>NZ_JBXAMV010000001.1:0-2393650 GCF_058801005.1 Variovorax sp. GW822-FHT04A09 | reverse complement strand
GGCCGAAGGCCGAGGCGCCAGCACCCGATCCGTTGCATGTCTTCGCCCAGATCGGCGCCGGCCGTGGCTGCACCTGCTTGCCTGCGCCCTTTGCGTTGCATCGCTACGCGGGCGTACAGCCCAGGCCGCTGCGGGAGCGGATCATGGTGCCGCTGGTGGTACTGACTGCGTCGCGCGTGACGCAGGAGTTGCACAACGCCCTGGTCAAGGGCGCGACGCGGATGCTCAGCGGGTGAACGGCGTCGTTGTGGATGGCGCAAACGTCGAAGGTGCTGATTGTTGATTGCCGCCGAAGTTGGATAACCCAGCTGACGGATGGTGGGTCTGACGCGTTTGCCAAGCTTGATGTAGAGCTCAACGGCTCGAATCCGATCCTCGTATGAATACATGAACTACCTCCTGGTAGTCCAAGTTTTCGCCCGCACCCCCTCAACAAGGCCACGCAAGATCTTGGGCACTTGACCTTAAATGCGGTCATCCGAAGGCCCCTTGCGCTACGTCCGCTATCGCTGCATAGCTGGCACTCAGCGAGTGAAAGTTCTCCGCGCCGCTGATTGACCCCGTCGTGCAGGGGCGGGTGGACGCAGGGCGCTGGCCGCGTGTGGTGCTGGACCGCTGAGCGCGGTTGCGAAGCGCCGGCGGTGCGGGCGCATCAGGCCTCGCTGTTGCGAATGAAATCTTCCGGCACTTCTGGTCCCCACGCATGCAGCGAGTCTTCCGGCGGAAAGTCGCCGGCGGGCCAGGTCGATCCGGCGGGCACGAAATCGATGTCGGCGGAGTACTCGGCGAAGGAACCCCACGGGTCGCGCACGTAGTGGAAGTAATTGGAGCCGAGCACGTGGCGGGCGGTGCCCCAGCCCGCGTGATGGCCGCCCTGGCGCATCTGCTCGGCGCCCTGGCCCACCTCGTTGATGCCTGGCACATCCCACGAGCTGTGGTGCCAGCCGCGTGCGCTGCTCTTGGCATACGCCACAAGGTGGTGGTCGCTGCCGTGCCTTGCGTGGTTGAATGCGACGAGATCGCCCGAGCGGTCCGACAGCCGCAGTCCCAGCGCCTCGTGGCAGAAGGTGACTGCGCGTTGCACGTCGGGCGTGAACAACAGTACGTGGGACAGCCGCGTCGGGTGCACCTTGCGCGCCTGGCTGCGCGGCACGGCGCCGCGTTCGCCGGGGCGATGTTCCGGGGTCACGAGCGGTTGCGGCGCCGAGAGCGTGCGCTTGGGCCCGACGCGCAATTGCATAAGGTTGCCATCCGGGTCATGGAACCAGAAACCTTCGGGCGAGACATAGGCCATGTTCGCGGCCGGTGTCACGCCTTGCGCCGCCTGGATCTGGGCCACGAGGCCCTCGTACTCTCCGCCGAAGCAATTGAAGCTCAAGTAGGCCAGGCGCTTGGTGGGCCCGGTGTGGATGTAGCTCCACGGCCGGGGATCGCCGACGGTGCGCAGGGCGAGGCGGCCGGCCTCTGGCGACACGTCGAGACCGAAGAGGCTGAAGAACGCCTCGGCCGTGGCGAGTGCCGGAACTTCCAGCGCGAAGTGATCGATCGAATGAACGCCGTAGCGGGATTCACCGGGCAGGTTGCGTGACATGACAGGCTCCTTGGTGCGAGGCTTCTCAACGGGACAGCGGGCGATCGAGGATGCCGCGCAGCGTGGCTTCGAGCAATGCCGGCCGGGCACCGCTGTCGTTCTGCTGGCGCCAGGCGATGTGCCGGTCGGGGCGCACCAGCAGGCAGCCTGATTCCGAGATGTCTGCCAGCGCGGCCCAGCGTCCGTACACGTCCTGCGCGTCGCAGCGCGGGCCGCCGATCGACGCAACATCGATCGGCACGCCGAGCGTCGCGGCCACTTGCGCTGCCACGGTGCGCCAGGCGTCGCCGCCCACGCCGGTCAGCAGCGTGAAGCGCCCGTGCCCGACGAGGTCGAGCGTGGACAACGGCTCTTGCCCGCGCTGCAGCCAGGCGTGCGGCAGGCTGGCGCCCGGGAAGGTGCTCGCGTGGTGGTAAAGCTCCGGGTCGCGCTCGGGCGTGGGGCGTGTGGCGCCGTCGGGCACCACCGCCGACGAGGCGTAGACCTGTCCCATCTCGACGCCGTGGCAGTTGAACTGGTAGTTCTGCAGCTCGACGGCGTCGCGCAGGGCCTGGCGGCGCTCACGGCCGTGCGGCGTGTCGGCGAACAGGTCGTCCACGTTGGCCCAGCCGGCCGCCTCGTCCTGCCCGGGCTCGAAGCCCAGCGCCTCGGAAATCGGCCGCATGTTGCGTACTGACTTCATGGCCCGTTCCACTACCTGCCGTCCCACCGGCAGCCGTTCGTGCGTGTAGCTGTCGAGCAACCCGGGGCCGGCCTGGCCGCGCAGCACCATCGCGAGCTTCCAGCCGAGGTTGAAGCCGTCCTGCACGCAGGTGTTGGTGCCCAGGCCGTTGGCCGGAGGATGCCGGTGCGCCGCATTCCCGGCAATCAGCACGCGCCCCTTGTTCATCTGGCTTGCCACGACCTGGTTGATGGTCCACTTCGACACGGCCTTGACGCGGATCGGAATGTCCGGATCGCCGATGGTCGCACGGGCGCGCGCCATCACGGCCGTTTCGCTGAGGTCGGGCTCGCCGGCCGCGGGGTCGTACATGAACAGCAGCACCCATTCGTTCCAGGGCCGCACGCAGATGTAGGTGCCGCTGCCTACCCAGTAGTCGTTGCCCGGCTGCGTCATCCAGTACAGCACGCCGGGGCGGTGCGTCGTGTATTTGGCAAGGTCCACCTCGAGCCAGCAGTTGACTGCCGCGCCCAGGCCCATCTGGCCCTCGGTCTCGAAGCCGATCTGCTGGCAGACCACGCTGTTGTCGCCGTCGCAGCCGACTGCGTAGCGCGACACCACTTCGAAGTGCTCGTCGCTGAGGCGGTCACGGCACACGGCATGCACGGCGTGCGCGTCCTGGCGCATCGACACCAGCTCGGTATTGAACAGGAAACCGGCGCCGCGCTCGCGTGCCGCGTCGAGCAGGATCGGCTCCATCAGGTGCTGCGGGATGTTGCACATCGACGAGGGGCTGGACAGCTCGTAGTCGGCGCGCCGCTCGGGCCCGGAGCCCCAGGTCTGCAGGCGCGCGATCTCGGTGCCGGCGAAGCTGGTAGCCCACACGTTGTTGCTCATCAGGTGGTGGGGCGTGGCCGCCTGCATCACGCGCTGCTCGATGCCGAGGTCGCGAAACACCTCCATCGTGCGCTGGTTGGTGATGTGCGCGCGCGGCGAGTTGGCGGTGCCGGGAAAGCGGGTGAGCGTCAGGGTTTCGATGCCTTGCGCGGCCAGGTGGCAGGTGGCCGAAAGGCCAGCGGGGCCGGCGCCGACGATCAGCACCGGGACTTCGATCTTGCGCATGGAAGCGTCTCCTTCTTTTTTCAATGCAATGAATGGGGCGGGCGGCGGTTCAGCGGAACAGCCAGCCGGCGACGCGGCGCGTGTAGCGCGGCATGATCACGTAGACCATCAAGGCCACCACCACGGCTGCATCGGCGAAGCGGGCGACCAGCGGCCAGCTCAGCACCGGCAGCCAGCGTGCCAGCGGATGCAGGGTCCAGGGCACGATGAGCGTGAGCGGGAAGATCGCCGACAGGGTGACGAGGAACTGCTTGTACGGCCGGGCGTGCAGTGGCTTGGCGACGGGCGGGGTGAACCAGTACTCCAGGCCGGTCTCGATCTCGACCTCTTCGGCACGCAGGAACAGCGGCTCGACGCGCGCCAGCAATGCCCGGCGGGTGTCGGAGTCGATCCACGCAGTGAGGTGCTCGTGCGAGTCGAAGCGCAGCACGATCGCGTAGGTGGTGGCGGCGCCGTGGGGTCGGATGATGTTAACGCCCATGTGCCCCGGGAAGCGCTGCGACTCGCGCGCGATGTCCTTGAGCCAGGCCTCGTATTGCGCGTGAGTGTTCGGGCGGATCTGGTGCTGGATGATCAGGGTCACGAGGTCGATCGGTGTGTGCATTCGTTGCTCCAGTCGGTGGGGCGATGGTGGGTCACATCAGCGTGCAGGCTGCGTCGAAGTCCAGGCGTGGGCTGCGCCCGAACAGGCCCTCGTGCGCGCCGTGGCCGAGGTTGCACAGGAAGTTGGAGCGCACGCCGGTGCCCGCGAAGAACGCGGCGTCCACCGCCGCGTGATCGAAGCCGGACATCGGACCGCAATCGAGCCCGAGCGCCCGCGCGGCGACGATGAAGTAGGCGCCCTGCAGCGTGCCGTTGCGAAACGCGGTCGTTTCGGCGTGCGATGCGCGCGAGGCACCGGTGAAGTTCTCCCGCACGGCAGGGTTGTGCGGGAACAGGGTCGGCAGGTGCGTGTGAAAGTGCGTGTCGTAACCGATGATCACGGTGACCGGTGCGGTGCGCGTCTTCTCGACGTTGCCCGGTGCGAGCAGCGGCAGCAGCCGTTCGCGGGCCGCGCGCGTGCGCAGGAAGAGCAGCCGCGCCGGCGAGCAGTTCACGCTCGTCGGGCCCCACTTCATGAGGTCATAGAGCGCGCGCAGCTGCGCATCGTCGACGGGCTCGTCGCGCCACGCGTTGTGGCTGCGCGCCTCGCGAAACAGTAGGTCGCAGCCGGCGTCGTCGAGCGTCATGGCGCATCCCCGAAAAGCGGCGAAAGCTGCGGGATCGGTGCCGGCCGTAGCAGTTGCCGGCGACTGCTCGCGCACAGCGGCGCGAGGGCGGCCAGGAAGCGCTGCCAGCCTTCGTGCGCCGCGAGCCGTGCGTGATGCGCCTGCCACGCGTCGCCGTGTGCATGCACGCGGTAGGTGACGATCTCGTGCTGCTGCCCGACCAGGCTCATGAAGGTGCCCAGCCGCGTGCCTACCGAGGCCTCGAGCGCGGGTTGGGCGTGGGCCCGCCATGCGGCCCAGTAGGCCGGCACGGTGCCCGGGCGCAGCACGCGCGTGCTCTCTTCGACGAGTGGCAGGTCGGCGCCTACACGCAAATCGAACAGCGGCCCGTGCGAAGGCAGCCAGTCGCGCGTGCCGCTCCAATGGGGGCTCGCGGCTGCCACCGGCGCTGGGACGAGGAACGCGTTCTCCTGTGCAGTCATCAGCGCGCGAACGCTCTGGAAATACGGCGCCAGCGCGGCGACGCCGTACAGGCCGTGCAGCCGCTGCTTCCAGTCGTCGAAGCTGTCGTAGCGGTAGAGATGGACCACTTCGTCGCCGGCACCGCTCAAGGCCGAGAAGTAACCAATCAGTCGGTCCAGGATGGGCCGCACGGTGTCGTAGCCGCGAACCTCCTGGGCCTGCCAGAAGGCGGGCAGGCCGCCGGGCTGGAGGGTGTAGCGTCGTCGTTCGATCAGCATCGCCGTTCCGCTCATGCGGCCTTCAAGGGAATGGGGGTGGAGGCCCAGGCCAGCATGCGCCAGTGGCCGGCCTCGCGCAGCCACACGCTGAGGAAGCGGTTGTCGAGGCGGCGGCGCGAGCCGTCGACCATGGCGTGCAGCAGCACATGCCCCTCGATCACAGCGGTGTCTCCGTGGACCTGCACATGAGCTTCATCGCGCAGTGCGTCGAGGTAGCGCACGCGCCCGCTCGCCAGAGAGGCCAAGTACGCCTCCCTGTCTTCGCGGTGGGCCGAGGAGTGCGTGTATGACAGCCCTGGGGTTAGCAGTTGTGCCAGCGCCGTGAGGTCGCCAGCCAGCATGGCGCGGTAGCGCGCGTCGTCGGCCTGCAGCACATCGGACAGGTCTTGTTCAGCCATGGAGGTACGCTTTCACGAGGGTCTTGTCGGCGAGCATGGCGGGCCACTCGCCCCGGCGCACCTCGTGGATCACGCGGCCGACCGAGAGCACGTAGGCGCGTTCGGTCATCTCGGCCGCGATGGCGATGCTCTGTTCGACCAGCAGGATGCTCATGCCGCGCGCGCGCAGCTGGTTGAGCACGCCGAGGATCTCCTTGACGATCTTGGGCGCAAGGCCCGTGGTCAGCTCGTCCATGATCAACAGCTCGGGCTGCAGCAGCAGGGCGCGCGCGATGGCCACCATCTGCTGCTGGCCGCCTGAGAGCACGCCGACAGGCGCATGGCGGCGCTCGCCGACCAGCGGAAAGAGCGTGCAGACTTCGTCCAGCGAGAAACGGGCCTTGTCGTGGCGCGCGCGCCGCCCGGCGCTCTCGGCCAGGCGCAGGTTGTCGATCACCGACAGTTCGGTGAAGAGGTTGCGGTTCTCCAGCACCACCGCGATGCCGTGCTCCGACCGGCGATGCCCCGGCACCGCCGTGATGTCGGTGCCATCCTTGAGGATGCGACCGTCCACGGCCTTCAGCAGGCCCGAGATCGCGCGCACCAGCGCCGTCTTGCCTGCGCCGTTGGCGCCGACCACGGCCACCGCCTCGCCGGCACCGACCTCGATGTCGACACCGTGCAGGACCGGTGGTCCGCCGTAGCCGGCGCGCAAACCTTGTACTTTCAGCATCTTCAGACTCCCAGATAGGCTTCGCACACGCGCGGGTCGGCCTGCACCGCCGCCATGGTTCCGCTCGAAATGATTTCGCCGAAGTAGAGGACGTGGACCTGGTCGCAGCTGGTCATCAGCCCCATGTCGTGCGAGACCAGCAGGATGGTCAGGCCCTCGCGGTTGAGCGTGAGGATCCATGCGCGCAGCAGCTCGATCTCTTCGCTGTTCAGCCCCGACGACGGTTCGTCGAGCAACAGCAGTCGCGGTGCGCCGATGCAGGCGCGCGCGAGTTCGAGCACGCGGCGCTGGCCGGCCGGCAGGCTGCCGGCACGGGCATCGCGCAGGGCCTCCAGCCCGAAGCGGCGGCACGTGGTCTCGGCCGACGCACGCATCGCGTCGCGTTCGGCACGCGCGGCCGGCGTGTTCAGCATGGCCTGCAAGACGCCGGTGCGCGTGGCCTTGTAGCAGCCCACCATCAGGTTCTCCAGCACCGTCATCTGCTCGAAGACCTGCGGCGTCTGGAAGGTGCGCACCAGCCCCGCGCGGCTGCGTTGCTGCACGCTGTGCGCGGCGATGTCGCGGCCGTCGAATACCACCTGTCCCGCGCGCGGGCGCAAGAAGCCCGACACGATGTTGAAGCAGGTGGTCTTGCCGCTGCCGTTGGGTCCGATGAGGCCTGTGATGCGGCCCGCCGGCACCTGCAGGTTGACGTCGCGCAGCACCTGCAGTCCGCCGAAGCTGTGGGCCACGCCGCGCAGACCCAGCAGGGGCGCGGTGCTGGCGGCGGCGGCCGGTGCGGCCGGATGACGGTCGAGGGTGAGTGTGTTCATACGTTTCCCCTTGGCGCGGTGGCTCGCGCCCACAGGCTGGTCAGCCCGCCCGGCAGCAGCGTCACCACCAGCACCAGCGACAGGCCGAACAGCACCTGGTGGAAGTCACCCAGGCCGCTCAGCAGCTCGGGCACTAGCGCGACGAACAGCGCGCCCACGATCACGCCCCACACCGAGTGCGCGCCGGCGATCACCGGCACCAGCAGGAAGACGATGGAGCGCTCGACGGTGAAGCTCTGCACACTCACAAACGAGACGTAGTGGGCGAACAGCGACCCCGCGAGCGAGCCCAGCAAGGCGCAGAGGACGAAGATCACGGTCTTCAGGCGATGCATGTCGACCGCCATCACCTCGGCCGCCGCGGCGGCGTCGCGCATGGCGCGCATCGCCAGCCCAGGCCGACCGGCCACCAGGTTGCGCGCCAGCAGCAACAGCAGGCCCAGCAGCGGTCCCACGAAGTAGTAGTAGCGCGAGGGCGTGTCGAGCACGAAGCCGAACAGCGAGAGCTTCGGAATGCCGCCGATGCCGAGCGTGCCGCCCGTGAGGCCGTCCCATTCGAGGAACAGCACGCTGGCAATGCTGCCGATGGCCAGTGTGGCCAGGGCCAGGAAGAAGCCGTGCAGCCGCAACACGGGGGCCCCGACTGCTGCGGCCAGCGTGCCGCTGATCAGCAGGCCAACGCCGATGCCCGCGAGAACGGGCCAGCCCAGCGTGACGGTGCTGTAGGCGGAGGCGTACGCACCGATGCCGTAGAACGCGGCCTGCGCAAGGTTGACGATGCCGCACTGCCCGAGCAGCAAGCCCACGCCGAGCCCGCCGATGGCGAGGATGGCGGCAAAGTTGAGCATGTCGACGTGATGACGTGACAGCAACTGGGGCAGCAAGGCCCAGGCCAGCGCGAGCAGTGCGATGGCGAGGCGGCGATGGCGAAGCGGGAGGGATGCAGTCATGGCTTCAACCTCCCTTGCGGCCTGCGCGGCCGAGCAGGCCGTTGGGCATCAGGATCATGATGGCGACTAGCAGCGAGAGCGCGATCGCGTCCTTGTAGCCCGACGGAAAGCTCAGCACCGCTAGCGACTCCAGCAAACCCAGCGCCAGGCCGCCGACCACGGCGCCCAGCGGGTTGCTCAGGCCGCCCAGGATGGCGGCCGCAAAACCCTTGAGCGTCAGGCCGATGCCCATCTGGTAGTTCACCGCGATCAGTGGCGTCACCAGCAGGCCGGCCACGGCGCCGAGCGCGCCGCCGAGCACGAAGGTCAGCGCGCGCATCCGCGCCACGTTGATGCCGGTGGTGGTGGCGCCGTCCGGGTCGAGTGACGCGGCGCTCATCGACAGGCCGATCAGCGTGCGCGTGTAGAACAGCCGCAGCGCGATCACCACCGCACCCGCGATGCCCACGAGCCAGAGCGCGTGGATGGTGAGGAAGGCGCCGAAGATCTCGACCACGCCTTCGCCGCCGAAGCTGGGCAGCAGGTGCGAGTCGCGGCCACCGAAGAACAGCGCCGCGGCCGACAGCGTGAAGGCCAGCCCGATGGTCAGCAGAAGAAAGCCTTCTTCGCCTGCGCCGCGGCGGGTCATGGGTCGCACGAACAGCCAGTCGACGAGGACGCCCGTGACCGCGCCTGCGGCGATGCCGCCGACGATCGTGACGGCGTAGGGCAGGCCGGTTCCCTGCAATGCGAAGACGGCCACCAGTGCGCCGATGACGGCGAACTCGCCCTGCATCGCGTTGACGATGCGGGTGCCCTTGAAGATGACGGCCATGCCCATGCCGACGAGGGCGTAGACGAAGCCGTTGACGATCCCCGAAAGGACCGCCTGGATGACGAGACTGCTGGTCATGACGTTGCTGCCTACTTGGCGGCCTTGTAGTCGAGCCGGGTGAACTGGCCCTTGACCAGCTTCGAGTACGTGAAGCCGGCCAGCGTCATGCCGCCCATGTCGGGCGCGGCGAAGTCGTAGCGTGTGGTCACTCCGGCGTAGGGACGGCGCATGGCCGCGCACAGCTTCTCGTTGCTGGTGTCGGCGCCGTTGGCCTTGATGGATTCAGCCAGTGCCATCACTGCGTCCCAGCCCGCGGCCGAGAAGTGCTTGGGCAGCTTGCCGTACTCCTTCTTGTAGGCGTCGACGAATTCCTTCTGTGCGGGCAGTGGGTCTTCGGCCACCAGGAACTCGGAATGGATCACGTTGTCGGCGGCATCGCCCATGGCCTTGACGAGCTCGTAGCTCGCGGTGCCATGCACGGCAATGATCGGCGCGCTGATGCGGACCTGCCGGACGTTGCGGAACGGCGTGGCCGAGGTGGACACGACGATGATCGCGTCGGGGTTGGCGGCACGCAGCTTCGCGGCCTGCGTGGTGACGTCGGTGGCGGCGATCTCGAATTTCTCGACCTGCACGAAGGTGACGCCGTACTCGCGGCCCAGGTCCTTCATAGCGTTCCAGATCACCTGGCCGTAGCCGGAGTCGTGCAGCACGCCCACCTGCTTGGCACCCGTATCGCGGGCATACGACAACACGGCGCGCGCGTTGAGTTCCTGCGAAGGCGTCATGTGGAACACGCAGTTGCGCTCGCGCTCGACCGCCGGGCCGATGCCGCTGAACGCCACGAGCGGCAGCTTCTGTGCTTGCGTGAGGCCGCCGATGGCCACGGTCTGCGCGATGCCCGACGGGCCGATGATGGCGCGCACCTTCTGTGTGTGGATCAGCGCGTTGGCCTTGGCAACGGCCGAATCGGGGCTGGAGCCGTCGTCCTCGAGCACGATCTCGAGCGGCCGGCCGTTGATGCCGCCGCGGGCGTTGACCACCTTCTGCGCCAGCAGCACGCCTTCGCGCTCGGGCAGCCCGACAGCCGCGAGGCCGCCGGTGGTCGAGAGCAGTGCGCCGACGCGAATCGGTTCGCCGGATGGTGCGGTCTGCGCGAAGCCGGTCGAGGCCGACGCCGCCAACGCGAAGGCCAGCAGCGAGGCCCGTAGCGGATGGCGTGAAAGAGGGGAATGGGGGCGATGTGTCATGGGGTGTCTCCTTGTCGGTCTTGGATGGGTGAGAGGGAACGCAGCAGCGCGGGCAGGTCGGCGAGTGCGGCCACGTCGAGCCCGGCCAGGCCCTGCGCCTGCATGAGCGCGAGCGATTGCCGCACCTGCGCGGCAATGGGCAGGGCGGCCTGGTGGTGGTTCGCCACGGCGAGGGCGAGGTCCATGTCCTTCACGACGAGCGAGATCGGTCCGACCGGGGCGTAGTCGCGGCGCGCGATCTTCTCGGCCTTGCCGGCGTAGTGCGCGCTGGCGACGATGCTGTCGTTCACTGCGTCGAGGATCGTGTCGCGCGGCAGGCCGGCACTCTCGCCGAAGTCGATCGCCTCGCCGAGCACGGAAGTGCTCATGAACACCATGAGGTTGATCAGCAGCTTGATGACGCGGGCTTCTTCGCCGGTGCCGACATGGCGCTGCCGCGCTGTCAGCACGGCGAGCAGCGGGCGCAGGCGCTCGAAGGCTGCGGGCGGGCCCGAGACAAAGGTGCTGAGCCGGGCGCTGCTGGCCAGTGTCACGGTGCCGGACACGGGAGCGCGCAGGTAGTCCACGCCGCGTTCCGCGAGCACCCGTGCCACGTCGGCCGAGGCGGCGGGGGACACGGTGCTCATGTCGATGTAGGCAGCCTGTGGCCGGGCGCCTGCGGCCAGGCCGTCGGAGCCCGCGACGATGTCGCGCAGGCCCTGGTCGTCGAAGATGGTCGAGAAGACCACGTCGGCGCGCGCGGCCACCTCGCGCGGTGAGTTGGCCGCGGTCGCGCCCGCCGCCACCATCGACGCGACGCGCGCCGAGTCCCGGTCGCAGACAGTGAGGCGATGGCCGGCACGCAGGAGGTTCAGGCACATGGGCGCGCCCATGGCGCCCACGCCGATCCAGCCGATCTCTGAAGAGGTCACGGTAGACACCTTGGGGGAAAGGAAAGCAAACAGGGAAGGGAGCGCGCGGGCTCCCGGCGCGGGGACGCCGCCTCAGCGCGGCGTGTGCCAGGGGTCGATGAACGCGGACACGGGCATGGGCGGTCCCCACTGCGCGAGGGCGTCGTCGTCGACCTGGTGCAGACCCGGAGTGCAGCCGGGCTGGACGAGGTCGCTGTCGGTGAAGTGCTCGACCAGGTTGCCGTCGGGGTCGTACCAGTAGTCGAACACCTGGCTGCCCAGGATGTGGCGCCCGACACCCCAGAAGGGACGCCATCCGCGTTTGAGCAGCCACTTGTTGCCCAGGAACTGGGCGTCCATGTCCTGTACCTCGAAGGAAGTGTGGTGCACGCGCGCTTCATCGCCCGGGAACAGCGCGAGCGTGTGGTGGTCGGTCCAGCGTGCCGCGCCCTTGCAATGGAAGAAGCCGCCCAGCAGGTTTTCCGGCTGGCCGTCGAACAGCAGGTCGGAAGGCGCCATGCCGAAGCGCGATTGCAGCCACTCGGCGTTGCGCCGGAAGTCCGGCGTCAGGATGGCCACATGGCCCAGGCGCAGCACCGGCGTCGCCTCGAACTCGGGCCGTTGCCATTCGCCGTAGCGGACCTTGGTCTGACCGTGGTTGATGCGCAGCGGCTCGCGGCACGGCAGTTCGGCGCGATGGGGTTCGATGCCGTGGACCAGCTCGAACGGCAGGCCGTCGGGGCTGCGCAGGCGCACGCGCCAGCCGCCGCCGGGCCGCTCGATCGGCTCCACCGCGGAGGCTTCGGGGAATTCGGCCATCTGCGCCAGCATCTCCATGCTGTCCGCGCGCATGCCGATCGCCGCCAAACCCGGACGCCCCTGCGCCTTGCGCGCGATGTAGCAGTCGCTGAGCGCCGACGCGGCGCGCAAGCCGATCTCGTCGGCCGTCTCGTAGCTCGGCACCAGGCCGAAGTCGGCGAAGAAGCGCCCGGTGAGGTCCAGGTCCTCGTGGTCGAAGATGACGTAGGCAATATCAGCGGCTGGCATGGCGGCGATCCTCGTGAGTCGAAAGAAGGGCAGAAGGCGACGGCTGGCGTGCGGCGCTCAGCGCTCGGCCTGGACCGTGTTGCGCAGCGTGCCGATGCGCTCGATCTCGACCTCGCAGACATCGCCGGCGCGCAGGTAGACCTGCGGCTTCTTGCCGAAGCCCACGCCGGCGGGCGTGCCGGTGACCACCATGTCGCCCGGAAGCAGCGTCATCACCTCGCTGGCCAGCGAGATCAGCGTGGCCACATCGAACAGCATGTCGTCGGTGCTGGCCTTCTGTTCGACCACGCCGTTGACGCGCGTCACCAGCTGCAGCCCCTTCGCGCCGGCCGGCAGTTCGTCCGCGGTGACGAACCACGGGCCGCACGCGCCCGTGCCGTCGAAGTTCTTTCCCATGGTCCATTGCGGCGCCTTGAACTGGTAGTCGCGCACTGAGCCTTCGTTGAAGACCGTGTAGCCGGCCACATGCTCGAGCGCGCGTTCCGGAGACACATGCCGCGCGGTGCTGCCGATGACCGCGACCAGCTCGCCTTCGTAGTCGAACTCGTCGCTAGCGAGCGGTTTGATCAGCGGCTGCTCGTGCCCGATCAGGGACGAAGCCACCCGCAGGAAGAAGGTGGGGTACGTGGGCTGCTTGTACGGGCTTTCGGCCACGTGGTCCAGGTAGTTCAGGCCCACGCACAGGATCTTCTGGCCGGTGCGCACCGGCGGCAGCAGCTGCACGCTTGCCAGGTCGAGCGCGGGCGCGTCGCGCAGGGCGTCGGCCAGCCGCGTGCGCCAGTCGGCCAGCGCGAGCAGGGCGGCTACGTCATTGGGAATCGTGGCCGACCGGGGGGCCAGATCGAGCCAGCGGTCGTCGGTGTGAACGGCGAGGCCGGTGCGGTCGCCAAGCGAGTAGGATAGGATTTTCATGAGTTCGTCCAGTTGTCAGGATTTTATAAAATCATAGTCATCGTAGATCATTCGTTGATTCGTATAAACCCGAATGCGGCGTTGTTGCTGCGCGTGGTCGACTGGCGTGCTGCCTCTTGACTGCGTTGATCTCCGACCGAAAGCCCCCCATGTCCACCCTCAGCACGCTTCGCGAACCGCCGCCCCTCGCCTCAGGGACCAAACGCACCCAAGCCACGCAACTGCTGGCCCGCTTGCGCAATGACATCGTTCATGGGCACATGCCGCCCGGAGAGCGGCTCGTGATTTCGACCCTGGCCGAGGCCATCGGCGCGGGCCAGACGCCGATCCGCGAGGCGCTGATGCGGCTCGTAAGCGAGGGGTTGGTGACGCTGGAAGATCAGCGAGGCTTCTCGGTCGCGCCTGTCAGCCGCGACGAATTGCTGGAGCTCACGGCCACCCGCGCGGAGATCGAGGCATTGGCCCTGCGCTGGGCCATCGCGAACGGGGACGACGACTGGGAGGCCTCGGTGCTGGGCGCCTATCACCGGCTGCAGAAGGCGCACAAGCTGGCCGGTGACGGTCATTCGATCGACCCGGGCTGGGAAGAGCGGCACAACCATTTCCACGCCATGCTGGTCGGCGCCTGCGGCAACAAGGTGCTGCTGCAGCTGCGCGCGCAGTTGTACGACCGCGCGGACCGCTACCGCAAGTTGTCGACCCGCTACCTCAAGGCGCCGCGCGACGACCTGGGTGAGCACGAGGCGATCATGAAGGCGGCGCTCGCGCGCAACTGTATGGAGGCGGAGCGACTGCTCAAGGCGCACATCCACCTGACGGCGCAGATCATCCTGGACGAAGGCGGCGCGCCCGCGCCCTGAGCGCATCGGCACTGCCTGTCGTTCTTACTCTCATCGAAGCGAAGGATTCATCCCGATGTGCTGTGGCACCTCCTGTTCGACGTGGTGGCCAATACGCCGGTCACCAAGACCCTGCGTGAAAGCGCCGAGATTTCGGGCGAACGCGGGCGACCGTGGTCAGATCGCCGCCTGGTGCGCGCGGTCGCCTCATTCGCGGTCGTAGGAGAACTGAATTCCCGCCGTGCCGCCGGTTTCGATGAAGAGGTTGATGAACGCCGGCACGGTGTCCTTGCGCGCCCAGTCGCGCTGCAGTTCGCAGAACAGTTGCGGCACGCTGATCATTCGGCCCCCGGCCTGCTCGATGCGGGGCAGGGCCGCCTCGTGCGCCGCCAGCGAGGTGCCGCCCACGGCATCGGCCACCACGTAGACCTCGTAGCCTTCGTTCAGGGCGTCGAGCGCGGGGAAGGTCAGGCAGGCTTCGGTCCAGAGCGCGGTCATGATGAGCTTCTTGCGCCCCGTCTCCGTCACGGCCGTCCTGAATTCCACGTCTTCCCACGAGTTGATGGTGGTGCGGTCGTAGGTCGGCACGCCTTCGAGCGCCTTGCGGATCTGCGGGATCGGCGGCTTGTTCAGGCCCGTCTTGACGTTGACGGTGGAATGCACGATCGGCAGGCCGTAGGCCAGTGCGGCCTTGGAGGCGCCCACGATGTTGTTGATCAGCAGCTGCCGGTCCATGGAGGCGATGGAGTTCACCTGCACGGGCTGGTAGTCGATGATCACGAAGGCCGCATTCTTCGGCGTGAGCAGGATGTCTTTCACCGGGTCTCGGATTGCTTCACTGGCCATCTCGTTCTCCAATCACTACGCGTTGACGTGATGTGCTGAAACGCAGCACGCGCGGGGCCCCCCAGGTGGGCCGATGCCGGTCGCTCAGGCCAGGCGATCCAGCGTGTAGAGGAACTCGATCTTCTCGACGGCACCGGCGCCGTTCGCATTGAAGCGGCGGATGTGCTCGCTCTCGGTGTGGTGCCGGTGCTGCGCCTCGGGACTCGCCCAGTGCTCCACGAACACGAAGCGCCGCGGGTCGTTTCGGTCGGCGAACATCTCGTAGCGCAGGTTGCCTTCGTCCCGGCGCGAGGGCTCGACCACCGCGATCAACTGCGCGCGCAGCGCGTCTTCCAGTCCTTCTTTCGCCTGGAGCGCGATGACGATGAAGAAGTCGTTCATGGGGGTGTTTCGGTGTCGTCGGCGAGCGGGCAGTCTGATCCCGGCGCCGGCGCGGCGCTAGCCTGCGAACCGCGAACCGCCGGTTCGGGAAATGGAAACTCTGGGGATTGACCTGCCCCGCGGCCCTTGTTGAAATGAAGCGCGGCCCGGCGACGGCTCCGGCCCTTTCCTCTCTCTTGTCTTCTCCCGTCAGCCGCCGCGGCTGCACCTACGGAGAGCGCCATGAACCTGCGGACCGAGAACATCGAGGCCTTCCTGCGCGTGGTCGAACTCGGCAGCGTGAGCGGCGCGGCGCGGCACCTGAACACCTCCAAGTCGGTGGTCAGCAAGCGCCTCACCGACCTGGAACGCGAGATGGATGCGCGCCTTCTCTACCGTTCGACGCGCATGGTGCAGCCCACCGACGCCGGCCGGCTCTTCTATGACGATGCGCGCGTGGCTATGCACTGCCTCCAGCAGGCCGCCGAGTCGGCCGGGCAGCAGGCGCACGGGCTGCATGGCGAATTGCGGGTGGTGGCTCCGTCGTCGCTCGGTGCACTCTGGCTGTCGGATCTTGCTGCAGAGTTTGCACAAAAGAACACGCCGATCGACCTAGTCTTCGATCTCGACGACACGGTCTCGGACCTCGACGCAAAGCGCTACGACCTCGGCATCTTTGTGGGGCGGTTGCGCGACAGCAGCTTCGTTGCGCGACGCCTCGCAACCAGCCGGCGGCTGCTGTGCTGCAGCCCGTCGCATGCCTCGAAGATGCGCGCGCCGCAGTCGTTGGGCGGCCTGTGTGGGCAGGCCAACCTCGCGGCGAGTCGGGATCGCGCGACGCATGGATGGATGCCTGATGAAGATGGCTTGTCGTCGCCGAAGCCTGGCCTTCCGCCGCGCGGCCGGTTCCGCACCAACAGTGAGGCGTCGCTGCGCAGCGCGATCGTGCAGGGGCTCGGCCTAGCAGTGCTGCCGCTGTACCTAGTGGCGACTGATCTGCAGGAAGGGCGTCTGGTCGAGGTGGGGTCGGAAGCGCCGCCGCCTGCTGACCAGATCTATGCGATGTACACGCGCGGCGCGTCGGCGTCGCCGAAGCTCAAGGCCTTTGTCGCCCATCTGCAGCGTGCGCTGGAAGTGCCGCCCTGGGAGCGAGCAGGAGCGGTTGCGATTCAGGAACATGGTGACGATGGCCCTTTTGCCAAAGTCGCGTCCTTGCTGGTCGGCTGATCTGCGCGATCTCATCTTGATTGTCGATGCAGGCGTCCGTGAGGATGTTGTGGGTCGACTGGCGGCAAGTGCTTTGAAAGGTGCTAGAGCACATCCAGCATCATGCTGCTCAGTCGCACAGCGACGGCGGGCTTCTGTTCAAGCTGCGGTGTGACGGCTTCAGACTGCGAGCTGTCTTTCAGTCACGACGTCTGACCGTCGCCTTCGAGCCCATGGCAGACACCAAGCCTTTCCGAAAGCGGTCACTTAAACGGAGCGGCCGAAATGGGCCCCAAAGCGGTTTGACGGCAACGCCATCGCCAGCCCTGGCGATCCAGCCGGGGTGCGATTACCAGGCAGAGATTCGGGGCTGATCGTGGAACCATCGGTCAAGGGACTGTGACGTTGGCATGTCACAGGACGCCTCACCTACTCGCCGAACCAGAACACGAGCCACGCGCCGACAAAGGCGAGTGCCACCAGCATGTCGAAAGTCTCGCGCCACTACAAAGAGACGCGCACGCCCAATGAGCGAATAGCAGACAACATTTTTCCCCTTCGTCTTCTCCGCGAACGCCCCCTCGTTTGAGCTTGCTTTACCCTCCCCTGGGCAGTCAATACGAAGACGGTCTCACCCCCCCCGGCTTCATCACGCTCGCTGTTTTGGAGAAGGTTCTGAGCCAGGTCGTTCAGACGGCGAAATGCAGTAGGCGCAACGCCCGCGGTCAGGTGTGCGGCACTCGCAGGACATGGGTGCCACGGTCCTGCTCGACAGGGGGAGCATCGGACCCGTGCAGTAACCACGAAGGCTCGCGCACCGGTCTGTGTGTGCCCCAAGACCTTCGCTCAGGTGCCCAAGATGGAGATCGAACCGCTCGACTGCACTCACTGATCCTCCAGCACAAAGACCCCAACGTCCTTCGTTGAAGCTGGTCCTATGGAGACGTCGTTCCATAGTCAGGAAGTATTCAGAATTTCACCCCAGTATCGATCCTGAAAGTACTGCTTTTGCCCCCGGACTTCACCCCGGCCCCATTCAAGGGGGGCGGGAGTCCGAAAGCGATCTGGAGGGTGCGATGCACGCAACCAGCATGAGTTCTGTCGGGACCTCGGAAACGACATACCGCGTGTGGATGGACGATCCCGGGAACTTCTCTACCCAGAGGATCACGCCGATGCACCACAACTTTCACGAGCACCCCTTGTTTCAGGTGCCCGAACTTGTGAAGCTCGGGATTGAACTCTCGAAGACGGACCAATGCAGGTTTATGAGTCCGGACAGAACGGTCTCGTCCTCGCTCGCGCACGACAACCGGCATCCCGACGGACGCAGCATCGAGGAATTCTTCCAACGCATGGAAGAGCCGGGTTCGTCGGTTGCCTTCTACAACATCGAGGTCATCCCCCGCTATCAGGCTCTCCTGATGCTGGTGGTGAACTCCATGCGCTCCCTTGTGGAGCGCGAGCAACCGCACATCTTCAGGGTGAATGGATTCGTCTTCTTCTCTGCCCCGCCTTCCGTCACGCCCTTTCACATCGATCGCGAGAACAACTTCTGGCTGCAGTTGCATGGGCACAAGCTCCTCAACGTATGGGATCACCGCGATCGCAGCATCGTGCCGGCCGATGCCGTGGAGGACTTCATCGTCACGCAGTCGCTCAAGAAAGTGCGCTTCGATGAAATCTTCCTGCCGCGCGGACAGGAGTTCGATGCACACCCGGGGGATGCCGTGTACTTCCCGAGCACCTCGCCCCACATGACGAGATCCTTGGTTGACCGAACCACCGCTGGCAATCGCCTGTCGATCTCGATCGGGGTGACCTTCTACACCGCAGTCACGCGTGAGGTGGCCCGCATTCATCAGGTGAACCGGCTGATGCGAAAGTGCGGCCTCTCACCCTCGTACCCGGGAGAGTCGCCGACCGCGGACGCAGTCAAATCGACCGTTGGCGGCGTGGTCGGCGCCGGGCGCGCGCGGCTCGGTGCCGCGCGCGCCCGATTCATCAGCCTGACCACGACCCGACGCTTGAAGCACATCCCGCCTCCGGGCTCCTACTGAAGAACGGGCCTGCAGGAACGGACCAAATACCATCCAGCGTCTTGCGACGGCGCTGCGAATGTCCGCTGTGCGGTGAATCAGAGCTCGGTGACGAAGGACTGGTCTTCCTCATGGCGGGGGCCGGCTCGGCATCGCCCAATGTAGACGAGGGCTACCCGGCGGTGATGCAGGACTTCAAGGGCAGCCTCGAGCGCGCACGCCACGTGGCCTCACGCCTGCGCACGGGCATGGTCCACCTGAACGGCGCCGGCCCGGCAGCGACACGCGCGACCTCCTTGATCCAAGTGATGCACTTGCGCGCCAGAGCTTCGATGCCTTCTGCGTCGCTAGCATGCGGGAGGCTCACCGCCTGCTTGCAGCGGTGCTGTCCGCGCATGTATGCCGAGCTCGATGCGCGCTCCGCTTGTACCAAGCGGCCTGATCGGGGGCCAGTCTCAATACCTCATTTTAGGGATGCATGACCTGCGATTTGCCCCAATACTTCTGCCTCCCAAAAGCCCAAAATTGGCGTGGAGTGGAACTCTTGATGCGATCGACTGCTAGTCTGGGACGAGCCCGCCTTTTCCTTCTGATAGCGCTCTCCTTGGCGATGAGCTTGGTGGGCTGCGCCGGTCCCCCGTTTTCCCGCCCCCCATCGGAGCCGTCCCTCACTGGGCTTATGGAAAAACAGCCGCAGCTAACCCGCATCTCGCTCGCCGGAGTGCGAACCAAGGTTTTGGCCGTGGTTCTGACCAGAAACGTTGGGCACTCCCGCACGCTTAACGACGCAATGCGCCGCCAGTTCATGACGTGGACGGCGCAGTTCAACCTGCCGCACCTCGCAACCGACGTAGAGGGTGTTTTGTCGGACGAACGCCTAATGTCAGTTTTGTTCTCGCCGATGCGCAGCGCCTTTAAGGAAGTGCGGTTGGTACGCGATATCCCTGAGGGCTTCGAGTCTGGAGCGGACTACGTGGGTGTGCTAGACCTTGATTTGAACATTCAGGAGCTGGCCACCTTCCCGACACAGAAACTCAAGCACACGGCGAATACCTCCCTGCTGGTGATCGATCCCCAGTTGGTTGCCGGTCCTCTGGTCACTGCGCAGGTAGAGCATGAGCAGGCCACCATGGCGAAGGGCGCGGACGGCAACATCCGTGACTCGCTGTACGCGGTCAAGACTTCCCGCACCAGGATGCTGGAGAAGTTCAAGGCGGACTTTGAGTCCAAGGTCAAACGCTAGAACAACAAGACAAGGGAATGCTAGATGCAGATCATCGTACGGTGGCTCGCACTTTGGCTGCTAATGCCTCAGATGGCAGCCATGGCCACCGACGTTGGACGCTGCGCTGGCACGCTGTCGGACGAGCAGGGGCGTTACCTGCAGGTGTGTCTAGACCGGGGAGCGCAGTGCACAGACTACTGGCCTGGTTATCCCGATGACTTGGCCGACTGTGCACGTCTGCAGAAATGGCTGACCAAGGCCATGACCATGCCACCAGGCATGCGCCATGAAATCTTCGGACAGATGCCTGAGCGTGTCGCTGGATCACCGGAGGAGCCCGCGCCTTCAGGCGAGGGAACGCCCTCGGCATGGAAAAGCTTGCCGCGCAGCCAGGACAGCGCCGCCCCTCGTCCGGTAGCAGGTCCGATGACAGGGGCGACAGTCTCCGACTATGCAGGGGCTTCGTCGCAGCTCGATCCCGAGCAGGCGCGGGCAGCGGGGGTGGCTTTCTGGACAGGTCAGATCGTACAGATCGCAGGCATCGTCGCAGAGGCAAACAGCTCGCCCGCCGGTAGCCCTCGTTCGTTCGCAGCACCAATCGCCAACGCTCCGCGACCGGTCGCGGCACAGACCGCTATGGCCGTGCTCCCTGACAGTCAGACCATGAACCCCGGGCAGCTATTCGCCGAGGCCGAGGAGCTGAGCGCACAAGGCGACCGTGTCCGCGCCCGTGAAGTGCAGCGAGCATTGATGAGCCAGTTTCCCGATCACCCCTTGGCGGCCATCGCCGCGCGCCAGATTGCGGAGGAACCAGGGAGCGGCGCGGCTGATGGGGCGAGCCCGGTCGATGCGAGAACCGCCTCGAATACCAGTGGCAGTTTCTCCCCCACGGTGGCACGCCAAATGGAGGAGCAGTCCGGCGCAGGAGCGACGCAGAGCACAACTTCCGGCGCCGTCGTCGGAGCAGGAGCGTCAAGGGCCGCGATTCAGGTCAGCCTCGCTGACTGCGCACGAGAGCGCGATACGGTGGTGGCCAGTTGGCGAGCCAATGATTCCACTGAGGGGAACATCAAAATGCAGTTGGCCGCCGTCTTGAGGGACGTGAACTCCGCAGATCGAGCGCGTGCTTTGAGGAATCTGGAGCAGTATCGGCAGCAAGCCAGCCAATTCGGAGGGTCGTATCCTCCTCTTGCCTATTCCGTTTGCATGCTTAAGGTCCGGCTGAGCAGGTTGGAAGCTGCACCCGCAGTGGCAGGCGATGTCGATGGTGGTATGGCCAGTTCTGCCGCTGCAGTCAGGCCTGTCGCAGGAAGACGGCTGTCCGCGCAGGCTTGCGAGGCCATGAAGCAGGCGGTTCTGACAACGAGGGTGCCGCCCAATGCATCGGTGACGGCGAGCACGGAAACCGTGATGTTTCTGACGAGGACCGTGCTGAACATGATCGCTGGCGGATGCCAGACCGACGGCACGACACCGGCAGAGATCGAGGCGGAGCGGCAAGAGCGCCAGCGCCAGTATGCTGCGGCGGAGAACGCCTGCAACGCTGTGCAATCGGGCGGACGCCGTTGCGTGCCACAGGCCCACACTGCGTCGGACAGCCGGCCTGCGCCAGCACCAACATATACCCCGCCGAACCCAGGCACCCGGAACACACTAAAAGCTTCCGGCTAGCCGCGCCGCTCTCGTCGGTACTCCTGCATTCGTGGCGTGCTGACCAAGTTGCTCCGCCACAATGGACTCTTAAGCCGAAATCGTGATCGTCAATGTCTTGATCGTCGAAGATGAGCCAGCCCTTCTGCGGCGTTTTACCGACGCAGTGCTGGTCGAGCCGGGCTTTGTCCTTTGCGGTGCGGTGTCCACTGTGGCTGCGGCGAACGCCTTGCTTGATGCCGCGCATGTGGACGTGGTGCTCGTCGACCTGGGCTTGCCCGACGGACACGGCTCGCGGGTGATCCGGCACGCGGTGGCCCGCCATCCGGGCTGCGACGTGATCGTCGTCACCATGTTTGGCGACGATGCCAACGTGACCGACTGCATTGCCGCCGGCGCCACAGGTTATCTCCTGAAGGACGCGTTGCCGCAGCAGCTTGTGGCGGCCATCCTGGAGGTGTGCAACGGGGGCTCACCCATCAGCCCCGCGATCGCGCGGCGGATTCTTCAGCGTGTGCGTGCGGCGGACGTGCCTACCCCGCCTGCATCGGCGCCGCAGGAGAAGTCCCCGGCCGCGTCGCTGCTCTCCGAACGCGAAACCGAAATCCTACGCCTGACCGCCAAGGGCCTGAGCTTCAAGGACGTGGGCGAGGTGCTAGGCATTTCCGGCCATACCGTCAACACTCACATCAAGCGCATCTACCAGAAGCTGGCCGTGCATTCGCGTAGCGAGGCGGTGTACGAGGCGGGCCAACTCGGCCTGTTGTAGACGCCTCGAACGAGGGCCCTGGTGCAAGCCGGGAGGAAGCGTGTGGTGGAAGCATGCGGACGGCGTGCTACCAGCTGCAGTGCGCATGAATGCTCCAGCATCGAAACGCAACCAGAATGCGCGAGCGCTGGCCATCGCGTGAACAAGGTACTTCGCAGCGCAAACACGGGATGGAAAAATCACATTGACCTTGACACCATGTCAGTTCAATTGTGGTCTTGAACCTAGGGGGGAACTGAAGTGCCTGAAGACCTCGAAAATCAAATCGCCGACATCGGCAATGTCACCCGCGCAAGACTCATTGCTTTGGGGAAGAAGATCGAGCCGGGCCTTGGGATGCGAAAAGACTTGTTCGACTTGCTCGCTTCTTCGGAGCTTAGTTTGGCGAGCGTCTTGCAAAGCCCGCCCGCCGCGCCAGCCAAGGCCTTGCAAAAGCTCGACAGCGTTGCGCGGCTGATGGAGGAGGCGGCAAGCGCTTCTATCAACAAGCGGGAATGGCCAGCCGGGCTGAATCCTCAATCCTCCATCGGCGTTGCTGCGCTGGAACGGGCGTATGGAGAACTCCGATCGTGGCGCGAGGCAACTTTCGAAAAGAGGATGCAGGCGATCTTCAAATACCTTGGTGCCGATTCCGGCTACGACGACTGGTGCGCTGCGTTTGTCAGTTGGTGCCTCGATCAAGTACCGCCCGATCGGTGGACGGCAGCGCGCGTTACCCGGCAGTCGAGCCGGGGGGCGCTCAGGCTTTTCGAGAAGTTCAAGAAAGATTCCTCCACCGCACAGTTCACCACGCAGGCTGCTGCGTCTGGCGGCCTCAGGCCAGGCGACATCGTTTTCTGGAAGCGTGCCGACGCCAAGGGAAATTTCGAGACAGGCTATGGGCACATCGGCCTTGTGTTCTCGGTGAGCCAGGGGCGGGTCACTACGCTGGAAGGCAATTCATCGGTCAGTGTCGGGCTGCATGAATACGGCGCCGGATTGGATAAGAGCCCTCGGCATCAATTTCACGGCGTTGTCCGCTTGCCCTGAGGAGAGGAGCGTGTTCAAGAATTTGTTGATTGTCTTGTCCTTGCTGCCACTTTCTGCTTGCGACACGATGACTGCTGTGCTGCTCGGGGTGGATTCCGTTGAGTACTGCATGCAAAGCTATGACTTCATTACGGACAAGAATGAGCGGCGCAAGAAATGCGAGGAGCGGAAAAACTGGTACGCGGATCTGAGCGCAAGAGCCGACCAGGAAACGCAAAAGGAAAGGGAAGCTTACGCGCAGTCGGATACCAAAAGAAATCTGGATGCTCTTCAGACGGCAATTGTTGGTGCTGGCAACACATATCAGCAGAGGAGCAGGCCTGTTCCAGGTGCCGGTTCCGTCCTCTCCAACGATGCAAGGCGTATGAATGCTGGGTCCACTGCAACAGTGGCCGTAAGAGAAAGCACGCAACGCGTTGGCACGCAGCCGCAGATCCCAACATCTTTGCAGCGCACTAATACGAAAACGACAAATGCACCAAGATATCGAGAGGTGCCTGATGCGACCCATTGTGTTCAAGTGAAATTTGACAAATATGGGTATCGGGATTTTGTCAATACCTGTGGCTACGCGATTGAACTCGCCTGGTGCACGGAGGGGGGCGTGTCCTTCAAATGCAGCAGAGGCAATTGGGGATTTGTTGCGACGTGGACTCTCCGTCCAGGTGGCTCGTACACTACAGGGGGTTCAAACAGCGCCGTTCACTTTGCCGCATGCGGCGAGGCGAATGCGCCGCCCAAGGAAACGGGGCCAAACATGCACTCCTGTGATCAAAAGCTATAGCCGATGACTTCAGGTCTGGGTTGCAGGGGGCCGGTTGTCGGGCGTGCCTAATCGGTCGCTGCTGGTGCTTGTCATTGCCGCCCTAGTGCGGTGCTGTGACGGCACAATTCGCGAAAGCATCGAGGCGCCACCCATGTCCAAGCCATGAACATAGCAAGCACGGGTCACTGGTGGAGGAGGGTGGTGTTGGCATGGTGGCTTCTTCTTTTTCCAGCCTGGGCCAGCGCCGCGCAGTTCATTGTTCAAGCGCTCCCGGCCTCCGACATGGGGCGCAACATCCCAACTCCAAGCGCAGACTGGGTGCCGGTGACCTTGCCGCACGCGGCGCCCGGCGCGACGTGGTATCGGGTCTTCTTCGAGATGGAGTCGCGGAAGTCGGACTCATGGGCCATCTATCTGCCTTATTTCTACGGCGGCGGCTCTCTTTGGCTGAATGGGGTGCCGCTCAGCGCCGTGCGGTCCTCCGATGCGGAAGTGACAGTGCGCTGGGAGCGGCCATTCCTGTTCACCATCCCGGACGCGTTGCTGCGCCCCGGCCGAAATGAGCTTCTGATACTGGCCTCGACCTCTGCGATCACGCCTCAGGCGAGGCTGGGCGAGCTTCAGGTGGGGTTGTCTGTGGCGCTGCTCGAGACCTATGAACGGCGGCGCTTCTGGGTGCACACGATGCCGCAGTTCACCGTGCTGTCGTGCTTTGTGGTGGGAGTGCTGGTTCTGTTCATCTGGTGGCGCCGGCGCGAGGAACTGCTCTACGGACTGTTCGGGCTGGCCTCGATCTTCTGGGGCTTTCGAACCCTGACCTTCGTGGTGGAGGTCCTGCCCAGCGGGATGTGGCCCGGCTGGCGGGGGCTGTACTACACAGCGACCGGCGGCTTCATCATCGTCCTGCTGATCTTCGCACTGCGCCTCGCGGGCACGGTCTACCCCCGGGTTGAGCGCGCGCTCCTGCTGTACTGGCTGCTGGGGCCGATCGGCTATGCCGTCAGCGGTGGCTCCGAAACCCTCCTCGGGAAAGTTTGGCAGGGCGGCACCATCCCGCTGGGGATCGGCATCCTCGTGGCATGCACGATTGCAGCGATACGGCAGCGGACCTGGCAGTTGACGGCTCTGACGATCGCCATTGCGCTGGCCGTGGGGGCGGGGGTTCACGACTACCTGTTGGCCACGACACCGATTCCGGAGCGTCTGGCACCTGCCTGGTTCGGGCATCGCTTTTTCCTGCTGCACTACGGTGCCGACCTGGTGCTGATGGTCATGGGCACGATTCTGAGCGCTCGTTTCGTCAACGCCCTGAATGCCGTGGAACAGATGAACGGGGCGCTGGAATCCCGGGTTCAGGAGCGCGAGCAAGCCCTGCGGGCCAACTATGCTCAGATGCACAAGCTCGAGCGGCAGCACGCGGTGGACGAAGAGCGGCAGCGCATCATGCGGGAGCTGCACGACGGACTGGGTTCCCAGCTGTTCGTTGCCCTGTCCCGCGTCGAAGCCCGGGAGATCGAATATGAGGGTGTCGCGCAGACCTTGAGGGACTGCATCGCGGACATGCGGCTTGCGCTGGAAGTGATGAGCCCCGCCGGGAACGACTTCATGGCGGCATGGGGAAGTTTCCGCTTCCGATGGGACCGGCAATTGCAGCAGGCGGGCATTCAGACGCGCTGGAACGTCGACTACGAAGGCGACACACTGAACTTGAGCGCCGAGGACGGAATGCAACTCCTGCGCATCGGGCAGGAGGCCTTGACCAATGTGCTCAAGCACGCCCGGGCCACGCAGGTCGACATTGAGCTTCGGTGCGTCGATGCGCATGGGAGCTTCGTGGTCTGTGACGATGGCATCAGCTTCGCTGCGGGTGATTCGACCATGGGCAGGGGGTTGACCAACATGCGCGCGCGGGCGCATCGACTGGCTGGTGAGTTGCACATCGAGGCTGGCCAGCGCGGGACGCGGATCGAGCTGCGATTCCCGCTTGCCTAGATGTGCCGCGGATAGCCGGGAGCGGTGACGAATGCTCGACAAGAAGTTTCCACGGAACCGCTGATCATTCCGTTCGCGGGGCTACCGCAGGCCATATTCAATCGAGAGGAATTTTCATGCATCGATTCATCAGAGACATGGGCCGTGCAGTCTGGTTGGCGGCAGTTGGCTTGCTTTGGCTTCCGGCGTCCGCTGAGACGAAATCGTCGAAGCCTACGATCCTCCTTGGGCACCGCGCTTTCGCCGAATCTCTCAGTTGGGAGGGGTGATTGAGCTCCTAACGACCGATGGTGAGCTCAGCGTAGTGAAGTACCAATCCTGAGGCGCCGCTCCGTTGTCAGCCGAACAGGCGCGGCACTCCCCGCACGACGAGCGCTCCCAGCACCCCCCTGTGCTGTTGCGCAATGCCACGGGAGTCCCGCGTTGTCGAGACTGGCACGTGCCGCGGGCTGCAGCTGCCGCCCCAGGAGCGCGCGAGCCCGAAGCCCCCGCGAACACCAGCACCACTGCATGGGAGGTTTGATAGCCCCGCAACATGGCGACCGTGGTGCTCCGAGCCTGGTCGCCCGGGTCGAGGCCGGCGTGTGATGGTTCGTAAAGTCGATGGCCAGCGCTGTGGCTTCTCGCAACGCGCGCTAGCCGGCCGGCCGGGGGCGCTGAGAAGGCGCGCTACCCATGCGATGCCATCCGATCCCGCCAGCCACAGCAGCGCTAGCACCGGCTAGGCACCACTTCCGCTCTCCAAGACAGGGATCCGTACCGGCGCCTCGATGAAGTCGCACGTGTGGCTGTCGCATGCCGGCGGCGGCCCGTGGTCTTGCATATGCTCAGCGGATTCCGCGACGCGCGTTGATGTCTCTGATGCATTGAGTGGCTCGATCTTGCAGAGGCTTAACATTCGCTCTGAAGCAATCATTGAAGCTTTCAGAATCTGAAGTTGTTCTGCGGCACTCTCGGTAGTTGTTATTTGCTGCGTCCTGCATAGAACGGCATCTGGATGCTTCGGCAGGATCCTGAGCTGCAGCCGAATATGAAAGAACTGTCAGGGCAAGAAGGTAACTAGCTTTCATGCGAGGTTCTCGATTGGTGTGAATAGGAAGTGGTTGGGGCAGTGGAAATTTTCTAAGGGGATTGCTCGTGTCTTTGGTTTGAATGATGCCCAGGTCCTTCATGTGCTCCCATCCCTTGTTTGTGCGAGGGAGATACTGCGTTCGCGGGATGGTCGTGGAGCGGTTCACTGAATCTAGGGACACAATCTCTAACCTAACAAGAGATAGGCATACGTGGATGGATGGTGAAAGTGCGCTTAGACAATGCGCATTTCTCCTATGCATACGACCCGAAGAAATTGGAGTGGCTTGAAGTCTTGACTCTAGAGTTCAGCGCGACGGGTCTTGAGATTTAGTGCGCGCAGGCTTATCGTCAAGCCGCACTGCTTGAATTTTTCATGATGGTCTCCCATCGAGTTACGGGATTGAAGGATGCATCCGCAATTTGCAGGCAGTAGCCGTCGCTCCTAGGAAGCTGACGTTCTTGGCTGCGGTCGGCCAATAGCGACCGTCATCACACCGTCCAGTTCGCTAGCACCTTCAAGATCGGCGGGCAGCATGTACCGGCCGCGGTCCGGGGTCGAGCTCGTCCCTCATCGAGGCAGCTCAAGCCTGAGGCTGGCCTGCTTCGTTCAATTTCCAATGCGCGCGCGGCCCCCTGAAGGTGTAGCGCTCCCGGTAGCTGCGCGGGGTGATCCCTGTCGCGCGCGCAAACATCCGGCAGAAGGCACTGGTGTCCGAATAGCCGCACTCATGAGCGATCTCCTCGACCGAGCGCCAGGTGCCTTCGAGCCACATCTCGGCGCGCTGCACGCGCAGCTCCTGCAGGTACTTCAGAGGCGTCTTGCCGAGATGCTGGCGGAATATCCGGGAAAGGGTCCGCTCACTGACCGAGGCCGCCGCTGCCGCGTCTGCCAGCGTCAATGCGCGCCCCGCGTTGGCCTGGATCCAGGTCTGCGCGCGATAGAGCGGCGTGTCTCGTGACTGTCCTATCACTTCCTTGCTTGTCATGCTGGCCGACAGCGCCTGGCGCTCGGCGTTGAGCAGAACCTTTTCGGCGCAGGCATGCGCCAGATCGGCCAGCCCGGCGTAGGTGCTCAGGTGAAGCACCAGCGCATGCGTCAATGAAGGGGCTGCCGCGCAAACCATTCCGTGCTGCGCCACGATCGGCTCACGCGCCTCGATCCTCACGTTCGGAAACTGGACCTCGAAGCCCGACTGGTAGAGCCACTGGATGGGCGCGAGCAGGAGCCGCCCCGACTGCGCGAGGAGCCAAATGCTGGTGCCGCAAGCGCCGACGAGATGACCCGCGTCGAGGCGCTCGCGAACCTTCTCGACCAAGCCCGCGTTGCGGGACACCAACCGTCGCAGCGCCGGCATTGAGCGCATCTCGAGCGGCGGAAGAAGCATCACGCGTGGTCCTGGCCGGGGTTTGCGAGCGTACAGGCGCTCCTCGTCGTCGATGCACGCCTGCGCATGCCATTTGTGCGTACGGCCCCGCGCATCGACCAGGCGCCACGCCACGACCGGCTCGCGGCTGCGGGGGGCGCGCGTGCGCGCAAGTGCATTGAGTTCTCGAAGGACGTCGATCGCCACCCACAGCGCGCCGGGAGCGCCGCCTTCGGCGAGCACAAGATCGAAATGAACCATAAGAATCTGGTTGGCTGGATCAGCACAGCAAATGGCGAGATTGAACATTGTCGCAGCGGATACCTGAACCTACCATTCGCCGCACTGTTCAAGCCCAGGAGCCGTTCGCCGTGAATTCGTCCCAGATCAAGAAGTCGCGTGTCGCGTTCTTTTTCGGCGCTGTCCTGTCCGGACATGCAGCCGCAGCAGGATGTGTCTCCAAGCTAGCGAAGCTTCTCGTGCCGTATCCGGCGAGCGGTCTGTTGGAAGGCGCAGAAATCGGATCGCGCCCATCCGTTGGCCTGTACAAGGTGCGGGCCATGATCCCGATCCGAAGCCACTCCGATGCTGCGCCCATCGCCGGAACCGGCAAAAGCTCCCTGGTCTGCGGCAATCACCCCGGTTTGCTGCTTCATCGAGAAGTTCTTCGCCGAAATGATTGATGAAGAGCATTTTCGCGATCCATCCGACTACAGATAGCAATCAAGGACTACGAGCATGGCACTCCCCCACACCAAGCGATTTTCCACAGCATTGGCAGCGCTCGTTCTGCTTGCTGCCGCAACAGTAGGCCCGGTCCATGCGGAGGGCGCACCATATCCTGCAAAACCTGTCCGCGTCGTGGTGCATTCTGGAGCGGGAGGGCCACCAGACCTCCTCATTCGTGTCGTGGTCCCCGAAATGGCGCGTCGACTCGGACAGCCGCTTTTCGTGGATAACAAACCCGGCGCAGCTGGAGCGATCGGCATCGGCGAGGTTGCACGTGCAGCACCCGACGGATACACCATTGGATTCGCCAACGCCACTACGCTGGCGATCAATCAGTCCCTTTACTCCAAGCTGCCCTACGACGCAGAGCGACAGCTAGCTCCGATTGGACTGATTGGCTTCGTGTCCAACGCTCTTGTCGTTAGATCCCGTAGCTCATTTCGCTCCATTGACGACCTGCTTAACTATGCGAAAAGGAATCCAGGCAAGCTGTCGATGGGGTCGTCGGGCAATGGCGGAACGGGGCATCTGAGCGGAGAGCTCTTCAAGGCGAAGGCTGGGATCAGCATGTTGCATGTGCCCTACCGAGGAAGCGCAGCGGCGGTTCAGGACTTGGCGGGTGGAATGGTCGACCTGATGTTTGAGAACATTTCGATGGTTCTCCCCCAGATCCAATCAGGCCAGCTGCGTGCACTCGCGGTCACTTCCAAAGAAAGATCGCCACTACTGCCAGCGGTCCCAACAGTGATGGAGGCTGGTCTGCCTAGCTATGAGATGGTTGCATGGGGTGGCCTGGTCGCACCGGCGGGCACTTCGCCAGACATCATCGCCACGCTCAATAGGGCACTCAATCAATCACTCGACGACCCAGTGGTGAAAAAGCGTCTTTCGGAGTTGGGAACCGAGACGTCGACGGGCGAGCCCGAACGCCTATTTACTCTGGCGCGAAAAGAGCGGCCGATTTGGGCCGAGATCGTGAAGTTCTCCAACGCAAAAATGGACTGATATGACGTTCGACTATATTTTCAAGAATGCGACCGTCATCGACGGTACAGGCGCACCGCGATACCGCGCGGATGTCGGTGTCGTCGCAGAGTTGATCGCGGAAATCGGAGACCTGAGCAAGGCAAGCGCCAAACAGGTCATCGATGCAAGTGGACAGGTTGTCGCGCCAGGCTTCATTGACACCCATGCGCATGACGATGCCGCAATCTTCGATCGCTCGGAAATCTATCCGAAACTAGCGCAGGGCGTTACCACCATCATCAACGGCAACTGCGGTTGTTCTCTGGCCCCAATGGCATTGAGACCTGGTGAACGCCCTCCAACTCCTCTTGATCAGCTGAGTCGCGACGGCGTTCACTTCAGGACCTTTGCCGAATATCTTGATGCGGTGAGCTTGTCGCGACCTGCCATCAACGGCGCGTTCCTGGTTGGGCACTCCACCTTGCGATTTCGGCACATGGCCGATCTGGAAAGGCCGGCGAACGAATCAGAGATCTCTGCCATGCAATTGGACTTGCATGAAGCCCTGGACGCCGGCGCACTGGGAATGTCCACTGGCGTTTTCTATGGACCGGCGCAAGCCACAACCACAGATGAACTCATCGCTGTGGGCCGCCCCCTTTCCGAAAGGGGCGGACTGATTGCGATGCATGTTCGAAATGAGGCGGACCAAATCGAACCCGCTTTGCATGAAGCCTTTGCTGTCAGCAGCACGCTCCACGTTCCATTGGTCGTCTCGCACCACAAACTGTTTGGAAAAGAAAATCACGGGCGATCGACGCATACGCTTGCCCTGCTCAGACAACAGGCACGCCTATCGCCCGTCTGCTTCGACTGCTATCCCTATACGGCTTCATCGTCGACCTTGCTTCCTTCTCGCATCAAGGATTCTTCGCGCATTCAGATTACCTGGTCGAAGACTCACCCCCAGCACGCGGGCCGAGACCTCAAGGACATCGCTGAGGAAATGGGAGTCGATCAAGAGGAGGCGATGCGCCGCCTGGCACCCGGAGGTGCGGTCTACTTTGCACTGTCGGAAGATGACGTGCAGCGAATCCTTGCTTCTCCGAACGCAATGATCGGCTCCGACGGGGTGCCTTTCCAAGAGGTTCCGCATCCGCGCATGTGGGGCACATTTCCGCGGGTCTTGGGCCACTATTCACGAGACTTGCGCTTGTTTCCCCTGGAGGCGGCACTTCACAAAATGACCGGGTTTCCAGCGGAACGATTCGGGCTCGTCGGCCGAGGAAGGGTGGCACCGGGCTTCGCTGCGGACCTGACCGTTTTCGACGCGGAGCAGATTGCCGACATGGCCACGTTCGACGCGCCCAAACAAGCCCCCAAGGGAATTTCCCATGTCATGGTGAACGGGCGCATGGCCGTAGTGGGTGGCGAGGTCGTGGACTGGCATGCAGGCCAGGTGTTGCGTCGTGGCCAGTGAGCTTCGGATTTCGTCTCGGTACAAAGTCAAAGCATCAATGAAACAACAGACTTCATTTTTCATCGACAACTTGATCGCGGATCCAGACAGGCCGTGGAATATCCCGCCGGCAGTACCAGGGATGCCGATTGCAGAAGTCGACACCCCGGCGTTGATTCTTGATCTTGATGCGCTCGAGTTCAACATGAACAAGGTTCATGAACGGCTGCACGCGGCGGGTCTTCGCGTCCGCCCGCATGGGAAGGCCCACAAGAGTGCCAATATCGCGAGATTGCAGATCGCGTCCGGCGCGATTGGAATCTGCTGCCAAAAGATCAGCGAAGCTGAAGCATTTGTGGCAGGCGGAGTCGCAGACGTATTGGTGACCAATCAGATTGTGGGGACCATCAAAACCAGGCGCGCCGCACAACTGGCGAGGCGATGTGCGCTGTCTGTCTGTGTGGATCATCAAGTCCAGATCGATCAGTTGGCAGAAGCGACTCGGGACGCCGCATCCAGAATTGGCGTTCTGGTGGAGGTTGATATTGGGCACGGTCGATGCGGCGTTTCGTCGGTCAATGCAGTCGTCGAGCTGGCGAAGCTCATCACACGGCACTCTCCGCAGCTCTCATTTGCCGGTCTTCATGCGTTCAGGGGCTCAGCTCAACATTTACGAACATATGAGGAGCGTGAGGCCGCGGTGGATCAGGCAGTGGCAATGTTGCGAGACGTTGTTGAAGCCTTGAGCCGGGAGGGCCTGGAATGCCCGACCATCACCGGCGGCGGAACCGGGACGTACGCCTTGGAAGCAGCTTCGGGTCTCTACACGGAGGTCCAGCCGGGGTCCTATGTGCTCATGGATGCTGACTACGCTGAGAATATCCAAGGAGAAAACGATGACGTCCTGCGCCACGCACTCTTCGTGATGTGCTCCGTCATTAGTGCGCAGAGCCACCATGCGGTACTGGATGGTGGCTTGAAGGCATTTGCCATGGATCGTGGCGTACCCAAGATGGTCGACTGCGATTCGACTGTGCGATCAGTCTCTGATGAGCATGCTGTGATTGAACCTGGGGAGTCGCGGCAGCTGCCACGAATCGGGGAGAAGGTTCGTCTGATTCCAGGCCATTGCGATCCAACAGTCAATCTCCACGACTGGATCGTTGCCTTCCGCGGTGCCCATGTCAGCCACGTGTGGCCTGTCACGGCGAGAGGCGCAATATTTTAGGGCGACGCTGCTTGCTGTCGTCGAGTGTCCCGCATGGCCCGCTGACGCGAGCACGCACGCTCTGGTCGCCGTGTGGACGTCGGCGTCAGCCAGGCTTCATCACCCGCAAGCGACTCTTCCTTTGACTGACTCGGATCAGGAACACCGGCGCGTTATTGGGGACGCAGGCGGCTGCGCAGCGGCTGCCGACATGGAGGCTAGGGCCGCTTGATGGCGGAAACCAGCCACTGCGAATCGCAGGAGCTAGGACGACAGTACGCCCGTTGCCGACAGGCGAGCAACTATCGCAAATGTCTGTTTCCGGCGTAAAGCGGGCATCTTGCATAGGCCGCATATGCCTCCCCGAATGACCTATCTCCGGGGCTTGAAGACTCGCCGGCAAAGCGCAGCTGACTAAGCGTCTTGTTTGAGTGGACCGATGGGGCGAGCGCCGCTTCGTCGCAGGGTCGGGGAAAGTCCTCTCTCCTCCATTAATTTAGGGCGAGAAAACATTGGGAAACAATTTGGATTTTGTTCGCCGAGCAAGGCCTTCGTTGATTTGATCGCGGAGCGCTTGGGGGCCAAGGGCGAGCAACCCCCTGATGTGGGCTGTGAGCGATTGCCAGACGAAGACCGGGGAACAAAGCGGGGAACAAGCGAAAGGTTTGAGTCCAGCTTGCCAATATAAATGGGCATTGCCGGGCATCATTCAGTAGACCCCAGCCCACCACACAACGACCTAGGGCGTTCACTGAAATTCAGTGAACGCCCTTTTTCATTGGCCAGGCGGCTGTTGACTGTGCTTCGCCGTCTCACTCGGGATGTCTGCGTCTGGATGACGACCCCTGCAGTCCCGTCGATGGGGTTCACTCCACACGCTAGCTAATCGATCGCGATCTTGTTCTTCTTCACGAGGTCTGCCCAGCGCCGCATGTCGGTGTGGATGTAGTCGGCGGTCTGCTTCGCGCTGCTGGCTTCGGGAAACATGCCGACGTTCTCGAAGCCTTTCATGACCTCCGGGTCCTTCAGGGCTTGTGCCACCGCTTCGTTGAGGCGATCGCTTCGGTCTGCCGGGAGGCCCGTGCGCGCAGCGAGAACGAACCACTGGCTGGCCTCGAAGTTGGCGATGCCGGCTTCCCTGAGTGTCGGCACCTCGGGCAAGGAGGCAGAACGGGTCGCCGTGGAGACCCCATACGCCTTGAGCTTGCCGGACTTGACGTGCGGCAGAACGGGCGTGATGCCCAGTACGGCCAGGGGGAGCTGTCCACCGATCACGTCGGTCACCGCCTGGTTGCCGCCCTTGTAGGGCACATGTGTCATCGTCACGCCCGTCAGTGCCTGCATGAGTTCGCCGGTCAGGTGCTGGCCGGTGCCGTTGCCGGAGGAGCCGTAGCTGTACTTGTCCGGGTGGGCGGATGCGTCTGCGAGCAGGGCCTTGAGGTCCTTGGGCGCATCGGGCCGTGCCGGTCCCACGAGGACGGTGGAGCCTTTGGCGAGCATGGCGATGGCGCTCATCTCCTTGCCGATCTGCGGCATCGGGATGCTCGTGAGCACCGGGCCGGGAACCGTCACCAGGGTATAGCCGTCGGCGGGCTGGGTTGCCACATACCGCAGCGCGAGCGAGCCCGTGGCGCCGGGCTTGTTGTCGACCACGATGGGCTGGCCGAGCGTCGCCTCCAGCTTGCGAGCGACAAGGCGCGTGACGACATCGACGCTGCCCCCGGGTGGGTAGCCGACGACCCAGGTGATCGCTCGAGAGGGGTACTTCTCTTGTGCGAGCGCTGGAGAAGACGCCAGCGCCGTGAGTGCGCAGAAGATCAGAAAGAGGCCTCGGCGGCCGCCTGGATGCTTGGACATGGGGTGAGCCTTCTGGGACGGTGGGGAGATGCGCGAGCGCGTCGGGGATTCCGCGGCCTCAGTCGGGCGCGCCCGGCGCCGTGTGAGGATGTGCTGTCGCACTCTGATGGAAGGCGCGGACCATCCGCTGGATCGGCCCCAGGACCCACGTGTTGTAGACGAGCACATCCGACTCCTCCTTGGGGTCGCGCGTGATGTTGAAGAGATAGGGCGACTCGAGCTTGCCCTTGCCTTCGTTCACCTCGGGCTCCCAGTAGAAGTGCAGCTTCCAGTCGCGCCACTTCACCGCGCGCAGTTCGTTCTTGATATGGAAGAGAAAGCCCTCGCGCAAGGACTTCTGCTCGCCGAGGAAGAAGGGCATCTGGTCCATGCCATCGATCGGCCTGTCCTCGGGAATGCGGGCGCCGCCTGCGCGTGCCAACGTGGAGAAGAGGTCCGTGACATGCACGATCTCGTTGCTCACCCGGCCCGCGGCGATCTTGCCCGGCCAGCGCACGATGCACGGCACGCGAAGGCTGCCTTCCATGGCCGTGTGATAGGTGCCGCGCCAGGGGCCGGCCGTGCCGCGGTACGGAGCGCGGAACTCGGGGCCGTTGTCGCTCGCGAAGATGAAGAGGGTGTCTTGCGAAATGCCGAGGCGCTCGATCTCGTCGATGACCTGGCCCACGCGGTGATCCATCTCGACCATGGAATCGGCGAAGTCGCCATGGCCGGTGCGGCCCGCGAAATCGCGGTGAGGCAGGGTGGGGAAATGCAGGTGCGTGAGCGGCAGATAAAGGAAGAACGGCTTCTGTGCCGCGTGGTTGCGCTGGATGAATTCCAGAGACCGGTTCGTCAGCGTCTCGTCGATGCGCCGGCGCGAATCCAGGTTGTATTCCTCGACGTTCTGCGAAGGCGCACCGGCACGGCCCTGCATGATGTACGGGATGTCCGCCACGCTCGGGTCGTAGCCGACACTGGCCGTGAACTGGCTCTCGTCCGTGGTGCGCGGAATGCCGTACCACTCGTCGAATCCCCGGTCGCTCGGGAAGCGGCCTTGAACATCGCCCAGGTGCCATTTGCCGTAGTGCGCAGTCGCATAACCCTGCGCCGAGAGCAGCTGCGCCAGCGTGATCTCGCGGCGTGCCAGGCCCTGAGGCAGGCCGGGCGGCACCGACTGCAGGCAGCCCGTACGGATCGGATGCCGCCCGCTCATCAGCGCGGAGCGCGTCGGCACGCAATCGCTCTCGACATTGAAGTTCTGCAGCAGAAGGCCTTGGCTGGCGAGCGCGTCGATGCGTGGCGTGGGCGCGCCCCGCAGCGCCCCGCCGCCGTAGCAGCCGAGCTCGCCCCAGCCGAGGTTGTCGGCCAGGATGAGAACGATGTTGGGTGGGTTCATGGAGGGACTCATTGCGACTGCAGTCTAGGAACGGCTAGGATTCGGGTGTTTCCAATTTGGAAATCTTCGTTAACTTTTATTCATGTCCTTCTCGGCACGCGACCTCGACTACTTCCTGGAAGTGGCGCGCCATGGGCAGCTGGCCCGTGCAGCAACCAGCCTGACGGTGACGGCCGCGGCGCTTTCCAAGGCGATCCGCCGGCTGGAAGACGAGATGGGGCTCGGTCTCTTCGAGCGCTCGGGCCATGGCATGACGCTCACGCCGTTCGGCGTCGCGTTCCGCGAACGTGCGCAACGCATGAAGTCAGAGCACGACGAGGCGCTTCGTCATGCGGGCGACGTCCGCGCAGGACGTGCCGGGCTCATCCGTGTGGGCGCGACGCTGGCGGTTCTGGATGCCGTGCTTTCACCGGCGCTTGCGACGCTGCAGCCCCGTCGCCCGGGCATGCATGTGCGCCTGGAAGTGGCGTCCTCGGACGAGTTGATCGACTGGACGCGCCAGGGTCTGCTCGATGTCGCCGTGATTCCGACCTATGAATCCATGCCGCACGGCCTGGTGCATGAGGATCTGCTGACCGATGCGCTCGTCGCCGTGGCGCGCGTGGGGCATCCGGTCTTTGCGCGTCGCCGTCTCTCGATGGGCGATCTGTCGAAGTTTTCCTGGGTGCTGCCGTCCGTTCACTCGGCTGCACGCGCGAAGCTGGACGAGGTATTTCGTTCCGCCGGCGCGACGCCGCCGCAAGGCGCGATCGAGGTGCACTTCAATGCGTCGTGGTCGCTGCCGGTGCTTGCAGCGACCGATCTGATGGGCATCGTCCCGGTCTCCGTGCTCGCACTGCCCCAGGCGCGTGGCGTCAAGGTGATTCCTGTCGAGGTGCTGTCGATTCCGAGGCGCATCTCGCTTTTTTCACGTCCGAATACCTACCGATCCCCACTTCTCGAGGAGTTTGTGCAGGCGCTCAAGGCACTGGCGCCGGCACAGCGAAGCAGTGCGGCGCGCAAGGGATGACGGACGCTCGCTGAGGCCGTTTTCAGGCCGCGGTCGTCGCCTTCACCGGCCAGTCGCGCAGCTTGCCCGGGTTCAGCAAGCCCATCGGGTCGAAGCGCTGCTTCACCTCGATGACTTCCGGCGGCAGCGGCCCGCCGGCCTTGCCGTCTTCCACGATGTTCACGTGCGGGTTGTTGATGTGCACCTGGTGCGCGCGGTGGATGTCGATGATCTCGTTCAGCCGCTGCTCGGTGCTGAAGCGCACGAGTTGCAGCCCGCTGCAGGTCAGGAGCCCTGCCGCGTTGCGCAGGAACTCGACGTGCATCATGACCTCGCCGCCCAGCAGTTTCTCCATCTCGATGACCTGCTCGACATGCCGGCCGGGGATGAACCCGCTTTGCAGGTAGGTCAGCGTCGGGTCGATCTTCAGCGCGTGCAGCGTCGTGTGGTTCCAGGTGAACTCCATCAGCGTGCGGTTGCTCTTCTGCACTTCGGCGGCCGTCTTGCGGTAGCTCACGGTGCCACCGTGCGCCTGCACCAAAAGCATCATGGCCGGCTCGCTCTGCTCGGCCACCAGCGACAGCACGGTGTGGCAGCCCTTGGGCAGGTGCGTCGCCAGCTGCGCGAGGTGGTCGGCGATGGGCGCCGCGAAGAAGGTGACGCCGCGCTTCACGATGCCCGGCGCATGCGCGAGCTTGTCCGCGAAGTTCAGCGCGTTCTCGAAGTCGTCGAAGGTCACCAGCGTCTCGAGCCACGGATGCGCGGGCGCCAGCGCGATCTCCAGCTCCAGCACGAGGCCGTTGGTGCCCCACAGGTGGTGCATGCGCATCGCTTCGGCGCCGCGCAGCTCGATCACCTGCGGCTCGGCCTCGATGGTCATCGCGCGAATGCCCAGCACATTGCCGGGCGCGCCCAGCGGCCCGTAGTTGATCGAGCCTACGCCGCCGAAGCCGCCACCGAACAGGCCGCCCAGCGTCGCGCTGCGGTAGGTCGAGGGCACGCAGCGCATCTCCTGGCCGGTGGGCCTTGTCTGTTTCTCGAGTTCGCCCAGGCGGATGCCGGCCTGCGCGCGCGCCACGCCGGGCTGCACCCACAGGCAGGCGTTGTAGCCCGTCATGTCGAGCACCACGCCGCCGGCGAGCGGCGTGGTCTGGCCGTAGTTGCCGGTGCCGCTGCCGCGAATGGTGATGGGCACGCCGCGGCGTGCGCAGGCGCCGACCACCGCGCGGATGTCTTCCTCGGTGCGCGGGCGCACCACCACGTCGGCGCGCTTGTCCTTCAGCTGGCGCGTGAGCACCGGGCTGAACCAGGAGAAGTCCTGCGAGAGGCGCGTGACGCGGCCTTCGTCGGTGATCCAGTCGAGGTCGGGGAGTTCGAGCAGCAGTTGCTCGATGGCGGAAGCGGGAGCGTTCATGGTCGATTTCAATCCTGGGAAAGTTCGCTCGCATGCCACGAGCCCAGCGCCACCTTGGTGAGCCAGGCCATCAGCACGAAGAGCGCGACGCCGGTGAGAGAGATGAGCAGCAGGGCCGCGAACATGCGCGGAATGTTCAGCTGGAAGCCCGCCTGCAGGATCTGGTAGGCCAGCCCGGCGCCGGAGCCGCCCGTGCCGGCCACGAACTCCGCCACCACCGCGCCGATCAGCGCCAGGCCGCTGGAGATGCGAAGGCCTCCGAAGAAGTACGGCAGCGCGCTCGGAATGCGCAGACGCACCAGCTGCTGCCAGCGCGTGGCGCGGTTCAGCTTGAAGTAGCTCTGCAGGTCGGGGTCGATGCTGCGCAGGCCCAGCGTGGTGTTGCTGATGATGGGAAACAGCGCCACCAGCGCCGCGCACACCGTCATGGCCGCGACCGGGTTCTTCACCCAGATGATGATCAGCGGCGCCACGGCCACGATGGGCGTGACCTGCAGCAGCACCGCGTACGGAAAGAGGGCGGTCTCGATGCGCTTGCTCTGCACGAACAGGAACGAGATCAGCACGCCCGCCACCGTGGCCAGCGCGAAGGACAGCACCGTGATCTTCAGCGTGACCAGGAGCGCGCTGCCCAGCGGCGCCCAGTCGGTCACCAGCGTCTGCACCATCAGCCAGGGCGAGGGCACGAGGTAGGGCGGCAGCTCCATCGCCACCACCATCCATTGCCACAGCGCCACCAGCACCACGCCGATGAGCACCGGGTAGAGCACGCGTTGCACGCGCGGCTGGCCCAGCAGGGGCGTCGCGGGTTTCGTCGCTGCCTTCATGGTGCGGCCTCCTCTTCTTCTGTGGTGCTGGCGCGCAGCAGGCTGTCCTGCAACTGCTTCGCGTGGCGCGCGAACGCGGGCGTGACCATGAAGTCGGCCTGGCGCGGGTAGGGCTCGTCGATCTGGAACTGCTCGACCACGCGACCCGGTCGTGCGGCCATCATCACCACGCGGCTCGAGAGGAACACCGCCTCGTGGATCGAGTGCGTCACGAAGATCACCGTGAGCTTCTTCTTGCGCCACAGCTCGAGCAGGTCGGCGTCGAGCTTGTGGCGCGTGATCTCGTCGAGCGCGCCGAAGGGTTCGTCCATCAGCAGCAGGTCGGGCTGCGTGACCAGGCCGCGCGCGATCGACACGCGCATCTGCATGCCGCCCGACAGCGCACGCGGCAGCGCACTGGCGAACTTCTCCAGCCCCACGAGCGCGAGCGATTCCGTCACCCGCGCATCGGCCTCCTTGCGGGGCACGCCGGCCAGGTCCAGCGGCAGCCGCACATTGGTCTGCACGCTGGCCCACGGCATCAGCGTGGGCGACTGGAACACGAACGACATCTTGTGCGGGCAGTCGTGCAACTGCGCCACGGGCTTGCGCCACACCAGCAGGCGCCCATCGCTGGGCTCCAGCATGCCCGCCACCATCTTCAGCAGCGTGCTCTTGCCGCAGCCCGAGGGGCCCAGCAGCGTGACGAACTCGCCTTCGGCGATCGACAGGTCCACCGGCAGCAGCGCCTGCGTGCCGTTGGGGTAGGTCTTCTCGGCCGAGAGGATTTCGACGGCGGGCACGGCGGGCGCCACCGGCGGCGCGAGGGTGTGGGGTTCGATGCGGTTCATGGCGCGGCGAGGTTCAGGGCAAGACCTTGGCGTCCTTCACGAACTCGGTCGTGTAGGTTTTGGCCAAGTCGACCTTGGCCGGATCGAGCAGCTTGGAGGCCACGAGAAAGTCGTAGCTCGCTTTGGCGCGCGCATCGGTGATCACGCCGATGCCCAGCTTGGCCGCGTCGCCGCCGGTGACCATGCCCATCTCCTTGAGCTTGGCCACGCTGTAGGCGAGCTGGTCGTCGGTCATGTTGGGGTTGTCCTTCTTGATCAGCGCGTTGGCCGGCGCCGGGTCGGCCAGGTAGCTCTTCCAGCCTTCGGCCGAGGCCTTCACGAAAGCGGCGACCTGCTTGCTGCGCTCCTTCACCGTCTTGTCCATGCACGACACGGTGACGGCGTAGGAGGGATAGCCGTGGTCGCTGAACATCAGCACCGTGCTCTTCACGCCGGCCTTCTGGATGGCGTAGGGCTCGGAGGTCAGGTAGCCCTGCTGCGCGGTGTTCGGGTCGGCCACGAAGGGCTGGATGTTGAAGGTGTAGGGGCGCGTCTGTTCGTCCTTCAGGCCGAAGCGGGCCTTGAGCCACGGCCAGTAGCCGCGGTTGGCCTGCGCGCCGATCAGCAGCGTCTTGCCCTTGAGGTCCTCGAACTTCTTGACGTCGTCGTGCGCGATCAGCACCTGCGGGTCCTTCTGGAAGAACGCCGCCACGTTGACGACCGGCACACCGCCTTCGCGCACCTGCATCATCTGGATGTCGCTCGATCCCATGATGCAGTCGGCCTGTCCCGCGGCCATCATCTGCGTGATGTTGACCTGCGGGCCGCCCATGCGGATCGTCACGTCCAGGCCGTGCTTCTTGTAGATGCCCTGCGCCACCGCCTGGTAGAAGCCGCCGTGCTCGGCCTGCGCGTACCAGTTGGTCATGTAGGTGAACTTGTCCTGGGCCTGTGCGGGTGCAACGGCCGTGAGGAGCGAGAGCGCGGCGGCGCCGGCCAGGGAAAGAGCGAAGGAACGCATGGTGGGGACCTCTCGAAGGCGGGATGAAAAAGAAGAATGAAGCCGTTGCAAGGCGCGCGCCTCAGGCCGGCACGAACGACTGCTGGATGAAGCCCTGCTGGTGGCCGCGCTCCCAGGTGGCTTCCTCGCGCACGACCCAGCGCAGCGCATGAAGCTCGGTCAGCGCCTGCGCCCAGCTGTCCGAGAGCGTGTCCAGGATTTCGAGGCCCTGTTCGCGCGTGGCGCTGGTCGGGTCGCCGATCACGCCGCTGGGGCCGAAGTCGCGCGCAGTCCAGGCGCAGGCCGGGCGGCCGTCTGCCGACAGCAGCTTGATCGGGAAGGGCGGCGGAAAGTTGGCCACCGCGCGTTCCATGTGCACGGTGTCGGGCGCCAGCGCGAGCATCAGCGCGGTCTCGGAATGGCCCGCGTGCATCGCGAGCTTCTTCTCCTGCTCGCTCACCTGCCGGCTCGCCGCGCTCGGCAGGCGCGACACGCCGTGCGGCACGATCACGAAGTCGCCATGGCGCAGGCGCAGTTCGCGCGCCGCCATCTCCAGCACCTGCGGCTGGCCGCCGTGCCCGTTGGCGAACAGCAGCTTGCGAAAGCCCGAGCGATACACCGACTCGCCGATCTCGATCACGGTCGACAGCAGCGTGGTGCCCGTGAGCGTCACCGTGCCGGGAAAGTGCAGATGCTCTTCCGACTTGCCGTAGGTGATCGGCGGCAGGGCAAAGGCGCGCACCTCGGCCGGCAGCTTCTCCAGCGCCTTGCCCATCACGCCCGAGGCGATCACGCTGTCGACCGAGCACGGCAGGTGCGGGCCGTGCTGCTCGATCGCGCCGCACGGCAGCACGATGACGGTGTTCTCGCGGTCGGGCAGCGCGGCGATTTCGGTCCAGCTCAGGTAGGGCAGGAAGCGGTGGGGCGGGATGTAGCCGTGGAGCATGGGGGTCCTTGCGTGTTCTTTATTCAGGGAAGAAAGGCGATGCATCGCCGTGCGTCACGCGGCCGTCGCGCAGCACCACGCGGGCGGCGCTGCGCGAGGGCCAGCCGTGGCGGTCGGCCTGCGTGAACAGCACCAGGTCGGCTTTGGCGCCGACCAGCGTGGGCGCCGTCGTGGCGGGCGTGCGTTCCAGCCAGTCGCTGCGGCACAGCGCCTGCGACCAGGTGTCGAAGGGTTCGTCGAGCTGCGCCACCAGCGCGGCCGTGCCCAGCGCCTCGACGGGGTCGAAGCTGCCGAGCCGGCAGAACGGGTCCTGCACGTTGTCGCTCGCGAACAGCAGCGGAATGTCGCGCGCATGCGCTTCCTTGACCAGCGTGATGCCGCGCTGGCGCGGCGTGCGCCCGGTGACGGCGTCCTGCAGCAGCAGGTTGGTGGCGGGCAGCGACACCACGGTGATCGGCGCGCGTGCCACGGCGTCCAGCGTGGCGAAGGCCTGCGCCTCGGGCTGGGCCGCCAGCGCGCAGAGGTGGCCGCAGACCGCGCGGCCTTCGTAGCCGATCTCGCGCAGCAGGCGCGCGGTGGTCTGCAGGCCCACGGCCGAGGCGTCGAGTTCCTCGTCCACGTGCAGGTCGATGTCGAGCTCGCAGGCCTGCGCCGCCACCAGCAGGTTGCGCAGCGCGTTCTCGCTCCAATTGGTGGAGTGCACGAAGCCGCCGAGCAGCGCGTGCGGTCCGGTGGCCTTCACCTGCCGCGCCAGGCGCAGCGCCTGCGACGCGTCTCCGAACAGGGGCAGCTTGATGAGGGCGACCTGCTCCAGCCGCACCCGGCCGGCCCATTCCTGCGCCAGCTCGGCCATGACGGGCCAGGCCGTGGGCAGCGCGTCGGGCTCCCACCAGTCGACGTGCGTGCGCACATGGGCGGTGCCGCATGCCCAGGCCCACTGCAGGCCGCGCGATGCACGCTCGCGCACGTCGGCGGGCGTCCAGTGCACGCGGTCGGCCAGCATCGCGTCGATCGCCCCGAGCAGGCCGGGCTGCACCTTTTGCATGCGCGCCAGCGTGAATGCCTTGTCCAGGTGCGTGTGCGCGTCGACGAAGGCGGGGAGGGCGAGTGTGCCGGCGAGGTCCCAGCCGGCGCCCGGCGTGATGTCCCTCGCGGGCTGCACCGAGCGGACGCGGCCGGCTTCGATGCCGATGCGTGCGAGTTCGGGCATCCCGTGGCGCTGCGGCCAGTCGGCGGGCAGCAGCCAGCGCGGCAGCCGTGCGTTGTCCAGCAGCGCGGGCGCGTTCATGCGAAACGCGCTCCCGCCGGGCCTGCGGGGGCGCTGGTTTCCATCGACAGACAGGAGGCAACGCGGACGTGCATGAATTTGACCAATCAATCAGAGCAACTGGTCAGGTTATGCAAGCGACGTGCCAGTCCGGGTGCACCGGACTGGGGAGGCGGGCGTCAGCCCGCGGCTGATGCGACTACGTTGCCTGGCGCGGCCAGAGCCGCACCGCCAGCGCGGCGGCGGCCGTGGCGGTCGCCAGCGCCGTCACGCCGGCCCAGCCCCACGCGGCGAGCACCAGCGCGCCCAGCGCCGAGCCGGTCGCCATGCCGATGAACATGCTGGTGAACAGCACGGCGTTGAGTCGGCTGCGCGCACCGGGCTCGATGCCGTAGACGATCGTCTGGTGGGCGATCAGCGCCGCCTGCATGCCCAGGTCGAAGCCGATCGCGGCCAGCGCCAGCAGCCACAGCTGCTCATGCGGCGTCATCAGCGGTGCCAGCCCCATGGCTGCGAACGACACCAGCGCCAGCCCCGCGCCCAGGCGCGTCACCAGCTCCGGTCCGCGCCGGTCGGCCAGTCGCCCCGCCAGCGGCGCCGCCAGCGCGCCCGCCGCGCCGGCCAGGCCGAAGGCGCCTGCCGCCGCGCTGCCCAGGTGGAAGGGCGCGCCGTGCAGCATCACGGCCAGCGTTGACCAGAAGGCGCTGAACCCCACGGCCAGCAGCGCCTGGGCCAGCGCCGCGCGGCGCAGCGTGCCGTGGCGCGACCACAGCGTGCCCAGCGAACCGAGCAGGGCGCCGTAGGCCAGGTGCGTGGTCGGCCGAAAGCGCGGCAGCCCGCGCCAGGCCGCGGCGCCGATGAGCGCGATGCTGGCCGCGGCCGCGATGAACATCGCGCGCCAGCCGAAGTGCTCGGCCACGAAGCCGCTCACCACGCGCGACAGCAGGATGCCCAGCAGCAGCCCCGTCATCACCGTGCCGACCGTCTTGCCGCGCGTGGCGTCGGGCGCCAGCGTGGCGGCGGCGGGCACGAGGTCCTGCGCCATCGTGGCCGCCAGCCCGATCGCGAGGCTGGCCGCGAGCAGCACGCCGATCGACGGTGCCGCGCCGGCCACCAGCAGCGCGGCGCACAGCGCCGCCGCCTTGATCAGCACGATGCGGCGCCGGTCGAAGCGGTCGCCCAGCGGCGCCAGCAGCAGGATGCCCAGCGCATAGCCCAGCTGCGTGAGCGTGGGAATGAAGCCCACCGCGCGGGTGGAGGCGCCGATGTCGGCGCCCAGCACCCCGAGCATCGGCTGGGCGTAGTAGAGCGACGCCACCGACAGGCCCGCGCCGGCGGCCAGCAGCAGGATCAGCGAGGCCGGCAGGCCGTGCCCCGGCGCTGAGGCCGGTGCATGCGTGGTTTGAATGGAAGACATGGTGTTAACCCTCGATTATCGAAGCAAGGGTTGGAATGTGCCCGTTGGGGGCTTGGCTTGGTAGTCTCGCGGATCGCACAATGCCCATACGCCAAACGTATAAAAGAGGCCATGTCAACTTCACCTGCCGTCGACCGCATCGAGCTGATGCAGACCTTCCTTCACATCGTCGAGGCCGGCAGCCTGTCGGCCGCCGCGCTCCAGATGGGCGCCACCCAGCCCACCGTGAGCCGTCGCCTGCAGGCGCTGGAGCGCTCGCTGGGCGTGCGGCTGCTGCGCCGCTCCACGCACGCCATGAAGCTCACGGAGGATGGCGAGCGTTGCTACGAGCGCGCCAGGGAGCTGATCGCCGACTGGCACGCTTTCGAGGCCGACCTGCGCGGCGTCGGCGACGAGCCGGAGGGCACGTTGCGCGTGGTCGCGCCGCATGCGCTGGGCCAGCTGCTGCTGGTCGGTCCGCTGGCCGAGTACCTGCGCGCCTATCCGCGCGTGTCCGTCGAATGGCTGCTGAACGACCGCCGGCCCGACTTCATCGCCGAAGGCGTCGACTGCGCGATCCAGGTCGGCGAGATGACTGACGCGATGGCCGTGGCGGTCAAGGTCTCGGAGGTTCCGCGCGTGGTGGTCGCCGCGCCCTCGCTGCTGGAGGGCCGCTCACCGCCCGCGCACGCTGCGGAACTGGCCGAGCTGCCTTGGCTTGCGCTGCGCACCTTCTATCGCAACGAGGTGCTGCTCACGCACCGGCCGACCGGCGAGATCGCACGCGTGCCGATCCGTCCGCGCATGAGCACCGACAGCCTCTATGCGCTGCAAAGCGCGGCGCGCATGGGACTGGGTGCCTGCCTGGGTTCGGCCTGGCTGCTGAACGAGGACATCGCTGCCGGACGGCTGGTGCAGCTCGTGCCGCAATGGCATGTGGCGCCGCTGCCCGTCTACCTGACCTACCCGCACGCGCGCTTCCAGCCGGCGCGCCTGCGCCGCTTCATCGAGATGATGCGGCTTGCGTTGGCCGACCCGACGGGCCAGGTCTGGGAGGCGCGCGTGGGCTGAGCGAGGGCGGCGCGGAACTCAGGCCTTGATGCCGCAGCCGCCCAGGACGAACGCCACCAGTTCCCGCGCGATCGGTTCGCGGTCGATCGGCGCCTCGGGCGGCAGGCCGAGCATCACGCGCGTCTGGATCGCGTAGTCGGCGTAGCTCTGGGTCATGGCCCAGATGTGCATCAGCAGCAGGCGCGCATCGAGCGGACGCATCTGCCCGCGCGCGATCCAGCCGTTGATGATGTCGACCTTCTTCTGCGTCCACGCCTGCGCGTTGGGCCAGTAGCGGTCGAGGTTGCGTCCGCCGTCGAGCACCTCGCGCGTGAAGATGCGCGAGATCTCCGGGTTGTCGAACGCGTGGTCGAGCTTCTTGCGGATGTAGTCGCCCAGCACCGTGGCCGGGTCGCTGGCGTCCTCGAACGAGAACACCACCTTCCAGGCATGCAGCACCTGCATCAGCAGCTCTTCGTAGAGCTCTTCCTTGCCGGCGATGTAGTAGTGCAGCTGGGGCTTGGTGAGGCCGGCGCGCGCGGCGATGGCCTGGGTGGAGGTGCCCTTCAGGCCGTGCAGGCTGAACTCGGTCACCGCCGCCGTGCGGATGGCCGCCATGATGCGTTCGCGCCCCGGCCTCGCGCGCGACAGCGGGCCGTCGGGTGCGGGCATTTCTTGGGCGATGGCGGGAGGCACAGGGGCGGTGACGACGGTCATGGGCGTGGGAGGCGCGGCGTGCGCCCGGCCGATGGTAATCCTTGGCCCGTGGCCCTTTCTTGCGATGAGTGCGCCTGCGCCTTTCTCGATGGGCGATGAAAGGTGACAGCGGTCGGCATCGAGGCGTTTCCCTGAGCTATTTTTTTCTTCCCCTTGCCTCTACCAGCGCCGAACCGCTGTCGAAAAGTAGTGTGCGCAACGCAGGTGAAGTCAGAGTGAAGTCTGTGCAGGCCTTGCGTGAACGGATCAGAGGCCGTCCAGTTCGCCCTTGACGTGCGTGCGCGTGTCGCCGCCGACCCAGACCTGGCCGGCGTCGTCGCGGGTCAGGTGAATGCGGCCCTGCCGGCCCAGGTGTGTGCCCTGCGCGGCGACATAGTCGCCCCGTGCCACGCCCGTGGCGAAGAGCCACTGCGCGAGCGAGGCATTGAGGCTTCCCGTGACGGGGTCTTCGACGATGGCGCCCAGATGGTCGGTGAAGAAGGCGCGCACTTCGAAGGCCGCGTCACCGCCCTTCGCATGAGGGCCGACCACGCCGACGTCGATGCGCGTGGGCCAGCGGCGGGCCGGCTCCAGAGACAACACCTTGTCTGCCGACGCCAGCCGGATTCCCAGCCAGCCGGGGCCGTTGTCGATCCAGGCCGCGTCCTGGATGTCGTCCGCTTCGATGCCCAGCAGCCGCCGTGCGTCGTCGAGTTCGGCCGGGGTCGGCGCGCCCGAGCGGATCAGCGGCGGCGCGGCGAACGCGAGCCGTCCCTGGTCGCGCCGAATCTGGACCAGCCCTGCGCCGCACTCCTGCGTGATCACCGTGGCTTGTTGCCTGGGCGCGCCCTGGCCCGAGAGCCAGGCGTGGCAGCTGCCGAGCGTGGGGTGCCCGGCAAAAGGCATCTCCCGGTCCAGGGTGAAGATCCTCACGCGGTAGTCCGCCTCCGGGTGCGTGGGTGCGAAGACGAACGCGGTTTCCGAGAGGTTGAACCAGCGCGTCAGCTGCTGCATGTCGTGCGTGGCAAGCGCGTCGGCGCCGGTGACGACCGCCAGCGGATTGCCCGAGAGCGGGCCGGCGCCGAAGACGTCGACCATGTGGACGGTGATGCTCATGCGTTCGGTCTTTCGCTGGGATTCATTGGATTCAATTCTGCGAGACCAGCAGCTTGAGCCCCGCGGCCGCGAACACCGCCGAGAGCACGCCTTCGATCCAGCGCCGCAGCCGCGCATACAGCGCAATCATCGATGCGGTGGAGAAGATGATCGCGTAGCCGCCGAACACCATGATGCCGAGGCACACGCAACCGCCCACGATGGCCGGCAACCCGCCGGCGGGTGTGTCCTGGCGCACGCCGAGCGAGATGATCGCGATCCACGACATGATCGCCTTCGGGTTGCCGATGTGCATGAGCACGCCCTGGCGGTAGAGGGTGCGGTAGCGCAATGCACCGCGTTCCGCGCTGCCCTTCACCGCGTCGGCGCCAGGTCGCATGGCGGACCGGCCCGCGCGAAAAGCCAGGTACAGCAGGTAGAGGCCGCCGGCGATCTTGAGCACGACAAGCGCCTGCGCGTACGCGGTCAGGACCGCGGAAACACCGGTCGCCGCCAGGATCGCCCAGAAGAGCGAGCCCGTGACAACGCCGGCCGCAAGCGCGAGCGCAGGGCGGCGGCCGTCGCGCATCGCGGTGCCCATGATGGCCATGTTGCTCGGCCCCGGACTGGCGGTGGCGATGAGGTACGTCCCGTAGACGAGTGCGATCTGGCTGACGGCCATGCGAGTGCTCCAAAACGAAGGGGTGTCTTCGGCGGCCTTCAGCGCGATAGAGGCCGAGGAGTGAAAGTTACACTATTGGAATATTCAAAAAGTGTCACGTGACACTTTTATTTGCGAGGCCACGCACGTGCTCCTTCGATCCTCCTGGACGCCCCGTCTGGCCAGCAACGGCACGAATGCCACCGAGCGGGTGGTGCTGGCCCTGGCCGACGACATCGTCGAGGGGCGGCTCGCAGGCGGCGATCGTCTGCCTGCCCATCGGGACCTGGCGAAGACGCTGCAGATCGGCCTGGGCACCGTGACGAAGGCCTATGCCATCCTGGAGCGCAGGGGCCTCACGCGCAGCGTCAAGGGCCGGGGAACCTTCGTGGCGATCCATCAAGCGCACGGCGACCGGCAGATCGATCTGTCGTCGAACGCGCCGCCGGCCGCGCTCGGTGCGCGCGTGCTGGCGCGCACGTTGACGGGCATCGCGCGCAAGATCGACGCGGATCACTTCAACCTGTACGCGCCACCCGGCGGGCACCTGGAGCATCGCCGCGTTCTCGCCCGCTGGCTCGAGACGATCGGCCTGGTGGTCGATCCGTCGCAGCTGGTCCTGACCAGCAGCGCACGCCAGGCGCTGTCGTTGGCCTTCGACCTGGTGTGCGGGCGGCAAGGCGTGCTGCTCACCGAACGGATCACCTATCCCGGCGCCCTCGCGCTGGCCCGGCGCAAGGGGTGTCGCATCCAGGGTGTCGAGATGGACGCGGAAGGGATGGTGCCGCAGGCGCTCGCACAGGCGCTCGACGGCGTAGCGCCCGCCGGTGGCACGGCGGTCTACCTCACCCCGACGCTGCACAACCCGACGACAGCCACGATGAGCGCGAAGCGACGGCGGGCCATCGTGGCGGTGTGCCGCCGCGCGGGCGCCTGGATCATCGAAGACGGCGTGTATGCGGCGGCCTCCGACGGCTTGCCCCAGCTGGCCACCTTGGCGCCCGACATCACGTTGCATGTGAACGGGCTTTCCAAGTCGCTCGGCCCGGGATTGCAGGTCGGTGTGCTGGCACTGCCGCCCGACCTGTGCGGCCCCGCGCAGGAGCTGCTGCAGGATGTGCCCATGGCGCCGTCGGCGTTCTCCTGCGCGGTGGTCGACGAATGGCTGGCCACCGGCGTGGTCGCCTCGGTCCAGCGCGATCTGCGCCACGAGGCCCGGCGCCGTTCCAGGCTGGCCGTCTCGCTGCTCGCTGCCGGCGAACTGGTCTGGCATCCCGATGCCTACAACGTCTGGCTGCCGATGCGACGCGATGCGGCCGAGGGCGTCGTGGCCGCGGCGGCGCAAGCCGGTGTGAAGCTCACTCCGCCGCAGACCCTGATGGCGAACCCGAAGGACAAGGCGAGCGGCCTGCGAATCTGCCTGGGCGGCCCCGGCTTCGACGAGCTGACCGGGGCCCTGGCCCTCCTGGCCACCTTGCTGAAGCGAAGCGCCTGACGCGGCGCGGACCTCAGACGACCGGTGCCGGGGCGCCGTCGGTGGGCGCGCTGGCGTGCCGGTCGTCGGGCGGCGCGGTCACGATCGAGTCGAGGGCCGGCTCGGCCTTGCGAAGGCGTGCGAGATCGGGCCGCGGCCGGCGCAGCCGCGGGTCGGGCGCGAAGGCCTGTTCCATCGCCTGCGCGGCCGACAGCAGCGCGAGGTCGCCGCGAAAGCGCCCCACCACCTGCAGGCCGAAGGGCATGCCGCGCTCGTCGGTGCCGCACGGCAGGCTGATCGCGGGGTGGGTGGTCAGCGTCACGACGTAGGTCAGTGCGAGCCAGCGGTAGTAGTTCTCCTGTTGGCGGCCGTCGATCTGCAGCGCGTGCGACTGCGTCCAGGGAAAGGGCGACACCGGTGTCGTGGGCGAGAGCACCAGGTCGTAGTTCTCGAACGCCTTCTGAAAGCGCTGGAGGATGCGCGTCTGTTCCGTCTGCGCCCAGGCTGCGTCCGGCAGGCTCATGCGCGCACCCATCTCGTAGTTGCTGCGCGGGTTCGGGCCCAGGCTCTCGGGGGCGCGTTCGTAGGCTTCGCGCATGCCGGCGACGAAGGCCTCCGCACGCAGCACGTCGAAGCAACGGTGCACCTCGCCCAGGTCGAAGCGCACCTCGTCGCAGGCCGCAAAGAGCCCGCGCATGGCGGCCATGCGGTCGTGCATCGTCCGGCGGATCGACGGGTCGACATCGCACAGGCCGAAGTCGGTGGTCCAGGCCACGCGCAGGCGTGACAGGTCCAGCGGCGCCGGCCGCGCAAAGGCCGCCGCATCCAGCGGATAGCTCAAGGGATCGCCCGGATGCGGGCCTGCCGTGGCCGCGAGCTGGAGGCAGGCGTCGGCCACATCGCGTCCCATCGGACCGACCACCGAGATCGGCGACCAGCCCAGGCTCTTGCGGACGCTGGGCACGATGCCCGGCGACGGCCGCAGGCCCACCACGCCGCACTTGGCGGCCGGGATGCGCAGCGACCCGCCGGTGTCGGAGCCGGTGCACACCGGCAGCATGTCCAGCGCCAGCGCCGCGGCCGAACCCCCCGACGAGCCGCCGGCGTTGAGGTTGGGGTCGAAGGGATTGCCCGTGGCCCCCCAGACCGGATTGCGGCTGTTGGCGCCGGCGCCCATCTCGGGCACGTTGGTCTTGCCCACCACGATCGCACCGGCGGCGCGCAAGCGGCGAACCAGCTCGATGTCGTGCGACGGCACGTGGTTGCGCAAGGCGGGGGTTCCCATGGTGGACAGCAGGCCCGCCGTCGGCTCGAGGTCCTTCACGCCCAGCGGCAGGCCGTGCAACAGGCCCAGCGGCTCGCCGCTCTTCACGGCCCGCTCTGCCGCGCGGGCCTCGGCGCGGGCGCGCTCGTAGCAGGTGGCGGTCACGGCGTTGACGAAGGGGTTGAGCTGTTCGATGCGCGCGATGCAGGCCTTGAGCAGCTCGACCGGCGAGAGGGCGCGCGTGCCGATCAGCCGTCGCAGCTCCACGGCGGAGAGTTCGACGAGCTCGGAGGAGGAAGAAGAGAAAGGTTGGGTCATGGCTTTCGGAATGTGCCGCACTCAGTCGGCCTGGATGTTGGCGCGCCGGGCGACGGCGCGCATGAGCGGAAGTTCGCGTTCGATCTGCGCGAGCGAGGCGGCGGCGCCGGCGAAGGCCGGCTCCGCGCCCTGGGCCTGCAGGGCCGCCTGGGCCTGGGGCGTGGCGACGATCTTGGCGAGTGTCTTCTCCAGCCGCTCGCGCACCGGCGCGGGGGTGCCCTTGGGCGCGACGACCATGATCCAGGTGTCGGCATCGACCTCGGGGTAGCCCGCCTCGGCAAAGGTCGGGACCTGCGGCAACTGCGAGGAGCGCTGCCGGGTGGTCACGGCGATCGCCTTGACCTTGCCGCCCTTGAGCTGCGGAATGGCGGCGGTGACGGTGTCCACCGAGAACGGCACCTGGCCGCCGATCAGGTCCGTCATGGCCGGCGCGCTGCCCCGGTAGGGCACGTGCATGATCTTCGCGCCCACCGCCTGCAGGATGATCTCGCCGGTGAAGTGCGAGGACGTGCCCGTGCCGAAAGAGGCGTACGAGTACTTGTCGGGCGCTGCGCGCACCGCGCTGGCGAACTCCTTGACGTTGCCGATGGGCACGTTCTTGTTGGCCAGCAGGATCAGCGGAATGCGCGCGACGATCGCGACCGGCTCGAAGCTGCCGAGGGCGTCGTAGGGCAGGTTCGGGCGGATGGCCGGGTTCATGGTGAGGGTCGAGCCCGAGCCGAGCAGCAGCGTGTAGCCGTCGGGCGATGCCTTGGCCACGAACGCGGCGCCGACCGCCGTGCCGGCACCGGGGCGGTTGTCGATGAGCACCGGCTGCCCCAGTTCCTCCGACAGGCGCTGGCCGACCAGGCGTCCCACCGTGTCCGCGCTGCCGCCGGGCGGGTACGGCACCACCAGCGTGACGGGGCGCGTCGGGTAGGCCGGTTGCGCCTGCGCGGGCAGGGCCATGCCGAGGCAGGCGGCCAGGCCCGCGAGGACGGCACAGCACCAGCGCCGCTGCGGCGCTTGCGAACGGGGAGCGTTCATTGACAGAGTCCTTCCGTAGAGCGAAGAGAAGAGGGGGAGGGGAAATGCTGGGGCACGCCCTGCGGTGTAGCAAGCACAATGATTGGAAGGTTGCGTTGCTGCAGGCGCAACGCAAACCACGCCGATGAAACCTCCCACTTCCAAGTCTCCCGCCCCGGCTCGCACCGGGGCGCGCACCGAACGCCCGATCAACCAGCGCGTGCTCCAGGAGGAGTCGATGCGCTACTTCCTGGAGGTGGCGCGCGTCGGCTCGGTCACCGAGGCGGCCGTGCGGCTGAACGTGGCGCCGTCGGCCGTGAGCCGCCAGATCGGCCGGATCGAGCGCGAACTCGACACCCTCCTGTTCGAGCGCCGCGCCCGCGGCATGGCGCTCAACTCAGCCGGCGAGCTGCTGGCGGCGCATGCGCGCCGGGCCTGGCTCGACATCGAGCGCGTGACCGACGACATCCTCGCGCTGCGCGGCCTGCGCAAGGGCGAGGTGCGCGTGGCCGCGACCGAGGGCTTCGCCTACGAGTTCCTGCCGGCCCTGGTGGCTGCGTTCCAGGCGCGCTGTCCCGGCATCCGCTTCTCGCTCGACATGTGCGTGCAGCGCGAAGTGGCGCGCCGCGTGCGCGAAGGCCTGGTCGACCTCGGCGTGACGGTGAGCCTGGGCTCGGAGCACGGCCTGGACGTCGAGATCCGGCATCCCTCGCCCGTGTGCGCGGTCATGGCGCCTTCGCATCCGCTGGCCGAGCGGCGGCAGGTGTCGCTGGCGCAGGTGGTCCATTACCCGCTCGCGCTGCCGGCGCCCACGTCGACGCTGCGCCAGCTGCTCAACATCAGCTGCGCCCGCCAGCGCCTGCCGCTCGAGGCGGCACTGACCAGCGATCACCTCTACCCGCTGGTGCACTACGCGGCGCACGGCCAGGCCGTGACCTTCTGCGGCGAGCTCGCGCTGCGCCAGCAGCTCGAGAACGGCACGATCGTGGCGCGCGCCTTGCGCGACCGCGAGATGAACGAGCGGCATTTCGAGGTGCAGAGCATGGCCGGCCGGCGCCTGCCCGATGCGGCGCGCGCTTTCGTCGAGCACTTGCGCGAAGTGCTCAGCGCCTGATGCGCGGCGCGGGGCCGAAGCTCAGTCGGCCGTGATGTTGTTCGCCTTCACGACGGCGCCCCACATCTTGTACTGGTCGCGCGTCATCGCGCCGAGCTGCTCGGGCGAGCCGCCACCGGGCTCGTCCCCGCGATCGACGATGCTCTTGACCACGGTCGGCTCCTTCAGTGCCGCGTTCATCGCGCTGTTGGCCTTCTTCACGACCTCGGGACTCAACCCGGGCGGCCCGTACAGGCCGATGAAGGAGATGATGCTGAAGTCCTTGATGCCGCTTTCCGCGGCGGTGGGCACATTCGGCAGCATCGGCGAACGCTTGTCGCTGGTCACCAGCAGGGGCCGCAGCTGACCCGACTTCACGAACGGCGCGACGACGGAGGTCGCGTCGAACATGGCGTCGAGGCGCCCGGCCATCAGGTCGACCATCGCCGGGCTGCTGCCCTTGTAGGGCACATGGTTCATCGCCGGGTTGCCCAGGCGCTCGCGCAGCAGTTCCATGGTGACGTGGATCAGCGAGCCTGCGCCCCCCGTTCCGTAGTCGATGCCCTTGCCGCTCTTGGCACGCGACTTCACCTCTTCGGCGAACTGCGCGTAGGTCTTGATCGGCGACGTGGCGGGCACCACCAGCACCAGCGGCGACTGCAGCATGATGCCGATGGGTGTCATCTTTTGCGGATCGACGATGCCGAGCTTGGTGTACACGTGCGGCATGATCGTCATCGAGCCGTTGCCCACCAGCAGCTTGTGGCCGTCCGGTGGCGCCTTCATCAGTTCGACGGACGCGATGTTGCCGTTCACGCCGGCCTTGTTGTCGATGACCACGGGCTGGCCGAGCGCGCCCTGCATGCCGTTCGTCAACACGCGGCCGGCGAAGTCGGTCTGCCCGCCGGGTGGGAAGCCGATCAGCAGCGTGACCGATTTGCTGGGCCAGGCCGTCTGTGCCCACGCGGGGCTTGCCCCGAAGGCGCCCAGGCCGAGTGCCGCGGCACCCAGGCAAAGAAGCAGGCGCCGCGGCGCTGCACGAAGGGGCTGGGTGGCTTGGATCATGAAGTCCTCCGATGGGTCGTCTGTGGCACATCGCAGCGCGCCCGCCCGTGGATCGGCGCACGGGCCGGGGCGCCGCCCTGCGGGCTCAGTTCACGGCGAAGCAGTACATCAGGCCGGCACTGCCGCTTTGCTTGAGCTGGTCGACGCTGCAGCCCCGCGTGCCGTGCGACGCGTTCCACGAGGCGTTGGCGACCGGGTCGGGGTTGGTGCCCTTCTTGTCGTGGTGGCCGACGATGGCCGAGCCGTCGACGCTGCGCGTCCAGTTGCCGCAGGTGGTGTCCTTGCCGGCGGCGGCCGGTGCGAGCGTGCCGTCGGGGCGCGAGCCGGTGAGGATGTCGTGCCGGTTGACCGGGTCGCCGAAGCCCGAGACCACCTCGCCCTTTTCGGTCAGCGAGGTGTCCTTGCCGAGCTTTGCGTTCGGGCTGTGCAGGTCGGCCACGCTGGTGGCCACGACCACGCCCTTGGCGTTGCGCCACGGCCCCGCTCCGATGCGGTCGCGTGCGTTGACGGCCGGCTGGCCGCCCGCTTCGGTGGCGCTCAGGTAGGCGCGCCAGGTCTTGCCGCCCGCACCGGCGCTCGCGGCCAGCGCCTGGCACTGGCGGTCCGCGCCGGCCAGGCCGCCGAGGTCGCCGCCCTTGCCGGGATTGGCACTCGTGATGAAGAAGCTCATCGGGTTAGCGTCCTTGCCCGAAGACATGGCGCCGCATGCAGCGAGGAGCGCGACCGCCGAGGCCGCGGCACCCCATGACAGAACGGAACGATGGCGCATGCGAGGTCTCCTTGGAGTGGTTGGAGTTGGCGAGGCTACCCGCTTCGCACACGCAGCGTTCCCCTCGACAACCCGCAGACACGCTGGCCGTGGGCGAGGTGGTCGAGGGGGTGCGGCGCGTGCTCAGGGCGTCAGCGCCGCGGAACCCGCGATCGCATTCGCCTCGGCCGCGCAGTCGGCCGCGGGCGGGGCGCTGTCCGGGCGGCTGCGTGCCTGCGCGATCTCGTTCTTCGCCGCGCTCATCTGCGCCGTGAACACCGGGTTGGCGTGCAGCCGGCCCACGGTGGCCGCGCCGATCAGGCGTCCCGCCTCGATGTCGCTGCGCCAGTGCACGCCGCAGATGCCGCGGCTTTGCGCGAAGGCGCGGCCGCGCTGCAGCAGCGCGTCCGCGCGCTCCGGTGCGAGCTCCGTCAGTACCAGGGCCCAGGCCCAGCCCAGCGCCGAGTGCCCGGAGGGGTAGGAGCCGTCCTTGGCCAAGTGCGCTTCTTCCTTGGGCGTGCAGCTGGCGGCCTTCAGTGCCACGAAGGGCCGCGTGCGCTGGTACTTCTCCTTGGCCTTGTAGGTGGCGCCGCCCGCATCGGCCAGCGTGCGCCGCAGCAGCATGTTCAGGTGCGGCGTCTGCTGCTCCGAGATGCGCACGCCCAGCGCGCAGGAGAAGGTGGAGGCCGCCTCCGGAAAGCGCAGGTTGGCATCGCGCACCGCGAGCGCGCCGCGCGGCGAACCCTGCAGCGCGGTGAGGCTGCGGAACGCGGCGACGTCGGCCGCCAGCGCGGCCGAGTTCGCCTCGGGCGGCGGTGGCAGCAGCGCCAGGCTGTCGGGCATCTCGGCCGAGGCCAGGTAGCCCTTGAGATAGCCCGACCCCGGGCGTGTTTCGCCGACGTCGGCCGGCGAGGTGGTCGGCGCGGGCGGCGTCGCGCATCCGCCCGCGAGCAGGGCCGCGACGAGCAGCGGCGACAGGTGTTTCAAAGCCATGGGTACCTCCTTTCGCATGCGCTCAGAACGCGTGGCGGATGCCGAAGTCGTAGCCCACCGACGAGCGCGGCGCCCAGCCCGCGGCCTGCGCGGTGCCGCCCGTGAGGTAGGCGGCCGAGCCGCCGGTGATGGCGCCCATCACGCCGGGGTTGTTCCAGCCGTCCTTGATGCGGATGCGCGACACCGAGGCGTACAGCGCGGTGCGCTTGGACAGGTTGTGCACGTAGCCCAGCGAGATCTGGTTGGCCGTGGTGTCGCGGTTGCCGTTCAGGCCCCACAGCAGGCTGTTGAGGTCGGTGGCAGCGGGCGCGCCGTTCTTGTACTTCACCGACGCGTACGACGCGCGGATGAGGCCCGGGCCCACGGGCACGGTCACGCCCAGCATGTAGCCGTTGTACTTGTCCTTGCGCGTCGTGGTGTTCATGAACGGAACCGTCAGGCCCGGCAGGTTCTGCAGCGTGCCCGTCTCGTTCTTGTCCTGCACGCGCGAGACCTCGGCGAACAGCTTGGCGGGGCCGAAGTTGTACGACGCGCCCAGGTTCAGCGCGTTGATCTTGCGCTCCTGCGTGGCGGTCACGATGCCCAGCGCGTTGAGCGTGGTGCTGTCGGCGGCCGTGCTCTGGCCGTAGGCGATGGCCATGTCGAGCGGCCCGCTGGCATAGCCCAGGCGACCGCCCACGTAGCGGCCCTTGGCCGACGGCGTGCCGATTTGGTCGCTGCGCTTGGTGTTCTCGTGCAGCGTGTACTGCAGCTGGCCGTAGACGCCGCCCAGGTTCGGCGGCAGGAAGTAGCCGATCGAGTTGCCGGTGCGGATGTAGTTGTCGGTCGCGGCCACCACGGAGCCGGGGCCGGCGATGGCGGCGATGCGGCTGTTGATGTTGGCGATGAGGTTGGTGCCCACGCCGTTGGTGCCGAAGGGATCGAAGACGGTGTCGTTCCAGAAGGTCGCGGCGTAGTCGCGGCCCAGGCGCAGTTCGCCGAACGGACCCGACAGGCTCATCGTCGAGCGGCGGTTGAAGTTGGTGATGCCCTTGGCGCCGTCGTCGTTGGTGATGCCCGACTCCAGCCAGAAGCTCGCCGCCAGGCCGCCACCCAGGTCTTCCGTGCCGCGAAAGCCGATGCGGCTGCCCGCATAGCCCGAGTTCGACAGCGCGGTCTGGCTCGTCTTCGCACTGCCGCCCGCGGCGTTCGCCGGCGGCAGCGCGAAGGGGTTGGGGCTGTGGTACGTGCTCTTGGACGTGTAGCGGCTGATGCCGACGTCGACGATGCCGAACACCGTGACGGACGATTGCGCCGATGCGGTGCCGGCAGTCGCGAGAAGGGCCAGTGCGGCGAGGGAGTGATGTTTCATGGCAGGTCTTGCTTTGCTTGCTTCTTCAGGGATGAACGAGTCCGCTGGTGCGCATCGCTGCGTTCCAGGGCTCGGGTGTTCCGAAGGGCGGATGCCCTTCGGGGACTTCGGGAAAAAGGGGTGCGGCCTCTAGCCGCGCGCGCAGGGCGTGTGGCCGCGCATCACGGCATTCGCATCGCGTCGCGCGAGCCGCGCATGCTGCGCAGGGGTCTCGTCGTTCGCGCGTTGCGTCGCATGGGCGACGCAAGAAGCCGGATCAACGAACGCGCCGCGGTGCTGCGAAACAGCGTCAGGCGTGCAGGCAGGGAACGTGCATGTCTCACTTAGGGAGTTCCTCGTTGTTCTTTGATTGGCCAGTCCTATGATAGGAATCGCTGCTCTTCGAATCCGTCAACCAGGCAACAGTTTTTGCTGAGTCATCCCATGGAATACCCGCAACCCGTATCGCAGAGCACAAGGGAAGAGATCGAGCACGGGCTGAGCACGTGCGCGGTGTTTCTCGATTGGCCGAAAGACCGGCTGCGCGAGTTGGCGAACGCCGCGCGCGCCAGGCACTACCGGCGCCGCACGCCGCTCGTGAGTCGCGGCAACCACCAGCGGGAGGTGTTCGTGATCGTGTCGGGCTCGATCGAGATCGCGGCCACCAACGCGGCCGGCGACAAGTACATCCTCTCGGTGCTCGGGGCCGGCCAGATCACGCGCATGGTGCATCTCATCGACGACATGCAGCCCATCTTCGCCTTCGATGCGCGCGCCGATTCGCACATCATCCACATCCCCGGTGCCGCCATGCGGCGCATCCTCGATGCGGAGCCGGTGCTGTGGCGCAGCATCGCCCAGACCATGCTGCGGCGCTATCGCATGAGTGCCGAGATCCTGCAGGACCAGGTGCTGGGCTCGGTGCGTCGGCGCACGGCGATCACGCTGCTCAACATGGTGTATCGCTACGGGGACGCGAGCGGCGCGCCGTGCGACACCGAGCTGCGCGTGTCGCAGACCGACCTGGCGAACATGCTGGGCGTGTCGCGCCAGACCGTCGGCAAGGAACTGGCGCAGTTCAAGGACGAGGGCGTGCTCGGCTGCAACGAGGGCTACCGCCTGGTCACCGTGGTCGACCTGCCCCGACTGCACCGCATCGCCGCGGAAGACTGAGCCGTCAGTACGGCGCGCACGTCAGGCGGTAGGCGTGCGGGCTGGTGCCGGTCCAGCGCACGAAGGCATGCCGGAAGTTCGCGGCCTCGCTGTAGCCCAGGCGCTCCGCGATCTCCTCGGTGGTCATGCGGGTCTTGCGCAGGTACTCGATGGCCAGCCGCAGGCGCACCTCGTTGAGGATCGACCGGTACGTGGTGCCGTGCGTCGCGAGCCGCCGCCGCAGCGTGCGCGGCTCCAGCGCGAGCGTGCGGGCCATCGACTCGATGCTCGGAAAACGCCACGGCATCTGCTCCACCAGCGTGCGGCGCACCGCCGCGGCGATGCCGCCGGCATGCGCCAGCCCGGCCACGAACTGCTGGCAGCTCTCGCTGGCCATGGCGTGCGTGAGCGGATCGTGCAGGCGCGGCGCGCGCGTGCACCAGGCCTCGTCGAACTGCAGCGCGTTGTCGGGCTGGTCGAACTGCACGGGGCACTGGAACCACGCCTCCCAGACGCCCGCGCCATGTTCGGGCGCGGGGCAGGCCAGGCGCAGGCTCGTGAAGCCGAAGCCGTCGCCGTACAGGTCGCGCGCCAGTGTCAGGTGGGCCGCAAAGGTGAAGGCCAGCGCAAAGCGGTAGAGCGGGTCGCGCGGGTCGGGCGACACCAGCACCTCGAAGCTGCAGGTGCCGGGCGCGCGCGCGGGGTCGTGGTGCATGTCGGCCAGCGGCCCGATGGCGCGGCGGTACGTGATGGCGAACTCGATCAACGCGCTGAAGGTGGGGCTGCTCTGCAATGCGTAGCCCCACATGCCGTAGGCCGTGAGGTGCATGCGCGCGCCGGCGCGCAGCGCCACCGTCGGGTTGCGTGCCAGCGCGAGCGCATTGCGCAGCACGGTCACCGTCTGCGCATACGACACGCGCGTGCCGGGCGCGCGCAGCGCGGCCTCGTCGAGGTCGCTGCCGGCCAATGCCTGTGCGGCGGGGATGCCGTCCGAGGCCAGCGTGGCGACGACTGCGGCGATGCGCTGCGGGGTGTACACCCGGGGTTCGAAATCGGGAGGCGGGTGATGCACGGGTCTCGGCCGGCGGCGCAATCAGTCCAGCGTGACGCCCGTGGCCCGCGTGAGCTTCAGCGACACGGGCAGGAACGCCTTGTAGGCCGCCGTGGCTTCGGCCGGCGTGTTGCCGATGGGCTCGGCGCCCATGTCCTCGATGCGGCGCTGCACCTCGGGCTGCTTCACCACGGCTGCGACTTCGCGGCTGAGCTTCTCGACGATGGCGTCGGGCGTCTTGGCCGGCACCAGCAGCGAGGTCGGCGCCATGAGCATGAACATGTCGTCCTTGTAGCCCTGCTCGGCGAAGGTCGGCACCGTGGGGGCGGCCTTGGCGCGCTGCGCGCCGGGCACGGCGATGGCGCGCAGCTTGCCGGTCGCGACGTAGGGCTGGAAGGTGCTGATGGAACCCACGGTCATCTGGATCACGCCGCTGAGCAGGTCGACCGCCATCGGGCTCTCACCCTTGTAGGCCACGTGCAGGGTCTGGGTGCCGTAGGTCTTGTCCATGAAGACCTGCATCTGGTGCGGCTGCACGCCGGGGCCCCAGGAGCCCATCGCGTACTTGCCGGGCGCCTTGCGCACGGCCTCGACGAGGCTCCTGAAATCCTGCGCCGGCACGGAAGGATGCACGACCATGATGGTGCGCGTGCTCGCGATGTCCGACACGTGGCGCAGGTCGGTGCGCGGGTCGTAGGGCAGCTTCTTGTACAGCGCCAGGTTCGCCGCGATCGGGCCCGGCACCGACAGCAGCACCGTGTAGCCGTCGGGCGCGCTCTTGGCCACGTAGTCGGTGCCGATGATGCCGCCGGCGCCGCTGCGGTTCTCCACCAGCACGGGCTGCTTCAGCCGCTTGGCGAGCCCGTCGCCCACCAGCCGCGCGAGCGCGTCGGCCGAGCCGCCGGCCTGGTACTGGACGATGATGCGGATCGGCTTGCTCGGGTAGTCGGCCTGTGCCAGGGCGGCGCCGGCCGCGAGGTGGAGCCCGACGATGCACAGGCCGGGCGCGCGCAGTGCGCGGTAGCTGAAACGGTTCATGAAGGTGAGTGCCTTTCGGGTGGGGACGGTGGGGAACGATGCGGTCGGTTCGGTCAGGGCAGGCGCTTCAGCGCAGGCGGTGCCCAGCGCCCGTCGAGCACCGACGCCTGCGGCACGTACAGGCGCAGGTTCATGCTGAAGGGGCCGGCGGGCGCGGGCAGCCAGTTCGGGGCCTTGGCCGGGCCCGGCGACGCGTGCTGGATGTACAGGTCCAGCGAACCGTCGGCGTTGAAGGCGAGCGCGTCGCGGTCGCCGATGGCGTAGCGGTTCAGCGCGTTGTCGACGAAGAACTGGTCGGGGCCGTACAGCGTCAGCGACCAGAACGCATCGGCCGGCGGCAGCTCGTGCGCGTCGAAGTGCAGCACGTAGCGCGCAGTGCCCGACAGCGGCTGGCCCTCGCTGTCGCAGACCGAGCGCGGGTACATCGCCTCTTCGCGCGGCAGGGCGCCCAGGCCGGCGTAGGCGACGAAGGCGCGCGCCAGGTAGTCGTTGCCGTAGACGCCCACGTTGCTGCCGAGGCTCCAGCCGTTGCGCACCATGCGCATCGCCGGCGCGCGCTCGAGCATGCGCCGGTAGGCATCGGGCGCGGCACGCTCGAGGGCACGTTGCACCACCTCGGGTGCTTCGGCCAGTGCGAAGCCGCGGCCGGGGACCAGGCCGATGCGCTCCATGCGCAGCAGCAGTGCACCGTCGGTGGCATGCGGCGGGTTGCGCCGGAGCAGTTCGGCGAAGAGCGCGAAGAAGGCGCCGGCGCCGAGTGCGGCCACCTGCTCGACGGGCGGGCGCATGTCCAGCGCTGCATCGACGTGGCCGGCGGGTGGGTCATGGGGCTGGCCCCAAGCGGACAGCGGCACGGCCTCGAAGCCGGCCTGCAGCGTGTGCACGTGGGCGTAGTCGGCCGCGCCGTTGGTCTGGATGCGCCCCACGATCCAGCCCACGTCCGTGGGGCTCACGATGGCGCGCACGCCCTCGGGCAGCGTGCCTTGCCAGCGCGGGCCGACGAGCGCGAAGTGGCCGCCGCCGTTGCCGTTGGTGCGCGTGCCCAGCGTGGCGAACACGTCGGTCCACAGGTCGTAGAACGGAATGACGTGGTAGCGCTCGCCCATGTCCGGCAGCGTCAGCACCAGCGGCTCGTCGCGACGTCGTACCAGATGTTGGAGTACAGCGTGTCGGCGTTGGGACGCACCACGTCCTTGAAGCCGGCGTCGGGGTAGGTGGGCACGTGCACGAAGCGGTTCATCGGCCCGCGCACGCGCGCGCCGTCGGGCTGCGCGACGTTGGTGGCCACGCGGCGCGTCAGCTCCATCACCACCATCGGATAGGCATAGGTGTAGGCCTCGATGCCGATGGCGTAGGCGTCTGCTTCAGTGATCAACGTGCTCACGACTGGGCCTCCGCATAGCGCAGCCAGACGTCGTGGATGCGCCCGTCGAAGCCGAACGGCGCACGGTCGAAGTACTCGGCCGCCACCGGCGAGCCCAGGTCGCAGCCGACGTCGAAGGTCTCGCAGGCCGAGAAGATGGCCGTCACGGTGACGCCGATGTCGCAGGCCGCCACCTGCACGCCGTCGACGCGCAGCACGGCGCGCGCGGGCCGCTGGGGCGCCACGCCTTCGCTCATCGTGAACTCGACCTCGATCGCATGGCGTCCGGCGGCGATGCGTTCGGGCGAGCGCGCCTTGAAGCGGTACATGCCGAGCATGTTGTATTCGTAGGCCAGGTGGCCGTCGTCCAGGTACAGGCAGATGCCGCCGTTGAAGCCGCCCAGCGCGAACAGCACGCCGCTCGCGCGCTCGCCCAGCGTGGCATCGACGGTGGCCGTGTGGCTGCGCGTCTTGATGTTGGGCGCGCAGTTCTCCGGAATGCGCGTGATGTCGCCGCTGAAGTGCCACGAGGTATGCCGCGGTGAGATGCGGTGCTGCGGCTTCAGCGTCAGGTGGTAGATCGCGCCCAGCGGATAGACGTGGTTGATGCCCGCCTGCACGGCGAACATCTCCTTCATCTGCGCCAGCTTGGTCGGCTGCGCCTGCGCCAGGTCGTGCGCCTGCGCGTAGTCCTTCGCGACGTGGTACAGCTCCCAGACGTCGTTGTCCGGGTCCCAGGTGGCCAGCCCGGGCGCGGCGCCCGCGACCCAGGGAATGCGCGGGCCGAAGACGCCCGCGGTCCAGCCGTCGTGGTGCACCATGCGGCTGCCCGCCACCTCGAAGTACTGCACGCCCTTGCGGCCCTCGGCCTGCGGATGGGCGAAGGTGTAGGCCATCGAGATGCCGTCCAGCAAATCCTGCCGCACGCCGTTGAGCTCGACCGGGGGCGTGATGCCCAATATGTCGTAGAGCGTGGGCGCGATGTCGTTGACGTGGTGGAACTGCGAGCGTGGCGTGGTGTCGGGCTGGATGCCGCGCGGCCACGACACGACCAGCGGCGTGCGCGTGCCGCCGAAGTGCGCGGCGATCAGCTTGGTGCTCTGGAACGGCGTGGAGCCGGCCCAGGCCCAGCCGGCGTGGTACATGTTGTCGGTCTTGCGGCCACCCAGTGCGTCGAGGCCGCCCAGGCCTTCCAGCAGCTCGAGGTGCTGCGAGATCTTGGTGGAGATGCGGTTCTGCGCCAGCAGCTCGACCACGGTGCCGTTCTGTCCTTCGGCGCTGCCGCCGTTGTCGCTGAACACGAAGAACACCAGCGTGTTGTCGCGCAGCCCGAGCTGCTCCAGTTCGTCGACGACCTTGCCGATCTGCGCATCGGTGTGCTCCAGGAAGCCCGCGTAGACCTCCATCAGGCGGCGCTGGAACGGGCGCTCGGCCTCGGGAATGCTGTCCCAGCTGGCGAGCGTCTCGGGCCGGGGCGTGAGCTCGGCGGTCTCGGGGATCCAGCCCATTTCCTTCTGGCGCGCGAAGGCGCGTTCGCGGTAGGCGTCCCAGCCGTCGTCGAACTTGCCCTTGTACTTTTCGGTCCATTCCTTGAAGACGTGGTGCGGGCCGTGCACCGCGCCGGGCGCCCAGTACATCAGGAAGGGCTTGTCTGGCGTGATGGCGCGGTGGCGGCGCAGCCAGCCGCAGGCCTTGTCGGCCATGTCCTCGCTCAGGTGGTAGCCCTCGTCGCGCGGCGGCTCGATGAGCGTGGTGTTCTCGACCAGGCGCGGCTCGTACTGCGAGCTCTCGCCGCCCAGGAAGCCGTAGAAGTGGTTGAAGCCGTGGCCGGTGGGCCAGCGGTCGAAGGGGCCCATCTGCGTGGTCAGGTTGGCCGGCGTGTTGTGCCACTTGCCGAACGCGGCCGTGTTGTAGCCCCAGGCCCCGAGCACCTCGGCCATCGTGCCGGCGCTCTTGGGAATGACGCCCACGTAGCCGTCCCAGTCGGTGGCGTACTCGGAGATGTGGCCGTAGCCCACGCGGTGCGCGTTGCGCCCCGTCAGCAGCGACGCGCGCGTGGGCGAGCACACGCCGCAGTTGTGGAAGGCGTTGTAGGTGATGCCGCTGCCGGCCAGCCGCGTCAGCGTGGGCGTGTGGATCTCGCCGCCGAAGGTGTCGGGGTGCGCGAAGCCGGCGTCGTCGAGCATCACGATCAGCACGTTCGGTGCGTCGTCGCGCAGGTGCGGCACCGCCTTGCGCCGCTCGTGCGTGGACTCCGACAGCTTGCGCCCCGCGATGCTGGCACTGGGCGGCGCGTCGAAGGGCAGGTGGCTGCCCTGGCCGGGCAGGGTGTTGAAGCCGCCGAGCGTGGCGGACGGGTTGGATTTTTCTTGTGTCATGGGGATGTTCTCCGGGACGCGCGGGGGCAGGGCCCCGGCGTCGTGGTGGATCGGGCGTCAGTCCAGCGTGACGCCGATGGACTTGACCAGGGCGCTCCAGTCCTGCAGGTCCTGGCGCAGGACCTCCTTGAACTGCTCCGGCGTGGGGCGCGGCAGGTCCGTGAAGTTGAGTTCGCGCAGGCGCTGGGTCACGGCCGGGTCCTGCAGCGCGCGGTAGATCTCTTCGTTCAGGCGCTTGACGACGGCGGGCGGCGTCTTGGCCGGCACGAAGAAGCCGTACCAGGTGTAGTTCTTGAACGGGAACCCGGCCTGCGTCATCGTGGGCACGTCGGGCAGCATCGGCAGGCGGTCGGGGCCGCTGTAGGCCAGGGCCTTGACCCGGCCGGCCTTCACCACCTCGATGGTGGAGGAGATGTCGGCGAAGCCGGCGTCCACCTGGCCGCCCATGAGGTCCTGCACGCAGGGGCTGCTGCCCTTGTAGGGCACGTGCAGCAGCGAGATGCCGGCCTGCTTCTTCAGGCTTTCCATCGTGAGGTGGCCGCCCGAGCCGTTGCCCCACGAGCAGTAGTTCAGCTTGTCGGGGTGGGCCTTGGCATGGGCGACGAAGTCCTTGAGCGTGTTCGGCGGCAGGTCCTTGCGCACCAGCAGCAGGTTGCCGCCGCGGCCCACCTGCGCGACGGGCGCGAAGTCCTTGAGCGGCTCGTAGGGCAGCTTCTTGTAGAGCGCCGGGTTGATCACCATCGTGGCGGCGTAGGTGAACAGCACACGCGTGCCGTCGGCCGGTCCCTTGGCGACGAAGTCGACGCCCAGGATGCCGTTGGCGCCGGCGCGGTTGTCGACGATCACGCTCTGCTTGAAGGCCTTGCCCAGCACGTCGGCGAACAGCCGCGCGATGAGGTCGGTGCCGCCGGCGGGCGGCGTGGGCACGACGATGGTCACCGTCTTGCCCGGGTAGGCGGCGCCGTCTTGCGCCGTGGCCGTGCCGGCGAGGGCGAGAAGGGCCAATGCGGTGAGTGCCGGCCGCAGCAATGTCCTGTTCACGGGAATGTCTCCTTGGGAATGGGTCACGCAGGCCCCGCGCCTCTCGGCGCGTCCCCCGTTGCTACACAGGGAGGGACTGCGTCTCCATGCTAGGAAACAGCGGCCATCGATTCCGTCAACCAGCCGACAGATTCGCCGACACCGGCTCGGGGAATACCCTCTGGCTCAGCCGGAGGCGGGCTGCATGCCGACCGGCGAGGGCGCGTTGTCGTTCCGTGGTCGCGTGCACCTTTGACGGGGTGCTTTCATGCGCCCAGCTTGCGTGCGATCAGGTCCTTCATGATCTCGCTCGTGCCGCCGTAGATGCGCTGCACGCGCGCGTCGGCATACATGCGTGCGATCGGGTACTCGACCATGTAGCCGTAGCCTCCGAACAGCTGCAGGCATTCGTCCAGGACCTTGCCCTGTTGCTCGGTGCACCACAGCTTGGCCATGTAGGCGGCCTCCTGGTCGAGCGTGCCGTCGACCATGCGCTGGATGCAGTCGTTGACGAAGGTGCGCACGACGTGCGCGATGGTCGCGCACTCCGCGAGCTTGAAGCGCGTGTTCTGGAAATCGAACACGGCCTGCCCGAAGGCCTTGCGCTGCTGCGTGTATTCCACCGTGAGTTCCACCGCGCGTTCGATCACCGCGGCGGCCGGCACGCACAGGAACAGGCGCTCATAGGAAAGCTGGCTCATGAGCTGCACGAAGCCGTCGCCTTCCTTGCCGCCCAGCAGGTGGTCGGCCGGAACGCGCACGCCGTCGAAGAAGAGCTCGGCGGTGTCCGACGCATGCTGGCCCAGTTTCTCGAGCCGTCGCCCCACGCGAAAGCCCGGCAGGCCCTCCGTCTCTAGCACGACCAGCGACACGCCGCGGCTGCCCGCCTCGCCGGTGCGCACCGCCACCACCAGCAGGTTGCCCGTGAAGCCGTTAGTGATGAAGGTCTTGGCGCCGTCGATCACGTAGTGGTCGCCGTCGCGCCGCGCGCGCGTGCGCAGCGCCTTCAGGTCCGAACCGCAGCCGGGCTCGGTGAGCGCGATGCCGGCCAGCAGCTCGCCGCTGGCGAGCTTCGGCAGCCAGCGCTGCTTCTGCGCCTCGGTGCCGTAGTCGAGGATGTAGTGCGCCGCCAGGTTGTGCACGCCCGTGTTCGCGGGAAACTCGGCCTTGGCCAGCTCGTCCTGCACCACCATCTGGCAGGCCAGCGAGGCGCCGGCGCCGCCGTAGGCTTCGTCGAGTTCGGGCAGGAGGAAGCCCATCTGTCCGAACGGGCGCCAGGCCTCGCGCGGAATGAAGCCCTGGCGGCGCCAGCCGTCCAGGTGCGGCGAGAGCTCGCTCGCGATATAGCGGCGCACCTGTTCGCGGAACGCGTCGGTGTCTTCGTCCATCCAGCGATGGCGGTACAGCTGTGGAAGCATGGTGTTCTTCGAGGTCGGTCAGTCAGTGGGTCGATCGATCGGCCTTGGCGCGGGCCAGGAAGCGCGCGCAGGCGTCGTTGAAAAATTCACCGGCCACGTGCCGGCGCTGGGCCGTGCATTCGTCGCTCAGTTGCTGCGCGAGCGTGGTGTCGCTCGCCGCGTCGATCAGCTGCCGCGTATCGCGCAAGGCGGCGGCCGATGCATGGCCCAGTCGCTTGGCGATCGCGCGGGCTTCCTCGAGCAGCACGGCATCGTCGACGCAGCGCCAGACAAGGCCCCATTGCTCGGCCTTCGCCGCGTCGATGCGTTCGCCGAGCAGCGCCATGCCGAGCGCGCGGCTGCGCCCGAGCAGGCGGGGCAGCGACCAGGTGGCGCCCAGGTCGGGCACGGCCCCCAGTTGCGGCACCTGGGGCACCAAAAAGTAGGCCGAGCGCGCCGCGAGCACGACGTCGGCCGCCAGCGCAATGCCCACGCCCGCGCCCACGCAGGGGCCGTTGACGGCGGCCACCACCGGCACGGCGCAGTCGGCAATGGCCTGCGTGATGGGGTTGCCCACCTCCTGCATGCCGCGCCCGATTTCTTCCTGCGCATGGGCCGGCCCGCCGGCGAGCACGTCGCCGAAGTAGCCGATGTCGCCCCCGCCGGAAAAGGCGCGGCCCGCGCCCGTCAGCACGATGGCGCGCACGCGGTTGTCGGCCGCGCTGTCGCGCAGCGCCGCCAGCAGGGCTTCGAGCAACGGCGGCGCCAGGGCGTTGAGGGCATCGGGCCGGTCGAGCGTGAGCGTCGCGATGCCCTCATGCACCTCGCGCCGGACAGCGGCGGTCATCGCTCAGAACCCCGTGAGGCCGCCGCTGCACACCAGCGTCTGGCCGCTCACGTAGTCGGACTCGGGAATGCACAGCAGGTACACCGCGCCCGCCGCTTCTTCGGGCGTGCCGCCACGGCCCAGCGGAATGCCGCGTTCCATCGCGGCCATCAGGTCGGGGTTCACGCCCACCTTGATGTCGCGCCCGTCGATGTTGGCGGTGCCGCCATCGGCGGCGTTGCCGGTCAGGCGGGTCTTGATGAGACCGTAGGCCACGCAGTTGACCGTGACGTTCATGCGGCCCCATTCCTTGGCCAGTGTCTGCGTCATGCCGGTGATGCCGGCCTTGGCCGCCGCGTAGTTGGTCTGGCCCGGGTTGCCGAACAGGCCCGCCATCGACGAGATGTTGACGACCTTGCGCACCACGCGCTGCCCGGCTTCGGTCTCTGCCTTGCCGAGCGCGCGGATCACCGGCTGCGCCGCGCGCAGGATGCGAAACGGCGCCGTCAGGTGGCAGTCGAGCATCGCGTACCACTGCTCGTCGGTCATCTTCTGGATCACGTTGTCCCAGGTGTAGCCGGCGTTGTTGACGACGATGTCCAGGCCCTTGAATTCGCTCACCGCCGTGCCGACGAAGCGCTCGGCGAAGTCGGTCGCGTTGACGTTGCCGACGCAGGCCACGGCCTGGCCGCCGGCCTCGCGGATGGCCTGCACGGCCTCTTGTGCGGGTTCGGCGTCGAGGTCGTTGACGACGATGCGTGCGCCTTCGCTGGCGAGCTTGAGCGCGATGGAGCGGCCGATGCCGCGGCCCGAACCGGTGATGAGGGCGACCTTGCCTTCGAGTTTGTTTGTCATGGTGTTCTTTCGGAAGGTGTGGGTTGTCAGGGCAGGGACACGAAGGCTTCGCCGACGATCTTGGTCTGGCCGAACTGGTTGGTGCTCTGCAGTTCGATGCGAACGCCGCGTTCGCCGTTGCGCTCGGTCTTCTCGACGATGCGGCCGCTGCAGCGCATGGCGTTGCCCAGGTGCGTGATGCCCTGGAAACGCGCCTCGAAGTGGCGCAGCCGGCTTTGCGGCGCCCACTGCGTGAGCACGCGGCCCAGCCAGGCCATGCCCAGCATGCCCTGCGCGAACACGTCGGGCATGCCCGAGCGGCGTGCCATGTCGGTGTCGATGTGGATCGGGTTGTGGTCGCCCGAGGCGCCCGCGAAGAGCGCGAGCGCGGTGCGGTTCACGGCCGGCAACTGCACGGCCGGGAGTTCGTCGCCGACCTGCACGGAGTCGAAGGTGGGGGAGGTCATGGGGTGTTCCTTCAGTGGCGGCAGACGATGACCGTGCGCAGCTCGGCCACGAGTTCGTCGCGCTGGTTGGTGGCGCGCGAGGTCTTCACGACGAATTCGAGCGCGCCGTTCTTCTTGTCGTAGATGTCGCTGACGGTGGAGCGCACCGTCACCGTGTCGCCCACGCAGGCGGGGCGGTGGTAGCTGAAGCTCTGCTCGCCGTGCAGCAGCTTGGCCAGTGGAATCTGCAGGTCGGTGAGCAGCTGGTCCGAAGCGCCCGAGTCCAGTTCAGCAGCGAACAGGAAGGTGGGCGGCGCGGGCAGGTCGGGGTAGCCGGCATCGCGCGCGGCGGCGGCATCGGTGTAGACCGGGTCGGTCTCGCCGATGGCCTTGGCGAAGAACTGCAGTCGGCTGCGCTCGATGGGCAGCACCGACGGAGGCAGCGCGTGGCCGATCCATTTCTTGTCGATCATCAGAGGGTCTCCTTGGGTTGCCGTGGGGTTCAGATGCGTTCGTAGAGCGTGACCACGCAGGCGCCACCGAGGCCCAGGTTGTGCTGCAGCGCGAGCCGCGCACCTTCCACCTGGCGCTTGTCGGCGGTGCCGCGCAGCTGCTGGACCAGTTCCGTGCATTGCGCGAGCCCTGTGGCGCCCAGCGGGTGGCCCTTCGACAGCAGGCCGCCCGAGGGGTTGGTGACGACCTTGCCGCCGTAGGTGTTGTCGCCATCGACCACGAACTTTTCCGCACCGCCGACGGGGCACAGGCCGAGCGCTTCGTAGCTGATGAGTTCGTTGTGCGCGAAGCAGTCGTGCAGCTCGACCACGTCGATGTCCTGCGGGCCGACGCCTGCGGCCTCGTACACCTTCTGCGCAGCCTCCTGCGCCATGCTGAAGCCGACCACCTCGCGCATGTCGCGCGCTTCGAAAGTGATGGGCCGGTCGGTGGTCATGGCCTGGGCCTTGATGCGCACGCTGCGATCGAGTCCGTGGCGTTGCGCGAACGCCTCCGAGCAGACGATGGCGGCCGCCGCGCCGCAGGTGGGCGGGCAAGCCATCAGCCGCGTCATCACGCCGGGCCACATGACGGGCGTGGCCAGCACTTCGTCTTCGGTGACGACGTTGCGGAACAGCGCGACCGGGTTGTTGGCGGCATGGCGGCTGGCCTTGGCGCGGATCTTCGCGAAGGTCGACAGCTGCGTGCCGTACTGCTGCATGTGCGCCAGGCCGGCTCCACCGAAGTAGCGCAGCGCCAGAGGAATGTCGATTCCGCTGACAAGTTCATCGGTGGCCTTGTCGAAGCGCGCGAAGGGGCTGGGCTTGTCGCTGAACGCCGAGCCCAGCGCGCCGGGGCTCATCTGTTCGAAGCCGAGCGCCAGCACGCAGTCGGCCGCGCCACTGGCCACGGCCTGGCGCGCGAGAAACAACGCGGTCGAGCCCGTGGAGCAGTTGTTGTTGACGTTGACCACGGGGATGCCGGTCATGCCCACTTCATACAGCGCGCTCTGGCCGGCGGTCGAGTCGGCGTACACGTAGCCGACGTAGGCCTGCTGCACCAGCTCGTAGCCGATGCCGGCATCGGCCAGCGCACGGCGCGTGGCGTCGGCGGCCATGGCCTGGTAGGGCGCGCTGGCACCCGGTTTGGTGAAGGGGATCATGCCGACCCCGGTGACGAAGACATCGCGGCTCATGGGAGTTTCCTGAGGGTTGAGAAAAAAGGGGAAGGCGACGCGCTCATGCGACGTTGCGCTGGCGGCCCTGCCAGAAGGGCTCGCGCAGCTGGGTCTTGAGCACCTTGCCGGCGCCCGACATCGGCAGCGTGTCGACGAAGGCCACGCTGCGCGGGCACTTGTAGCCGGCGATCAGCGTCTTGCAGTGGGCGACGATGTCCGCGGCTTCGGCGCGCTGTCCCGGCTTGAGGACCAGCACCGCGTGCACGCTCTCGCCCCATTCGTCGCTGGGGATGCCGATCACCGCGCAGGCTGCGACGGCGGGGTGCTGGGTGACGGCGTTCTCGACCTCGGCCGAGTAGACGTTCTCGCCGCCGCTGATGATCATGTCCTTGATGCGGTCGACCACGAAGATGTAGCCGCCGTCGTCCATCCAGGCGCCGTCGCCGGTGTGCATCCAGCCGTCGCGCACGGCGGCGGCCGTCTGTTCCGGCTTGCCCCAGTAGCCCTGCATCACGTTGGGGCCGCGCACCGTGACTTCGCCCACCGTGCCGCGCGGCACCTCGAGGCCGGCGGGGTCGACGATGCGCACTTCCATGCAGATGCTCGCGCGCCCCGCGGAGCGGTGCCGCCCCAGGCGGTGGCCCTCGGCCGTGTACGAGCTGGGCGGGTTGATCGTGGCCAGCGGCGCCAGCTCGGTCATGCCGTAGCCCTGAACGAAGTCCACGTGGGGCAGGGCGGCCATCGCGCGTTCCAGCACGGCTTCCTGCATCGGCGAGGCGCCGTAGAAGATGCACTGCAGGCTGGCGAGGTCGCGCGGCTCTTTCATCGCGGGGTGGTCGACCAGCATCTGGATCATGGTGGGCACCAGCAGCGTGTTGGTCACGCGGTCGCGCTCGATGGCATCGAGCACGCCCTGCGGCGTGAACATCGGGATGATCGTGTGCGTGTTGCCGGCGGGCCAGTGCGGCATGGCCAGGCCCATGTCGCCCAGGTGGAACATCGGGGCGGCATGCAGGTAGTTGCCGCCGCTCGGCGCCAGGCCCTCGGCCTGCATCGCCATGGCCGAGCTGCACAGGTTGGCGTGGCTGAGCATCACGCCCTTGGGAAAGCCCGTGGTGCCGCCGGTGTAGAAGATGCCGGCCAGGTCTTCGTCGCGGCGAACTGCGTCGGGAACGGGCGAGGCCGCGGCCAGGAGCGCCTCGTAGCCGTGCATGCCGGGCGGCAGCTCGCCGTCGTGCTCGCCGCTGCTGCAATAGATCACTTCGCGCAAGCTCCTGGATTCACCGCGCATCTTCTCGACCATCGGGCGGAAGGCCTCGTCGACCAGCAGCAGGGTCGAGCCCGAGTCTTCGAGCGAATAGAGAATCTCGGCGGCCGACCAGCGGATGTTGCAGGGGTTGAGCACGCCGCCGCCCCAGGGCACGGCCATCTGGTATTCGAGGTAGCGGTCGGAGTTGAGCGCCAGCATCGCCACGCGGTCGCCCGGCTTCATGCCCAGCTGCTGCAGGGCGCCCGCGAGGCGGGCGACGCGCTCCACGAACGCGCGGAAGGTGCGTGTGCGGCCGGCAAAACGCACGGCCACCTTGTCGGGACTCTGCTGCAGGGCGCGGTGCAGCGACTGGGTCATGTACATGGCGTTGTCTCTCGTTTGGTTCTTGGTCTGGGTTTCGCAGACCCTGGCCTGCGTGGCCCATGTTAGGAACCGATCGCCCTCGGCACGATGCCGTTTTGCGTTGTTCGGATGGCAGAACATCGCAATCTGCGCGGCGCGCGATCGGGCCACGCGGCGCTTGCATGACAGGCACGCGCCGGTGCACAGTCGGCCCGGCAACATCCACGCGACGCGGCCCGCCTTCGATGCTTCATCCTCCCCAAACGGTTTCCATCAGCTTCGTGCACGGCATCCTGTCCGGGGTGCGTGCGCGCGGCCAGCCGCTCGAGCCTTTCCTGGTCGAGGCCGGCATCGCGCCCGGCCTGCTCGGGCAGTCGGACGCGCGCGTGACGACGCAGCAGTACGCGAGGTTGTTCCGCGTGCTGACCGAGCGACTGGACGACGACTTCATCGGGCTGCTGAGCCGCCCGTTGCGGCGCGGGAGCTTCGCGTTGATCGCGCGTTCGGCCCTCGGCGCGCCCACGCTGCAGGTGGCGCTTCGCCGTGCGGCGCGCACCTTTCGCCTGCTGCAGGACGACGTGGTGCTGGAGCTGGTGTGCCGGGCCGACCTGGCCGGCGTCGTGGTGCGCTTCACCGAACCCGCTGCCACGCCGACGGTCTTCCTGCAGGAGGTGCTGCTGCGCACCGCGTGGCGCCTCATGGCGTGGATCGTGGGCGGCCAGTTGCCCGTGGTGCGCTTCGACTTCGCGTTCGGGCCGCCCGCGCATGCCGGCGGCTACGGCAAGATTTTTCCGGCGCCGCAGCGGTTCGACTGCGAGCTGTCGGCGTTCTGGTTCGACGCGGCACGCCTGAAGGACGTGGTGCGCCGCGACGAGGCCGCGCTGCATGTCTTCCTGGCCGATGCGCAGGCCCACATGATCGTGCCCAGGCGCACCGACGAAGGAATCGGCGCGCGCGTGCGCAGCCACCTGCAGCACGCGCAGCCCGCATGGCCGGACCTCGTGGCGACGGCCGCCGCGCTGCATGTCACGGTCTCCACGCTGCAGCGGCGGCTGGCGCTGGAGGGCACCTCGTTCCAGGCGCTGAAGGACGAGCTGCGCCGCGACACGGCCATCCAGCGGCTGAGCACGAGCGCCGTGCCATTGGCCGAACTGGCCGACGAGCTCGGGTTTGCCAACAGCTCGGCCTTCCAGCGCGCGTTCAAGTGCTGGACGGGCAGCGCGCCCGGGAGCTACCGCCGAAGCGGCGGCTTGTGATCGACGTCGCGGATGTCAGCCATCCGACACCGACACCGACGACGGCCGCCGTCCAGGCTGGGAGATGAAGCCGGCCGCCGGGACGGGCGACCCGCCACACAGGCTAGGCTGCCAATGCTACCGAATGCTGCTGCCAGTCCCCACGCTCCAGCAAGGCGGTCATCGCGGAGACCGGCGCGTGCTCGCGCACGGCGGGAATGACCTCGTCCGCCTCGTCCGGCGATCCGACCAGCACCGCGCCGACAAGCCGGCCCTCGGCGACCACCAGCTTGCGATAGATGCCTTGCGCAGGCTCGGACTGCGTCAACTCGAATTCGCCGGGCCGCGCGGCGTGCACCGAGCCCGCGGAGCGGACATCGATGCCCGAGACCTTCAGCGCGGTCACGGGCACATGGCCGCGATAGACGCGCTTGCCGCCCAGCGCATTGACGGCCGCGATCTCTCCCTGCTCGGCCGCCACGGCCCACAGGGGGATCGAGTGGCCCTCGAACTCGGCCACATCGCCCGCGGCATAGACATGGGCGGCACTGGTGCGCATCTGCGCGTCGACGATGATGCCGCGGCCGAGCGCCAGGCCGGCCGACTGCGCGATGTCGACGTTGGCGCGCACGCCGGTGCACACCACGACCACGTCGGCGGGAAGCTGGCGTCCGTCCTTCAGCACGAGCCGCGCCACGCGGCCCTCGCTGCCCGGCTCCAGCCGCGCGGCGTCGGCACCGGTCATGACATGGATGCCCTGGGTTGCCAGGTGCGCTTCCAGCAAGGCACTGGCCGGGGTGTCGATCTGCCGGTCCAGGATCTGGCCGCTGTTCGACAGCACCTGGACCTGCGCCCCGAGCTGCGCCAGCGCCTGCGCGGCTTCCAGGCCGAGCAAGCCGGCGCCCAGCACGACCGCGCAGGTGCCGTGGAAGCGCTGCATGTAGTCGCGGATCGCCATCGCGTCGTCGGCATCGCGCAGGACAAAGCTGCCCTCGATGCCGTAGCCGTCGAGCGGCGGGACCCACGCCGAACTGCCCGAGCACAGGATGAGCCTGTCGTAGCCCAGCGTCTCGCGGGTCGCCAGCGTGAGCTCGCGACGCTGCGTGTCGACGCCCGACACATGCGTGTTGAGCCACGCGGTGACACGGTGCTCGGCATACCACTGCTCGGGGAGCAGGTGCAGGCCCTGGACACCCGTCGGCATGCTGATCAGCTTGGCAATGGCCATCCGGTTGTAGGCGTTGTGGTTCTCGCGGCCGATGAGATGGATCTCGCAGTCGGGGTGGCGACGTCGCACATGGTCGGCCGCGGTCAGGCCGGCCACGCCGTTGCCCACGATCACGACGCGGCGGATCGACGCATCGAAGGGCACGACTTCGGGCTTGCGTGTTTCGCGCGCCGCTGGGGTCGCCTCCCGCTTCAGGTCGATGCGGATGGGCCCGGCATTGCGGATGCGCGCCATGCAGGCCAGGCGCGTGCCGTCGGCGCAGCCGAGCCGGGCCAGCGTCGCCCGCTCGTCGCTGCCGATGGGGGCGAGCCGTTCGCCGCCCGCCACGACGGCGATCGGGTCGGCGCCGCACACGCCGGAACGACAGCCGGCGTTGATGGGGGCGCCGCAGTCTTCGAGCGCCTCGAGCAGGGTCTGGCCCTTGCGGATGGGGGTCTTCGTGCCGGTGGGGTCGATGCAGAGTTCGGCAGGCTGCGGGGACGCATCCGCCGGAGCGGCCGCAGCGGCCTCGTTCTCCGGCGGGGCTGCAACCGGCGCCTTGCGCGCGGCGTCGTTCGGGCCGCGGTGCAGCCGCATCGTCTCGATGACGATCGGCGCCAGCCGGGAGCCGTCCCGGACACCCTTGCGCAGTTCACGGCGAAGGAACAGGCGCTCGACATGCAGCGACCGCGCGATCCACGTCAGGCTCGCGATGATCGTCAGGCCGCGCAGCGTGGCGACGACTTCGGGGGCGATGGCCATGCCGCTCAGGCTGCTCAAGGTGCTGACGACCAGCGGGGCGGTGAACCAGTAGTACAGCGAGAACGCGGCCGCCGCGAAGAGCACCGGCGACAGGTTGCGCGTCTTGCTGCCCAGCAATTCGATCAGGTTGAAGAGCGTCAGGCTGGCGGCCATGTAGACCAGCATCTGCATGACCGTGGAGACCGGGCCGATCTCGGCGGGCGAAGGCACGAGGTAGTAGCCGAGGATCAGGCCCGGAAAGACGCCCGCGAAGAAGCTGCGGAAGTTGCGGTACGCCGGGTTCGGGTCGTACTGGTCGGCCAGGTACGCCGCGCCGGGGTTGAGGTCGTAGCAGTTCTTGGCGCAGCCCACGCACGGTTCGCAGTGCGTGTTGGCGATGCGGATGAACGGCGTCTGGCCGTACAGCCGCTGCACCGGCAGCAGGGGGCAGATGCTGCTGCACCAGCCGCTCTTGCCCTTGAACAGCAGGCCGCCGATGAGCGCCGCCCCCATGGCTGCCGCCAGCAGGCCGGCGGTGGCCATGCCGTTGCCGTTGAACAGCAGCTTGCGCGCGACGACCGCGCAGATCAGCAGACCGATGCCGATCGGAAATGCCGCGCCCTGCGACAGGCGGCGGCTCGTGAGTGCGCGCGTGATGCCGAGCCTGCGGGGGATCTGGTTGATGGCGGCCAGCGGGCAGACGTTGCGCCACAGCCCGGGTGCCAGCATGAACACGAGCGGGAGCGAAGGCACGATCAGCCCCCAGAACAGCGGCATCGCGGTGGCGGGCCGCAGCGCCAGCATGACGGCCAGGGCCAGGGCCGAGGCGATGCTCACCACGCGCAGCGCGCGCCATACCGCTTTCGGCACGATGGTCGGCAGCTGCATGAAATTGGCGAAAACGAGAGCGGGAGAGGGCTTGAACATGGTTCGGTGGTACCTGCGTGAGAAGGTGTCGCCATTCATGCCCCGGGGGGACGCTGCGACAGTGGTGGCGCCATCGGTGAGTGATGGGGCTCTGCGAGTGGTGCGATTCTGGCCAGTCGCACGTCTTAAGGTTGCTATCTTGTGTGCGGCACGCTTACGAGTCTGAAGACGACGGGATCAGGTATTCAGGCGGTAGCCGACCCCGCGAATCGTGCGGATGATCTGCCGCCCGAGCTTGCGCCGCACGTTGGACAGGTGCACTTCCAGGGCGTTGCTCGTCGGTGCGCCGTGAATCCCCTGCACCAGCAATTCCACCTGGGCCTTGGGGACCGTGTGATCGAAGCGCAGCGCGAGCGCCTCCACCAGGTTCCATTCCCGCTCGGTCAGCGCGACAGGCATGCCGCAGCGGACCGTCGTCCGGCTGCCCAGGTCGAACTCGACGTCGCCGCACCGCACGCGCGGCGTTGCCAGGCCCGCGGCCCGGCAACGCAGTGCCCGCACCCGCTCGGCCACCAGCTCGGGGCGGCACGGCATCACCACGAAGTCGTCCGCGCCCGCGTCGAGGACCTCGGCCTGCGCGGTCGGGCCGGGCGCTCCCACCATCAGCATCAGGACCGGGGTGGTGATGTGCTGCACCCGCAACAACCGGACCCAGTCGAGTCCCGATCCGTCGGGCAACTGCGAGCTGACGAGCAGCACGTCGTAGGACTCGTTCTCCAGCACGTCGATGTCGCCGAGCCGCTCGACGCTGTCGAGCAGGAACCCGTTCTTGCGCAAGTGCGTGAACAGGCCGTCGTCGACCCGCGCGCGATCCTGAAGCAGAAGCAGTCGCATGGCGTCACCTGCATGTTCAGCGCCGTCATGGCCGCGAGCAGTCGCTGGTGCTGTCGGTACGTGCCATGGCATGCCTCGTCATTGGCGGGCCGGCGTTCTCCTGGACACGGAGACGGGCGCCGCGCTGTCGACCGGGGTGCGGCCGTGGGTTGCAAGCGCGGCATCGATGGCGTTCAGGTCCTCGGGCACCAGCGTGCCGTTGGCCTGCCGCAGCTTGAGATTGCCGAGCAGCACCGAATAGCGCGCCACCGCCAGGTCGCGCTTGGTCTGGAACAGCTGGCTCTGCGCGTTGAGCACGTCGATGTTGATGCGCACGCCCACCTGGTAGCCCATGCGATTGGCCTCCAGCGCGATCTGGCTGGAGACCTCGGCGGCTTCGAGCGCTTTCACCTGGCCGGCGGCCGACACCAGCCCCAGGTAGGTGGCGCGGGTGGCCTGGGCGACGCCGCGGCGCGTGGCCTCGAGCAGCGAGCGCGACTGGTCTTCGAGCGCCAGCGTTTCCCTGACGCGGTTCTCGATCGCGTAGCCGGCAAACAAGGGCAGGTTGAGGGAGACGCCCACGGTGAGGGCCTTGACCCGCGAGCGGCCCGGCGTGGTGTTGGTGCCCTGGGGGTTGTTCGTGACGTTGTAGCCCAGGGTCGCATCGAGCGTGGGCAGGTGGCCGGCCTGCGCCTTCTGCACCTCGAGCCCGGCCACGTCCAGGCCCAGGCGGGCCTGCTGGATCGCAGGGTGCCCGGCATCCGCGTGCGAGGTCCAGACCTCGATGTCGGCGGGCGCGAGCGGAGGCAGCACCACGGGCGCCGCCAGCGGCACGGGCACGCTGCCGGTGCTGCCGACGAGCTGGTCGAGCACGATCTTCTTCACCTGCAGGTCGTTCTCGGCCGCGATCTCCTGCGCGATCACCAGGTCGTAGCGGGCCTGCGCTTCGCGCGCGTCGGTGATGGTGGTGGTGCCGACTTCGAAGTTGCGCTTGGCCGATGCGAGCTGCTCGGCCACGGCCACCTTCTGCGCGCGCACCAGGGCCAGGCTGTCCTGGCTGGCGAGCACGTCGAAGTAGGCCTGGCTCACGCGCACGATGAGGTCCTGCTCGGCGATGGTGAGCACCATCTGCGCCACCTCGGCCTGCCGCTGGCCCTGCTCGTAGGCGGCCCAGTTGGCGGGGCGGTACAGCGGCTGCGTGGCGTTGATGCCGACGCTCTGGGTGTTGAACCCGCGCGTCGTCGCACTGCCTTCCGTCGAGAGGTCCTGCCGGGTGTGCGAGGCGCCGGCCGAGAGGCCGACGGTGGGCAGGATGCCGGCCTTGGACTGCGCCGCCCGCGCCAGCGTGGCCTCGTACTGGGCCCGCGCGCCCTGGTAGGTGGCGTCGTAGCCGCGCGCCGACGTGTAGATCTCGACCAGGCTCTGGCCATGGACGGGCCACGCGAAGCTCGCTGCGAGCACGGCGCCCCACGCCGGGACGAGACGCTTCCCGGTGGCGGGGACCCGTGAGCCCTGTCCACCGGGTGGGGGTCGGCGCAGGCGCTGGTTCAGACCGTGCTCCGAGGGGCGGCCTGCAAGATGGCGCCACCCGCGCGGCGAACCGCGGCCGGGCTGCGATCGACATGCAGGATGGCGGCCACGATCTGCTCGGGCGCCGCCAGCGCCGGCGCCATCGACCAGCGGTCGTAGACGTCGTTGCCGATGCGCACCATGCCGGTGTGGCGATTGATCTCCTTGTCGACCTTCGGGTCCGGGTCGTAGAAGCCCAGGGCGAAGCGCACGAGGTCGATATTGCTCCGGCTCCCGGTCAGGAAAAGCCAGCCCGGGTTCACGCTGTGCATCTCGGCGTAGTCGGCCAGGTGCTCCACGGTGTCGATCTCCGGGCGGATGGTGATCGAGTACATGAAGATGTCCCGGCCCACCCGAGAGGCCAGGCGCTCCTGCACGCGCAGGAGGTTGTTGGTCATGAGCGGACAGATGCCTTCGCAGTCCGCGTACATCATGTTGATGGCGACGATCTTTCCCCGGACCAGGTCGTCGTAGAAGTTCACCTTCGCCCCGGTGTGGGTCTTCAGTTCGACGTTCGGCATGCGACGCCCCGGGCGTGCAGCCGTTGCCGGCGCCTCGGCGGAGGCGGGCAGGCCGAACGCGTACAAGGACGCGACGCCCAGTCCGGCGATCAAGTGTCTGCGGTGGTTCATGAGAATCTCCTGAAAGTCATCGGCGTTCTTCACACGATGTCGAAGCGAACCATCATTGCGTGGTCCTCGTGGGTGAGGTTGTGGCAGTGCATCAGGTACTTGCCCGAGAAATCGCGGAAGCGCACGAGCACCCTCACGGTCATGAGCTCGCCGACGACGAAGACGTCCTTGCGTCCGCGCTCGTTCACGGGAATGGTCAGGCTCACGCCGTTGACGCTCTTGCTGAGAATCCGTCCTTCTTCGAAGTGCACGTGGATCGGGTGCTGCCAGCCGTTGTCGGGATTGATGAACTCCCAGATCTCGGCGGTGCCCCTGGTGACCCTGGCTCTGGCCGTGAGCGAATCGAAGAACAGCCCGTTGACGTTCCACATGCCGCTGTTGCGCTGGAACACCCAGGTGCGAACCGGCAGGGCCGCGAGTTCGCTGGCACTGGGCAGGTCGCGCAGCGGGCGCAGCACGCTCGGCACCACGCTCAGGTCGGGCGTCGGGGGCTGGCGATCGACGATGAACTTGAGCACGCGCGTGCCCGGCGACTGCACCGGGCCGGGCCGGCGGGTATCGACCTGCGTGAGCTGGTTGACGAGGTACAGCGTGGTGTTCAGCGGGAATCGCGAGAAGTCCACCACGATGTCCGCGCGCTCGGCCGGGGCGATCCGCACCCTCAGCTGGTTCACGATCGGTGCCGGCAGCAGGTTGCCGTCGCTGGCGATCTGGGTGTACGGGTACACGATGGTGCCGCCCGTGTTCTGCAGCACGAACTCGTAGAAGCGCGACGGCCCGACGTTCAGCAGCCGCAGCCGGTACTTGCGGCGTGCGACGCGCAGCACCGGCTCGATCTTGCCGTTGACCACGATCTTGTCGCCCAGCACGCCCTCGGGGTTGAGCTCGTCGAAGGTCAGCCGGCCGCCCGAGTCGAACCGCTTGTCCGAGAAGCTCAGGGGGTAGTCGTACGCGCCGCTGGGCAACCGCAGCCCCGTGGTCTCGTCGCCGGTGTCGAGCGTGTCGAAGACCATGTAGCGCCCGAACATGCCCTTGAGCACGTTCGGTGCGGTCACGCCTTCCGTGTGGTCGTGATAGAAGAGCGAGCCCAGGGCTTCGCGCGAATCGCCGAGGCCGCCGAATTCGTCGAAGCCGGCGTAGAGGTTGGGGTAGAAGTGATCGTTGAAGGTCCCCGGCGCGGTCAGCGTCACGCCGCCCTGGACGGCGCTGTAGAAGTCGCTCGCGAAGCCGTCGCTCTCCGACGGCGTGTGCATGTTGTGCAGGTGCGTGCTGATCTCGGGCGAGCCGAATCCCGTGTGGTTCTGCGGCAGCTGGTTGCGGATGCGGCAGATGACCGACTGCCCGTAGCGCGCGTGGATCGTGGGGCCCGGCGTGGTCACCCCCGGCGTGTTGCCTTCGTAGCCCCAGATGGGCTGCGGGGGGTAGTAGGGGTTGTTGCCGTTGAACAGCCAGGCCGGGTTCTCCTTGGCCGTCAGCTGGTACAGCAGCGGCGTGCCGGCCTTGCCGGGCACGGTCAGTTCCGCGTAGCGCTGGTGCGGCGCACGCCCGCACTCGCCGCCTGCGATGTTCGCGTTGAGGGTCGGGGCCGGGGTCAGCGTGGCCAGCGGTGTGAGCGGCGTGACCTGGTTGGGCAGGTCCTCGACCCACGGTGTCGTCGGCGGGCTGGGCGGCAGGGGCGTGGGTTGTGCGCGGGTCTTGCCCGGTGTCAGGACCAGGGGAGCGGCCGTGGCTGCCAGCGAGGCCTTCAGGAACGTGCGTCTCTTGCTGTGGGCGACAGGCGTCACGGGGTCGTGGTGGTTGGAATCCTTGCGCATGATGTATTCCCCTCGTTGACAGAGAACAGCCCCGCTACATCTGCCGTCCCGATCGGCGGATGGTGGAGGTGATGGGCTCGATGACGTACTGCAGCGCGGTCTGCGAGACGCCCGCGATGTAGACCTCGGCGGGCATGCCCGCCTGGAGCTTGAAGTCGCCGATGGCCCTGAGCGACTCGGCGTCGGCCAGGATCATCACGCTGTAGTAGGGCAGGTTGGTCTGGCGCTCGATCAACCGGTCGCCGGCGACATAGGTCACCTTGCCCGTGACCATCGAGGTGTTGCGGTACTTGAAGGCGGTGAACTTCACCCGCGCGCGCTGGTTGAGGTGCACGTTGCTGATGTCTTCCGGACGGATGCGCGCTTCGATCATCAACTGGGCGTCGCTGGGCACGATGTCCGCGATTGCTTCTCCGGGCCCGACCACCGCGCCGGGCGAGGTGAACTTCAGGTCGATCACTTCGCCGCTGGCCGGGGCCACGACGACCTGCCGCTGCGCCGCGTCGTTCGACTTGCGCTGCTCCTGCTCGATCTCGCCCAGGCGCTGGGTGGTGGCCTTGAGCTGGTCGCTCGCGGCCTTCACGTAGTCGTTGCGGATCGACTGGATCTTCAGGTCGATCTCCACCAGGCGCTGGGCGGCGCGCGCCAGTTCCGTGCGCCGCTCTTCGAGCTTGGCCGCGTACTCCATCACCACCGATTCGAGCTGGGAAATCCGGCTCGACGAAATGAAGCCTTCCTGGATCAGGCCGCGGTTGGCCTCCAGGTCCTGCCGCTGCAGGACGAGCGAGTTCTGCGCCTGCGCGATCTGCGCGTGCACGGCGACGATTTCCTGCTGCACGCGATCGCGCTGCGTTCTCATGAGCGAGGCCGCGCTGTCCAGCGAATGGCGCTGGGCCTGGAACAGCGCCGTCTCCTTGAGCAGGGCCTGGCCGATGCGATCGTCCTGCCGGGCCGCGCGCAGCAGGTCTTCGGGGAAGGCGAGCGTCTTGGCGACGGCCTGCTCGGCCTCCAGGCGCACCAGCATGGCGCGCTCCAGATGGACGCGGTAGCTCAGGCGGTTGCGGTCGGCGTCCACGCGCACGTCGCCCAGGACCAGGATCGGATCGCCGGCGTTCACATGCTGGCCGTCGCGCACCATGACTTCGCGCACGGTGCCGCCTTCCAGGTGCTGCACCGGACGGCGGTTGAGGTCCACCTTGACGAACGCGGGGGCCACCACCGCCATCGAGAGCGGGGCGAGGCCCATCCACAGGCCCAGGGGCAGGATCGCGCCGAGGATGACCCAGCATCCGCTTCGCGCGAGGCGTCGTGCGTGCTCCCGGCTGCTGCGTGGGGCGGCAACGGGAGGCATCGGGAGTGTGGCGGTGCTCATGGTGCGGGGTCCTTGTTCGCAACGGCGGCGCGGCGCTCAGGCGGCCTTCTGGTCCACGATCGCCTGGGCCTGGCGCTGCATGTCGCGCATCACCTCGCTCGCCGGGCCGAACTGCTGGATGCGGCCTGCGGCGAGCACCAGGATCTTGTCGACGTGGGCGATCAGCGACGGGCGGTGGGTGACGACGACCGAGGTCACGCCCGCTTGGCGCAGGCCGCTCATCGCCTGGGCGAGTGCGACTTCTCCTGCGCCGTCGAGGTTGGAGTTCGGCTCGTCCAGGATCACCAGCTGCGGGTTGCCGTACAGCGCACGGGCGAGCGCGATGCGCTGGCGCTGGCCCGGAGACAACCGCGAGCCGTGTTCGCCCACCGGCGTGTCGTAGCCTTTCGGGAGGGTCAGGATCATGTCGTGCGCATTGGCGCGCACGGCGGCGGCAACCACCGCTTCGGAGTCCACCTTGTCCAGGCGCGCGATGTTGTCCGCCACGCTGCCGTCGAAGAGCTCGACGTCCTGGGGCACGTAGCCGATGTAGGGGCCCAGCTCTTCGCGCGGCCAGTACGACACGTCGGCACCGTCGAGGCGGACCTTGCCGCTGCTGGGGCGCCACACGCCCGTGAGCACGCGCGCGAGGGTCGACTTGCCGGCCGCGCTCGGGCCGACGATGGCCAGGGCCTCGCCCGGCGCCAGCGCGAAGACGATGTTCGAGAGCACCAGGGTCTCCGAGCCGGCCGCGCGGTACGAGATGTTCTCCGCGCTCAGGCGTCCTTCGGGGCGCGGCATGGCGACATGCGGCTCGGTGCGCTCGAAGTCCTTCGACAGTTCCTGCAGGCGCCCGTAGGCCGCCCGCGCCTCGATCAGCGTGCGCCAGCTGCCCACGAGCTGCTCCACCGGCTGCACCGCGCGGCCCAGCAGGATGCTGGTGGCGATCATCACGCCGGCGGAGGCCTGCTGGCTCAGCACCAGGTATGCGCCCAGGGCCAGCATGAGAATCTGGATGGCCTGGCGCGCGGCCTTGGTCCCGGCGGTGAACGCCACGGTGCTGCGGCTGGCGCTGGTCTGCATGGTCGCGATCTGGTCCTGCAGCGCCCGCCAGCGCACCAGCAGGCGCTGTGTCATTCCCAGGGCCTGCAGCACTTCGGCGTTGCGCAAGGAACTCTCGACGTATTGCGCGGCGCGTCGCCCTTCGTTCTGCAGGGTTTCGAGCGACCGGCGGCTGATGCGGTCGTTGAGCCAGGCCAGGCCGAGCATGAGGAGCGCGGAGAACGCAGCGCCCACGCCGAGCGCGGGGTGGAACATCCAGATCACGAACACGTACACGAACACCCAGGGCGCATCGAACACCGCGATCAGGCCATTGGCGGAAAACACGGCGCGAAGCGCGGCCACGTCGCGGATTCCTTCTGTCCTCACGCCGCTCGGGGCGCGTGCGGCGCGCTCCACGATGGCGTTCACCACCGGTGGGGAGAGTCGCTCGTCCACCATGATGCCCACCACGTTCTGCAGCCGGGTTCGCAGGTAGTCCAGCAGCAGCAGGATGAACAGCGCCACGCCGGTCCCGGCGAGCAGCACCAGCAGCGTTTCATGGCTGCTGGTCGAGATGACCCGGTCGAACACCTGCAGGGTGAAGAACGCGGGCACCAGGAACAGCAGGTTGATGAAGAAGGAGAACGCCGCGATGTACAGCAGCAGCGGTCGCAGTTCCATCCACAGGGTTTTCATGTGCATCTCCTGTGGTTCTGTGGGGCGTTGCTCAGTTGACCTGCGGGTCCTGGGCCGCGGCCTGCGCCGCGGCTTCCAGCGACTTCACCCGCCGCACCAGCCGGTCGATGGTCACCATCTGCGCCGAGTAGGCGCGCGACAGTTGTTGGGTCGCGTCGCACAGGCCCTGGATGGCGACGCTCAGCTCGTCCTTCTTCGCGTTGACCATGCCGATGCGCGACATGATCAACGTCGCCACCTCGCGCGGGTCGGAGATGGAACGAGGGGCCTGCTGCGGGCTTGCGTTGTTTTTCTCGTCCATGTCGTTCTCCGTGGTCAAGGTCGTTGAAACGTTGGCGGTGCTCATGCCGACAGCACGAAATCGGCCTGCGTGATGGTGTTCGTTCCCACCCCGTTCACACCCATCAGCAGGATGCTTTCCAGGCCGTCGAACTCGACCAGCGTGTCGGCGCCCAGGTCGGTGATGGACACGTTGGCGGCAAAGTTGCCGGCGTTGATCCCCATCGCGGAGATGTTCAGCCGGTCCTGCCCGTTGAGCAGGTTCCCGCTGGCATCGAAGCCGAGGATCGTGTCGTTGCCGAACCCCGGCGCGAACACGAAGACGTCGTCTCCCGTTCCGCCGTCCATGGTGTCGTTGCCCGTGCCGCCGGTCAGCCGGTCCGCGCCCGCCCCGGTGCTGAGGGTGTCGTTGCCGCCACCGCCATCCACCACGTTCGCGGAATTCAGGAGAGCCACGGGCGCGAAGCTGATGTTGTCGTTGCCCTGGCTGCCGATCACGTTCTCCACCGAGCTCAGCGTGTCGGTGCCGGTCTCTGCGCTGGTGGCGGAGGTCGGCGTGACCGTCGCACCGGCCGAGGTGGCGGACAGGTCGTAGGTGTCGTTGCCGATGCCGCCGGCGTAGCTGTCGTTGCCGTCGCCCACCGTGGCGATGAAGGTGTCTGCGCCCGCATCGCCGTCCACCGTGTCGCTGTCCAGCCCGCCCGTGAGCCTGTCGTCGCCCGCCTGGCCGTTGATGGTGTCGTTGCCCGAGCCACCCAGCACGATGTCGTCGCCGGCGCCGGCACTGATGGTGTCGTTGCCACCCTGGCCGTCGATGAAGTTCGCGCCGCCATTGACGACGATGATGTCGTTGCCCTGGCTGCCGATGATGTTCTCCATCGTGTTGAGCGTGTCGGTGCCGATCTGCGCGCTCGTGGCGAGGTTGACCGTCACCGTCGCGCCGGCCGTGGTGGCCGACAGGTCGTAGGTGTCCACGCCGGCCCCGCCGACATAGCTGTCGTTGCCGTCGCCGATCGTCGCGACGAAGCGATCGTCGCCGCCACCGCCGTTCAGCGCGTTGGCACCGGTGTTGCCGGTCAGCGTGTCGTTGCCGGCACCACCGGTCACGTTCTCGATGTTCGCCACCGATTCGAAGCCCGTGGCCGTGCCGGTGGCCAGGTTCACGGTGACGGCCGTGGTCGTGGCACCGTAGCTCAGGGTATCGACGCCGCCCTGGAGGTCGGCCGTGACCGCCTCGACGTCGGTGACGGTGCCGCCCGCCAGGGACGCGATCGCCGTTCCCGTCAGCACCACCGCGAGCGTCTGGCCCAGCGCCGTGCCGGCGATGGTCAGCCGGTCGTTGGCACCCGCGCCGCCGTTGATCGTGTCCGCGCCGTCGCCGACGAGGTAGTGGAAGAGGTCGTCTCCCGCGCCGCCGCTGACCGTGTCGTTGCCGGCGCCGCCGGTGAGCGTGTCGTTGCCCTCGCCACCGGTCACGGTGTCGTTGCCGCCGCCGGCGTCGATGACGTCGTTGCCGCCCTGGCCGTCGATCACGTTCGCGCCGCCGTTGACGACGATGCTGTCAGCGCCCTGGCTGCCGATGAAGTTCTCGATGGAAGACAGCGCATCGGTGCCCGTCTGCGCGCCCGTGGCGGTCGTCGGGGTGATCGTCACGCCTGCCGAGATCGCGGACAGGTCGAGCGTATCGGTGCCGCCGCCGCCGGTGTAGCTGTCGTTGCCGTCGTTCACCGTCGCGACGAAGCGGTCGTCGCCGCCGCCGCCGTTGAGCACGTTGGCCAGCGCATTGCCCACGAGCACGTCGGCGCCGCCGCCTGTCGTCACGTTCTCGATGCCGGCGATCGAGGTGAAGCCCGAGGCCGTTCCGGCCGTGAGGTTCACCGAGATGGCCGCGGCGCTGGTGTAGGTCAGCGTGTCCACGCCGGCCAGCAGGTCGGCCGTGACCGACTCGACATTGCTCACCGTGCCGCCGGCCACCACCGTGAGCGCGGTGCCGTTGTAGCTCACCGCGAGCGCGTCGGCCGCCGCCGTTCCGATGACGTTCAGGGTGTCCAGCCCCGCGCCGCCGTCGACGGTGTCCGTGCCTTCGCCCATCGTGTAGTTGATGGTGTCGTTGCCGGCGCCGCCGGCGATGCTGTCGCTGCCCGCGCCGCCGTCGATGAGGTCGTCCTGGCCGAGGCCGTTGATGGCGTCCGCGCCGCCGCCGCCGAAGATCACGTCCTGGCCTTCAGTGCCCGTGAGGACCTGGGCGGCGTTGTTGGCCGCGATGAAGTCGCCCGTGACCACGGTGGCCGCGGAGCGCACCGTCTCGAGCGCGCCCGCATCGTCCGTGAAGCTCACCGTCAGGCGCAGTTCGCGGTTGACCTGGCCGGCGCCCGGCGTGAAGGTCGCCAGGGTGGCGCCCGCGATGGGCGTGAACCCGGCGGCGCCGCCGCCGACGCCCGTGTTGACGGCCTGTTCCCACTGGTAGCTGAAGACGGCACCCGTCAGCCCGTCCACGTCGCTGATGCCGAGGGTCGATGCCGTCAGCAGCTGGCCTTCGGTCGGCGTGGTGTCGCTGATCGTCGGCTGCCCGGTGGCCGCGGTGTTGAGGGCCAGCGGCGCGGTCGTGGCGGAGTACACGTTCTCCAGCACGTCGTTGGCGTCCTTGTAGACCGCCCGCACGCGCAGCGCCAGGCCGAGCTCGAAGGTCCGCGGCGTGAAGCTCGTGCCCGTGGCCCGGGCCACTTCGCCGCCGGCGTTCTCGATCAGGATGTCCTCGAAGATGCCGGGGCGGACCTCGGCCTGCCAGAAGTAGGCGATGGGGCCGGTGATCGCACCGTCGGGGTTGGTCGCGCTGACGTTGTCCGGGTCGGTCACGCCCAGGGCCGACACGGTGAGGGTCGCGCCCAGGGTGGGCGTGGTGTCGCTGAGGGTCAGCTGGCCTTCGGGATCGAGGTTGAAGCCTTCTTCCGCAATGAATGCCGCGCCATCGGAGAACTGCAGGCGCTCGATGTTGCGCACCACGTCGATGCCGTCGGCGCCGGCCACGCCGTCCACGACATGGCTGACGCGCCAGACATCGTTTTCGAGGAAGGTGATCTCGTAGTTGCCGAAGACGTCCGAGAAGACGGCCGTGTCGAAGTCCGGCGCATCCGACATCAGGATCTCGCGGGCAATGGTGAGTTGACCCGGGTTGTAGGTGCCGTCGAAGACGCGCCCCTGCAGCTCGAGGTCGGTCATGGTGTCATAGCTCGCGATCTCGGCGCCCGTTCCGTCGGCGTTCTCCCGCACGCTGATGCGCACGTTCAGCCAGGCATCGCCGTCGATGATGTCGTTGCCGCCGCGGCCCTCCAGCAGGTCGCTGCCGCCGCCGCCCAGGATGATGTTGCCGGCGAACGAAGTCACCGGTCCGTCCATCTCCATGCCGACACCGAGCACCTGGTCCAGGAGGCCCTGCAGTCCGTCGATGAGTTCGATGTGGGTCAGCACGCTGCCCGTGGTGCCCGACAGCGCCATCGCGGCCGCATCGTTGTCGTCGCCGCGCAGGACGTCGGCGTGCGCAGAGCCCGACATGCCCTCGACCGAAGTGAACCGCGCCAGCACGGTCGCGTTCGAGATCGGCACGGGCGTCTCGTCGAAGGCACGAAGGAACAGGTCGGCCGTGACGCCGAAGGCATCGTCCTTGAACCCGGCCCAGTCGAAGCCGGAGCCGCCTTCGTAGCGGTCCACCTGCCCGCCGTTGCCGAACATGATGTCGTCGCCGCCTTCGCCGTCCATCCGGTCGGAGATCGAGTTGCCGATGAAGACGTCGTGGCCCACCACCTGGTCGCGGGCGAAGGCGTCGAAGTTCTCGCCGGCGCTGCCGTCGGCCATGCCTTTCTCGATCCAGTCGTCGCCTTCGTTGCCGAACACGAACTCGTTGCCGCGGGCGCCGAGGATGAAGTCGTTGCCCGTGCCGCCGAACGCCTCGGACGGGTCTTCACCGGTGACGATGAAGTCGTTGCCGTGGCCGCCCAGGATCAGGTTGATGCCGTTGCCGCCGTGGATGGCGTCGTTGCCGTCGCCGCCCTGCATGTTGTCGTCGCCACCCAGGTCCGTCATGATGTCGTCGCCGGCCCCGCCGAAGACGAAGTCGTTGCCGTCCCCGCCTTCGAGCCGGTCATTGCCGGCGTCGCCCCACAGCGTGTCGTCGCCGATGCTGGAAATGATGGTGTCGTTGCCTGCGGTGCCGCCCAGAACGACGTGGTCCTCACCGCTGTACTGCAGGTAGTTCGGATCGGCCGCTTCGGTGCCGGGGTTGTTGCGCAGCACCAGTGGCGTCAGGCTCCCCTCGGCCGTCGGATCGTCGCGCCCGTCGAGCCCCAGGCCAGTGAACTGCCGGGACGGGTCCACCTCCAGCGTGAACCCCGGCGTCGTGAAGATGTCGCCGGGCAGGTGCTCGACATCGGTGTTGGCCATCACCAGCCGGGCGAAGGAGTTGTTCTCCAGCTCGGTGAGGAAGTTCAGGCCCTGCGTGCGCTCCAGGTAGTAGAAGCGGTCGCCGTCCTGCAGCTTCTCCATCTGCTCCTCGAAGACGAAATTGAAGGTCGAGCCCAGCAGGCCGCCGAACGGCATCTGCTTTTCGGCCAGGCCGCCGATCCACAGGTCGATGTCGTCGACGCCGGTGGTCGTGATGCCGGCCTCGTCGGCGTAGGCATTGCGTCCGTACAGGAAGTCGAGCCGGTCCTCCGGCGCACCGATGCCGCCGTAGACCAGCGCCACCGCCGCCGCGCGCTTCTCGATCAGGGTGTCGGCGGCGGCCAGGCTGGCGTGCACGCCGTAGGCCGCAATGAAGTTGACCACCGAGGCCTCATGCTTGATGTGCTGCATGAAGTCGACCCAGTTCGCGTAGGGCTTGAGCTGGCTGTCGCCGGTCACGCTGTAGAAGTCGCGCCGCGCGGCGTTGAGTGTCGGCACGCCGGTGTCGCGCCCGCGCACGATGTTGATCGTCGCCAGGTCGAGCGGCAGGCCGAGCAGGTTGTTGCGCAGGGCCTCGGTCACGAACTCGTCGATCTCGTTGCCCTGTTGCCGCGTGAGGCCGCGCGCGAGCGCGCCGGCCGCTTCATCCGCCGTGATGCCGCTGGCGGCGAACGCGAGCGGATTGAGGAAGGCCTCGATCAGCCCGAGCTGCTGCGCGGGGTCGGCCGTGCCGCCGATCACGTTGAAGTCGACGTCGAAGCGGTCCACCGTCTCCGTCAGCATCGAGTGGCCGAAGCGGTACACGGTGTGGGCGAACTCGGCGACGATCGATGGATCGATCTCGGTGTCGTAGACCTGGGTGGCGGCAAAGAAGATGTCGATCTGCGGCTGCACCTTGCGCGCGAACTCCTCGAACACCAGGTGCTGGTACTGCATCTCGGTGCCGAAGCGGGCGGCCTGGAACAGGCGCTCGCCGTCCCACGAGCCATCGGGCAGGTGCCATTCGGCAATGAAGGCCGCGTCGCCCGACGCCATGATCACCGCCTTGGTGTGTTCGACCAGCCGGTTGTGCTCGGCGTGGAACACATGGTGAATGCTGGTCAGCGCGATGTTCTCGTTGACCCGGCCGTCGCCTGCGATGTAGTGCGCATCGAGCAGTTCGTCGTCGTAGAAGCCCGCGGCCGGCGTGCCGCCGATCTGGTCGTCGGCATCGGCCGTCAGCGCGACGCCCTGGCTGTTCACCGGGTTGGCGGTGTGGGCGATGTCGGCCAGGAACACGTGGCCCGTGCGCACGGCCAGGCTTGCATCGATCGGCGCGCCCGGCGAGCCCGAGGCCAGCGTGCCGCCGGCCTGCAGCACGATCTGTGCGAAGCCGGTCACCGGGTCGGGAATGAAGTTGCCGTACTCGTCGGCCGCCAGCAGCGGCAGGTTGAGCGCGTCGGCATTGTCCAGCGCGATGCCCAGCAGGTCGCGCGCCTGCGCCTTGACCACCGCCCAGGTGGCCATGCCGCCCAGCTCGATGTCGTCGGCCGTGCCGAAGAGGCCGTCGGCACCGAGGTCGCGGTTGGTGATCAGCCGCCCGGTGGCGACCGGCTTGCCGTCGGCGTTGAGCTCGTAGGCGCGCAGGAAGACCTGGTGCGAGGGGTGCGACGTGTAGGTCTGGTTCTGGTCGATGAAAGGCGTCGTGAGGTTCGTGGCCTCGTGCGTGGTGTCGTCCGCGGTGCCCATGACGCCGTCGGCGCCGGGTCCGGCAACCTGGGTGGCGCGCGTCAGCACCAGGAAGTTGCTGTTGCTGCCCGACACGTAGAGCGGATCGTCGGGCTGCAGCGGGACGAAGATGGTGCCGTTGCCGCCCTTGGCCACGAGGTCCAGGCCGTGGTCGAAGAACTGGCCGAAGAAGGTCATGAAGGCGTTGAACGGCGCCGAAAGGCCTTCGTCCGGCGCGGTGTTCGGAATGACCAGCAGGGTGCCGACGGGAATGGCCACGCCGTCCAGGTCGTACAGGACACCGTCCACCAGCGTGCCCAGGCCCGCGTCGACGAACGCGCTCACCGCCGCCGGATTGTTGCTCGTCATGTCGACGATCAGGTTGCTGATGATGCGCGGGTCGGCGTCCACCACATTGCCGCTGGGGCCGTAGTCGGTGTTGGTGAGCGTGCCCCCCGGGCCGAGGTTGATGCTGTCACCGTCCTGGTCGTTGCGGAACACCGGATCGACCAGGCGCGGGAACACCTGGTCCGCGGCGCCAAAGCCGGACTGGCCCTGCACCAGGTTGTTGTAGGAGCCGTCCACCGTGCGAAGGCCGAGCGGCGCGCGCGCGTTGTCCAGGATGTCGGTCAGCGCCTCGCCGTTCGCGTGTCGCTCCGAGATCTTGATCTGCTCCAGGATGAACTGCAGGTCGGACTGGAGGAAGCGCACGCCCGCGCTGTCGACCAGCGCGGAGGAAGGCGCCGGCGCCGGCGGCACGACGGCCGCCACGCCGGTGACCGCCGCGGTGGGCGCGGAGTACACGGTTTCCAGCACGCCGTCGGCATCGCGGTAGACGGCCCGCACCCGGATGGCCAGGCCGTCGAAGGGCGCGGTGACCCGGAAGGTCGTGCCGTTCACCGTGGCGGGCTGGCCGCCGCCCAGGTCGATGATGTCGCGGAACACGCCCGGCGCGCGCGTCGGGTCGGCCTCGTACTGCCACGTGTAGCTGATCGGTCCGGTGACCGTGCCGCCAGGATTGTCCGCATCGGTGAGGGCGGCCGACACGCTCAGGAGCTGGTTGATCTGCGGCGTGTCGTCGCTGATCGTGACCGAGCCGCCCGGTGCGTTGTTGCTGCCGGACAGCAGCTGGACGGCGTCGGAGAACTGCAGCCGCTCGATGTTGCGCAGGATGTCGGTGCCGTCGGTGCCGACGTTGTCGGTGACGGTGGTACGGCCGTCGGCGCCGGTGGTGACGGTGTAGTTGGCGCGCAGCCCGGAGAACATCGCGGTGTCGTAGTCGGCGCTGTCGGACATCAGGATCTCGCGCACGATGCTGAGCTGGCCCGGGTTGATCTCGCCCGAGAGCATGCGCGGCACCAGCTCCTTCAGGCTGTCGACGCTGGTGAGGCCGGGCACGCCCGAGACGGCGATGCGCACGTTGAGCCAGGCGTCGCCGTCGATGATGTCGTTGCCGCCGCGGCCCTCGATGAGGTCGCTGCCGTCGCCGCCCAGGATGATGTTGCCCTCGCCGAACGAGGTCATGCCCGCGGGCAGCAGGCCTTGCAGGCCGTCGATGAGCGCGATGTTGGTGAGCACGCTGCCGGTCCAGCCGGCCTGCAGGATCTCGACGGCGTCGGCGTCGTCGCCGCGCAGGAAGTCGGCGAAAGCCGATCCCGACAGGCCTTCGGTGAAGGCGAAGCGGTCCATCATCGCGGCGTTCGAGTTGACCACCGGGGGCACCACGAAGTCGTTGACGATCATGTCGGCGGTCACGCCGTACTTGTCGAACTTGTAGCTGGCCCAGTCGAAGCCGGAGCCGCCGTCGAAGTGGTCTTCGCCGTCGGAGCCGGTGAAGATGTCGTCGCCGCCTTCGCCGATCAGCTCGTCGAAACCGCCGCCGGAGATCAGGACGTCGTTGCCGATGACGCTGTCTTGCACGAGCGGGTCGAAGCTGTCGCCCGTGGTGCCGTCCTGGGTTCCCAGCTCGATCCAGTCGTGGCCCTCGTTGCCGAATGTCGGCAGGTTGCCCTTGCTGCCCAGGACGAAGTCGTTGCCCTGGCCGGCAAAGACTTCGGAAACGTCCTCGCCGGTGATGATGAAGTCGCTGCCGTCCCCGCCGATGATCAGGTTCGCGCCGTTGCCGCCGTGGATGACGTCGTTGCCCTCGTTGCCCTTGAGCACGTCGTCGCCGCCGCGGTCCGTGATGATGTCGTCGCCCGCGCCGCCCTCGACCTGGTCGTTGCCGTCGCCGGACTCGATGCGGTCGTTGCCGCCGTCGCCGTAGATGGTGTCGTCGCCGATGCTGGCGATCAGGGTGTCGTTGCCGGCGGAGCCGCCGAGCACCACGTGTTCGTCGCCCGTGTAGCGCAGGTAGGTGGTCTCCACGGCCGCGGTCGTGGGATCGTCACGGATCACCAGCGGGGTGAGTTCGGTGCCGCCCTCGGTCGGGTCGCCGTGACCGTCCACGCCGATGCCGGTGAACTGGCGCAGCGGGTCGACTTCGAGGATCAGGCCCGGGGTCGAGAAGATGTCGGCCGGCAGGTGCGTGGCGTCGGTGTTGAGCATCACCAGCTTGGCGAAGGTGTTGTTCTCCAGTTCGGTGAGGAAGTTGAGGCCGGCCAGACGGGAGAGGTAGTAGAAGCGGTCGCCGTTCTGCAGCGCCTCCATCTGCGACTCGAAGACGAAGTTGAAGGTCGAGCCCAGCAGGCCGCCGAAGGGCATCTGCTCTTCGGCCAGGCCGCCGATCCACAGGTCGATGTCGTCCACGCCCGTGGTGGTGACACCGCCGACCATCGCGTAGATGCCCGTGCTGTTCAGGAAGGCGAGCCTGTCTGCTTCGTCTGCAACGAAGCTGCGCTCCGCGGCCGTGCCGGCGTTGAGAACCACGGTGCCGCCGAAGACGAGTGCGGCCGCCACGGCCCGCTTCTCGGCCATCGTGTCGACGTCCGCGGCGGTCAGCGCGCCATGCGTGCCGTACGCCGCAATGAAGTTGATGACGGAGGCTTCATGCTTGAGGTGCTGCGTGAGGTCGACCCAGCTCGTATAGGGCTTGAGCTGCGGGTCCGCGGTCGAGGTATAGAACTCCCGCCGCGCTTCGTTGAGCGTGGGAATGCCGGTGTCCCGGCCGCGTGCGATGTTGATGGCGGCGAGGTCCAGCGGCAGGCCCAGGAGCTGGTTGCGCACCGCGTCGGTGACGAACTCGTCGATCTCGTTGCCCACCTGCCGGGTCATGCCGCGCACGATGGCGCCGGCCGCCTGCTCCGGCGTCAGTGCGCCGTCGTTGTTGAACCCGGTCGGGTTGAGGAAGGCATCGACCAGCGCGAGATCGCTCGACAGGAAATTGGGGTCCAGCCGGTCCACGGTCTCGGTCAGCATCGTGTGCCCGACGCGGAAGACCGCGTGTGCGAACTCGGCGACGATCGCCGGATTGATCGTCGTCTGGTAGTTGGTTTCGGCCAGGAACTCGTCGACGGCCGGCTGCATCTTGCGCGCGAACTCTTCGAACACCAGGTGCTGGTACTGCATCTCCGTCGCGAAGCGGGCGGCCTGGAAGATGCGCTCGCCGTTCCATGAACCGTCGGGCAACTGCCATGAGGCAATGAACGCGGCGTCGCCGGTGGCCAGGACGGTGGCCTTGATCTCTTCGGCCTGCCGGTTGTGCTCGGAGTGGAAGACGTGGTGGACGGAGGTCAGGGCGATGTTTTCGTTGCCGCGGCCGTCGCCGGTGATGAAGTGACGGTCCAGCAGCTCGTTGTCATAGGTGCCGGGTTCCGAGAGGCCGACGGCCGAGTCGCTGTCGGGCGCCAGCACGCCGCCCACGAACACGGGCGCCGCGGCATGCGCGATGTCGTTCAGGAAAGCATGGCCGGTGCGAACGCCCACGCTGGCGTCGAGGGGCGCGCCGGGCGTGCCCGAGGCGAGCCCGTTGCCGTCCGGGTCCAGCGGCCCGCCGACGTCGGCGGCTCGCAGCACGATCTGCGCGAAGCCGGTCACGGGATCGGGGATGAACTTGCCGAACTGGTCCGTCGCCAAGAGGGGCAGGTCCAGCACGTCGGCGTCGTCGAGCTGGATGCCGAGCATCAGCGCCTGCGCCTTGACCTGGGCCCAGTTGGCAAGGCCGCCGTCGGCGCCATCGAGCAGGCTGCCCGTGGCCACCGGACGGCCGTTGGCGTCGAGCACGTACTCGCGCAGGAACACCTGGTGCGAGGGATGCGAGGTGTAGGTCTGGTTCTGATCGACGAAGGGCGTCGTCTGGTTGGTCTGGTCGCCGTTCGCGTCGCGTGTGGCGCGCGAAAGGATCATGAAATTCGGGGCGCCGGGGGCCGTACTGAACAGCGGATCGTCCGGCTGCAGCGGCATGAAGATCATCTCGGTGCTGCTCTTGTTGACCAGGTCGAGGCCGTGGTCGAAGAACTGGCCGAAGAAGGTGAACCATGAATTGAAGGGCGCCGAGAGGCCTTCGTCGGGCGTGGTGTTCGGAATCTCCAGCAGCGTGCCGGGGGGAATGACGACGCCCTGGAGGTCGTACAGGACGCCGGCTGCGTCGAGCGTTCCGAGGCCCGCGGCCACGAAGGCGCTCACCGCCGCGGGGTTGTTGCTGGTCATGTCGGCGACCAGGTTGCTGATCAGCCGCGGGTCGGCATCGACCACGTTCCCGGCGCTGCCGTAGTCCGTGTTGGTGATCCCTGCGAAGGCGTCGTCCTGCTCGTTGCTGTAGGTCTGCGGCACCAGCTGCGGAAACGGGTTGTCTGCGGCACCGAACTCGCTCTGGCCCGGCATCAGGTTGTTGTACGACCCGTCGACCGTCCTGAGGCCGAAGGGCGCAAAGGCGTTCGGGACCAGGCTGGCGGGGTCTGCTCCCGCTGCTTGTGCTTCCGCAATGAGAATTTGTTGAAGAATGAATTCGAGATCGGACCTGATCAGCGTGGCCATTTCTATTCTCCTCAAGACGAACGACTTTCAATGCAGCCCCGGTCCCGCCTACATGGCGAAAAGGCTCATGTAGCGTGGCTCAGGAGTGACCGCGCGCCTGGAATTGCCAGCCGCGGGTTTTTCGAGGAAGTGATGCAGCGCGCGACCCGGTGGCGGTCACGCCTGGGGAGCGACTAGGATCGTCGTCGGCCGCTCAGGCACCGCAGCGGGGCGGTGCAGCAAATATCCATTGCGCGATGCCGGTCAGGCGCGATGCCGGCATGGAGATGAAGCCCGCATTTCATGCGGACCTTGATTCGACACTTGTTCATGCGATACCCCCACCATGGATCCTGTCAAAAAGAATCTAGGTCGGCGCGCCGAAAGTCGTTGCCGCTTGTAAGCGGACGGCAACCGGTGGTCGATTGGTTGTCTTCGAAAACGAAGGTGCTAATTATGAGAGGCCATCTTCAGGAATGCAACTTTCTCACATACAAATTAACTGACGAGAACCTGACTACGCGCGCCAGAGCCAAAAAAAAACAGCGACCGCGGCGACACCGGCCGAAATCAGGGCGATGAGCGCCATTTCCGCATGGCCGCCATTGCTTTTTTGGGACGCCGCAGCGAAAGCGGGAGGGCGTTCATTGCCGTGTGGCGGGCTCGCGAAGGGGCTGTAGACGGCGGAGCCGGGGCGCTCCGGGTCACCGCTTCCTGTTGTGGCCGCCGGATCGTCGGGAGAGGCCGTCGCCACGGCCGCTTCGTTTGCGACTTCGCCGTCCGCAACGCCGCCATCCGGGTTCTCGTGCGCCGCAACGGCGGCCGACGTCGATTCCGTTGCGATCGCCAGGTCGGCGCACATGACCTGCGTGGCCCAGGCCGCGACAAGCATGGCCTGAACGAAGGGCCGCTTGTCGAGCGCGCGGCGAGGGCGCGATCCGGCGGCGAAGGGGCAATCGATCGAAGTCATGGGGTCGTTGCCCTTCAGATCAGGCCCGTGTGAACGGCGAAGTTCACCGCCTGGGCGCGCGAATGCACATGCAGCTTCTTGTAGATGCTCTTGATGTGCACATTGACGGTCTGGCCCGTGATGCCGAGCTTGGCGCCGATCTCCGCGGAGACGTAACCCGAGGCCACGCAACGCAGGACCTCGCTCTCTCGCGGCGTCAGTGTCATGTCGCGCGACGGCGGTCTCGGCGGCGACGGCGCCTTGTCGGCGACCAGCTCGCGGGGGTGGTAGTCCAGGCGGTGCAGCAGGCGCCGCGTGAGCCGGGGCGTGATCGCGGCCCCGCCGTTCACCACGTGCAGCACGGCATCGGCGAAGCTTTGCAACCAGGCGTTCTTCAGGAGGTACCCCATGGCACCCAGTTCGAAGGCGCGCAGCACGTGGGCGTCGTCCTCGAGCGAGGAGATCACGATGACCTCGCTGCTGCGGTGCAGGCGGCGTGCCTCGGTGATCAGCTCGAAGCCCATCTCGTCGCCCAGCTGCAGCTCGAGCATCAGCACGTCGAAGGTGTGCGTGGTCAGCAGCCGGCGTCCCTCGCGAACGCTGTCGGCCTGGCCTTCGAGCTGGATGCGCAGGTCCGACAGCAGCTCCTGGGCGATCACCCGGCGCATGTACTCGTCGTCGTCGACGAGCAGCACGCGCACCGGCGATTTCTCCTGGCCGATCAGAAAGTCCGGCCACAGCCTCGCGGCGGGCGCGCAGACGCCGACGGAGGCCTTCTCGCCAGAGCTGATGAGCCGGTGATCAAGCATGTGCCTGCCCCGGTTGGCGTGAGCGACGCAGGCCGGTCGTTGCGAGCGTGGGCGGGGAGACGCAAAGGTCGTCCATCGAGCGCTCCGGGGCCACTTTCCCCATCGGCGGCAAAGCAGGTTGGGGTTTCATACATTTTCAATAGAAAAATGAAAGGCAAGTGCCGAATTGAATGTTTTCTGTGAGTTTTAATTGAAATTCAATTCGACCGAGGCTTGCGCAATCCTATGAACTTGACGGGACGGTTGCGCGGGTCTTTTGCTCCTGTTTGTGGAAAGACATGAGTGTTTCAAAATGGAACTACCTGAACCATGACGTTCGATATACCTAATTTCTATGTTTTTGAGGCTGATCGTGAAAAACGACGCATTGTTCGCCAGGTGAGCAATGCTGGTTGAAAGGTGGAATTGGTTTATTTATGCGAGGAAATTTTGAAAATAATGAAATTAATCAAATATGAAATTCATTTCCGATTGGGTATTTGGTGTTTGGCGAAATAAAGTATTCAAAAAACCAATTGAAACCGAGGAAATAATTTGATTATTGAAATTCCGATGATATTTGAATTGAATGAAATCTTCTATTAACCAAATTGTCTGCTATTCGGTTTTTATTTTGTGAACTTATTCTCTCGCTTGATCATGATTTTTTCAATTCAATTGAAATTCAATTTCTTTGAGGTGGCACGAAATACGGTGCCGAATCTTTTCCTCCTCTGCCAGTCCGGTGCGCTCCCGCACGCCAGTTGATCGCAGCAGGCGGGGATCGGAAAAGCGGGGAAATGGCGGGTCCCGGAGGGGCAGCCGACGCTGAGCGACCCGCAGTGGGCGTCCCGAAGGACGGGGGCGGGCCGGGCGCTGTCAGTGCGCCATCGCGTCGAGGTGGTGCTTGACGGCGTAGATGTACAGCTCGAGCCGGTTCGTCACGCCGAGCTTCTGGTAGATCGACGTGAGGTGGTTGCGCAGCGTGTGCTCGGTGACGAAGGCCTGCCCGGCCAGCGTCTTGTTGGAGGCGCCGCTGCCGTGCACCACGGTGCGGACGATGTCGCGCTCCTTCTGGGTCAGGCTGGCCTGCCTGACCGACTCGGGGTCGGCTTTCGGCGGCTTCTTCACCGAGGTGAGTTCCGAGAGCACGCGGCCCATGGTCGGGGCGTCGACGCAGAGTTCGCCGTGGTGCACGCGTTCGATCGCGTCGAGCACCTGTTCGGCCGAGGCGTCCTTGCGCATCACGCCGCGTGCGCCGCGCAGCACCGCGAGGTCCAGCGTGCGCTGCTCGCGCTCGCCGGTCAGCACAACGACGCGCGAGACCTCGTTCGACAGCAGCTGCGGCAGGATGTCCAGGGCGCAATGGCCGTCCAGGTCGAGGTCGAGCACGATGACGTCGGGAGCCAGGCTCTGCGTGTGCGCCACGGCTTCTTCGCAGCAGCTGGCGGTGGCGACGACCTTCATGCGCGGCTGTTCGCCGTCGATCAGCCGGGACAGGCCCCACAGCATGGTCTGGTGATCGTCCACCAGCAGGACGCCGATGGGATGGGCTTCGGTTTGCATGAGGGGCTCCTCGGACTGTTGTCGTGCTTTTGGGGGCTCAGATGGGGATTTCGATCAGCACCTCGGTGCCGCCGCCCCGGCACCGGCTGACCTGCGCGCGGCCTCCGAGCGCCGCTGCGCGGTCGCTGAGGGAGCGTGGCCGGAAGGGCGCGAAGTTCTCTTCGCCGCCTTCGTTCTCGATGCGCAGGTGCAGGCAGCCGTTGCGGCAGCCGATGCGCACGCTACCGCGGCGGGCCTGCGTGTGCTTGCAGATGTTGTTCAGGCCTTCGCCCACCATCTGCAGGACCTCCGCGGTCATGCGGTCGTCAAGACGCACGTGGCCTTCGACGTTCACCGAAATCTCGATGCCGTAGAGCCCCTGGATGCGGGCGGCCTGGCTGTACAGCTGGTGCAGCACGAGGCCGCACGAACTTTCCGGGCCGTCCTTGACCGCGCCCGCGAAGCGCCGCAGGTCGGCGATCACGCCGCTCGCCACCTCGGCGAGCTTGTCCAGGTCCTCGAGCAGCGGGTTGTCCGCGGCGGCCTTCTTGCGCAGGGCGCACAGGCCCATGCGCAACCCGATGTAGGGCTGCACGGCGGTGTCGTGCAGGTCCAGCGAGATCTTCAGGCGCTCGGTCGCGGCCGCTTCCGAGGCCATGCGGTCGAGCACTTCGATGGTCTCGATGACCGGGAAGATCTGTTCCATGAGGTGCGCGAGGAACAGCGCGTCGGACTTGCTGAAGTGGCCGTTGCGCGAGGAGATGAACACGCGCCCCTCGCCCAGGCGCAGCGGCAGCGCGGCGCTGATGAACGCGCGGGCCTCGAGCATGGCGGCCACCGCGGCACTGCGCTTGGCGCCGTCGCGGCCCTCGGGGCGCCAGCCGATCGCACCGGGGCCGTGCATGTGGCTGCGCGCAAAGAAGTGGTTCAGCGGCCAGGGCAGGCGGTTGCTCAGCACGGTGTGCGGATGCTCCAGCGCCATCAGCGGCGACTCGGCGATGCCTCCGAGCGTCTCGACACCGACGTGCTCGCAGGTGTCGTCCTTGCGCAGCGTGCGCAGGGTCCAGTTGCCGGTGGCGGTGTCGCGCGTCATGAGGATGCAATGGCTGGCCTTGAAGAAGGCCAGCGTCTTTTCCATCGTGCGGGCGATGGTGCGGCCCGCGCCGAAGCGCGGGTTCGACAGCTGGCTGATGTCACCCAGCAGGGCCAGGCGCCGCTGCAGGATGAGCTTGGAGCCGCCCCAGTGCACGATCATGTGCCCCAGCGCCAGCAGGAAGGTCGTGCGCATCAGCAGCTGCGGCGCGTCGTCGCCCGTGCTCGTGCCGAGCCCGCAGGCGGCGAACGACGCGACCGAGACGATCGTCACGCGGGCGCCTTCCTCGAAGCCCCAGCGGAACGAGGAGGTCAGGATGGCGAAGAAATAGAACAGGAAGAAGAGGCTGTGCACGCCGCCCGTCACGAAGACGATCAGCGTGAACCACATCACGTCGGACCAGTGGACCGCCTTGCCCTGGACATGGCGCCAGCCGCCCTGCGTGCAGGCGTGCACCAGCACGCTGTGCAGGAGGTATCCGCAAAAGGCCAGCCAGACCGCGCTGGCCACCGGTTGCCGCGTGGGCCCCGCATCGACCGCCATGGCCAGCACCGCCGAGATCGACAGCACCAGCCGCATGCGGGCGGCCATGAGCGCGTCCGTCGACAGGCTGCTGTCGAGGCTCGGGGCGGAGACGGGGGCGCGCATGGCAAGACATCCTTCGCATGAACTGTTTCATGCACGGCAGGGGCCGACGTTCGGTGGTAACAGCCTGGCGTTCATTTCTTCGTGCCAATAACGCGGTGTATGTGAAGGTTTCACATTACTTCTTTGGTACTCGAAAGGAACCTTGTGGGCGATCTGTGACGTCTGTTGCGCTTGGTTTCAATTGTGTCGTGGGCAGGCTTTTTTCATCGCTGTACGAGGCGCTTTCGCTGGGCCGGGGGCTGCCGCACGGCAAACGGGTACCCGATTCATGGAGGTGTGGGGCAAGGGGAACGCGAGGGGCGGTGTTCGTGCGCGCCGGACGCACCGATCCCCGGCGCGCCAGGGCTGGCACGCCGGGCGTTCGACCCGAACCCGGATTCAGCCTCGCCGCGGCACCAGCGCCGTCCGTCCCAGGGGCGTGACCCGCAGGACGGTGGCCTGGCGCAGCTTCTGCCGGGCGCGGCAGATCGGGGGGAGGGTGGCCTCCACCATGCCGGCGGCTTCGAGGACCGCCACGGAGTTGATCTCCGACGGGTCCTCGGTGTGCAGGGGAAAGGTCGAGTTGCCGATCCTGCGCAGGTAATCGAGCGGCATCACGCTCCATTGGGGGCGTTCTTCATGCACCGAAGCGCCGTTGCCGCAGAGCGTGGCGATCTCCGCGTGCCCCTCGTCCGTGATGGCGAAGACCTGGGCGCTTTCGTACCGCTGGTAGCCGAAGTTGTCGACGTGGAACTCGGCTTCGATGAGTCCGGTGGCGACCAGCACCGAGGCATGCCGGATGTCCGCGTCCGCCGTGAGCATGACCGGAAAACGCTTGTTCATGAGCCGAAGAAGAAGGACGAGCGGCATGCGGTACTCCTCGCAGTGTCAGCGGTGCCGGCTGGCCCGGCGACGAACAGGCACCCGATGCGCAGCCCCGCACAGGGAGGCATCCGTCAGGCGTGGGCCTGCGATGCCAACGGGGAGCAACGGTCGCACTGAACTCGCGGGAACAGACACGGAAGCCACCAATGTAAGAAATGTGATTTTTTCACTTTAGTCCCTTTTTCGTACTTTCGCCACGGGTTTGGAGATAGATGGCCGAAGGTGCTATCCGGCCCGCGTGCGCGCAGGCCGACGCCCGCCGCGGTGCGGCGGGTCGAACTGGAACTGGATGTGTGTGCGAAAGCCCGGCTTCGCCTGCGGCCAGAAGGGCGGGCGATGCAACCGGACGGCGGGGCGCTGCGCCGCCGCTTCAGGTCAGGGGTTGAATGTCACCCGCTGGGCGATGAGAACGCCGTCGACGACCCGGTCTCCCACGACGGTCACGCGCTGGCCGTTGGCCAGGTTCGCGGCGGTACCGTTCTCGAAAGTGGTACCCGGTCCGCTGGCGTCCACCGGCTGGCCCTGCACCCTGAAATTGGCAGGGGACACGTAGCCGCCGATGGCGCCGATGAGCGTGAACGAGGCCGGCCCGCCCGTGCCCGGCACATGGCGGATGCGCAGCTTCTTGACGACCAGCACCCCGCCGGACATGAAGCCGTCGACCTCGACCTTCACGCCGTTGCCGAGCGAACCGACGGGGCCGCCCGTGATCTGCGCGTTGGTGGCGTCCACCGGCGTGCCCAGCACCTTGAAGGCGCCGCGCGAGACGAAGTCGGTGATGTCCCCCGCCAGTTGCAGTGCGATGCCGTTGCTCGTCGGTATCGCGTACCAGCCCTCCACCTGGGTCGCCGTGAACGCGTTGCCGGTCGGCGCGACCGTGCCGCGGGCGCGCACGATGACACCGTTGGCCAGCGACGAGGCGTCGATGCCCGCGAAGCTGGCGCCGCCATAGCTGACCGTCAGCTGGCCGAGCATGAAGGTCTGGTTCGTCGTGTTGAGGCCCTGGATGGCGCCCGTCACCAGCGGGGCGGTCAGCGTGGGCGCGGTCTGCACGCGGGTGGCGCGCAGCGTGCCCGGCGCGCCGGGCAGGCCCCACACCTGGACGAGGCTGCCGTCGGCCACGTTGGCAAGCCCGTTCGCGTCGGCCCAGACCGTGGCCGCATCGATGCTCACGCTGATGCCCATGACGACGAAGCTGCCGGCGCCCACATCGATGCGCGAGACGGCGCCGCGCAGTTCGGCCGCCGACACGACCTGCGTCGCGATGCCGCGGGTGAAGTCGGGGTCGACCTTGCCGGCGACCCGCGCGCTCATGCCGATCTGGAGTTCGGTGGCGTCCTCGACGGTGATGGTGGCCGTGTCCGTGGTGTAGCGCAGGCCGTTCAGGATGATGCTGCCCAGGCCGTCCGCGGCGCCGATGCCGGCGGCGTCCGCGGTCACGCCGGTGCCGCCCGAGCCGACACCGGAGCCGTCGGTGTTGCCGTTGCTGGCGGTGTCGCCGGAGCCGCCAGAGCCGCCAGAGCCGGACCCGGTCCCATCCCCGCCGGAGCCCGTGCCCGCGCCGCCGGGGCTGTCACCGCCGATCGCAGTGCCGGTGCCCAGGCCCAGATTCCCGGTCGAGGCACCACCGCCGCCTCCGCAGGACATCAACAGGACCGTGAGGCCGGCGCAAAGCAAGCCCAGCAGGAGGCGGCGGGGTGTTTTCATCGTGCTCATGAGGGGCGCTCGCTTTCAGAGGACGCGGGCGGGGGCGGCGTGCCCTCGTCCTCGTAGTACGTGTAGATGCCGACACGGATTCGTCCTTCGGCGCGGGCCGGCGCGCGGCTGACCGCCTGTGCCATTTCCTGCGCGAGCTCGTGGTGCAGGGCGGACCAGCGGTCGCGCACCAGGCGGTGGATCTGTTCGCAATCGTTCAGCGACAGCCCGCGCGCGTACACCGCGCGCTCGAGCATGCGGGGCTGCTCGCCCAGCGTGTTGGCGACGGCCGCCAGCAGGTGGTCCCGGCCGTTGTCGCCCAGGAAGGCCAGCATCGATTGCAGGTCCTGCACGGGCACGAAACCGTCGGCGGTGAGCTCGGCCATGCCTTCGTTTTCGGTCACCATGTTCAGCCGGATCAGCTCGTCGAGGATGGTGCGGTGGTGCACGTTGCCGCGGCTGCTCAGGCGGGCGACCGCCTCGAACGAGGGCGCCGTGTGGCCCGAGGTGACGGGCAGGCGCCGGAACGAAGCGTCTTCGGTCAGCATCTGCAGCCACAGCGTGAAGGTCTTGGCCGCGGCCGACAGCTCGGTGTGGGGCAGGGGGTCGACGGTGGAGCGGACCTTGGCGGTCACGGCCTTGCGGTTCAGGCCGGTGGTGACGGACAGCTGGCTCAGGTTGGGCTTGGGAACGCCCTGGCTGCGCCAGGAGTGCTGCGCCTCCTCGATCAGCAGGTCGCGCAGCAACTCCTCCAGGTGGGGGTGCTTGACCCCCATCGCGAGGGCGAGCTTCACCACGGGTCGAAGGATGCGTGAGCAGGCCGCGAGGGCCCATTCCAGCCGTTGTTCCATGACGCGACGTGTGTAGTCCTGAAAGTGCGATGCCGACAGGATCGGAGGCGGCGCCCCGACCACCATCAACGCCCCATTGTCCTGCGCACCGCGCTGCAGTGAAAGCTTTGGACTGCGGTTTGACGGCCAGTGAGCCAAAGTTTCATGTTCAGGCGCGGGGCGACCGTCCGGCCGGTGCTGCCAAGGCCGATCGGCCGACGGGATGGCCAGGTTGCCTATGTCGCCCTGCAGCGTGCCCGCCGCAGGGCGCGCGCGGCCTGGACGACACCCAGGGTCGGCCCTTTCCCACATGCGGGCCCCGCGCCGGAGGCGACAAAGACACCTCTGTTTCTTTGCATGTCTCAAGGAGCCGAGATGGCCAATGCGAACCCCCGAAAGAACGACGCGGCCGGCACGACCGCCGTCACGCACCGCACGGTGCAGATCGACGGCGTCGAGGTCTTCTATCGCGCGGCCGGTCCGGTGGGTGCCCCGGTGCTGTTGTTGCTGCACGGCTATCCGTGTTCTTCGTTCCAGTACCGCGCGCTGATGCCGGCGCTGGCGGACCGCTGGCGCGTGGTGGCGCCCGATTTCCCGGGCTTCGGCTACAGCGGCACGCCCGAGGAGAACTTCGTGTTCGATTTCGATGGCTACGCGTACTTCCTCGACCGCTTCACCGCCGCGCTCGCGCTGCGTCGTTACGCGCTGTACCTGCACGACTACGGTTCGCAGATCGGCCTGCGCCATGCGATGCGGCGGGCCGGGCGGGTGACGGCGCTGATCGTCCAGAACGGCGACATCTACGAAGACACGCTGGGGCCGAAGTACGCGGCGATCCGGGCGTACTGGAACGACCCGAGCGAGGCCCATCTCGCGGTGCTGGAGCGCGCCGTGAGTGAAGAAGGCTTTCGCGACGAGTTCATCGGCGAGGTGTCGTCGCGCGTGGCCCCGCGGCTCGCGCCCGATCTCTGGCGCCTTCACTGGCCGTTGATGGACACGCCCGTGCGGCGTGGCATTGCGCTCGGTCTCATGAAGGGGCTGAAGGAGAACCTGCGGTGGTTCCCGCGCTACCAGGACTACCTGCGCACGTACCGCCCGCCCACGCTGATCCTGTGGGGGCCGCAGGACGGCTACATGCCGATCGAGGCCGGCCGTGCCTACCTGCGCGACTTGCCCGACGCCCAGTTCCACGCGTTCGACGACGGGGGCCACTGGCTGCTCGAGACGCACCTGGCCGAGGTGCTGCCGCCGCTGCGCGATTTCCTGGGGCGGCACCTGCCGGCGCCGGCGTCTGCATCCACCCGGACGATCGAAGGCGTGCCGGTATGAGCGTCGCCACCATCGCGCGCATCTGGCGCGGCCGCGTCACGCGGGGCCGCGCCGACGCCTACGAACGCTACCTGCTGGCTGAAGGCATTCCGCCGTTGCGCAAGACGGCGCTCGCGGTGCAGCTGTTCCGGGAAGACCGCGCCACCGAGACCGAGTTCGTCACGACCTCCTACTGGCCCGACGTGGCCGCGATGAGCGCGTTCACCGGCGGCGACCCGAATGGGGTGCACCACCTGCCGCGCGATGCGGAGTTCCTGATCGAGCTGCCCGAGCGCGTCGAGGTGCTGCGCATCGTCGTCGACACGTGGACATGAAGCGTCAAGCCGCCTCGAGCCCCGTCGGAAAGTGCACGCCCGCGCGCTGCGCGGCCTGCACGATGTGCTGCGTCATCGCCTGCTGCGCCAGCGCCGGGTTGCCTTGCGCGAGCGCCTCGATGATCGCCATGTGCTCGTCGTAGGTGGCATGGCGCGCACCGCGCTTGTAGAAGGGCAGGCGCTGGCTCTCCTGCATCACCTCGGCGCTGTTGCGCAGGATCTCGGCGATGGCCTGGTTGCCCGCGATGCCGATGATCTGCATGTGGAAATCGAAATCGAGCTGCGTGGCCTGCGTGAAGTCGCCGGCGTCGATGCATGCGCGCATGGCTTGCGCATTGGCACGCAGCGCCGCCAGGTCGTCCGCCTCGATGACCAGGCAGGCCAGCCGCGCGGTGAAGTTCTCGACCGCGAAGCGCAGTTGATACACGTCCTGCAGCGAATGCGAGGTGGCGAACTTCCAGGCCGGGGAGGCGGCCGGCGTTTGTGCGCTGTCCTCGGCCACGTACATGCCCTTGCCGGGACGCGGAATGACCAGGCCCGTGCCCTGCAACGTCGACAGCGCCTCGCGCAGCGAGGTGCGGCTGATGCCGAGCTGCTCGGCGAGGTCGCGCTGCGAAGGCAGCAGCCCGCCCGCCGCATAGGTGCCGTCCGCGATCCGCTGCTGGATCAGGCGGGCGGCGGTGGCGGCGACGGCGGGGGAGGCGAGCATGGGCGGTTTTCGGTGCGAAGTGCGGCAGTGGCGGGAGCTGGAAATCTTACTGTGGCCGCACCCCGGGGCCTTCCCTACTTGTTGACCAGCTTGGCCGGCACCGTCCAGGTGAGGAAGGCGCCGAACAGCAGCACGCCGGCCAGCACGAACAACGCGATGTCGGTGCTCTTCGTGGCGTCCTTGATCAGGCCGATCATGTAGGGGCTCACGAAGCCCGCCAGGTTGGCGAAGGAGTTGATGAGCGCAATGCCGGCCGCCGCGCCCGCGCTCGACAAGATGGCCGTCGGCAGGCTCCAGAACAGCGGCGAGGTCGCCAGGCTGCCGCCCGCGGCCAGGGCCAATGCGGCCAGGGAGAGGTACACGTTGTTGCTGAAGATCGCGCTCAGCGTGAGGCCCAGCGCGCCGCAGCAGAAGGGCACGATCAGGTGCCAGCGGCGCTCGCGCATGCGATCGGAGCTGCGGCTCACCAGCAGCATCGAGACGATGGCCACGGCAAACGGAATCGCCGTGAGCAGCCCGATGTTGAACGCGCCCGACACGCCCGACTGGCGCACCAGCGTGGGCAGCCAGAAGGTCAGGCCGTACTGGCCCATCACCGTGCAAAAGCAGATCAGCGCCATCTTCACGATGCGACGGTCGGCGAACAGCGCGCGCAGCGTCATGTGGCTGGTGCCGCCCTTGGTGGCGTTCTCGGCGGCGATGTTGCGTGCGAGCACGGCCTTTTCTTCGGCGGTGAGCCAGCGTGCGCCCTGGATGCTGTTGTCGAGGTACACGATGACCAGCAGGCCGATCACCAGCGAAGGCACCGCCTCGATGAGGAACAGCCACTGCCAGCCGCGCAGCCCGCCCATGCCGTGCATGGCGTCCATGATCAGCCCCGACAGCGGTCCGCCCAGCACGCCCGACACCGGAATGGCGCACATGAACACAGCCACCATCTTGGCGCGGCGGTGCGAGGGAAACCAGTAGGTGAGGTACAGGATCATTCCCGGGTAGAAGCCGGCCTCGGCCGCCCCGAGCAGGAAGCGCAGCACGTAGAACTGCGTGGGCGTGGTCACGAACATCATCGCGGCCGAGATCAGGCTCCACGTGATCATGATCCGCGAGATGGTGGCCTTGGCGCCGATGCGGTGCATCAGCAGATTGCTCGGCACCTCGAAGAAGAAGTAGCCGATGAAGAACAGCCCCGCGCCCAGCCCGTACATGGCTTCGCTGAACTGCAGGTCGCTGAGCATGTTCAGCTTGGCGAAGCCGACGTTCACGCGGTCCAGGTAGGCGGCCACGTAGCAGAGCATCAGGAACGGCATGAGTCGCCATGCCACTTTCTTGTAGAGCGCGTTCTCCGCTGCAGCAGAGGTGGTGGCCGGCTGCAGCGGCGCATGAAGGGTGGTGGTTGACATGGCGGTCCTCGAAGGCGTCGATGGGGTGGATTAACTGGTATTACCGGTATGATTTAACGCGACCGAGACCTTAAGGCCTCATGCGCCATTGGACACTAGCGATTTCCCTGACGCCGGGAGATTGACTGAGTGGATGTATCGCAAGGATACTGGTAATACCAGTTGGACCAAAAGCCGAGGAGTTTCTGTTGACGATTGCCAGCCCCACTTTCCTGCCCCTGGCGCCGGGCACGCCCGCGGCGCTCGCGCTCGTCGCGCAGCCGCTGACGCGCGAGGCGTTCGCCGCGTTCGGCGACGTCATCGAGAGCGCGCACGCCCGGTCGATGCCGATCAACGCGGGCATGACCACGCGCTTTCACGACCTGGCGCGCGTGGACCCGGGCCCCGGCGACAGCCGCGTGCTGGTGAACATCTTCGAGACGCAGCCCTACGCGCTGCCGCTGCAGGTGGGCATGCTGGAGCGCCACCCGCTGGGCAGCCAGGCCTTCGTGCCGATGGACGGCAGCCGCTTTCTCGTGGTGGTGGCGCCGGCGGGCGACACGGTGCGCGTGGAAGACATCCGCGCCTTCGTCACCGACGGGCGGCAGGGCGTGAACTACGCGCGCGGGGTCTGGCACCACCCGCTGGTGGTCACGCAGCAGCCGGCCAGCTTCGTGGTGATCGACCGCGGCGGGGCCGGGCCGAACTGCGACGAGATTCTGGTGCCGCCGGCGTGCGTGGTGCGCGTCAGCCTGGCGGGCTGAGCGCGCGCCATCCCTGCGGCCATCGCCCGGCGGCTGCGCCAGCGTCGCGGGCACCGCGACGCCGACTTGCGGCCATTGGCGAAAGAGGCCTACACCACCGGGAACGCCCCGGTGAAACCGTCGGGCCATGGGTGAACGCCATGCGCAATCCAACGAAATCGATGTTTGCCGGAAGCCTCGCTGTCGGGGTCCTGGGCGTCGCGGCGCTCGTTGCCGGGCCGGCTGCCGCGCAGTCGGCCGACAAGCCGCCGCCACCGCCGGTCAAGCCGCAAGCGCAACCCGGCCCCGACCCCGAACTCCTCGTGAAGCCGCCGCCCCATGGCCATCCGCGGCTGGTGAAGCCCGCGCCGCCCGACCGCGACCCCGGCATGGTGAGAAAGCCGCCGGCGGACGCGAAGCGGGCCGGCGAAGACAAGCCCCGCGTGGACGACCCCGGCGCGCCCTCGCGCCAGGACGACTGCCGGGGCACCGCCGAGGACTGCAGGCAGAACTCCCCGCGCTGACGTTTCGAACGGAAGGACACGCCTCGCCATGAAATGGTCGAGTCGCCGGGCTACCTGCGCAAGACCTGCGACCGCGAGAGCGGGTTGGCGCTCATCGACATCGACGCCTGAGCGGTGCGGCCGGGCGTCAGCCCTGCGTGATGAGGTGGCTTACTGGCACTGGAACAGCACGCCGGATTCGGCGGGCGCCTTGCCGAGCCACTTCGGCTCCTGGCTCTTGGCGCTGCAGTAGTCCGAGGCCTGGGTGTAGGTCATGGCACGCAGCACACCGTCGCGGAAGGGAACGATCTGGTTGGGCGGCGTCGAGCAGCCGGCAATGACCAAAGCCAGGGGAAACAGTGTGATGCGCCAGTTCATCGGGCCATTCTAAAGAGGTCGTGCAAGCACCGAAGTCCGCGGCCAGGGCAGGGCGGGTCGACCCGCGCCGGCTTCTTTTTGCGAGGGCACGGGGCTATAGTCTGCGAGCACTGCTGCAGCCCCTTCCGATCCCCAAAGGACGTTCGTGCCGGACTCTCTGACTTCCACGCTCACCAGTTACTACGATGCGGTGCCCTACGACTCGCACCCGTTTCCCCAGTCCGCCGTGGAGCACCTGGAAGCCCTGGCCTTCCTGTTCGGACTCGAGGCGCCGCCGCCGCACAAGGCGCGCGTGCTCGAGCTGGGCTGCGCCGCCGGCGGCAACCTGATCCCGTTCGCGGCGCGCCATCCGCAAGCCCACGCGGTCGGGGTCGACCTGTCGCGCGTGCAGGTGGCCCAGGGCGCCGCGGCGCTCGACCAGGCGGGGCTGTCGAACATCGAGCTCAAGGCCTTCAACATCGCCGACATCGACGCCTCGTTCGGCCTGTTCGACTACATCGTCTGCCACGGCGTGTACAGCTGGGTGCCGGGGCCGGTGCAGGACGCGATCCTGCGCGTGTGCGCCGAGAACCTGGCGCCGGGCGGCGTGGTGTACGTGAGCTACAACGTGTACCCGGGCTGGAAGGCGCGCGAGATCGTGCGCGACGCGATGATCCTGCGCGGCGGCCCGCGCGACACGCCCGAAGAAAAGCTCTCCTACGCGCGCGGCATGCTCGAGTTCCTCGAACAGTCGGCCCGGCCCGACAGTGTGCTGCGCAAGACGCTCGAAGAGACGATGCCGATCGTGCGCAACTCCGGCAACTACTACCTGCTGCACGAGTTCCTCGAGCCCTGCAACGAGCCCTGCTACTTCAAGGAGTTCGTCGCGCGCGCCGAGGCACGCGGGCTGGCCTACCTGTGCGACGCCGAGCCCTCGACCATGTTCGTGCAGAACTACGGCGAGAAGGTGCGCGACCCGCTGCTGCGCGAGTGCGGCGGCAGCCAGGTGATGATGGAGCAGTACCTCGACTTCCTCGTCAACCGCACCTTCCGCCAGACGCTGCTGGTGAAGCAGGGCAACGCCGCGAACATCCGCTACCGCCTCGAGGTGCCCCGCCTGCGCGCGCTGGAATTCGCCGGCATCTTCCGCGTCGACGGCGGCGAGGCTCTCACGATCGACACCCGCGAGCAGCCCTGCACCGCGCTGCGCGACCTGAAGGTCACGTTGCGGCTGCCGGCGCACAAGGCGGTGGCGCAGGCGCTCGACGCGAGCTATCCGTGTTCGATGTCGACCGAGGCTCTGCTGGCCGCCGTGGTGACGCTCACCGGCGAGCCGCGCGCGGCCGTCGAACCCATCGTGCTCGCCATGCTCGAGGAGCTGCTGATTCTGGGCGCGCTGCGCATCCGCCGCACGCCGGTGCCGGCGGCTTCTGCCGTCTCCGAGCTGCCGCAGGTGCTGGCCCCGGTGCGCCGCGCGCTGGCCGGCATGCCCGCGTCGCAGGCGGCGGCCGTGCTCTGCAACCAGTGGCACGAACCGGTGTCGCTCACGGTGCTCGAACGCAGCCTGCTGCCGCTGCTCGACGGCGCGCACACGCACGAGGCGCTGGCCGCCTTCCTGCTCGACGAGGTGCGCGCCGAACGCCTGCGCTTCCTCAAGGACGACCAGCCGCTGACCGACCCGTCGGCGCTGCACGCCTTCGCGCAGGAGCAGGTCGCGCAGGCGCTGCAAAGCCTGCGGCGCAAGGCGCTGCTCACGGCCTGAAGGCCCACACCATTCACCCCTCCCTCATTCTTCATCCAACGCACAGAGGAGACTTTTCCATGCAGCACTTCAAGTGGACCCCCACCCTGCGCGCCGCCGTCGCGGCCGCGCTCACTCTGGCGGCGGCCGGCGGCGCGCAGGCCGCGTCGCAGGCGCCGGTGGCGGCCGAACACGGCATGGTCGTGAGCGCGCAGCACCTGGCCAGCAAGGTTGGCGTCGATGTGCTCAAGCGCGGCGGCAACGCGGTCGATGCGGCCGTGGCCGTGGGCTATGCGCTGGCGGTGGTGTACCCGGCCGCCGGCAACCTCGGCGGCGGCGGCTTCATGACCGTGCAGCTGGCCGACGGCCGCAAGACCTTCCTGGACTTCCGCGAGAAGGCACCGCTGGCCGCCACGGCCAACATGTACCTCGACAAGGACGGCAACGTCGTCAAGGGCCTGAGCACCCACGGCCACCTCGCCGTGGGCGTGCCGGGCTCGGTCTCGGGCATGGAGTACGCGCGCGAGAAGTACGGCACCATGAAGCGCGCCGACCTCATCGCCCCCTCGGTCCAGCTGGCCGACAAGGGCTTTGCGCTGGAGCAGGGCGACATCGACATGCTGCTCACCGCCACCAACGACTTCAAGAAAGACCCGGTCTCCGGCGCCATCTTCCTGAACAAGGGCGAGCCCTTCGCGGTCGGCCAGAAGCTGGTGCAGAAAGACCTGGCCAAGACGCTGAAGGAAATCAGCGCCAAGGGCACCGACGGCTTCTACAAGGGCTGGGTCGGCAAGGCCATCGTGGCGTCGAGCCAGGCCGGCAAGGGCATCATCACGCAGGCCGACCTCGACCAGTACAAGACGCGCGAACTCGCGCCGGTCGAGTGCGACTACCGCGGCTACCGCGTGGTGTCGGCGCCGCCTCCGAGTTCGGGTGGCGTGATCATCTGCGAGATGCTCAACATCCTGGAGGGCTATCCGCTGAAGGACCTGGGCTTCCGTTCGGCGGAGTCGGTGCACTACCAGATCGAAGCCATGCGCCACGCCTACGTGGACCGCAACAGCTACCTGGGCGACCCCGACTTCGTGAAGAACCCGCTCGACCGCCTGCTCGACAAGGGCTACGCCGCCAAGATCCGCGCCGCCATCGACCCCAAGAAGGCCGGCGTGTCCAAGGACATCAAGCCCGGCGTCGCGCCGCATGAAGGCAGCAACACCACCCACTACTCGATCACCGACAAGTGGGGCAATGCCGTTTCGGTCACCTACACGCTGAACGACTGGTTCGGCGCCAAGGTCACGGCCGACAAGACGGGCGTGCTGCTGAACAACGAGATGGACGACTTCACCTCCAAGATCGGCGTGCCCAACATGTACGGCCTGGTGCAGGGCGAGGCCAACGCGATCGCCCCGGGCAAGCGCCCGCTGAGCTCGATGAGCCCGACCATCGTGTCGAAAGACGGCAAGCCGGTGTTCGTGGTCGGCACGCCGGGCGGCAGCCGCATCATCACGGCCGTGCTGCACACCATCCTGAACGTGGTCGACTACGGCATGAACGTGCAGGAAGCCGTCGATGCGCCGCGCTTCCACCAGCAGTGGCTGCCCGATGTGACCAACGTCGAGACCTTCGCGATCAGCCCCGACACCCGCAAGATCCTGACCGACATGGGCCACAACCTGGGTGTGCCGCAGCCGGCCAACCACCTGGCGGCGATCATCGTCGGCGCGCCCTCGCTGGGCGGCAAGCCGGTGGGCGCGAACCGCTTCTACGGCGCCAACGACCCGCGCCGCAACACGGGCCTGGCGGCAGGCTACTGAACCTGCGGCACACTTGAAGGCGGTCGTGCCCCTGTCGGCACGGCCGCTTTTTTCATTTTTCATGCACCTGCAAGACATCCTCTATACCCAGGGCTTCGGCACCCGCCGCGTGTGCGCGGGCCTGGTCCAGCAAGGCCACGTGAGCATCGCCGGCGCGGCCGTGACCGACCCCTTCGCCGACCTCGACCCCGAAGGCCTGCTGTTCACCGTGCAGGGCACCGAGTGGGCCTGCCACGAGAAGGCCTACCTGATGCTGCACAAGCCGGCCGGCACCGAGTGCTCGCAGAAGCCCTCGACCTACCCGAGCATCTACACGCTGCTGCCGTCGCCGCTGCGGCTGCGGCCCAACAAGGGCGCGGTGCAGGGCGTGCAGGCCATCGGCCGGCTCGACCAGGACACGACCGGCCTGCTGCTGCTGACCGACGACGGCCAGTTCATCCACAAGATGGGTTCGCCCAAGCACCACGTGCCCAAGGTCTACGAGGTGACGGCCAAGCACCCGATCGACGAGGCGCAGATCGCCAAGCTGCTGGCCGGCGTGGTGCTCGACGACGATCCGAAGCCCGTGCGCGCGGCCGCCTGCGAGTCCGACAGCCCGCTGCACCTGCGGCTCACGCTCACCGAGGGCAAGTACCACCAGGTCAAGCGCATGCTGGCCGCGGTCGGCAACCGGGTCGAAGGGCTGCACCGCTCGCGCATCGGCGGCCTGGCGCTGCCGGACGACCTGGCGCCGGGGCAATGGCGCTGGCTCACGGCCGAACAGGTGGCCCAGCTGCGGGCGCCCGTGCCTCGCGCCGCGTGACATAGGTCAAGGCGCCGGGCTAAACAGCGGGTGAGGGGGCGCCCGCGGTCAGCTTTTCGTCGGGTTCGACCGTTAAGATTGTTAACCCTCTCCCGGAACCTTCCCTTGCGACTCCCTGCCCGCCCGAACGGCCGCATCGCGGCCTTCCTGCTGTCCTGCCTGTGCCTGACAGCCCTGGTGACCCTCCCCGCCGCGGCGGCGCCGCCGGCCCCTCCACCGGTTTTCGTGCTCAATTCGCTGGACGCCAGCGTGAGCGTGATCAACCCGGTCGACTGGACCGAGAAGCAGCGCATTCCCACCGGCAAGGAGCCGCACCACATCTACATGACGCCCGACGAGAAGTCGGTCATCGTGGCCAATTCGGCGGGCGATTCGCTCACCTTCCTGGACCCGCGCACGGCCGAGGTGCAGCGCGTGGTGTACGGCATCATCGATCCCTACCAGCTGCAGTTCTCGCGCGACATGAAGTGGTTCGTCACGGCGGCCAACCGCCTGAACCACGTCGACGTGTACCGCTGGGACGGCAAGGACCTGAAGCTGGTCAAGCGCATCGCCACCGGCAAGACGCCCAGCCACATCTGGATCGACAACACCAGCACCGTGGCCTACGTCACCATGCAGGACAGCGACGAGCTGATCGCGGTCGACCTGCCGACGCAGACCATCCGCTGGCGCATGGCCACCGGCGCCATGCCGGCCGACATCTTCGGCGCCCACAACGACAAGACGCTGCTCGTGGGCCTCACCGGCAGCGACGGCGTGCAGGTGTTCGACGTGGCCGGCGCCCAGCCCAAGCTGGTCGGCAAGATTCCTACCGGCAAGGGCGCCCACGCCTTCCGCTCGGCCGGCGACGGCAAGACCGTGTTCGTGAGCAACCGGGTCGCCAACACCATCAGCCGCATCGACCTGACCACGCTGAAGGTCGTCGCCAACTACAACGTGCCCGGCGGCCCCGACTGCATGGACGTGTCGGCCGACGGCAAGACGCTGTACGTGACCTCGCGCTGGGCCAAGAAGCTCACGGTGGTCGATCTCGCGAGCCAGAAGGTCGTGCGGCAGATCAACGTCGGCCGCTCGCCGCACGGCGTCTGGACCCTCGACCATGCCAAGCGCATCTGAGCGCGTGCGCAGTTTTCGCACCGCCGGCGTGGCCTTCGCCGTCGCGGCGCTGGCCTGCGCCACCGTGCCGGCCGCCGGTGCCCAGGAAGCCGCCGCCTGCGACAAGCCGGTCTACCTGACGCTGGACACGGGCCACATGGGCATCGCCCCGCTGGTGGCCGACGTGCTCAAGCGCCAGGACGTGCGCGTCACCTTCTTCGCCGCCGCCGAGCGCACCCAGGCCGACGGCGACAGCCTGGACGACCACTGGGCGCCGTGGTGGAAGGCGAGGGCGGCCGAAGGCCACGAGTTCGGCTCGCACACCTACGACCACGCCTACTGGCGCGGTGACGTCAAGGGCACGCCGCTCAGCTTTCGCATCAAGCCGTCGGCCGGCCCGCAGACCGGCAAGGAATCGGTCTGGAGCGCGGCCCAGTACTGCGCCGACATCCGCAAGTCGTCCGACCGGCTGGCCGCCATCACCGGCAAGAAGCCGCTGCCGCTGTACCGCGCGCCGGGCGGCAAGACCTCGCCCGCGCTGCTGGCGGCCGCGAAGGACTGCGGCTACGCGCACGTGGGCTGGTCGCCCGCCGGCTTCCTCGGCGACGAGCTGCCCAGCGAGACCTTCAGCAACCAGAAGCTGCTGGCCCAGGCGCTCGCGGGCATCCGCCCCGGCGACATCCTGCTGGCCCACCTGGGCATCTGGTCGCGCAAGGACCCGTGGGCGCCCGCCAACCTGGAGCCGCTCATCGTCGGCCTGAAGGCCAAGGGCTTCTGTTTTCGCACCCTGCGCCAGCACCCGGACTACCGCGCCTGGATCGCCTCCCACCCTTGAATCCTGAGTTTTCGCCGTGATCGACTGGTTGACCGACGTTTTTTCCGCCATGCAGGGCTGGCTCTTCGAGACCGCCGTGCAGCCGCTGGTGTACGCCATCGGCCTGGGGGGCTGGGCCGAGGACGCCTTCGACGCCACCGGCTGGCTGCTGGTCGGCGTGATCCAGATCCTGGTGCTGCTGGCCGTGATCGGCCCGCTGCAGCGCTGGCGCGCGGTCGAGCCCGTGACCGACCGCCGTGCGATCCGCACCGACGTGCTCTACACGCTGATCCATCGGCTGGGCCTGTTCCGGCTGGCGCTGTTCTTCACGCTGCAGCCGCTGTTCGACGACCTGCTCGGCAGCCTGCGCATGGCCGGGTGGGGCACCTTCCACCTGGACGAGGCCTGGCCCGGCGTGACCGACGTGCCGTGGGTGGCCTTTGCCATCTACCTCGTGGTGCTCGACTTCGTGGGTTACTGGATTCACCGCGGCCAGCACCAGTTCAACTGGTGGTGGAGCCTGCATTCGCTGCACCACTCGCAGCGCCAGATGACGATGTGGAGCGACGACCGCAACCACCTGCTGGACGACGTCATCCACGACACGCTCATCGTCATCGTGGCGCAGCTGATCGGCGTGGCGCCGGGCCAGTTCATCGCCGTCGTGGCCTTCACCCAGCTCAGCGAGAGCCTGCAGCACGCCAACCTGCGGCTGAGTTTCGGGGCCATCGGCGAGCGGCTGTGGGTCAGCCCGCGCTTTCACCGGCTGCACCACAGCATCGGGCTGGGCCACGAGTCGCACGGCCGGAGCACGCTGGGCGGCCACAACTTCGGCGTGCTGCTGCCCTGGTGGGACATGCTCTTTCGCACCGCCAACTTCGAGAACCGCTACGACCCGACCGGCATCCGCGACCAGGTCGAGCCCGGCGCCGACGGCCGCCCGCGCGACTACGGCCAGGGCTTCTGGTCGCAGCAGTGGCTGGGGCTGAAGCGGCTGTTCGGCCGCGCCTGATCCACCCGCGGGCCCGGCGGCGGGCGGGCCGGGGCCTTGCGCTATCCTCGAACCTCATGCGCCTGCTCCTCGACTCCTTCTGGCGCGCGGTGGCCTATTGCATGCTCCCGCGCGTGATCGTGCTGTCGCTCCTGCCATTGGCGCTCATGGTGCTGCTGGCTGCGGGGCTCGGTTACTTCTACTGGGACGCGGCCGTCGCCTGGACGCGCGAGGCCCTCGACGCCTGGCCGCTGCTGTCCAGCTTCTGGGCCTGGATCGGGCGCCTCTTCTCCAGCGACGTCACGGCCGCGCTGGCGCCGCTGGTGGTGGTGTTCGGCGTCACGCCACTGATCGTGGTGCTGTCGCTGCTCATCGTGGCCGGCTTCATGGCGCCGGCGCTCACCAAGCTCGTGGCCGAACGGCGCTTTCCCACGCTCGAACAGAAGAAGGGCGCCTCCTTCTTCGGCAGCGTGCTGCGCTCGCTCGGCGCCACCGTGCTGGCGCTGATCGCGCTGGTGGTGTCGATGCCGCTGTGGCTCATTCCGCCGCTGGTGCTGATCCTGCCGCCGCTGATCTGGGGCTGGCTCACCTACCGGGTGATGAGCTTCGACGCGCTGGCCGAGCACGCGAGCCCCGAAGAACGCGCCGCGCTGCTGCGCGCCCACCGGCTGCCGCTGCTGTGCATCGGCGTGCTGTGCGGCTACCTGGGTGCCGCGCCGAGCATCGTCTGGGCCTCGGGCCTGCTGTTCGCCGCCGCCTTCTTCGTGCTGGTGCCGATCGCCATCTGGATCTACACGCTGGTCTTCGCCTTTTCTGCGCTCTGGTTCGCCCACTACTGCCTCGACGCCCTGACCCAGCTGCGCGCCCAGCGCGCGGCGCAGCAGCCCGCGGCCGGCAGCGGCGACGCGCAGCAGACGCTCGAGGCGGCCGAAGCCACCGAGGCCAACAAGGCCGCTCTTTCTCAATGGAGTTCTCCATGACACGCGCATTCGGTCTCATCGTCGTCGGCGACGAGATCCTTTCCGGCAAGCGGGCCGACAAGCACATGGCCAAGGTCATCGAGCTGCTGGCCGCGCGCGGCCTGCAGCTGGGCTGGGCCGAGTACGTGGGCGACGAGCCCACTCGGATCACCGCGGCCCTCATGCGCGCCTTCGCCTCGGGCGACATCGTGTTCTCGACCGGCGGCATCGGCGCCACGCCCGACGATCACACCCGCCAGTGCGCCGCCCAGGCCCTGCGCGTGCCGCTGGCGCTGCACCCCGAGGCCGAGGCGCTGATCCGCGAGCGCATGCAAGACACGGCCTTGGAGCAGGGCGTACCCTACGAACCCGACCGGCCCGACAACATCCACCGCCTGAACATGGGCGTGTTTCCGCAGGGCGCGTCGATCATCCGCAACCCGTACAACAAGATCCCGGGCTTCAGCGTCGAGCACGTGCATTTCGTGCCGGGCTTTCCGGTCATGGCCTGGCCGATGATCGAGTCGGTGCTCGACAGCCGGTATGCCGATCTGTTCACCCGCAACGCCATCGCCGAGAAGTCCGTGATCGTTTTCGGTGCGATGGAAGCCACCCTCACGCCGCTGATGCAGGCCATCGAGCAGGCCCACGCCGGCATCAAGGTGTTCAGCCTTCCCAGCGTGGATCACCCCCAGTACGGGCGCCACATCGAGCTGGGCGTCAAGGGCGACCCCGCGAAGCTCGATGCCGCCTATGGCCAGCTCATCGAAGGTCTGCACACTTTCGATGCGAAGCTTGGCCCTGAATTGGTGCGTTAATCTGCATTGCACCAATTTGGGGATATTTTCCTTTTCCGGCAGCCCCTGGGCCGTCACCTGGGCCTCATCCGGCGGGGTGACAATGGCACAGAAACTGCATCCTCCCGTCCCTGTATTCCTAACCACCATCCAACTCAGGAGAAACTGATGGCAAAGACCGTCGCCGATGTACTCAAGCTCGTCAAGGAAAACGAGGTCAAGTTCGTCGACTTGCGCTTCACCGACACCCGCGGCAAAGAGCAGCACGTGACCGTGCCCGTGTCGCACTTCGATGAAGACAAATTCACCTCGGGCCACGCGTTCGACGGTTCGTCCATCGCCGGTTGGAAGGGCATCGAAGCCTCGGACATGCAACTCATGCCCGACCCGAACACCGCCAACATCGACCCGTTCTTCGAAGAAACGACGCTGATCCTGACCTGCGACGTGATCGACCCGGCAGACGGCAAGGCCTACGAGCGCGACCCGCGTTCGCTCGCCAAGCGCGCCGAGGCGTACATGAAGGCTTCCGGCCTGGGCGACACCGCCTACTTCGGTCCGGAACCCGAATTCTTCGTGTTCGACGGCGTGCGCTGGAAGAACGACATGTCGGGCTGCTTCGTGAAGATCGAGTCCGAAGAAGCCTCGTGGAACACCGACAAGGAGTTCGAGCACGGCAACAGCGGCCACCGTCCCGCAGTCAAGGGCGGCTACTTCCCGGTGCCCCCGGTCGACAGCTTCCAGGACATGCGCTCGGAAATGAGCCTGGTGCTCGAATCGCTGGGCATCCCGGTCGAAGTGCATCACCATGAAGTGGCCAACGCCGGCCAACTCGAGATCGGCACCCGCTTCAGCACGCTGGTGCAGCGCGCCGACTGGGTCCAGCTGCAGAAGTACGTGATCCACAACGTGGCCCACGCCTACGGCAAGACCGCCACCTTCATGCCCAAGCCCATCGTCGGCGACAACGGCTCCGGCATGCACGTGCACCAGTCGGTCTGGAAGGACGGCAAGAACCTGTTCGCCGGCGACGGCTACGCAGGCCTGTCGGACTTCGCGCTGCACTACATCGGCGGCATCATCAAGCACGCCCGTGCCCTGAACGCCATCACGAACCCCGGCACCAACAGCTACAAGCGCCTGGTGCCCGGCTTCGAAGCCCCGGTGAAGCTGGCCTACTCGGCCAAGAACCGCTCGGCCTCGATCCGCATCCCGTTCGTGGCCAACCCGAAGGGCCGCCGCGTCGAAGCGCGCTTCCCCGATCCGCTGATGAACCCGTACCTGGGCTTTGCCGCGCTGCTGATGGCCGGCCTGGACGGCGTGGAAAACAAGATCCATCCGGGCGAAGCCGCCAGCAAGGACCTGTACCACCTGCCGCCGGAAGAAGACGCGCTGATCCCGACCGTCTGCCACAGCCTGGACCAGGCCCTGGAGCACCTGGACAAGGACCGTGCGTTCCTGACCAAGGGCGGCGTGTTCACCGACTCGTACATCGACGCGTACATCGACCTCAAGATGCAGGAAGTCACGCGCTTCCGCATGGCGACGCACCCCGTCGAGTTCGACATGTACTACTCGCTGTAAAAAGCGCCACAACAAGCCCGCCCCGGCGGGCAAGTAAGACAAAAGGACGGCCCCGGCCGTCCTTTTTCCTTGGTGCGGAACACCCTGTCGTGAGCGGGCCCGAATTGCATCAAAATGCGCGTTTGTCGCGCCCTCTCCGGATCCAAATGAAGACTGCTTCCCTGATTTTCCTGGCCGCCGCCTCGTTCGCCACCGCCACGGCGGCGCTCGCGCAAGAGCGCGTCTGGCGCTGCGGCAACGAGTACACCAACAACGCGACCGTGGCCCAGCAAAAGGGCTGCAAGATCATGGAAGGCGGCAACGTCACCGTCGTGCAGGGCACGAAGCCCTCGGGCGGCGGTGGTGGCAGCGCGTCGTCGTCGGGCGGTTCATCCGCCGCGCGCGCCCCGGCGGGCAGCCCGCGTGTCGAAGGCGTCGACCAGCGCGCCCGCGACGGCGAGGCGCGCTCGGTGCTCGAGGCCGAGCTGCGCAAGGCCGAGGCCCGCCAGACCGAGCTCAAGAAGGAATACAACAACGGCGAGCCCGAGAAGCAGGGCAGCGAGGGCCGCAACTACCAGAAGTACCTGGACCGCGTGGCCGAGATGAAGGCCGAACTCGCGCGCAACGAGAGCGACATCGCCGGCATCCGCCGCGAAATCGGCCGCCTGCCCGGCAAGCCGCAAGCGCAGTAAACGGCGCGCAGTCCATGGTGTTCGGCAAGAAGGCGACTGGCGCCAATCCGCGCTTTCGCGCCTTCGACCTCTTGTCCACGCTGATCGCGGTGGTCAACAGCGACGGCTCGGTGCTGTTCGCCAATGCAGGCCTCGAAGACGCGCTGGGTACCTCGCGGCGCACGCTCGAGGGCTCGCAGTTCGGCGCCTGTTTCCATGAGCCGCAGGTGCTGCGCACCGCGCTCGACGGCGCCAGCAGCAACGACTTCGCCACGCTGCGCTACGAGGCCTTTCTGCGGCGCGTGAACCACGAGCTGATGCCCGTGCAGGTCACGCTCGCGCACGGCGACAAGAAGGGCGAGCTCATCATCGAGATGTCGCCGCTGGAGCAGCAGGTGCGCCAGGACCGCGAGGAGCGCCTGATCGACCAGGCGCAGGCCAACAAGGAACTCATCCGCAACCTCGCGCACGAGATCAAGAACCCGCTGGGCGGCATCCGCGGCGCGGCGCAGCTGCTGCAGATGGAGGTCGAGTCGCGCGACCTCATCGAGTACACCCAGGTCATCATCCACGAGGCCGACCGGCTGCAGACGCTGGTCGACCGGCTGCTGGCGCCGCATCGGCGCCCGCACGTGGTGGGCGACGTGAATATCCACGAGGTCTGCGAGCGCGTGCGCTCGGTGATCCTGGCGGAGTTTCCGCGCGACCTGCACATCGAGCGCGACTTCGACGTCTCCATTCCCGAGTTCCGCGGCGACCGCGAGCAGCTCATCCAGGCCACCCTCAACATCGCGCACAACGCGGCGCAGGCCCTGGCCGAGCGCCGCGCGGCGGGCGATGCGCAGATCACTTTCAAGACCCGCGTGGCCCGACAGGTGATCTTCAACAAGCAGTGGTATCGATTGGCACTGGAATTGCATGTCATCGACAATGGACCGGGTGTGCCGGACACGATCAAGGACCGCATCTTCTATCCGCTCGTTTCGGGCAGGGAAGGCGGGACCGGGCTGGGACTGACGCTTGCGCAAACTTTTGTGCAGCAGCATCACGGCGTGATCGAGTGCGACAGCGTCCCGGGCCGAACCGATTTCAAGATATTGATTCCGCTGCCCTAGCGCAGCCCCGGCAACAGAGGAGATGCATGAAGCCGATCTGGATAGTTGATGACGACCAATCGATACGCTTCGTGCTCGAGAAGGCGCTGCTGCGCGAAGACCTGCCCACGCGCAGCTTCACGAACACACGCGAAGTGCTGGCCGCGCTCGAACAGGCCGAAGGCGACGAGCAGCAGGGCCCGCAGGTCCTGGTGAGCGACATCCGCATGCCGGGCGGCTCGGGGCTCGACCTGCTCGACAAGATCAAGGCCAAGCACCCCGGCCTGCCGGTCATCATCATGACCGCCTTCTCCGACCTGGACAGCGCGGTCTCGGCCTTCCAGGGCGGCGCCTTCGAGTACCTGCCCAAGCCCTTCGACCTGCCGCGCGCCGTCGAACTCATCCGCCGCGCCGTCGACGAAAGCCAGCGCGAAGAGGTGTCCGAAGAGCGCATGGTCGCCGCCCCCGAGATGCTCGGCCAGGCGCCCGCGATGCAGGACGTGTTCCGCGCCATCGGCCGGCTGTCGCAGAGCAACGTCACGGTGCTCATCACCGGCGAATCGGGCTCGGGCAAGGAGCTGGTGGCGCGTGCGCTGCACAAGCACTCGCCGCGCGCCAACGGCCCCTTCGTGGCGATCAACACCGCCGCCATTCCCAAGGACCTGCTCGAGAGCGAACTCTTCGGCCACGAGCGCGGCGCCTTCACCGGCGCGCAGACCATGCGCCGCGGCCGCTTCGAGCAGGCCGAGGGCGGCACGCTGTTCCTCGACGAAATCGGCGACATGCCCTTCGACCTGCAGACGCGCCTCTTGCGCGTGCTCAGCGACGGTCACTTCTACCGCGTGGGCGGCCACAACTCGGTCAAGGCCAACGTGCGCGTCATCGCCGCCACCCACCAGGACCTCGAGCAGCGCGTGAAGCTCGGCGGTTTCCGCGAAGACCTGTTCCACCGCCTCAACGTGATCCGCCTGCGCCTGCCCGCGCTGCGCGAACGCGGCGAAGACGTGCCCGCGCTCACGCGTCACTTCTTGCAGCAGAGCGCGCGCCAGCTGGGCGTCGAGCCCAAGCGCATCTCCGACGCCGCGCTGGCCAGGCTCGCGGCCTTCAATTTCCCGGGCAACGTGCGCCAGCTCGAGAACATCTGCCACTGGCTCACGGTGATGGCGCCCGCGCAGCTGATCGAGTCGAAAGACCTGCCGCCCGAAGTGATGGCGGGCAGCGGGGCGGACGTGCATGTGGCGGTGGCCGAGGCGGCGGCGCCCGTGCAGGCTGCAGCGCCGTTGGCCGTCGAGCGCGACGCGTCCGCGCCGGTGGTCGCGGCCCCCGAGGCGGTGCCAGGCGCACCGACGGGCCCCAGCGCCTGGGAAAGCGGCCTCGAGGCCGAGGCTCAGGCGCTGCTGGCCGCAGGCCGCACCGACGTGTGGGACGTGCTCACGCGTCGCTTCGAATCGCGGCTGATCCTCACCGCGCTGGCCAACACGCGCGGCCGGCGCATCGAGGCGGCCCAGAAGCTGGGCATCGGGCGCAACACCATCACCCGGAAAATCCAGGAACTCGGTATCGAATGAAAAGGCCCTCCCAGGGCCTTTTTTTATTACCGGCTGCGTTGGCCTAGCGTCAGCGAATCGAGCTGGAAATTGCCGCTCTTGTCCCAGAGCCAGGTGTCGACGTACGTGTGACCGCCCAGCTTGCCGGGGCTCGGCAAGGGCGAGGTCGCCTTGACCAGCTCCGCGATCATCGGCGGCACTTCGGGCGCATGGCTGGGCACGCGGCTGAAGGTGACGTTGGTGACCTTGCCGTTCGCATCGATCTCCGTCTCGACCACCACCACCGCGTACACCAGCGGCGGGATCTTGCCCTTGTAGATGCGGCTGGCATACGCCTTGTAGATGTGGCGTGCACCGGTCTTGCGGTAGGTGCGGATCGCGGGCGTCTGCGCGGTGATGAGCCGCACGGTCGGCACGTCGCGGCTGCCTTCGGTGGCGGTTGCGCCGCCGGGCGATGTGCTGCCCGTGCTGCTTTCCGATCCGCTGCCCGGCTTCAGGACCGAGCAGGCGGCCAGCGCGAGCGCCGCGGCGGCGATCGCGGCAGAACGGGCCAGGCGTGCGGCGATCGGCGTCGTCATGGCCGTCAGGCGCCCGCGCCGAGTTCGAGCACCACCGGGGCGTGGTCGCTCGGCTTTTCCCACTTGCGCGGCACGCGGTCGATGACGCAGCCCTTCACCAGCGGACGCAGCGGCTCACTCACGAGGATGTGGTCGATGCGCAGGCCGCGGTTCTTCTGGTAGCCCAGCATGCGGTAGTCCCACCAGGAGAAGCTCTTTTCGGGCTGCTCGAACATGCGGAAGCTGTCGGTCAGGCCCAGGCCGAGCAGCGCCTTGAAGTGGTCGCGCTCTTCGGTCGTGTGGTGGATCGTTTCCTTCAGGCCCACGGGGTCGAAGCTGTCGCGGTCTTCGGGCGTGACGTTGAAGTCGCCCAGCAGCACGAGGTTCGGGTGCGCCGCGAGTTCACGCGCAATGTAGGCGTGCAGCGCGTCGAGCCACTTCATCTTGTAGGCGAACTTCTCGCTGCCCGGTTCCTGGCCATTCACGAAGTAGCCGTTCACCACGCGCAGCGGGCCCGAGGGCGTCTCGATGGTGGCGGCGATCACGCGCGACTGCTCGTCGGCGAAGTTCTCGATGTTCTTCACCACGTCGCGCACCGGCGCCAGGCTGAGGATGGCGACGCCGTTGTAGGTCTTCTGCCCGAACACCGCCGCCTCGTAGCCGGCCGACTTCAGCACCTCGAGCGGAAACTTGTCGTCGGTCATCTTGAGCTCCTGCAGGCACAGCACATCGACCGGGTTGGCGATGAGCCAGTCGAGCACATGCTGCAGGCGCGCGGTGAGGGAGTTGACGTTCCAGGTGGCTATTTTCATGAGGGCTCTGCGTATTCGGTTATCGGGGGGCGGTCGTGCGTTCGCAGCCGGTCGGTGAGGTCTCTGTGCAGGCGAAGGAAGTGGCCGCGCCCAGACCCGGAAGGAAGGCGTGTCGGCAGCGAGACCGCGACAGTGATTTCCATCGCGGTATTTTGCCTCGCTGGATCGGGATGCCGTGTAAGCGAAGGCGAGGGGCGCGGAACCGCCGACCAGCCCGCCGGCGCTAGGGCTGACGGTACCAGCCCAGCTCGCCCTGCAGGAACTGGGCGGCCTCGGGCGGCAGGTCGTCCGAATCGAAGAAGCTCGCCACGGGCCGCTCGACCACGATGTGCCCCGCGTGCAGGTAGGCCACGCGCGTGGCCAGGCGCTTGGCCTGCCCGAGGTTGTGCGTGCTCATCACGATCGTCACGCCGCTGTGGGCGACCTCTTCGATGAGGGCCTCGATCTCGTTCTTGGCACCGGGGTCCAGGCTGGCCGTGGGCTCGTCCAGGAACAGGATGTCCGGCTGCAGCGCCCAGGCGCGCGCCAGGCCCAGGCGCTGTTGCTGGCCGCCCGACAGCGAACGCGCCGAGCGCTCGGCATGTTCGAGCAGGCCCACGCGCGCCAGCGCCAGGCCGCAGCGCTCGCTGCGCTCGGCGGCCGGCACGCCCGCCAGCCACAGGCCCACCCACACGTTGCGCCAGACCGAGAGGCTCAGCAGGAAGGGGCGCTGGAACAGCATGGCCGCGCGCGGCAGGCGGCCTTCGGGGCGCAGCGGCAGGCGCTCGCAGCGCCCTTCGCAGGGCAGCAGACCGTGCAGCAGCCGCAGCAGCGTGGTCTTGCCCGAGCCGTTGGCGCCCACGAGCACGAGCCGGTCGCCCCGGTGCAGGGTCAGCGAGGCCTCGTCCAGCGCGACCAGCGCGCCGAAGCGCACCGTGGCGCACTCGAGCCGGATCAGCGGCACCGTGCCGGCCACGGCCGGCGTGTGCGGGGCGAGCGCGCGGCGCATCGCGCGCGGCTTCGCCGGCGGGGCGGTGTTCAGCGGACGCGTGGCCAGCCATTGCAGCAGCCCGATGGCACCGTTGACTGCGCCGACCACCGCCAGCAGCACGATGCCCAGCGCCAGGGCCAGCGCGAGGTCGCCCTTGCTGGTCTCCAGCGCGATGGTGGTGGTCATCACGCGCGTGACGCCGGCGATGTTGCCGCCGACGATCATCACGGCGCCGACCTCGGCGATGGCCCGCGCGAAGGCCGTGAGCAGCACGGTGGCCACGCCCATCCGGTCGTGCACCAGCATCAGCAGGGCGGTGGCCAGCGGCCCGGCGCCCAGCGAGCGCAGCTGGTCGCCGCCGTCGGCCAGCGCCGCCATCACGAGCCGGCGCGACAGCGCGGCGATCAGCGGCGTGACGAGCACGCTCTGCGCCACCACCATCGCCGACGGTGTGAAAAGAATGCCCAGTTCGCCCAGCGGCCCCGAGCGCGAGAGCAGCAGGTACACCAGCAAGCCCACGACCACGGCGGGCAGGGCGAGCAGCGTGTTCACCAGCCACACGGCCAGCGCATGCCCCGGGAACCGCGCCACCGCGAGCCAGGCGCCCAGCAGCAGGCCGAACAGCGCGCCGATCAGGCAGGCCGTGGCGCTCACCTGCAGCGAGAGCGCCGTGATGCGCACGAGTTCGGGGTCGGCGCCGGTGATGAGGCGCCAGGCCAGCGCCCAGCCTTCGGTCACGGTGTTCATCGAAAGACGGCTTTCATCGCCAGCGCGAGGCCGTGCGCATTGCGCAGCCCGGCTCCGTCATCGACCGGCGCGCCGTTCACTGGCCCGCGTTCGGGAAGAAGAGCTGTTCGCCGCCGATCTTGTACGCGGCAATGGCGGCCTGCCCGTCGCGCGACACGACCCAGTCGGAGAAGCCTTGCGCCAGGTCCTTCTTCACGTGCGGGTGCCTGGCCGGGTTCACGACGATCACGCCGTACTGGTTGAACAGCTGCTTGTCACCCTCGACCACGATGCCCAGGTCGGCGCGGTTCTTGAAGTTGAGCCAGGTGCCGCGGTCGGACAGCACATAGGCATTGGTCGAGGCCGCGATGTTGAGCGCCTGGCCCATGCCGCAGCCGCATTCCTTGTAGCCGGCCGGCTTGGCGGCGGCCAGGTCGATGCCGGCCAGCTTCCACTGGCGCAGCTCGGCGGCATGCGTGCCGCTCTTGTCGCCGCGCGAGACGAAGGCGCCGCCCGTGGTGCCCAGCCGCTTGAGGGCTGCCGCGATGTCGTTGCCGCGCACGCCGGCCGGGTCGGACTTGGGCCCGATCAGCACGAAGTCGTTGTACATGACCGGGCGGCGCGGCAGGCCGAAGCCTTCGGCGACGAACTTCTCTTCGGCGGGCTGGTCGTGCACGAACAGCGCGTCGGCGTCGCCGCGGCGCGCCATGTCCAGTGCCTGGCCCGTGCCCACCGCCACCACGCGCACCTCGGTGCCCGATGCTTTGGTGAACTGCGGCAGCAGGTGCTTGAACAGGCCCGACTGTTCCGTCGAGGTGGTCGAGGCCAGCACGATGAACTTGTCCTGTGCGTGCGCCATCGGCGCGAGCAGCGCACCAGCAAGCGCACCGGCGAGGGCGAGAAGGGTGAAGCGTCTGCGCGAAGCCATCGTCATCGTGTCAGTCCTCGAGAGTGAAAGAAAGAAGCGGTTCGGCCATCAGGCGGCGGCATCGACGCGAAAGCCGAGCCGGCCCAGCGCTTCGCGCGCCGCGGCCGATTGCAGCAGCGCAATGAAGGTCTGCACCGGCGCGCGCGCAAGCCGTGCCTGGGGCACCACGAAGTCGTAGCGTTCCTCCTGCACGGGAATGAAGCCCAGCCCGTACTGCCGCGCGACCGTGTCGATGGCCAGGCCCCAGTCGGCGCGCTGCTGCGCCACGGCCACCGCCACCGCGTTGTGCGACTTGGTCTGCACGCCGTAGCCGGGCGGTTGTGCGCCGCCGAGCAGGCGGTCGATGAGGATGCGCGTGCCGCTGCCGGCGTTGCGGTTGACCATGGTGCAGCCGGGCTGCGCGGTCGCGGCGGCGATGGCCGCGGCGGCGTCCAAGCCCTCGAAGCGCGCGTCGCCGGGGCGATGGACCACGCCCTGCATGCGGCCGTAGCCCGTCACCAGTTCGAGGCCCGGCGTGAGCAGCGGCCGGTTGTAGACGCCCGTCGCCGGGTCCATCAGGTGGATGCCGGCCACGTCGCATTCGCCGCGCCGGGCGGCCATCAGCCCGCCCGTGCTGCCCACGTTCATGGCCTTGATGCGGATGCCCTGGCGCATCAGCTCGCCGGCCAGCCAGTCCAGGCCCACGCAATGGCTGCCGATGAAGATCAGGTCCGCGGCGTCCAGCCCCTGGCCCAGCAGCTGCACCTGCACGGGGGCGCCGGCATCGACGATCTCGGTGTGCTGGCCGATGGTGATGAAGCCGTCGGCGCTGCTGAAGGTGGTGACCGAGCCCGAGCCCTTGCCCATCGGGTAGGCGGCCACGCCATCGTCGGTGGGCACCAGGCCCACCAGCAGGTACTCGGTGCGGCCGCGCTCGGAGTTCACGCGCATCGGCAGCGTGGCCGCCACGTGCGCGTGCCGCTGCGGCGGCCGGCCTGCGAAGGCGCGGATCACGGGCGCGAGGAACTCGTGGAAGGTGAAGACCGCCGAGGTCGGAAAGCCCGGCAGGATCACGACCGGCTTGCCGCCCGTGACGGCCAGGCACACCGGCTTGCCGGGCTTGAGCGCCACGCCGTGCGCCACCACGCCCGGGTCGCCCAGAGCGGCCACCACGCGGTACGACAGGTCGCCTTCGCCCTTGGACGTGCCGCCCGAGAAGACCACCGCATCGCATGCGAGGCCCCGCGCGAGCGCGGCCGACAGCAGGGCCTCGTCGTCGGGGATCACGCCCAGGCGCACCGGCTCGCCGCCCAGTTCCTCGACCGCGGCGCCGATGATGGCGGCGTTGGAGTCGTACACCGCGCCCGTGGGCAGCGGCGCACCGGGCGCGACGATCTCGTTGCCGGTGGAGAAGATGGCGACGCGCGGCTTGCGCCACACGCCGACCTCGGCCAGGCCCAGCGCCGCGAGCACGCCGATCTCGCGCGAGCTCAGCACCTGGCCGGCACGCAGCACGGTCTCGCCGCGCGCGATGTCGGTGCCGGCGTAGCTCACGTTCTCGCCGGCCGTGGCGGCGCGGCGCACCTGCAGGTTGCCGTTGTCGAGGTCGGTGTGTTCGATCATCACCACCGCATCGGCACCGCGCGGCAGCATGCCGCCGGTGGCGATCGCCGTGGCGTGGCCGGGCGTCACTTCGCGCTGCGGCACGATGCCGGGTGCCAGCGTCTCGCCCACGAGGGCGAGCGCGCGGACCTGTTCTTCCATCGCGCCCCAGGTGTCGGCGGCCTGCACGGCAAAGCCGTCGACGTTGGAGCGGTCGAAGCCGGGCACGTCGATGGCGGCAACCGCGTCGTCGGCAAGCACCCGGCCCAGCGCCGCGTGCAGGGGAACGGTCTCGCGGCCCAGGGGCGCGAGGCTCAGGTGTTCGCGGAAGCGGCGCTCGGCCTCGTCCCGCGTGACGACATCGAGAAATTGCGATTGGGCTTTCACAGGCACTCGTACAGATGAACAGTGACGTCGGTCCCGGGCCCGAAGCCTTCGCTTTCGGCGGGGGCGATCACGAAGCCGTCGGCGCGCGTGGTCGAACTCAGCACCGAGGCGCCCGAGAGCGCGAGCGGCTCCACGCCATCGGCGCCGATCTTCACGCGCACGTAGTCGACGCGCCCCACCTGCGAGACGATCTTGCGCGCCACGGTGGCGCGCGTGCGCGGGTAGGGCCAGTCGGCGGGCCGGCCGCCGAGCAGGCGGATCGCGCGCCCGGCAAAGAAGTCGTAGGCGCACAGGCAGGAGACCGGGTTGCCCGGCAGCAGGAACACCAGCGTCTCGCCGATGCGCCCCATGCCGGCCGGGCTGGAGGGCCGCATCGCGATGCCGTGGATCGCCAGCTCGCCGAGCTCGGCCAGCAGGCGCGGCGCGTGGTCCTCGGCGCCCACGCTGGAGCCGCCGGAAATGAGCACCACGTCGGCGCCGGGCGCAGCCAGTGCCTGCGCGATGATTTGCGGGTCGTCGCCCAGGCGCTGGTGCGACTCGAGCAGGCCGCCGTCGCGCGCCACGAGGCCGCGCAAGGTCACGGAGTTGGCGTCGTAGATCTCGCTCGGGCCCTTGGGCGTGCCGGGTGCGCGCACCTCGTTGCCGGTGACGAGCAGCCGCACGCGCGGGCGGCGCACCACCTGCAACTGCGCCAGGCCGAGCGAGGCCACCAGCCCCGCGTCCTGCGGGCGCAGGCGGCGGCCCGTGGCCAGCGCGGTGCTGCCGCGCGCGATGTCCTCGCCGACGTGGCCCACGTGCTGGCCCGGCGCGACGGCGCGCGTGATGGCCAGGCGCCCGTCCTGCTCGCTTGCGTACTCGGCGGGTACCACGGCATCGAGCCCGCGCGGCACCGGGGCGCCGGTCATGATGCGGATGGCGGCGCCCGCGGGCACCTCGCCGTCGAAGGGGCGGCCGGGCCAGGCGTGGCCCGCGATCGGAAATTCGAGCGGGTTGTATTCGCCGGCCCCCGTCGTCTCGCCGCCGCGCAGCGCATAGCCGTCCATGGCCGCGCGGTCGAACTCGGGCACCGCGATGGGCGCGATCACCTCCTGCAGCAGCACCCGCCCCGTGGCCTCGTCGACGGCCACGGATTCACCGGGCAGCAAGGGCGTGTGGGCGTCGATCCAGGCGAGGGCGGTGGGCACCTCGGCGCGCTGCGTGAAGCCGCGCATACGCACATCGGTCGAGGCAGTTCGTTCGGGTGTGGGCATCGGGGCCAGTATAGAAGTTGGAGGTCGCCGGCGTGGTCGGGCATGGCACCCGACAGCCATGCGCAAGGGCGGCCGTCCCGGACCTTGCCGGCGGGCCATTTGCGGTCGTTTTTTCTTCAGCCGCGTCCGCGCACGCGCGGTGCGCCGTCGGCTTACTTCTTGGGTGCGGGATTCGTCTGCGCCGAGGTCTGGTTCGAACTCGGCGGCGACGCGGCCGTGGGGGCCGGGGAGTGGGCGCCCGATGCTTCGATGGGCTTGGTTTCAACCTTGGGGGCGGCGGCGTAAGGCCCCGGGTCCACACAGGGCGGTGTGGCCACCGCAGCCGGTGCCGGCTTGCCGGCGGCCTGCGCGCTCGCGCGGTACTTGGCGGCGACCTGGTCCTGTGACTTGCACAGCAGGTAGCCGTCGGTCTTGGCGCTCCACGCGGTGCGGGCCGCGGCCTCGGCGGCCTTGGCCTGCGCTTCCGGCGTGGGCGGGGGGAGCTTGGCGACAGCGGAGGTCGCAGCGAGTGCGCACAGGAGAAGGGTCAGCGTGTGCTTCATGCGGAGGTTCCTTGCTGCGCCGTCGCCGGCCGTGCGGGCTCGGATGCGCCGGCCGGTTGCGAGCGCTGCGCGGGGATCTTGCCGGCCTGGATGTCGTCGTACCAGAGCTTGTGGTGCTCGCGCGCCCAGGCCTCGTCGACATAGCCTTCGCGCATCGCCTTGTAGGCGCCGTCCATGCCCAGCGTGCCGATGTAGATGTGGCCCATGATCATCGCCATCATGAGCAGCGTGGCCACCGCGTGCACCATGTGCGCGACCTGCATCTCGCCGCGCGTGTAGACGAAGCCGGGCAGCAGCTTGTCCAGGAACAGGCCCGAGGCGATGACGATGCTGCCCAGGAACAGCACGCCGCCCCAGAACACCGCCTTCTCGCCGGCGTTGAAGCGGTGCGACGCGGGCTCCTTGCCGCCGAACAGGCCGCCGCCGTGCCGCAGCCAGGTGAAGTCGTCCTTGCTCGGCCAGTTGCTGCGGATGAAGGTGAAGATCATGAACAGCGTGGTCACCACGAACAGCGGCCCCACGAAGTTGTGCACGGTCTTGAGTACGTAGGCGAGCCAGCCGAACAGCGCGCTGCCCAGCACCGGCAGCAGGAAGAACTTGCCGAAGGCCATCACGATGCCCGAGATCGCGAGCGTGACGAAGGCCAGCGCGTTCGACCAGTGCGTGGCGCGCTCGAAGGGCGTGAAGCGCTCGATCTTGCGGCCGGTTTCGGTGCCGTGCAGGCGGATCGGCCCGCGCGTGAAATAGAAGATGGCCAGCGCCAGCAGCGTCACGAAGAGCAGCGCCGCGCCGTACGGAATGATCCAGTCGTTGCGCACCTGCCGCCAGGCCTCGCCCGCGTTGGTGAAGCGCGAACCTGGGTACTGCACGAAGCGCTGGATCAGGTTGCCGGCCTCGGGCGCCTGGCTCACCGGCAGGCTGCTGTAGCCGGTGACGCCGCCGCTCACCTGGCGCCACATCGGCGCGTTGTTGCCGGGCTGCACCTTGTTGCGCTCGCCGTTGGTCTGGTTGAGGTAGTTGGGGTCGGCGCTGGCCTCGGGCTTGACGTCGAAGATGTTCTGGCTGCGGATGCCGCCCTCGGCCTTCGGTGCTGCAGCCGCCGCTGCGGCAGGCGAAGCAGGGGCGGGCGATGCGGTCACGGCGCCGCTCGCGGCCGGGGTGGCCTCCTGGGCCGGCGCCACCGCCGCCCAGCCCAGGAGCGCGGTCGCCAGCAGCGCGTGGAACGCGTGCCTGGTGCGAATGGTGACGCTCATGCGGCCTCCGGTTCAGTTTTCTCGGGTGTACTCGTTCTGGCCGTTGGAGCGCGTCTTGATCTGCTGCTCCCACGCCGTCTTGTCGCCCACCTTCCAGCCGGGCGCGGTGAAGGCGGTGCCGGTGTTGGCCTGCGTGCCCGTGCCGCTCCAGGGCACCGCGTCGTGCTTGACGCCCTCGGCGTTCGTCTGCGGCTTTTCGCTGCAGGCCGCCAGCAGCATCGCGCCCGAGGCGAGCGCGACGAGCATCACGACCGCGCGCTTCACTTGGTGCCTCCGGTGGGCGGCGTGCCGGCCTGCTGCGAGCCGTAGGCCGTGCCCCAGCCCCAGACCTCGGCGCCCGTGCCGCGGTGCACGACGCGGGTGCGGAAGATGTCGGCCACCACGTCGCCGTCGCCGGCCAGCAGGGCCTTGGTCGAGCACATCTCGGCGCAGGCCGGCAGCTTGCCTTCGGCCAGGCGGTTGCGGCCGTACTTCTCGAACTCGGCTTCGGAGCCGTTGGCTTCGGGGCCACCGGCGCAGAAGGTGCATTTGTCCATCTTGCCGCGCGCACCGAAGGTGCCCTGCGAGGGGAACTGCGGCGCGCCGAAGGGGCAGGCGTACGAGCAGTAGCCGCAGCCGATGCACACGTCCTTGTCGTGCAGCACCACGCCTTCGTCGGTGCGGTAGAAGCATTGCACGGGGCACACCGCCATGCAGGGCGCGTCGGAGCAGTGCATGCAGGCCACCGAGATCGATTTCTCGCCCGGCAGGCCGTCATTGAGCGTGACCACGCGGCGGCGGTTCACGCCCCAGGGCACCTCGTTCTCGTTCTTGCAGGCCGTGACGCAGCCGTTGCACTCGATGCAGCGCTCGGAATCGCAGACGAATTTCATTCTTGCCATGGTGATTCCTTATGCTTTCTCGATGTTGCAGACCGTGGTCTTGGTCTCTTGCATCATGGTGACGCTGTCGTAGCCGTAGGTGGTGGCGGTGTTGATGGCCTCGCCGCGCACGATGGGCGCCGCGCCCTTCGGGTAGTAGGCCAGCAGGTCTTCGCCCTGCCAGCGGCCCGAGAAGTGGAAGGGCATGAACACCGTGTCGGGCCCCACGCGCTCGGTCACCAGGGCCTGCACGTTGAGCTTGGCGCCCGTGGGCGTGTGCACCCAGGCGCGCTCTCCGTTGCGGATGTTCTTCTCGGCCGCCACCTTCGGGTTGATCTCGATGAACATCTCCTGCTGCAGCTCGGCCAGCCAGGGGTTGGAGCGCGTTTCCTCGCCGCCGCCCTCGTACTCCACGAGCCGTCCCGAGGTCATGATGTAGGGGAACTTCTCGGCGATCTTGTCGGCGATGTTCTTCTGCTGCACCGTCTTGTAGAGCGTGGGCATGCGCCAGAAGGCCATCTTGTCGTCGTGCGTCGGGTACTTGGCGACGAGGTCGGGGCGCGTGCCGTAGATCGGCTCGCGGTGCTGCGGGATCGCGTCGGGGAAGTTCCACACCACCGCGCGCGCCTTGGCGTTGCCGAAGGGGTGGCAGCCGTGGTTCTTCATGAACACGCGGATCATGCCGCCCGAGCTGTCGGTCTTCCAGTTCTTGCCTTCGGCCTTGGGCTTCTCGGCCTCGGTGAGTTCGTCCCACCAGCCGAGCTTCTTGAGCAGCAGGTGATCGAGCTCGGGGTAGCCGGTGGTGATGTCGGCGCCCAGCGAGTGGGAGCCGTCCTCGGCCAGCAGGTTCTTGCCGTTGCGCTCCACGCCGAAGTTCGCGCGGAAGTTGCCGCCGCCGTCCATCACGTGCTTGGACGGGTCGTACAGGTTCGGCGAGCCGGGGTGCTTGAGCTCGGGCGTGCCGTAGCAGGGCCAGGGCAGGCCGAAGTAGTCGCCCGAGATGTCGTAGCCGTTGACCTTGTCCTTGACCGCCCCCTTGGCCCGCAGCGTGCGCACGTCGAAGGCGGCCATGTTGCGCATGTGCGCCTGCAGCCGCTCGGGGCTCTGGCCCGAGTAGCCGACGGCCCAGCAGCACTTGTTGATCTCGCGCAGGATGTCGTCGGGCACGGGCTCGTCCATGCCCTTGACCTTCTGCATCTTGTAGTTCTTGCTGAGCTCCTTGCCGAAGCCCAGGCGGTCGGCGAACTGCTGCATGATCATGTGGTCGGTGCGGCTTTCCCACAGCGGCTCGATGACCTTCTCGCGCCACTGGATCGAGCGGTTCGACGCTGTCACCGAGCCGCTGGTCTCGAACTGCGTGCACGCGGGCAGCAGGTACACCGCGCGGTTCGCGTTGGCGTCCTCGGGCCGGCCCGGCATCGCGGCCATGGCGGCCGTGGCCGAGGGGTACGGGTCGACCACGACCAGCAGGTCCAGCTTGTCCATGGCCCGCTTCATCTCGAGGCCGCGCGTCTGCGAGTTGGGCGCATGGCCCCAGTAGAAGACGCCGCGCAGGTTCGAGTCCTGGTCGATGAGCTCGTTCTTCTCGAGCACGCCGTCGATCCAGCGCGAGACCGTGATGCCCGGCTTGCTCATCATCGCGGGCGAGGCGAAGCGGCCCTTGATCCATTCGAAGTCCACGCCCCAGGTGGCGGCGAAGTGCTTCCACGAGCCTTCGACCAGGCCGTAGTAGCCCGGCAGCGAATCGGGGTTGGGGCCGACATCGGTCGCGCCCTGCACGTTGTCGTGGCCGCGGAAGATGTTGGTGCCGCCGCCCGAGGTGCCCACGTTGCCCAGCGCCAGCTGCAGGATGCACGAGGCCCGCACGATGGCGTTGCCGATGCTGTGCTGCGTCTGGCCCATGCACCACACCACGGTGCCGGGGCGGTGCTCGTGCAGCATGGTCGCGACCTTCAGCACCTGCGCCTCGCTCACGCCGCAGGCCTCCTCGACCTTGTCCGGCGTCCACTTGCTCATGACTTCCGCGCGCACTTCTTCCATGCCGTAGACGCGGTCGTTGAGGTAGCGCTTGTCTTCCCAGCCGTTCTTGAAGATGTGGTGCAGGATGCCGAACAGGAACGCGATGTCCGAGCCCGAGCGGATGCGCACGTACTCGTGGGCCTTGGCCGCCGTGCGCGTGAAGCGCGGGTCGACCACGATCATCTTGCAGCCGTTTTCCTTGGCATGCAGCATGTGCAGCATGCTCACGGGGTGCGCCTCGGCCGCGTTCGAGCCGATGTACATCGCGATCTTCGCGTTGCGCATGTCGTTGTACGAATTGGTCATGGCGCCGTAGCCCCATGTGTTCGCCACGCCCGCGACCGTGGTCGAGTGGCAGATGCGCGCCTGGTGGTCGCAGTTGTTGCTGCCGAAGAAGCTCACGAACTTGCGCAGCAGGTAGGCCTGCTCGTTGCTGTGCTTGCTCGAGCCGATCCAGTAGATCGCGTCGGGGCCGCTGGCCTTGGTGAGTTCCTTCAGCTTGGCGGTGATTTCGTCGAGCGCGGTGTCCCAGCTGATGCGCTCGTACTTGCCGTTCACGAGCTTCATCGGGTAGCGCAGGCGGTACTCGCCGTGGCCGTGCTCGCGCAGCGCCGCGCCCTTGGCGCAGTGCGCGCCCAGGTTGATGGGCGAGTCGAACACCGGTTCCTGGCGCACCCACACGCCGTTCTCGACCACCGCGTCGGACGCGCAGCCGACCGAGCAGTGCGAGCACACGGTGCGCTTCACTTCGATCTTGCCGGCGCCGATGGCCGTGGGCCGGCCGTCGGCGGCCTTGGCCTTCTGGATCAGCGTGAGCTGGCTGGCCGCCAGGCCCACGCCGACACCGAGGCCGGAGCGCCGCAGGAAGGCGCGCCGGTCCATGGTCGGCAGGGCGTTCGCGAGGCCGCGCCGCAAACTGTGAACGAAGGGCGATGCGTCGGAGGCCCGCGGGCTCGCGGTGCCTGGGGATTTTCTGGTCAGAAGCACGGGGTCTCCTCAGGCTGACGTGGTGGCGTAGTAACGCTTGACGTGTTCGCTCAGGGAATAGCCGCCGCCGTTTTCGGGCGGGGGCGGCAGGGAAGGCGTGGCGGCGGCGACGGGCGCTTCGGTCGCCACCTTCGGCAGCGCGGTGACGGCGACCGCGGCGGCGCCGGCGGTGGCGGCACCGAGAAAGAATCCGCGACGGGAGGCCGGCTTGATGCCGGTGTTTTGGCTGTCCTGCATATTGACTCCAGGAGTGGCTGGGCGCGACGAGAGAGGGGAAACCCGGTCGGCCTTGTGGATACTAGACCAGCAACAAGGTGTGAGCAACCTGAATACCCCTCGCATTCGTTCGCTTCAGTCCAGCATGTCGAAGGCCTGCGCCTCGACGTCGCCGAACGCGCGCGTGAAGGCGGCGAGCGCCGCGTAGAACCGCGCTGTCGGATGCTGCAACACAGCATCGCACAAGGCGGGCAGCCACGGCTGGACGTGTCTGGAGAACATCGCCTGCTGCTGCGTGAGGTTGGCCACCGCCACGTCCTCGCCGGCGATCAGGTAGCGCATGACCTCGAACAGGCAGGCGATGTGGTCCTCGGTTTCGTAGGTGGTCTCGGTGCGCGCCAGGCCCAGCTTGTCGAGGTCGTGGCGCAGCTGCACGAGCGGCTTGTCGTTGAGAAAGCCGCTCAGGTAGTGCGAGCCGAACAGGAAGACCTCGGGCTTGCCGATGCCGCCGAAGAGCGCGTCGTATTCCTCGTGCGCGGCGGCCGCGTCGGTGTTGCGCGCGATGCCGACCAGCTGGCGCCATGGTTCTTCCAGGAAGGCGCCCGCGGCCGGCGCCTCGGTGGGCGCGACCTGGAAGGCGGCCAGCAATTCGGCATCGGGCGCGGCGTACCACAGGCGCGCGAGCAGGCCGTAGAGCTCGGCCCGGGCCACCTCCTCGTCGAGCGCGGAAGTGGCGGGAAAGGTCTGGCTCATAGCGGGGCGATCTTCACTTCGTTGGTGGCGCTGTACAGGTCGATGACGCGGCAGTCGCTGCACATCTTGAGGCGCTCCAGCGCTTCGCCCTGGAACATGGCATGCCCGGCCAGCTTGCCGAGCATGGCCTCGATGGCTTTTTGCGTGCCGAAGGGCTTGCTGCAGCGGATGCAGGCCCAGGGCTTGGCCTCGTTCAGCAGCACCTGCTGCTTGCGCTCGGGCGCGGCCAGCAGGCGCGGCACGAGCGAGACGGCGTCCTCGGGGCAGGTGGTTTCGCACAGGCCGCATTGCACGCAGTTCTTCTCGATGAAGCGCAGCTGCGGCGCGCTCTGGCTGTCCAGCAGCGCGCCCGACGGGCAGGCGCTGACGCAGGCCAGGCACAGCGTGCACTTGTCCTTGTCGACCGCGACGGCGCCCAGCGGCGAGCCGGCCGGCAGCGCGAACGCCAGCGGGGCCTCGGCGGGCGCCTGCAGAGCCGGGGCCGCACCCATCAGATGGTCCAGCGCCATCTCGAGCCGGTCGCGCTTGTCGGCGCCGACGGCGAAGCGCGCCGCCGTGGCCGGCACGCGCTGCGTGGTCGTGCGCAGGCCGGCCAGCGCGGCGTCCAGCGCGGCGGGCGAGTCGGCCTCGATCACGTGGAAGTGCGTGCCGGTGTAGCCCAGGCCGAGCAGCAGCGCCTGCGCGACGTCCCGCTGCTGCTTGAGCGCCGCGAGGTACTGCGGCGCCTCTTCGCCGGTGCACAGCACCGCGACCTGCGAGGCGCCGAAGGCGACGGCGCTCAGCCACAGGTCGATGCCGGTGCTGGCCGCATGAAAGAGGTCGACCGGCATCACGCGCGCCGGCACGCCCTGGGCCTTGCCGAGTTGCGCCTGCCGCCCGAGCTGTTCGAGCAGCGCCTGGCCGCCTTCCTGGCTGTGCAGCAGCAGCGCCGCATCGCGCCCGCCCGCCGAGGCATAGGTGCTGAGCAGCTTGCGCAGCTTGAGCCCCTGGTCGGGCGCGCGCGGGTAGGTGTAGCCCAGCGCACCCGTCGGGCACACCGTGGTGCAGGCGCCGCAGCCGACGCACAGGTTCGGGTTGACCACGATGCGCTGGCGCTGCGGGTCGCTGCTCACGGCGTGGGCCGAGCACACCTCGACGCAGGCGTTGCAGCCGACCACCTCGTTGCGGCTGTGGGCGCACAGCTTCTGCTTGTAGTCGAAGAATTTGGGCTTCTCGAATTCGCCCACCAGCTCGCGCAGGCGCAGCAGCGTCTGCAGGCCCTCGGCCTGCGCGACGCCGCCGGGCAGGTGGAAGTAGCCCTGCGGCGGCGCGTGCCAGTCGATCTGCGGCGCGGCGCCAAGGTCGAGCACGAGGTCGAAGGCCGCGTCGAGCGCCTGCGGCGCGCGGCTGAAGTTGATGGCGCCGGCCACGCTGCAGGCGCGCTCGCAGTCGCGGTGCGAGGTGCAGCGCGCGTTGTCGATCTGGTAGTCCAGCCCGATGGCCTGCTCGGGGCAGGCGACCACGCAGGCGTTGCAGCGGGTGCACAGGTCGAGGTCGATCGCGTTGTCGCGCGTCCAGCGCAGCGTGAAGGCGCCGAGCCAGCCGGTGAGCGAATCGATGCGCCCGGCGATCACCGGCCAGCGGCGCGCCTGGGCGCCACCGTCTGCACCGGGGCCCTGCGCGAGCAAGGTCACGTCGAGCGTGTCGCCGACCAGCGCCGCGGCGCGCTCGGCCGCGTCGAGCGCGCCGATGATCAGCAGCCGGCCCTGGCTGGTGTAGGTCACGGTCGAGACGGGATCGGGCTCGGGCAGGCTGGCGGCGGCCAGCAGCGCGGCGATCTTCGGCATCGCGCTTTTCGCGTCGCGGCTCCAGCCGCCCGTCTCGCGGATGTTGATGAAGCGGATCGGCGAGGTGGCGTTGGGCGTCTGCGTGGCGAGCTCGCCGAACAGCCGTTTTTCCTGGGTGCAGGCCACCACGACGTCGTCGCCGGACTGGATGGCGCGCTGGAAGGAGGTCGCCTCGCGGCGGCACAGCGACGAATGCAGCGGGAGGGTTTCAGCCAGTGCCGCGCCGAGCGTCTTCGGCTCGAGCGGCATCGTCTGGTTGCAGTCGCAAATCAGCGTGGTGGTCATCGGTTTCTTGGCTGGCGGGTTGCATCGCGGCAACCGGCGGGCTGGGAAGCGTTTCGGAACCCTGGGACTGTGCCACGTCCGACGTTTCGGCGTCGTCGGGGGTTTCCGGGGGAATGTCTTCGGGGGCTTCGTCGAAGAGCTTGAGGAACTTGGCGCTGGCCATCTGGCGCAGCACGCTCTCGGGCACGGGGGTGGACTGGGAGTAGTCGTCGACGTAGGTGTCCAGGCCGTCCATCACATTGAAATGCGGATCGGCAAAGAGCTTGCGGAAGGCCGCGTTCTTGACCTCGGGCGCGACCTGCTTCGTGAGGAAGGGCTTGAAGTCGGACCCGATGTCCAGCGCGTCCACATCCGCGAGCGTCAGCGGCGGCGCGGTGTCCTGCTCGCCTTCGGCGGCGGGGGGCTCGGCGAGCGCGGCGGGGGCTGGCACTGGCGCTGGCGCCGCAACGGGTTCCACCGCCGGCAGGGTCTTTTCTTCCACGGCAGCCTCGGCCGCGCGCACTTCCTGCTTGCGACGCGACCAGCGTCCCAGGAAACCTTCAGACATCGCCCGCACCCCGTCCGCGTTTTTTTTCGGTCGTCACGCTCGCGGCGTTGCCGAAGCGGTCGACCAGCGAGCGGAAGCTCTCGGGCCGGCGGCGGCGCTTGGGCTCGACCACGTAGTGCTCGTCGACGAAGGCGCGCACCCAGTCGACCACCTCCGCCGGCGCCGGCACCTGCTCCACGGTTTCCTGCGCATCGAGCCAGCGCCCGGCCTCGTAGTAGCTGAGCGTGACCACGACCGGCCGCGGAATGGGTTCCGTGGAAAGCGTCGGTTCCTCGTCCATGCGCCACAGCACGAACCAGCACGGGGTCGGCGTGATCGCGTTGAGGTGGTAGCCCTCGGCCTCGTCGCGGTACAGCTCGACCTGGAAGCCGGGGTGCAGCCAGTGCTGCTCGCCGTCGTCGTCGCGCAAGAGGCGCGGTTCGGTGCCGAAGCCGGGTTCGTCGGGCAGCACGCTGTCGAGCGTCCAGCGCCAGGGCTGCCAATGGCTCGAGGGGCCGTGCAGGCGTTCGCGGCGCATGACCACCGCGACGTCGAGCGTCGGGCGGCCCGTGGGCGCGGTCGCGGGAGTGTCCGAAGAAGGCATGAACGAACCATAGCCGATGGCGCGCCCGTTCGCGAGCAGTACCCCTTCGAGCTCCGCTCGCAGCGGTGGCGTAGGATTCCGCATGGCCCCACGTGAAGACGACGCAGAAGACGAGACACCGCTGGCTTTCGATGCGGTCCCGCTGCCCCGGCGCGCCGGCGCACCGCGCCTGAACCCGGCGCGCGGCCCGTTGCTGCGCCGCATCGAGATCGTCGACCAGCACGGCGAGCGCCGCGACATCGACATCCCGGCGGAGCGGCCGTTGACCGTCTTCGTCGACAAGCGCGAGCTCGTGACGCTGATGACCCTGGGCGCCGCGCCCGAGCTGCTGGTGCTGGGCTACCTGCTCAACCAGGATCTCGTGCGGCGCGCCGACGAGGTCGAGAGCATCGACGTCGACTGGAGCGTGGAGGCGGCCGCCGTGAAGACCCACCGCGGCATCGCGAACCTCGCCGAAAAAACCGCGCACCGGGTCGTGACCACGGGCTGCGGACAAGGCACCGTCTTCGGCGACGCCATGGCGCAGATCGGCGCCGTGCGGCTGCCGGCGGCGCAGTCGGCGCGCATCGCGCAGGGCACGCTCGCGCGCATCCTCGAACAGATGAAATCGCGCAACAGCGTGCACCGGCATGCCGGATCGGTGCACGGGTGCGCGCTGTTCCGCGGCACCGAGATGCTGGTGTTCGCGGAAGACGTCGGGCGGCACAACGCCATCGACACCATCGCTGGCTGGATGGCGGTGCATGGCATCGACGGCGGCGACAAGGTCTTCTACACCACGGGCCGCCTGACGAGCGAGATGGTGATGAAGTCGGCCCACATGGGCGTGCCGATCGTCGTCTCGCGCAACGGCGTCACCGCGATGGGGCACGAGCTGGCCACCCAGCTCGGCATGACCTTGTTCGGCCGCGCGGCCAACCGCCACTTCCTGTGCTACTGCGGGTTCGAGCGCTTCGACGCCGAGCCGCTGGCGCAGGCGCTCACTGCCGACTGAGGGGCGTGCGCGGCTTATCCGCGCGCCACGTCGATCACCGCCTTCGCGAACGCCTCGGGCGCCTCCTGCGGCAGGTTGTGGCCGATGCCGCCGCTGACCAGCCGGTGCTCGTAGCGCCCCGAGAATTTCTTCGCATACGCGCTGGGCTCCGGATGCGGCGCGCCGTTGGCGTCGCCTTCGAGCGTGATGGTCGGCACGCCGATCACCGGCGCCTGGGCGAGCCGGTTCTCCAGCGCCTGGTACTTCGCCTCGCCCTCGGCCAGGCCGAGGCGCCAGCGGTAGTTGTGCACCGTGATCGCCACGTGGTCGGGGTTCTCGAAGGCGACGGCGCTGCGCTCGAAGGTGGCGGCGTCGAAGTTCCACTTCGGCGAGGCGAGCTGCCAGATGAGTCTGGCGAAGTCGTGGCGGTTCTTCTCGTAGCCCGCGCGGCCGCGCTCGGTCGCGAAGTAGTACTGGTACCACCACTGCAGCTCGGCCTGCGGCGGCAGCGGCGCCTTGCCGGTCTCCTGGCTGCCGATGAGGTAGCCGCTGACCGATACCAGCGCCTTCACGCGCTCGGGCCACAGCGCGGCCATGATGCACGCGGTGCGCGCGCCCCAGTCGCAGCCGGCCACGGTGGCGACGGGGATCTTCAGCGCGTCCATCAGCGCAATGATGTCGACGGCCACCGCCGACTGCTGCCCGTTGCGCGGCGTGTCGGTCGACAGGAAGCGGGTGGTGCCGTAGCCGCGCAGGTACGGCACGATGACGCGAAAGCCCGCGGCGGCCAGCTGCGGCGCGACGTCGACGAACATGTGGATGTCGTAGGGCCAGCCGTGCAGAAGGATCACCGGCGCGCCGTCGGCCGGGCCGGCCTCGTAGTAGCCGATGCGCAGGCTGCCGGCGTCGATGCTTTTGAGGGGTTCGAGGCGCCGGGTGCTGCCTGTGCTGGCGGACTGGGCGAAGGCGGGAACGATCGACGTGAGCTGCGTGGCGGCGAGGCCGAGTGCGGCCTTGCCGAGGAACGCGCGGCGTGGCAGCGAGGGGGAGGCGGTCATGGAAATCTCCTGGGATGCGAAGGGGGTGACGGCGCGATTGTTTGGCGGGGAATCCACCTGTCGATCGGCTTGTGTATGCCTCTGTATCCGCGCCGGTTCCGGCCACACTAAATTTCAAACGCAGGCGTGCGAGGCCGCCTCAACGAAACGTGGTGTGTCGATGTCGAGCCGGGATACACAGGCATACGCAATGCCCGTTGCGCCGCCAACGGGCGGCCAACAATCCGCCCGTCATCCACTCATCGCCCGAAGGAAATCCCCATGACGCGTCCTCGCGGATTCAAGAAGCTCTGGTTCGCGCTGCTGTTCTTCGCGGGCGGGCTGGCGCACGAGCTGCGCCACCCGACCCAGTGCCAGAGCGTGGCGTCGGTCAGTCTCTCGCTTCGACCGCCGAAGCGAGCACGTAGCCTTCGCTGCGCACGGTCTTGATGTAGCGCGGCTCGCGCGCATCGTCGCGCAGGCGCTGGCGCAGCCGGCTCACGAGCAGGTCGATGGAGCGCTCGAAAAGCTCGGCCTCGCGCCCCTGCGTCAGGCTCAGCAGCTGGTCGCGGCTGAGCACCTTCTGCGGGTGGTCCAGGAACACGCGCAGCAGCCGGTACTCGGCGCCGCTGAGCGCCACCATCACGCCGGCGTCGTCGATCAGGTGGCGCGCCACGGTGTCGACCTGCCACTCGCCGAACCCCAGCTTCTGCGAGGGCTCGACGGTGCCCATGTTGGGCGGCAGCATGCGCGTGCGCCGCATCACGGCGCGGATGCGCGCCAGCAGCTCGCGCGCGGAAAAGGGCTTGGCCAGGTAGTCGTCGGCGCCCATCTCCAGGCCCAGGATGCGGTCGGCTTCCTCGCTGCGCGCGGTCAGCATGAGGATGGGCGTGGCCTTGTACTTGCCGGTGCGCAGGTCGCGGCACAGCGTGAGCCCGTCTTCGCCGGGCAGCATCAGGTCCAGGATGATCAGGTCGAAGGGCCCCGACGCCTCGAGCGCGGCGCGCATGTGGCGCCCCGTGGGCACCGCGACCACGCGCAAGCCGTTCTTCACCAGGTAGGTGGTGAGCAGTTCGCGGATGTCCCGGTCGTCGTCGACGATGAGGATGTGGTCGGAGGTCTTGGGCGTCATGGCAGGGGAGGCATTGGCGGCACGGCGCCGCAGCCGCAATGTAGCGTTCCGGCGGCGCGCCGGGGGTGGCCGTGGAAACGTAGTGTGTGGATGTACGGCCCAGATACACAGGCATACAGAAGGCGATCCGGCAGGGGGCGGGCGGCCCAACAATCCGTGCGTTTTCCAACCACCCTGCATTCAAGGAACCCCCATGACCCGCATCGACAAAGTCCTCTACACCGGCAAGACCCACACCTCCTCGGGAGGCCGCGACGGCGAGGCGCGCAGCTCCGATGGCCGCCTGGACATCAAGCTCTCGTCGCCCGGCAGCGCCGGCACCGGCACCAACCCCGAGCAGCTGTTCGCGGCCGGCTGGTCGGCCTGCTTCATCGGCGCGATGGGCAAGGCGGCCGGCAAGATGAAGGTCGCGCTGCCGCCCGACCTGGCCGTTGATGCCGAGGTCGACCTGGGCACCGCCGGCGGCGAATACTTCCTGCAGGCGCGCCTGAACGTGAGCCTGCCGGGCCTGGACCGCGAGGTGGCGCAGGCCCTCACCGAGGCCGCGCACCAGACCTGCCCCTATTCCAAGGCGACCCGAGGCAACATCGACGTTGCCATCCACCTGGTGTGAGCCCGCTGCGCCGATGACGCATCGCCACGCCGCCTGACGAAGAAGCTGTTCATGTCCACTTCCGCGAATCCCGTTGCGAATCCGACCGGTAGTGCGCCGCGCTGGCGCCGGCTGCTGCCCGGCTCGCTGTTCTCCCGCGTGACGCTGATCATCGTGGTGGGCCTGGCGATCGCGCAGCTGCTCACCTTCGCGGCGATCCGCTACGAGCGGAACATGGCGCTTCGCGAGCTGATGATGATCGGCATCGAGCGCGACATCGCGAGCTCGGTCGCCATCCTCGACCGGCTCCCCGCGGCGGAGCGCGCCGGCTGGCTCGACCGGCTGGAACGGCGCAACTACCGCTTCGTGCTGGGCGGCAACGCGCAGGGTGGCGCGCCCCGCTCGGAGGCTTCGCAGCAGTTTGCCGCGGCCATCGTCGATGCGATGCGCCCGTTCCCGGTCGTCAAGGTCGGCGAGGTGGCCTGGCCGCCCGAGGGCCTGCAGATCGAGGTGCGGCTGGGCGACGGCTCGTCGGTGGTCGTGCACGCCATGCGCGTGGGCATGCCGGTGTCGGGCTGGGTGATGTGGCTGCTGGCGGGCCAACTGCTGGTGCTGGCCGTGTGCGCCTGGGTCGCGGTGCGGCTGGTGACGCGGCCGCTCGCGCAGCTGTCCGCGGCGGCCGACCAGCTCGGGCCCGACCTGAAGGGCCGCACGCTGGTGGAAGAGGGCCCGACCGAAGTGGCGCACGCGGCGCGCGCCTTCAACGCGATGCAGCAGCGCATCGCGGGCTACATGGCGGAGCGCGTCGAAATCCTGGCGGCGATCTCGCACGACCTGCAGACGCCCATCACGCGGATGCGCCTGCGCACCGACCTGATGGACGACACGCACGACCGCGAGAAATTCCGCCAGGACCTGGACGCCATGAACGCGCTGGTGCGCGAAGGCGTGACCTATGCGCGCACGCTGCACGGCGCCACCGAGCCGCCGCTGCGCATCGACGCCGACGCGCTGTTCGAGAGCATGGTGGCCGACTACGAAGACGTGGGCCAGCAGGTGCGGCTCGACGGCCGGGCCGGCGCGCCGATCGTGAGCCGCCCCAACGCGCTGCGCCGCATCCTGATGAACCTGATCGACAACGCGCTCAAGTTCGGCTCCGACGTGACGCTGCGCGTGCAGGCTGAAGGCGAAGGCGGCCACCTCGTGGTGAGCGTGCTCGACAACGGCCCGGGCATTCCCCCCGACGAGCTCGACGCGGTGCTCAAGCCCTTCTACCGCGTCGAAAGCTCGCGCAACCGCAGCACCGGCGGCACCGGCCTGGGCCTGGCCATCGCGCACCAGCTGGCCATGGCCATGGGCGCCGAGCTCACGCTGCACAACCGCCCCGAAGGCGGGCTGGAGGCGCGGCTGGCGTTGGCCGCCGCGCCCGCTCGCTGAACCCGACCCCCCATCTTTCACATCCCCATGCTCATCCTCTTCATCGCCTACCTGGGCGGGGTGCTCACGATCCTGAGCCCCTGCATCCTGCCGGTGCTGCCCTTCGTGTTCGCGCGCGCCGACCGGCCGTTCCGCTCGCACGGCCTGCCGATGCTCGTGGGCATGGCGCTGGCCTTCGCCGTGGTCGCCACGCTGGCGGCCGTGGGCGGCGGCTGGATCGTCACGCTCAACGAATACGGGCGCTATGCCGCGATGGCCTTGCTCGCGCTGTTCGGTGCGACGCTGCTGTTCCCGCGCGTGGCCGAGCGGCTGAGCCGGCCGCTGTTGGCGCTGGGCCTGCGCATGTCCGATGCGCCACAGGCTTCGGTGTTTTCTCCGCTGTGGCTCGGCGTGGGCACAGGCCTGCTCTGGGCACCGTGCGCGGGGCCGATCCTCGGACTGATCCTGACGGGCGCGGCGCTCAACGGCGCGAGCGTCGGCACCTCGCTGCTGCTGCTCGCCTACGCGGCCGGCGCGTGCACCTCGCTCGCGGTGGCGCTGCTGTCCGGCGGCCGGATGCTTTCGATGCTGAAGCGCACGCTGCCGACCGGCGACGGGGTGCGGCGCATCGCCGGTGCCGCGGTGCTGGCAGGCGTGGGCGCCATCGCGCTGGGGCTGGACACCGGCTGGCTCGCGCGCCTGTCGCTGGGCACCACGTCGGCGCTGGAGCAGGCGCTGGTGGACACGCTGCGCAAAGACGCGCCGCAGGCACAGCGCGCAGACACCGGCTTCGTGCGCGTCGCGGACACCCGCCCGGCGTCGGTGCCCGCGCGCGAGCTCCGCGTCGAGGGCCGCCTGCCGTCGCTGGCCGGCGCGACCGAGTGGATCAACTCGGCGCCGCTCACGCCCGAGGCCTTGCGCGGCAAGGTGGTGCTGGTCGACTTCTGGACCTACTCGTGCATCAACTGCCTGCGCACGCTGCCCTACGTGCGCGCCTGGGCCGACAAGTACAGGGACGCGGGCCTGGTCGTCCTGGGCGTGCATGCGCCGGAGTTCGCGTTCGAGAAAAACCCGGCCAACGTGCGCAAGGCCGTGAAAGACCTGGGCATCGGGTTCCCGGTGGCGCTGGACAACGACTTTTCGATCTGGCGCGGCTTCGACAACCAGGCCTGGCCGGCGTTCTATTTCGTCGACGCGCAGGGGCGCATCCGCCATCACCAGTTCGGCGAGAACCGCTACGACAAGGCCGAGCAGGTGATCCAGCAACTGCTGGCCGAAGCCGGGCAGGCCCGGGTCGCCGACGGGCTGGTCGCGCCGCAGGGGCAGGGCACCCAGGCCGCGCCCGGTGCCGAGCCGGCGCAGTCCGGCGAAACCTACCTGGGCCATGCGCGCGCGCACGGCTTTGCGTCGCCCGGCGGCATCGCGCGCGACCGTGCGAAGGCCTACGAACCCATGGCTTCCTCATTGCGCACCAACCAGTGGTCGCTGGGCGGCGACTGGACGGTGGAGGGCGAGCGGGCCGTGCTGAACCAGGCCCACGGTCGCATCGCCTACCGCTTCAAGGCGCGCGACCTGCACCTCGTGCTGGGGCCGATGGCCGACGGCAAGCCGGTGCGTTTCACGGTGCGGGTCGACGGCCAGCCGCCGCTGGCGGACCACGGCGCCGACACCGATGCCCAGGGCCACGGCGTGGTCGATGCGCAGAAGCTGTACCAGCTGGTGCGGCAGTCGGCGGGCGGCGGCAAGGAGCGGCTGTTCGAGATCGAGTTTCTCGACGCCGGCGCGCAGGCCTACGCGTTCACCTTCGGGTGAGCGGCGCCTGGGTCAGGGCGTGAGGCCCGCCGCGTTGATGGCCCGGCAGGTGTCGACCTCCTGGCGCGTGGGCAGCACGAAGCAGCGGGCGTCGGCCTCGCGCGCGACGGCTTCGCGCAGCTGGCGTTCCTGCGCGGTTTCCACCTGCAGCTCGACCAGCCACTTCATGAGCAGCGCCATCACGATCAGCAGCACGACCGAGGCCGCAAGCAGGGTCGTGCGCCAGCTCTGGACGCGGAAGACGGAGGCGTTCGAAGTACTCATCGCGTGCGGCCCTCAGCTCGACAGCTGCGGAAAGATCCAGATGCTCATGCCGAGCACCACGCCCGCGCCCAGCGACATGGCCGCCGCAGTCGCGAACAGGCAGGCCACGAGCAGGCTCGGCACGACCACCGACATGCTCAGGAACGCGATGGCGACGAGCACATAGGCCAGCACGGGCAGCAGGGCGATGTAGGCTGGCCGCGCGGTGCCGGTCGGCAGTTCGTCGGGCGTCATGTCACGCAGGAACGGGTTCAGCATGGCGGGCGATCAGCAGTTGCCCTTCTTGGCCTGGCCCGGCGGGCAGAAGTTGCCGCCCTTGTGCGCCGGCCCGGGCTCCGCACGCGGCGGCGGCGCGTGGTGGTGCACGCAGGCGCTCATGAGAACGGATGCCGCCAGCGCGAGCATCACGGTGATCGTGGATTTGGTCATGGGAACTCCCTGCTTCGATTTCTTGTGCACCTCGGGTGCTTCGGGGCAGGACAATAGTTGCCGTATTAACAATCTCACAGGGAAATGCTCACATTTGTGGGCGAATTGAGAAGGGTGCGGTCAATCTCCGAGCGGGATTGCGCAGTACTTCACACCCGTGCGGCCGACCGGCCGCCGCCGCGCAACCGCTACATTGCATGCCCCATGGACCGCCTCGAGAACATAGAGACCTTCGTGCGGGTCGCACAGACCCAAAGCTTTGCCGAGGCCGCGCGCCAGCTGCGGGTGTCGAAATCGGTGGTGACCAGCCGCGTGAAGCAGCTCGAGGACCACGTCGGCGCGCCGCTGTTCCACCGCAGCACGCGCGTGGTCCGGCTCAGCGACGTGGGGCAGGCCTTCCTGCGCGACTGCGTCGAGCTGGTCGGACGGGCCAACGACATCATGGACCAGATGCGCGACGCCAAGGACGGACCCACCGGCACGCTGCGCGTGCATGCGCTCACGGGTTTCGTGCTGGGGCATTTCGCCACGCTGCTGCGCGCTTTCCAGGTGAGCTTTCCGGACATCCACCTGGAACTCATCGTGAGCGACGCGGTGGTCGACCCGGTGAAGGCGGGCGTCGATTGCGCGCTGCAGATCTTTCCGGCGGCGTCGACCGAGCTGGTGTCGCGTCCGCTGTTCCCGGTGCGCCGCGTGTTCTGCGCCACGCCCGAGTACCTGCGCGCGCACGGCCGGCCCGCGAGCCCGCGCGAGCTGCACAAGCACACGCTCGGCCTGTACTCGGGCTACCCCACGCGCGACCGCTGGACCTTCCATCATGCCGGCGAGCAGGTCACGCTGTACATGAGCGCGGCGCTGCTCACCAACAGCGTCCACCTGCTGCGCGAGTACGCCATGGAGCACGCCGGCATCGTCTGCCTGCCGACGCTGGTGGCCGGCGAGGCGATCTTGCGCGGCGACCTGGAGGTGGTGCTGCCGGCGCACCAGCTGTCGTCGTTCTCGCTGAGCGCGGTGTACGCGGGCACCTCGCGCAATGCCTTCAAGCTGCGCCTGTTCATCGAGCACCTGACCCAGGCGTTCTCGAAGGTGCCACCATGGGACGCCGCCATGATCGAGCGCGGCCTGCTGCCGCCGGGGCTGATCTGGGACGCCTGACGCGAGCGCCGTCCGTTCCGGGGTAAACCCTGTGCATTGAACGGATTTGCCGAACAATGCGGCCCGCGTTTCGGGCCTACCGCTCGCGCCCCCCGTTTCCTACAGTGCACACATCGCAGCCACCACGCTGCATCGTCCGGCACCTCAGGAGACACCCATGACCGTCGCATACCAGACCCGCTTCGGGTCCCTCAAGCACTTCGAGAAAGGCCACGTCGAGCCCATCGACGACGACGTGCGTCACTACGCGTTCTCCAACTGCTTCGAGATCGCCAGCATCAGCCAGCCCTACGAGAAGGTCGTGTTCGGCCAGAACCAGATCTACGTGCTGGAAACGCTGCGCGCCGAAGGCACCTCGCCCTGGTTCACCTGCGCCCACGACGAGTTCGCGCTGGTGATGGACGGCGACGTCGAGGTGCACCTCGTGCAGCTCGATGCGGCCCAGGCCGTGGCCGACACCGAGAAGAACGGCGCGGTGCTCGTGAAGGGCGAACCCAAGGGCAAGAAGATGGGCTGGATGAAGCTCTCGCGCGGCCACCAGGGCCTGCTGCCCAAGAACACGGCCTACCAGTTCCGCGTGACCGGCGACCCCGGCGTGATCGTGCTGCAGACCTGCAAGGGCGACCTGTCGATCGAGAAATGGGCCGACATCTGCCAGACGCACTGAACCCGCCATCCAGGAGCCACACCATGAACGCACCCGCAGAACTCGCCAAGGTCATCGCATCGCAGCCCGATGCCACGCTCGGCTACAAGGATTTTTCGCTCGGCAGCTTCGGCTTCCGCCGGGACGAGTACTTCGCCCACATCACCTGGAAGACCCGCGACGGGCGTCCCATGAGCCACACCATGGACGCCGGCAACTACCTGCGTGCGCTGATGCGCGACGTGGCCTGGGGCTTCTTCTACGGCTGGGTCAATTTCGACAACGTGTTCGGCACCATCAACCACTACGACTCGGTCGACCTCTATGCGGGCAGCTTCAACGGCACCATGAAGGACGCGGGCATCGACCTGCTCGAGAACTTCCCCACGGCGCAGATCCGCGCCACCTTCGAGGCCATGCTCGACGACTGGACCAACGAGGCCTTCGACCCCTTCGCCGCGCCGCAGGAAACCGGCTCGCCCTACGGCCGCAAGAGTGGCAACAACACCGCCAAGATCACCCGGGCGCGCGAACTGGCCAAGCGCTGCGTGGGCCTGAAGGGCGACCTCGACCTGCGCAGCGACGCGCGCGGCGCGCCGGTCAATCGCGCCTTCGCCGACGTGCCGCAGGGCCAGCCCGAGCTGCACCCCGAGCCCGGCTTCGAGAACGAGGTGCACGCCTTCAACCTCTTCGGCTTTTTGAGCCGCTCGCAGGTCACGTGGAACCCGAGCTTCACCTCGGTGGTGAAGCACAGCTACATGTGCCCGACGACCGAGGAGCACATCCTGCCGATCATCCACGGCAACGACCGCGTCGAGTGGTTCTTCCAGATGACCGACGAGATCCACTGGGACTGCGGCGACAAGAACACCGGCAAGCCCATGGCCCGCGTGATCATGAAGGCCGGCGACATGGCCGCCATGCCCGCCTACTGCCGCCACCAGGGCTTCAGCCCCAAGCGCTCGATGCTGCTGGTGTGGGAGAACGGCTCGCCCAGCCTGGTCTACGAGATCCAGAAGGGCGAGTCGCCCGAGATCCCGGTCGAGTTCTGACCGGCCGGCCCGCCGCCGCTTCTTTCTTCCCGCCACCCATCCATCCAGCCCTCCCCGCGCGGGGAGGGCGAGGAGAACCCATGCCCGCTCTTTCCATCCGCCACCAGCTTTTCATCGACGGCCGTTTCGTCGACGCCGAATCCGGCGAGACGCTCGCCACGCTGAACCCGCACGACAACACGCCCATCGCCCAGGTCGCGCTGGCCGGCAAGGCCGACGTCGACAAGGCCGTGGCCGCCGCCAAGCGCGCGTTCCCCAAATGGAGCCGCATGGCCGCCGCCGACCGCGGGCGCATCCTGCTGAAGCTGGCCGATCTCATCGAGGCCAACGGCGAAGAACTCGCGCGGCTCGAATCGCTGGACACCGGCCACCCGATCCGCGACTCGCGCCGGCTCGACGTGCCGCGCACCGCCGCGTGTTTTCGCTACTTCGGCGGCATGGCCGACAAGTTCCAGGGCGAGACCATTCCGGTGGAAGAGGGCTTTCTCAACTACACGCTGCGCGAGCCGGTCGGCATCGTCGGCCAGGTGGTGCCGTGGAACTTCCCGCTCATGTTCACGAGCTGGAAGATGGCGCCCGCGCTCGCGGCCGGCAACTGCATCGTGATGAAGCCGGCCGAGATCACGCCGCTCACCTCGCTGCGCATCGCCGAGCTGATGGCCGAGGCCGGCGTGCCGCCCGGCGTGGTCAACATGCTGCCGGGCCTGGGCAGCGTGGCGGGCCAGTACATCGCCGAGCATCCCGAGATCGCCAAGATCGCCTTCACCGGCAGCACCGCCACCGGCCGGCGCATCGTGCAGGCCAGCGCGGGTAACCTGAAGAAGGTGCAGCTCGAGCTGGGCGGCAAGGGCCCCAACATCGTGTTCGAGGATGCCAACCTGCAGGCCGCCGTGAACGGCAGCGCCTGGGCCATCTTCCACAACCAGGGCCAGGCCTGCATCGCGGGCTCGCGGCTGATGCTGCACGAGAAGATCGCCGACGCCTTCCTCGACCAGTTCATTCCGCTGGCCCAATCCATCCGCCTGGGCAACCCGCTCGACGAGGCCACCGAGATGGGTCCGCTCACGAGCGCCCAGCACCGTGACCGCGTGCTGAGCTACGTCGAGGTGGCGCAGGCGCAGGGCGGCGAGGTGCTGGCGGGCGGCGGCGCGCCCGGCGGCGACCTGGCGCAGGGCTGCTATGTGCAGCCGACCGTGGTGCGCGCCCGCTCGTACCAGGACCGCGTGGCGCAGGAAGAGGTGTTCGGCCCCTTCGTCACCGTGCTCACCTTCAAGACCGATGAAGAGGCGATGCAGATCGCCAACGGCACCGACTACGGCCTGGGCAGCGGCCTGTGGACCCGCGACCTGCAGCGCGCCCACAAGGTGGCGCGCGACCTGCACGCCGGCATGGTCTGGATCAACAGCTACAAGCGCGTGAACCCCGGCTCGCCCTTCGGCGGCGTGGGCCAGAGCGGCTACGGCCGCGAGATGGGCTTCGACGCGATGCGCGAGTACACGCAGGTGAAAAGCGTGTGGGTCAACGTCGACGCGCAGATTCCGCCGCACTTCGTGCGCTGACGTTTTCCTTTTTCTTTCCAACCCGACGGACGCACACGATGTCTTTCTCGATCCTTTCCCGGGCCCTGGTCGCCTGCACCTTGCTGTGGGGCATGGCCGCGCAGGCCCAGGCACCGGCCTGGCCGACCAAGCCGGTGCGGCTGGTCGTCGGCTTTCCGCCGGGCGGCATCGTCGACACCGTCGCGCGCCAGTTGCAGCCGCGCCTGCAGGCCGCGCTCGGCCAGACCGTGATCGTGGACAACCGCAGCGGCGCCGGCGGCACGCTGGCGGGGGCCGAGGTGGCCCGCGCGGCGCCCGACGGCCACACGCTGCTGATGGTGTTCGACAGCTACGCGACCTACCCGCTGGTCTATCCGAAGCTGAGCTTCGACATCGCGAAAGACCTGCAGCCCGTGACGCAGGTGGCGAGCAACCCGCTGGTGCTGGTGGTCAACCCGAAGGTCGAGGCCAAGGACTTCGTGCGCTTCGTCGGCCTGCTCAAGGCGCAGCCGGGGCGCCTGAACTACGCCAGCGTCGGGCCGGGCTCGAGCAACCACCTCACGGCCGAGTACTTCAAGGCCGTGAGCGGCACCTTCGTCACGCACATCCCTTATCGCGGTGGTGGGCCGGCCCAGCAGGACCTGCTGGGCGGACAGGTCGAGATGATGTTCCTCTCGGCCGTGCTGGCCCAGCCGCATGTCAACGCGGGCCGGCTGCGCGCCCTGGCCCAGACCGGCGCGCAGCGCGTGGCCGCCTATGCCGACGTGCCCACCGTGGCCGAGAGCGGCTACCCCGGCTTCGAGGTGAACTCCTGGGTCGGCCTGCTGGCCCCGGCCGGCACGCCGCGCGCCGTGGTCGACCGGCTGCAGGCCGAGGTGCGAAAGATCGTGACCGAGCCCGCGTTCCAGCAGCGGCTGCGCGAACAGGGCCTGACCGGCATCGCCAACACGCCCGAGCAGTTCGCCGCTGTGCTGCGCACCGAGCAGGACAAGTGGGCCCGGCTGGTGCGCGAGCGCCGCCTGAGCCTCGAATAGCCAGACAGAAAGGAGCGCGCCATGCACGACTTCATCCACACCACCCATCCGCAGCGCGTGGTGTTCGGCGCCGGTTCGCTGCGCCACCTGGCGCGCGAGATCGATGCGCTGGGCGCGAAAAAGGCGCTGGTGCTGTGCACGCCCGAGCAGCGCCCGCAGGCCGAGCGCGTGGCGGCCTCGCTCGGCGCGCAGGCGGCCGGCCTGTTCGACCGCGCCGTGATGCACGTGCCCGTGGAAACGGCGCGCGAGGCCCGCGACCTGGCGCGCCGACTCGGTGCCGACTGCGCCGTGGCGCTGGGCGGCGGTTCCACCACGGGGCTGGGCAAGGCCATCGCGCTGGAGTCGGGACTGCCGATCGTCGCCATTCCCACCACCTACGCGGGCAGCGAGATGACGCCGATCTACGGCCTCACCGAGAACGGGCTGAAGAAGACCGGCAAGGACCCGCGCGTGCTGCCGCGCACCGTGATCTACGACCCCGAGCTGTCGCGCACGCTGCCCGTGGGCCTGAGCGTGACCAGCGGCATCAACGCCATCGCGCACGCGGCCGAAGGCCTGTACGCGCAGGACAGCAACCCGGTGATGGACCTGATGGCCGAGGAAGGCATCGCCGCGCTCGCACGCGCGTTGCCGGCGATCCGCGTGCAGCCCAACGACCTGGCCGCACGTTCCGATGCGCTCTACGGCGCCTGGCTCTGCGGCGGCGTGCTCGGCGCGGTGGGCATGGCCCTGCACCACAAGCTGTGCCACACGCTGGGCGGCAGCTTCAACCTGCCGCACGCCGAGGTGCACACGGTGGTGCTGCCGCATGCGCTCGCGTTCAACGCGCAGGCCGCGCCGCGTGCCATGGCGCGCATCGCGCGCGCGCTCGGCGGCGTGTCGGCGCCGGCGGCGGTCTTTGCGCTGGCGCGCGACAACGGCGCGCCGGTGGCGCTGAAGGACATCGGCATGCGCGTCGCCGACCTCGACCGCGCGGCCGACATCGCCGTCGCCAACCCGTACTGGAATCCGCGGCCCTTCGGCCCGGCCGAGCGCGACGCGATCCGCGCGCTGCTGCAACGCGCCTTCGACGGCGAGCCGCCGGGCTAGCCCACGGCGCGGGCATCGAAGACACACACGAACAACGAAGGAGACAGGCATGACATTCAACCGCAGACAGTTCACGCAGGCCGCCGCCGCGCTTGCCGCCACGGGCGCCGCGCCGCTGGTGTTCGCCGCCGACACGCTCAAGATCGGCTACGTGTCGCCGCAGACCGGGCCGCTCGCGCCCTTCGGCGAGGCCGACAAGTGGGTGATCGAGCAGATGAAGGCCGCCTTCAAGGACGGCCTCTCCGTCGGCGGCAGGAAGTACGCCGTGCAGATCGTGCTCAAGGACAGCCAGTCGAACCCCAACCGCGCGGGCGAGGTGGCCAACGACCTGATCCTGAAGGACAAGGTCGCGCTGGTGCTCACGGCCGGCACGCCCGAGACCGCCAACCCGGTGAGCGACGCCTGCGAACTCAACGAGGTGCCGTGCATCTCCAGCGTGGTGCCGTGGCAGCCCTGGTTCTTCGGCCGCAAGGGTGACCCGGCCAAGGGCTTCAACTGGACCTACCACCTGTTCTGGGGGCTCGAAGATGTCATCGCCACCTTCACCAACGGCTGGAAGACCGTGGCCACCAACAAGAAGGTCGGCGGCCTGTTCCCCAACGACGGCGACGGCAACGCCTGGGGCGACAAGGAACTGGGCTTTCCCAAGCCGCTCGCGCAGATGGGCTTCACGCTCACCGACCCCGGTCGCTTCCAGAACGGCACGCAGGATTTCAGCGCGCAGATCGCGGCCTTCAAGCGCGACAACGTCGAGATCGTCACCGGCGTGGTGATCCCGCCCGACGCCAAGACCTTCCTCACGCAGGCGCGCCAGCAGGGGTTCAGGCCCAAGGTGATCACGCTCGGCAAGGCGCTGCTGTTCCCGGGCGCCATCGAGGCGCTGGGCGACCTGGGCGAGGGCCTGTCGACCGAGGTGTGGTGGAGCCCGTCGCATCCCTTCAGCTCCAGCCTCACGCAGCAAAGCGCCAAGGCGCTGGCCGAGGCCTACGAAGCTGGCACCAAGAAGCAGTGGACGCAGCCCATCGGCTTCGCGCATGCGCTGTTCGAGGTGGCGGCGAACGCGCTGTCGCGATCGAAGTCGCTCAAGGCCGGCGACGTGCGCGATGCCGTGGCCGCGACCTCGATCAACTCCGTGGTCGGTCCCGTGAAGTGGAGCGGGCAGGGCCCGTTCAAGAACGTCAGCAAGACGCCGCTGGTGCTCGGCCAGTGGGGCAAGGGCAAGCAGCGCAAGGTGGAGCTGACGCTGGTGAACAACGAGGCCGCGAAAGCGATCCCCACCGGCGGCGCGCTGCGCCTGCTCTGAGGGACGGCTGCCATGACGCTGCTGGCCTTGCACGGCGTGAGCAAGTCCTACGGGGCGCTCAAGGTCACCGACGGCATCACGCTGGCGGTGGCCGAGGGCGAGACGCTGGGCATCCTCGGGCCCAACGGCGCGGGCAAGACCACGCTGTTCAACCTGATCTCGGGCGACGCGCGCGTCGACGCCGGCCGCGTGGAGTACGCGGGCCGCGACGTGACGCGGCTGCGCCCGCACCAGCGCTGCCGCGCCGGCATCGGCCGCAGCTACCAGGTGCCGCAGCCCTTCGGCCACATGAGCGTGTTCGAGAACCTCGTCACCGCCGCCTGCTTCGGCGGCCAGCAGGCCGAGCGCGAGGCCTGGGAGACGGCGCACGAGGTGCTGGCCCAGACCGGCCTGGCGCCGCACGCCAACAAGCCGGCCGGCGGGCTCACGCTGCTCGACCGCAAGCGGCTGGAGCTGGCGCGCGCGCTGGCGACCAAGCCGCGCCTGCTGCTGCTCGACGAGATCGCGGGCGGGCTCACCGAGCCCGAGGCGGCGGTGCTGGTGGCGGAACTGAAACGCATCAAGGCGCGCGGCGTGACCATGATCTGGATCGAGCACGTCGTGCATGCGCTGCTGTCGCTGGCCGACCGGCTGTTCGTCATCAACTTCGGGCAGCAACTCGCCGAAGGCGCGCCGCGCGCGGTGATGAACGACCCCGAGGTGCGGCGCGTGTACATGGGGATCGAGGCATGAACGCGCTGCTCGACACCCACGGCCTGCAGGCCTTCTACGGCGATGCGCAGGCGCTGTTCGGCATCGACTTCACGCTGTCGGCGGGCGAGCTGGTGGCGGTCATCGGCGCCAACGGCGCGGGCAAGTCGACCTTCCTGAAAAGCCTCACGGGGCTGCTGCGCGCGCCGTCCGACGCGATCCGCTTCAAGGGCGAACCCATCGGCGGCCTGCCGCCCGGCGAGATCGTGCGGCGCGGCCTGGCGATGGTGCCGGAAGGCCGGCGCCTGTTCCCGAGCCTCAGCGTGGAAGAGAACCTGCTGATGGGCGCCACGCCGCGCCGCGCGGGGCCGTGGAACCTGCAGCGCCTGTACGGCCTGTTCCCGATCCTGGCCGAGAAGCGGCGCCAGCCCGCCACCTCGCTGTCGGGCGGGCAGCAGCAGATGGTGGCGCTGGGCCGCGCGCTCATGAGCAACCCCGAGGTGCTGCTGTGCGACGAGCTCTCGCTCGGCCTGGCGCCGGTCGTCATCCGCGAGATCTATGCGGCCATGCCGGCCATCACGGGGGAGGGCATGACGGTCGTGATCGTGGAGCAGGACGTGCGCATGGCGCGGCAGGTGTCGCAGCGCGTGTACTGCTTCCAGGACGGGCGCGTGTCGCTCACGGGGCGCTCGGACGAACTCACGCCCGAGCAGATATCGCAGGCTTACTTCGGCCTCGAGGAGCGCCATGCTTGAAACCCTGCTCCAGGGCGTGCTGCTCGGCGGCCTCTACACGCTGTTCGCGCTCGGCCAGTCGCTGATGTTCGGCGTCATGCGGCTGACCAACACGGCGCAGGGCGACTTCATCATCCTGGGCGCCTTCGCGGTGATCGCCGGCGTCTCGATGACCGGCGCATCTGTGCCATGGGGGGTGGTGCTCGCGGTGCTGCCGCTGGCCTTCGGCTTCGGCTACCTGCTGCAGCGCCACGTGCTCAACGGCACGCTGGGCAAGGACCCGCTGCCCTCGCTGGTCGTGACCTTCGGCCTGTCGATCGTGATCCAGAACCTGCTGCTGGAGCTGTTCTCGGCCGACCCGCGCGCCATCGAGGTCGGCGCGCTGGCCACCGCCTCGGTGCCGCTGGGCGACACGCTGGCGCTGGGGGCGCTGCCGCTGGTGATCCTGGCGGTCGCGGTGGCGGCCACGGGCGCGATGCAGTGGATGTTCACGCGTACGCCGCTGGGCCGCACCTTCCGCGCGGTGTCCGACGACCGCGAGATCGCCGAGCTGATGGGGCTGAAGGCCAAGCAGGTGTATGCGCTGGCCACGGGCATCGCCTTCGTGCTGATCGCCATCGCCGGCGCGCTGCAGGGCATGCGCACCACGGTGTCGCCGTCGGACGGTCCGCTGCTGCTGCTGTTTGCCTTCGAGGCCGTGATCATCGGCGGCATGGGCTCGTTCTGGGGCACGCTGGCCGGCGCCATGATCCTTGGCATCGCGCAGCAGATCGGCTTTCGCATCGATCCGGGCTGGGGCATCTGGTTCGGCCATCTCGTGTTCCTCGCGGTGCTGGTGCTGCGGCCGCAGGGACTGTTCCCCAAGACACGCTGACCTGCTGACATGACCGACAAGACTTCTCCCGCGCCGCTCAGGCACGTGCTGTTCATCATGTGCGACCAGCTGCGCGCCGACCACCTCTCGTGCTACGGCCACCCGCGGCTGCAGACCCCGCACATCGATGCGCTGGCCGCGCGCGGCGTGCGCTTCAGCCATGCCTATGCGCAGGGCGCGGTCTGCGGCGCCTCGCGCATGTCGACCTACACCGGCCGCTATGTCAGCAGCCACGGGACGATGTGGAACTTCGTGCCGCTGTCGGTGGGGCAGAAGACGCTGGGCGACCACCTGCGCCCGCACGGCGTGCGCTGCGCGCTGGTCGGCAAGACGCACGTCGAGGCCGACACCGAGGGCGCGCGCCGCCTGGGCATCGACCCGACGCAGGGCGCGGGCCGGCTCGCGATGGAAGGCGGCTTCGAGCCCTATGCGCGCGACGACGGCATCTGGCCGCCGGGCTTCAAGGTCACGGGCAATGCCTACTGCGACTGGCTGCGCGCGCAGGGCTACGAATCGGACAACCCCTGGCATGACTTCGCCAACTCGGGCCGCGGCCCCGACGGCGAGATTCTGAGCGGCTGGCAGATGCGCTGGGCCGACCGGCCCGCGCACATCGCCGGCGCGCACAGCGAGACGCCCTACACGACCGAGCGCGCGATCGACTTCATGCGCGAGGCCGGCGACGCGCCCTGGGTGCTGCACCTGTCGTACATCAAGCCGCACTGGCCCTACGTGGCGCCCGCGCCGTACCACGCGATGTACGGGCCCGACGACATGCGGCCCGTGGTGCGCAGCGAGGCCGAGCGCGTCGACGCCCACCCGGTGGTCGAAGGCTTCCGGCGCGAGACCGTGAGCCGCAACTTCAGCCGCGACGAGGTGCGCAATACCGTGGTGCCGACCTACATGGGGCTCGTGAAGCAGGTCGACGACCAGCTCGGCCGGCTCTTCGCCTTCATGGCCGAACAGGGGCTGGACCGCGACACGCTGGTGGTCTTCACCAGCGACCACGGCGACTATCTGGGCGACCACTGGCTGGGCGAGAAGGAGCTGTTCCACGACCCGATCGTGAAGGTGCCGCTGATCGTGGTCGACCCGCGCGCCGAGGCCGATGCGCGCCGCGGCACGGTGAGCGACGCGCTGGTCGAGTGCATCGACCTCGTGCCGACCATGCTCGACGCGCTGGGCCTGCCGCAGCCGGCCGAATGGCTCGAAGGGCAGTCGCTGAGTCCGCTGCTGCACGGCCACGCCGGCGCGGCCGGCAAGGACCTGGTGGTGTGCGAGAACAGCTTCGCCTTCCGCGACGAGGTGCGCCTGCCGCTGGCCCAGCCCGTCGAGCGTTGCCACATGACGATGCTGCGCACGCGCCGCTGGAAGTTCGTGCACTTCGAAGACCTGCCGCCGCAGCTGTTCGACATGCAGGCCGACCCCGACGAGCTGGTCGACCTGGGCCGCGACCCGGCCCTGGCCGCGGTGCGCGAGCAGATGCTGGGCCTGCTGTTCGACTGGCTGCGCCAGCGGCGGCGCTTTCCCACGGTGGCGCCCGAGGACATCGCGCGCTGGAACGCTCGCGAGCTGGCGGCCGGCATCCTCATCGGCGCCTGGTAGGCGGCAGCGCACCCCATTTCAAGAAAAGGAGACATCCCATGAACGCTTTCCGCCGACCTCTCGCGGCCTGCATGGCGGCAGCCGCCGTGCTCGCCTCCATTGCGCCCGGCCACGCCGCCGACACCTGGCCCACCAAGCCCGTGCGGCTGGTGGTGGCCTTCCCGGCCGGTGCGCCGGGCGACATCGTCTCGCGGCTGATGCAGCCGGCCCTGCAGAAGGCGCTGGGCCAGCCCGTGGTGGTCGACAACAAGCCGGGCGCGGGCGGCAACATCGGCATGCAGGAGGTGGCGCGCGCCACCGACGGCCACACGGTGCTGGTCGGCCCCGACACCATGCTGACCATCAACCCGCACCTGTACCGCAAGCTCGCCATCCGCCCGATGGAAGACCTGGTGCCCGTGACCCAGCTCGCGGCGTTCAGCCAGGAGCTGGTGTGCTTTCCCGGCGCCGGCATCAAGACCCTGCCCGAGCTGCTGGCCGCGGCCCGGGCCAAGCCCATGAGCTATGCCTCGGGCGGCCCCGGCGTGCCCGGCCACATGGCCATGGAAATGCTGCTGGCCGACGCCGGCGTGCAGATGCAGCACGTGCCCTACCGCGGCCCGAGCCCGGCCATGCAGGACGTGATGGGCGGCATGGTGCCCTGCGGCTTCCTGGCCTCGCCGACGGTCGGCCCGATCATCCGCGACGGCAAGCTGGTGGCCATCGCCGTGTCGGGCAGCAAGCGCCTGGGCAGCCAGCCCACGGTGCCGACCGTGGCGCAAGCGGGCGTGAAGGGCTACGACGCCAGCTTCGCCGAGATGATGGCCATGCCGCGCGCCACGCCGCCGGCCGTGGTGGCGCGCCTGCAGGCCGAGGTGGCGAAGGCGCTGGCCGCGCCCGAGCTGCGCGAGCGGCTGGCCACCATGGACCTCGAGGTGGTGGCCAACACGCCCGAAGAAGCGGCGCGCCGCCTGCGCGCCGAACACCAGCGCTGGGGCCAGGTGGCCGCGCGCGTGCAGCTGCAGCTGGACTGAACGCCATGGCTTCCGTCGTCGTCACCATCGACACCGGCAGCAGCCGCCGCGCGGGCTGGACCGCCGCCGCGCTGGTGGCGGTGGCCGCCACGCTGCCCTTCTGGGGCGAGCCCAGCTGGATGCGCGAGTTCGTCGAGATCGCCTGCTACTTCATCTTCGCGATGATGTGGAACCTGCTGGCCGGCTACGGCGGCATGGTCAGCATCGGGCAGCAGGCCTTCTTCGGCTTCGGCGGCTACGTGATGCTGATGCTGGGCAACTTCGCGGGCGTGAATCCGTTCGTGGCGATCCCGCTCGGCGCGCTGGCCGCGGCGCTGATCGCGGTGCCGGTGTCCTTCGTCGCCTTCCGGCTGTCGGGCGGCTACTTCGCCATCGGCACCTGGGTGATCGCCGAGGTGTTCCGGCTCAGCTTCGCCAACGTGTCGGCGGTGGGCGGCGGCTCGGGCACCACGCTCACGGCGCTGCGCGGCATCGAGCGCGCCACGCGCGAGAGCGTCACCTACTGGATGGCGCTGGGCTGCGTGGTGGCGGCGGTGTCGCTGGTCTACCTGTTCCTGCGCAGCCGCTTCGGGCTGGCGCTGCTGGCGATTCGCGACAACGAGATGGCCGCCGAATCGCAAGGCATCCCGGTGGCGCGCATGAAGCTCGCGGTGTACGTGGTGGCGGCCTTCGGCGCCGGGCTGGCGGGCGCGCTGTACTTCGTGGGCAACCTGCGCATCAGCCCCGACGCGGCCTTCGCGCCGAACTGGACCGCCTTCGCGATCTTCATGGTCGTGATCGGCGGCATCGGCCGCATCGAAGGGCCGCTGGTGGGCGCGCTGGTGTTCTGGGCGCTGAACAAGTTCCTGAGCGACTACGGCACCTGGTACCTGCTGGGGCTCGGGCTGCTGGCCATCGTGGCCACGATCTTCTTCAAGCAGGGGCTGTGGGGCTGGGCGCAGCAGCGCTGGGCCTGGTCCCTGTTCCCGACGCAGCGGCGCCTGGCGGCGCACGCGCCTTCTTCCCACCCGGAGCCCGACGCCCATGCGCAACATCGATGAACACACCATCACCGCCGCCGTGCTCGAGCGCATGGCCGGCTGCGAGGACGCGCGCCTGAAGGAAGTGCTGTCGGCGCTGGTGCGCCACCTGCACGACTTCGCGCGCGAAGTGAGGCTCACCGAGGCCGAGTGGGCCGCGGGCATTGACTTCCTCACCGCCACGGGCCAGAAGTGCGACGCGCAGCGCCAGGAGTTCATCCTGCTGTCGGACACCCTGGGCCTGTCGATGCTCACCGTGGCCATGAACCACGCCAAGAGCCCGCAGGCCACCGAGGCCACCGTGTTCGGCCCCTTCCACGTGGCCGGCGCGCCGCAGCTGCCGCTGGGCAGCGACATCGCGGCGGGCGCGGTGGGCGAGCCGCTGTTCGTGCAGGCCACCGTGCGCGGGCGCGACGGCGAGCCCGTGGCCGGTGCGGTGGTCGATGTGTGGGAGGCCGATGCCGAAGGCTTCTACGACGTGCAGCGGCCCGGCGACCGCATGCAGGGGCGGGCGGTGCTGCGCACCGACGCGCAAGGGCGGCTGTGGTTTCGCGGCGTGGCGCCGGTGGCCTATCCGATTCCCACCGACGGGCCGGTGGGCGCCATGCTGCGCGCGACCCGGCGCCATCCGTGGCGGCCCGCGCACGTGCACTTCATGGTGCAGGCGCCGGGCTACGAGACGCTGATCACGCACGTCTTCCGCGAGGGCGATCCGTACCTCGACAGCGACGCGGTGTTCGGCGTGCGCAGCTCGCTCATCGGCGACTTCGCGGCGCATGGCCCGGGCCGCGCGCCCGACGGCAGCGTGCAAGAGGGGCCGTTCCACACGCTGGACTTCGCGTTCGTGCTCGAGCCGGCCGGAGGGTGAGGAGGGGGGCGCGAACCGTTTCGGCGTTTCGCCGCCTCTCTTGCAGGTGTCCATTCCCAAGGAGCCCTGCACCATGTGTTCTGTTTCCATCACCTGGCATCTGCTTCGCGGCGCGGGCGCCCTGGCGCTCATCGCGCTGGCGGTGCTGCTGTCGTCCGCCCATCCCTGGATCGCGCCGCCCGCCGTCATCGGCGCCTTGCTGCTGCTGCGCGGCTGCCCGATGTGCTGGCTCGTCGGGCTGCTCGAAAGGCTGTCCGCGCGCAAGGCGGCCCCTGCGTCCGAGGCCACTTCCGAGAGGGTTTGAGCGCGTTCGGCCTTCGTGGAATGGAAGGCTGATCCGGGATTCCATCCGCCCGTGTCGAGGGGGTGACGCCCCATTAGTGTGAGTTTGTTTGCACACGATGACAAAAGAACAGGGCTACCTGTTTCCGTTGGTCAATATCGGCACTTTTCCCTATCGACTGTACATAAACGTTAATACATTCCACTCCATTGTGAGAGGCATGCGGGGAACGATGAAAAGGGAAGCGATGGTGGACAGGGTGGAACAGAAAAACGGTCGTGTGGTGGTGCTGACGGATTCCGGCGAAGAGATCGACTGGCTGCGAGGCCGGTTGAAGGACGCCGGCTTCAGCCCCTTGTGCGTGGTCAACGAGGAAGACCTGCTGGAGGCCGCCTCGATGCCCGGCGTCGGGCTCTTCCTGCTGATGGGCGAGACGATGGAGGGCGCGCTGCCGGAAATCCTGTTCGGCATCGGCGCCAGCCGTGCGGCCACGGCGCCGGTGGTCGTGCTGACCCGGTCGCGCGGCGTGCTGGAAACGCCCCGCGTGTCGGTGTTCGATGTCGACGATTTCCTGGTGAGCCCCTGGAACGCGGAAGAGGTCGTGGCGCGCGTGTCGACGCTGTGCGGCAGGAAATCGCTGCGCAGGAACGCGAAGCCGCACGGCCTCTACGGTTTCCAGCTCGTGCGCAGCCGCCTCGCGGTCGAGTACGCGAGCCGCGAAGCCATCATGACGCCGAGCGAATTCGAGATCGCCCGGGTGCTGGTGCGCCACCTCGACACGCCCGTGTCGCGGCAGCAACTGCCCCAGGGGCCCCGATGCAACGGGGAGCTGGGCGCCAGCCGCTCGCTCGATGCGCTGGTGTCGCGCGTGCGAAAGAAGCTGGCATCGATCGTGGCGGGCGAATTCCGCGTGCGCTCGCTCTACGGCGTGGGCTACACGCTGGAGCGCGCGCACAACCGGCACGGCAAGTGAGTTTTCGCGGGCAGCGCCCGCGGCATCCGAAGGGGTGACGTAAGGTCACCTTGAAAAAAGACGCTCGCCCATTCGCCTCCGAATTGAGGCCGGGCGTCGACAGACCAACGAATGAATTCCGGCGAAGTGAGCCGGCCGGGATTGGCTTGAATTGAATTCAGGCCAATTGCGCAGCCGTGCCTGGTTGAATGGAATTGGATTTTGAAAAATCCATCAAACCGTATTTCGCGAAGCCCGTGATTGAAACCATTGGGGGACAGGGCGTGCACGCAGGATCTGAAATTCACGGCGCCTGATTACACAGTCTGTGAATTTGTAAATTTAGTTTCGAAGTGGCCCCAGGGGCCAGTCCGAAGCCGCTCGAAGGGCCTCGTTTCTCCCTTGAAACACTGGGGGATCGTGAGGCCGAGGGTTGATGTGGAAGTGAAATTATTCAAACGCATCAACAACTTGGAGGCGATCCGCTTGTGAAATTGATCACACTCCAATTGCAGGTTTATTCACAATCTAAGCAGACGTCCAGATTACATCTGTATTCACAGTTGTTAACTTTGGAGGGCCTCTCGTGACATTTTCACGGAACCCTCGGCCATTGCAAGTGGCGGATCGCGGACGTTCGATTGTTTTTGTAAACATTCAGAAAATAATATGAACGTGGTAAATGGCTCATGGAGGCGGCTCGAAAAGGGCGTGCTTGCGTGAGGCCGAGAGTGGGCATCGGAGGCGGTCGCCGCCGATGCCGGTGTGTCAGTGGTGTGCTGCAAGTGGCTGGGAAATGGCTTCGACGCCAATTCGCGAGGCCACAGGTCAAGTCGGTTTGATCTTCGTGTTGCCTCGGTCTGGCTTTGAAGTTGTTTTTTAGGAGTTGTCTATGTCTATCGGAAGTTCGTCTCAAGTGAATTCATTCATGTCGCCGGTGGTCCGGCTGACCGTTCGCCTCGGCCTGGGGCTCGGCGTGGCCATGACCCTGGGGCTGGGCGGCATGGCCGCCGCGCAGGGCACGAAGGCCGCGCCCGCGCCCACCGAGGCCGCGCAGAAGAAGACCGTCGCGGTCGTGCTGACGCAGGCCAAGGTGGTCAAGGACGCGCAAGGCAAGGAGCAGCTGCTGGCGGCCGATTCGGTCAAGCCGGGCGACGTGCTCGAGTACACGGCCACCTACACCAACCACACGGGCAAGGCCGTCACCGGCCTGGTGGCCAACCTGCCGATCCCCGAAGGCCTGGAATACCTGCCCAAGACCGCCAAGCCCGGCGCGACGCTGGTCAAGGCCGCGACGAAGGACGGCGCCTTTGCCGCCGAGCCGCTGGCGCGCGTCGTCAACGGCAAGTCGGAGCCGGTTCCCTACAACGAGTACCGCTCGCTGCGCTGGACGCTGGGCCAGCTGCCCGCCAACGGCTCGGCCGCGGTGACCGCGCGCGCCAAGGTCGAGACGGTGGTGCCGCCCGCGCCGGTGGCCGCTGGTGCCGACGCGCAGAAGGTTGCGCGCAGCACGCCCTGAGCTTCCCGCGCTGACGACGACCGTCGGCGGCCCTGAGCCGCCCTGACGGCCGGTTCTCTCTTTTCTTCAAAACCCCGCTGGTTTTTCCATTGCCGGTTTCCGTTCGCGGAAATCCCCGGCCGGGGTGAGTTCGTCCTTTTTTTGACCTTTTTTGACCCCAACCCCCGAGGAGAAACCCAAGTGATCCCTACCTTGTCTGCCCGTCGCACCGGCCCCGCGCCGCGCGCGCTCTGGGCGGGCGCAGCAGCCCTGACGCTGAGCTTCCTTTTTGGAAGTTCCGGCGCACTCGCTGCGGCTCCACCCGCCAACACCATCATCGGTAACCAGGCTTCGGCCACTTACCTGGACCCGAACGGCGCCAGCCAACTGGCCACCTCCAACCTCGTGCAGACGACGGTGCAGCAGGTCGGCTCGTTCAACCTGGACACCTACACCACCGTGACGACCAACGTGGTCAACACGAAGACCGGCGCCGCGGGCACGACCGTGTACGCACCGCACGTGCTGACCAACACCGGCAACGGCACCGACACGTTCACGCTGAGCGTGGCCGCACCGGCCAGCCCGAACGGCTTCACCAAGGTCGAAGTGTTCGCCGACGCGAACGCCGACGGCGTGCCCGACAGCACGGCCGCGCTGTGTACCGCGACCCTGGGGGCCGTTTGTAATGTTCCGGCCCAGACGGTCGCGGGCAACAACGGCACCTTCCCGTTCGTCGTTGCGTACTCGATCCCGAGCACGGCATCGTCGGGTACGTTCACCTCGCCGGTGGCTGCGACCATCACAGCCACGGCGGGTACGCCGGCGCTGTACGCGGCTGGCAACACGCAGGCAGCCGACGTGGACAACGTGAACCTCACGGACAAGGCGGCCTTCAATGCCACCAAGAGCCTGAGCGTTCCGGCGGTCAACTGGGTGAACAACGGTGCCAAGCCGTGGCCCGCCGCTTCGGTGAACGGTCCGCGTTCTGTGGCTGGTTGCGTCGCTGACGTCGCAAGTGCAGGCGCGCCAGCAACAGGCTGCGTTTACACCACCTACACGCTGAAGTTCAACAATACCGGTGCCGCAGCGGGCAAGTTTGTGATGACTGATACGCTGCCCAGCGGTTTCACCTACGTCCCGGGCTCGGCAGTCTGGAGCAATATTCCGGGCACCGCGTTGACCGACGCGTCGGGAGACGACCAATCAGGTATCGACTTCTCCGCAACCGGCAACTCGCTGGCCTTCGTGGTGGCTTCGCTGCCGCAGAACGTCACGCAGACGGTGAGCTTCGTTGTGATGGTCAATAACACGGCGGCCATCGGCACGTCGACCACGACCAACACGGCCAAGTACAACCCGGTTACTGCGCCGGACGACACCAGTTCGACGAATACGAACAACCCGAGTTCGCCGACCAACCCCGCGAGCTACAACGTCGTGGGCACCTTCGGCATCATCCTCGGCTCGGCCGACGTCAGTGCCAGCCCCGTGGACTCGAAGGACACCGGCGCAGGCAACCCCAACACGACCGTGGCCGACACCACGACCGTCGCCACTGCTGGGGCCGGCACCACGGTGAAGTTCACGCAGACCGTGTTCAACATCGGCAATGCGGCTGACATCGTGAACCTTGCCGTGCCTGCGATTGGCACGCCGAGCAACACGTTCCCGGCGGGCACGACCTTCAAGTTCTTCGCCGCCGACGGCCTGACGCCGTTGATCGACAACAACGGCGACGGCATTCCCGACACCGGTCCTGTGCCGGCCAACGGCAGCGTGAAGTTCGTGCTGGCGGCCACACTGCCGGCCTCGGCAGCACCGGGCGCGGGCGGCAGTACGATCGTCATCGGTACCTCGGCGGGCGACAGCACCAAGACGGAATCGACGCGCGATACGCTGTCGGCAGTAACGGGTGTACTGGTCGACCTGACCAACACCACCGGCGGTAGCAACGATTCGCTCAAGGGTGACATCGGCACGGGCCCGAGCGTGGACCCGACGACCACCAACACGACGCCAGCAGGCACGGGCACGATCTTCACGTTGTTCATCAAGAACAACGACTCGGTGGCCAACGTCTACAGCCTGGCAGCGAGCCAGACCAACAGCTTCCCGGGCAGCCTGCCTGCGGGCTGGACGGTCAAGTTCGTGGATGCGGGTGCTACCTGCGCCGGCGCAGCGAGGACCACGATCAGCGTGCCCAACGGCGCTCCCCTCCCGACGCAGGTCGATGCCTGCGTGACGCCGCCTGCCACGCAAACGCCGGTCACGGGACAGCGGATCTACTTCCAGGTGCGTTCCACCATCACGACCTCCACGGGCGTGGTGGCGATGGACACGAAGCTGGATGCGGTGAACGTGATCACGGCCAACACCTACGGCGCGACGCTCACGCCGAACAACAGCGGCCAGGTCGCTCCCGGCGGTTCGGTTGTGTATGCCCACACGGTGACCATCACCGGCGCGCAAAGCTGCGGCACCAAGTACAGGGTCACCGCTTCGTTGCCTTCCGCGGATCAGACGGCAGGCTGGACTACGGCGCTGTATGTGGACAACAACGGCAATGGTCAGATCGACGCAGGCGACACGCTGGTGTCGGATCCGAATGGTGAAGTCATTCCGGCGGTTCCTCCTACCGGCGCAGCCCTGGACAGTGGCAAGACCCAGAAGCTGCTCGTCAAGGTCTTTGCACCGGGCGGTGCAACGGCAGGCGCCATCGACACCGCCAAGGTGACGGTGACCTTCCCTGACGTCCCGGCTTGCGGTAGCCCCTCGGCCACCGACATCACCACGGTCATCACGGGCCAGATGCGCCTCGTGAAGACGCAGGCACTGGACGTGAACTGCGATGGCGCCGAGGTCCCGTCCTCGTCGGCTCCGCTGGTCGCCAAGCCCGGTGAGTGCATCGTGTACCGCGTCGTTGCGACCAACGAAGGCGTGGCACCGGTCACCAACATGTCGATCAACGACGCGGTGCCGGCCTACACCTCCTTCACCGGTGCGACGCAGCCTCCGGCCCCCACCCAGTGCACGTCCACCGGCGTGACCGGTACGGCCCTGGCCTACAGCAGCACCGCCACCACCGTGGCTTGCGGCAGCGCAAGCAACACCGTGGCACCTGGCGGCAGCGCCACGCTGCTGTTCTCCGTGAAGGTCAACAACTGAGCTTCACCTGAGTGAAGCGGGGCCGACGAGCGCAAGCCCGTCGGCTCCCTCGCACAGGGCATGCGAAAGCCTGTGCGTTTTTCCTTTGCGCCTTCCCTCTCTTCCTCTGTCGAGGCGAGGGCGCAAACGAAAAAGTTCTTTCGTTTCTTCTGATCCCCACGCGGTGATCGATCAAGGGTTCGCGGCATGCTGTTCACTTTCAATCCCAGGAGCACACACCGGCCATCGTGGCGCGGATGGGCTGCCGCGCTCGCCGCTGGCGCAGCGCTGCTGCTGGGTGGTGCCGCCCAGGTGAACGCCGCACCGGCCCCGGCCGGCATCGTGATCCGCAGCATCGCCACGGGCACCTACGTGCCCAACGGCCTGGCGCAGACCGAAACCATCTCGTCCAACGAAGTGATCGCCACGGTGCTGCCCGTGGAAGCGCTGGTGCTCACGCAGGACCAGTCGCTGTCGCGCCCGCCCGCGAGCATCGTCACGCTGAGCCACCTGCTCACCAACACCGGCAACGTCGCCTCCACCTACACGCTGGCGCTGGCCAACAACGCCGGCGGCTGCGCGGCCGACACGCTCGACCTCTCGGCGCTTCGCGTGGTGCGCGACAGCAACAACAACGGCGTGGTCGATGCGGCCGATCCGGTGGTGCAACTCAACGCCGCGGGCGCCCTCGCGCTCAAGCCCGGCGAGACCGCCGCGCTGCTGGTGCAGGGCACGATCCCCACGGCTGCGACGGGCGTGGCCTGCGTGGGCCTCACGGCCACCACCGCGCTGCAAGGCCTCACCGCGATCAACCGCGACACCGTCACCGTCGGCAACGCCGCCGCGCTGCAGCTGGTCAAGTCGGCCAGCTACCCCGGCAACGTCATCCCTGGCCAGACGCGCATCGACTTCTCGGTCTCGGGCACCAACATCGGCGCGCAGGACGCGCAGCCGTCCAACGTCATCGCGCCCACCAACACGCCGCTGCTCGTGAACGGCGCACCCAGCGCATTGGTCCTCGTGCGCGACCCCGTGCCCACCGGCACCCAGTACGTGCCCGGCACCCTGCGCACCACGGCTGCCAACGCCGTCAAGCTGTACCGCCTGGCCAACGATCCGGCGTTCAGCTACCGCACCGCCGAAGACGCCTCGGCCGTCGAAGTGGCCATCGGCATCTCCACGCCCGTGGCGCGCAACGTGTCCATCGCGATGCAGTTCGCCGTCAAGGTCAACGCCGACCAGGTGGGCGAGATCCGCAACACCGCGCACAGCCAGTACAACGACGGCACCGGCCCGGCCACCGTGCCCTCGAACACGATCGTCATCAGCTCCAGCCAGGCGCGCATCGGCGTGGCCAAGGCCGCCTCCACCCCGCGCGTGAACCGCGGCACCGACGGCAAGACCGACGGCACCGCCACCGTGCGCTTCAGCGTCAACGTGCGCAACTACGGCACGTCATGGCTGTACGGCGTGCAGGCCGCCGACGTGATGGAAGGCGCAGGCGCCACGCAGTTCGGCACCTACACCGCAGCCGCCGTGCCCGGCGCGAACCAGTACACCATCGTGCCCGGCTCGATCGTGATCGCGCCCGCACCCAGCGGCGGCACCGTCGCCGCCCCCAACCCCGCCTTCAAGGGCACCGCCGCCGCCTCGAACCTGCTGGCCGACGGCGCCGTGCTGCCCGTGGGCGCGCAGCTCACCGTGCAGTTCGATGCACGCATCAACTTCACCGGCCGCACCGGCACCTTGCTGAACACCGTCAAGGCCTCGGGCGCCCTCAATGCCGGCGGCCCGGCGGTGGCCCTGGACGACTCCGTCAACGGCGACAACCCCGACGCCGACGGCGACGGCAACCCCAACAACGACACCTCGCCCACGCCGGTGTCGACGCAGCTGCCCACGCTCACGCTGACCAAGCAGGCCTCCATCGCCCGGCGCGTGTCGCCCGGCGTCTACGAGCTGGACTACACCTTCAAGGTCACCAACACCGGCGCCGTCGCCGCACCCAACGTGCGCGTGATCGACAACCTGAACTGCACCTTCGACATGGACAAGTCGAGCGGTCAGGTCGCGTCGTGGGAGCTGCTGGGCCCGCCCAAGGCCGCCAACGGCAACCTCAATGCCGCCACCGGCTTCACCGGCCGCGCCACCTGCAACCGCACCACGCAGGACAGCGCCGACCCCTTCCAGCTGCCCACCGAAGTGGCGCTGAGCCTGACGGATGGAAGCCGTGCATTGGCCCCGGGCCAGAGCGAACAGATCCGCCTGAGCGTGCGCATCACCGAGAAGGCATCGGCCATCGGCGGGCGCGTGTCGCTCACCAACAAGGCCTGGGCCGCCGCCTTCGAGCAGAACACCGTCAACGTCACGCCCACCATGCTGCTGGCGGCCACCGCCACCTCGGTGCAGGCGCTGCTGGTCGATCCGCAGGGCACGGTCTACAACGCACTCACACGCCAGCCCGTGGCCGGCGCGTTGGTCACCTACACGCGTCAGTCGTGCAGCAGCGGCACGGCCGGCCCGATCACCGCAGCCGAGATCTACGGCGCCGATTCCGGCACCTACACGCTCAACCCCAACGGCAGCATCTCGATGACCACGGGCGCCGACGGCGCCTACCAGTTCTACCTGCAGACGCCGCCGGTGACGGGCCTGTGCACGTACGCACTCTCGGTCACGCCCCCGGCAGGCAGCGGCTACGTCTACCCCTCGCAACTGATCCCCGTCACCGGCGGCTCGTTCACCAGCTGCGGCGCCGTCGTGCCCAGCGCCGTGCCCCCGAAGGACGCGGACCCGACCAGCTATTACTTCCAGGTGCAGGCCGGCGCCAAGCCCGATGGCACGCCGTGCGACGCCGTGCACAACCACATCCCACTCGACCCGGGCAACATCCTGGGCCTGGTGCTGCGCAAGGACGGCAGCAAGCGCCAGGTCGAGTTCGGCGACTTCATCGACTACGCGCTCACCGTCACCAACAAGACCGGCTTCCCCGTCACCGGCCTGACCTTCAACGACACGCTGCCTCCGGGCTTCGCCTACGTGGCCAACAGCGTGCGCCTGAACGGCCAGGTCGTGCCCAACCCCGCCGGCGGCGCCGGCCCGGGATTGATCTTCAACTACCCCACGCTGGTCATTGCGCCGGATCAGTCGGCCATGGTGCGCTACCGCGTGCGCATCGGCGTGGGCGCGCCCACCAACGGCGACGCCATCAACCGCGCGCGCGCCACCTCGGGCCCCATCCAGTCGAACCTGGCCAACTGGACCGTGCGCGTGACGGGCGGCGTGTTCTCCGACGACGCCTTCGCCTTCGGCAAGGTGTACCTCGATTGCAAGCGCGACGGCCAACGTGACGGCCGCCAAGAGGGCGCCGACGAGATCGGCGTGCCCGGCGTGCGCCTGTACATGGAAGACGGCACCCACGTCGTCACCGACATCGAAGGCAAGTGGAGCCTGTACGGCCTCAAGCCCGTCACCCACGTGCTGCGCCTGGACCAGACCACGCTGCCGCTGGGCGCCAAGCTCGAAGTGCTCGACAACCGCAACTCGGGCACCCCCGAGAGCCGCTTCGTCGACCTGAAGAAGGGCGAGTTCCACAAGGCCAACTTCATCATCACGAACTGCGACGAGAAGAGCGTCATCGCCGACGTGGCCGCACGCCGCGCCGCCATCGCCGCGCGTCCCGACACCGAGGCCGAAGCGCAGGTGCGCCTGCGCCTGGACCCCGAAGGCAAGGTCGTGCCCGTGGGTGACGTGCGCGGCCTGCCCGCCACCGGCCAGGCCCTGGCCAGCGGCAGCACCGGCGCCGTGCAACCCACCTCGGCACCGCTGATCGCGCTGCCCGTGGCGCCGGCCAACGCCAGCAGCTTCGTCAGCGGCGGTGGCGGCAGCATGGGCGGCACGCTGGGCGTGCAGCCCGCGATCCCCACCGGCAGCCTGTTCTCGCCGTTGAACGGCGTGCCCACCTCGGGCCTGCCGTCGTCGACCACCAGCGGCTCGGCCACCGGCGTCGGCGCGCAGGCCATGCGCCCCATCGGCACCGGCGGCGCGATGCTCGAGCCGCGCGCCAACCCGCTGCTGCCCCAGGCCGTTCCGAGTCCCATCGAACTCGAGACCCTGCTGCCCCAGCTGGAGAACAACACGCTGGGCTTCATCGGCCTGAAGGACCGCGACACCGTCGCCGGCCAGTCGATCAACGTGCGCGTCAAGGGCACGGCCGGCACCAGCCTGCGCCTGAGCGTCAACGGCGCCGCGCTGGAAGAACGCCGCGTGGGCAAGAAGACCCAGCTGGCCTCCAAGAACATCGCCGCCTGGGAATACATCGGCGTGGCCCTGCGCCCCGGCACCAACACCCTCAAGCTCGAAGCGGTGGACGGCTTCGGCAACGTGCGCGGCAGCGCCGACGAGATCACCGTCGTCGCCCCCGACAAGCTCGGCGCCATCGAGGTCGACCTGCCCGAAGTGGCGCGCGCCGACCTGCGCACGCCCGTCGTCGTCAAGGTGCGCCTGATCGACGCGGCCGGCGTGCCCGTCACCGCCCGCACGCAACTCACGCTGGAGACCGACCGCGGCCGCTGGCTCGCCGAAGACCTGAACCCGACCGAACCCGGTACGCAGGTCTTCATGGACGGCGGCGCGGCCGAGTTCCAGCTGATGCCCCCGGGCGAGCCGGGCGATGCGCGCCTGCGCGTGAGCGCCGGCACCTTCGTCAAGGAAGTGCGCCTGGCGCTGCTGCCCGAGATGCGCCCCATGATCGGCGTGGGCATCGTCGAAGGCGTGCTCGACTTCACCAAGCGCGGCAAGCTCCCGATCGGCGCCATGCCCGCCGGCGCCGCCTTCGAAGCGGAACTCTCGGGCCTGAAGGACGAAGGCACCAACAGCCGCGCCAGCGGGCGCGCCGCCTTCTTCTTCAAGGGCACCGTCAAGGGCGAGTACCTGCTCACGGCCGCCTACGACTCCGACAAGACGCGCAAGGACCGCCTGTTCCGCGACATCCGCCCCGACGAGTTCTATCCGATCTACGGCGACTCCGCGGTCAAGGGCTTCGACGCCCAGAGCACGCAAAAACTCTACGTGCGCATCGACAAGAACCGCTCCTACCTGCTGTACGGCGACTTCACCACCGCCAGCAGCACCGAGGTGCGCAACTTGAGCCAGAGCAACCGTTCGCTCACGGGCCTGAAGCACGTGTACGAGGACGAGAACGTGCGCGCCACCAGCTATGTCTCGCGCACCGCGCAGACCCAGCAGGTGGAGGAGTTCCGCGCGCTGGGCACCTCGGGCCCGTACTACCTGAGCGCCAGCAACGGCGAGTTCGTGGACAACAGCGAACAGATCGAGATCGTGGTGCGCGACCGCAACCAGCCCAACATCGTGCTGCAGCGCACGGCCGTGGCGCGCTTCGTGGACTACACGGTGGAGCCGCTCACGCGCCGCATCCTGTTCACGCACGCCATCGCCTCCATCGACGCGAACCTGAACCCGCAGTCGATCCGCGTCACCTACGAAGTGGACAGCGGCGGCCCCAAGTTCACCGTGGCCGGCACCGACGTGCAAGTGAAGGTCAGCGAGAACCTGCAGCTGGGCGTGGTGGCCTCCACCGACCAGAACCCGCAGAACAAGCGCAACCTGCAGGCGCTCACGGGCGTGGCGCGCATCGGCCAGAACACCAGCGTGGCGGCCGAGCTGGTCAAGACCGACTCCGACGACAAGGGCAACGGCCACGGCGCGCGCGTGGAAGCGCGCTACCAGGACGAGAAGCTGGCCGTGGTGGCCCTGGCGGCCAAGACCAGCAAGGGCTTCGACAACCCCGGTGCAAGCTTCTCGGCCGGCCACACCGAAGCCTCGGCGCGCGCCGAGTACCGCGTCGACCCGACCCTGGCCGTGCGCGGCGAGGTGCTCTACAGCAAGGACGCGACCCAGGTCGACGAGCGCAAGGGCGCCACGGTGAGCGTGCAGAAGAAGCTCAGCGACAAGACCGTCGCCGAGGTGGGCCTGCGCCACGGCCAGAGCAACAACGCACTGGGCTCCAGCTCGGGCTTCGACTACGGCCAGATCTCCACCTACAACGGCCAGATGGGCAGCAGCATCGGCGCCAACAGCGTGACCACGCTGGGCGCGGCCGCCGCCGCAGCCGGCGTGGACACGCAGAGCCAGACGACCGTGCGCGGGCGCCTGTCGACCGAGGTGCCCGGCGTGGCCGGTGCGCAGGTGTTCGTGGAAGGCGAGCAGGACCTCAAGGACGGCAAGCGCCACGTGCTGGCCGTGGGCGGCAACTACGCCATCACCGACAAGACGCGCGTGTACGGCCGCTACGAGCTGATCTCCACGCTCAACGGCCCCTACGAGCTGGACAGCACGCAGCGCAACAACACCGGCATCGTCGGCATCGAGAGCAACTACATGGAAGGCGGTCGCGTGTACAACGAGTACCGCATCGCCGACGGCGCCGAAGGGCGCGGCGTGCAGGCGGCCATCGGGGTGCGCAACACCTTCAAGGTCAACGAGCAGATCCGCGTGACCGGGGGCATCGAGCACACGCGCGACATGAGCGGCTACAGCAACAGCAAGAACACCGGCACGGGTTATGCCGGTGGGCTGGGCGAATCGACCGCGATCACCAGCGGCATCGAGTACATCACCGACCGGATCAAGGCCTCGGGCGTGTATGAAGCGCGCCGCGGCGACGACGCGAACACGCGCCTGTTCAGTGCCGGCTTCGGCTTCAAGCTCGATCCGTCCTGGAGCCTGCTGGCGCGCAGCATCGTGAGCGACAGCGAAGGCCAGGGCGCCAACGCGGGCAACGAGCGCCACCTGCAGCGCCACCAGATCGGCATTGCCTACCGGCCGGTGGACGACGACACCTGGAACGCGCTGGCACGCTACGAGCGCCGCTCCGAGCGCGTGGTGGGCGCGGGCAATGCGGCCGGCGCGCTGCAGGGCAGCAGCGTCTTCGGCGCCGACAACGGCGCCAGCCTGCCGGGCAAGACGAGCGCGGACATCGTCTCGGCGCACGTCAACTACAACCCCGAGCCGGGCAAGGCGGTGATGGCGCGCTATGCCTTCAAGCTCAGCCGCGCCGACGACGGCACGCTGGCCAGCAAGTACTGGGCGCACCTGGTGCAGGCGCGCTACACGCAGGACATCAACCAGGACTGGGACTTCGGCGTGCAGGCCGGTCTGCTGTACGGCAAGGGTGGCGCGCTGCAGAAGACCTTCGGTGTCGAGGTGGGCTACCAGGTGCAGAAGAACATGTGGGTGTCGGCGGGCTACAACTTCGTGGGCCTGAACGACCGCGATCTGACGGCCAACGAGTACACGAGCAAGGGCGCCTATGTGCGGCTGCGCTTCAAGTTCGATGAGACGCACCTGGGGTTCGCTTCGACAGGGGAGACGAACACGGCCAAGGCACAGAAGGCCGAGAAGGTGGCTGCGGATGCGCCGGAAGTGGCCCCGCTGCCGATGCGCACGGTGCTGCAGGCCGAGGCGCTGTTCGAGCCCGCCAAGTCCTTCATCAAGCCGCAGGCGCACGACACGCTGAACACGCTGGCCGCGCAGATCAAGGCGACCGAGGCGCAGGTGGTGATCCACATCAGCCATGCCGATGCGCAACAGGGCAGCGCTGACGACCGCATGCAGCTCATTGCGCAGCGGACCAATGCCGTGCGCAGCTACCTGATCGGGCGCGGCGTCGACGTGCTGCGCCTGCGCACCGACACCAAAGAAGACACGCAGCCTGTCGCGGGCGATGACAGCAGCGCCAAGAGCCGCTGGGTCGTCATCGCCGCGGCCGCGCAGGAAACCCGCTGAACGAGACCATGATGCAAAGCAGAACGAGAAACGAAGCGGGCGGGATGGCGCGGCTTGGCGGGGTGCTGAAGGGCGCGCTTGCCGCGACGGCCTTGTGGCTCATTGCCATGCCGGGCGCGCAAGCTGCAACCGCTGCGTGCACGCCGCAGTCGGGCTACAACAGCTGCGTGACCTTCACCCATTCGGGCTCGGCGCAGACCTTCACGGTGCCTGCGGGCGTGTCGTCGGTGCGCGTCACGATGTGGGGCGCCGGCGGCGGCGGCTCCACGGCGGCCGGTGGCAACTCGGCCAACGGGGGCGCCGGCGGCTTCGCCGACGGCACCGTGTCGGTCACGCCCGGCACCGCCATGGCGGTGACGGTGGGGCAGGGCGGGCAGAACGGGGGCACCGGCGCGACCTACGGCCGCGGGGGCGGCGGCGGCAATGGCGCGAACGCGGGCGTTGCCGGTTCGTCGGGCGGCGGCATGAGTGCGCTGTGGAACGGCGGCACGGAGTTTTCGGCGGCCGCTGCACGGCTGATCGCAGGCGGTGGCGGCGGCAGCGCCTTCTGGACCGACGTCGGCAGCCCGGTGCCGGGCGGCGGCGGTGGCACCAACGGCGGCTCGTCCACCGGCACGGGCGGACGGGGCGGTACCCAGGCCGCCGGCGGTGCGCGCGGCACCCCGAGTGCGGGGACCGTCGCGGCCACCTGTCCGGCCGGCACTGACGGCAGCGCCTTGCAGGGCGGCACCGGGTGCTCGGCGGTCGGTGGCACCCCCCTCCAGTACGAGGGCGGTGGCGGCGGCGGCGGCGGCTGGTTCGGCGGCGGCGGCGGCATGGCCCAGTGCAGCAACACGCCCAATCCCGTCTCGGTCGGCTGTTCCTACAACGGACCGGGCGGCGGCGGCTCGGGCTTCATCGGCACGGGCGTGACCGGCGGCGTGATCACCGCGGGAGCGGACGGCAGCTACTCGGCGGCTTCCAACCCGGCCAACCAGGGCAACACGCTCTACCAGGGCGGCGTCGGCGTGGGCGGCGCGCGCGCTTCGCTGACCGGCTCCACCGGCGGCAACGGCCTCGTCGTCATCCAGTTCAACGTGGTCAGGCTGCAGCTCGCGAAGGCCTGGTCGGCCGGCAGCAACACCGGCGACGTGGCGAGCATTGGCGCCTCCACGGGCGGTACCAACTTCTTCGGCGCCAGCAATACCTCGGCCTTCACCTCGACGGCCTCCACTGCCGCCTCCAGCTCCGTCGTGGGCGTGAACATCGGCAACGTCATCACGCTGCCCGCCGAAACACTGACCACCGGCACGCTGGCGAACTACAACACCGTGCTGTCATGCACCGTGAACAGCGGCACGATGGCCAGCACGTTGAGCGGCACCAACGGACAGGTATCGAACACGCTGACGATCGCCCTCGGCGACATCGGCAAGGACATCGTCTGTACCTACACCAACACGCGCAAGACAGCGACCCTGCAGCTGGCCAAGTCGTGGAACCCCATCAGCGTGACGGGCAACGTGGCGAACATCGGCGCCACCACGGGCGGCGCGGCGAACACCGTGGCGTTCTCGTCGACGGCGCCGACGGCCAACACCAGCGCGACCGTGACCGTGGCGGCCGGCAACACGATCACCTTCCCCGCGGAAACCATGAACGGCGGCGTGCTGCCGAACTACACGACCGTGCTGTCGTGTACCGCCGGTGGCGGCGCGACGGCCAACAGCCTGAGCGGCACCAATGGCCAGGCGACCAACACGCTGACGATCGGCGCGGGCGACGCGGGCAAGGCCATCGTTTGTACCTACACCAACACGCCGAAGACCTCCACGCTGCAGCTGGTCAAGTCGTGGGGCGCCAACAGCCTCACGGGCAACGTGGCGAGCATTCCAGCCTCCACGGGCGGCACCAACAACACCACGGCCTTCACGGCCACGGCCCCCACGGGCGCGACCAGCGGCACTGCCGTGACCGTGGCCACGGGCAACACGATCACGCTGCCGGCCGAGACGATGTCGCCGGGCACGCTGGCGAACTACAACACGGTGCTGGCGTGTACGGCCGGCGGCGGTGCCACGGCCAATGCGCTCAGCGGCACCAACGGACAGAACAGCAACACGCTGCTGGTCGGCGCGGGCGACGCGGGCAAGGCCATCGTCTGTACCTACACCAACACGCCAAAGACGGCGACGCTGCAGATCGCCAAGGCCTGGGGCGCGAACAGCATCGCCGGCAACGTGGCGAGCCTGGGCGCGAGCACGGGCGGCGCGAACAACACCGCCGCCTTCACGGCGACGGCGCCGACGGGTGCCAACAGCGGCGCGGCCGTGACCGTAGTCGCCGGCAACACCATCACCTTCCCCGCGGAAACGATGCCCACGGGGACGCTGGCGAACTACAACACCGTGCTGGCCTGTACGGCCGGCGGCGGCGCCACGGCCAACGCGCTGAGCGGCACCAACGGGCAGGCCACCAACACTTTGCTGATCGGCCCGGCCGATGCGGGCAAGGCGATCCTGTGTACCTACACCAACACGCCGAAGACGGCCACGCTGCAACTGACCAAATCCTGGGGCGCAGGCGCCATCAGCGGCAACGTGGCGAGCATCGGCGCGAGCACGGGCGGCGCGAGCAACACCACGGCGTTCACGGCGACCGCGCCCACGGCGGGCAACAGCAGCACGGTGAACGTGGTCGCGGGCAACACCATCACGCTGCCGGCCGAGACGATGCCCACGGGCTCGCTCGCGAGCTACAACACGGTGCTGTCGTGTACGGCAGGGGGCGGCGCCACGGCCAACGCGCTGAGTGGCACCAACGGGCAGAGCAGCAACACGCTGCTGATCGGCGCGACCGACGCGGGCAAGGCCATCGTCTGTACCTACACCAACACCGGCAAGCCCGCGACCCTGACCCTCGCCAAGCGTTCGCTCGGCGGCGTGGCCGGCTTCGACTTCACGGGCACCAACGGCGTGGCCGCGCACACCATCACCACCACCGTGGCCGGCACGGCCGTCAACGGGCCGGTGCAGACGCTGACCGCGACGGGCACGGCGACCACCTTCACCGAAACCTACACGCCAGCCACGGGCGTGCCCGACTACGTGATCACCGACGTCAGCTGCACGGGCATGGGCAGCGGCGGCACGGTGACGCGCGGGACCGCGCAGAACACGAACCAGTTCACGCTGAACGCCGCGGCGACGGTGGCGGGCTCGAACATCGTCTGTACCGTCACCAACGCCAAGGCGCCGACGGTGCAGCTGCGCAAGAAGTGGGTCAACGCGCTGGTCAACGACGCCTTCACGCTGACCGCGTCGGGCACGGTGCACCCGAACCACAACATCGGCTACGCCTTCAACCTGCAGGCCACGGCCAACACGCCCAACGAGACGGACACCGGCGGCGCGCAGCGCGTGGCGGTGGGCGACACCGTGACGCTGTCGGAGACGCCCTTCGGCACCAACGCCGGCTCGTACACCGCCAGCGCCTGGAGCTGCACCGGCGGCGGTTCGCTCAGCGGCAACCTGCTGACCCTGGGCAACGCCGACGCGGGCCTGCCGATCATTTGCGAGATCACCAACACCGCGAAGACGGCGACCGTCACGCTGGCCAAGACCTGGTCGGGCGCGATCGTCAACGACGCGGTGAGCGTCACCGGCACGGGCCTGACCACGTTGGCCTCGGTGGCCAACACGGCCGCCGAGACCGACACCGGCACCGCGCAGGCCGTGCCCGTGGGCAGCGTCATCACGCTGGCCGAGAGCTTCACCACCGGCAGCGCCGCCAACTACACGAGCGCGCTGAGCTGCACCGGCACCAGCGGCCTGTCGGGCAACACGCTGACGGTGGGCGCGGCCGACACGGCCATCGTCTGTACCTACGCCAACACGCGCAAGACGGCGGCGGTGACCTTGTCCAAGAGCTGGAGCGGCGCCATCGCCGGCGACAAGGTCAACCTGACGGTCAGCGGCAGCGCCGCCGAAGTGACGGGCGCGACCGCCGGCACGTCGACCGCGCCGGCCACCACCACCAACGCCACGGCCACCGCGGCCAGCGGCGCCACGGTGACGCTGGCCGAGGCTTTCACCACCGGCAACGCCGCCAACTACACCACGACGCTGGCCTGTACCAAGGTGTCGGACGGCAGCGCGGTGACGGTGAGCGGCAGCGGCCTGAGCCGCAGCTTCACCATGCCGTCGGACAGCGCGGTGAACTGCGCCTACACCAACACGCGCAGGACCGCGACGCTGCAACTGGCCAAGGCCTGGAGCGCCGGCAGCACCACGGGCAACGTGGCGAGCATCGGCGCGACCACGGGCGGCGCGAACAACACCGCCGCGTTCACGGCGACGGCGCCGACGGCGGGCACCAGCGGCACCGCGGTGTCGGTGGCCGCGGGCGACACGCTCACCTTCCCGGCCGAGACGATGACCACGGGTACGCTGGCCAACTACACCACCGTGCTGTCGTGTACCGCCGATGGCGGCGCCACGGCCAACACGCTGAGCGGCACCAACGGCCAGGCCAGCAACACGCTGGTGGTCGGCGCGGGCGACGCGGGCAAGGCCATCGTCTGTACCTACACCAACACGCCGAAGACGGCGACGCTGCAGATCGCCAAGGCCTGGGGCGCGAACAGCATCGCCGGCAACGTGGCGAGCATCGGCGCGAGCGCGGGCGGATCGAGCAACACCACGGCCTTCACCGCGACGGCGCCCACGGGCGCCAACAGCGGCACGGCCGTGACCGTGCAGGCCGGCAACACGATCACGCTGCCGGCCGAGACGATGGCGCCGGGCACGCTCGCCAACTACACCACGGTGCTGGCGTGTACGGCCGGCGGCGGTGCCACGGCCAATGCGCTCAGTGGCACCAACGGACAGAACAGCAACACGCTGCTGGTCGGCGCGGGCGACGCGGGCAAGGCCATCGTCTGTACCTACACCAACACGCCCAAGACCGTGACCGTGCAGCTGCGCAAGGCCTGGAGCGCGGACAGCACGAGCGGCGACGTGGCCAGCATCGGCGCCACCTCGGGCGGCAGCAGCAACACGTCGGCGTTCACCGCGACCGCACCCACCGCCGGCAACAGCGGCGCGGCGGTGTCGATGGTCGTCGGCGGCACGCTCACGCTGCCGGCCGAGACGATGACCACCGGCTCGCTCGCGAACTACAGCACCGTGCTCGCCTGTACCGCCGACGGCGGCGCCACCACCAACCCGCTGAGCGGCACCAACGGCCAGGCGAGCAACACGCTGGCGATTGCCGCGGCTGACGCCGGCAAGGCCATCGTCTGTACCTACACCAACGCGAAGAAGACGGTCACCCTGCAGGTGCGCAAGGCCTGGGGCGCGAACAGCGAGACGGGCAACGTCGCCAGCATCGGCGCGACCACGGGCGCGACCAACAACACGGCCGCGTTCACCGCGACCGCACCCACGGCCGGCAACAGCGGCGCGGCAGTGGTGGCGGCCGTCGGCAACACCATCACCTTCCCCGCGGAAACGATGCCCACCGGCACGCTGGCCAACTACACGACCTTGCTGTCGTGTACCGCCGACGGCGGCGCCACGGCCAATGCCCTGAGCGGCACCAACGGCCAGGCCAGCAACACGCTGGTGATCGGCGCGGGCGATGCCGGCAAGGCCATCGTCTGCACCTACAGCAACAACCGCCTGCCGACGGTGCAGATCCGCAAGCAGGCGCTGGGCGGCACGGGCACCTTCGCGTTCAGCGGCACCAACGGCTTCGGCTCGGACAGCATCAACGTCTCGGTGTCGGGCTCGACGGTGGTGGGCACGATCAAGACGCTCACCACGGCCAACACGCAGACGGTGCTGACCGAAGTCGCGGCCTCGATGCCCGGCGGCTTCGCGTTCTCGGGCGCGACCTGCACGGGCCTGGCGGGCGGGGCGACGGCGGCGGTCGACCTGGTGGCGGGCACCGTCACGCTGCCTGCGGCCGGGCTGACGAACGGCACGGCGGTGGTCTGTACCTTCACCAACACGCTCGCTGCCATCGTGAGCGGCCGCGTGTTCCTGGACAACGGCGTGGGCAGCGGCACGGCCAACGACGGCCTCGTCAACGGCGGCGAGGGCCCGTTGTCGGGCGTGAGCGTGCGGCTGACCAACTGCGGCGCCACCGTGTACGCGAGCGCGCTCACGGACGCCTCGGGTGCCTACAGCCTGAGCGTGCCGGCCGGCACGGCCACGGGCTCGGCGATGTGCGTGGAAGAGACCAACCCCGGCACGCGCGTGTCCACGGGTGCCTCGGTGGGCAACGTCGCGCTGCCTTCGGGCTCTGCGGTGGCCGCGGCCGGTGGCACCTACACCTACACGCGCACCGGCACGCCCGACCGCATCGCCTTCAGCTGGAACGGCACGGGCCACGCCAACCTGAACTTCGGCGACGTCGACAACAGCACCTTCGCGACCGACGGTGCCAAGACCGGCCTGCCGGGCAGCACCGTGACCTACGCCCACACCTTCACGGCCGGCACGGCAGGGCAGGTGCGCTTCAGCGTGGCGAGCGAGACGGCCACGCCCGCCATCACTGGCTGGACGACGAAGGTCTTCGCGGACGTGGGTTGCACCGGCAGCCTGCAGCCCGGCGCGGCGCAGCTGTACCCGCCGAGCGCGGCGGCCACGCCTGTGGCCTTCGCGGGCAAGGTCTGCGTGATCGTGCAGGAGTTCATTCCCGCCACGGCGCCGCTGGGCTCGAACAACAGGGCGACGATCCGCGCCGACTTCACCTACACCAACGCCAGCCCGTCGCTCAGCGGCAGCTTCACGCTGGACGACCTCACGACGGTGTCGGGCGTGGCGCTGGAGCTGAAGAAGGAAGTGCGCAACATCACGCAAAGCGGCACCTTCGGCGTCAACAACCAGGCCAAGTCGGGCGAGACGCTGGAGTACCGCATCACCTACACGAACAACGGCGACGCGCCGATCCGCAGCATGGTGGTGAACGACATGACGCCGGGCTACACCACCTTCGTGAGCGCAACCACCGGCACCACGCCGGCGTCGCTCACGGGCTGCGTCAAGACCACGCCGGCGAACGCGCCGCCCGCGGGCGCGGTGGCCTGCACCACGGTTCAACCCGCAGGGGGCACGGGCGCGATCGACTGGCGCTTCACGGGCACGGTCGAGCCGGGCGGCACGGGCTTCGTGCTGTTCCAGGTGAAGGTCGACTAAGGACCTGGCAGGGCCTTCAGGCCCGGCGCTTGAACAGTGCGGACGCGCCGCTGGCCCGCGCCACGTCGTCCGCCGCGGCCAGCAGCTGCGGGCCCAGCGCGAGCATGCGTTCTTCCGTGAGCCGCACCAGCGGCCCCGCGATGGTGATGACGCCGATCACGCCGCCGTGCGCACCGCGCACCGGCGCGGCCATGGCGGTCATCGCGGGGGCGAACACCTCGTTGATCATCGAGAAGCCGCGCTTGCGCGTGGCGCGCAGGAACACGAGCAGCGCCTTCACGGTGGTCGGCGCTTTCGGGCCGAAGTCTTCCGGCTGGCCGAAGCCCTGCTTCGCGACGAGCTGCAGCGCCTGCTCGTCCGTCATGGTCGACAGCCAGGCGTGGCCTGCGGAGCTGCATGAGAGGTTCACCGACAGGCCCATGTCCGGGTCGTAGCGCAGCCCGCGCGTGGCGCCTTGCGCCTTCGCGACGAAGGTGAGCTCGTCGCCGTCGACCACCGCCAGCCGCACCAGCTCGCCCGACGCGACCGCGAGCCGGTCGAGCAGCGGCTGTGCCACGTCGACGATGCCGCTGTTGCTCAAGAAGCTCAGGCCCAGCGACACCAGCTTGATGGTCAGCATGTAGTCGCCATGGCTCTGGTCCTGCCGCACATAGCCGTAGCGCACCAGCTCGCTCAGCAGGCGGTGGGTGGCGCTCAACGGCATTTCCAGCTCGGCAGAAAGCGCGGAAAGCGCACGGCCCTCGGGGTGGCCGGAGAGGTGTTCGAGCACCTTGAAGCTGCGTTCGAGTATGGCTGTCATGAGACGACTCTAGCATTTTGCCAAGTGTTTTCACTAGTAGAAAGATTTTCCACTAAATCGATAAGATCGCGCCGCCAGGAGTCGGAGCGCGTGTGAAGCGCCCCGGCATGGACCGCTCAATCGCACGCTGGAGAACAACTTTGAGAACGCTTTACCGCTCGCTGGCCACCGCCGGCCTTGCCCTCGCCCTGGTCGTTCCTGCTGTTGCGCAGGCGCAGCAGGAGCGGGTGATCCGCTTCGGCCACCTGAACAACGCCGACCACCCCGTGAGCTTCGGTGTCAAGCGCTTTGCCGAACTGCTGTCGGCCAAGAGCGGCGGCAAGATGAAGGTCCAGGAGTTCCCTGCCTCGCAGTTGGGCAACGAGATGCAGCAGCAGTCGGCCCTGCAGGGCGGCGTGCAGCAGATGTCGGCACCGGCCACCACGTCGCTCGCAGGCATCGTCAAGGAGTTCGGCCTCGTCGACTTTCCCTTCTCGGTGAACAACTTCGCGCAGGCCGATGCGCTGCTCGATGGGCCTCTGGGACAAGCCCTCATCGCCAAGCTCCCCGAGAAGGGCCTCGTCGCCCTGGGCTACTGGGACCTGGGCTTTCGCAACGTGACGAACAGCAAGCGCCCGATCACCAAGCCTGAAGACCTTGAAGGTCTGAAGATCCGTGTGATCCCCAACCCTGTGTTCCTCGAGACCTTCAAGGCCTTCAAGGCCAATCCGGTGCCGATGCCCTTTGCCGAGCTGTACGGTGCCCTCGAAGCCAAGGCAGTCGATGGCCAGGAGAACCCCTATGCGGTGATCCTGTCGAACAAGTTCTACGAAGTGCAGAAGTTCGTCAGCGCCACCAACCACGTGTACGCCGCCAACATCGTGTTGGTGAGCAAGAAGTTCTGGGACTCGCTCACGCCCGCCGAGCAGAAGATGATGAACGACGCGGCCAACGAGGCACGCGGTTATCAGCGGCAAGTCAGTCGTGCGGCTGCACAGAAGGCCGTGGGCGACCTGCAGGCCAAGGGCGCGCAGTTCAACGAACTCAGCGCCGCCGAACAAAAGCGCATGCGCGACATCGCCAAGCCCGTCGTCGACAAGTTCGCCGCCCAGTACGACCCCGCCATCGTCAAGCTCTACAACGACGAGCTCGTGCGCATCCGCAAGTAGCGCGCCCTCACGGCTGACGACGAATTCCTTCTTCGTTCCCGCCGGCAATTTCCGTCACTCCCACGTCTGCGCCTGCCGCCACCCGCGGCGCAGCGACACGTGCTGGGCGCGTGCGCCCGTCCGATTCCGCCATTGACCACCAAGAGGAGACTCCGTTGAAACATTCCAGATCCATTCCCTTCGGACTTGCATCGGCCGCCGCGCTCGCGCTGGCATTGACTGCCTGCGGTGGAGGCGACGGCGGAGGTGGCACGGCCTTGCCGTTCCTGCCCGTGGCGCCCGCACCCGCTGCATCGGCACCGCCGCCCGCACCGACCGACGAAGTGCCGGCGCCCACCGAGCCGGTGGCCGAGGTCGACGACAGCTTCGACGAGTACTACAACGTCTGCCGCGGCACCAACCCCAAGTGCTACAACGACTGGGGCGCCTTCGCCACCACGCCCGACCGCGTGCTGATCTACTCGCGCACCGCCGGCCCGCGCCATGCCGTGCTCGGCACGCCGATGGCGGCCGGCCTGAACCCGGCGATGAACACCGACAACGTGATGCAGGCAGGCCTCGTGCGCATGCTGTCGGCCGAGGGCATCACGGTCGACTGGACCGAGGACGTGGCCGTGCTGGGCAGCCGCATCAACAACTACAAGGCGATCATCTTCGCGAGCTCGAACCGCGACACCTTGTGGAACGGCGCCGTGAGCACCAGCCAGGACGCCGCGCGCACCGCACTGCGCAACTACATGCGCCGCGGCGGCGGCTTCGTCGGCCTGCACAACGCCTTCGGCGCCGAATACAACTGGCCCTACTACGAAGGCCTGCTGGGCAACGCGAACTTCTACAACCACGGACCGAACCGCGCGGGCGATGTCGAGATCGTCTCGGACGACCCTTCGACGAAGGACGTGCCCAAGCGCTTCTCCTTCCAGGACGAGTGGTACAACCTGATGCCCTTCCCGACGAAGGTGAAGTTCCTGGCCAAGGTCGACACCTCGACGCTGAAGCCGCTCACCTCCGCGCCGCATCCCGGTCACGCCGACTTCCATCCGGTCGCCTGGTGCCAGTACTACGACGGCGGCCGCGCATGGCTCACGACCCTCGGGCACAACGCGCACTCGTTCACCGCCGACCTGTCGGGCGTGGGCGCCATCGAGTTCCAGAAGCTCGTCGTGCAAGGCGTGAAGTCGGCGATGGGGCTGACACCTTTCTGCACCACTGAATAACCACGACCTCCCGGGGCCGGTGCGGCGCCGTGTGCGCGCCACCGGTCGTTTCGAACACCCCTGTTCCAACGTTCACCGAGTAGAGACATCCATGAAGAAAAAATCATTGGTCACGCTGCTGATCTCGTGCGGCGTGCTTGCATCGCCGTTGCTGATCACCGCCTGCGGCGGCTCCAGCGGCGGTGGCGGCACGCCCGTGCTGCCCGTGGTGCCGGTCCCCGCGCCGCCGCCGTCTGCCGGCACACCGCCGCCCGCATCGCCACCGGCCACCGCCGCACCCGCGGCCGACCTGTCGGACTGCTGCACCGCCGGCGACAAGGACTTTCCGAAGGTCGGCGGCAACCTGGGCAACCAGAACTATTCGAGCCTGCGCAAGATCAACAAGGGCCTCGTCACGCAGCTGGGCGGCGCCTGGGTCAACCAGATCGAAGGCGGCATGACCACCGGCAACAACCAGAGCACCACCGTCGTCGTCGACGGCGTGCTCTACATCGAGTCCGCACTGGGTAACGTGGTCGCGGTGGACGGCAAGACCGGTGTCACGAAGTGGAAGTGGACCACGCCCTACGGCAGCATCACCCGCCGCGGCGTGGCCGTCGCCAAGGACCTGGGCCTGGTGTTCACCGTGGCCACCGGCAATCGCCTCGTGGCGCTGCGCACCGACACCGGCGCCGTCGAGTGGATCAAGCAGTACCCGACCAGCAGCACCGACCCCGACTACAAGGGCGCGCTGCAGAAGGTCGCGCTGGTCTACCACGACAAGCGCCTGTACCTGGGCACCAACGACGGCAACCGCGGCGCCGCGTTCTCTGCCGACGCACTCACCGGCAAGGTACTGACCACCTTCTGGGGCGTGCCCCGCGCGGGCGAGCTGGGCTACGACACCTGGGGCGGCGCCCCCGACACGGCACGTACCGGCGCCACGCCGTGGATCCATCCCGCGGTCGATCCCGAGCTGGGCCTGGTGTACTGGACCTTCGGCAACGTGCGCGGCGGCTCGTCGCAGGACGGCTCCTCGCGCCCGGGCCAGAACCTGTTCGCCAACTCCATCGTCGCGCTCGACCTGAAGAGCGGCGAATACAAGTGGCACTTCCAGTCGGTGCACCACGACATCTGGGACATGGACAACGTGATGTCGCCCGTGCTCGCCGATGTGAAGATCGACGGCAAGGACCGCAAGGTCGTCATCTACGGCAGCAAGACGGGCATGTACTACATCCTCGATCGCAAGGACGGCAGCGCGCCGCTGGGCATCGACGAAGTGCCCGTGAAGCAGGACGCCCGCCAGGCCAGCTGGCCCACGCAGCCCCTGCCGCGCCAGGGCGCCTGGACCGAGACCTGCATCGTCGACCAGCCGCTGGGCACGGCCATTCCGGGCGACCCGAACCGCGCGGTGCCCAACTACACGAAGGGCTGCCTGTTCGACGCGCACTGGGATGTGCCGATCCTCTCCATCCCGGGCCACGGCGGCGGTGCCAACTGGAACCACCAGTCCTTCAGCCAGCGCACGGGCCTGGTCTACACGGGCATGGGCTACGTGTCGGCGGCGCATTCGCTCAGCGAGTCGAGCAACGGCCTGCGCCCGCCGGGCACCTACATGACCGGGGCGGTCGTGGCGGTCGACCCGAGCACCAACCTCGTCAAATGGAAGAAGCCGCTGCCGTACTCGGTGGCGCACGGCAACGGCATCCTGAGCACGGCCTCCGACCTGCTGTTCATCGGGCAGCCCGACGGCAACCTGCTGGCGCTCGATGCGCAGGACGGCACCGAGCTGTGGCGCTTCCAGACCGGCGCGGCGATCAGCGCGAGCCCGGTCTCCTACGAGATCGACGGCGAGCAGTACATCGCGGTGTTCTCGGGCGGCACCAGCATTCCGTACGGCGACTCGGCCCCGCGCGGCGACCGGCTGTGGGCCTTCAAGGTCGGCGGCGCGGTGACCGCGGCCGCTACGCCGACACCGCCCGTGGTGCGCCGGCCCGTGTCGGGCCAGGCGGTGGAGGGCGCGGCACTGCCGACGCCGAACACCGTGTTCCTGGCGCGCGTGCAAACGCCGACGAACGAACCTGGCGCGACCGAGTCGACGGCCGTCAATGCCATGACGCCGACCTTCATGCGCGTGCCCGTCAACACCGCCGTGACCTTCACCAACCCCGCCGCCAACGCCAACACCCACTGCGCCACGCAGTTCTTCGAAGGGCGGTTCAATTTCAGGCTGAACCCGGGCCAGTCGCAGACCCACACCTTTGACACGCCGGGCGAATACTTTTACAACGACTGCCATAGCCCGCGTCCGACGGGAAAGATCGTCGTTTATTGAAATGTCCCTCAACCCCAACCCTGAAGGAGCAATGCGATGAAGTGGTGCAAGCCTGAGTTTGAAGAATTGCGTTTCGGTTTCGAAATCACGATGTACATTTCCGCGCGCTGAGCGCGGTCCCCACACGGCACCGGCCTTGCGCCGGTGCCGTTTTTTTGTTGGGCCCCCATGAAGATTCTGGTGCTGGGTTCGGGAGCGGGCGGTGGCTTCCCTCAATGGAATTGCAATTGCCGCCTGTGCGCCGGCCAGCGAAGCGGGCAGGTGCGGGCCACGCCCCGCACGCAGAGTTCGATCGCCGTGTCGGCCGATGGCGAACGCTGGATTCTGCTGAATGCCTCCCCCGACCTCGGCGCGCAACTGCGCGCCTCGCCGGCCCTGTGGCCGCGCCACGGACTGCGCCATTCGCCGATCGAGGCGGTGGTGCTGATGGACTCTCAAATCGACCACGTCGCAGGCCTGCTGAGCCTGCGCGAAGGGCAGCGGCTGCAGCTGTACTGCACGCCCGAGGCCCATGACGACCTCAGCGGCAGCCTGCCGCTGCTGCGCACCCTCGACAGCTACTGCGGCGTGACCTGGCACCCGTTGTCGCTCGAGCCCGGCGGCGGCGCCTGGCACGACATCGCCGGCCTGCGGCTTCAGGCCGTGCCGGTGCCCGGCAAGGCGCCGCCGTATTCGCCGCGCCGCCAGACCGAGGCGCGCAGCGAGAACGCCGCGGTGCTCATCGAAGACCCCGCCACCGGCAAGCGCGTGCTCTACGCGCCGGGCCTGGCGCAGGTCGGCGAGGCCGAGCGCCGCAGCCTCGACGCCTGCGACTGCGTGCTCGTCGACGGCACCTTCTGGACCGAGGACGAGATGGTCGCGGCCGGGCTCGGCAAGAAGCACGCGGCTGACATGGGCCACCTGCCGCAGTGCGACGGGCCGCACGGCCCCGGCATGCTGCAGGCGCTCGACGCCTGCGCGGCGCGGCGCAAGGTGCTCATCCACATCAACAACAGCAACCCCATCCTGGACGAAGACGGGCCGCAGCGCGCGCAGCTCGTGCGCCGCGGCATCGAGGTCGCGTTCGACGGCATGGTCCTGGAGATCTGAACACGTGACACAAGAGACACAAGAGACACAAGGCCCATGGTCCCCGCAGGAGTTCGAAGCGAGGTTGCGCGCCATGGAGTCGCGCTACCACAGCCACCATCCCTTCAACCGCCGGCTCAACGCGGGCGAGCTGCAGCCCTTCCAGGTGCGCGGCTGGGTGGCGAACCGCTTCTACTACCAGTGCCGCATCCCGGTGAAGGACGCCGCCGTTCTGTCCAACTGCGACGACCGCGCCACGCGCCGGCGCTGGGTGGTGCGCATGCTCGACCACGACGGGCATGGCGACCATGAAGGCGCCAACGCGGGCGGCATCGAGATCTGGACCCGCCTGGGCATCGCCACCGGCCTGGCGCGCGAGGTGCTCGAGTCGCACGCGCTCGTCGTGCCCGGCGTGCGCTTCGCGGTCGATGCGTACGTGAACTTCGCGCGCACGGCGCCGTGGCAGGAGGCGGTGATCTCCTCGCTCACCGAGATGTTCGCGCCGCGCATCCACAAGGACCGGCTCGCGGGATGGCCCACGCACTACCCGTGGATCGACACCTCGGGCCTGGACTACTTTCGCAGCCGCATTCCGCTGGCCGACCGCGACGTCGAGCACGGCCTCGAAGTGGCGATGCAGTGGTGCACCACGCGCGAGCGGCAGCTGCGCGCGCTGCACATCCTGGGCTTCAAGCTCGACATCCTCTGGGCCATGCTCGACGCGATCGAGAAGGCTTATCCCGACGACCTTCCGAAAGACCAGCAACCATGACCGCATGGACCGACGATGCCCAGCCGGCGCTCACCTCGATCTACCGCATGCAGTGGGAAGAGGCGCAGCAGTGCCACGTGCTGCTGTTCCCCGAGGGCATGATCAAGCTGAACGGGCCGGCGGCCGAGATCCTCCAGCGCTGCGACGGCAAGACCTCGGTGGCCGCGCTTGTGGCCGACCTGGAGCGCACCTTCGGAGAGAGCGACCTGCATGCCGACGTGCTCGAATTCCTGGAGCAGGCCCATGGACGCCACTGGATCCGCTGAGCCGCAAGCCCGCGCACCCCGCGCGGTCGCCAAGCCGCCGCTGTGGCTGCTGGCCGAGCTGACCTACCGCTGCCCGCTGCACTGCGCCTTCTGCTCCAACCCGGTCGACTACACGCGCTACCGCGAAGAGCTGGACACGGCCGAATGGATTCGCGTGTTTCGCGAGGCACGCGCGATGGGCGCAGTGCAGCTGGGCTTCTCGGGCGGCGAGCCGCTGCTGCGCGACGACCTGCCCGAGCTGGTCGCGGCGGCGCACGAGCTCGGCTTCTATACCAACCTGATCACCTCGGGCGTGGGCCTCACGCCGCAGCGCGCAGAGACGTTGAAGCGGGCAGGGCTGGACCACATCCAGCTGTCGTTCCAGGACTCGAGCCGCGAACTCAACGACTTCCTCAGCTCCACGAAGACCTTCGACCTCAAGCAGCGCGTGGCCCGCACCATCAAGGACCTCGGCTACCCGATGGTGCTGAACTGCGTGATGCACCGCTACAACCTGCCGCACGTGGGCCGCATCATCGAGATGGCCGAGGCGATGGAGGCCGACTTTCTCGAACTCGCCAACGTGCAGTACTACGGCTGGGCCTGGCGCAACCGCGAGATGCTGATGCCCTCGCGCGAGATGCTGGCCACGGCCGAGGCGGTGGTGCAAACCCATCGCCCGCGCCTGGACGGCCGCATGAAGATCCTCTGGGTGGTGCCCGACTACGCGGAGGGCAAGCCCAAGCCCTGCATGGCGGGGTGGGGCAGCGTGTTCCTCGTGGTCGCGCCCGACGGCGTGGCGCTGCCGTGCCACAGCGCGCGCATGCTGCCCGGGCTCGACTTTCCCAACGTGCGCGAGCACAGCATCCGCAGCATCTGGCAGGAGAGCCCGGCCTTCGGCGCCTACCGCGGCACGGGCTGGATGAGCAGCACCTGCCAGAGCTGCGACGAGAAAGAGAAGGACCACGGCGGCTGTCGCTGCCAGGCCTTCCTGCTGACGGGCGACGCGGCGGCCACGGATCCGGTGTGCCCGAAGAGCCCGCGGCATGAGGAGGTGGAGGCGATGGTCAAGGCGGCGGGTGATCCGCGCGACGTCGGCACGCCGATCCGCTTCGTGCCGGGCGCGCGGCGTGCGGGCGACCTCGTCTTTCGCACCGACGCGAATGCGCTGAGCTGAGAGCACGCGCCAATGACGATCACCCATCGCCTGCCTCTGGACGGCGGGCATGTGATGCACGTCGAGGAGCACGGCAATCCGGCGGGCCTGCCGGTGGTGGTGCTGCATGGCGGGCCGGGCTCGGGCAGTTCGCCGCTGCTGCGTCGCCATTTCGATCCGACGCGCTACCGCATCGTCTGCCACGACCAGCGCGGTTCGGGCCTGAGCACGCCCACCGGATCGATCACGCACAACACGCTCGCCGATCTGCTGGCCGACCTGCGTCTGCTGCGCGCGCACCTGCGCATCGATCGATGGCTGGTGGTGGGCGGCTCGTGGGGCGCCACGCTGGCGCTGATGCATGCGCTCGACGCACCGGAGGCCGTCGCGGGCCTGCTGCTGCGCAACGTGTTCCTCGCGCGCCCGGGTGACATTCGCGCGCTCTTCGCCGGGGCCCTGCAGCACGACGGCCCCGCATGGCGCGCACTGTGGGACGAGGCCGGGCGCCGGCGATGCCCGGTGACGGTGCCGATCGCCGAGGTCTTCGCGCACGGCACCTGGGCGCGGCAGTGCGAGCTGACGCGCAACTGGTTCGATTGGGAACAGCGCCTCGCCACCGGAGGCACAGCGCCGCCGATCGACGAAGCGATGCTGCCGCGGCTCGTGGCGCGCTACCGCGTGCAGAGCCACTACCTGCGGCATTGCTGCTGGCTCGACGCGCCCACGCTGCTGCAGCGCTGCGCCGCGTTGCCTGCCGTGCCCACGTTGATCGTGCACGGCACGCAGGACGCGCTGTGTCCGCCCGAGGGCGCGCAGGCATTGGCGCAGGTGCTGGGCGCGCCGCTGCAGTGGGCGCAGGGCGCGGGCCACGACCCGACGCACCCCGCCATCGCCGTAGCCATGCAGCAGGCCTTGCGCGACTACGCGACCACACAGGCCTTCGGTGTCAGCGCAGCCGCTCCTTGAGCGGATCGCCGATCAATGTCACCTTGCCGTCCCTGCGGTGCGACCACAGGCGGTCGTTGCCATGGCCGTCGTCGGCCACGAAGAGCACGGCGTCGTCCAGCGCGCGAAAGCCCAACGGCATCGCGTGACGTTCGCCCGCGGCGAGGTCGGCCACGGCGCGCGTGCCGGCCGGCGTGCCGTCGCTGATCCACGGCTCGACGCCCCGGCCACCGCCGCCGTTCGCCGCGAACCACAGGCGCGCCCCGATGACGGCGAAGCGCGCGGGTGAGCCGTTCTCCGCGCCCGGTGCGATGTCCTTGACGCGCACCGTGCCCGCCGCCGTGCCGTCGCTGCGCCACAGCTCCGCACCCGACACGCCGTCGGTCGCGGCGAAGTAGAGCTTGCCGCCCATCACGGCGATCGCGCTCGACATGGCGCCGCCCGGGCCGGGGCGGATGTCCTTCACCAGCACTGTGCCCTTCGCCGTGCCGTCAGTCTTCCACAGCTCGATGCCGTGCACGCCGTCGTCGGCCGAGAAGTACAGCGTGCGGCCCAGCACCGCCAGGTGCGTCGGCCGCGAGGGTGCGGCGCCCGGGCGCAGGTCCTTCACCAGCTGCGTGCCGTGTGCGGTGCCGTCGCTCTTCCACAGTTCGGCGCCGTGTTCGCCGTCGTGCGCGGTGAAGTAAATGTCGTTGCCCACGGCCGTGAGGTTCTGGATGCCCGTGTCCTCGATGCCCGGGCGGATGTCCTTCACCAGGCGCGTGTGCTCGGGCGTGCCGTCGGTCACCCAGAGTTCGTGGCCGTGCGTGCGCGTGGTCGCGGTGAAGAACAGGCGCGGGCCGGCCACGGTGAGCTGGCGGGTGAGGGCGCGCGGCCCGGCGTCGACGGCGGACACGCGCGTGGTGCTCTTCGCATCGCCCGTGGTCTTCCACACCTGGAAGCCGGTCTGGCCGTCGTCGGCCACGAAGTAGAGCGCGTCGCGGAACACGGTCAGCTCGTTGGGCATCGCGCCTTCCTCGCCGGGGCGCAGGTCGATCACCTGCGTCGTGCCGGCGGCGGTGCCGTCTGTGCGCCAGAGTTCGAGCCCGCTCGCGCCGTCGGTGGCGGTGGTGTAGACGTGGCCCTTGAATGCGACCTGCCCGGCGGGGAATGAGCCCCGGAAGCCCGGTCGGATGTCCTTCAGCATGGTGGTGCCGGCATTGCTGCCGTCGGTGACCCACAGTTCCTGGCCGGTCATGACATGGAAGGCACTGAACACCATCTTGCCGCTGCCCAGCGGCGCGAGGCCGGAGGGCGCGATGAAGGCCAGCCGCTGGCGCTGCTCGGGCAGCACTTCGCGTTCGGGGTCTTGTGCAGCGGCGGGCAGGGCGGTGAGCAGGGCGAGCGCGGTGAGGCAAATGGCGCGCATCGGCTCAGCCCCCGAACCACCGCGCCGGCACGATCACCAGCTGCGGAAACGCCACCATCACGAACAGGATCGCGAACTCGGCCAGCATGAACGGCACCACGCCGCGCGTGACGTCGTCCATCGAGATCTTGCCGACGCCGGCCACCACGTTGAGCACCGTGCCCACCGGCGGCGTGACGAGACCGATTGAGTTGTTGATGATGAACAGCACGCCGAAGTACACGGGGTCGATGCCGGCCGCCTTCACCACGGGCATGAGCACCGGCGTGAGGATGAGGATGGTGGGCGTCATGTCCATCGCCGTACCCACCACCATCACGAGCACCATGATCGCGATCATGAGCAGCATCTGGTTGCCCATGAACGGCTGCAGCATGCCCACGATCTTGGAGGGCAGGTCGGCCACCGTGATGAGCCAGGCGCTCACCATCGCCGCGGCGATCAGGAACATCACGATGGCGCTGGTCTTGGCCGCGCTCACGAAGATGGCGTACAGGTCCTTCCAGGTGATCTCGCGGTACACCACCGTCGACACGAAGAGCGCATACACGGCGGCCACCACCGCGGCCTCGGTGGGCGTGAACACGCCCATGCGCAGGCCCACGAGGATGATCACCGGCAGCATCAGCGCCCACAGCGCGTTGCGGAAGGCGGCGGCAATCTCGGCCGATGACTTGCGCGGCGGCGGCACGATCTTTTCGCGTCGCACCAGCCAGGCCCAGGTGATCCACAGCGCGCCGCCGATCAGCAGCCCCGGCACGATGGCCGCGAGAAACAGCTTGGAGATCGACACGTTCGCCGCCACGCCGAAGATCACCAGGCCGATGCTCGGCGGGATCACGGGGCCGATCACGCCGGTGGCCGCAATGAGGCCAGCCGCGCGCGGCTTGTCGTGGCCCGCACGCACCATCATCGGCAGCAGCAGCGCGGTGAGCGCGGCGGCGTCGGCCACGGCCGAGCCCGAGAGCGCCGACAGCAGGCAGCCGGCCATGATGGTCACGTAGCCCAGGCCGCCCTTCACGTGGCCCACGAGCGCGAGCGCGAAGTCGACGATGCGCTTGGACAGCCCGCCCACGTTCATGATCTCGCCCGCGAGCATGAAGAAGGGCACGGCCAGCAGCGGAAAGCTGTCGGCGCCGCCGATCACGTTCTGCGTGAGGATCTGCGCGTCGAACAGGTCGAGGTGCCACATCAGCGCCACGCCGCTGGCCAGCAGCGAGAAGGCGATGGGAATGCCCATCGCCATGGCGAGCAACAGCGAGCCGACAAAAACAACGATGGTCATGGCCGTGCCCCCGGTTCCTTGGCGTCCTGCGAACCCAGGATCTGCTGCAGCTGCACCGCTTCTTCCGACTCCTGCACCATCACCAGTTCATGGTCGGCGATGCGGCCCGTGAGCAGGCGCAGCAGGTCGAGCGCCAGGATGAGCCCGGCCAGCACCGAGAACACGATGCCCGCCGCGTAGACGATGGCCATCGACGCGCCGGTGACGGGCGCCGTCACGTCCCAGTTGATGCGCGCCTGCGCGATGCTGCCCTGCAGCAACAGCCAGACGATGTAGAGCATGACTGCATGGCCGACGGCCAGGCAGATCTTCTTGCCGATGGGGGGCAGCTTCTGCACCACCATGTCCACACCCAGGTGCCCGTGCTCCTTCAGCGCCACCACGGCGCCCAGGAAGGTCATCCAGATGAAGAGCCAGCGCGAGATTTCCTCGGACACCGTGATGCCCGAGTTGAAGCCGTAGCGCAGCACCACGTTGCCGAACACGAGCACGACCATGACCGCGAGCGCGGCCGCGATCAGCGCCTCGATGCCGGTGCAGCACCGGTCGAGCCAGCGGGTCATGCGGAGGCCTGTGCTTGCGCCTGCGCCTGGCGCTGCATGTCGACCAGCGCGCGCAACGCGGCCAGGTACGACAGCGGGCCCAGGCCCTGGACCGTGCCCTTCACCGCCGGCGAGATGATCGAATGCGCGCGCCATGCCTCGCGCGCGGCGATGTTGGACATGTGGACCTCGATGGTCGGGAACGGCATGGCCTTGATCGCGTCGTGCAGCGGCACGCCGTGCTGCGTGAGGCCGGCGGGGTTCACCAGCGCGCCCTGCGCATCGTCGATGTGGGTGTGCAGGAAGTCGATCAGGTCGCCTTCGTGGTTCGACTGGATGGTGTCCAGCGTCACGCCGAGTTCGCCGGCAAGGGCCTGCAACTGCGCGTTGATCTCGGCGAGCGTGGTCTTGCCGTAGATGTGCGGTTCGCGGCGACCGAACAGGTTGAGGTTGGGGCCGTGGAGAACGAGGATCTTCATGGGGAGCTTCGGTGAGGGACGGGCTGGCTTGCTGACTTACTTGCGGATGCGTGCGAGCTCGTCGTTGTAGAGCTTGACGATGGCGGGGTCGTACTGTGCGGCGAACTTGTCGACGACAGGCTTGGCGATGTCGCGCATGCGCTTTTGTTCGGCGGCGCTGAGTTCGTTGAACTGCGTGCCCTTGGCCTGCAGGTCGCCCACGGCCTTCTGCGCGGCGGCGCGGCTGACCTGGCGCTGGTAGCCACGCGCCTCGTTGGCCGCGTCGTTCATCATCTTCTGCTCGGCGGGCGTGAGCGAGTCCCAGAACTTCTTGCTCACCAGCACGATGTTGGCGGCGTACACATGGTTGGTGGCGCTGACGAACTTCTGCACTTCGTAGAACTTGTTCGACAGGATCACCGCATAGGGGTTCTCCTGGCCATCGACAGCCTTGGCTTCGAGGGCGCCGTACAGCTCGGCAAAGGGCATCGGCACCGGGTTGGCCTTGAAGGCCTTGAAGGTTTCGAGGAACACAGGGTTGGGGATCACACGGATCTTCAGACCTTCGAGGTCTTCAGGCTTGGCGATGGGGCGCTTGCTGTTGGTGACGTTGCGAAACCCCAGGTCCCAGTAGCCCAGGGCGACGAGGCCCTTCTCGGGGAGCTTGGCGATGAGCGCCTGACCCAACGGGCCGTCGAGCAGCGCATCGGCCTGCGCGAAGTTGTTCACCGAGAAGGGGAAGTCGACGAGGCCGAACTCCTTGACGATGCCGGCCAGCGACGTGGTGGCCGGTGCCGACATCTGCTGCACACCGCCCTGCAGGGCCGACTGCTGCTGCATCTCGTTGCCCAGCTGGGAGGCGGGGAACTCCTGGACCTTCATCTTGCCGCCGCTCTTGGCCGACAGGAGTTCGGCAAAGCGCTTGACGCCGAAGCTCACGGGGTGGTCGGCGTTGTTCAGGTGGCCGAAGCGGATCACGCGCTCCTGCTGCGCCCACGACGGGGCGGTGAGGCCGGCGCACAGGCCGGCCACGGCAAGCATACGAAGAAGTTTCACGAAGGGTCCTCAGGCAGGAAGGAAGAAAGGGGAAGGAAAAAATGCCGGACGGAGGCGATCGTATTTTTGTTGGAAAGAATTTCCATAATGGAAATCCCTTCCCCGAGTTCTGCTACGCTGGCGGACCCTGAGTGGCGGGCCGCATCGCCCGCGTTGACGAGACGACATCTGGAGGACGAAATGAGCGGAATACTGGAACGCAGCTTCAAGGTGCTGGAACATCTGGCGGAGCATCCCGAGGGGTGCGCGCTGTCGGCGTTGGCCAGCGAATTGCAGATTCCATTGAGTGCATCGCACCGATTGCTCGCGGAGCTCATCCGCTGCGGCTACGTGCGGCAGGAGGCGCGCGACGGCCACTACGTGCTGACCATCAAGCTGGTCTCGATCAGCCTGTCGTTCCTCAGCCGCTCGGGCATCGTCGACATCGCGCAGCCGCTGCTCGACCAGCTGGCCTCGACCTCGGGCGAGCTCGTGCGCCTGGCGGTGGTCGACGGCGAAGACCTGACCTTCGTTGCCAAGGCGCAGGGCGCTACGCACGGCCTTCGCTACGACCCCGACATGGGCCTGTCGGTGGCGCTTTCGTGCAGCGCGGCGGGGCATGCGTGGTTGTCGACCATGGGCGAGGACGACGCGATGGCGCTCGTCGCCAAGAAGGGGCTGGGCAAGCCCGAGGACTACGGCCCCAAGGCCCCCACGTCGCTCAAGGCCGTGATGGCTTTCGTGAAGGCGGCGCGCCAGCGCGGCTTCAGCATGATCAACGAGGTGTTCGCCCCCGCGATGACCGCCATGGCCGCGCCCGTGTTCGGCGCCGACGGCACGGCGATCGGGGTCGTCACCATCGCGGGCCCGTCGGTGCGGCTCACGCCGCAGCGCATGGAGGCGCTGGGACCGGCGCTGTGTCAGGCCGCCGAGGAGGTGGCTCGCGCCAGCGGGGCCTCGGCGTTGTTCAAGAAGAGGGCGTAGGCCCAGCCGTTTGCACCATCCCCAAAAAAGAGAAGGAGACATCACCATGAAGACGAAGCATTCGAAGCGCACCCTCTTGTTGGCCGCCGTGGCGGCGGCCCTCGCGTTCGCGGCCCCTGGTGCGTTCGCGCAGCTCAAGGAGCGCACCATCAAGTTCGCGTTCCAGAACCAGGCCGGCCATCCGCAGGCGCAGGGTGCGCAGAAGTTCGCCGACCTCGTGGCCGCGAAGTCGGGCGGCAAGATCACCGTGAAGCTGTTCCCCGGCGGCACGCTGGGCGGCGACCTGCAGACCGTGTCGGCACTGCAGGGCGGCACGGTGGAGATGACCGTGCTCAACGCCGGCATCCTGTCGGCGCAGGTGAAGGAGTTCGCGGCCTACGACTTCCCGTTCCTCTTCAACAGCGGCAAGGAAGCCGACGTCGTCACCGACGGCCCCTTCGGCCAGAAGCTGATGGCCAAGCTGGAGGACAAGGCGCTGCACGGCCTGGGCTACTGGGACCTGGGCTTTCGCAACCTGACGAACAGCAAGCGCCCGATCGTCAAGGCCGACGACATCGCGGGGTTGAAGATCCGCGTGATCCAGTCGCCGATCTACATCGACATGTTCAGCGCGCTGGGCGCCAACGCTACGCCGCTGCCGTTCCCCGAGCTGTACCCCGCGCTCGACCAGAAGGCGGTCGACGGCCAGGAGAACCCGAACACGACCATCCTGTCGTCCAAGTTCGCGGAAGTGCAGAAGTACATCACGCAGACTCGCCACATCTACAACCCGCAGGCGCTGCTGATCAGCCGCAAGACCTGGGACGGCATGAGTGCGGACGAAAAGAAGATCGTCAACGAGGCCGCCGCGGAGGCGACCACGTTCCAGCGCCAGGCCTCGCGTGGCGCCGCCGACAGCGCGCTCGATGCGCTCAAGAAGGCCGGCATGACGGTCTCTGAACTGCCGCCCGAAGAGATGGCGAAGCTGCGCGCCAAGGTGAAGCCGGTGATCGACAAGTACACGGCCTCGGTCGGCGAGGCCACCGTCAAGGAACTGATGGCGGAGATCGAGAAGGCGCGCAAGTAGCAGGCGGGCGCGCCCTGGATCCGGGGCGCCTGGCCTTCATCGTCCACGGTTCCCGGTCAGAGCTCGCGGTAGTCCCGGATGCGCGCGCGTGCGAGCTGCTGCGCCGCTGCAATGGCCGCCGGATCGGCCGCGGCCGCATCGGGCAGCCAGTGGAAGGCGTCCGGGCCGTGGCACAGCAGCAGGCCGTCCTTGAAGCGGCGGGCCTTGGTGTAGGCCTCCCAGCCGTGGCGCACCTCGCTGTGGCGGCCCCGTGCGTGGGAGCCGCTCTCCGACAGCGAGAAGTCGATCTCGTCGTTGTAGAAGGGGCTCTGCCTGAAGCGATGGAGGGCCAGCCGGGCGATGGCCGGCGCGCTCAGCAGCAGCGCGATGCCGACCGCGAAAACGACCGCCAGGACGGGAAACTCTTCGTAGACGCACACGGCCAGGGCCAGGGCGAACAGCAGCGCCAACGGCCACTTGAACCGGACCCACCAGACCTGCTGCAGGTTGCGCAGGAAGCCGGTGAGCACATGCGCCTGCGAGAACTGGAAGCGGTAGCTGATCTGCATCTTTGAATTCCGAAGCGGGCCGTGCGGGAGGGCACGCGGGGCGGGATTCTGACCGCTTTTGCGGGCGCCGTGGTGCGCCCCCCGGCGATGTTCCAAGTTGGGGCCTCACCAAGCTGCGCGCCCCAAACAACGCACCTTGCTAGGGCTTTGCGCCTCAATTTGGTTCTCCGATCCGGCAAAATGCAGGATTCGCATAAGGTTATGCACCGTTTTGGAAAACAGAGGATTGATTGGAATGAAGCACGCATCCGTCGGGGGGTTCCTCGCACACGTCGCACAACGCAACCCCGGACAGCCCGAGTACCTGCAGGCCGTGACCGAAGTGATGGAGAGCCTGTGGCCCTACATCGAGAAGCACCCCAAGTACACGAGCCACAGCCTGCTGGAGCGGCTGGTCGAGCCTGAGCGCGTGATCATGTTCCGCGTGTCCTGGGTGGACGACCACGGCGAGGTGCAGGTCAACCGCGGTTTCCGCATCCAGCACAGCCTGGCCATCGGCCCCTACAAGGGCGGCATGCGCTTCCACCCCTCGGTGAACCTGTCGATCCTCAAATTCCTGGCCTTCGAGCAGACCTTCAAGAACGCGCTGACCACGCTGCCCATGGGCGGCGGCAAGGGCGGTGCCGACTTCGACCCCAAGGGCAAGAGCCAGGGCGAAGTGATGCGCTTCTGCCAAGCCCTCGTGACCGAGCTGTTCCGCCACGTGGGCTCCGACACCGACGTGCCGGCGGGCGACGTGGGCGTGGGTGGGCGCGAGGTCGGCTTCATGGCCGGCATGGTCAAGAAGCTCACCAACCGCGCCGACTGCGTGTTCACCGGCAAGGGCCTGAGCTTCGGCGGCTCGCTCATTCGCCCTGAAGCCACCGGCTACGGCAACGTCTACTTCGCGCAGGAAATGCTCAAGCGCAAGGGCCGCAGCTTCGACGGCCTGCGCGTGAGCGTGTCGGGCGCGGGCAACGTGGCGCAGTACACCATCGAGAAGGCCATGGCGCTGGGCGCCAAGGTGGTCACCGTGTCCGACTCGAGCGGCACCGTGGTCGACGAGGACGGCTTCACGCCCGAGAAGCTGGCCGTGCTGATGGACGTGAAGAACCACCTCTACGGCCGCGTGAGCGACTACGCCGAGCGCACCGGCACCCGCTTCGTGGCCGGCGCCACGCCGTGGCACGTGCCAGTCGACGTGGCGCTGCCCAGCGCCACGCAGAACGAGCTCAATGAGGAAGACGCGCGCACGCTGGTGAAGAACGGCGTGGTGTGCGTGGCCGAAGGCGCCAACATGCCCTCGACCATCGAGGCCGTGAAGGTGCTCGAAGGCCACGGCGTGCTGTACGCGCCGGGCAAGGCCAGCAACGCGGGCGGCGTGGCCACGTCGGGCCTGGAGATGAGCCAGAACGCGGCCCGGCTGTCATGGACGCGCGACGAGGTCGATGCGCGCCTGCTGCAGATCATGCAGGGCATCCACGAGTCGTGCCTGCACTACGGTTCGCGCGCCGACGGCAGCGTGAGCTACGTGGATGGCGCGAACATCGCCGGCTTCGTGCGCGTGGCCGATGCGATGCTGGCGCAGGGCGTGGTCTGAGCGTTGCCCGAGCGGACGTGGCACCTCAGAGTTCGATGAACGAAGAGGTCGCCTTGTTCAGGGCCAGGCGGCCCTTCGCGGTGATCGATTCCACCTGGGCCAGCTGATGGATCGCGCGCTCGTCGGGCGCGTGCTCCGACGGCGGAATGAAGGCAGTCACGAGGTCGGCGGCACGCAGCACGCGCAGCCTGTCGATGTCTGCGGGCGTGTGGAGGACGTATGGCAATTTCTGCTCGGCGAGGGTCCGAAGAAATTCCATGGACATGGGTCGTCTCCTTGTGTTGAGGGGAGGGCGGTTCGGACATTGTGCGCACAAACAATTAGCGCTGTCTAAACCCTGCGCCGCGCATGCCTTTCGAGGCGTGTACCGAAGTTTCCAGTTCTTTCTGCGAGCGCGAAGGACGTGCCACTTTGTTTCTGGCCGTAGCCATGCTTTCGGCCAGCGTGGCGGGGTCCATGCATTCGCCGGCGGCCCAGGTCTGGCGCAAGGTGGTGCGCAGGTCGGTCAGGTCGCGCCGCTGCGCGCGCAGGCCGGCCATGAGCTGGTCGATTTCGCGCACGCGGCCGTCGAGCCGTTCGAGCAGGTCGTCCCCCGAAAAGACCTCGCAGCCTGCGAAGGCGCTGCGCAGGCTGTCCAGCGAGAAGCCGAGGTTCTGCGCGATCTGGATCAGCTGCAACCGCTTGAGCGCGGCCTCGGTGTAGACGCGGTACCCATTGGCGCCGCGCTCGGGCGCGGGCAGCAGGCCGCTTTGCTCGTAGAAGCGGATGGCCGAGGGCGCCATGCCGGTCTTGTCTGCCAGTTCACCGATCTTCATATCGCTTGACCTTCAAGTTGGCTTGAATCTTAGCATCGGGTTTTTCCACTCCACCACCCGGTCCTCATCGTGAACTCCTCGCCGCTTTTCCTGCCGCTGACCCTGCCCAACGGGAGCGTCCTGCCCAACCGCCTGGCCAAGGCCGCCATGGAGGAAAACATGGCCGACGCCGGGCAGTTGCCCGGCGCGGCGCTGCACGACCTGTACCGCGTCTGGGCGCAGGGCGGGGCGGGCCTGATCCTCACGGGCAACGTGATGATCGACGGCCGCGCGCTCACCGGCCCGGGCGGCGTCGTGCTCGAAGTCGACACGCCACTCGAGCGCTTCAGCGAATGGGCCGCGGCCGCGCGCAGCGGCGGCGCGCAGGTGTGGATGCAGATCAACCATCCGGGCCGGCAGGTGCAGAGCAACATGGGCGGCACGGCCTGGGCGCCGTCGTCGGTGGCGCTCGATCTGGGCAAGCACAGCAAGCTTTTCGTGCAACCCAAGGCGATGAGCGAGGCGGAGATCGCCGAGACCGTCGACCGCTTCGCCGCCACGGCGCAGGCGGCCGAGCGCGCGGGCTTCACCGGCGTGCAGGTGCATGCGGCGCACGGCTACCTGCTCTCGCAGTTCCTGTCGCCGCTGACCAACCAGCGCGCCGACGCCTGGGGCGGCAGCCTCGAGAACCGCGCGCGCATTCTGCTCGACGTGGTGCGTGCCGTGCGGGCCCGCGTGGCGCGCGGCTTCGCCGTGGCCGTCAAGCTCAACTCCGCCGACTTCCAGCGCGGCGGCTTCTCGGAGAATGATGCGAAGCAGGTCATCCGCTGGCTCAACGACGAGGCCGTGGACCTGGTCGAACTGTCGGGCGGCAGCTACGAGAGCCCGGCGATGCAGGGGCGCACCGCCGACGGCCGCGCGCTGGCGCGCGAGGCCTACTTCCTGGAGTTCGCCCGGGAGCTGGCCGCCGAGGCGCGCATGCCGGTCATGACCACGGGCGGCATCGTGCGCCGCGCCGTCGCCGAACGGGTGCTGGGAGAAGGCGTCGCCGTGGTGGGCATGGCCACCGCATTGGCCGTGGCGCCCGACCTGCCCGCACGCTGGCGCGCGGGCGAAGACGCGGCGGCGCAGAGCCCGCAGGTCGACTGGAAGGACCAGGTCATGGCCGCGCTGGCGCGCATGGCGCTGGTGAAGCGCCGGCTGCGCACGCTGCGTCCGGGCCGCAACAGCGCGCCCGCGCACTCGCCGTTCCTGACTTTGGTGCTCGATCAGCTGCGCACGAAGCGGCTGACGAAGCGCTACCGGCGCTGGCTGGGAGCGCGCGCGGCGTGAGCCGCCGCTATCGATTGGCCGGTTGAATGGGCCAGGCGGTGGTGTCGGGCCGCAGCAGGTGCCAGACCACGGGCGCGATGCCTTCGAAGGTGGCGCGGTAGCGGTCGGACAGCCGGTTCTCGTCGGTCACGTCGCGGATCACGATGCCGTCGATGCGCTGCGGATGCGCGCGGAACACCTGCGCGTAGATCTCGGGGTCGGCCTCGCCCGAATCGCCCACGAGCAAGAAGCGGCGCTGCGGAAATTCGGCCAGCAACCGCTCGATCACGCCGAGCTTGTGCGCGCGCGATTCTTCGCCGCTGGGGATCAGCGTGCGCCACGTCGTGCTTTCGCGCAGGTGCATGCTGCCGGCGGGAAAGTCGGCGTCGCGAATGAAGTCGGTGAGCGCGGGGTACAGCTGGATCGGGCTGCCCGAGAGGTAGTGAAAGCGCGTGCCGGGCGCCTGCGCCAGCGCGCGGTAGTACGCCGCCATGCCTGGCGCGGCCTCGAAGCGGCGCGCGAAGGTGTTCAGCAGCATCTCGCGCCGGTCGCGCACCTGCGTGCGCTTGATGGTGTCGTCGATGTCCGAGATGACCGACACGCCCTGCGCCGGCACGATCTGCGCACGGCCGCGAAAGCGCGGCAGCAGCTCGCCCGGGCCGGTCACGCCATGGAAGGGCAGCCACTCCTGCGACGCCGGGATGTGCGAGGCCTCGACGACCGCGCGCAGGTTGCTGCGGCCGTCGGCGCCCGTGGGCGGCATCGTGAGGCGCGTGGCCGAGCCGTCGAAGACGACGTCGATCACCTTGTCTTCTTCCGACTCGGCATGGAACAGCGCGGTGCGCTGGCTGAAGCGCAGCCGCGCGGCCGGCGTGAGCTTCTTCAGGTTCATGCCGAGGTAGCGCGCGAGCGCGGCGTCCAGGCCCCAGCGGTGCTCGCGCTCGAACACCCAGGCATGCACGTCGACCTCGAGCCGGCCGTCGGCCGTGGGGCGCGCAGTGCCGGGCATGAACAGCGCCTCTTCGTCCGACTCCAGCGGCCCCGCGGCCTGCAGGGCCTGCAGCGGCGCGAGGCCTGCGAGCAGGGCGGCACCGGCCAGCACGGTGCGACGCGACAGTTGTGGCGAGGTACCGGGCGCGCGGTGCTTGATCGTCATGCAGTGACGCGTTCGTAGGTCACGAAGCTGAAGGGCAGGCCGTCCTTGGCCGAGACGTGCGACTCGCGCTGCGTCTCGCGCCACACGGCGGCGTCGAGCACGGGGGCGTGCGCGTCGCCTTCGTAGTCGCGTGCGATCTCGGTGACCACCGCGCGCTGGGCCAGCGGCTCGGCTTCGGCGTAGATCTGTGCGCCGCCGATCACCCAGACTTCGGGTGAGTCCGACGGCGTGCACAGCGACAGCGCATCGGGCAGGCTGCCGACCGCTTGCGCGCCTTCGGCCTGCCAATCGGCTTGTCGCGTGACCACGATGTTCCGGCGGCCCGGCAGCGGGCGAAAGCGCGGCGGCAGCGAGTCCCAGGTCTTGCGGCCCATCACCACGGGCGCGCCTGCGGTCTGCTGCTTGAAGTGCGCCATGTCCTCGGGCAGGTGCCAGGGGATGGTGTTGTTCGCGCCGATCACGCCGTTGGCGGCGCGCGCGAAGATCAGGTTGATGCGGGGCGTGGCGGCGCTCATCGCGTTCACACCGCCACCGGCGCCTTGATCGGGTCGCCGTGCCTGTAGTCCAGCACTTCGAAGTCTTCGTACTGGTAGTCGAAGATCGAATCGGGCTTGCGCTTGATGTTCAGCGTGGGGTAGGGGAAGGGCGTGCGGCTGAGTTGCAGCTTCACCTGCTCGGCGTGGTTGCTGTAGATGTGGCAGTCGCCGCCGGTCCAGATGAAGTCGCCCACGTCGAGGTCGCACTGCTGCGCGACCATGTGCGTGAGCAGCGCGTAGCTCGCGATGTTGAAGGGCACGCCCAGGAAGATGTCGGCGCTGCGCTGGTAGAGCTGGCAGCTGAGCTTGCCGCGCTCGCCTTCGGCCTGCGGCGGCGCCACGTAGAACTGGAAGAAGGCGTGGCAGGGCATGAGCGCCATCTTCGACAGCTCGGCCACGTTCCAGGCGCTCACGATGATGCGGCGCGAGTCGGGGTTGGTCTTCAGCGTCTTGATGACGTCGGAGATCTGGTCGATGTGGCCGCCGTCGGGCGTGGGCCAGCTGCGCCACTGCACGCCGTACACCGGGCCCAGGTCGCCGTCTTCGCGCGCCCATTCGTCCCAGATGGTGACGCCGCGCTCCTTGAGCCAGTTGTTGTTGCTGGAGCCGGTCAGGAACCACAGCAGTTCCTGGATGATGGACTTGAGGTGAACCTTCTTCGTGGTCACCAGCGGAAAGCCTTCGTTCAGGTCGAAGCGCATCTGGTGGCCGAACACGCTCTTGGTGCCCGTGCCCGTGCGGTCGCTCTTGAACACGCCGTGCGTGTCGACGTGGCGCATGAAATCTTCGTACTGGGAGCGGACGGGGCGGGCAGGGAGGGTCATGTTGGGAATTTTACGGGGCGGCGCTAGCATCGGCCGATGACCGGCCATGACCACTCCCACGACCATTCCCACGACCACAGCGAACTCGGCGAGATGGACCTGCGGGTGCGCGCCCTCGAAAGCGTGCTCACGCAAAAAGGCTACATCGACCCCGCCGCGCTCGATGCGCTGATCGACACCTACCAGACCCGCATCGGCCCGCGCAACGGCGCACGGGTGGTGGCGCGGGCCTGGGTCGACCGCAAGTTCCATGAATGGCTGATGGCCGACGCCACGGCGGCCATCGCCTCGCTGGGCTATACGGGCCGCCAGGGCGAACACATGGTGGCCGTGGCCAACACCGACGAGCAGCACCACATGGTCGTCTGCACCCTGTGCAGCTGCTACCCCTGGCCCGTGCTCGGCCTGCCGCCCACCTGGTACAAGAGCGCGCCGTACCGCTCGCGCGCCGTGAAAGACCCGCGCGGCGTGCTGGCCGATTTCGGCACCACCTTGCCCGAGACCACGCGCATCCGCGTCTGGGACTCGACCGCCGAGGTGCGCTACCTCGTGATCCCGCAGCGCCCGGCGGGCACCGAGGGCTGGAGCGAAGACGAACTCGCCGCGCTGGTCTCGCGCGATTCGATGATCGGCACGCGCGTGGTCGAGGCGCCGTCGGCAAGGAGCACGACATGACCTACACGACCCACGCCGACCTCGGCGGGCAACCCGGCTTCGGCTCTGTCACGCCCGAGCCCGAGGGCGAGCTGTTCCACGGCGCTTGGGAGCCGCGCGCGCTGGCGCTCACGCTGGCCATGGGCGCGACCGGCTCCTGGAACATCGACACCAGCCGCGCCGCGCGCGAGACGCTGCCCGATTACCGCGACCTGAGCTACTACCAGATCTGGCTCGGCGCGCTGGAGCAGCTCATGCTGCAGCGCGGCCAGGTCTTCGCGGACGAGATCGCGTCCGGGCAGATGCACCATCCGGCCGCGCCGGTGGCCCGCGTGCTGCAGGCCGCGAACGTGCCCGCCGTGCTCGCCAAGGGCTCGGGCACCGAGCGCCCTGCATCGGCGCCCGCGCGCTTTGCGGTCGGCCAGGCCGTGCGCATGCACCTTGGCCGCGTCGACCACCACACGCGCCTGCCGGGCTACGTGCAGGGCAAGCGCGGCACGATCGAGCACATCCACGGCGCGCACGTGTTCGCCGATGCGAATGCGCAGGGCCTGGGCGAGCAGCCGCAATGGCTCTACACCGTGGTCTTCGATGAAGCCGAACTGTGGGGCGACGACGCGCCGCGCCAGAACCTCGCGGTGTCGGTCGATGCGTGGGAAAGCTACCTGGAGCCCACGGCATGAAGGCGAACGACATGCCGCCGCTCGCACTCGCTCCTGGCATGCCGCGCGATGCCGACGGACCGGTGTTCAGGGAACCGTGGGAGGCGCAGGCCTTCGCGATGACGCTCGCGCTGCACGAGCGTGGGCTGTTCAGCTGGGTCGAATGGGCCGAGGCATTGGCCACCCAGATCAGCGCCGCGCAGGCCGCGGGCGACCCGGACACGGGCGACACCTACTACCGCCACTGGCTCGCCGCGCTCGAAGGCCTCGTGGCCCGCAAGGGCGCGAGTTCCGGCGATGAGCTGGCCCGCTACCGCCACGCCTGGGACCACGCGGCGGAGCGCACGCCGCATGGCCAGCCGATCGAGCTGCGCGGCGAGGATTTTTCTGGCTAGACCCGGATCACGCGCCCCGGGTTCAGGATGTTCTTCGGATCGAGCCCGCGCTTGATCGCCCGCATCATCTCCAGCGCCACCGGCGACTTGTGCTTCTCGAGCTTGTCGACCTTGAGCGAGCCCACGCCATGCTCGGCCGAGAACGAGCCGCCGAACTGCTCGACCGCGTCGTAGACCAGCGTGTTGATGCGCTCTTCCTCGTTCTTCAAAAACGCTTTGGTGTCGATGTTCTCGGGCGCCTGCACGTTGTAGTGCAGGTTGCCGTCGCCAAGGTGGCCGAAGTTGACCAGCCGCACGCCGGCGATCTCGCGTTTCAGCAGAGCGTCGGTGGCTTCCACGAAGGCGGGAATGCGCGACACGGGGATCGAGATGTCGTGCTTGATGTTCAGCCCTTCCTCTGCCTGCGCGAGCGGAATGCTCTCGCGGATGTGCCAGAGCTGGTGCGCCTGCGTGAGGTTCTCGGCCACCACCGCGTCGGTCACGCAGCCGTCTTCGAAGGCGGTTTCGAGCAGCGCCTCGAAGCGCGCGCGGGCGTGGTCTTCGGACTCGCTGTCGGAGTTCTCGAGCAGCACGCAGTAGGGCACCGCCTCGTCGTGGATGAAGGGCACGCGCAGCTGCGGCATGTGCTTGTCGACCAGGCTCAGCGCGAACTTGCCCATCACCTCGAAGCCCGTGAGGCCCGAGCCCAGGTGCTTGTGCGCCAGGCCCAGCAGCGTGACCGCGTGGTCGAGCGAGGGCACGGCGGCCCAGGCTGTGAGCTGCGCGGCGGGCAGCGGGTACAGCTTCATGGTGGCGGCGGTGATGACGCCCAGCGTGCCTTCGCTGCCGACGATCAGGTCGCGCAGGTCGTAGCCCGTGTTGTCCTTGCGCAGGCCGCTCGTGCCTTCCCAGATCTCGCCCTGCGGCGTGACCACTTCCAGGCCCAGGCACAGGTCGCGCGTGTTGCCGTAGCGCACGACCTGCGTGCCGCCCGCGTTGGTCGCCAGGTTGCCGCCGATGGTGCAGCTGCCTTCGGCCGCGAGGCTCAGGGGGAACAGGTAGCCGGCCTTCTCGGCCGTTTCTTGCAGCGTTTGCAGGATGCAGCCCGCCTCGACGGTCATCGTGAGGTTGGCGGCGTCGATGTTGCGGATGGCGTTCAGGCGCTGCAGGCTCAGCACCACCTGCGTGCCGCTGTCGTCGGGAATGGAGCCGACCGCCAGGCCGGTGTTGCCGCCCTGCGGAATGACGGCCGTGCCGGCCGCGGCGCAGGCCTTGACCACGTCGGCCACCTGCTGCGCATTGGCCGGGCGCACCACGGCGAGCGACTTGCCGCGCGCGCGCTTGCGCCAGTCCTGCTCGTAGGCCGCGAGGTCGCCCTCGGTCAGCACGTGCGTAGCGCCGACGATGGCGCGCAGTTGGTCGATGAGGGAAGAAGAGGTGGTCATTGGGCGGAAGCCTCCAGGGGATGGGCAGCAGCAGCGGCGGCAGCGGCCTTGGCGTGGCGCAGGCGAAGGCGCACATGCCACGCGCAGGCCGCGAAGAGCACGAGGCACAGCAGCACCTCGACGAGCGCGAGGATTTGTCCCACGCCGTTGGTGTCGCTCCAGGCGCGCACCACGCCTTCGGTGAAGTAGAGCCAGATCATCAGGCTGACCCAGCGGTAGGTGTACATGCGGTTCTTGTAGAGCCCCGCGAGCGGAATGACCAGCGGCAGCACCTTGAGCGCGAGCAGCGAGCCACCCGGGCGCAGCGGCGCCAGCCACAACTCCCAGGCCAGGCCCAGCACGATCAGGCCGACGAGGCTGCCCACGGCGGCCCATCGGGTGGCGCGGACGGAAGAGGGAGGAAGCGGCTGGTTGGCATTCATGAGCGGGATACCGCGGAACCGGCTTTGCCGGGCCGCTGGTATCGCCCCCGGTGAGGGGGTTGGCGCAGCGACACGAAGTGCGCGGAGACTGGGGGAGAGTTCAACTCCTATGATACCGGCCATGAATCGTCGGCAGCTTTGGAGGGATCTTTCGCGCTTTCCTTGGCGCAACACCGCAGCGGTACTGGGCGAGCGTTTCCGCGAAGACCGCCTTGGCCTCACGGCCAGCAGCCTGACCTTCACCACGACCATCGCCATGGTGCCGTTCTTCACGGTGGCGCTCGCGCTGTTCACCGTGTTCCCGATGTTCGCCACCATGCAGGGCCGCCTGCAGCGCTGGCTGATCGAGAGCCTGATTCCCGACAACATCGCGCGCCAGGTGCTGGGCTACCTGAACCAATTCGCGAGCAAGGCCAGCGGCCTCGGCATCGCGGGCCTGGTGGTGCTGCTGATCACCGCCATCGCGCTGATCCTCACCATCGACAAGACGCTCAACAACATCTGGCGCGTGCGCACGCCGCGGCCGTTGGCGCAGCGTGTGCTGATCTACTGGGCGACCATCACGCTGGGGCCGCTGATCCTTGCGGTGAGCCTGTCGACCACCTCGTACGTGTTCGCCGCTTCGCGCGACGTGGTGGGCGGAGGCATCGTCAAGCTGGCCTTCGACACCCTGGAATTCCTGCTGCTCGCGGCCGGCATGGCCGGCCTGTACCACTACGTGCCGAACACCACGGTGCGCTGGTCGCATGCCTGGGCCGGCGGCCTCTTCGTGGCGGCCGCCATCGAGATCGCCAAGCGCGTGCTGGGCTACTACCTGAGCCTGGTGCCGACCTATTCGGTGCTGTACGGCGCCTTCGCCACCTTCCCGATCCTGCTGGTGTGGATCTACGTGGCCTGGGTGATCGTGCTGCTGGGCGCCGTCATCGCGGCCTACCTGCCGAGCCTGCTGACGGGCGTGGCGCGCCGGGGCGGCGCGGCGGGCTGGCCGATGCAGCTCGCGATGGAGGTGCTGCAGCACCTGGCGCGCGCACAGGCCACGCCGGCCAAGGGCATGGGCGCGAGCGAACTGCTGACGCGCATGCGCGTCGACGGGCTGCAACTGGCGCCGGTGATCGACACGCTGGTGCGGCTCGACTGGATCGCGCCGCTGGCCGAGGAACCCGCCAACCAGGACCCGCGCTACGTGCTGCTGGCCGACCCATCGACGCCCATCGAACCGTTGCTGCGCGAGCTGCTGATGCCGCGCGCCGAGCCGCTCGAAGACCTGTGGCAGAAGGGCCCGCTGCGCACGCTGCGGCTGGGCGACGTGCTATTGATCTAGGAGCGCCCTGGCGTTCGGGTCGTCAGATCTTGACGCGGCCGGCCCAGATGTCCCGGTACATCGTCCAGTCGCCCATGAAGGAGTACAGCGGGCGCTTGAACGAGGCCGGCTTGTTCTTCTCGAAGCCGAAGTGCCCGACCCAGGCGAAGCCGTAGCCCGCCACCAGCCCGGCCAGCAGCCACCACGGATTGAGCGTGACCACCAGGGCCACGAGGCACAGCAGCGAAATCGTCGAGCCCGCGAAATGCAGCCGCCGGCAGGTGACGTTGGCGTGCTCGGTCAGATAGAAGGGATAGAACTCGGCAAAGCTGGTGAAGCGGCGCGGATCGACCGTGGCCGGAGCGGTGGGGGTGGAGGTGTTCATCATGGGTCTCCTGCGCCCCGCAGGGGCTTTGTTGATAATAGCCACGACCCCGCGGCCGCACCACCCGGGTTCGCCATCCCACCTTCGCCGTATCCACCTTGAGCGCTGTTCCCGTCGTCCCCGTCGATTCTTCCGCCGATGCCAACGCGTTGTGGGTCGTCTGCCTGTGCGCCGAATGGTGCGGCACCTGCCGCGACTACCGGCCGCTGCTGGTCGAGCTGGCAAAGGCGCACCCGCAGTTCCGCTTCGCCTGGGTCGACATCGAGGACCACGCCGAGATCGCCGACGCCTTCGACGTCGAGACCTTCCCGACCCTGCTGGTGGCGGGCGCCGACGGCACGCGCTTTCTCGGTCCGCTGCTGCCGCACATCGAAACGCTGTCGCGCCTGCTCGGCGCGCTGCAGCCGCCGCAGCCTTCCAGCCTCGACGTCGACCTGCTGCTGGCCGTGCTCGAGAAAAAGCCCGCGGCCTTCGCGGTCTGACCTCTTCGGAGCTTCCCTCCCATGAACATCCTGATCTTTGGCGCCACCGGCATGGTGGGGCAGGGCGTGCTGCGCGAGTGCCTGCTGGCGCCCGACGTGGAACGCGTGGTGGCCGTGGGACGCAGCGCCACCGGGCAGCAGCATCCCAAGCTGCAGGACCTGGTGCACACCGACATGTACGACTACCGCGCCATCGAGTCGCAGCTGACGGGCTTCGACGCCTGCTTCTTCTGCCTGGGCGTGTCGTCGGTCGGCATGAAGGAGCCGGAGTACAAGCGCATCACCTACGACCTGACGATCGCAGCCGCCACCGTGCTGGCGCGGCTCAACCCGGGCATGACCTTCACCTACGTGACGGGCGCGGGCACCGACAGCAGCGAGCGCGGCGAACGCATGTGGGCGCGCGTGAAGGGCGCGACCGAGAACGCGCTGATGCGCCTGCCGTTTCGCGCGTCCTACATGTTCCGGCCCGGGATGACCCAGCCGCTGCACGGCGTGCGCTCGAAGACGCCGTTGTACGACGCCGCGATCGTGGTGCTCAAGCCCGTGCTCGGGCTGGCCCACCGCTGGTGGCCCGACCGCGTGACCACCACCGAGAAGGTGGGCCGCGCGATGCTCGCGGTGGCGCGCCGGGGCGCACGCAAGGTGCTGCTCGATCCGGCGGACATCAACGCGCTGGGCAGCTAGGCCGCCCAGCGTTCGTCGCAGCTTTTCAGCCCGCGACGAAGTCGCGCAACGCGAACAGCACCTCGTCCGGCGCCTCGCTCATCAGCGCGTGGCCGGCATGCACCGTCACCACCTTGGCATTGCGCGCCTTGCCCACCAGCGCCTTGGTGGCGCGCGGCGGCGTCATCTGGTCGGCGTCGCCCAGGAGGAACAGCACGGGGCACTGCACCTTCTCCATCGCGGCTTCGCCGTTCGCGTAGTCGTTGCAGGCCTTGAAGCCGATGTGGAACACGTTGGCCTCGCGGTTGCTCGCGAGCACGCGGCGCATCAGCGCGCGCGAGCTGCCGTACAGCCACGTGCCCGGGCCGAGCGACGAAGGCGGCGGCGCCAGCAGCGAGTGCGAGAAGGTGTTGACCATGGCAATGGCGCGCTGCGGATCGCTCACCGAGCTTTCGAGCAGCGCGGGCGACACCACCATCGGGTAGGCCGTGCCGACCATCGCGAGCTGCGTGATGCGCTCGGGCGCGCGCGCCGCGGTTTCGAGCGCGATCAGCGAGCCGAAGCTGTGGCCGACCAGCGCGGCCTTCTGCACGCCGGCCGCGTCGAGCAGCGCGATGACGAACTGCGCCGCCTCTTCCACGCTGGCCGGCGGTGCGCCGGCGCTCTTGCAGTGGCCGGGCAGGTCGACCGCCAGCACGTTCCAGCCGTGGTTGGCGAACCAGCGGCTTTGCAAAATCCACACGCTGTGGTCGTTGAGCACGCCGTGGATGAACACCACCGTGGGCTTGGCCGCGTCGAAGGGCTTGCCGGCGGTGTAGCAGTAGGTGTCGTGGCCGTTGACGGTGTAGTTCATCTCAGGCACCCGCCTTTTCCGCGGCCTTCAGCGCGCGCTTGAGGTCGTCGATCAGGTCGGCCGGATCTTCCAGGCCGATCGAGAGGCGAATGGTGCCCTGCGAGATGCCCGCACCCGCCAGCGCCTCGTCGGTCATGCGGAAGTGCGTGGTGCTGGCCGGGTGGATCACCAGGCTGCGGCAGTCGCCCACGTTGGCCAGGTGGCTGAACAGCTTGAGCGCCTCGATGAAGGCTTTGCCCTGCGCGCGGCTGCCCTTGATGTCGAAGCTGAACACCGCGCCGGCACCGCGCGCGCCGTGGCGCAGCAGCTTCTGCGCGAGCGCGTGGCTCGGGTGCGACTCGATCAGCGGATGTCCCACACGGGACACGAACGGATGGCTGGCCAGGAACTCGACCACCTTCTGCGTGTTGTCGATGTGGCGTTCCATGCGCAGCGGCAGCGTCTCGATGCCCTGCAGGATGAGCCACGCCGTGTGCGGGCTCATCGAGGCGCCGAAGTCGCGCAGGCCTTCGCGGCGCGCGCGCAGCAGGAACGCGCCCACGGTGCTTTCCTCGCTGAACACCATGTTGTGGAAGCCGTCGTAGGCCTGCGTGAGCTCGGCGAACTTGCCCGACTTCTCCCAGTCGAAGCTGCCGCCGTCGACCACCACGCCGCCGATGACGGTGCCGTGGCCCGACAGGAACTTGGTGGCCGAGTGGTAGACCAGGTCGGCGCCCCAGTCGAAGGGCTTGATGAGGTAGGGCGAGGTGAGCGTGGAGTCGACCAGCAGCGGCACGCCGGCTTCGTGGGCGATGTCGCTCACGGCGGGAATGTCGAGCACATCCAGGCCCGGGTTGCCCACGGTCTCGCCGAAGAAGAGCTTGGTCTCGGGGCGCACCGCGGCGCGCCAGGCGTCGAGGTCGCCGGGCTTCACGAAGGTGGTCTCGATGCCGAAGCGGCGCATCGTGTAGTGCAGCAGGTTCTGCGAGCCGCCGTACAGCGCGGTGCTGGCGACGATGTGCGAGCCCGCGCCCATCAGCGTGGCCACCGACAGGTGCAGCGCCGCCTGGCCGCTGGCCGTGGCGATGGCGCCGATGCCGCCTTCGAGCGCGGACACGCGCTGCTCCAGCACCGCGTTGGTCGGGTTGCTGATGCGCGAGTAGACGTGGCCTGCACGCTCCAGGTTGAAGAGCGCGGCGGCGTGGTCGCTGGATTCGAAGACGAAGGAGGTCGTCAGGTGGATGGGAACGGCCCGCGCGCCGGTGGTGGGGTCGGGGGCGGCGCCGGCGTGCAGCGCGAGGGTGTCGAAACCGGGGTCGGAATAACCGGGCATGAAGGCCTTTCTGTTGTCTCTTCGCAATGCCCCGTGACACCGGCAATGCTTGCACAGGCGACAGGGGCGTTCGGGTCGGCGTCGATTGTGGGCTATATTCAAATCGGCACGACGCCGAGAACGACGAATCCCCGAGAGGAGCACCACCATGAAAGTCAGCGACATTCTTCGCGTCAAGGGCAACACGCTCTTCACCACCACGCCCGACGACCCGCTGGCGGAAGCCGCCAAGACCATGGCGGACAAGGACATCGGTTCGCTGGTGGTCATGGAGCACGGCGACCTGGTCGGCATGCTCACCTTCCGTGAAGTGATCGTGGCGGTCGTCAACAACGGCGGCCAGGTCGGGACCACGCTGGTGCGCAAGGCCATGGACGACGCGCCCGTCACCTGCACGCTCGAAACCGACCTCGACGAAATCCGCCGCATCATGCTGGAGCGTCACGCGCGCTACATGCCCGTGATGGACAAGCGCATGCTCATGGGCGTGATCAGCTTCTACGACGTGGCCAAGGCCGTGGTCGACGCGCAGAACTTCGAGAACAAGATGCTCAAGGCCTACATCCGCGACTGGCCGGAAGACGAGAGCAACGAAAAGGCCGGCTGAGCCTTTTCAGCCAGCCATGGCCGACTGACCGCTACTCTTTGATGTTGGCGGTTTGCACGATCTTCTGGTTGCGTGCGTATTCGGCCTGCACGAACTTCCCGAACGCCTCCGGCGTTCCGCTGCCCGGCAACGCGCCTTGCTCCGCCAGCTTGGCGCGCACGCCTTCCTCCTGCAGCACCGCATTCAGTTCCTGGTTGAGTCGTGCCACCACGGCCGGCGGCGTTTTCGCGGGCGCGAAGATGCCGGTCCAGCTCACCATGTCGTAGCCCTTGAGGCCGGGCATCTCGTTGAAGGTGGGCACCTGCGCGAGCGCCGGCAGGCGCTGGCTGCCGGTGATGCCCAGGGCCTTCAGGCGCTTGCCGTTCACGTGCGGGATGGCGCTGGTGCTCACCAGCATCGCGAGGTCGACCTGGTCGCCGATCACGTCGGTGGCGATCTGCGCACCGCCGCGGTAGGGCACGTGGGTCACGAAGATGCCGCTGCGTTCCTTGAGCAGTTCCATCGCCAGCTGCAGCACGGTGCCCACGCCCGAGGTGGCGTAGTTGTAGTGGCCGGGCTGGGCCTTGGCGAGCTTCACGAAGTCGGCGTAGCTGCGCACGTCCAGGCCGGGGCGCGCCACCAGCACCATCGGCGCGGTGTTGAGCAGGCCGACGGGCGCCAGGTCTTTGAGCGGATCGAAGCGGAAGGCCGAGGGGTTGACCAGCCGGCCGATGGCGATGGCGCTGTCGGGGCCGACCACCAGCGTGTAGCCGTCGGGCGCCGCGCTCACGGCCTTGGCCACGCCGATGGCGCCGCCCGCGCCACTCACGTTCTCGATCACGACCGACTGCTTGAGTCGCTCGCCCAGGCGCTGCGCCACGAGACGGGCGTTGACGTCCACGCTGCCGCCGGCCGTGTAGGGCACGATCAGCGTGAGGGGCTTGGCGGCGGGCCAGGCGGGTTGCGCGAGGGCACCGGTGGGCAGGGCGGCGCAGAGTGCGGCGGCAGCGAGGATCAGGCGGCGGTTCGTGGTCATGGCGGGTTCATCCGGGGAAGGGAGTGGCGGAAGGCGTGGGTTCAGAGGCGAGGCGGGCGCGCAGCGCGTCGAAGTCGGCGCTCCATTCGGCGCGCCACTGGCGGCGCTGCGTGTCGTCGATCCAGGCGCCGTCCAGGCCGTTGTGCATGAAGCCGCGCAGGTCGTCCAGGCCGAAGCCGAAGTCGCGCACCATCATCAGCCAGGCGCCCGTGGGCGTGACCTGGTGCAGCGTCGGGTCGTCGGTGTTCGGGTGGATGCGCAGGCCCAGGCCGGGCATGCGGCGGATCGGGTGGTCCAGCGCCCAGCGCTCGGGCGGCAGCGTGCGCAGGTAGTAGGAGTTGGTCGGCACGACGGTGAAGATCACGCCGCGATCCGCACACTGGCGCGCGAAGTCGGGCTGGTCGACCACCGTGTAGCCGTGGTCGATGCGGTCGACCTGCAGCAGCTCGAGCGCCGTGCGCACGTTGGTCCAGGGCATGCCGAACTCGCCGGCGTGCGCGGTGGTCTTGAGGCCGGCCTTTTTCGCATCGGCATACGCGCGCGCGAACAGTTCGGGAGGCCGGTCGTTCTCGCGGTAGTCGATGCCGATGCCGATCACCTCGTCGCAGCGATGCGCCTTGACCCACTCGACCATCTCCACCGCCGCCTCGGCACTGGCCTCGCGATCGATGGCGGCAATGAGCCGCCCGGTGATGCCGAACGCCTGCTGCGCATCGTGGATTGCGCGGACGATGGCGCCCTGCGCGAGCGGGTACGCAATGCCCGAGCCGTGGACCGTGCCGGTCGGGTTCCAGAAGAACTCGGCGTAGCGCACCTGGTGCGAAGCCGCGTCCTGCAGGTATTCGAGGGTGAGTTGGTACAGGTCGTCGGCGCTGCGCACCAGCTGGGCGTCGAGCGCGCGCAGCACGCGCAGCACGCCCACGGGCTTTTCGCCGCGCGTGTAGAAGCCGTCGATTTCCGCGTCGGCCAGCGGCGCACCGGCGCGCCGGTTGAGCTGGCGGAAGGTGTCGTGGCGCACGGTGCCGAAGAGATGGCAGTGCAGCTCCACCTTGGGAATCGCGCGCAGCATCGCTTCGAGCGTGAAAGGAGCGGCGGCGGGCGCAGGCGCGGCAAGGGTCATGCGGCGCAGTCTAGGCAGTGCGTGCTCATAAGGAAAATTTTGAATTTCTATAATTTGATTCATTGAATCGATAACCAGGACGCCCATGGCCGCCTTGCCCCTGCGTGCGCTCACGCTGCGCCAGCTGCAGTGTTTCTCGGTGCTGGTCGAGGAAGGGCACTTCGGCCGCGCGGCGCGCCGCCTCGCCATCACGCAGCCCGCGCTGAGCAACGCGATCAAGCAGATGGAAAAGCTGCTCGGCGCCGAGCTGCTGACCCGCTCCACTCACCGGCTCGAACTCACGCCCGTCGGCGCCGAGGTGCTGGCGCGCACCGACTTCCTGGTCCACACCTTCGAGGTGGCGCTGCGCGACATCGAAAGCACGGTGCAGCGCGGCCGGGCCTACGTGCGGGTGGGCGTGATCCCCTCGGCCAGCGCGCGTGTCGCGGCGGCGGCGGCCGGCTTCCTGCAGCAGCGCGCCGAGGTGGAACTGGCCTGGCGCGACGCGCCCTCCACGGTGCTGCTGGCCGAGCTGCGCAGCGGCCAGCTCGACATGGCCGTGGCCGCGATCACCGAGCCGCCGGGCGGCCTGGAGTGCATCGACCTGTTCCGCGACCCGCTGGTGCTCGTGGTGCGCAGCGACCACGCACTGGCGGCGGCCGGCGAGGCGCGCTGGGAGGCCATCGGCAGCGAGCGCCTCGTGCTGTTCGAAAGCGGCAGCATGCCGGCGCTGGGCGACCCGGCGCGCGCGCAGTTCGCGCAGGGCGCGCAGCCGTACCGCGTGAGCTATTCCGAAACGCTCTATGCATTGGTGCGCAGCGGGCAGGCGCTGGGGCTGATGCCGCAGCTGTACACCTCGTCGCTGCGCGACCCCGAGCTGGCCGTGGTGCCGCTGTCGGTGCCGCGCATCGAGCGGCGCGTGGTGCTGGCCTACCTGCCGGGGCCGATGCGCAACGTGGCGGCGCAGGAGCTCATCGGGTTCCTGCGCGAGCGGTTGCCGCAGGCTTAGGCCACCTCGAGCATTGCCATGCGCGTTTCGCTGCTGAAACGCTCCAGCGTCCAGCCTTCGCCGAGCATGAACATGCGCGTGTGCAGCTGCGACAGCGTGTCGCCGTCCACTTCGTCGCCCAGGTAGCTCAGCCGTTTCTCGCGCAAGTCGACAAAGCCCGTCGTGTAGTCGCGCCCCAGGCGCAGCCACAGCGCGTGGGCGCCCGGCGACTGGCGCGCGCCGCTCATCAGGCACATGCCGCTGCCCAGTGCCCAGCGGTACACGGCCGTGGCCAGCCCGCGCCGCTGGTAGGCGGGGTCGTACTGCGAATGCGGCGCGCGGATGTGGCGGTCGGCGCGGCGGTCGAGCTCGATGAGGCGGTTGAACACGGTGTAGCCGACCAGCCGCTGGTGGCGCACGTCCTCGATGTACACGTAGGTCTCGCCGTCGGCCTCGCGAAAGCGCGCGCGCAGGTCGGGTTCGTCCAGGCGCAGCGCGGGCAGGTCCTGCACCCGGTCGCCCATGGCGCGCATGCGCTCGTACACCGGCGTCAGCGGCTCGCTCGGGCGACCCTTCTTCGGATCGACGTCGATGCGCAGCTCGGCCGGCCGCAGCAGGCGGCGGCGCAGCGCGTCGAACGACAGCCACGCGGGCCAAGGCGGCAGGGCAGGCGAAGGCGAAAAAGGAACGGAAGGGGAGCAGGCAAGAGCCACCACGGGGAAATCCTCACGACGAAACACGACAGCGAAGCGGGCGAGGTCCTTCCGCGCGGCACGGGGCCGGAGGCGGGAAGAAGGTCGGACGCTGGGGGAAGTGGTGCGTCGCCCGGGCGGATCAAAGCCAGGACGCGCGACCGCGCGGGGCGGGTGCCCGACGGTCGATGTGCGCTGAAGAGAAAAGGAGGCTGACCGCCGGGCTCAGGGATGTGCGAGGGTCTGCTGCGACCTCGCCGTCATCGCCGCGGGTGCGCGTACGCGCGCGTCGCCCGGGGCCGCAGAGGCCGCCGCGCGATCGAAACCGGGGATGAAAACCATGACGTTCATAGGGTCGATTGTAGGAAGCCGGGGGTGTTCGGGCAACCAAAGCCCCCGCGGTCTCTGCCAGATTGAACGCGGGTTGCGCTCAGTGCAGTTCGTCGGCCGCGTGGATCGTCTCGCGCACGCGCGGGTAGATCTGCGTGTTCCATTTGCTGCCGCTGAACACGCCGTAGTGCCCCACGCCGGCCTGCAGGTGGTGCGTCTTGAGGTAGGGGCGGATGCTGCTGCACAGGTCTTGCGCGGCCACGGTCTGGCCGACCGCGCAGATGTCGTCGCGCTCGCCTTCCACCGTGAGCAGCGCGGTGCGCCGGATCGCTGCGGGGTTCACGGTGCGCCCGGCCACGGTGAGCACGCCGCGCGGCAGGTCGTAGGTCTGGAACACGCGCTCGACGGTCTCCAGGTAGAACTCGGCCGGCAGGTCGTTCACCGCCAGGTACTCGTCGTAGAACTCGGCGATGGTGCGGGCCTTGTCGAGCTCGCCCTCGACCAGCAGGCGCTCCATGTCCTCGAACTGCTTCTTGTGGCGCTCGGGGTTCATGCTCATGAAGGCCGTGAGCTGCAGGAAGCCCGGGTACACGCGCCGCATCGCGCCCGCATGCGGCCACGGCACGTGGTTGATGAGGTTGCGGCGGAACCAGTCGATGGGCCGGTCGGTCGCGAGTTTGTTCACGGCGGTCGGGTTGATGCGGCAATCGACCGGCCCCGCCATCAGCGTGAGGCTGCGCGGCGTGGCCGGGTGGTCGTCTTCCGCCATGAGCGCGGTCGCAGCCAGCGCGGCCACGCAGGGCTGGCACACGGCCACCATGTGCGCGCCCGGGCCCACGGCCTCGACGAAGCGCATCAGCTGCAGCGTGTAGTCGTCCAGCCCGAAGCGGCCCTGCCACAGCGGCACGTCGCGCGCGTTGTGCCAGTCGGTCAGGTACACGTCGTGGTCGCGCAGCAGGGTGCGCACGGTTTCGCGCAGCAGCGTGGCGAAATGGCCCGACAGTGGTGCGACCAGCAGCACGCGCGGGTGCACCGCTTCGGTGTGCGCCTTGCGAAAGTGCAACAGCGTCCCGAAAGGCGAGACCAGCGCAACCTCTTCGTGCACGGGCACGTCGGTGCCGTCGACCACCACGCTGTCGATGCCGTAGGCCGGCCGCGTGTGGGTGAGCCGCATGCGCGAGAAGACCTCGCAGCGCGCGGCCATGCGCCGCAGCGCGGTGCGCTCGGTGCCGTCCTGCCAGAGGGCGCGGCCCAGGTACTGCGCGGTGAGCCGCCATGGCGAGAGCAGGTCGGCCTGGTTCTGATAAGCGCGGTACAGCATGCACGGGTTGCAGGCAAGTTGCGGGCCAACTGTGTGGCACGGCGCTTGCACACAGCACGCATCGTCCAAGGAGTGTCGCGATGGCCAAACCCGTTCTCACGATCAGCAGCAAGAACTACGGCGCCTGGGCGCTGCGCGGCTGGCTGATGTGCAGGCTCGCGGGGCTGGACTTCAGCGAGAAGGTCATCCCGCCCGACGACCCGGCCATGAAGGCCGAGATGCTGCTGCTGTCGTCGTCGATGCTGGTGCCTTCGCTGCAGCACGGCGGCATCAAGGTGTGGGACACGCTGGCCATCGGCGAGTACCTGAACGAGATCAAGCCCAAGGCCGGCCTGCTGCCCGCCGATGCCGCGGCGCGCGCGCACTGCCGCGCCATCTGCGGCGAGATGCACTCGGGCTTTGCCTCGATGCGCGGCGCGCTGCCGATGAACATCAAGGCCCGCTTCAAGAACTTCAAGGTGTGGTCGCGCGCGCAGGGCGACATCGACCGCATCGTCGCCATCTGGCGCGAGTGCCTGAAGGCCTACGGCGGCCCGTTCCTCTTCGGCAAGCAGCCCGGCATGGCCGACGCGATGTACGCGCCCGTGGTCACGCGCTTCCTGAGCTACGACGTGGCGCTGGACAGCGTGTGCGCCGCGTACTGCAAGCGCGTGATGGAGCTGCCCGCCATGAAGGAATGGGTGGCCGCCGCGCTGCAGGAGCCCGACGAGATCGACGAGCTCGACGCGGAGTTCTGACGCTTGTTCTTCAGGGGCCCGCGGGCGGCAGGCCGAGGTCGTCCTGCCGCAGCCGGCGCTCGATGCTCTGCGCGGCCTGCTGCAGGTCGCCCAGGTGCGCCGACACGATCTCGCGTTCGCTCTTCACCGCCGGCAGCCATGCGCAGCTGAGGCAGCCCACCACCTGCTCGCCCAGCCGCACCGGCACCGACACCGCGCCGAAGCGGTCGGGGGAATCGAGGCTGGTGGAGGTGGGGTCGCGCGCCGCGTAGCCCTGGTCGCGCGCATGCGCCACCATGCGGCGGATGCTGTCGGGGCGCCGCGCGCCGCGGTCGAAGTCGTTGGGTGAACGCGCCAGTGCGGCAACGATTTCTCGCCGTTCATCCTCGGGGCAGAACGCAAGGTAGCAGCGCCCGAGCGACGACAACAGCATCGGCGGACGAAAGCCCAGCGCGCGGTAGTTCACCGCGAGGCCGTTGCGCGGCCGGTCGGTGTCGAGGATGAGCATCGCCGTGCCGTCGCGCACGCCCAGGTCGATCGGCCACGGCACCAGCCGCTGCAGCGTGGCGCGCGGCGACGCCGCCAGGGCCGTGAGCCGCGTGCGCCACGCTGCTGCAGCGCCCGACTGGCCGGTGGCTGAGGTGGGCACGTAGCGTTTCTCCAGCTCGTTGCGTTCCACCCATCCGGCCTGCTGCAGCGTCTTCAGGATGCGCAGCAGCGTGGCCTTTGACATGCCGGTCTGCCGGTGCAGCTCCTGCAGCGTGACGGCCGACGAACGCTGGATGGCCAGCATCACGTCGAGCCCGCGGCGCAGGGCGTCGATCGACTTCACGCTGTGCGCGCCGCTGGTGTCCGACATGCCGCCTCCAAAGAAAAAAGGTTCACTCAGTGAAACTATATCTTCTGGCCGCGCGGCGCCATTCCTACAGTCCGACGACACCCCCACGTCGTCTCACCGAGAAGGAAAGCGCAAGATGTTCCACCAACGAAACATGGTCCGTGCCGCTGCAGGAGCCATTCTTTTGCTGTGCGCCGCGACAGCGGCGCTGGCGCAATCGTGGCCCGCGAAGCCGATCACCCTGGTCGTCGCCTACCCGGCCGGCGGCGACACCGACGCCATCGCGCGCACCTACGCCGAGAAGCTCGCGCAGCGCCTGGGCCAGCCGGTGCTGGTCGACAACCGCCCCGGCGCGAGCGGCATGATCGGCAACGCCTGGGTCGCGAAGGCGCCGGCCGACGGCTACACGCTGCTCTTCACGCCCAGCACCTTCCCCATCGCGCAGCACGTGCTCAAGGCCGGCCCGGGCGTGGCGCACGACGTGGTGAAAGACTTCACCCCCATCGTCAAGACCGGCAACATCCCGGTGCTGATGGTCACGGCGCCCACGAGCGGCATCCAGACCGTGGCGCAGCTCGTGGCCGGCGCCAAGGCCGGCAAGGCCTTCACCTACGGCACGCCGGGCGCGGGCTCGCCGATGCACATCGCGGGCGAGCTCTTCAACAAGGACGCCGGCGTGGCCATTGCACATGCGCCGTACCGCGGCGTGGCGCCGGTGGTCAACGACACGCTGGGCGGCCACGTGAGCGTGGGCTGGATCACGCCCGGCGCGGTGGCGGGCCACATCGCCGCCGGCAAGCTGGTGCCGCTGGCCGTGGCCGAGCGCCAGCGCACGAAGCTCATGCCCAACGTGCCCACCTTCCTGGAGCTGGGCTACCGCGACATGGACGTGAGCGCCTGGATGGGCCTGCTCGGCCCGAAGGCGATGCCGGCCGAGGTCGTGCAGACGCTCAACCGCCACGTCAACGAGATCCTGAAGATGCCCGACGTGCAGGCCCGCATGGCCGCGCTGGGCATCGAGCCCGTGGGCGGCGAGCCGGCCGTGCTGGCCCGCCAGATCGCCGACGACGACCAGCGCTTCGGCAAGCTGGTGCGCGAGTTCGGCATCCGCGCCGACTGACGACACACACACCCGCAGACAAGGAGACGATGCATGTTGAGCGAAGAAAAGAACCGCCTGCTGACCGAAGTGGGTCCGGGCAAGCCCATGGGCGACTACCTGCGCCGCTACTGGCACCCGATCGCCGGCGCCAGCGAGTTCGACGACAAGGCTGTGAAGCCGCTGCGCATCCTCGGCGAGGACCTCGTGCTCTACAAGGACCTGAGCGGCAACTACGGCCTCGTCGACCGCCGCTGCCCGCACCGCAATGCCGACATGTCGTACGGCTACGTCGAGAAGTGCGGCCTGCGCTGCAGCTACCACGGCTGGCAATACGACACCAGCGGCCAGTGCATCCACCAGCCGTTCGAAGAAACGCTGGACCCCGACGCGCGCATGCGCAAGAACACGAAGATCAAGGCCTACCCCGTGCAGGAAAAGGCCGGCCTGCTGTGGGCCTACATGGGCCCGCAGCCCGCGCCGCTGCTGCCCGACTGGGAGCTCTTCAACTGCAAGAACGGTTTCGCGCAGGCCGTGTTCGCCGAGATTCCCTGCAACTGGTTCCAGTGCCAGGAGAACTCCATCGACCCCGTGCACTTCGAGTGGACGCACAACAACTGGACCACGCGCCTGCAGGGCGACGAAGGCCCCTATGTGCCCACGCACCTCAAGCTCGCCTTCGAGGAGTTCGAGCACGGCTTCGTCTACAAGCGCCTGCGCGGCGGCGAGCGCGAAGACAACGTGATGTGGACCACCGGCCGCGTCACGCTGTGGCCCAACGGCTTCTTCCTGGGCCACCACTTCGAATGGCGCGTGCCCATCGACGACCACCACACGCTGAGCGTGCTGTGGGTGCTCAGCCGCGTGCCCACCGAGCAGGAGCCGTATGTACAGGAACGCATTCCCTCGTGGTACGGCCCCATCAAGGACCCGGCCACGGGCCGCTGGATCACCAGCCACGTCGCCAACCAGGACTTCGTGGTCTGGGTGGGGCAGGGCACCGTGACCGACCGCACGCGCGAGAAACTGGGCCAGAGCGACAAGGGCATCGTCATGATGCGCCGGCGCTTCTTCGAAGAACTCGAGTCGATGCAGTCCGACCCGGCGCACGAGCCCAAGGGCCTGATCCGCGACCCCGAGAAGAACCGCGATGTTTTACTGCCCTCGGCCTGCCGCGACGAGATGCTGCACGGCCTGCCGCGCGAGGAACTGGCCGCGCATCCGCTGTTGGGCCCGTACCTGAAGGACTTCTTCGGGCAGGCCGGGCAGCCCGACGATGTGCGCGCGGCCTACGAGAAGGCCATCGGGCAGAAGGTCGAGGGCGCGAGTTTCTTCAAGGTGCACGGCGGCGCGTCCGACGCCGAGGTGGAAACGCAAGAGGCTGCGTAACGCACGCCGCGATCCGGGTCTTTGCGCCGGGGCTCGCCTCGACGCGAACGGCGTGTGAACATCCCGTGTCGGGAGCACACGCTGTGAAGTTTCGTGATCGCGCACAGGCCGGCCGCCAGCTCGCTGCCTTGTTGCAGCGGCGCGGCGGTTTTGCGGACGCCGTGGTGCTGGCGCTGCCGCGCGGCGGCGTGCCGGTGGCCTTCGAGGTGGCCCGCGCGCTGCGGCTGCCGCTCGATGTGCTGGTGGTCCGCAAGCTGGGCCTGCCCGAACAGCCCGAGTACGCCTTCGGCGCGCTCGCGGGCGACGGCGTGCCCGAGATCGACGAACACCTGGTGCGCACGCTGGACCTGCGTCCGTCGGAGATCGATGCCGTGGTCCGTGCTGAACTCGCGGAGTTGGCACGCCGCACGCAGGTCTATCGCGGTGATCGCCCGGCGTGCGAGGTGCAAGGCCGCACGGTGCTCGTCATCGACGACGGGCTGGCCACTGGCGCCACCATGCGCGCGGCCGTTCGCGGGCTGCGACGGCAGAGCGCCGGCAGCGTGATCGCCGCCGTGCCCGTGGCGTCGCCCGAGGCCTGCGAGGCCTTGCAGTGCGAAGCCGACGACGTGCTGTGCGTGCGATGCCCGACCGTGTTTCGCGCGGTCGGCGCCTGGTATGAAGATTTCTCGCAGACGACGGATGAGGAGGTCTGCGCGCTGCTGGCGCAGGCCTAGCGCCTGAACATCCGCAGATCGAGCGCGCTCTCTTCGCCCAGCCACATCGCATGGGCTGTGTGGTCCGCGAAGTCGTCACCGGTCACGCCGTGCACGAACACATCGAGGCCGTTGCGGTTGGCGTCGAGCCAGCCGATGACTTCGTCGAACTCGGCGGCGTCGAAGGCCAGCTGGCAGCTCCAGTGCGGGTGCGGGCCGACGAGGCGTTCGTGCACCCGGCCCACCACCACCATCAGCTCGCGGCCGGCGCACTCGCTGAGTTCGCGCGCCTGCGCCAGCGTGGCGGGGGCGAAGTAGATGTGGGCGTGGTACTGGGCGTAGAGGTTTTCGGGGCGGCGCGGCATGGTGGGCTCATTGTGAACCGAGGCGGAAGCGTCCGCTGTAGCGAAACACATCGCCGAACCAGCGGTGGCGTAGCAGCATCTTCATCGTGAAGTGGTCGGGGTCGGACGGATCGGGCCGTTCCTCGACGTAGGCGGTGCCGAGCAAGAGGCCCAGCGGCAGCGGAATGCGCAGCCCCGCGAGGCGCCAGATGTAGCCCCTGTCGCGGAACACGAGCGCGCCGTCTTCCGCGCTCACCGCCAGGCGCATGCCGATGCCGAAGCGCACGTATTCGATCACCTCGCTGCCTTGCGCCGCGTCGTGTTCCATGTGCGAACGGAAATGAAAAGGCGGCCTGCTCGGAAAGTGGAAGACGCGGTCCCAGTAGAGGTGGGCGTTGTCGGGGCGGCAGCGGTAGTGCACCTCGATCGGCACCTGGGTACCCTGGTGCGGAACCAGCGCGCCGAACAGCCGACCGAAGGGCATCAGCAGCGCGGCCCAAGGCGCGTGCCAGACCTCGCTCATGGTGCCGCGCACGCAGACGTAGTCGTCGGAGAACGGCGCCATCGTGTAGTGGCGGCGGATGACGTCGCCGAGCTGGCTCCATGCGGGGCCGAGCGCCTGCTGGAAGACGGGGGGCGCGCTCATCCCGTCACCGCGTGGGTCGCTTCGCTGCGCGCCTTGTAGAAGCGCAGGATGTTCTCGGAAGCGTCGCCAAGCAGGAACTGCATGACCGGGTCCGCATACCAGTTGAAGCGCGTGCTCAGCCGCCACGACACCGCGACGCGCAGTTCGGTGCCGCCGTCGCGCGGGGTCAGGGTGTAGGTGGCGTCGCGCAGGTCGAAATACTGGCCGCCGATCATCACGTGGTCGTCGAGTGCGCCGGCGGGGAAGGAGTCGGGCGTGAAGCGAAAGCGCCACTTCAGCAGGCGATCGGGCTGCCACTCGGTGACGACCTCTTCGAAATGCACGTTCTTCTGCCATTGCACCTGGCGCACGCGGCCCTCGGGCGTGTCGACGGTGACGCCCGACACCGGCATCGGCACGCCGACGCGGTAGGCCCACGCGTCGCCGACTTCGCTGGGGCGGATGTCGCGCGCGGCGTTGAGCTCGTGCCACACGCGTTCGGCCGGCGCCGCGATGAAGAGGGTGCGCGAGGTGTTCGAGAACTGGTCGGGGTTGGGCCATTGCGGCTCGATGCCGCCGAGCAGCAGCGGCACCAGGGCGACGCTGTACAGCGCGGGCTTGGGCCAGTTGGTGATGCGGCACACGATGCCCATGGCCAGCCCGCCGACGCTGCCCATCACCGCGAACAGCGGCACGATGAAGGCGGCGCAGATGATGCCCTCGATGAACACCATCAGCGTGCCGCCGACGAACAGCGCGGTGGCCACCCACGGCGCCCAGAGGTAGTAGCCCCAGCTGCGCCGCTCGATGCGCTCGGCCATGTACACGGTGACCGCGCCGCACGCCGCGGGTGCGAAGTAGACGAAGGAGCCCAGCATCGCCGAGAAGGGCTCGCCCGGGCCGCCGCTGAAGACGAGGCGCAGCACGAGCGCCAGCGCCGCGCCGGCGAACATGGGCCAGAACCAGCCGAAGGGCATGCCGCGCACGGGCTTGGGGGCCGGCACGTCGTCGTTGGCCGGCAGGTCGGCGAGTTTGCTTTCTTCGGGCTCGGTGCGCATGGAAATCTCTTCTCCTCTTTTTTGTGATGTCTCAGCTGGCGCTGCGCCGGGCCGTCACCATGGCGTAGTCGAAGTCGCGCCAGAACATGCCCAGCGCGAGCGCGCAGTAGCTGGCGACGATGTGCTTGCGGCGCCAGGGGCTGAGCCTGCCGCGCGCCTTCCACAGTTCGATCAGCGTGAAGCGCGTGGCCAGCACGGGGATGTGCAAGGCGCTCGGTGCCACGCGCCAGCGCAGCGAGGTGAACTCGATGTCCTCGAAGCCGTGCGCGCGCAGCGCGGCCGTGAAGTCTTCGCGCTGAGCGAGGGTGGGCACGGCCCAGCTGTCGGCCCACAGGCGGTGCAGCCAGCCCGCGAGCCGGCCCGGCCGGCGGCGCAGCAGGAAGCCGTCGACCACCACCAGCCGCGCGCCGGGCTTGAGCAGCCGTGCGGCCTCGCGCACGAAGTCGGCCTTGGCGGTGCCCTCGGCGTAGCAGGCGCTTTCGAGCGCCCAGGCACCGTCGGCCTGGGCGGCGGGCAGGCCGGTGCGGGTGTAGTCGGCCTCGACGTGCGCCACGCGATCGGCCACGCCGGCACGGGCGTCGAGCCGCGCGGCGATGCCGTTCTGCACCGGCACGTTGGTCACGGTGACCGCGTGCAGCGCGGGGTCGTCGCCGACCAGCGTGCGCGAGGTGGCGCCGGCGCCGCAGCCCAGGTCGAGCACGCAGCGCGGGCCGGTGGTTGCGGCGGTGTCGAGCCGCAGTGCGCGGCCGACGGTGCGGTTCATCTCGATCAGCATGCCCTCGCGCCGCAGCGGGTTCAGGCCCAGGCGCCAGAAGCCGAAGTGCATGTTGTAGCTGGGGCTCCAGGCGCGGTAGTCGTCGGCGACCTCGGTGAAATAGTCCTGCGTGTCCTCGCGGCTCACATGGCCTTCGACGGCGGGCGGCGCGGGCCGCGCGGTGCCGGGCAGGCGGAAGTCGGGCTGGAAGACGTCGGGCATCGAAAACTCCTTCGGACGTGAGCGGGTGGGGTGTGACAGCGTGGGTTTTTTAGAGCTTGCAGTGGTCGTCGGCGCAGGTGGCCGGCGCGATCGCACCGTGCCCCGCGAGCCGCAGGACCAGCCAGCGCGGCAGCCGGTAGCGGTTGCGCGCCAGCACTGCATACGCGCGGTCGGCCAGCCGGCCGACCACCGGCAGGTCGAGCACCGCGCCGCCGGCCGGCAGGCCCACCGCCGCGCGGCAGGCGCGGATCGCATTCACGCCCACGCGCAGCCGGCCTGCGGCATCGACCGCATGCAGCGAACGCATCAGCGCTTCGCGCGGTGCCGGGCCGTCCGCGAAACCGATGGGCGAGCAGTCGACCACGCGCAGCCGCTTGGCGGCGTCGCGCGCCTGCATGGCGCCCATCTCGGCCGTGCACAGCGGGCAGGTGGCGTCGAAGTAGACGGTGAGCGGGTAGGTGGCGGGGGCGAAGCGGGTCATGGTGCTTTTGGTTCTCGATATTTCAGTCAAAACAGAAATAAGAAGGCAAAAAAAAGGACGCGGCCTTTCTCAGATCATGGGCAGGCTGGCGTGGTGCGCGTCGGGGTCGTCGCCCTTGCCCGCGCCAGGAGGGGCGGGGGGCGGTGGGCTGTCGCCGCGCACGAACTTCTGCACGCTGGCGCCCAGCGTGAGCACCTTGTCGAGCGTGCCGGGCGACAGCCGCAGCATCTCGTCGGCCCAGGTGGCGAGCTTGGTCATGAGGTCCATGGTGGAGCGGATGCGGTCCTGCGCATCGGGCGGCTCCTTCTGGAAATCGGGGCTGGCGACGATCTCGCGCAGCACGCGGATGGTGGGGTCGAACTCGCGCTCCTTGCGCTCGCGCACCACGGTGCGGAACAGCTCCCATACGTCGACGCTGGTCTCGAAGTAGTCGCGCCGGTCGCCCAGCGTGTGGGTGACGCGCACGAGGTTCCAGGCCTGTAGTTCCTTCAGGCTGTTGCTGACGTTGGAGCGGGCCACGCCCAGCGTTTCCGACAGCTCTTCGGCGTGCATCGGCTTGCCGTGCGCGAAGAGCAGGGCGTGGATCTGCGAGACCGTGCGGTTCACGCCCCACATGGAGCCCATCTCGCCCCAGTGCAGGACGAACTTGCGTTGAATGTCGGTGAGTTCCATGGCGTCGAGTTTAGGAATTCCTGAATTTCTGTCAAGACAGAAACAAAAAACGCTGCATGGTGGCCGCAAAAGTGAAATACTGTATGAATAAACAGTTATTCGACTTGTTTCCTGTTTCCTCCCAAGGACTCGCCATGCCCGCCGCCCAGGTTCCCATCCACATCATCAAGGGCCGAGGCGCGGCCACGCGGCTCGCGCACCGGTTCTCCAAAGACGAACGCGACGCCTTCGACGACGGCTGGGGCACGCTGGAAGACGGCGAAGCCGAGGCCGCCGGGCTGCTGCCGCTGGCCACCGAGGTGCGCTTCGAGGACGTGAAGTCGGTGCTCAGCAGCAACGAGTCGCCCGACATCCCCTTCGATCGCTCGCTCAACCCGTACCGCGGCTGTGAGCACGGCTGCATCTACTGCTTTGCGCGGCCCACGCACAGCTACCTGAACCTGTCGCCCGGCCTCGACTTCGAGACCAAGCTCATCGCCAAGCGCAACCTCGTCGAGGTGCTGCGCGCCGAACTCGGGCGCAAGGGCTACCGCCCCAGCAACCTCGCCATCGGCACCGCCACCGACTGCTACCAGCCCATCGAGCGCGAACTGCGGCTCACGCGCGGCGTGATCGAGCTGCTGAGCGAGGTGCGGCATCCGTTCGCGCTGGTCACCAAGTCGAGCGCGGTCGAGCGCGACCTCGACCTGATCGCGCCCATGGCCGCCGACCGGCTCGCGGCCGTGTACGTCACCGTGACCACGCTCGACGGCGAACTGGCGCGCAAGCTCGAGCCGCGCGCCGCCGCGCCGCACCGGCGGCTGCGCACCATCCGCACCCTGGCCGAGGCCGGCGTGCCGGTGGGCGTGAGCGTGGCGCCGCAGATTCCCTTCATCACCGAGGACATGGAGCAGGTGCTCGAAGCCGCCTGGGAGGCCGGCGCGCGCAGCGCCTTCTACACCGTGGTGCGCTTGCCGTGGGAGGTGGCGCCGCTCTTCAAGGAGTGGCTCGAGCTGCATTACCCGCAGCGCGCCGAGCGCGTCATGGCGCGCATCCACGAGATGCGCGGCGGCAAGGACTACGACGCCGACTTCGCCACGCGCATGAAGGGCAGCGGCCTGTGGGCCGACCTGATCCACCAGCGCTTCCAGAAGGCGACGCACCGACTGGGCTTCAACCGCGAGCGGATCGCGCTCGACACCGGGGCCTTCCGGCCGCCCGGCGCGCAAGGGCAGGGCAGCCTGTTCTGAGTGTGAGCAACGCTGACGCGCCCAGGCCCGGACCGCTGCGGCTGACGAGGGCGGTCGATAGGGCAGCCCTCGCTTCCACGCAATGCCCGGGCCTACATGAAGAAGTCGTCCAGCGGTGGCGGCGCCACGACACCCACCAGTTGCACTTCGAAGTCGGCGGTGCCGTTGCCGTCGATATCGGCCTGCAGCGTCTGGGTGGCGACGTCGAACCTCAGCTGTCCGGCTATGTTGGTGAACGCCGCATCGCCGAGGTAGCTGAAGGCGTCGTCCGCGTTCGCGTTGCCCGAAATGGCGTCGATGCCCGACAGGTCGAGCGTGTCCGCACCGCTCATGAATCCGGAGACCACGTCCCGGTTCGCACCGGCCGCACTCTCGGCCACGGCATTGAAGTCGTAGATATCGTTGCCATCGCCCCCGGTGAGCGAGTCCTTGCCCAGTCCGCCGGTCAGCGTGTCGTTGCCGCCGCCGCCGTTGAGCGTGTCGTTGCCCGCGCTGCCCTGGATCGCTTCGTTGTCCGCGCCGCCGGTGAAGGCGGTGCCGCCGACGATGCCGACGTCCAGCACCTGCGTTGCGGTGGCGTCGCCATCGGCGTCCTTGACCGCCAGCGAGAACTGCAGGTTGGCGTCGAGCTGGCCGCTGTTGAGCGTGACGAATCCGATGTCCGAGATCTTGATGACGTCGTTGTCGGACGTGGCCGCTTCGGGGTTGGCCGTGCCGGGTGTTCCCGAGAATTCCTGCAGCGTGGTGCTGTTGCCGCCGGCTCCGGTCAGCGCATTGAGGTTGATGGCCGTGCCCGTCACGCCTTCGGTCGACACCAGCAGTTGCGCCCCTTCGATGACGTAGTTCTCGGTGCCGGTGTTGAAGTCGTTCGACTCGATGATGACCGCGCCGTCGTTGTTGTCCAGCGAGATGCTGTACGGGGCCGGAATGGTGCCGCCGGATTTGATGATGTCGGCGTTGTCGATGATGATGGCCTTCGTCGTGCGGCTGCCGTCGTCCGGGTCCACCAGCTTGAGCACGAGCACCAGGTCCTCGCTGCCGATGCCGTCGAACTTGAGGAACATGCCGGCGGCCTGCGTGGTCGGCGTCGCGGTCGTGAAGCCGAACGGGTTCGCGGCGAAGAAGTCGAGGTCCAGCACCTCGCCCTGCTGGATGGTGTCGCCCGCCACGCCGTTGGCCAGGTTGGACACGCTCACCCACGTCCCGGCCTGCTTGAACAGCTCGCCGTTCACGAAGGCGGTTCCGTTGGCCGTGCCCAATGGGGCTGCCGGAGCGATCGCCTGGATGTTGTTGGCACCGGTGCCGCCGCCCGGCTCGCTGTAGCCGGTGAACTGCACGAAGAAGTTGCTGCTCAACTGGGCCACCGACACGTCGGGCTGCGTCTGGTCGACCGTCGATGTGCCCACCGTGTAGCCGGTGAAGCCCAGCGCCTGGCCGGTCGAGACGGTGTTGAAGCCCGCGATGGGCGCATTCAGCGTGAGCGAGTAGGTGCCGTTCACCTTGTCGAAGCTCAGCGTGCCGGTCGCGTTGGTGGTGGTGGCCGAGCCCGGGTCCGGCTTGTAGCTGAAACTCACGGCGAAGGAGGCGCCCGTCGCCGTCTCGGAGGTCCAGGTCACCGTCGGGCTGGTGATCGCCGCATTGCCCACCGTGCCGGTCAGCGTGATCGCTGAAAAGTCGGAGTTGGAGACGCTGTAGCTCGACCGCGCGTCGGCGCCGATCTCGTAGTCGAAGGTGCCGGTGCCGCCGGGCGACGGGTTGCTGGTGTTCGCGTAGATGAGGTCGGTGCGGGCCAGGATGGTCGGCCCGTCGTCCTCGAAGTTCAGGGCCTGGCCGATGTTCAGGAAGTCCGAGCCCGTGTTCTGGTCGCCGTCCTTGTCGGTGATGGTGTCGGTGCGGGTCAGCACGATCAGGTCGGCTGCAGAAAGTGTCTTCGAGTCGTCCGGGTTGGTGGCGTCCGGGTGCACGACGGCGCGCTGCTGGTCGAGCGTGACGAGGCCCGCGGCGTTCACGCTGACGGTGAAGACCAGCAATCCGCTGCCGGCCGTGCGCCCTTCGACCACGCCGCCGGCGGCGAGGGTCAACACCACGCTCTGGTTGCTGAGGGTGTCGACCAGGCCCGAGGCGACGCCCGCGCTCTTGACGCTCAGCGCGTAGGCGCTGGTGGTCGTGCCTGCGCCGTCCGCGCCGTAGGTCGGCGTGCTGGTGAAGTTGTCGGCGAAGCTGGCCGACGCGTTGGTGGCCAGGATGGTTTCGTCCACCGTCAGTGGATCGGCGGCCGCCGTGTCGGCCACCGTGATGCTCGGCCCGTCATCCTCGAAGTTCAAGGCCTGCCCGATGTTCAGGAAGTCCGAACCGGTGTTCTGGTCGCCGTCCTTGTCGGTGATGGTGTCGGTGCGCGTCAGCACGACCAGGTCGGCTGCAGTGAGCGTCTTCGAGTCGTCCGGGTTGTTGGCGTCCGGGTGCACGACGGCGCGCTGCTGGTCGAGCGTGACGAGGCCCGCGGCGTTCACGCTGACGGTGAAGACCAGCGCACCGCTGATGGCGGTACGCCCTTCGACCACGCCGGCGTTGACGGTCAGCACCACGCTCTGGTTCGTCAGGGTGTCGACGAGGCCCGAGGCGATCCCTGCGCTCTTGACGCTCAGCGCATAAGCGCTGGTGATCGTGCCTGCGCCGTCCGCGCCGTAGGTCGGCGTGCTGGAGAAGTTGTCGGCGAAGCTGGCCGATGCGTTGGTGGCCAGGGCGGTTTCGTCCACTGTCAACGTGTCGGACGGTGCCGTGTCGGCCACCACGATGCTCGGCCCATCGTCCTTGAAGTTCAGGGCCTGGCCGATGTTGAGGAAGTCCGAACCGGTGTTCTGGTCGCCGTCCTTGTCGGTGATGGTGTCGGTGCGGGTCAGCACGACCAGATCGGCCGCGGCCAGCGTCTTCGAGTCGTCCGGGTTGGTGGCGTCCGGATGCACGACGGCACGCAGCTGGTCGAGCGTGACGAGGCCCGCAGCGTTCACGCTGACGGTGAAGACCAGCGCACCGCTGATGGCGGTACGCCCTTCGACCACGCCGGCGTTAATGGTCAGCACCACGCTCTGATTCGTCAAGGTGTCGACCAGGCCCGAGGCGATGCCCGCGCTCTTGACGCTGAGCGCGTAGGCGCTGCTGGTCGTGCCTGCGCCGTCCGCGCCGTAGGTCGGCGTGCCGGAGAAGTTGTCGGCGAAGCTGGCCGATGCGTTGGTGGCCAGGGCGGTTTCGTCCACCGTCAATGCGTCGGGCGGTGCCGTGTCGGCGACCGCGATGCTCGGGCCGTCGTCCTCGAAGTTCAGGGCCTGGCCGATGTTGAGGAAGTCCGAACCCGTGTTCGGGTCGCCATCCCTGTCGGTGATGGTGTCGGTGCGGGTCAGCACGATCAGGTCGGCTGCGGCGAGCGTCTTCGAATCGTCCGGGTTGGCGGTGTTCGGGTGCACGACGGCACGTACCTGGTCGAGCGTGACCGTGCCGGCGGCGTTGACGCTCACCGTGAAGACGATGTCGCCCGTGGCGGCCGCCGCGGCGTCCGTGCCCTGGCGTCCCTCGACGACGCCCGAGGCATTGAGGAACAGGAACACGCTGTTGCCGGTGGCCACGTCGTCCAGCCCGGAGTCCGCGCCGCTGGTCTTCAGGCTCAGCGCGTAGGCGCTGGTGACCGCGCCTGCGCCGTCCGCGCCGTAGCTCGGCGTGCTGGTGAAGTTGTCGGCGAAGCTCGCCGACGCGTTGGTGGCCAGGGCGCTCTCGTCCACCGTCAATGCGTCAGGGGGCGCCGTGTCGGCCACCGCGATGCTCGGCCCGTCGTCCTCGAAGATCATCTGCGAGCCGATCTGCGCCGTGGCGGTGGACGACCTCAGCAGCCGGAAGCCCCCGATGTCGAAGTCCGCGTGCGTGTTGCCCGAGGCATTGAGGGCCGCCCCGTTCTCGATGAGCACGCGGTTGTGGTCCGCCGACGTCGTGTATTCGATCGATTGGCCGGCCACCACGCCGGTGATGGTCGCGACGCCGCCGGTGATGCTGATGGCGAGGCTCGAACTCAGTCCGCCTTCGGCGCCGGCCGAGAAGGTTTCGAGCACGGCCCCGGTGGCGGAATTGAGCACGCGCACGCTGGTGATCGCCACCGTCGCGTCGCCCGCATAGCCGTCGATGAAGCTGTTGCCGGACTCCGCCGCCGTGCTGAAGGCCGAGATCTTGACCTGGGCACTCTTGCCGCTTTGCAGCTGCACCACGTCGAAGTCGGCGGTCCTCGCGCCGAACATGCCGGTGAAGTCGATGTTCGACTCCAGGTCGGCCTCGTTCTGGTCCAGGTTCGGAATGGTGACGTCCGCCCGGGCGCCCGTCACGAACGTGAAGCGGATGCCTTCCTGCTCGGTGATCATCTGGCTGTTGGTGCCGAACGTGGTCGGTCCGCCCGCCTTGCTGGTGTTGATCGTGTCGCCGGTCGAGATGTTGATGTCGTCGGCGGTGCTGTTGGGGTTGGCACCGGACTGGTTGGCCGGGTCCTTGCCGGTCGCGATGATCGACACGTTGGAGATCCGGCCATCGACGATGGTCGGACTGCTGGTCGTGAACATCAGGAACAGGTTCTGGCCGGAGGGCGCGTCCGCGAGGTTGAACTCCGTGTCCTGGCTGACGCTGACGAAGACTTTGTCCGTCAGGTCGATTGGATCGTCGGCGTTGGCCGCGTCGGGGTTCGACATCGCTTCGTACTGGACGGTCCAGATCTTGGCGCCGTTCACCGGGCTGCCGGTTTCTTCCAGGTAGGCGGCGAACACGACGACATTGAGGGCGGTCTTGCCGTAGACGATGTTGTTGTTGGTCGCGTCGGTGTACAGGAAGATGTCTTCGCCGTCGGCGGTGTTGAGGCCGCTGTCCAGGCCGTTGAGCGGCGCGCCGTTCGCATCCGTGAAGGACATGTCGGTGACCGTGCCCGTCACGCTGAACGTGAAGGCGTTGGTGCCGGTGTTGGTCCCGTTGTAGCCACTCAACGCCGCGTTGATGGCGGTGCCGACGCCTTGGGCCGCCAGGCGGGTGCTGAAGGCGGTGGGCAGCGAACTTGCGGAGATGTCATTGTCGTTACTGTCGCCGGCAGCAGCGGGAGTAGCGGCAAGGTTCTGCAAATTGGCGGATTCATCCAGGGTGACGGTCGAGCCGGCCGTCAGGTTGAGCGCAGCCATGGGAACTCCTTGGTTGAAAAGATGCGCCGACTGGAATCAGTGCTCCCGATTGACCTGCATGCACTGGCGATCAACCACGTTCACATATCAGCAGAGAGGAATGCTGAACCGCCGGGCTGCGCCCTGTCCATAGGATAAAAGTTGTCACCCACAGGGTGATGCGCCGCGCCGATCGCGCGCCCTTACCCTTTGATACCTTGCGAGGTCGGCAGACCTGTTGGTGCAAATTTGTGGTCTTTATCATTAAGCTCCGGCTGCCTCCCAATAGGCACCTCGGAGGGAAACCATGGAACAAGTCCCACTGCCGTCTGCTGGGCTGGAACCTGCGTGGAACGCAGACCCGCTGCCGTTCATGCAGGGCTTGCGTCCCCTGTCGCCATTCGCGCCCTTCGTGCCCCCCGCGCTGTTGGCATCGGACTGCTTTCAACCGGCGTTCCCCGACCTCCCTTGCCCTGCGGCCGACCTCCGCGTGCCGGTGCTTGTCGCCACCGGCACCGGCCGCGCGTCACCGCGGTTCGGGCAGGGCCTGCTGGCCTCGCGGCAGCGGGCCGGGCGGGTGTACGAGGTCGCGTGCGTGCAGGTGAACAGCCTCTTCGAACTGGAAGCCCGCTGCCGGCCGCAGGCGCCTCGCCTGCTGCTGGTGGACATCGCGCTGATGGCGCCGGAGAGCGTCGCCAGCCTGGACGGTCTGCGCCGCCGCTTTCCCGCCACCGACTGGCTCCTCGGCTGGGAGGCGCCGTCCCCGCAAGGCCTGGATGCCGCGCTTCGCAGCCAGGCGCGCGGCAGCGTCGAGTGGGCCGCGAGCGCCGAGCAGTTCGCGCAATCGCTGGATGCCGTGCTGGCGGGTACCCTGGGCTTTCCGGGGCCGGTGGTGCAGGCGCTGTACCTGTGCGTGTTGCGCGCGAAGGCCAGCGGCGGGCGGTCGGCGTCCGGCGGCACCACGCCGGCCGTCCGACTGACCGCACGGGAAGACGAGGTCCTGTCGCTCATGCACCGGGACATGACCAACAAGCAGATCGCCGAGCGGCTCGGCATCAGCGTCAACACGGTCAAGAAGCACCTCGCGCACGTGTTCGCGAAGCAGGGGCCGCACAGCCGGCGCTGGCACCTCGTCTGAGCCGTGGCCGGCACCGGCTTTGCGCCCACCCGGGCGCCGACGCGGTAGATTCGTGACCGCGCGTGCCGGCTCCGGCACGCGCCTGTCAGCTTCAACAAAGGTCAAGGGCGCGCATGAACAGGGTCTGGCTCGTGGTGATGGGGGTTTCGGGCTGCGGCAAGTCCAGCATGGGCGCGGCGCTGGCCACGGCGCTCGGGCTGCCGCTGATCGAGGGCGACGACCACCACCCGCCCGCCAACGTCGACAAGATGAGCCGCGGCATCGCGCTCACCGACGCCGACCGCGCCGGCTGGCTGGCCACGCTGGGCCGTGCCCTGGCCGATGCGCCGCAGGGCGCTGTCATGACCTGCTCCGCGCTCAAGCGCAGCTACCGCGACCAGCTGCGCGCCGCCGCGCCGGGCCTGCGCTTCGTGTTCATGCAGATCGACCGCGCCGAAGCCGAGCGCCGCGTGGCCGCGCGCGCGGGCGCCGGGCTGCACATGTTCCCGGCCAGCCTCGTGGCCAACCAGTTCGCCACGCTCGAATCGCCGGTGGGCGAGGCCGGCGTGCTGGCGGTGGATGCGACGGCGCCGCTGGCGCAGTCGGTCGGCGTGGTGCGCGACTGGCTGGCCGACGCCGGCTGAGTCGCATCACCTGAAGAGGCGGCGAGCGGGCATTCACCAGAAACACCGCGGAACCGGCTTTGCCGGGCCGCTGGTGCTGCCCCCGGTAGGGGGTTGGCGAAGCGACACGAAGTGTGCGAAGCCTGGGGGCGAGCCCAATTTATCTATTCGATGACTTCGGGCCAGTCGGTGTGGAAGAACTGGCCCTCCGGCTTGTCGACCCGCTCGTACGTGTGCGCCCCGAAGAAATCGCGCTGCGCCTGCAGCAGGTTCGCGCTCAGGCGCGCCGTGCGGTAGCTGTCGTAGTAGGCCAGCGAGGCGCTGAAGGCCGGCACCGGGATGCCGTTGCTCACCGCCAGCGCCACCACCTCGCGCCAGTTCTGCTGCGTGCGGTTCAGCAGGTCTTGAAAGAACGGGTCGAGCATCAGGTTGCCCAGCGCTGGGTCGCGGCGGAAGGCGTCGGTGATGCGGTTCAAAAAGCGCGCGCGGATGATGCAGCCGCCGCGCCAGATCGAGGCGATGCCGCCCAGGTCGAGCTGCCAGCCTTTCTTCTCGCCCATGGTCTGGATCAGGTCGAAGCCCTGCGTGTAGCTGATGACCTTCGAGGCGTAGAGCGCGTCGTGCACCTTGGCCACCAGCGCCTTCTTGTCAAGCGACAGTTCGATCTTCGGCCCCCGCAGCAGCTGGCTGGCCGCCACACGTTGCTTCTTCTGCGACGACAGCACGCGCGCCTCGACCGCTGCGTTGATGGTGCTGATGACCACCGCGTTCTCGGCCGCGTTCAGCAGCGTCCACTGGCCCGTGCCTTTCTGGCCTGCCTTGTCCAGGATGAGGTCGACCACCGGCTGGCCGGTTTCCGGGTCTTTCTGCTCGAGCGCCTTGGCGGTGATCTGGATCAGGTAGCTCTGCAGCTCGCCCTCGTTCCATTCGTTGAAGATCGCGGCCATCTCGTCGGTCGTGAAGCCGGCCGCCTTGAACAGGCTGTAGGCCTCGCAGATCAGCTGCATGTCGCCGTACTCGATGCCGTTGTGCACCATCTTCACGTAGTGCCCCGCGCCGCCCGGGCCGATGTGGATCACGCAGGGCTCGCCGTCCACCTTGGCCGCGATGCTCTCGAAGATCGGCTTCATCACCTCCCAGGTCGACGCCGGGCCGCCCGGCATGATCGACGGCCCCTTGCGCGCGCCTTCCTCGCCGCCCGACACGCCTGCGCCGATGAAGCGCAGACCCTTGGCTGCAAGGTAGGCGTCGCGGCGTTCGGTGTCGGTGTACAGGCTGTTGCCGCCGTCGATGACGATGTCGTCCTTGTCGAGCAGCGGAATCAGCTGCTCGATCACCTGGTCGACCGGCGCGCCGGCCTTCACCATGATCTGGATCTTGCGGGGCTTGGCCAGGCTCTGGACGAACTCTTCGAGCGTCTTCGCGCCCACCAGCTGCTTGCCGGGGTGGGCGGCAATGAAGGCCTCGGTGGTGGCCTCGGTGCGGTTGTAGACGCTGACCTGGAAGCCGCGGCTTTCCACGTTCAGCACCAGGTTCTGTCCCATCACGGCCAGGCCGATCAATCCGAAATCGCTTTGCTTGCTCATGTGTGCCGGGCCCTTCGTGCGTGTGCGGTGGATGAAGCGGGCCATTGTGCCGGGCACCTGCGCGGCGCGGCGTCGGAGGGCGTCTATACCCGCTTGGCAAACGGGCCCGGGCTGGCTATGTTGGCGGGATGACTTCCGCCGCCATGCCCGCAGCCCCTGCTGCGATCCACACCTGGTCGACCGACACCGTGCCGCCGCCGCAGCGGCTGGACTACTGGATCGGCGCGGTCTGCGAAGGCTTTCTCGAGATGGACGTGACCAGCCCGCTGGCCGGCCGCTTCGGCGCCTCGCTCGAATCCGCGCCGCTCGGGCCGCTGCACGTGAACCGGGTGCGCGGCAGTGCACAGGACGTGTACCGCACGCGCCGCGCCATCGCCCACAGCCGCCACAACTTCTACTACCTGCTGTGCAAGGCCGACTCACCCTGGGTCGCGGTGCAGGAAGAGCGCTCGGCGCGCCTGCTGCCCGGCGACGCGGTGCTGGTCGACTCGCGGCGCTGCTACGCCTTTCACCTGCAGCAGTCGGCCGACACGGTGTCGATCGAGCTGCCGACCGCGTGGGTCGAGTCGTGGCTGCCCGACGCCGGCGACCACGTGGCGCGCCGCATCGACGGGCACAGCGGCTGGGGCGCGGCGCTCAGCGGCTTCGCGCAGGCGCTGTCGCCCGAGGTGGCCCTGCGGCCGCCGCTGCCGGTGGCGTTGCTGGCCGACCAGCTCGGCGGCCTGCTGGCCCTGGCGCTCGGCCCGGGCGGTGGCGGGGCCATGCCCGACCCGTGCGGCCGCGCCGCCCTGCGCCAGCGCGTGCTCGATGCCACGCGCGAGCGCCATGCCGAGCCGGGCCTCACGGCCGCGGCCGTGGCGCAGGGGCTCGGCATCTCGGAGCGCAGCCTGCACCGTTGCCTCGCGGAAGGGGCAGGGGATGGCACCACCACCTTCGCGAACGCGCTGGCCGCCTGCCGCATGCAGGTGGCGCAGCGCATGCTGGCCGATGCGCGCTTCGACCGCCTGAGCGTGGCGCAGATCGGCCTGCGCGTCGGGCTGGCCGATGCGTCGCACTTCGTGCGTCTGTGCCGGCGCCACCTCGGCGGCACGCCGGGCGCGCTGAGGCAGTCGCGCGGCTGAACGCCGGCTAGGCCCCGAACCAGTCGCGCGCCGAGCGGCCCTGGTCGGGCCCCAGCATCGAGAAGCCGCCGTCGACCGGGATGTCCGCGCCGGTCACGAAGCGCGCCGCGTCCGAGCACAGGAACAGCACCACCTGCGCCACGTCGTCGCCGTCGCCCACGCGGCCCAGCGGGTGCATCGGCGCGCCGACGCGGTCGGCCCGCGCGCGGTCGCCGTCCGCCATGCGCGACAGCGCGTCCGACCAGGTCCAGCCCGGCGACACCGAGTTCACCCGCACGCCCCGGGGCGCCAGCGTGGCGGCCTGGTTGCGCGTGAGTTGCAGGATGGCGGCCTTGGCCGCCGGGTACAGCGCGCGGCCCGCCGCGCCGAACTTGCCGCCGACGCTGCCCATGTTCACGATGGCGCCGCCGTGTGCGGCCAGTGCGTCGGCGGTCTTCTGCACCAGCATCGCGCCGGAGACCAGGTTGACGTTCAGCGCACCCAGCCAGTCGGCGCGCGCGGAGTCCAAGCCTGCGTCGCCGTAGACCACGGCGTTGTTGATGAGGAAGTCGATGCGGCCTTCGGTGCGCAGCGTGCCGGCCACGAGCGCATCGAGCGCGTCGTCCGAGGCGATGTCGCAGGCGACGAAGCGGCAGCCCGCGCCCACGTCGGCCGCCAGCGCGGCGCCGCGCGCCGTGTCGATGTCGACCGCCACCACGCGCGCGCCGGCCTGCACGAAGGCGCGCACGATGGCGCTGCCCAGCAGCGCGGCGGCGCCGGTCACGATCGCGACCTTGCCTCGCAGCGTCGTCATGGCCGGCCTCCCATCTGCGCCACGGCGTCGTCCACGCGCACCACGTCCGCGAGCATCGCCAGGGTTTCGAGGCTGGCTGCCTGCAGGTGCGCCTGCGCGGTGCTGCAGGCGTCGGCCACCACCGCCACGTCGTAGCCCAGGTCGCTCGCATGGCGCGCGCCGTGTTCGACGACGTGGTTGGTGGCGATGCCGGCCACGTACAGGCGGCTGGCACCGGTGGCGCGCACGGCGTCTTCGAGCCCACTGGCCCAGAAGGGGTTGTTGCGCTTGTGGGTGACGACGGCCTCGTCCGGCCGCGGCGCGAGTTCGTCGTAGAAGCCCGCGCCCCAGCTGCCTTCCTGCACCGCGCCGCTCTCGGCCACGCGGCGGAACAGCGTGCAGTTGCGCAGGCAGTCCGAGTAATCCGGCGCGAAGGCGATGCGCACGAAGATCACCGGCACGCCGTTCGCGCGCGCCCCGGTGATGAGCCGCGCGGCCGAGGCGATGAGGCGCGGGCGCGCCGGGTCGTCGGCGGCCACGCCCACGCGCACCTTGCCGTCGACGTGCAGCACGTCGTTCTGGTAGTGCATGGCCAGCAGCGCGGCCTTCACAGGAACACCTGCAGGGCTTCGTGCGGCGCGTCGCAGTTGACGAGGTCGACGCGCTTGGTCTGGATGCGCCAGCCGTCGTCGGCGCGGCGCAGCGTGTGCAGCACGCTGCCGCCGAAGGTGCGCTGCTCGGTCTTGCGCCACTCCAGCAGCAGGAAGGTCGAGCGCACGGTGCAGCCCGCATCGTCGTCGCGAGACTCGAGCGCGATGTTGCCCAGCACGTGCACGGTGCGCGTGGGCGGCTGCTGCGAGTAGGCGCGGGCCTGCTCGAGCCGCCGCGCGCGCATCGAGCGCAGCAGCGCGTCCTCGCAGAACAGCGAGGCGTGGTTGAGGTGGTCGGCCTGGCCGTGCACCAGCGGCACCCAGTACAGGCCGTCGGGCGTGAAGAGCTTCTGCCATTCGTCCCAGCGGTGCTCGTCGAGCAGGCGGGCCTCGTGGTGCAGGAACTGCGTGAGGTCCTGCTGTTCGTTCCAGTCGCGAAAGTTCATTCGGCGCTCCCGGCGTGTTCGTTCGTCTTTGCACCCGTGTCGACGCCCATGTACCCGGCCCACGCCGCGAACATGTTGCGCGAGGGCATCTCGCTGTTGCCGTTGGACGCGCGCCCGCCCGGCAGCGGCTGGTCGCGCCCGGCGGCGCGGTGCATGCTGACCCAGTCGCCGCCGTCCGAGCCCAGGCCTTCCTGCACGCGGTTGTAGGCCTCCAGGTCGTCGGGCATCACGTTCGACGAGGGCGAGTTGACGATGTTGGTGTACTTGAGCGTGCGCTGGAAGGTGGCTTCGGGCGCGCCCTTGAGGCGGAAGCTGAAGATCTCGACCAGCGTGCGGTCCACCGACAGCGGCCGGATCACGCGGATCTGCTGGAACGAGGTGTGCGGCGAGCAGCTCGGGTACACGATGGTGTTGTGCCGGTTCACGCGCAGGATCGCGTCGGCCTCTTCGGCGCCCTTCGCGGCTTCGAGCGAGGCCACGTAGGCCAGGCTCACCGGGTCGGTGGGCGGCACGAAGATGCCTTCCATGAAGCCGTGGCCGTGGTCGTAGCCCTTGAGCTCCAGCTTCTCCCAGAACTCCAGCGGCTCGCCGTTGCCGTCGACGATCACCACCTCGAAGGGCTTGGGCGTGCCGGCCGGCATGGCCTCGTGCTCTTCCTTGGCCGCGCGCCACGACGACTCGTGCGTGGCCACGGCGTGGATGGTGTCGTGCAGGTTCTCGAAGAAGATCTTCCAGTTGTTGCGCTGGATCACGCGCTGAACGCCACCGGCCACTTCCACTTCGCCCTCGGGCGCACGGTCGCAGAAGTTGTCGAGCGACGTGGCCACGCCACCCAGGAATTCTTTCAGCTCGGGCCCGTCTTCCGACAGGCTGGCGAACACGAAGCCGCGGTGCGAGGCCACGCGCGCCACCTTGCGCACGCCGTACTGCGGGTCCTTCAGGTCGAGCGCGGTGCATTCGTAGCCGCTGCGCAGCGGCACCGACAGCAGGCTGCCGTCGCACTTGAAGGTCCAGCCGTGGTACAGGCAGCGCAGAAACTTGCCGGCGCTGCCGCTGCCGTCGGGCACGAGCTTGGCGCCCTTGTGCGGGCAGCGGTTGAACATCACGTGCACCTGGCCGTCGGTGTGCCGCACCATCACCACGGGCTCGCGGCCCAGGCGGGTGGTGAAGTAGTCGCCGGGCTTGGGCACCTGGCTTTCGTGGCCGATGTAGATCCAGGCCTGGCCGAACACGCGGTCCATTTCCAGCTCGAAGATGGCGGGGTCGGTGTAGACGCGCTTGTGCACGCGGTCGGGCTGCACGAGCGACTGGATGTCGATCGGGCTTGTCGCCGCGATGGGGACGATGGGGATCACGGAATTCATCGGGTGGGTCTCCTGAAACGTCATCAGATGTCGAGCACCAGGTGCGGCGTCTTGGCGCGCGACACGCAGGTGCACAGGGTCTTGCCGTCCGCCTTCTCGCGCGGACTGAGGTTGTGGTCGCGGTGGTCGGGCACGCCCTCGACCACGTCCACCACGCACACGCCGCAGTCGCCCTGGCGGCAGTCGTACAGCGGGTCCAGGCCGGCGGCGATGAGCACGTCGAGCAGGCTCTGGTCGGGCGCCACGGTCAGCGTCTTGCCCGAGCGCAGCGTGCGCACCTCGAAGGGCGCGTCGCCCGCCTGCTCGATGGCGCCGGCGAAGAGTTCGAAGTGCACGTGGTCATCGGGCCAGCCGAGCGCACGCGCGGTGTCGACCACGGCCTGCACCATGCCGCGCGGGCCGCACACATGCAGGTGGCGGCCGGGCACGGGCGCGGCCAGCAGCGCGCGCAGGTCGAGGCCGCGTGCGGGGTCGCCACCGTCGTGCACCACCGTGCCGCCGAGCGCGCGCACTTCGTGCAGGTAGGCCGTGGCTTCTTCGCTGCGCGTGGCATAGACGAAGTCGAACGCCCGCGCCTCAGCGGCGAGCGACCGCGCCATGCACAGCAGCGGCGTGATGCCGATGCCGCCCGCGATGAGCAGCGGCGGCGCGCTGCCCGCGTGCAGGGCGAAGTCGTTGCGCGGCGCGTGCGCGGTCAGCGCGGCGCCGGGTTGCAGTGCGTGCATCCAGGTCGAACCGCCTGCGCCCTGGGGCTCGCACAGCACGGCGATTTCGCAGCGGTCGGAGCCGTCGTGCGGCCTGGCGAGCGAATACGCGCGCTGACCCGTGTGGCCGTTGGCCTGCACCACCTGCACGCCCAGGTGCGCGCCCGGCGTGAACGGCGGCAGCGGCTCGCCATTCGCCGAGCGCAGCACGAAGGCCTTGATGGCCGGCGTGAGCGGCGTGACCGCGTCCACGACCAGCGCCAGCATGTCGGCGGCGCCGCTCATCCCAGGGGCAGCGCCGGGTCGGCGATGGTGAGGCCGTTCGATTTCTTCCAGCGCGGCATCAGCGTGTTCGACGGCTGTGTTTCGTCGACAAGCTTGCGTGCGGTCTCGGCGCCGGCCACGGGCAGGCCCTTCGGATCGAGCAGGCCGATCTGCACCAGCACGCTGGCCTGGTCCCAGTAGATGTGCTCGTGGTACAGCTTGTCGCCGCGGAACTTCACGATGGCCACGAGCGGAATCTCCACCGGCTTGCCGGTGGGCGCGATGCCCGGGAGCAGCCAGTCGATCTCGACCGTGTGGGTGAAGCAGAACAGCATCTCGTCCACGATCTGCGTCGCGCCCACGGTGCGCGAGATGGGCGTGAGCCGCGTGTCGGGCGGCGTGCTCGGAATGAAGTGGTGCTTGTAGAAGCGCGACAGCTCCTTGGCGCCCACGCCGCCGGTCATGGTCGGGATGTGGTTCACGTAGGGCTCGCTCACCATCGTGGCCATGGTGGCGACCACGTCGCGCGTGGCGAATTCGTACTCGCAGTGCTTGTCCCACAGCGCCGAGAGGTCGTACACCGGGCCGATCGCGTCCTTGAACAGCGCCATCGAGCGCTGGTGCGCCATGAGCGTGGAGGGCTTGTCGAAATGGTCGCCGCCGGTGCGTGCAAACGCATGGTCGACGCCGGGGTAGACGTACATCTGCGCATCGGGCTGGCCGGCGAAGGCTTCGAGCACCTGGGCGCGGGCCTCGGGCGGGCAGAACTGGTCGAGCTCCGCGAAGTGCAGGGCGATCGGGCATTCGATTTGCGGCACGAGGTCGAGCGCGCCTTCGATGCCCACGCCGTAGTAGCCCACGGCCGCGTCCACGCCCGAATGCGCGGCGGCCAGGTAGGCCAGCTTGCCGCCGAGGCAGAAGCCCAGCGCGCCGACCTTGCCGGTGCAGGCCGGGTGCGCGCGCAGCGCCTTCACGCTCGCCGTGACGTCGGCCACGCCGGCTTCGATGTCGAACTTCTGGAAGAAGCCGAAGGCGCGCTGCCAGTCTTCGGGCGAGTAGCCCAGATCGACGCCGGGCTCCATGCGCCAGAACAGGTCGGGCGCGAGCACCACGTAGCCTTCCTGCGCATAGAGGTCGGCCACCTCGCGCACGTAGGCATTGACGCCGAAGATCTCCTGGCACAGCACGATGCCGGGGCCGCGCCCCGAGGCCGGCAGGGCCAGGTAGCCGCGAAAGGTCTGGGTGCCGTCGCCGGCCGGGATGTCGATGGTGTCGCTCATCGGTTCGTCTCTTGAAGTGGTGGGGTCGGCGGCGATTCTGGGGAGCGCGCCGGCCTGTTGTCTGTCCATTTCGTGCAGCGGTTTCGGTCGCACGAAACGGATAGCGGGGCGCCGCCGCGGCACAGAGACTGCGCCCTGCATTTGCTGCCCCCCACGTTCAACGAACTCACCCCGAGGAGACCTTTCATGTCGCAGGCCACGCCCCGATCCGTCTTGTGCGCGCTCACCGTCCTGGTGGGCGCGCTGGCTTTACCCACGCAGGCACAGACCGTGAAAGTCGGCCTGGCGATGGACCTGTCCGGCCCGTTTGCCGTCGGCGGCGCCGAGGCCAAGGCCGGTTTCGCCGTGGCCATGAAGCAGCTGGGCGGCAAGCTCGGCGGCGTGCCGGTGGAGTTCGTCGAGGCCGACACGGCAGGCAACCCCGAGATGGCGCGCCAGGTGGTCGAGCGCATGCTGCTGCGCGACAAGATCGATTTGTTCACGGGACCCGTCGGCTCGTCGGTCGCGCTGGCCGTCGGCCCACCGCTCTTCGCCGCCAAGGTGCCCTATCTGTCGAGCAACACCGGCCCGAGCGACTACTCGGGCGCGCGCTGCAACCCGTACTTCTTCGGCGCCTCGTACCCGAACGACGCGTACTACGAGTCGGCCGGCAAGTTCGCGAGCGACAAGGGCTTCAAGAAGGTCGCGATGATCGCGCCCAGCTACCCCGGCGGCAAGGACGCCATCAACGGCTTCAAGCACACCTTCAAGGGCGCCGTCGGCGACGAGCTGTACACCAAGCTCGGGCAGCTCGACTATTCGGCGGAGCTGGCGCAGATCCGCGCGTCGAAGCCCGATGCGCTGTACTTCTTCCTGCCCGGCGCGATGGGCGTGAGCTTCATCAAGCAGTTCGTCGGCGCGGGGCTGTCGAAGGACGTGGCGCTGATCTCCACCGCCTTCTCGGCCGACGAGGACATGATCCCCGCCGTCGGCGAGCCGATGCTCGGCCTCTTCAACACCGCGCACTGGTCGTTCGACCTCGACAACCCAGCCAACCAGCGCTTCGTGGCCGCGTTCCGCCAGCAGAACAACGGGCGCAACCCGTCGTTCTATGCCGGCCAGGCCTACGACGTGCTCATGGCGATGGATGCGGCCGTGCGTGATGTCGGCGGCAAGGTGGCCGACAAGCCTGCGCTGCTCAAGGCGATCAAGGCGGCCAACTACAAGTCGGTGCGCGGCGATTTCCGCTACGGGCCGAACAACTTCCCGATCCAGAACTACTACCTGCGCGTGGTCGCCAAGGACGGCAGCGGGCGCATCGCCAACAAGGTGATCGGCACCGTGCTGGAGCGCTACCAGGACCGCACCGCCGCGCAATGCGCGATGAAGTCCTGAGGAGGTGTGTTCAGTGCCGCGCGGCGGGCAGCCGCGCGGGGTCGCGCGAGGTGTCGCGCGGCAGTTGCCCGAAGCGCTCGCGGTAGCAGGCGGCAAAGCGGCTCAGGTGCGAGAAGCCGCAGTTCAGCGCCACCTCGGTGACGCTGGCGCCGTCGTGCCGCGTCAGCTGTGCGTGCGCGGCATCGAGCCGCATGTTGCGCAGCACCTCGCCGGGCGACAGGTCGCGGTGGCGCCTGAAGAGCAGGGCGAGGCCGCGGCGCGTGACGCCCGCGGCCTGCGCCACCTCTTCGAGCGAGAGCAGCGAGTCGAGCCGTTCGCGCATGAACTCTTCGGCCCGCCGCAGCTGCCGCAGGCTGGTTTCCTCGGTGCCGCGCTGCGCGTCGGCATGCCGCTGCAGCACCGAATTCGGCCGGTGGCACAGCAGGTAGAGCATGAGGTTGTCTTCGCAGTGCGCGAGCCAGCGCGGGTCGTAACGCTCGAACTCGGTGGACGGCAGCAGCGAGGCCAGGCTCGCCACCATGCGGCACCACTGCGTGCCCGCCGCGTCGTCCAGGCGCAGGGGCATGTCGAAATCGATCTCGCCCACGGTGTCGCCGCCGCGCAGCGCGAAGGCATGGCGCGCCACCTCCTGCAGGCGGCTGAGTTCGATCTTCAGCATCAGCTGTTCGCAGTCGGCGTGCCAGCGCAGGCGCACCGGCTTGTGGGCGGAAATGATGGCGCCCTGGCCGGGGTGGATCTGCAGCGTCTGTCCGCCGGTGTGGATGTCGGCTCGGCCGCGCAGCGGCATCTGCACCAGAACGAAGTTGCCGAGCGCGTCGGGCTCGATGTCGACGTCGCAGCCGTAGCGCAGGATGCACAGCGACAGTGCGCTCATCTCGGCGCGACAGAAGATCGCATCGACATCGCCCGAGCGCCACACGCTGCGGTGCGGCTTCAGCTCATGGGCCACGCGCGCGTGCGTTTCTTCGGCCTCGCGCGAGCGGAAGACCTCGCGCCTGTACAGCGGGGACAGTTGCTGACTCGACCATGCGTCCATGGACACTCCTGCGGGGCCAAAGTGGGGAAAGCGACGGCGGCGGACGCTTTTTTTGTACGCTGGAATCTACGTGGGTGCGCCGCGCGCCGCCATGGGGGTTGCCCGGGCAACGGGCGTCCCCGTTGCAAGAAGCCTGCCCGGCTTGTGTCTAGATGCTGCGGAGATTCACTCGCTTCGACAGCGCTTCGGCACTCTCGCGCCGCTCGCTGTAGCGATCGACCAGGTGGTCCGCGCAGTCGCGCGTGAGCAGCGTGAACTTCACCAGCTCTTCCATCACGTCGACCACGCGCTCGTAGTAGGGCGAGGGCTTCATGCGGCCCGCGTCGTCGAATTCGAGAAAGGCCTTGGCCACCGACGACTGATTGGGGATGGTGATCATGCGCATCCAGCGGCCCAGCACGCGCAGCTGGTTCACCGCGTTGAACGACTGCGAGCCGCCCGACACCTCCATCACCGCGAGCGTCTTGCCCTGCGTGGGCCGCACCGAGCCGACGGCCAGCGGAATCCAGTCGATCTGCGCCTTCATGATCCCGGTCATCGCGCCGTGGCGTTCCGGCGAGGTCCACACCATGCCCTCGGCCCACTGCGCGAGATCGCGCAGCTCCTGCACCTTCGGATGGTCTTCGGGTTCGCCATCGGGCAGCGGCAGGCCGCGCGGGTCGTAGATGCGGGGCTCGGCGCCCATCGCGCGCAGCAGGCGCGCGGCCTCTTCGGTCAGCAGGCGGCTGTAGGAGCGCTCGCGCAGCGAGCCGTACAGCAGCAGGATGCGTGGTGCGTGCGTGGCGCGTGCGGTGGGAAGCAGCTCGTGCAGGCGGGGGACACGGAACGCATCGGCGTCGACGTGTGGCAGGTCAGGGCTTGGCGACACGCTGGCCTTTCGCGTCGATCACGGCTTCGCCGTCTTCCTTGGAGAAGGCGCCTTGCTGCGGCTTGGGCAGGATGTCGAGCACGGCCTCCGAAGGCCGGCACAGGCGCGTGCCCAGCGGCGTGACGACGATGGGGCGGTTGATGAGGATCGGGTGCTGCAGCATGAAGTCGATGAGCTGTTCGTCGCTCCACTTGGGATCGCCCAGGCCCAGCTCGTCGTACGGCGTGCCCTTCTGGCGCAGTACGTCGCGCACGGGCACGCCCATCGCCGCGATCAGCTGCGCGAGCGCGGCGCGATCGGGCGGGGTCTTCAGGTACTCGATGACGGTGGGCTCATCGCCCGTGTTGCGGATCAGCGCGAGCACGTTGCGCGAGGTGCCGCAGGCGGGGTTGTGATAGATGGTGATGTCGCTCATGACAAGTTCGTTGAGAAGAAAAAAATGGGTCAGCCGAGGCTGAGGCGCAGCGCCAGTGCGGCGAGCGTCGCGGCCAGCACGGGCAGGGTCAGCACGATGCCGATGCGGAAGTAGTGGCCCCAGGTGATGGTCATGCCCTTCTTCGCGAGCACGTGCAGCCACAGCAGCGTGGCCAGGCTGCCGATGGGCGTGATCTTCGGGCCGAGGTCGCAGCCGATCACGTTGGCATAGACCATGGCCTCTTTCACGAGGCCCACCGCGCCCGAGGCCTCGATCGACAGCGCGCCGACCAGCACGGTCGGCATGTTGTTCATGACCGAGGAGAGCACCGCCGCGAGAAAGCCGGTGCCCATGGCCGCGCCCCAGACGCCGCCTTGCGCGAACAGGTTCAGCAGCGTGGCGATCTGGCCGGTGAGCCCGGCGTTGCGCAGCCCGTAGACCACGAGGTACATGCCCAGCGAGAAGACGACGATCTGCCAGGGCGCGCCGCGCAACACCTGGCGCGTGCCGATCACCGGGCCGCGCGCCGCCACCGCGAGCAGGATCACCGCGCCGAAGGCGGCCACGGCACTCACCGGCACGCCCAGCGGCTCCAGGCCGAAGAAGCCCACGAGCAGCAGCGCGAGCACGACCCAGCCGGCGCGGAAGGTGTCGCGGTCGCGGATCGCGTCGGCGGGCTTCTTGAGGCGGGCCATGTCGTAGTGGGCGGGAATGTCGCGCCGGAAGCACCACAGCAGCACGCCCAGGCTCGCGAGCACGGCCGCGACGTTGACCGGCACCATCACCGAGGCGTATGCGTTGAAGCCGATGCCGAAGAAGTCGGCCGACACGATGTTCACGAGGTTCGACACGATCAGCGGCAGGCTGGCCGTGTCGGCGATGAAACCCGCGGCCATGACGAACGCCAGGGTGGTGGCCGGCGTGAAGCCGAGTGCCACGAGCATGGCCATCACGATGGGCGTGAGGATCAGCGCCGCGCCATCGTTGGCAAAGAGGGCCGAGACCGCGGCGCCCAGCAGCACGATGAAGGCGAACAGCCGCCGGCCGTTGCCGCGTCCCCAGCGGGCCACGTGCAGCGCGGCCCACTCGAAGAAGCCGGCCTCGTCGAGCAGCAGGCTGATGAGGATGACGGCGATGAAGGTCGCGGTGGCGTTCCAGACGATGGCCCAGACGACGGGGATGTCGGTGAGCTGCACCACGCCGAGGAGCAGGGCGATGACGGCGCCCAGCGAGGCGCTCCAGCCGATGCCGAGGCCGCGTGGTTGCCAGATGACGAGCAGCAATGTGCCGGCGAAGATGAGGAGGGCGGTGGTCATGTTCTTCTGTTCAGGGGGTGTGCACAGGCCACCGGGTACTTCCCTCCGCGAATGTCCCCCGCCCTTCGGGCTCCTCCTTGATTTCGCTGCGGGAAGCACCCGGTGTCCTGCGCACGGGGCGCGGTGCTGGTGTGCAGCGGATCAACGACCGCTCTGAACACGCTCACGTCGATGGGGTGCCTTGCGCAGCGAAATAAAGGAGGAGGGGCGAAGCCCCGGGGGACATTCGCGGAGCAAGGTGCCCCATCGGCGGGAGCACGCCAGAGCACACGCACTCCGCGTGCAACAGCACAAGCTTTCATGGTCAGCAGTCGCAGGTGGTCGCCGGAAGACAGGCTTCCCCCTGGCAGCAGTTCTCGGTGAGGTAGCCGAGCAGCCCGTTCATCCGGTCGAACGATGCGCGGTAGATGAGGTTGCGTCCCTGGCGCTCCTGCGAAACGAGGCTCGCGTTCACCAGCTCCTTGAGGTGAAAGGACAGCCCCGTGGCTGACACCTCTAGCGCTTCGGTCAGCGCACCCGGCGTCAGCCCGTCGGGCCCCGCCACCACCAAGGCACGGAACACCCGCAGGCGCACGGGTTGCGCGAGTGCGCCCAAGGCGCGGACCACATCGTTTTCTTCCATCATTCAAGTATCTTTGAATTATTGAATCGAGGCAACCCGCGGCGCAAAAAGACCGGTGGCACGAATCGGCCATCGCCCTGGCAGGCAACGGCCATCCACGACGTACCGCTTTTTCTACAGTCGCCCTCGGTCCATTCCCCAATGACGCATCCAACGAAGGAGACACCCATGTCCGACACCTATGTTCTGGTTCACGGCGCCTGGCACACCGGCGCCGAAATGGAGGCCGTGGCCGACGGCCTGCGCGCGGCCGGCCACACCGTGCATTGCCCTACCGTGGCAGGCAACAACCCCAGCGACGACCGCGCGGGCACGGGTCTGGCCGACGCCATCGCCTCGGTGGTCCGCTTCATCGAGAGCAAGGACCTCACGCAGGTGCGGCTCGTGGGCCACAGCTACGGCGGCATGGTGATCTCGGGCGTGGCCGACCGCATCGCGGCGCGGCTGCGGCGGCTGGTCTACATCAACGCCTTCGTGCCGCTCGATGGCGAAGCGCTCAACGACATGGTGCCGCCGCATTACGTGACCATGTTCGACGCGGTGGCTGCGGCCAACAACAACGCCGTGACGCTGCCCTTCGAGATCTGGCGCGAGGCCTTCATCAACGACGCCGACCTGGCGCTGGCGCAGTCCGCCTACGACAAGCTCAACCCGCATCCGTACCGCACCTTCACCGACAAGATCCAGCTGAAGCAGCCGCTGGCGGCGCTGGCGCTGGGCAAGTCGTACGTCAACTGCCAGCAGGACACGGCGCTGCCGCACAGCCTGCCGTGGCATCCGCGGCTGTCGGAGCGGCTGGGGTTGTTCCGGCTCGTGGAGTGCCCTGGCAGCCACGAGATGTTCTTCTCGAACCCACAGCGGCTGGCGCAGGCGATTCTTGAAGCAGGGCGCGACTGACGGAAGACTTCAGCCGTTGGGAAAGAGCGCGTCGAACACGCGCAGCGACGCATAGGCGTCGTTGGCCGCGTAGCGGATCTGCGATTCGGTGAGCTGCTTGTGCGCCCAGTTCGAGGTGGTCGCCTTGCGCGACTTGGCGAAGCGGCGGTTGAACATCAGCGCCACCGCCGTCTTCACGCCCACCGAGCGGCGGTAGCCGCGCCGGCGGAATTCGTCGTCGATGTCGAACACGGCCTGCGGCGCAATCGCCAGCCGCAGGCGGATCAGCGACAGGTCGCTCGAAAGGCCGAAGCCGACCTTGCGCAGTTCGGTGGACGCGAGCAGGCCCGCGACCACGGGGTTGCATTCGTCGCGGTGCAGCTGGAACAGCCAGGCTGTGTCGCGCGTGGCGAACTGCACCACGTGCGGGCCGGTCGACACTTCGTTCTTCGCGAAGGTGGGGCGCGACTCGGTGTCGAAGCCCGCCACGCCGGCGTCGAGCAATTCATCGGCGGCGCGCTCGGCTTCGGCCAGCGAGCTGACGACCACGATGTCTTTCAGGTCGAGGCTGTCGAAGGGGTCGAGCAGCGCGATCTGTTCGCGTTCGGGAAGGGGCGGAAGCCGGTGGCTGTTGGTGTGAGGAGCGTTCACCGGGTCTTCGCTTTCGCGGCCTTGGGGGTTGTCTTGGGTTTGGGCTTGGGCTTCTTCTGCTTCGGCGGCTGGCCCGAACGCAGTGCGGCCTCGTAGGCCAGGCGGCCCCAGCGCGCGGCTTCCTCGCGGTCTTCGAACAGGTCGGCCGGCGCCAGCCGGTACGACATCGGCATCTCCTTGCCTTCGCGCACGTAGGTGAAGGGCGGCAGGTTCAGCGCGTCGAAGTGCGCGGCGCTGCCGGCATCGGCCTTGAGGTACAGCGTGTCCTTGGCGACGAGCGCGATCATGCGGCCCTCGTGCCACACGCCGTGGCCGCCGAACATGCGGCGGGTCTCGATGCGGCCGAGGCGCTCGAAGGTCTCGTGCAGGCTTTGAACAAAGACGCTCATGACGTGATCTCGATGCGGTTGCCGTCCGGGTCGAGCACTACGCTCTCGTAGTAGCCGTCGCCGGTGCGGCGCGGGCCGTCGAGCAGCGGGTAGCCGTCGGCCTTCAGCCGCTGCGTGAGCGCATCGACCTCGGCGTCGGAGCCGACCGAGATCGCCAGGTGCGTCCAGCCCATGCGCTGCGCGCCGGCCTCGGCGACCACGGGCGAGAGGGTGCTGGTGGTCATGGCCTCGATGCGCGCGCCGTCGCCCAGGCTCAGGAAGCACGAGGCGAAGCCCTTGGCCGGGTTGACGTAGCCGGCGCCGGCGGTGGCGCCGAAGTAGTCGACGTAGAAGCGCTTGCAGCGTTCGAGGTCGGTGGTCCAGAGGGCGATGTGGTCGATGCGGATGCGCATGGGGCAGGAAGGAGGTGCGAAGGGTGTCAGCCCGTGCGCCAGGGCGCGCGGCTGGGCGACCAATGGTAGGCGATGCGTTCGCGCCCGCTGCCCGGGTGGCGGTCGACCACGCCGCGCACGAGGCCGTAGCGTTCGTAGAAGCGCTGCGCCTCGGTGTTGGTGACGGCCACATGCAGCCGCCAGCCATGCGGCATGCGCACGCAGGCCTCGTCGAGCAGCGCCTTGCCGAGGCCCTGGCTGCGCAGGTGCGGTTCGACGAACAGCTGGGCCACGTACTCGCGCGCCGTGAGCAGCACCATGAAGGCCAGCACCTGGCCGTCGCGTTCGGCCAGCACCACGTCGGCGGGTGGGATGAATTCGGTCTGCACACGCCGCAGCCAGTGGCCGATGGGCTCGACGTGGACGGCGCTGCGGTTGGCCGACACCCAGGCGCGGCGCCAGATGCCCGCGAGCACCATGTTCTCTTCGGCGCCGCCATCGCGCGAGCGCAGCTGGAAGGCAGGAATCTGGGCGGCGGACATGCGGACCATGATAGCCACGCCGGGTGCGGACCGCACCCCTTTGTGGTCAGCCGTTCAGCGTCTGCGCGTGGTGCGCGATGTGGTCCGCCATGAAGCTCTGGATGAAGTAGTAGCCGTGGTCGTAGCCCGCGTGGCGGCGCAGCGTGAGCGGCTGGCCGGCGGCGAAGCAGGCGGCCTCGAAGACCTCGGGGTGCAGCTGCTCGGCGAGGAATTTGTCGGCCAGGCCCTGGTCGATGAGGATGCCCTGCGGATAGGGCGCCACGGTCTGCGATTGCATCAGCGCGCTGGCGTCGTGCGCGAGCCATTGCGCGCGGTCGTCGCCGGGTTCGCCCAGGTAGCCGGCGAAGGCCTTCTGGCCCCACGGGCACTGGGTGGGCGCGCAGATCGGCGCGAAGGCCGAGAGCGACTTGAAGCGCCCCGGGTGCCGCAGCGCCAGCGTGAGCGCGCCGTGGCCGCCCATCGAGTGGCCGAAGATGCCGATGCGCTCGCCGTCGATGGGAAAGTGGCGGGCCACCAGCGGCAGCAGCTCGTGCACGATCCAGCTTTCCATGCGCCAGTGCGTGGCCCAAGGCTCGGCGGTGGCGTCGAGGTAGAAGCCGGCGCCGATGCCGAAGTCCCAACTGTCTTTCGCGCCCGGCAGGCTTTCGGGTTCGGTGCCGCGCGGGCTGGTGTCGGGCGCGATGAGCGCAACGCCCAGGCTCGCGGCCATGCGCTGCGCGCCGGCCTTCACCGCGAAGGTCTCCTCGTTGCAGGTCAGGCCGGCAAGGTAGAGCAGGGCGGGCACGCGCGTGTGCGCGGCCTGCGGCGGCAGGTAGACCGAGAAGCGCATCGGCAGGCCGATTTCGTGCGAGCGGTGCTCGACGAAGCGCTGCACGCCGCCGAAGGCGTGGTGTTCGGAAAGAAGTGTCGGGGTGGTGTCGGTCATGAAGAGGAGGTCGTCTGGCTGCGCAGCGCGGGCACGAGTTCAAGCACGGCGTCCGCGAAGGTGCGGGGCGCTTCCTGCGGCAGGTTGTGGCCCGCGCCGGGCACGAGGCGGTGCGAACGCGGTCCGCTGAAGCGGTGCGCGTGGGCCGAGGCGTCGGCGGGCGGTCGCACGCCGTCGTCGATGCCGTCGAAGGTGATGGCGGGCACGGTGATCGTCGGCTGCGCGGCGGCGGCGTTCGATGTCGGCATACGCCGGGTCGCCGGGCACGAGGCCGAAGCGGTGGCGGTACGAATGGATCACCACGTCCACGAAGTCGGGGTGGTCGAAGGCGGCGGCGCTGCGTTCGAAGGTGGCGTCGTCGAAGCGCCAGGTCGGCGACCACAGCTGCCACAGCAGCTTCGTGAGGGCCTTGCGGTCCTTCGCGAGGCCGGCGCGGCCGCGTTCGCTGTGGAAGTAGTACTGGTACCAGAGGCTGTGCTCGTTCTCTGCGGTGTCCGGCTCCATCGCCTTGGCGATGTTCTGGATGTTGTAGCTGTTGAGCGAGACCAGCCCGGCGCAGCGTTCGGGCCACAGCGCCGCCACGACGCAGGCGGCACGGCCGCCCCAGTCGTAGCCGGCCAGCACGGCGCGCTCGATCTTCAGCGCGTCGAGCAGCGCGAGCAGGTCGGCGCCGAAGGCCGCCTGTTCGCCCGAGCGCGGCGTGGCGTCACTCAGGAAGCGCGTGGCGCCGTAACCGCGCATGTACGGCACGATCACGCGGCAGCCTTGGGCGGCCAGCATCGGCGCAACCTCGGCGTAAGTGTGAATGTCGTATGGAAAGCCGTGCATCAGCAGCACGGGTGGGCCGTCGGCGGGGCCGGCTTCGTAATAGGCGACTTCGAGGACGCCCGCTTCGATTCTGCGCAGGGGTTCCATGCGGTTCATGGCGGGCGCCTCCTCGGGCTCAGTACAAGACCACGCCGCGAATGGACTCGCCGCGCTTCATCAGGTCGAAGCCCTTGTTGATGTCTTCCAGCGGCATGGTGTGCGTGATCAGGTCGTCGATGTTGATCTTGCCTTCCATGTACCAATCGACGATCTTCGGCACGTCGGTGCGCCCGCGCGCGCCGCCGAAGGCCGAGCCCTCCCACTTGCGGCCCGTGACCAGCTGGAACGGGCGCGTGCTGATCTCGGCGCCGGCCTCGGCCACGCCGATGATGATGCTGCGGCCCCAGCCCTTGTGCGTGCACTCGAGCGCCTGGCGCATCACCTGCGTGTTGCCGATGCACTCGAAGCTGTAGTCGGCGCCGCCGTCGGTCAGCTGCACGATGGCGTCGACCACGTTCTCGGTGGTCTTGGGGTTGATGAAGTGCGTCATGCCGAACTGGCGGGCCATCGCCTCGCGCTCGGGGTTCAGGTCCACGCCGATGATCTTGTCGGCGCCCACCATCTTGGCGCCCTGGATCACGTTCAGGCCGATGCCGCCCAGGCCGAACACCACGACGTTCGCGCCGGCTTCGACCTTGGCCGTGAAGATCACCGCACCGATGCCGGTGGTGACGCCGCAGCCGATGTAGCAGACCTTGTCGAAGGGCGCGTCTTCGCGGATCTTGGCCAGCGAGATCTCGGGCGCGACCGTGTAGTTGCTGAAGGTGCTGGTGCCCATGTAGTGGAAGATGGGCTTGCCGTCGAGGCTGAAGCGGCTGGTGGCGTCGGGCATCAGGCCCTTGCCCTGCGTGCCGCGGATCAGCTGGCACAGGTTGGTCTTGCGGCTCAGGCAGAACTTGCACTGCCGGCATTCGGGCGTGTACAGCGGAATGACGTGGTCGCCCTTTTTCAGCGTGGTGACGCCGGGGCCGACGTCGACCACGATGCCCGCGCCTTCATGGCCCAGGATGGCGGGGAAGATGCCTTCGGGGTCGGCGCCCGAGAGCGTGTAGTAGTCGGTGTGGCAGATGCCGGTGGCCTTGATCTCGACCAGCACTTCACCGAACTTGGGGCCCTGGAGGTCCACGGTTTCGATGGTCAGGGGTTGGCCTGCTTGCCAGGCGACGGCGGCTTTGGTTTTCATGGGATTCGGTTCTTCAGAGAGCGGAAGGGGACAAGGATACTCAGGCGAGCCTTCAGGCGGAGCCAGCCGGGAAGATACCCGACATGCCCACAAAGCCCGGCAGGTGACGAAAGTCCCAGACCCAGCGGCGCAGCGCGGGAAACTCGTCGAGCGAGATGCCGCCTTCGCCCGCCAGTGCCACGTACGGAAAGCAGGCGAGGTCGGCAATGGTCGGCTCGGGCGCGGCCACGAGCCAGCGCAGGCCGGTGGCGGCGTGCTGCTCGGCCAGGTGGTCGTCGAGCACGCGGAAGGCCGCGCGCGCGCCGCGCCGGCAGGCGTCGATGTCCAGGTGCGTGTAGCCCAGCGCGTCGTGCAGCCGGGCAGCCGAGGCGGTGCGCGTGATCTCGTCGGCCATGGCGAGCCACATCGCGACCTGGCCGCGCAGCTTCGGGTCGGCAGGGTACCAGCGCTGCCGTGCGTCGTCGTAGCGGCTCGCGAGGTAGACCAGGATGGCCTGCGCGTCGCGCAGCACGAAGCCTTCGTCGTCGATCACGGGGAGCTGGCCGAGCGGGTTGATCTGCGCGAGGAATCGTGCGGACTTGTGTTCGCGGCCCGGATGGAAATCGACCGGCACGCTCGCATGGTCCACGCTGAGCCACAGCAGCATCTGCCGTACCTTGAAGCAGTTGCCCGAGAGCGGGTAGTCGTAGAGCTGGACGGTCATGCGGCGGCCCTCGCGGTGCCGAAGCGCATGCCGCGCTCGCGCAGCCAGCGGCGGTAGGTGACGGAGGTGGTGTCACCGCGCGTGGGCGTCTCGGCGCGGCCTTCGAGCGGCATGCGCTTGAAGGCGTGGTTCTCCAAAATTGGCTTGTCCTGCCCGAAGATCGTGTGCTGGAAGGCGATGAGCTCGGCGTCGCTCGACACGTCGTCGAAGTAGGCCAGCAGCGTGTGGGCGATGACGTGCTCGTCGTCCACCGGCTGCAAGAAGAGGCCGATGGCGTCGAGCTTGTCGGGCCGGTGGCTCGACTTGTAGAGCATGGCCGAGAAGGGCTGCATCACGCGGTACTTGTAGAACACCTCGCTGCCCGTGTCGTGGGCGGCCGAGGCGCGGGGTTGCCAGAAGCGGCAGTCGGTGGCCCAGATCTCGTCGGTGGCGGCGTCGACCTCGACGTTGTACTTGGCCACCTCGGTGTGCGGCACCTTGCCGAGGTAGTCGGGGTGTACGAAGGGGAAGTGCGCCATGTCCAGGAAGTTCTCGATCACGCGCAGGCCCGACACGGCCACGCCGAGCCCGCCGCAATCGACGATGCGGCGGCCGGGTTCGTCGTACTCGGGGAAGGCGAACAGCGGGCGCGCCGGGCGGCCGCTGGGGCAGACCCAGAGGCAGCCGTAGCGCGACTGCACGGTCAGCGTGTCGGTGCCGAGCAGGGCGTGCGGCGTGCCGTCGGCGTCGGTGTGCAGATGCAGGGTGTCGCCGAGCAGCCGCGTTGTTCGTGGCAAGCTGCTGGCGGGGCCGACGACGAGCCAGTCGTCGAGCATGTTGGGATCGTCGGTGACGAAGGGCATTTGTTCTTTCTTCTTTCAGTGCGATGCAGCGGCTTCGATGTCACTGCGCAGCTGGCGCGCCGCGCGGTGCACCCGGGCCATCGCGTCGGCGCCGGGGGCTGCGTCGGTCCACAGGTGCAGGAAGCTCAGCTGCGGTTGCGCGTCGAGCAGCAGCGCGGCGACGGGCGATTCGCCCAGCGTGCCTTGCCATGCGTCGGGCGTTCCTGTCGACGCGAAGCCATGCGGCGCCAGCGCAGCGCGCACCTCGGACGCGGCCACGCGCAGCGTCAGCGTGCGGGCGAGGTGCCAGCCGGCGGGCACGGCGTCGGCCAGCTCGGGCGGCGCATCTGCGCCGTCGGCCGCGAGGCGCACCCACAGCATGCCCGCGGCATCCGCCGTGGCGAACACCTTCGCGCAGACGTTGCGCGGCGCCGGCATGGCCGGGTGCGCCGGGATGCGAACGCAGGCGCCACTGCCGGCCTCGTACTGCCAGCCGTGGTAGGCGCAGGCCAGGCGGTCGCCGCCGGTCACCTGGCCGAGGGTGAAGCGCACGCTGCGGTGCGGGCAGCGGTTCTCCCAGGCCTGCGGCGAGCCATCGGCCGCGCGCCACAGCGCGAGCTCCTGGCCTTGCGCAAAGCCGGCGACGATGTTGGCGCCGGCGCGCACCTCGGCGGAGGGCGTGACGGGGTGCCAGGTGGCGGAAGGATTCATGGGTCTTGATCGTGGGGCAGCGGGGAAGGGCGCCGCGAATCGGCATAGCATCGGCCATGCCCTTGTCGGCGGTGCCGCCTACCGTAGCGTGTCCGCCGCACCGATGAAAGCCCCATGCCAAGACGCTCCTTTTCATTCCTGCAACGACGGCCCGCCCGGCGGTGGCGTCCATGACGGCGGGGCGCATCGACCTCGCGCTGGTCGAGGCCTTCGTGCTCGTGATGAAGAGCGGCAGCCTCACCAAGGCCGAGAGCCTGTCGGGCGTGTCGAAGGCGACGCTGAGCCGGCAGCTCACACGGCTGGAGGAACTGCTGGGCGCCCAGCTGCTGCTGCGCAGCTCGCGCCGCATCGCGCCCACGGAGGCCGGGCGTGCGTTCTTCGCACGCTGCGAGGGGCTGCTCGGCGAGGTCAGCGGTCGGCTGGAGACGGCGCGCACCGAGGTGCAGGAGCTCACGGGCGGGGTGTCGGGGCGGCTCACGCTGCTGTCGGACACGCAGTTCAGCACCTCCTTCGTCTGCCATGTGGTGCGGATCTTTCTCGAATCGCACCCGAACGTGCGCTGCCAGCTCGACGTGGCGAACGGCGCGCAGGCCCCGCAGATCGGCGAGGTCGATTGCTATGTGGGCTCGGCGCCGCCCGACCTGCCGGACCTGGTCGCCAAGCTGCTGGGCCGGCTGGCCTACGGCCTGTACGCCAGCCCGCAGTACCTGGCGCGGCACGGCACGCCGCAGACGCCCGAGGCGCTGGCGCAGCACCGGATGATCGCGATGCGCGAGCCCTCGGGGCCGCCGTCGCCGCTTCGGCTGGTGTCGCAGCAGGCCTCAGGGCGCCACGTGGTGCGCACGGAGCCGGCCTTCGAGACCAACGACCACTGGGTGATGAAGACCTTCTGCATCGACGGCCTGGGCATTGCGCCGCTGCCGGTGTTCTTCGCCGGGCCCGAGGTGGCGCAGGGCGTGCTGGTGCCGGTGCTGCCGCAATGGCCGCCGGAGGCGCGGCGGCTGTACTGCGCCTACCAGCGGCAGCGCTACATGGGGCAGAAGCTGCGGGCCTTCGTCGACCTGATGGCGCGCTGCGTGGCGGACATCGGCTCGTACAACCACTACGTGGGCTCGACCGCGGCGGTGTCGTCTTCGGCGCGCCGGGCGCGGTCGGCGGCGCGACCATAATCGGCTTTCTTCTTCCTGCATCTGCCAGCTTCCTTCACCGATCCATCATGAAGAAAATCCTCGTCCTCAACGGCCCCAACCTCAACCTGCTCGGCACGCGCGAGCCCGAACAGTACGGCCGCGACACGCTCGCCGACGTCGAACGCCTGTGCAAGGAGACGGGCGCGAAACTCGGTGTCGAGATCGAGTGCCGCCAGTCGAACCACGAAGGCGTGCTGATCGACTGGGTTCAGGAGGCGGGCCGCGAAGTGGCTGCCGGGAACATGCTGGGCGTGGTGATGAACCCGGGGGCCTACACCCACACATCCATTGCACTGCACGACGCCATCAAGGGGGCGAGCGTGCCGCTGATCGAGCTGCACATCTCGAACGTGCATGCGCGGGAAGAGTTTCGCCACCACTCGTACATCTCGCCTGCGGCGCGCGGGATCATCGTGGGGCTGGGGGTGAAGGGGTACACGCTGGCGATTGCTGCGCTGGTTCCCTGAGGTTGCCTTCGGGGGCGTGCGCAGGACACCGGGTACTTCCCTCCGCGAATGTCCCCCGGGGCTTCGCCCCTCCTCCTTGATTTCGCTGCGGGAAGCACCCAGTGCCCTGCGCACGGGGGCACGCTTCGGGCGAACGGCTGATCAAGAGCCGCTCTGTATCGCAGCGTCTCAGTAGGTCTGCTTGGGTGCGGCAGCTTTCCAGCTGCGGCTGACCCGGCCTGCGCTGTCGACGCTTTCCAGGTGCACGTCGAAGCCCCAGAGCCTTGCGACGTGCTTCAGCACTTCTTCGGCGTTGTCGTTCAGTGGCAGGTTGTTGCGCTGCGTGTGGCGCAGCGTGAGCGAGCGGTCGCCGCGCGTGGCCACGCTCCAGACCTGGATGTCGGGCTCGCGGTTGCCGATGTCGTACTGGCGTGACAGCGATTCGCGCAGCGCCTGGTAGCCGCTGTCGTCGTGGATGGCCGACACCTCGAGCTCCGATTCGCTCTGGTAGTCGCGGATCGAGAACAGGCGGAAATCGCGCATCGTCTTCGGGCTCAGGAACTGGCCGACGAAGCTCTCGTCCTTGAAGTTGCGCATCGCGTAGTCGAGCGTCTTGACCCAGTCGGTGCCCGCGAAGTCGGGGAACCAGCGGCGGTCTTCGTCGGTCGGCTTTTCGCAGACGCGGCGCAGGTCGGTGAACATCTTGAAGCCCAGCGCATAGGGGTTGATGCCGCTGTAGGCACGGTGGCCCACGGGCGGCTGGAACACCACGCTGGTGTGCGAGCTGAGCCATTCCATCATGAAGCCGTCGTCCAGCTGGCCGCGGTCGTACATGGTGTTGAGCAGCGTGTAGTGCCAGAAGGTGGCCCAGCCTTCGTTCATGACCTGGGTCTGGCGCTGCGGGTAGAAGTACTGCGCGATCTTGCGCACGATGCGCACCACCTCGCGTTGCCACGGTTCGAGCAGGGCGGCGTTCTTCTCGATGAAATAGAGCAGGTTCTCTTGCGGCTCGGGCGGAAAGCGGCGCGCGGCTTCCGACTCGGCCGCCTGTTCGCTCTTGCGCGGCAGCGTGCGCCACAGGTCGTTCACCTGCTGCTGCATGTGGCGCTCGCGGTCGGTGCGCTGCGCGCTCTCTTGCGCCAGCGAACGCTTCTGCGGACGGCGGTAGCGGTCGACGCCGTAGTTCATGAGCGCATGGCAGGAGTCGAGCAGGTCTTCCACCGCATCGAGGCCGTGGCGTTCCTCGCACTCGGCGATGTAGTGCCGCGCATAGACGAGGTAGTCGATGATCGACGACGCGTCGGTCCACATGCGGAACAGGTAGTTGCCCTTGAAGAAGCTGTTGTGCCCGTAGGCCGCATGCGCGATCACCAGGGCCTGCATGGCCATGGTGTTTTCTTCCATGAGGTAGGCAATGCACGGATCGGAGTTGATGACGATCTCGTAGGCCAGCCCCATGTGGCCGCGCTTGTAGTTCTTCTCGGTGGAGATGAACTGCTTGCCGTACGACCAGTGCCTGTAGATCATGGGCATGCCCACGCTGGCGTAGGCGTCCATCATCTGCTCGGCCGTGATCACCTCGAGCTGGTTCGGGTAGGTGTCCAGGCCGAAGCTCTTCGCGGTCTTGGCGATCTCGGTGTGGTACGTCTCGATGAGCTCGAAGGTCCAGTCGGACGGGCTGGGCAGGCGTTCGAGGCGGGAGGTGGGCAGGTCGGTGCTGCGCGGCAGGACAGGGGCTCCGGGAGGGCGTTCGGTGGTGATCATGTGGGCACCCCTTCCTTCTTGAACAGGTCGCGGAACACCGGGTAGATGTCCTGCGCGTCCGATACCTTGCGCATGGCGAAGTTGGGCGCCACGCCTTCGAGCTGCTGGTACTCCTGCCACAGGTTCTGCTCGGTCTCGGCCACCTGCACGTAGGCGTAGTAGCGCACCACGGGCAGGATGTTGTCGACCAGCAGTTCGCGGCAGCGGCCGCTGTCCTGGTGCCAGTTGTCGCCGTCGCTGGCCTGGGCGCCGTACACGTTCCATTCGCCGCTGGCGTAGCGGGCCTTGATGATCTCGTCCATGAGCACCAGTGCGCTCGACACCACGGTGCCGCCGGTCTCGGTGGCGTGGAAGAACTCTTCTTCGGTCACTTCCTGCGCCTGCGTGTGGTGGCGCAAGAACACGAGGTCGATGCGTTCGTAGTGCCGCGTGAGGAACAGGTACAGGAGCATGAAGAAACGCTTGGCCATGTCCTTGCGCGCCTCGTCCATCGAGCCCGACACGTCCATGAGGCAGAACATCACGGCCTTGGCGCTGGGCACGGGCGTCTTCACGCGGTTGCGGTAGCGAAGGTCGATCGGGTCGATGTAGGGCACATGCCGCATGGTGCGGCGCAGCTCGGCGATGAGGTCCTCGGTCTCGCGGATTTCCTTCTGGATCAGTGCGGTCTCGACCTGTGGATGCGCTTTCAGGACCAGAAGGTGCGCCTCCAGGCGCTTGAGTTCCTTGCGCGGTTCGCCGCCCAATGCAATGCGCCGCGCGAGCGCACCGCGCATCGAGCGCACCACGTGCAGGTTGTTGGGCGAGCCGTCGCTGGTGAAGCCGGCGCGGTGGCTCTTCCACTCGGGCACTTCGGCGATCTGGGTGCGCACGAGGTGGGGCAGCGCAAGGTCGTCGAAGAAGACGCGCATGAACTCCTCGCGCGTGAGGCGAAAGACGAAGTCGTCCTCGCCTTCGCCGCTGTCGCTGGCCTCGCCGCTGCCCGAGCCGCCGCCCCCCTGGCCCTCGGGACGCGCGATGCGGTCGCCCTTGAGGTATTCCTGGTTGCCGGGGTGCACGTACTCGCGGTCGCCGCCGCGCGCATGGCCGAACACCGGCTCGGAGACATCGTGGCGCGGCAGGGTCACGTCTTCGCCTTGCTCCAGCTCGCGGATGTTGCGCCCGCTGACCGCGCGCCGCACCGCCTCCTGAATCTGGCCCTTGTAGCGCCGAAGGAAGCGCTCGCGGTTGCCGATGGACTTGTTCTTGCCCGAGAGCCGGCGATCGATGATCTGCTGCAGGATGGCCACGATGTTTTCAAAGCTCCTTGCAAAACGGTGGACGGTGCGCTGGTTAGGTCCTGCGCACGCGCCCGTTGTTCCCGCTGTCCGCTATGAACTCTTGCGCACCCGCAGGTACCACTCGCACAGAAGCCGGACCTGCTTGGCGGTGTAGCCCTTCTCGACCATGCGGGTCACGAAGTCTTCGTGCTTCTTCTGCTCGTCGGCGCTGCTCTTGGTGTTGAAACTGATCACCGGCAGCAGCTCTTCGGTGTTGGAGAACATCTTCTTCTCGATGACTGCGCGCAGCTTCTCGTAGCTGGTCCACGCCGGGTTGCGCCCCGCGTTGCCGGCCCGTGCGCGCAGCACGAAGTTGACGATCTCGTTGCGGAAGTCCTTCGGGTTGCCGATGCCGGCGGGCCGCTCGATCTTCTCGAGTTCGCCGTTGAGCGAGGCGCGGTCGAACACTTCGCCGGTGTCCACGTCGCGGAACTCCTGGTCTTGAATCCAGTAGTCGGCGTAGGTCACGTAGCGGTCGAAGATGTTCTGGCCGTACTCGCTATAGCTCTCCAGGTAGGCGGTCTGGATTTCCTTGCCGATGAACTCGGCGTAGCGCGGCGCCAGCAGCTCCTTGATGTAGCTGATGTACTTCTGCTCGGTTTCCGGCGGAAACTGCTCGCGCTCGATCTGCTGTTCGAGCACATACATCAGGTGCACCGGGTTGGCGGCCACCTCGGTGCTGTCGAAGTTGAAGACCTTGGAGATGATCTTGAAGGCGAAGCGCGTGGAGACGCCGCTCATGCCCTCGTCGACGCCCGCGTAGTCGCGGTACTCCTGGATCGACTTGGCCTTGGGGTCGGTGTCCTTCAGGTTTTCGCCGTCGTAGACCTGCATCTTGCTGAAGGTGCTCGAGTTCTCGGGCTCCTTCAGGCGCGTGAGCACCGACAGCTGCGCCATCATGCGCAAGGTGCCGGGCGCGCACGGGGCCTTGGCCAGCGAGGAGTTGCGCACGAGCTTCTCGTAGATCTTGATCTCTTCGGAGGCACGCAGGCAGTACGGCACCTTGACGATGTAGATCCGGTCGAGGAAAGCCTCGTTGTTCTTGTTGTTGCGGAACGCCTTCCATTCGCTCTCGTTGCTGTGGGCCAGCACGATGCCGTCGAAGGGAATGGCGCCGAAGCCCTCGGTGCCCTTGAAGTTGCTTTCCTGCGTGGCCGTGAGCAGTGGGTGCAGCACCTTGATGGGCGCCTTGAACATTTCCACGAACTCGAGCAGGCCCTGGTTCGCCAGGCACAGGCCGCCGGAGTAGGCGTACGCGTCGGGGTCGTCCTGGGCGTAGGTCTCGAGCTTGCGGATGTCGACCTTGCCGACCAGCGAAGAGATGTCCTGGTTGTTCTCGTCGCCGGGCTCGGTCTTGGCGACCGCGATCTGGCGCAGCACCGAGGGGTAGCGCTTGACCACCTTGAACTGGCGGATGTCGCCGCCGTACTCCTCGAGCCGCTTCACGGCCCAGGGCGACAGGATGCGGTTCAGGTAGCGCACGGGGATGCCGTACTCTTTTTCGAGGATCTCGCCGTCTTCGAGGGTGTCGAACAGCCCGAGGGGCGATTCGTTCACCGGGGAGCCGTGGATCGCATAGAAGGGCACGTGCTCCATGAGCTGCTTCAGGCGCTCGGCGATCGAGCTCTTGCCGCCGCCGACGGGCCCCAGCAGGTAAAGGATTTGCTTCTTTTCTTCGAGTCCCTGCGCGGCGTGGCGGAAATAGGACACCACCTGCTCGATGGCATCTTCCATGCCATAGAACTCCTTGAACGCCGGATAGATCTTGATGACCTTGTTCGCGAAGATCCGCGAAAGACGGGGGTCATTGCGGGTATCTACCAGTTCCGGCTCGCCAATGGCCTGGAGCATTCGTTCGGAGGCCGTTGCATATGCCGTCGGATCGCGTTTGCAGATATCCAGATATTCCTGCAGCGAGAGAACTTCCTCGCGGGTGCGTTCGTAGCGGGCTGCAAAGTTGCTGATCACGTCCATGGTCGCGCCTCCTTCAGGTCGGCGGGGCTTTTGACCCCGATGCCTACAGCCAGAGACTGCGTCGCTCCTCTTGGAAGAGGGGCCCCGCCCATGGCCGTATGCCGTGGAAAACTCCCTTACACACTATCTACACAATCGGTTCAATCAGCATAAAGCAAAGAAAGAACCAGGCAAATGTTTTATTTATTCTGAACCCCTCTGCCGAGTAAAGTTCCTCGGAAAACAAGGAACTTCTATTCGAGTTTCTGTTAAATTGAAAAGCTCGCGCTCGCGTAATTGTCCCCGGATGAAATAACTATGCCGAATGGCTATCGTCCTCATTGAAATTCTGTGGCGAACACCTTTCCTAATTGAACCCGGGTTCAATAAAGCCGATGCCTTTCAGCAATAACGCGCGACCTGTCGTTTGGTTTATTGCATATCCAAAAAAACATTAAAGCAATCCCCGCGCCACTCCTGTGGCGAGTGGCTGGCGCATGGCAACGTGGGAAGACAACGCGGGCGCCGGTCGGCGGCGTTCCGCAACGGTGCGGGGAGCACCGTTCGCGTGCCTGGCGCGCCGCCAGAGGGCGGAGGCGGCCGAAAGAGGGCACGCTTCGGGCCGACAGGGCGTCGGCCCGGCGCTGACGAAGGCCGTCAGCGCGTCAGCATCATCTTCAGCTGAAGAATTCCTTGGCCTTGTCGAACCAGCCCTTGTCGGTCGGGCTGTGCTTCTCGCCACCCTTCTTGAGCGATTCGTCGAGTTCCTTGAGCAGCTTGCGCTGGTGCTCGGTGAGCTTCACGGGCGTTTCCACGCGCACGTGGCAGTACAGGTCGCCTGGGTAGCTCGAACGCACGCCCTTGATGCCCTTGCCGCGCAGGCGGAACTGCTTGCCGCTCTGGGTGCCGTCGGGAATGTCGATGGCGGCCGCACCCTTGAGGGTAGGCACGTTGATCTCGCCGCCGAGCGCCGCGGTGGTGACGCTCACGGGCACCACGCAGTGCAGGTCGTCGCCGTCGCGTTCGAACAGGTCGTGCTTCTTGAGGCGGATCTCGATGTACAGGTCGCCGGGCGGCCCGCCGTTGGTGCCGGGCTCGCCGTTGCCGGTGCTGCGGATGCGCATGCCGTCGTCGATGCCGGCCGGAATCTTCACTTCGAGCGTCTTGTTGTTCTTGATCTTGCCCTGGCCATGGCACACGGTGCAGGGCTCGGGAACGATCTTGCCGCTGCCGTGGCAGGTCGGGCAGGTCTGCTGCACGCTGAAGAAGCCCTGGCGCATCTGCACGGCGCCCGCGCCGTGGCAGGTGGTGCAGGTGATGGGCTTGGTGCCGGGCTTGGCGCCGGAGCCGTGGCAGGTGCCACAGTCGTCCCAGCTCGGGATGCGGATCTGTGCGTCCTTGCCGTCGGCGGCTTCCTCGAGCGTGACTTCCATCGCGTAGCTCAGGTCGCTGCCGCGGAACACCTGGCGCCCGCCGCTGGTGCGGCCGCGGCCGCCGCCGAACACGTCGCCGAAGATGTCGCCGAAGGCCTCCGCGAAGCCGCCGAAGCCTTCCGCGCCGGGGCCGCCGCGCATGTTGGGGTCGACGCCGGCATGGCCGTACTGGTCGTAGGCCGCGCGCTTCTGGCCGTCCGACAGCATCTCGTAGGCCTCCTTCACCTCCTTGAACTTGGCCTCGGCGTCCTTGCTGGTGTCGCCGTGGTTGCGGTCGGGGTGGTGCTTCATCGCAAGCTTGCGATAAGCCTTCTTGATTTCGTCCTCGTTCGCGTTCTTGGGAACGCCGAGGGTTTCGTAGTAGTCGCGTTTGGTGGCCATGGCAGCAGATTCGGTCGGGCGGCGGGAACTCGTCGGGGAACTGGAAGCGAGAAAGGCTGGAGCACCTGTTCAGGTGTTCCAGCCTTGTTAGAAGGGCAGGGGATCAGCCCTTCTTCACTTCCTTGACTTCGGCGTCGACCACGTTGTCGTCAGCCTGGGCATGCGCCGCAGCTTCCGCGCCTGCCGGGCCGCTGGCGGCCGAGGCGCTGGCCGCGGCGGCCTGCGATTCGGCATACATCTTTTCGCCGAGCTTCTGGCTCGCGGTCATCAGCGTGTTGGTCTTTTCCTCGATCACGGCCTTGTCTTCACCCTTGAGGGCTTCTTCCAGGTCCTTGATCGCGGCTTCGATCGCATCCTTCTCGGCGGCTTCGAGGCTGGCGCCATGCTCGCCGAGCGACTTCTTCACGCTGTGCACCATGGCTTCGCCCTGGTTGCGCGCCTGCACGATCTCGAGCTTCTTCTTGTCTTCGTCGGCGTTGAGCTCGGCGTCCTTGACCATCTTCTGGATCTCGTCTTCGCTCAAGCCCGAGTTCGCCTTGATGGTGATCTTGTTTTCCTTGCCGGTGCCCTTGTCCTTGGCGCCCACGTGCAGGATGCCGTTGGCGTCGATGTCGAAGCTCACCTCGATCTGCGGCGTGCCGCGCGATGCCGGCGGAATGCCTTCCAGGTTGAACTCGCCCAGCAGCTTGTTGCCCGAGGCGATCTCGCGCTCGCCCTGGAACACCTTGATGGTCACGGCCGGCTGGTTGTCCTCGGCGGTCGAGAAGGTCTGTGCGAACTTCGTCGGGATCGTGGTGTTCTTCGTGATCATCTTGGTCATCACGCCACCCATGGTCTCGATGCCCAGCGACAGCGGGGTCACGTCGAGCAGCAGCACGTCCTTGCGGTCGCCCGAGAGCACCTGGCCCTGGATGGCGGCGCCGACAGCCACGGCTTCGTCGGGATTCACGTCCTTGCGTGGTTCCTTGCCGAAGAAGGCCTTCACCTTTTCCTGCACCTTGGGCATGCGGGTCATGCCGCCGACCAGGATCACGTCGTTGATGTCGCTCACGCTGATGCCGGCGTCCTTGATGGCCAGGCGGCAGGGCGCGATGGTGCGCTCGACCAGCTCGTCGACCAGGCTTTCCAGCTTGGCGCGGGTGAGCTTGATGTTCAGGTGCTTCGGACCGGTGGCATCGGCCGTGATGTACGGCAGGTTGATGTCGGTCTGCGCGCTGTTCGACAGCTCGATCTTGGCCTTTTCAGCGGCTTCCTTCAGGCGCTGCAGGGCCAACACGTCCTTGCTCAGGTCGACGCCTTGTTCCTTTTTGAACTCGCCGATAATGTAGTCGATGATGCGCTGGTCGAAGTCTTCGCCGCCCAGGAAGGTGTCGCCGTTGGTCGACAGCACTTCGAACTGCTTCTCGCCGTCGACGTCCGCGATCTCGATGATCGACACGTCGAAGGTGCCGCCGCCCAGGTCATACACGGCGATCTTGCGGTCGGCCTTGTCCTGCTTGTCCAGGCCGAAGGCCAGGGCAGCAGCGGTGGGCTCGTTGATGATGCGCTTGACGTCCAGGCCCGCGATGCGGCCGGCGTCCTTGGTGGCTTGGCGCTGTGCGTCGTTGAAGTAGGCCGGCACCGTGATCACGGCTTCGGTCACGGCTTCGCCGAGGTAGTCTTCGGCGGTCTTCTTCATCTTGCGCAGGATGTCGGCGCTGACCTGCTGCGGGGCCATCTTCTTGCCGCGCACTTCCACCCATGCGTCGCCGTTGTCGGCCTTGGCGATGGTGTAGGGCATCAGGTCGATGTCCTTCTGGACTTCCTTTTCCTCGAACTTGCGGCCGATCAGGCGCTTGATCGCGTACAGCGTGTTCTTGGGGTTGGTGACGGCCTGGCGCTTGGCCGAGGCACCGACCAAGACTTCACCGTCTTCCTGGTACGCGACGATCGACGGCGTGGTGCGCGCACCTTCCGAGTTCTCGATCACACGCGTGGTGTTGCCTTCCATGATCGACACGCACGAGTTGGTGGTGCCGAGGTCGATGCCGATGATCTTTGCCATGTTCTTACTCCTGAAATTCGGAAAAATATGTTGTTATGAACTTGTGGATAACCCGGTGCGATTCAAGGGACGACGCGGGGATTTCCTGTGGGAATCTTGTGGGGCAGTGCCGATTTACTTCGGGGCGGCCACGGTGACCAGCGCCGGGCGCAGCACGCGCTCGTTGATCGTGTAGCCCTTTTGCAGCAGGCCCACCACGGTGTTGGCGTCCTGGTCGGCGGGCACCATCGAGATGGCCTGATGCAGGTGCGGGTCGAACTTGTCGCCGGCAGCGGGGGCCACTTCGATCACCTTGTTGCGTTCGAGGGCGCTCTTGAGCTGGCGCAGCGTGGCCTCGGCGCCTTCGCGGATCTGCTCGGGCGTGGCGTCCTTGATGGCCAGGCCGGCTTCGAGGCTGTCGGTCACCGGCAGCAGGCTCTCGGCAAAGGCTTCGACCGCGAACTTGCGGGCCTTGGTGATCTCGTCGTCGGCGCGGCGGCGGGCGTTCTGCACGTCGGCCTGGGCGCGCAGGTACTGGTCGGCCAGTTCGGCATTCTTGGTCTGAAGGGCAGCCAGTTCGCCTTGCGCCACGGCTAGGGCGTCGAGCGCCTCGGCTTCGTTGGCGGCTTGCGCGGCCTCCAGTTCTTCGGGACTGGGCTCGCCTTGCAGCATTTGAGAATTCTGTGCGGATTGTTGCGGGTCAGACATTTTTCAAAGAACCGGCGTGCGCCGGAAAACAAACACAGCCAGCCACTTGGGGCTGCTCTAGGGCTTTTCAAGCGTAAAAATGCGGCCAAAGCGGCCGCAAGAGGGGTGCGAAGTGGCTTTCGCGAGAGACACCGCGGAACCGGCTTCGCCGGGCCGCAGGTGTCGCCCCCGGTAGGGGGTTGGCGAAGCGGACACGAAGTGCCGCGCAGCCTGGGGGCGAGCCCTTAATGCGCGTCGAGGAGTTCGACGTCGAACTTCAGGGTGGCGTTCGGGGGGATCACGCCGCCGGCGCCGCGGGCACCGTAGCCCAGCGAGGCGGGGATGATCAGCGTGCGCTTGCCGCCGATCTTCATGCCGGCGACGCCTTCGTCCCAGCCCTTGATGACCTGGCCGGCGCCCAGCGAGAACGCGAAGGGGTCGTTGCGGTCGCGGCTGGAGTCGAACTTGGCGCCTTGCACGCCGTCGTTGTAGAGCCAGCCCGTGTAGTGCACGTGCACGTGGTGGCCGGCCTTGGCTTCGGCGCCGGTGCCGACTTCGGTGTCTTCGTATTGCAGGCCGGAGGGGGTGGTGGGCATGGGAAACGCTCCTTGCGTCGATGAAATGGGAGAGGAATCGGAGGCGCGGAGTTTACCGAGGCCCGGCGGGCCCCCGCTTCAGCCCTGGCTGTCGGAGCCGGGCGGCGCGGTTGCGGGTGGTGCCGCGTCGGGGGCGGACGGCGCCGGCGCAGCAGCCGCCACGGGCGAGGATGCCTCGGCCGATGCAGGCTGCGCGGCGGCCGGCCCCGCGGCCTTCTTGCTCTGCCCCAACTGCCACTTGGCGGCGAAGGCCTGCAGGTCGGACAGGCGCTTGAGCAGGTCCTGCCCGCTCAGCGTGAGGCAGTAGCCGTCGCTGCCGTGGCTCACGACGCCGGCTTCGCGCAGCTCCTTGATGCGGGTGTTGAGGGTGTTGGGAGTGATGCCGCCGACGCTGTCCTGCAGCAGCCGGAAGGTCTGGGCGTGGCCGTCGCGCAGGGCCCACAGCACACGCAGCGCATAGCGGGCTTCGAGCAGGGCGAGCAACTGGCTGATGGCTGCGTTTTCCTTGGTACTCATCGACATCATCTCCTCGAAGCTGGGCGGACCGTCGGCCGGGGGCGGGCCGGGGCGGCGCACTCTTGTTTGTGATTGGTCGTCATGGACCGTCTGGCTGGCCGACGACTATAGCGCGAAGGATCAGGATGCTACTGGTTTTATAGCTGTACAGGCATGCAGCATGCGGGTTTCGAGACAAAGCTTCACAAATCAGGCGTAGTTGGCCATGGCTTCGCCCAGGCGGATCGCGCGGGTGGGCGACCAGTCCGGGTTGAAGGCCAGCGCGGGCGCCGGGAACAGCATGACGACGGTCGAGCCCAGCAAGAACCGGCCCATCTCGTCGCCCTTCTTGATGTCGATCTGCTGGTCGTTGTAGTGCCACTCGCGCAGTTCGCCCACGCGCGGCGGGTTGACCACGCCGTGCCACACGGTGGCCATGCTGCCGACGATGGTGGCGCCCACGAGCACGAGCACGAAGGGGCCGTTGGCCGATTCGAAGACGCACACCACGCGTTCGTTGCGCGCGAACAGGCCGGGCACGCCGCGCGCGGTGGTCGGGTTGACCGAGAAGAGGTCGCCGGGCACGTGGATCATGCGCACCAGCCGCCCGTCGCAGGGCATGTGGATGCGGTGGTAGTCCTTGGGGCTCAGGTACAGCGTGGCAAAGCTGCCGTGCGCGAACTTGGCGGCCAGCGCGGCATCGCCGCCGACCAGCGCGGTGGTCGTGTAGTTGTGGCCCTTGGCCTGGAAGATCTGGTCGCCCTCGATGGCGCCGAACTGGCTGATGGCGCCGTCCACGGGGCACACGAGGTCGGCCTGCGCGAGCGGGCGCATGCCGGGCTTGAGGGCGCGCGTGAAGAACTGGTTGAAGCTCTTGTAGTGATGGATGTCGGACTCGAGCGCTTCGCCCATGTCGACGTTGTACTTGGCAACGAAGCGGCGAATGATCCAGGTGGTGACCGCGCCTCGTTCCTTGCCTGCGACCCAGCCGGCGAAATTGGTCAGGGCCTGCTTGGGGAACAGGTATTGGGGCAGAACTGCGGAGCGATCGGACACGTTGTGGAAGGCCTGGAATGCGGAATCGGACGGGCATTCTATAAAGCGCTTCTTCTTGGGGGCGTAGGAAGCTTCCCTTGGTTCCTTGCTGGTCCTTGACCTTTGCAGGCACGCGCCCGGCGGGCGGTGCGGCGCGGGCGGCCCCACTGTGCCGGCCGCTTCGCGGCTGCCCTGCGGTGCTCGCGTTTCGCGGGGTCTCGCAGAACTCGCTGCGCTCAAACAGCTGCGAGCCCTGATCCGCGAAACGCTGCGCGCCTCGGCGGCACAGAGGGGCCGCCCGCACCACACCGCTCACCAGGCGCTTGTCGGGTGTGGAGGCAGTCGGATTCGGATTCGGGGGCAGGTCAGTCGGCCTTGATGCCCGCCGCCTTGATCACCTGCGCCCACTTCTCCACTTCCGTCTTCTGGAAGGCGGCGATCTGCGCGGTCGTGAGGTCGGCGGGCTCCATCCCGAAGCCCTTGAGCTTGTCCTGCATCTCGGGCGTCGCGAGGATCTTGCGGATCTCGGTGTGCAGGCGGTCGACGACGGGCGCCGGCGTGCCCGCGGGCACGAAGATCGCCTGCCACGACACCACCTCGAAATCCTTGAGCCCCTCGATGCCCGATTCGGCGACCGTCGGCACGTCGGGCATCGAGGCCAGGCGCTTGACCGAGGTCACGGCGATGGCGCGCAGCTTGCCGCTCTGGATGTGCGGGCCGGCGACCACGGTGGTGTCGAACATCATGTCGACCTGTCCGCCGATCACGTCCTGGATCGCGGGGCCGCTGCCCTTGTACGGGATGTGCGTGAACTTCACGCCCGACTTGTAGCCCAGCAGTTCCAGCGCCAGGTGCTGCGAGGTGCCCGTGCCCGCCGAGGCCGACGAGAGGCCACCGGCCTTGGCCTTGCTCGCGGCGATCACGTCCTTCAACGTCTTGTACGGGCTGGCCTGGTTCACCACCAGCACGACCGGGTTAGTGCCGATCAGCGTCACGGGCGCGAACGACTTCTGCGGGTCGTAGCCCAGCTTGGGGTACAGGCTCACGTTGATCGCGTGCGAGCTGATCGTGCCGCCTACCAGCGTGAAGCCGTCGGGCGCGGCGCGCGCGCCGATCTCGGAGCCCACGCTGCCGCCGGCGCCGCCCTTGTTGTCGATGATCACGCTCGTGCCCAGCACGGTGCCGAGCTTCTGCCCGATGAGGCGGCCCAGCACGTCGGTGGTGCCGCCCGCGGGGAAGGGCACGAGGTAGGTGATGGCCTTGCCCGTGGGCCAGGTGTTGCCACCCTGCGCGAAGGCGGGCAGGGCCGCCGCCAGCGAGGCGGCGAGGGCGGACTGGATGAGTGTGCGGCGTTGCATGGTCGTGCTTCCTTGTCGTGTCGCGCTCACGGCTTGATGTTGAGCTTGGTGATCAGCGCCTTGAAGTAGGCGTTGTCCTTGGCGAGCGTTTCCTTGAACACCGCGCCGTCGGTGTAGACGTAGCCCAGGTTCTGCTTGTCCATCACCTCGTGCATCAGCGGCTCGGCGGCGGTCTTGGCGGTGATCTCGCGCAGCTTGGCCATCACTTCGGGTGGCGTGTTCTTCGGCGCGCCCAGGCCGCGCCACGTGCCGATCGACAGGTCGATGCCGCGCTCCTTGGCGGTCGGGATCTTCTCGAAGCCCTTCACGCGCTTGTCGGCCATCACCATCAGCACCTTGAGCTTGCCGCCCTGCACGTGCGTCGTGACTTCGGCGGGGCTCACGGCCACCGCTTCGATGTGGCCGCCCAGCAGCGCCAGCACGGCGGGCGCGGCGCCCTGGAACGGGATGTGGCCGAACTTGGTGCCGGTCTTGTCTTCGAGCGCGGCGGCGGCCAGGTGCCAGATCGAGCCGTTGCCCGAGTTGCCCACGCGGATGCCCTCGGGCGACTTCTTTGCGGCGGCGAGGAATTCTTCGATGGTGTTCCACGGTGCATCGGCCTTCACGGTGATCGCGGCCGGGTCGGCGTTGAGCTGCGCAATGGGCTGGAAGTCGTCGTAGTTGAACTTGGCCAGGCCCAGGTGCGGCAGCGTGAGCAGCTCCACCGTGAGCACGGCGAGCTTGTAGCCGTCGGGCTTGGCGTTGATCACCTCGGTCCATCCGATGGCGCCGCCCGCGCCGGGGCGGTTGACGATCACGATGCTCTGCGAGATGTGCTTGCGGCTGGCCTCCGAGAACGCGCGCGCCAGGCCGTCGGTGCCGCCGCCGGGCTGGTAGGGCACGAGCAGCTCGATGGTGCGGTTCGGGAAGTCGTTGGCTTGTGCCGCGGCGGGCGCGGCCAGGCCGAGCGAGAGGGCGGCGGTGGCCGAAAGGGCGGCAATGCCGCGGACGAACTGGCTTCTTTGCATGGTGTCTCTGTCTCCGTTGTTGATCTGTTGTGTGGCGCAGGGGAGGGCGCAGGCTCAGGGCATGTACTGCCCGCCGTTCACCTCGAGCACCTGTCCCGTTACGTAGCCCGAGAGCTGCTCGGAGGCGAGGTACAGGAAGGCGCCCACGCATTCGTCGGCCGTGCCCAGGCGCCCCATCGGGATGCCGGTCCTGAAGGTTTCGAGCATCGCGGGCGTCGAGAAGCGGTCCTGGAACGGCGTCTGGATCACGCCCGGCGCGACCGCGTTCACGCGGATGCGGTCGCCCACGAGTTCCCGTGCCAGGCCGTGTGTCGCGGTACTCACGAAGCCCTTGGCGCCCGCGTACAGGTAGGCGCCGGGGCCGCCACCGGTGCGCGCGGCCACCGAGGTCACGTTGATGATGGCGCCGCTGCCTTGCTTGCGCATCTGCGGCACGGCCTCGCGGCAGAAGGCCAGCACCGAGCGCGCGTTGATGTGCATCACCTCGTCGAACAGCGCATCGTCGAACTCGGCGATGGGCATGCGCTTGACCAGGCTGCCGGCGTTGTTCACCAGCACGTCGATGCGGCCGAACTGCGCCGTCGTTTCTTGCACGCAGGCGCGGATCGCAGCCGTGTCGCGCACGTCGGCCTGCAGCGCGAAGGCCGTGCCGCCGGCGGCGCGGATGGTGTCGACCACGCGGGTCGCCGCATCGGCCGAGCTGTTGTAGTGCACGGCCACGCGCATGCCGCGCGCGGCGAACGCGATGGCCACCGCGGCGCCGATGCCGGTGCTGGCGCCGGTGACGAGGGCGGTCTTGTCCTTGAGGTCTTCCATGGCTGTGCTCCGTGAGGGTGGTTCGATCAGGTGACCGGTGCCGGGTTGAACAGCACCAGCGCGTTGTGCAGCTTCCAGTGCTCGGCCCAGGTCTTCTTGCGGCCGCTGGCCACCTCGAGCATCAGGCGGAACATCTCCCAGCCGATGTCCTCGATGCTGGCCTCGCCGTCGGCGATGCGGCCCGCGTTCACGTCCATCAGGTCGTGCCAGCGGCGCGCCAGGTCGCTGCGCGTGGCGACCTTGATCACCGGCACCTCGGCCAGCCCGTAGGGCGTGCCGCGGCCGGTGGTGAACACGTGCAGGTTCATGCCGGCCGCCAGCTGCAGCGTGCCGCAGATGAAGTCGCTGGCCGGCGTGGCGGCGTAGATCAGGCCCTTGTGCGCCAGTTTCTCGCCGGGCGCGAGCACGCCGGTGATCGGCGCCGAGCCCGACTTGACGATCGAGCCCATCGCCTTCTCGACGATGTTCGACAGCCCGCCCTTCTTGTTGCCCGGCGTGGTGTTGGCGCTGCGGTCGACGCGGCCCTTGTCGAGGTAGGCGTCGTACCAGGCCATCTCGCGGATCATGGCGTCGGCCACCTCGGGCGTGGACGCGCGCGAGGTGAGCTGGTCGATGCCGTCGCGCACCTCGGTGACTTCCGAGAACATCACGGTGGCGCCCGCGCGCACCAGCAGGTCGGTGCAAAAGCCCACGGCCGGGTTGGCGGTGACGCCCGAGAAGGCGTCGCTGCCGCCGCACTGCACGCCCACGACGAGTTCGCTCGCGGGCACGGTCTCGCGCCGGCGCTGGTTCAGGCGCGCGAGGTGCGCGTCGGCCTGGCGCATCACCGAATCGATCATCGACATGAAGCCGACGTGCGCGTCGTCCTGCAGGCAGACCACGTCGAGATCGTCGGCGGGCGCACCGCGCTGGTCGGCGATGGGGATGGTGCCGGGCGGCAGCAGCCGCTCGGGCTGCAGCTTCTCGCAGCCCAGGCTCACGACCATCACCTCGCCGCCGAAGTTGGGGTTGAGGCTGATGTTGCGCAGGGTGCGGATCGGCACGATGGCGTCGGGCGCGTCGATGGCGACGCCGCAGCCGTAGCTGTGCTCGAGCGCCACCACGTCGTCCACATGCGGGTACTTCGGCAGCAGCTCGGCCTTGATGCGCTGCACGGCGAACTCGGTCACGCCCGCCACGCATTGCACGGTCTGCGTGATCGCGAGGATGTTGCGCGTGCCCACCGAGCCGTCGGCGTTGCGGTAGCCCTCGAAGGTGTAGCCGTCGAGCGGCGGCAGGGCAGGGGGCTTGACGGTCGCGATGGGCAGGCCGTCGAGCTCGGGCGCGACCGGCATGCGCATCACGCGCTCGTGCACCCAGCTGCCGCGCGGCAGCGCCTTGAGCGCGTAGCCGATCACCACGTTGTAGCGGCGGATGGCGTCGCCTTCGGCCAGGTCGACGAGCGCCACCTTGTGGCCCTGGGGCACGGTGTCGACCAGCACCAGGCCGTCGTCGAAGGCCGTGCCGGCCTTCAGGCCACCGTCGTTCGCGACGATGGCGACGTTGTCGGCCGCGTGGATGCGGATGTACAGCGGCGGTCGGGTGTTCGCATCGGCCATCGGGAGGCCCTTTCTCTTTTCTTTACTTCACCACCATGAACAGGCTGGGCAGCCAGGTGGAAAACGCCGGCACGAAGGTGACCACGCCGAGCGCGAAGATCAACGCGCCGTAGAAGGGCCAGATCGTGCGCATCACCGTGCCCACCGACACCCCGCCGATGGCACAGCCGACGAACTGGGTGGTGCCCACGGGCGGCGTGTTCAGGCCCAGCGCGCAGTTGATGAGCATCACCACGCCGAACTGCACCGAGGTCATGCCGTACTGCTGTGCAATGGGCAGGAAGATCGGCGTGCACAGCAGGATGGTCGCGGCCATGTCCAGGAAGGTGCCCAGCACGAACAGGATGATGTTGATGAGCAGGAAGATCATCCACGGCGTGGTGGTCACCTGCGACAGCAGCTCGCCCGTGAGCTGGGCCACGCCGTACAGGCTGATGAGGTAGCCGAAGGTGCTCGAGATGCCGATGAGCAGCAGGATCACGCCCGTGGTGCGCACGGCCTTCGAGGCGGCCTTGATGAAGTGCTCCCACTTCAGCGTGCGGTACACGAAGATCGTGAGCGCCAGCGCATAGAGCACCGCCACCGCCGCCGATTCGGTCGCCGTGAAGATGCCCGACAGGATGCCGCCGAGGATCAGCACCACGATGAACAGGCCCGGCAGCGCCGCCGCGAACGAGCGCGCCACGATGGCCCAGCCCGGGAAGCTGCCCGCCGGGTAGCCGCGCTTCACGGCCACGAGGTAGGCGGCCGCGAGGTTGCTCAGCGTGAGCACGGCCGCCGGCAGCAGCGCCGCCAGGATCAGCGCCGCGATCGACACCTTGCCGCCCGCTGCGAGCGAGTAAATGATGAGGTTGTGGCTGGTGGGCATCAACGCGCCGACCAGGGCCGCGTGCGTCGTCACGTTGACCGCGTAGTCGGCGTGGTAGCCCTCCTTCTTCATCATCGGGATCATCACGGCGCCCATGGCCGAGACGTCCGCCACGGGCGAGCCCGAGACGCCGCCGAACAAGGTGCAGGCCACCACGTTCGACATGCCCAGGCCGCCGCGCACGTGGCCCACGAGATTGCGCGCAAAGTTGACGATGCGGTCCGCGATGCCGCCGTAGAGCATCAGCTCGCCGGCGAAGATGAAGAAGGGAATGGCCAGGAACGAGAAGATGCCCATGCCCGAGGTCATCTGCTGGAAGCCCACTGCGAGCGGCAGGCCTTCGTACAGCAGCGTGGCCAGGGCCGACAGGCCGATCGAGAACGCCACCGGCACGCCGAGCAGCAGGAACAGCGTGAACGAGAGGCAAAGAATGAGAAGAGGGGTCGTCATGATGAGGTTCAGCCCCAGGCGGGTTCGACTTCGCGGCCTTGAGCGAGCGCGATGATGTGTTCGATCGAGAACATCACGATGAGGACGCCCGACACGGCGGCGGGCACGTACTTCCAGCCTTCGGAAATCCACAGCGTGGGCAGGCGGTAGTCCCACACCGATTCGGCGAGCGAGGCGCAGTTCCAGGCCATGGCCAGGCCGAACAGCAGGATCAGCGCGTGGATGAGGTATTCCATCTTCAGGCGCAGCCAGTCGGGCGCGAGCACGAGGAACGATTCGAGTCCGATGTGGCCCGCGTCGCGCACGCCCACGGCCACGCCCAGCATGGTCACGTAGAGCACCAGCAGCAGCGCGAGGCTCTCGGCCCAGGTGGGGGTGTTGTTGAGCACGTAGCGGCCGAACACCTGCCAGCTCACGGCGCAGATCACCGCGACGAGACCGAGGATGCCCAACCACATGCAGGCACGGGCGAGCGTGCGGCAAAGTTTGGTGTACATATTTCCAGCGCGAAAAATGGAGAGGCTCCGCCCCTTCGTGGCTCCCGGCAGGGGGCGCAGGGTCACGAAGTGCGCGAAGCCTGGGGGCGAGCCCTGTTTACTTCGTGTCCTGGACGCGCTTGACCAGGTCCTTGAGCTTCGCGTCCGTGATGAACTTGTCGTACACCGGCTTCATCGCGGCCTGGAACGGGGCCTTGTCGACGTCGATGATCTCGGCGCCGCCGGCCTTCACCGTGGCCAGCGACTTCACTTCACGCTCCTGCCATTGCTTGCGCATGTAGGGCACCGATTCCTTGGCGGCCTGACGCAGCCAGCCCTGCTCCTCGGCGGAGAGCTTGTCCCACGCGCGCTTGGAGAACAGCAGCATCTCGGGCGCCATCGAGTGCTCGGTCTTGCTGTAGTACTTGGCGACCTCGAAGGCGCGCGCGCTTTCGTAGGTGGGGTAGTTGTTTTCGGCGGCGTCGATGAGACCGGTCTTCAGGCCCGTGTAGACCTCGCCCATGGGCATCGGCGTGGCGTTGGCGCCCATGGCCTCGAGCATCGACACCCACAGGTCGGACTGCTGCACGCGCACCTTCAGGCCCTTCATGTCGGCGAAGTTGCGCACCGGCTTCTTGGCCGTGAACATCGAGCGCGCGCCACTGTCGTAGTAGGCCAGGCCCACGAAGCCCTGCTTCTCGCACGACTTCAGGATTTCTTCGCCGACCGGGCCGTCGAGCACCTTGTGCAGGTGCTCCACCGAACGGAACAGGAAGGGCATGGTCGGCACCTGCGTCTCGGGGCAGATGTTGTTCATGGGCGCGATGTTCACGCGCACCATCTGCAGCGCGCCGATCTTGGTCTGCTCGATCGTGTCCTTCTCGTTGCCGAGCGCGCTGTTGTTGAAGACCTTGATGCTGTGCTTGCCCCCGGACAGCGCCTTGAGCCGTTCGCTCATGAACTTCACGGCGGTCACGGTGGGGTAGTCGTCGGGGTGGATGTCGGCCGAGCGGAACTCGGTGGCGCCGGCGGCCAGCGTGGTCAACGCGGCCGCCGCGCCGGCAGCAAGTGCGATGAGTGTCTTGTAGAGCTTCATTTGTCTCGTCCTCTTGGTGGTTGTCGTGAATGAAAGGAAAAAGAAAAGGGTCAGCCGCCGAAGGCCGGCTCCGGCACGCCCGCCACGCCGGGGCGCAGCGCGAACACGCCGCCGGCCAGCGGCTGGTCCGACAGGTCGATGCCGCCGGGGCGGATCGAGGTGACGAACAGCGTGTCGAGCGTCGGGCCGCCGAAGGCGCACATGGCGGGTTTCTTCACCGGCACGGCGAGGGAGCGGTCGAGCCGGCCGTCGGGCGTGAAGCGGTGCACCAGGCCGGCGTCGTTGCCGCAGATCCAGTAGCAGCCGTCGACGTCCATCGCCGCGCCGTCGGGGCGGCCGGGCAGGGGATTCATGTCGACGAAGAGACGGCGGTTGCTCGGCGTGCCGGTGTCGGTGTCGTAGTCGAAGGCCCAGACGGCCTGCACGCTCGGGTGCGAGTCCGACAGGTACATCGTGCGGCCGTCGGGGCTGAAGGCCAGGCCGTTGGGCACGATCAGGTCGTCCAGCTGCAGCGTTGCGCTGTCGTCGCCGGGGCCGTGGCGATACAGGCGGCCGACGCGCGCGCCTGCGGCCATGTCCAGCAACATCGTGCCGGCCCAGAAGCGGCCTTGCCGGTCGCAGCGGCCGTCGTTGAAGCGCATGCCCGGCGCGGCGTGCGCCACCGGGGCGAGTGGCGTGGCTGCGAGCGTACCGTCGATGTGCTCGCGCAGCGAGAACAGGCCGCTTTCCATGCCGGCGATCCATTCGCCGGGCCGGTCGGCGCGCGGTGCGATGCAGGCGATCATTTCATCGGCACGCCACTGCGCATGGCCTTCGGCGGCGTGCCAGCGGTTGAGCGTGCGTGCGGGAATGTCGACCCAGTACAGCGCCTGCTGCGCGGCCAGCCACACCGGGCTTTCGCCCGTGCCGTTGCGCGCGTCGAGAACGAGTTCGGCTTGCATGCGGTGGTGCGGCCTGTTCAGTCGCCGAACGGGCCTTGTGCGGTGAAGGCGCCGCCCTGGTAGATGGCGTTCGGATCGGTGGGCGCCACCTTCGGCTGCGCCTCGACCTTATTGCGGAACACCTCGGAGCTGTCTTGCGCCGCGAAGCCCAGGTGCGCGGCGGCGGCGTTGTCCCACCACAGGTCGCGGTTGGCCGACATGCCGTAGACCACCGTGTGCTTCACGTCGGGCGTGAAGAGCGACTTCTGGATCAGCGCCGTGAGGTCGCGGTAGCTGAGCCAGGTGCTCATCATGCGGCGGTTGAGCGGCTCGGGGAACGAGGAGCCGATGCGGATGCTCACCGTCTCGATGCCCCAGCGGTCGAAGTAGAACTGCGCCATGTCCTCGCCGAAGGACTTCGACAGGCCGTAGTAGCCGTCGGGCCGGCGCGCGGCGTGCGCGTCGATGTGCTCGTCCTGCTTGTAGAAGCCGATCACGTGGTTCGAGCTGGCGAACACCACGCGCTTCACGCCGTGGCGGCGCGCGGCCTCGTACAGGTTGAACACGCCCTTGATGTTGGCTTCGAGCACTTCTTCGAACGGGCGCTCGACCGACACGCCGCCGAAATGGGCGATGGCGTCGCAGCCGGCCACCAGCGCGTCGACCGCGGCCTTGTCGGACAGGTCGCAGGGCACGACTTCTTCATGCGCGCCGGTGGCCGGTGCGATGTCGGCGATGTCGGAAAGGCGGATCACGTTCGCAAAAGGCGCGAGCCGTTCGCGCAGCACGCGGCCCAGGCCGCCGGCGGCGCCGGTCAGCAGCAGGCGGCCAAGCTGGGGGGAGGGGGCTTCAGGCGTCGACATGTCTTCGGGATGTGTGAGGGGAAGCGGAGGAGGTGGACAACGTCGTCACCGCTTTTTAGGTGATAAGTTATCTGTTGTCGTACAACTGTGAGGGGATTATGATCGTCGTCATGGCCTCAACGACTGCGGGTAATCCCGAAGTTCAGACAACGACCGCTGACAACCCGGCGGGCAACGCCGCTTTCGTGGGGCGGCCGCGCCAGCGCGCGCGCGGCCTGGCGAACGGGCTGGTGGAAGACCTGGGCGAGAAGATCCGCAGCCAGTCGCTGCGCCCCGGCGACAAGCTGCCCACCGAGTCGGCCATCATGCAGGCGTACGGCGTGAGCCGCACCGTGGTGCGCGAGGCGCTGTCGAAGCTGCAGGCGGGCGGGCTGGTCGAGACGCTGCACGGCGTGGGCACCTTCGTGCTGCAGCCGCGTCCGGGCGGCATGGGCGGCGTGTTCCGCCTCGATCCCGGCGAGATCGCGACCTCGGTCGACGTGCTCGCCGTGCTCGAGCTGCGCATCAGCCTGGAGACCGAATCCGCCGGGCTGGCCGCGAGCCGGCGCACCGACGAGCAGTTGGTGGCAATGCGCCAGGCGCTCGACGCGTTCGAGCAGAACGTCAAGGTGGGCGGCGATACCGTGGGACCCGACTTCGCCTTCCACCTGGAGATCGCGCAGTCGACCGGCAACCCCTACTTCGCCGACATCATGCGGCACCTGGGCACGACGATCATCCCGCGCACGCGCATCAGCGCGATCCGCGTGCAGGACGGCAGCTACCTGAGCCGCGTGAACCGCGAGCACGAGGAAATCTACGCGGCCATCGCGCGCCGCGACCCCGAGTCGGCGCGCGCCGCGATGCGCATCCACCTGACCAACAGCCGCGAGCGGCTGCGCATGGCGCAGGAAGCCGCGCAACAACAGAAAGCCAGGGCGGAGGCGGCCGGCCACGGCGCCGCCTCGTCCGACAACACCCCTTCGCGCTGAGTTCGCCCCGGATTTTCGGGGCTCAAGTCTGGACAAGCTGATTTTCTAGTTGTACGATGACTGATAACATGCGGCGCCATCGCGGCCCCGCATGCCTGCATCGAACTTCAGGAGACAGCCCCCATGACCGTCAACCGACGCGGCGCACTCGGCGCCGCCCTCGCCACCACACTGGCTGCCAGCCTGCCCTTGCACGCGTTCGCGCAAGGGGCGGGCGGCACCTGGCCTTCCAAGCCCATCCGTCTCATCGTGCCGTACCCGCCGGGCGGCTCGTCGGACATCATTGCGCGCGCCATCGGCCAGCCGCTGTCCGAGGCGCTGGGCCAGCCCGTGGTCATCGAGAACCGCGCGGGCGCCAACGGCAACCTCGGCGCCGACATGCTGGCCAAGGCGCCGGCCGACGGCCACACGCTCATGCTGTGCGACCTCGGCGCGCTGGTCATCAGCCCGTCGCTGTACCCCAAGCTGCCGTTCGATCCGTCGAAGGACCTGCGCAGCGTGGCCATGCTGGCCTACTCGCCGCACCTGCTGGTGGTGCACCCGTCGGTGCAGGCCAACACGCTGAAGGAGCTCGTTGAACTGTCGAAGAAGAGCGACCTCAACTTCGCCGTCACCGCCAGCGGCAGCACCGCGCACTTGGCCGGCGTCGAACTGCAGCGCAAGAGCGGCGCCAAGTGGGAGTACGTGCCTTACAAGGGCGGCGTGCAGGCCGTGCTCGACACCGTCGCGGGCCAGACGCAGGTGCTCATGAACGGCATGTTGGCCACGTACCCGCATGTGCAGAGCGGCAAGCTCAAGCTCATCGCCGTGTCCAAGTCGACGCGCATGCCGCTGATCGGCAGCGTGCCGACCATCGCGGAGCAGGGCGTTCCCGGCTACGAGTCGGGCACATGGCAGGGCATGGTCGCGGCACGCGGCACCCCTGACGCGGTGATCGCCCGGCTCAACAAGGAACTGGTCCGCATCATCCGCACGCCCGACATCCGGGCGCGGCTTGCGGGGCAGGGCGCCGAGGTCGTGACCATGACCGCGCCCGAGCAGGACCAGTTCTTCGCCAAGGAGCGCGCGCGCTGGGCGCAGGTGATCCAGCAGGCCAATCTCAAGCTCGATTGAGCGATCCCTTCTTCTTCATTTCCCTTTTTCATTTTTCACTGGACGACTTCCGATGAACCCGCAAGAACTCAAGACCATCATGGGCTCCGGCCTGCTCTCGTTCCCGCTGACCGACTTCGACAGCAACGGCGACTTCAACAAGAAGGGCTACATCGAGCGCCTCGAATGGCTGGCACCCTACGGCGCGAGCGCGCTGTTCGCCGCGGGCGGCACGGGCGAGTTCTTCTCGCTGACCGGTGACGAGTACCCCGGCATCATCCAGACGGCGGTCGACACCTGCCGCGGCGTGGTGCCGATCATTGCCGGCGCCGGCGGCCCGACGCGCTTCGCCATCCAATGCGCGCAAGCGGCCGAGAAGGCCGGCGCGCACGGCATCCTGCTGCTGCCGCACTACCTCACCGAAGCCGGCCAGGAAGGCCTGGCCGCGCATGTCGAGGCCGTGTGCAAGAGCGTGAAGTTCGGCGTGATCGTCTACAACCGCGCTTCGAGCCGCCTCAAGCCCGACACGCTCGCCCGCCTGGCCGAGCGCAACCCGAACCTCGTGGGCTTCAAGGACGGCGTGGGCGACATCGAGGCGATGGTCGCGATCTTCCAGAAGATGGGCGACCGCTTTGCCTACCTGGGCGGCCTGCCCACGGCCGAGGTGTATGCCGCGGCCTACAAGGCGATGGGCACGCCCGTGTACTCGTCGGCGGTCTTCAACTTCATCCCGAAGACGGCGATGGACTTCTATCACGCGGTTGCCAACGACGACATGGCCACGCAGCACCGTCTGCTGAAGAACTTCTTCATGCCCTACCTGGAGCTGCGCAACCGCGTGCCCGGCTATGCCGTGAGCATCGTGAAGGCGGGCGCCAAGCTCGTCGGCCACGACGCCGGCCCCGTGCGCGCGCCGCTGACCGACCTGAAGCCCGACGAGATGGACGCGCTGAAGGCGCTCATCGACACGCTCGGCCCGCAGTAAGCCGGCACTGATCGCAGTCGACCGCACCACAAAACAAACAGGAGACAACGACATGCTCATCAGAAAATTCCTGCTCGCCGCCGCAGCGACCGCCGTGTTCGCGGGTTGTGCCGCCAGCGGTGGCAGCAGCAGCGGCGCAGCGGCCGAACCCGCAGTTGCGGCGGCCGCCGAGCGGCTGCGCGTCGCCATGGTCGACCCGACGCCCGCCGCGCTGCGCGCACTGGTGGCCGACGACCTGAGCTACGGCCATTCGGGCGGCAAGGTCGACACGCAGGCCAGCTTCATCGCCGACCTGCTCGACCGCAAGTCGGACTTCGTGACCATCGCGATCACCGACCAGAGCATCAAGGTCGTCGACGGAAACACCGCCATCGTGCGCCACACGCTCACGGCCGACACCAACGATTCGGGCAAGCCCGGTAAGGTCGCGCTGAAGATCCTTGGCGTCTGGCAGAAGCAGGGCGGCGAGTGGAAGCTGCTCGCGCGCCAGGCTGTGCGCCTTCCTTCCTGATCGGACCACCGCGCATGAAGAGAACGCAATTCCTGGCGACGGGCTTCGCGCTCGCCGCCACCGCGCTGCTGACGCCGCTGCACGCTTCGGCCCAGGCCGATGCATGGCCGCAGCAGAAGCCCGTGACGATCATCGTGCCGTTCCCCGCCGGTGGCTCCACCGACATGGTGGCGCGCGCATTGGCGCAGCAACTGCAGGGCAAGCTCGGCGGCAGCTTCGTCGTCGACAACCGGCCCGGTGCCACCGGCACCATCGGCACCGGCTTCGTGCGGCGCGCACTGCCCGACGGCTACACGCTGCTGGTGTCGTCGCTCGGCGCCTTCGTCGTCACGCCGCACCTGCAAAAGAGCGTGCCCTACGACGCCACCAAGGACTTCGACTACATCAGCGTGCCCGTGCAGGCGCCCAACGTGCTCGTGGCGAATGTCGCGCGGCCCGAGCGCAGCGTGGCCGACGTGCTCGCGCTGTTGCGCAAGACGCCCGGCAAGGTCTCGTTCGCGAGCTCGGGCAACGGCTCGTCCGATCACCTGTCGGCTGAACTCTTCTGGCAGCAATCGAAGACCGAAGGCGTGCACGTGCCCTACAAGGGCGGCGCGCCGGCGGTGAACGACCTGCTGGGCAACCAGGTCGACTTCTCGTTCCAGAACGTGAACGCCGTGCTGCCGCACATCCGCGCCGGCAAGCTGCGCGCGCTGGCCGTCACCGGCGACAAGCGCTCGCCCGTGCTGCCCGACGTGCCCACGCTCGCCGAGGCCGGCGTGAAGGGCGCCGAGGTCTATTCGTGGCAGGGCATGGCCGCGCCCAAGGGCCTGCCGCCCGCCACGAAGAAGAAGCTGAGCGACGCGGTCATCGCCGCGATGCAAGACCCCGAGACGAAGAAGCGCATGCTCGACCAGGGCCTGGAAATCGTCGCCAGCACGCCCGAGGACTTCACCGCCTTCCAGTTGCGCGAGTGGGCGCGATGGAAGACATTGATCGACACCCGCCACATCACCGCAGACTGAGCCACCGAGCCCGAAGATGACCTCTCCTGAATCCGCTGCTTCCTCCGTCGTGTCGGGCGCGCCCGTCGTCACCGCCATGCGCGTCGTGCCCGTCGCGGGCCACGACAGCATGCTGATGAACCTCAGCGGCGCGCACGGCCCGTTCTTCACGCGCAACCTGCTGATCCTCACCGACAGCGCCGGCCACACCGGCGTGGGCGAGGTGCCGGGCGGCGAGAAGATCCGCCAGACGCTCGAAGACGCGCGCGACCTCATCGTGGGCCAGCCCATCGGCAACCACAACGCCGTACTCAACCGCATGCGCAGCGCCTTCGCCGCGCGCGACAGCGGCGGGCGCGGCCTGCAGACCTTCGACCTGCGCGTGACCATCCATGCCGTGACCGCCGCCGAAGCCGCGCTGCTCGACCTGCTGGGCCAGCACCTGGGCGTGCCCGTGGCGGCGCTGCTCGGCGAAGGGCAGCAGCGCGATGCGGTGCAGATGCTCGGCTACCTCTTCTACGTGGGCGACCGCACGAAGACCGACCTGCCGTACGAGACCGACCCCGGCGCCGACAACGACTGGTTCCGCCTGCGCCACGAAGAGGCGATGACGCCCGAGGCCATCGTGCGCCTGGCCGAGGCCACGCATGCGCGCTACGGTTTCACAGACTTCAAGCTCAAGGGCGGCGTGCTGCGCGGCGAGGAAGAAGTCGAGGCGATCCGCGCGCTGCACGCGCGCTTTCCGCAGGCGCGCGTCACGCTCGACCCGAACGGCGGCTGGCTGCTGGCCGACGCCATCCGCCTGTGCCGCGACCTGCACGGCGTGATGGCCTATGCCGAAGACCCGTGCGGTGCCGAAGGCGTGTTCTCGGGCCGCGAGGTGATGGCCGAGTTCCGCCGCGCCACGGGCCTGCCCACCGCCACCAACATGGTCGCCACCGACTGGCGCGAGATGGTGCACAGCCTCTCGCTGCAGTCGGTCGACATTCCGCTGGCCGACCCGCACTTCTGGACGATGCAGGGCTCGGTGCGCGTGGCGCAGCTGTGCCAGGCCTGGGGCCTGACCTGGGGCTCGCATTCGAACAACCACTTCGACGTGTCACTCGCGATGTTCACGCACGTGGCCGCCGCCGCGCCCGGCAAGGTCACGGCCATCGACACGCACTGGATCTGGCAGGACGGCCAGCGCCTCACGAAGGCGCCGCTGCAGATCGAGGGCGGCCTCGTGCAGGTGCCCACGCGCGGCGGCCTGGGCATCGAGCTCGACATGGCCGAGGTCGAGAAGGCGCACCAGCTGTACCTGAAGCATGGCCTCGGTGCACGCAACGATACGCAGGCAATGCAGTTCCTCATTCCGAACTGGACCTTCGACAACAAGCGCCCCTGCATGGTCCGCTGAGCGCCCGGTGCCTTCGTGCGCTGACGGCTGAAACATCCCAGGAGACCGAATGAACAAGCACATGGATCGCCGTCGCCTGCTGCAAGCGGCTGCCGGCTCGGCACTCGGCGCCGTGGCCGCCGCCGCGGGCGCCCAGTCGTTTCCCTACAAGCCGCAGCAGCGGTATCCCGACCCGTCAGTGCTGATCCTCGACCCCAGCTTTGCGAAGTACCGCATCTACAGCAGCACGCTCGAGCAGGTCGGCACCGGCATGCGCTGGGCCGAGGGCCCGGTGTACCTGCCGCGCGAGGGCTACCTCGTGTGCAGCGACATCCCGAACAACAGGCTGATGCGCTACGAGGAGAAGACCGGCGAGTTCAAGGTCCACAAGGCGAACGCCGGCTACTGCAACGGCAACACGCGCGACCGGCAGGGCCGCCTCATCAGCTGCGAGCACTCGGTGACGCGGCGCGTGGTGCGCACCGAATCCGACGGGCGCGTGACCGTGCTGGCCGACCGCTACCAGGGCAAGCGCCTGAACTCGCCGAACGACGTGGTCGTGAAATCTGACGACACCGTGTGGTTCACCGATCCGCTCTTCGGCATCTCGGGCACGTGGGAAGGCGAGAAGGCCGCGCCCGAGCAGGCGACGACCAACGTGTACCGCCTCACTCCCGACGGCCAGCTCTCGGCGGTGATCACCGACCTCGTGAACCCGAACGGCCTGGCCTTCTCGCCGGACGAGAAAAAGCTCTACGTTGTCGAGTGGAAGGGCACGCCCAACCGCAGCCTCTGGAGCTACGACGTGGCGGCCGACGGCAGCGTGTCGAACAAGCTGAAGCTCATCGACGGCACGGGCGCCGCGGCGCTCGATGGCTTTCGCGTCGACCGCGACGGCAATCTCTGGATGGGCTGGGGCTGGAACGGCGCCGTCGCTCCCGAACCCATCGATGCCGGCAACGGCATGAAGGTCTATCAGCCGCAGGCGAAGTCCGAAGACCTCGATGGCGTCAAGATATTCAATGCGCAAGGCAAGCCCATCGGTTTCATCCGCCTGCCCGAACGCTGTGCCAACCTCACCTTCGGCGGCCCCAAGAACAATCGCCTCTACATGGCGGCCAGCCATTCGCTGTACGCCCTCTACGTGGAGTCCGAAGGCGCCACCTAGCCGTCGGACTTTTCCAACCTCCTCACCGCAACACGCACACAAGGACATCGACGATGACTGAGTTCAACAACCTCATCAATGGCGAATGGCTGGCTGGCCAAAGCTACAGCCCCAACATCAACCCCAGCAACCTGGCCGACGTGCTGGGCCAGTACACGCAGGGCGACAAGGGCCAGGTCGATGCGGCCGTGGCAGCAGCCACCGCCGCCTTCCCCGCCTGGGCGACGGGCAGCATCCAGGCGCGCTCCGACGCGCTCGACAAGATCGGCACCGAGATCCTCGCGCGCAAGGAAGAGCTGGGCACGCTGCTGGCGCGCGAAGAAGGCAAGACCAAGGCCGAAGGCATCGGCGAGGCCACGCGCGCGGGGCAGATCTTCAAGTTCTTCGCGGGCGAGTGCCTGCGCCTGTCGGGCGAGGTGCTGCCGTCGGTGCGGCCGAACATCGGCGTGGAGATCACGCGCGAGCCGGTGGGTGTGGTCGGGCTCATCACGCCGTGGAACTTTCCCATCGCGATTCCCGCCTGGAAGATCGCGCCTGCGCTGGCCTTCGGCAACTGCGTGGTGCTCAAGCCCGCCGACCTCGTGCCGGGCTGCGCCTGGGCGCTGGCCGAGATCATCAGCCGCTCGGGCATTCCGGCCGGCGTGTTCAACCTCGTGATGGGGCGCGGCAGCGTGATCGGCGATGCGCTGGTCAACCACCCCGGCATCCATGCGATCAGCTTCACGGGCTCGGTGGGCGTGGGCCGCAACATCGCGGTCCAGTGCGTCACCAACCATAAGAAGGTGCAGCTCGAAATGGGCGGCAAGAACCCGCAGGTGGTGCTCGACGACGCCGACCTCGCGCAGGCCGTGGAGCTCAGCGTGCAGAGTGCGTTCTACTCGACCGGCCAGCGTTGCACGGCGTCGAGCCGCCTCATCGTGACCGAGGGCATCTACCCGAAGTTCATCGAGGCGATGAAGGCGCGCATGGCGAAGATCAAGGTCGGCGATGCGCTCGCGCAGGGCACCGACGTGGGGCCGGTGTCGTCGAAGTCGCAGCTCGACCAGGACATGGAATACGTCGCCATCGGCAAGGGCGAGGGTGCCACGCTGGCAGCCGGCGGCGAACTGCTGAAGCTGGAGACGGACGGCTACTACATGTCGCCTGCGCTGTTCAGCGAATCCGCAGCGCACATGCGCATCAACCGCGAGGAAGTGTTCGGGCCGGTGGCGAGCGTGATCCGTGTGAAGAACTACGAAGAGGCACTGGCGACGGCGAACGACACGGAGTTCGGTTTGTCGGCCGGCATTGCGACGACCTCGCTGAAGTACGCGACGCACTTCAAGCGGCACAGCCAGGCGGGGATGGTGATGGTGAACCTGCCGACGGCGGGGGTGGACTATCACGTGCCGTTCGGTGGCCGCAAGGGGTCGAGCTATGGGCCGCGGGAGCAGGGCAAGTACGCGCAGGAGTTCTTCACGACGGTGAAGACGGCTTACACGTTGGCCTGACGCTTCTTCTTGTCTCGTTGAAAGCCCCCTGTTTGGGGGCTTTTTTATGTCCGCTTGGTTCGGGGCGCGTGCGCAGGCCTCCGGGTACTTCCCTCCGCGAATGTCCCCCGGCCTGCGGCCTCCTCCTTGATTTCGCTGCGGGAAGCACCCAGTGTCCTGCGCACGGGAAGCGGCGGTGGTGCGCAGCCCATCAACGACCGCACTGAACACGCTCACGTCGATGCGGTGCCTTGCGCAGCGAAATCAAGGAGGAGGGCGAAGCCCGGGGGACATTCGCGGAGCAAGGTACCGCGTCGGCGTGAGCGTCGCCCTGAACAGCTCAGGCCAAGGGCGCCCTGCGGCTGCGACGCATCAGAAATTCGATCAGTTCGAAGACCCCTTCACTGATCAGCGCCATCGCAGCAGCCGGCAACGCACCCGCCATCAACAGCTCGCGATCGTTGAGCGCCAGCCCCGTCACGATGCGCTCGCCAAAACCGCCCGCGCCGATGAAAGCCGCGATGGTGGCCGTGCCGATGGCAATGGCTGTCGCGGTGCGAACGCCCGCCAGCAGCGTGGGCAATGCAAGAGGCAGCAGCACCAACTGAAGGCTCTGCGGCGGCGTCATGCCCAGCGCGGTGCCGGCCAGCCGAAGTCCATTCGGCACTTCGGCCAGCCCGGTCACGGTGTTGCGCATGATCGGCAGCAGCGAATACAGCGTGAGCGCGATCAACGCGGGCAGGGCGCCGATCGCGCCGAGCAAAGAGATCAGCACCGCGAGCAGCGCCAGTGACGGCACGGTCTGCATCACGCTCGCGAAGCCCAGCACCACGGCGCGCAGCCGCAGGTGCGGAAACACGAGGATCGCGAGCGGCACGCCGATGAGGATGGCCACGCCGACCGACACGGCCACCAGCAGCAGGTGCTGGCGCGCCAGCGGCCAGAGGTCGGGGCCGAAGAGCTTGGCGGTGAAGCCGCGCGCGGCGCTCGGTGGCGTCTTTCCGTCTTTGGTGGCGCCGGCCAGGAAGTCGCGCGCGATCGTGTCGAAGCGCACGCCCTGCAGTTCGGCGCGCGCGTTCATCGCGATCATCGCGTGCTCGTCGATCGTGCCTTCGAGCGCCTGCAATGCGGCCCAGGCCTTCGGCAGCCGCGCGGGCAGGTCGAGCTTGTAGAGCACCACCGCGTCGTAGCGCGGAAAGTACTGCTTGTCGTCCACGAGCACGCGCAGGCCGAGGTGGTCGATCTTGGCGTCGGTGGTGTAGATGTCGATGGCGTCGATCTGTTTGGCCGTCATCGCCTCGTAGGCCAGGCCGTGGTCGAGCCCGGTCGGCGTCTGCGTGAAGCCGTAGCGCGCAGCCAGGCCCTTCCAGCCGTCGGCGCGGCCGATGAATTCGTTCGACAGCCCGATGCGCAGTTCGGGGTGTTTGGCCAGGTCGCTCAGCGTGCGCAGCCCGAGCTTGTCGGCATCGGCGGCGCGCACAGCCAGCGCGTAGCCGTCGTTGAAGCCCAGCGGAATCGCCACGCCCAGCCCGAGCGGCGCGAGCGCGGCGTTCATGGCCTCGCGCGTGTCGGCGGGCGAGCCCTTGAGGATCTCGAGCGCGATGGTGCCGGTGTATTCGGCGTACAGGTCGATGGCGCCCGAGCGCAGCGCCTCGTACACGATGGCCGTGTTGCCCAGCCCCTGCCGCACGACGGGCGGCGACGCGGTGTGCGGCGCGGCGGTCTGCGCCAGCACCTCGGCCAGGATGTACGACTCGGTGAAGCGCTTGGAGCCGACGCGCAGCGTCTCGTCGGCGGCCTGCGCGCGGGGCGCGGCGGCGGCCAGCCAGAGCATCGCGAAAAGCCACAGGGCGGGGTGCCAGAAGCTGCGAGGCAGGTGCATCCGGATCAGTGTATCGGCATCGCTGCGCCAGCCGTACCCGTCCGTCTCCTACACGCCGTGGTGCGCGAAGCCGATGCGCCACGGCCGCGCGGCGGCCCATAGTGGCCGTCATGAAAAAAACCAGGCACGCGCCCCCCGGTCCCGACATCCACGGCCTGCGCGAGCTGCCCGGCCTGCGCGTGGACGGCTACAGCCTGCAGCTGCGCGACAAGGACGGCTTCGTCGGCGACCAGGCCAGCCAGACGGCGTTTCGCGAACTGCTCGAGCGATGGCGCAAGCGGCGCCGCAAGACCGGCCGCGACCCGCTGGGCGCGGCCCACTCGCGCGACCTGAGCAAGAAGCAGCTCGACCGCGCGCTGCAGGGAAAGACCGCCACGGCCGCCGGCGACGTGATGCATGGCGCCATCGAGGAGTTCGCGGAAGAGCTCGCCTTCGTGGTCCAGCGCTTCGTGCGCCAGCCCTCGTGGCGCAAGGTGCAGCGCATCGTGGTTGGCGGCGGTTTTCCCGAGAGCGACGTGGGCGAGCGCGCGATCCTGGAGGCGGGCGCGATGCTCGAGGACCTGGGCGTGCACGTGCAGCTGGGCCGGCTGTCGCACAACGTGGACGACGGCGGGCTGATCGGCTGGGCGCACCTGACGCCGCCGCCGCTCCTGAAGGGGCACGACGCGATCCTGGCGGTGGACATCGGCGGCACCAACGTGCGCTGCGGCATCGTGAAGACGCGCCACCGCAAGGCGCCCGACTTCTCGCGCGCCAAGGTGGTCAAGCGAGAAAAGTGGCGCCACGCCGACGACGGCCCTAACCGCAGCCACATGGTCGAGCGCATCGCCGACATGCTCGAGGACATGGTCGTCTACGCCGAGCGCCGCAAGATCCGGCTCGCGCCCTTCATCGGCATCGGCTGTCCGGGGCTGATCCGCTCCGACGGCTCGATCGCGCGCGGCGCGCAGAACCTGCCGGGCGACTGGGAGAGCCGGGCCTTCCACCTGCCGGCCGCGCTGTGGCGGCGCCTGCCGATCATCGGCTCGGGCGCGACGCTGGTGCTCATGCACAACGACGCGGTGGTGCAGGGCCTGAGCGAGCTGCCCTTCATGCGCGACGTGCGCCACTGGGGCGTGCTGACCATCGGCACCGGGCTGGGCAACGCCAGCTTCACGAACCGGCGTTGACGAGCGCTATCTCTTACAGGTCTTCGGGCCGCAGTTCCGCGCCGACGCGCGCGGTGGCCGAGGTGGTGGCGACATTGCCCGCCGCATCGGTGGCGCGCAGTTCGATGTTCGCCAGGCCCGCACGCGCGGGCGTCCAGCTGCAGGCATAAGGCGCGGCGCGCAGCGCGCAGACGGTCTTGCCGTCGACGATGAAGGCCAGTTCGGCCACGCCGACATCGTCGGTCGCGCTGGCCGACAGCCGCACCGGCAGGCCGGCCGCCGACGAAGCCATGGACGGCACGTTCAGCGTGACGGTCGGCGCGGTGGTGTCGGCGGGCGCGCGCACGATCACCTGCGCCGACGCGACCTCGGCATTGCCCGCGGCATCGATGGCGATCACGCGGACGACCTGCACGCCCGGCGCGGTCGGCGTCCACTGGCAGGTGTAGGGCGGGGCGGTGAAGGTGCAGATCGGCAGGCTGTCGGTGCCGATCACCTTCACGCCGAACACGCCGACGTTGTCGACCGCCACGGGCGCCAGCGCCACGGGCTGGCCCACGGTCGCCATCGCGGGGGCGGCCAGGGACACGGCCGGCTTCTGGCTGTCGGGCACGCCCAGCGGCAGGTCGATGGTGAAGGCCGCCTGCCCCTGCACCGCCTTCTGCTCGAAGGCATCGAAGATGGTGAACCAGGTGGCGCCCGGCGCGCGGCCCGGGGCCTGGGCCTTCACGAGCAGCGTGGTCTTGCCGACGGCGAAGCAGCTGAAGCCGCAGCGCCAGTCGAAGACGAAACGGCCGTCGGCGTTGGTCGTGCCCTGCGCGATAGGCTCCAGCGGCTTGCCGGCACCCGGGTCGCGCCACACCGACACCGGCGCGCCGGCCAGCGCGGCGCCGCTCTCGCGCTCGGTCACGCGCACCTGCGTGGCGGTGGTCGCGGCCATGAACTTCGAGCTGCCGAGCTTGGGCCAGTCGCGCCAGTCGGTGTTGATCTGTGCTTTGGTGCCTTCGGTGAAGCGGATCAGGCCGAGCGTGGCGACGCGGTTGGCGGCCGGGTCGTAGCGCTGCTCGAACACGGTGCCCAGCAGCGGGTCGAGGCGCCAGTGCTGGCGCGTCCACCAGTAGCGGTCGGTGTGCTTCACGAGGGCGAGGTCGCTGGCGGGCGCGGTCTCGGTGGTGTCGGCGACGGCGATGGCGTTGTAGTACTCGCCTGAGCCGGCGCCGAACACGTGCTCCAGCTCGTGCAGCAGGGTCTTGAGCTGGCGCCCGAGGTAGTCCTTCTCGGTGGACTCGGGCGCGGCCGGCGTGATGGCGCGCGACAGGCGCAGCGGGTCGTGGATGGCGGTCCAGTTCAGGTTCCAGGTCACGCCGGTGGGCGGGAAGGTGGTGCTCGTGGTCAGGCCGCCGTGGCTGTAGCCGCGCTTCGAGGGGCCGACGCACAGCACGATCTCGCCGCCGGCCACGCCGTTGAAGCCGCAGGGTGGCGCCGCGCCGGGCGCGACGACCTGCAGGTCTTTCGCGGGGTCGAAGGTGAAGCTGCGCACGGTCTCGCGCTGGAACACGGTGTTGAGGTCGGCCACGTACTGCGCGAGCCGGCGGCCGGCCTCGGGCGCGCCGATGTCGGCCGCCAGTTGCGGGTCGATGAAGAAGCGCAGGCGGTGCACGCTCGGCGTGGCGCGGCCGACTTCGTTCATGGCCGCCCAGGCGGGAGCGGCGGACAACGGCAGCAGCACGGCCAAAACGACAGGCAAGGCTGCGCCCAGCCGGCGCGCGAGCGCCAGCAGCGAATCAATGAAAGGCATCGATTTTTCTCCCCGTGCTCAGGGGAATCCGGCAGTGATCGACAACAAAGGGGATCGCTTGGGGCCGCGCGAAGGTGTCGCCCGGCGCCCAGCGCTCAAACCCCGCGGCGACCGCCTTTGCCGGTCACGCTCCTGCATCGCATCGAGGTCGCCGAAGGCGATACGCCCTGACGGGCGCCGATGCTTCTGAAGTGCGGGGGACTACTGGTTGCTCATTCAGTGCAGAGAGCGGGCGGACCGCTCATTCCTCCACACGATGTGGCAACAATCAGTGAACCTTTATCTTAATTTCTGGGCTCGTAGGAAGGGAACTGGCCTCGTTGTAGTGGTGCCTGTTATTTGGGCACTTTCTCACGACAACGGCGGTACGAATGGCGCTTCGGTGGCCCCCATGAGGCCGGGCCGGAGCGGGCTGCCCCGCAATGCAGGGGGCTCCGGAAGAACGGTCATCCACCGGAACCGGTGGCGATTCTAGTGTGAATGTTCAATTGGTTGCAATTGTGTTGCATTCGTGCACCTTGGGCGATGCACCGCCCGTCTACAGCTGGAACGCGACGGTCAGCAGCAGCCCTTCGGCCACGTCGCGCAGCAGCCCCGGACGCCGCGCGCGGTAGGGCTCGCCGGCCGAGGCGGTGGTCTCGATCCATTCGGCCAGCCATTCGATGTCTTCGTGGCCGTAGAACACCACCGCCGCCTCGTGGTTCAGCAGCAGGCTGCGCAGGTCGAGGTTGATCGAGCCGCACATCGCCAGTTCGTCGTCGACCACCACGGCCTTGGCGTGGGCCATGAAGGGCAGCATGCGAAAGCTCACGCCGGCGCGCGCGAGGTCGCGCATGGCGCGTGCGCGCACGAAGTCGGCCAGCCGGTGGTTCGACTGCGCGGGCATCGCGATGGTCACCTGCACGCCGCGCCGCGCGGCGAGGCGCAGCGCGTCGCGCAGGCCGTCGCCGGGCACGAAGTAGGGCGTGATCGCGAGGATGCGGTGCTCGGCGCGAAAGCAGGCGTCGATGAGCAGCGCATGCGCCGTGTCCTCGGTCTGGTCGGGGCCGCTCGGCAGGAACTGGGCCATCGCGCAGCCGGGCCCCGCGGGCACGTCGGCGGCGGTGATGGCGCGCGCCTTGCGCCCGCGCACCGAGCTCCAGTCGTGGTCGAACTGGCGCGCGGCGGCGGCGGCCACGCTGCCCTGCAGGTCGAAGGACAGGTCGTGCCAGGCTTCGGGGTGCTTGTCGTTGCCGGAGAAGTACTCGCCCGCCAGGTTGCGCCCGCCCGACCACAGCCAGCGGTCGTCGGCGATGGTGAGCTTTCGGTGGTTGCGCAGGTTGCGCGGCCCGATGCGGCGCAGGCTGAAGAAGGGGCGGAACACCGCCACCTCGCCGCCGGCCGCGCGCAGCCGGTCGAAGTGATGGCGCGGCAGCGAGAGCGCGCCGAAGCCGTCGAGCAGCACGCGCACCTTGACGCCCTCGCGCGCGCGCTGCGCGAGCCGCGCCAGCACGGCATGGCCGAGCGCGTCGTCGCCGATGATGAAGGTGCACACGTCCAGGCGCTGGCGCGCGCCGTCGATCACCTCGAACAGCGCCTCGCGCGCGGCCTCGCCGTCGGCGTGCATGCGGATCGCGCAGCGCCCGGGCGGCGCCAGGCCGAAGCTCTCGATCAGGTCGGCCGCCCAGTGGCCCGGCGGCAGCGAACGCGGCGGCCGGGGCGCGCCGGCCGGGCGCAGCTTGCGCTGGCCGAACAGCAGGTACATCGGAAGGATCACGTAGGGCATGAGCACCAGCCCCATGACCCAGGCGATGGCGGTGGTGGGGGCGCGCTGCTCGCGGCGCGTGCGCGTGGTCAGCACATAGACCAGCAACGCGAAAGTGACGACAAGAAAATGCTGCGAAGGGGAGGGCAGCCAGTCGAAGAGGGTGTCCGGCATGGGCGGGTGATGCCTCGGTGCCCGCTCAGCGCTGCAGGAAGGCCGGCACGCCGCGCCCTTGCGAAGCCAGGAACCGCATCATCGGATCGACCACCGCGCGCACCGCGGGCCGCGCGCCCACGCGCTCGCGCCAGGCCACGAGGCGCGGCGTGGCGTCGGTCATGCCGGCGCCCTTGCGGTCGGCGAACACATGCGCCATGTAGAAGGCGATGTCGGCGAAGGAGTAAGGGCCGGCCAGGTATTCGCGCGTGGCGAGCAGGCCGTCCATCTCTTCGTAGAAGCGCGCACAGGCGGCGCAGGCCGCGACCGCCGAGGCGCTTTGCATGGCGTCCTGCAAGCCGAAGAGCTTGATGACGTTGGGGAAGAACACCTCGTCCGACTTCTGCTCCAGCTGCCGCGCGCGGGCCCGGTCGGCAATGCCTTCGGGCCAGAGCGCGGGCTGCGGGTGGCGGTCCTCGAGGTACTCGAAGATCTGCGTCGAGTCGAACAGCGCCACCTCCTCGTCGACCAGCACCGGCACCTGCTGCTTCACCGGGTTCACGCGCAGCACCTCGGGGTGCTTGGGCTCGTAGGCATCGTCGGTGGTGAACGGCACCATGATGAGCTCGAAAGTGATGCCTTTTTCGTACGCGGCGATCTGCACCTTCGCGCCGAACATGCTGAGGGGGCCGGAGTAAATCTGCGTCGTCGTCATGCCCCCGACTTCAACAGAAACCGCGCGTCAGGTCGAGCCCCAGACTTCCTGCGCGGTTTCGACGACAAGGCGCAGCTTGTTGCGCTGTGCTTCCACCGCGATGTTGTTGCCGTGCACCGTGCTGGAGAAGCCGCACTGCGGCGACAGCGCGAGCTGGTCGAGCGAGGCGTACTTGCTGGCGTCCTCGATGCGGCGCTTGAGCTCGTCCTTGTCTTCCATCTCGCCGAACTTGGTGGTCACGAGGCCGAGCACCACCGTCTTGCCCTTGGGCAGGTAGCGCAGCGGCTTGAAGTCGCCCGAGCGGGCGTCGTCGTACTCCATGAAGTAGGCGTCGAGGTCCATCTCCTTGAGCAGCGCCTCGGCCACCGGCTCGTAGTTGCCGGCCGCGGCGTGCGTGCTCTTGAAGTTGCCGCGGCACAGGTGCATGGCCAGCAGCATGCCCGGCGGCTTCTGCGCCACCACCTTGTTGATGAAGGCGGCGTAGCGGTGCGGCAGCTCGTTCGGGTCGTCGCCGCGCTTGCGGGCGGCTTCGCGCATGTGCTCGTCGCACAGGTAGGCGAGGTTGGTGTCGTCCATCTGCACGTAGGTGCAGCCGGCGGCGGCCAGCGAGCGCAGCTCGTCGCCATAGGCCTTGGCCACGTCGTCGTAGAACACCGGGTCGAGCTCGGGGTACGCGTCCTTGCTGATGCCCGCGCGCCCGCCACGGAAGTGCAGCATCGTCGGCGACGGGATCGTCACCTTCGGCGTGCGGCCGACCGACACCTGGCTCTTGAGGTACTGGAAGTCGGCGAGCTGGATGTCCTTCACGTGGCGCACCTTGTCGATCACGCGCATCGCGGGCGGCGCCAGTTCCTCGGTGCCGTCGGGGCGGCGGATGGTGACCGGGATGTCGGTCTTCACGCCGCCGAGCTGGTCGAGGAAGTCGATGTGGAAGTAGGTGCGGCGGAACTCGCCGTCGGTGATGCTCTTCAGGCCGATGTCTTCCTGGAAGCGGACGATCTCGGTGATGGCCTTGTCTTCGACCTCGCGCAGTTGCTCGGGCGTGATCTGGCCCTTGGCTTTCTGCTCGCGGGCTTCGAGCAGGTACTGCGGGCGCAGGAAGCTGCCCACGTGGTCGTAGCGGGCGGGCAGGGCGGCATGCTGGGACATGGAATGAACTCCGTCGTGACTGTGAACGAGCGGAATCCTAGCGCCTTCGTGAAAAGCCTGTTTGTATACGTAAGCGTCGGTGTTTACCCTTGAATATGGGGTTCAGCTCTGGAATTTCTCGTTGTTCTGTATACATTGCGTATTCATGAAGACGCCCACGACCGCCTTTCCGCTCAACGCCTGGTATGCCGCCGCCTACGACGTCGAAGTGCGTCACGCGCTGCTGCCACGCACCATCTGCAACCAGAAAGTGGTGCTGTTTCGCCGCACCGACGGCCAGGTGGCCGCGCTCGAAGACGCCTGCTGGCACCGGCTGATGCCGCTGTCGCTGGGCCGCCTCGAGGGCGACGAGCTGGTCTGCGGCTACCACGGCCTGGTCTACAACAGCCAGGGCCGTTGCACCCACATGCCGAGCCAGGAAACGCTCAACCCCTCGGCCTGCGTGCGCAGCTTTCCGGTGGTCGAGAAGCACCGCTTCGTGTGGATCTGGCCCGGCGACCCGGCCAAGGCCGACCCGGCGCTGGTGCCCGACATGCACTGGAACGACGACCCGGCCTGGGCCGGCGACGGCAAGATGATCCGCGTCCACTGCGACTACCGCCTCGTGGTCGACAACCTCATGGACCTCACGCACGAGACCTTCGTGCACGGCTCGTCGATCGGCAACCGCGAAGTGGCCGAGGCGCCCTTCGTGGCCACGCACGGCGACCGCTCGGCCACCGTCACGCGCTGGATGGAGAACATCGACGCGCCGCCGTTCTGGGGCAACCAGATCCGCCACGCGCGCGGCTACACGGGCAAGGTCGACCGCTGGCAGATCATCCGTTTCGAAGGCCCGTGCACCGTGAACATCGACGTCGGCGTGGCCGAGGCGGGCAGTGGCGCGGTGCCGTCGAACGACAACGCCGGCGACCGCAGCAAGGGCGTCAACGGCTACGTGCTCAACACCATCACGCCCGAGACCGACAAGACCTGCCTGTACTTCTGGGCCTTCGCGCGCAACTACTGCCTGGGCGAACAGCGCCTCACGCACGAACTGCGCGAGGGCGTGTCGGGCATCTTCCGCGAGGACGAGATCGTGCTCGAGGCGCAGCAGAAGGCCATCGACGAGCACCCCGACCACCAGTTCTACAACCTCAACATCGACGCCGGTTCGATGTGGGCGCGCCGCCTCATCGACCGCATGATCGAGAAGGAACGGCCCGCGCGCGCCGCGATCCCGATCCGCCCCGCGCCAGAGAGCCAGGCCGCGTGATGAAGGTCGCCACCGTCTCTCCCGCCGAGCCCGGCGACAGCGGCAGCTCGCAGGCCGTGAAGGCACAGCTGCGGCTGCGCGAGATGATCCTGGCGGGCGAACTGCCCGGCGGCGCGCGCATCGCCGAGGTCGCCATCTCCGAACAGCTCGGCGTGTCGCGCACCCCGGTGCGCAGCGCGCTCATGCGCCTCGAACAGGAAGGCCTGCTCGAAGCCCTGCCCAATGGCGGCTATGCGGTGCGCACCTTTTCCGAACGCGACGTGGCCGACGCGATCGAACTGCGCGGCACGCTCGAAGGCCTCGTGGCGCGGCTGGCGGCCGAGCGCGGCGCGGCGCCCGTGGTGCTGCGCGAAGCGCGCGCCTGCCTCGCGCGCATCGACGAACTGCTGCGAGAGCCCGCGCTCGACGACGCGGCCTTCTCGCGCTACGTGACGCACAACGAGAAATTCCATGCGCTGCTGTGCGAAATGGCGGGCAGCCCGGTCATCGCGCAGCAGCTGGAGCGCGTGGTCAACCTGCCGTTCGCCTCGCCCTCGGGCTTCGTCATCGTGCAGGCCAATTCGCCGGCCGCGCGCGACATGCTCGTGATCGCGCAAGACCAGCACCTGCAGGTGCTCGACGCCATCGAGTCCGGCGAGGGCTCGCGCGCCGAGGCGCTGATGCGCGAGCACAGCCGCATCGCGCGGCGCAATCTGCGCGAGGCGCTGCACGGCACGCCGAGCGCCGAGCAGCGTCCGCTGCCGGGTGTGCAACTGATCCGCCGTCGCGGCTGATCGACGACTTCTTTTTTCTTTCTTTCCCCGCTGGTGTTCCCCGATGAAAAGCGATCTTCAATGGATGCAGGCGCAGGTGGTGGCGCTGCGCGACGTCACGCCCACCGTGCGCGAGTTCACGCTGCGCCCCGACACCGACTTCGTCGCCGCGCATGAGCCCGGCGCCCACCTGCAGGTGCAGGTGATGACCGAGCAGGGCCGCGTGCAGACGCGCTCGTACTCGCTGGTGGGCGAGGGCGACGGCAGCTGCTGGCGCATCGCCGTCAAGCGGCTGGACGACGGCCGTGGCGGCTCGCGCGCGATGTGGCGGCTGGCCGAGGGCGACCGGCTGCAGGTGAGCGCGCCGCAGAACCACTTTCCGCTCGACCTCGCGGCGCCCGGCTACCTGCTCGTGGCCGGCGGCATCGGCATCACGCCGCTGGTGCTGATGGCGCAGCGCCTGGGCGCACTGGCCCGACGCCGCGGCGTGCCGGTGTCCATGCTGTACGGCGCACGCCACGCAGGCGAGTTCGGCTACCTCGACACCCTGCGCGACGCGCTGGGCGAGGCCGGCGTGCAGGCGCACGAAGGCGCCGCGCCCATCGACTTCGACGCCGCCATCGCCGCGCTGCCACCCGGCGGCCAGCTCTACACCTGCGGCCCGGTGCCGATGCTCGAAGCCGTCAAGCGCGCCTGGGCCGCGGCCGGCCGGCCGCTCGCGGACCTGCGCTTCGAGACCTTCGGCAGCAGCGGCCGGCTTGCCACGCAGGCCTTCACCGTGCGCATTCCGCGCCACGACCTGTCGATCACCGTGCCGGCCGACTGCACCCTGCTCGACGCGCTCGATGCGGCCGGCGTGCAGACCCTGTCGGACTGCAAGCGCGGCGAATGCGGCCTGTGCGCCATGGACGTGCTGGCCGTGGACGGCGAGGTCGATCACCGCGACGTGTTCCTGAGCCCGCCCGAGAAGCAGGCGACCACGCGCATCTGCGCCTGCGTGTCACGCGCGGTGGGTACGCTCACGCTCGATTCCGCGTACCGCCCGGACCGTTGAAAACATCGGTTGCGCGATCATCGCGCAACCATTCGACTGATCGCGCAACAAAGACCCGTGCGGTGGGTGGGTAGGTGGTTGCCTGCTCCGTCAATTGTTGCGAATTGTTCAAAATACGCCCGGTTTCGCGTTCCGTCCCTCAAAGGAAAAATTCCATGCAAAGACGCCATCTCATCCAGACCGCCGGCCTTTCGGCGATTGCGCTCGCCACCGCGCTGTCGCTGCCCGTGGCCAGCGCCCAGGACAACAAGTTCAAGATCGGCCTGATCCTGCCGATGACGGGGCAGTCGGCCTCCACCGGCCGCCAGATCGAGGCCGCCGCGCGCCTGTACATGGCACAGAACGGCGACACCGTGGCCGGCAAGAAGGTCGAGCTGATCGTGAAGGACGACACCGGCCTGCCCGACGTGACCAAGCGCCTGGCGCAGGAGCTCATCGTCAACGACAAGGTCAACGTGATCGCCGGCTTCGGCATCACCCCCGCCGCGCTGGCCGCCGCGCCGCTGGCCACGCAGTCGAAGACGCCGCAGGTCGTGATGGCCGCCGCCACCTCGAGCATCACCGAGGCCTCGCCCTACATCGTGCGCAGCAGCTTCACGCTGCCGCAGGTGTCGGTGGTGATGGGCGACTGGGCGCCCAAGAACGGTGTGAAGTCGGTGGTCACGCTGGTCACCGACTACGGCCCCGGCAACGACGCCGAGAAGTTCTTCAGCGACCGCTTCCAGCTCAACGGCGGCAAGGTGCTCGAGAAGCTGCGCGTGCCGCTGCGCAATCCCGACTTCGCGCCGTTCCTGCAGAAGGTGCGCGACGCCAAGCCCGACGCGCTGTTCGTCTTCGTGCCCTCGGGCGCGGGCGCGGCGGTGATGAAGCAGTTCCTGGAGCGCGGCATGGACAAGGCCGGCATCAAGATGATCGCTACCGGCGACGTGACCGACGACGATCAACTGAACGACATGGGCGATGGCGCGCTGGGCGTGGTCACCTCGCACCACTACTCGGCCGCGCACCCCTCGGCGCTGAACAAGAAGTTCGTCGAGGCCTTCCAGAAAGCCAATCCGAAGATGCGCCCCAACTTCATGGCCGTGGGCGGCTATGACGGCATGCGCGTGATCTATGAAGCCCTGAAGACCACCAAGGGCCAGGGCGGCGGCGAAGCGCTGCTGGCGGCCATGAAGGGCCAGGTCTTCGAGAGCCCGCGCGGCCAGGTGCTGATCGATGCGCAGACGCGCGACATCGTGCAGGACGTGTACCTGCGCAAGGTTGAAAAGAAGGACGGGCAGCTCTACAACATCGAGTTCGACGTGTTGAAGGGCGTGAAGGACCCGGGTAAAGCCAAGTAATTTCGCTTCGCCGGTGGGAGCGCTGCCGTTCAGGGCGGCGCTCCCGCCGACGGGGTGCCTTGCTCCGCGAATGTCCCCCGGGGCTGCGCCCCTCCTCCTTGATTTCGCTGCGCAAGGCACCCCGTCGACGTGAGCGTGTTCAGAGCGGTTGTTGATCCGCCGCACACCACCGCCGCGTCCCGTGCGCAGGGCACTGGGTGCTTCCCGCAGCGAAATCAAGGAGGAGGGCGAAGCCCGGGGGACATTCGCGGAGGGAAGTACCCGGTGGCCTGCGCACACACCATGAACAGCATCACCCTGAACGAACGCATCCCGAACGCACGTACCTGAAAACATGCTGACCATTCTTTTCGACGGCATCGCCTACGGCATGCTGCTCTTCGTCCTCGCCGTGGGGCTGGCCGTGACGCTCGGGCTGATGAACTTCATCAACCTCGCGCACGGCGCCTTCGCCATGGCGGGCGGCTACCTCACCGTGTTCGCGATGCAGAAGCTCGGCGTGCCGTTCCTGGCCTGCCTGCCGCTCGCGTTCATCGTCGTCGCGCTGGCCGGCGCGCTGCTGGAGCGCACGCTCTACCGGCCGATGTACGGCAAGCCGCACCTGGACCAGGTGCTGTTCTCCATCGGGCTGGCGTTCATGGCCGTCGCGGCCGTCGACTACTTCGTCGGCTCGTCGCAGCAGAACCTGCAACTGCCCGAGTGGCTGCGCGGGCGCAGCGAATTCGGCGACGGCGCGTTCCTGCTGGGCATGGGCCACTACCGCATCTTCATCATCGCCGTGTGCGCCGTGCTCACCGTGGTGCTGCAGCTCATCCTCTCGAAGACCCGCTTCGGCAGCCGCCTGCGCGCCGCCGTCGACGACCCGCGCGTGGCCGCCGGCCTGGGCATCAACGTCAACATCGTGTTCCTGCTGACCTTCGCCGTGGGCTCCGGCCTGGCCGGGCTGGGCGGTGCGCTGGGCGCGGAAATCCTCGGGCTCGATCCGACCTTCCCGCTCAAGTACATGATCTATTTCCTCATCGTCGTCTCGGTCGGCGGCACCTCGTCGATCACCGGGCCGCTCGCCGCCGCGCTGCTGCTCGGCATTGCCGACGTGGCCGGCAAGTACTTCATTCCGAAGATGGGCGCGTTCACCGTCTACCTGCTCATGATCCTGATCCTCATGTGGCGGCCGCAAGGCCTGTTCACGCGCAAGGGAGGTCGCTGAGATGAGCGCGCCTGCCTATGAATCGGCCCTGCTGCGCACCGCGCGCTGGCGCCCCTGGGAGTTCGTGGTCTGGGCCGTGGCCTTCGCGCTGCCGCTGGCCATGCCCTCGCATTCGCTGCTGGTCAACGAGATCGCCATCGTCGCGCTGTTCGCGATGTCGCTCGACCTCATCCTCGGCTACACCGGCATCGTGTCGCTCGGCCATGCCGCCTTCTTCGGCTTCGGTGCGTACGCCGCCGCGCTGTTCGCCAAGCTCGTCATGCCCGACCCGACCGTCGGCCTCGTGTTCGCCACCGTGCTGTCGGCCGTGCTCGGCCTCGTGGCCAGCGTGACGATCCTGCGCGGCAGCGACCTCACGCGGCTCATGGTCACGCTGGGCACCGCGCTGCTGCTGCTCGAACTGGCCAACAAGCTCGACTGGCTCACCGGCGGCGCCGACGGCCTGCAGGGCGTGGTGATGGGGCCGGTGCTCGGCCTCTTCGAATTCGACCTGTATGGCCGCACGGCCGCCTGGTACTCGCTGGCCGTGATGCTCGTGCTGTTCCTCGTGATGCGCCGCATCGTGCATTCGCCCTTCGGCGCCACGCTCAAGGCCATCCGCGACAACCGGCTGCGCGCCATGGCCATCGGCATCCCGGTGGTGTCGCGGCTCGCCGTGGTCTACACCGTGGCCGCCGGCATCGCGGGCGCCGCGGGCGCGCTGCTGGCGCAGACCACCGGCTTCGCCTCGCTCGACGTGCTGGCCTTCGACCGCTCGGCCGACGTGCTGCTGATGCTGGTCATCGGCGGCGTGGGCTGGCTGTATGGCGGCGTGGCGGGCGCCATCGTCTTCAAGCTGCTGCAGACCTGGCTGTCGTCGGTGACGCCGCAGTACTGGATGTTCTGGATCGGCCTCATCCTCGTGCTGCTGGTGCTCGTGGGACGCGACCGCCTGCTCAAGCCGTGGACATGGTTCGGCGCTGCGAAGAAGAAGGGCGGTGCGGCATGACCACCGACACCGTGCTCTCGACCCAAGGCCTCGTGATGCGCTTCGGCGGCATCACCGCCACGAACAACGTCACGATGGAACTCAAGCGCGGCGCACGCCATGCGCTCATCGGCCCGAACGGCGCCGGCAAGACCACGCTGATCAACCTGCTGACCGGCGTGCTCACGCCCACCGAAGGCCGCATCTCGCTGCTCGGCGAAGACATCACCACGCTCGCGCCGCACAAGCGCGTGGCGCGCGGGCTGGTGCGCACCTTCCAGATCAACCAGCTCTTCGATTCGATGACGCCGCTGGAAACGCTGGCGCTCGTGGTGTCGCAGCACAAGGGCATCGGCGCGCAGTGGTGGCGCCCGCTGGGTGCGGACAAGCGCATCGCCGAGCGGGCCGGGCAACTGCTGGAGCAGTTCCACCTCGCCGACGTCGCGCAGCAGCAGACGAAATTCATGGCCTACGGCAAGCGCCGCCTGCTGGAGATCGCGATCGCGCTGGCCTGTGAGCCGCGCGTGCTGCTGCTCGACGAGCCCGTGGCGGGCGTGCCCGCTGGCGAGCGCGAAGAGCTGCTGCAGACCGTGGCCGCGCTGCCGGCCGACGTGTCGGTGCTGCTCATCGAGCACGACATGGACCTGGTGTTCAGCTTCGCCGACCGCATGACCGTGCTGGTCAACGGCGCGCTGCTGACCGAGGGCGACCCCGAGACGATCGCCAACGACCCGAAGGTCAAAGAGGTCTACCTGGGCCACGGAGAACATGCCCATGTCTGAACTGCTGCGCATCGAGAACCTGAGCGCCGGCTACGGCGAGGCCGTGGTGCTGCACGACGTGGCCTTCACGCTCGGCGAGGGCCAGACGCTCGCGCTGCTGGGCCGCAACGGCACGGGCAAGACCACGCTCATCAACACGCTGGCCGGCGCCACGCGCCAGCACGGCGGCACCATCGCGCTCGGCGGGCAGGCGGCGCTGCACAAGCTGCAGCCGCACCAGCGCGCGGCGGCCGGCATCGGCTGGGTGCCGCAGGAGCGCAACATCTTCAAGTCGCTCACGGTGCACGAGAACCTGACGGCCGTGGAGCGGCCCGGCCAGTGGAACCCGCAGCGCGTCTACGAGATGTTCCCGCGCCTGGCCGAGCGCAAGACCAACCTGGGCACGCAGCTGTCGGGCGGCGAGCAGCAGATGCTGGCCGTGGGCCGCGCGCTGGTGCTCAACCCGAAGCTGCTGCTGCTTGACGAGCCGCTCGAAGGCCTCGCGCCCATCATCGTGGAGGAGCTGCTGCGCGCCATCCGTCGCATCACGCGTGACGAGGGGCTGGCCGCGATCATCGTGGAGCAGCACCCGCAGGCGATCCTCGCGATTTCCGACCAGGCAGTGGTGCTTGACCACGGGACCATCGTGCATGCCGACACCGCGGCGGCGCTGCGTGCGCAGCCGGAGGTGCTCGACCGGCTGCTGGGCGTGGCGCGGTAGCGGCGGCCGATCACACAAAACAACCAGGAGACAGACAGATGGCGATCCCCCACACGTGTTCAGCGGGGGCGCCATGCTGGCGACCGCCGCGTTGCTCGCCGCATGCGGCACAGCCCCGAACGGCCCCACGCGCCTCGGCCTCGGCGCCGATCCGGCCCAGGCTTGTGCGGCGCTCACCGCGCCGGTGGCGGCCAGCGCCATCGGCCTGCCCAGCGGCGCGGCGACGATCGATTCGGCAGCGCTCGTGCCGGCATCTGCATTGGCCGTGGCCGAGCGCGGCCCCAGCCCCGCGTCGCGCATCACGCCGGCGATGCCCGCGTACTGCAAGGTGCTCGGGCGCATCGCACCGGTCGACGCGAGCGCGCCGCCGATCCTGTTTCAGATCAACCTGCCGCTCGCATGGAACGGGCGCAGCGTGCAGTACGGCGGCGGAGGCTTCAACGGCACGCTGATCACCGGCCTGGCGCTGGTGCCTGCCGCGCGCTTCGACCTGCCCACGCCGCTCGCGCAGGGCTACGTGACCTACGGCACCGACTCAGGCCACCAGAACGTGCAGGGCCAGCCGCCGCAGGCCTTTGCGCTCAACGACGAGGCGCTCGTGAATTTCGCGCATGCCTCGTACAAGAAGGTGCGCGACGTGGCGGTGGCGCTGACGCAGCGCGCCTACGGCCACGCACCGCAGAAGCTCTACTTCATGGGCAGTTCCGAAGGCGGGCGCGAGGCGCTCACGATGGCGCAGCGCTATCCGCAGGACTTCGACGGCATCTTCAGCCGCGTGCCGGTGATCAACTGGACCGGGCTGCAGCATGCGGGCACGCGCAACGGCATCGCCACCTTCGGCGAAGGCTGGCTGCGGCCCGCGCAGGTGCAGCTGGTGCACAACGCGGTGCTCGCGTCGTGCGACGCGACGGACGGCGTGGCCGACCGCATCGTGTCGAACCCGGTGGCCTGCCTGCAGCGCTTCGACCCCGCCACCCTGCGCTGCGCAGCGGGCACGAGCGGCGACAACTGCCTCAACGACGCGCAGGTGCAGGCGGTGCGCACGCTGCGCTCGCCGTGGCGTTCGCCCGTGCCGCTGGCGCATGGCGTCACCGAGTACCCGGGCTGGGGCATCGGCGGCGAAGGTACGCCGGCCTTCGCCTCGATGGGCGGCTGGAACGCCTGGTGGACCGGCACCGCCGCGCCGACCGTGCCGCCGCAGCCGAGCAACGGCATCGCGTGGTTCTACGGCAGCGGGGCGCTGCAGTATTTCTACGCGCGCAATCCGTCGCTCGACGTGCGCAACTACCGCGCCGAAGACTTCGCCGCGCGCATCGCCACCGTGTCGCAGCTCATGGACTCGACCAACCCCGACCTGAGCGCCTTCCATGCGCGCGGCGGCAAGTTGCTGGTGCTGGAGCACATGGCCGACTACGCGCAGAGCCCGTTCGCGGGCATCCGCTACTACGAGTCGGTGGTGGCACGCATGGGCCGCGAGAACGTGGACCGCTTCATGCGCCTGTACACCGCGCCCGGTGTCGACCATGTGGGCAGCGGCGCACCGGCCAACGTCGACATGCTCGGCGCGCTGGCCGACTGGGTCGAGCGCGGGCGTGCGCCGACCGGGCTGCAATTGCTTGAACAGGACGTGCAGCCGCCGTTCAAGACCACGCGTGCGCGTCCGCTGTGCGAGTGGCCGCTGTGGCCGCGCTACGTGAATGGCGATGCGTCGCAGGCAGCGAGCTTTCAGTGCAGCCGGTAGCGCTCGCTTGAAGCGGTCGCGATCTTCAAGGGGCGATTGAAGGAGTTTCGGGGCGAGGGAGCTTTTTCATGTGCGGGTGTCGCCGCAGACTGCAGGCATCCGAACTTCACAACGACCCATGAGCACCACGCCCCTCATCAGCATCGCCGTCCTGAAGGCCAAGACCGGCCAGCGCGAGGCGCTGCGCGACGCCCTGAGCGCGCTGGTGGCGCCCACGCGGCAGGAGCCCGGCTGCCTCGACTACACCTTGTTCGAACTGCGCGACGAGCCCGGCAGCTTCTACATGCGCGAGTCGTTCCAGGACCAGGCCGCGCTGGACGCGCACTTCGCCACGTCGCATTTCCAGGCCTTCGAAAAGCGATTCGACGAACTGCTGGACGCGCCGATCCGGCTGGTGTTCCTGGAGAAGGTCGCCTAGATCGCGCAGCCGTCGGGGCTGCAGGCTTCGGATGCCGTTGCAGAAGGCGCCGGTGCGACGAAGGTGGCGAGCTGCGCCTTCCAGTCGTCCGCACGCCCCAGCCACGGCCCGATGTCGATGCGCCCCGCGCTGCCATCGGCCTGCGCCAGCACGAAGGTCGGGAAGCCCTGGCCGCCCGCGCGCTGCAGCAGGTCGCGGCTCGCGGCGATGTGGCGCGCGGTGGCGTCGCCCGTGTGCTGCTGGAAAGCCGTGGCGAAAGCGTCGGTATCGAAGCCGAGTTCAACCGCCAGTTCGGCGAGCACGCCAGCCTCCGCAATGCGCCGGCCTTCGACATAGTGGGCCTGCTGCACGCGGTGCGCCATGTCCAGCCCGCCGCCTGCACGCAGCGATTCGGCCGCGAGGATGGCGGTGATCGGCGGTTCGGAGTCCATCACCGCACCGCTGTCACGCAGCAGGCCTTCGAAGTAGGCCTCACCGAAGGGCTGGCCCGTGAGCTCGGCGATGCGCCTGTCGTGCGGGATCACGTAGTCGCGCCATTGCGGTGTGATGGGGCGGCGGTTGGCGCCGGTCATCATGCCGCCTGCGTGGAGTTCGACGCGCAGGCCCGGCACGGTGCGCGCGGCCTCGACCAGCGGCGCGGCGGCGTAGCACCAGCCGCACAGCGGATCGAAGATGCAGTGCAGGGTGGCGGAGTCGACGTCGTTGTTGGTTACTGCGGCCACTTCATTTCTCCCTTGATGACCTTGGCGCCGAGTTCGAGCGACGAAGCGTCCTCGAGCTTCGGGTAGCGCTGCTTCATGGCGGCGATGAGCGCGGCCGAGTCCTTGGCCTTCGTGGCTTCGGTTTCGAAGGCCTTGAGGTAGTCGCGTGTGAACTTCACCGAGGCCACGGCGTAGGGCGCCGAGCCGTCGGCGTTCGGCAGGTAATGGCCGGGCACCACGGTCTTGGGGTGCAGCGCGGCGATGCGGTCGAGGGTCTTGAGCCAGTCGCGGCGCGACTGCACCGTCTGCGTGTCGGCCACCCAGACGTGGATGTTGGCCGACACCGGAATGCCGCCGACCACCGCCTTCAGCGAGGGAATCCACGCGAACGTGCGCGCGGGCGAGGGGCCGTCGAGGCCGACGACCTGGATCTTCTTGCCTTCGAGCACGAGACTGTCGCCGGCCAGCGGCTCGGGCACGACCAGCGCCTGGGGCGCGTTGTCCTTGAGGATCGGGCCCCAGTGCGCGAGCTTGCCGTCCTTGGAGGCCTGGATGGCGGCCACGGTCTGCGGCGTGGCGACGATCTTGGCGTCGGGGAAGGCGGCGCGGATCACGTCCAGGCCGAAGTAGTAGTCGGGGTCGCTGTGGCTGATGTAGACCGTGGTCAGCTTCTTGCCGCTGTCCTTGATCTTTTGCACCAGCGCCTGCGCGTCGTTGCGCTGGAACTGGGCGTCGACCAGCACGGCGTCGGTGGCGCCGGCGACCAGCACCGACGACACGGGGAACATCGACTTCGTGCCGGGGTTGTAGACGTCGATCTTCAGCGGCTGGGCGGCCTGGGCGGCGAGCGGCGCGAGGGCGAATGCGGCGGACAGGGCGGCGACGGCAACGAGGGTTCTGCGGAACATGGCGGTGTCTTTCGGTCGATGAGGTTGAGGGTGACAGCGTGAACAGACCGGATGTTAGGTTGCGCGAAACGAAACAAAAACCACCGCCAGCACAATGGATAGTTTCTGATATCGGACGAATCAGGCGGTTTCCGAACGGTCCGTGGCGCAGCGCTCGAGGTGCGCGACCAGCAGTTGCGCCGAGGGCGACAGCGCCGCCTCGCTGCGAAAGCAGATCGCGAAACGCCGGCGCGCCCAGTCGTCCGTGAGCGGCATCAGCCGCAGCCCGAAGGCCTCGGTGAAGGGCCGGGCGACCTCCGCCGGCACGACGCTGATGGCCAGCCCGGCGCGCACCACGCGCAGCGCGGCGTCGAAGTTGGACACCAGCACGCGGTACACGAGCGGCTTGCCGGCCACGGCCGCCTCGCGCGCCAACATCAGCTGCACGGCGCTGAGCGCAGGCATGCCGACGAATTCGTGGTCGAGTACCTGCTCGAAGCGCACCGCGTCGTGGCGGGCCACGGGGTGCGACGGGTGGGCCACGATGGCCAGGTGGTCGGAGCGGTAGTCGCGCCGCTCCAGCCCGTCGAGGTCGGCCGCGTCCCAGCACAGGCCGATGGACGCGATGCCCTCGCGGATGCCGCGCACGATCTCGGGGCTCACGCGTTCTTCCATGTCGACGCGGATGTTGCGGTGCGCCGGGTCTTGCAGGAAGCCGGCCACGTCCTCGGCCAGCGACTCGGCCATGACCGAGGCCGAGGCCAGGATGCGCACATGCCCGCGCGCGCCGCCCGCGTAGGCGGCCATGTCGCGCTCGATGCGGGTGGCGCTGCCGAGCATGGCGCGCGCGTGTTCGAGCAGCGTTTCGCCGGCCGGCGTGGGCACCACGCCGCGGCGCTTGCGCAGCAACAGCGGCGTGCCGACCGTGTCTTCGAGCTGGGCCAGGCGCTTGCTGATGGCCGAGCCGACGATGTTGGCCTGCTCGCCCGCGCGCGCGATGCTGCGGCTGTCGCAGACGGCGACGAACAGGCGCAGGGTGGTCAGGTCGAGGTCTCTCATGAAGTTCCAATCAGGAAGCAAACGGCTTCCAAAATATACCTTCAGGACTGAATCGGAACTTCTACGATCGGCGTCATTCCCTCACGACGGAGACACCCTCTTGATTCACGCCTTCCTGCCGCCGCGCGCGGTCGTCCGCGAAGTGGGCCTGCGCGACGGCCTGCAAAGCATCGCCCGCGTGCTGCCCACCGCACGCAAGCTCGAATGGCTCCGCGACGCGCACGCGGCCGGCCAGCGCGAGATCGAGGTCGGCTCGTTCGTGCCGGCGCACCTGCTGCCGCAGCTGGCCGACACGGCCGAACTGCTGGCTTTTGCGAAGACGCTGCCAGGGCTCTTCGCCTCGGTGCTGGTGCCCAACCTGAAGGGCGCCGAGCGCGCCATCGCGGGCGAGGCCGACCTGATGATGGTGCCGCTGTCGGCCAGCCACGCGCACAGCCTGGCCAACCTGCGCAAGACGCCCGACGAGGTGGTGGCCGAGGTCGGCCGCATCCGCGCGGCGCGCGACGCGGCGGGCTCGAAGACGCTGATCGACGGCGGCGTGGGCACGGCCTTCGGCTGCACGCTGCAGGGCCATGTCGACCCCGACGAGGTGCTGCGCCTGATGCAGGCGCTGCTCGATGCCGGCGCCGACCGCGTGAGCCTGGCCGACACGGTGGGCTACGCTGATCCGGCCATGGTGCGCAGCCTGTTCGAGCGCGCATTGCGCATCGCGGGCGACCGCCTGTGGTGCGGGCATTTCCACGACACGCGCGGGCTGGGCCTGGCCAATGTCTACGCCGCGCTGGAGGTCGGCATCACGCGCTTCGACGCCTGCCTGGCCGGCATCGGCGGCTGTCCGCATGCGCCGGGCGCGAGTGGCAATGTCGACACCGAAGACCTCGTCTTCATGCTCGAGAGCATGGGCGTGCAGACGGGTGTCGACCTGCCGAAGCTGCTCGATCTGAGGAAGCGCGTGGCCGGCTGGCTCGACGGCGAGACGCTGCAGGGCACGGTGTGGCGCGCGGGCTTTCCGAAGACCTTTGCACCGGCGGAAGGCGTCGCCGCATGAGCACCGAAGCCAAACGCCTGCCGCTCGCGGGCATCCGCGTGGTCGAGTTCACGCACATGGTCATGGGGCCGACCTGCGGCATGGTGCTGGCCGACCTGGGCGCCGAGGTCATCAAGGTCGAGCCCATCGACGGCGACCGCACGCGGCACCTGCTGGGCGCGGGCGCGGGCTTCTTCCCGATGTTCAACCGCAACAAGAAGAGCATCGCGCTCGACCTGCGCCATCCGCAGGGGCTCGAGGCCGCGTTGCGCCTGTGCGCCACGGCCGACGTGGTGGCGCAGAACTTCCGCCCCGGCACGATGGACAAATACGGCCTGGGCTATGCCGCGCTGGGCAAGCTCAATCCGCGTCTCGTGTATGTGAACCACACGGGCTTCCTGCCCGGCCCGTACGAGCACCGCACCGCGCTCGACGAGGTGGTGCAGATGATGGGCGGCCTGGCCTACATGACGGGGCGCCCCGGCGATCCGCTGCGCGCGGGAACGAGCGTGAACGACATCATGGGTGGCATGTTCGGCGCCATCGGCGCCATCGCCGCGCTGATGCAGCGCGCCGAAACCGGCCGGGGGCAGGAGGTGCAGTCGGCGCTGTTCGAGAACAACGTGTTCCTCGTCGGCCAGCACATGCTGCAGTACGCGATCACCGGGCAGGCGGCCGCGCCGATGCCCGAGCGCATCTCGGCCTGGGCGCTGTACGACGTGTTCACCGTGAAGGACGGTGAGCAGATTTTCCTGGCGGCCGTGAGCGACGCGCAATGGAAGACCTTCTGCGACGCGCTGGGCTTCGACGACCTGAAGGCCGACGCCACGCTGCAGACCAACAACGACCGCGTGCGCCTGCGCCCGACCTTGCTGGCCGCGTTGCGCACGCGTCTGGCCGACCGTTCGGCCGCCGAGCTGTCGGCGATCTTCGAGGCGCGGGGCCTGCCGTTCGCGCCGATCACGCGGCCCGAAGACCTGTATGCCGATCCGCACCTGCAGGCCACCGGCGGCCTCGCCGACATCCGCCTGCCCGACGGCGAGCGGGCCGGCGAGATGGCGCAGACCACGCTGTTCCCGATCACGCTCGGCGGCGAGCGGCTGGGCGTGCGCCTGCATCCGCCGACGCTGGGCGAGCACACGCGCGCGCTGCTGGCCGAGCTGGGCTACGCGCACGAACAGGTCGAGGCGCTGCATGCCGAAGCGGCCGTGGCCTGATCCTTCAAGCACCGACAAAGACAAAGAGAGACAAGACCCATGAGCCCGATTCCGTTTTCCTCTTCTTCATTCAACCGCCGTGCGTTGCTCGGCCTGGGGGCGTCGGCGGTCGTGCTGTCGGCCGCCCGCCCGGTGTTCGCGCAGGGCGGCGACAAGCCCGTGCGCTTCATCCTGCCGATCAGCGCGGGCTCGGGCGTGGACGCCATTGCGCGCGCCGCCTCGGTCGCGCTCGGCAAGGCGCTGGGCCAGCCGGTGGTGATCGAGAACCTGCCGGGCGCCGGCGGCATCACCGGCACCTCGGCCGTGATCAAGGCCCCGCCCGACGGGTTCACGCTCGGCATGGTGTCGAACAACCACGTGATCAACCCGAGCGTGTTCAAGAAGATGCCTTTCGACGCCATCGCCGACATCACGCCCATCAGCGTGGTGGGCGCCACGCCGCTGGTGCTGGCCGTGAACCCGAAGCTGCCGGCGAAGAACGTGAAGGAGCTGGTGGCGCTGCTGCGCGCGAAACCCGAGGGCTACAACTACGCCTCGTCGGGCAACGGCACCATCATCCACCTCGCGGGCGAGATGTTCATGGACGAGGCCGGCGTGAAGGCACGGCACATTCCGTACAAGGGCACCGGGCCGATGGTGACCGACATGATCGCGGGGCAGGTCGAGATGGGCGTGGTCGCGCTGCCGGCGGTGCAGCCGCATCTGAAGAGCGGCGCACTGCGCGCCATCGGCCTGTGCGGCCCGGCGCGCTCACCGGCCGCGCCCGAGATTGCGACGATCGCGGAGCAGGGGCTGCCGAACTACGCGGTCGAAGGCTGGTTCGCGGTGATCGGCCCGCCGAAGATGCAGCCGGCCGACGTGAAGCGCGTGCACGAGGCCATCGTGGCCGCCTTCGCCGCGCCCGAGGTGCGCGAGGCGATGGACAAGCAGGGCAACATCGTTAAGCCCACGTCGCCCGAGCAGGCGGCGAGCTACTTCCGCAGTGAGGCCGCGCGCTATGCGGCGCTGGTGAAGAAGGCGAACGTGGTGCTGGAGTGAAGCCTTGCGCCTTCCCCTTCGGCAGAGGGGGACGGCGACGTGCGGGCCTTACGCCGGGCTCACCGCGCGGTACAGCGCCCGCACGAAATCCGACTGCGTGATCATCCCCGTCAGCCGCTTCTCTTCATCGATGATCGGAATGTGGTGGTGGCCGCCTTCGGAGAACAGCGGCACCAGTTCGACCACCGGCCGGTCGGCGCTGGCCACGCGCACCTGGCGCGTCATGATCTGGCCGACCACCTCGGGCTTGTTCGACATCACCGTGCGCGTGGCGCGGATCAGGTCGCGCAGCCGGCCGGCGATGCCGTCGTGGTGCTGCAGGTCGAGCTGGCGGAAGAAGTCGGCCTGCGTGACGATGCCGACCACGCGGCGCGTGCGATCGGTCACCGGCAGCGCCTTGATGCGGTGCTGGTGCATCAGCGTCCAGGCCTCCTGCAGCGGCGTGCCGAACTCCACCGAGATCGGCGTGCCCGACATGATGTCGGCGCAGTGCAGCGTGCCCAGGCGGCGCTTGTACGACTCGAGCTCGGTCTGCTGAATGAGCGACTCGAGGTCGTCGCGGCTGATGTCGAGCACCTGGTTGTAGCGCGCCAGCACGGCGTCGATGTCGGCCTGGCTGAAGCGCGCGTCGGGCGAGGGCGGGCGCGCCACCTGCACGTGCGGATAGCGCCGCCCCGTGAGCGTGTTGTAGGCCACGCCGGCCAGCACCAGCAGCACCGAGTTCACGAGCACCGGGAACAGCGCCGCCGAAAAATCGGTGGTGTGCGTGAGCACCGCCAGCAGCGCCGCCGCGCCGCCGGGCGGGTGCAGGCAGCGCGTGAAGAACATCAGGCCGATGGCCAGCGCCACGGCCACGGCGGCGGCCACGGCGGTGTCGGGAATCCAGCTGGCGCAGGCGATGCCCACCAGCGTCGACAGCGTGTTGCCGCCGATCACCGACCAGGGCTGCGCCAGCGGGCTGGCGGGCACGGCGAACACCAGCACGGCGGTGGCGCCCATCGGCGCGACCAGCCACACCGCATGCTCCAGCGGCACGGACAGCCAGCGGCACAGCAGGCCGGTGATCAGCAGCCCGATGCCTGCGCCGCCCACGGCGCGCAGGCGCTCGCGCGCGTTGACGTTGGAAGGGCCCGGGAGCCAGGCGCGCAGATAGGTCCACAGTGCGGCGAATCGCATCCCCCGTCCCCCTCAGGCTTCTTCGTGTGCCACCCGACGCCCGATGTCGGGCCAGCGGTGGTGCAGCCAGACCCAGGCGACCAGCCCGATCGTGAGCATCAGCGCGGAGGTGAGGGCCAGCGCCAGCGTGGAGTGCATCACCAGCGGCGCCACCGCGCCGGCCACGACGCCGTTGGCAGTGGAGCCGATCACGGCCTGCAGCGACGAGGCCATGCCGCGGCGCTCGGGGTGCAGGTCGAGCACCAGCAGCGTGACCACCGGCACCATCAGCGCCCAGCCGAAGGCGAACACCGCCAGCGGCCACACGGCCCAGGCCACATGCGCCTGGAAGAAGATGTTGGCCACCACGTTGACCACCGAGGTGACCATCATGATCAGGAAGCCGTCGCGGATCTGCCGCTTGGGCGCCACCTTGCCGGCCATGCGGCCGCTGGCGCGCGCGCCGAGCATGATGCCGCCGATGGTCAGCAGGAAGAACCAGAAGAACTGCTGCGGCTGCAGCGCCAGGTGGTCGCCCAGGAACGCGGGCGCGGCCAGCACGTAGAGGAACATGCCGTTGAAGGGCACGCCGCTGGCGAAGGCCAGCAGCAGGAAGCGCGGGTCGGAGCACAGGTCGCGGTAGCCGCGCATCAGGTGGCGCACCTGGAAGGGCTGGCGGTGGTCCTTGTGCAGCGTCTCGGGCAGCAGCTTGTAGTTGGCGACGAACAGCACCACGCCCACGGCCACGAGGAACCAGAAGATCGAGTGCCAGCCCGCGTGCACGAACAGGAAGCCGCCCACGATGGGCGCGATGGCCGGCGCCACGCCGAAGTAGATCGTGACCTGGCTCATGACCCGCTGCGCCTCGGCCGGCGGGAACATGTCGCGGATGACGGCGCGCGACACCACGATGCCGGCGCCGGTCGACAGGCCCTGCAGGCCGCGGAACAGCACCAGCTGCGTGATGTTCTGCGACAGCGCGCAGCCCAGCGAGGCCAGCGTGAACACCGCCAGCCCCCACAGCACCACGGGCCGGCGGCCGAAGCTGTCCGACAGCGCGCCGTGGAACAGGTTCATGAAGGCGAAGCCGAACAGGTAGGCCGACAGCGTCTGCTGCATCTCGGCCGGCGTCGCACCGATCGATTTCGCGATGCCCGAGAAGGCCGGGATGTAGGTGTCGATGGAGAAGGGCCCGAGCATGCCCAGCACGGCGAGCAGCACGGCAAGCGCCCAGCGCGGGGCCTGCCAGAGTTTGTCTGCGTCGGGATTCATGGAAAGGCGGCTCCGTTGTACTTGTAGTGTGTCGGTGGAAAAACGAGAACGCCCGCCGCCCGGGTGAGGGGCAAGGCGGGCGCTTGGGCTTCAGCGAACCTGGATTACAGGGTGTCGATGAAGCTGCGCAGCTTGTCGGAACGCGACGGGTGCTTCAGCTTGCGCAGCGCCTTGGCTTCGATCTGGCGGATGCGCTCGCGGGTCACGTCGAACTGCTTGCCGACTTCTTCCAGCGTGTGGTCGGTGGACATCTCGATGCCGAAGCGCATGCGCAGCACCTTGGCTTCGCGCGGCGTGAGGGAGTCGAGGATGTCCTTGACCACGTCGCGCAGGCCGGCTTGCATCGCGGCCTCGATGGGGGCCGTGTTGCTGCTGTCCTCGATGAAGTCGCCCAGGTGCGAATCGTCGTCGTCGCCGATGGGGGTTTCCATCGAGATCGGCTCCTTCGCGATCTTCATGATCTTGCGGATCTTGTCTTCCGGGATCTCCATCTTGGCGGCCAGGATGCCGGCGTCGGGTTCGAAGCCGAACTCCTGCAAGTGCTGGCGCGAGATGCGGTTCATCTTGTTGATCGTCTCGATCATGTGCACCGGGATGCGGATGGTGCGCGCTTGGTCGGCGATCGAGCGGGTGATCGCCTGGCGGATCCACCACGTCGCGTAGGTCGAGAACTTGTAGCCGCGACGGTATTCGAACTTGTCGACCGCCTTCATCAGGCCGATGTTGCCTTCCTGGATCAGGTCAAGGAACTGCAGGCCGCGGTTGGTGTACTTCTTGGCGATGGAGATCACGAGGCGCAGGTTGGCCTCGATCATTTCCTTCTTGGCATCGCGCGAGGACGATTCGCCCTCGTTCATGCGCTTGTTGATGTCCTTGAGCTCGGTCAGCGGCACCACCACGCGCGACTGGATGTCGGTGAGCTTTTGCTGCAGTTCCTGCACCGGCGGGATGTTGCGCGCGAGCACGGCGCTCCAGGGCTTGCCGGCGGCGGCCTGCTTCTCGACCCACTTGAGGTTCAGCAGGTTGGAGGCGATGCGGTTGCCGTTCTTGTCGAAGCCGCTGAAGTCGCGGATGAACTCGTCCTGCGGGAAGCCGCACTTGTCCACGATGATGCGGCGCAGTTCGCGTTCCTTCTTGCGCACGTCGTCCACCTGCGTGCGCACCAGGTCGCACAGCTTCTCGATGGTCTTGGCCGTGAAGCGGATGGTCATCAGCTCGTCGGACACGGCCTGCTGGGCCTTGGTGTACGCGGGCGTGCCGTAGCCTTCCTTCTCGTAGATCTTGTGGATCTTCTCGAACATCTCGGCGATGCGGTCGAAGCGCGAGAGGGCTTCGTTCTTGAGTTCTTCGAGCTTCTTGGTCAGGGCCTTGGAGCCGCCCTTGCCGTCGTCGTCGTCTTCTTCGTCGAATTCGTCGAAGTCTTCTTCGGCCACGTAGTCGTCGGCCTCGTTCGGGTTCGAGAAGCCGTCCACGATGGTCGAGATGACGACCTTGCCTTCACGGATGGTCGCGGCCATTTCGAGGATCGCGGCGATGGTAGCGGGGGAGGCCGAAATGGCTTCCATCATGGCCATCAGGCCGCCTTCGATGCGCTTGGCGATTTCGATTTCGCCTTCGCGCGTCAGCAGCTCGACCGTGCCCATTTCGCGCATGTACATGCGGACCGGGTCGGTGGTGCGGCCGAATTCGCTGTCCACCGTGGAGAGAGCTGCTTCGGCTTCTTCCTCGGCTTCTTCCACCGTGGTGGCGGTGGGCGCGGTGTTGTTCAGCAGCAGGGTTTCGGCGTCGGGCGTCTGCTCGTACACCGCCACGCCCATGTCGTTGAGCATGGTGACCACGACTTCCATGGTCTCGGCGTCGACCAGCTTGTCGGGCAGGTGGTCGGAGATTTCGCCGTGCGTGAGGTAGCCGCGGGTCTTGCCCAGCGTGATCAGGGTCTTCAGGCGCGAGCGGCGCTTGGCCAGGTCTTCTTCGGAGAGCACGGTCTCGTCGAGGCCGAACTCCTTCATCAAGGCGCGTTCCTTCGCCTTGCTGATCTTCATGCGCAGCGGCTTGACCTTCTCTTCGGTGGTCGCGACGGCCGCGGGCTCGTCACCGGCCAGGTCTTCCTCGATGTCCGACAGGTCGATGTCGCTCTCGCCGGCTTCCTTGGCGGCCTTGGGCTTGCGCCCGCGCTTGGCGCCGGTGGCGGGCGCGGCGGCAGCGCCGGCGGCCTTGGGCGGACGGCCAACTTTCTTGGCGGCGGGGGCAGCCGTGGCAGTGGCCGCGGCTTTTTTGGGATCGTCGAGAGAGGTCGATTTCGTGGGCACGGTTTTCACTTTCGTTGCGGCTGCCGTTTTGGACGCGGCGGCAGCCGTCTTGGTTGCCGGTTTGGCACCGGCTTTCAGCGGTTTCTCTGCTGCGGGCTTGGTGGCGACGCTCTTGGCGCTTTTGGCAAGTGAAGGAGCAGGCTTCTTTGAACTGGGCATACGACCTCGTTACGACAAGAAAAGACAAGCGGGATCACAGGCGCGCTGCCACGCGGACAGCACCACCATGCCCGTGCACAGGCACGGACAAAACAATTGGGAAACGAGGAATTAATTCCTCACCAGGCAAGATGTCGGGCGAACATTTGGTGTGCAGTCCTTGCGGTTATTGACCCTTTCCGCCGGAATTTACCGTTGGAGTGCGTTGCGCTAGGGGTCGGCCCGGAGGTGCTGCTGTCGCTCTTGCCTAATTTCGCCAGTTGCGAAGCCCTACATTATAGCCTGTTGCGCAAATTTCAAGCAGTATCTGTCCCCGACGCGCGAATGCGGTCTCGCAATTCGAGCCGGCGGGCTTCCAGTGCCTTGTAGCGTTCCAGGGCTTTCGGGTCTTTTCCAACCGAAGCGATGGCCTCGCTCTGCTGGGCTTTGAGCCGGTCGTCGAGCATGAAGTCGAGCACGCTCCCCAGCTCCTTGGCGGCCTCGGCCAGGTGCTGTTCTTCCTCGCCTTCGGGCACCGGCCCGGCCTCGGAAACGCTCATGAGGCGCTCGGCCAGCGGCGCGAAATCGAGCCCGCGCAGGCCTTCGCGCAGCGCCGCCCAGGGCTGCACGCCATGCTCGTGCAGCTGGCTGTCCAGCCAGGTGAAGAGGGCGCCGTGCTCGCCCGGCAGGTCGCACAGCATCACGTGCAGCTCGTGCGACAGCGCCTCCCATTGCGCCATGTTCGACAGCACCAGCCGCACCGCCACGTCGGGCCGGCTCGGCGGCTTGCCGCGTCCGCGCAGCGGCTCGATGGGCTCCTCGAACTTGCCGCCCCAGCGCTTGCCCTTGGTGAACTTGCGCGGCTGGAACTTGGGTTTGCTCTCGTTTTCGTAGCGCGGCGGCTCGTAGTCCTGCGTCGGCGGCAGGTCCGGGTAGTAGTCGCCCGGGTCGTTGCCGTAGCTGTCGGGTTCGCTGTGGCGCTGCGGCGCCTGGGATGGCGCACCGCCACCCTTGCGCGGGCCGGGCGCGGCCGTGGCCCACAGGTCGGAGAGCGCCGCGGCGTCGAGCTGCACCAGCGTGGCGATCTCGCTGAGGAGCTGCCGCTTGAGCGCGCCGTCGGGCATGGCGCTCCAGAGCGGGCGCACGTTGCTTGTCATGTGGGCGCGGCCCTCGGCGGAGCTCAGGTCGCAGCCTTCGCGGGCGGCTTCGAGCATGAAGCGCGACAGCGGCGTGGCCTCGGCCACGAAGCCCGCGAAGGCCTCGGCGCCGTGCGCGCGGATGTAGCTGTCGGGGTCGTGCTCGGCCGGCAGGAACAGGAACTTGATGCTGCGCGTGTCGGTGGCATAGGGCAGGGCGCCGTCGAGCGCCTTGCGCGCGGCGCGGCGACCGGCGGCGTCGCCGTCGAAGCTGAACACCACCGATTCGGTGAAGCGGAAGAGCTTTTGCACATGCTCGGTGGTGCAGGCGGTGCCCAGCGTGGCCACCGCATTCGGAAAACCGAGCTGGGCCAGCGCCACCACGTCCATGTAGCCCTCGGTGACGAGTGCGTAGCCGCGGTCGCGGAAGGCGGCGCGCGCCTCGTACAGGCCGTAGAGCTCGCGGCCCTTGCTGAAGACGGGCGTTTCGGGCGAGTTCAGGTACTTGGGCTTTTCGTCGCCGAGCACGCGCCCGCCGAAGCCGATGCACTCGCCCTTGACGTTGCGGATCGGGAACATCACGCGGTCGCGGAAGCGGTCGTAGCGCTTGGCCTCCTCGTCGCTGAGCTTGCCTTCCTCGTTGTTGACGATCACCAGCCCGCTCTCGGCGAGCAGTGGGTCGTCGTAGTCGGGAAACACGCTGGCCAGCGCGCGCCAGCCGGCCGGCGCATAGCCGATGCCGAACTGCTTGGCGATCTCGCCCGACACGCCGCGGCCCTTGAGGTAGTCGATGGCGCCGGGCGCCTGGCGCAGCGCCTTGCGGTAGGCGTCGCCGGCTTTCTCTAGCACGTCGGTCAGCGTGGCCTGCTTCTGGCGCTGGCTGGCGGCGCGGGCGCGTTCGGCGGGCGAGACGTCGTCCTCGGGCACCTGCAGGCCGTACTGGCCGGCCAGGTCGTGCACGGCCTCGACGAAGCCCATGCCCGCATGTTCCATGAGGAAGCCGATGGCGTTGCCGTGCACGCCGCAACCGAAGCAGTGATAGAACTGCTTGGTCGGGCTGACCGAGAACGAGGGCGACTTCTCGCCGTGGAAGGGGCACAGCCCCATGAAATTGGCGCCGGCCTTCTTGAGCTGAACGTAGCGGCCGACGATTTCGACCACATCGGCGCGCGCGATGAGTTCCTGGATGAATGAAGCGGGGATGGTCATGGCTGCGGGGAGCGGCAAATCATACGCAAGCGCACGGGCGGCATACTGAACCCCGCCGCAAATCCACATCACGCATGAAGACGCCACTGCCTTTGCAACACGCCGCGCCGCTGCTGCGCCATCCGCTGCGCTTCGTCTGGGGCGCGCTCAAGGACTTTCGCGCCAACCAGGGCCTGCTGCTGGCGGGGGCGGTGGCCTACTACGCGCTGCTGTCCATCGTGCCGCTGCTGATCGTGAGCGTGATGGCGCTGTCGCACGTGATCGACCAGGCCGAGTTGCTGCGCACCATCGGGCGTTATCTCGAATGGCTGCTGCCGGGGCAGTCGAAAGCGATCGTGGCCGAGCTGTCGAGCTTCCTGGACCACCGCTCGGTGCTCGGGCCGGTGCTGCTGGTGACGATGATCTTCTTCAGTTCGCTGGCGTTCAGCGTGCTCGAAAGCGCGATGGCGGTGATCTTTCACCACCGCAAGGACGATCACAAGCGCCACTTCCTGGTGTCGGTGGCGATGCCGTACCTCTACATCCTGAGCCTGTGCGCGGGGCTGCTGCTGGTCACGCTGGTGTCGGGGGCGCTGCAGCTGGTGGGGCAGGAAAGCGTCGACCTGCTGGGGCGCAGCTGGTCGCTGTCGGGCATTTCGGGCCTGCTGCTGTACCTGCTGGGGCTGGGCGGCGAGATCTTCATGCTGACCTCGCTCTACCTCGTGATGCCGGCGGGGCGCATGTCGCTGCGGCATGCGCTGCTGGGCGGCGTGACCGCTGCGCTCTTGTGGGAGGCCACGCGGCGCGTGCTGATCTGGTACTTCTCGACGCTGTCGCAGGTGAACATCGTCTACGGCTCGCTCACCACGGCCATCGTGGTGCTGCTGAGCCTGGAAATCGCCGCCATGCTGGTGCTGATCGGGGCCCAGGTGATCGCGAACTACGAGCGCCTGGACCGCACCGGCAGCACGAAGCTGCCGGCGTCCGAGATCAGCGAGGGGCCAATCGAATCGCTCCGTCCAGACGAATCACCTCGCCGTTGAGCATGTCGTTCTCGATGATGTGCTTGGCCAGCTTGGCGTAGTCCTCGGGCGTGCCCAGGCGCGACGGGAAGGGCACGCTGGCGGCCAGCGCGTCCTGCACTTCCTGCGGCATGCCGAACAGCATGGGCGTGCCGAAGATGCCGGGGGCGATGGTCATGTTGCGGATGCCGCTGCGCGCGAGGTCGCGGGCGATGGGCAGGGTCATGCCGACCACGCCGCCCTTCGAGGCGCTGTAGGCGGCCTGGCCGATCTGGCCGTCGTAGGCCGCGACCGAGGCCGTCGAGATCAGCACGCCGCGTTCGCCGGTGGCTTCGGGCTCGTTCTTGCCCATGGCGTCGGCCGCCAGGCGGATCATGTTGAAGCTGCCGATCAGGTTGACCGTGACGGTCTTGCTGAACACCGCCAGCGCGTGCGGGCCGTTCTTGCCCACGGTCTTCTCGGCCGGCGCGATGCCGGCGCAGTTGACCAGGCCCATCAGCTTGCCGAGCTTGACGGCGGCAGCCACCACGGCTTGGCCGTCGGCTTCCTGGCTCACGTCGCACTTGACGAACACGCCACCGATTTCCTTCGCAACGGCTTCGCCCTTGTCAGCCTGCATGTCGGCGATCACCACCTTGGCGCCGTTGGCGGCCAGCATGCGCGCCGTGCCTTCGCCGAGGCCCGAAGCGCCACCGGTCACGATAAAAACTTTGCCGTCGATCTGCATTGAGAGTCTCCTGAAATGAGACCCGCATTATCGAAGACGGCCGCCGGCCAAAAAAAAGGCCTCATCCGAAGATGAGGCCCTGAATTGGATCCGTGAGGACCCAAGGAGACAACTGGTGGTGGTCGGTGCTTAGCGCTTGCGCGAAGCGGTGGCCGTCTTGGCAGCGGCGACGGCTTGGGTCGACACGGCGTTGAAGTTGGCTTCGGCGACGTCCGACGCTTGCTTGACGGCCTTCTGGACCGATTCGAAAGCGTTGTTGGCGGCGGCCACGGCGCTCTTGAGCACGGCGACGGCGGTTTCCGAACCGGCGGGGGCGTTCTTCGAAGCGCTGTCGACGAGGCCGACGAAGGCTTGCTGGGCTTCAGCGGCCTTGGCTTCGAAAGCCTTCGAGAATTCGGCGCTGGTGCCTTGGGCGATGTCGTACAGGTGACGGCTGTAGGCCGCGGTCTTTTCAGCCAGGGGCTGGAACAGGCTGGCTTGCAGCGTCAGCAGCTCTTGGGCGTCCTTGACGCTCAGGGCAGCCTGGGCGGTGCTCTGGGCTTCGGTCAGGGCGGCCTTGGAAGCGGTCACGTTCAGTTCGACCAGCTTTTCGACGCCTTCGAAGGCCTTGGTGGTCAGGCCGAACAGGGTTTCGAGGTTGGCTTTTTGGGCGGCGAGGATTTGGTCAGCGGTCAGGGCCATTTGAGATCTCCAGAAAGGATGATGGGGTGGTCGATTCACGTTGCGCTGCGCCTCGTCGTCTATGTTGCGGTGCAGCATGGCCTCAAGTATAGGCAGCTGAACGCGGCGATCAAGGGGTTTTTGTTGCTGTGCAGCAATTTAGAAGCGGCCTTCTAAATCCGGCCTGCGCGGCCAGAATGCGGCCATGCGTGCTTTCTATTCCGGGCAGTTCGTCCTGCCCCTGCCGCCGGGCCACCGCTTTCCCATGTCGCGCTACGCGATGCTGCGCGATCGCCTGCAGGAGCAGCTGCCGGCCGTCGAGATGGACCCGGCCCCGCGCGCCACCGATGACGAGCTGGCGCTGGCCCACACCCCCGAATGGATCGCCGCCGTCAGCGAAGGCCGCCTGAGCCCGCAGGCCATGCGCGAGATCGGCTTTCCCTGGAGCGAGGCGATGGTCGAGCGCTCGCGCCGTTCCACCGGCGCCACCATCGCCGCCTGCCGCGCGGCCTTCGCGGGCGGCGTGTCGGCCAACATGGCGGGCGGCACGCACCACGCCTATGCCGACAAGGGCAGCGGCTTCTGCGTCTTCAACGACGCGGCGGTGGCTGCGCGGCTGATGCAGGTCGAGCAGGCTCGCGCCGGCCGGCTGCTCAGGGTGGCCATGATCGACCTCGACGTGCACCAGGGCAACGGCACCGCCCGCATCTTCCAGGGCGACCCGAGCGTGTTCACGCTGTCGGTGCACGGCCAGAAGAACTTCCCGTTCCGCAAGGAGGCGAGCGACCTCGACGTGGAGCTGCCCGACGGCTGCGGCGACACCGACTACCTGGCGGCGCTGGAGCACGCGCTCGACGAGCTCGACCGGCGCTTCTCGCCCGGCCTCGTGATCTACCTGGCCGGCGCCGACCCCTTCGAGCGCGACCGGCTGGGCCGCCTCAAGCTGAGCTTCGACGGGCTGGAGGCGCGCGACCGCCGCGTGTTCGACTGGACCTGGCAGCGCCGCATCCCCACGGCCTTCGCGATGGCCGGCGGCTACGCCAGCGACATCGCCGAGACGGTGCAGGTGCAGCTGGGCACCTTCCGGGTGGCGCTCGATTACTGGCGCCGCTGGCAAAATGCCGCGCGATGAGCGCCCCCACACCACCCACCTCAACCCCCAAGCCCACGCCCCACACCCGCAGCGCCTACCGGGCGTTTCGCAGCATCCCGACGCGGTGGGCCGACAACGACATGTACGGCCACGTCAACAACGTCGTCTACTACAGCTGGTTCGACACCGCGGTGAACGCGCTGCTCATCGAGCGCGGCGCGCTCGATATCCACGGCGGCCAGACCATCGGCTTCGTGGTCGAGACGCAGTGCAACTACTTCGCGCCGGTGGCCTTCCCGCAGACGGTGGAGGCGGGCATCCGCGTGGCGCAGGCGGGCCGTTCGAGCGTGCGCTACGAGATCGCGCTGTTCGCCGAGGGCTCCGACACCGCGGCCGCGCAGGGGCACTTCGTGCATGTGTACGTCGACCGCGCGACGCAGCGGCCGGTGCCGTTGCCCGAGGCGCTGCAGCAGGTGGTCGATTCGCTGCGCGCCTGAGCGCCCGCCCTTGAAAAACGGCGCCCGCAGGCGCCGTTCGTGGATGAGTGGGGTGTGACCCCGCTTACATCGTCTTCTTCATGGCCTTGATGTCGGCCTTGCCCTGGGCTTCATCAGCCTTGGCCTGCTTCACGCAAGCGTCCTTGGCCGCGCCATTCTGGTCGTCGCACTTTTCCTTTGCGACCTCATAGGTGGCCTTCACCTTCTCCTCGGCCACCTTGCGGGCATGGCTGTCGCTCGGCTGGTACTGCTGCTCCAGCTCGGCCTTGGCCACTTCTTCCTTGCCCTTGGCTTCCTTCTGGCAGACGTCCTTGGCGTTGTCCTTCATCGTGTCGCACTGGGCCTTGGCGACCTTGTAGTCGGCCTCGACCTTTTCCTTGGCGACCTTGTACTCGTCCTTGGTCATCGCACCGGCCTGGCCGGCGACGAAGAAGGTGGAGGCGAGGGCGAGCATGACGAGGTGTTGTTTTTTCATGGTGTGTGTCCTTTGCGGTGAATGACAGGGAAAGAGAAGAGAAGGGAAGGGCGCAGGGCGCTTGCTTCTTTCTCAGTTCTTCTCGAACCAGAGCGCGTCCGGCGAGCGGCCGTCGCGAGATTCCCAGTCCTTGACCTGCTTCTCGGCCTCGTCGCGGCTGATGCCGTGGCGTTCCTGGATGCGGCCCAGCAGCTGGTCGCGCTTGCCGGCGATGACGTCGAAGTCGTCGTCGGTCAGCTTGCCCCACTGCTCGCGGACCTTGCCCTTGAGCTGCTTCCAGTTGCCTTCGATGGTGTCCTTGTTCATGCGAATCTCCTTGAAAAAGAGTGATGACCCGGCGGAACATGCCGCCGCCGTGAAATCAATGTCGCGTGAGTGATTCCCCCTGCCGGTAGGACGTGCAGTCCGGCCTTCGTAGGCAGAGGCCGACGCAGGCCGTGATAATGGAACGGACGCCGACGCCAGAGACCCGAGACACCGCGCACCGCACCATGATCATTCACAGCCTGCTCGACACCGACCTCTACAAGTTCACGATGATGCAGGTGGTCCTGCACCACTTTCCGGGGGCGCGGGTCGAGTACCGCTTCAAGTGCCGCAACCCGGGCGTCAACCTCGCGCAGTTCGCGGGACAGATCCGCGACGAGATCCGCAGCCTGTGCTCGCTGCAGTTCCGCGATGCCGAACTCGCCTACCTGCGCTCGATGCGCTTCATCAAGAGCGACTTCGTCGACTTCCTGGGCCTGTTCCGGCTCAACGAGAAGTACATCAACGTCATCCCCCAGCCCTCGGGCGAGCTCGAGATCCGCATCAAGGGGCCGTGGCTGCACACCATCCTGTTCGAGATCCCGGTGCTGGCCATCGTGAACGAGGTCTACTTTCGCAACACGCAGAAGAACCCCGACTTCGAAGAAGGCCGGCGCCGCCTCGACCTCAAGATCAGCCAGCTGCAGGAGGCCGGACTGGGCGACCTCAAGATTGCCGACTACGGCACGCGCCGCCGCTTCTCCAAAGACTGGCACGAAGAAGTGCTGCGCACGCTGACCCAGCGGCTCGGCGCCGTGGCCTCGCCGCCGGCCAAGTCGCCCGCGGGCGAGCGGCTGCCGCAGCTGGCGGGCACCAGCAACGTGCTGTACGCCATGAAGCTCGGGCTCATCCCGCTGGGCACCATGGCGCACGAATACCTGCAGGCCTGCCAGGCGCTGGGCCCGCGGCTGCGCGACAGCCAGATCTTCGGCTTCGAGAGCTGGGCCCGCGAATACCGCGGCGACCTGGGCATCGCGCTGTCCGACGTGTACGGCATGAGCGCCTTCCTGCGCGACTTCGACCTGTACTTCTGCAAGCTCTTCGACGGCGCCCGCCACGACAGCGGCGACCCGTTCCAGTGGGGCGAGCGCATGCTGGCGCACTACCACGCGAACCGGGTCGATCCGCTCACCAAGACGCTGATCTTCAGCGACGGCCTCACGGTGCCGCGCACCATCGAGCTGTACCAGCAGTTCCGCGGCCGTTGCCTGCTGGCCTTCGGCATCGGCACCAACCTCACCAACGACCTGGGCTACGAGCCGCTGCAGATCGTCATCAAGATGATCCAGTGCAACGACCAGCCGGTGGCCAAGCTGTCGGACACGCCGTCCAAGAACATGTGCGAGGACGAGAAATACCTGGCCTACCTGCGCCAGGTGTTCGAGATCGAACAACCCCCCGTTTGAAGGCTGTACTGACCTGTCTGGTACGGTACAGCCCCCATGAAGAAAACGATCCGACTGACGGCAGCCGCGGCGCTGCCGATGCTCTTTCCCGCCCTGGCTTTCGCCGCCGATTTCGACGGCGCCGCGCTCTCGCCGCTGTGGGGCGTGCCGTTCGCCGGCATCCTGCTGTCCATCGCGCTCTTGCCGCTGGCCACGCCTTCGTTCTGGCACCACCACTACGGCAAGATTTCCGCCGCCTGGGCGCTGGCCTTCCTGCTGCCCTTTGCCGCGACCTACGGCGCGGGGCTGGCGGGCGTGCAGCTCGTGCATGCGCTGGTGGCCGAGTACATCCCGTTCATCATCCTGCTCACGGCGCTCTTCACCGTGGCGGGGGGCATCCACATCCGCGGCAACTTGCACGGCACGCCGGGGCTCAACACGGCGATCCTGGCCATCGGCGCGGTGCTCGCGAGCTTCATGGGGACCACGGGCGCCTCGATGCTGCTGATCCGGCCGCTGATCCGGGCCAACGACAACCGGCAGCGCAAGGTGCACGTGATCGTGTTCTTCATCTTCATCGTGTCGAACGCGGGCGGCTCGCTCACGCCGCTGGGCGATCCGCCGCTGTTCCTCGGCTTCCTCAAGGGCGTGGGCTTCTTCTGGACCGCGCAGCACATCCTGCCCGAGACGATCTTCATCCTGGCCGTGCTGCTGGCGCTGTTCTATGCCATCGACCGCCACTTCTACCGCAAGGATGGCGTGCTGCCCGTCGACCCGACGCCCGACACCCCGCGCCTGGGATTCGACGGCGCGGCCAATTTCTGGCTCTTGGGCGGCATCGTCGCGCTGGTGCTGCTGAGCGGCTTCTGGAAATCGCCCGTGGTGTTCGACGTGTTCGGCACCGAGGTCGGCCTGCCGGGCCTGGTGCGCGACGTGGGGCTGGCGCTGATCGCCGTCGTCTCGTACAAGCTCACGGCGCCCAAGGTGCACGCCGACAACCAGTTCGAGTGGGGCCCGATGGCCGAGGTGGCCAAGCTCTTCGCCGGGATCTTCCTGACGATCATCCCGGTGATCGCCATGCTCAAGGCCGGCACGCAGGGCCCGTTCGGCGCCATCGTCGCGGCCGTGACGCGCGCCGACGGCCAGCCCGACCCGGCCATGTACTTCTGGGTCACCGGCATCCTGAGCTCGTTCCTGGACAACGCGCCGACCTACCTCGTGTTCTTCAACACGGCGGGCGGCGACCCGGCGGCGCTCATGACCACCTATGCCAGCACGCTGGCCGCCATCTCGGCGGGCGCCGTGTTCATGGGCGCCAACACCTACATCGGCAATGCGCCGAACCTGATGGTCAAGGCCATCGCCGAAAGCCGCGGCGTGCGCATGCCCAGCTTCTTCGGCTATATGGCGTGGTCGGGGGCGATCCTGGTCCCGCTGTTCGTCCTGTGCACCTTCATCTTCTTCCGTTGATCCTTCCAGCCCTTCAAAGAAAGAGACACGTTCCATGAGCAGCAAGCCCAAGATCCTGGTCGCGCGCGCGGTGTTCCCCGAAACCCTCGCGCGCCTGGCGCAGCATTTCGAGGTCGAGTCGAACCAGGCCGACGAGACCTGGAGCAAGGACCAGCTGATCGCCAAGCTGCAGGGCAAGCAGGGCGCCTTCACCACCGGCAGCGAGCGCATCGATGCCGCGGTGCTCGACGCCTGCCCCGAGCTGAAGATCTGCGCCAACATGGCCGTGGGCTACAACAACTTCGACGTCGACGCCATGGCCGCGCGCGGCGTGCTGGGCACCAACGCGCCCGACGTGCTGACCGAGACCACGGCCGACTTCGGCTTCGCGCTGCTCATGGCCACCGCGCGCCGCATCACCGAGAGCGAACACTTCCTGCGCGCGGGCAAGTGGGAAAAGTGGAGCTACGACATGTTCGCCGGCTCCGACATCCACGGCTCGACGCTCGGCATCATCGGCATGGGCCGCATCGGGCAGGGCATCGCCAGGCGCGGCGCGCACGGCTTCGGCATGAACGTGATCTATCACAACCGCTCGCGCCTCGACGCCGCGCTCGAGGCCGAGTGCAAGGCCCGCTATGTCGGCAAGGACGAGCTGCTCAAGACCGCCGACCACGTCGTGCTGGTCGTGCCGTACTCGCCGGCCTCGCACCACACCATCGGCGCGGCCGAGATCGCGCTCATGAAGCCGACCGCCACGCTGGTCAACATCGCGCGCGGCGGCATCGTCGACGACGCGGCACTGGCCGTGGCGCTGCGCGAGAAGCGCATCGCCGCCGCCGGCCTCGACGTGTTCGAGGGCGAGCCCAAGGTCCACCCCGACCTGCTGACCGTGCCCAACGTGGTGCTCACGCCGCACATCGCGAGCGCCACCGTGCCCACGCGCCGCGCCATGGCCGACCTCGCGGCCGACAACCTCATCGCCTGGGGCACCGGCAAGGGGCCTCTGACGCCGGTCACGCCGGTGCCAGCGGCCACGAAGTAACCTGAAACCTGACCGCGAGCGCGACACGCCCCCACCTTGGAACTGACGGATCTGATTCTTCTCGCACTGGCCGCACTCGCCGTGGTGCAGCTGGTGCTGGTCATCTGGCTGCTGGCCCGCCGGCCACCCCCACCTGATCACAGCGAAATGCTGGGCGTGCTCGCCGCCATGGGCCGCGCCAACGAACGCACCGAGCGCGAGCTGCGCCACGAGATCGGCGAAGGCTCGCGCGGTGCACGCCAGGAAACCGCGCAGGCCTTCGCCACCTTCCAACAGTCGCTGGTGCAGCAGGGCGCCGAGGCCACGCGCACGCAGAACGCGCAGCTCGACGCCTTCGCGCTGCAGCTCGCGTCGCTGCAGAAGACATTGGCCGACACGCTGAACACCCAGCTGCAGGGCCTGAGCGAATCGAATGCGCGGCGCCTTTCCGAGGTGCGCACGACCATGGAAACCCAGCTGGCCCAGCTGCAGCAGAGCAACACCGCCAAGCTCGACGAGATGCGCAAGACCGTCGACGAGAAACTGCAGAGCACGCTCGAGGCGCGCCTGGGCGAAAGCTTCAAACAGGTGGCCGACCGGCTCGAGCAGGTGCACAAGGGCCTGGGCGAGATGCAGACGCTGGCCGTCGGCGTCGGCAGCCTGCAGCGCGTGCTGACCAACGTGAAGACGCGCGGCGTGTTCGGCGAGGTGCAGCTCGAGGCCCTGCTCGAGCAGGTGCTCACGCCCGAGCAGTACGCGCGCCAGATCGAGACCAAGCCGCGCAGCGGCCAGCGCGTCGACTTCGCGATCCGCTTCCCGGGGCGCGGCGACGACGGCGCGCCGGTGTGGCTGCCGATCGACGCCAAGTTTCCGCGCGACGACTACGAACGCCTCATCGACGCCCACGAGCGCGCCGATGCCGCCGGCGCCGAGGCCGCGGCCAAGGCGCTCGAGACGCGCATCCGCGTCGAGGCCAAGTCGATCGCCGAGAACTACCTCGCGGCGCCGCACACCACCGACTTCGCGATCCTGTTCCTGCCGGTCGAAAGCCTCTATGCCGAGGTGCTGCGCCGCCCCGGCCTGATGGACGCGATCCAGCGCCAGCACCGTGTGACGCTGGCCGGCCCGACCACTTTGCTCGCCATGCTCAACAGCCTGCACATGGGCTTTCGCACGCTGGCGCTGGAGCGCCAGGCCTCCGAGGTCTGGAAGGTGCTGGGCGCGGTCAAGACAGAGTTCGAGCGCTACGGCGAATGGGTGGCGCGCATCAAGGAGCAGGTGGCCAAGGCCTCCGACACCATCGACAAGGCCGACACGCGCGCCAAGCAGATGCGCCTGGCGCTGCGCAAGGTCGAGGCCTTGCCCGAGGCGCAGTCGCAGGCGCTGCTGCCGCCCACGGCCGACACCGACAGCGAGGCCGACGACACCCCGTGAAAGGTTCTGAACTGCTGCGCGTCATCGTGGCGCAGGTCTGTTTGCACGCCACGATGGCGGGCATGCGGCTCGCCACACCGCTGCTCGCGCTGCAGCAAGGCTACAGCGCAGCGGCCGTCGGCCTGCTGATCGCGCTGTTCGCGCTGACCCAGGTGTTTCTGGCGCTGCCGGCCGGGCGCTTCGCCGACCGGCACGGGCTCAAGCGACCGCTGTGGTTGTCGGTGATCGCGGCCTCGGGCGGGGCAGGGCTGGCGCTGATTTTTCCGGTGTTTCCCGTCATGTGCATCGCCGCGCTGCTGACCGGCGGCGCCACCGGCGCGACCGTCATCGCGCTGCAGCGGCACGTGGGCCGCTCGGCCACCGACCCGACGCAGCTCAAGCGCGTGTTCAGCTGGCTGGCCATCGCGCCGGCGGCGGCGAACTTCGTCGGGCCCTTCCTGGCCGGGATGCTGATCGACCACGCCGGTCGCGCGCCGGCCGACCTGCTGGCCTTTCGCATCTGCTTCGCCGTGATGGCCTTTTTGCCGCTGCTGTGCTGGCTGCTGGCGCGCGGCGCGCACGAGCCGCCGCGGGTGGCGCCGGTGCCGGGCGCCGCGCCCACCCGCGCCTGGGACCTGCTGCGCGAGCCGATGTTCCGCCGCCTGCTGTTCGTGAACTGGCTGCAGTCGTCGAGCTGGGACGTGCACGCCTTCGTGCTGCCGGTGCTGGGTCACGACCGAGGCATCAGCGCCTCGGTGATCGGCTCCATCCTCGGCGCCTTCGCGATCGCCGCGGCAGTCATCCGCATCGTGTTGCCGCTGATCGCGTCGCGTGCGTCGGAGCGCAGCGTGATCCTGAGCTCGACCGTCGTCACTGCGGCCGTGTTCGCCATCTACCCGCTGCTGAATTCACCGTGGACCATGGGCATCTGCTCCGTGGTGCTGGGCTTCGCACTCGGCGCGGTGCAGCCAATGGTGATGAGCATGCTGCACCAGATCACGCCGCATGCCCGGCACGGCGAGGCGCTGGGGCTTCGGCTCATGACCATCAACGCGTCGAGCGTCGCGATGCCGATGCTGTTCGGCTCGCTCGGTGCGCTGATCGGCATTGCCGGTGTGTTCTGGGTGGTGGGCGGCGTGCTGGCGCTGGGCGCCAAGGCAACCTGGGGATTGAAGCTGTGACGGCGGTTTGAACCCCACGTTGCAAATGACAGTAATTCTCATTTGATTGACAAAATACTGACTCGAAGTCAGTATCGACGCCTTCTTTCTTCCTGACCCGAAGGCGTCCATGGACTCCCATTCCCCGTCGGCGGCTGCCGACCCGCGCCGCCGCCTGGCCCTGGTGGCGGCGGTCTACCTCGGCAGCTTCATTGCCACGCTCGATGTGAGCATCGTCAACGTCGCGCTGCCCACGCTGCAGCGCGCGCTCGCCACCGACCTGGCCGGGCTGCAGTGGGTGATCGACATCTACGCGCTGTGCCTGTCGGCCTTCATGCTGTCGGCCGGCCCGATCGGCGACCGCTACGGCCGCAAGCGCGCCTGGCTGGCCGGCGTGGTGGTCTTCACCGTGGGCTCGGCGATGTGCGCGATGGCGTCGGGGCTGCCCATGCTGCTCGCGGGTCGCGCGGTGCAGGGCGTGGCGGGTGCGCTGATGATCCCGGGCGCGCTGTCGCTGCTGGCGCATGCCTTTCCCGAGCCGGCCAGCCGCGCGCGGGTGATCGGCGGCTGGTCGTCGTTCACGGCGCTGTCGCTGATCCTCGGGCCGATGCTCGGCGGGCTGCTGGTGGACCATGCGGGCTGGCAGAGCATCTTCCTCATCAACCTGCCGATCGGCGTGCTGACCGTGGCGCTGGGCATGTGGGGCCTGCGCGAGTCTTCGCATCCCGAGCATGCGGCGCTCGACCCGGCGGGGCAGGTGCTCAGCGTGCTCTGGCTGGGCGCGCTGACCTACGGGCTCATTGCTGCGGGCGAACACGGCTGGGGCTCGCGCCACGCGGCGGTCGCGCTCGTCGCGGCGGGTGTCGGGCTGGCGCTGTTCCTGGCCGTGGAGGCGCGCGTGGAACGGCCGCTGCTGCCGCTCGCGCTGTTCCGCGACGCGCGCTTTTCGGTCACCAACTTCGCCTCGTTCGTGCTGGGCTTCTCGACCTACGCCAGCCTGTTCTTCTTCTCGCTGTTCCTGCAGCAGGTGCAGGGCTGGTCGGCCAGCGAGACCGGCTGGCGATTGGTGCCGCAGTTCGTGGCGACCGGCCTCGTGGCCTCGCAGTTCGGACGGCTGGCGCGCCGCTTCGAGGTGCACACGCTGATGGTCGCGGGCTACGGGCTGATCGGCGTGGCGATGCTGCTGCTGACGCTGTTCTCGGCCGACACGCCGTACCTGCCGCTGGCGCTGCTCTTCGTGGCGTTGGGGGCGGGCGCGGGCCTGGCCGTGCCGGCCACGAGCACGGCGGTGATGGCCTCGGTGCCCGCGCAGCGCTCGGGCATGGCCTCGGCCACCATGAACGCGCTGCGCCAGGGCGGCATGCTGATCGGCATCGCGCTGCTCGGCACGCTGATGCGCACGCGCGCCACCGCGCTGATGGCCGAATCGCTTGCGCGTGCCGGCGTGCCCGATGCGCCGCAGGCGGCCGTGGCGGCGGTGTCCCGCCACGACCTCGGCGCGCTGGCCGCGCTCGACCCGGGCGTGGCGCAGCGGCTGCTGAGCGATGCGCTCGCGGGCGGCTTCCACGCCGCGATGGCCTGCGCCGGCGTGGCCGGCCTGGTGGCGGCGGGGCTGCTGCTGCGCGTCAGGCCGCGGGCCGCCGCGCTCGCCGCCCCCACGCGCGCCTGAGCCGTTCGCCATGCCCGCCGTCCGCATTCCCTTCCTGCGCCGCAGTGCCCGGCGCCTTCCGGTTGTCTACAAGGAGTCTTTCATGATCCGTCACGAACTCAGTCAATGGCCGCTGGTCATCAGCGTGTCCGCAGGCCTGCAGACGCTGGAAAGCCTGCAGGCCTTCACCGAAGACTGGAACCGCTGGCTCGACCGCGGCGAGCCCTTTGTCTCGCTGCGCGTGTTCGCGGACGCCGACGCGTTGGTGCATCCCGAGGGCAGCGCCCAGAGTGCCAAGCAGTGGCTGCAGGCGCGCGGCGCCGACATCCGCCGCCATATGATGGGCATGGCGAGCGTGGTGCCCGCCGACCAGTTCGAGAAGATCAGCAAGATGAACGTCGAAAAACTCTTCGGCATTCCCGCGAGCACCTTCGCCCGCACCGACGAGGCCCTGGCCTGGCTGCGCGAGCGCGTGCTGGCCCCGCGCGGCCTGCGTCTCGATGCCGCGGCGGTGCACGCCGCCATCGACACGGCACGCGCCGGTGCCATGGCCGGTTCTTGAGCATGACAAGCAGCAGCCCCGACGACGCTCCCGCCACCGCCACCGCCACCGCCGCGCGCCGCCGCACCAAGGCGCCGCAGACCCGCGCCGTCGCGCTGATGGACGCCGCCGAGCAGCTGTTCATCGCCAAGGGCATCCCCGCCACCAGCATCGACGACATCGCGGCCGGTGCGCAGGTGGCCAAGGGCACCTTCTACCTGTACTTTCCGTCGAAGGAGGCGCTGCTCGGCGCGCTGCAGCAGCGCTTCGTCGACACCTTCTGCGCCCGCCTGCAGGAGGCGATGGACCGCCACGCGCCGGGCAAGTACCGGGCGCGGCTCAAGGCCTGGGTGGAAGCGGGGCTGGAGACCTACCTGGACAACGTCGCGCTGCACGACGTGGTGTTCCACGAGTACCGGCCCGAGGACCGGCGCATGCGCAACGACAACGTCGTCATCACGCAGCTCGTGACCCTGCTGACGCAAGGCGACGCCGCGGGCGTGTGGGAGGTCGAGGACGCGACGCTGACGGCCGTGATCCTCTTCAATGCGCTGCACGGCGTGGCCGACGATGCCGTGGCCATGGGGCCGCACGCGAACCCCGTGGCCGACCGCCGCCGCCGCGCCCGCGCGCTCACGCGCTTCTTCGAGCAGGCCCTGCGGCCCGACGACAGCGACGACGCCTGACCGGTACGGTCAGAGCTTGTAGAAACGCTTGATGGCGTCCCAAGCGTCTTCCGGCGCGTCGACGTATTCGAAGAGCTTCACGTCGCCGGGCGAGATCACGCCTTCGTCGACCAGGAAATCGAAGTCGATCAGCTTCTTCCAGTAGTCCGAGCCGAAGAGCACGATCGGCACCGGCTTCGACTTCTTGGTCTGCACCAGCGTGATCACCTCGAACAGCTCGTCGAGCGTGCCGAAGCCGCCCGGGAACGCCACCAGCGCTTTCGCACGCATCATGAAATGCATCTTGCGGATCGCGAAATAGTGGAACTTGAAGCTCAGCGCCGGCGTGACGTAGGGGTTGGCTTCTTCTTCCATCGGCAGCGCGATGGCCAGGCCGACCGAGAGGCCGCCGGCCTCGTGCGCGCCGCGGTTGGCCGCCTGCATGATGCCGGGGCCGCCGCCGGTGCACACGAAGAGCTTGTCCTGCGGTTCCTTCTTCTCGCTGTACTGCGCGACCAGCTTGCCGAAGGTGCGCGCCTTCTCGTAGTAGTGCGAGTTGCGCGAGAGCCGGCGCCAGCGCTCGGCCAGGGCCGTGTCGCCGGCCGCCTCGGCCTGCGCGACCAGCGCGGCGGCTTCGTCCTCGCTGCGGAAACGCGCGCTGCCGAAGACCACCACCGTGTTCTCGATGCCGTGGGCGCGCTGCTCGAGGTCGGGCTTCATCAGCTCGAGCTGCATGCGGATGCCGCGCGTTTCGCGGCGCAGCAGGAACTCGGGGTCGGCGAAGGCCAGGCGCGAGGGATCGGGATCGAGGGGCAGGCCCCGGTCGGAATGGGACTGCAGCGTGGCCCAGGCATCGGCCAGGCGCTTGTCGTGAATGTTGTGCGTGTTGTTCATGAAACGATCGTCGAACGGAATTGGCTTGGCATTGTGCGCCGATGCAACCCGCGTGCCCGCCAACGAAAAAGGCTCCTTGCGGAGCCTTCGTCGTGGTGGTGGTCAGCCGGGTGCAGACGCGCTCAGACGCGCTTGCGGTATTCGCCGGTGCGGGTGTCGATTTCGATCTTGTCGCCTTGCGACACGAACAGCGGCACGCCGACTTCGAAGCCGGTGGCGATCTTGGCGGGCTTCATGACCTTGCCCGAGGTGTCGCCCTTGACGGCCGGCTCGGTCCAGGTGATTTCGCGCTCGACGCTGGTGGGCAGTTCGACCGAGATGGCCTTGCCGTCGTAGAACACCACTTCGACGGCCATGCCGTCTTCGAGGTAGTTCAGGGCGTCGCCCATGTTCTCGGCTTCGACTTCGTACTGGTTGTACTCGGCGTCCATGCAGACGTACATCGGGTCGGCGAAGTAGGAGTAGGTGCACTCCTTCTTGTCCAGCACGATCTGGTCGATCTTGTCGTCGGCCTTGAAGACCACTTCGGTGTTGAAGTTGGCGATCAGGCTCTTCATCTTCATGCGCACGGTGGCGCTGTTGCGGCCGCCGCGGCTGTATTCGGTCTTGAGGACGACCATCGGGTCCTTGCCGTGCATGATGACGTTGCCGGCGCGGATTTCTTGAGCGATTTTCATATCAGGTTCTCTGGATGTTGGCCGCTCGGTGCGCGGGGCCCTCGGCGCTGCATGCCGTCGTATCTGGCCCCGCCGTACATGTCCCGCGGCAGGTTTGGCGAAAGGCCTCCCCGACCGTGGCGGCCAGGGCTGAATTCCGCAAAGCCCGCTATTTTAGCTTTTTCCGGCGACCAGCTGCCGCAACTGGGCCAGCAGATCGTCCTGCGCCAGCAGCCTGCCGCGCGCCGCATGGGCGGTTTCGCGCCAGGCATCCAGCGGGCCGGGCGCGGGCAGGGGCGCTTCGCCGAAGCCGTTCCAGGCGTGGTGAAAAAGCCGCAGCTCGGGCGGGGCGCCGAGCCAGTCGAGCCAGGCGTTGAGCTTGACGTGGTGCGCGTCGTCGTCCTGCGGGTAGATCTGCCAGACCAGCGGCGCGCCGGCCCAGAGGGCGCGCACCAGCGAGTCTTCGCCGCGCACGAAGTTGAGGTCGCAGGCCCACAGCAGATGGTCGAAATCCGCCTGGCTGAGGTAGGGGAGGTATGAAATTGATAGCGAACCCTGGCCGCCCGGCGGGCGATCGGGCGTGTCGGTGTTCGCAAGGCAGGCCTGCACCGCATGCGCGGCCCGGCCCGCGGTGACCAGCAGCCGCGTGGGCACCGGGTCGGCGGCCAACCGGGCGAGCAGGGCGGCCAGCGCGGGCGGCTCGTAACAGAAGAGCGACACCAGGCGCTCGCCTTCCTGCCAGGGAACCTGCTGCGCCTGCAGCCAGCGCGCCCGGTCGAAGCGCGCTTGGCGCGCCATCAGGTCGGGCTCGCGCAGCAGGCCCCCGGTCGCGGGCGTGAAGCCCGGGTAGAAGAAACGTTTCGTCAGCCCGGCGCCCGGACCCTTGAACACGGGCGAGGGCAGCCGGTGCAGTTTCTCGACATAGGGCTCGGCCGACAGGTACTCGAGGTTGATCCAGGCCTGCGCATGGCTCGGGGCCTGCGCGAAACGCGCGATGAGTTCCGGCTCCGGGTCGCAGCCGAAGGCCTCGACCAGCACGTTTGGCGCCGGGTCGGCAACCGCGCGGCGCACGGCTTCGGCGTCGGACCAGTCGATCACCTGCACGCCGTCGCAGCCGGCCGGCGCCATCCAGTTCAGCGCCGTGGGGTCGTCGACCCACAGCCGCGCGCGCTCGCCCGCCGCCGCGAGCTGGCAGGCCAGGCGCCAGCAGACGCCCAGGTCGCCGTGGTTGTCGATGACCTTGCAGAAGATGTCCCATTGCATGCGCGTGCCCATGGCCGCGAGTGTGCCTGTCTTCGCGGTCGCTCAGGCGCGGGCGAAAACGCGGCCCGCTTGCTATGCTGCCCTCGCCACAACAACCATCGGAGAGAGCCAGACCATGAGGATGCAGACCCGTCGCCGTTCGTCGTTTTCTTCTTCGCCCTTGAGCAGCGCCAAACGCGGCGTGCTCGCGCTCTCGCTGGCCCTGGCCGGCATGGCCGGCGCCCAGGCCCAGACCGCGCCGATCACCGCGCAGCAGCAGCGCTTTCGCGAGATCTACAAGGAACTGATCGAGATCAACACCACCCACTCGGTGGGCGACAACACGGTCGCGGCGCGGGCCATGGAAAAACGGTTGGTCGACGCGGGTTTCGCGCCCGGCGACATCCAGATCTTCGAGCCCTTCCCGAAGAAGGGGAACCTGGTGCTGCGCTTCAAGGGCGACGGCAGCAAGAAGCCGCTGCTGCTGCTGGCCCACATCGATGTGGTCGAGGCCCGCCGCGAAGACTGGAAGACCGACCCCTTCAAGCTGCAGGAAACCGGCGGCTACTTCACGGCGCGCGGCGCCATCGACGACAAGGCCATGGCCGCGGCGCTGGTCTCCGTGCTGGGGCAGCTCAAGCAGGAAGGCTTCAAGCCCAAGCGCGACATCATCCTGGCGCTCACCGCCGACGAGGAGCGCGGCGACGCGCTGAGCAACGGCGCCTTCTGGCTCATCAACAACAAGCCCGAGCTGCTGCAGGCCGAGTTCGGCATCAACGAGGGCGGCGGCGGCGAGCTGCGCGGCGGCAAGCCGAACCTGCACCGCATGCAGGTGGCCGAGAAGATGTACACCACCTACATGCTCGAGGCGCGCGACGTGGGCGGCCACAGCTCGGTGCCCACCAAGACCAACCCGATCTACGCGCTCTCGGCCGGCCTGGAGCGCCTGGGCAACTACGCCTTCCCGATCAAGCTCGCGGACGTCACCAAGACCTACTTCGCGCGCAGCGCCCCCTTCGCCACCGGCCAGCTGGCCGACGACATGCGCGCCATCGGCAGCGGCAACCCCGACGCCGGCGTGCTCGAGCGCATGACGGCCAACCCGGCCTACAACGCGCAGTTGCGCACCACCTGCGTGGCGACGATGGTGCAGGCCGGCCATGCCGAGAACGCGCTGCCGCAATCGGCCAAGGCCACGGTCAACTGCCGCATCCTGCCGCACGACGATCCCGAGGAGGTCGAGCGCTTGCTGACCCAGGCCGTGGGCAACGACAAGATCGTGGTGCGCAACATGGGCAAGCCGCTGCGCAGCCCGGCCTCGCCGCTCAACGGCGACCTCGTGAAGACGGTCGAGACGCTCACGCAGCAGATGTGGCCCGGCGTGCCCGTGGTGCCCGCCATGAGCACCGGCGCCACCGACAGCCGCTTCCTGCGCAACGCCGGCATCCCGATGTACGGCGTGACCGGCATGTTCCTCGAGCCGGCCGATGCGCGCGCGCACGGGCTGGACGAGCGCATCGAGATCCAGCGCCTGTACGACGGGCGCGAGTTCCTGTACCGACTGGTGTCGGAAGTCGCGAAGTAAATAGATAGATAAGTGATCAGGCCAAAGGGCCGGCGCGGTGAAGGCTGCGCCGGCCCTTGGCCGTTCAGGGCGTGAAGGTGTCGCCCAGCACGATGCCTTCGCGGCGCGGGTCTGCGCCGCCGGTCAGCGCGGGCTTGCCGCCGACGTTCGTGCGGATGATGGTGCTCACGCCGCTGGACTGCGCCCCGAGGTTCACCGTGTGGCCGAGCGCGCGCAGGCCGGCGATCAGCGGATCGTTGTTGCCTGAGTTCGAGGTGTCGATGGCCGGGTGCTCGCCGCCCACGTTGGTGAGGCTGTAGGTGGCGCCGGGGGGCGTCGGTGGTGGGGTGTTGGTGGCACCGAAGTCGACCAGTGACGTGGCTTGTTGCGCATCGAGTCCCCAGTCGAGCGCGCCAACCAGCGTCTTCACCACGTACTGGATGATCGTGCCGCCGCCCGGCGAGCCGGTGCCCATCACGAATTCGCCCATGCTGCCGTCGGCGTTCTTCTTGAACACCAGCGTCGGCGCCATCGTGCTGCGCGGGCGCTTGCCGGGGGCGACGCGGTTGGCGAACTTCACGTTCGGGGTCACCGAGGTGTCGATCGGGTTGAGTGCGAAGTCGGTCAGCTGGTTGTTCAGCAGGAAGCCCTGCGTCATGTGGAACGAGCCCATGCTGCCTTCCACCGTCGTGGTCATCACGACCACGTTGCCTTGCTTGTCGACGACGGTGAAGTGCGTGGTGCCATGCTCTTCGGTCTTGTCGATGCCCAGCGGCACATCGCCCCGGTCGCCAGCCTTGGCGAGATTCATGCTCTTCGTCAGGCTGATGAGGCTGGCGCGGCCCTGCAGGTAGGACTTGTCGATCAGCATGGCGGGGCTGCCGCCGGGCAGCGGCACGAAGTCGGTGTCCGCCACGTACTTGTCGCGGTCGGCATATGCCAGCCGCTCGGCCTCGCTCACCAGGTGCACGCCCATCACGCTCGGCCTGCCGCCTTCGAGGTCGATGGCGGTCGGCTTGTACAGGCCCAGGTTGAAGGTCTCGAGGATGCCGAGCGTCGCCACCACCGCGATGCCGCCCGAGGACGGCGGCGACATGCTGCAGATGTAGTACTCGCGGTAGGTGCTGCAGACCGGGTCGCGGCGTTTGGCCTTGTAGTTGGCCAGGTCGGCCAGCGTGGTCTTGCCGGGCGTGATGGCCGAGCCGTCGACGGCGGCGCTGACGCCGATCTTGTCGACGATGCCCTTGGCGATGTCGCCCGTGTAGAAGGCGTTGGCGCCCTGTGTGGCGATCGTGCTCAGCGTCCTGGCATAGGCCGGGTTCGTGAGCTTGGTGCCCAGCGCCTTGGGCGTGCCGTCGGCGTTGAAGAAGTAGGCCGTGGCGTCGGCGTCGCGCTTCAGGTATGCCGCGGAACCCGCGATGGCGCCCGCCATGCGTCCACCGATCAGGAAGCCGTCGGACGCCAGTGTGATGCCATAGCCGAACAGGTCTTTCCAGGGCAGCTTGCCGTGGTCTTGATAGGCGAGGTCGAGCATGCGCACGGCGCCGGGCGTGCCGATGGAGCGGCCGCTCCAGCGGGCGCCGCCGGGCTTGGGTGCGGTTTGGTCGTTCGTGTCGTCGATCCAGCGCAGGTAGTTCTCGGTGGCTGCGGCAGGCGCCGTCTCGCGACCGTCGTAGGCCTGCACCTTCTTCGTCGCCGCGTCGTAGTGAAGCATGAAGGCACCGCCGCCCAGGCCGCTCGACTGCGGCTCGACCAGGCCGAGCACGGCCTGCACCGCCACCGCCGCATCGACCGCGCTGCCGCCGGCCTTGAGCACGTCGCAGCCGGCCCGCGTGGCCAGCGGGTGGTTCGCGACCACCATGTAGTTCTTGGCGTACACCAGCTTGTGGCCGGGCACGTAGCCCGACGCCGGCTCCGGCGCGGCCGGATCGCCCGGGTCGCCCGAGCCGACGACCACGGAGGTGCCGCTGCTCGGAATCTGGCAGCCGTTGTCGGCGGCGGGCGGGGCCGTGGGCGTGGGCTGGTTGGCCGCGTTGATCGCGGCGATGGCCGCGACCAGTGCGGCGTTGTTCTGCGCGTTGTTGTTGCTGTTGCCGCCGCAGCCGGCCACGGCCAGCGAGAGCGCGAGGGGCGTCAACGCCCACCATGCGCGCACGGAGTTCTTCTTCATGAATATTTCCCTTTGCTGTTAATTTGAATGCCAAAAAAGACAATGGGCGCCCCCCGGCGCCCGCTGCGATCTTGAGCACATTCCGTTCCTGTCCGTGTCGCCTTTGCGTCGGGCCCAGCCGGCCCTCACGCCGCGCGCCACAATAGCCGCCATGTCCGACGTGCATTCCGATCAATTGCTCAGCGAAGTCGCGGCCCTGCCGCAGTTGCCGGGTGTCTACCGCTATTTCGACGCGGCCGGCGCCGTGCTGTATGTGGGCAAGGCGCGCAACCTCAAGAAGCGGGTTGCCAACTACTTCCAGAAGAGCCACGGGGGCACCCGCATCGGCCACATGATCTCGAAGATCGTGCGCATGGAGACCACCGTGGTGCGCTCCGAGGCCGAGGCGCTGCTGCTTGAGAACAACCTGATCAAGACGCTCAAGCCGCGCTACAACATCCTGTTTCGCGACGACAAGAGCTACCCCTACCTGAAGATCGCCTCGCACGGGTTTCCGCGGCTGGCCTACTACCGCGGCGCGGTCGACAAGAAGCACCGCTACTTCGGTCCGTACCCGAGCGCGTGGGCGGTGAAGGAATCGATCCAGCTGCTGCAGAAGGTGTTCCGCCTGCGCACCTGCGAGGACACGGTGTACGCCAACCGCACGCGGCCCTGCCTGCTGTACCAGATCAAGCGCTGCAGCGGCCCCTGCGTGGGCCTCATTTCGCCCGAGGCCTACGCGCAGGACGTGGCCAGCGCCGAGGCCTTCCTGCTCGGCGACACGCAGGGCGTGCTCTCCACGCTGGAGCAGCGCATGACGGCGCATGCCGAGAAGCTCGAGTTCGAGCAGGCGGCCGAGCTGCGCAACCAGATGTCGGCGATCTCGCGCGTGCTGCATCAGCAGTCGATCGAGGTGGTGTCCGACAAGGACGTGGACATCCTCGCGGTCAAGGTGCAGGGCGGCAAGGCCTGCGTCAACCTCGCGATGGTGCGCGGCGGGCGCCACCTGGGCGACCGCGCGTACTTTCCGGTGCATGTGGACGACGCGGCACAGATCCACCATGGCGAGCTCGACGCCGAAGAAGGTGCCGACCCGGTGGTCGCCGACCCGATCGAGGTCCAGGTGCTCGAGGCCTTCATCGCCCAGCACTACATCGACGTGCCGGTGCCCGCCACGCTGGTGCTGGGCCGGCAGGTGAGCCGCGCGCTCATCGAGGCGATCTCGCAGCAGGCCGGCGCGCGCGTCACGGCGGTGTTCCAGCCGCACGAACAGCGCCGCCACTGGCTCGAGATGGCCGAGACGAATGCCGGCCTGCAGCTGGCGCGGCTGCTGGCCGAAGAGGGCTCGCAGCAGGCGCGCACCCGCGCGCTGGCCGACGCGCTCGAGCTGGCGTCGGACGACCTGGACAACTTCCGCGTCGAATGCTTCGACATCTCGCACACGGCGGGCGAGGCCACGCAGGCCTCGTGCGTGGTGTTCGCGCACCACACGATGCAGAACCGCGAGTACCGCCGCTACAACATCGAGGGCATCACGCCCGGCGACGACTACGCCGCCATGCGTCAGGTGCTGCACCGCCGCTACGGCAAGCTGGCCGAGGCGATGGCGGCCGAGACCGAGGCCCTGGCCCCGGGCGACGCGGAAAGCGAAGGGGCCGAAGGCGTCGAGGCGCCGCCGCCCAGGACGCCGGCCGCGCGCATGCCCGACCTGGTGTTGGTCGACGGCGGCAAGGGTCAGGTGTCGATGGCGCGCGAGGTGTTCAGCGAACTGGGCCTGCCGCTGTCGCTGATCGTTGGCGTCGAGAAGGGCGAAGGCCGCAAGGTCGGGCTTGAAGAACTGGTGTTTGCCGACGGCCGCGAGAAGGTCTACCTCGGCAAGGATTCGGCCGCCCTGATGCTCGTGGCCCAGATCCGCGACGAGGCGCACCGCTTCGCCATCACCGGCATGCGGGCCAAGCGCGCCAAGGTGCGCGTGGGCGGCAGCCAGCTCGAAGACATTCCGGGCATCGGCCCGAAGCGCCGGGCGCGCCTGCTGCAGCGTTTCGGCGGCATCCGCGGCGTGGCGGCGGCGAGCGTCGAAGACCTCACCTCGGTCGAGGGCATTGCCACCGAACTGGCCGAGGAAATCTATCGCGCGCTGCGTTGAAGCCGGGATTGCCCCCGTCCTTCCGGCGCTTCACGCGTGCATGACACAATCGCCCGCATGTTCTGGACCCTACCGACCATCATGACCTGGACGCGCATCGTCGCGATTCCGTTGATCGTCGGCGTTTTCTACCTGCCGATCAGCGAACCGACGCGCAACCTGATCGCCACGGTCATGTTCATCGTGTTCGCCGCCACCGACTGGCTCGACGGCTACCTGGCGCGCAAGCTCAACCAGACCTCTTCCTTCGGCGCCTTCCTCGATCCGGTGGCCGACAAGTTTCTCGTCTGCGCCGCGCTGCTGGTGCTGGTGCACCTGCAGCGTGCCGACGTGTTCGTGGCGCTCATCATCATCGGCCGCGAGATCGCCATCTCGGCGCTGCGCGAATGGATGGCGCGCATCGGCGCCGGCAAGAGCGTGGCGGTCCACATGATCGGCAAGGTCAAGACGACCGTGCAGATGGTCGCGATTCCCTTCCTGCTCTATGACGGGCACCTCTTCAAGGTGATCGACACCGGCCTGTGGGGCCAGTGGCTGATCTGGATCTCGGCGGTGCTCACTGTCTGGTCGATGGTCTATTACCTGCAAAAGGCCATTCCCGAGATCCGGGCCCATTCCAAATGACCGCGGCCGTCTCGGTCCGCAACGCAGGCTGGCTGCGGGCGATGCCGGCGGTCTTCGTGCTGATCTGGAGCACGGGTTTCATCGTTGCGCGCTATGGCATGCCCTACGCGCCACCCCTCAAGTTCCTCGCCGTGCGCTATGCGCTGTCGCTCGCCTGCTTCGGCGTGTGGGTCATGCTCGCGCGCGTAGCGTGGCCGGCGAAGCGCGCGCAATGGGGGCACCTGGCGGTCACGGGCGTGCTGATGCAGGCCGGTTATCTCGGTGGCGTCTGGGCGGCGGTGCATGCGGGCATGGGCGCGGGGCTCGTGGCGCTGCTGGTCGGCATCCAGCCGGTGCTCACGGCGGTGTGGCTGTCTTTCAACGGCGGGCGCATTTCGGGGCGGCAGTGGACCGGGCTTGCGCTGGGTTTCGCCGGGCTGGTCTTGGTGGTGTCGCGCAAGCTGGGGCAGGGCACCGAGGTCAACGCGCTGACGATGGGGCTGGCCGTGATGGCGCTGCTGTCGATCACGGCGGGCACGCTGTACCAGAAGCGCTTCGTCGCGCCCTGCGACGTGCGCAGCGCCAGCGCGGTGCAGATGGCCGCCGCGCTGCTCGTGACCCTGCCTTTTGCCGCGCTCGAGGCGCAGGCCATCGAATGGAACACGCATTCGATCGGCGCCATGGCGTGGTCGGTGCTGGCGCTGTCGCTGGGCGGCAGCTCGCTGCTCTATATGTTGATCCAGCGCGGTACGGCCACCGCCGTCACCAGCCTGCTGTACCTCGTGCCGCCGTGCACGGCGCTGATGGCCTGGCTGCTGTTCGCCGAACCGATCACCTGGACCACGGTGCTGGGCATCGGGCTGACGGCCGTCGGCGTGAGCCTCGTGGTGCGCGCGGAGCGCTGACGGCGCTTTCTCTTTTTCAGCGCCCGCCCGGCTTGGCCGGCTTCCAGGGCTCCGAGCGGAACTGCTCGACCAGGTGATCGACCAAAAGGCGCACGCGGCGCGGCGTCTTCGGCCGCCACGGCGCGACCCAGTGGATGTCGGCGTCGGGCATGCTGTACGACGGCAGCACGCGCACGAGTTCGCCGCTCGCCAGCTGCGGTGCGATGTCCCAGAGGCTGCGCAGCATGACGCCGTGGCCCGCGAGGCACCAGTCGCGCACCATCTCTCCTGAATTGCTCGTGAGCGGGCCTTGCACCCGCACGCGCGCCGTGCTGCCGTCGCGCGCATGGCGCAGCGTCCAGAGCGCGAACTGGCGCGACTGCGCGGCGTCGCCGTTCTCGCGCGCGATCAGGCAGTCGTGCGTGGCCAGCGCCTCCACCGTGGCCGGTGTGCCGCGGCGTGCCAGGTAGTCGGGCGAGGCGGCCAGCACGCGCTGGTTGCGTGCGATGCGGCGCGTGGTCCAGTCGGCGGCGCGGTGCTGCTGCACCGCCCACAGCCAGACCGCACCGTCGTAGCCTTCGGCGCCGAGGTCGGGCAGTTGCTCGGTCAGCAGCAGCTCGACTTGCAGGCCGGGGTGCTGCGCTTGGAAGTCCGCGAGTGCCGGGCCGAGCCAGTGCCGGCCAAAGCCGAAGGTGGCCGCGAGGCGGACCGTGCCGATCAGCGCGTTCTGCCGTTCGCCGAGTTCGCTTTCGAGCGCCGCGAAGCCTTCGAGCAGCGTGCGCGCATGCAGGCACACGGCCTCGCCTTCGGCCGTGACGCTGAGCCGCCGCGTCGTGCGGTCGAACAGCCGCTGCCCGAGCCGGGCCTCCAGCGCGCCGAGCCGCTTGGTGATGACCGAGGGCACCACGTCGAGCGTGGCGGCCGCGCCGGCCAGGCTGCCCTGGTCGCGGATGGCCAGCACCAGTTCGAGATCGCCGCGTTCCATCGCGTGGGGATTCATGCCAGATTGGAAAGTATGAATTGGCTGATTGTTGCTTGATGGCCGCCAGGGTGCAACGCACAATCGCGGCGTGACGGCTTCCTTCCTCGACTTCCCCCGCTTCGACATCGCTCGCGATGGCGTGCGCATCCACGGTCGCATCGGCGGGCAGGGCGCACCCTTGCTGCTGTTGCACGGCCATCCGCAGACGCATGCGATCTGGCACCGCGTGGCGCCCGCGCTGGCCGAGCGCTTCACGGTGATCGCCGTGGACCTGCGCGGCTACGGCGACTCGGGCCGTCCGGCGGCCGACGCCGAACACGCGGCCTACAGCAAGCGAGAGATGGCGCGCGACGCGCTGGCCGCCATGCATCACCATGGTTTCGAACGCTTCGCCGTGCTCGCGCACGATCGCGGCGCGCGCGTGGCGCACCGGCTCGCGGCCGACCATCCCGGCGCGGTCGAGCGCATGCTGCTGCTCGACATCGCCCCGACGCTGGCCATGTACGAACACACCTCCGAAGCGTTTGCCAAGGCCTACTGGCACTGGTTCTTCCTGATCCAGCCGCCGCCGCTGCCCGAGGCGCTGATTGCGTCCGACCCGGTGCGCTACGTGCGCAGCGTGATGGGCGGGCGGCACGCGGGGCTTGCGCCGTTCGCGCCCGAGGTGCTGGCCGAGTACGAACGCTGCATCGCCATCCCGGGCACCGCCGAATCCATCTGCGAGGACTACCGCGCCTCCGCCACCATCGACCTCGTGCACGACCGCGCCGACATCGCCGCCGGCCGTCGCCTCGCGCAGCCGCTGCGCGTGCTGTGGGGCGAGCACGGGGCGGTGGGGCGCGCGTTCGATGTGCTCTCGCTGTGGCGCGAGCGCGCCGACGACGTGTCGGGCCGCGCGCTGCCCTGCGGCCACTACATCCCCGAAGAAGCCCCCGATGCCTTGCTGGCTGAGGCGCTGAATTTTTTCGTTTCCCCTGAACACCCAGGAGCCACTTCATGAGCACCCACAGAATCGCAGTCATCGCCGGCGACGGCATCGGCAAGGAAGTCATGCCCGAGGGGCTGCGCGTGCTCGATGCGGCGGCGCGCAAATTCGGCATCGACCTGAAGTTCGACCACTTCGACTTCTCGAGCTGGGACTATTACGAGAAGCACGGCCAGATGCTGCCCGACAACTGGAAGGACCAGATCGGCGGCCACGACGCCATCTTCTTCGGTGCGGTCGGCTGGCCCGAGAAGATTCCCGACCACGTGTCGCTGTGGGGCTCGCTGCTCATGTTCCGCCGCGAGTTCGACCAGTACATCAACCTGCGTCCCGCGCGCCTGATGCCCGGCATCGTCGCGCCCGTGGTGCGCCGCGACGGCACGCCGCGCGCGCCCGGCGAGATCGACATGTACATCGTGCGCGAGAACACCGAGGGCGAGTATTCGAGCATCGGTGGGCGCATGTACCAGGGCACGCCGCGCGAGATCGTGGTGCAGGAAACCGTGATGTCGCGTGTGGGCGTCGACCGCGTGCTGAAGTTCGCCTTCGAGCTCGCGCAATCGCGGCCGAAGAAGCACCTGACCAGCGCCACCAAGTCGAACGGCATCTCGATCACCATGCCGTACTGGGACGAGCGCGTGGTGGAAATGGCCAAGGGCTACCCGGGCATCACGCTGGACAAGTTCCACATCGACATCCTCACGGCGCACTTCGTGCAGCGGCCCGACTTCTTCGACGTGGTGGTGGCGAGCAACCTGTTCGGCGACATCCTGTCCGACCTGGGCCCGGCCTGCACCGGCACCATCGGCATCGCGCCCAGCGCCAACCTCAACCCCGAGCGCACCACGCCCTCGTTGTTCGAGCCGGTGCACGGCTCGGCCCCCGACATCGCCGGGCAGGGCATCGCCAACCCGATCGGCCAGATCTGGTGCGGCGCGATGATGCTGGAGTTTCTCGGCCACAAGGACGCGCACGACGCGATCCTGGCGACCATCGAGAAGGTGCTCGCGCCCCAAAGCGGCGCACCGCGCACGCCGGACATCGGCGGTCGGGCGGGCACGGCCGACCTCGGAAAGGCAATTGCCGAGGCCCTTTGAAAAGTACGTCGCGAAACGCCCCTAAAATCGCGCGCTCCGCTGGGCTGCAGTGCGTTGTGTCTTATTGACACCCCGCAGACCAGTGGTTGTAATCCTCGCTGGCAGTGCGCTGCCGAGGCGTCAGGCCTGCCATGTTCTTGAGTCGCTCCCGTCGCGGCCAGGTCGCAGCTGACGAAAGCCGACCAACTTTTTTTCGACAAGGGGCCCTTGTGAACAAGACCGAACTGATTGAGCACATCGCAAAGAACGCCGATATTTCCAAAGCCGCAGCGACCCGTGCGCTCGAATCCACCATTGGCGCCATTCGTACCACGCTCAAGAAGGGCGGTTCCGTGTCGCTCGTCGGTTTCGGCACTTTCGCAGTCGGCAAACGCGCAGCCCGCACCGGCCGGAATCCCCGCACCGGCGACGCGATTAAAATCAAGGCAGCCAAGATCCCGAAGTTCCGTCCCGGCAAGGCGCTCAAAGACGCGCTGAACTGAGGCTGTAGACTCGGAGAGTATTCCAGGTGGGGTGCTTAGCTCAGTTGGTAGAGCGGCGCCCTTACAAGGCGTAGGTCGGGGGTTCGAGCCCCTCAGCACCCACCACCACCCGATGCAAAGGCGAACACCGGTTCGCCTTTTTTATTGCCGTCCGGCGCCCGTCGAAAAAGAGTGTTCAAGCATGTTTGATACCTTCCGCAAGTACAACAAAGTCGTGATGATTTTCTTGTTCTTGCTGATCATTCCCTCGTTCGTCTTCTTTGGTGTCGAGCGCTACCAGGGCATGGGCGGCGACGAGAAGGTGGCCCGCATCCAGGGTCACGACATCACCAAGCCCGAGTGGGACCAGCAGCACCGCGTCGAGACCGACCGCATCCGCCAGCAGTCGCCCAACGTCGATCCGACGCTGCTCGATTCCGACGCGCTGCGCTACGCCACGCTGGAACGCATGGTGCGCGATCGCGTGCTGGCGGCCGCGGCGGTCAAGACCAACATGTCGGTGTCCGAAGACCGCCTTACGCGCATGTTCGCGCAGGACGCCGGCCTGGCTGCATTCCGCACGGCCGACGGCAAGTTCGACCGCGAAGCCTTCCTGCGCGCCACCGGCCGCACGCCCGAGCAGTACGAAGCATCGGTGCGCGCCGACATGGCCTCGCAGCAGGTGCTGCTGGGCGTGACGGGCACGAGTTTCGCACCGGCGGCACTGACCGCGGCCACGGTGAATGCCTTCTACGACCGTCGTGAAATCCAGGTCGCGCGCTTCGCGCCCGAGAGCTTCGCGTCGAAGGTCACGGTCAGCGATGCCGACATCGAGACCTACTACAAGGACCACACGTCGCAGTTCCAGGCGCCGGAGCAGGCCAGCATCGAGTACCTCGTGCTCGACCTCGAAGCCGCGAAGAAGAACATCGTCGCGAACGAAGCCGACCTCAAGACCTACTACGAGCAGAACACCGCGCGCTTCGGTACCAAGGAAGAGCGCCGTGCGAGCCACATCCTGATCACCGCGCCCGCCAGCATGTCCAGCGGCGACCGCGCCAAGGCGAAGGCCAAGGCCGAGCAGCTGCTGGCCGACGTGAAGAAGGCGCCGAACACCTTCGCCGACGTGGCACGCAAGAACTCGCAGGACCCCGGCTCGGCCGAGAAGGGCGGCGACCTCGACTTCGTCACGCGCGGCGCGATGGTCAAGCCTTTCGAAGACGCGATGTTCGCGCTCAAGAAGGGCGACATCAGCGACCTCGTCGAGACCGAGTTCGGCTATCACATCATTCAGCTGACCGACATCAAGTCGGCCGTGGTGCCGCCTTTCGAGAAGGTGCGCGCGACCATCGAGAACGAAGTGCGCGCCCAACAGGCCACGCAGGAATTCGCGAAGGCTGCGGAAATTTTCACGGACACCGTCTATCAGCAGCCCGAGAGCCTGAGGCCGGCCGCCGAGAAGCTGAAGCTCACGATCCAGACCGCCACCAACGTGCCGCGCACGCCCGCGCCGGGCGCCACCGGCCCGCTCGCCAGCCGCAACTTCCTGCAGGCGCTGTATGCCTCCGACTCGCTCGACCGCAAGCAGAACACCGAAGCCATCGAAGTCGGTCCGAACCAGCTCGCATCGGGCCGCGTGACGCAGTACACGGCCGCGCATCCGATTCCGCTGGCCGAGGTGAAGGACAAGATCCGCGCACAGCTCATCACCGAGCGCGCCGCAGCACTGGCCAAGACCGAGGGCGAAGCCAAGCTCGCCGCCTGGAAGGTGAAGGCCGACGGCGCTACCTTCGGCGCACCGGTCACGGTGTCGCGCATCGATGCCCAGTCGCAGCCGACGCCGGTGATCGACGCCGCACTGCGTGCCGACGGCGCCAAGCTGCCCGCGCTGCTCGGCGTGGATCTCGGCACGCAAGGCTATGCCGTGGTCCGCGTGACCAAGGTCGTGCCGCGCACGCCGCCGACGGCCGAACAGGCGCAGCAGGAAAGCATGCAGATCGCCCAGTCGGTGACCGCCGCCGAAGCCGCTGCCTACTACGAGCTGCTGAAGCAACGCTTCAAGGTGGAGATCCTCGTGCCGAAGCCGGCGGACACGCTGCCGGCTGCTGCAGCGGCGCGCTGAGACACAGACGGGCAACTGCTGCTCGCAACAAGCCCGGGTTCGACGACCCGGGCTTTTTTTTTGGTCGCACGAGGGACAAGCGCGGTTCGCGCTTCTTGCCAGAATCCGGCGCATGGGAACCCTTTACCTCGTGCGCCACGGGCAGGCCAGTTTCGGTGCTGCCGACTATGACAACCTGAGCGAACTCGGACACCGGCAGTCCGTGCGCCTGGGTGAATACTGGCGCGAGCGCGGCATGCGTTTCGATGCCGTCATCACCGGCACGCTGAAGCGCCACAAGCAGACCTGGGAGGGCATCGCGCAGGGGCTCGGGCTGTCGCGTGACGACGTGCTCCCATGGCCGGGGCTCAACGAGTACGACAGCGAAGCCGTCATTGCCACGGTGCACCAGGGCAAGCTCGAGAAGCCTGATTCACCCGAGATGTACCGCCATCACTTCCGCCTGCTGCGCGACGGGTTGGGTGCATGGATGCAGGGGCGCACGGCGCCAGTCGGCATGCCGAGTTACGTCGATTTCCTGGCCGGCGTGACCACGGCGCTCGACCATGTGCGCGAGCGGCACCACGGCGCGAAGGTGCTGGTGGTGTCGAGCGGCGGGCCGATCAGCACCGCGGTCGGCCATGTGCTGGGCACCAGCGCCGAGACGACCATCGAGCTCAACCTGCGCATCCGCAACAGCTCGGTGACCGAGTTCGCCTTCACGCCGAAGCGGCACATGCTCGTGACCTACAACACCTTGCCGCACCTCGACGGCCCGGCGTATGCGGACTGGGTCACCTACTCCTGAACCGCGTCAGGCCTGCCAGACGCCGTAGCCGGCGCGGCGCAGGGCGATGCCCAGGTCGACCTCCATCAGCCGCGCATCGTCATACGGCATCGGGTTGTAGCGTTCGTAGAGCGCGGGCAACAGCCGCAGGCCGAATTCCTGCACGAAGCGATTGGCCTGGATGCCGGCCTTGTGCTTGTCGAAACGGATGTCGGGGTCCAGGCCGGTCATGCCGACATAGACGAAGGGCTTGCCGAGTTGGTAGTCGGGGTTGGCGCGCCGGAAGCGGCCGTTGTTCCAGGCGCGGTCGTCGAGTTCGACCACATAGACGTGATGACGGGCGCGTGGTTTGCGGGGCATTGGCGGGAAGCCTCGCGAGGCTGGCTGAAGAAGTATGGGGCCCAGGCAGCCGGAAGAACCGCCGGCCGCGTTGCGCGGCGCGGCGTCAGGGGCATCAGCTCTTGCGCTTGATGAGGCCGTAGAGAATCAGCAGCACGATCGCGCCCAGCACGGAGGCGATGAAGCCGGCGCCCTGGCCGGCGGTGTACCAGCCCATCGCCTGGCCGAGGTAGGTCACGCCCAGCGAACCTGCAATGCCGATCAGCGTGGTCACGATGAAGCCGGCGGAATCGTTGCCCGGCTTGACGGCCCGCGCCACGAGACCCACGACGAACCCGATCAGGATAGTCCAGACGATGCTCATGAAGAAGTTCCTTTGATGAAGTGAAGTGGCGAAAGCCGGGCCCGGTCGGGCCGCTCGCATTCATGATAGCGGAGCCATTCGCGGCTCAGCGTCGTCCAGGCACATCGAACGGGCGACTGCGAAGTTATGCCCATGGGGCAGGGCGCATGTGTGGCGGCAGGCCATCGCGGACGGTCTCTGAAGGCGCTGGGTTGCATGTCAATGTGGCATTTCAGCGTCTTTGGTGATCGCGGGAGCGAAAGCCGCGATTTTTAACGCTACAATCAGAGGCTCTACGGTGGCTGTAGCTCAGTTGGTAGAGTCCCAGATTGTGATTCTGGTCGTCGTGGGTTCGAGTCCCATCAGCCACCCCAAAAAATTCAGTCCCAGCGCTATTTCTCAATAGCACCCAAGGGATTCCAACGCCGGGCTTGCCCGGCGTTGTCATTTCTGGCTTCGCCGTCGCTTCAAGCGCCTGGTTGCACGCCGCGTTCTTTCCTCCTTCGCCCCGATTTTGAAAGTACCCAAAATGGTGCGCGTGTGTTGCGGGTTGTTGCATTCAACCAATGCGCCTGCATTTTTCTGCTGAAAAGGCGCTTGTGGCAAAAGTGGTTTGAATTAGAATTCAGCCGTTTTCAATTCACAACAGGAGTCCAACAATGGCTTCGTCACTCGCCGATATCAATTCCCAGATCCAGAAGCACGACGAGCAGATTGCGCAATTGCGCAAGCAGGCCGAAGACCTGCGTAACCAGGAACGGGCCGGCGTGATCGAAGAAGTGCGCAGGAAGATTGCGGAATACGGTTTGACCGCTTCCGATCTGAAGCTGGGTGGTGGCCGTGCCGCCGCAACCAAGCGCAGCGCAGGTCCTGCAGCCGCCAAGGCCGCCGCCAAATACCGCGGCCCGACGGGCGAAACCTGGTCCGGTGGCCGCGGCCGCAAGCCGCGCTGGGTCACGGAAGCCCTGGCAGCCGGCAAGTCGCTCTCCGATTACGAGATCAAGTGATTGCCTGCAGAATCAGTTGGACATTCGCCCAATAAAAAAGCCCGCTTCGGCGGGCTTTTTTATTGGAAGGCGCGCACAGTGATGTGCGCGCGTCCGATCAGTTCACCATCACCAGTTTTCCCTTGACGCCGCGCGATCCCATGTGCGCATAGGCGGCCTTCAATTCGGACATCGGCATCGTGCTGTCGATCACCGGCTTGATTTTTCCCTGGCCGTACCACTGGGCCAATTCGGCCATCATCTGCGCATTGGCCTTGGGTTCGCGCTTCGCGAAATCGCCCCAGAACACGCCCACCAGCGACGCGCCTTTGAGCAGCGTCAGATTCAATGGCAGCGACGGGATCGGGCCCGATGCAAAACCGACCACCAAATAGCGACCGCGCCAGCCGATCGAGCGGAATGCCGGTTCTGCGAAATCGCCGCCCACGGGGTCGTAAATCACATCCGGGCCTTTGCCATCGGTTGCGGCTTTGATGGCATGACGGAAACCATTGGGCAGTGCGTGCGTCGTGTAATTGATCGTCGCGTCGGCGCCGATCGAGCGGCAGAGTTCGCACTTTTCGTCGGTCGATGCCGCGGCAATCACCTTGGCGCCCGCCGCCTTGGCGATCTGGATGGCTGCTGTGCCCACGCCGCCGGCCGCGCCGAGCACCAGCACGGTTTCGCCGGCCTTGAGTTGCGCGCGGTCCATCAGTGCGTGCCACGAGGTGGCGTAGATCATGATGAAAGCGGCTGCGTCGACATGGCCGAAACCTTCGGGCAGCGGCATGCACAGCGCGGCGGGTGCCAGCGTGTGGGTGCCGAAGCCGCCGGTGCCCGACAGGCACGCCACGTTCTGCCCGACCTTGAGGTGTGTGACGCCTTCGCCCACCGCCTGGATCACGCCCGCATATTCCGATCCGGGAACGAAGGGCAGCGGCGGCTTCATCTGGTACTTGTTCTGCACGATCAGCAGGTCGGGGAAATTCAGGCTGGCCGCCTTGATCTCGATCAGCACCTGGCCCGGGCCCGGCGTGGGGGTGGGCAGTTCTTTCCAGGTCAGCGCGTCAACGCCGGTGGGGTTTTCGCAAAGCCATGCGTGCATGCTCGGGGTCTCCTTCGAATGAGTCGTGTGGGCAATGAATTCGGGGCGATGATAGGCGGCGCTGTGGTGTGGCGTTGTCCCTGCTGCGACGCACCCCGCACCTACAATCCGCTGCACCCAGAAGCACCATGAAGATACTTATTTCCAATGACGATGGCTTTCAGGCGCCGGGCATCGTCGCGTTGCACGACGCACTCAAGGACATCGCCGACGTCGAGGTGGTGGCACCCGAGCACAACAACAGCGCCAAGTCGAACGCACTCACGCTGGCCGCACCGCTGTATGTGCACAAGGCGCACAACGGTTTCCGCTACGTGACGGGCACGCCGGCCGATTGCGTGCACATCGCGCTCAAGGGCCTGCTCGACTACCGTCCTGACCTGGTGGTCTCGGGCATCAACAACGGCGCCAACATGGGCGACGACACCATCTATTCAGGCACCGTGGGCGCGGCGATGGAGGCCTACCTGTTCGGCATCCCGGCCATCGCCTTTTCGCAGATCGAAAAGGGCTGGGCGCACGTGGATGCGGCGGCCCAGGTGGCGCGCCGGCTGGTGCAGCAGATCGAGCGCGAAAAGATGCTCGGCGGCCCCGCCTTCCTGCTCAACGTGAACGTGCCGAACCGCCCGTTCGACGAACTGAAACCGGTCAAGGTGTGCCGGCTCGGGCGCCGCCACGCCGCCGAAAAGGTGATCACGCAGGACAGTCCGCGCGGCGAAACCATGTACTGGATCGCCGGTGCAGGCAGCGCCAAGGACAGCGGGGAGGGCACCGACTTCCACGCGACCGCGGCCGGCCACATCGCGCTGACGCCCTTGCAGATCGACCTGACCGACCATGCCAACCTGGGCCAATGGCGCGAGACGGTTGCCCGTCTCGGCAATTGACGACATGGCGACCCCTCCGCGGCCCAGTTTCCCGGTTCGACTGACCCCCACCGCTTCGGCCGCCACGCGCGGGCGCATGCCCGCTGTGCCGGTCAAGCCGATGGTCCCGTCCACGCCCTCGATGGCGTCCGACGCCGTGCGGGCGCGCATGGTGCAAAAGCTCGCGGCACAGGGCATCACCGACGCGCGCGTGCTGCGCGCCATGGGCACTGTCGAGCGGCATCGCTTCGTCGACAGCGCGCTGGTCAACCAGGCCTATGAAGACACCAGCCTGCCGATCGGGCTGGGACAGACCATTTCCAAGCCCAATGTGGTGGCCCGCATGATCGAGCTGCTGCTGGGCGCGCCGGCGCTGGTCGGCAAGCCGCAGGAGCGGCTGGGCCGCGTGCTCGAGATCGGCACCGGCTGCGGTTACCAGGCCGCGGTGCTGAACGAGGTGGCCACCGAGGTCTACAGCATCGAGCGCCTGCGCGGGTTGCACGAGCGTGCGCGCACCAATCTGCGGCACTTCCGTCTGGCCACCGTCCACCTGATGTTGGGCGACGGCATGATCGGTTACGCGAAGGGTGCGCCGTACGCGGGCATCATCGCCGCGGCAGGCGGTGAGGCCGTGCCCGAGGCCTGGATCACGCAGCTCGCGGTGGGCGGGCGCATCGTCGCGCCGACCCATTCCGCCACCGGTGGACAGGCCCTCGTCGTGATCGACAAGACCCCCCGTGGGCTCGAGCGGCGCATTCTTGAGGCGGTTCACTTTGTCCCCCTAAAATCGGGCATCGCTTGAAGGAATAACAAATGCAGGGTTTTGGCAATCGGAGTTTGTTCGCAGGCATCACGTTGGCTGTTGTGCTCGTGATCGCGGGCTGCTCCGCACCGCGCGGTCCCGCACCGGTCGAAGACCGGGGCACCATGACGCGCGCACCCGGGGCAACGACGCCCGGCGGTCCTCCCATCACGACCGACGCGTCCGGCAAACCGCTCCCCGGTATCGAGAACTACGGCAAGCCCGGCTACTACGCCGTGCGCCCCGGTGACTCCATCCGTCGCATCGGCAGCGAAACGGGCCAGCGCTGGCAGGACATCGTGCGCTGGAACAACCTCGACAACCCCGACCTGATCGAAGTCGGCCAGGTGTTGCGCGTGATTCCACCGACCGGCGGGAGCACGGCGGTCGCCACCGCACCGTCCACCTCTGCGCCTGCTGCGGCCACCGAGGCGACGACCAAGCCTGTGGCTCCGCAGGCGTCCGTCACGCCGGCCGTGCCGGCCAGCGGCGCGAGCGGCACCACCAAGCCGCCTGTCACGGCCTCGCCTTCGGGCCCGGGCAGCTCGGGCGACGACGACCTGGGCTGGATCTGGCCTGCCAGCGGTTCGCTGATCGCCGGTTTCGATGAAGCCAAGAACAAGGGCTACGACATCAGCGGCAAGGCCGGCGACCCCGTGCTGGCCGCGGCCGATGGCCGTGTGGTCTACGCCGGTGCCGGCCTGCGCGGCTACGGCAACCTGATCATCCTGAAGCACAACAACACCTACCTCACGGCGTATGCGCACAACCAGACGCTGCTCGTGAAGGAAGATCAGTCGGTTCAGAAGGGCCAGAAGATCGCCGAGATGGGCAACAGCGACGCTGATCGCGTGAAGCTGCATTTCGAGATCCGCCGCCAGGGCAAGCCCGTCGACCCGTCGCGTTACCTGCCCAACCGGTGATGCCATGGCTGCCTCCCGCCCTCTTCGCACACTGCCCGTGCGTGGGCTGGCGGGGCAGGGCAGCCCTTCACCTCGAAGCAACGGTGGCCGCAATGGTCATCAGGACAGCGGCGACGAGCCGCTGAGCACGGACTCTTTTCCCGACGACTCCCCCGCAGATTCGTCGATCCCCTCAGCAGCATCGGCCCCGCCTCACGGCGCCACCGCCGAGGTCATGGGCGGCGAGGGCGCCGATGCCCTGACCATCTACCTGCGCCAGGTCCGGCGCACCGGGCTCTTCACTCCCGCCGAGGAATACACCACCGCCTGCGCCGCACGCGCCGGCGACTTCGCGGCGCGGCAGTCGATGATCGAGCACAACCTGCGGCTCGTGGTCAACATCGCCAAGAACTACCTGGGGCGCGGCATGCCGCTGTCCGACCTCATCGAGGAAGGCAACCTCGGGCTGATGCATGCCATCACCAAGTTCGAGCCTGAGCGCGGGTTTCGCTTCTCCACGTATGCGACCTGGTGGATCCGCCAGTCGGTCGAGCGCGCCGTCATCACGCAGTCGCGGGCGATCCGCCTGCCGGTGCATGTCGTGCGCGAACTGCAGCAGGTCCTGCGTGCGCGCCGCACGCTCGAGGGCGATGCGGAGTTCCTCGCGAGCCGGCCGGACGGCGTGCGCGTGGAGGACGTGGCCGCGCTGCTCGGCCGCGAGGTGCAGGCGGTGGCTGACCTGCTGGCGCTGGCGGAGGCGCCGCGTTCGCTCGATGCGGGCGACGCGCGCGGCGAAGAAGGCTTCACGCTCGCCGACACCGTGGCCTCCGACGACGAACAGGGCAACCCCGCCGGCGTGACGCACACGCACGAGGTGGAGCGCCTGCTCGACCAGTGGGTGCAGGCCCTCAACGCGCGGGAGCGCGAGGTGCTCGAAGGCCGCTACGGCCTGCACGACCGGGAGCCCGAGACGCTCGAGGTGCTGAGCGTGCGGCTGGGCCTGACGCGCGAGCGCGTGCGGCAGATCCAGAACGAGGCGCTGGCCAAGATGCGCAAGCAGCTGGCGCGCTCCGGCGTCGGCCGCGACGCGCTGTTCTAGTGGTGTGAAGAAAAGAAGGTAACCCGTCGCGGCCGGACCGCCCCGGCCACGCTGAGACAATCGGGGGATGACGGAATCCATCGAAGAAAAGAAAGTCCCCGCGAGCCCCGCCGATGAATGGCTCCAGGTCGAGTCGCTCGACCTGGACGCGCAAGGCGTCTCCCACAAGTCCGACGGCATGGTCGTGTTCATCGAAGGCGCATTGCCCTTCGAGGAGGTGCAGTTCAACGTCCACCGCCGCAAGAACAACTGGGAGCAGGGCACGGTCACGCAGATCCGCCGCGAGTCCTCGCAGCGCGTGCGCCCCGGCTGCCCGCACTTCGGCCTGCACACAGGCGCGTGCGGCGGCTGCAAGATGCAGCATCTGGACGCCGCTGCTCAGGTGGCGGTGAAGCAGCGTGCGCTGGAAGACAACCTCTGGCACCTGGGCAAGGTCAAGCCCGAGAACGTGCTGCGCCCGCTCGAAGGCCCGGCCTGGCACTACCGCTACCGCGCGCGCCTGTCGGTGCGCCACGTGGTCAAGAAGGGCACGGTGCTGATCGGCTTCCACGAGCGCAAGAGCCGCTACCTGGCCGACATGCAGGTCTGCCCCGTGCTGCCCAAGCAGGTCAGCGCCATGCTGATGCCGCTGCGCGCGCTGATCGGTTCCATGGACGCGCGCGACACCTGCCCGCAGATCGAGCTGGCCTGCGGCGACGCTCCGGACTCGACCGCGCTGGGCACCATCGCCCTGGTGCTGCGGCACCTGGAGCCGCTGTCGGGCGCCGACATCGGGCGGCTCAAGGCGTTCGCGGCCGAGAACGAGGGCGTTCAATGGTGGCTGCAGGCCAAGGGCCCGGACACCGTGAAGCTGCTGGAGGAGGGCGGCACACCGCTGGCCTATCGCCTGCCCGCGTTCGGTGTGACGATGCCGTTCAAACCCACCGATTTCACCCAGGTCAACCCGCACATCAACCGTGCGCTGGTCGGCAAGGCGCTGCGCCTGCTCGATGTGCAGCCCGAGGAGCGCGTGATCGACTGGTTCTGCGGCCTGGGCAACTTCACGCTGCCGCTGGCGAGCCAGGCGCGCGAGGTGCTGGGCATCGAGGGCAGCGACACGCTGGTGGCACGCGCCACCGACAACTTCCAGAGAAATCAGCCTGCAACGCCCGAGCGGCGTGCGCTGTCGGCCACCCGGTTCGTGGCCCGCAACCTGTTCGACATGACGCCCGAGATGCTGGTGGCCGACGGCAGCGCCGACAAGTGGCTGGTCGACCCGCCGCGCGAAGGCGCCTTCGCGCTGGCCAAGGCGATGGCCGACCTGCACCAGCAGCCTGAACTGCGCACCGGTGGCTGGACGCCGCCCAAGCGCATCGTGTACGTGAGCTGCAACCCGTCGACGCTGGCGCGCGACGCCGGCCTGCTGGTGCACCAGGCGGGCTACCGCTGCACCTTCGCGGGCGTGGTGAACATGTTCCCGCACACCGCGCACGTCGAGTCGATCGCGGTCTTCGAGCTGGAATGAAAAAAGGCCCCTCGGGGCCTTTTTTCTTGGGGTCGGAGCAAGCCGCTCAGTCGCGCTCGCCGCCGAAGATGCCCAGCAGGGCCAGCAGGCTCTGGAACACGTTGAACATGTCCAGGTACAGGGCCAGCGTGGCGCTGATGTAGTTGGTCTCGCCACCGTCCATGATCTGCTTCAGGTCATAGAGCATGTAGGCCGAGAAGATGCCGATGGCCGCCACCGAGATCACCAGCATGCCGGTGCTCGAGCCCACGAAGACGTTGATGACGGCGCCGAGCATTAGCACCAGCGCACCGACGAACAGGAACTTGCCCATGCCCGACAGGTCGCGCTTGATGACCGTGGCCAGCGAGGCCATCACGAAGAACACGCCGGCGGTGCCGCCGAAGGCCGTCATGATCAGTTCGGGGCCGTTCTTGAAGCCCAGCACCATCGCGAGCAGGCGCGACAGCATCAGGCCCATGAAGAAGGTGAAGCCCAACAGCACCGGCACGCCGGCGGCGGAGTTCTTGGTCTTCTCGATCGCGAACATGAAGCCGAAGGCGCCGCCGAGGAAGACGATCAGGCCGAGTCCGCCGGTGAGCGAGCGGGTGATGCCGGTGCTCACGCCGATCCAGGCGCCCAGCACGGTGGGCAGCAGGCTCAGCGCCAGCAGCCAGTAGGTATTGCGCAGCACGCGCTGGCGTTCGGCCTGCGGCAGTGTCTGGCCGTAGCCGGTGGAAGTGTCGAGGGTGGTCACACGGTCGTTCATGGCCGAAGCTCCTGAGGTTGCTGCATGCAATGACACGCAGTTGGGCGCATTCTAGGGGGCTGCAAGAGGGGGCCTTGCAAAGACCGTATGCCCGTTGTTCTTAAGCCCCCGCGGGACGCTGCGGCGCCCCGCCGTTATGCTGTCGGGTTTCGACGCAACCTGAGCCTATCCATGAAGACCAAATCATTCCTCGAACTCGCCGACGTCAAGGCCATCGCCGCTGCAGCGGAAGCCGAGGCCCTGAAGAACAACTGGGCCGTGACCATCGCCATCTCCGACGACGCCGGCAACCTGCTCTGGCTGCAGCGCCTGGACGGCGCCGCCGCGCTGTCCTCGCACATCGCTCCGGCCAAGGCACACACCGCCGCCATGGGCCGTCGCGAGAGCAAGGTCTATGAAGACATCATCAACGGCGGCCGCACCGCATTCCTGACGGCGCCCCTGGTGGAAGGCCTGCTCGAAGGCGGCGTGCCGATCGTGAAGGACGGCCACGTCATCGGCGCTGTGGGCGTGAGCGGCGTGAAGTCGAACGAAGATGCGCAGATCGCCAAGGCCGGCATCGCCGCGCTCGGCCTGTAAGCCGTTTCATTCGCCCAAAGCAAAACGCCGACCTGATGGTCGGCGTTTTCTTTTTTCGGGGCTTCAGCGTGAAAAAAAGCTTGGCTAGTCGGCGAACCGTTGGCTAGCAAAAAACGACCCTTCGGAGATGAATCTCCTCGAGTCGCCCCACGATGAAACTTGCGCGAGGGGCGGGCCGAACGACCTACTTGGTCAGGATCAGCTTGCCGAGTTTGGTGGCTTGAAGCCGGTAGAGCGAGCCGTTGTGCATGATGCCCACGGTCTTGCTTCCTTTCAGAAGCTCCGTGCTTTCGACCATCGGCGCCGGACGCGCCACCTGGATCGATGCATGACCGCCACCCGATTGGTCGAGCGAAGGGTGGTTCAGGACAGAAAAGGCATTCGGGGTGGCTGGCATCTGGAGTTCCCTTTATGGAAGCGATGAGTGAATGATAATGATTCTCAATATAAAGTCAATCGTCGCGATCAACTTTTTTTCGATCCGTCATTCACCCGTTCAGATCACTTCGTGTCGGGCTCGGTGATGAAGCCGATCTTGCGCACGCCGGCTTCGCGTGCCTCGGCCATGGCCTTGGCCACGCGCTCGTAGCGCACGGCCTTGTCGCCGCGGATGTGCAGCTCGGGCTGCGGTTCCTTGGCGGCTTCGGCGGCCAGGCGGTTCGGCAGCTCGCTGTCGTCGATCTTCTGTTCGTTCCAGTAGTAGGCGCCGTCGGCCGTGACGCTGAACAGGATGTTCTGCGGCTTGGGCTGCTCGGGCTCGCTGCTGGCGCGGGGCAGGTCGATGTTGACCGCGTGCTTCATGACCGGCACGGTGATGATGAAGATGATCAGGAGCACCAGCATGACGTCGACCAGCGGCGTCATGTTGATCTCGTTCATCACCTCATCGGGTTCGTCTTGCGTTCCGAAAGCCATGATGCTGCTCAGCCCTTCTTGAGCGGAACCACGACGGCTTCGCCGCTGCCGCTTTGCACGCGGGCGCCGGTCACGAAGTAGGCGTGCAGGTCGTGGGCGAAGCTGTTGAGCTTGGTCAGCACGAACTTGTTGCCGCGCACCAGGGCGTTGTAGCCCAGCACGGCGGGGATGGCGACCGCCAGGCCCAGGGCCGTCATGATCAGCGCTTCGCCGATCGGGCCGGCCACCTTGTCGATGGTCGCCTGGCCGGCCGAGCCGATGCTCATCAGCGCGTGGTAGATGCCCCAGACGGTGCCGAACAGGCCGATGAAGGGTGCCGTCGAACCCACCGAAGCGAGGATGGCCAGGCCGGTCTGCAGGCGTGCCGTGAAGGCGTCGATGCCGTTGCGCAGGGCGCGCGTGATCCAGTCGCTCACGTCGAGCGCGTCATGCAGGTGTGCCTTGGTGTTGCGGTGGTGGGCGGCGGCTTCGCGGCCCTCGAGCGCCAGGGCGCGGAAGGGGTTGCTGTCGTCGGTGCCCAGCTTGTTCAGGGCGGTGGCGAAATCTTCGCTGTGCCAGAAGTCCTGCGAGTGCTTGGCCAGGCGCTTGTATTTGATGACGTCGAGCGCCTTCACGATGATCACGATCCACGATGCGAGGGACATGCCGATCAACAGAACCGCGACAGCCTTGGTGACGAAGTCGCCCTGATTCCAGACGTTCATCAAGCCAAATTGGGAATCCATACGAAGTTGCTCCAGAGAAAAATTAGTTCAGGACGTAGTTGACGGGGGCGTCGTAAGACATGGCCTGCACCACGCCGTTGACCTTGCCGGGCACGAACCGGCATTTCATGATGTATTCGACGGCGGCCTCGTCGAGGCGGTCGAAGCCGCTGGACTTCTTGACCTCGGCGCTCTTGGGCAGGCCGTCGGCGCCCACGAGCACGCGCACGATCACCTTGCCTTGTTCGCCGAGCCGCTTGCTCATGGCGGGATAGACCGCCTTCGGGTTCTGCAGGTAGTCGGCATTGCTCGACGGCAGCTGCACGGCGGGCGGCGCCGGGGGCGACGGCGGCGGTGCGGGAGGGGCTGGCGGCGCGGGCGGTGCCGGTGGAGCAGGCGGGGGCGGCGGCTCGGTGGTGCCCGAGGTCGCGTTCGGCGCGGGCGTCGGCTTGGGTTCGCGGATGGCCTGCGGGCGCGGCGGCGGCGGCGCCTTGCTCACCTTGGGTTGCGGCGGCGGAGGAGGCGGGGGCGGCGGATCGGCCTTGGGTTTCGGCGGTTCGACGAACTGGCTCAGGATCTCGACGGGAATCACCACTTCGGCGGCCCGGCGCAGCAGGCCGCTTTGCAGCGCCCAGAGCGCGGCGCCGTGAAACAGGATCACACCGCCGGCAATGACGACAGTGCGCGACAGGCCAAGAAAGGAGGGAGGGGGGGCAAAGCGGTCAGACACGATCAACCATTCGAATGCGGGCACTACAAATCGTGCCCCGATTGCAGCAAAACCGCTACAGAGACGCTACTTGCGAAAAATCCACCAGACAGAGCCGGCGACGAGGATCAGGCTGCCGCCGAGAGCCGAGACGAGTTCCATGCTTTGCTTTCCTTGATGGAGTTGGCAAGCTGGATCGCTCTCGGCGCCGATTCGCAGTTCAAGGCGGCGACCGGGTGAGAGACACTGCACTGCGCCACGATGTCGCGGGCACAACCTTCACACTGGCCACACTGGGTGGCCACGCCGAGTTCGAACTGGACTTCGTCGAAAGTCATGCCCGCGCGCACGTGACGTGCGATTTCACGGTCAGAGACTCGGCGGCAGACGCAAACGATCATGGCAGTGAAAGCGGCAGTTGGCTGGCTGTTGGATGTGATTCATTATAAATAAGAATCCATCGCATTTGCAATCACTATGACTGACATGCAGTCGGAGTTTGCAAGCCGGTGTTACACCTCGGCCCAGAGCCGCAAGAGGTTGTGATAGTGGCCGGTGAGCGCCACGGTTTCCTCGCATTCGCCCAGGCGGGCGCGCAGTTTCTGGATGGTCTGGTCGAGTTCGAACAGCATGCCGCGCTGGGCGTCGCTGCGCACCATGCTCTGCAGCCAGAAGAAGGAGCACACCCGCGCCCCGCGCGTGACCGGGTGCACGCGGTGCAGGCTGCTCGCCGGGTAGAGGATGAGGTCGCCGGCCGGCAGCTTGACCTCGTGCGAGCCGTAGGTGTCGATCACTTCCAGCTCGCCGCCGTCGTAATCCTCCGGATCGCTCAGGAAAAGGGTGCACGACAGATCGGTGCGCAGCTGCTGGCTGCTGCCCGGCACCGCGCGCACCGAACCGTCGACATGCACGCCGTAGTGCTCGCCGCCCTCGTAGCGGTTGAACAGCGGCGGCACGAAGCGCGCAGGCAGTGCCGCCGAGAAGAACAGCGCGTGGCGCGAGAGCGCGGCCAGGATGGTCGCGCCGAGTTCGCGCGAGACCGGCGAAGACTCCGGCAACTGGCGGTTGCGCTTCACCTGGGCGCCTTGGTCTCCCACGGTTTCGCGGCCGTCGACCCAGTGGGTGGCGTCGAGTGCGGCGCGCATCTCGCGCACCTGGTCCGGGCTCAGCACGTCGGGCACATGCAGCATCATTTCGGTGAACTCCACAAGAAAAAAAGCCCCGGCGCAGGCCGGGGCTCGAGTGTCGCACCGCGCCTGCCGCAAGGGCCGGCACGGAGGCGACGCGGTCGTCGGGATCAGAACGCGAAGTTCGCGGTGATCTTGGCCGAGCGAGGGATGCCCGGCGTGTAGCGGTAGCCGCTCTTGTTGATGGCGGCCGCGTACTGCTTGTCGAACACATTGGCGATGTTCAGCTGGATGTCGACGTTCTTGTTGATGCGGTACGACGCCATGGCATCGAACACCCAGTAGGAGTCGATGTAGGCCGGCGTGCCCACGGCGCCGTCGGTGCCGCGGTGCAGCTTGCCGTTGTAGCGCGCGCCGCCGCCGACCGTCAGGCCGAACGGGAACTGGTAGGTAGTCCAGGCCGTGAAGGAGTTCTTCGGCGTGTAGGTCAGCACGTTGGTGCCGTCGGCCGTGACGTTGGGGCCGCTTTGCACCTTGGTGTCCATCGTCGTGAAACCGGCGCTCATGCCCCAGCGTTCGGTGATGGTGCCCGCCACGCCCAGCTCGATGCCCTGCACGCGCTTCTTGCCGCTCTGGTAGTACAGCGCGGTGTTGGTCGGGTCCTGCACCACTTCATTGGTCACGTCGGTGCGGTAGACCGCGCCGGTCAGCGACAGCTTGTCGTCCAGCACGTCCCACTTCGTGCCCACTTCGAAGGTCTTGGCCTTTTGCGGCAGGAAGTCGGTGCGCGCCGCGCTGTTGCCCGTGCCGGCGGCCGACAGCGAGAAGTTCGCGCCGCCCGGGGGCTGCGCCGAAGTGCCGTAGGCCGCGTAGATGCTGCCGTTCTTCGCGGGCTTGTAGACCACGCCGATCTTGCCGGTGAACAGGTTGTCGGAGAGCTTGAGCGACGAGGGCACCAGCGTGCCGACCGGCAGGCCGGGGTTGGTCGTTGCGGTCGACAGCGTCGCGCTCTGGAACGAGGTGCTGTAGTGGTCGAAGCGCAGGCCGCCGGTGATCTGCCATTGCTCGTTGAGCTTGATGGTGTCGAAGGCGTACAGGCCGACCGTGTTGGTCACGCCCTTGCTGTCGGCGCCGCTGAGCATGCGGTTGTAGCCGTTCACGTACGGGTTCGGCGCGTACAGGTTGGCCACCGGCCAGGCGCCGTTCTGCACGACCTTGCCGTTGAACGTGGCGCCGGGGCTGAAGTAGCCCAGGCTCGACTGCTCTTCACGGATCAGCTCGACGCCGGCGCTGAGCGAGTGGCTCAGGCTGCCGGTGTTGAACTTGGCGGTCACGTTCGTCTGGTTGACGAAGATCGTGTTTTCCTGGTTCTTGTTGGTCGGCAGGTTGCGCGTGGTCGTCCAGGTCGACGGCAGGCCCGGGATCGGCGTGCTGAGGAACGCGGTGTTGCCCGAGGGCGGCGGGTTGCCGTTGGTGCCCAGGCCGCCGAGCATGAACGCCGTCAGCATGTAGTCCTGCTTCGTCTTGCCGTAGCGGGTCGTGTTGCGCAGCGTGATGTCAGGCGTGAAGTCGTGCTCCACGCGCGCGGTGAACATGTCGGCCGTCACCTTGTTGAAGTCGTAGGCGGTGCCGTAGAAATTCTTCGGATCGACCGGTGCCGCGTAGTTCAGGAAGCTGCGGCGACGTGCGCCCAGGGCCGTCGGATCGGGGTTCGAATAGCTGGGCAGGCCGATGGTCGGCACGCCGCCATCAGGCACGTTGTCCTGGTCGACGTGCAGGTAGTCGAAGTAGAAGCGCGTGGGCGAATTCAGGCCGAGCGCGATCGAGGGTGCAATCGCCGTGCGCTTGTTCTTGACGAAGTCGCGACCGGGCACGCCCGAGTCTTCCATCGCCGCATTCAGGCGGAAGGCGGCGCCGATGCCATTGGCGCTGCTGAGCGACTTGTTCCAGTCGATGCTGCCGCGCTTGTAGTCGGCGCTGCCGAAACCGAGCGAGCCCAGGAAGCTGTCTTCGAGCTTCGGCTTCTTGGTGACGAGGTTGATGTAGCCGGTGGGCGAGGTGCGGCCCACATCGGTGCCCGACGGGCCCTTCACGACTTCGACCTGCTCGATGTTGAACATGTCGCGCGAGACCGAGCCCAGGTCGCGGATGCCGTCCACGAAGATGCTGCTGGAGCTGTCGAAGCCGCGCATGAAGACGGCGTCGCCGGTGTTCGTGTTGCCGTTCTCGCCCAGGAAGAAGGTGCCGACGCCGGCGGTGTTGCGCAGCGCTTCGGTGAGCGTGGTCGCACCTTGTTCGCGAATGATCTGTTCCTTGATCACCTGGATGGTCTGCGGCGTGTTCACCAGCGGGGCCGTGAACTTCGGGTTGGCCGAGGTGTCGGTCTTGTAGTCGGCGGCGCTCGAATCCTGCACGCGGACTTCAGGCAGGGCCCGCCCGGTCTGGGCAAAGGCGGCGGGGGCTGCGATGGCCAGCAGCGTGGCTGCGGCGGCACCCGAAAGGTGAGGAACGGCGCGTGCGACGGCGTGTTTGCGGCTCTTGATATAGGCCATGTTGTTTTCTCCAGAAAGGGCGGGCGGGCAGAGCTCGACTGGCTGGGTCCGGGCGGCGCACTCTCGGGGAGAAAAAGGGCGGCAAGACTGGCTGGGTGAGCTGATTTGCGAAGGGTTTTTGCAAATCGATGCAAATGATATTGCTTCTCAATACCAAGGTGCTCAACTGGCCGCTTTTAACCAGAAAGTTTCGCCCGCTCCGTTGCCGGCGCGCAACTGACGAGGCCGCGCGGGCCGTTCAGTAGACGTCGCGGCGGTAGCGCCCGCTGGCCGACAGCTCGGCCCAGAGGTCGTCGCCGGCGATCTGCCGCAGCGCCGCGTCGACGCCCGATGCCATGCCCTGGAGGCTGCCGCAGACATAGACGGCGGCGCCATCGCGCAGCCAGGCTTGCAGCGTGTCGGCCACCTGCAGCAGGCGGTGCTGCACGTAGAAGCGCTCGGCCTGGTCGCGCGAGAAGACCATGTCGAGCCGGGCGAGCGTGCCATAGGCCTGCCAGGCTTCGATTTCCTGGCGGCAGAGGAAGTCGTGCGCGGACTGGCGCTCGCCGAACACGAGCCAGTTGTCCTTGCGGCCGGCCGCGGCGCGTGTGCGCAGGTGGGCGCGCAGGCCGGCCAGTCCGGTGCCGTTGCCGATCAGGATCAGCGGACGGTTTTCGTTGCCCTCCAGCCGGAAGCCGCGGTGCGGCCGCAGGCGCAGCGCCACGGAGTCGCCGACCGAGAGCGTCGAAGTGAGCAGGCCCGACGCGGCGCCCATCGAGCCGTCGGGGTGCTGTTCCTGCCGCACGAGCAGTTGCAGTTCGCCGTCGGCGGGCAGGGAGGCGATCGAGTAGTCGCGCGGCCGCGCAGGATCGCCTGCGACGGCGACCTGTGCCAGGTCGCCCGATGCCCAGTGCGGCAGGGCGCCGGCTTGCGGCGTGAGGCCGAGATGGAAGACCGGGCCGCCCGTGCTGCCGGCGTTGAGCAGTTCGCGCCGCGTGAGCTTCCAGGGCGCAAAGCTCGCCGGGGCGTCGTCGCCGCCCTCTGGCGCATCGCCCCAGCGGGCGTGCCAATCGGCGAGCGCGGCGGGATCGCTGTTGTCGACCTCGATGGGATCGAAGTCGCGCACGGCGCCGGCCGTGTGAAGCCACGCATCGAGCGCGCGGCCGAAGCCGCAGAAGTGGGCGTACTGGCGGTCGCCGAGCGCCAGCACGGCGTAGCGCAGCGACGGCAGCGCCAGCGGCGCGCCCATCACGCGCTCGGCGAACACGCTGGCGCCGTCGGGCGCATCGCCCTCGCCGTAGGTGCTGGCCACGAAAAGGGCGCGGCGGGCCGAGGCCAGCGTGGCGCTGTCGAGGGCGTTGAGGGCCATCACGCGCACGGCGGTGCCGGCTGCGCGCAGACGTCGCGCGGTCTGCCACGCGATGGTTTCCGCCTGGCCGGTCTGGCTGGCGAACAGCACGAGGGTGGGCGACGTCTGCGCGCCGTCACCAGCCGACAGCGCCGCGGCTTCGCGGGAGGCCGTGGCGTGCAGCCGTCGCTGGCGTGCGTAGATGCCCAGGCACAGCGCGGCATAGGCCACGACCGTCGCGCTGGCCCCCAGCGCACGCCACAAGGTCTCGGTCATGCGCCCGCCTGCGCGAGCCACGCGCGCGTGGCTCGCTCGGAGAGCGACCCGTCGTCGGCGCGAGAGATGAACAGGGCCGCGATGTCGCGCTGCTGTGCGAAGGCCAGGCCCTCGTCGGGGCCGAGCACGGTCAGCACGGTGGCGAGTGCATCCGCTTGCATGCACTGCGGGTGCAGCACGGTGACGCTGGCCAGCGCATGCGCCACGGGCTCGCCGTCGCGCGGATCGATGGTGTGCGACCAGCTGCGGCCTTCGAGCGCGCGCCGATGCCAGCGGTCGCCCGAGGTGGCGACGGCCATGTCGGCCAGGGCGATGCGTTGCGGGGTCGGCATCTCGGTGTCGACCTGCACCTGCCACGGCGCGCCGCCGGGTCGCCGGCCGATGCCGCGCAGCTCGCCGCCGATCTCGAACAGCAGGTCGGTGAGACCGAGCGCGCGCAACGCGTCGACGCCATGGTCGACTGCGAAGCCCTTGGCGATGCCGGACAGGTCGAGCTGCACGCCGCCGGGTTGCAGGAGCGTGGGGGCGGTCGCATCGAATGCCAGCCGTTGCCAGCCGACGTTCGAGTGGAGTGCGGCCAGCGCGTCGGGTGAGGGCAGGGCGTTGTCCTGTGATGCTGCGGGGCCGAAGCCCCAGCGCGCCACCAGCGCACCGACCGTCGGATCGATCGCGCCGCCGCTGGCCTGCGCCCACGCGAGGGCGCACTGCATCACCTGTGCGAACTCCGCCGGCAGCGCATGGCGCGAACCGGCGGGTGCGGTGTTGAAGCGGCTGATGAGGGAGTCGGGTTCCCAGTGGCTCATCTGGTCGATCACGCGCGCGAGCGCGGCCTCGACCGCCTCGCGCACCTGCGCGAGCGGCAGCATCTGCGGGTTGTCGAAGCGCAGTGACCAGGTCGTGCCCATCGTCTGCCCGCCGAGCTGCTGGAGGCTGGCGGGATCGGCGGGGCGGGGAACGGCCGCGTTGGCGTAGCCGCCCGCTAGCCAGGTGCTGAAGGAAAGGCCCAAGGAAGAACGCAGGGTCAGGGCATCACTTCCAGAGTGGCCGCGTAGCTCAGGCGGCGTTCCTTGGCTTGCGGCACGGTGGTCTTGCTGTCCTTGGTGCTGGCGTCGAGCCAGTACATGCCGGCGGCTGGCCAGGTCACGCTGAACTGGCCCTTGTCGTCGGTCTTGAGCTTGAGCTCGTCGAGCTTGTCGCGGTACTGGGTGTTGCCGGCGGTCACGGTCACTTCAAGGTCCTTGGCGGGCTTGCCGTCCAGGTGCAGCGTGAAGGTGGCCTTCTCGCCCTTGGCCAGGTCGGTCGGGCTGCCGGCGGCGATCAGTTCCAGGCCCTGGCCGATGGGCTTGAGCGCCGAGGGCTTGCCGACGGTCACGAAGGTCTCGATGCGGCCGGCCGATTGGGTGATGGTCACGTCCTGCGCATCGGCCGGGATTTCCTTGGCGATGGTTTCGGCCGTGCCGCGGGCGCGCTTGTTCTGGCCCGTGGCCTTGTCCTTCCAGGCGGCGAACGCGCCGTTGTTGACCACCGCGATGCGGTAGGTGCCCGGCTGCGCGACGTTCACGTCGAACACGTTGCGCAGCTTGAGCTTGGCTTCGGATTCCGGCTTGACCGAGCTGCCGTCGGGGGCGGTGATCTGCAGGCCGTCCAGGCGCAGCGGCGCATGGTTGGCAACGAACAGGTCGTTCGACACGGCGGCGTCGACGCTCACGGTGTCGGCCTTCGACAGCACGGTGGTCGAGGGCAGCAGCCAGGCGTTGTGCGCCTGGGTCACGGAGGCAACGGCCGAGAGGGCGAGAGCGAGGCCGGCGGCGCGCAGGGTGAAGCGGGTCATGGTGGTCCTTGGAATGAGCGGGTGGGCGGAGTGGGTGGCGGCGGCGGTCAGGGCTTGAGCTCGAGCTTGATCTCGCCGAGCTCTTCCTTGCCGGCGGCGACCGGTTGCGCGGCGGCGGTGGGCGGCCACTGGAACGGGATGGTCACAACCTCGCGGCCGCCGACTTCACGGGCGGCTTCCACCACCAGCTTGTAGGCGCCGGGGGCGAGCTTGGGCATGGCGCCCGTGCCTTCGGTGAAGCTCAGCTGGTGTTTGCCGGCGGGCTTGGAGGCGCCAGTCACGCCATCGACCGGCACCGCCAGTTCACGGCCGCCGCGGCGCCACCACTGGCGCATGTCCTTGAGCCACTTGGTGCCTTCGCCCTCGGGGTTGTTGGTCTTGGTGCGCACGTCGTACCAGACGGCCAGCGTGCCGGCCATCGTGCTGTCGGCGCGTTCGATCCAGGTCGCCACGTAGGGGCGGTGGTACTCCGACACGTTGAGCCGGGGGATCTCGATGTTGACCGACAGGCCGGCGGCAATGGCCGGGGCCGCGAACAGCGCCGACATGGCGATCGGTGCGAGCGAGTAGCGAAGGTGCACGGGAAAACCTCTTTCTTCCTGAATCAGCAAAGACAACGCACCGGCCGATCCGTCGATCGGATCGGTCAGTGAATGAACAGCAACGCGAGCAGCACCGGCACCACCAGCCCCATGCCCACCATGGGCCAAGTGAAGGGGCGGTTGCCCGCGTGCATCTTGAGAATGAACAGCCCGGTGACCGAGAAGACCAGCGTGGCGGCCGCGAAGATGTCGATGAACCAACTCCAGGCCGTGCCGGTGTTGCGGCCCTTGTGCAGGTCGTTGAAGTAGGAGAGCCAGCCGCGGTCGGTGCGCTCGTATTCGACCTCGCCCTCGGGCAGGCTCAGCCGCAGCCAGGCGTCGCCGCCGGGGCGGGGGAGCGAGAGGTAGATTTCGTCGTCGGACCACTCGGCCTCGCGGCCGGCGGTGTCGATGTCCCATTGCTTGCGCAGCCAGGCTTGCAGTTCGGCGGGAAGCGGCGCCTTGCCCTGCTGGGCCTTGGCGGCCGGCAGCTGCTGTTCGAGGCGGACGCGCAAGGCGTCGTCGACCGTGCCGTTGTGCGTGGTGACGACCGGCTTGGCCTCGATCTGGCCCGCGTGGTTGAGCGTGAAGCCCGTGAGGCTGAACAGGATCATCCCGACGAGACAGATGGCGGAACTGACCCAATGCCACTCGTGGAGGGTCTTGAGCCAATAGGCGCGGCGGCGGTTGTCGGAACGGGCGGGGGCAGTCATCGAAAGCGCGAATTGTAGTCGCGCGAATGAGAATGACTGCTATTCAGTGGCTATGAAGTTAAGTAAAGAGCAATAAAAAACGGGGCCGAAGCCCCGTTTGTTTGCAATGCCGTGGCTGCGTTGCGTTGTGCTTACTCGAGCTCGCCCACTTGCAGCTGCAGGTAGTTCTGCAGGCCGACGCGGTCGATCAGGTCGATCTGCGTCTCGAGGAAGTCGATGTGCTCCTCGGTGTCGTCCAGGATCTCCTGCAGCAGGTCGCGCGAGACATAGTCGCGCACCGATTCGCAATGCGCGATGCCATCCTTGATGGTCGCTTGCGCGCCGGTTTCGGCGCCGAGGTCGCAGCGCAGCAGTTCGGGCACGTCTTCGCCGATGTTCAGCTTGCCCAGGTCCTGCAGGTTGGGCAGGCCGTCGAGCATGAAGATGCGGTCCATGAGCTTGTCGGCGTGCTTCATCTCGCCGATGGATTCCTCGTATTCCTTCTTTGCCAGCTTGTCCAGGCCCCAGTGCTTGAGCATGCGGTAGTGGAGGAAGTACTGGTTGATGGCAGTCAGCTCGTTCTTGAGCTGCGCCTGCAGGTGTTCGATGACTTTGGGGTCGCCCTTCATGATTATTTTCCTTGTTCTGAAAGCGGTGATTGTCGGAGGGGCGAACACACGCTTGCAAGCAAACCCATGCTGCGCCGGTCTGCATGCGTGTGATGGTGATACACGTTCGTATTGACCTGGCGCAAGGCGACGCGCGAGGCGATGGCAAACATAGCGGGTTCCAATACTTTCAATAGTTGATATCTATCAAAAACGATATATTGGTAGTTATACTCATGGCTCACGCTTATTTTTCCAACCGCAGCATCCAAGGAATCACATGTCCCTGATCAACACCGCAGTCCAACCTTTCAAGACCCAGGCTTACCTCAACGGCAAGTTCATCGATGTGTCCGACGAGACGCTCAAGGGCAAGTGGTCTGTGCTGATCTTCATGCCGGCGGCCTTCACCTTCAACTGCCCGACCGAAGTCGAAGACGCGGCCGACCACTACCCCGAGTTCCAGAAGCTGGGTGCCGAGGTCTACATCGTGACCACCGACACGCACTTCTCGCACAAGGTCTGGCACGACACGTCGCCGGCCGTCGGCAAGGCCAAGTTCCCCTTGGTGGGCGACCCGACCCACACGCTGACCAACGCGTTCGGCGTGCACATCCCCGAAGAAGGCCTGGCACTGCGCGGCACTTTCGTGATCAACCCCGACGGTGTCATCAAGACCGCCGAAGTGCACTCCAACGAAATCGCCCGCGACGTCAAGGAAACCCTGCGCAAGCTCAAGGCAGCGGTCTACACCGCCGAGCACCCGAACGAAGTCTGCCCGGCCAAGTGGAATGACGGCGACAAGACCATCGCTCCGTCGTTCGACCTCGTCGGCAAGATCTAAGCGCCCCGCGCAAAGCCCGGGCGCTCACGAGGCCCCGGGCTTTTTTGTCCCCAGTTGATAGTTTCCAGTTATCGAAAGAGAGTCTGCCATGCTTGACGCCAGCACCAAAGCCCAATTGAAGAGTTACCTCGAACGCGCCACGCAGCCGATCGAGATCGTTGCCTCGCTCGACGACAGCAAGGCTTCGGGCGAAATGCTGTCGCTGCTGAAGGACGTTGCCGAAGTCTCGCCGCTGGTCACGCTGACCGAAAGCCGCGACGACAACCACCGCAAGCCCTCGTTCTCGGTCAACCGCCCGAGCGAAAACCACGGCCCGCGCTTTGCCGGCCTGCCGATGGGCCATGAATTCACGTCGCTGATCCTTGCGCTGCTGCAGATCGGCGGCTACCCACCCAAGGTCGAGCAGGCTGTGCTCGACCAGATCAAGGCGCTCGACGGCGATTTCGAGTTCGAGATCTACGTCTCGCTCACCTGCCACAACTGCCCCGACGTGGTCCAGGCGCTGAACCTGATGGCCATCCAGAACCCGCGCATCCGCACCACGATGATCGAGGGCGGCACCTTCCAGGACGAAGTCAAGGAACGCCAGATCATGGCCGTGCCGACCGTGTTCCTGAACGGCACCGAGTTCGGCCAGGGCCGCATGAGCCTGGAGGAAATCCTCGCCAAGATCGACACCAGCGGCGTCGAGCGCGAAGCCGCCAAGATCGCCGCCAAGGATGCGTTCGACGTGCTGATCGTCGGCGGAGGCCCCGCCGGTGCCGCTGCCGCGGTGTACGCCGCACGCAAGGGCATCCGCACGGGTGTCGCCTCGGAGCGCTTCGGCGGCCAGGTGCTCGACACGCTGGGCATCGAGAACTTCATCTCGATCAAGGAAACCGAAGGACCGAAGTTCGCCCACGCCCTCGAAGAGCACGTGCGCGACTACGACGTCGACATCATGAACCTGCAGCGCGCCAAGGCACTGGTGCCGGGCAAGGACCTGATCGAGGTGCAGCTCGAAAGCGGCGCGTCGCTCAAGAGCAAGACCGTCATCATTTCGACCGGTGCCCGCTGGCGCAACATCAACGTGCCCGGCGAGCACGAGTTCAAGAACAAGGGCGTGGCCTACTGCCCGCACTGCGACGGTCCGCTGTTCAAGGGCAAGCGCGTGGCGGTGATCGGCGGCGGCAACTCGGGCGTCGAGGCCGCTATCGACCTGGCCGGCATCGTCGGCCACGTGACGCTGATCGAGTTCGACACGCAACTGCGCGCCGATGCCGTGCTGCAGCGCAAGCTCAAGAGCCTGAAGAACGTCGACATCTTCACCAACGCGCAGACCACCGAGATCACCGGCGACCAGAAGGTCAACGGGCTGGTCTACAAGGATCGCGCATCGGGCGAGCTGAAGAAGGTCGAGCTCGAAGGCGTGTTCATCCAGATCGGCCTCGTGCCCAATACCGACTGGCTCAAGGGCACGGTCGAGCTGACGAAGCACGGCGAGATCGTCGTCGATGCCCGCGGCCAGACCTCGGTGCCCGGCGTGTTCGCGGCGGGTGACGTCACCACGGTGCCGTTCAAGCAGATCATCATCGCGGCCGGCGACGGCGCGAAGGCGGCGCTCGGTGCGTTCGACCACCTGATCCGCACGACGGCCCCTGCGTGAGTAAGTCTTAAGTGTCTGAAGTTGTGAAGATGAGAATTATTCTCATACAATAAAAACACGGGCACACCGCTGCCCCTCATTGCCAGCCAGGTCACTCGCGCAAGCCTTTGCGCCTCAAGGTCCAGCAAGCAGTTCTTCAACTGTTTTCTGGACCTTTTTCGTGGCCGCTCATTTCCCTCGACCGTCTTCCCATCGACCTGCGCTGCTGCCCTGGCTGATCGCCTCTGCCTTCGGCATGGCCGCCGCGCCTGCGTGGTCCCAGCAACTCGCGGCGCTCGGCGAAGTGGTGGTGAGCGGATCGCGCTCGGAGCAGGCCAGGGACGACCTGCCGTTGAGCATCGAGGTCATCAACCGCCAGGACATCGAGAGCAAGCAGATCCACGACATCCGCGATGCCGTGCGCGACCTGCCCAACGTGTCGGTCAAGCGTTCGCCTGCGCGCTTCGGGTTGGCGCAGGGCAACACCGGGCGCGACAGCAACGCGGGCTTCAACATCCGCGGCCTGGACGGCAACCGCGTGCTGCTGCTGACCGACGGCATCCGCACGCCGCGCAGCTACGTGTTCAGCGCCAATGCGTTCGGCCGCGACTACTTCGACATCAGCCTGGTCGAGCGCATCGAGATCATCAAGGGCCCGGCCTCAGCGCTGTACGGCTCGGACGGCCTGGCCGGGCTGGTCAACTTCATCACCCGCGAGCCCTCGTCCTTCCTGCGCGATGGCAAGACCTTCGGCGGCAGCGCGAACATCGGCTACCGCGGTGAAGACAACGGCGTGCGCGGCGGCGTCACGCTCGCGGGCAAGGCGAACGACGTGCTCGAGTGGCTCGTGTCCGCCAACCTCGGGCGTGCCAGCGAACTCGAGAACCGGGGCTCGCTCAACGTGCCCAACCTCGACCGCACCACGCCCAATCCGCAGCGCGACCAGACCCGTTCGCTGCTGGCCAAGGCCATCCTCACGCCCAACGCCGACCAGCGCCACGCCTTCACCTTCGAGCACGTCGAGAAGAGCAGCCGCTACAACCTGCTGTCGGGCGTGGCCAAGCCGCCGTATGCGTCCACCTCGGTGATCGGCCTCAACGCCAAGACCGACCTCGACCGCGACCGTCTGACCTACGAAGGCCGGCTGCGCCTGAACAGCGTGGTGGCCGACAACCTGCTCGCCGTCGTGAGCTACCAGAAGGCCGGCTCGCGCGAGTACATCTACGAAGACCGTTTCACCGCAGCCGACCGCACGCGCGACGTCACCTACGACGAGAACACCTGGCAGTTCGGCCTGCAGGCCGACAAGACGATCCGCATGGGCAGCTGGGCCCAGAAGATCACCTACGGCCTGGACTACACGCGCACCAACGTCGAGAACCTGCAGACCGGCCTCGTGCCGCCGGCCGGCGAGAGCTACCCGCTCAAGCGCTTTCCCGACACCCGCGAAACCTCGACGGCTTTCTACGTACAGGACGAGTTCATCCACGACCGCTGGAGCATCACGCCCGGCATCCGCTTCGACCGCTTCTCGCTCGATGCGAAGCAGGCGGGCTTCAACGCGCAGGCCGTGTCGCTGTCGGGCTCGGCCGTGTCGCCCAAGCTGGGCGTGCTGTTCCGCGCCACGCCGCAGTTCAGCGTGTACGGCAACTACGCCTCGGGCTTCAAGGCGCCCAACGCGTTCCAGGTGAACAACTTCTTCGAGAACGTGATCTCGGGCTACAAGACGATCCCGAACCCGAACCTCAAGCCCGAGAAGAGCCAGAACATCGAGCTGGGCGTGCGCGGGCGCACGGGCATCCTGAGCTTCGACGTGGCCGCCTTCACAGGCGACTACAAGGACCTCATCGAGAACGACAAGCTCGTGGGCGGGCGCGGCATTCCGCGCATCGACCCGCTGATCTACCAGACCGTCAACGTCGGGCGCGCGCGCATCAGCGGCTTCGAGATCAAGGGCGAGCTCGATTTCACCGAGAACGGCAACGGCTTCTCCGTGCCCTTCGCCTACGGCCGCACGCAGGGCCGCGACCGCACCAACAACCGGCCGCTCAATTCGATTGATCCGCAGAAGTTCAGCGCCGGACTCAAGTACCAGGCGCCGGCCTGGAGCGTGCGCCTCGATGCGGTTCATCATGGCGCCAAGGAGTGGGAAGACGTCGATCGCAGCGAAGTGACCACGGGCCTGCAGTTCCGCACGCCGGCGGCCACCACGCTGGACATCAGCGCGCAGTGGCGCATCCGCAGGGATCTGCGCCTGAACGCGTCGGTGACCAACCTCACCAACAAGCGCTACTGGATGTGGAGCGATGTGCGCGGCGTGACGACCACCTCGGCCATCCGCGACGCCTACACCCAGCCGGGCCGCAGCTTCAACGTCTCGCTCGTGGCGGACTTCTGAGCCGAACCGCCACTTCTCTCCAAACAAAGGACACCCGATGAATGCCGAAGACATCCGCACCCGTTTCGCCGAACTGCGCGCCAAGGGCATGCGCCACAAGGACGCGGCCGCGGCCATGGGCCTGAGCGAAGGCGATGCGATTGCGGCACACACCGGCGCGCACGACAAGGCGCTGCGCGCCACGCGGCTGAAGGGCCCGTGGGTCGAGCTGCTGCAAGCCTTGGAGCTGTGTGGCCCCGTGCTGGCGCTCACCCGCAACGAGACCACGGTGCACGAGAAGACCGGCGTCTACGAGAAGGTGTCCGGCAGCGACGCGATGGGGCTCGCGCTGGGCGAGGTCATCGACCTGCGCCTGTTCTTCAGCCGCTGGCATGCAGGGTTCGCGGTCAGCGAGGCGGCGGCCAATGCCGGCGTGCCGCCGTCGCTGAGCCTGCAGTTCTTCAGCCCGCAGGGCGTGGCAGTGCACAAGATCTTCGTGCGCGATGCGACCGACCGCGATGCGTTCCAGTCGGTCATCGACACCTACACCGCCGCACCCGACGCACCGGGGCAGTTCGTGCCCGGCGAGAAGAAGGCGGCGCCACGCGACGACGGCGCCATCGATGCGGTCGCACTGGCCGACGCCTGGCGCGGCATGCAGGACACGCACGAATTCTTCGGCCTGCTCAACAAGTTCGACGTGGAGCGCCAACAGAGCTTTCGCCTCACCGAAGGCGAGTTCACGCAGCGCGGCGAGACCAGCGCCGTGCGCGAGCTGCTGCTCGAGGCTTCGTTCGACGGCACGCCGATCATGGTGTTCGTCGGCAGCCCCGGCTGCATCCAGATCCACTCGGGGCCGGTCGTGCGCATCGAGCCGATGGAGATGCACGGCATGCAGTGGCTCAACGTGCTCGACCCCGGCTTCAACCTGCACCTGCGCGAAGACCGCATCGCGAGCGTGTGGATCGTCCAGAAGCCGACCAGCGACGGCATCGTGACTTCGGTCGAAGCCTTCGACGGCGAGGGCGAGCTGATGGCGATGTTCTTCGGTGCGCGCAAGCCGGGCGTGCCCGAGCGCACGGAGTGGCGCGAGATCGTGGCCAAGCTCTCGCGCCTGGCCACCTCTGAGGTGCAAGCGCGATGAGTGCCGACGCCGTTCCGGGCGTGGTTGAGATCAAGGCCTTCGTGCCGGCGAAAGACTTCGCGCTCTCCATCGCCTTCTACCAGGACCTGGGCTTCACGCTGGCCTCGAACGAGGACGGCATTGCTTACTTCTTCTGTGGCGAGAGCAGCTTCCTGCTGCAGGACTTCTACGTCCAGACCCATGCAGAGAATTTCATGATGCATCTGCTCGTCGATGACGCGCTGGCCTGGTGGGACCGCGTGCAGGCGCAGCGGCTGACCGAACGCTACGCCGTACAGGCCACGCCACCCGCCGAACGCCCCTGGGGCATGGTCGATTTCACATTGACCGACCCGACCGGCGTGCTCTGGCGCATCGCACACAACATTCCCCGGCGCGGCTGACGCGCGTCCTCCTTTCGCTGTCCGTGACCCCATGACTGAACCGCGCGATTCCTCTTTCCTTTCTTCTTCCGTGCCGCGTCGTCGTGATGCGCTGCGCCTGCTTTCTGCTGCAGCGCTCGGTGCGAGCGCATGGCCCGCGTTCGCGCAGGACAGCAAGCGCCTGCCGCGGCTGGTCACGGTCAGTGGCGCGATCACCGAGGTGGTCTATGCGCTCGGCGCCGAAGGCCAGCTGGTCGGCACCGACACGACCAGCCTGTTTCCCGCTGCGGCGCGTGCCACGCCCAAGGTGGGCTACATGCGTCAGCTGTCGGCCGAGGGCCTGCTCTCGCTGAAGCCCGACGCGATCATCGCGACCAACGAATCGGGCCCGACCGTCGTGCTCGACCAGATTCGCACGGCCGGCGTGAAGGTCGAGATCATCGAGGCCGATCACACCTGGGCCGAAGTGCAGCGCAAGGTGCAGGCCGTGGGCCGCGCCGCTGCGAAGGAGGCGCAGGCGCGCGAACTGCAGGCCCGGCTCGATGCCGAATGGGCGCAGGTGCTGCAGCGCATCGGCGGCGCGAAGGGGCGCAAGCCGAAGGTGCTGTTCGTGCTGTCGCACAGCGCGAGCCCGCAGGTGTCCGGCGAGAAGACCGCGGCGCATGCGGTGATCGGCTTCGCGGGCGGCGTGAATGCGCTGGGCGGCTTCCACGGCTACCGACCGATGACGGCCGAGGCCATGGCCAGCGCGGCGCCCGACATCATCCTCACGAGCACGCAGAGCATCGAGGCGCACGGCGGCGTCGAGCGCTTCTGGCAGCGGCCCGAGCTGGCGCTCACGCCGGCGTACAAGAAGCGCGCGCTGATCACGCAGGACGCCTTGCTGCTGCTGGGCTTTGGCCCGCGCCTGCCGGCCGCCATCGGCGAGTTGCACGACAAGTTCCGGGCCGCATTGGCATGAGCCAGCGCTTCGGGGCGCGTGCCGTGCTTTGCGGCAGCGCGGTGCTGCTCGTCGCGGCCTTCGCGGTGGGCGCCGTGTCGGGTGCCTACGCCATCAGTCTTTCGCAGCTCTGGAATGTGTTGACCTCGCTGGGGCAGGGTGCAGGCGGCCAGTCGCCCGAGCACCTCGTGTTCCTCAACATCCGCTTGCCGCGCCTGGTTCTCGGCGTGGCGGCGGGTGCGGGGCTCGGCATGGCGGGCACGCTGATGCAGGGGCTGTTCCGCAATCCGCTGGCCGACCCGGGGCTGATCGGCATCAGCAGCGGCGCGGCGCTGGCGGCCGGCGTCACCATCGTGCTGGGCGCCTCGTTCTGGCCGATGCTGCCGCGCACGCTCAGCAGCTGGACGCTGGTGCTCATGGCTTTCGGCGGTGGCTTCGTCGTGACCTTGCTGATCTACGGCCTGTCGCGCAGCGAAGGCGGCACGCGCATGGCGCTGATGCTGCTGGCGGGCATTGCGATCAACGCGCTGGCCGGCGCCGGCCTCGGCCTGCTGAGCGTGATGGCGACCGACGAGCAACTGCGCAGCCTGCAGTTCTGGCTGCTGGGCAGCCTGGGCGGCGCGCGCTGGAGCGCGGTCATCCTCGTGGGTGTGGCGGTGTTGCTGTCGTGCTGGGCTGCGGCATCGCTCGCTTCGCCCCTGAACGCCATCGCACTCGGCGAGGCGCAGGCGGCGCTGTTGGGTGTGGACGTGGAGCGCACCAAACGGCGCGCCGTGGTCATCACCGCGGTGGCGGTGGGCGCGGTGACGGCCACGACCGGGATCATCGGTTTCATCGGCCTGATCGCGCCGCATTGGGTGCGCATGGTGGCCGGGCCCGACCACCGCGTCGTGCTGCCGGCCTCGGCGCTGCTGGGCGCGGCGCTGGTGCTCGCGGCCGACACGGTGGCGCGCACCGTGATGGCGCCGGCCGAGCTGCCGCTGGGCGTGCTCACGGCCTTCATCGGCGTGCCGATGTTCCTCTTGATGCTGCGGCACTTCAGGGGGCGCATATGACGGCGGCGAAGGGACGCGGAGCGCTGGCGTGCGCCGCTGTCGAGGTGCGCATCGGCGCGAAGACGCTGTTGGCGAATGCCTCGGTCGAACTGGCGCCGGGCCGCGTGACCGCGATCCTCGGCCCGAACGGCGCGGGCAAGTCGACGCTGCTGTCGGTGCTGGCCGGCCAGCGCGAGCCGACCCAGGGCAGGGCGACGCTCGATGGCCGGCCGCTGTCAGACCACGGCATGCCCACGCTGGCATTGCGCCGGGCCCTGATGCCACAGGAAAGCGCGGTCGCCTTCGACTTCACGGCGCAGGACATCGTCGCGCTCGGCCGCTACCCGCACCGTCGCGCGCCGACCCGCGACGAGGACGCGATCATGGCCGAGGCGATGGCGCTGACCGACGTCACGGCGCTGGCGCCACGCATCCTCAACACGCTGTCGGGCGGAGAGAAGGCGCGGGTCCACCTGGCGCGGGCGCTGGCCCAGCTCTGGCATCCGCGCCCCGACGGCGCGAGCCGCTGGCTGCTGCTCGACGAGCCGACCGCCGCGCTCGACCTCGCGCACCAGCATTCGGCCATGCGCCTGCTGCGCGCCTGGGCGGCACGGGGCGTGGGTGTGGTGGCTGTGCTGCACGACCTGAACCTCGCGCGGCGCTATGCCGACGAAGTGGTGGTGCTGGGCGCGCCCGACGGCCTGCGCCAAGGCGCGACTGCAGACGTGCTGCAGCCCGCGCTGATCGAGGCAGTGTGGCGCATGCCCTGCCAGCCGGTAACCGGCGCGGACGGCGTCACGCAGTATCTGTTCGGATAGCCCGTCGGGCGGGTGGTGTTTGCTATTGAAAATATAGCAAATCAGTAGACCAACCGCTCCGGCCGCAGCTCCTGCAGGATCGTCGTCGCGATTTCCTCGATCGACTTGGTGGTCGTCGAGAGCCAGCGGATGCCGGCGCGCCGCATCATGGCCTCGGCCTCGCTGATTTCGTGGCGGCAGTTCTCCAGGCTGGCGTAGCGCGAGTTGGGCCGGCGCTCGTTGCGGATCTCGCTCAGCCGCTCGGGCTGGATCGTCAGGCCGAAGATCTTCTTGCGGTGCGGGCTCAGCGCCGGCGGGAGCTGGCGGCGGTCGAAATCTTCGGGAATCAGCGGGTAATTGGCCGCCTTCAGGCCGTGCTGCATCGCCAGGTAGAGCGAGGTGGGCGTCTTGCCGCTGCGGCTCACGCCGACCAGGATCACGTCGGCGCCTTCCAGGTCGCGGTGGCTTTGGCCGTCGTCGTGCTGCAGGCTGAAGTCGATGGCCGCGATGCGGTCGTTGTAGGCCTTGCTCTTGCTGACGTCGCTGAAGCGGCCGATGCGGTGGTTCGACTTCATGGCCAGCTCGATTTCGAGCGGCCGCACGAAGGTGCCGAACATGTCCAGCAGCATGCCCTTGCAGCCGGTTTCGATCACGCCCAGCACGTCCATGTTGGCGAGCGTGGTGAAGACGATAGGCCGAACGCCCTCGACTTCGGCCGTGTGGTTGATCTGCCGCACCGCCTGGTGCGCCTTGTCGACGGTGTCGGTGAACGGCAGCCGCACGTGGCGCGGCTTCATCTCGAACTGGGCCAGAACGGCGTTGCCGAAGGTTTCGGCGGTGATGCCGGTGCCGTCGGAGACGAAGAAAACGGTGCGTGTATGCATGGTGTTGCTTTTGCGGCGGAGTCCTGCGGCGCGCGCGACCTGCCACGCCTACAATCCGGGCCATTATCGGGAATCCGCTTTCCCCACCCCCTCGAATTCTTTCCATGCACACCGCGACCGCACCCAAAGCAACGACAACGATCGTGCTGCGCCGTCTGCATGCAGCGCCGGTTTCAACTTCTGGAGCTTCCCCATGTCTGCACTTTTCGAGGCGACCGCACTGGTCGTGCCATTTGAAAACCTGAGGATGACCGACGTCGAGTCGGTTGGCGGCAAGAACGCCAGCCTCGGCGAAATGATCTCGCAGCTGCCACAGGGTGTGCGCGTGCCGACCGGTTTTGCGACCACGGCTCACGCGTTCCGCCAGTTCCTGGCGCACGACGGCCTGGCCGACAAGATCAGCAAGCGCCTGGCTGCGCTGGACACCGAAGACGTGCGCGCCCTGGCCGCGGCCGGTGCCGAGATCCGCGCCATGGTCGAGGCCCAGCCATTCCCGGCCGACCTGCAGAAAGCCATCGGCGAGGCCTTCGCCACGCTGAGCGCCGGCAACCCCGCCGCCTCGTTCGCCGTGCGCTCCTCGGCCACCGCCGAAGACCTGCCCGACGCTTCGTTCGCCGGTCAGCAGGAAACCTTCCTGAACGTGGTCGGCATCGACGACGTGCTGCACAAGATGAAGGAGGTGTTCGCCTCCCTCTACAACGACCGCGCCATCAGCTACCGCGTGCACAAGGGCTTCGAGCACGACGTGGTCGCGCTCTCGGCCGGCGTGCAGCGCATGGTGCGCTCCGACCTTGGCGCCGCCGGCGTGATGTTCACCATCGACACCGAGTCGGGCTTCGACCAGGTCGTGTTCATCACTTCGAGCTACGGCCTGGGCGAGACGGTGGTGCAGGGCTCGGTGAATCCCGACGAGTTCTACGTGCACAAGCCGACCCTCAAGGCCGGCAAGAAGGCCGTCATCCGCCGCAACCTCGGCTCCAAGCTGATCCAGATGGAGTTCGCCACGCCCGAAGAGAAGAAGGCGAGCGGCAAGCTGGTCAAGACCACCGACGTCAAGGCCGAGCAGCGCAACCGCTACTCGCTGAGCGACGCCGACGTCGAGCAACTGGCCCGTTACGCGCTGGTGATCGAAGAACATTACGGCCGCCCGATGGACATCGAGTGGGGCAAGGACGGCACCGACGGCCACCTCTACATCCTGCAGGCGCGTCCTGAAACGGTGAAGAGCCAGCAGCAGGGCAAGGCCGAGCAGCGCTACAAGCTGCTGGGCAAGGGCGCCGTGCTGGCCGAAGGCCGTGCCATCGGCCAGAAGATCGGCACCGGTGCCGTGCGCATCGTGCACAACATCAGCGAGATGGACCAGGTGCAGGCCGGCGACGTGCTCGTCACCGACATGACCGACCCCAACTGGGAACCGGTGATGAAGCGCGCTGCCGCCATCGTCACCAACCGCGGCGGGCGCACCTGCCACGCGGCCATCATCGCGCGCGAACTCGGCATTCCGGCCGTGGTCGGCTGCGGCGACGCCACCGACCTGCTCAAGGACGGCACGCTCGTCACCGTGAGCTGCGCCGAGGGCGACACCGGCTTCATCTACGACGGCCTGCTCGAGACCGAAGTGACTGAAGTGCAGCGCGGCGTGATGCCCGAGATCGATCTGAAGATCATGATGAACGTGGGCAACCCCCAGCTCGCCTTCGACTTCGCGCAGCTGCCGAACCACGGCGTGGGCCTGGCGCGCCTGGAGTTCATCATCAACAACAACATCGGCGTGCACCCGAAGGCGATCCTCGACTACCCGAACGTCGACAACGACCTGAAGAAGGCCGTCGAGTCGGTGGCCCGCGGCCATGCCTCGCCGCGCGCGTTCTACGTCGACAAGGTGACCGAGGGCGTCGCGACCATCGCCGCCGCGTTCTGGCCCAAGCCCGTCATCGTGCGTCTCTCGGACTTCAAGTCGAACGAGTACCGCAAGCTGATCGGCGGCAGCCGCTACGAGCCCGAAGAAGAAAACCCGATGCTGGGCTTCCGCGGCGCCGCGCGCTACCTGAGCGCTGACTTCGGCGAGGCCTTTGCCATGGAGTGCGAGGCGCTCAAGCGCGTGCGCAACGACATGGGCCTGACCAACGTGCAGATCATGGTGCCCTTCGTGCGCACGCTCGGCCAGGCCGAGCGCGTGACCACGCTGCTGGGCGAGCATGGCCTCAAGCGCGGCGAGAACGCGCTCAAGCTGATCATGATGTGCGAAGTGCCGAGCAATGCCGTGTTGCCGGAAGAGTTCCTGAAGTTCTTCGACGGCTTCTCGATCGGTTCGAACGACCTGACCCAGCTCACGCTGGGCCTGGACCGCGACTCCGGCCTCGAGTTGCTGGCGGCCGACTTCGATGAGCGCGACCCGGCCATCAAGGCGTTGCTGAGCCGCGTCATCAAGGCCTGCAAGGCCGAAGGCAAGTACGTCGGCATCTGCGGCCAGGGCCCCAGCGACCACCCGGACTTCGCGCTGTGGCTGGCGGAGCAGGGCATCGAATCGATCTCGCTGAATCCGGACAGCGTGATCGACACCTGGCAGCAACTGGCCCAAAGAGGCTGAGCCAGCGCGCGGCGGGCATGCACCGCCACGTGATGCCACGCGGCGAATGGCGGAAATCCCCATGGGGGATTCCCCCGTGCCCGCCTGTGCAAATGAAACAAAGTGCGTTTCCGGTGTCAGACTCGTGACATTCGCAGGCGGCGCAATCCGGCTGCCTGCCTGAGGTGATGTGGGCCCGTCAGGGCCTGTGTCAGCACTTCGCTGGAGACCCCCATGATTCTTGTCAAGACGGAAGCCGGACAGCAGGTCCTCAAGGACCGCTCGGTGCCGTTGACGCCGCGCCAGCGCTCGGCCTTCATCCAGTTCGACGGCAAGCGCTCAATCGACGACGTGCTGGCCTCAGGGCTGGGCATCGGGCGCGAGGAGGTCGAGCAGATGGTCGCCCTGGGCCTGCTGGCGCCTCTGGCCGGCCAGCCGCCAGCCGTGGCGCCCGCAGTTTCGGCGGCCCCGGCGCCTGTTGCATCTTCCGGCCGCAGCCGGCAGCAGCGCTACAAGGACGCGTACCCCATCGCCACCCAGCTGACCGGCAGCCTGGGCCTGATGGGCTTCCGGCTCAACCTCCAGGTCGAAGGCACGACCAGCTACGAAGACCTCCTGGCACTGGCACCCAAGATCCGCGCCGCCGTTGGCGCGGAGAAGGCCGCCGCCCTCGACAAGGCCCTCAACGACTGAGGTGCCTTGCCGGATCGCGCAACACAGGGCTATAATCGCCGGCTTTGCCTTGCCATACCGCGCCCGACGCTGCGGGTGGCTTTTCCTCTTCCACGGAAGAATCCACAAGGAGTGCCATGCGTCACTACGAAATCATCTTGCTCATCCACCCGGATCAGAGCGAACAAGTTCCGGCCATGCTGGAGCGTTACAAGGGCCTGATCACGGCCGGCGGCGGCAAGGTCCACCGCGTTGAAGACTGGGGCCGCCGTCAGCTGGCCTACCAGATCAACAAGCTCAACAAGGCCCACTACCTGTGCGTCAACATCGAAGCTGAACAAGCCGTGATGGGTGAACTGGAACACGCGTTCAAGTTCAACGATGCCGTGCTGCGTCACCTGACCGTTCAGAAGAAGAAGGCCGACACCGGTCCTTCGTCGATGATGAAGACGGTCGAGCGCGAAGAGGCCCGCAAGGCCCAGCAGGCCGAATACGCCGCCAACAACAACTGATGGCGTGACGGCTGCCGCTGCGGCGACCGGGGTCAACCAGCTTCTGCTGACCGCCTCTGTCGCCGAACTCGGAACCCTGCGATACACGCCAGCCGGCCTGCCCGCCCTCGATCTGAAGCTCGACCATGAGTCGACGCTCCAGGAGGCGGGAAAGCCCCGGCAGGTGAAGACGGCCCTCAAGGCCGTTGCGTTCGGCGCCATCGCCGAGCGGCTCGCAGCGCAGTCGATGGGAAGTCTCTGGCGATTCCAGGGGTTTCTCGCGACACCGGGCAACGGCAAGCATCCGGTCCTGCACATCCAGGATTTTCAGCAAGATTAATTTTCGACAAGAGGTCCCCCAATGGCCACGTTCAAGAAATTCAACAAAGACAAGCGCCCGAAGCGCAACACCCAGTCGCTGCTGTTCAAGCGCAAGCGCTTCTGCCGTTTCACCGTCGCTGGCGTCGAAGAAATCGACTACAAGGACATCGACACGCTGCGTGACTTCATCAGCGAAAACGGCAAGATCATCCCCGCACGCCTGACCGGCACGCGCGCGATCTACCAGCGTCAGCTGAACACCGCCATCAAGCGCGCGCGCTTCCTGGCCATGGTGCCGTACAGCGACCAGCACCGCGTCTAAGAAGGAGCACACACCATGCAAATCATTCTTCTGGACAAGGTTCTGAACGTCGGCGGCCTGGGCGACATCGTCAAGGTCAAGGACGGCTACGCACGCAACTTCCTGATCCCCTCGGGCCGCGCCCGTCGCGCCACCGCTGCCAACAAGGCCGAATTCGAAGCCAAGCGCGTCGAACTCGAAAAGGCTGCGGCCGCCAAGCTGGCCGAGTCGCAAGCCCAGGGCGAGAAGCTCGCCGGCTCGACCGTCAAGCTGACCCAAAAGGCTGGCGTGGACGGCCGTCTGTTCGGTTCGGTCACCAACGGCGACATCGCTGAAGAGCTGAACAAGCAAGGCTACAAGGTTGCCAAGTCGCAAGTGCGCCTGCCCAACGGCCCGATCAAGGTTGTTGGCGACAACACCGTGAGCGTCTCGCTGCACACCGACGTGGTCGTCGAGATCACCGTCACGGTCTACGGCGAAACCGCCTGATCGTTCGCAGCGCCCGGTGCGCTGATGCAAGAAAGCCGCCTTCGGGCGGCTTTTTCTTTTCTGCGCGCGAGTTGTCCACCTCGCCGCACCGGAAGTTCACTGTTTATTAACAACCTTGTCCACACACGCCGCGCCCTGCGCGGCTTAGCATGCAGGGTTGCAAGGGAAGTCCATGTCCGCCGTTTTCTCCTATGCCGACAATGATTCGTCGGCCGACCGCCAGATCGCGCAACTGCGCATTCCGCCTCACTCCATCGAGGCCGAATCCAGCGTGCTGGGTGGCTTGCTGCTGGACAACGGTGCCTGGGACCGCATGGGCGACCTGCTGGTCGACGGCGACTTCTACCGCCACGAGCACAAGCTGATTTACGCGGCCATCGGCGGGCTGATCAATGCCAGCAAGCCGGCCGACGTGATCACGGTCTTCGAGCAGTTGCAGAACCTGGGCAAGGCCGATGACATCGGCGGGCTGGTCTACCTGAACTCGCTCGCGCAGTACGTGCCGAGCGCGAGCAACATCCGGCGCTACGCCGAGATCGTGCGCGAGCGCTCCATCCTGCGCAAGCTCGTGACCGCCGCCGACGAGATCGCGACCAACGCCTTCAATCCGCAGGGCAAGCCGGTCGACAAGATCCTGGACGAAGCCGAGCAGAAGATCTTCAACATCGGTGAAGAAGGCACGCGGATGAAGCAGGGCTTCCAGAGCATGGATTCCCTGGTGGTCGAGCTGCTCGACCGCGTGACCGAGATGGCCGAGAACCCGAATGACATCACGGGCGTGCGCACGGGTTTCAACGACTTCGACAAGATGACCTCGGGCCTGCAGCCGGGCGACATGATCGTGCTGGCCGCGCGTCCCTCGATGGGCAAGACCTCGCTGGCGATCAACATCGCCGAGCACGTGGCGCTCGAAGAGGGGCTGCCGGTGGCGGTGTTCTCGATGGAAATGGGCGCCGCCCAGCTGGCGGTGCGTATCGTGGGTTCCATCGGCCGCATCGACCAGGGCCACCTGCGCACCGGCAAGCTCAGCGACGAGGAGTGGCCGCGCCTGACCGAGGCCATCGAGAAGCTGCGCACCGTGTCGCTGCACATCGACGAGACGCCGGGCCTCTCGTCCAGCGAGCTGCGCGCCAATGCGCGCCGGCTGGCGCGCCAGTACGGGCGCCTGGGCCTGATCGTGGTCGACTACCTGCAGCTCATGTCCACCAGCAGCTCGGGCGACGAGAACCGCGCCACGGCCGTGGGCGAAATCTCGCGCGGCCTGAAGATGCTGGCCAAGGAATTGAAGTGCCCGGTGATCGCGCTGTCGCAGCTCAGCCGTGGCGTGGAAGCGCGTACCGACAAGCGCCCCATGATGAGCGACTTGCGCGAATCCGGCGCCATCGAGCAGGACGCGGACATCATCATGTTCATCTACCGCGACGACTACTACAACAAGGAGTCGAAGGAGCCGGGCGTGGCCGAGGTGATCATCAGCAAGCACCGGAACGGCCCGACCGGCACGGTGAAGCTGGCCTTCCTGAAGCCGATCACCAAGTTCGAGAACCTCGTCGGCTACAGCAACAACGACGAGTACTGACCGCAGGGCAGCTCGTCAGCCGGCATCGCTGCCGGGTTCCGAGGCCGGCGGCTTCTGCTCCCACACCTTGTGGCGCTGCGTCTCGGCTTTCACCTGTCGCAGCAGGTCGGCCAGCGTCTTGCCTGGCTCGTCCTGGAAGCGCGTGGTGAGCACCTCCACCGCCTCCATGCGGTCGACCCGGAAGCCGCGGAAATCGTTGCGCAACTCGCACCACGTCGAGAGCGTCCAGACCTTGCCCCAATAGAAGCAGCCCAGCGGCCGCACCGTGCGCTCGCTGGCGTCGCCCGAGACGTCGCGGTAGTGCAGCCGCAGCTTCTGGTGCGCCTGCACGGCCTCGCGCAGCGTCTGCAGCCGGGTGCGCAGGGCGTCGTCGAGGCCGAGCGCGGGTGCATACAGCGCCAGCGCTTCGGCCGACACGCGCGCCGCCGGTGGCAGCACCGACAGGATCTTTCCCAGGCCCGTCTCGATGTTGCGCGCCATCGCGGGATCGACCCAGCTCTGGGTCATGCGTGCGGCGGCCACGAGTGCCGACGCTTCGTCCTGCGTGAACATCAGCGGCGGTAGCTCGAAGCCCGCGCCGAGGCGGTAGCCGACGCCGGCCTCGCCCTCGATCGGCACGCCCTGGTGCTGCAGGTCGGCGACATCGCGGTACACCGTGCGCTCGGACACCTCCAGGCGCTGTGCCAGGAAGGCGGCCGTGGTGAGCCGGCGGCCGCGGATGAGCTGCACGAGCTGGAAGAGGCGGTCGGCGCGGCGCATCAACGCGTTCCGACGAGCTTCCTGGCGAAGTCCTCGACAAAGTAGCGCTTGCCGCGCTGGACCACCGTGTGGCCTTCGGCCTCGAGGCGCGACATCTGGGCCTCGATGCCACCCGGGTACTTCGGGTTGAGCTCGCCGCCGATCTTGAGCGTGCGCCAGTACGGCGTGCTTGGCGCGCGGCCGGCGCCGGTCGTCATGGCTTCCTCGGTGGCGTGGGCCACCATGTGGGCGAAGATGGCCGTGGTCACGGTGCAGCCGATGGTGGCCTGGTGGCGCGCCGCGATGTCTTCGCCGATGCCGAGCACGGTCGCGAGCCGGCCTTCGGGCACGCCACGCATGGCCTCCTCGACCTCGGCGGGCGAGGGCGTGGCGATGGTGCCCTCGCCGTGCCGCGCGCGCATGGCCGGGGGAATGGCCTTCACGTTCGGCAGGTTCGGGTAGCCGGCCAGCCTGTCGCGCCAGCCCTTGCGTGTGCTCATGAGACTCCGATGTGGATCGCCACGGCGTCCGGCCCCTCGTAGGCTTCGAAATCGCTGCGGTAGCGGCGCACGATTTCCGGGTGCGCCTCGAAATACTGCCAGATGCGCTGCCAGGTGGCGATCACCATCTGCGGCATCTCGCCGCGGCCGGTGAACACGAGGTAGTCGCCGGCTTCGATGGCGACGCTGTTGGCGCCATCCGAGACGGCGACGCCGGCCGTCATGTCGAAGGCGCCGTGCGCGTCCGATTCGTAGGCGGAGTAGACGCTGAAGATGCGCGTGTCGCTGGTGCGGTGCGGCGTCGACTCGTAGGTCTGTTCGCCGAAGAAGCGGTTCCACAGCGCGCCGATGCGTGCGGTGGCGGGGTCGATCTCTTCGCGGTTGGTGGTGCGTACCGTGAGGCCGGCGACGCGGAAGGCGTCGTGGGGTTGGCGGATGGGGTCCATGCGTTGTTTCTCCGGAAGTGGCGGATGAGGAGGGCGAAAGCGCTCAAAACAGGAGCGCCTTCGGTTCGGCCTTCATCGTCTGCGCGATCAGTTTCATGTCGATGTCGGTGATGTCGAACAGGCCGAAGCGGAACTTGTAGCCCCATTGCTTCGGGGTTTCGATGAAGGCGAGGCGTTCGATCAGCGGGGCGATGGGCGCCTCGTGCGCGGCGACATAGGCCACGTCGCGACGCCATGGGACGAAGCCGTTGCCCATGTCGAACTCGTAGGGATCACCGGGCTGCACGATGCCCAGCGCCACGAAGCTTTGCAGCTTGTCCGTGCCGCCGAACACCGTGGCCGGCGCGTAGTAGGCCACGCGGTCGCCCGCCGCCACGCGCTTGAGCGGCGCGAGCTTGCCGTGGCCCACCTGCATGAACCCGAGCGGCCGGTGGTCCCGGCCGCGCCGGGCGTGCTCGGCGCTGGCGACCGCAATCCAGTTGCGTTGTGCCATGGTGTCTCAGGCGGGGGCGTGCAGGCCGACTTCGTTGCCTTCGGTGTCGCGCAGGTGGGCGATGAAGCCCATGCCCGGCGGCAGCGCCGACTTGGGGGCCACGATCTGCCCGCCGGCCGCTTCGACGCGCGAGAGCACGGCATCGATGCTGGGCATGCAGTCGAGGTAGACGCGGATGCCGCTGCCCGCCTGCGCGCTGGTGTTGGCGCCGGGCTTCAGTGCACCGCCGGTGGCGGGGTCATCGTAGGGAAACACGGCCAGGGGGTTGCCGCCGAAGTCTTCGCGGCGCAGCTTGCGCGCGAGCACGGTTTCGTAGAAGGCCTGGGCGCGGTCCAGGTTGGCGACCGGAATCTCGAACCAGGTGATGGCATGGGTGGTCATGAAGAGCTCTCTTTCGTTCGTTGCGTTGGAAGGAGCCTGGATGGTGCGAGCCGCCTCCTGACAACGTCTTGTCAGTAGCCTGTCATGGCGGGCGAAAAAAAGCCCGCGATGCTCTGGGAGCATGCGCGGGCTTGTGTCGGCCGGAGCCGATGAATTTAGAGCACGTCGCTTGCGAAGTCGGCCAGGCGCGAGCGTTCGCCGCGCGCCAGTGTGATGTGCCCGCCGTGCGGCCAGCCCTTGAACTTGTCGACCGCGAAGGTCAAGCCCGACGAGCCTTCGGTGAGGTAGGGCGTGTCGATCTGCGCGAGGTTGCCCATGCAGATGATCTTGGTGCCCGGGCCGGCGCGGGTGATCAGCGTCTTCATCTGCTTGGGCGTGAGGTTCTGCGCCTCGTCGATGATCACGTACTTGTTCAGGAAGGTCCGGCCGCGCATGAAGTTCATGCTCTTGACCTTGATGCGGCTGCGGATCAGCTCGTTGGTGGCCGCGCGGCCCCACTCGCCGGCACCGCCGCCGTCGCCCTTGGCCAGGAATTCGAGGTTGTCGTCGAGTGCGCCCATCCAGGGGCCCATCTTTTCTTCCTCGGTGCCGGGCAGGAAGCCGATGTCTTCACCGACGCTCACGGTGGCGCGCGTCATGATGATCTCGGTGTAGCGCCGGTCGTCGAGCACCTGCGTGAGGCCGGAGGCCAGTGCCATGAGCGTTTTGCCGGTGCCGGCCGTGCCGGTCAGCGTGACGAAGTCGATCTCGGGGTCCATCAGCAGGTTCATCGCGAAGTTCTGCTCGCGGTTGCGCGTGTTCACGCCCCACACCGCGTTCTTGCCCGAGCTGTAGTCCTTGAGCGTCTTGAGCACCGCGGTCTTGTCGCGGATTTCGGTGACGCGTGCATACATGCTCGGCTCGCCGGGCGCCTCGAAGAAGACGAACTGGTTGATGTAGAGGTTGGGCACCAGCGGACCGCTGATCCGGTAGAAGGTGTTGCTGCCGCTTTGCCAGCTTTCGACCGTCTTGCTCTGGCGGGTCCAGAAGTCGGGCGGGAGCGCGAGCGAGCCGGCGTAGAGCAGGTCGCCGTCTTCCAGCGTCTTGTCGTTCTGGTAGTCGTCGGCGGCCAGGCCCAGCGCGCGCGCCTTGACGCGCATGTTGATGTCCTTGGACACCAGCACCACTTCCTGCTTCGGCTTGCCCGGACGGTCCTTGGCGTACTCGTCGCGCAGCGCGTGCACCACGCCCAGGATCTGGTTGTCGGCCTTGCCCTGGGGCAGGCTGATCGGCAGCGAGTAGTCGAGCGGGGCGGTCTGGAAGAAGAGGCGCCCGCCGGCTTCGCGGTGGCCGGTGGTGTCCAGCTTCAGGCCCTTGTCGATGTCGGCGTCCTGCGCGGCGGCCAGCGCGTCGAGCGTGCGGCTGGTCTGGCGGCCGTTGCGCGCGACTTCGGTCGTGCCCTTCTTGTGGCCGTCGAGCTCTTCCAGCACGATCATCGGCAGGAAGATGTCGTGTTCCTCGAAGCGGAACAGGCACATCGGGTCGTGCAGCAGCACGTTCGTGTCGAGCACGAACAGCTTGGCGGGACCGGTGGACTTGCGCTTGGGGCGTGCCGGGGCCTGCTGGGGCGCCGCGACGGGCGTGGCGGCGGCTGGGGCGGGCGTGGGCACGCGCGTCTCGACCTGCACCATCGCGGGTTGTTGTTGCTGCTGCGGTGCGCTCACCGGTGCCGACGTGGGCGCCGGGGCGGGTGCCGCCTTGGTTTTCGAGCGGCGTGCCGGACGCGCTGGGCGTGCAGTGGGCGCATCGCCGCCGCCTTCCGTGCCGAGGTTGTCGAACAGCTCCAGCGGCTGCGGTCCGCTCTTGGCGGGGGCGTCGTCGCGCGAATCGCCGGAACGGCGCGAGTTTCTGTGCGAGGGACGGGCGGGTGCGTCGATGGCATCCGGCGAGAGCAATGCGGCGCGTTTCGTGGGGGCGGGAGGCAATGGCATGGGTCAGGTCGCTCGCAAGGAAGAAAGAGGAGGGCCGGAAAACGAAAAAGCCGCCTGTAGACCCAGGCGGCTTCGTTCGGAGGATGCGGTCGTGGAGCTCAACGGCATGAGGCCATTATGCACACCGCAAAAGACGCACCAGAGGCTCTTTGCACACTGCGTGGGGCAATTCCCACGACTTGATGCAAAAGCGCACGCCCGGTGCCTTGCGGCGTGATCAGGCGGCCTTCTTGAGTGCCTTGACGGCCTTGAGGACGTCTTCGACATGACCCGGAACCTTGAGCCCGCGCCATTCGGCCTTCAGGATGCCGTCGGCGCCGATCAGGAAGGTGCTGCGCTCGATGCCCTTGACCTTCTTGCCGTACATGATCTTGTTCTTGACCACGCCGAACATGTGGCACATTTTTTCTTCGGTGTCGGCAATCAGTTCGAAGGGGAGTTCGAGCTTGGCCTTGAATTCGTCGTGCGACTTCATGTTGTCGCGCGACACGCCGAAGACGGTGGCACCGGCTTTTTCGAAGTCTTTGTAGTGGTCGCGGAACTGCATCGCTTCGGTCGTGCAACCCGGAGTGTTATCTTTCGGGTAAAAATACATGACCATGACGTGGCCGAGGTGCGAGGTGTTCGAAACCTTGATGCCGCCCGTGGCGTTGGCGTCGAATTCAGGAATGGGTTTGTTGACAACGATCGCCATGAAACTTGTTTTCTCCGTTAGATTCCGTTCTCCGAGCCCTCTCAGCCTTTTTCGGGCTTGCTCGATGAACGGAGGATTGGTCGTTGCTAACTTGGGGTAGCTGGCCGGTTCGCAACCCGGTATTTTACCTCGAAAACCCCTCTCTCAGCCACCCGCCGGGCTCTCGACGAGCAGGGCGGCGATGACGTGCCGGCCTTCGCCGGCCAGGATGTTGTAGGTCCGGCAGGCCGCCGGGGTGTCCATGGTCTCCACGCCGGTGCGTTGCGCCATCAGGGGCTGCAGCCAGGCCGGTTGGGGAAATCGGATGCGGTTGCCGCTGCCGAAAATGACCAATTCGGCGCCCAACGAGGCCAATTGCGCGAATTGTTCGGGGCCCAGCTGGTCGAAACGCGTGCAATCCCAGGCAAAGCGTTCGCCACGCGAACCCACGACCACGCTGCCCTCCACCTTTTCGTTGTTGATCGCGACCCAGCCGGGGCCGTGTGCGGTGAGGGTCTGGACGTCGGATTTGTCGGGCTGGAGCTTCATCGGGGCACTGGGAACTGTGGTCAAATTATAGGTTTTCCCTAGTGACACGAGGCCCGCAGGGGCCTTTGACCTTCGAGTAAACCCGCCCGGGAGGGCCCCTTTGAAGCAGCTCAAGAAATCGGCCAAACTGGCCAACGTCCTCTATGACATCCGCGGTCCCATCATGGACGCCGCCAAGCAGATGGAGGAAGAAGGCCAGAAGATCATCAAGCTCAACATCGGCAACCTGGCCGTGTTCGGCTTCGATGCGCCTGAGGAGATCCAGCAGGACATGATCCGCAACCTGCCGACCTCGGCGGGCTATTCGGACAGCAAGGGCGTTTTCGCGGCGCGCAAGGCCGTGATGCACGAGACCCAGAAGCAGGGCATCGCGGGCGTCACGCTCGACGACATCTACCTGGGCAACGGCGCCAGCGAGCTGATCGCCATGTCCACCAACGCGCTGCTCAACGACGGCGACGAGCTGCTGCTGCCGGCCCCCGACTACCCGCTGTGGACCGCCTCCACGAGCCTGTCGGGCGGCACGCCGGTGCACTACCTGTGCGACGAGGACAACGGCTGGATGCCGAACCTGGCCGACATCCGCGCCAAGATCACGCCCCGCACCAAGGGCATCGTGGTCATCAACCCGAACAACCCGACCGGCGCGCTCTATTCCGACGACCTGCTCAAGAGCCTCGTCGAGATCGCCCGCGAGCACGGCCTCGTGATCTTCGCCGACGAGGTCTACGACAAGGTGCTGTACGACGGCGTCAAGCACACGGCCATCGCGAGCCTGTCGACCGACGTGCTCACGCTGACCTTCAATTCGCTCTCCAAGAGCTACCGCTCGTGCGGCTACCGTGCCGGCTGGCTCGTGGTGTCGGGCGACAAGCGCAGCGCCCGCGACTACATCGAGGGCCTGAACATGCTCTCGAACATGCGCCTGTGCGCCAACGTGCCGGGCCAATGGGCGATCCAGACGGCGCTCGGCGGCTACCAGAGCATCAACGACCTCGTGTGCGAGGGCGGGCGCCTGCGCCGCCAGCGCGACCTGGCCTACGAGCTGATCACCGCCATTCCGGGCGTGAGCTGCGTCAAGCCCAGCGCCGCGCTTTACATGTTCCCCAAGCTCGACCCCGCGGTCTATCCGATCGCGGACGATCGCCAGTTCTTCCTCGAGCTGCTGAAGGAAACCCGCGTGATGCTGGTGCAGGGCACCGGCTTCAACTGGGCCACGCCGGACCACTTCCGCATCGTGTTCCTGCCCCATGAAGACGACTTGCGCGAGGCCATCAACCGCATCGCCAAGTTCCTGGAGCAGTACCGGTTGCGTCGCAAGACGGGACCATGAAATCCGTCTGCGTCGCTGCCGCGCTGTTGCTGGGCGCACTGTCTGTCGGCGCGGCCGGGAAGAAAGAGCCGGTCTCGTTCTCGCACAACGACTGGGAGCTGGTCTGCGACAACACGCTGACCTGCCGCGCCGCCGGCTACCAGGCGGACGGCGGGGAGCACCAGCAGGTGTCGATGCTGATCACCCGCGCGGCCGGGCCGAACACGGCCCTCGACATCCAACTGCAGATCGGCGATGACGGCAGTGCCAAGGGGCCGCTGCGCTTCAAGGTCGGCAAGGCCGCGCTGTCCGGTCTCGACACGGGAACCGCCAGCTTCGACCAGGGCCAGATCCGCGCCGTGCTGCCCGAGTTGCTCAAGAGCGACGACGCCACCGTCACGGCCAACGGCGGCAAGAAGTGGACGCTGTCGCTCGCCGGCCTCAATGCCGTGCTGCTGAAAATGGACGAAGCGCAGGGCCGCATCGGCACCCCGGGTGCGCTGGTGCGCAAGGGCGCCAAGCCCGAGTCTTCCGTGCTGCCACCGGTGCCCATGCCCGTCGTCCATGTGGTCAAGCCGCCGAAGGCGCGGCCTGGCGACGACGCGCTGGCCGCGCGCATCTTTCCGTCGCTCGACCTCAAAGAAGCGCGCGAGCGGTGCAACAACCAGGACCAGGTCAACGCCAAGTCGGTGGAGGTTCACCGCCTGAACGACCGCAAGGTGCTTCTGGCGCTGGGCTGCGGCGTGGGCGCGTACAACTACACCACGCTGCTCTGGACCGCCAACGACAAGCCGCCCTATGCGCCCGTGTCGCTCGAGGCGAGCGGCGAGTTCGACGAAAAAGACGCCAGCGTCACCTCTTCCATGAAGGGCCGCGGCATCGGCGATTGCTGGTCGAGCGAAACCTGGCACTTCAACGGCACGACCTTCGTGCGCACCGGTGCGAACGGCGACGGCATGTGCCGCGGCTTTGCGGGCGGCGCCTGGAGCCTGCCGCGCTACGTCAGCCGCCTCGTGGACGCCGCAGCACCGTCTCTCACCTCATCCAAACCATGAACGCGACCCCTCCCATGAAATCCATCCAAGTAGGCCTGCTCGGCGCAGGCACGGTCGGCAGCGGCACCTTCAAGGTGCTCCAGCGCAATCAGGAAGAAATCAAGCGCCGCGCCGGCCGCGGCATCGAGATCACCATGGTGGCCGACCTCGACACCGCCCGTGCCCGCGAAGTGGCCGGCGAAGGCGTGAAGGTGGTCGCCGATGCGCGCGAAGTCATCGCCAATCCCGACATCGACATCGTCATCGAACTCATCGGCGGCTACGGCATCGCCAAGCAGCTCGTGCTCGAAGCCATCGCGGCCGGCAAGCACGTGGTCACGGCCAACAAGGCGCTGCTCGCCGTGCACGGCACCGAGATCTTCGCGGCCGCGCATGCCAAGGGCGTGATGGTGGCCTTCGAGGCCGCGGTGGCCGGCGGCATCCCGATCATCAAGGCGCTGCGCGAAGGCCTCACGGCCAACAGCATCCAGTGGCTGGCCGGCATCATCAACGGCACGACCAACTTCATCCTGTCCGAGATGCGCGACAAGGGCCTGGACTTCGCCACCGTGCTGAAGGAAGCCCAGCGCCTGGGCTACGCCGAAGCCGACCCCACCTTCGACATCGAAGGCGTCGACGCCGCGCACAAGGTCACGCTGATGAGCGCCATCGCCTTCGGCATTCCGGTGCAGTTCGACAAGGCCCACATCGAGGGCATCACCAAGCTCGCTGCACAAGACATCAAGTACGCCGAGCAGCTCGGCTACCGCATCAAGCTGCTGGGCGTGACCAAGCGCACCGCCCAGGGCATCGAGCTGCGCGTGCACCCGTCGCTCGTGCCGTCCAAGCGCCTGCTGGCGAACGTCGAAGGCGCCATGAACGCCGTGGTCGTGCACGGCGACGCCGTCGGCACCACGCTGTACTACGGCAAGGGCGCCGGCAGCGAGCCGACCGCCAGCGCCGTGATCGCCGACCTCGTCGACATCACCCGCCTGCACACCGCCGACGCCGCGCACCGCGTGCCGCACCTGGCCTTCCACCCCGACGCCATGAGCGACCTGAAGGTGCTGCCGATGGCCGAGGTCGTCACGAGCTACTACCTGCGCCTGCGCGTGGCCGACCAGGCCGGCGTGCTCGCCAAGGTGACGGGCCTGCTGGCCACCGCCGGCATCAGCATCGACGCCGTGCTGCAGCGCGAAGCCGACGAAGTGGGCGGCGAAGGCTCGACGCAGACCGACCTCATCATCCTCACGCACGACGCGCGCGAAGGCACCGTCGACGACGTCATGGCCGAGCTGCAGGCGCTGCCGACCGTGCTCGAGCCCATCGTGCGCATCCGCAAGGAAGAGTTGAAGTGAACTACCTGAGCACCCGCGGCCACGCCGACCGCAAGCGCTTCTGCGAAATCCTCCTCGAAGGCCTGGCGCCCGATGGCGGCCTGTACCTGCCCGAGACGTACCCGCAGGTCGACACCGCCACGCTCGCCAAATGGCGCACGCTGCCCTACGCCGAGCTGGCCTTCGAAATCCTCTCGCTGTACATCGACGACATTCCTGCGGCCGACCTGAAGGCGATCTGCGCGAAGACCTATACGGCCGAGGTGTTCGGCACCGACGAGATCGTGCCGCTGCGCGAGCTCGAAGATGGCGTGTACCTCGAAGCCCTGTCCAATGGCCCCACGCTGGCCTTCAAGGACATGGCGATGCAGCTCTTGGGCAACCTGTTCGAGTACGAACTGGCCCGCCGCGGCGCCGAGCTCAACATCCTGGGCGCCACCAGCGGCGACACCGGCAGCGCGGCCGAGTACGCCATGCGCGGCAAGAAGGGCGTGCGCGTCTTCATGACCTCGCCCGACGGCCGCATGAGCCCGTTCCAGCAGGCGCAGATGTTCAGCCTGCAGGACGCCAACATCCACAACATCGCCATCACCGGCGTGTTCGACGACTGCCAGGACATCGTCAAGGCCGTGTCGAACGACCTGGGCTTCAAGCGCAAGTACCGCATCGGCACGGTCAACTCGATTAACTGGGCGCGCCTGCTGGCGCAGGTCGTCTACTACTTCGCGGGCTACTTCCAGGCCACGGCGAGCAACGACAAGCCGGTGAGCTTCACGGTGCCCTCGGGCAACTTCGGCAACGTCTGCGCGGGCCACGTGGCGCGCATGATGGGCCTGCCGATCCAGACGCTGGTGGTCGCCACCAACGAGAACGACGTGCTCGACGAGTTCTTCCGCACCGGCGTGTATCGCGTGCGCGCAGCGGTCGACACGCACGAAACCTCCAGCCCGTCGATGGACATCAGCAAGGCCAGCAACTTCGAGCGCTTCGTGTTCGACCTCGTCGGCCGCGATGCAGACCGCCTGCGCCAGCTGTTCGTGGACGACCTGGGCCTGACGGGGAGCTTCGACCTGAGCGCCGACCCGGCTTTCAAGCAGGCTGCCGAGCGCTTCGGTTTTCGCAGCGGCCGCAGCACGCACGCCGACCGGCTCGCGATGATCCGCGACACCGAGAAGCGCTTCGCCACGCTGATCGACCCGCACACCGCCGACGGCCTCAAGGCCGCGCGCGAGCAGCTCACGCCCGGCGTGCCGATGGTGGTGCTCGAAACTGCGCTGCCGATCAAGTTCGCGGCCACGGTGGTCGAGGCGCTGGGCGAGGAGCCCGCGCGCCCGAAGAAGTTCGAAGGCATCGAAGCCTTGCCCAAGCGCGTGGTCCAGCTGCCGGCCGATGCCGAGGCCGTCAAGGCCTACATCGCCCAGCACTGCGACTGACCGGGGCGTCCGCGGCATGAAGGTCGTCGGCTTCGCCGGGTATTCCGGCGCAGGCAAGACCACGCTGTTGGAACGCCTGATTCCCGTGCTCAAGCAGCGCGGGCTGCGCGTGTCGGTGGTCAAGCATGCGCACCACCGCTTCGACATCGACCACGTCGGCAAGGACACCTGGCGCCATCGGCAGGCCGGGGCCTTCGAGGTGGTCGTCGCGTCCGACCAGCGGCTCGCGCTGATGCGCGAGTTCGAGGTGCCGGTCGAGCTCACGGTGCACCAGCTGCTCGCCGAGCTGCATCCGGCGGTCGACTGGGCGCTGGTCGAAGGCTTCCGGCACAGCGACGTGCTCAAGATCGAGGTCTGGCGCCCGAGCGGCGACGGCGAGGCACCGCGCCCCGCGCTGTACATCGACGACCCCTTTGTCACCGCCATCGCCACCGATGCGCCGGACGGCCTGCCCGAGGCCACGGCGCGTCCGGTGCTCGACCTCAACGACGCCGAGGCCATTGCCACGTGGTTGATCGACAGCGGCGAGCGCTTCGACTACAACCCCGGACACCATGGCTGATTCCTCTCCCGTTCCCTTCGCCGCCTCGTCTTCGCGCCCGCCGCTGATGCCGCTCGATGAAGCGATTGCGGTGCTGCTCGCCAAGGCCCGGCCGCTGCTGCCGGCCGAAAGCGTCGGCACCTTCGATGCCGACGGGCGCGTGCTGGCGCAGGACCTCGTCTCCGGCCTCACGGTGCCGCCGCGCGACAACAGCGCGATGGACGGCTATGCCGTGCGCGCGGCCGATTGCGCCACGCCCGGCACCGAGCTGGCCGTGACGCAGCGCATTCCCGCCGGCACCGTCGGCACGCCGCTCGCGGCCGGCACGGCGGCGCGCATCTTCACGGGGGCGCAGATTCCCGAAGGCGCCGACGCGGTCGTCATGCAGGAAGACACGACCGCCATGCCTCAAGAGGGCGGCCTGGGGTCGGTGCGCATCGCCATCGCGCCCGTGGCCGGCCAGTGGGTGCGCCGCGCAGGCGAGGACGTGGCCTCGGGCGACGTGGTGCTCCAACGCGGTGAACGTCTCACGCCCGCCGCGCTCGGCCTGGCCGCCAGCGTCGGCTTCGACCGTCTTCAGGTCGCGCGCAAGCCGCGCGTGGCCATGCTCTCGACCGGCGACGAGCTGGTGATGCCCGGCGAGGTCGCGCCCGACGCGATGAAGCCCGGCGCGATCTACAACTCGAACCGCTTCTTCATGCGCGCGCTGCTGCACCGCCTGGGCTGCGAGGTGAACGACCTGGGCATCGTGCCCGACAACCGCGAGGCCACCATCGCCGCGCTGCGCGAGGCGGCCGAGGCGAGCGACCTGATCATCACCACCGGCGGCGTCTCGGTCGGCGAAGAAGACCACATCCGCGCCGCGCTGCAGTCGCTGGGCGAGCTGCAGCATTGGGCGCTGTCGATGAAGCCCGGCAAGCCTTTCGCTTACGGCTCGATCGCGCGCAGGAACGGGCAGGGCGTGTGCCACGTCACGGGGCTGCCCGGCAACCCGGTGTCGAGCTTCCTGACCTTCCTGATGCTGGTGCGGCCCTTCCTGCTCGCGCTGCAGGGGGCCACGCGCGTGGCGCCCGCAGCCGTGCCGCTGCGCGCCGATTTCGACTGGCCACGCGCCGACAAGCGCCGCGAGTTCCTGCGCGTGCGGCGCAACGCGGCGGGCGGGCTCGACCTGTTCGCCAACCAGAGTTCGGGCGTGCTCACCTCGATGGTCTGGGGCGACGGGCTGGTCGACAACCCGGCGGGCCGGACCATCCAGGCCGGCGACACCGTGAACTTCATTCCCCTCGCATCGCTGCTCGGCTGAACCACCCCATGAAGGTCCGCATCCGTTATTTCGCCTCCGTGCGCGAGGCACTGTCCAGCAGCGGTGAAACCGTCGACACGGCCGCCGGCACGCTCGCAGCCCTGCGCGACGAGCTCATCGCCCGCGGCGGCGCCTACGCCAGCGCGCTCGCGCGCGGCAAGGCCGTGCGCATGGCGCTCGACCAGGCCATGAGCGACGAAGCCGCCGCGCTGAACGACGACTGCGAAGTCGCGTTCTTCCCGCCCGTCACGGGCGGCTGAGCCGCGCGTCCAGCGCCACGAGGCGCTCGCGCAGGCCGTCCGACGCGCGCGTCATCGGCGAGCGCAGCTCATCACGCAGCTCGCCCGCATGCGCCAGCAGCGCCTTCAGCGGGCCCGGGTTGGGTTCGGCAAACAGCATCTCCAGCAGCGGTTGTAGCGGCTGCCATTCGGCGCGCGCCTCGGCCAGCCGGTTCTCGGCCAGCAGGCGCACCAGCCGCACGAGGCGCTTCGTCTGCACATGGCCGCTGGCCGCGATGGCGCCCACGCCGCCTTCGGCCATGGTGGCGAAGATCTGGTGGTCTTCGCCCGTGAGCACCTGCAGCCGGCCGTCGGCGATCACCGCGCGCGTCTTGGCCATGTCACCGCCGCAGTCCTTGATGCCGCGGATGCGCGGGTGCTCGGCCAGCGCCAGCATCGTCTCGCGCGCGATGGTCACGCCGGTGCGGTAGGGAATGTCGTAGACCAGCACGGGCACCGTGCTGGCATCGGCGATGGCATGGAACCACTCGAGCACGCCGGCCTGCGACGGGCGGATGTAGTGCGGCGCGGCCACCAGCAGGCCCGCCAGCGGGCGTTCCGAGAGCTTGCGCGCCCACGCCGTGGCCTTGCCCAGGTGATAGCCCGACACGCCCATGACGACCGGCAGGCCGCCCGCGGCGGTCAGCACGGTATCGAGCACGGCCAGCTGTTCGGCCTCGTCGAGCGCGGCGGCTTCGCCGGTCGAGCCGCAGGGCACGAAGCCGGTCACGCCGTCGTCGGTAAGCCGGCGCACGAGCGCCGCCAGGGCGGTGTGGTCGACGGCGCCATCGCGGAACGGGGTGACGAGGGCGACCCACAGGCCCGAGAAATCGGTGGCGGTGTCGGCGGTTGGTTGTTGATGTGGCACGCAGGCTTCCTTTCAGGAATCGACCGATGGAAAGAACCACCGTCCGATGCGCGCGCAACCCAAGAGGGGCCAAAGCCTTGGCAGGTTCCGTCGCTCATCCGACGACGGAACCTCGGCTCCGGTCAGACGAGCTTTGGTTTTTTGGCTTTGTTGCCCTGGCGCGCGCGTGCCTGGCCTTCGAACGAAGGCGAGAGGCGGGTGGACGTGCGGCGCGAAGGCATGGGCTGCATTGTCGCGCCTAGGCCGGCGGTGCGGTGGCGCTGCGTTGCAGGCTCACGACACGGCCGCCCTCGGCGGCGCGGGCATTGCCCAGGAACTCGACGGTGACCTGGTTGCCCAGCTGCGCGTCGGTCTTGAGGTCGAGTGCGCCGAACAGCTGGCCGTCGACCCGGAACCATCGCACCTCGGCCGTGTGCTTGCCCTGCGGCACCTGGGCCGTGAGGATTTCGGTGACCGGCCCGCTCACCGTGTGCAGGTGCGTGAACCGGCGTGCGCGCAGCAGCTGCGGCAGCACGCCGACCGCGAACACCAGCGCACAGATGGCGGCCGCGTACCCCGCCATGAACAGGCCGAAGCCCGGGCGAAAACCGTCGGCCCACGCCGTCCCGATCGCCAGGACCGCGCCGCCCGCCAGCACGACGCCCATGAAGCGGCGGTCCGAGCGCCCGGCGCGCCGACGGTCGCGCGAGGTGGCCGGCCGCTCGGTGCGCGTGGCCTGGCGTGCCATCGGATAACGCGTGCGCAGCAGCAGATGCACGGCGTTGTCGCGTGCCACGCATTCGATCTCGACGGGCGCCTGCGCCAGGTGCCGCACCGCCGTCAGCGGCCGGCCCGTGGCGTGGCTGCGAGGCGCGTCCAGGCCCAGCACCGGCACGACGTCGACGTGGAACTGGCCGTCGACCGTGTAGCGCAGCGCGCCGCCGGGCAGGGCGGCCACGTGGTCCACGGTGCCGGCCACGGTGAACTTGCTGTTCTTCGCCAGGGCCTCGCGGGTGGCCTGGGCCAGGCGCCGGTCGATCCGCGTCCGATGGGTGAACAGCCACACGCCCACCAGCAAGGTGACCAGCGCCGCCGCGTTCATCGCCAGGGCCAGGCCCGCCGGGGCGCCGGGCAGCCGCCCGATCACCACGAAGACGAGGGCGCAACCCGCCAGCAGCACGGCCAGCACCGCCAGGCCGGCAGCCGGGGTGTGCGCGGCAAGGTCGACGCGCCGCAGCATCTCGACATCGTCGGGTGTCAGGGGCTGCGACGTGGGGGCCGGCATCGGCGCAGTGTAGGGCGGCAGTGCCACAATTTGGGCATGTCTTCGCTCCCTCGCGTTTCCATCCAGACAGCCGACTTCGATGCCGGTGCCGAGATCGCCGCCCTGCGCGCGGCCGACGCGCGCGTCGGCGCTGTCTGCAGCTTCATCGGCACCGTGCGCGACCGCAACGACGGCAGCACCATCGCCTCGATGGAGCTGGAGCACTACCCCGGCATGACCGAGAAGGCCATCGAGGCCATGATCGACGCGGCCCACAAGCGCTTCGACATCCTCGGCGCGCGCGTGATCCACCGCGTGGGGCTGCTGCAGCCGCAGGACCAGATCATGATGGTGGCGGTGGTGTCCGCCCACCGCGGCCAGAGCTTCCAGGCCTGCGAGTTCCTGATGGACTACCTGAAGACCCAGGCCCCGTTCTGGAAGAAGGAGCAGACGCCCGAGGGCGCGCGCTGGGTCGATGCCCGGGTGACCGACGACGAGGCGCTGGCGCGCTGGGGCATCGCGGCCTCGAACAGCGCCACCTGAGCGGCGCGGTCGAGACTTACGGCGCGATCAGCGCCGAGGTCGCCAGCGCCTTGGCTTCCGCGCCGCAATCCTGAGTGGGCACGGCACCCGCCGCGCGTGCCTTCGCAATCTCCGACCGGGCACCCGCCATCTGCGCCTGGAACACCGGGTTCGTGTGCAGCTTCGCCACCGTCGCCGCGCCGACCAGCCGGCCGTTCTCGATGTCGCTCTGCCAGTGCACGCCGCAGATCGCGCGGCTCTGCGAGAAGGCCCGTCCGCGCTGCAGCAGCGCGTCGGCGCGTTCGGGGGCGAGTTCGGTCAGCACCAGCGCCCAGGCCCAGCCCACGGCCGAGTGGCCCGAGGGGTAGGAGCCGTCCTTGGCCAGCGAGGCCTCTTCGGCGGGCGTGCAGCTGCCGGTCTTGAAGGCGACGAAGGGGCGCGTGCGGTTGTAGGTGTTCTTGGCCTTGTAGGTGGCCGAGCCGGCGTCGGCCAGCGTGCGGCGCAGCAGCATGTTCAGGTTCGGCGTGGCCTGCTCGGAGATGGGCATGCCCAGCGCACACGAGAACACCTCGGTGGCCTTCGGGAACTTGAGGTTGGCGTCCTGCACCGCCAGCGCGCCGCGCGGCGTGCCCTGCAGGGCCGTGAGCGCGCGGAAGGTGGCGCCGTCGGCCGCCAGCGCGGCCGAGCCCTCAGCCGGGGGCGCCGGCAGCAGGGCGAGGCTGTCGGGCAGCTCGGCGGCGGGCAGGTAGCCCTTGAGGTAGCCCGAACCCGGGCGCAATTCGCCGACTTCGGCGGGGGAGATCGGCGCGGTGCTGCCGCAGGCGCCGAGCAGCAGCGCGGCCGCCAGCGAGGCGGCGAGGGTCGTGAATCGCATGAGGGGTGTGTCTCCGGCTTTGTTGTTGGAAGGTGAGGTCCCATCGTAGATGGGACCCCACCGGGCCGAAGATCACTCATGTGACGGCCGTCTCAGGCCGCGCAGCTCAGGGCTTGAAGCCGCTCGCCTGGATGATCTTTTCCCAGGTCTGCGTGTAGGTGCGCACGCGGCCCGCGAACTGGCCCTGGGGCTCGTAGCCGACCGTCAGGCCCATGGTGGTGAGCTTCTGCTTCACGTCGGGCATGGCCAGCACCTTCTGCAGCGCGTCGCCATACTTGTCGATGACGGCTTGCGGCGTGCCCACCGGCGCGAAGATGCCGTAGTAGGGCAGGTCTTCCAGGTTCGCAAAGCCCAGCTCGGTGAAGGTCGGCACGTTCGGCAGCAGCGCCTGGCGCTTGGCGCCGATGGACGCAACGATGCGCACCTTGCCCGCGCGGTGGTTCTCGATGAAGTCGGGCACCGACGCGATGCCCGCCGTGATCTGGTTGCCCAGCATGTCGGCCGTCATGGGCGCGCTGCCGCGGTAGGGCGCGGGCTGCACGTCGATCTTGTACTTGTCCGAGATCATCTTCACCAGGAACTCGGGGATCGACGCGGGTGCCGGCACGCCGATGGTTTCCTTGCCGCCCTTTTGCGTGCGGATCCACTTCACGTACTCGTCGATGCTCTTGGCCGGCGTGCCGCCCGACACCGCCAGCACGTTGGCGAAGGTGGCGAAGCCGGCCACGGGCACGAAGTCGGTCGCGGGGTTGAAGCCCGGGTTCTTCACCACCTGCGGCAGGATCGAGATGGAGTGGTCATGCGACAGGAACAGCGTGTGGCCGTCGGCCGGCGCGGCCTTCAGCGCCTGCGCCGCGATCTGGCCGCCCGCGCCCGCGCGGTTCTCGACCACCACGGGCACGCCCAGCACGTCCTTGAGCTTTTCGCCCAGGGTGCGCGCAATGGCGTCGGTGCCCGCGCCGGCGGGAAAGCCCACCAGCAGGCGCACCGGCGTGCCGCTCTGGGCCTGCGCCAGGCCGGCCATGCCCAGGGCCGCTGCCAAGAGACCCACGCTGAACGCGCGGCGCATCGGTTGGACGCGCTGCATTGAAAAAACCATGATCGACTCCATTCGAAGAAAGAGAGAAATGCCTACGGCGGGACGGTGCGGGGCCCGGTGCAATACCCGTGCCCAGGGTGCAAATCCGATTCGCAACCTTGAATCGTGCCCGAACAGCCCTATTTTGGATGCAGGAATACCACCATGCGACAAGACAAACTCACCACCAAATTTCAGGAAGCACTGAGCGACGCCCAGTCGCTCGCCCTTGGCAGCGACAACGCCTACATCGAGCCGGCCCACCTGCTGGTCGCGATGCTGCGCCAGGACGACGGCCCGCGCGCCCTGCTGGAGCGTGCCGGCGTCAACGTGCCCGGGCTGCTGCAGGCCGCCGAAGGCGCCATCAAGAAACTGCCCCAGGTGCAGGGCCACGACATCGTGCAGGTCGGCCCCGAGCTGGGCAAGCTGCTGCAGGCGACCGAGAAGGAAGCCATCAAGCGCAATGACCAGTTCATCGCGGGCGAACTTTTTCTGCTCGCCGTGGCCGACAGCAAGGCCGACATCGGCAAGATCGCCAAGGACAACGGCCTGAGCCGCAAGTCGCTCGAGGCCGCCATCGAGGCCGTGCGCGGCGGGCAGGGCGTGAACAGCGCCGACGCCGAAGGCCAGCGCGAAGCCCTCAAGAAATACTGCCTGGACCTCACCGAGCGCGCCCGCCTGGGCAAGCTCGATCCGGTCATCGGCCGCGACGAAGAAATTCGCCGCGCCATCCAGGTGCTGCAACGCCGCACCAAGAACAACCCCGTGCTCATCGGCGAACCCGGCGTGGGCAAGACCGCCATCGTCGAAGGCCTGGCCCAGCGCATCGTCGCGGGCGAAGTGCCCGAGTCGCTCAAGGGCAAACGCGTGCTGTCGCTCGACATGGCCGCGCTGCTGGCTGGTGCCAAATTTCGCGGCGAGTTCGAGGAGCGGCTGAAGACTGTTCTGAACGAACTCGCGAAGGACGAAGGCCAGACCATCGTCTTCATCGACGAGCTTCACACCATGGTCGGCGCCGGCAAGGCCGAAGGCGCCATGGACGCAGGCAACATGCTCAAGCCCGCGCTCGCACGCGGCGAGCTGCACTGCGTGGGTGCGACTACGCTCGACGAGTACCGCAAGTACATCGAGAAGGACGCCGCGCTGGAGCGCCGCTTCCAGAAGATCATCGTGGGCGAGCCCAGCGTCGAGGCCACCATCGCCATCCTGCGCGGCCTGCAGGAGAAGTACGAAGTGCACCATGGCGTGCAGATCACCGACCCGGCCATCGTGGCCGCGGCCGAGCTGTCTGATCGCTACATCACCGACCGCTTCCTGCCCGACAAGGCCATCGACCTCATCGACGAGGCCGCGGCCAAGATCAAGATCGAGATGGACTCCAAGCCCGAGGTCATGGACCGCCTGGACCGCCGCCTGATCCAGCTGCAGATCGAGCGCGAAGCCGTGCGCCGCGAGAAGGACGAAGCCTCGCAGAAGCGCTTCGGCCTCATCGAGGACGAGATCACCAAGCTGCAAAAGGAAATCGCCGACTACGACGAGATCTGGCAGGCCGAGAAGGCCCAGGCCCAGGGCAGCGCGCACGTGCGCGAAGACATCGACAAGATCAAGTTCCAGATCGAGGAGTGGAAGCGCAAGGGCGACTTCAACAAGGTCGCCGAGCTGCAATACGGCCAGCTGCCGGCGCTCGAGAAGCGCCTGAAGGAAGCCGAGGAGAGCGAGGCGAGCAAGGGCAAGTCCAGTGCGCCCACGCTGCTGCGCACGCAGGTCGGTTCGGAAGAAATCGCTGAGGTCGTGGCGCGCGCCACCGGCATCCCGGTCGCCAAGCTCATGCAGGGCGAGCGCGACAAGCTGCTCGTGATGGAAGACAAGCTGCACGAGCGCGTGGTCGGCCAGGACGAGGCCATCGGTGCGGTCGCCAATGCGATCCGCCGCTCGCGCTCGGGCCTGTCCGATCCGAACCGCCCCACGGGCTCGTTCCTGTTCCTCGGCCCCACGGGCGTGGGCAAGACCGAGCTGTGCAAGGCGCTCGCGGGCTTCCTGTTCGACAGCGAAGACCACCTGATCCGCATCGACATGAGCGAGTTCATGGAGAAGCATTCGGTCGCCCGCCTCATCGGCGCGCCGCCAGGCTACGTGGGCTATGAAGAGGGCGGCTACCTCACGGAAGCCGTGCGCCGCAAGCCCTACAGCGTGGTGCTGCTCGACGAGGTCGAGAAGGCCCACCCCGACGTGTTCAACGTGCTGCTGCAGGTGCTCGACGACGGTCGCCTCACGGACGGCCAGGGCCGCACCGTGGACTTCAAGAACACCGTGATCGTGATGACCAGCAACATCGGCTCGCCGATCATCCAGGCGATGGTCGGCCAGCCGAGCGAGGAGATCAAGGAAGCGGTGTGGGACGAGCTGAAGAACTACTTCCGCCCCGAGTTCCTGAACCGCATCGACGAGACCGTCGTGTTCCACGCGCTCGACGCGAAGAACATCGAATCGATCGCCGCGATCCAGCTCAAGGTGTTGCAGGCGCGCCTGGCGAAGATGGACCTGGGCCTGCAGGTGTCGCCCGCGGCGCTGGCCGAGATCGCCAAGGTCGGCTTCGACCCGGTGTTCGGTGCGCGTCCGCTCAAGCGTGCGATCCAGCAGCGCATCGAGAACCCGCTCTCGAAGCTGTTGCTGGACGGCAGCTTCGGGCCGAAGGACACGATCGAGGTCGAAACCGACCCGATCCAGTCGCCGGGCCAGTTCTCGTTCCGCAAGGGCGGGGAACCAACGGCGGCTGCATCGGCCTAAAGTCGGATGATGAACTTCATTCTTCGCGTCATTCTTCTGCTCCTGGGGCTGGTCTTCGCGGCCAGCCTGGCTGTGGCGGCCCTGCTGCTGGCGGCGGTGTGGGGTGTGCGCTACGCCTGGGGGCGCCTCACGGGCAAGCCCGTGACGCCCTGGGTCATGCGTTTCAACCCGCGCTCGGGTTTCGACCGATTTCGCCATGCGGCACAACAGCCGGCCGAACCCACGGCGGCCGACGTGGTCAGCGCCCGGGCGCGCGGCGAGTCGGTGCGCAGCCCGGTCGTGCTGGGCCCCGCCGACGATGTGACCGATGTGCGGGCCCGGCCCGTGCGCGGCGACTGAGCCTTTTTCTTCCCGATCAGGCGCTGTAGAGCGCCTCGATCTCGTTGGCGTAGGCCTTGTAGATGCTGGAGCGCCGCACCTTCATGGTTGCGGTGACTTCACCGTCGTCATGGTCCAACTCTTTGGTGAGCAGATGAAAACGTCTGATCTGCGACACCTGCGCCAGCTTCCCATTGCCGCGCGCCACTTCGGCCTCGATCAGCGCGCGCACCTTGGGTTCTTCCACCAGCGAGCGGAAATGCGTGAAGGGCAGGCGCTGCGCCTCGGCCCATTTGCCGACCGTCTCGTAGTCGATCTGCAGCAGCGCGCCGACGAACTTGCGGCCGTCCGCCACCACGATGCATTCCTTGATGAAGGGGCTGCCCTTCATGGTGTTCTCGATCTCGGACGGCGTGAGGTTCTTGCCGCCGGCGGTGATCATGATGTCCTTCAGCCGGTCGACGATGCGCAGCTGCCCGCCGGCTTCCTCGCGCACCACGTCGCCCGTGTGCAGCCAGCCATCGCGGATCGATGAGGCCGTGGCCTCGGGGTTCTTGTAGTAGCCCTCGAACACCATGTCGCCGCGCACCAGCAGCTCGCCGGCTTCGCCCACGCGGTGCTCGGTGCCCAGCGTGGGCGGGCCGACGGTGCCGATGGTGACGGCGTCGGCGCGGTGGCCCGAGACCATGCCGGTCGATTCGGTGAGCCCGTACACCTCGACCAGCGGCACGCCCAGCGTGCGAAAGAAACGCACCACGTCGGCGGGAATCGGCGCCGCGCCCGTGAGCGCGATGCGCGCGCGGCGCAGGCCGATGAAGTTCTGCAGGGCGCGCAGCACGGTCCAGTAGGCGAGGGCGAAGCGGCCGCGCTCGGCCAGCGTCCAGGTGCTGCGCGGTTTTTCGGCCAGCGGCGCGCAGGCCTCGATGGCCTTGCGGAACAGCGCACGCTGCAGCCGCCCGGTTTCCTGCATCTTGATGCTGATGCCCGCATGCAGCTTTTCCCAGATGCGCGGCACGCCGAGGAACATGGTGGGCGCCACCTCGCGCAGGTCTTCCTGCACGGTGCGGATCGATTCGCCGAAGTTGACCTGCGAGCCCTGGTACAGCGGCACGAAGGCCGTGAGCATCTGCTCGGCCACGTGGCACAGCGGCAGGTACGACAGGTGCGTGGTGCTGCCGTCGAGCCCGAGCCGCTCGACGATGCCGGGCACGACGCCGCGGATGTTGCGGTACGAAATCATCGCGCCCTTGGGCTTGCCCGTGGAGCCCGAGGTGTAGATCATCAAGCCGATGTCGGCGAGTGTCTGGCGCTGCAGCGCGGCGTCGATGAGCGCGGTGCCGTCGCGTGCCAGCACCGCGGCGCCGGCCTGCTCGACCTCCGCAAAGGTCGCAATGCGCTCGCGCACTTCGGGCGGGTAGCTCGCGAGGCCTTTGGTCTCGATCACGACGATCTTGCGCAGGCGCGGCAGCTGGTCGAGGGCGTCGAGCACCTTGTCGGTCTGCTCCTGGTCTTCGCAGACGATCACCTCGATGTCGGCATGGCCGACCACGTAGGCGACCTCGTTGCTCGGGCTGGTGGGGTACACGCCCACGGTCACGGCGCCGATGAGCCCCGCGCCCATCTGCGCGAGCAGCCACTCGACGCGGTTCTCCGAGATCACGCCCAGGTGCCCGCCGGGCGCGAGGCCCATCGCGTGCAGGCCCAGGCCGAAGCGGCTGGCGCGCTGCAGGTAGCCGGCCCAGTCCAGCGGATGCCAGATGCCGAAATCCTTCTGGCGGATCGCGATGCGCTGCGGCTGCAGGCGTGCCTGCTCGCGCAGCATCTGCGGCAGCGTGAGCGAAGGGAGCAGGTTCGTCGTCATGACAGCCAGCGCTTGCGGCGCTTGTAGTGCTTCAGCTCGCGGAAGCTGCGCAATTCGCCGCTGCCGCCCACGCCCAGGTAGAACTCGCGCACGTCGGGGTCGGCCGCGAGGCGCTCGGCGCTGCCGTCGATCACGACCTTGCCGCTTTCCATGATGTAGCCCGTGTGGGCGATGGCCAGTGCCACGCTGGCGTTCTGTTCCACCAGCAGCATCGAGGTGCCGCGCTCGGCGTTGATGCGCGCGATGATCGTGAAGATGTCCTCCACGAGCTTGGGCGAGAGGCCCAGCGAGGGCTCGTCGAGCAATATCAATTGAGGCTGCGCCACCAGCGCGCGGCCGATGGCGAGCATCTGCTGCTCGCCACCCGAGAGATAGCCCGCGAGGCCCTTGCGGCGCTCGTGCAGGCGAGGGAAGTAGGCGTAGACGTCGTCGAAGTTGCGCGACGCGGGCGCAACGCCCGTGCGACCGGTCAGCGCGTAGGTCGCAGCGACCAGGTTCTCTTCGACCGTGAGGTCCTCGAACACGCGCCGGCCTTCCATCACATGGCTCAGGCCGCGCCGCACGAGTTGCTGCGGCGCGAGCCGCTCGGTTGGTGCGCCGTCGAACACGATGCGACCGGCCTCGACCTCGCCGTCTTCCAGCGCGAGCAGGCCCGACACCGCCTTCAGCGTGGTCGACTTGCCCGCGCCGTTGCTGCCCAGCAGCGCCACGATCTGCCCGCGCGGCACGGCCAGCGACAGGCCGCGCAGCACCTGCACGACCTTGTTGTAGACCACCTCGATGTTGTTGACCTCCAGAACGAGGTCGGGCGGTGCCGCGCGCGCGTCCATTGTGTCGATCAGTTCAGTGCGATCCAGTCCGACGCGGGCACCATCTTCTGCGCCTTCATGTCGGCCTTGTAGACGCGGCCCACGGGGATGGAGTTGCCCTTGATGGTGATCGGCGTGCCGATGATCCCGCCGGTGTCGAAGTCCTTGATGGTGTTGAGCGCGGCCTTCAGGTTCTTGCCGTCCAGCGGCTTGCCGGCGTCGAGCGTGCGCTTGGCGGCCTCGGTGAACAGCATCGCCGTGAGGAAGCCCTGCGTGTAGGCCGTGCTCTGGTACTCGGGGCGCAGCGCGCGGATCTTGTCGAGCATCGGCGCCTTGGCCGAGGTGTCGTAGTAGTAGCGGTAGGGCATGACACCCATGAAGCCGTCGCCGCCTTCGCCCATCTTCATGACGGTGGAGCTGTCCATGGTCCAGAAGGTGCCCATCCACTTGCTGGTCATGCCCATCTGCTTGCCCTGCTGCACGAACTCGGGAATAGGCGCCAGGATGTAGCCGTGGAAGATCGTGTAGTCGGGCGCGGCACGGCGCAGCTTGATGACCTCGGTCGACACGTCGACGCTGCCCGCGGGCGTCATGAGCTTCACGGGCACGCTCAGGCCCAGCTTCTTGGCAGCGGCTTCGCTGGCCTCGATGGGGTCGCGGCCGAACTCGGAATCGGAGTACACGAAGGCCACCTTGGCGCCCGGCTTTTCCTTGGCGATGTGGCGCAGAAGAATGCCGATCTGCTCGGTGTAGTCGGGGCCCACGAGGAACTGGTTCGGGTACTTGGCCGGGTCGTTGAGCTCGGTCGCAAACGAGGCGCCCGCCATCAGGATCTGGCCGCCGCGGTCCAGCTCGGGGTTGATGGTCTTGGAGAAACCGGTGGAGTCGCCGTAGTAGAGGTTGACCTTGTTCTGGCTCGTGATCTTCTTGAAGGCCGCCACCGACACGTCGACCTTGTAGCCCGTGTCTTCCGGCACGTAGCGCAGCTTGCGGCCCTTGATGCCGCCCGCGTCGTTGACGATCTTCACGTAGTCGGCAATGCCGGCGTTGATGCCCACGCCCGCGAAGGCGAACACGCCGGTCATCGGGATCGAGCCGCCGATGACGATGTCCTCGTTGCCTTGCGCGTTCGCTGCGAACGGCACGGCGGCGGCCAGGCCCGCGGCGATCAGCAGGGCGCGGCGCTGGGGGGAAAGCTTCTTCGTTGTCTTGGGCATGTGTGTCTCCTGGTTCTAGTTACGAAACGGCCATAGATGGAAAAAGCGGCGCAGGCGCCGCCACACTTCTGCGAGCCCGTGCGGCTCGAACACCAGAAATCCGACGATGAGCAGGCCGAAGACGACGGTGCGCACCGGCGAGAGGAACACGGTCATCTCGACGCCGCCCGGCAGCAGGTCGACCACCAGCTTGAGCAGCTCGGGCACCATGGTCATGAACACGGCGCCGAAGATGCCGCCCAGGATGGTGCCCATGCCGCCGACGATGATGGCGGCCAGGAAGAAGATCGACAACAGGAGCGGAAAGCTCTCGGGCGTGACCACGCGGAAGAAGTAGGCCCACAGGCCACCCGCCACGCCCGCGTAGAACGACGACAGCCCGAACGACAGCAGCTTGTAGCGCAGCAGCGGAATGCCCAGCACCTCGGCCGAGATGTCGCGGTCGCGGATGGCGATGAAGGCGCGACCCACGCGCGTGCGAAACAGGTTGGCCGCGCCGAGCACCATGAGCACCATCACCGGCACGATCACCCAGTACAGGCGAAACGACGTGTCCAGCGGCAGGCCGAAGAGTTGTGCGGGCGGCAGCGAGATGCCCGTGGTGCCTCCCGTGAGCTTGAGGTTGGCGAACAGGAAGTGCGTGATGAACGACGCGGCGATGGTCGCGATGGCCAGGTACAGGCCCTTCACGCGCAGCGACGGGATGCCGACGACCAGCCCGCCGAGCATCGCGACCACGCCGCCCGCGAGGATGTTGAGCAGGAAGGGCGTGCCCAGCCGCGTCTGCATGATCGCGACGGTGTACGCGCCCAGGCCCATGAACGCGGCCTGCCCCAGGCTCACCAGGCCCGTGTAGCCGGTGAGGATGTTCAGCCCCGTGGCGCTCGCCACGTTGATGGCGACAAGGCACGCGAGGTACAGCCAGTAGTCGCTGGCCATGAAGGGGAACAGCACGAGCAGCGCCGCGCCGATCGCGAGCCACACCTTCTGCGTGCGCGAATCGAACAGCGCCGCGTCGGCGATATAGCTTTGCTTGAGGGTGCCGATGCGCATGGCTAGAGCCTCTCGATCTCGTGCGTGCCGAAGAGCCCGTACGGCCGCACCATCAGCACGAACACCAGCACGATGAAGGTGGCGAGCAGCTTGTACTCGCCGCCGAGGTAGGAACCCGCGAGCGCCTCGATCAATCCGATGAGCACGCCGCCCACCAGCGCGCCGAGCACGCTGTCGAGCCCGCCGACGATCACCACCACCAGCACCGACAGCCCGAACACGCCCATCGACGACGAGATGCCGCCGATGGCGCCGACGATGATGCCGGCCACCGCCGCGATCATGGCCGAGGCCACCCAGGCCAGCGAGAACACGCGCGGCACGTGGATGCCCATCGAGTAGGCGGCGGCCTGGTCCGAGGCTGTGGCCCGCAGCGCCACGCCGCCGCGCCAGAAGCGGAACAGCAGCAGCACCAACCCGATCAGCACCACCGCGATCAATGCGCCGTAGGCGATCTTGGGCGCCAGGAAGGCCTCGCCGATCATCACGGGCGTGTTGGGCAGAAACTCGGGCAGGCGGCGCTGGTCGGCGGTCCAGATGATCTCGACCAGCCCGACGAGGATCGACGCCAGCCCCACCGTCACCATGAACACCGAGATCGGCGGTTCGCCCAGCAGCGGGCGGATCATGGTGCGCTCGATCACCGCGCCCAGCAGGCCGGTGCCGATCACCGAGCCCAGCACCGCCATCCAGATCGGCAGCGAGAAGCTCGCGGCGAAGGTGAAGAACAGGTAGGCGCCGACCATCAGCATCTCGCCGATGGCGATGTTGACCACGCGCGTCGCCTTGTAGACCAGCACGAAGGCCAGCGCCGCCAGCGCATACAGGCCGCCGCCGGCGATGCCGGTGAGTGCGATCTCGAAGAGGTAGGCCCAATCCATCAGGCGGCTCCCACGGCAGCTTCGCCGCGCAGCCGGCGACGCAGCTCGCCCACGTCGCCCGCGCCGAGGTAGGCGCGGATCACTTCCGGGTCGGCCTGCACCTGCGCGGGCGTGCCTTGCGCGATGACCTGGCCGAAGTTGAGCACCACCACGTGGTCCGACAGGTCCATCACCATGCCCATGTCGTGCTCCACCATCAGCACCGTGATGCCCCACTCGCGCCGCACGTCGAGGATGAAGCGCGCCATGTCTTCGGTTTCTTCGCGGTTCATGCCGGCCACGGGTTCGTCGAGCATCAGCACCTTGGGCTGCATGGCCAGCGCACGCGCCATTTCCACGCGCTTCTGCAGGCCGTAGGGCAGGGCGGCCACCGAGGCGTGGCGGATGTGGTCGATCTCGAGGAAATCGATGATGCGTTCTTCGACGTCGCGGCGCAGCTCGGCCTCTTCGCGGCGTGCCCGGCCCAGGTAGAAGAGGGCGTCGAACACATTGGTCTTCAGGTGCGCGTGGCGCCCGAGCTTGATGTTGTCGAGCACGGTCATGCCGCGGAACAGCGCGATGTTCTGGAAGCTGCGCGCCAGGCCGAGCGCCGCGCGCTTCGGGGCGGGCAGGCGGGTGATGTCCGCGCCCTCGAACAGCACGCGGCCCTGCGAGGGCTTGTAGAAGCCCGAGATGGTGTTGAACAGCGAGGTCTTGCCCGCGCCGTTGGGCCCGATCACCGCGGTGATGGAGCCGGGCGCGACGCTGAAGCCGACGTTGGTGAGCGCCTTCACCCCGCCGAATGCCAGCGTCAACGCCTCGGCCTGCAGCACCGGGGCCGGGGCGGAAGGTGCGGACATGGAGGTATCCCGTCGAGTCTCGTCAGGCATGGCTAAGGGGCGCGCCGCAAGGTCAGGGTTTGTGTCCAGCAGCGAAATGCTACTGGCCCGTAAAATTCCTACTGGCCGGTAATGTCCGTGTTCGCCGCAGTTCGCGGCATCGGGACTTTCCCCGCCCGCACAAACCCCATGCCCCGTTCCTCCGCCGTTCCAGCTTCAGCGCCAACCTCTCCGTGGGCGCCTGCCGACCGCCGTGCGCAGCAGCGCGAGGTCAAGCGCATGGCCGTGTTGCGCACGGCCGCCCAGCTCTTCAACGAGCGCGGCTTCCACGCGACCTCGCTCGACGACATTGCCGAGCGGCTCAACGTGAGCAAGCCCACGCTGTACTACTACATCGAGAACAAGGACCAGATCCTGCTCGAGTGCGTGAAGATGGCGCTGGACCTCATGCAGACCGGCATCGGCGAGGTGCGCGCCGCGGGCGGCAGCGCCATCGACCAGCTCAAGGCCTGCATGCGCATCTACTCGGGCGTGGTCACGCAGGACTTCGGCATGTGCGTGATCCGCATCGGCGAAGACCCGCTGCCCGATCCGCTCAAGAAGGAGTTGCGCCGCCTCAAGGCCGGCATCGACGGGCATTTCCGCCGGCTGATCGAAGAGGGCGTGGCCGAAGGCGCGCTCGCGCCCTGCGACCCGAAGATGGCGGCCTTCATGCTGGCCGGCGCGCTGAGCTGGATCGGCCGCTGGTACCGCCCCGACGGCGACCTCACGCCCGACCAGATCGCCGACCAGGGCATCGAGCTGCTGCTCAACGGCGTGCTGCAGCGCGCCCCGACGAAAGCGAACCCATGACTTCAGAGACTTCTTCTTCGCCCCTGCTGGTGGGCCGCGAAGGCGCGGTGGCCACGCTGCGCTTCAACCGGCCGGCCGCGCTCAACGCCATCGACGTGCCGATGGCCACCGCCTTCCTCGCCGCCGCGCGCACCCTGGCTGCCGACAGGAGCGTGCGCGCCGTGCTGCTGAGCGGCGCGGGCAAGGGCTTCATGGCCGGCGGCGACCTCGGCGTGCTCAGCGCCGACCCGAAGCAGGGCGCGGCCGACCTCATCGGCCCGCTGCACGAGGCGCTGACCGTGCTCGACGCCATGGACGCGCCGCTGGTCGCGCAGGTGCACGGCGTGGCGGCCGGTGCGGGGCTGAGCCTGATGCTGCAGGCCGACTTCGTGCTCGCGGCCGAGGGCACGCGCTTCAACCTGGCCTACGTGAACGTCGGCACCAGCTGCGACGTCGGCGCCTCGTGGGCGCTGCCGCGCCTGGTCGGCATGCGCCGCGCGCTGGAGATCGCGATGCTCGGCGATACCTACGACTCCGCCGCCGCCGAGCGCATGGGCCTCATCAACCGCGTGGTGCCCGCGGCCGAGCTCGAAGCCGAGGCCATGGCACTCGCGCAGCGGCTGGCCAAGGGCCCGACCGTGGCGCTGGGCCACCTGCGCCGGCTGATGCGCGGCTCGCTCGACCGCGACCTGGTGAGCCAGCTCGACGTCGAGTCGGCCGCGTTCCAGTCGTGCGCGGCCACCGCCGATTTCCGCATCGGCCTCGATGCCTTTTTCGGCAAGAAGTCCGCGGCCTTCACCGGCCGCTGAAGAATTCCTTGTTTTCGTTTTTTCAATCCAGGAGATCCATCCCATGACCCAACGCGACATCTTCGTGGTCGGCACCGCCCGCACCGCCATCGGCACCTTCGGCGGCGCGCTCAAGGACGTGCCCAACACGCAACTGGCCACCACCGCCGTCAAGGCCGCCATCGAACGCAGCGGCGTGGCCGCCGATGCCATCGGCCATGTGGTCATGGGCAACGTGATTCCCACCGACGTGAAGGACGCGTACCTCAGCCGCGTGGCCGCCATCGACGCGGGCTGCCCCATCGAGACGCCTGCCTTCAACGTGAACCGCCTCTGCGGCTCGGGCCTGCAGGCCATCGTGTCGGCGGCGCAGGCCATTGCGCTGGGCGATTGCGACATCGCCATTGGCGGCGGCTCCGAATCGATGAGCCGCGGCCCGTACTTCGACACCTCTGCCCGCTACGGCGCACGCATGGGCGACGCGGTGCTGGTCGACTACATGCTGGGCATCCTGCACGACCCGTGGGAGAAGATCCACATGGGCATCACGGCCGAGAACGTGGCCGCGCGCTACGGCATCACGCGCGAGCAGATGGACGAACTGGCCGTGACCAGCCAGCAGCGCGCCGCCGCCGCCATTGCCGCGGGCCGCTTCAAGGATCAGATCGTTCCGGTCGAGGTGAAGACGCGCAAGGGCGTCGTGCTGTTCGACACCGACGAGCACGTGCGCGCCGACACCACCGTTGACACGCTGTCGAAGATGAAGCCCGCCTTCAAGAAGGACGGCCTCGTGACCGCCGGCAACGCCTCGGGCATCAACGACGGCGCCGCCGCCGTGGTGCTGGCCGAAGGCGGCCGGGTGAAGGCGCTGGGCCTGAAGCCGCTGGCGCGCCTCGTGGGCTACGCGCACGCGGGCGTCGAGCCGGCGTACATGGGCATCGGCCCGGTGCCGGCCACGCGCAAGGTGCTGGAGCGCACGGGCCTGAAGGTCAGCGACTTCGACGTGATCGAGTCGAACGAAGCCTTCGCCGCGCAGGCTTGCGCGGTCATCAAGGAGCTGGGCTTCGACCCCGCCAAGGTGAACCCGAACGGCTCGGGCATCTCGCTGGGCCACCCGGTGGGCGCGACCGGCGCGATCATCACGACGAAGGCCATCGCCGAGCTGCACCGCACGGGTGGCCGCTATGCACTCGTCACGATGTGCATCGGCGGCGGGCAAGGCATTGCCGCCGTGTTCGAGCGCGTTTGAGGGCACACTCGCGGGCATGCTCCGCCCCCCACTCCTGATCGATCCCGACGAGGTCGAGATCAGCGCCATCCGTGCGCAGGGGGCGGGCGGGCAGAACGTCAACAAGGTGTCGAGCGCGGTGCACCTGCGCTACGACATCCATGCCAGCTCGCTGCCGGCCGATGTGAAGGAGCGGCTGCTCGCCTTGCGCGACAGCCGCATCACGCAGGAAGGCGTGTTCGTGCTCAAGGCGCAGCAGCACCGCACGCAGGAGATGAACCGCGCCGACGCGCTCGCGCGGCTGCAGGCGGTGATCGACAGCGTGGCCACGCCGCCGCGCGTGCGGCGCGCCACCAAGCCCACCTACGGTTCGAAGCAGCGCCGGCTCGAAGGCAAGAGCCAGCGCTCGCAGATCAAGAGCCTGCGCGGGCGGGTGCAGGACTGACGGGCTTGTCGCCGCGCAGCCGCTTGATCTGCAGCGTCACGCCGACCACGTACAGCGCGCCGAGCACCGCGGTGATCGCCTTCAGTTCGGGCGCCTCGGCGGTCGGCAGCAGCGGCGCGCCCAGCGGAAAGCGTGTCAGCGTCTCGGTGAAGGCCGGAATCCAGTGGAAGAGAAAGCTCGCCGAATAGGCGACCGCCTCGATGTAGCGCGACTTCGCCCCGAGCCGCCCGTACCCCGCCAGCGCGCCGACGGCCAGCGCCACCAAAGTGATGATGCCCAGCGCATGGGGCTTGCCGAAGCCGCCGTGCTGGAAGATGCCGAAGCCCGTGAGGCAGGTCAGCACCGTGGTCCAGACGAAGACCTGGCCCAGGCCGGTGCGCAGCGTGATTTCCTTGTAGCGCAGCAGGGCCCAGATGCCTGCGAACACGGCGATCAGGCTGATCGCCGTGTGAACCGTGCCGAGTGACGTCAATCCAAGCCATCCTGTGGGTGCCATGCGGATCTCCTCGTGGTCGTGGTGCGGCATTCTGGCGCGGCGCCCGCCTTTTTGCCATGTGTGCCCATTCGTTTCAGTGCAGGTCTTCCGGCCCGCCCCGAGCGCTGTGTCACCTTCGGCAAGCACAATCGGGGCCATGAGTGTTTTTGTTCGTCGCACGGGAATGGTGCTGCTGATGGCGGTCGCGGGCAGCCTGCTGTCCGCCTGCAGCCCGGACGCGGCCCAGGGGCAGGGCGCGGCCAGCGCGCCGGCCGCGCAGGAGATGGCCTGGGACGCGCTGGTGCCCAAGGAGTGGGACCCGACCCAGCGCTACCGCAACATCAGCCTCGAAGCGCTGCGCGACAACGACCCGCGCGCGATCCAGATGCTCGACGAGATGCGGGCCGTCTGGGACAACGCGCCGGTCAACGTCGCGCTCGACGGCAAGCCCGCCAGGCTCTCGGGTTTCGTCGTGCCGCTCGACGCCACGCAAGACGGCATCCGCGAGTTTCTGCTGGTGCCGTACTTCGGCGCCTGCATCCACACCCCGCCACCGCCCGCCAACCAGATCGTCCACGTGATCGCGCCCGCGCCCGTGAAGGGGCTGCACGCGATGGACACGGTGCGCGTGAGCGGCACGCTGAAGGCGGCGCGCTACGCATCGGTCGACATGGGCGTGAGCGGCTACGAGATCGCGTCGGCGGCGGTCGAGCGGGTGGCGGTCACGCAGGGGCCGTGAAGGCCGCCAGTTCGCCCAGGGCCGGCTGCAGCAGCCGGTAGCTCAGCCGCTCGGCCACCTGGAACGCGCCGAGCCCTTCATAGAACGCGATGCCGCGCGCATTCGTCGCCTTCACGGGCCAGTCGATGCGGTGGCATCCCTTGGCGATGGCTTGCGCGGCCACCCAGGCCATGAGGGCGCGGCCCGCCCCGGCGCTGCGGTGGCCCGACTTCACGTAGAGCTCCTTGAGCTGGCAGTGCCTGCGTTGTTCCGGTGCGAAGTCGACCAGCGAGAAGGCCCAGGTGATCGCGGCCAGCCCGACCACGGTGCGCGCGTCTGTCGACGCCACCACGAGCTGGTGCGGCGAGCCGGGTGCGAGGAGATTGCCCAGCAGGTGTTCGCGCACCAGCTCGCGCGGCACGCGCGCGCCTTCGTTGTAGAAGGCGTGCAGTTCGGCCAGCAGCTCGATGAGCGAATCGTGTTGGGCTTCGGACACCAGATCGACGTGCATGGCATTTCCTTGGGGATGCGTCTTCGTGACTGCCGGATTCTGGCCCGCCCCGGATTCACGACGATCTTGTTACTCCCCGCTCCAGGCCTCGCGCGACTAGATTGCCCTTCACCACTTCGAAAAGGACAAGAACCATGAACCCGGCCTACACCGGCGGTTGCGCATGCGGCGCCATCCGCTACGAGATTTCAGGGGAACCCGTGTTCCAGAACGACTGCCAGTGCCTGGACTGCCAGCACAAGAGCGGCACGGGCCACGGCTCGTACCTCAGCTTCGCGGGCGCCGAGGTGAAGCAGACCGGCGCGGCCACGCTGTGGAGCCTCAAGGGCGACAGCGGCAACGTCAAGACGCGCGCGTTCTGTCCGACCTGCGGCTCGCCCGTGTACATGACCTTCGCGGCGATGCCCGGCGTCTTCACCGTGCATGCCGCCAGCCTGGACGACCCGGGGCGCTACCGGCCGCAGGCGGTCACGTACGCGGTGCGCGGGCACGCCTGGGACTTTCTCGACCCGGCGCTGCCGAAGTTCGAGCGGATGCCGCCGGGCTGAGCTCAGCCCATCCGCTGCGACAGGAAATCGAGGAACGAAGTGATGCGCGCCGACAGCTGCGTGTTGCGGTAGTACACGGCGTTGACAGGCTGGCGCACGTCCACCGTGTCCTTGGGCAGCACCTGCACCAGCGCGCCGCTGGCGCGGTCGGCGGCGGTCATGAAGTCCGACAGGCAGACGATGCCCACGCCGGCCAGCGCCAGCTGGCGCAGCGTCTCGCCGCTGGACGCGACCACGGTGGGCGCGATGGTCCATTCGTCGCCGTGCACGCCGCGCAGCGGCCAGCGGTTGAGCGACTCGGGCTGGGTGAAGCCCAGCAGCGCGTGGCCGGCCAGCTCGTCGACCTTGCGCGGCTTGCCGTGGGCGTCGAGGTACGCGGGGCTTGCGAGCACGCGCAGCCGGTGCGTGCCGAGCGGGCGCGCATGCAGCGTGGAGTCGCGCAGCGGGCCGATGCGGATCGCCACGTCGGTGCGCCGCTCCAGCAGGTCGATGGGCAGATCGTCGGTGTCGAGTTCCAGGCTGATCTGCGGATAGAGCCGGCGGAACTCCGGCACCAGCGGCACGATGGCGTGCAGCATGAAAGGCGAGGCCGCGTTCACGCGCAGCCGGCCGGCGGGCTGCTGGCGGCGCGCGGCCATGTGCTCTTCGGCATCGTCGATCGCATCGAGGATGGCGCGCGTGCGTTGCAGGAACGCGGCGCCTTCCTCGGTGAGCTCGAGCCGCCGCGTGGTGCGGCGCATCAGCGTGGTGCCGAGCTTCTGTTCGAGCCGGCTCAGCGCACGGCTGATGCCCGACACGGTCTGGCCCAGCTGGTCGGCCGCGGCGGTGATCGAGCCGGTGTCCACCACGGCGCGGAAGGCGACCAGTTCTTCGATGGTGGTTTTCATGGCGCCCGTGCTGGGGAAGAGGCGCGCGCGGTCAGGCCGCGGCTTCGGCCTCTTCGGGCATGTCGATGCGCGGCATCAGCGCGGCCAGCGCTTCGGCGTCGGTGCGGTAGCTGAAGAGCATCGGCCCCGGCGCGAGCAGGCCGGCGCGTTCCAGCACCTGCATGGCCGGCAGCTTCATGCCGCTCAGGTGCAGGCGCACGCCCTTGGATTCCATCATCCGGCGGATCGAACCGAACACCTCGGCGCCGGTGATGTCGATGCGGTTGATCGGCTGCGCGAACAGGCACACGTCGGTCAGGTCGGGGCGCTCGGCCAGTGCGACCGTGAGCGCGCGCTCCAGCGTGGAGGCGGAGGCGAAGTCGAGTTCGGCGTCCATGCGCACCGCATACAGCTGCGGCGCGAGCGGCGGCAGCTTCCAGAGGTGGCGGTCGCGCAGGCTGCCGTCGGGATGCAGGCCCACTTCGATGATGCGCGGGTGCAGGTGGCGGTACATGTAGTGCGCCAGGCTGGCGAGCAGGCCGCCCAGCACGCCCCAGTAGATGCTCGGCGCGGTGGCGATGGTGAGCACGAAGGTGCCGAAGGCGATGCCGGCTTCCAGCTTCGAGATGCGCCACAGCGCTGTGAAGCTCGACGGCTTCACCAGCCCGAGGATGGCCGTGACCACCACGGCCGCCAGCACCGCCTGCGGCACGTGGTACAGCAGCGGCATGAGCCACAGCAGCGCGCCGGCCACCACCGCCACGCTGAACAGCGTCGCCCAGCCGGTCTGTGCGCCCGCGTAGAGCGTGATGGCCGAGCGCGAGAACGACGAGCTGGTGGGGAACGACCCCGTGAAGCCCGAGGCCAGCTTGGCCAGGCCCTGTCCGATCAGGTCCTGGTTTTCGTTCCACAGCGTGCCGGCGCGGCCGTTGTCGACCTTGGCGCTCGACGCGGTTTCGAGAAAGCTCACCAGCGTGATCATCAGCGCGGGCAGCACCAGCGCGCTGAAGGTGTGCGCCGGCAGCAGGCCGGGCCAGTAGAACGAAGGCAGGCCCGAGGGCAGGGCGCCCACCACGGCGCCGCCGCGCAGCGCGTAGTTGATGCTCCAGCTGATGGCGGCGGCGCCGGCCACCAGCGCCATCGTGGTCGGGAAGCGCGGCACCCAGCGCTTGCCCAGCCACAGCACGGCGATGCTGCCCAGGCCGAAGGCGATGGCCGTGAGGTCGGGCAGCGGCCCGCCCTGCAGCACCTGCGGGATGGTGCGGCCGGTAAAGCCCAGCAGCGCGGGCAGCTGCGAGATCGCGATCAGCACCGCCGCGCCCTGCGTGAAGCCGATCAGCACCGGCGAATTGACCAGCCGCAGCAGCCAGCCGAAGCGACCGGCGCCGAGCACGATCTGGATCGCGCCCGACATCAGCGTGAGCCACACCGCCATCGCCACCCATTCGTCGCTGCCCGCCACCGCCAGCGGCGCGAGCGACGCGCCCACCAGCAGGCTGGTGAGCGCGGTCGGCCCCACCGACAGCCGCTGCGACGAGCTGAACATCACGGCGATGAGCGCCGGGAACAGCGCCGCGTACACGCCCGTGACCAGCGGCATGCCGGCCAGCGCCGCATAGGCCACGCCCTGCGGCAGCACCATCAGCGCGACGGTGATGCCGGCCATGGCCTCGTTGCGCAGCAGCGCGGCGGAAGGTCGGGGCCAGCCGAGGCAGGGAACCCAGCGTGCAAGGCGCTGGCGAAGAGACGGTGCGGGGGAAGAGGAGGGAGAAGCCGGATTCATGAAGCGGGGCGCGCGCACGGCGGGCACGCCGCGCGCGGAGAGCGGGAGAGAGAGAAAGAGCCTAGATCAGTGAGGTCGCGTTCTTCAGGACGTAGTCGCAGGCCTTTTCCTTGACCTTCGACGACAGCCCCTTGAGGTTGAGCGACTTGCCGTCGCCGCCCTTGAGCAGGCCCTTGGCGCCGCTCGCGAAGTCGTTTTCCTGTTTCTTCTGGCCGGTGATCTTGGCGAGCAGCTTGTCCTTGACGGAGGCTGCATCGCCGCCGAGGTAGTTGTTCTTGACGCAGTACTCGAGCACGCCGGCCGCGCTGCCGATGGTGCTGGAGCCGATGGCGGGCATCTTGAAGCCGCCGAGGCTGAGGTTGCTGAGCGCCGAGCCGCCACCGCTGCTGTTGCTGCTGCTGCCTTGTGAGTTGACCGCCGCGCCGGCCTGTTCTTTCAGCTGGTCGAGCAGGTTGTTGGCCTGCACCGAGGCACCTGCGGCGAGCAGGGCGAGGGCGACGAATGTGGAGCGAACGTGCATGGTGGCCTCCTTGGACGGACATGGGGGGAGAAGCGCCCACCAGCATACCGGAGAGCCCGGAATGTCTCTATCGCGCGGGGCACAGCGCCACGGGGTGCGCACGGCCCGCAAGAGCACGCAGTTCAGCCTCGGCGGAACAGCAGCACGGAGTTCGTGCCGCCGAAGGCGAAGGAGTTGCTGATGGCGGCCTCGAGCGAGGGGGCGGCGCTGTCGCCGGGGGCGACGAGGTTCATCCGGCAGTCGGGGTCGACCTCGCGGCAGTTCGCGTTGGGCGGCAGCTCGCGCCGGTGCAGCGCCAGCACGGTGATGAGCGCCTCGATGGCCCCGGCCGCGCCCAGCATGTGGCCGTGCAGCGCCTTGGTCGAGCTGACGCGCAGGGCATCGAAATCGGCGCCCCAGACCTCGGCCAGCGCGTTGCGCTCGACCACGTCGCCGATGCGCGTGGCCGTGCCGTGCGCGTTGCAGTAGCCCACGTCGCGCGGCTGCAGGCCGGCCTGGCGCAGCGCGGCGCGCAGGGCGCGGGCCTGGCCCGGTGCGTCGGGCTTGGTGAGGTGGGTGGCGTCGCTGCTCAGGCCCCAGCCGGCCAGCGTGGCGTAGTGGCGGGCGCCGCGTGCGCGGGCGCGTTCGGCCGATTCGAGGATGAGGAAGGCCGAACCTTCGCCCAGCGCAAAGCCGCTGCGGTCGGTGGCAAAGGGGCGTACCGCGCCGGCCGCTTCGCCGGGCTGGAAGCCGGCCAGCGTCTGCATGGCCTGCCAGGCCAGCACCACGCCCGGGACGATCAGCGCTTCGCTGCCGCCCGCGATGGCGATGTCGACCTCGCCGCGCTGCACCGCCTTGGCGGCCTCGGCGATGGCCACCGACGACGAGGCGCAGGCGACCGAGTACGTGAGCACCGGGCCCAGCACGCCGTTGCGCATCGCCACGTGGGCGGCCGGCGCGTTGGGCATGAAGGCGGGAATGGTGAGCGGCGAGACGCGCCCGTTGCCGCGGTAGGCGGCTTCGAGCGCGGCGGCGCCACCCATGCCGCAGCCGGCGTAGACGCCGACGCGCTCGGCATCGATGCCGGCATCGCTCAGGGTCAGCCCCGCATCGCGCAGGGCGAGGTCGGCGGCGGCCACGGCCAGCTGGCTCACGCGGTCGACGCCCGCGAGCTGCAGCTTGGTGAACCAGCGCGTCTCGTCGAAGGCGACCGTGGCGGCGGCGGCGGGTTTGGGGAGTTCGGGAAAGACCGGTGCGATGGCCGAGCGGCCCTGCAAGAGCGCATCGAACAGCGCGTCGGGCGCGTCGCCATGCGGCGCCATGACGCCCAGCCCGGTGACGGCGACTTCGTGCGTGCTCACGCTGTCTTGGCGGCCCGGACCTTGTCGACCAGCTGCGCGAGCTCGGCCAGGGTGTCGATGCTCGCGTCGTCGTCGGGCATGGTGATGCCGAAATGGTCTTCGATGGCGAACAGGAATTCGGCCAGTGCCAGCGAATCGAGTCCGCCGGTTTCACGCATCGAGGCGTGCGGGTCGAGCTTGGACGGTTCGATGCCGTACTTCTCGTGGATCAGGTCCTGCAATTCCTTCAGCGAACTCATCTGCGATGCCTGTCGTCTTGTGCCGCCGTTGATCGATGGGCTGCCTGTCCCTTGCGGGTGGCGGGCCACGGGGTCGATCCCTTCCTCGTTCGGCCTGTGTTGAATGTGATCAATGGTGATTGATGATATCCGCTTCGACCTTAGGGAAATCCTCGGGGCGGCCTCGGATCAACGGGGGCCGGGGCGCCAGCGCAATGAGGGCAGCGCGAAGGCCAGCCCGAGCAGCGCGCCGGCCACCGCGTCGAGCACCACATGCTGCTTGACGGCCAGCGTGGAATAGGCAATGGCGGCAAACCAGGCCCAGTTGATCGCCTGCAACAGCCACGGCGTGCGCGCCGCGCGCAGCACGTCGGCCAGGCGCACGGCGGTGAAGATGGCGACCGCCACGTGCATCGAGGGGCAGGCGTTGCCCGCCGCGTCCACGCCCTGCAGCATCGCGAAGCCGGGGTAGCCCGAGACGTCGATGTCCAGCGGTGGGATCTGCGTCGGCCAGAAGTAGAAGAGGCCCAGGCCGCTCAGGCACAGCGCGCCGATCCACAGCCCGTAGACCACCAGCTCGCGAAAGGTGAGCTGCAGCCCCGGCGCAAAGCCCACGTACACCCACAGCGACAGGTAGGCGCCGAGCGTGTAGGGCTGGAACGGAATCAGGTGGTCCAGCGGCGTCAGCGGCATCACCGTGACCGGAAAGGCCGGGTTGCGCAGCAGGTGGAAGTAGCCGATGAAGAACAGCCAGGTGAAGGCCGTGGTGCCGACCGCCTTCAGCAGGAAATGGCGGCGGATGCGCAGCCAGATGTCGGCGGTCCACGTTGCAGGCCTGGCCTCGGCCGCGATGTGCAGGGGGATCGGTGAGTGCATGGTGTCGGTGTCGGTCGCCGATCTTGCCAGAGCACCATGGCGTGCTCCGTCCATGCCCTGCGGCATCAAAGGGTGGCCGGTCGCTTGCGGTGCTGGAACGAGGTGGGCGAGCGCCCCGTGGCCGCCTTGAACATGGCGCAGAAGGCGCTGTCGGTGGCGTAGCCGCTGGCCGACGCCACCTGGCTCACGGCCATGCCGCGCGCCAGCAGCGGGAGCGCGTGCGCCATCACGGCCTGCTGGCGCCATTGCTGCCAGCTCATGCCGAGCTGGTCGCGAAACAGCCGCGCCACCGTGCGCTCGCTGGCGCCGATGGCGGCGGCGCGCTCGGCCAGCGTGGCGCGGTCGGCCGGGTTGCGCAGCAGCGTCTCGCACAGCTGGCGCAACCGCTTGTCGGAGGGCAGCGGCACGTCGATGCGGATCTGCGTGGCGCGCTCGACCTCGTCGACCAAGAGTGGCGCGATCATGCGTTCGCGCTGCGGCGCATGCGGGTCGGCCGGCGGCAGGCCGTCGGGCGTGGTGTCGAGCGCAAGCATCAGGGCGCGCAGCAGCGGGCTGATCTCGAGCACCTCGCACTTCTCCCAGGTGGGCGCGATCCAGGCGTGCAGGTAGACGGTACGCAGCTCGGCGTCTTCGATCAGCGTGATGCTGTGCGGCATGTTGGCCGGCACCCACAGTGCGCGCGACGGCGGCACGATGTAGCTGCCATCTTGCGTGCTCAGGCGGATCACGCCGCGCGTCGAGAAGGTGAGCTGCGGCCACGGGTGCTCGTGCAGCTCGACCAGCGTGTCGGCGCTCAGGAAGTGTTCCTTGGCGCGCAGCGGGCGCACCGCGTCGGGGGCATACAAGTGCGGCGTGAGCGGGCCCACGCTGTTGGTCGGCGCGGTGGGGGTTCCGCGCGCCTTGGCGGGGGAGGCTGGCTCGGGAGCGGGCGGAGCGTGAGGGGGAACGGCGCTTGGCATGGTTTCGACAAATGTTGTCGCTGTATCGCCATTCTGCCGCGTCGCTGCCGCATAGCATCGGTGCCCGCACCGGTTTTTTGTAGCAATCCATGTCATCCACTTCCTCGACAGCCGTTCCCGCCACCACTTTGCGCACCGACGCCCAACTGATCGGGCTGGTCGGCCTGGCGCATGCGGTGAGCCACTTCAGCCAGCTGATCCTGGCGCCGCTGTTTCCCTGGCTGAAGGACGCGTTCAACGTGAGCTACACCGAGCTGGGCGCGGTGCTCACGGTGTTCTTCGTGGTCTCGTGCATCGTGCAGGCGGCTTCGGGCTTCATCGTCGACAAGCTGGGCCCGCGCCCGGTGCTGTTTGTCGGGCTGGGCGCGCTGGGGCTTGCCGCCTTCGGCTATGCCATGGCGCAGAGCTACTGGATGCTGCTGGCGTGCGCGGTGGTCGGCGGCATTGGCAACGGCGTGTTCCACCCGGTCGACTACACGTTGTTCAACCGCAAGGTCGCGCCCACGCGCCTGGGCCATGCCTACAGCGTGCACGGCATCACCGGCAGCCTGGGCTGGGCGTTGGCGCCGGCCTTCGTGGTGCCGATCGCCATTGCCTTCTCGTGGCGCGTGGCGCTGGCCTCGGCCGGCGTGGTGGCGATCGTGGTGTTGCTGATCCTGTGGATCTATCGCAGCGTGCTGGCGCTCGATGCTGCGGCCGTGCACAAGGCCACGGGGCAGGGCGAGCCCTCGCCGGTGGGCGGCGAGTTCGACTTCCTGCGCATCCCGGCCGTGTGGATGTGTTTCGGCTTCTTCTTTTTCTACGCCGCCGTGATCAGCGTGGTGCAGACCTTCGCGCCCGTGGCCGCGGGCCACCTGCACGCGGTGCCGGTGGCGCTGGTGGCGGTGTGCCTCACGGTCTACATGGTGGCGAGCGCGGCGGGCATGGTGGTGGGCGGCTTCCTGGCCTCCGACCCTTCGCGCTGCGAGCGCATCGTGGGCGCGGGCTTCGGCGTGGCGGCGGCGCTGGCGCTGGTGCTGGCCTTTGCGCAGTTCCCGCCAGTGATGGTGCCGGTGCTGTTCGGCGCGATGGGTTTCGTCTCGGGCATCGCCGGGCCGTCGCGCGACCTGCTGGTGAAGAAGTCGACGCCGCCCAATGCGACGGGGCGCGTCTACGGCGTGGTGTATGCGGGCCTGGACATCGGCCAGGCCGTGGCGCCGCTGGTGTTCGGCCGCCTGATGGACCACGGCCAGTACACGAGCGTGATCGTCGGGCTGGCGCTGGTGCAGGGTGTGCTGATCGCCAGCGCGTTCAATGTGCGGCGCGTGCGGCGCACGGCGCTGGTGCCTGCGTCGGCGTAAGCGACTTGGGCGCGGGGGGCGGCCCCCTATCATCGGCCGCATGCAAGCCTTGTATGTCTATGTGATCGTCGGCGCTGTGCTGGCGGGGTTCGTGCAGGGCCTGTCGGGCTTTGCTTTCGGCATGGTCGCGATGTCTGTGTGGGCCTGGACGCTGGAGCCGCAACTGGCCGCCGTGCTCGCGCTGTTCGGCGCGCTCACGGGGCAGGTGATCGCAGCGCTCACGGTGCGGCGGTCTTTCGACAAGCGCATCCTCTGGCCCTTCGTGCTTGGCGGCCTGGTCGGCGTGCCGTTCGGTGTCTGGCTGCTGCCGCACCTGGACATCGTGCTGTTCAAGGTGTGCCTGGGCACGCTGCTGGTGCTGTGGTGCCCGGCCATGCTGATGTCGCAGCACCTGCCGAAGATCACCTTCGGTGGCCGCGCAGCGGACGGCGTTGCGGGTGCCATTGGCGGTGTGATGGCGGGCATCGGCGGCTTCTCGGGTGTCGTGCCCACGTTGTGGTGCACGCTGCGCGGCTTCCAGCGCGACACGCAACGCGCCGTGATCCAGAACTTCAACCTCTCGATGCTGGCTGTAGCCTTTGCGGTGCATGTGGCGAGCGGGAGCATCGGGCGTTCGGTGGTGCCTCTTCTTGCATTGGTCGCGGCGGCTGTCGCGGTGCCGGTGTTGTTGGGGGCTCGGCTGTATATCGGGATCAGCGAAGCGGCGTTTCGCAAGATCGTGTTGAGCTTGTTGACGTTGTCTGGGGTTGCTATGTTGGCTTCGGCTTTGCCTGCCTTGCTGGCTCGTTGAACTTGGCGCGTGGGTTTGCTTTCCGGGGCCGGGAGTTCCGCCCGGCGGCGGACTCACTTTCTTTTGCTTCGCCAAAAGAAAGTAAGCAAAGAAAAGGCGACCCCACTGTCTGCGACCCTCCGCTTCGCTGCGGGCAACCTGCGGTGCTCACGTTTCGCGGGGTCTCGCAGAACTCGCTGCGCTCAAACAGCTGCGAGCCCTGATCCGCGAAACGCTGCGCTCCTCGGCGCAGCCAGAGGGGCTTTGACACCGGGCGAGCCGTCGCTTCGCTCGGCCCGGGAATTTCCAACAGCCGAATCCCGTGCCCGTATCCGCGCTTGCGCTTGCAACCACACGCGCTGCGCACGCACCGCCACCAATCCCAGCCGCAGCAGGCGCAAAGCGCCTGCTGCGGCCCACTGGCCGAGCGAAGCGATGGCCCGAGGGGTTCCCCAATCCCTTCTGTATGCGCCGAGGAGCGCAGCGTTTCGCGGATCAGGGCTCGCCCTTGTTTGAGCGAAGCGAGTTTGGGCGAGACCCCGCGAAACGTGAGCACCGCAGGTTGCCCGTAGCGAAGCGGAGGGACGCAGACAGTAGGGCCGCCTTTCTTTTGCCTACGTTTCTTTGGCGAAGCAAAGAAAAGTAGGTCGCCCGCCGGGGCGAGACCCGGCCTCGGAACGTCCTACGACCACGCGGCAACTACCGAGGCAGAGCCAACGCAAACGGCAAACTAACCACCCCCAAGATCGTAGACAGCGTGACCAGCCCAGCCACATAAGGCCCGTTGTATCCCATCCGAGCCGCCAACACATAAGCACTCGAAGCCGTAGGCACAGCAGAAAAAGCCATCAACACCGAAGCCTGCGTAGCGTCCAGCTTCAGTACAAGCGACAACCCCCAAGCCACGAGCGGCAGAAAGAAATGCCGTATCGCCAGCACAGACACCGCCAACACCTTCCCCCGCCCCAACGTCGCGAACTGCATCCCCGCCCCCGCCGCAAGCAACCCCAACGCCAGCGACGCAGCCCCGATCCGCGTGAGCGTCGGCGTCAACCAGCCAGGCACCGTGAGCCCCAGCACATTGGCCAGCAGCCCCGCCAGCGTCGCCACGATCAGCGGATTGCGCACCAGCTGCCGCACGAAGCCCGTCTGCGCATGCCGCGTCATCGGCCATACAGCGGCGATGTTGAACATCGGCACGCACACGCCGATCAGCACCGCGATCAGCAGCAGGCCTTCGGGCCCGGCCAGCCGCTCGGCCAGCGCCAGGCAGATGAAGGAGTTGAAGCGGAACGCGATCTGTGCGCTCGCGGCATGGTCGTGCCGGTCGATGTGCGAGCGCAGGCCCGGTACGAAGGGCAGGGCGTAGGCCATCGCGATGCCGGCCAGCCCGACGCCGACGCCCGCGGTCAGCAGGCTCGAGGTCGCACCGAAGTCGAGCGGGCTGCGCACGATCGAATGGAACAGCAGGACGGGAAATAGAAAGTAATACACCAGGCTCTCGACCTGGTCCCACACGCGGCGGTCGAGCGCGGTGTAGCGGCACAGGAGCCAGCCGATGGCGATGAGGGAGAAATCGGGGAAGAGCAGCTGCGCGTAGTTCACCGCTTCGAGCATAAACCGGCACAACCGTGGGTATTCCACAGCATGACGGAAAGCCCCGACCCGCTAGCATCCGGGCTTCGCTTTTTTCCGGCCGCCCCGGCCGGTCCCGTCAAGTCAAGGAGTTATCGATGCAACGTCGTCAATGGAGCGCGTTCGTGGGCGCTGCCGCGCTGGTCACAGTGGCAGGCCAGAGTTTCGCGCAGGGCTATCCCACCAAGCCGGTCGAACTGAGCGTGCCGTTCGCACCCGGCGGCACGACGGACATCGTGGCGCGCGTGATCGCCGACCCGCTGGGCAAGGTGCTGGGCCAGCCCGTGGTGGTGATCAACCGCGCCGGTGGCGGCGGCATCGTGGGCGCGGCCGAAACGGCGCGCGCACCGGCCGACGGCTACAAGCTGGGCGTGGCCACGGTGTCGAGCACCGCCGCCAACCCGGCCATCAACCCGAAGACGCCGTACGACCCGATCACCGACTTCACGCCGATCATCAACATCGCGGCCACGCCGAACGTGATCGCGGTGAACCCGAGCTTCCCGGCCAAGAACTACGCCGAGTTCGTGGCCGAGCTGAAGAAGAATCCGGGCAAATATTCGTACGCCTCGTCGGGCACGGGCGGCATCGGCCACCTGCTGATGGAGCTGTACAAGAGCCTGACCACCACCTTCGTCACGCACATCCCGTACCGCGGCGCGGGCCCGGCGTTGAACGACGTGGTGGCCGGCCAGGTGCCGATCATCTTCGACAACCTGCCCTCGGCGATGCCCTTCATCCAGAGCGGCCGCCTGGTGCCGATCGTGGTGTCGGCGCCGACACGCGTGGCGGGCCTGCCGAACGTGCCGACCTTCAAGGAAGTCGGCCTGGAGCCGGTCAACCGCATGGCCTACTACGGCATCCTCGGCCCCAAGGGCCTGCCGAAGGAAGTGGTCGACAAGATCAACGCGGGCGTGAAGAAGGCGGTGGAAGATCCGGCCGTGAAGAAGCGCATCGAGGACACCGGTTCGCTGATCGTGGCCAACACGCCCGACCAGTTCGCCGCGCAGATCAAGGCCGAGTTCGACGTGTACAAGCAGGTCGTGAAGAAGCAGAACCTCAAGCTCGACTGATCGGCTTCGCTTCCCACAAAAGCCGCCCGCGTTCCGGGCGGCTTTTTCTTTTGTTATCTTGCACCGCATGACCGAGGCCGCCGCCGCTCCCCCCACCGCCGAAATCGACACCTTCATCGATGCCCTCTGGCTCGAGGACGGGCTGTCGAAGAACACGCTGGCCGCCTACCGCCGCGACCTCGCGCTGTTCGCACAGTGGCTGCGCGAGCAGCGCGGCGGCATGGGGCTGGATGCCGCGCGCGAGACCGACCTGCAGGCCTACATGGGCGTGCGCCTGTCCACCAAGGGCAAGGCGACCTCGGCGAACCGCCGGCTCACGGTGTTCAAGCGCTACTACCGCTGGGCGCTGCGCGAGCGGCGCATCACGGCCGACCCGAGCATCCGCCTCATGCCCGCGCGCCAGATGCCGCGCGCGATCAAGACGCTGTCCGAGAAGCAGGTCGACGACCTGCTGGCCGCGCCCGATGTCGAGAGCCCGCTCGGCCTGCGCGACCGCGCCATGCTGGAGCTGATGTATGCGAGCGGCTTGCGCGTGAGCGAGCTGGTGGCGCTGAAGGCCATCGACATGAGCCTCAACGACGGCGTGCTGCGCGTGCTCGGCAAGGGCAACAAGGAACGCCTCGTGCCCTTCGGCGGCGAGGCGCGGCGCTGGATCGAGCGCTACCTGGACGAGTCGCGCCCCGTGATCCTCGACGGCCAGCAGACGCCCGATCTGTTCGTGACCGCGCGCGGCGCGGGCATGACGCGCGTGATGTTCTGGGTCATCGTGAAGAAGCAGGCCGCTGCAGCGGGCATCCATGTGCCGCTGTCGCCGCACACGCTGCGCCATGCGTTTGCCACGCACCTGTTGAACCATGGCGTCGACCTGCGCGCGGTGCAGCTGCTGCTGGGCCACGCCGACATCTCGACCACCACCATCTACACGCACGTGGCGCGCGAGCGCCTGAAGCAGCTGCACGCGCAGCACCATCCGCGCGGCTGAGGCTGCGTTCGTTCTCAGCTCTTGCGCTTGCGCGCTTCGATGGCGGGCACCAGCGTGTCGTAGAAGGCGCTCACCATGCGCATCTCGCGCCGCTCGGCCAGGCACAGCACGTGGGCGTAGGTAAAAATTTCGGTGTCGCTGAAGCCGACCATGTGCAGGTTCGGCCCTGGCACGAACTCCACGCCCGACACGGCCGCGATGCCCAGGCCTTGCGCCACGGCTTCACGGATCACTTCGCGGCTGCTGATCTCCATCACCACGTCGACCTCGACTTTGGCTTTGGCCAGTGCCAGTTCGAGCGCCTTGCGCGTGGTCGATCCTTGCTCGCGCAGGATGAGCCGTTCGCCCTGCAGCTCCGCGAGGCGGATGTTGCGCCGCTTCGCGAAGCGGTGCGTGGAGGGCACGAACATCACGACGGGGTGCTGGCTGAAGGGCACCGACAGAAAGCGATCGTCGCGCACCAGCTGCGCGAGCACGCCGACGTCGGCGCTGTAGTCGAGCAGGCGGTCGAGCACGTCCTGTGAATTGCCGGTGCTCACCGTGACCTTCACGTCGGGGTAGCGCAGGCTGAAGTCGACCAGCATCTTGGTCACGTGGTACGGGCCCACGGCCGCCACGCGCAGGTGGCCGGTGCGAAGCTTGCCGGCGTCGCCGAGCAGTGCCACCGCATCGCCTTCGAGGCTGAAGATCTGCTGTGCCAGCTGCATGAGCTGCTCGCCGATCTCGGTGAGCTGCACGCGCCGGCCGCGTCGGTGAAAGAGCTCGACCTGGTAGGCCTCTTCGAGAAAGCGCACCTGCGTGGTGATGGTGGGCTGGCTCACATGCAGGTGTTCGGCAGCCCGCGTGAAGCTGCCTTCGCGGGCCACGGCATAGAAGGAACGCAGCTGGGTGAGGCGCATCGCGGGAGCCTTTCTGATCTATAGGTTCAGTATATAGATCATCGAAAAAATTTGAATTTGATCGATATGAGTACCAGTGATGTACTCGCGCTCAAGACGGACCAGGCCTCGACAGAAACACGCCGGACGTCCCGAATCCTCACGTTGTCATGACCATGACACGCACGACTGGAAGACTCGAGACGGGTACTTTTGCCCTTCGAAACGACCTGAGGATTCCATGCAACGCAGACCACTGGAGACAACCATGATGAAGCGTAGAAAGCTGCTGCTCGGCACTGCCGCCGTGACAGCGTCCGCCTTCGTGCCGATGGCACGGGCACAGCAGGTTCTCACTGTCGGGCTGATTCCTTCCGAGGACTCGCGCGCCATGATTGCCAACAGCCAGGCCATGATGGACATGCTGTCCAAGGCCCTCGGTTTCGCGGTCAAGCCCTTCGTGGCGGCCGACTACAACGGCGTGATCGAAGCGCTGCGTTCCAAGCGGCTCGACGTGGCCTACCTCGGCCCGTTCTCCTATGTGCTGGGCACCACGGTGGCCGACATCGAGGCCTTCGCGGTGGCCGAGACCAAGAAGGCCGGGCGCACCTCGTACCACAGCCAGATCGTGACCCACAAGGACACCGGCATCAAGACGGTGGCCGACCTCAAGGGCAAGACCTTCGCCTTCGTCGATCCGAGCTCCACCTCGGGCCATCTGTTTCCCAAGGCCGGCCTGCTGAAGGCGGGCTTCAACCCCGACAAGGATTTCGGCCGCGTGATCTTCTCGGGCTCGCACGACTCGAGCGCGATCGCGGTGCAGAACAAGAAGGTCGATGCCGCGGCCATTGCCGACCGCATCCTCGATGCCGCGGTGTCCAAGGGCCTGGTCAAGCGCGAAGACCTGGTCGAGGTCTGGAAGTCGGACCCGATCCCCGAGTCGCCCACCGTGTGGCGCAAGGACCTGCCCGCCGACCTGAAGACGCGCGTGCAGGCCGCTTTCCTGCAGGTGAAGGACATCCCCTGGTCCGACCAGGGCCTGCTCAACGGTTTCCACCCGACCAACGACGCGGCCTACAACATCATCCGCGACACGGCCAAGGTGCTGAACCTCGACCTGAGGAAGATGAAATGATCGAGATCCGCGGGCTGTGCAAGCGCTACGGCGACTTCACCGCGCTCCACCGTGTGGACCTCACGGTGGCCAAGGGTGAGTTCGTCGTCATCCTCGGTGCGTCGGGTGCGGGCAAGTCGACGCTGCTGCGTTGCATCAACCACCTGGCCGAGCCGAGCGAAGGCGAGATCCACGTCGACGGCGAGCGCTCGCGCGGTGACCGCGCCGGGCTGCGCAAGGTGCGCCGCGACGTCGCGATGATCTTCCAGCACTACAACGTGGTGCCGCGCCTGTCGGTGCTCAAGAACGTGCTGACGGGACGGCTGGGTTCCATGCCCGCGCTCCTGTCGTGGTTCCAGGTGTTCCCCGCGAAGGACATCGCCATCGCCCGCGAATGCCTGCGCCGCGTCGAGCTCGACCCCAAGGCCGACCTGCGCACCGACACGCTCTCGGGCGGGCAGAAGCAGCGCGTGGGCATTGCGCGCGCGCTGGCGCAAAAGCCCAAGGTGATCCTGGCCGACGAGCCCGTGGCCAGCCTCGATCCGAAGACCTCGCGCAAGGTGCTCAACTACCTGAAGCAGGCCAGCCGCCAGGACGGCATCACGGTGATCTGCAACCTGCACCAGGTCGACTACGCCCGCGAGTTCGCACAGCGCGTGATCGGCGTGGCGGCCGGACGCATCGTGTTCGAAGGCCGGCCCGACGAGCTGACCGACGAGGTGCTGCACCTCATCTATCCGGGCGGCGTGGAAGAGGGCACCGACGCTGCGGCTGCCGGCGCAGAGCCCGACACCGCAACGCCGAGCGTGCCCGCTGCGGCCCTTCATGCGGCGCCGGTGCGCACCGCCCCGCAACTCGCCATGGAGCAATCATGATCGCCCTCGGACGCTACAACCTGCTGATCGCCAAGAGCGCCGGCAACCCCGGCTGGTGGAAATACGCCGTGGCCGTGCTCGCCGGCATCGGTGTGCTCTGGTGGGCGGCCATCGGCAGCCAGGTGAGCTTCAGCGAACTCGGCAAGGGCATGCCCTGGATCGCCGACTTCCTCGGACGCATGCTGCCGCCCAACTGGGAGTTCATGGGCAAGCTCGTGAAGCCGGCCATCGAGACCGTGCAGATCGCGCTGTGGGGCACGCTGCTGGCGGTGATTCTTGCGGTGCCGCTGTGCTTCTTTGCGGCGCGCAACATCTCGCCGAACGTCGCCGTCTTCCACGCGATGCGGCAGGTGCTGAACATCACGCGCGGCATCAACGAGATCATCCTGGCGCTGATCTTCGTGGCGGCCGTCGGCCTCGGTCCGTTCCCCGGCGTGCTGGCGCTGGCGCTGCATGGCGCGGGCATGCTCGGCAAGTTCTTCGCCGAGTCGATCGAGGAGATCGACCAGGGCCCGATCGAGGCGCTGCGCGCCACCGGTGCCGGGCCGATCCAGACCATCATCTTCGGCGTGATTCCGCAGGTGGTCACCGCGTGGATCGGCGTGATCGTCTACCGCTTCGAGACCAACCTGCGCCAGGCCACCGTGCTGGGCATGGTGGGCGCGGGCGGCATCGGCTTCGAGCTCGTGGGCAGCATGAAGCTGTTCCAGTACCAGGACACGGCGACCTGCATCCTGGTGATCGTCGTGATGGTCATGACGGCCGATTACCTCTCGACCCGGCTGCGCGGCTGGATCCAGCAGGGCGCGCGCTGATGGCCCGCTCCCTCCCCGCGGCTCTTGCCGTCTCCTGAAGCCACTTTCCCATGAGCGCCAACTACCACAACCCCGTGCACAGCGTGTACGGGGCAGGGGCCCTGCTGTCCCTGCCGAAGCTGCTCGAAGGCCGGCGCGCCGCGCTGGTGACCTTTCCCGAGGCGCGCGCACTGGGCCTGCTGGACCGGCTGGCGTCAGTGCTCGGCGATGCGCTGGCCTGCACGCTCGACCAGACGCGGCCCAACCCCGACGTGGCGGAACTGGCCGAGACCTACGAATGGTTCTGGCGCACGCATGCCGACGTGGAGGTGATCGTCGCGGTCGGCGGCGGCAGCGCCATCGACACCGCGAAGGCGCTGATGGTGGCCGACGACCACGGGCGCTTCGCGGACCTGGTGGCGGGCCTCGCGGGCGAGCGGCCCTTCGTGGCAACGCGCCACAAGACGCTCATCGCCGTGCCCACCACGGCCGGCACGGGCAGCGAGGTCACGCCCTGGGCCACCATCTGGGACCGCGAGCGTCAGAAGAAGTACTCGCTGCACCTGCCGCAGACCTGGCCGACCTATGCCGTCATCGACCCTGAGCTGATGCTGTCGCTGCCCGCGGCGGTCACGCTGCAGAGCGGGCTCGATGCGCTGTCGCACGCGCTCGAAGCGATCTGGAACGTCAACGCCAATCCGCTGTCCGACACCTTCGCCGTGGCGGCCGTGCAGGACACGCTGGAGGTGCTGCCGCAGCTCATGGCCCGGCTCGACGACGTCGACCTGCGCGGGCGCATGGCGCTCGCAGCGCTGAAGGCGGGCATGGCCTTCTCCAACACCAAGACCGCGCTCGCGCATTCCATCTCGTACGAGATGACGCTGCGCTACGGCCTGCCGCACGGCATCGCCTGTTCGTTCCCGCTGCCGATGGTGCTGGCCCGCGCGATCGGCCGCAGGCCCGACCGTGACGCGGTGCTGGCGCAGGCGCTGCGCATGCCGCTGGCCGACGCGCCGGCGCAACTCGCGGCCTTCATCGAATCGCTGGGCGTGAAGACGCGCTTCGCCGATTACGGCGTGGGCGAGGACGAGGCGCGCGAGATGCTGCGCCATGCGCAGGGCGGGGCGCGCGGGCGCAACTTCATCGGCAATGACGTGCAGGTGCAGGAAGCCTGAGCCGCGCAGGGGCCGCGAGGGCCCGGGATGTTTCAAAATGGACGCTCCCTTCAAGAGAGATCCAGAGACATCCATGAACCTTCGCAGACTCTGCACCGGCCTCGCACTGGCCACGACCGCCGGCCTCGCCATCGCCCAGGGCTTTCCCACCGCCAAGCCCATCCGCCTGATCGTCGGCTACCCGCCCGGCGGCGGCATCGACTTCGCAGCGCGCACGGTGCAGGTGCCGCTGCAGGAGGCGCTCAAGCAGCAGCTGGTGGTCGACTACAAGCCGGGCGCCAGCGGCATGATCGCGGCGACCGAGCTCACGCGCCAGCCGGCCGACGGCTACACGCTGCTGCTGGCCAACACCGGCCCCTTCGCCATCGCGCCGTACCTGCAGAGCAAGCCGCCGTACGACCCGATCAAGCAGTTCACCTACATCGGCCAGATCAGCCAGGGCAGCTACATCGCGGTGACGCGGCCCGACCATCCGGCGAAGAACCTCAAGGAGTTCGTGGCGTGGGCCAAGGGCCAGCCCGGCAAGGTCAATTTCGCCTCGGGTGGCAACGGCACCTCGACGCACCTGAACGGCGAGCTCATGAACCAGGTGACGGGCCTGGACATGACGCACGTGCCGTACAAGGGCAGCGCGCCTGCGGTGCAGGACCTGCTCGGCGGGCAGACGCAGATCCTCATCGACGCGGGCAGCGTGCTGCTGCCGCAGGTGAAGGGCGGCAAGCTCAAGGCGTTGGCCGTGACCGGCCCCGTGCGCGACCCGCAACTGCCCGACGTGCCGACGGTGAAGGAGCTGGGCCTCGCAGGCATGGAGGCGGTCGGCTTCCAGGGCCTGGTCGGTCCCGCCAACATGCCCAAGGAGGTGGTCGATCGCCTGTCGAGTGAACTCGCCAAGGCCTTGGCCACGCCCGAGATCAAGGCCAAGTTCGCGACGGCCGGCGCCGAGGTGCACCCGCTCGGCCCGGCGGCCTTTGCGGCTTTCGTCAAGGCGGACAATGAGAAGTGGTCCAAGCTGATCCGAGAGCGCAAGCTGCAGCTGGACTGACCGATCTTTCTTCTTCTCCTCGACGCATGCCTTTCATCGACACCATGAACCTCCTCGCCGCCTCCAAGCCTTCGCGCCGCACCACGACCCGGCTGCTCGCCGCCGCGGCGCTGTGCGCGGCCAGCGGCGCGCATGCGCAGGCCGTGCCGCGCACGGTGCGGCTCATCGTGGCCTACCCGGCGGGCGGCGTGAGCGACGTGGTCGCCCGCGCGCTCGGCGACCGGCTCGCCACGCAGCTGGGCACCACGGTGATCGTCGACAACCGCGCGGGCGCGAGCGGCGCCATCGGCATGGACGCCGTGGCCAAGGCCGCGCCCGACGGCGCGACGCTGGGCTTCTCGGCCATCAGCCCGCTGGTGCTGAGCCCGCACCTGGGCAAGCTGCCGTTCGACCCGCTGAAGGACATCGTGCCGGTGGCCAGCGTGATGTATTCGCCCGTGCTGCTGGTGGCCACGCCGGCCAGCAAGGCGAAGGACTTCCGCGCGCTGATCGCCGAGGCCAAGGCGCAGCCCGGCGCGGTGCGCTGGGCCACGTCGGGGCCGGCCTCGCTCGGCCACATCGTGCTCGAACAGGTGCGCGCGACGGCCGGCGTGGACATCACGCACGTGCCGTACAAGGGCGGCGGCCAGCAGCTCAACGATGCGCTGAGCGGGCAGTTCGAAATCCTGTCGACCAACGCCAGCCCGACGCTGTCGGCGCACATCCAGTCGGGCAAGCTGCGCCCGCTGGCGGCCGGCGCGCCCGCGCGGCTCGAGAGTCTGCCGCAGGTGCCCACGCTGGCCGAGCTGGGCTACAGCGCTGCCAACATCCATTCGCTGTTCGGCGTGTTCGCGCCCGCGGGCACACCCGCGGCGCTGGTCGCGAAGTACAACGCCGAGATCAACAAGGCGCTCGCCAGCCCCGAGCTGCGCGCCAAGCTCACGGCCACCGACAACGTGCCCGCCCCAGGCACGCCGGCCGCCTTCGCCAAGGAAATCGCCAGCGAGTTCGAGAGCAACGGCCGCATCGTGAAGGCCGCGGGCATCAAGGCCGATTGACCCCGGCGCTTGCAGGGGTGGGTTTCCCTACCTTATAGTAGGTAGATGCACGACGCTTCCACCCTGGCCCCCGGCACCCGCGATCAGATCCTCGCGGTGGCGCGCGGGCTCATCGAAACCCGTTCGTACCTGGGCTTCAGCTTCCAGGACGTGGCCAACGCGGTGGGCGTGCGCAAGGCCAGCCTCTACCACCACTTTCCCACCAAGGAAGCGCTGGGCATCGCGGTGATCCAGGGCGCCACGCAGGGCTTCAAGGACTGGGTGGCGGCGCGCGCGCGCGAGCCCAAGGACGCGCTCGAATCCTATTTCCGCATGTACCGCAACACGCTGAAGGCGGGCTCGGGCCTGTGTCCGGCGGGTGCGCTGGCACCGGGCTGGGACTGCATCAACGAAGACCTGCGCCAGGCCGTGCAGGCCCTGCGCAACACGCAGGTGATGTGGCTCACCGGCGTGCTCGGCGCGCTGGTGCCGGCGCAGGCGCAGAAAGACAACCCCGTGGCCTCGCTCGCGGCCTTCGTGTTCTCGTCGTGCCAGGGCGCGCTGCTCGCGTCGCGCATGACGGGCCGCGTCGAAGACTTCGACGACGCCATCGCCCAACTGCGGCGCGCGCTGCCGCTCGACTGACCGATCTGTTTCACCACGGGCACGCCGGGCGTGCCTTTTTTTGAACCCCGAAGCCTACCGATTGGAAGGTAGTTTTTCTCCAAGGAGTGTTCCCATGAAAGCCGTGATTTCCGCCTACGCCCGTTCCCCGTTCCATTTCGCGAAGAAGGGCGCGCTGGCCGAAGTGCGCCCCGACACGCTCGCCGCTGGCGTGGTGCAGGGCCTGCTGCAGCGCACCGACCTCGACCCCGCGCTGCTCGAAGACATCATCCTGGGCTGCGCCTACCCCGAGGCGTCGCAGGGCAACAATCTGGCGCGCATCGTCGGCCTGTTGGCCGGGCTGCCGCACGAGGTGGGCGGCATGACGGTGAACCGCTTCTGCGGTTCGTCGATGCAGGCGGTGCACATCGCCGCCGCGCAGATCGAGGCGGGCATGGGCGACGCCTTCCTGTGCGTGGGCGTGGAGTCGATGACGATGGTGCCGCAGGGCGGCTTCAACTTCTCGCCCAGCCCCGAGCTGCTGGCGAACAGCGATGCCTACATCTCGATGGGCGAGACGGCCGAGAACGTCGCGCAGCGCTGGAATGTAAGCCGCGCCGACCAGGAAGCGCTGGCCGTCGAATCGCATCGCAAGGCGACCGAGGCGCGCGCGCAGGGCCGGCTGGCCGGCGAGATCGTGCCGGTGCGCCTGGCCTCCGGCGAGGTGGTCGATGCCGACGGCTGCATCCGCCCTTCGACCTCGGCCGAGGCGCTGGCCAACCTCAAGCCCGCGTTCCGACCCGACGGCGTGGTCACGGCCGGCACGTCGTCGCCGCTGACCGACGGTGCGGCCGTGGTGCTGGTCACCAGCGACGCCTTCGCCGCCAAGCACGGCCTGAAGCCGCTGGCGCGCATCCGTTCGTTCGCGACCGTGGGCGTCGACCCGGCCGTCATGGGCATCGGCCCGATCCCCGCCACGCGCAAGGCGCTCGCACGCGCGGGCCTGAGCGTGGCCGACCTCGACGTGGTCGAGATCAACGAGGCCTTCTCGTCGCAGGCGCTGGCCTGCATCCGCGACCTCGGGCTCGACCCGGCCACCGTCAACCTCGACGGTGGCGGCCTGGCCATCGGCCACCCGCTGGGCGCCACCGGCGCGCGCATCACGGGCAAGGCGGCTGCGCTGCTGGCGCGCGAGAACGGCCGCTACGCGCTGGCCACGCAATGCATCGGTGGCGGGCAGGGCATCGCGACCATCCTCGAGCGCGTCTGATCGCCCGAGAATGACGGGCAACGCAACAAGGAGACTCCCATGGACAAGCTGTATCTCGAAGACCTGAAGGTCGGCGACCGTTTCCAGAGTGGCGAACACCTGCTCGACGCGGCGCAGATCAAGGCCTTCGCGCAGCAGTTCGACCCGCAGCCCTTCCACACCGACGAAGAGGCCGCCAAGAACACCTTCTTCGGCGGGCTGGCCGCGAGCGGCTGGCACACGGCGGCGCTCACGATGAAGCTGCTGGTCGACAGCGGCATCCCGCTGGCCGACGGCATCATCGGCTCGGGCGGCGAGCTGCAGTGGCCCAAGCCCACGCGGCCCGGCGACGTGCTGCATGTGGTGAGCGAGGTGGTCGACATCACGCCCTCGCGCTCCAAGCCCGGCCGTGCGATGGTCTCGATGCGTTGCCAGACACGCAACCAGCGCGGCGAGGTGCTTCAGTACTTCACGCCGAAGCTGGTGGTGCACAGCCGCACCGCGACGTCCTGAATCTCAGACGACGCGCAGGCCCAGCTCCTCGACCAGTGCGGCGGCCTGGCGGTGGGAGATGGTCGCGCCCTTGAACGGCGCGGCGTTGGCCAGCCGCAGGCCGCCCAGGTCCACGTCGCGCAGGTCGGCGCCTTCGAAGCGCGCCAGCTTCAGGTGCGCGTTGCGCAGGCTGCCGCCTTCGAAGATGGTCTCGCGGAAATCACAACCCGAGAGGTCGGCCTCCGACAGGTCGAGCTGCGCGAGCGTCTGCTTGCGGAACGACAGGCCGCGCAGGTGCGCGTCGATCAGCAACGAGTCCTTGAACACGACGCCCAGCGCCGACACCTCGCCGAAGTGCGCGCCCGTGAGCTTCACGCCCGTGAAGAGCGCCGAGGCCAGCTTGGCGCGCGCCCACTGCGTGTTGTTCAGGTCGCAGTCCTGGAAGCGCGCGTTCGTGAGGTCGGCCAGGCCGAAGTCGGCCTGGCGCGCGCGGCAACCAACCCAGCGCGTGTCCGCCAGCTGGGCGCGCTCGAACGAGGTTTCGGCGAAGCTGCACAGGGTGAACTGCGCGCCGCGCAGGTCGAGGCGCGACAGGTCGGCCTCGTCGAAATGGCAGCGTTCGAAATGCGGCGGCGTGTCGCGGCCCTGCAGGCAGGCCTGCAGCTCGGCGCGTGACCAGGTCTGGTCGGAAATCACTTCGGTCATTCGGGGCGGGAATCGGTCAACGCGCGCAGCTCTGCGGGGCTGAAGCCCGCCCGGCCGCGTGCTTCGAGGTTGAAAGGCGGCTTGTGGCGCGGCGCGTCGTAGCGCGCGACCAGGGCCGGGTAGTTGGCTTCGGCGTCGAGCCCGGCGCGTTCGCACAGCCAGCGGTACCAGTGGTTGCCGATGGCAACGTGGCCCACTTCGTCGCGCAGGATGATGTCGAGGATTTCCACGGCACGCAGCGCGTCGGGCGTATTCACGCGTTTCAGCTTGGACTGGATCAGCGGCGTGGCGTCGAGCCCGCGCGCTTCGAGCGTGCGCGGCACCAGCGCCATGCGCGCGAGCACGTCGTCCTTGGTCTTCTCGCACATGTTCCAGAGGCCGTCATGGCCCGGAAAGTCGCCGTAGCGCCAGCCCATGGCTTGCAGGTGCGTGTGCAGCAGCGTGAAGTGCTGCGCCTCCTCGTCGGCCACGCGCAGCCAGTCGCGGTAGTAGGCCTCGGGCATGCCGTCGTAGCGCCACACGGCGTCCAGCGCGAGGTTGATCGCGTTGAACTCGATGTGGCAGATCGAATGGATCAGCGCGGCGCGGCCTTCGGGCGTGAAGGGCGAGCGCTTCTGCACAGCCGTGGCGGCCACGCGCAGCGGGCGCTCCGGGCGGCCGGGCACGCCGTCGTCGTCGCCGGGCGTGCGCAGGGGCTCGAGTGCTATGAAAACAGTAGCTGCCTGTGCAGCCGTGGCGCGCGTGGCGGCCACCTTGTCGTCGGGGTCTGTCAGGCGCAGCGCGGCCAGCGCGCTCAATCGGGGGTGCATCCCTACAATTCTAGTTTTGCCCCTCCGGAGACAACCACGATGGCGATTTACGAATTGGATGGCATTGCACCGCGCCTTGGCGAAGGCGCATGGGTCGCGGACAGCGCCCAGGTCATGGGCAATGTCGAACTGGCAGAGAACGCGAGCGTCTGGTTCGGCGCCGTGCTGCGCGGCGACACCGAGGTGCTGACCATCGGGCGCAACAGCAACATCCAGGACCTGTCGGTGCTGCACGCCGACATCGGCTGCCCGCTGACCATCGGCGACAACGTGACGGTGGGGCACCAGGTGATGCTGCACGGCTGCACCATCGGCGACAACTCGCTGATCGGCATCCAGGCGGTGGTCTTGAATAACGCGAAGATCGGCCGCAATTCGATCGTTGGCGCCGGCAGCGTCGTGACCGAGGGCAAGGAGTTTCCCGACAACTCCCTCATCATCGGCTCGCCCGCCAAGGTGGTGCGCACGCTCGACGATGCGGCCGCCGCCAAGCTGCGCCAGAGTGCGGAGCACTACGTAGAAAACGCCCATCGCTTCGCGAAGGGCCTCAAGAAAATTGGCTAACCCCCAGGCTTGCCCACTTCGTGTGGCCTCCTACCCCCTTGCAGGGGGCAATACCTGCGGCCCGGCAAAGCCGGTTCCGCGGTATTCCACGTGAAGACAGCCTAATTGAGAGAAAGATGATGTTTTGAGCGAGCTGCACAAATTCCTGTTCGATGGCCTGCCGGTGCGCGGCATGATCGTGCGCCTGACGGATGCGTGGCAGGAGATCCTTGCGCGGCGCGCCTCCAACACGGCCACCGGCCCGTACCCGCCGCCGGTGGCCGAACTGCTCGGCGAGATGACGGCCGCGGCCACGCTGATGCAGGCCAACATCAAGTTCAACGGCGCGCTGATCCTGCAGATCTTCGGCGACGGCCCCGTGAAGGTGGCCGTGGCCGAGGCCAAGCCCGACCTGAGCCTGCGCGCCACCGCCAAGGTCATCGGCGACCTGCCGGCCGACGCGCGCCTGCCCGACATGGTCAACGTGAACAACAAGGGTCGCTGCGCCATCACGCTCGACCCGAAGGACAAGCTCCCGGGCACCACGCCGTACCAGGGCGTCGTGCCGCTGTTCGGCGACGACGGCCAGAAGCTGGGCAAGCTCAGCGACGTGCTGCAGCACTACATGCTGCAAAGCGAACAGCTCGACACCACGCTGGTGCTCGCCGCCGACGACAAGGTGGCGGCCGGCCTGCTGATCCAGCGCCTGCCCATCAAGGGCGAGGGCAACCTCGAAGGCACCTCGCAGCAGACGCACGACGAGGCGCACCAGGACCAGATCGGCCGCAACGAGGAATACAACCGCATCTCGATCCTGGCGTCGAGCCTCACGCGCGACGAGCTGCTCACGCTCGACGTCGAGACCATCCTGCGCCGCCTGTTCTGGGAAGAGAAGCTGCTGCGCTTCGAACCGCAGGCCGGCCTGCTGGGCCCGCACTTCGCGTGCACCTGCGGCCGCGAGCGCGTGGCGCAGATGATCCGCGGGCTCGGCGTGGAAGAGGCCGAGGAAATCCTCGCCGAGCGCGGCGACATCGAGGTCGGCTGCGACTTCTGCGGCAAGCAGTACCGCTTCGACGCGGTCGATACCGCGCAGCTGTTCAAGCCGCTGGGCGACCAGCTGCCGGGCAGCCCGGTCGTCCAGTAAGCGCGACGCGGTTCAAGCGGGCTGCGGCGGTTGCCGCAGCACCTTGACCATCGCGGCCAGGCGCTCGTTGCCCAGGCCCGCGCGCAGCGCGCGCTCGAACTGACCCATCAGGAAATCCGGAAAGCCCGCGTCGAGCTGCGCCTCGCGCGCCTGCTTCACGAACAGCCGGCCCGAGCCCGCGCAGGTGGCCATCGAGCTCTCGGGCTCGCCGTACCGGCCGGCGTGGATCGCCTCGCCCTCGGCCTGGATCATTTCGCCGAGCACCGGCGAGATCGCGCCGATCATCTGCGCGAAGCCGTCCACCGGCAGCCCTTCGGCTTCGCAGATGCGCACGCCGTGGAAGAACCCGCTTATCGCGCCGAACATGCACGACAGCGTGGCCAGGTCCCAGGCCGCAGCGTTGCCGATCGGCTCGCCCATGTGCTGGATGTTGCCGGCGATGGCTTCGAGCAGCGGCCGGCAGGCGGCGAGGGCGCGTGCTTCGCCGGAGATGAAGAGCGGCGTGTCGGGCCGGCCGATCTGGCCCGGCGTGGCGAGCAGGGCGCCGTCGAGGTACGCCACGCCGCTGAGCGCGGCCCAGTCGTCGCGCGCGTCCTGCGGCGTGCCGGTGCTCAACTGCACCAGCACCTTGCCGCGCAGCGCGTCGTGAACGCCGGGCGTGGCGAGGATGGCGCGCGACGCCGGGTAGTCGGCCACGCAGACCAGCACCACGGGGCTGGCCTGCACGGCGGCCAGGGCCGTCGGTGCCAGCACCGTGCCCTGGTTCAGGAGGGGCGTCGCGCGCTCGGCGGTGCGGTTCCACACCGTCAGCGTGAACTTCGACGATTGAAGGGCGCGCGCGAGGGCGATGCCCATGGGGCCGAGGCCGATGAGGGAAACGTCGGTCATGTGAGGTCCTTGGTGAGAGATCGGATCAGGCGGCAGTCGGCGTCAGGCCCTGGCCCAGCCCGCCATCGACGGTGAGGCGTGCGCCCGTCGTGAAGGTCGCCTCGAAGGCGAAGAACAGCACCGCGCGCGCCACTTCGGCCGAGGTGCCGTGGCGCCGCATCGGCGTGATCTGGTCGCCCAGGCGCATGAACTCGGCGCGTTCTTCGGCGCTCGCATCGGTCACGCCGAGCGTGGGCGTGTCGATGAAGCCGGGGCTCACCACGTTCACGCGGATGCCGCGCGTCACCAGCTCCGCCGCGAAGCCCGAGGCCATCGAGCGCAGCGCGGCCTTGGTGGCGCTGTACACGCTCATGCCATGCATGCCGCCTTCGTCTGCGATGGACGAGGTGAAGACGATGGCGCTGCCCGCCGGCATCAGCGGCGCCAGGCGCTGCACGGTGAAGAACGGGCCCTTGGTGTTGACGGCGAAGGCGCGGTCGTAGCCGGCCTCGGTCACCTGCTCGAAGGGTTCGAGCGACGAGATGCCCGCGTTGATGTGCAGCAGGTCGATGCGGCCGAAGCGCTTGCGCACGGTGGCGGCCAGTGCATCGATGTCGGTCAGCGAGGCCGTGTCGGACGCGAGCACATGTGCGCGCGCGCCGAAGGGGCCGAGCACGCGGCGTGCGGCCTCCAGGTTCTGCGGGTTGCGGCCGGTCACGAGCACGTCGGCGCCGCCGTCGAGCAGCGCCTGCGCAGTGGCCAGGCCCATGCCGAGGGTGCCGCCGGTGATGACGGCCTTCTTGCCTGCGTAGGGTGTAGATGAGGTGGTGTTCATGGCCGTCGATGATCCGGATCGCACGGCTTGCGGTCGCGCACGTTCAGCCGTGGGGGAGCACAAACGGTCGACGGCAAGCACGCCGCCCGCGGCCCATAATGTTTCGATGAGCGATACCGATCTGGACACCGATCTGCACGGGCACGGTGGTGCGGCGTCCGATGTGGCGCTGTCGGCCGACAGCTTCGTCGCGCCGCCCGCCACCGACAGCCTGCGCGTCGACGTGCGCCAGACCCCCGGCGGCGTGGTCGGCTACGAGGCGCTGCCCGATCACCGCCTCAAGCTGCACGCGGGCGCGCCGGTGGCGGGCGCCTGCCAGTTCCACCGCTTTCTCTACACGCGCGGCGACCTCGACATCCTGCCGGCCGGCAGCACCGACATCTGGCACGAAGAGTCGCCGAGCACCTCGGTCGTGGTGCGCATGGCGCCCGCGCTGCTGGTGCGCACGGCCGACGAGATGGGCCTGCCGGCCGAGCGCGCGGTGCTCGGCGAGCGCCACCAGTTCCGCGACCCGCAGATCGAACACATCGCCTGGGCGCTCGACGCCGAGCGCCGCGCGGGCTTTCCCAATGGCCGGCTCTACACCGACAGCCTGGGCACCGCGCTCGCGGTGCAGCTGATCGCGGCCGGCCCGCAGGTGGCGCCGTCACCCGCGCAGGGGCTGACCCGACTGCAACTGAAACGCGTCACCGAGTTCATCGAGGCGCACCTGGACGGCGACCTGTCGCTGGCCGCACTGGCCGAGGTCGCGGGCCTGAGCGCCTCGCACCTGAAGACGCAGTTCAAGCGCTCCACCGGCCAGGCGGTGCATGCCTACGTGGTGCATCGCCGCGTCGACCGCGCGCGCAGCCTGCTGCTCAACAGCGAGATGCCCGCCAGCCTCGTGGCGCTCGAGAGCGGTTTCTCGCACCAGAGCCACATGGCGCGCTGCATGCGCCGCGTGCTGGGCCTCACGCCCGGCGAGGTGCGGCGCGCGGCCTGAGCTCAGCGCGCTTCGTCGTCGAAGCCGCTGAACGCGATGTCGGGTGCGCTCGTGTTGTGCTTCGAGGGCAGGCTGCGGCCGAAGCGCACCTGCGTGGCGTTCAGCGTCTTCACCTCGGGCAGCGGCAACGCCTGCTCGGCCGCCTGCGGCGAGGCCTGCCAGCGCACCTCGCTCATGTCGGCGTTGTCGGGCGCCACGTACATCGAGCGCAGCACCGCGAAGGGTTGCTTCGCACTTGCTGTGGGTTGGGAGAGCGTCACGTCGAGCGCGGTGCGGGTGCGGCTGATCTCGGTCACGCGCGCCACGGCGCTGCCGCCGTCGGCGAAGCGCAGATGGATGGCCAGCGGCTGGGGCACGACGCGGATCGACGCGATGTCCACCACCGGTCGCCCGGCCTGCACGACGGGGCCGAGCAGGAACGACGAGCCGTACACACCATCGCCGAAGCGCGCCTCGGGCAGCGGCTTGAGGCGCCAGTAGCCGTCGGAGGGATAGAGCACGATGGCCTCGAGCGCCTTGCCGTTTTCCTTCTTGAACACCTGCAGCAGATGAAAGCCGCGGTCGTGGCGCGCGCCGACCTGCACCGGCACGCGCGCCGGACGCCAGAAGGTCGGCAGCGTCATGCCGACGATGCGCCACTGCGCGTTGTCGAGCAGCACGACGGTGCGTTGCTTGAAGCGATGGGCCGGGTCGGTGGGGTGGGCGCCGCCGTCGAAGTTGCAGCCCGAGAAGTCGGGTGCGGTGACGTCGTTGCCGATGGTGCCGAGGTAGCTCGGCTGCAGCGCTTCGATGCGCAGGCGGCGGATGCCGTCGCCGCGTAGCACCATCGACACGTTGTCTTCCTCGGCGCAGGCCGTGGGGGTGGTGGCGTTCTCGACGGTGGCGGCCACGGGGGCCGCAGAAGCCGTGCCGGCGGTCAGCAGCAGGGCGAGGAAAGCGGCGGCGGGAGCGCGCGAGGCAGTGCGCGCAGCAATCGAAACGGGCATCGGGTCTCCGTTAAAGGGGAGAGGGCGCGCGAACGCGCAGGAGCCGAAAGGCTCAGGTGGGGTCGCGGCGCGCCATCAGGTCGCTGAAGAGCTTATGTTCGCATTCCGAGTCGGAGCACTTCTCGCAAGGCCATGTCCACGAGGCGGGCTTGGCGTCTCGGCGGGTGCGCGTGCGGGCACGGCCTTCGCTGCCGGCGATGGTGTTGATCGCATTCCATGCGTTCGCCAGCCGCTCGCCGCCGCTGCCGTGCACCACCGCATACGAGAGCCCGGCGCGCGAGAGCGCGGCGCGCACCAGCGTGTCGGTCGGCTGGCGCGCGTGCGGGCCGTCGCGCATGTCGTCGGCCACCCAGGGCAGGTCGAGCGCGGTGAGCAGCGTGATGGCATAGCGCCGCTGCGCGGCCAGGGCGCTGTCGTAGAGCGAGGTATCGGCGAACAGCTGCTCGCTGTAGACCGCCGTCATGAGCGCCGTGGTGTCGGCCACCACCACGCCCGTGGCGGCGGCGGTGTCGATGCGGCGCCTCTGTTCGTCGGCGATGGCCTGCTGCTCGTCGGGGCGCGGCGTGCGGCCTTCGCGTTCGCACCATTCGCGCAGGTACTCGCCCACCAGCGTGACGGGCGTGCCGCGGTCCTGCAGGCGCTGTGCGATGGCGCGCGAGAGCTCGGTCTTGCCGGTGCTCTCGGCGCCCACGAGCGCGATGACGCAGCCGGTCGGCAGGTTCGGCGTCATGCCGGCACCGCCTTCGCCGTGGCCTTCGGCAGGCGTCGCTGCCATGCCAGGAAGCCGGCCACGCTGAGCACGGCGAACACCGCGTACAGCGCCGTCGTGAGCCACAGGCCCTTGTGGATGAACAGGCCCACGCTGACCACGTTCACGGCCAGCCAGATGAGCCAGTTCTCGATGAACTTGCGTCCGAGCAGGAACTGCCCGACCAGGCTCAGGCCGGTGACGAAGCCGTCCCACCAGGGCACGTCGGTGTTGGTGAAGCGACGCAGGAAGAGGGCGACCACGGGCCACGCAATGGCGCAGGCCACGAGGGCGTACGCGGTGCCGCGCGGCGACAGCCGGCTGACCCGCAAGGCGCTGCCGTCGGCGCGGAAGCCGCGCAGCCATTGCGCCCAGCCCCACAGGGCGACGAAGGCAAAGAAGACTTGGAGGGAGGCGTCGCCGTAGATGCGTGCGTTGGCGAACACCACCACGTAGAGCAGCGAGCTGACGATCGCCAGCGGCCAGCCCCAGTGGATCTCGCGCATGTTGCAGCCCACCATCACGAGCGCGAGCGCGGAGGCCACGAGCTCAAGCCAGGTGACGGGAGAACCCCACAGCGCAAAGGCGGAGGCCGAAAGGAACTCGGGGAGGAGGTTCACACCGAGGCTGTGCGTCTTTCGGGTCGCTCTGTGAACCTCACACGGTCTGGTCGTGGGACACCGCGGAACCGGCTTTGCCGGGCCGCTGGTGTCGCCCCCTGGAAGGGGGTTGGCGAAGCGACACGAAGTGCGCGGAGACTGGGGGTCATCCGATTACCTCGCGATCTGCACGAAGACTTCGTTCGGTTTGACCATGCCGAGTTCCGCACGCGCGCGTTCCTCGACCATCTCGAGGCCGTCTTTCAGGTCATTGACCTCGGACGCCAGCCGCTCGTTGTTGAGGGCGGCCTTGGCGTTGGCGTCCTTCTGGTCGGCCAGCTGGGTTCTCAGCTGGGCGACCTCGCGCACGCTGCCGCGCCCGTTCCACAGCTGCCACTGCAGGATGACCAGCAGCAGCACCAGGATGAGAGGAGGGACGAAGCGCGCGCGCATGCAGGCTGCGAGGCGCTACTTGAGGTTGTAGAACGCGCCGCGGCCCGGGTAGACGGCGATGTCGCCGAGGTCTTCTTCGATGCGCAGCAGCTGGTTGTACTTGGCGATGCGGTCCGAGCGCGACAGCGAGCCGGTCTTGATCTGGCCGGCGTTGGTGCCCACGGCGATGTCGGCGATGGTGCTGTCTTCGGTTTCGCCCGAACGGTGCGAAATGACGGCCGTGTAGCCCGCGCGCTTGGCCATCTCGATGGCGGCGAAGGTTTCGGTCAGCGTGCCGATCTGGTTGATCTTGATCAGGATCGAGTTGGCGATGCCCTTGTCGATGCCTTCTTGCAGGATCTTGGTGTTGGTGACGAACAGGTCGTCGCCCACCAGCTGCACGCGCTTGCCCAGGCGTTCGGTCAGGTGCTTCCAGCCGTCCCAGTCGCCTTCGTGCATGCCGTCTTCGATGCTGATGATCGGGTACTTGTCGACCCAGGTCGCGAGCATGTCGGTCCAGCTCTCGGCCGTGAGCGACAGGTTTTCGCCCGACAGCACGTACTTGCCGTCCTTGTAGAACTCGCTGGCCGCGCAGTCCAGGCCCAGGGCGATCTGTTCGCCGGCGGTGTAGCCGGCCTTGTCGATGGCTTCCAGGATCAGCTGGATGGCCGCTTCGTGGCTCTCGACGCTGGGGGCGAAGCCGCCTTCGTCGCCCACGGCGGTGCTGATGCCGCGGTCGCCCAGGATCTTCTTCAGGGCGTGGAACACCTCGGCGCCGTAACGCACGGCCTCGCGGAAGCTCTTGGCGCCCACGGGGATGATCATGAACTCCTGCAGGTCCAGGCTGTTGTTGGCGTGCGCGCCGCCGTTGATGACGTTCATCATCGGCACCGGCAGCTGCATGCCGCCCATGCCGCCGAAGTAGCGGTACAGGGGCAGGCCCGACTCTTCGGCCGCGGCGCGGGCCACGGCCATCGACACGGCGAGCGTGGCGTTGGCGCCCAGGCGGGCCTTGTTGTCGGTGCCGTCCAGGTCGATCATCGTGCGATCGAGGAAGGCCTGTTCGCTGGCGTCCAGGCCCAGCACGGCTTCCGAGATCTCGGTGTTGATGTTCTCGACGGCCTTCAGCACGCCCTTGCCGAGGTAGCGGCTCTTGTCGCCGTCGCGCAGCTCGATGGCCTCGCGCGAACCGGTCGAAGCGCCCGAGGGCACGGCCGCACGGCCCATGGTGCCCGACTCGAGCAGCACGTCGCACTCGACGGTGGGGTTGCCTCGGCTGTCGAGAATTTCGCGGCCGACGATGTCAACGATTGCACTCATCTCTATCTCTTTCTCTGGGTCTCTTGGTGGAGTGGACTGGCAAAAAACGGAATCAAAGGCCTTCGACCGCGATCATGTTCATGATGGCGGCGCCGGCACGCGCTTCACGCGCCTTCAGGTATTCGGGCGTCTCGTAGAAGGCCTTGGCCTTCTCGAAGCTGGGGAATTTGAGCACGACGACGCGGGTGGGCTTCCAGTCGCCTTCGAGCGGCTGCACCTGGCCGCCGCGCACGCAGACTTCGGCGCCGTGCGCCTGCATCGCGACGCTCGACCACTTCTTGTATTCCTCGTACTGCGTCGGGTTGGTGACTTCGACGTGGGCAATGACGTAACCGCTGCTCATGCTTGAAAACTGTCCTCGAGGAATGCGTTTTTCTTGGTGACCCGGTCGAGCGCGACGAGCGTCTCGAGCAGGGCCTTCATGTGCTTGAGCGGCACGGCGTTGGGGCCGTCGCTCAGGGCTTTGTTCGGGTCGGGGTGCGTCTCCATGAAGAGACCGGCCACGCCCACGGCCACGGCTGCGCGCGAGAGCACCGGCACCATTTCGCGCTGGCCGCCCGAGCTGGTGCCCTGGCCGCCGGGCAGCTGCACCGAGTGGGTGGCGTCGAACACCACGGGCGCCTTCGTCTCGCGCATGATCGCGAGCGAGCGCATGTCCGACACGAGGTTGTTGTAGCCGAAGCTGGCGCCGCGCTCGCAGGCCATGAAGCTGTCTTCGTCCAGGCCGGCTTCCCTGGCGGCAGCGCGGGCCTTGTCGATCACGTTCTTCATGTCGTGCGGCGCGAGGAACTGGCCCTTCTTGATGTTCACCGGCTTGCCCGACTGCGCCGCGGCGTGGATGAAGTCGGTCTGGCGGCACAGGAAGGCGGGCGTCTGCAGCACGTCGACCACCTTGGCGGCCTCGGTGATGTCCTCGTGGGTGTGCACGTCGGTCAGCACGGGCAGGCCGAGTTCGCGCTTCACCTTGGCCAGGATCTCGAGGCCCTTGTCGCGGCCCGGGCCGCGAAAGCTCGTGCCCGAGGAGCGGTTGGCCTTGTCGAAGCTGCTCTTGAAGATGAACGGGATGCCCAGCGACGCCGTGATTTCCTTCAACGCGCCGGCGGTGTCCATCTGCAGCTGCTCGGATTCGACCACGCACGGGCCGGCGATCAGGAAGAAAGGCTGGTCCAGCCCGATGTCGAATCCGCAAAGCTTCATGCCACTGCCTTGAGCGTCTTGTTGGTGCTGCCCGCGCCCTTGTCCTTGTGGTCGAGCGCCGCCTTGATGAAGGCGTTGAACAACGGATGGCCGCCCCACGGCGTTGACTTGAACTCGGGGTGGAACTGCACGCCCATGAACCACGGGTGCACGTTCTGCGGCAGCTCGACGATTTCGGTCAGGTGCTCGCGCTGCGTGAGCGCCGAGATCACGAGGCCGGCGTTGCGCAGCTCGTCCAGGTAGTTGACGTTGGCTTCGTAGCGGTGGCGATGGCGCTCGGTGACCACGTCGCCGTAGATGCTGTGCGCCAGCGTGCCGGGCGAGACGTCGGAGCTTTGCGCGCCCAGGCGCATGGTGCCGCCGAGGTCGGACTTCTCGTCGCGCGTCTTCACGGTGCCGTCGCGGTCCTTCCACTCGGTGATCAGGGCGATCACGGGGGTGGGCGTTTCCGGGTCGAACTCGGTGCTGTTGGCGTTCTTCAGGCCGGCCACGTGGCGGGCGTACTCGATGGTGGCGACCTGCATGCCCAGGCAGATGCCCAGGTAGGGCACCTTCGATTCGCGGGCGAAGCGGGCGGCCGAGATCTTGCCTTCCACGCCGCGCTGGCCGAAGCCGCCGGGCACCAGGATGGCGTCGTACTTGGCCAGGCGCGACACGTCTTGCGCCGAGATGGTCTCGGAGTCGATGTAGTCGATCTTCACGCGCGCATGGTTCTTCATGCCGGCGTGACGCAGCGCCTCGTTGAGCGACTTGTAGCTGTCCGACAGGTCGACGTACTTGCCGACCATGGCGATCGACACTTCCTGTTGCGGATGCTCGACCTCGTACACCAGCTCGTCCCAGCGCGTGAGCTTGGCCGGCGGGGTGTTGATGCGCAGCTTGTCGCAGATCAGGCCGTCCAGGCCCTGTTCGTGCAGCATGCGGGGCACCTTGTAGATGGTGTCCACGTCCCACATGGAGATCACGCCCCATTCGGGCACGTTCGAGAACAGCGAGATCTTGGCGCGCTCGTCGTCGGGGATCGGGCGGTCGGCGCGGCACAGCAGGGCGTCGGCCTGGATGCCGATGGCGCGCAGTTCCTTGGCGGTGTGCTGCGTGGGCTTGGTCTTGAGCTCGCCGGCAGCGGCGATCCAGGGCACATAGCTCAGGTGCACGAAGGCCGAGTTGTTCGGGCCCATGCGCAGGCTCATCTGGCGCACGGCTTCCAGGAAGGGCAGCGACTCGATGTCGCCCACGGTGCCGCCGATTTCGACGATGGCCACGTCCACTTCATGCGCTGTGCCGATGCCGGCGCCGCGCTTGATGTATTCCTGGATCTCGTTGGTGATGTGCGGAATGACCTGCACCGTCTTGCCGAGGTAGTCGCCGCGGCGTTCCTTCTCGAGCACGGTCTTGTAGATCTGACCGGTCGTGAAGTTGTTGGCCTTGCGCATCCGCGTGTTGATGAAGCGCTCGTAGTGGCCGAGGTCGAGGTCGGTCTCGGCGCCGTCATCGGTGACGAACACTTCGCCATGCTGGAACGGTGACATCGTGCCGGGGTCGACATTGATGTACGGATCGAGCTTGATGAGGGTGACTTGGAGGCCGCGCGATTCGAGGATCGCGGCGAGCGAGGCGGAGGCGATTCCCTTGCCAAGGGAAGATACGACACCACCGGTGACGAAGACAAATTTGGTCATGCCAGTTCCGGACGCGTGAATCCGGGCAGTGGGAAATTGCGATTATAGGTGTCCCCTTTGTGCCTCCACGGCCGAAGGCCATCCCATTCCTGATCTTGTCGGTATGTGAGCAACAATATGTCCCATGCAAGATCTCGCCGGCAAACACATCGTCCTCGGACTCACAGGGGGCATCGCCTGCTACAAATCGGCCGAGCTGTGCCGGCTGCTCGTGAAGGCGGGCGCCACCGTCCAGGTCGTGATGACCGAGGCGGCCGAGCAGTTCATGACGCCGGTCACCATGCAGGCGCTCTCGGGGCGCACCGTCTACACCTCGCAGTGGGACGCCCGTGAGCCCAACAACATGCCGCACATCAACCTGAGCCGCGAGGCCGATGCGATCGTGCTGGCGCCCTGCAGCGCCGATTTCATTGCGCGGCTGGTGCAGGGCCGCTCCGACGAGCTGCTGAGCCTGCTGTGCCTGGCGCGTCCGACCGAGCGCGTGCCGCTGTTGATCGCCCCGGCCATGAACCGCGAGATGTGGGCCCATCCGGCCACGCAACGCAATCTGATGCAGGTGTCGGCCGACGGCGCGACCGTGTTGGGTGTGGGCCGCGGCTGGCAGGCCTGCGGCGAAACCGGCGACGGGCGCATGCTCGAACCGGCGCAGTTGCTCGAGGACATCACGGCCTTCTTCCAGCCCAAGCTGCTGGCGGGGCAGAAGGTGCTCGTCACGGCCGGCCCGACCTTCGAGGCGCTGGACCCGATCCGCGGCATCACCAACCATTCGTCCGGCAAGATGGGTTTCGCCATCGCCCGCGCGGCGCGCGAGGCCGGTGCCGAGGTCACGCTGGTGGCCGGCCCGGTGCACTTGCCGACCCCGCGCGGCGTGAGCCGCATCGACGTGCTGTCGGCGCAGGAGATGCTCGAAGCCACCACCCGTGCTGCGCAGGCAGCTAGCATTTTTGTAGCAACGGCCGCCGTGGCCGATTGGCGCCCGGCGACGCACAGCGACCAGAAGATCAAGAAGGACGGCAGCGGCCAGACGCCGGTGCTGCACTTCGTCGAGAACCCAGACATCCTGCTCACGGTGGCAAAAAGCGAGCGCGCGCAGGCCAGGAAGCTGTTCTGCGTGGGCTTCGCCGCCGAGAGCGAGAACCTCGCCGAGCACGCCAAGGCCAAGCGCGAGCGCAAGGGCATTCCGCTGCTGGTGGGCAACATCGGCCCGCTGACCTTTGGGCAGGACGACAACGCACTGCTGCTGGTGGACGCGAAGGGCGTGCGCGAGTTGCCCCGCGCGCCCAAGCTCCGGCTGGCGCGCGAGTTGATGACGGAGATTGCCGCGCGACTTCCTGATTGGAGGGCCTGATGAACACCGAATCCAACACACCACCCAACGGCGATTTCGCCCGCTACGTGGAGCAGCTGTCGGCGCGGGCCGGCCAGTCGGCGCGCGTCCCGGGCAAGGAGTCCGAGCACGGGTTGGACGTGGGCATGACGCCTTCGCCCGGTGCGCAGGGCACCGTCGCCACGCGGCGCGAATCGCCGGGTGGCGAGGCCGCGAAGGCTGACGGCACCAAGGCCATCCCCCTGGGCACGCTCAAGGTGCTGGCTGGCATGGGGGCGATGGTGTTCCTGGTGCTGTGGGCCATTGGCGTGCCGCTCTCCGTGCTCGTCCTGGGCGCGGCCGCGGCCGCCTGGTTCGGCAAGCGTTTTCTCAAGGGGCTCAACCTGAGGCCCGGGGTCGCCAAATGGCAGCAGTTGCTCGAAGAGGCCGCCCGCAAGCAAAAAGAACAGCAACAGAAGTAACCAAGGCAGCAAGTCAGTGAAAGTAGACGTCCGAATCCTCGATCCGCGCATGGTGGATCAATTGCCCGCGTATGCCACCCCCGGAAGTGCCGGCCTCGACCTGCGGGCCTGCCTCGATGCCCCGGTCACGCTCGAACCCAATGCCTGGCAACTGGTGGGCACCGGCATCGCGATCCACCTGGCCGATCCGGCCTATGCCGCGCTGATCCTGCCGCGCTCGGGCCTGGGCCACAAGCACGGCATCGTGCTGGGCAACCTCGTCGGCCTGATCGACAGCGACTACCAGGGCGAGCTGAAGGTCAGCGCCTGGAACCGCAGCAACACGCCCTTCGTGCTGCAGCCGATGGAGCGGCTTGCGCAGCTGGTGATCGTGCCGGTGGTGCAGGCGCAGTTCCGCGTGGTCGCCGAGTTCGAGGCCTCGCAACGCGGCGAGGGCGGCTACGGTTCGACCGGCAAGCACTGAGCCTTTGCCCCGGCAAAGCTGAAGGGCACCTGAGTATCCAAGGCGTAAAGAACGGAACCGCCGGCGCGTGGTTCGTCTCGAAGGTTTCAGCGTGTGTCTTTCGTCATCGCGGCTTCGGCTGAAACGTTAGACACAGGCAGGCATGCAGCCCGTCCGGGCGCGTGCTGTTTTCTTCGAGGAGCCTCTTTCATGAACATCTCAATGCGCTTCATTTCCGTCACGGCGTCCGTGCTCGCACTGGCCACGCTCACGGCCTGTGTCGCGCCGGCCCCGGTCTACCAGACCTCGCGCTACCCCTACCAGGCCCCGCCGCGGGCGATCCAGTACCAGGAAGCGGCCTACGTCGAGTACGGCCACGTGGCCAACATCGAGGTGCTGCGCAGCGAAACCGCAGGCGTCGGCACCACGGGTGGCGGTGCCATCGCGGGCGGTCTCATCGGCGGCGTGGTGGGCAACCAGTTCGGACGCGGCAACGGCCGTGCCGCAGCCACCGCGCTCGGCCTCGTGGGCGGCGCCTTGCTGGGCAACACCATCGAGGCCCAGCAGAACGGGCCGCGCGCCTACGAGAGCTACCGCGTCTCGGTGCAGACCGACCGCGGCGGCTACCGCGCCTTCGACGTGCAAAACCCGGGCGACCTGCGCATCGGCGACCGCGTGCGCATCGACAACGGGCACATCTCGCGCATGTAAGCGGTCGGCCGCGCGCGCAAAGAAAAAAGCCGGGCACTGCCCGGCTTTTGCTTTGTGGAGTGGCGTGGTTTCAGTGCAGCATCTGGCCGCCCGGTGCCATCGGCGGGACCTTGAAGAAGGCAGTGCCTGCCGTGCCGCGGCCGACTTCTTCTTCGGTGGCTTCGCGCACCGAACGCACCGTGATGTCCAGGCGGATCGCGATGCCCGCCAGCGGGTGGTTGCCGTCGAGCACGAGGTGGTCCGGGTAGATCTCGGCCACGGTGTAGATCGCATCCTTGGGGATGCCGTCGCTCACGCCCTTGGGCAGGGCGGAACCGTCGAAGGTCATGCCTTCTTCGGTGCCTTCGGGGAACAGCGTGCGCGGCTCCAGGAAGAGCAGCTGGTCGTTGAAGTCGCCGAAGCCCTGTTCGGGTTCGATCTGCAGTTGCACGCGCGCGCCGGGCTCATGGCCCTGCAGGGCGGCCTCGATCACGTCGAAGAGGTCGTCGCCGCCCACCATGAATTCCACCGGCTCGTCGAGCACGTCCAGCACATCGCCGAGCGTGTCTTTCATGGTCCAGGTCAGGCCGACCACGCATTGTTCAGAGATTTCCATTGCAGAATTCTCCCATGGAGATCAATCAACCGCTGCCCTTGCTTGGCGGCCTGAGTCCCGCGCAGTTCATGCGCCGGTACTGGCAAAAGAAACCCCTGCTGATCCGGCAGGCCGTTCCCTCGATGGTGCCACCGATCGACCGCCAAGCGCTGTTCGCGCTGGCGGAGCGCGAGGGGGTCGAGTCGCGCCTGATCCGGCATGGGAAGGCCGGCTGGTCGCTCAAGCACGGCCCGCTGACCCGCCGAGCGCTGCCGCCGCTGAAGCAGCCGGGCTGGACGATGCTGGTGCAGGGCGTCGACCTGCACCACGACGGCGTGCACGAGCTGCTGCGGCAGTTCCGTTTCCTGCCCGATGCGCGCCTGGACGACCTGATGATCAGCTACGCGAGCGACACGGGCGGGGTCGGTCCGCATTTCGACAGCTACGACGTGTTCCTGCTGCAGGCGCAGGGCCAGCGCCGCTGGTCCATCGGCAAGCAGTCCGATCTGCGGCTGCAGCCCGACGTGCCGCTCAAGGTGCTCGAGCACTTCGAGCCCGAACAGACCTTCGTGCTCGAGCCCGGCGACATGCTGTATCTGCCGCCCAAATACGCCCACGACGGCGTGGCGGTGGGCGACGACTGCATGACGTACTCGATCGGGCTGCGCTCGTCCGCCGTGGGCGAGCTGGGCGCCGACCTGCTGGCGCGCGTGGCACAGGCGTATGCCGAAGACCTGGAAGACGCGGGCCCGGCTGAACTCGCGCGTTACCGCGATCCGTCGCAGCCTGCCGTGGAAGCCCCGGCCGCGATGCCGGCCGCGCTGCAGGACTTCGCACGCAAGGCCGTCGAGGCCGCGCTGCGCGACCCCGACGCCATCGACCGCGCGCTGGGCGAATCGCTCACCGAGCCGAAGGCCAACGTCTGGTTCGGCGAGGGCAACGAAGTGCCCGAGGTGCTGCGCGCGGTCGCGCTCGATCGCCGCACGCGCATGCTCTACGACGCGCGGCACGTCTACATCAACGGCGAGAGCTTCCGCGCGGGCGGGGCCGACGCCACGCTGATGCGGAGGCTGGCCGACCAGCGTGCGCTCGGTGCGCGCGAACTGGCCCGCGCCAGCGAGGGCGCGCGGGCGCTGCTGGGCGAGTGGTGCGAGGCGGGCTGGCTGCATGCCGAATGAAGGCGTCGAGCCGGTCCTGAGCGAAGGCCGCTTCGACGGCCTCGAGGCGTTCGCCGACCTCGTTCGCGGGGCCTTGTCCGCCGCTGCGCACCAGGGCTGGAACGAGATCGTCTTCAGCGACCCCGACTTCGCCGACTGGCCCCTGGGCGAGCGCGCCAGCATCGAGGCGCTGCAGGCCTGGTCGGCCAGCGGGCGCCGCCTGTTGCTGCTGGCAGGGCGCTTCGACTTGATCGAGCGCGGCCACGCGCGCTTCGTGACATGGCGCCGCACCTGGGACCACATCGTCGAATGCCGCGCGGCAGGTCGCTCAGGCACGGCAGAGGAGGTGCCCAGCGCCCTGTGGACGCCCACCTGGTGCTTGCACCGCATCGACCCCGAGCGCAGCCGCGGCGTCTGCAGCAGCGAGCCGCGCGCGCGACGGGCACTGCGCGAAAGCCTCGACGAGCGCTGGCGCCAGGGCCGACCGGCCTTTCCCGCCTCCACGCTCGGCTTGTAAGCCAATGCCGCAAATACACCCCCGCGACATATCCGGGCGGGGTTGGCGGTCTAGAATTTTTTGGTTCCAGACCTTCATTGCCAAAGGAGTCCTCATGAAGAAGTCGTCGTCCGTCCTGATTGCCTCGCTGATCGCCGCTGCCGCCCTGGTGGCCTGCGGAAAGAAAGAGGACGCCGCCCCCGCGGTCGTGACCCCGCCGCCCGCTCCCGTGACCGAACCCGCACCCGCCGCACCGCCAGCCGCCGCGCCTGCATCGGCACCGTCGGCCGCCGCCTCGTCGGCCCTGGACGCCGCCAACGCCGCGACCGAGGCCGCCAAGAAGGGCGAGGCACCGAAGCAGTAATTCCGCTGCCAGGTCCGCACCATGCAAAAAGCCGCCCTCGGGCGGCTTTTTCATTGGGGGAGGGCGATGCCCCGCCTGCTCAGACGTCGAGCCAGGGTGAGCCCTCGGCGGCGGTGGCCGTGAGCATCTCGGCTTCGTCGCCGCCCAGCGCCTCGGCCATCAGGCGCCGCACGATCTCGGGCCGGTTGTTCTGCTCGCTCAGGTGCGCCGCGACCACGTGGCGCAGCCCGTCGTGAAGCACGGCGCGCGCGATCTCGGCCGCCGCGGTGTTCGACAGGTGGCCGTAGTTGCCGCCCACGCGCTGCTTCAGGAACGGCGGGTAGGCCGAGCCGGCCAGCAGGTCGCTGTCGTGGTTGAACTCCAGCAGCAGTGCATGCGCGCCGCGCAGCCGGGCCAGCACGTGGCTGGTGGCGTGGCCCAGGTCGGTCAGCACGCCCAGCGTGCGGTTGCCGTCGGTGCAGCGCAGCTGCAGCGGCTCGCGGGCGTCGTGGGGCACGGTGAAGGGCTGCAGGCAGAGGTCGCCGACGGTGAACTCGGCATCGTCGCGCGCCAGGTGCAGGCGGCCTTCGTAGTCGCGGCCGCCGGTCGCGAGCCAGGTGCCTTCGCTCATCCAGACCGGGATGCGGTCGCGCAGCGACAGGGCATGGGCGCAACCGATGTGGTCGCCATGCTCGTGGGTGATGAAGACGGCGTCGAGGTCTGCGGCAGCCAGGCCCGCCTGGGCCAGGCGCCGGTCGAGCTGGCGGATGCCGAAGCCGCAGTCGACGAGGAGGCGGGTGGTGCGGCCGGCGCTGGTCGTTGCTTCGACCAGCGCGGCGTTGCCCGTGCTGCCGCTGCCGAGGCTTCGGAAGCGGAGCATGGGGCTTACTTCAGGTCGTCGGCGATGACCTTGACGATGCGCTGCGCGTTGGCCGAGGTTTCGGGCGCGCCGGCGTCGTTCAGGACCGAGACCGTGGTGGCTTCGCCCTGGCTCTTGACCGAGATGCGGAACTTGATCGGCGCTTCGTCCTTCTTGGAGCTGAACAGCTTGCCGAAGAAGCCGTCGTCCTTCTTGTCGGGGTTCGGCGTCACGTAGCGCACGTAGTAGGTGCCGGCGCTGCGATCGCGGTCTTCGACGGTGAAGCCGGTGCGGTCCAGGGCCAGGCCGACGCGGCGCCATGCGCGGTCGAAGCCTTCGCTGATCTGCACGACCGGCTGGTTGCCGACGGTGGCCACGGTGGCGGTCTTGGGCGCTGCGGTGGTCGCAGCGAGGATCTTCGACTGCTCTTGCGACACACCGAGCTTGACCATCAGGCGGCGCAGGAATTCGGTCTCGAGCTCAGGATCGCTCGGGCGGGGCTGCCACACGGTCTGGTCCTGGCGGGAGTTGTTGTAGACCTCCTGCATGCCGCGGTGGCTGACGAAGATCTCGGTGCCGTTGGTGCTGCGCTCCAGGCGGGTGCGGAAGCGATCGAGTTCGCCCGTCGAGTAGACCGAATCGACCAGCTTGCCCAGCGTGCCGCGGATGATGTCCTGCGGCAGCTTGGCGCGGTTCTCGGCCCAGTCGGTTTCCATGATGCCCAGGTTGCGCTGGTCGGTGGTCAGCAGGAAGCCGCTTTCCTGCCAGAAGTCTTTCACAGGCTCCCACAGCTGGTCGGGCGTGCGGTTGACGACGATCCAGCGCTGCGTGCCCGAGCGCTCCATGCGCACGTCGCCGATGTTGGCCACGGCGGTGGGAATGCCCGGTGCGTTCGCGATGCCGGCCTGGTAGGCGTTGGCGGTGACGGCGCCGCCCGGCACTGCGTAGCGGTTGTCGCGCGAGAGCTGGGACAGGTCGGGTGGGACTTCGAGCGTCGGGGCCTTGCCTGCGCTCTTGTAGTCGATCTTGTCGCTCTCGAGGACGGAGCAGGCGGCGAGGCTGGCAACGAGGGCCAGCAGTGCAAGTCGCGAAATGTTCTTCAACGTCGTCTTCCTTGGTGGAATGGTTCGGTCAATCGATGGGCCCCAGCGCCCCGCCCTCTCTGAGCACTGTTGCGGCAAAAGGTTGCTTGACCTTGCTGCGAACAGGGGGAAAGGGCGGACGGGAGCCGGTGTGATCGGTGGGGAAACCCGGGCTCGGTCAGTCCTTGAGCAGGCCGGTGGCGCGCAGGGCGCCCTCGACCGCCGGGCGGCTCGCTTCGCCGAGTTCCGTGAGCGGCAGCCGCAGGGCGCCGCCGCACAGACCCAGGCGGGCCATGGCCCACTTGAGCGGGATCGGGTTGGGTTCGACGAACAGGTTGCGGTGCAGCGGCATCAGTTCGAACTGCAGCTGCATCGCGCGCTTGACGTCGCCGGCCAGCGCGGCCACGCACAGCTCGTGCATCCTGCGCGGCGCCACGTTGGCCGTGACGCTGATGTTGCCTTGGCCGCCGCACAGCATGAGCGCGACCGCGGTCGGGTCGTCGCCGGAGTAGACGGCAAAGCTCTTCGGCAGGTCGCGGATGAGCCACTGGGCACGTTCGATGTTGCCGGTGGCTTCCTTGATGCCGATGATGCCGGGCACCTGCGCCAGGCGCAGCACGGTGTCGTGCGCCATATCGGCGACGGTACGGCCGGGCACGTTGTACAGCACCACGGGCAGGTCGCCGACGGCTTCGGCGATGGCCTTGAAGTGCTGGTACTGGCCCTCTTGCGTGGGCTTGTTGTAGTAGGGAACGACCTGGAGCTGCGAGTCGGCGCCGACGCCCTTGGCGAACTTGGCGAGCTCGATGGCTTCCTTGGTCGAGTTCGCGCCGCAGCCGGCCATCACGGGCACGCGGCCCCGGGCCTGCTCGACGGATACGCGGATGATTTCGCAGTGCTCTTCCACATCGACCGTCGGCGATTCGCCGGTGGTGCCGACCACGCCAAGGCAGTCGGTGCCTTCGTCAATGTGCCAGTCGATGAGCCGCCGCAGGGCGGGGTAGTCGACACTGCCGTCGTCGTGCATCGGCGTGACGAGCGCGACGATGCTGCCTGTCAGTTGCTCCAAGGGAATCTCTTTGTCGGTGGACGAAAGCGGCCATTCTACTGACTCCGGCCGGGCCGGAGACAGTTGTGTCGGCGCGCTCAGCTGGCCTTCAGGAAGTGGCGCGGCGGGGCGCCCGCGGCCGCTTCGCCGGGCCGCACGGCGGCGATGCGCTGGACGAAGCGCGCTGGCTCCGGCAGGAAGCCGTCTTCATAGGCGATCACCTGCAGACTGGCGCAGGCCCCGAGCAGCTCGCCCGGCTGCAGCAGGAAATCGGGCCGCGAGGGCTTGCCGACGGTCTCGTTGCCGGCCGCGAAGGTTTCGTACAGCAGCACGCCACCCGGCGCCACGGCGGCCACGATGTCGGCCATGCGCGGGCGCCAAAGGTAATTGGTGACGACCACCGCGCCGAAGCGCTGGGCCGCGAAGGGCCAGGGGCCCGATTCGATGTCGGCCGCCACCACGCGACCGAAGGCGCCGGCCGCCTCGACGGCCTCGGGCGACCGGTCGACGCCGGTCGCCGCATGCCCGCGCCCGGCGAACCACTGCATGTGCCGCCCGGAGCCGCAGGCCACGTCGAGCACCGTGGCGTTCGGGGCGAGCAGGTGCGACCAGCGCACGATCCATTCGGAGGGCGCCGTGCTCGCATGCACGGGAATTGCTACATCTTTCATAGCTGCCTGGGCCCGGCTTGCGGGCATTTCGGGGCGAAGTCGTTCAGAAACAGGACCACACCTGGTCGACCAGCGTGACCAGGAACGTCGGATGCACGTACAGCGCGAACACGCCGCCCAGCGCCGCCAGCACGGCGGCGAGCCAGGCGGCCTGGGCCAGGTAGTGGTTGCGTGTGCGGGGCGTCATGGCGATGGCTCCTTGCAAACAAGAGACGAAAAGCGCGGGCCGTCAGCCCGCCACGGCGACCGGCCGGACCGCGCGCGCAATGGCGCTTTCCTTGACCGGCAGGTTGATCAGCGCCGCGAACACGCCCAGCGCGATCGAGATGTACCAGACGATGCTGTAGCTGCCCGTCGTGTCGTACAGGAAGCCGCCCAGCCACACGCCCAGGAACGAACCCACCTGGTGGCTCAGGAACACGAAGCCGCTGAGCATCGACAGGTGCGCCACGCCGAAGATGCCCGCCACGATGGCGTTGGTGGCCGGCACGGTCGACAGCCACAGGAAGCCCATCGCCGCCGAGAACACGTACACGCTGAGCGGCGAGATCGGCGCCAGCAGGAAGAGGGCGATCGACACCGCCCGTGCAAAGTAGATGGCCGCCAGGATCTTGGGCTTGGACAGCTTCTGCCCCAGCAGGCCGACCGTGTAGGTGCCGAACACATTGAACAGCCCGATCAGCGCCAGCGCGTAGCCCGCCACTTCAGGCGACAGGTTCTTGTCGCGCAGGTAGGTCGGCATGTGGATGCCGATGAAGGCCAGCTGGAAGCCGCAGACGAAGTAGCCCGCCATCAGCAAGCCGAAGCTGGGGTAACGGAAGGCCTCGCCCACGGCCTGCAGCACCGATTGGTCACGGTGGCCGGCCAGCGCCGCGGTCTTGGGCTCGCGCAGGCCGAAGGCCAGCGGCACGATCACCAGCACCAGCACCGCCACCACGGCCAGCGCCGTCTGCCAGCCGAAGGCGCCGATCAGGCGGCCTTCGATGGGCGCCATCAGGAACTGGCCGAACGAGCCGGCGGCCGCCGCCACGCCCATCGCCCACGAGCGCCGCTCGGCCGGGATCTGCCTGCCGATCACACCGTAGATCACGGCGTAGGTCGAGCCCGCCTGCGCCGCGCCGATCAGCACGCCCGCGCTCAGGGTGAACAGCAGCGGCGTCGGCGAATGCGCCATGCCGAAGAGGCCCGCCGCGTACAGCAGCGAGCCGCCGATCAGCACGCGGAACGCGCCGAAGCGGTCGGCCAGCATGCCCGCGAACACGCCGAAGATGCCCCACGACAGGTTCTGCACCGCCAGCGCGAACGAGAAGGTCTGTCGGTTCCACTCCTGTGCCTGCGTGATGGGCTGCAGCCAGAGGCCGAAGCCGTGGCGGATGCCCATCGAGAGCGTGACGATCATGGCGCCGCAGAACAGCACCTGCTTGATCGAAAGGGTGGGAGCGGGGGAGGCTTGCATCCTTCGAATGTAGCGAAATGGATGCTGCGGCAGGTGGCGTGGCGGCCAAGGCCATTGATGATTTGTGGGCGCGGTTTCGATGCGCGGACGGCATCAAAGAAAGAAGGCAGGCGCGTGGCCTGCCTTCGGGGTCAGCGCGCCGGTGCCGCCGCCGCGCCGCGCGCGCCCGGAAAGCCGTGCTCGCAGGCCCGCCACGCCAGCATCAGCCCCGGCACCAACAACGCCAGCAGCGACCAGGGCAGGCTGCCCGCGCCACCGCCTTGCAGCAGCAAGCCGCCCGCCAGCCCGCCGCCTGCGATCGCGAGGTTCCATGTCGTCACGACCATCGACTGCGCCACGTCCGCCGCGTCGCCGGCCGCCTGGGCCGAGGCGGTCTGGAACAGCGTCGCCGCGCCGCCGAAGGCCAGGCCCCAGACTGCGACCGCGAGGTACACGCCCGCCGCCGACCCGTCCGCCGCGGCGAGCATCAGCGCCGCCAGCGCGAAGGCCGCCGTGCCGGCCAGCACCAGCGTGCGCAGCCAGCGGTCGATCAGCACGCCCGTGAGCCAGATGCCGCCCAGCGACGCGGCGCCGAACACCAGCAGCACCCGCCCGACCTGCGCGCCAAGCCCGGCGTGCGCCAGGAAGGGCGCGATGTAGGTGTAGAGGATGTTGTGCGCCAGCACGAAGGCGAACATCACGGCCAGCACCGGCCGCACGCCCGGCAGCAGGAACACGCGGCGCACGCTTTGCTGGCGCCCGGCCTCCTGGCCCGGGAAGTCGGGCACCTGCCAGCGCACCCAGCCGAGCAGCAGCACCGACAGCGCCGACATGATCAGAAAGGCCGGCCGCCAGCCGACGCTCGCGCCCAGCAGCGTGCCGGCCGGAATGCCCAGCGACAGCGCCAGCGGCGCGCCCAGCATCGCCACGGCGATGGCCCGGCCCTGCTGCTGCGGCGCCACCATGCGCGCCGCGTGCCCGGCCAGCAGCGCCCACAGCAGGCCCGCGAACACGCCGGCGAAGAAGCGCGCGACCAGCGTCAGCGTGTAGTCGTGCGACAGCGCCGTCACCGTGTTGACCACCGCGAAGCCGCCGATCGCGCCCATCAGCAGCGGCCGGCGCCGCCAGCCGCGCGTGAAGGCCACCAGCGGAATGGCCGCCACCAGCGAGCCCAGCGCATACACGGTGACGAGCTGGCCGACCAGCGCGGGCGCCACGCCCAGGTCGGCGCCGATCTGCGGCAGCAGGCCGGCCGGCATCGCCTCGGTGAGGATGGTGATGAAGCCGCCGGCAGCCAGCGCCAGCAGGCCGGAGAGGGGCAGCGGTGAGGAAGAGGTCGTGTCATGCATAGACGGCGTCCCGGAGGTCGGTGACGAAGCGGCCCGACATGCCTTCGTAGAGCGTGTTCGTGAAGGCCACCACGCTGAGCCCGCGCGCCCGGTCGACGAACCAGGCATGGCCGTAGGCGCCGCCCCAGCGCCAGGTGCCGGGCGATTCGGGCGTCTGCGTGGGTTGCGGGTCGTGCAGCACCGAGAAGCCCAGGCCGAAGCCCCAGCCCGGCGCATCCGCCGGCCCCCGGTCACCCGTGTGGTTGCGGCCCATCGTGTCGACGGTGGCGGCGCCCAATAGCGGGGCACCGCCGGTGCGCAGCGTCTCGAGCAGGCGCAAAAAGTCGTCCGCGCTGCCGACCATGCCGGCGCCGCCCGAGGGCCAGGCGCTGGCGTCGAAGGCGCGTGCCGGGTCGAAGCGGATGCCGACGGCGCCCTCGAACGACGTGGCGACGACGGGGCCGTCCATGCGCCGCGGCGGCGTGGCGCCGGGGCCGTTCACATAAGGCGTGGCGAGCCGCGGGTCGCCGGGGGCGGCGGCGAAGCCCGTGTCGTGCATCTGCAGCGGCCCGGTCACCAGCGTGCGCACCGCCTCGGGCAGCGGCAGGCCGCTGGCCGCCTCGACCACCGCGCCGATCACGTCGATGGCCAGCGAATAGAGCCAGCCCGTGCCCGGTGGGTACAGCAGCGGCACGCCGGCCAGGCGTTGCAGGTTGCCGGCCAGCGTGAGGCCGTCGTCGCGGTCCATGCCGTCGGACACGCCGGCGCGCGCGTACGGGCCGTCGTCCGAGCTTTCGAGGAAACGGTAGCCCAGGCCGGCCGTGTGGGTCAGCAGCTGCCGCAGCGTGATGACGGCTTCGCCGCCGCCATCGGGAAGGCGCGGGCGGAAATCTGGCAGCCAGCGCGTCACCGGGGCGTCCAGGTCGAGCCGGCCCTGATCCACGAGCACCATCGCGGCGGTCGAGACGATGGGCTTGGACACCGAGGCCAGCCGGAACAGCGCGTCCTCGCGCATCGGCCGGCCGGCCTCTCGGTCGGCCAGCCCGGCGGCGCGCCGGTGGACGAGGCGGCCGTCGTGGCTCACCAGCACCGCGGCGCCAACCAGCCGTTGTTCGGCGAGCGCACGGTCGATGGCGGCGTCGATGCGCGATGGGGCCGGGCCCTGCCACGCAGGGGTGAAAGTGGGGGAAATGTCGGGGAGAAAGGTCATGCGGCCAACGATAGGAAGAAGCCGACTTCGGATAAAGACGGCTACAGTTCCGCTCAATGCGGACGTTAAAGTCCGCAATGGAGATTCCCCATGGACAGCCTCAGCGGCTTTGCCGTCTTCGTTCAGGTCGCCGAGACCCGCAGCTTCGTGGCGGCCGGGCGCGCGCTCGGCGTGTCGGCCTCGGCCGTGGGCAAGCGCGTGGCGCGGCTCGAGGAGCGGCTGGGCGTGCGCCTGTTCCACCGCAGCACGCGCAGCATCACGCTCACCGCCGAGGGCGCGCTGTTCCTGGCGCGCAGCCGCCGCGTGCTGGCCGAGATCGAGGCCGCCGAGCAGGAGCTGTCGCACGCCGCCGAGGCGCCGCGCGGGCGGCTGCGCGTGAGCCTGCCGCTGGTCAGCTCGCTGGTGCTGCCGGTGCTGGCCGACTTCATGGCCGCCTACCCTGCGATCGAGCTCGACCTCGACTTCAGCGATCGCCTCATGGACGTCATCGAGGAAGGCTTCGACGCCGTGGTGCGCACCGGCGAGCCGGCGGATTCACGGCTGTCGTCGCGCCAGCTGGGCGAGTTCTCGCAGCTGCTGGTGGCCTCGCCCGCATACCTGGCGCGCCACGGCACGCCCGCCTCGCCGGACGACCTGGCCCGCCATGCCTGCCTGCACTACCGCTACCCGGCGACCGGCAAGGTCGAGGTCTGGCCGCTCGCGCCCGGGCCCGACGGCAGCGAGGTGCGCCCGCCGGTCTCGATGATCTGCAACAACATCGAGACCCGGTTGTGCTTCGCCCTGCGCGGGCGCGGCATCGCCTGCCTGCCCGACTTCAGCGTGCGCGCCGCGCTGGCCGAGGGGGCGCTGCAGCCCGTACTGGCCGACCACCTGCTGCGGCCCCGTACCATCGCGTTCCGCGTGCTGTGGCCGTCGGGGCGCCATCCGTCGCCCAAGTTGCGGGCGTTCATCGATTTCCTGGGCGCGCGGATGTTCGGTCCGCCCGCAGAAACTCCCGCCTGATGTGCGAAAAGACCGAAGCCGGTGCCTGTATGGGTATCCAGTCATTTCAACCCAACTGACTACAATCCGCCCCCATGGCGACTTCCCCCAAGACATCTTCAGACTCCGCTTCCGGCTATTCGGAAGGCTCCATCCGCGTGCTCAAGGGCCTCGAGCCCGTGAAGCAGCGCCCGGGCATGTACACCCGGACCGACAACCCCCTGCACATCATCCAGGAAGTGCTCGACAACGCCGCCGACGAAGCGCTGGCGGGCTACGGCAAGAAGATCAAGGTCACGCTGCACACCGACGGCTCGGTCAGCGTCGAGGACGACGGCCGCGGCATTCCCTTCGGCCTGCACCCCGAAGAGAAGGCCCCCGTGATCGAGCTGGTCTACACCCGGCTGCACGCCGGCGGCAAGTTCGATAAGGGCTCGGGCGGCGCCTACAGCTTCTCGGGCGGCCTGCACGGCGTGGGCGTGTCGGTGACCAACGCGCTGTCCAAGCGCCTCGAAGTCAGCTCGCACCGTGAAGGCTCGGTCGCCAAGCTGGCCTTCAGCGCCGGCGACGTGATCGAGGCGCTCGAGATCCGCAAGCTCGAAGCGGGCGAGCGCAAGCAGGGCACCACGGTGCGCGCCTGGCCCGACGCCAAGTACTTCGAGACCGCCGCGCTGCCCATGGGCGAACTCACCCACCTGCTGCGCAGCAAGGCCGTGCTGATGCCCGGCGTGAGCGTCACGCTGGCCGTCGAGAAGACCGGCGAAAGCCAGCAGTGGCTCTACAAGGGCGGCCTGAGCGACTACCTCATGCAGACGCTCAACGGCGATCCGGTCATTCCGCTGTTCGAAGGCAGCGGCCATGCCGACAAGAACGCCGACAACTTTGCCGAAGGCGAGGGTGCCGACTGGTGCGTGGCCTTCACCGAAGACGGCCAGCCGGTGCGCGAGAGCTACGTCAACCTGATTCCCACCAGCGCCGGCGGCACGCACGAAAGCGGCCTGCGCGACGGCCTGTTCAACGCGGTGAAGAGCTTCATCGAGCTGCACTCGCTGCTGCCCAAGGGCGTGAAGCTCTTGCCCGAAGACGTGTTCGCGCGCGCCTCGTACGTGCTCAGCGCCAAGGTGCTCGACCCGCAGTTCCAGGGCCAGATCAAGGAGCGCCTGAATTCGCGCGACGCCGTGCGCCTGGTGTCCAGTTTCGTGCGCCCCACGCTCGAGCTGTGGCTCAACCAGCACGTCGACTACGGCAAGAAGCTCGCCGAGCTGGCCATCAAGGCCGCCCAGACGCGCCAGCGCGCCGGCCAGAAGGTCGAGAAGCGCAAGGGCTCGGGCGTGGCCGTGCTGCCCGGCAAGCTGACCGACTGCGAGAGCAAGGACATCAGCCACAACGAAGTCTTCCTGGTCGAGGGCGACTCCGCCGGCGGCAGCGCCAAGATGGGCCGCGACAAGGAAAGCCAGGCCATCCTGCCGCTGCGCGGCAAGGTGCTCAACACCTGGGAGGTCGAGCGCGACCGCCTGTTCGCCAACACCGAAATCCACGACATCTCGGTGGCCGTGGGCGTCGACCCGCACGGCCCCGCCGACACGCCCGACATGAGCGGGCTGCGCTACGGCAAGATCTGCATCTTGTCCGATGCCGACGTGGACGGCTCGCACATCCAGGTGCTGCTGCTCACGCTGTTCTTCCGGCACTTTCCCAAGCTCATCGAAGCCGGCCACGTGTATGTCGCAAAGCCGCCATTGTTCCGGGTCGATGCGCCCGCGCGCGGCAAGAAGCCGGCCTCCAAGGTCTATGCGCTGGACGAGGGCGAACTGACCGCCACGCTCGACAAATTGCGTAAAGATGGCGTGCGCGAAGGCGCCTGGAGCATCAGCCGCTTCAAGGGTCTGGGCGAAATGAGCGCGGAACAATTGTGGGAAACCACGCTCAATCCGGACACCCGTCGCCTGATGAAGGTCCAATTGGGGCGGTTCGATTTTTCGTCCACCCAGGGCGAGATCACCAAGCTGATGGGCAAGGGCGAAGCGGCGGCGCGGCGCGAGCTCATGGAATTGCGCGCAGACGACGTCGACATCGACGTCTGACGGTTTCCTTTTTCTTTCCTTCTTCTCACACGCATGTCGGTTTTCAAGTGTTCGCTGTGGTTGGCCTTTCTGCTGTGCATGCAGCAGGGGCTCGCGCACGCGACCGACATCTACGGCTACATCGATAGCAACGGCGTGGCGCACTTCGCGGCCGAGAAGGTCGACGAGCGCTACAAGCTCTTCTTCCAGGGCGGCCAGAGCTTCGACACCGCCAAGGGCCTGTCGCCGATGGGCCGCGGCAACATCAACCGCCGGCTCGACGGCAAGGTGTCGCCGGCGTCGCAGAACCTGCTCGCCATGTTCGAGGCCTCGCCCGGCTACAAGACCGCCAAGGCGGCGCTGCGCGATGCGTCGAGCAAGCACGCGATCGACTACGAGCTGCTGCAGGCGCTGGTCGCCACCGAGTCGGGCTTCGACGCCAAGGCTGTCTCGCCCAAGGGCGCGATGGGGCTCATGCAGCTCATGCCGGCCACCGCGCAGCGCTACGGCGTGGCGACGGACAAGCGCGGCACGATCGAGAAGAAGCTGTTCGACCCGCACATCAACATTGCCGCCGGTTCGCGCTACCTGCGCGACCTGATCGCGATGTTCCCGGGCCAGATCGAGCTCGCGCTGGCCGCCTACAACGCGGGCGAGGGCGCGGTGCAGCGTGCGGGCAACAAGATCCCGAACTACAAGGAAACGCAGAACTACGTGCAGACCGTGCTGCAGCTGTATGCGTACCTCAAGCCCTCGGCCGTGACCGTGGGCGGCAACCTGCGCAGCGGAAGCGGTAGCAGTGGTGGCAAGACGCCGGGGCGCATCCGCATGGAAATGTCTGTGCCCAAGGGCGGCGCGATCGGGCGCGGCAACATGCCGTCCGAGTCGCCGCGCAACGTGCCGACCATGCCCGATATTCCCGAGCCGTCCGACGTGCCGACCAGCGCGGTGGAGCCGGGCGACGCTTCGCCGCCGTCGCCGCTGTCGTGATCCCGCAGGCCGCCATGCACCCCACTTTCATTTTGGGCTGAGCGCGAACGCACGCCGCCCGTCACTGTTTTTCTTTCTCTCTTCTTCATGGACGACTCTCAACCTCCGCTCGACCTTGCAGGCCCCACCGACGGCGACACCACCCTCACGCTGGCCGACTACGCGCAGACCGCCTACCTCGAATACGCCCTGAGCGTCGTCAAGGGCCGCGCACTGCCCGATGTGTCCGACGGCCAGAAGCCGGTGCAACGGCGCATTCTGTACTCGATGTCGCGCATGGGCCTGGGCTTCGGCGGCACCAACGGCACCGTGGGCGCCAAGCCCGTGAAGAGCGCGCGCGTGGTCGGCGACGTGCTCGGCCGCTTCCACCCGCACAGCGACCAGGCCGCGTACGACGCGCTGGTGCGCATGGCGCAAGACTTCTCGCAGCGCTATCCGCTGGTCGACGGCCAGGGCAACTTCGGCAGCCGCGACGGCGACGGCGCCGCGGCCATGCGCTACACCGAAGCGCGCCTGGCCCGCATCACCAGCCTGCTGCTCGACGAGATCGACGAAGGCACGGTCGACTTCATTCCCAACTACGACGGCAGCACCGAAGAGCCGCGCCTCTTGCCCGCGCGGCTGCCGTTCACGCTGCTCAACGGCGCCAGCGGCATCGCCGTGGGCCTGGCCACCGAGATCCCGAGCCACAACCTGCGCGAGATCGCCGACGCCTGCGTGGCGCTGATCAAGTCCAACGGCAAGCTCAGCGAAGAAGAACTCTTCGCCCTCGTGCCCGGCCCCGACTACCCGGGCGGCGCGCAGATCATCAGCAGCGCGAGCGACATCGCCGACGCCTACCGCACCGGCCGCGGCTCGCTCAAGGTGCGCGCGCGCTGGAAGATCGAAGACCTCGCGCGCGGCCAGTGGCAGCTCGTGGTCAACGAACTGCCGCCGGGCGTGAGCACGCAGAAGGTGCTGGAAGAAATCGAGGAAATCACCAACCCGAAGGTCAAGGCCGGCAAGAAGGCGCTGAGCGCCGACCAGACCCAGCTCAAGGCCGCGATGCTGTCGGTGCTCGACGTGGTGCGCGACGAATCGAGCAAGGACGCCGCCGTGCGCCTGGTGTTCGAACCCAAGACCTCGCGCATCAGCCAGGACGAGTTCGTGACCACGCTGCTGGCGCAGACCTCGCTCGAGACCTCGTCGTCGATCAACCTCACGATGGTCGGCATCGACGGCAAGCCCACGCAGAAGTCGCTGCGCCAGATGCTCAACGAGTGGATCGCGTTCCGCGAGATCACCGTCGAGCGGCGCTCGCGCCATCGCCTGGACAAGGTGCAGGACCGCATCCACATCCTCGAAGGCCGGCAGCTGGTGCTGTTGAACATCGACGAGGTCATTGCCATCATCCGCGCGGCGGAAGACCCGAAGGCGGCGCTCATCGCGCGCTTCAACCTCAGCGAACGCCAGGCCGAGGACATCCTTGAAATCCGGCTGCGCCAACTCGCGCGGCTCGAGGCCATCAAGATCGAGCAGGAACTGGCCGGTCTGCGCGACGAGCAGAAGAAGCTCGAAGACATCCTCTCCAGCCCGGCCACGCTGCGCCGCCTGCTGGTCAAGGAAATCGAGGCCGACGCCAAGACCTTCGAAGATCCGCGCCGCACGCTCATCCAGGCCGAGAAGCGCGCCGTGGCCGAGGTGAAGGTGGTCGACGAGCCCGTCACCGTGATCGTGTCGCAGAAGGGCTGGGTGCGCGCGCAGAAGGGCTGGGCCAGCGAGAAGGCCGCCGGCAACGGCGGCACCGCGCCCGAGTACAGCTTCAAGTCGGGCGACACGCTCTACGGCGCCTTCGAGTGCCGCAGCGTCGACACGCTGCTGGTCTTCGGCAGCGCCAAGGACAAGAGCGTGCGCGTCTACACCGTGCCCGTGGCCTCGCTGCCCGGCGCGCGCGGCGACGGCCAGCCCGTCACCACGCTCATCGAGCTCGATGCCGGCACGCACGTCACGCATTTCTTCGCGGGCCCGGTGGGCGCCTGCCTGCTGCTGGCCAACACGGGCGGCTACGGTTTCATGGCCACCATCGAGAACATGATGTCGCGCCAGCGCGGCGGCAAGGCCTTCATCGACGTGGGCGAGGGCGAGCAGCTGTGCCGGCCGTCGCTGGTGGGCGGCGCGAGCGGCGCCGAGCCGATGCCGGCCGCGACGCACGTGGCCTGCGCCTCGAGCGGCAAGCGCATCCTGACCTTCGACATCGCCGAGCTCAAGAGCCTGCCCAAGGGCGGACGTGGCCTGATGCTGATCGACCTGGAGGCCAAGGAATCGCTGGCCGGTGCGGTGGCCTACACGCGCAGCGTGCGGATCGAAGGCGTCGCCCGCGGCGGCAAGGAGCGCGAAGAAACGCTCGAGATCCGCTCGCTCAACAACGCGATGGGTGCCCGCGCGCGCAAGGGCAAGGTGGCAGACCTCGGATTCACGCCGGCGAGCGTGGTGCGGGTGCTCTGATGCTGGGCGGCATCGACATCAGCATCCTCGGCGTGGTCCTCGCCGTGGTCACGGGCTTCGGCAGCTACATCCTGGGGCGCCGCATGCGCGAGAAGCGCCAGGGCAAGCGGCGCGCGAAAGACCGCGCCATCGCGCAGGCCAACGAGACGCGCCAGGTGCGGCGCGCGCGCGAGCGGCGCGAGCAGGAAGGCAAGTAAGCAGGCAGGCCGAGGGGCTGGCTCACCAGCCCCCGTAGCCGTCGACGTTCTCGCGCGTCACGAGCTTCGATGGCAACAGCAGCACGCGCTGCTGGGGGGGCTGGCCCTTCAGGAGCTTCAGCCCGATCTGGGCCGCTCGCTGGCCCATCAACGTGGGCGACTGCGTCGCGCTGCCGACGATCAAGGTGGTCGGGTCCTGCAGCCGCTGCGCCACCTCCGGCGAACCGTCCATCGCCGTGATGACGATGTCGCGGCGGCCCGCGACCTGGGCCGCCAGTTCCGCGCCGATGCCGCACAGGTCGTTGATCGCGAACACGCCCGACAGCTTCGGATGGCGCGCGAGCAGCCGCGTCATCTGTTCGACGCCGCCGTCCTTGGTGGCGCCGCCATTGAGCGCCATCGACACGACGCGCACGCCGGGTGCGGCGTTCAATGCCTCGCGGCAGCCGTTGACGCGGCCCACCGCGGCCGTGTTCGGCGGGCCGTCGATGATCGCCACTTCGCCTTTGCCGCCGAGCGTGCGCACCAGGTGTTCGCAAGAGAGCTTGCCGGCCGCGCGGCTGTCCGTCACCACGGCCGCGTCCGCGCCTTGCACGAGCGCATCGACCGCCACGACCTTGATGCCGGCCGCGCGTGCCTCCGTAACGCGGGCGTGCAGGCTGGTCGAATCGACCGGCGTCACGATCACCAGCTGCACGCGCTGGCGGATCATTTCCTTGAGCTGTTCGTCCTGCCGCTGCGGATCGAACCCGCTCGACACGACCGTGATGTGCGCCGCATTGCGACTGTCTGCGGCCAGAGTGCTTTCCACCGCGCGTGCGATGTAGGCAAAGAAGGGGTTGCGCAGGTCGCTCACGAGCACGCCGACGCGCGGGCCCTTGCCATGGTTGGCATGTGTCGCGAGCGCGCTGCCCACGGGGCCCACGGCGAGGAGGAGGGCCAGCAGCCAGGTGCGCCAGGGACGTTTCATGGGCATGGGTGCGAGGGCCTCGTTGCGAGAGGGGGCCGGTGAAGGGGTGGGGATGATGACATGTTCCGCAGCGCCTCGCATCCGCGATCTGCGGGGGCAAGCGTGGGTGAATGGACGGACCTGCCGGCCCCGGTCGGTGCCGATCTTGTCGCGGGTCGGCAGCGTGGGCGGCGGCAGTGTCAGGCCTGGAGGAAGACGGGGTTGCCCGGGTCGCTGACGATCAGGCCGATGTGCGGCGCATCGGGGGTGCGACGGCCCCTGCGCCCGCGATCGATGCCAGCACGCGCCCCGTGGTGAAACCCCTGGCGATGCGCGCCAGGCGGCGCCTCGGGGCGCGCGTCGAGATGGCGGGGATGCCGCCTCCTTTCTTGCCGGTTCTTCTTGTGATCACCTTGCTCCCTGTGGCTGCTGCCTTGCAGATGACGGTGTCGTCCGCGATCGGCGTCCGGTGAGGGATTCGTCGCGGCGACACGGCGATTGAACCGGCCGCTGGTTAACTGTCTGTAAACCTTCCAAAAGTGGCGAGCAACATTTGAAATACACACCGCCGCGTGGACGGTGCGCTCCTTACTTCAGCCCGGCCCACCAACGCACGTTGGTGCGCGCCTGGCCCACCGTGAGCACTTCGCCGATCACCGGCGTGGCCAGGTCGATCTTCTTGGCCTGCGCCAGGTCGGCGATGCGGTCCAGCGGGTCGTGCCAGGTGTGGAAGGCCAGGTCGAAGGTGCTGTTGTGCACCGAATAGAGCACCTTGCCGCGCAGGTCTTCGAAGGCCTGAACGCTCTGCTCGGGCGTCATGTGCACGCCGGGCCAGTAGGCGTCGTAGGCGCCGTTTTCCATCAGCGCCAGGTCGAAGCCGCCGAAGCGTTCGCCGATCTGCTTGAAGCCGGGGAAGTAGCCCGAGTCGCCGCTGTAGAAGATGCGCTGGTCGCCGCTTTGCACCACCCACGAGGCCCACAGCGTGCGGTCGCGGTCGGTCAGCGTGACCGCGCGGCCCGAGAAATGCTGCGCGGGCGTGGCCGTGAGCTTCACGCCCGCATGCTCGCCGCCTTGCCACCAGTCGAGCTCGGTCACGCGCTCGGCGGGCACGCCCATCTCGACGAGCCGGGCGCGCACGCCCAGCGGCACGAAGTACCGCTGCACGCGTGTGGCCAGGTACTCGATGGTGGCCACGTCGAGGTGGTCGTAGTGGTCGTGCGAGAGGATCACGGCCTCGATCGGCGGCAGCTGCTCCAGCTGGATCGGCGGCTTGTGAAAACGCTTCGGCCCGACCCAGGTGAAGGGCGAGACGCGTTCGCTGAACACGGGGTCGATGAGCCAGTACTTGCCCTTGAGCTTCAGCAGGTGCGACGAGTGGCCCAGGCGCACCACATGGTTGGCGTCGGCCGCGAGCGCGTCGAGCGCCTGGGGCGTCAGTGCGCGCACCGGAATGGGGTCGACCGGCACGGTGTCGACCTTGCTGCCGACGATGAAGCGCGACCAGATGCGCCAGGTGCTGGCGGCGGGCTGCAGCTCGGGGTTGGGCATGTTCTGGAACACGCCGCCCTTGAACTGCGGTGAGTTGTCGTAGCGCGTTTCCCCGCCGCCGGCGCTGCTGCAGCCGGCCACGAACGCGCAGCCCGCCGTGGCGAGCACCGCGCTGCGGCGCAGCAGCCGGGGTAAGTAAGCGCCTTGCGAATCCGATTCGTCAGCCATGGGAAAGCCCTCTGCGTGTGTGTTGGTCTTGAGGCGCGAGACTAGCGGGAGTTGGCTTTTCAATGGTTTCAGCGACAGAAACATTCGGCGAGCGGGGGCAATCCGCGGGCCGGCGGCATACTGCGGCGATCCACGTCCACAGCCCTTCATCGCCATGAAAACTGCCATCCTCGTCATCGACATGCAGCGCGGCCTTTGCGACGATCCGCCCCGGCCGTACGAGGCCGAAGCGGTCATCGGGCGCATCAACGCGCTCACGGCACGGGCCCGCGCGGCCGGCGTACCTGTGGCCTTCGTCCAGCACGAGAACGCCATCGACCTGGAATTCGATTCCGAGCGCTGGCAGCTGGCCGATGCCTTGCAGGTGACACCGGCCGATGCCCGCCTGCGCAAGACCACGCCCGACTCGTTCCTGCGCACGCCGCTCGAAGCCTGGCTGTCGGGGCAGGGCGTGCGGCGCGTGGTGGTCTGCGGCTATTCGTCGGAGTTCTGCGTGGACACCACCGTGCGCCGCGCCGCCGCGCTGGGCTACGAGGTGGTGCTGGCGGCCGACGCCCACACCTCGCACGACAAGCCGCACGCCAAGGGCGCCTTCATCCGTGCGCACCACAACGCGACGCTGTCGGACATCACGAGCTTCGGCGTGCCGATCCGCGCGGTCGACAGCGCGGACATCGCTTTCGGCGACTGATCGATCTAGCGTTAGGGCATGCGCCCGGTGGCCAGTGCGTGGGCCCAGTCCGGACGCCCATGGGCCGCAGCCAGTGCCGCCATGGCCGTGTGGTCGTAGGGCACGGTGACCAGCGTGCAGGTCCACTGCCCGTGGTCGTGCCGTTCGACCAGCGCGTAGCGCGCATCGGGTGAGCCGGTCTCCACGTGGTGTGGGTACGGATGCTCGTCGCCATAGGCCTGCAGGCCGACGCTGCCCGGGTTGACGATCAAGGTGCCGTTGGATGCGTGCATCACGCGCGGCAGGTGCGTGTGGCCGCAGGCGACCAGTTCCGTGCCAGCTTCCACAGTGCCGAGACGCGTATCGACCTCTGCTGCGGTGGCCGTGCGCAGTTGCGTGGGCTCGACCGTTTCGAGGAAGTAGGTGAGGTCGCTGTCGGGCGTGCCGTGGCACAGCAGCACTTCGGGGCTCAAGTGCAGGCGCGGCGTGAGCGATGCGATCCATGCGAACTCCGCTGCGCCGAGTCGGGCGTGCGCGAAGGCGTCGGACTCGCCGCGCTGGCCGGAAGTCGGCAACGTGAGCAGTTGCCGTTCGTGGTTGCCGGCGAGCTGGACCCAGTCCTGCGCCATCAGGAACTGCGCAGTCTCCAGCGGCATCAGCGGGCCTGAGAGGCTGTCGCCGAGGTTGACGATCGCATCCACCTTGCGGCGTGCGATGTCCTCGACGACGGCTTTCAGTGCGGGAAGGTTTCCGTGGATGTCGGAGACGAGGGCGATGCGCATGCGTGGCTTCTTTGTGAGGGCGGTGATCTTAGTTCGGGGTGCGTGCACAGGCCACCGGGTACTTCCCTCCGCGAATGTCCCCCGGCCTGCGGCCTCCTCCTTGATTTCGCTGCGGGAAGCACCCAGTGTCCTGCGCACTGGACGCGCTGCTGGTGCTGGCCGATCAACGACCGAACTGATGACGATCACGTCGATGCGGTGCCTTGCGCAGCGAAATCAAGGAGGAGCCCGAAGGGCGGGGGACATTCGCGGAGCAAGGTACCGCGTCGGCGGGAGCGTCGCCCTGATCAGTCCGCCCCAGCCCGCCACACCCGCGCCAGCGCCGCCAGCTTGCCCCTGAAACTCAGCCTGTCGTTCGACAGCGCATCGATGAAGTCCGACAGCCGCTGCGACTTCACCATCGTGTAGATCGTGAGCCAGGTGGTGAACACGAACACCACGCCGAACCAGATCGCCTTGCGCCACAGCGGCGCGTCGGCTTCGGCCAGCAGGTTCATGCCGAGGAAGCCGGTGGTGACGGTGCCGATGAGGCCGAACAGCGTGACCACCGTGAGCCGCACCACGGTGCTGGCCTGCCGGCGCAGGCTGTCGGCATCGAGGTAGGTGTTCATGTCGGCGATGCGCGACTTGACCTCGTCGTACAGCGGGTCGAGCCCGAGGTGCGCGGCGCACATGTGCGAGAGCGCGCGCACCTGCGCCTGCTCTGAAATCTCGTGGAACCAATAGCGGTGCGTGAAGCGAAGAAAGCGCTCGAAGCTCGCGCGGATGGCGCGCTTGAACTGCTTCACGCTCGGCGTGCTGCGGATGTCGAGCTTCTTCAGCGCCTCGACCAGCTGGTCCGAGAACATCAGCAGCGAGGCCTTCTGGAAATGCGCGATGAGGAACAGCAGGAAGTGCTGGTGCCTGAACTGCGCGAGCACGCCGCGGTCGCGGCAGCAGAAGAACTCGGAGCGCGCGTCGCCCACCACGATGAGCGCGTGGCCGTTGCACAGGTAGCGCGTGTTGGGCGCCGCGCCCGTGTTCACCCAGAAGCGGTCGTAGCAGTACTTGTGCTCGAAGTCGGCCAGGTGGTGCTCGGCATAGGGCAGGTGGGCGTCGGCCCCGCCCGCGCCGGTGACGAGCGCGAGCCGCACGAAGTCGTCGCGCGTGAGGCGGCGTGGATCGTCCAGCGACAGGTAGGCCATCACCGGCATGCGGTAGTACTCGATCTGGCGGTAGCGCAGCACGCCGGGGTCGTCCGAGTGGTCGCTCACCAGCGGCTGCATCAGGTAGGCCCAGTGCGCCGCGATGCGCGGCGCGCGGTGCTGGGCCACGTGCGACAGGAAGGCGTCGCGCTGCTGTGCGTCGGAGGCGGCGAGCACGCGGCCGTCGGCGTCCAGCCACTCGACGCTGGCCATGCAGTGCAGGGCCGCGCCGTCGGGCTCCCAGCCCGAAGGGTAGGCGCGGCCGAAGCGGTAGAGGATGTCCTGCGCCTGCGCCAGGCTCAGGTGGTCGGTGCCGACCTCGAGGTTGAGCAGCACCACGTCGATGTCGAAGAAGAAGTACAGGTCGCAGTGAATCACGTCGAGCGTGATGGGCGCCTCGCCGGGGTGCGCCACCAGCCGCACGGCCGCGATGTCGCGGCGGCGGAACACGCGCATCGGCGAATCGCCGTCGCTGCCTGTGCCGTCGGTGCTGCCGCGCGATCGGCCTTCGCCGTACAAAAAGCGTTGCACGTAGGGCAGGAAGCTCACGAACTCGTTGTAGTGGCGCTCGTGGAAGCGGCCGCTCTCGCCGGTGTATTCGTCGACCTCTTCGCGCCAGGGCGAGGCCTCGCCCATGTCGCGCAGCACGTGCCAGGGGCCGTGGTGCGTGGGCGCCGCGCCGGGCGCCGGTACGAGGCGCAAGGGCCAGAGCAGCGCCTGCCGGAAATGCTGCACGACGGGGCCGGTGGCCGGGGTGCCTGCCGGGGAAGAAGTGGGGTCCGCGTGGGGGTTCGGCATCGCGCCAGTGTAGGCAGGCGGGTAGGGCAAAACGCCCACCTAGGGGAATCCCTAGCTAGGCCTGAAACCGGTTTCATTTAAGCTGCAAGCATTCCTTTCAGGGTCTGCGCACGGCCTGGCCGTGCACGCTCCGCCATGAACTACCAGTTCCAATTCGACGCCGTCTTTGCCGCCTGGCCGCTGCTGCTCAAGGGCACGTGGATCACGGTGCAGCTCTCGCTCACCGCCACCTTGCTGGGGCTGGTGGTGGCCATCTTCTGTGCCTGGGGCAAGACCTCGGGGCCGGGCTGGCTGCGCTTCATCGTCAATGCCTACATCGAGGTGATCCGCAACACGCCGTTCCTCGTGCAGCTGTTTTTCTTCTTCTTCGCACTGCCGGCCATCGGCCTGCGCTGGTCGCCGCAGACGGCCGCGCTGGTGGCGATGGTGGTGAACCTGGGCGCCTACGCCACGGAGATCATCCGCGCGGGCATCGAGTCGATTCCCAAGGGCCAGATCGAGGCGGGCCGCGCGCTCAACCTCAAGCCCTGGGAGATCTTCCGCTTCGTGATCATCAAGCCCGCGCTGAAGGCCATCTACCCGGCGCTCACGAGCCAGTTCATTTTGCTGATGCTGAGCTCGGCCGTGGTGTCGGTCATCTCGGCCGACGACCTGACCTCGGTGGCCGCCAACCTGCAGTCGCAGACCTTCCGCAGCTTCGAGATCTACATCGTGGTCGCGGCCATCTATCTCGCGCTGGCACTGGCCTTCTCGGCCATGTTCAAGCTGATCTACAAGCGCACGCTCAACTACCCGGACCGCCGGTAACTGACTGACCACGACGGACGGAGCACACACCATGCGCACCTTCGGTTTCCCCGAATTCCTTTTCATTCTCGAAGCCGCCCAGTGGACGCTGGCGCTGTCGGCCATCGCCTTCGTGGGCGGCGCCATCCTGGGGCTGCTCATCGCGCTGATGCGCACGTCGGAATCGACGTGGGCGCGCGCCGTGTCGACCACCTTCATCCAGATCTTCCAGGGCACGCCGCTGCTGCTGCAGCTGTTCCTGGTGTTCTTCGGCGCGCCGGTGCTGGGGCTGGACATCAACCCGTGGGTCGCCGCGGGCGTGGCGCTGGTGCTGAACAGCGCGGCCTTCCTGGGCGAAATCTGGCGCGGCTGCATCCAGGCCATTCCGCGCGGCCAGTGGGAGGCGGCGCAGGCGCTGAACCTGCACTACGTGGCGCGCATGCGCGACGTGGTGCTGCCGCAGGCCTTCAAGATCGCGCTGGCGCCCACGGTGGGCTACCTGGTGCAGATCATCAAGGGCACGTCGCTCGCGGCCATCATCGGCTTCGTCGAGGTCACGCGCGCCGGACAGATCGTCAACAACGCCACCTTCCAGCCGCTCATCGTGTTCTCGGTGGTGGCCGCCATCTACTTCGTGATCTGCTGGCCGCTGTCGCTGCTCGCGGCGCGCATGGAGCGCAAGCGCGCCCAGGCGCTCGCACGTTGACCCTTTTCGCTTTTCCTTTCTCGTCGCTTCCTTTCTTTATTCAGGAGACACATCCAATGACCGTTACCACCACCCGCCGCGCTGCCATCGCAGCCCTGGGCCTCGGCGCCGCGCTGACCGTGTTCGCTCCCTTCGCTTCGGCGCAAAGCATGGCCGACATCAAGAAGAAGGGCGAGATCACCATCGGCATGCTGGTCGACTTCCCGCCCTACGGCACCACCGACGCCAAGAACCAGCCCGACGGCTACGACGCCGACGTGGCCAAGCTGCTGGCGAAAGACTGGGGCGTCAAGGCCAACATCGTGCCGGTCACCGGCCCGAACCGCATTCCGTTCCTGTTGACCAACAAGGTCGACCTGCTGGTGGCTTCGCTGGCCGTGACGCCCGAGCGCGCCAAGCAGGTGCAGTTCTCGCAGCCCTATGCGGCCGCGACCATCGTGCTGTACGGCGCGACCAAGACCTCCATCAAGGCCGCAGGCGACCTGAAGGGCCTGCGCGTGGGCGTGGCCCGCGCCTCGACGCAAGACGTGGCCGTGACCAAGGCCGCGCCCGAAGGCACCGAGATCCGCCGCTTCGACGACGACGCCTCGGCCATGCAGGCCCTCATCTCGGGCCAGGTCGATGCGATCGGCTGCTCGGTCACGGTGGCGGCGCAGATCGCCAAGCGCGTGCCGGCCAACACCTTCGAAAACAAGTTCACGCTGGTGCAGCAGTCGATGGGCATCGCGATGCGTCCGGGCCAGGAAGAGCTGCACAAGGCGGTGAACGAATTCGTGCAGAAGAACACCGCCAACGGCGAGCTGAACAAGCTCTATCAAAAGTGGCTGCAGGCCGACCTGCCCAAGATGCAGTGAGCCCCCGCGGCTGAAGAAGAAGGAATCCTGGCATGACGACGGAATCGATCATCCGCATGGAAGCGGTCAACAAGTGGTACGGTGAATTCCAGGTGTTGACCGGCATCGACCTGTCGGTGCGCCAGGGCGAGCGCATCGTGATCTGCGGGCCCTCGGGCTCGGGCAAGTCCACGCTCATCCGCTGCATCAACCGGCTCGAGACGGTGCAAAAGGGCCGCATCGTGGTCGATGGCATCGACCTCACGGCCGGCGGCAAGAACGTGGACGCGGTGCGGGCCGAAGTCGGCATGGTGTTCCAGCAGTTCAACCTGTTCCCGCACCTCACCATCCTGGAGAACTGCACGCTGGCGCCGATGCGCTCGCGCGGCATGACCAAGGCGCAGGCGGAAGAGGTGGCCATGAAGTACCTCACGCGCGTGCGCATTCCCGAGCAGGCCAAGAAGTACCCGAGCCAGCTCTCGGGCGGCCAGCAGCAGCGCGTGGCCATTGCGCGCGCGCTGTGCATGTCGCCCAAGATCATGCTGTTCGACGAGCCCACCTCCGCGCTCGACCCCGAGATGGTCAAGGAAGTGCTCGACACCATGATCGGCCTGGCCGAAGACGGCATGACCATGCTGTGCGTGACGCACGAGATGGGCTTTGCCCGCAGCGTGGCCGACCGCGTGATCTTCATGGCCGACGGCAAGATCGTCGAGCAGGCGCCGCCGCAGGAGTTCTTCGGCAACCCCAAGGACGAGCGCACGCGCCAGTTCCTCGGGCAAATTCTCAGTTCGCACCAAGCCCACTGATGGCCTTCGAAGTCCTGATTTCTCTGTCGTCCTTCGGTGCGGCCGAGGTGGGGCGGCACGGCCAGCTCTGGTGCTCGCAACTCTCGCGCGCGGCCGGTGCCGATTCGGTGGAAGTGCGCGGCGAGATGCTGCGCGACGCCGATGCGGAACTGCCTGCGCTGAACGGTCTTGCTTCCGTGTACTCCAGCCCCGAGGGCCTGTGGGCCGAAGGCGGCTGGCTCGACAGCGCCGCGCTGCAACGCGGCATCGCCGCCGCCACGCGCGTGGGCGCGAAGCGGCTCAAGATGGCCATCGGCGATTTCCAGCCCTCGTCGCACGGCTCGCTCTGGGGCCTGAAGGTGGCGCTGGCCGAGACCCGCGTCGAGCTGCTCATCGAAAACGACCAGACCGTGCGCGCCGGCACGCTGGCCGCGCTGCAGACCTTCTTCGACGTGGCCGACCGCGCCGGCGTGCCGCTGGGCATGACCTTCGACATGGGCAACTGGCACTGGCTCGGCGAGTGCCCGCTGCAGGCCGCGCAGGCGCTCGGCCACCGCGTGCGCTACGTGCATTGCAAGGGCGCGCAGCGCCTGCCGCACAAGTGGGTGGCGGTGCCGCTGGGCGACTCGGTCGCGCCGTGGCGCGCGGTGCTGCGCGCACTGCCGGCCGACGTGCCCCACGCCATCGAATACCCTCTGGTGGGCGACGACCTGCCGGCCGTCACCCGCACGCAGATCGACTTCATCCGCGCCGCACGGGCGTAGGAACACACACATGACGCAACCCACCGCCTTCGACGTCGCGCTGTTCGGCGAAGCCATGCTGCTGCTCGTGGCCGACCGGCCGGGCCCGCTGGAAGACGCCCAGTCGTTCCACAAGCGCACCGCGGGTGCCGAGACCAACGTGGCCATCGGCCTGTCGCGCCTGGGCCTGAAGGTCGGCTGGGCCAGCCGACTGGGCACCGACTCCATGGGCCGCGCGCTGCTGGCCGCGATGCGCGCCGAGGGCATCGACTGCTCGCACGTGATCACCGACGCGACGCAGCGCACCGGCTTCCAGTTCAAGGGCCGCGTCACCGACGGCAGCGACCCACCGATCGAATACCACCGCAAGGGCTCGGCCGCCAGCCACATGGGCCCGGCCGACGTCGACGAAGCCTGGCTGCGCTCGGCGCGCCACCTGCACGCCACCGGCGTGTTCGCGGCCATCTCCGAGACCAGCCTGCAGGCCGCGCTCAAGTCGATGGACGTGATGCGCGCGGCCGGCCGCACCATCTCGTTCGACACCAACCTTCGGCCCACGCTGTGGTCGTCGACCGAGACGATGCGCCACTGGGTGAACGAACTCGCTTCGCGCGCCGACTGGGTGCTGCCTGGCATCGAAGAGGGCCTGCTGCTCACCGGCCACGACAAGCCCGAAGACGTGGCGAAGTTCTACCGCGAGCGCGGCGCAAAGCTGGTCGTCGTCAAGCTCGGCGCTGCGGGTGCGTACTACGACAGCGACGTGGCCGGCACCGGCCACGTCGACGGCTTCCCGGTGAAGGAAGTGATCGACACCGTGGGCGCGGGCGACGGCTTTGCGGCCGGCGTGGTGAGCGCGTTGCTCGAAGGTCGCAGCGTGCCCGACGCGGTGCGCCGCGGCGCCTGGATCGGCGCGCGCGCCGTGCAGGTGCTCGGCGACACCGAAGGCCTGCCGACGCGGGCGCAACTCGAAGAAGCGGGGCTCTGATGACCAAGAAGAATGTGCTGGTGTTCCGGGCCCTGCCCGAAGACCAGCTCGCGCGCCTGCAGGCCGTGCACCACGTCACCGTGGCCGATCCGCGCAAGGCGCCTGAGGCTTTTGCCTCTGCGCTCGCCACCGCGCACGGGCTGATCGGTTCGAGCTACAACGTCGACGCTGCGCTGCTGGATGCGGCGCCGCAGCTCGAAGTGATTTCGAGCGTATCGGTCGGCGTCGACAACTACCCGCTGGCCGAACTGCACAAGCGCCACATCGTGCTGTGCCACACGCCCGACGTGCTCACCGAGACGGTGGCCGACACGGTGTTCGCGATCCTCATGGCCACGCAGCGGCGCGTCGTCGAGCTGTCGACGATGGTGCGCGAAGGCCGCTGGACGAAGAACATCGGCGAGGAATTCTTCGGCACCGACGTGCATGGAAAGACGCTGGGCATCCTCGGTTTCGGGCGCATCGGCCAGGCTGTGGCGCGCCGCGCTGCGCTGGGCTTCGGCATGCCGGTGCTCTACCACGCGCGCCGCCCGGTCGACCTGGCCGCGCAGGCGCCCGAGCTGCAGGGCCGCGCCACGCACACGCCGCTGGACGACCTGCTCGCGCGCGCCGACATCGTGCTCGCGATGCTGCCGCTGACCGACGCCACGCGCGGCATGATCGACGCCGCTTTCTTCGCACGCATGAAGCCGGGCGCGTCGTTCATCAACGGCGGCCGCGGCGCCACCGTGAACGAAGCCGCGCTGCTCGACGCGCTCGACCACGGCACCTTGCGCGCCGCCGGCCTCGACGTGTTCGCGAAGGAGCCGCTGCCGGCCGACTCGCCGCTGCGCACGCACCCGCGCGTGACGCCGCTGCCGCACATCGGCTCGGCCACGCACGAGACGCGCCACGCGATGGCCGCGCTGGCCACGACCAATCTGCTGCAGGTGCTGGCCGGCCAGAAGCCCACGGCCCCCTACGACACCGCCGCCGCCTGACATGAAGCCCACAGGCCGCGCCACCATCGCCGACGTCGCCGAAGCCGCGGGCGTCTCCAAGGCCACCGTCTCGCGCTTTTTGAACCACCGCGAGCGCCTGCTGAGCCCCGATATCGCCGCGCGCGTCGAAGCCGCCATCGCCAAGCTGGCGTACTCGCCCAGCCCGATGGCGCAGGCGCTGAGCCACGGCCGTTCGCGGCTCATCGGCCTGATCGTGGCCGACATCACCAACCCGTACTCGGTGGCCGTGCTGCGCGGCGCCGAGAAGGCCTGCCAGGACGCAGGCTACCTCGTGATGCTGTTCAACCTCGGCAACGAGAGCGAACGCGAGCGCGAGGCCATCAATGCGCTGGCGGGCTACCAGGTCGACGGCTTCATCCTCAACACGCTGGGGCGCGGCAGCAACGTGGTCGATGCGGTCACGCTGCACGGCAAGCCGGCGGTGCTGGTCGACCGTCGGCACACGGGCATGCACACCGACTTCGTCTCGCTCGACAACCATGCCGCCATGCGCGACACCTGCGGCCACCTGGTCGAGGGCGGCTACCGCGAGCTGCTGTACGTCACCGAGCCGCAGAAGGGCGTGAGTTCGCGGCGCGAGCGCACGGCCGCCTTCGGCGCCTGCGTGGCCGCGCACGAGCCACGCGTGGCGGGCGAGGTCTTCGAATCGGTCGAGGGCGAGAACGACGCGCTCGACGAGGCCTTGCGCGCGCTGCGCCAGCGCGCCAAGCGCGGTCGCCGCGCGGCGGTGGTCGCGGGCAATGCCGTGGTCACGCTGCGCGTGGCGCAGGCCATGGCGCGGCTCGACTGGCGCTTCGGCGCCGACCTGGGCTTCGTGGGTTTCGACGATCCCGAATGGGCCTCGCTCATCGGGCCGGGCCTGAGCACCGTGGCGCAGCCGACCGACGAGATCGGCCGCGCGGCGGCCACCTGCCTCATCGAGCGCCTGCGCGGGCTCGACGCGGCGCCGCGTCAGTTGCTGCTGCCGGGCGAACTCATGGTGCGAGGCTCATCGACGGCACTGCCGTAGCGGATTCCGCAAAGGAGGCCGGCCCGCGCATCCAGCCGGCCGCGCGCTCCGCGATCATGACCGTCGGCGCGTTGGTGTTGCCGCCGATCAGCGTCGGCATCACCGAGGCATCGACCACGCGCAGGCCCGCGATGCCGTGCACGCGCAGTTGCGGGTCGACCACTGCCGCCGCATCCACACCCATCTTGCAGGTGCCCACCGGGTGGTAGATGGTGTCGGCGCGTGCGCGTATGTGCTGCTCGAGCTGCGCATCGGTGTGGGCGTCGGTGGTGTAGAGCTCACGGTGGCGGTACTTTTCGAGCGCGGGCGCGCGCATGATCTCGCGCGTCTTCTTCACGCCCTGCAGCAGCAGCGCCATGTCTTCCGGGTCGGCCAGGAAGCGCGGGTCGATGCGCGGCGCCGAGTCGGGGCTGGCATCGTTCAGCCGCACGTCGCCCCGGCCCTTGGGGCGCAGCACGCACACATGGCACGAAAAGCCGAAGCCCGCGTGCAGCTTGCGCGCATGGTCGTCGGTGATCGCGATCACGAAGTGCAGCTGCAGGTCGGGCCGGCGCAGCTCGGGCGACGACTTGATGAAGGCGCCGCCTTCCGCGAACGGCGTGGCTACCAGGCCCGTGCCGTCACGGCGCCACTGGGCGATGGCCTTCAGCAGGTGCAGCCCGCCGACCGGGCCGATGCCGAACATGTCGGTCTGCTTGGACTTGTAGGCGACGATGAAGTCGCAGTGGTCCTGCAGGTTCTGCCCCACGCCGCGCAGCGCATGCCGCACTTCGATGCCGTGGCGCGCGAGCTCGTCGGGGTCGCCGATGCCCGAGAGCATCAGCAGCTGCGGCGAGTTGAAGGCGCCGCCGCACAGCGCCACCTCGCGGCGCGCGCGAATGGTTTCGACGTTGCCGCCGCGCCGCACCTCGACGCCCACCGCGCGCCGGTCTTCGAGCACCACGCGCAGGGCCTGCGTGCCGGTCATCACCGAGAGGTTGGGGCGCTGGTCCATCACCGGGTGCAGGTAGGCCGCGGCGGCCGAGCAGCGCTCGCCGTTCTTCGCGCCGCCGTGGAACTGCGTGACCTGGTAGAGCCCCGCGCCTTCCTGCTCGGGGCCGTTGAAGTCGTCGTTGCGCGCAATGCCGCACTCGGCGGCGGCGCGCACGAAGGCCTCGGTGATGGCGCGCGGGCTTTGCTGTTCCGACACCTGCAGCGGCCCGTCGGCGCCGTGCAGCGCGCTGGCGCCGCGCTGGTTGCCTTCGGCGCGCAGGAAGTGCGGCAGCACCTCGTCGAAGCTCCAGCCGGCGCAGCCTGAACGTGCCCAGTCGTCGTAGTCCTCGCGGTGGCCGCGCACGTAGAGCATGGCGTTGATCGCGCTGGAGCCGCCCAGGCAGCGCCCGCGCGGCTGGTAGCCGCGCCGCCCGTTGAGGCCGGGCTGCGGCACGGTCTGGTAGGCGTAGTTGTTGATGCGCGGGCGGCCCGGCAGCATCGCCACCACGGCGGCCGGCGCCCGCACGAGGATGCCGCGTCCGTCGCCGCCGGCCTCGATGAGGCAGACCGTCACCGACGGGTCCTCGCTCAGGCGCGAGGCCAGCGTGGCGCCGCCCGAGCCGCCGCCCACGATCACGTAGTCGAATTCCGCCATGGCATCTGGTCCTTCTTGTCGTTGGATGTTGGGGGGGCCGTGCGCCGATGCGCGCACCGGCATTGTGGCCAGCGACCCCGGGGTCGGGCCCCACGGGTTTCCCCTGCCGTGGACGCACCTTGGGGCCTTTACCGATGCTTCACCCAGCGGACAAATTGCAACGCGCCGCCCGTGGCCCAATGCGCCTTCGGAGCGCCCGACCCTGCGCCCGCCCTTCAACGCTCTGCCCATGCACCTGCTTTCAGACGCGACGATATTCACCGAGGTCCGCTTCTGGGCGCTGGTGCTGTGCTCGCTGGTGCTGCCCGCCGCGATCTTCGTCACGCTGTTCGTACGGCGCGAGTTCTCCAAGACCACCGTGCTGGCCTTCGGCCTGCTGCTGATCGCGCTGGCGGGCGCGGACATCTTCCTGCTGCGCGCACTGGCGCGGCTGGCGCAGGCCACGCCTTCGCTGGCGGACGACCTCGTCTTCTCGTCGGAGCTGTCGATCGCGCTGTACATCTTTCCGGCGGCGTTCGGCACCCTCGGGCTGAACATGGTGTCGCACGTGCTCATGCACTACCTGAAGCAGAAGGAAGCGCGCTTCGAGGCCCACCGGCAGGCACCGACGTCGGCACCGCCACGGCGCCGAGGGTCGCGCGTGCTGCGCCACCGTCGCGTGGCATCGCGCATGTCGCCCCGGCCGGGCTCGCGCGCGGCGGCGGCGCGCCGTCCGCCCGCGGACCGCTGAGGGCGATACCCGGCGGGTTTCCTCCGGCGCCCACGGGGAACCGTGGGGTTCGACGCCGGTTGCCGCCAGAATCGAAGGATGCCCGCCACCATCCTGTTGATCGACGACCACGCGATGTTTCGCGAAGGCCTGTTCCTCGCGCTGCGCGAAGCCGAGCCGACGATGACCGTCGCCACGGCCCGCAACGGCGCCGAAGCGCTCGAGGCGCTCGCCACCTTGCCCCGGCTCGACGCGGTGATGACCGACTACTACCTGCCCGACCTCGGCGGTGCGGCGCTGCTGGCCGAGCTGCACCGGCGGCGCGGCGGCCTGCGCATCCTGGTGCTGTCGGCCTCCGAAGACCCGCAGGACATCGACACCGCGCTCGACGCCGGCGCGCAGGGCTTCGTGCACAAGTCGGCCGATAGCCAGCAGCTCATGGACGCGCTGCGCCGCGTCATGGCGGGCGAGCAGAACGTGGTGCAGGCCTCGCCGGCGGGCGGTGCGTCGCTGCCCGTGCTGTCGACGCCCACCGACGTGCTGAGCACGCTCACGGCGCGGCAGGCCGAGGTGCTGCAGCTCTTGTGCGAAGGGCTGCGCAACGCCGAGATCGCGCTGCGCCTGGCCACCAGCGAGAAGACGATCAAGGCGCACATCTCGGCGATCTTCGGCGCGCTCGGCGTGACCAGCCGCACGCAGGCCGTGATCGCGGCGCGGCGCGCGGGGATGCTCGGGCGCCCGCGCTAGCGCCGCAACGCATCAGCGCGGCTGCTGCTGCGTCGTGCAGTGGATGCCGCCGCCGCCCGCGGCAATGGCGTCGATGTCGAGCTGGACGATCTCGCGTTTGGGGAACAGCTCGCGCAGCAGCGAGCGAGCGTTGCCGTCGGCGCGCGCATCGCCGAACTGCGGCGCAATGACGGCGCCGTTGCAGACGTAGAAGTTGATGTAGCCCGCCGCGAATTCGTCCGACTCGTAGGTGCTGCGCACCGATTCCGGGCCGCGCAGCACTTCTACGCGCAGGCGCTGGCCGCGTGCATCGGTGGCCTGGCGCAGGATCTCCAGGTGGCGCCGGGTCACGGCGTGGTCGTAGGAATCGGGGTCGTCGTCCAGGCCCGCGACCACCACGCCCGGCGCGGCAAAGCGCGCATAGAAATCGGTGTGGCCGTCGGTGATGTCGCGGCCCGCGATGCCGGGCAGCCAGATGATCTTGCGCAGGCCCAGCAGGCGCTTGAGTTCGGCCTCGCAGGCCTCCTTGCGCAGGCCGGGGTTGCGGTTGGCGTTGAGCACGCAGCTCTCGGTGATGATCGCCGTGCCCGCGCCGTCGACCTCGATGCCGCCGCCTTCGAGCACGAGCCGCGTGCGCAGGCGCTGCACCTCGGCGGCGTCGGTCACGTACTCGGCCACTTCGGCGTCGCGCGCATGCGACTGCTTGTTGCCCCAGCCGTTGAAGTTGAAATCGACGCCGGCCCATTCGCCCGCGCCGTTGCGCACGAACACGGGGCCGGTGTCGCGCATCCAGAGGTCGTCGACCGGCTGCACCTCGAGCGTCACGCGGTTGCCGCACAGGCGCGCGGCCAGGTCGTGCTCCTGCTCGCGCACCAGCAGGTGCACGGGCTCGAAGGCGGCGATGGTGCGGGCGATCTGCGCCAGGTGCTCGCGCGCCGGCTTCAGCAGGCGCCGTCCCCAGACGCGTTCGCTGGGGCCGAAGGACATCCAGGTGGCGCGGTGCGCGTCGCCCTCGTCGGGCATGTGCCAGGTGTCGGGTGCTGCGGCCGTGGCCGTGGCGACCAGGCCCAACGAGGCCAGGGGCGCCAGGCCCATGCCGTGCAGCAGGCGGCGGCGGGTCAGGGGAAGGTGCATGTCGGTCTCCGGAATCAGGGGAGGGGGCGCGGCATCACGCCGGTTCCTGTTGCGTCGTGCAGTGGATGCCGCCGCCGCCCGCGGCGATGGCGTCGATGTCCAGCTGCACGATCTGGTGGCTGGGCAGGTGCGCGGCCAGTGCGGCGCGGGCCGCGCTGTCGGCCACGGCATCGCCGAACTCGGGCAGGAACACCGCCTTGTCGGTGAGGAAGAAGTTGACATAGCCGGCCGCGAACTCCTTGCGCGCAAAGGTGGGGCGCACCTGGCTCGGCGTTTTCAGCGTGACGATCTGCAAGGGGCGTCCGCGCGCGTCGGTGGCGCCGGTCAGCAGCTCCAGGTGGCGGTGTGTCACGGCGTGGTCGTACGATTTCGGGTCGGTGTCCAGCGCCGCCACGACCACGCCGGGCTTGAGAAAGCGCGCATAGAAATCGGTGTGGCCGTCGGTGATGTCGCGGCCCGCGATGCCCGGCAGCCAGATGATCTTGTCCAGCCCCAGCATGCGCTTGAGCTCGGCCTCCGCGTCGGCCTTGCTGACGCCCGGGTTGCGGTTCTTGTTGAGCACGCAGCTCTCCGTGATGATCGCCGTGCCCTGGCCATCGACCTCGATGCCGCCGCCTTCCATCACGAGGCTGCTGCGCAGCAACGGCACGCCCGTGAGGTCGGCCATGCGCGCGGCCACCGTGGCGTCGCGCGCATGGGCCTGCTGGTTGCCCCAGCCGTTGAAGTTGAAGCTCACGGCGGCGCGCTCGCCACGGGCGTTGCGCACGAAGACGCAGCCGGTGTCGCGCATCCAGAGGTCGTCGATGGCGTGTTCGATCAGGTGAACGTTGGAGCCGCACAGTTGGCGGGCCGTGGAAGCATCCGCGGGGTTCACCAGCATCTTGACCGGTTCGTAGACGCTGATGGCATTGGCGATGCGCGCCAACGCCTGGAACACCGGCTGGCGCATCTCGGCGGTCCAGATGGATTCGCGCGCGGCGAAGGCCATCCACACGGCGCGGTGGGCGTCGCCTTCGTCGGGCATGCGCCAGCCGGACGCGGGCGCCGGGGCGGGTGCCGGTGAAGGGGTCGGCATGGGCACGGGGAAGGGCGGCAGCATGCCGCTGCCGCTCCCACCACCGCCGCCGCCACAGGCGGTCACGAGTCCACCGAAAAGGCCCAGGCCGCCCAGGCCCAGGAGAGTGCGTCGCGTTGTCATTGGAATCAGGGTTATTACTAAGTTCTAAGAAGCCCCGAATTCTGTCGACGCCTATCTATCTACACAATTGATGTCTTTTAAAGGGATTGATCGATCTGGCTCATATCGCCAGCGTCTTCCTGCGCAAACAGCCGCAGGCTGTCGAACACCTCCCGCACCAGCGGCAGGCGTGAGGGGCCCTCGGCGCACGCGATCCAGAGGGTGCCCAGCGGCAGGCTCGGGCTGTCCGGCAACCGCCGCAATTGCCCGGTGCGCAAGGCGTCGTCGGCCAGCAGGCGCGACACCAGCGCGATGCCCCGGCCGCGCAAGGCCGCGTCGAGCACCAGGCGCGGGTCGTCGTAGATCGCGGCCTTGCGCAGGCCGCCGAAATGCGCGCGGATGAAGGGGCCGATGCGGTCGCTCGTGAGGTCTTCTTCGAGGCACAGCAGGCCCAGGTTGGCGTCTTCGTTCTGAGCGGGCGGGCCGACGGCCACGAGTTCGTCGGTGAGCAGCGGCACTTCGAACACGCCTTCCTGCCGCAGCGGCGCGCGGGTGATGGCGATGTCCACGTCGAGTTCGTCGATGAAGCGCGCGCTCTCGTCGACCGAGATGATCGGGCACAGGTCCGGGTGCGCCTGCAGCAGCCGGTCCACCCGCGGCTGCAGCCAGCCGCTGGCCACGGGCGCGGGGCACACCAGCGTGACGAGCCGGTCGTCCATGTAGGTCTCGATGCGGGCCAGCCCGTTGCGGATGTGCTCGAGCGACTTGCCCACGCTGTCCAGCAGCAGGCTGCCCGCCACCGTCAGCTCCACGCCGCGCCCCTTGCGCCGGAACAGCGGCTGGCCGACCTGCTGCTCCAGCTGCGAGATCTGGTGGCTGACGGCGGACTGCGAGACGAACAGCTCTTCCGCCGCGCGCGAGTAGTTGCCCAGGCGCGCCGCCGCCTCGAAGCCGATGAGGAACTTGAAAGAGGGCAGCCGGGTGTTGGACATATGAACGGGGTCGATGAATTCAGCCAAGAAATGTCGCTTTTTCATCGAAGGAATTCAAGTCAGAGTGAGCGTCCCTGCAATTTCTTCTGAAGGACCCTTTGATTTCCAACGATTTCGACGCTCGCCGCGCCGGCCTGCGCATGCCCGCCGAATGGGAGCCGATGGCCGCCACCTGGCTGGGCTGGCCGGTGCTCGACCACCGCGAGGCCCTGTGGGGCGCGCACTACGACGCGGTCTGCCGTGCGTTCGGCCTGCTGGCGCGCACCATCGCGCGCTACCAGCGCTGCATCGTGGCCGCGCACGCACCGCTGGCCGACGCGGCCCGCGCGGTCTGCGGCCCGCAGGTGCGCGTGGTGCCCATCGCGGCCGAGGACAACTGGCTGCGCGACTGCGGCCCGATCTTCCTCGTCGACGAGCACCACGTGAGCCAGACCGCGGTGGGCTTCCGCTTCAACGCCTGGGGCGAGAAGTACCACCCGCATGACGGCTGCCAGCGCGCCGCCGCGGACATCGCCGCGCTGGCCGGCGTGCCGCTGGTGCGTTCGGACATGGTGCTCGAAGGCGGCGCCTTCTACGTGGACGGGCAGGGCACGCTGCTCACCACCGAGAGCTGCCTGCTGCACCCGAACCGAAACCCGGGCCTGCGCAAAACGGAGATCGAGGCCGAGCTGCGGCGCATGCTGGGCGTGCACAAGATCGTCTGGCTGCCGGGCCACGCGGCCGAGGTAGAGACCGACGGCCACATCGACGGCATCGCGTCGTTCATGGCGCCGGCCCGCATTCTTTTCAATGCGGCCGACCCCGACCAGGGCGACTACTTTCGCGCGATGCAGGAGAACCGCCGCGCGCTCGAGCTGGCGACCGATGCGCAGGGTCGTCGCTTCGAGATCCTCGAGCTGCCCGTGCCGCGCGACGTGCACAGCTACGGGAGCGCGCGCTTTTGCGACCTCTATTCGAACTACATCCTCGTCAACGGCGCGGTGATCTCGACCGCCTTCGGCGTGCCGCGCGATGCGCAGGCGCGCGAGGTGTTCGCGCGTGCGTTCCCAGGCCGCCGCGTCGAGCTGCTGCCCATCGATGCGATCTCGCTGGGCGGCGGCGCCGTGCACTGCTCGACGCAGCAGCAGCCGATGCAGGGGAATCGCCTGGCCGTGCGCGGCTTCTAGGGCGCGATCAGCTGCGACACCGTCGCCTGCAGCTGCGCCGGGTCCACCGGCTTGTGCAGCATCTGCCAGCCGCGGGCCGCCACGTCGCTCAGGCGCCGTGGGTCGGTGTCGCCGCTCACGATCAGCGCGGGAATCGCGTCGTCGTTGTATTCCTCGTGCAGGCGGTCGACCACGTCGATGCCGGTCTCGCCCGCGCGCAGGCGGTAGTCGCTGATGATGAGCGCCGGCTTGCCGGGCTGGCGCGCGGCGAGCGCCAGCAGCTCGTCGCCGCCTTCGGCCGCGATCACCCGCAGGCCCCAGCTTTCGAGCAGCAGCTGCAGGCCCAGGCGGCTTTCGCCGTCGTCCTCGGCCACGAGCACGAGGCGGCCGGTGTCGGTCGGCAGCGGCGCAGGCGGCGCCTCGGGCACGGGCAGCGCCTGGTGCGCCAGCGGCACCGTCACCGAGAACACCGTGCCCCGGCCGACGCGCGAGCGCAGCGCCAGCGGATGGCCCAGCAGCGCGGCCGTGCGCCGCACGATCGCCAGGCCCAGGCCCAGCCCCTTGGTGCGGTCGCGCTCGGGGTTGCCGAGCTGGTGGAACTCCCAGAACACCTGCTCCTGCTCGGTGGGCGGAATGCCGGGGCCGGTGTCCCACACCTCGATGCGCAGCGCGTCGGCGCCCGCGCGGCGGCAGCCGATGAGCACGCCGCCGCGCGCCGTGTAGCGGATCGCGTTCTCCACCAGGTTGCGCAGCACGCGGTCGAGCAGCGCGGGGTCGGAGTGCACCACGGCATCGCCCGCGCGCAAGCGCAGCGACAGCGCCTTGCCCGCCGCCTGCGGCGCGAACTCCAGTTGGATCTGGTCGAGCAGGCGCGCCAGCGCAAACGGCCGCGCCTTCACGCGCACCACGCCCGCGTCGAGCCGCGAGATGTTGAGCAGGCCTTCGAACAGCAGCCCCATCGCCGCGGCGGCGCGGCCGATGCTGTCGACCACGTGCCGGCTCGCCGCCGGCAGCGCCTGCCCGCGCAGCACGCCCACGAACAGGCTCAGCGCATGCACCGGCTGGCGCAGGTCGTGGCTGGCCGCGGCAAGGAAGCGCGACTTGGCGAGGTCGCTGCGCTCGGCCGCGTCTTTCTCCAGGCGCAGCTGCCGCAGCAGGTAGAGGTTTTCGAAACGCAGCTCGAGCGAGTCGACCTGCGTGCGGTACATGCGCTGCGCGAAGGCCAGCGTGACGAACAGGTAGAGCACGCCGGCCGCCGACATCACGCGCAGCAGCACGTCGTCGAGCGTGGCCATCGCGAGGATCGCGGGCGCGAAGTACGTCACCTGGAAACCGTAGAGCAGGCCCAGGTCGATGCAGTAGGCGTAGATCGCGCCCGTGCCCATGGTGAGCATCGCCACCACGATGAACATCTGCTGCGGCAGCGACACCTGCAGCATCCACCCCGCGAGCGGCAGCCCCCACAGCAACCCGCCGAGCACCGCGCCCACCATCGCGCCGCGCCGCCAGCGCCGCAGCGCGCCCGGGTCGTGCTCTGCGTGCCGGTAGCGCGCCACCTGCCAGGCGCGAGCTGCCGTGAGCACCGCGTTGGCGCCGACCCAGGCCAGCAGCTGCTCGTGCGCAACCGCGCCCCACAGCGCCGCGACCACCAGCCCCGCCGTGAGCATCACGCCGAGCAGCGAGAACGGAAAGTTGCGCCGCAAGGCAGCCATGCGCGCGGCAAAGACGGGGTCGGCGGGCGTCGTGGGTGGGGTGGCGCTCATCGGTGTGTGGCGGGTGGGGGAGGTGGGATCGCCGAAGGTGGCGATCCCAAGGTAACGCGTGGCGTGGGGGGCGTCATGGGACTTTAGTCCAATGCGTGCGTTTGCCCGGGGCGCCGCAGGCGCATGGCATCATCGTGCGCCGCTTCCCACCGCCCACCCATGTCCGCCGATTCCTTCGTCCGCCGCGTTCGCAGCCAGCTCGACCAGCTGTCCGCGACCGAACGCCAGCTTGCCGATTTCGTCCTGGAGTTTCCCGGCGAGCTGGCCAGCTATGCGGGCAACGAACTGGCGGAGCTGGCGGGCGTGTCGCCCTCCACGGTGAGCCGCTTCATCCGGCGCATCGGCTACGAGAACTACGAAGAGGCGCGGCGCCAGGTGCGCGAAGAAAAGCAGACCGGCTCGCCGCTGTTCCAGAACGCCACCGAAGCCTCCAAGCGCGGCCACCTCGTGGCCACGCACTTCCAGCAGTCGCAGGCCAACCTGGCGAGCACCTTCGAACGCCTGAGCGACAAGCAGATGGCCGAGATCGTGAAGGCGATCATCGGCGCGGGGCAGGTGCTGATCTTCGGCACGCGCAGCAGCCACGCGTTCGCGCTGTACCTGCGCTGGCAGATCATCCAGGTGGTGCCGCGCGTCACCGCCATTCCGGGCCCCGGCGAGACGCTGGCCGAGCACCTGGCGGGGCTGGGCGAGCGCGACTGCGTGATCGTGTTCGGCACGCGCCGCCAGACGCGCCAGCTCGACACCCTGCTGGCGGGCGCGCAGCGCGTCGGCGCGAAGATCGTCTACATCAGCGACCGCGCCTCACCCGATTTCGCGGGCGCCACGTGGTCGCTGCAATGCGACTGCCGCGGCCCGGGGTTGCTCGACAACCACGCGGCCGTGATGGGCGTGTGCGACCTGATCGCCACGATGGTGATCGAGGCCGCCGGCTCGGCTGGCCGCAAGCGGTTGGCGGCGATCGAGCTGGGGCACGAGGAAAACGACGAGCTTTAAGAGGCCGCGCGGCCTCCGCTCTGTTTACTTCGCCGCCTCGTTGCGCGGCAACTGCGCCTTCAATAACAGCGCCATCTCTTTCTTGCGCGCCGGCGGCAGCCGCGGCGTGATCGCGCCGAAGCTGATCGCGGCCAACGTGGTGGCGGACGCCGCGAAGGTGCGCCCCACGCCCGACACCCCTTCGGTGAGCGTGTCCACGATGTCCGCATGGCCCGCCGCGCGCGTGCGCTTCACGGCCTGCTTCATGCGCTCGCGGGTGAAGCCGGCCTGCGCGTACTCGGCGGTGTGGCGCTCGAGGATGCGGTCGATCTCGGCATCGGTGAGCGCGGCCATCAGCGCCAGCCCGCCCGCGCCCAGGCCCAGCAGGCGGCGCCCGCCGACGTCGGTGGTGAACACCTTCACCGGAAAGTGCCCCTCCTCGCGATGCAGGCACACGCAGTAGTCGCCCTGGCGGATCACGAGGAACACGGTGTCGCCCGACATGCGCGCGAGCTTTTGCATGAGGGCGCGGCACGAGTCCACCAGCGGCACGCGCCGCATCGAGGCGAAGCCCAGCTGCATGGCGTCGATGCCCAGGCGGTAGGCCTTGCCGTCGGGGTCGCGCTCGGCGAACTGCTCCTCGGCCAGGCACGACAGCAGGCGATGCACGGTGGAGCGCTCCAGCCCCGAGGCGGCGATCACCTCGGTGAGCTTGATGCCTTCCTCGTGGTGCTCGGCCAGCAGGCGCAGCAGCTGCAGGGCGCGCCGCAGGCTCTGGGCGCCGGCGGTCTCTCTGGGTTTGTCCATATAGTGGGAAAAATAGGAATTAGTGTTTGGGATGCAGGAATTTCGAAGTCTAAACTGCGCCCGCCCCAGACACAGACCCGGAGACACACGATGGCGTACGACACCCTCGAAATCGAACACCACGGCGCCGTGCGCCGCATCCTGCTGGCCCGCGATGCCCAGCGCAACGCCCAGAGCCAGCAGATGCTGGACGAGCTCATGGCCGCCTTCGACGACGCCGCGCGCGACGACACGGTGAACGCCGTGGTGCTCGGCGGCAAGGGCGCGCACTTCTCGGCCGGCCACGACCTCAAGCAGGCGCAGGCCGAGCGCGCGAACTTCACGGTGGAAGAGCGCTGGGCCTACGAAGAGCTGCGCTACTTCGACTACTCGATGCGCATCTGGGACTTTCCCAAGCCCACCATCGCGCAGGTGCAGGGCGCCTGCGTGGCGGGCGGCTTCATGATCGCCAACATGTGCGACCTGGTGGTCGCGGGCGAGTCGGCCTTCTTCAGCGACCCCGTGGGCCACACGCTGGGCGCGGCGGCCACCGAGGTGCTGATCCATCCGTGGGTGATGGGCGCGCGCAAGGCCAAGGAAATGCTCTACACCGGCGGCAAGCTGTCGGCGCAGGAGGCGCATGCCATCGGCATGGTGAACCGCGTCGTGCCCGATGCCGAACTGGCCGACGCCGCACTGGCGCTGGCGCAGCAGATCGCCAAGGCGCCGCCGTTCGGGCTACGCCTGATCAAGCGCTCGATCAACCGCACGCTCGACGCGCAGGGCCTGCGCACCGCGCTGGCCGCGCACTTCGACACGCACCAGCTCTCGCACCTGAGCGAGGGCTTTCTCACGGCCCGCGACCGCGGCCTGGCTTCGGCCATCCAGAAGAACCCCGCCTCCGCCTGAATCAAGATGACCTTGCACCGTCTCGAACCCCTGCTGAACCCGGCCTCGATCGCCGTGGTCGGCGCCAGCGGCAATGCCGCGCGCATCGGCGGCATGCCGCTCGCGCACCTCACGAAATTCGGCTACCGGGGCGCGATCTACCCGATCAACCCGAAGTACGAAGAAGTCTTCGGCCTGCGCTGCTGGCCCGATCTCGAAGCGCTGCCCGCCGCACCCGACCTGGTGGTGCTCGCGCTGGCCGCGGCCGAGGTCACGCCGATGCTGAAGCGCTGTCAGGCGCGCGGCGTGCGCGCCGTCATCGTCTATGCCGCGGGCTTTGCCGAAGCCGGTGCGGCAGGCGCTGCATTGCAGGCCGAGCTGGAGGCCTTCGTGGCCACCACCGACATGGTGGTCGCGGGCCCGAACGCCATGGGCTTTGCCAACCTCAACACGCAGGCCCACACCAACTTCGCCTCGGTGTTCAACACCGCGCCGATGCAGCAGGGCCCGGGCCGCGTGAGCCTGCTCACGCAAAGCGGCAACGTGTGCGCCGCGGTGTACGCCATCGCGCGCCGGCTGGGCGTGGACTTCAGCCACTTCATCAACACCGGCAACGAAGCCTGCGTGGACTTCGCGCAGTACCTCGAGTACCTGGCACAGGACGACGCCACCGAGGTCGGCATCGGCTACATCGAGGAGCTGCGCGACGGCCCGCGCTTCATGGAGGCCGCGGCCGAGTTCGTGCGGCGCGACAAGCTGCTCATCCTCTACAAGGCCGGCGAGACCGAGAAGGGCTCCGAGGCCGTGCGCTCGCACACCTCGGCGCTGGCGGGCGACCAGCAGATCTACCAGGCGGCGTTTCGCCAGCTCAACATCATCCAGAGCCACGACTTCGCGCAGATGGCGCAGCTCGCGCACCTGGCCGGCTACCGGCAGCGCAGCGCCGGCAAGCGCGTGGCGATCATCACCATCTCGGGCGCGCTGGGCGCGATCCTGGCCGACAAGTTCATCGGCCAGGGGCTCGACGTGCCCACGCTGCCGCAGCAGCTGCAGGACCAGCTGCGCGCCGGCATTCCCGACTACGGCATGGTCTCCAACCCGGTCGACGTGACGGGCAACGTGGTGAACGACCCCGGCTTCGTGCGCACCGCGATGGAAGCGCTGGCGGTGTCCGACGCCATCGACGCCATCGTGGTCTACGCGCCGGGCTACATGCTCGACCGCATGGCCGACGACCTGTGCGCCGTGGCCGACAAGCACCCGCGCCTGATCGTCGCGATCGACACCGGCGCGGCGAAGACGCGCGATCAGTTGCGCGCGGGCGGCGTGCCGGTGTTCGAGGACATCGGCGTGGCCGTGTCGGCGCTGTCGCCCTTCCTGCTGTGGCAGGAGCGGCGCAAGCACAACCCCTGGCTGCAGGTGCGCAGCCAGCCCGCGCCCGCGCGCGCCGCGCTGGCGGGCCGGGCCGACGAGCACACCACCAAGCGCTACCTCGCGGAGTTCGGCGTGCAGCCGGTCGACGAGGCCGTGGCGCGCACCGCTGACGAAGCCGCGGCCGTGGCCGGGCGGTTGGGCTTTCCGGTCGTGCTGAAGGTGCTCAGTGCAGACATCGCACACAAGACCGAGGCCGGCGGTGTGCGCCTGCGCTTGGGCAACGCGCAAGAGGTGCGCAAGGCCTTCGACGAGGTGATGGCCTCGGCGCGCGCCTACGCGCCCACGGCACAGATCGACGGCGCGCTGCTGCAGAAGATGGAAGCAGGGCAGGCCGAACTCATCCTCGGCGCCACGCGCGACCCGGTGTTCGGCATGACGCTGACCGTGGGCCTGGGCGGCGTGCTCACCGAGCTGTACAAGGACGTGAGCCACCGCGTGCTGCCGGTCGACGAAGCCATGGCGCGCGACATGCTGGGCGAGCTGAAGGCCTTTCCGCTGCTCACGGGCTACCGCGGCCGGCCGCTCGGCGACGTCGAGGCCGCGTGCCGCGCCATCGCCGGGTTTTCACGCGCCGTGCTAGCGCTGCAGGAACAGGCAGACGAGGTCGAGGTCAACCCGCTGCTCGTGAAGGAACAGGGCCAGGGCGTGCGCGCGCTCGACGCGCTGGTCCTGGCTTCGTAGACACAACCACAACCATCGACAGAGACAGGAGACATCCCATGTTCAAGAAAGCACTGGCCTGCGTGGCCCTGGCCGCCGCCGCGCTCGCGGGCGGCACCGCCGTGGCGCAGACCTACCCGACCAAGCCCGTTACGCTCGTCGTGCCGTTCTCGCCCGGCGGCGCGGCCGACATCATGTCGCGCCTGCTCGCCGAGCGGCTGCACAAGCGCCTGGGCCAGCCCGTGCTGGTGGAGAACAAGCCCGGCGCCGGCACCATGATCGCGTCGGAGTACGTCGCCAAGGCCGCGCCCGACGGCCACACGCTGCTGCTCGCGGCCTCGTCGCTGGGCATCGCGCCCAGCCTGTACAGCAAGGTCAACTACGACCCGGTGAAAGACTTCGCGCCGGTCTCGCAGGTGGCCTCGGTGGTGCACGTGCTGGTGGTGCATCCGAGCATTCCGGCGAAGAACGTGGGCGAGCTGGTGAGCTGGCTCAAGGCAAACCCCAACAAGGCCAACTACGGCTCGGTGGGCGCGGGCACGTCGACGCACCTGGAGGCCGAGCTCTTCAACAGCGTGGCCGGCGTGAAGATGCAGCACATTCCCTACAAGGGCAGCGCGCCCGCGCTCACCGACATGATCGGCGGCCAGCTGCAGGTGATGTTCGATGCGTACGCGTCTTCGGGCCCCTTCATCAAGGACGGCAAGGTGCGCCTGCTGGCCGTGACCACGGCGCAGCGCTCGCAGTCGCTGCCCGACACGCCCACCGTCGCCGAGTCGGGCCTGCCTGGCTACGAAGCGATGCCGTGGCTGGGCGTGGTCGCGCCGGCCAGGACGCCTGCAGCGGTCGTGAACAGGCTGCACGACGAGCTGCAGGAAGTGCTCAAGGAACCCGAGGTGAAGGACAAGTTCCGCAGCCTGGGCCTGGACATCATCGGCAACAAGCCCGAGGAGTTCGCGGCGTTCCTGCGCAAGGACATCGTCAAGTGGGCCAAGGTCATCAAGGACTCGGGCGCGAAAGCGGACTGACCGCAGTCATCACCACGCAAGAACGAGAAAGCAGACAAGCATGCAAGTGGGTTACTCGGCGCAAGACGAAGCCTTCCGCCTCACGTTGCGCGACTGGTTCGAGACGCACTATCCGCGCTTCGTCGCGGCCTGGCCCGGCGGCGCGCCCGACGCCAACGAACTGACCTGGCGCCGCGCCTGGGAAGACCACGTGTGCCAGGCCGGCTGGTCGGGCCTGGGCTGGCCCGAGGCCCACGGCGGCAAGGCCTGGCCGCTCACGCGGCAGGCCATCTTCCACGAGGAGCAGGCCCGCATCGGCGCGCCGCTGGGCGTGAACATCATCGGCCACGGCATCCTGGCGCCCACGCTGATCCACTTCGCGAGCGAGGCGCAGAAGGCCCGCTACCTGCCCGGCATCCTGAGCAACCGCGAGATCTGGTGCCAGGGCTATTCCGAGCCTGGCGCGGGCTCCGACCTTGCGGCGTTGTCCACGCGGGCCGAGCGGCGCGGCGACCACTACGTGCTCAACGGCCACAAGGTGTGGACCTCGTTCGCACACATTGCCGACCACTGCTTCGTGCTCGCACGCACCGACGCCGCGGCCGCGCGCCACAAGGGCATCAGCTTCCTGCTGGTCGACATGAAGAGCCCCGGCGTGCGCGTGGAACCCATCCGCCAGATCACGGGCGAGTCGGACTTCAACGAGGTCTTCTTCGAGGACGTGAAGGTGCCGCTCGATGCACTCGTGGGTGAAGAGAACGGCGGCTGGCGGCTGGCCATGGCCGCCGCGAGCTTCGAGCGCGGCACCTACTTCATTCCGCGCCAGGTGCGCTTCACGCAGGAGCTGGGCGCGCTCACGCGGCTGGCGGCCAGCGTGCAAAGGGGCGGACGCCCCGCGCTCGATTGCCCGCACCTGCGGCGCGACCTCGCGCGGCTGGCGGTCGACAGCCACGTGCTCAAGCTCAAGTCGTACCGCGCGCTCACGCACGCGATGCGCGGCGGCCCGCCGGGGCCCGAAGGCTCGTCGACCAAGCTGCACTGGAGCGAGTCGCACCAGAAGCTGCTCGCCACCGCCATGGAAGTGCTGGGCGAGCGCGCGCTGGCCGGCCCCGAGCCCACGGGCGCCGACTCGCAGGCCGCGGCCTGGGTGCGCGACTACCTGTGGACGCGCGCCGAAACCATCCTGGCGGGCACCTCCGAAGTGCAGCGCAACATCCTGGCCGAGCAGATGCTGGGCCTGCCCAAGAACTGATTGAAGACGACGACACGACCCGCCATGGATTTCGCATTGAACGACGAGCAGCAGATGCTGCACGCGTCGGCCCACCGCTTCTTCGCCGACCACCACCCGCTCGCGCGCGCACGGCGCGCCTTGCCCTGGACCGATGCCACGCAGCAGTCGCTGTGGGTCGACATGGCCGGCATGGGCTGGATGGCGCTGCTGGTGCCCGAGGTGCACGACGGTTTGGGGCTCGGCATGAGCGAGGCCTGCATCGTGGCCGAGGCCGCAGGCCAGCAACTGCTGAACCTGCCACTGGCCGGCAGCGCTGTGCTCTTGCCGCTGTGGTTGCAGGCCTGCGGCGATGCACCGCCCGATGCGTTGTGCGACTGGGTGCATGCGGCGATGGCGGGTGAGCGCGCCTTCCATTGCATCGCGGACGGCGATGGCTGGATCGACCACGCGGGGCAGGCGTCTGATCTCGTGGTGGTGCAGGGCTGGCATGACGACACCGTGCCGCTGCGCGTCGCGCTGCGACCGATGCCCGAGGGCGCAGCATCCGATGCGCTCGACCCTACGTTGCGACAAGCGCCGGCGGCTCCTGCGCCGTCACTCGCGTGGGAGACGCTGCCCATCGCGCCCGAAGCACGCGCCCGCGTGCGCGCCGCGCATCGCGTCGCACTGTCGGCGGAACTCGTCGGCGTCGCGCAGGCCGCACTCGACCTCGCCAGCGCCTACGCCCGCGAGCGCGTGCAGTTCGGCAAGCCCATCGGCAGCTACCAGGCCATCAAGCACCAGCTCGCCAACGCCTGGATGGGCGCGGACAACGCGCGCCTGGCCGTGCGCTACGCCGCTGCCGCGCTCGACGGCGGCCAGCCGGACTGGCGCTTCGCCTGCGCCGCGGCCGAGTTCACGGCCATCGAAGGCGCGCAGCAGGCCACCCGCACCGCCATCCAGGTGCATGGCGGAATGGGCTTCACCTGGGAGCATGACGCGCACCTGTACCTGAAGCGCGCGCAGCACCTGGCGACGCGCCTGGGCGGCGCGTCGCGGGCGCTGGACCAGGTCGAGGCGCTCGCCCTGGCCTGAGCGGCCTCAGGCCTGCGGCGCGGCAGCGTCCGCGCGCAGGCCATCGATCAGCAGCGACAGGCTCGCCCGGAACTCGGTCTCCGCATCGCTGGCCGTGGCGGCGGTCGCGATCTCGATCAGGTGCGGAAACCGGTCCGCTGGCAGCGCCTGGAAGCGCGCGATCGTGTCGTCGGGCGATTCGTCGGCCTGCAGCGTGAGCGGCCCGGCGAGTTCCGCCTGTGCGGCGCCCATGATGAGCGCGGACACCGCGCGAAAACCCACGAGCAGGCGGGCGCCGCTGCGGCCGCTCTGGGCCAGCGTGCGCAGCAGGGCTTCGGTCACTTCGAACACCGCGGGCGAGCGGCTGCGCTTCGTGAGGATCAGCGGAATCACATGGGGATGGTCGCGGATCACGCGCCACAGCGCGATCGCGATGTCCTCCAGCGCTTCGTGCCAGGGCAGGCGGTCGTCGGTCTCCCAGCGCACCTTGCCTAGCACCGCCTCGACCACCAGCATCTCCAGCTCCTCGCGCTGCGAGACGTAGTTGTAGAGCGTCATCGCGCCGGTTTCCAGTCGGCTCGCGAGCGCGCGCATGGTCAGGCCGGAGAGGCCGTCCGCATCGACCAGCGCCAGCGCGGCCTGCTGGAGCTGTTCACGGGTGAATTTGGCGGGACGTCCCACGCTTGACTCCGTTCTCGAAGGGGTTGTAAAGTAATAAACGTACAGTGTACTTAAAAATCGGAAGACGCTTTCCAGCCACCCGGCCCGGCGTCTTCGCAACCCTTCCTGAAGGATCATCGATGAAGTTCTTGCCCGGCGATGTGGTGCCCGCCACGGCCCTGGAAACGATCCACGGAAAACCCTTGCAGCTGCCGGACGCCGGTTCGCGCTGGGTCCATCTGCAGTTTCGCCGCTTCGCGGGCTGCCCGGTCTGCAACTTCCATCTGCTGACCTTCGCCCGAAGGCAGGGCGAGCTGGCGGCGGCGGGCATCCGCGAGGTCGTGCTCTTTCATTCGTCCGCGCAGGAGATGCGCAAGTACCAGGCGCAGCTGCCGTTCGACTGCGTGGCCGACCCCGCCAAGGCGCACTATCGGCGCTTCGGCGTGGAAACCTCGCGGCTGGCGTTCCTGCATCCGCGCGTCTTCTGGAGCGGCCTGCGCTGGGTGCTCGCGACGGGCCGCTTCTACAGAAAGGCAGAGAACGGCATCACGGGCTTGCCGGCCGACGTGCTCATCGACGCGCGGGGCACCGTGGTGGCCGTCAAGTACGGCGGGCACGCGGACGACCATTGGGAGGTCGACGAGCTGCTGGCGCTGGCCGGCGCCGCGAGTGCCTAGACAGCGGCGCACGCCCTCGGTGCGCCAGCGCACACTGCAGGTGCGCTCGGGCGCCGCTTGCCAGCCCAACCCCGGAGAACCCGTCTTCCAGGCCTGAAAACTACCCGGCATGAAGCTTGCAAACGCTCGCAACTGAATGAAATTTGAATTTCAACTATTCAAAGTAGGTGAAATCCATATGCCATTCAGGCGCGATGCCGCCTACGATGCGATCCGCGACACCGGGCTGCACCGCGCAAGCAAGCACTTCATTCCTTCTCAAGGGGTTTTTCCATGGCTGGACCTGCACTCTCCTCCGGGCCCGACTCGCCCCGAGTCGCGGAGCTCGATCGCGCGCTCGACACCATCGGCGTCACGCGCTCGCACCACACGATCATTTTCCTGATCCTCATCGGCTGCCTGTTCGATGCCTTCGAGCAGAACGCGGTCGGCATCGTCGGCCCGATGCTGCGCGAGCAGTGGGGGCTGAGCGCCTCCGACATCGGCTTCCTGAACACCGTCACCTTCGCCTGCGCGGCCATCGGACGGATCATTTCGGGCTTCATCGCCGACCGCTACGGCCGGCGCGTGATGCTGTCGATCGACCTGCTGCTGTTCACGCTCGGCGCGGGCATCTGCGCGATGGCACCCAACTTCACGGTGATGGCGCTGGGCCGCGCGGTGGTGGGCTTCGGGTTGGGCGGCGAGATTGCCATTGCCGTGACCATGCTGGCCGAGTTCTGCTCGACCAAGTTCCGCGGCACGGCCGTGGGGATGGTGAATGTGGGCGCCGGCGGGCTCGGCAACTTCCTCGCACCGGGCTTCGGCCTGCTGGTGTTCTGGATGTTCCCGGGCGACAACGCCTGGCGCTGGCTGTTCGCCTGCCTCATGGTGCCGGCGCTGCTGGGTGCCTTCTACCGCCGCTACATCCCCGAGACGCCGCGTTTCCTGCTGTCGCAAGGCCGCGTGAAGGAGACCAACGCGGTGCTGTCCCGCCTCGCCTCGGGGAAGCTGTCGGGCAAGCCAGCGGCGCCTCAGCAATACATCACCGACGACGGCACGCTCGCGCAGGCTGCGCGGCCGAAGGTGCGCGTGACCGAGATCTTCCGCGGCGCGCTGGCGCGGCGCACGGTGCCGCTGTGCATCACGATCTGGATGACCTACGGCGCGCAGATCTCGGTGCTCACGCTGATGCCGACCATCCTCGTGACGCTGGGCTACAGCATGTCCAAGAGCCTGCTGTTCACGATGGTGATGCAGGGCGGCAGCCTGCTGGGCGCCATCGCGGCCTCGCTGCTGGGCTTCCACTTTCCGCGCAAGCGCGTGCTGACGGCCGGTGCCGTGTGCGCCTGCCTCGCGGCGCTGACCATCGGCTTCGTGGCCAAGAGCATCGTCGTGATCCTCATCGCGGGCGCGGTGTTCCAGTTCTTCGTGTTGCTGCTCAACACCACCATCTGGATCTTCGCGCCCGAGCTGTACCCGACGCGCGTGCGCGCCTTCGGCACGGCCTTCATCCTGGCCACGGGCACGGCGGCCGGCGCGCTGATGCCGCTGGTGGCGGGCCGCCTGTTCGACAGCTTCGGGCTGGTCGGCGTGTTCGGCCTGGCCGCCGCGATGTACGCGGTGTTCGTCGCCAGCGTGCAGTGCGTGCCCGAGACCTACGGCCAGTCGCCTGATGCGCTGCCGCTGCCCGGCGAGGCCGAGGCTGAAGACCGCGCACCGGGCGCGACGCTGGCCCGCTCGAACTGAACCGCGCACCGAACGATCTCCAAAGAAAGCGTTTTTCCGCATGCCCGACATCCTGCTCATCAACCCCAACGCCTCCGTCGCCACCACCGACATGATGGTCGGCATCGCGTCCGCCGAAGCGCCCGCCGGTTGCCGCGTGACCGGCCGCACGGCGGTGCAGGGCCCGCCGATGATCGTCAACGAAGACGAGCTGAACGCGGCCGCGCACGAGGTGCTGAAGGTGTGGAGCGCGGCGGCGGGCGAGGGCTGGGACGGCGTGATCGTCAGCGCCTTCGGCGACCCCGGCGTGGCGCTGTTGCGGCGCGAGGCCGGCGTGCCCGTGGTCGGCATCGCCGAAGCCTCGATGCTCGCGGCGGGCGAGGGCGGACGCCGCTTCGGCATCGCCACCGTCACGCCCGACCTCGTGGTGCCCATCGAGGCGCGCGCGGCCGCGCTCGGGTTGGGCGCGCAGTTCAGCGGCATCCGCCTCACGCAGGGTGATCCGCGTGCGCTCGCGGCCGATGCGAAGGCGCTCGAAGAGGCGCTGGCGCAGGCCGTGCAGCGCTGCATCGACGACGACGGCGCGCAGGCCGTGATCATCGGCGGCGGTCCGCTCGGGCAGGCCGCGCTCGCGCTCGCGCCGCGCTTCGAGGTGCCGGTGATCGCGCCGATCGGTGCTGCGATGCGGCTGCTGTGTTCGAAGCTCGCGGTCACACCGTGAGACGTTCGTCGCGGCGATGAGATGCGAGGCGTTTTGGCAATGAACGCCTTCTAGAATGAAACGACACACTTGTCCGCCAACGTCGGGCAAGCCGCATCGTTCGTTTTCTTTCTTGCATGCCTCACCTTCGACCGCGTTCCGCTTTCCTCGCTTTTCTTCTTCTCTCTTCCCTCGGCGCCGTCGCACAAACCGCGACACCCCAGCTGGTCCTCGTGCCGCATCACGAGCGCGCCCCGGAAACATCCCAGGCCCCCGCACTCGACCTTGCCGTGACGCGCTTCGCCGGCATGGCGTCGGGCTCGTACTACTGGCCCGAAGGCCTGCTGGCCGAGCAGCTGATCTCGGGCCTGGCCTCGCGCCCCGACCGCAAGCAGCAGGCGCTGCCTGACGGCCAACGACTGCTTTCGTCGTACCGCCGGCCCTACGACGGCGGCGAGCGCGCGGCCGTGCTGGTCGACGACCGCAGCGGTGACGTGCTGGCCGCCGCACTGGTGCATCGCAGCTGCGGCAAGGACTCGTCGTCGAGCGGTTGCCTCGACGACCAGCATGCCGTGCTCTCGGTCTTCCTGCGCCCCGGCCTCGACCGCACCAAGGCGCAACCGCTGGTCGCATGGAGCCAGCAGGTTCCCGACCGCATGCAGGGCGGTGAGGGCGTGGGCGAGAAGATCGCCACGACCGAGTACGTCACGATGGACGCCGCGCGCACCACGGCACGGCCCATCGTGCGGCCCAACAAGGCTTTCTCCGCGCAAGTGCCGCTGTACCCCAAGGCGCTGATCTACGGCACCGCGCAGGACGCACTGAGCGACGCCAAGGCCAAGCGCGTGCTGCGCCTGCAGACCGTCGACACGCCGCAGCAGGTGCTGGCGTTCTACAAGCAGCTGTCGCCGCCGCTGAAGGACATCGAGTCCAGCGACGGCTTCATCGCCGGCAGCCGCAACGGCCTGAGCTTCTCCGTCAGCACGACGGTCCCGCGCGACATGCCCGCGATCACGAACATCGAAGTGGAAATTTCCGAATGAAGAAGACATTGATTCCGGCGGCGCTCGCGTCGCTGGTGTTCGCCTGCGCGTTCGCAGCCCATGCACAAGACACGGCCGGCCCCGTCACGACGGAGCTGCCGCCGCCCACCCTGCGCCTGAGCGAGCAGACGCGCATCCGCAGCGCCGTGATCGGCCTGGTCGGCTACGCGCGCGGCAGCTACACCGAGCCCGACACGCTGATCGCGCAGCAGCTGCTCGAAGGCATGCGCTCGAAGTTCGACGTCACGCGCACCGTGTGGCCCGACGGCCGCCAGGTGATCGCGTCGGCCAGCGGCGGCGGCCACGGCGAAGAGCGCGCGGCGATGCTGATCGACGCCGACGGCCGCGTGCAGGCGGTGGGGCTGGTCAACGGCCACTGCCGCGCGGCTGCCAAGCGCGACGACCCCAAGGTGTGCAACCCCTTGCCGCAGACCGTGCTGTCGGTCTTCCAGCGCACCGGTGCCAGCCAGGCCGACGCCGCGCCGCTCGTGGCCTGGAGCAAGCAGCTGCCGTCGTTCCTCGCGGCCATGGCCGACAGCGACGATCCGGCGGACGTGGCCGCCGCGCAGAAGATCGCCAGCGTCGAATACATCACCGGCCAGCCGGGCGTGCCGGGCTGGCGCGCCGAGCAGCTGCCGCCGGGCTTCCCGGCGTCGTTGCATCCGTTGCTGGTGCAGACGGCCGAGGTGAACAGCACCGCCAGCGCCGGCAAGATCGTGCTGCCCAAGGGGCTGGCCGGCCTGCCGATGCGCACGGCCTACCAGAGCGCCCAGCGCCCCGAGGCGCGGTTGCCCGACGCCGAGGTCACGCTGCGCAGCTACGAGCCGATCGCCAAGCTGGTCGACGCCTACCGTGAACTCGCCAAGGGCGCGACGCTGGACGAGGAGGGCCGCGAGGTCGTCTTCAACGGCACCGACGGCGCGGGCCGCTACAGCGTGCGCCTGCGCGACGCGAAGGAGACCGGCGTGTACATCACCGTGGCGAGCTGGAAGCGCAAGTAGCAGCCGCCAAGCGTTGCATGGCCCTTTGCGGGCCGGATGTCAATCGGAGGATTCTTGCCGCCCCCCTGCGATGACACCGAGGCGGGCGGGGCAGGGTGCTCACGAGAATCGATGCATGACCGAGGCCGTCAGAGCCCGCCGCATCCACCTCGAGGAGACAACCACCATGCACCGCTCCCGTTCTCTCGCAGGCCTCGTTCGCCTGCTGCTTCGCACCACCGTCCTGTGGGCGCTCGCGATGCTCGCGGCGCCCACGCTGGCCGCCTACAACCAGAGCCTCACGCGCACGCTGGACGCCGGCCAGATCTACGGCAAGGTCGCGGCCAACAACACGCACGCCTTCCTGGGCATTCCCTTCGCGCAGCCGCCCGTCGGCAACCTGCGCTGGCGCGCCCCGCAGCCGCCGCAGCCGTGGAGCGGCGCGCGCGCCGCGACCACGCTGGCCGGCATGTGCGCGCAGGTCGGCAACCCCTTCGGCGAGCCCGACCCGGCCACCTTCGGCCAGCCCGTGGGCACCGAAGACTGCCTGTACCTGAACGTGTGGCGGCCGAACTCCAGCGCCGAGAACCTGCCGGTGTTCTTCTGGATCCACGGCGGCAGCAACACCAAGGGCTCGGCGCGCGAGCCGGCCTACGACGGCGCCTATCTGGCGCAGAAGGCCAACATGGTGGTGGTCACCGTGCAGTACCGCATGGGCATGCTGGGCTGGCTGAACCACCCGGCCATGAAGACCGGCAACGCGCTGGACGACTCGGGCAACTTCACCACGCTGGACCTCGTGCGCGCGCTCGACTGGGTGAAGGCCAACGCGCGCGCCTTCGGCGGCAACCCGGGGCAGGTGACGGTGGCGGGCCAGTCGGCCGGCTGCATCAACACCTGGGGCCTGCTGCAGTCGCCGCTGGCCGACGGCAAGTTCCACCGCGCGCTGTGCATGTCGGGCGTGCCCAACGCCTACCCGCCGGTGGTGGGCACGCTGGCGGCCGATTCGCTCATCGACAACCTGCTGGTCGACACCGGCCGCGCCTCGACCACGCTGCAGGCCGCGGCGCAGCGCCTGACGATGAGCCAGTCCGACATCGCCGCGCTGCTGCGCGGTGCGAGCGCGGCGCAGATCATGAAGTTCACGCCCAGCCCCGTGGTGCCGGGCCACTTCACCGACGGCACCGTGATCCGCGCGAGCGGGCTGCCCGGGCTGCTGGCGGGCAACTACAACAAGATGCCGCTGATGATCGGCTCCACGCACGACGAGGGCTCGTACTTCGCCTTCCTGTTCGGCATGGGCCAGCCTTCGCAGCAGGAGCTGTGGAACCTGAGCAACTACGCGGCGCCCGGCAGCGTCACCTTCAACCAGCTGATCAAGCCCGAGTTCCGGCCGATCTACACGCAGACGCATGAAGTGATCAGCTACGCGCTGGACAACGTGATCGACAACGTGATCCGCGTGCTGCGCCTGCAGAACGGCGACATCTACCGCTACAACTACAACTGGGACGACACGCCGCAGCCCTGGAAGGACACCTTCGGCGCGTTCCACGGCATCGACGTGGCGGCGCTGTTCGGCAACTTCGTGACCGACGAGCCGAACTTCATGCGCTTTGCCTGGAGCCCCGCGAACGCCAGCAGCCGCAAGGCGCTGTCGGACAAGTTCATCGGCCACGCGGCGAGCTTTGCCCGCTACGGCGCACCGAGCCGCATGTTCGACGGCCAGACGACCTGGAACAACTGGACCAACTTCGTGTGCCTGCTGTGCAGCAAGCGCATGGTCTTCGACAACCAGCCGCGCATGTCGGCCGACGATTACCTGTTCTTCTGGCCGCGCTATTCGCTGCTGTCGCCGCAGCAGCGGGAGTTCCTGTTCCAGCAGATCGACTTCAGCGCGCTGCCGGAGTCCGTCGATCCGCTGCGCGGCGGCACACGCTGAGTTTCCGAAGCGATCGATCTACTGGATGATCCCGTGGCGCACGGCATAGAGCACCAGCTCCGCCGTGCTGGCCACGCCCAGCTTGTCGAGGATGTTGCTGCGGTGCGTGCTCACGGTCTTCACGCTGATGAGCATCTCGTCGCCGATGGCCGTGAGCGACAGGCCCTTGAGCATCATGAGCATGATCTGGTGCTCGCGCACCGTGAGCCGCTGGTGCGCGGGGCGGTCGTCGCGGCCTTCGAGCTGGCCGCTGACCTGCGAGGCGGCGCGCGCGCTCAGGTACTGGCCGCCGGCCGCCACGCAGCGGATCGCGCGCACCAGCTCGGCGGGCTCCGCGTCTTTCGCGATGTAGCCGCGCGCGCCGGCCTGGATGGCGACCAGCGCGTACTGTTCCTCGGCGTACATCGACAGCATGAGCACCGGCAGCGCGGGCTGCAGCGCGCGGATCGAGGCCAGCACCTCCAGGCCGTTGCGGCCTTCCATGTTGATGTCCAGCAGCACCACGTCGAAGCGGCGCTGGCGCACCAGCTCGAGCGCCTCGGCGCCGTTGCCGGCCTCGGCCGTGGTGCGCAGGTCGGTCTCGTCGAGCAGCAGCCGCTGCAGGCCCGAGCGGAAGATCGTGTGGTCGTCGACCATCAGGATGTCGATCATGTGGGGCCGCTTTCCGGTTGCAGCAGCGGCACGCTCAGCGCCAGCCGCGTGCCCGCGCCGGGCGCCGCGTGGATGTGCAGCTCGCCGCCGATCTCGCGTGCGCGTTCGCGCATGCTGAGGAGGCCCAGCGCGCTGCCCTCGGGCGCGTCGGGGTCGAAGCCGCAGCCGTCGTCGTGCAGCGCGAGCCGCAGGCGCTCGCCGTCCACGCGCAGCCGCACGTCCACGCGCTGCGCCTTCGCGTGGCGCAGGACGTTCGTCAGGCCTTCCTGGAAGATGCGGTAGACCGCGGTGGCCTGCTTGGGCGCAAGCCGCAGCGCGGGCGCGTCGGTGTCCAGCGAATGCAGCACGCCCGAGCGGCGCGTGAAGGCCTGCAGCTCATGGGCCAGCGCCACCGACAGGTCCAGGTGGTCGAGCGCGCTGGGGCGCAGCGCCTCCGAGATCTGCTTGACCGTGTCGATGGTCTGCTGCGTGAGCGCGATCAGGCCCTGCGTGAGCGCCTGCACCTCGGGGTTGTCGGCGCGGCGCTGGATGCGCGTGGCGTCCATCTTGATCGAGGTCAGCATGCCGCCGAGCACGTCGTGCACGTCGCGCGACAGCGCCAGCCGCTGCTCCTCGAGCTTGTTGGCGGTGTAGGCCGCCAGGGCCTGCAGCTGCTCGCGCGAGCGCTGGCGCTCTTCCTCGTTGCGCACGCGGTCGGTCACGTCCACGCCCACGCCCATCACGGCCGGGCGGCCCCGGTGCTCGATGCGCGAGCCGTGGACTTCGACGAAGCGCACGCGCCCGTCGCGGTGCAGGCCGCGCGTGATGAAGTGCATGCTCGGCGGATTGCCCGCCAGCCGGATGCGGATGCGCGAGCGCACGACTTCCACGAAGTCGGGCGGCACGATCTCGGCCAGCGACATGCCGGTCATTTCCTCTGCGGTGTAGCCCACGATGGCGGCCCAGGTCGCGTTGCAGTAGACGAAGCGGTCGTCCTGGATCACGTAGATGCCCGCCACCGCCTGTTCGACGATGGTGTCGAAGGGCATGTCCTGCAGGCTCTCGCGGGCGGGTGCTGTCATGGGGGCGGGCGGTGGCGCGCTGCATGATAGGTCGCGGGCCGCGCCGCACGGCCGCCCCCGAGGGTTTGCGAGCAGCAGGGTTCCCCGTAGCGCCGGCCGGAAATGTCCGATGGCCGCCGCGTGCGGTGCGCCGCCAAGATCGGGGCCCGCCTGCTTCAGGCTGCCCCACGGCCGGCGACGCTGGCAAGGACGACACGACGATGGTCTACCGCTGGCTTGCGCCTCTGCTCCTCATGCTCCTTGGCCTGCCGGGCCGCGCCGACGAGATCGTGGTGGGGCAGTCGCTGCCGCTGAGCGGGCCGCTCGGCGAGGCCGGGCGCAACGTGAAGGACGGCATCGACGCCTACCTGGCGCGCGTGCAGCGCGAGGGCCTGCTCGGGCGCCACAAGCTGGTGTGGCGCGCGCTGGACGACGGCTACTCGGTGGAGCGCCACACGCAGAACATCCGGCAGCTCGTGGTGCAGGACAAGGTCGATGCGCTGGGCCTGTCGGCCGGCACCTCGCACATCGACGCGGCCTACCCGACGATGCGCGAGGCGGGCACGCCGCTGATCGGCGCGATGACCGGCGCCTCGGCGCTGCACGGCGCACAGCGCGCGCTCATCTACCACCTGCGCGCAAGCTACGCCGACGAGGTGCGCCAGCTGGTCGCGCAGGCGGTGTCGGTGCGGCAGCGGCGCGTGTTCGCGGTCTGGCAGGACGACGGGCTGGGGCGCGACGCCTTTGCCGCGCTCGAGATCGCGCTGCGCGGCGCCGGCATCGAACTCGTGGGGCAGCAGGGCGTGGCGCTGGCGCAGATGGACGGCGCCGCGCTGGCCGCGAGCGTGCGCGCGGCCAAGCCCGATGCGCTCTTCGCGCTGTGCGTGACGCCGTGCGGGGTGAAGCTGTTGTCGGGGCTGGCGGCAGAGAGTGGTGTTACGAGGCCGACGCCGTACATGCTCTCGATCGTCAACGGCGAGGTGCTCGCCAAGAGCGTGGGGCCGGCGGCGCGCGGCACGGTGATCTCGCAGGTCATGCCCAACCCGCGGCTGGCGACCTCGCCGCTGGTGCAGCGCTACCAGCAGGACATGCGCAGCCACATGGGCCGCGACGAGTTCAGCTACTTCTCGCTGGAAGGGTACGTGGTGGCGATGGTGACGGTGGAAGCAGCGCGCATGGCGCTGGCCGCTTCACCACGCCGCTCGATGCAGGACGCCATGAAGCTGATGCTTCGGCGTGAGATCGAGGGGATTCCGGTGTCTGGGGGCGACGATCCGGGAGTGCGTCCGCATCCTGTGACGTTGTCGATGATCGGCAACGGCGGACGGCTCATTCACTAAAGATGAGCCGCCCGGCGGAAGCGGGCGGGAACGAAAAAAGATCAGCCGATCTCTGCGATCAGCTCGATCTCGACGCAGGCGCCCATCGGGATCTGCGCCACGCCGAAGGCGCTGCGTGCATGCGCGCCCTTTTCGGGGCCGAACACTTCGGCGAAGAACTCGCTGGCGCCGTTGGTCACCAGGTGCTGTTCGGTGAAGGTGCCGACCGAGTTCACAAGGCTCATCACCTTGACGATGCGCTTGACCTTGTTCAGGTCGCCCACGGCCGCATGCAGCGTGCCGAGCAGGTCGATGGCGATGGCGCGTGCGGCCTGCTTGCCTTCGTCGGTGCCGATGTTGGCGCCGAGCTGGCCGACCCAGACCTTGCCGTCCTTCTTGGCGATGTGGCCCGACAGGAACACGAGGTTGCCGGTCTGCACGAAGGGCACGTAGGCGGCGGCGGGGGCGGACACCGGAGGCAGGGAAATGCCGAGGCTGGAAAGCTTGTCGTAAACGCTCATGGAGACTCCTGATCTGAGGATGGTGATGACGATGACGGGGGTGATTGTGTCTGTGTTTGCGCCGCCGACGCCGGCAGCTGCACCACTTCCCCCACGGGTTGCACGGTCACGCCGACATGCAGCGTGTGGCGCGCGCCGCCATGCAGCACGCCGCGCATCGGCGAGACGTCGGAATAGTCGCGCCCGATGGCGAGCGTGACGTAGTCCTCGCCGGGCTGGCGGCCGTTGGTGGGGTCGAAGTCGGCCCAGCCACCCACGCTCTCGGGGCCTTCGCCCTCGCCGGGCAAATACACCGACACCCACGCATGCGAGGCGTCGGCGCCCACCAGGCGCGGCTGGCCCGGCGGCGGCTGCGTGAGCAGGTAGCCGCTCACGTAGCGCGCCGGCAGGCCCATCGCGCGAAAGCACGCGATGAGGATGTGGGCGAAGTCCTGGCACACGCCCTTGCGCTGTGCCAAGGCTTCGACGGCGGGGGTGTTGATCTCGGTGCTGTCGGCGTCGTAGGCGAAGTCGCGGTACATGCGCTCGGTGAGGTCCATCGCCACGTCGAAGGTGGGACGCTCGGGCACGAAGCTGGCGCGCGCGTAGGCAACGAAGTCGTCATGGCGCGGCACGTACGGCGAGGGAAAGACGAACTCCGAGGCGGGGTCGAAGGGCGCGTCCTTGCGAAAGCGGAAGCGCTCGCGCACGGTCTCCCAGGGCAGCTCGCGCGCCACGGCGGGCGAGAGCACGGGCGCCGACGTTTTCACCACGCTCTCGGCCGTGACGATGAGGTGGTCGTGCGTGCTTTCGAGCGCGAAGAAGGCGCGCGTGTTGCCGTACAGGTCGGGCACCTCGTTGCGTTGTGCGGGCGCGGGGTCGATCGTGAGCTGGTGGCTCACGAGCTCCTGCGAGGCGGTGGCCAGCGGGCGCAGGTGCGCCAGGTGCTGCGCCGTCTCGACCGCCGGCGCGTACGCGTAGCGCGTTTCGTGGGTGACGTGCAGCAGCATCGCGCGGCTCGCTGTTTACTTGGACTCGGCGCCGAAGTGCGAGGCGTAGATCTTGGCGTAGGTGCCGTCGGCCTTGATGTCGGCCAGGCCCTTGTCGATCTTCGCCAGCAGCTCGGCGTTGCCCTTCTTCACGGCGATGCCGTACTGCTCGGTCGAGAAGCCGGCGTCGCTCACGGTCTTGAAACCACCGCCCGGGTTGTTCGCCAGGTAGTGGGCGACCACGCCGTTGTCGGCCACCACGGCCTGCACGCCGCCGGCCTCGAGTTCCTTGAGTGCCAGCGGCGTGGATTCGAAGCGCTTGATGTCGGTGCTCGACTTGCCCAGCAGCTTGCCCACCACTTCGTCGCCGGTGGTGCCGTTCTGCACGCCGACCTTGAGCTTCTTGATGTCGTCGAACTTCGCGACCGCCGAATCGCTCTTCACCGCGATGAGCTGGCGGGCCTCGAAGTAGGGCTGCGAGAAGTCCATCGTCTGGCGGCGCTCGGGCGTGATCGTGATGGCCGACACCAGCAGGTCGCGGTCGCCCAGCTCGAGCGTGTTGAAGATGCCTTCCCACGGCGTGTTGACGAACTTCACCTCGATGCCGGCCTTCAATGCGATGGCCTTCACGACATCGATGTCGAAGCCCACGACCTCGCCTTTTTCGTTCTGCGATTCGAAGGGCGTGTAGGCCGCGTCGGTGCCCACGACCAGCACGCGCGGCGCGGCGGCGGGCGGCGGTGCCGAGGCGGCTGCGGGCGCGGCGGGTTCCTGCTTGCCGCAGCCGGCGAGCGCGAGGCCGACCAGGAGGCTGGCGGCGGTCAGTGTGAGACGGCGGTTGAGGGCGATGCCGGACATGGAAATGCCTCCTTCGAAATATCGTTGTGTGTATCTGTGGAATCAGGCGCCCACGGAGCGCAGCGATTCCGACGTGAGCGTGAAGTAGCGCGTGCCGATGGCGTCGGACACGTGGTACGCCGCGGTCTCGCAGGTGGCGAGCAGTTCGACCAGCGCGGGGTAGTCGGCGCCGGGGCCGGCCGCGCACAGGTGTTCGAGCGTCCAGGTGGCGGGGTCGGGCAGCTCGTACGACAGGGCCGTGAGCTTGCCTGGTGCGCTGCCCGCGAGCCGCGCGATGCGCCCGCGCAGGGTCTGCGTGACCCAGGCCAGCGAACGCGGGTTCTCGGCGTCGAGCACCAGCAGGTCGACCAGCGTGGCGACGTCGCGGCGCTGCTGGTAGCGCGCATGGAAGGTGATGGTGCTGTCGAACAGCGCCACCATCGCCTCGAAGCCGCTCACCTCGTGCACGGCGCCGTTGGCGAAGCCGGCCTCGAGCGCGCTCGAGAGAAAGCCCAGCCGCTCGATGTGGCGGCCGATCGACAGCAGCCGCCAGGCGTCGTCGCGCGTCATGCGGTCGGTCTGCGCGCCGGTCATGGCGGCCAACGCGGTGCTGGCGGATTCGAGCGCGCGCAGGGCGGCGCTGGCGGCAAAGCTGCCTTCGCCGGCCTGCTCGGCCGCGCGCCGCAGGAAGTCGCTTTCGGCGCGCACGATCTGGTTCCAGTTGTCCTGCGACAGCCGTTCGCGCACGGCCGCCGCGGCCTGCCGGATGCTGCGCAGGCTGTAGCCGACGCTGCCACCGTGGTCGACGTCGCCCAGCTCGGCGATGAGCGCGCGTTCGAACACGCGGCGTGACTGCGGCGCGCTCGGCGCTTCGGCCGGCACGAGCGCATTGCGCACCGCCATGCGGTGCAGCCATTCGAGCAGCGGGCGCGAGGACTGGTCTTCGCTGCCCAGCAGGTTGAGCGTGAGCCGCGCCAGGCGCACCGCGTTCTCGGCACGCTCGGTGTAGCGGCCGAGCCAGAACATGTTCTCGGCCGCGCGGCTGGTGACCGGCGCGCGGTGCCGCGCGAGCGAAGCCGGCGTGGCGTGCGGCTGCAGCAGCGTGGTGCGGTCGACCTCGCCGTGCGTCTGTACCCAGACGTCGGCACTGCTGCCGCCGCGCTGCATCGAGGCGATCTGCGCATCGGGGCCCGCCAGGCGTGCCAGGCCGCCGGGCAGCACGCGCCACGACTGCGGGCCGTCGCTCACCGCGAACACGCGCAGCATCAGCGCGCGCGGCGCGATGTGGCCGGGGCCGAGGTCGCTGGCCCAGGTCGGCATCTGCGACAGCGGCAGGTAGCCCTGCACCGTGTGGACGTCGCCTTCGCGCACGATGCGGCCCGCCCATTCGTCGATTTCGCGGCGGCCGAGCTGGCTGCCGAACACGGCGTCGAAGCTGGAGCGCCCCTGGAAGCCGGGGTAGGTCGGCTTGATGGCGCTTTCGCCCAGCTGCGGCAGCACGGCCTCGAGCGAGGCGCGTTCGCCGCACCACCAGGTCGGCAGCGCCGGCAGCTTGAGCTTCTCGCCGATGAGCCGCAGCGCCAGCCCCGGCAAAAAGCCCAGCAGCGCGGGCGACTCGAGGAAGGCCGAGCCCGGCATGTTGGCCACCAGCAGGTTGCCCGCGCGGATCGCCTGCAGCAGGCCGGGCACGCCGAGCGTGGAGTCGGGGCGCAGCTCCAGCGGGTCGAGGAACTGGTCGTCGAGCCGCTTGATGAGGCCGTGCACCGGACGCAGGCCCTGCAGCGTCTTGAGGTACAGGCGCTGGTCGCGCACCGTGAGGTCGCTGCCTTCGACCAGCGTCAGGCCGAGGTAGCGCGCCAGGTAGGCGTGCTCGAAGTAGGTCTCGTTGTACGGGCCGGGCGTGAGCAGTGCGATGTGCGGCGGCGAGCCCGAGGGGCACATGCGCTGCAGGCCTTCCATCATGGCGCTGTAGGTGGCGGCCAGCCGCTGTACCTGCAGCGCCTCGAAGGCCTGCGGAAACTGCCGCGTGATCGCGAGCCGGTTCTCCAGCAGGTAGCCCAGGCCCGAAGGCGCCTGCGTGCGCTGCGAGACCACCCACCAGTTGCCGTCGGGGCCGCGCGCGAGGTCGAAGGCGGCGATGTGCAGCCAGGTGTCGCCCGCCGGCTTCACGCCGTGCAGCGCGCGCAGGTAGCCGGGGTGGCCGCGCACCAGCGCCGGCGGCAGCAGGCCTTCGGCCAGCAGCTGCTGCGGGCCGTAGGCGTCGGCCATCACGCGGTCGAGCACGCGCACGCGCTGCTGCACGCCGGCCTCGATCTGGGCCCAGCTCTCGGGCGAGACGATCAGCGGGAACAGGTCGAGCGACCACGGCCGTTGCGGGCCGTTGGCGTCGGCGTACACGTTGTAGGTGACGCCGTTGTCGCGGATCTGCCGCTCCAGGCTGACCGCGCGCCGCGGCAGGTCGTTGATGCCGCCGGGGCCGAGCTGTTCGAAGAAGGCGTTCCAGGCGGGGGTGAGCGGGGGCTGCTCGCTGGAGGGTGAAGGTTCCTGTGCCTGTGATTGCGAGGAGGACTGTGACTGTGACTGGGATTGCGATTGCGATTGCGACGGAGCCGGTCGCTCCTCGGCGGCGTCGTACAACAGCGGGGCCGCGGCGGGAGTCGGGGCTGCGCCCGACACCGGCCGCGAGGGCGCCGCGGGCGTCGCCTGTCCCCGCAATTCGTCGAAATGCCCAGGCAGGGCCGCCGGCGCGAGCGAAGACGCCAGCGCCGCCGGATGCTCCGGGGCCTGGGCGTCGAACAGGGATTCGTTCAGGGGTTCCACAGGGGGGAGATTGTCACATCACCGTCACCGGGGCCGATCCGGCGGTGCGACAGGGTTCCCCCTGAGTCCTCGGGCCGGTCAGCGCCGCAGGTCCAGCGTGAACGGAAACTCCCGGCTGCCCGGCAACTCGATGGTGGCCGGCGGCGTGCGCAGCAGGCCCGGCGTGTGGCCGGTGCGCGTGAAGCGCGAATGGCGGCGGCTCTCGGCCTCGTAGGCGTTGACGGGGAAGGTGTCGTAGTTGCGGCCGCCCGGGTGGGCGACGAAGTACTGGCAGCCGCCCAGCGAGCGCTTCATCCAGGTATCGACGAGGTCGAAGGTCAGCGGCGCGTGGGCCGGGATGCTCGGATGCAGCGCCGAGGGCGGGTTCCAGGCCTTGTAGCGCACGCCGGCCACGAACTCGCCGGTGACGCCGGTGGGCTGCAGCGGCAGCACCTTGCCGTTGACGGTGACGACGTGGCGGCTTTCGTTCAGGCCGGTCACGCGCACCTCGATGCGCTCCAGCGACGAATCGACATAGCGCACCGTGCCGCCAGCCGAGCCTTCTTCGCCCATCACGTGCCAGGGCTCGAGCGCGTTGCGCAGCGACAGCTCCACGCCCATCGACTGCATCTGGCCCACGAGCGGGAAGCGGAACTCGAAGTGCGGTGCGAACCAGTCGGCATCGAAGGCAAAGCCGGCCTGGCGCATCTCGCTGATGACGTCGTCGAAGTCCATCTTGACGAAGGTCGGCAGCAGGAAGCGGTCGTGCAGCTCGGTGCCCCAGCGGGTGACGGGCGCCTGGTAGGGCGCGTCCCAGAAGCGGGCGACCAGCGCGCGGATCAGCAGCTGCTGCGCGATGCTCATGCGCGCATGCGGCGGCATCTCGAAGGCGCGCAGCTCCAGGAGGCCGAGGCGGCCGGTGCTGGAGTCGGGCGAGTAGAGCTTGTCGATGCAGAACTCGCTGCGGTGTGTGTTGCCCGACACGTCGATCAGGATGTTGCGCAGCGTGCGGTCGACCAGCCACGCGGGCATGTTCTGGCCGTAGATCTCGCGGTTCTTGGCGATCTCCTTCAACGCGATTTCGAGCTCGTAGACCTGGTCGTTGCGCGCCTCGTCCACGCGCGGCGCCTGGCTCGTCGGGCCGATGAACATGCCCGAGAACAGGTAGCTCAGCGACGGGTGGTTGTGCCAGTACAGCAGCAGGCTGGCCAGCAGCTCGGGCCGGCGCAGGAAGGGGCTGTCGGCGGGCGTGGCGCCGCCCATCACGAAGTGGTTGCCGCCGCCGGTGCCGGTGTGGCGGCCGTCGGTCATGAACTTCTCGGCCGACAGGCGCGTCTCGAACGCGGCGTTGTAGAGGAACTCGGTGTGGTCGACGAGTTCCTTCCAGTTGTGGGCCGGGTGGATGTTGACTTCGATCACGCCCGGGTCGGGTGTCACGGCCAGCATCTTCAGGCGCGGATCGCGCGGCGGCGGATAGCCTTCCATCACGATGCGCACGCCCAGTTGTTGCGCGGTGGCTTCGACGGCGGCGACGAGGTCGAGGTAGTCCTCCAGGCGCGCCAGTGGCGGCATGAAGACGTAGAGCACACCCGAGGCGCTGCCTTTCTTCTCGGCCGCGGGGCCGTTGGCGCGGCGCGGGTCGCGCACCTCGACGCACAGCGCGGTGCGCGTGACCCAGTGGGCCGATTCGCCGCGCAGCGGCTGGCGCGTGGCGGGTGTGGCGGCATCCGCAGCAGCTGCTGCATCGCCCTTCGCCGCATCGCCGGGGCTTTGCATGCGCAGCGACGCGGCCACCACGGGCGGCGTGCCGAAGGTGTAGGGCACCTCGCCCAGGTCGGCGCCGGCCACCGGGGTGGCGGTGGCATAGCGTGCGCGGTAGTCGGATGCGCTGGGCAACGCGGCGCGCGGCGCGGTCGGGTCGCGCTCGATGAGATACGGGTAGTCGCCCTTGCTGGCCCACGGCTGCGAATCGAGCGGCAGGCGGTAGCCCATGGGCGAGTCGCCCGGGATCAGGAACAGGCGGTCGTCGCGCAGGAACCAGGGGCCGGTCTTCCAGCCGGGGCCGGCGAGCGCGGGCGCGTCGCCGTTGGCGTTGCCGGGCTCGATGGGCAGCATGTAGCCGATCACCGCGTCGAGCTTCTGAGTGAACACGCGGCGCAGGCGCACGCGTTCGAGTTCGTCGTCGAGCTTGGAGTCGAAGGGGTCGACGTTCACCGGCAGGCGGCGTTCGCGCCACAGGTAGTAGTAGGTGTCTTCGTAGCCGGGCTGGATGTAGCGCTCGGTGAGGCCCAGCTTGTGCGCCAGCACGGTGGTGAAGCGGCGCGCGTCCTCGCTCGTGTAGTGCGTGGGAAAGCGTTCGTCGGCGAACAGCTCGGGGTCGTGCCACAGCGTCTGGCCGTCGGCGCGCCAGAAGATCGACAGCGCCCAGCGCGGCAGTTGCTCGCCCGGGTACCACTTGCCCTGGCCGAAATGCAGGAAGCCGCCCTGGCCGTACTCGGCGCGCAGCTTGTGCACGAGCTCGGTGGCATAGCCGCGCTTGGTGGGGCCGAGCGCGTCGGTGTTCCATTCAGGCGCGTCGCGGTCGCTGGTGGCGACGTAGGTGGGCTCGCCGCCCATCGTGAGGCGCACGTCGCCGGCGACAAGGCGCGCATCGACCGCGTCGCCGAGCGCGAGCACCTCGGCCCATTGTTCTTCGGTGTAGGGCTTGGTGACGCGCGGCGATTCGTAGATGCGCGTGACCTTCATCTCGTGGCTGAACTCGACCTCGGACTCGTCGACGCCGCCCTCGATGGGCGCGGCGCTGGAAGGCGTGGGTGTGCAGGCCAGCGGGATGTGGCCTTCACCGGCCAGCAGGCCCGAGGTGGCATCCAGGCCGATCCAGCCGGCGCCCGGCAGGAACACCTCGCACCAGGCGTGCAGGTCGGTGAAGTCGACCGTGGTGCCGCTGGGGCCATCGAGGGCCTTCACGTCGGGCGTGAGCTGGATCAGGTAGCCCGACACGAAGCGCGCGGCCAGGCCGCAATGGCGCAGCAGCTGCACCAGCAGCCAGCCCGAGTCGCGGCACGAGCCGCTGCCGTTGCTCAGCGTTTCTTCCGGCGTCTGCACGCCGGGCTCCATGCGGATGAGGTAGCTGACGTCCTTTTGCACCTGCTGGTTGATGCCGACCAGGAAGTCGATGGTGCGCTGTTCCTTGCGCTCGATCCTGTCGAGGTAGGCCTGCAGCAGCGGCGTGGGCTTCTCGGTGACGAGGTAGGGCGCCAGCTCTTCGGCCTGCGAGGCCGTGTACTTGAAGGGGAAGTTCTCGGCCTGCGGCTCCAGGAAGAAGTCGAAGGGGTTGTAGACCGCCATCTCGACCACGAGGTCGACCGTGACCTTGAACTCGCGCGTCTTCTCGGGGAACACGAGCCGCGCCTGGTAGTTGGCGAACGGGTCCTGCATCCAGTTGACGAAGTGCTCGGCCGGCTCGACCCGCAGCGAGTACGAGATCACATTGCTGCGGCAATGGGGCGCGGGGCGCAGTCGCACGACTTGCGGGCCCAACTGCACCAGGCGGTCGTATGTGTAGTGGGTGACGTGGTGGAGTGCGGCGTGGATGGACATGCGTAGGGGCGTGCAGTGCAGCGAGGTTGCATCGAAAAGATGTCTCTGGTGAGACGCATACTAGCCCAGTTGCCAAGCAATTAACGCGCCATCGAGCGTGGGTTGGGGGAGGGTTTGCATCATGGATTCCGGGGTGTGGGGAGGGCAGTCGCGGCGAGCGTCCAACGCTGTCGCGGGTGGGGCGGGGGCCTTCGTTGCGCTGGGCGGTACGCTGCTCGGCGCGGCGGTGCAACTGCGTCAGCCGCTGTTGTGGGCGGCGGGTGTCTACGTCGCGTTGCTGCTGGCGGGGCTCGGTGGCGGATGGCTGTTGTGGCGGTGGCGTGGGCCTCGGCTGTTCGTGCTGATGCTGTCGCTGGCCTGCGGTGCGATGGCCGGCGCGGGGCTCGCTGGATGGCGCGCGACGGCCTATGCGAACGGGTCGCTGGACCCGCAACTGGAAGGGCGCGACCTGCGGCTCACGGGCGTGGTCTCGCAGATGCCGCAGCCCGGCGAGATCGGAACGCGCTTCCGTTTCGATGTGGAGACGGCGCAGTGGGCCGAGGCCTCACGTGATGCTGCGCCACCGACGGTGCCGTCACGCATCGCGCTCGCCTGGTACGGCGAATACAGCGGGATGTGGGAGCAGCCCGCCGAACGTCGCGCATCCGTCGCACGCACCGTGGGCGAGGTGCATGCCGGCCAGCGCTGGCAACTGACCGTGCGCCTGCGCGCGCTGCACGGCAACCTCAATCCGCATGGCTTCGACAGCGAACTGTGGGCCTGGGAGCAAGGCGTGCATGCGCAGGGCCATGTGCGCGCCGGGGCGCGCGACCCCGCGCCGCGCCTGCTGGGCACGACGTGGCGGCACCCGATCGAGCGGGCGCGCGAAGCCGTGCGCGATGCCGTCTTCGCCCGCGTGGACGACCGGCGGCAGGCCGGCGTGATCGCCGCGCTCGTCACCGGCGACCAGGGCGCCATCGACCGTGCCGACTGGGACGTCTTCCGCGCCACCGGCGTCGCGCACCTGATGTCGATCTCGGGCCTGCACATCACCTTGTTCGCGTGGTTCGCGGCGCATGTCGTGGGCGCGCTCTGGCGGCGCAGCAGCCGGCTCATGCTGCGGCTGCCCGCGCAACAGGCCGCGCTCGCCGGCGGCGTGTTGCTGGCCGCGCTCTACGCGCTCTTCAGCGGTTGGGGCGTGCCCTCGCAGCGCACGGTCTGGATGCTCGCGGCCGTGGCGCTGCTGCGCCTGACCGGTCGGCGCTGGCCGTGGCCGCACGTCTGGCTGCTGACGGCGGCGGTCGTGGTGGCCGCCGATCCGTGGGCGCTGCTGCAGGCCGGCTTCTGGCTCAGCTTCGTCGCGGTGGCTGTGCTGTTCGCCTCCGCCACGGCCGTGCCGGGCGAAGGGCGGGTGGGCGCGCTCACGCGCCTGGGCCGCTTCTTTCGCGAGCAATGGACGATCACGCTGGCGCTCACGCCGCTGAGCTTGCTGCTGTTCCAGCAGGTGTCGGCGGTCGGGCTGGTGGCCAACGCGCTCGCGATCCCATGGGTGACGCTGGTGATCACGCCGCTGGCGATGCTCGGCGTGGCGGTGCCGCCGCTGTGGGACGTGGCCGCTGGGGCGGTGAAGCTGTTCGCGCTGCTGCTGCAGGCACTCGCCGGCCTGCCGTTCGCCACGCTGTCGATGGCCGCGCCACCGCCATGGCTGGCCGCAGGTGGCGTGGCGGGCGGCGTGCTGCTCGCGATGCGCCTGCCGTGGTCGATGCGGGCGCTCGGGCTGCCGCTGCTGTTGCCGGTGCTCTTGTGGCAGCCAGCGCGGCCCGCCGTGGGCGAGTTCGACCTGCTCGCCGCCGACATCGGGCAGGGCAACGCGGTGCTCGTGCGCACCGCCACGCACAGCCTGCTGTATGACGCCGGCCCGCGCTACGGGCTCGACAGCGACGCGGGCCACCGCGTGCTCGTGCCGCTGCTGCGCGCACGCGGCGAACGGCTCGACCTGCTGTTGCTGAGCCACCGCGACATCGACCACACCGGCGGCGCCCCCGCCGTGCTCGCCATGCAGCCGCAGGCCGCGCTGCTGAGTTCCATCGAGGCGGGGCACCCGCTGCAGGCGCTGCGCCCCGCGCGCCGCTGCGAGGCCGGGCAGCGCTGGACCTGGGACGGCGTCGACTTCGAGGTGCTGTTTCCCTATGACAGCGACTACCTCGGCTTCACGCGGCCCAACGCCGTGTCGTGCGTGCTGCGCATCGGCAACGGCCGTGCCACGGTTCTATTGGCGGGCGATATCGAGCGCCTGCAGGAGGCCGCGCTGGTGTCGCGCACGCCCGGGCTGTCGGCCGACGTGCTGCTGGTGCCGCACCACGGCAGCAGTCTCTAGGTTTCATGCGGCCTGCAGCCTGATGTGCGGGATTTGTGCGGGCTTCCTGTGAATGAAAGACCTCACTTCCGACCGAAGCCACAGCCGATTTCTCGGCGTAGAGGTCGGCGCTTCATCGGGAAACCCGGGCAGTTTTACCAGAACGTCACGCGCATGACGCAGCGAACAGTGGTTCATGGAAGCGATGTCTTCCAGGGTCAGAAGGTCGTTCATTTTTTCTCCCATGCGGCTCGGATCAGTTTCACCATGCGAAAGTGTCCAGGCCAATTTGAAGGGGCGTATCGTTCATTCAGGCGCGGGAGCAGCGCATGGATGTGAGCAGTCTCCATTGCTCTGCAGGCGTAGTCTGGGACTGGCATGAAAGCTGTGGCGTCGTACCGCTTCTCACTCATGTAGTGGGCCCGAAGACGAAGACCTACGTTTGCTGACATGCCGATATAAACCAGCCTCCCCTCGTGGAAGAGCGCGTATATCCCAGTCGCGCCGCAATTCTGGTGTTGCTCATGATTTGGTATACGATCAATTGCCGGGGAGATAATCCATTGGCGACAATCCTCTGCCGACACAGTGTCGAGGTCGATAGGATTGGTCGTTGGCAACGGCGCCGGCTCTAACGTCTCCACCAGGGAATTCCGCACTTCATCCCAATGTCGCGCATCGGGGTCTACGTAGTAGGTTCGACCGACCTTGACGGGAGCCGGGACGATTCTTCCTGAGCGCACCCATAGGCGCAAGGTTCTGTCTGCGGGAGGTGGATCGAACTGTTGTTCAGCCCACAGTGCAAGGGATACACGTCGAGCGCTCATCGCCCCTCCTTCTCGCTGCCTATCTGGGTGGCAGGTTGGTCTTCGGGTTTTCCGTCACCGCAGTGTGGGCACCAGTGCACGCCGAAGCCTGGCTCATCGGGATTCGGCGTGTAGCCGGGTATCGCTGGCCCGGGCAGGATCACGGTGCCGCCGAATGCCCTGATGTGCTTGTGCGGGCCGAGGCCGTACATCGGGAAGCAGGGCACGCCATCCGGGTCGGTGCAGTATTCGCAGCTCATCCCTGCGTCCCTCCATCGCGATTCCTTATTGCAGCGGCAAGGCGCGCGGCTTCTTCGAAGGATTCGTCGCTCACGTATGACAAAGTCCCATAGCCGTCCACGCTGTAGCCGATCAACTGCGCCACTTGCATACGCTCATCGGGCGTGTAGTCGTCGCGCGCTGCCTCGTTGAGTCCGTAGCCGTGCCGGCGAGAGTTCTCCAAGAGTGCATAGACGATGCGGTTCTCTTTGAAGCGAATCACCCCGTCAGCGGCAAGCACGACCGGCTGCATGGGCTCCAGCTTTGCAGCGCGCTCTGTGGCGGCGTCGAACATCGCGCGCATCTGGTTGGCCGAGTAGACGCGCGTGACGGACGGATCGTCCTTGACCTCGTCATCCAGCTCGTCGGGCGGATAGAACTCTCCGTGGAATGGCACATAGCCAACTGGCTCCGGCATCAGCGCCTCGAAGGCTTCGGTGGTGGTCATGAGAGCTGTCCTTTCTCTGCCGGCGTGTTGCACGAGAATTTGCAGGCTGGGCATTCCTGCCCGTAGTCGTTCTCTCCCATGAGTCCGCAGCCGTTCGGGCAGAGCCCGCTGCGGATCTTGAAGTCGCTCTCGATGTAGCGCTTCAGGTCGTCTTCGTTCCCGCCGATGATTGCGAGGCGGTCGGGGCTGACTCGTTCAACCATTTGCCGTCTCCCCGCCCGTAGCTCGGGCCTGATCGATGGCGGCGTCGAGGTCGTCGGCGCGCAGTGTGTCGCCGATGCCGTCGATCACGCTCCACTTCTGGCCTCGGCGCAGAAGTTGGTAGCGCTCTGCGTCATCACCCAACTGGTCGCGCTCGGCTCCTGCAATGACGTGCGCGCGCTGCGAACGCTCAAGGGCGCCCCTCAGCCGCTCGATCTCCGCGTCGCGTGCCTTGAGGGCGGATTCGTGTGTGGCAAGCAGTGCACGAATGTTGTCGGGGCAGCACGCCACCACATGGGCTGCATTGGCTTGCTGCATGCCGCTGACGTGCGGGAACTGAAGGCAGATCACTGCGGGTGTTGCCAGCTTGCCATTGATGTCGGCTTGAACCGGCAATTCAACATAGCCTTCATCGTCGGTGTGGGCTGGGCCGATGTACCAGAGGCCAGGCGTCGGACCAGCAGCCAGCGCTGCACGAATGGCCTCCAATGCCTCGGCCCTCACATCTTGGGTGGTTGGGGTGGTCATGCTGCTATGCGCTCCATCGCGTGTTGGAAGTTCGCCTCGAAGACGGCGCGGGCGAATCCGGCTGGCGTCTTGCTGCGGATAGCCGCCCGGTCGTCGCCGGGCGATGCCTTATGGATGCGGTCATCAGGGGGGGGCAGATCGTCGGCGACGCGCGGCTGCGGCATCACGAACCCATTGCCCGACCAGATGCACGTCTTCTTCGTGTAGTTGTCTCCCAGCTCGAAGCCGGTGAACTGCCACGGGTGGAAGTAGTGGCTGGGCTTGCCGATGTGCGGGATGCTGGACAACACGCCAACTGGGTTCTCCAGCATGTACGGAGCGCCCGACCAAGCCGCAGCCTGGCGGCATGCCTCGAACATCTCCAGCGTGTCGCGCAGGGCCATTCCGCCTTTGGTGGCGAAGTCGCGTGCGCCTGCGCCAGTGACATGCGTGCATGGCGAGAAACAGGCCACGAACACGATGCGCCGGCCCTCGGGTGGGCGCCAGGTGCGGCAGTCGCCCCAGACGTAGTGAATCAGACCCTCGACGCGCTCGCGGCGGATCGAGTGCTGCACATCAACGCAATAGCATTCGATGCCGGCCTCTGCCCACGGCTGGGCCATGATGCCGGACTCGTCGCACAGGAAGACGGCGATGGGGGGTTGCATGTCGTCGCGCTTCACTTGCCCCCTCCATCCGTAGAAGAGCCGATGCCGTGGGCACGCACAACGCCTTCTTTCTTCAGCGCATCGTCGTATTCCTCTGCCTTCTGAAACTCGCGCATCCCACCCTTTTCGAGTCGGTCGAGCCAGTAGCCGATAACGGTCAAGTGGTAGACGCGGCGCAGACGCTTGAACACCTCATTGCCGAGCAGACCGGCCAGCCACCACGTAGCACCGAGCGCGCAGAGCAACACGATGCTGGCGGCAAGCACCATCACGCCGAGGCCAAGAACAGTCGCGTATGCCATCACGCACCCCCTTGGTCAGGCTGAGCGGCCTTGAGGGCGGCACCCTTGAATTCCTCTGGCGTCAAGCAGGATTGCTGATTGGTGCTCAGATGGTGGACGATCACTCGCGCCCGGCTGATGGCCTTGTCCCGTTTTTCGCCCTCGATGCGCTGTGCCATATAGAGCAGGTCGTGCAACTCTCTCAATGGGTCGTGGCCCACCGCGCCCGTCTCTGCCTGCACAGTGGTGGCAGGGGTGGCGCGGTTTCGTTCAATCAGCGTGGCGTAGCGGGCGAGGGCGACGGGGCTGAGTACAGCTGTGCGCTTGTGGCCCCAACCTGCGTCTTGGTCGTAGGCCCCATCGCCGTCGAAGAACAAGCGCATGCGCCCGTCGTGGTGCTCTTCCAGCCACGCCACCGTGCCCACCTTGCCCGTTGCCGGTGCTGCCTGTGCGAGGGCGGCGGCCACCGCCTGAACGACGTTTGCCCCCACAGGCGCATCCACCATCCCGAGCACGATGTTGATCAATTTGCCGCGTGCTTCACATTCCTCGCGCAACGAAAGGACCTCTGTTTGGGCGGAAGCGGCCTTCATGCCGCGGAGCTCGCCTTCATCGACCCATACCAGAACGTCATGCCGCGCAATCATGTCGTAGCAGCCCGAGGGAGTGCTGGGCAGACCGTTGATAACCCCGCGCAGCCAATTCCACGGCATGGAAGGTGAAGCCCAGCATTGATCCGATGCATGGCCCCACTGTGCGCAGTGAATGCAATATGGTGCCTCCTGATCGCCTTCCGCTACGGCTGGAGCAACGCCCACCACCATGGCGCCGCAGGTAGTGCATTCAATGGGCGGCTTTCCCGCAGTAGGAGTGGCGGGCCAGCGAGCCTGCGCGGCTTCAAAGATTGGGTCGAGCCATTCGTCGCCTTCCTCGACGGCATCCATGCTGCTCAGTAGGTCGCCGAGATATTCCATCGTGGCGGCACTGCTCTCGCCGATGATCTCGACGGGTGCATTTGGAGTCCCGGCCAGGATGGAAGCGCGAGCGACGTACGCCTCTGCCAAAGAACGAGCCAAGTGCACGACTGCTCGGCATTGGTCATGCGCTTGGGCTGCGTCTTCGATCAAATGCAATGCCACCAACGGAACCGCCAGCCCCGCTCCTGCGTCAGGAGATGCTGGGGATTCCTCGCGCGAGGCGACGCCCTTCAGATGCTCAAACGCCTCCCGAATGATTCGACGGCAACGCTTGGCAGCAATCACAGCGTGGTTGATCGTCGCGGGCACGTAGGTGCCGAAGGAGTCAAGGTCGGCGTCTTTGTAGTCCTGCGTCCGCTTTTGCTCCAGGTTTTCCATGTCGCGATCAATGCGCGCTAGTGCATCGCGCAAGAACAGCATGCGCTCCTGCCCCCGCGCATCGATAGCGCCTACTACTGCCTCTCCAGCGACAGGGGGGAGGGTGGCAGGCAGGCAGTCTGCGAATTCAGGGCGCTCGGCGAGTTGGGCGGCGAAGACCTCAGCAGTCAGGCCGATGCGCTTGGCTTCCGCGAAAAATTCATCGATCGTCATGCTTTCTCTCCTTGAGTTGGAGCGGAGGGAAGGGGAGCGATGCGCATGAAGTGCGTGTAGGGCGCCTGTTCGCTCGGGCCCCGGCTTCCGGGTGGTGCGCACATATAGAAGTTCTCGAAGCTCTCGGAGTGCTTCTGCCAAGCGCCGTCTTCCAGGTAGTCGAAGTCGTGGCGCTCGGGATGCTCGGCGTCTTCAGGGTCGAGCCAGCCGACGACAAGCAACTCGCCTTCTGGTGCGCTGGCAATGTCTTGCCACCCCTCGCTCACCCCTGCATCGGCTCCGTTGAGAGCGGCACGCAGACGGTCGAGTTCGGCAAGCAGTGCAGCAATGCTCTTCGGGTTGCACGCGGCGATGAAGGCGGCGTTCTTCTGGCCCCGCACATCTGTCGCTCCGGCGTCGTCTTCGGCCTCCCACTCTTCGACTTCGGCGACATCGCTGTTCACCGTGTCGCAGATGGCGTTTCCCTTGGAGTCGATCAGAACGAAGGAAGCGAATCCGGAGCGGGCGTCAGGCCCTCCATCGCCGTACTCGCCATCGTTCTTTGTGGAATCGACGTCCCAAGGTCCAGGTGTGGGCCCTGCTGCAAGCGCATCACGAATGGCGCGCTCATCCTCAAGGCGGGGATTGATTTGCATACTGGGGGTGGGCATGGGGGCCTCAGTTCAGTTCTTCGATTGCTTGATTGATGGCGTTGATCTGCTCCAGCAGTTCAAGCACCGGCTGAATGGCCCAGTCCACACGCCCATCGTCCATTGCGTTGAACATCGGAACCATGCGGTCGCGCAGCTTTGCAACTGTTTCGCGACGGGCCTTGCGTAGAAGCGTCATGCGCCCGACGTGCAGCACCTTGGCTTCGTCGCTCAGATCCGGAAGACTCATGCCGCCACCTCTTCGCGGTTGCGCTTCGCCTTCGCGGCCTTGGCATCACGAGCGGCGATGATCTGCTTGGCAGCGTCTTCGTCATGCTCGGCAGCAGTGACGGCGAGGGCGGCGTCTACGATCTTCTTGAGCGCGCCGACAGTAGTGGCGGAATCAATGGCGATGAACTGGTCTTCCAACCATGCCCCGCGCTGCTCTTCCTGCTCCTGCGTGCGCTCCGCAGGCTTTGCGTACTGCTCCGCAGCCCAATCGACATACTTACTGTCGTCCCACAGGCCGGAGAAGATGTCCCCAGCAAAGCCTAGCATCGACAGGCACTTGACCATGCCGTCCGTCACCGACTTCTTGCCGGCGTCTTCGTCCACCACGAGGCCGTTCTTCGATTGATAGGCCGCCTTGGTGCCGCCCATCTGGTCGAAGGTTTCGCTGCGCACGCCGTCACGGACGTACCAGACCGACACCACGGCCACATGCAGCACGTCGGTGTCGCTCAGGCGCTCGAAACGCTCCGACTTCACCACGACGCCCCAGCCGATGCCGATGGGACCGAATTCCTCGGTGGCTCGCTCGATCAGCCAGTAGGGCTTTGGGCTGCTGCCCTTGTAGGGCTTCCCCGAAATTGGACGCACTGCTTTCGGGTCAGTGACGCAAACTGAGTTCCAAAGATTTTTGTTGCTCATGACCATGTCTTTCCGCTGATGATTTTGTGAACGGCGCCATAAGAAACTCCGTGGTGCTTTGCCAGACTCATGATTGAGTTGCCCCGACGAACGCCAGACTTTCCTATCGAATAGGCCGCACGAATGTCTGCCACCTGTTGCGCCGTCAATTTGCTAGTACCGACTTGTTCCCCGTGCTGCACAGACTCCGGATGGGCTTTGGATTTGTGCCTAACACCGCTAGCGGATCGGCCTTTGGCGCGCATGTCGGCCATGTTCTCCAGGTGCGTGCAAATGAATAAGTGGTCCGGATTTACGCAAGCCGGGACATCACATTTGTGTCCGACAAACATTCCTTCAGGAATCGGGCCGTGAGCACGCTCTGCGGCAAGGCGGTGCGCGTAGACAAGTTTTCCATCCACGGAAAGAACTCCATAGCCGGAGCGACTCTTGGCACGCTGCCAAATAATGCAATCAGGCTTGCCAGTGATGGGTTTGACGGCGCGCGGGTCCGTCGTCTTGACGGCATCCCAAAGTGCTTTGTTTGTCATGGTGTTTCTCAGAATGGAAGCCGTTGCACAGCGATGCGCCATGCAGCCTTGATGGCATAACTACGAGGCTGGAAGCGCTTGTAGAGCCGGTACACGTTGATGAAGTCGCGTGCTGCACTCATCACAGCCGCCCGAAGTGAAGAGCGACCAGCGCAACAACGCCGATCAAGATCAGAGTCCAGGTGCAAAGAAGCACCACGACTACAGGAGCAGAGAAAGCGGGGTCTTCGTTGCCGATGGGGCTGTAGATGTCGTTGTTCATGCGGCCTCCCGAGCCGTCTCTGGCATTGCTGCGCTGATCCAGAAGCCTGCTGCGTTGGTGCACATTCCTTTTGCACGCATCTCCTCTTCCGTCAGGCAGCGCCGGTCCTTGCCGTGTTCGCCAGTGCGGTGCTTGTCGAAAGCAAACGACGAGTTGAAATAGGTCTTGCAACCTTGGCACTGGTTGCGGTCGCCGGATAGCTTCATCACTCATCCTTCATCGCCACACGGGCGTCAATTGGTGCTTGCAGAGCGTCATCAGCAACAAGCTGAAGATCACTTTCGGTAGGTCCGTCAGGGTCGTAGCTCATGCCTATGGCTAGAGCGATGGCAGTGAGCCAAATGAGAGGGCGGCTCATGAAAGTCCCTTCCACGGATGGAAGGCAGCGAACGGCGAGCGGTCGGACGGATCAAGCGATGCCTCTCCAAGCCCATGGAATGCATCCGCGTCCGGAAGCTCCAGATCAAGATCGCATGCCACCGTCAGCAAGCCGTCTTTCGATTCCTGCTGTTCAGGAGCGCATTGACCGATGAGGAAATTCACCATGTCGAACAGCTCGCGGTCGCTCATGCCACCAGCGCGGTAGACAGCGCGCATTTCGTCGCGCAGGTAGCGAAGACGCCGTTCGCGGTGTTGGAGATTGGTGAAGGCATTCACGATGCTTCTCCAGTGGCCTTGTCACGCTCAAGCTGCGCGTTCTCATCCGCCTCGCAGCAGCCGCCGTTGTAGTCGGGACTCGTCTCAGTCCACTGCCAGCCGCAATGGCTGCATACGTGCGATTGGTCGCTCTCCACGTAGACATTTGCCACACTGCTCACATGCCGCTTGATGTCCTTGACGATTTCGTCACAGCGCTCCTGCATGTCATGCTCAATACGCTTTTGTGCGTCATGGCCACGACCGTAGAGCAGGCCAAGGCCGATATGCACACTGCCGAGGCTCCCCAAGTCGAGAGGCTCTACGACAACGCGAAAGTTTTCCTTGATGCCAAGTGCCTTCATTTCGTCACCTCCAGAGCAGGCACATTGCCCGCTTGATAAGCAATCAGCAGCGCTCTAAAGCAATGCAGTGAGGCTTCTCCTGAAAGCTCGTTGACAACGAGTACAGGCGCTTCGTCTTGGGAGTCGAAGAGGAACGACATTTCAGTACGCCTCAGCTTCCAAGCGAGTGATGTTTTCGCGATGGCGACGTGTATTCGCCTTCCCGCATTCACGACACATGCGCCACCTCATGTCTGGGCCATAGAAGCGAGTGTTCTCACTGGTGAACTCATGCCCATTAGTGCAATGCGTTGCACGCAGTCGATTCCTGCCCTTTTGGTCGCGGTCAGCGATGTTTTCAATTTGCGACCCAACGAAGAGATGGCTCAAATTGACGCAGGCTGGGTTGTCGCATCTATGCAAGACGCATTCGCCATTCTTCAGAGAGCCATGCGTCTTCTCCCAAATCCATCGAGCGGCTATGTACCGCTTGTTGTTTTCCTGGAAGTACGCTCGGCCTGTTTTGGTATTCAAATGAGTGCGAATCTCGATGCAACCCGCGCTTGTCTTTTCGCACTTCGCCTCGAAGCGTTTGATGGGGGTCATCAGTAGTTCTCCGCTTCAAGTCTGGTAATCCAGAAATGAATTCCAGGAGCGCACTCTTCTTGCCAGTCGTCGCTGAACGAGTCGGGCAGCACGCGCTGACCAACGACGTATTCGGTCTTGCCGTCGTGGTTGCTGATGGCCTTTTCTTTGCCGAAGATTTCCAGCACATCAACGAACTCGGCGCGGCACTTGCGACCGAACGCATGCGAGCGTTTTGCTTCTTCGGGGATGCGAAGCTTCACGATCACGCCGTTCTGGCACTTCTTCCACCCAATGAGCGCGCCTTCAGGAAGGATGCGGGTTTGCGCAATGGCGGCTTCGCCATCCTTGGCACCGCGCAGGTTGGCACCGCTCAGGTTGGCACCGCTCAGGTTGGCACCGCTCAGGTTGGCACCGCTCAGGTTGGCACCGCTCAGGTTGGCACCGCGCAGGTAGGCACCGCTCAGGTTGGCATCGCTCAGGTTGGCATCGCTCAGGTTGGCACCGCGCAGGTAGGCACCGCTCAGGTTGGCACCGCGCAGGTAGGCACCGCTCAGGTTGGCATCGCTCAGGTTGGCACGAGCCGTCGTCGCCTTCTCCAGCGCATGGCGCATGTAGAGGCCAGATTCCAAGCCTTCAGGCGCATCGCACTCAAAGAGCACGGTGTCGCTGTTGTAGCGAGAAACGATCTTGATCTTGGCGGCGGTGCTCATGCTTGCACCTCACGAACCACATACCGCACAGCGCCGTATGCCAGGTCAAGGCGGTTGCGCTTGGCACGATCTGCCTGCTTGCTCATGGGCTTGCCCACGGGCTGCTTCGTCTGGATGTCGATTACTTGGAACATTCACTACTCCTGTTGGTGGGCGAGTGAGTGAAGTCTAAACAGGTTAGACGTTAAGGTCAAATGAATTTAGACATGAGCCCGAGTATTTTTGTAAGGATGAACCCTTAGGCCGAAAAAAAGCCGCCTCGGTGGGCGGCTCGTTGGGGTGTGGTCTGGTTATTTGGAGGCGTCTCGCCGCAGTGACTCCACTTGCTTCTCAAGCTCGGCAGCCGGCTTTCCTTTGATGGATTGAACGACGTAGGTCGTGGCCCATACGATCTCTATCTGTCTGTTGCGGTAGTCCCCGTAAAAGCCGTCTAGACCGTCGGCAATCTGGGAGATGGCTACCCCTTTGTATTGGTCCATGAGGACGCGGTCGATCTTGTCTGTGATCTTCTTGTAGCACTCATAGGACGCCTTGGTATCGTCGCAGAGATACAGGGGCGCCACCGTGGAAACCAGGGACGCCCCTTGTAGAAACCCATTCACCCAAGACAGCTTTGCTGTGGAGTCCATGGACTGCCAAAGCTCGCCGCTGAAGTTTTTGGCATGCGCGGGCGTCGGTTGTGCCGCAAGTACGCAAACGAGCGTCGCCGCAGCAAGGAGGGCTACTCGCACTTGAAAAGCACCTCAGCTTCAGGCCATCCGCCCATGGGCTTCGCCTGAGTCTCTTTCACATCGATCACGCGGGCAGTCTTCGGCGCACAGCTCTCGTTCGCCTCTGCCACAGCCCGAGTCTTCAGGGTGGAGGTGGGAACCATGAAGCTCCCGCCCTGATGCGTGACCTTCCTCAGGCCATCGGTCAGGGGGATAACGCCTGTTGTGGGGACGGCGCAGCCAGTCAGTATGGATGCGGCAAGAAAGAACGGTAGCTTCATATTTCCCTCAGATGTCCAGGCTCCTGCCTGTTTTATCGATATAGACGCTCAACTGGTACATGCACTTGGTGGCTGGCACGAAAGCGCGCTCGGGGGCGTCGATGTAGTCGCCCGCCAGGCCGTATGAATATTTCAGATCTGCGCCTTCTGCAAGATACAGAAGGCTCACCAGCTCTCCCTTCCTCGCCTGCAGCAGCAGCCCCTCCAGTTCGTCAACGAGAGCCCTTTTTCGGCGGTTTATCGGCAAGCTTAGTAACAGACCCATTTCGCTTTTCCCTCTGAATAGGAGGGCGGACGGTTCCGCCGCCCCGGAAACCCTTTCCTGCGGTCATCTCAGTATCAGTGTGTACGGAACTACTACTTTCCGTATTTTCCCTTGGTTTTTCACTTGAACTGAGGGCTTCCCCTGTTGAGGTCTTGGGAATGCGAGTGATAGCCATAAACTTTTCGGCCTGAGCGTCGGACGCGCTTTCTTGGATGTAGGCCTTCCAGATCGCATTTAGGGTGCGCTTCTGCTGCTCGTCCATCCCGTCGAACGCCTCTGCGAACTTCACCCCCTCGGCGCTCAATGAGTCCTCCCATAACAGGCTGTCGGCACTCACGCCGTAGAGCTTGGCCAGGTCGCGCAGCGTCAGCGCGTCAGGAATACCTCGGCCCGTCTCCCACGCGGAAACAGTCGCTTTGTTGAGAGAGAAGCGGGTCGCTATGTCCTGCTGAGTGAACCCCTTGTTCTGCCGAGCAGAAGCAAGGCGCATCCCCAGCCCACGGCGCGCGGGGTCAATTTCAGATTTATCAGCCATGAAATCAGGGTAGACCCCGACCCTGAAGGCGGGTCTATTTAGGTTTGACACGTCTGTCTAATGTGTTTAGACTGGGCGTCATGAAGCAAATCGCCGCCAACCGCAAGGTGCTCGAACTCGCAGGCAACAACCATGCAGAGGTCGCCCGCATCCTTGGGTATGAAGATCGCCGCAACGTGTGGCCGTGGACGAAGCTCCTGAAGCCGTTCCCGCCGTACCACTGCCGGACGCTCGAAGACCATTTCCACGGGGCCGTCTCGCGCCAGCAACTGCGCCCAGACGACTGGCAAAAGCACTGGCCCGATCTTGTCGAGCGGGCCGCCCCCAAGCGCCGCACCCGCTCCGAAGCAAAGGAAGGGGTGTAGGCCATGACGGACAAGAAGCAAGACAAGCCCGTTTGTGAAGAGTGCGATCTTGAGATGCACCAATTCGCAACCGAAGAGGGCGACTACTTCGTGTCGGGATGGGGTTGCGATGGCTGTGGCTGGTCTTTCGACGAATACCGCGAACGCACCACTGCTTTGAGCGAGTGAGCTATGAACCACTTCATCGCGCTCATGTTCCTGATCGTCGGCGTCTCGCTCATCTCGCACGGACTTGGCGAGCTTGGCGCGACCTTCGCCATTGGCCTGATTGCTACGTGCATCGGCCTGTACGGCTTCTCCACTGAGGACTGAGCCGTGATGTACCTCGAAGCCGCTCTCATGCTCATTGGAGCTATTGCGCTTGCTGGTGGCGCCCTTGCTGCACTGAGCAGCGAAGAGCCCGGCGAGGCCGAGTAGGGCGGCTGTATGCGCACTCACCCACGTGTTTTTTCTGACGTGCCCACCACTCGCGCTGCTTGTCAGCGGGGTGCCTCCCAAGGCATCAGCAAAGGTGGCCGGGTACGTCAGAAAGGGCATGTTTTTCGGATTCGACATGCACTTAGTTTTGTCCCGTGCCAACGGGTCATTCAACAGGTAATCCGTTTTGATTTTTCTATTGAGGCACCAATGGAACAGCTGCAACTGAAGGGCCTGCTTTGCAGGCTAGACGCCCCGAGCGTCGTGGACCCGCGACTTGTCACGGCATGCAAGACCTACCGCGAGGCCGTGCGCCTGTGTTGGGACTTGCGCCGCGCGCGGAACATGACAAAGGCGGCTCTGGCATGCGAAGCCGGACTCTACGCCCCACACGTCACGACCTACCTGGAGCCGAGCAAGCGCGAGCGCGACTTGCCGGGCTGGGCCATTCGTGGCTTCGAGTGGGTTTGCGGCAACACAGCCATTTCTCAATGGATCGCCAACAACGCCAAGCTGACGCCGCTCGAAGAGATGCAGGCGCTCAAGTCTTTCGCTTAGATCACACGCGGTGCGTGAGAGGACCCTTCATGCTCAACCAAGACCTTCTGACGCCTGACATGGTGGCAGCAATGGACGAGACGGCTGACTTCATGCACCAGCAGCCTCCCTTCGTCTTCCCGCCCTCGGGCATCAAGCACGAGCGTGCCCCCAAGGTTGTCCGCCTCAAGGGCCTGCAGCCAATCGTCCGCCACGGTATCCCGGTCACGGGCCGCGAGCAGGGCCAGGCTGATGCGCATCGTCGTGACGCCATCAAGCGGGGTGGGATCTGAACTTCTACCCGCATCACATCGGGGACTACCTCACTGCTACGGCGCATCTGTCGTGGCAGGAGGACTGCGCTTATCGCCGTCTGCTGGATGTGTACTACAGCCGAGAGCAAGCGCTCCCCTGTGAGATCGCTCAGGCCTGCCGCTTGGTGCGCGCCACGGCTAAGGATGAACGCAAGGCAGTCGAAACCGTGCTCACCGAGTTCTTCACGCTGACGGATGCAGGCTGGACACATGCACGTTGTGAGGCTGAGATCGTGAAAGCCAATGAGGCTTCGGAGCGCGCAAGGGTCAATGGCAAGAAGGGTGGAAGGCCCCCAAAGCAGAAACCCAGAAATAACCCAGAAGAAACCCACTCGGTTATTTCTGGGAACCCACAGAAAAGCAACTCACAAGCTCCCAATCCCAATCCCATTACCAATCCCATTAATTCCGTTCCTATCGGAACGGACGGCGAGGCCGTCAAGTCGCCCGCCGAAATGACCAAGGCAGAGCTTTGGAGCACGGGCAAGTCGTTGCTTGCCGAGCAGGGGATGCCGAAAGCGCAGTGCGGCTCGTTCGTCGGGAAGCTGGTCGGCGACTACGGCGACGCCATCGTTATCGAGGCGGTGCGCACAACCTGCGTAGCCCAGCCTGCCGACGCCGCGCAATACCTCAAGGCCACGTGCCTGCACCTCGCCGGCAAGCGCCAGCCTGTGAACAAGCAGGAGGCGCTGGAGCAGCGTGGTCAATCCGTCGTTGATGAATGGGCAAATCAAGGAGTGATCGATGCAGCAGCATGAACGGGCCGCATTCGGCCAATTGGTCAAGGACGTGATGGCGTACTACCGCCAAGACACCAGCAAATTTTTGTTGGATACATGGTGGGGCGCTTGCGAGAACTTCGACATGGAGCAAGTCCGGAAGGCCATGCAGAGCCATGCGACTGATGCCGAGCATGGACGTTTCGCTCCGAAGGTCGCCGATGTTGTGCGGATCCTGCAGGGCACGCACACCGACCGCGCGCAGCTCGCATGGGGTAAGGCCCTGGAAGCGATGAGCAGCGTTGGTGCTTACACCGATGTGATCTTCGATGACCCGGCCATCCATGCAGCGATTGAAGACCTTGGCGGCTGGCCGAAGGTATGCCGCACAGAAACCAAGGAACTGAGCTACCTGCAACATCGCTTCTGCGAGTCGCACAAGGCCTACACCGGGCGCGGCCAGTTCGACTATCCGCGTCGGCTGTCGGGCGACCGCTCGCCAGATCATGAATACGAGCGCAAGGGTTTGAAGCTGCCTCGCCCTGCCGTTGTCGGCGACCCTGAGCGCTGCAAGCTGGTTTATCGCGGCGGCAATGCTGCTGGCAAGACGGCCATTGGCTTCGCGTCCTTCGCCGAACTGGCCTCCACCAGCGTCATGCGCCGCATTGAAACGGTAGGTGAAGCATGAGCGAATTCAGCGCCGAATGCCAAGCGGCAAACCGCATCGCCGCACAACTCCGAGGCCTGCCGACGCCACAGCATCAAGCCAGGGTCAAGGTCAAGGTCGCTTTAGGGCCGAAGGTCAGGAAGCCCCGGGCGCACGCAACAGGCATCCCGGGCAAGGGGGCCTACCTAAAGCTGGCGAAGCAGGCGCTCATGGCCGAGGTGCTGGCCTATTGCCACGAGTTCTTTGCGGAGAACGACCAGTTGCCCCCTCAAGCCTGCATCGCACAGCGATTCAAGGTGACGGAGCAGACCGGCCACGACTACCTGCATCGGCTGGCTAAGGACGGGCACATCGAGCGCAATGCGGTGGGCAAGTGGCGGTTCGCCAACCGGCCGAGGCCATCAACAGGAGAACAGAGATGACCAGAAAGAAGACTCACGCGCTCGCGCCGGATGGATGGATCTCAGTGGAATCAGTGCATCGACTGCGTTCGGGCGGCAATGACAGCAAAGGCACCGTGCCCATCCATGCGAAGCCCTCAGCGACATCGCGCATTCCCGTCTATTTCGGGCCGATTGAATCCGGCCGCCAACGCAAGGAGAACTGAAATGATCGCCCTTGAAATCGTCCGCATCCCCACCGGCATGTTCTTCACCGAATATGACCGCTCGGGAAAGCTAGTAAAGAAGGAATGGTTCGCAGTGAAGTGGCGGGAGCTTGGTCCTGCTGCTTCGATGGCTGATGCAAAGCAGCGGTATGGCGGCTCGCCTGTGTTGGCCGACATGAAGGAGGCCGTATGAACTGCAAGCCGGGTGATTTGGCGGTATTCGTCCGTAGCTTTATCGGGAATGAGGGAAAGATCGTGAGAGTTTTGCACGTCTTGGATGGCTATAACCGCCACGGCTATGGCAAAGGTGAAGTCGTATGGGCAACTGATCGACCTGTCCTGGACTCCTGGGGCGAATTGCATTGCACTGCCATCGATAGCTGTCTTCGCCCCATCCGCGACCCCGGAGAAGACGTCCAAGACGAAACGCTGCAATGGCTCCCGGTGCCCACCCAGCACAAGGAGGTTGCATGACTGAATACGTCATTCGCGCCGTGACCAACGACGCCCAGCGCGCCGCCAAGCTTGGTCAGACCATCCTCGATGCATGCCCTTACCCATGGTTCACCGAAGAGGGGAAGCTGTGGCGCAAGGTTTACCGCTCTATCGTTGGGGAGGATGCATCGTGAGCCACACCATGATGCTTCTCAAGCTGATGTCTGACGATGGCCTCTACACCGCCCGCCAGATGGGGCAGAGGCTGGGCCTGACAGAGCTTCAGGTCTATCGCGCCATGGCAGTTCTGCGCAAGCACAAGTCCATGCGTGCTGATGACCAGCCGTACCGCATCACTGAGGCGGGAAAAGAGTGGCTGGAACAGCGCGAGGCCATTGCCCAGCGTGTCGCGATGAACAAGCAGAAGAAGACCAAGGTGGTGACGGTGGACGCGAGTCTCCCGGTCTACCACGACGACGAGCCGGAGCCGCCATTCGAGCACCGCATTGTGGCTGCGCCAGCAGTTGCAGACGAGGTGGTGTCGGCAGCTCTTCAAAGCAGACATTCGCTGCATGCTGTGTGGGGTGCCAAATGAAATACCTCATCGCTCTGTTGCTAGCCTGCTGCCTTGGCACATTGCTTGCCAACACTTTCACCTTGGGCGCTCAAGGGGTGAAGGTGGAGAAGGCGTCTTGCAAGGTCGGGAGGGCATTTCTATGAGCGACAAGCACACCTACCGCCTCACACACGAGGAAGCCCGCCGCCGTGCCCATGCTGGCGTCGAGAACGCACCAGACGGCTACATCGTCACTGTGCAGGAGCCAACCCGCACGCTTGAGCAGAACGCCGCTCAATGGCCGATCCTGCAGGCCTTCGCCGACCAAGTGCAATGGCCTGTGAACGGAAAGATGGTCTGGCTCACGGATGAGGAATGGAAAGACATCCTCACTGCCGCATTCCAGGGCGAAACCGTGCGGCTCGCTCAGGGCCTGAATGGCGGCGTCGTGATGCTCGGGCTCAAGACCAGCAAGTTTGGCAAGAACCAGTTCAGCGACTGGCTGGAATTTCTGCATGCGACCGCTGCTGCGCGGGATGTGGACTTGCACTATATGGAGGTTGCATGAACGAGCGGTACGCAATCGAACACATCACTGATCTTATGAAGTTCAGCGAGGAGGAGTTCTATCGATTCATTCCTGATCTGATCGCATGGTGGTCAATCAGCAAGATCGCACAGGACGCAGGGGCAGAGATTACGGGGATGACTTGGGTCGATGACCACCGCTACGGCCAAGTTAATCAGATTGATGTGACGATCAAAGAAACCGGCGAGAAGCAGGTTTGGACAGGCCCCGCATTTCAGCCGCAATGACCCTCTCCCGCCTCCCAACCCGCTGCCGTCACTGCAAAGAGCGCTTCACCGCTGAAGAGCGGGGAATGCGCATCCATGCTCACTGCATTGACGCCTTTCTCGCAGCCCTTAAAGCTAAGAAAGAAAGAGTGCAAGAGCGGGAACGCAAGGCTAAGCAGAGAGTCGAAAGAGCTCTGGACCGGAAGACCAGAGAGAAGCTGAAGCCGAGGGCGAAATGGCTTGCTGAATGCCAAGTGATCGTGAACAGGATTGTGCGGCTCACAGCGTTGTCTCGCGAAGAGGGTTGTTATACCTGCGGAGCCACGCCAGCGCAGAAGTTCGGCGGCACCTACGATGCCGGCCATTTTCGCTCGGTGGGTAGTGCGCCTCACCTTCGTTTCTGGATGCCGCAGATCAAGCTGCAATGCATCGTCTGCAACCGGCACAAGGGAGGCATGGCACTGGCATTCAGGCAAGCCCTCGTCAGGGACCACGGGAATGAATGGGTCGAGCATCTGGAGGCAATGCACCATGTTGCCAAGTTCGACATTGAGTACCTCGTGCGCTTCAAGGCCGTCATGGGCAAGAGGCTGCGAAGACTGGAGAAACAGAATGGACGCTGAAGTTATTAAAGCGATTGGTTTCTTTGTGGTCCTACCAGTGTGCGGCGCCATCGTTTTCGTCGCGCTCATGTGGGCGGCTGTGAAGGTGAACGCCGAATGAACCAAGAATCACAAGTTTTGCCGAACGAATGGAGGCCAGGATGGGAGGTTTTGGCTGAAACACCCTGCGGACAAGACATCAAGGCGATGACGATGTTTCAGGGGAATTTGTATGTCGCCACTGCGAACCGCGTCTACCGACTCGAAGGCAAAACGCTGCAGCCGGTTGAGCTTCCTGTAATCGACCCAGACCTTTTGGACACGAGCAAGGAGGCGGTATGAACGGATCATGGGATTTCAACGAAGCCATCGCCCGATCTGTTGCGCAAGAGGCGGGTCTGCCAGATGAGTTGGTGGCGGAAGTGCCTGAAATTCTTATGGCCATCTGCAATGCGTTGCTGCGGGAACGTCGCGCGTGCCATGACATCGCTGAAGGTTGGTCAGACTGGGGGACTGGTGTTGAGGGCGTGATGGCAGGCATAGAAAAGCGCGGACTGGGAGAAGAAGGGCGACCATGCTGATGAAGACCAAGATCGAGCCAATCGACTTCCACCTGGTGGACCCAAAGCACCACGCCATCCACAAGAGGCTGGAGAACTGGGCGCGCTACGTCTCAGTTCGTCGCCCGTCATGGGTGGGTCCGATCTGGAAGATGGGGAAGTCCCACGGTCGCCAGTGGCACGCGCCTGAACTGAGCGACCCGCTGGACTCGCTGGACGGGAGCGTCATGGAGAAGGCCGTCCGAGAGCTTCCAGACAAGAATCGCGATGCTATCCGCTGGAGCTACGTCAGGACGAAGACGCCCCCAGCAGTAGCAGCACGGGAACTGGGCGTGACCTACGAAGTTCTGGCCGCACTTGTCCATGGAGGCAGGACGATGCTGGTAAACCGAAGAAAGTAGTTGCACACGAAAGAAACATCGTGTAGGATCGCGCGCAATCGACCGCGCAGACGCATGAATCGAACTTTCCGTGAGGATGGTGTGGCGTCGGCGGAAGGTAAATGTGTCGCTAGCTCAACGGATAGAGCGCCGAGCTTCTACCTCGGTTATGAGGGTTCGATTCCTTCGCGACGCTCCATGACGCATGCGGATTGCCGGAAGACCCAACACCTTGGCTGCGTACCAACGTAGCCTCTGGTTCGGGAGACGGTAAGCAGTCCGCAGCCGTGATGGTGAAGTAGCGCCGGCGCTGGCATTGAAAGCGGGCCTCTCGTACAGAGGTAGCGCACAAGTAAGTAAATCCAGTGGCTGCCGCCCGCATCGCCATCAACCCACAAGCCACCCAGTAGCAATACTCGGTGGCTTTTTCGTTCGCCGGGCAGATCAACGACCACCATCGGCTTTATTAGCTTCAGTCTGACCCGGCACCTATTCAGTGAATGCGCAGGCTGATGCGCGGCTAAAGCGAAGTGGGCTCTGAGTGACCCTGTAGTCTCAGACTCTATAAGCGGATGGCATATCAGGAAAGCCGGAGATCAGCGCCGGCCACTGATTCATCACAGGCAAACGCAGTTGCCACATTGCCCGCAGTCGAGAGGCTAGCGGGCTTTTTTATTTCAGGAACCACCATGGCGCTTACACAGAAGCAAGAAGCGTTCTGTCTCGCGTACATGGAGACGGGGAACGCCAGTGAGGCCTATCGACGCTGCTACAGCGCTGGGCGGATGAAGCCCGAGTCCGTGAATCGGGAGGCGAAAGCACTCACAGACAACCCCAAGATCGCCTCAAGGCTTGCGGAACTTCGGGCGCCAGTCGTGGAGGCCTCGCAGATGACGCTTGAGAGCCATCTGCAGCGCCTGGCGGACCTGAGTGGTAAAGCGGAGAAGGCTGAGAAATACGCCGCTGCTGTGGCCGCTGAGATCGCTCGCGGCAAGGCGAGCGGGTTGTATGTCGAGAAGACGGAGATCACTGGCGCGAACGGCGGTCCTGTGGATATGAACTGGACCGTCGAGTTCATCAAGCCGGCTCGATGAGACTGGAAATCCCCGAGAAGCTCGGCTTCTTGCTGACAGAGCGGAAGCGCTACAAGGGGGCAAAGGGTGGGCGGGGTAGTGCAAAGTCATGGAGCTTTGCCCGTGCGCTGCTGGTGCTTGGCACGACCAGGCGGCTGCGCATCCTGTGCACGCGGGAAGTTCAGAAGTCGATCAAGCAGTCTGTTCACAAGCTGCTGAAGGACCAGATCGAGGCGCTGGGGCTGACTTCGTTCTATCGGGTTCTGGAGAACGAGCTTCGAGGCGCCAACGGCACGGAGTTCTCATTCTCTGGCTTGTCTGACCAGACGGTGGACTCGATCAAGTCATTCGAGGGATGCGACATCGTTTGGGTGGAAGAGGCCCAGTCGGTCAGTAAGCGGTCATGGTCGGTGCTGATTCCGACGATCCGCAAGGATGGTTCTGAGATCTGGCTGTCGTTCAACCCTGAGCTGGAGACTGACGAGACATACGACAGGTTCATCACGAACAAGCCCGAAGACGCGCTGATCGTTGACATGAACTACACGGACAACCCGTGGTTCCCCGAGGTGCTGGAGAAGGAGCGGCTGCACGCCAAGGCGACGCTACCTAAGTCCGAGTACGAGAACATCTGGGAAGGTAAGTGCAAGCCTGCTGTTGCAGGGGCCATTTACTACGATGAGATTGCTGTCGCAGAGGAAGAGGGGCGGATTTGCAACGTTCCGCATGACCCGAAACTGAAGGTTCAGGTGATCTTCGACTTGGGCTGGAACGATGCGATGTCGATCAGCTTGGTGCAGAAGAGCGTTTCGGCGCTGGCGGTGATCGAGAACATCGAGGACAGCCACAAGACGCTGGCCCACTACTCGGCGCTGCTCAAAGAGAAGAAATACAACTGGGGCAAGGTCTATCTGCCCCACGACGGCAGGCACAAGGACTACCGCACTGGCAAGAGTGCGGAGGACATCATGAAGGCGCTGGGCTGGGATGTGGAGATCACCCCGAACATCAGCGTAGAGGACGGCATCAGGCTCACGCGGATGACCTTCCCGCGCCTGTACATGGACAAGACGAATGCGGCAAGGCTGGTGCAGTGCGCCAAGCGCTATCGCCGCAGCATCAACCAACAGACGAACGAGCCAGGCGCTCCGCTCCATGACGAGTGGAGCCACGGCGCGGACAACCTTCGCTACATCGCGGTAAACGCGGAGAGCATGACCAACGAAGACTGGGGCAAGTTGCCTCCGCTTCCTCAGGCACAACCGGACGAATCAGGGATTTACTTCTAACCTATGGCCGACACGCTCCAAGAAACCACTTCGCTAGGCTTGCTGCTCGAACAGCGCCTTGTCGATTGGGAAAATGCGCGCAAGCCGCAGGAACTGAAGCTTCTTGAGTGCTACCAGGACGTGCTGCGCATCCCTCGCGAGGACGACACCAGCGGCACTGGTGCTGCCCGCTCGCGCAAGGCCAAGGGGTTGTTCATCGGCTCCACCCGCAACAAGGTGCGTGCGGCCCGGGCAAAGATCACCGATGCGCTGTTTGGCAGTGGTCAGATGCCGTTCGACACGACCCCAACGAACGAGAAACTTGCGCCCTTTGCTGACGTGATGGAGGACATCATCACCGAGCAGATGGAGCGCGGCCACATGAAGGAGCTTCTGAAGACTGGCGTGAACACGCTGGCTACTTACGGCACTGGCTTCGTGTTCGGCCCGTTCGTGCGCAAGGAAGTCATCACCGAGACGATGGCGACGGATGAGGGCCTGACCGAAGAGAAGTTCGAGTTTGACCTTCCTTACTTCGAGCTCGGCAACACGCTTGACGTGTACCCAGACCCGGAAGCGCGTGAGGTTGCAAGCGGCCTTGGCGTTTTCTGGGTCACGATGGAGAGCCCGACGACAGTAGCCGCATGGAAGAGCGATAAGAGCTACAAGAACGTCGAGATGGCGATGATCGGCCCGGGCGACCGTGGCAACGAGACTGGTTCGGAGCGGGCATCGCAGATGCGCGGCAACGTTCAGTACTGGTTCAAGAACGACCGCATCAAGGTTGCGCGCTTCTTCGGCAAGGTGCCTGCCTCGACTTTTGACGCGTGGTCGAAGAGCGTTCAAACAAGTGAATCGTCCATGCTGGCCGCAGATGCTGAAGAGCGCCAGATGGGCGACATGGTGGACGCGATCATCATCATGGCTGGTGGCGTCGTTGTGAAGGCGGTGGAGAACCCCTACAGCGGCAAGAGCCCGGCGCATCGCTGCCTGTATGAGGCTGTCGAGCATGAAATGTGGGGTGTGGGTGTCGCTGAGAACAATGCGCCGCATCAGAAGGTCACGAATGCAGCCTTCCGCCTGTTCATGGAAGGCAAGGGCATGGCTCTGCTTGGGACGGCTGCAGTGGACCGCTCTGCGTTCATGCCGGCTGAGGACTTCCGTAAGTACCCGGGCAAGGTCTACCAGTTCAAGCCGGGCCTGTCGCCTGAGCAGAGGCAAGCGGCGATCCAGTTCCAGGTTGAGCCCGACATCACTGGCGGATGGATTGACGTGATCCGCATGTCTGAGCAGTTCTCGGATGACGACACCGGCATCACCAAGTACACGCAGGGCGACGACTCGCGCAACCTGAACAAGACCGCTTCCGGCATCTCAATGATCATGTCGGCGAGCTCGCTGCCGATGAAAGAGGTGATCCAGAACATCGATTCGATGTGGATTGAGCCCATCGTTGAGTGCTACATCGACTGGAACCTCAAGTATCTGACGCCCGAGACGGTGCAGAAGATCCACGGCGATGAAGCGGCTCAGTTGTGGGCACAGATCAAGGAGTTCGGCAAGTCGTCGTTCATGGACTGGCAAGCCACCGGCACGGCCTCGTTCATGCAGAAGGAAGTGCTGACGAACAAGATTCGCGCGTTCTCGGAGTTCGCGCTTGGCAACCCCGTCACCGCGCCGCTGATCGACGCCAAGGAGCTGCTTCGTCAGACCTGGGAAGTGATGGAGATCGGCAAGGAGTCGCCCATCCTTGAGGATAAGGAAGGCGAGGGCGACATCCCCCCGCAGATGAAGCAGCGAATGATGCAGGTCGCCGAGCAGATGGAGCAGATGGGACAAGAGCTCCAGAAGACCCAGCAAGACCTGCAGAAGGCGCAGCAGAAGTCCGAGGATGAGTCGTTCAAGCGCATGAAGGCCGAGATCGACGCGGACAAGGCCAATGCACTGCTCGCCATCGAGAAGGCCAAGGACAGCGCTTTGGCTGCTGCGCCAGGCATGGACCCGAGTGCGATCACCGACATGGTGAATCAGGCCGTTGCGATGGCTCTGGCACACATGATGGAGCAACAAACACCACCTCCTGAGCCGCCGCCCGAAGAGCTCGCGCCGCCTGAGCAGATGCCGCCAGATCCTGGCATGCCTCCGCAAGAAGAGATTGCCCCGAATGAACCGCCTCCTGAAGGCGGTTTTTCTTTGGGCGAACCGCCTGTTGAGCCGCAATGAGCGCGGTACGGATTTCCTACATCACCGACTGGCTGGAGCGCACGAAGACCGCATGGCCGTTCGTGGTGGCCGAGATCGACGCAAAGGTCAGCGAGCTCACCGTGCAGCTCATCAACAAAGACGACGAACAGACGCGTGGCCGTATCAAGGCGCTGCGCGACATGAAGGAATTGCCCGAAACGCTCCTGTCGGAGCTTGAAGGCATGCGCGCCCCACTATCCGAAGAGGACGGGGCAGGTTGACGGAAGACGGACTACCCGCAAGGGCCCGAAGGAGCAAATTCGATGCAAGTGAATGACGAGCAATACCAGAAGGAGTACGACGAGGCAGCAGCAAAGCTCGAAGCGGATGCGCAAGCAACTACCGCACGAGGCGCTGACGGCAAGTTCACGAAGGTAGAGGCGCCTGAGAAGGTTGTCGAGCCCGAGAAGAAGCCGGTGGCTGAAGAGCCCAAGACCGAAGAGCCGGACCCAATCAAGGTTCTCGAAGAGCGCGTAGCAAAAGCCGAAAAGATCGCCAAGGACAACCAAGCCTGGGCGACCAAACTGGCTCAAGAGCGCGCGCAAGAACGTCGAGGGCGAGAAGCAGCAGAGCGCGAGGCAAACAAGCCAGCTATTTTGGATGCGAATCCGGAATTGGCAGATGCGATCCGCTTCGTTGCGAAAGATCCGACTCCGCGACATCAGGAAGAGCAGAAGGCGCAGGAATGGCAGGCAGCCATTGAGAAGGTCCACCCGGGCATTTTCGATGTGTCGATCGATCCTGAGCTTGAAAAGGCAATCAAGGCGCGTTTCGACGCTCTTGGCCCTGAGGTCAATGACCCGCTGGTAGCGATTCGTGAAATCACTGCAGAAAAACTGGCTTTCACAGAGCAACAGGTTGGCAAGCGATTCGCTGCCGAAGTTGCGAAGCAAGCCAAGGTGTCCGCTATGGCTGTTCCAGGCGCTGGCGCTGGTGGAGGCTCCGCGAGAGTCGCCCCGGACGATCAACTGGCAATGGCCGAGCGGATGAAAAACATGTCCGACGCTGATTTTGCCCGCGAGGTGAAGCGCGTCAAAGGGTACTAAGCCCTAGAGAAAGATCAACATGACCAATGTGACCACCCTGAGCCAAGTCGCCCCAGGCAATCAGGCTTTCTACGACCGCAACCTTCTGCGCCGCGCCCAGCCGAACGACATTCACGGTCGATTCGGCCAGAAGCGTCCGCTCCCGACCCGAAGCGGTGAGCAAGTCAAGTTCCGCCGCTACTCGCAGCTCGCAGCCGCGACGACCGCGCTTGTCGAGGGTGTGACGCCCTCCGGCTCGCAGCTTTCCACGACCGACATCCTGGCAACGCCTCTCCAGTACGGCGATTTCGTCACAATGTCGGACAAGGTGAGCCTGCTGAACCAAGACCCGGTGATCACCGAGGCGACCGACATCCTCGGCGACCAGGCCGGCACGACCATCGACCTCATCCGCCGTGATGTGCTCGTGGCCGGTACGAACGTGGCCTACGCTTCCGCCGTCGCCAACCGCCTCGCGCTGGTGAACAAGGTCACTGCCGACGACCTCAACAAGGTGATCCGGTTCCTCAAGAACCAGAACGCCAAGTGGATGAAGGAAGGCGTCGACGCCTCCGACAAGGTTGGCACTGGTTCGGTCCGCAAGTCGTTCATCGCACTGGTGCACCCGGACGTTGAGCACGATTTGGAGTCCATCACGGGCTACAAATCGACCTCGGACTACGGCTCGCAAGAAGGGATCATCGAAGACGAGATCGGCTCGTACAAGAACCTGCGTTTCGTCTCTTCGACCAACTGCAAGATCTGGGTGAACGCCACGACCGCGACGACCGCAGGCTACAAGGCAACTGGCGGCGGCTCGAACGACGTGTACGCCACGCTCTTCATCGCAGCCGATGCCTACGGCAATGTGCCGCTCGCCGGTCACGCCATGGAAACCATCGTGAAGCCTCTCGGTTCTGCCGGCGCAGCCGATCCGCTGAACCAGCGCGCCACCGTGGGCTGGAAGGCCATGACGACCACCGTCGTTCTGAACCAGGCATGGCTTCTGCGCCTGGAAAGTTTGGCTTCCGCCTAACCCAACAGCGCCCACCTAACCCGTGGGCGCACTTCATTGAAAGACCATCATGGCACTCACCACCAACACCCAAGCCAATAGCGGCGGCATCGTCAACCATGCCACCGGCTACGTCGTCTCCGACGCTGGTGCTGCTGCGGCTGCGACTTTCACCGTGGGCTTCACGCCTCGTGTGGTTCGCTTCCACAACGTCACCGACCGCATCAGTGACGAGTGGCTGACGGGCATGGCCTCGGCCAGCTCGATCCACACCGTCGCTGCCGGCACGAGAACGCTGGAAACCACCAACGGCATCGCCGTGTCGGGTAGCACCTTCACGGTGACTGCAACCACGATGGTTGCTTCCAAGACCTTCGTGTGGGAAGCCCTCGGCTAAGCCGACGATCCATTAACCCCCAAGGCCCGGCTAACCACCGGGCCTTTTTCTTTGGAGAAACGAAATGCCCCGTGGTATCCCGAACAGCAGCGAAGCCCCGCAAATCTCCGGGCAGCAACCCGCACTCAAGAAGCACCGAATCACATTCCACGGCCAAGGTGCGCCCGTGGAGATCGGCCACAACTACAAGATCAACGCATACCCGCGCAATATCCCGACCACCATCGATGAGAACTTTCTCGATGCGCTTCGTCATGCCGTGACCCACACGCGCGTCCAGGATGAAGAAGGCAACTGGTCGGATGTTTCGATCCCGACCTATCAGTACACCCTAGAGGCAGCCTGAGGCCATAGGTCATGCAGAAGTACCAGAACAATATTGCGGCACGCAACGGCGATGCGGTGGTTGGCATCAAGGTGCTGGTCAAGCTCGCGGGGACTGCTACTCCTGCAACGATCTACTCGGACGACGGCGTCACAGTCACGCCGAATCCGCTGACGACGAACGCAAACGGCTATTTCGAGTTTTACGTAGCCAATGGCTTGTACGACATCGCTGTGAGTGGTGTGAACACGTACACGGATGTCCTGATCGCAGATGCTCTAGGCATCGATGCTGATGCGCTGAAGAAAGCCGAAGCTGCTGCCACTGACGGCGCCACCAAGGTCGGCACCCCCGAGGGCACGGTACAGGATGCGCTGGATGGGCGGCCTACGAAGGCACAGCTTCCCACCAACGTGCTCGACTACCCGACGGTGCAGGACGCGGTGACCGCAGCAGCAGGGAAGTCTCTGCTTGCGCCGCCCGGCGACTACGAAATCAACGCCGACTTGACTGGACTGGAGAACGTCCGCGAGTTCATCAATCAGGGTGCGCGCTTCCCCAACTACTCCGTGAAGGAGATGTACCCGGACAGCGTGTTCACGAGGGCCATCAGCAAGCTCTCGTCTCTCTTTCCGCAGCGGCTCTCGACGGCGGGAAATTACCCGACTGTGGTGGTAACTGGCGACAGCCTGAGCTACAACCATCAGGACTTCGACGCCACGGGGCGGGCTAACGCGACGGACTGCTACCCCGGGTTGAACTCGTGGTCGTTCGTTCTGCGTGATGCGCTGATCCGTAACGACCCGTTCTTCATGCATGGTGACGAGGTGGTGTTCCAGATGGGGACAGGAACGGTTGGCCCTGTCGCTCTGTACGGGAATGGTGCCGCGCAGTTCCTGATGCCTTTCAATGGCCGGGTCAACATGATCCGCGCTACAGCACAGGCACAGGAAGCGAACTTCTACTACAAGCACTCCGGGCCGCAGAACAAGATTTACCTGTGGTTCCTGAAGAACCCGTTGGACACGGGGTGCTCATTCAACGTGCAGGTCAATGGCGTGAACCAGGTTGTTGCATGGAACACCGGGGGGACCACGGTGGCGAGCCCGTATCAAGGTCGGGAACTGCATTTCGTTGAAGTCCCGAACTTCTCAAACAACGGGTTGCCTCAAAAAATCACGCTCACCCAATGGATCGGCACAGCGTCGGTTCCACACGCGACTAATCGCGAAGTGGTCTTCTGCGGAATCTCATCGACGCTGAGCAACGTCAAGTTGACAGGCAAGGGGTCTACCTCTTCGAAATGGCTGGTTGACAACCTATCTACTGCGCTGACCTCCTTCGCCCCCGATCTGGCCATCGTGATCATCGGCGCGAACGACGGATGGGCTGGCGCTATCAGTGGTCCGCAGACGGTTTCCCAATACGGTGCCAACCTGGAAACCATTTATGACGGACTTCTGGCAGCGAAGGAAAGCGCGCAGATGCTGCTTATATCGCCCCCACAGACTACAGGCGCGGTGATCTCAGTGGCGCTGATGAAGCGCTACATCAACAAGGCGCGCGAGATCGCAGCAAGGCGCGGCTTCGCGTTCGTTGATCTCGAAGACTTCTTCGCGAGCACGCCGGCCTCCGTCTATCGCTTCGACAGCATCCACTTCTCCAAGCAGGGGAACACGATGCTGGCGCAAAAGGTTGCCTCGCTGGTGCTGCCGAAGGCCGACATCAAGCCGGGCTATCTCGATTGCACGAACTCGATGGGCGCGTACCGGTTCACATCGCCAACGCCACCAGCAGCGCGCATCTACACGGTTTGGAGCGGGTCCGCATTCTCCTTCCTGCGACTGATGGGAGATCCAAACTTCCTACCCGTCGTGTCTATCGAGAAGTTCAACGATTACACGATCAAGGTGAATCTTGCCGTTTCCCAGACGCTGCTTTCTCGGCTGAGCGTCTCTCAGTTTGACGCCAACGGACTGCAGCAGATAACAGTCAGTCCGCAGGACTACTACGACGGCTACGTGTACTTCCAATTGCGCAAGCAAGACGGCTCGCAGTTGGTGCTTGCCGACTGGACCACCTATGCGTCTTCGCTGAAGTTTGTCGTAGAAGCATCGTGACCATGGCCGCCACCACCCAGCCCGCTTCGGCGGGTTTTTTGCCTGAAAGGACGGCATGACCATCGTCATTGATGCCAGCTTGGACTGGTCGCTGACCACGATCAAGGTCATCCAAGGTGCGTTGCAGCTCTGCCAATCCATTGGTGTTGGAGAGAAGGTGGAGGATGAGGATGCGGACCTGTGCCTGGACGCGCTGAACGGCGTCATCAAGGAGCTTCCGAGCTACGGCTTCCAATGGCCGCGCATCTCGAACAACCCTGTTGCGATCACGTGGACCATCGGAACGCCAAGCATCGTCACGCCGCCGACCGACTACTTCGGCGTGCCCCTGTTGAAGTACACCGATGCGTCTGGCTCAGCGCGCCCCCTGAAGCAAGTCCCCAAAGCTATCTGGGAGGCCTACGACCTTACGAAGACGGCGGACTACCCGGAGGTGTTCTACGTCTCGCCCGATCTGAGCTTTCACCTGTACCCGGCGCCGACGCAAGAGCCGGGACTGACGCTGAGCTATCAGTCGATCCTGCCGGACGTGATCCTTGCTGGCACGACCAACATCCAGCAGCAGTTCGTCAACAGCCTGCAGTACTTCCTTGCTGATGAGATCTCACTGAAGTACGGCGTGGACCAAACGATCCGTGCGGAAATCTCCGCTCGTGCTGCACAGAAAAAGTTCCTGATGCTGCAATGGGCGACCGACCAGGCGCCGATCAGTTTCACGGTCGATGACTGCGCCTATCCGCGCTCGGGGCCGCTGGAATGGCGATAAGGCCTGTTCCTCTCTTCGGGCTTGGCAACTTCGGCAAGTCGTACAACGTCGATGCGCAGAAGCGCACGAACCTGTACGCCGAGATCCAAAAGGACGGAGAGAAGGGGACTCTGACGCTCTATCCAACGCCCGGTTTGACGACATTCGTCAACTTCGGCGCGTATGCGAGCCGTGGGGCCTGGAAGAAGGACGACATTCTCTACATCGTCAACCGCTTCACGCTGTGGCGCGTGACGAACGATGGGACGATGACCAACATCGGCACGTTGCTCACGTCTGCTGGGCGTGTGGACATGTCGGACAACGGTACTCAGATCATCATCGTGGATGGCCCGAATGGGTACATCTACGACACGGGGACTTCGACGTTTGCGCAGATCACCGACCCGGATTTCCCGGGGGCAGACACGGTGACGTTCCTGAACCAGTACTTCATTGTTCAGAAGCCTGAATCTGGCCGCTTCTATGTTTCGGCGCCGCTTGATGGGCTGACTGGCTGGACCTCGCTGGATTTCGCAACGGCTGAGTCGAATCCGGACAACCTGATCCGAGTCATCGCAGACAACGGGCAGATCGTCCTGTTTGGAAGTGAAACGACAGAGTTCTGGAGCGATTCGGGGGCGCTTGATTTTCCGTTTGCTCGCGTAGGTGCTGCGGCGATTGAGTGGGGCCTTGCTGCGCGCTGGTCGCTGTGCAAGTTCATGGACTCGATGATCTTCTTGCGCAAAAACCGTCTTGGTGCTGTTCAGGTTTGCACCTTGTCGGGTTACAGCGCAGTGCCCGTGTCGAACCCTGAGATGGACTACATCTTCAGCCAGTATGAAGGCGTGTCGAATGCGACTGCCTTTGCCTACATGGTGAGTGGGCATCCGTTCTACCAGATCAGCTTCCCCTCTGCCAATGAGTCGTGGGTGTTCGATGGTCTGAGCCGCGAGTGGCATCGCGCCGAGTCGTCGGGTGGCCGCCACCGTGGCGAGATCCAGATCAATTTTCTGGACAGCTCGTATGTCACCGACTACGAGAACGGCAAGCTATACCGCTTTGAAGACGGCATCTACACCGACGACGGCCAGTCCATCGCGCGCGAGTTGGTGTCTCGCCATCAATCGACCGGTGAATACACATTCCTGTCGAAGCTCTGGATCGAGATGGAAGGCGGTGTTGGATTGCTGACAGGGCAGGGCTCGCAGCCGAAACTGATGCTGCAATACAGCAAGGACGGCGGTCATACGTGGTCTGAAGAGATCTGGCGCGACATCGGCGCGATGGGCCAGTTCAAGTGCCGTTCGCTGTTCCTTCGTCTTGGCCGTGGCCGCGACTGGGTCTTTCGTCTGCGGGTGACTGATCCTGTGAAGTGCGTGTTTATCGGTGCGTGGGCGGAGTTCAACTGATGAAGTCCTACGACATCCCAGGCGGTCAGCCGTTCGATTCTGCCGGCAACTGGACGACTTCATGGGCTCAGTGGCTCAGTCGCACCCATCGTGCAGCACTTGCTTCGCAGCAGAGCGGCCCCACGGCAGAGCGCCCCACGTCGCTCCTGTGGGTTGGCCGCTTCTACTACGACGAAGACCTGGGGCTGCCTGTCTGGCTGCACTCGATCAACCCGATTGTTTGGCACGACGCCGCAGGCGCACCGGCATGAAGGTCAAGTATGGGCAAGGCTTCGCGATGACGAGGCCAGGGGCGCTGCTCGTCTTGGTGGATGGTGAAGTCACGTTCAACGTGCCTGACCGTTCGCCAGCTGCCATTCGCAAGCAGATTCGCGCATGGACGCAAAGCCTTCTTGATCTGCCGACTACTGAGCAGCGTGAGTTTGATGTGCAGCACACGCTGATCGACGGCGTTTACACGCGAACCTTGTTCATCCCGAAAGGCTCTCTTTTGGTTGGAAAGCTTCACCTCAAAGAGTGCGTGAACATCGTTGCGAAGGGCGACATCTCCGTTCTCACTGAGACGGGCATGGGGCGCCTCCAGGCGGGGCACGTCGCAGTGTCAAAGCCTGGCATTCAAAAGGTCGGCTACGCGCACCAGGACACGGTTTTCATCAACGTCTTCAGGACCGACGAAACCGACATCGAAAAGATCGAGGCGGAAGTCGCCACCACTGAATATCAGGAGGAGTTGTCATGAGCGTCGCATGGGTCGGGGCGGGTATTGCCGCCGTAGGGACGGTTTCCCAGATGAGCGCATCGAAGAATGCGGCTTCAGCGCAGCAGGGCGGTTCGGATGCAGCCAATCAGGCCGCGATCATTGCTCAGGCTCAGATGCGCGAAGATCTGTCGCCATGGACCAAGGCCGGAGTTGGTGCACAGAACCTGCTGAGTCGCTACCTTGGGACTGGCGGCGTCGGGTCCAGTGGCGTCACTTCGATGGGCCTTGCAACGGGCTTGACGCCGGATCAGGTGCGCGCTCAGTTGCTCGGCCGCTTTACCCGCCAATCCACCGCGCCGAATGCGGGGCCGATGTATCGCACGGGCCAGGAAGCTATCGACGCTTTGGGACCGCAGGGAGCGAACGACTACTTCCAGCAGCAAGCCAAGAACAATAACGGCTCTTGGACGCAGCCTGGAACTGGCCCAGGGTATTGGGGCAACGAGATTGGCGAAACGGGCTCACGAGAGTGGGTTTCTACGGCGGGGAATGGCAATGACGGGCCTGCCTCCACGATTGACGAAGAAGGCCTGAACGCCGAGATTGCGAAGTACTACGCCGAGCAGAAGGCGCAAGAAGACGCATTGAAGGCCGATCCGACCTATGGATCCTTGCTTCGCCCATATCGCAACGGCGAGGAATTCAGCTTCACCGGCAAAGACCTGTTGACGGACCCGGGATACAAGTTCGGCCTCGATCAGGGAACGCAGGGAATCGAGCGCGGTCAGGCTGCACGAGGCAACTTCCTGTCTGGCGCCGCCATGAAAGACCTCGCTCGGTTCAACGAGGACTACGCCGGCACGAAGTTCAATGAGGGCTTCAGTCGCGCTCGTAGCACCTGGGATACGAACCTTGGTGCATACAACCAGAACCGCAACACGATCTACAGCTTCCTGACGGGCCAGTCTCAATTGGGGCAGAACTCGGCGGCGCAGGTTGGGGCGGCTGGCAATGAGACGGCGGCGGCCGTTGGCGGCAACTTGACTGGCGCGGCGAACACAGCAGCAGCGTCGGAAGTTGCCAACAGCAACGCGTTGCGAGATGGAGCGAATTCGCTTGTGAATGCATTCCGCACGAACAACCCCAGTACTACTCAAGGCTGGAACAGCCTCCTGAGCAATAACGGTGGCGGGTACAGCGGCTATACAGGGTACGTTGGTGGAAACGACCCCATCGCGATCAAAAACTCTTCCATGGGATGGACCTCTTGATATGGCACTCGACCCCAGCATCATTTTGAACCTCGGCAAAGGCGTCACGCCTCTTCTTTCTCAAGGAGAGGTAGACGATCAGCGAATGCAGCGTGAGCTTGGCGGCCTGAAGCTGTCGCAGCTACGCCAGGGCATGCAGGACGACGCCGAGCAGCGCCGGATTGCTCAAGGCACCGCGCCCGAAGGGCTTGCGAGCGCCTACTACAAGGCCGGCCTTGTGAAGCCAGCGCAGGACGCCCTGAAGTTCCAGAACGAACAAAAGAAGTCCGGCCTTGAGACGATGAAGCTTCAGGTAGAGCAGCACTTGAAGAACTACGAGGTCGCTGGTCAGATCATGAACGGCGTCAGGGACCAGGCTACGTGGGAGCGCGCGCGCCAGCAAACGGCACAAATCTTCGGCCCAGAGGCCGCCGCCCAGATGCCGGCCCAGTACGACCCCGCTTTGATCGAGGAGAAGCGGGCGCAGGCAATGAGTGTGAAGCAGCAACTGGAGCAGAAGTGGAAGGAGATGGAATACACCACTCCCAATGCAAATGCGAGGTTGCAAGCCCAGACCTCCGCAGCAAACAATGCCAACACCGTGGCCGCCACGACCCGTGGGCAAGACCTGCGCGCATCCACTGCCGCAACGACTGCCGAGCAGAAGAAGGTTCTCAAGCCCATGCCTGCGGCGGCCCTCAAGATGCAGCAGGAAGGGCTGGATGCCATCGGCACGGCGTCGAGCATCAATGCGGACCTCGGCGCTATTGAGAAGCAGATTCAGGACAAGAAGCTCGATTTCGGTCCGATCTCGAACTTGAAGAACGCCGCACGCAACGCCAGCGGATTCAGCTCGGAGGAAAGCCGCAACTTCGCCTCGTTCAAGTCGAACCTCGAAAAGCTGCGCAACGACTCGCTGCGACTGAACAAGGGCGTCCAGACCGATGGCGACGCCCAGCGAGCCTGGAACGAGCTCTTCCAGAACATCAACGATACCGAGGTTGTGAAACAACGCCTGGCCGAGATCAAGCGTATCAACGAACGTGCGGTGGAACTGCGTAAGCTCGACATCGACAACGTGCGCATCAACTACGGCCACGACCCGATGGACACGAGCGCCTACGCCAAGCAGCCGGCAGCGTTGAACGGCGGGAAGGCTGCATCCAAGGCAACGCCTGATGCCTCGGCTCTTGAGGCAGAGATGCGTCGCCGGGGGCTGCTGAAATGAAGGATCTTTCATCCCTTAGCGATGCTGAGTTGATGGCGGCTTACAAGTCGGTCAAAGACCCGTTCACGTCGGCGCTTTCGGCAGAGGGTGTGACCGGCCCAGTCGCCGATCTCGCCCGCAGCATCTACACGCAGGAATCGGGCGGCGGCAAGAACACCAAGACCTCCAATGCTGGTGCTGTAGGTGGTATGCAGATCATCCCCGCGACGTTCAAGAGCGTTGCTGACAAGGATTGGGACATCAATGACCCGACGCAAAACGCCCGTGCAGGCATCCGGTACGTCAAGCAGCTTTACGAGCAAGCTGGAGGCGATCCGGCCCTTACTGCGGCGGGATACTACGGCGGACCCGGTGGACTTGAGAAAGCTCGCCGGGGTGTGGCCGTGTCCGACCCACGCAACCCCAACGCCCCCAACACGTTGCAGTACGGCGAGCAAGTAGCCGCACGACTGCCGAAGGAAAAGGGGTTGATCCAGCGTGGGGTAGAGGCGGTCATTCCGTCTGCCAACGCAGCCGAGACGCCCGCGAATCCGCTGGAGTCGATGAGTGACGAGGAATTGCTTGCGGCCTACCAGAAGGCCAAGGCGCCCGTAGAGCAGCCCACGCCGCCCACTCCTGCGCCAACCATGGGCGAACGGGTGAGCAGCGCCGCAAAGTTGATGGGGGCTGGAGTCGCCAGGGACATCGGACTGGGCGCACTTCGTGGCTCGGCGCGTATCGGTAACACGATCATCAATGCTGGCACGAAGGCGGGCGCCGACGCGATTGGCGACATCAACGACCCGAATGGCCTGATCGACCCGAAATTCAAGCGGCCTGCGGCTGGCGTCTCCAACTTGGTGACGGGACAGAAGCCAACGAGTCCGGTGGAACGCGAGAACACGGCCCGCAACCAAGGTCTTGCTGAATACGACAAAACGGCCCCGACGAACCTGGCCTATCAGCTGGGCGATGTGGGGGCGCAGATTGCTGGGACTGCAGGTGTCGGTGGCGCTCTGGCAGCTCCGCTCAAGGCTGCTGGAGTGCTGCCGCGACTTGCGCTGGCTCTTGAAACTGGCGGCATGACTGTTGGTGGCGCTCCTGCATCGACCCTAGCGCAGGGGGCGGCAAACCTTGTGCCCCGGGTGCTGGGCGGCGCAATCTCTGGCGGGGCGTCTGCTGGCTTGGTCGATCCGAGCTCAGCACGAACTGGCGCGCTGATTGGTGGCGCACTGCCGGCAGCGACGATGGCTGCAGGAACCGTTGGGCGTGCTATTGGTCGCAGCGTCACTGGCGGTGCGATGGCACCAGAGGTGAAGGTGCTAGCTGACCGCGCCAAGCAACTGGGCATCGATATTCCCGCTGACCGACTGGTGAACAGCAAGCCGCTGAACGCGTTGGCCGGGAGCCTTGAGTACGTTCCGCTCAGTGGTCGCACTGCCACGCTCGACAAGATGCAGGACCAACTAAACGTTGCCTTGTCCAAGACCTTCGGACAGAACTCTGACAACGTGACGGCGGCACTCCGGAAGGCTCAGGGAGATCTGGGGGGAAAGTTCGATCAGGTGCTGAAGTCGAACACCGTGAAGGTCGATCCGCAGTTTGTGAACGATCTAGCCGACGCTGCCAACATGGCGAGCAAGGAACTTGGCACGGACGGCGCCAAGATCATCGGCAATCAGGTTGACGAGATCATGCTGAAGGCGGCGAACGGCGAGATTGACGGTCAAGCGGCCTACAACATCAAGAGGACGCTCGACCGGATTAGCCAGCGCAACTCGCCCGAGGCCTACTACGCGCGTGACCTGAAGTCCAAACTGATGGCTGCGCTGGATCGCTCGCTAGGCCCACAACAGGCCGCCGATTTCGCTCTGGTGCGCAAGCAGTACGGGAACATGCTCGCGCTGGAGAACCTTGCGCAGAACGGTGCAGAAGGGAATATCTCCATAGCTCGCTTGGCGAACATGAAGAACATCAACAACCCTGAGCTTCAAGAGTTGGCTGACATCTCAGCTCAATTCCTGAAACCGCGAGAGGGCGGACACGGCTCAGCACAGCGGGTATTCGGTGGCATGGGGGCACTAGGAACTGGCACAACAGCTGCGATGCTCGGGGTTCCGGCTGTTCCGATGGCGCTGGCTGCTGGTGCTGCTGCTGGACGAGGGGCGAACTCGCTACTGAACAGTCGCATTGTCAAGAACGCCATTTCCGGTACTCCGCAGTCGAATCAGCTACTGCAGTTTGCTCGCAGCCCAGAAGTGGAAAAGCTGCTGTACCGATCCGCTCCCGTGGTCGGTTCTCAGTGACCGTTCATCCCTCGCCAGATCCCATAGATAAAAGCCGCCACCACAAAGGCGATCAGTTTTAGCCACATGAAGTCGGTGAGTTCCACCGGTCGATTTTAAGCACCAAGCCACCTCAGGGTGGCTTTTTCATTCCAGGAGCCTGCATGGCATTTCTCGCCCCCCTCATCAACGACCAGCAGGTGGACGTCAACGGGAATCCGTTGTCGGGTGGAACTATTTGGGTGTACCTGGCCGGCTCTAGCACAGCCGCCGCCACCTACAACGACCGGGACGGCCTTCCCGCGCATGCGAACTCTTGGCCGATCACGCTGAACACCTTGGGGTTGAACTCGCAAGGGGCGGTGTGGCTCGTTGGCGGCCAGGCGTACAAGTTCGTCATCAAAGATGTGAATTTGGTCACGATGCGAACCATCGACTACGTGAGCGGCATCAACGATGCGTTCGCTGCGAACGATCAGTGGGTGGTTTTCAGTGGTGCGCCGACCTACGTGAACGCAATCACCTTCACCGTCCCGGGCGACCAAACGCAGACATTCACGTTTGGCACCAGGGTGAGGACTTCCAACACGGGGGGCATCGTCACTGGGACCGTGGTGCGTTCCGCCTATTCCGCGCCGAACACCACTGTCACCATCATCCCGGATAGCGGGGCGCTGGATTCTGGTCTGTCGCTGGTATCGGTCGGCCTGATCACGGCAATGGACCCGTCACTGCCTGGAACGCTCACCACGCCGCCGTTTCGCAATCGCATCCTGAACGGCGCGCTGCGTTTTGATCAGAGGAATAGTGGAGCATCACAAGCCATCACTGCAGGCGCTGCCATCGCCTACACAACTGATCGCTTCTACGTCTCGTGTACAGGCGCAAACATCACCTCTCAGCGTGTTGCTGGAACGGGTTACCAGTACGCGCAAACGCTCACGGGCGCAGCGTCGGTGACGGCCACGCTTTGGGGTCAGCGGATCGAGTCGAGCAACTGCTACGACTGGGCAAACAAGCGGGTCAACGTGCAGGTTCCCATTTCTGCGGTCGGCATCACCTCGGTTACCTGGAATGCCTACTCCGCAGATGCCACCGACAACTTCACTGCAAAGACGTTGCTCGCCACAGGTTCGTTGACCGTTTCTGCATCAGTCGAAACGAAATTCTTCAGTTTCGCCGCTGGAGCAAATGCAGGGCGGGGTGTTGCCATCGAGTTCGAGACGGGCGCGCTGACGGCGGGGCAGTCCATCACCTTTCAGGGCGCCTTTCAGGCAGAGGCCGATCAGGTCTCCACCTTCGAAAAGATCGAAATCGGCGAAGAGTTGCGCCGCTGTCAGAGGTACTACGAGATAGGCACCACTCAGACAGGAGGCGCCTATCCCACGGGTGGTTCTGGCGCTTCGACCATCTGCGAAATCCCTTTCAAAGCGACAAAGCGCGTTGCCCCGACGATGGCACAGCTCGGCAGCTCTTCGTCTGTGAACTTGTCGGCAAATTCATTCCTCACGGTCGGAGTGAACGGCGCGGGGCTATCAGCGACCATCGGCGCGGCAGTTGGCAACTACTCGCTTTTCCTGGATTGGACGGCTTCGGCTGAACTGTGATGCCAACAAGCAACGACACCCAACCCGGCGAGCTGATTGAGGTCGTGAACAAGCGACTGGACGACGGCGACGCCCGCATGGAGCGCATCGAAAGAGGGCTTGCCACCAACACGGAGGCGACGGCTCGGATCGAGTCCAACACCTCCGACCTGGTGGAAGCCTTCGCGAACCTCAAAGGCGCGTTCAAGGTGCTGAACTGGATCGGCAAATTCGCCCGCCCGCTCGGATACATCGCTGGCGCCATCGCAGCGGTCGTCAGCCTCTACACCGCCTTCAAGGCTGGGACGAGCATCAAATGAGTGCGCGGACCAAGATCGTCAGCACAATCGTCGTTGCCGGCGCCACGCTGGTGGCTGGCAGCCCCTACCTGATGGGCTTCCTGCAGAAGTGGGAGAGCGGAAAGGCCAGGGTGCTAGTGGTCTACGCGGACCATTTGGCTGGCGATCTGCCCACCGTCTGCAACGGGCTCACGCCCCACGTCACGAAGACGCCGATCATCGTTGGAGAGCGCTGGACCGATGAGAAGTGCGAGGCCGAAGAGCGCGCCGCTGTCGTCGCCGTGCAGCAGCGCCTAGCGCCGTGCTTCCGTCGCCCGCCGTCGCAGATGGTCTTCGACATGGCGACGAGTCACGCATGGAACCTAGGGGCCGGCGCAACCTGCAGCAGCGGGGCAATGCAGGCATGGAATCGCGGTGATTGGGCTCGTGGCTGCCAACGCCTCGCACGCGGCGATGATGGCCGTGTGGTCTGGTCCTTCGTGCGCGCCGGCAAGAACGCGGACGGCTCGCCACGATTCAAGTTCGTGCAAGGCTTGGCGAACCGTCGCGCTGAAGAGGCAAAAACATGCGAACCGTCATGACGCGCATCTGCTGCTTCTGCGGCTCAGCCGATCACGAGACACTGGATTGCAAGTGGGGACTTGTACATAAACCGCCGTTTTCTATGCATGTTCTGGCGATGTGTCTATTTTCTCGGGAGAAATGTGCATGAACCTCTACGTACTCCTTGCCATCGTCCTCGGATGGGCTGTCTCAGTCGGCGGGGCCGGCTGGTATGGCATAGGCATTGGTGAGGATCGAATCATCGCCAAGCAGGCCAGCGATGACCAAATCCGCCGAGAAACCAGGGAAGCCTCGCAGCAAGGAGCCGCTGATGCAATCGCCAAACTCAAGCCGGTCAACACGACCATCCGCGCCAAGACCGAGACAATCGTTCGCGAGAACACTGTGTATCGGACTTGCGTCAACACTCCTGACGGCCTGCGGAGCATCAATTCCGCGCTCTCAGGACGGATTCCCGAGCCCTCTGGTGGTCAGCAGCTGCCCAAAGCTGACGGAGCTAAATGACCCGTCGTTCGGCGCTACGGTGCTGAAGCTGGTTGAGGTGGCTGGGCAGTACAACGAGTGCCGGGAGGCCGCGCTTGCCGGTCAGCCTGTGCCAAAGGCGGATTACTCGCTCTGGCCGAAGCGCTAGATGCGCGCCGCGATCTGTTCAGCAGTTTCGCGGTAGTAGGCGTCCATGAGGGTCTTGAGATTCTTGTGGCGGCTGATCCGGGCCAAGGTCATCACATCAAGTCGGCGCGAAAGCATCGTCAGGGCAAAAGCTCTGGCGTCGTGGAATGTTAGGCCATCGATCAGCAACTCGTCGGTCATGTCCGAGAAGGTTGCGCTAGCGTTCCCTGGTGATAGCGTGAATGCCCCGTACTTGGCGAATAGGGCGGCCCCCTTGCGGGCGAGCGGAACCTTCACGGGCGGCGATGATTTCCCGCTGGATTTGTCCCGCTCCAGAACAGCCACTTTCCCCGCGACTCTTGCCCTCAGTATCTCGTTCAGGCGCATGCCTGTATGTACGGCGATATGAAAGGCCCGGATTACCTCCAGCTCTCGCTCATTACGATTTTCTGACCTCAAAACTCGCTTGATGAGTTGCCATGTCCATGTCTGATGTCGGGGCGGGTTGTGCTGCGGTAAACGTAGCCCGGTGCAGGGATTCGATTCCAGCACCTTCCAGTCGTCAGCCGCAGCCCGGAACAGACTGCGCAACACGCTGAACTGCCGGATTACGGTCGAGCCGCTGACCTCTCTAAGTCTGGCGTCTCTCCACTCGCCCAGGCGCACGCTTGAGATCGTCGCAATTGGGGTGTTCTCGCCAAAAAATGCAGCCATCTCCATGAGCCGTCGCTCTTCCCATTCGGCAGCACCCGGGGCCTTTTCGGCGGGCACGATCACCAGGTACTTGGCGGCAGCCTGCGCAAATGTCATGCCCCCAGATCCTTTGAGGGCGTCAAGATCCAACTCCGTGTCTCTGGCCCACTTCATCGCCTCCCGCTTGGTGCGAAAAACCTTGGTCTTCCGGATGCCGTGCTTCTGTACCTCGGCTCGATAGCCGTCGCGGAATTCTCTGATGTAGGCCATGTGCGGGAACGTGTGCGGGATGTTGTGCGGGGAGGTACTGTATCCCGCCGCGTCACAACCACCCGCGCTCCCAGTGGAAAACGACACTGTTTCCTGTTGGTTCCCTGCTGTGAGGCCGCACCACGGCAGCAAGACCTCGTCGAGCGAGGTCTTCCTGGACGCCGTGCGCCCGCGCATCGCGCTCGTGCAGGCCGGCTACCGCAGCCGCTTCGGCCACCCCGCGCCCGAGGTGGTGGCGCGCTACGTCGAACGCGGCGTTCAGGTGGTCGACAGCCCGCGCTGCGGCGCCGCCCATTGGGCGAGCCCGGCGCCGGCCGAACTGAAGTGTGAACGCACGCGCGATCCGCGCTACTGGCGCCACCGCATGCCCTGACGACCCGAAACCTCGAATGCCCTCGCATCGGGCCCAAACCTAGGGCTTCTACTGGCCTCGAACTTGCTAAGCTATGGCTCAAGGAGATTGGTCGTTCCATGCACAAATTCGACGAGATGTATGAGCAGCTCCCCTATGCGGGCGCTGCAATCCGACAGCACTACAAGCGCTACGACCAATGGCTTGCGAAGCAACCCGGTGAGGTGATGCGATCGCGGCGTGAAGAGGCGGAAATGATTTTCCGCCGGGTCGGCATCACCTTCGCGGTGTACGGCGCCAAGGACGAGGACGGCTCCGGCACCGAGCGGCTGATCCCGTTCGACCTGCTGCCCCGAATCATTCCCTCCCATGAGTGGGAGAGCATGGAAAAGGGGCTGGTGCAACGCGTCACGGCGCTCAACCGCTTCCTGTACGACGTGTACCACGACCAGGAAATCATCAAGGCCGGCATCATCCCGGCCGAGCAGATCCTGAACAACGCCCAGTTCCGCCCCGAGATGATGGGCGTGAACGTGCCGCACAACGTCTACTCGAACATCTCGGGCATCGACATCGTGCGCGCCCCCGATGCCCAGGGCAACGGCGAGTACTACGTGCTCGAAGACAACCTGCGCGTGCCCAGCGGCGTGAGCTACATGCTCGAAAACCGCAAGATGATGATGCGGCTCTTCCCGGAGCTGTTCAACCAGAACCGCATCGCGCCCGTCGCCCACTACCCCGACCTGCTGCTCGAAACGCTGCGCGCCAGCGCGCCGCCGGCCACGGCCGAGCCCACCGTGGTGGTGCTCACGCCCGGCATGTACAACAGCGCCTACTTCGAGCACGCCTTCCTGGCCCAGCAGATGGGCGTGGAACTGGTCGAAGGCCAGGACCTGTTCGTGAAGGACGACTTCGTCTACATGCGCACCACGCGCGGCCCGGTGCGGGTCGACGTGATCTACCGCCGCGTCGACGACGACTTCCTCGACCCCGAGGTGTTCCGCCCGACCTCCACCCTCGGCTGTGCGGGCCTCATGCGTGCCTACCGCCAGGGCAACGTCGTGATCTGCAACGCCGTGGGCACCGGCGTGGCCGACGACAAGTCGATCTACCCCTACGTGCCGAAGATGGTCGAGTTCTACCTCGGCGAGAAGCCGATCCTGAAGAACGTGCCGACCTACATGTGCCGCAACAAGGACGAGCTGCAGTACACGCTCGACAACATGAAGGACCTGGTCGTCAAGGAGGTGCACGGCGCCGGCGGCTACGGCATGCTCATCGGCCCGGCCGCGACGCAGGCCGAGATCGAAGACTTCAAGAAGGCCGTCATCGCCAAGCCCGACGGCTACATCGCCCAGCCCACGCTGAGCCTGTCGACCTCGCCGACCTTCGTCGACGCCGGCATCGCGCCGCGCCACATCGACCTGCGTCCCTTCGTGCTCTCGGGCAGCGAGGTGCAGATGGTGCCCGGCGGCCTCACGCGCGTGGCACTGAAAGAAGGGTCGCTGGTGGTCAACTCGTCGCAGGGCGGCGGCACCAAGGACACCTGGATTCTCGAAGCGGACCGCACGGCCAAGCCGAAGGCGGCCACGCAGTCGCAAAGCCAATCGCAGTAGGAGCACCCACGATGCTGTCCCGCACCGCAGACCACCTCTACTGGATGTCGCGCTACACCGAGCGTGCCGAGAACACGGCGCGCATGCTCGACGTCAACTACCAGACCTCGCTGCTGCCGCAGTCGGCCGAGGTCGCCAAGTACGGCTGGCAGGGCGTGCTCTCGATCAGCGAATTGCTGCCCTGGTACAGCAAGAAGTACGACCAGATCACGCCCAACGAAGTCATGGAGTTCATGGTCAAGGACGAGAGCAATCCGTCGTCGATCGTCTCCTGCCTGAAGGCCGCCCGCGAGAATGCGCGTGCCGTGCGCGGCGCGCTCACCACCGAGGCCTGGGAAACGCAGAACACCACCTGGCTCGAAGTGAACCGCATGCTGCGCGCCGGCGATTTCGAGCGCGACCCGGGGCAGTTCTTCGAGTGGGTCAAGTTCCGCTCGCACCTGTCGCGCGGCGTCACGCTGGGCACCATGCTCCAGGATGAGGCGTTCTACTTCTCGCGCCTGGGCACCTTTTTGGAGCGTGCCGACAACACGGCGCGCCTGGTCGACGTGAAGTTCCACGCGCTCAACAGCGAGTTCTTCGGCGCCGCCACCGAGGAAGACCAGGAGTACGACTTCTATCACTGGAGCGCGATCCTGCGCAGCGTCTCGGCCTTCGAGGTGTACCGCAAGGTGTACCGCGACGTGATCAAGCCCGAGCGCGTGGCCGAGCTGCTCATTCTTCGCGCCGACATGCCGCGCTCGCTGCACGCGAGCCTGGTCGAGGTGGTCAACAACCTCGCGAAGGTGCAGAACGAGCAGAGCGCCGAAACCCAGCGCCGCGCCGGCAAGCTGCTGGCCGACCTGCAGTACGCGCGCGTCGACGAGATCCTGGCGACGGGCCTGCATGCCTACCTCACGCAGTTCCTCGACCGGGTGAACGAGCTGGGCGGGCGCATCAGTCAGGACTTCCTGGTGCCGGCGCACTGACGGTGCATTGAATCGACGTCCTGCGGGCCCAGGCCGGCCCCGGGACCTCGCACCCCCGGCGGTAGCATTCGAGTTCGATCTCGATCCAAGTTGCTGACCGCAGGGAGTTCTCATGAAGAAATCAATGCTTGCCCGTGATGGCAAGTGGAAGGCCGCCGCCCTGGCGGCTGTCGCGTTGCTCGCCGGCTGCGACCAGGCCGCCTCACCGAAAGAACAAGCCTCCGCGCAGGCATCGACGGCCGTCGTCGTCGATGCCGTCACGGGATTGCGCTGGCTGCGCTGCGCCCTGGGGCAGACCTGGCAAGATGGACGTTGCGTCGGCGAGGCCGAAGCCCTGAGCCTGATGGACGCGCAGGAGCGCGTGCAGGCGCTCAACGCCAAGGGCCATGAAGGCATCTCGCAATGGCGGCTGCCGACCATCGTGGAGCTGGCGGCGCTGCGGCGTTGCGACCATGGCCTGGTCGACGAGACCTTCACGCTCGAACTGAGCCCCGAACGGGAGCCCGTCACCGTGCCCCGGTGGTGCGCCCGCGAAACCTCCGTTCCCACCATCGACAGCGCACGCTTTCCCGACACACCGCTGCGCAAGTTCTGGTCGGGCTCGGGCAGCGAGGCCGCGCAGCACTTCTATGCCGTGGATTTCAGCAATGCATGGATCGGCCAGAACGAGGCGGCCGAGGCCACCCACGCCGTGCGGCCGGTGGCCGATCGCTGACCTTCAGCTACTTCTACTTCGAGAACGACTCGACAGTCACCGGAATCTCCGGCGCCTGCCACCGGTAGGCATCGCCCAGCACATTGCGTTCGGGCTTCTGCCCGCTCCAGCGGATGCCCAGCAGGTCCATCAGGCTCCAGCCGGCCCAGTCCGCGCGAAAGGGCTGCTGCGTGGCGGCGTCGGTGGGCAGCGGCTCGCGGTTGCGCCAGACGACGGCCGGGATGCGGTAGCCCGAGGCGGTCGCGGGGCTGTGGCCTGCACGGTCGCTGCCGTGGCCGACTTCCTGGCCGTGGTCCGACAGGTACATCCAGGCGCGGTAGTCGTCCGGCTTGCCGGTGCTGCGGGTCTGCTGCAGCAGTTCCGACACCACGAAGTCGTGGTACAGCAAGGCCGCGTCGTACTCTTGGCGGAAGTGGCGCACCCAGGCCGAGCGGCCGTCCTTCACGAGGCCGTTTTCGACCGCGTCGACGCTGTCGTCGAAGGGATTGGCGTTCTCGGGAAAGCGCAGGCTGTAGTGCGGGTGCGCGCCCATCAGGTGGACCACGATGAGCTTGCGCTCGGTGCTGGTGTCGGCAAAGGCTTCCTGCACGCAGTCGAGGATCTCGCCGTCGAGCGAGGCGCTGGCACGGCCCGGTGTGCGGTTCACCATGTCGACGACGTCGGCGTAGCGCGCGTGCTGCTGCTCGATGGCCAGGTCGTCGTGGTTGCTGATCCACCAGACCTTGTAGCCGGCGGCGCGCGCCAGGGCCAGCAGGTGGGGCGGGCTGTCGCCGTTCCCGTTGTTTCCATTCGCGGGCTGGCCGAAATGGAACATGTTGCGCAGCGCGGGCAGGGTGCTCGCGTCGACCGACCACGCGTTGCGCAGCACGGCCATGCGGTCGCCTTCCTGCGCCTTGTGCGCCTGCAGGCGCGGCGTGGTCGGGCGGCCGTAGCCGTACAGGCCCATGTTGTCGCGGTTGATGCTGTCGGTGATGACGAGCACGACCGTGGACGGTCCCTCGCGCGTGATCACCGGTGCGATCTGCCGGGCCTGGGCCATCTGCGCATCGCGGGTCTTCTCCTGGTCGGCCCAGGCGGCGCGCTGGTCCTGCAGCGACTGCGACCACTGGGTCCAGAAGACGACCGGGTGCAGCCGGCGCCAGGGTTTGCTCACGTAGGCCACGCAAGCGGCGAGCAGGATGAGGAGCAGCAGCGAGCGCGCCCAGAACGGCCGACGCGCACGCGGCGCCGTGGCACCGCGTCGAGCGAACAGGCCCGCCAGCAGGCCCGCCGCCACGAGCGCGGCCGACCAGACGACGGCGGAGCGCCAGTGCATGCGCAGGTACTCGGCGCTTTCCCGCGCGTTGGTGTTGGCCGCGGCGCCCAGCACCATGGCGCTGTCGGGCGCGGCCTGATAGGTGTCGAGCAGGTAGGCGCGGACCACGGCATCCAGGCCGAAGCCCATGACCCAGAGCCACACCAGCGCCGTGCGCCAGCGCCGCAGGCGTGCGCTGTGCAGCGGCCACAGCAGCCAGAGCACGGGCGGGGCGGCAAGCACCGCGAGCTGGGCGATGCGGCGGCCGTCGTGGCCCAGGGCGATCAGCGCCAGCAGCGTCGCGCCGACCACGCCGCAGGCCAGCAGGGCGCTGGAGGGAGGACGCGGGGCGTCGATGGCGGGATGTGTCAAGCGCGGCGCGGGGGAGTCGAGGGCGGGCGAATTCTGCCCCGCACCCTGCCGCGACACGGCCAGTGTCCCGACCCTTGCGGGGTCTTTGGAGTGCGGCTCAGGGATATCCCCACGGAACTTATCGGCGCTCAGCGTCCCAGAGGGGGGCTTCGACCGGCATTTGCCGGACCTCCCGTGTCTTCTCGAAAGGAACCCTCGCCCCATGGCCCGATTCAGCCGCCGACTGCCCGCGCTCCTGCTCGCATTCTTCTTCTCGTGGATGGTGTTGCCGTCCGCCTTTGCCGCGCAGCCGCAGATGGTCAGTGTCGCGGTCAAGACCCTGAACATGCGCACCGCCCCCAGCCAGCGCGCCGAGGCGCACTGGACCGTGAGCCGGGGCTATCCGCTGCGCGTGATCGGCCGCAAGGGCGACTGGCTGCGCGTCACCGACTTCGAGAACGACAAGGCCTGGGTCTTCCGTTCGATGACGAGCAAGACGCCGCACCACGTCGTGAAGGCGAAGACCGCGCAGCTGCGCCGCGCGCCCGGCGCGCGCAGCCCGGTCGTGAAGAAGGCCGTGTACGGCGACGTGCTGCGCACCCTCGAGCGCCGCGGCGACTGGGTGAAGGTGCGCCACGAAGGCGGCGCCACCGGCTGGGTGCTGAAGCGCTCCCTCTGGGGCTGGTAAGCCCGCGCCCGCTCAGGTCGCGGTCGCCTGGCGCACCGCGCGCTCCCAGCGCGCCATCGATTCCTCGGCCTGCGCGCGGCCCATGGTCGGCATGAAGCGGCGCTCCACCTTCCACAGCTTCGAGAGCTGGCGCGCGTCGGTGTAGACGCCGGTCGACAGTCCCGCGAGGTAGGCCGCGCCCAGCGCGGTGGTCTCGACCACCTCGGGCCGCACCACCGGAATGCCCAGCAGGTCGGCCTGGAACTGCATCAGCAGGTCGTTCACGCTCGCGCCGCCGTCCACGCGCAGCTCGGCCACGGGCTTGCCGCCCGCGGCGACCGCGTCGCGGCTCATGGCCTGCAGCAGCGCGGCACTTTGGTACGCGATGCTTTCCAGCGCGGCGCGCGCGATGTGCGCGACCGTGGTGCCGCGCGTGAGCCCGGTGATCGTGCCGCGCGCGTCCGCGTCCCAGTAGGGCGCGCCCAGGCCGGTGAAGGCCGGCACCATCATCACGCCGCCGGCGTCGGGCACGCTCTCGGCCAGCGACTGCACCTCGGCGCTGCCCTTGATGGCCTTGAGGCCGTCGCGCAGCCACTGCACCACGGCGCCGCCGACGAACACACTGCCTTCCATCGCGTACTGCGGGGTCGCGTCGGTCTGCGCGGCGCTGGTCACGAGCAGGCCGTTGTGCGAGGGCTGGAACGCGCCGCCCGTGTGCATCAGCAGGAAGCAGCCGGTGCCGTAGGTGTTCTTGGCCATGCCGGCCTCGAAGCAGGCCTGGCCGAAGAGGGCGCTCTGCTGGTCGCCGGCCACGCCGCCGATGGGAAGCGCGTGGCCCAGCAGGGCGGCGTCGGTGTCGGCAAAGTGCGAACTGGACGGCTGCACCTTCGGCATCAGCGCGGCGGGGATGTCCAGCGCCTTCAGCAGGTCGGCGTCCCAGTCGTTCGTGTGCACGTTGAAGAGCATCGTGCGCGAGGCGTTGCTCACGTCGGTCACGTGCACCTTGCCGCCGGTGAGCTGCCACATGAGCCAGCTGTCGACCGTGCCGAAGGCGAGTTCGCCGCGCTCGGCCTGGGCGCGCGCGCCGGGCACGTGGTCCAGCAGCCAGCGCAGCTTGGTGCCCGAGAAATACGCGTCGATCACCAGCCCGGTCTTCTCGCGGATGGTGTCGCTCAGGCCCTGTTCGCGCAGCTGCGCGCACAGCGGCTCGGCGCGTCGGTCCTGCCAGACGATGGCGTGGTGCACGGGCTGGCCGGTGGTGCGGTTCCACAGCACGGTGGTCTCGCGCTGGTTGGTGATGCCGATGGCGTGGATGTCGGCGGGCTGCAGCTTCGCCTTGGCCAGCACCTCGCGCGCGGTGGCCAGCTGGCTGCGCCAGATTTCCATCGGGTCGTGCTCGACCCAGCCGGGCTGCGGGTAGATCTGCGTGAGTTCCTTCTGGGCGATGGCGACGATGCGGCCTTCGCGGTCGAACACGATGCTGCGCGAGCTGGAGGTGCCCTGGTCCAGGGCAAGCAGGTAGGTGGTCATTCGATGAGTCTGATGGGGTTCAGTTGTCGCGCGCGATCTCGAGGCGCACCTGCGCGGCGTGCAGCAGGTCGGGGAAGGGCGGCGGCGGCGCGGCGTCGGTGAACAGGCGGTCGATCTGCGAGAGCGTGCCCAGCTGGATCATGGCCGGCCGGTTGAACTTGCTCGCGTCGGCCGCCAGCCACACCTCGCGCGCCTGGGCAATGATGGTCTGCGCGACCTTCACCTCGCGCAGGTCGAAGTCGCGCAGCGAGCCGTCGGCCTCGATGCTCGACACGCCGATGAGCGCGATGTCGACCTTGAACTGGCGGATGAAGTCGATGGTGGCTTCGCCCACCACGGCGCGGTCGCGCGGGCGCACCGAGCCGCCGGCCACGATCACCTCGCAGGCCGTGTTGCCGCTGAGGATGGTCGCCACGTTCAGGTTGTTGGTGATCACGCGCAGGCCCGTGTGGCGCATCAGCGCCTTGGCGATGGCCTCGGTGGTGGTGCCGATGTTCAGGATCAGCGAGCAGTCGTTGGGCACCAGCTCGGCCACGCGGCGCGCAATGCGCGCTTTTCCGTCGGCATTGAGCGTTTCGCGCTGCTGGTAGCCGATGTTCTCGGTGGTCGAGCTGGGCACGCGCACGCCGCCGTGGAAACGCGTGAGCAAGCCCGCATCGGCCAGCCGCTGCACGTCGCGCCGCACGGTCTGCAGCGTGACGCCCAGCATGTCGGCGAGCTGTTCGACGGTGACGGAGCCGCGCGCGCGCACGGTGTCGAGGAGGTTGATCTGGCGCGGGTTGGAGTTCACAGAGGCGTCGTGGAAAGCGGAAAGACTGGGGTCGAGGGTACAGGCCGCGTCACTTTAAAACGAAAGAAAACGAAGCCGAGTAAGGGAAAACTCGGAGGAAAATCGCGCCAAAAGGAATCCAAATGAAAAAACGCGAAAATACAATCTCGGCCTTTGCTGACAAAAGTCACGAACCTACGGACCTCCAGCCTGTGACCGATTTCTCCTCTCCAGCGGCCGAACCCGCCACCGATTGCGATGTGCTGATCGTCGGCGGTGGCATCAACGGCTGCGGCATTGCGCGCGACCTCGCCGGCCGGGGCTGGCGCGTGGTCCTGTGCGAGAAGGACGACCTGGCCTCGCACACGTCGTCGTCTTCCACCAAGCTGATCCACGGCGGGCTGCGCTACCTCGAGTACTACGAGTTCTCGCTGGTGCGCAAGGCGCTGCAGGAGCGCGAGGTGCTGCTCAAGAGCGCGCCGCACATCATGTGGCCGCTGCGCTTCGTGATGCCGCACGACCCCTCGATGCGCCCGGCCTGGATGATCCGCATCGGCCTGTTCATGTACGACCACCTCGCCAGGCGCGAGGTGCTGCCGCCGTCGCGCGGCATCGACCTGCGCCAGCACCCGGCCGGCGCGCCGCTCAAGGCGCAGTACAAGCGCGGCTTCGTGTACTCCGACGGCTGGGTCGACGATGCGCGGCTGGTGGTGCTCAACGCCATCGACGCGCGTTCGAAGGGCGCCGAAGTGCTCACGCGCACGCGCTGCATCCATGCGCAGCGCGGCGCCGACGGCTGGGTCGCCACGCTCGAAGGCCCCGATGGCGCGCACCGCACCGTGCGCGCGCGCGCCGTGGTGAACGCGGCCGGCCCGTGGGCCGAATCCTTCCTGCGCGGCGTGGCCCAGTCGGCGCGCGGCGAGGCGCTGGCCACCAAGAGCCTGCGGCTCGTGAAGGGCAGCCACATCATCGTGCCGCGCCTGTTCGACCACGACCACGCCTACATCTTCCAGAACCCCGACAAGCGGATCATCTTCGCCATCCCTTACCAGGGCGCGTTCACGCTGATCGGCACCACCGACATCGAGATCAGCGGCGACGACCCCGGCGCCGCGCGCATCGCGCAGGAAGAAATCGACTACCTGTGCACCCAGGCCAGCCGCTACTTCGACAAGGCCATCGTGCCGGCCGACGTGGTCTGGACCTACTCGGGCGTGCGCCCGCTGCTGGACGACGCCTCGGGCGACCCCTCGGCCGTCACGCGCGACTACCTGCTCGAGTCGAACACCACCGCCGCGCCGCTGCTGTCGGTGTGGGGCGGCAAGATCACCACCTTCCGCAAGCTGGCCGAGGATGCGGCCGACGAGGTCGGCAAGATGCTCGGCCAGTCGAATGCCCAGCGCCCGGCCTGGACCGACGGCGCCTTCCTGGCCGGCGGCGACCTGTCGGCCTGGATCGGCGCACCCAAGCGCCCCGACGACGACTTCAGCCGCTTCGTCGCCGCCGTGCAGGCCAAGTACCCCTGGCTCGACGCCCAGGTCGCGCTGCGGCTGGCGCGCGGCTACGGCGCGCGCGTGGCCGAACTGGTCGGCGAGGCGCAATCGCTGGCCGACATGGGCGCCGAGGTGGCGCCCGGCCTGTACGAGCGCGAGCTGCGCTTTTTGCAGGCGCGCGAATGGGCCGTGAGCTCGGACGACGTGCTCTGGCGTCGCACCAAGCTCGGCCTGCACTACACGCCCGCCGAGCGCGAGCAGGTGGCGATCTGGCTGCAGGCCAACGCGAAGAACAACAACGACACCGTGGAAGTGGAGGTGAGCTGATGCAGCTGACTCTGGAGCGCGTCACCAAGAAGGTCGGCGCGCAAACCTGGCTCTACGAGCAGAGCATTGCGCCGAAAAGCGGCGCGGTGACCGTGCTGCTCGGCGCCACGCAGGCCGGAAAGACCAGCCTGATGCGCCTCATGGCCGGGCTCGACACGCCCAGCACCGGGCGTGTGCTGGTGGACGGCAAGGACGTCACCGGCACGCCGGTGCGTGAGCGCAACGTCGCGATGGTCTACCAGCAGTTCATCAACTACCCCTCGCTCAAGGTGGCCGACAACATCGCCTCGCCGCTGAAGCTGCGCGGCGAGTCGAACATCGACGCGCGGGTGAAGGCGCTGGCCGACAAGCTGCACATCGGCATGTTCCTCGACCGCTATCCGCAGGAGCTGTCGGGCGGCCAGCAGCAGCGCGTGGCGCTGGCGCGCGCGCTCGCCAAGAACGCACCGCTGATGCTGCTCGACGAGCCGCTGGTCAACCTGGACTACAAGCTGCGCGAAGGCCTGCGCGAAGAACTCACGCAGCTCTTCGCCACCGGCGACTCGACCGTCATCTACGCCACCACCGAACCCGGCGAGGCGCTGCTGCTGGGCGGCTACACGGCCGTGATGGACGCCGGCGAGCTGCTGCAGTACGGCCCGACCGCCGAAGTGTTCCATGCGCCGCAGTCGCTGCGCGTGGCGCGCGCCTTCAGCGATCCGCCGATGAACCTGCTGGCGGGCACGGCGGCGGCCGGCCGCGTGCAACTGGCGGGCGGGCCCGCGCTCACGCTGGCCCTGCCTGAAAGCGTGTCGGGCGCGGTCACCGTCGGCCTGCGCGCGAGTGCCTTGAACGTGAACGCGGGGGAGGGCGACGTCGCCTTGCCCGGCAAGGTGGAGCTGGCCGAAATTTCGGGCTCCGACACCTTCGTGCACGTCGATACCGCGGTGGGCGAACTGGTGGCGCAGCTCACCGGTGTGCACCGCTTCGAGCTGGGCGCTTCGATCACGCTGTACTTCAGCGCGTCGCAAGCCTATGTGTTCGATGCCGGCGAAAAGCTGGCACTGGCGCCGGCATGGCGCAAAGGAAGCTAGTCATGGCACGCATCGACCTCGACCTGGCCCACGCCTACCGCGCCAACCCCACGCAGGACAGCGACTACGCGCTGCTCCCGCTGAAGATGAGCTTTCGCGACGGCGGCGCGTATGCCTTGCTCGGCCCCTCGGGCTGCGGCAAGACGACCATGCTCAACATCATCTCGGGCCTGCTCGTGCCTTCGCAGGGCAGCGTGAGCTTCGACGGCCGCGACATGACGCGCGCCACGCCGCAGGAACGCAACATCGCGCAGGTGTTCCAGTTCCCGGTGATCTACGACACCATGACCGTGGCCGAGAACCTGGCGTTCCCGCTGCGCAACCGCAAGGTGCCCGAAGACCAGATCAAGAAGCGCGTCGGCGAGATCGCCGAAATGCTCGACATGAGCGGTCAGCTCAACCAGCGCGCCGCGGGCCTCGCGGCCGACGCCAAGCAGAAGATCTCGCTGGGCCGCGGCCTGGTGCGCAGCGACGTGTCGGCGGTGCTGTTCGACGAACCGCTCACCGTGATCGACCCGCACCTGAAGTGGCAGCTGCGCCGCAAGCTCAAGCAGATCCACCGCGAGCTCAAGCTCACGCTGATCTACGTGACCCACGACCAGGTCGAGGCGCTCACCTTCGCCGAAGAGGTGGTGGTCATGACGCGCGGCAAGGCCGTGCAGGTGGGCAGCGCCGAGGCGCTGTTCGAGCGGCCGGCCCACACCTTCGTCGGCCATTTCATCGGCTCGCCGGGCATGAACTTTTTGTCGGCCCACAGCGCCAACGGTGCGCTCGAAGTGGCCGGCACGCCGCTGGTGCCCACGCGCGAGCTGCCGCCCGGCGCGCTCAAGATCGGCATCCGGCCCGAGTACCTGCGCCTGTCGAACGCGGGTGCCGCCGGCGCCGTGCCTGCGGTGGTGAAGCAGGTGCAGGACGTCGGCACGCACGCGATGCTCAGCGCCGAAGTCGACGGTGGCGTGGTCAAGGTGCGCATGCATTCGGACGAACAGCCGCCCTCGGTGGGCGACACGGTGTGGCTGCGGGTGCTCGACACCCACACCTGCTACTACAAGGACGAGGAACTGGTCGCATGAACCCCACCAACAAGCCGATCAACCAGAAGGCGTGGTGGCTCGTGCTGCCCGTGCTGATCTGCGTGGCCTTCTCGGCCATCGTGCCGCTGATGACGGTGGTCAACTACTCGGTGCAGGACATCATCTCGCCCGACCGGCGCGTGTTCGTCGGCACCGAATGGTTCGCCGCCGTGATGCGCGACGACGAGCTGCACCAGGCGCTGTGGCGCCAGCTGGGCTTCTCGCTGTCGGTGCTGCTGGTGGAGATTCCGCTGGGCATCGCGCTCGCGCTGTCGATGCCGGCCACGGGCTGGAAGTCGTCGGCGGTGCTGGTGGTGGTGGCGTTGTCGCTGCTCATTCCATGGAACGTGGTGGGCACCATCTGGCAGATCTACGGCCGTGCCGACATTGGCCTCTTGGGCCATGCGCTGCAGGTCATGGGCATCGAATACAACTACACCGGCAGCGCGACCGACGCGTGGCTCACGGTGCTGGTGATGGACGTGTGGCACTGGACGCCGCTGGTGGCCTTGCTCTGCTACGCCGGCCTGCGCTCCATTCCCGACGCCTACTACCAGGCCGCGCGCATCGACGGCGCCAGCAAGTTCGCGGTGTTCCGCTACATCCAGCTGCCCAAGATGCGCGGCGTGCTGATGATCGCGGTGCTGCTGCGCTTCATGGACAGCTTCATGATCTACACCGAGCCCTTCGTGCTGACGGGCGGCGGGCCGGGCAATGCGACCACCTTCCTGAGCCAGTACCTCACGCAGAAAGCCGTGGGGCAGTTCGACCTCGGGCCGGCGGCTGCGTTCTCGCTGATCTATTTCCTGATCATCCTGCTGTTCTGCTTCGTGCTCTACAACTGGATGCAGCGTGTGGGCACGCAAGAGGTGGAGAAAGAACAATGAACGAAAAGCGATTCCACAAGCGCAGCATCTTCTTGCTGCTGTACATCCTGTTCGCGCTGCTGCCCATCTACTGGATGGTCAACATGAGCTTCAAGACGAACGAGGAGATCCTGTCGAGCTTCTCGTTTTTCCCGCAGCAGCTCACCTGGGCCAACTACGCGCGCATCTTCACCGACGAGTCGTGGTACTCGGGCTACATCAACAGCCTGATCTACGTGGCGATCAACACGGTGATCTCGCTCACCGTGGCGCTGCCGGCGGCCTATGCGTTCTCGCGCTATTCGTTCCTGGGCGACAAGCACGTGTTCTTCTGGCTGCTGACCAACCGCATGACGCCGCCCGCGGTGTTCCTGCTGCCGTTCTTCCAGCTGTACAGCACGGTCGGCCTCATGGACACGCACCTGGGCGTGGCGCTGGCGCACCTGCTGTTCAACGTGCCGCTGGCGGTGTGGATTCTGGAAGGCTTCATGAGCGGCATTCCGCGCGAGATCGACGAGACGGCGTACATCGACGGCTACTCGTTTCCGCGCTTCTTCCTCACCATCTTCCTGCCGCTCATCAAGGCCGGCGTGGGCGTGGCGGCGTTCTTCTGCTTCATGTTCAGCTGGGTCGAGCTGCTGCTGGCGCGCACGCTCACGAGCGTGAACGCCAAGCCCATCGTGGCGACGATGACGCGCACGGTGAGCGCCTCGGGCATGGACTGGGCGACGCTGGCCGCGGCCGGTGTGCTCACCATCGTGCCCGGCGCGATCGTGATCTGGTTTGTGCGTCACTACATCGCGAAGGGTTTCGCGATGGGCCGCGTTTAAGGAGGTCGAAAGATGTTCGACTGGATGGTCTGGACCACCCCGGTGGCCGTTTTCTTCAGCTGTATCGCGCTCATGCTGGTCGGCATGACGGTGTGGGAATTCAAGTCGCCCACCACGATGCGGCGCGGCTGGCTGCCTATTGCCACCACGCGCGGCGACCGGCTCTTCATCGGCCTCTTGTCCGCGGCCTACGTCAACCTGATCTTCGTCGGCCTGGCCGGCAAGGTGCAGGAGTGGCTGAGCCTGGAGGCCGAGCCCTCGATCTGGATCGGCTTCGTGCTGTCGATGTTCGTGCTCGCGCTCGTGATGCGCAAAGGCTAGGCCCACCGATTTCGTCAACGCGTCCGGCTCTCCGCCTCCCCGGAGCCGCGATGAAAAAACCGGGGAAGCACAACCGAGGAGACACATTCATGAAGATGCGCTACACGGCATTGGCAATGGCGGCGGCGATGGTCGCCGCGCACGGCGCATGGGCCGCAGAGCCCGAAGCCAAGAAATGGATCGACAGCGAGTTCCAGCCGTCGACCCTGAGCAAGGACCAGCAGGCGGCCGAGATGAAGTGGTTCATCGACGCGGCCAAGAAGCTGCAGGCCAAGGGCGTCAAGGAAATCTCGGTGGTGTCGGAGACCATCACCACGCATGAATACGAATCGAAGACGCTGGCCAAGGCCTTCGAGGAAATCACCGGCATCAAGGTCAAGCACGACCTGATCCAGGAAGGCGACGTGGTCGAGAAGCTGCAGACCTCGATGCAGTCGGGCAAGTCGATCTACGACGGCTGGATTTCCGACTCCGACCTGATCGGCACGCACTACCGCTACGGCAAGATGATGAACCTCACCGACTACATGGCCGGTGCGGGCAAGGAGTACACCAACCCCGGGCTCGACCTCAAGGACTTCATCGGCACCAAGTTCACCACCGCGCCCGACGGCAAGCTCTACCAGCTGCCCGACCAGCAGTTCGCCAACCTGTACTGGTTCCGCGCCGACCTGTTCGATCGCAAGGATCTGAAGGACAAGTTCAAGGCCAAGTACGGCTACGACCTGGGCGTGCCGCTGAACTGGAGCGCCTACGAAGACATCGCCGAGTTCTTCAGCGTCGACGTGAAGACCATCGACGGCAAGCCGATCTACGGCCACATGGACTACGGCAAGAAGGACCCGTCGCTGGGCTGGCGCTTCACCGACGCGTGGCTCTCGATGGCCGGCACCGCCGACATCGGCACCCCCAACGGCATGCCGATCGACGAGTGGGGCATCCGCGTGGCCGACGACAAGTGCACGCCCGTGGGCGCGGCCGTGTCGCGCGGCGGTGCGACCAACTCGCCGGCCGCCGTGTACGCGCTCACCAAGTACATCGACTGGATGAAGAAGTACGCGCCCAAGGAAGCCATGGGCATGACCTTCGGCGAAGCCGGCCCGGTGCCCGCGCAGGGCCAGATCGCCCAGCAGATCTTCTGGTACACGGCCTTCACGGCCGACATGACCAAGAAGGGCCTGCCCGTGGTGAACGAGGACGGCACGCCCAAGTGGCGCATGGCGCCCGGCCCGAACGGCCCGTACTGGAAGCAGGGCATGCAGAACGGCTACCAGGACGTGGGTTCGTGGTCGTTCTTCAACGGCCATGACGCCAACAAGACCGCCGCCGCCTGGCTCTACGCCCAGTTCGTGACCTCCAAGAGCGTCTCGCTCAAGAAGACCATCGTGGGTTTGACCCCGATCCGCGAATCGGACATTCAGAGCAAGGCCATGACCGACATGGCGCCCAAGCTGGGCGGCCTGGTCGAGTTCTACCGCAGCCCGGCCCGCGTGGCATGGACGCCCACCGGCACCAACGTGCCCGACTACCCCAAGCTGGCGCAGCTGTGGTGGAAGAACGTGGCCGAGGCCGTCACGGGCGAGAAGACCCCGCAGAAGGCCATGGACAACCTGGCCGACGAGATGGACAACGTGATGGGTCGCCTGCAACGCGCCGGCATGGCCCACTGCGCGCCCAAGCTCAACGCCAAGGGCGACCCGAACAAGTGGCTCAGCGACCAGCACGCCCCGTGGAAGAAGCTGGCCAACGAGAAGCCCAAGGGCGAGACCATCGACTACAACAAGCTGCTGAGCGCCTGGAAGGCCGGCAAGGTGCGCTGACCGGCGCTTCGCCAGCAGCAATTGCAAACAAGGGCCGCGCCGCGAGGTGCGGCCCTTTTTCGCTTTCTGGCGCCCTGGTTCGTCGGATTCACGCGACGCCATGACCTATGGCAGATGCACCTTTGAAAAGGTTCGCTTACATTCGACGGCCCCCGCCACGGCCCGCCAGTGAATCCAAGTTCTTCCAGCCCCACCGCCAGCCCTCCTGCCACCCCGAGCGCGCGTGTCAAACGCGTCCTGCTGATCCAGTACTCGCAGACCGGGCAACTCGACCGCGTGGCCGGGCAGATCGCCGCGCCGCTGCGCGCCGACCCGGGCATCGAATTGCGCGTGGAAACGCTGCGGCCGCTGCAGCGCTTTCCCTTTCCCTGGCCCTTCCTGACCTTCTTCGACGCGTTCCCCGAGTCGGCCCACCTGAAGCCGGGCCCGCTGGCGCCACTGACGCTCACGGGCGACGAAGACTTCGACCTCGTCATCCTGCCGTACCAGGTCTGGTTCCTGGCGCCTGCGCAGCCGGTCGTGGCCTTCCTGCAGCACCCCGTGGCGGCGCGGCTGCTCAAGGGAAAACCCGTGGTCACGGTCATTGCCTGCCGCAACATGTGGCTGCTGGCCCATGAAAAGCTCAAGGGCCTGCTCGCCGCCACCGGCGCGCGCCTGATCGACAACGTGGTGCTCACCGACCCGGGTCCCACGCTCGCCACCTTCTTCACCACGCCGGCCTGGCTCATCTGGGGCCGCAAGCGCGGCTTCTGGGGCATGCCCGACGCGGGCCTGAGCGAGGAACAGATCCGCGGTTGCGGCCGCTTCGGCCGGGCCTTGTGCGACGCGTTGCATGAAGGCCGAGAGCAGGGCGATGCGCCCCTGCTGGCCGGGCTGGGCGCGGTGCGCGCGCAGGCGCGGCTGCTCATCAGCGAGAAGGCCGGCACGCGCAGCTTCTACCTCTGGGGCAAGCTGATCATGGCGGCCGGCGGGCCGGGCGCGGCGGTGCGCAAGCCGCTGCTCTTGCTGTACGTGCTGTTTCTGCTGGCACTGATCGTCACCGTCGTGCCGGTGAGCCTGACGCTGCAGGCCCTGCTGCGGCCGTTGTTCCGAGGGTGGCTGACTAAAATGACGGCTCAATTCGAGCGCCCGTCGGGCTCTGCCACGGACCGGCTCCCTCTCTATGACGACTGATGTTTTCCTGACCCGCACCGCTGCCTTCCTGCCTTTTTCTCCGGTCAGCAACGAAGACATCGAAGAAGTGCTGGGTCGCATCGGCGGCAAGGTGTCGCGTGCGCGACGCCTCATCCTGCGCAGCAACGGCATCCAGTCGCGCCACTACGCCATCGACCGCGCCACCGGCCAGCTGGCCATGACCAACGCGCAGCTCACCGCCGCGGCCATCCGCGCGCTGGGCGACGACATCGGCCAAGTCGACTGCCTGGCCACCGGCACCTCGCTGCCCGACCAGCTCATGCCCAACCACGCGGTGATGGTGCACGGCGAACTGGGCTGGCCCCGGCTCGAAGTGGTGGCCTGCGCCGGCATCTGCCTGGCCGGCGCGGCGGCGCTCAAGCATGCGTGGCTGTCGGTGCGCGCGGGCGATGCGCGGCGCGCGGTCGCCACGGGCTCCGAGCTGGCCTCGGCCGTGATGCGCGGCATCAACTTCGAGGCCGAGCTCGAGCACAAGCTCGAAGCGCTCGAAGCCCGCCCCGAGATCGCTTTCGAGAAAGACTTCCTGCGCTGGATGCTGTCCGACGGCGCCGGCGCGGTGCTGCTGGAGCGCGAGCCGCGCGGGCCGCTGTCGCTGCGTGTCGAATGGATCGAGCTGTCGTCGGCGGCGCACGAGCTGCCGGTGTGCATGTACGCCGGCGCCGACAAGAACGCGCAGGGCGGCCTCGACGGCTGGGCCCGCACCTCGCCGGCCGACTGGCAGCGCGACTCGACCTTCGCCGTCAAGCAGGACGTGCGCCTGCTCAACGACAACATCGTGCGCGCCACGCTGGCCGAGCCGCTCGCGGCCATCATCGAGCGTCGCGGGCTGAAGACCGACGACATCGACTGGTTTTTGCCGCACCTGTCGTCGCACTATTTCGTCGAGCCCGTGGCCGCAAGCCTGGCCGCGCTGGGCCTGCCGATTCCGCGTGAGCGCTGGTTCAGCAACCTCGCGACCAAGGGCAACACGGGCTCGGCCTCGCCGTACATCATGCTCGACGAGCTGTTCCGCTCGGGCCGCATCAAGCCCGGCCAGAAGCTCCTGATGTTCGTGCCCGAAAGCGGCCGCTTTTCGAGCGGCTTCATCTACCTGGAGGCTGTGTAGCCATGGACCTCGATGCCGTGCCACAGGAGGGCAACGCGACCCTCGCCGGCCATTCCAAGCTGATGTACGCCCGCGACGCGCAAGGCCGCGTCGTCACCACCACCTCGAAGGGCTGGGAGGCGGAAGAGATCGTCACCAGCCACGCGGTCGATGTGCTCATCGAGCAGGCGCAGGAGGCCAAGGCGCGCGTGAAGGCCGGGCTGGCTTCGCCGCTCGAGTACTGGATGTACGAGCGCCGCATGGACGTGGCACTGCTCTCGCAGACCAGCGGCTTCTGGCAGTGGCGCGTGCGCCGCCACCTGCAGCCGCGCCATTTCGCCGCGCTGTCGCCGGCCCAGCTCGCCCGCTACGGCCAGGCGCTGGGGCTGCCCGTTTCCACCCTGCAAGGCCTGCCGTGAACTTCCAACACCAACAGGCGGCGCACTGCGAAAGCGGCGTCATCTCCAGCCTCATGCGCCACCACGGCGCGCCGATGAGCGAGGCGATGGCGCTGGGGTTGTCGTCGGCGCTGTCGTTCGCCTACCTGCCGTTCATCAAGCTGTCGGGCCTGCCGCTCATCTCGTACCGCATGCCGCCCAAGGCCATCATCAAGGGCCTTTTGGCACCGATGGCCGCGCGCTTTCGCTTCGAGACCTTCCGCAGCCCGCAAGCGGGGCAGCAGCGGCTGGACGCGCTGCTGGCCGACGGCCAGCTCGTGGGCCTGCAGACCTCGGTCTACTGGCTGCCGTACTTTCCGCCCAACATGCGCTTTCACTTCAACGCGCACAACCTGCTGGTCTACGGCAAGGACGGCGACGACTACCTGATCAGCGACCCCGTGTTCGAGGAGCCCGTGCGCTGCGCGAGCGAAGACCTGTCGCGCGCGCGCTTCGCCAAGGGCGTGCTGGCGCCCAAGGGCCTCATGTACTACCCGCAGGCCATCGAGCGCAAGGCGGTCGACGCCGCCTCGGTGACCCAGGCCATCCGCAAGACTGTGCGCAACATGCTCGCGCCCATTCCCATCGTCGGCGTGCGCGGCATGCGCACGCTGGCCAAGCGCATGCAGAAGCTGTCGCCCAGCGATCCGCGCAGCGTCGACTTCATCGGCCACCTGGTGCGCATGCAGGAAGAAATCGGCACGGGCGGGGCGGGCTTTCGCTTCATCTACGCGGGCTTCCTGCAGGAGGCCGCGCAGCTGCTCGACAAGCCGCAGCTCACGCAGATGTCCGAACGCCTGATCGCCATCGGCGACGGCTGGCGCGCGTTCGCGCTCAAGGCGGCGCGCATGGTGAAAGGGCGCGAGCCGGTCGATCCGGTGGCGCTCGCCGGCAAGCTGCGCGAGCAGGCGCAGCAAGAGGAAACCTTCTTCCGCGACCTCAAGGCCGCCGTCGCCTGATGCTCGAGCTTCACCAGCTCGGCTACCGCTACCCGCACGCTGACAAGGCCGCGCTGGCCGACGTGTCGCTCGCCGTGCCGCGCGGTTGCGTGCTGGGCCTGCTGGGGCCGAACGGCGCCGGCAAGACCACGCTGATCTCGCACCTGTCGGGCGCGCTCGCGGTGCAGTCGGGCGACATCCGCATCGACGGCCAGCCGCTGCAGCAGGTGCGCGCCAAGGCGCCCACGCGCATCGCCGTGGCGCCGCAGGACCAGGCCTTCTATCCGATGCTCACCGTGGCCGAGAACCTGGCCTGCTTCGCCGCGGCTAGCAGACTTTCGGGTGCGCGCAAGAAGGCGCGCATCGACACCTGCACGCAGTTCGCGCAGCTCGAACAGTTCGCGGGCGTGCGTGCCGAGCGGCTCTCGGGCGGCCTGAAGCGCCGGCTCAACCTCGCGATCGCCTTGCTGCCCGAACCCGAGCTGATGCTGTTCGACGAGCCGACGGTGGGTGTCGATCCGCAGTCGCGCGCCTTCATCCTCGATGCGATCAAGAGCCTGGCGCAGGCCGGCGCGGCGGTGATCTACGCCTCGCACTACATGGAAGAGATCGAGGCCATCGCCGACCGCGTGGCCATCCTCGACCAGGGCCGCGTGCTGCGCGAAGGCCCGCTCGACGCGCTGCTGTCGCAAAGCGCGATGCTGCTGACCCTGGCCGCCGACGGGCTCGACGCGCAGAGGCTCTCGCGCTTCGGCACGGTGGAGCAGGGCGCGGCGCACTGGCGCATCCACCTGAACCTAGGCACCGGCCCCGGCCCCGTGCTGGCCGCGCTCGAAGCCGAGGGCATCGAGGTGCGCCAGGCCGAGTTCGGCCGGCACGACCTCGAGCAGCTCTTCATGGCGCTCACGCACCGTTCGCTGCGCGACTGACCGAACGCCATGCTCTTTGCGCTCATCAAGAAGGAACTGCTGGCCCTCGTGCGCGACATGCACGGGCTGGCCGTGCTGTTCGTGATGCCGATGGTGTTCATCGTGCTGATGTCGCTCACGTTGAAGGACATCTACCGCCCGCCGCTGGCCGAGCTGAGCTACGCGGTTGATGCGCGCGACAGCGGCACGCCCGCCAAATGGCTGCTGCAGATCTGGCAGCGCAGCCACGGCGCACCGCAGCCGCTGGGCAGCGACTGGCAGGCGCGGTTGCGCAGCGGCACGCTCAAGTACGTGATCGTGCTGGAACCCGGCCTGTCGGACGAACTGGAATCGGCCGCGCTCTCCACGCGCGCCCACATCCGCCTGCTGGCCGAACCCGGCATCGACGCCAACCTGTTCAACGCGCTGCGCGCCGAACTCATCGGCGCTTCGGGCGAACTCAAGGCGCGGCTCGCGCTGGCGGTGCCCGGCACGGCCAGCCCCGCGCCCGATGCGTCCATCCAGGCGATGGTGCAGGCCGAGCGCTTCGCCACCGCCGGCCCGCGGCCCACGTCGGTGCAGCAGAACGTGCCGGCCTGGCTGGTGTTCGGCATGTTCTTCGTGGTGGCCTCGCTGTCCAGCCTGTTCGTGCAGGAGCGCGGCTCGGGCGCGCTCGGCCGACTGCAGAGCCTGGGCGTGTCGCGTTCGATGCTGCTCGCTTCCAAGGCCTTGCCGTATCTCGGCGTGAACGCGCTGCAGGCGCTGCTGATGCTGGCGGCGGGCATCTGGTTCATGCCGCTGATCGGCGGCGATGCGCTCTCGCTCGTGGGCATCCACTGGGGCGGCCTGCTGCTGTCGCTGGCGGCCGTGAGCCTGGCGGCGGTGAGCCTGTCGCTGGCGGTGGCCTGCCTGGTGAAGAGCCATGCGCAGGCCGCCACGCTCGGGCCGATGGTGAATGTGCTGATGGCGGCGGCGGGCGGCATCATGGTTCCCAAGTTCGTCATGCCGGGCTTCATGCAGCGCATGGTCGAAATCTCTCCCATGAACTGGGGGCTCGAAGCGTTGCTCACCGTGCTGCTGCGCGGCGGCGGCGTGGCCGAGGTGCTGCCGCAGGTCGGCCGGCTGGTGGCGTTCGCGGCCCTCATGTTCTTCGTGGCTGTCTTTCTGTTTCGCAGGCGCGCACCGTGACGAGCACCGTTTCTTCTCCTGAATTCATCGCCCGCCTCAAGGCCCTCGTGCTCGAGGCTGTCGAAAAAGACGCGCCGCCCGGCGGCCTCGGCGACGACGAGCCGCTGTTCGGCCCCGAGGCGCGCCTGGACCTCGACTCGCTCGACGCGCTGCAGGTGTCGATGGCGATCCAGCAGCACTTCGGCCTGCGCATGCCTGACAGCAAGGACACGCGCCGCGCCATGACCTCCATCGCGCACCTGGCGGAGCACCTGGCGCAAGCGGGCAAGGCATGAGTCCTGTGTACCTGGCCGGCATGGGCCTGGCCTGCGTGCTCGGCGACGATGTGCCGTCGGCGCTCGCGGCATTGCGGCGCGGTGGTGTGCCGCCCACGCCGGTGACCGTGGCTGACGGCCTGCAGTGGCCGGTCTACACGCTGGCGGTGCCGCCCGGTGACTGGGCGCAGCGCGTGCAGCACACGGTGCGCCGCGTGGTCGCGCAGACCGGCGAGGGGCTGGACCGGCAGGGGCCTCTGTTCGTGGCCTCGTCGTCGCTCGACATCGGGGCCATGGAACATGCGCAGCACGACGCGCGGCTCAGCGGCGACCTGCAGGATTTCGCCGACATCGCCGCCGCCGCGCTCGACTGGCAAGGCCCGGTCTTCACCGTCTCGACCGCCTGCACCTCGGCGCTCAACGCGATGCTGGCGGCGGCCGACATGGTGCGCGCGGGCGAGGCGCGCGAGGCGCTGGTGATCGGCGCCGAACTCGACAACCGCTTCACCGTGGCCGGCTTCGGCGCGATGCAGCTGCTGGCGCCCGACAGCGCACGGCCCTTCGGCGCGGGGCGCCAGGGGCTGGTGCTCGGCGAAGCGGTGGCGGCGCTGCGGCTCGGATCGCAACCCGCGCGCTGGGCGCTGCTGGGCGGCGCCAACGTGGTCGACGGCCGCAACCCCTCGGGCACCGAGGCGAGCGCGGTGCGCGCGATGTGCCGCGACACGCTGGCGCGCAGCGGCCTGCAGCCCGCGGACATCGACCTCATCAAGGTGCAGGCCGCCGGCAGCCCGGTCAACGACGCGATCGAGGTCGAGGCGCTGCGGCAGGTGTTCGCGCCGCTGCCGCCGCTGGTGTCGCTCAAGTCGGCGATCGGCCACACGCTCGGCGCGGCCGGGGCGGCGGAGCTGGCTCTGCTGGTCGGCTGCATCGAAGGCGGCGCCTGGCCGTCGGTCGGCTACGCGCTGGACGAGACGCTGGGCATCGCGCTGAGCGACAGGCCGCCGGCACGGCTGCGCCACATCCTGCTCAACGTGGTGGGCTTCGGCGGCGGGCATGCGTCGCTGGTGCTCAAGGATTGCAACGCCGCATGAGCCACGCTGCAACCCCCTGGCGCACCGTCGCCCATGTCGTGGCGCATCCGCCGCCCGACGACTGGCGCGACGCGCTGGCGACCCGCCTGGGCCGCCGGCCGCGCCGCGTCGGCCTGTGGACCGAGCTGGCGATGTACGGCGCGCTGCGTTGCCTCGACGCGGCCGGCGAAGCCGCGCTGCCGGCGGGCGCGCGCCTGCGCGTGACCAGCCGGCGCGGCGCGTGGGAGGCCACGCGCGCGGGGCTGGCGCAGCTCGACGCGGGCCTGCCGATGCCCTTCACCTTCATGCAGGGCCAGCCCGCGCTGATGCTGGCCGAGGTCGGCCGCAGCCTCGACTGGCAGGGCGATGCGAGCTTCATGCTGTGCCGCGATCTCGCGCGGCCGCTGGCGCTGTCGCAGCTCGGTGCGGGGCGTGACGGGCTGTTGTTCGGGGTGGTGGAGGAGACGTTCGGCGACGTGCCGCCGCGCTCCGAATGGTGGCGGCTGGTGCCGACCGATCAGGCGGCGATCGAACGCTGAAGGTTCTCGCGCGCCCGCGCTTCGAGCAGTGCGTGCATGCGCGGCGTGGCATAGATCGCCGGGCGAGCTAGAAAGCGCTGGAGGATCGCGCGCCGGCGCGGCAGGCGAATCTCCTCGGGAACGAAACCGTATTCCGCATGCACCTGGCGCTCGTATTCGTCGAAGCGCGCACGCTCGGCGCCGAGGATCGACAGGTCGATGTCGATCAGCAGCTCCGCGTCGCGGCCCTCCGGCACGGCGTCGTGGCGCGTGGCCATGACGAGCGCGTGGACGCGCTCGGCCGACGCATCGCTGGCACAGGCGGCCTGCATCGCCTGCCGCGCCCAATCGGCGCTGCGCGCCTCGTTGTCATGCGCATGCACGTCGTAGATCGCATCGTGGAACCACAGCGCCAGCGCGACTTCGCCGGGGCGTTCGGCCAGCGCCTGTTCCCGGTCGAACCACGCGAGGCATTCGCCCAGGTGCTGCATCGTGTGGTAGTGGCGCTGCGGCTCGCCGTAGCGGCGTTGCAGTTCGAGCCGCAATGCGTCGTCGGGCGCGGCCACGCCCAGCGCCTGCCAGGCGGCGGTCCAATTCGCGTGCAGCGCCTGCGGTGTCATCGCGGTTATTGCTCCATCGCGGCCTTGACCTCCTGGCCGAGGTCGAGCACCGACATCGCGTAGTAGCTGCTCCAGTTGTAGCGCGTGATCACGTAGAAGTTGCGCGTGCCCGCGACATAGGTCGGCGGCGCGTCGAGGCCGTTCTGCAGCTCGATGAGCGCCAGCAGACCCTTGTGCTTCAGGCCCTCGCCCTCGGGCACGGCGCCCGCGGCCACGAAGCTGTCGGCACTGAAGGTCGGCAGGATGTCGGGCGCCAGCAGCAGCGCCTTCTTCAGGCGCGCTTCCTCGAAGTGCACCGGATAGATCGACGGCATGCCCGGCGTCCAGCCGAAGCCCTTGAAGTAGCTCGCCACCGAGCCGATCACGTCGACCGGGTTGTTCACGAGGTCGATGCGGCCGTCGCCGTCGAAGTCGACCGCGTACTTGGCGATGCTGCTGGGCATGAACTGCGGCATGCCCATGGCGCCGGCGTAGCTGCCCACGGGTGTGAGCGGGTCGTCGGCGGTGCGGCTTTCGGTGCTCAGGAAGCTCTCGAGTTCGCCGCGGAAGAAGGCGATGCGCTCGGCCGCGCGTGGGTGGCCCTGCGGGAAGTCGAAGGACAGCGTGGCCAGCGCATCGATCACGCGGAAGTTGCCCATGTTGCGGCCGTAGATGGTCTCGACGCCGACGATGCCGACGATGATCTCCGGCGGCACGCCGTAGGTGGCCTCGGCGCGCGCGAGCGTCTCGGCGTTGGCGCGCCAGAAGCGCACGCCGGCCGCGATGCGCACCGGGTCGATGAAGCGGCTGCGGTAGGTCTGCCAGTTCTTCACCGTGCCGACCGGGCCCGGCAGCATCAGGCGCGGCACGTTGGGCAGGAAGCGCGCGGCACCGATGGTGGCGCGCACCCAGTCGCGGTCGAGGTTGCGGCGCTGGGCGACGTCGTCGGCGAACGCCATGGCGTCGTCGCGCGTGGCGTAGGGGGTGCTGCCGCGCACCGGCGTGACGGCGGGGCGGCCATTGGCCTGGGGCTTCTGGGCCAGGGCGCCCGTGGGCCAGGCGACGCAGGCGGCGAGGAGGGCGGTGGCGGCCACTGCGGCGCGCAAGGGCGTGGGAAAGGCGTGTGACATGGGCACGATTGTGCCGCCCGTGCGCATGCGCACTTTCGGGGGACACATGTGGTTGCAGCCGCGCGTCAGGCGCGCGGCGGCGTGGGCGGCCAGGGCAGCCGGCGGAACTCGGCGCGCAGCGCGGCGAGCGAGGCCGATGGGCCGGATGCGGCGGGTGCGTAGCGCTGGGCTTCGAGCTTCAGCAGCCAGTCGCGCACGGCTTGCGCGGCGGGCCCGAAGCGGGCATCGGCGGCCTGGGCCATCTGGCGCGGCGGCGCTGTCTCGGGCAGCGGCAGGCCGGCCTTGGCCAGGCGCGCGCGGGCCCGGCCCAGCAGGCGCAGCCACGGGTCGTGCCGGCTGCGCTCCCACAGCGTCCAGCCGGCGCCGGCCAGGCTCGCGGCCACCAGCAGGTACAGCAGCACGTAGCCCAGGTCTTCCAGGCTCGGGGCGTTGAAGCCGAGGGTCTTGAGCAGGTCGAGCTGGCGGCTCTGCGTGTAGTTGAGCACCCACTGGTTCCAGCCGTTGTTCACGGCCTCCCAGGCGGCGCGCAGGTTCTGCACCAGCGTCGGGCTCATGACGCCGATGGCGCCTGCGAACAGTCCGGGCTGCGGCGTGAGGCGCTGGAACTGCCCGATGCGCCCCGGCGCGACCGAGCCGGTCGGGTCGACGCGCACCCAGCCCGCGCCCTCTTGCCACACCTCGGCCCAGGCGTGGGCGTCGCTCTGGCGCACCACCCAGTAGTTGTCGACGTTGTTGAGCTCGCCGCCCTGGTAGCCGGTGACGATGCGCGCCGGGATCTGCAGGTTGCGCATCAGCACCACGAAGGCCGAGGCGATGTGTTCGCAGAAGCCTTCCTTGCGGTCGAACCAGAACTCGTCGGCGGTCTCGTTGCCATACACGCCGGGCTCCAACGTGTAGGTGTAGCCGCCGGTGCGCAGGCGTTGCAAGGCGGCCTGCACGAAGGCGTTGGCATCGGCGCCGGCCAGCGCGGGGTCGGCACGCATCTGGGCGGCGAGGGCGGCGGTGCGCGGGTTGCTGCCGGGCGGCAGCACCAGGTAGGGCTGGAGCCGGCCACCGGTGCGCACGATCGGGCCGCTCTGGAACTGTGGATGGCTCTCGGCGCGGTAGCGCACGAGGTCCATGATCGGCCGGTTCACGAACCACTGCAGGTCGGGTGTGCCGGTGACCTCGTAGCCGGGCACCTCGGGCGCACGTGGCGCGGCGTCGAGCGTGAGCAGCCACGGGCGCTGGCTGGCTTCGAGCGTGACCTCGTAGCGCACCGGCTCGCCGCGCGTGCGCAGGTTCGGCATCGCCTGCCCGCTGCGCGCCCAGGTCGGCAGCGCGGTCCACTCGCGGCCGTCGAACTGCGCCAGCACGGGGCCGCGGAAGTACAGCTGGCTTTGCGGCGGCGCGCGGTTGTCGTCGAACTTGATGCGCGCCGCGATGCTCCCGTCGAGCGCCAGCTCGGCGATGGTGCCGACCCGCATCGTGTTCGACAGGCCGGTGCGCCCGGCCATGGCGTCGCCGGGCGTGCCCCACAGCGGCGCGAAGCGCGGGAACAACAGGAACAGGGCGAGCATCACGGGCGCGCCCGCCAGTGCCATCCAGCCGGCCAAACGCGCAGCCTGCATCAACGGCGGCCGGCCCACGGGCATGTGGGCGTTGACCAGCGCCGTCAGCAGGCCCAGCAGCGCCAGCAGCATGGTGAAGGCGGTGAGCAGCGACTGCGAATAGAAGAAGTTCGTGAGCATCGCGAAGAAGCCCAGGAAGAAGACCACGAAGGCGTCGCGCCGCGCGCGCAGCTCCAGCGTCTTGAGCGCCAGCAGGCACACGACCAGCGTGACGCCCGCGTCGCGGCCCAGCAGCGTGCGGTGGGTGGCGTAGGTGCCGGCCAGCGCCAGCGCCAGCAGCGCGATGCGCCACCACTTGCTGGGCAGCGGGCGCGCCTGCACTGCCAGCGAGGCGCGCCACAGCAGCACCATGGCAGTGATGGCCGAGCACCACCAGGGCAGCTCGTTCACCTGCGGCAGCAGGATGAGGCCGATGACGCACAGCAGGAACAGCGTGTCCCGTGCGTCCCTCGGCAGCGCGGTGAGTTCGCGTACGACCCGATTCATGCGGCGACCTCGTTCATGCGCACAGCGCCAGCGCCTCGAGGCAGGCGCGCCGGTGCGCCTCGCCCTGCGACGGTTTCACCGTGCGGCCGGCGACGCGCACGCCGTAGTCCACGCCCAGCCGGTCGGCCATCAGCACCCAGGCGCACAGGCGTGACAGGCGGGCCTCGATGTCGGGCAGCGCGGCGGCGTGCGCGTCGAGCCAGAGCTCTTCGCGCTGCGTGTGCTGCGTGTCGCGGCTCACGAGGTCTTCGGAGCCGTTGGCCTGCGCGCGGGCGGCCTTCTTCCAGACCACGAGCTTGAGCGGATCGCCGCGCCGGTAGGCGCGCACGCCGTCGTACTCGCCGGCGTTCTGCGCCCGCATCGCGGCCGACGCGGCGGCTGGGCCGGACAGGGGTTCGCCCGGCGGCAGCGGCGGCGGATGGGCTTCGGGCGTCGGGTACACGAGCAGCTGCGCGGCCGGGCGCCAGACCGTCCACACGCGGAAGGTGCCGAGCGGAAAACGCGTCTCGGCCGTCAGCGGCGGCACCGGGTGCAGGCCGCGCCGCTCGGGCTGGAAGGCGATCTCCACCGTGGCCGTGCCTTCGGCGGGCACGTCGGTCCAGGCCCACTGGCCGCTGCCGCGCACGGCCATGCCGATGCCGTAGCGCACGCTGCGCCGTTCGTTGTGCAGCACCACGCGCAGCACCGCCGCGGCGCCCGCGAACTGCGCCTCGGGCGGCACCATGCGCAGCGCCAGCCCGCGCAGCGTGGCGTGGCACACATGCATGCCCACCGCGACGCTGCCGGCCAGCAGGAAGGTCAGCAGGTAGCCCAGGTTGAGCTGGTAGTTGATCGACGCCACCAGCAGCACCAGCAGCGTGGCCGCCAGCGTCCAGCCGGCGCGCGTGGGCACGATGTAGACGTTGCGCTGGGTGAGCTCGAGCGTGTCCGACGGGGCCCGGCGCGAGAGGAACCAGCCGTCGATGCGCGAGCGCAGGACGCCGACAGGGCTCACGGCAGCGGCACCTCGGCGATCATGGCGCGCACCTGTTCGACGGCGCCGCGGCCGGCGTCGCCCACCGGCGTGAGGCGGTGCGCGATGGTCTGCGGCAGCACGGCCTGCACGTCGTCGGGCGCGACGTAGTTGCGGTTGGCCAGCAGCGCCTGCGCCTTGGCGGCGCGCAGCACGGCGATGCCCGCGCGCGGCGACAGGCCCTGCAGGAACCAGCGGCCCGAGCGGGTCGCGGCGATCAGGTCCTGCAGGTAGTTCAGCAGCGGCTCGGCCGCATGCACCTGCTGCACGCGCTGCTGCAGGGCGGTGAGCTCGCCGGCGGTCAGCATCGCGGGCAGGCCGGCGAGCATCTCGCGGCGGTCGGCACCGGCCAGCAGCTGGCGCTCGGCCGCGCGGTCTGGGTAGCCCAGCGAGATGCGCATCAGGAAGCGGTCGAGCTGCGACTCGGGCAGCGCGAAGGTGCCGAGCTGGTCCTGCGGGTTCTGCGTGGCGATCACGAAGAAGGGCGAGGGCAGGGGGCGGGTCTCACCCTCGACCGTGACCTGCTTTTCTTCCATCGCCTCGAGCAGCGCGCTCTGGGTCTTGGGGCTGGCGCGGTTGATCTCGTCGGCCAGCAGCACCTGCGCGAAGATCGGCCCGGGGTGGAACACGAAGGCCTGCTGGCCCCGGTCGTAGATCGCCACGCCCGACAGGTCGCCCGGCATCAGGTCGGCCGTGAACTGCACGCGCGAGAACTGCAGGCCGAAGGTGTGCGAGAGCGCATGGGCCAGGGTGGTCTTGCCGACCCCCGGCACGTCCTCGATCAGCAGGTGCCCGCCCGCCAGCAGACAGGCCACGCAGTCGCGCACCTGGGCCTCTTTGCCAACAATCACCGTGTTAAGCTGACTCAGCAAAGTGGCTAGCTTCGCAGCAACGTCCATATTTGTATCCATATGCAAACGATACCGTAAGACCTTGCGGCCCCATGCTGCGTGAGGTCTAGACGCGACGACACGAGACACGGCGAGAGATGGGCAAGACAGGCTACTTCACGCATCGCGACTTCTGGAAGCACGACATGGGCAACGGGCATCCCGAATGCCCCGAGCGGCTGGATGCCATCGAAGACCGGCTGCTGTTGACCGGCGTCGGCGACGCGCTGGCGCGGGGCGAGGTGCCCCTGGCCACGCTGGAACAGATCACCCGGGCCCACAGCCACGCGCATGTCGAACACCTCGAGGAGCTGCAGCAGCGCCTCGTGGCCGATGCGCCCGCCGGCGGCCCCGACCATGCGCAGGTCGACCCCGATACCGTGCTCACCCGCTTCACCCTGCTGGCCGCGCGCCGCGCCGCGGGCGCCGCCGTGGCGGCCACCGATGCCGTGATGGCCGGCGAAGTCGAGAACGCTTTCTGCCCCGTGCGCCCGCCGGGCCACCATGCCTGCCGCGAGCAGGCCATGGGCTTTTGCTTCTTCAACAACGTGGCCATTGCCGCGCGGCACGCGCTCGAGGTGCATGGCCTGGACCGCGTGGCCATCGTCGATTTCGACGTGCACCACGGCAACGGCACCGAGAACATCTTGTCGAACGATCCGCGCGTGCTGATGGTCGGGTTCTTCCAGCATCCGTTCTATCCGTACAGCGGCACCGAGCACCCGGCCTCGAACATGCTGAACCTGCCGATCCCGGCCTACACCAAGGGCATGGACGTGCGCGAGCTGGTCGAGGCGATCTGGATGCCCCGGCTCGAGGCCTTCAAGCCGCAGATGGTGTTCATCAGCGCCGGTTTCGACGCCCACCGCGAGGACGAGCTGGGCCAGCTCGGCCTCAACGAAAACGACTTCGCCTGGATCACCGGCCGCGTGCGCGATGTCGCCAAGCGCCACGCGCGCGGGCGCATCGTCTCGCTGCTCGAGGGCGGCTACCACCTGGACGCCCTGGCGCGCAGCGTGGAAGCGCACATCCGCGTGCTGGCGGACCTGTAACCCGGTTGGCGCCCGCGGGGCGTCCTGTTTCTTTCATCGATGAATTTCAATTTCGACGACTTCCTCCAGCGCCTGCGACAGGTCGACGCGCACGGCCTGGGCATCGAACTCACCGTGCTCGTGACCTGCGTGGCCGTGGCATGGGCGGTATGCAAATGGTTCGGGCGCGACCAGCCCAAGGATTCGATCTGGTTCGGCGAGCGCACCTTCGACGGCCTGCTGTTCCCGTTGCTTGCGCTGGTGCTCACCGGCATTGCGCGTCGCCTGGCGCTCGACCTGCTGCCGGTGGTGCTGGTGCTGCGCATCGCCGTGCCGGTGTTCCTGTCGCTGGCGGTCATCCGCCTGGTCGCGCGGGTGCTGCGGGCCGTGTTCCCCACCTCCAGCCTGGTGCGGCTGATCGAGCGCACCATCTCGTGGCTGGCCTGGATCGCCGCCGTGCTGTGGATCGTCGGGCTGCTGCCGCCGGTGCTGGCCGAACTGGACGACATCACGCTGGCCTTCGGCAAGACCCGCGTGAGCCTGCAGACCATCATCCAGGGCGCGTTGTCGGCCGGGCTGGTGCTGATGATCGCGCTGTGGATCTCCAGCACCATCGAGAAGCGCATCCTGCGCGAGGCCGTGAGCGACCTGTCGATGCGCAAGGTGGCGTCGAACGCGGTGCGTGCCTTCCTGCTGCTGATCGGCCTCTTGTTCGCGCTGTCGGCGGTGGGGGTCGACCTCACGGCGCTGTCGGTGCTGGGCGGCGCGCTGGGCGTGGGCCTGGGCTTCGGCCTGCAGAAGCTGGCGGCCAACTACGTGAGCGGTTTCGTGATTCTGCTGGAGCGCTCGATCCGCATCGGCGACAACGTGAAGGTCGACACCTTCGAAGGCCGCATCACCGACATCAAGACGCGCTACACGCTCATCCGCGCGGGCAACGGGCGCGAGGCGATCGTGCCGAACGAGTCGCTCATCACCGGCCGTGTCGAAAACCTGTCGCTGGCCGACCGCAAGTTCAACATCACGACCAACATCGTGGTCGGCTACGAGAGCGACGTGGCGCAGGTGCAGGGCATCCTGTGCGACGCCGCCAAGGCCCAGCCGCGCGTCATGACCGATCCGGCGCCCATCGCCTACCTCGTCACCTTCGCGCCCGACGGCCTGGAGTTCAGCCTGAACTTCTGGGTCGCTGACCCTGACAAGGGCAAGGACAACGTGCGCTCGGCCATCAACATCGCCATCCTCGAAGGGCTGCGCGCCGCCCGCATTGACATTCCCTATCCGCAGCGGGTGCTGCGAGTGGAATCTTTGCCGGCGGGAGTGGCCGCAGCGCCTCCCGCTGTTTTATAATCACGGAAAAGCACGATCGTTCTTTTTTATGGCCCTCGAGGCCGACAAGAAGAATGGAGAGGCAGCCAAGGCCGGCGTCCTAAAATGGCAGGCTGCTCTCGAAGCCCCCCTTTTTGCAATCCAATGGAGTCAAGTCAATGAAGGTTCTTGTGCCTGTCAAACGGGTCGTCGATTACAACGTGAAGGTGCGCGTCAAGAGCGACGGCACCGGGGTGGACATTGCCAACGTCAAGATGAGCATGAACCCCTTCGACGAGATCGCTGTCGAAGAGGCGGTTCGGCTGAAGGAAAAGGGCCTGGTCACGGAAGTGATCGCCGTCTCGTGCGGTGATGCCAAGTGCCAGGAAACCCTGCGCACCGCGATGGCCATCGGCGCGGACCGCGGCATCCTGGTCGAGGCCGCTGAAGAGCTGCAACCGCTGGCCGTGGCCAAGCTGCTCAAGGCGCTGGTCGACAAGGAACAGCCCCAGCTGATCATCCTGGGCAAGCAAGCCATCGATGACGACGCCAATCAAACGGGCCAGATGCTGGCTGCACTGGCCGACCTGCCGCAAGCCACCTTCGCCTCGAAGGTCGACCTGGCAGCCGACAAGGTCACCGTCGCACGCGAAGTCGACGGCGGCATGGAAACCCTGACGCTCACGCTGCCTGCGGTCATCACGACCGACCTGCGCCTGAACGAGCCGCGCTATGTGACGCTGCCCAACATCATGAAGGCCAAGAAGAAGCAGCTGGACACCTTCAAGCCGGAAGACCTGGGTGTGGACGTGAAGCCCCGCCTGAAGACCCTCAAGGTCAGCGAGCCCCCGAAGCGTGGCGCCGGCATCAAGGTGCCCGACGTTGCCACCCTGGTGGACAAGCTCAAGAACGAAGCCAAAGTGATCTGAGGAAGAAACGAACATGACCGCACTCGTCATTGCCGAACACGACCACGCCAGCATCAAGCCGGCCACCCTCAACACCGTAACTGCAGCCCTGGCTTGCGGTGGCGACGTCCACATCCTCGTGGCCGGTGCCAACGCAGCAGAAGCTGCCAAGGCTGCCGCGCAGATCGCCGGCGTGTCCAAGGTGATCGCTGCCGACAGCGCATCGCTGGCCGAGAACCTCGCCGAGAACGTCGCCGCACAAGTGCTGGCGATCGCCGGCAACTACAGCCACATCCTGTTCCCCTCGACCGCCAACGGCAAGAACGTCGCACCGCGCGTGGCCGCCAAGCTGGACGTGGCGCAGATCAGCGACATCACTTTGGTTGTCAGCCCGGATACGTTCGAGCGCCCGATCTACGCCGGCAACGCCATCGCCACCGTGCAGAGCACCGACGCCACCAAGGTGATCACGGTTCGCACGACCGGCTTCGACGCCGCAGCCGCCACCGGTGGCAGCGCGAGCGTTGAAACGGCTGAAGGCGTCGCCGACAGCGGCAAGAGCGCCTTCGTGGGCCGTGAAGTCACGAAGAGCGACCGCCCCGAACTGACGGCCGCCAAGATCATCGTCTCCGGTGGCCGGGCTCTCGGCAGCGCCGAGAAGTTCAACGAAGTGATGACGCCGCTGGCCGACAAGCTCAACGCCGGCCTGGGCGCCAGCCGCGCCGCCGTCGACGCAGGCTACGCGCCGAACGACTGGCAAGTGGGCCAGACCGGCAAGATCGTCGCGCCGCAGCTGTACATCGCTGCGGGCATCTCGGGCGCGATCCAGCACTTGGCCGGCATGAAGGACTCGAAGGTCATCGTCGCGATCAACAAGGACGAAGAAGCGCCGATCTTCTCGGTGGCCGACTACGGCCTCGTGGCCGACCTGTTCACGGCTGTGCCGGAACTCGTGAAGGCGCTCTGATCGCTTCAACGCATTGAGCCAGAAGGCATCGTTCGCGATGCCTTTTTTACATCTGCCGCCCCCCACCGCGGCCCCTGGAGAGAAGACATGAGCTACACCGCCCCCCTCAAGGACATGCTGTTCGACATCGAACACCTGGCCAACATCGGCGAGATCGCCAAGCTGCCCGGCTTTGAAGACGCCGGCCTCGAAACCGCACAGGCCGTGCTCGAAGAGTGCGCGCGCTTCAACCAGGACGTGGTGGCGCCGCTGAACGTCGAAGGCGACCGCAACCCCTCGTCGTTCAAGGACGGCGAAGTCACCACCAGCAAGGGCTTCAAGGACGCCTTCGCGCAGTACGTGTCGGGCGGCTGGCAGGGCCTTCAGCATCCGGCGGACTTCGGCGGCCAGGGCCTGCCCAAGACCATCGGTGCGGCCTGCGGCGAAATGCTCAACTCGGCCAACATGAGCTTCGCGCTGTGCCCGCTGCTGAGCGACGGCGCCATCGAGGCGCTGCTCACCGCCGGCTCCGACGAGCTCAAGGCCGTGTACCTCGAGAAGCTCGTGAGCGGCCAGTGGACCGGCACGATGAACCTCACCGAGCCGCAGGCCGGCAGCGACCTGGCCATGGTGCGCAGCCGCGCCGAGCCGCAGCCCGACGGCACCTACAAGGTGTTCGGCACCAAGATCTTCATCACCTACGGTGAGCACGACATGGCCGAGAACATCGTGCACCTCGTGCTGGCCCGCGTGACCGGAGCGCCCGAGGGCGTGAAGGGCATCAGCCTGTTCGTGGTGCCGAAGTTCATGGTCAACGCCGACGGTTCGCTCGGTGCGCGCAACGACGTGCACTGCGTGAGCATCGAGCACAAGATGGGCATCAAGGCCTCGCCGACCGCCGTGCTGCAGTACGGCGACCACGGCGGCGCGGTGGGTTACCTCGTGGGCCAGGAAAACCGCGGCCTCGAGTACATGTTCATCATGATGAACTCGGCCCGCTACGCCGTGGGCATGCAGGGCATCGCGATCGCCGAGCGCGCCTACCAGCACGCCGTCGCCTACGCCAAGGACCGCGTGCAGAGCCGCCCGGTCGATGGCTCGATCAACGCCAGCGCACCCATCATTCACCACCCGGACGTGAAGCGCATGCTGATGACGATGCGTGCCTACACCGAAGGTTGCCGCGCGATGGCCTCGGTGGCCGCCGCCGCCTACGACGCCGCGCACCACCATCCCGACGCCGACGCGCGCAAGCAGAACCAGGCCTTCTACGAATTCATGGTGCCACTCGTGAAGGGCTACAGCACCGAGATGAGCCTCGAAGTGACCTCGCTGGGCGTGCAGGTGCACGGCGGCATGGGCTTCATCGAGGAGACCGGCGCAGCGCAGTACTACCGCGACGCGAAGATCCTCACGATCTACGAAGGCACCACCGCGATCCAGGCCAACGACCTCGTGGGCCGCAAGACCGCACGCGACGGCGGCCAGACCGCCAAGGCGATCGCCGCGCAGATCGAGAAGACCGAGGCCGAGCTCGCCAAGAGCGACAGCGCTGCAGCTGCTGCCGTCCTCAAGCGCCTGACCGCCGCGCGCCTGGCGTTCATCGACGTGGTCGATTTCGTTGCCGGCCAGACCAAGGCTTCGCCGAACGCCGTGTTCTCGGGCAGCGTGCCGTACCTCATGCTCGCGGGCAACCTGGTGGCCGGCTGGCAGTTGGCGCGCTCGCTGATCGTGGCGCAGGACCAGGCCTCGCACAACGTCGACGTCGCCTTCATGCAAGCCAAGATCGCCACCGCGCGCTTCTACGCCGAGCACATCCTGAACAAGGTGCCGGGCATCCGCGACAGCATCGTCGAAGGCGCCGAGAGCGTCACGGCGCTGGCGCTCGAAGCGTTCTGACGCGCACGCCGCTGTCGCCGATCTGACGGGCGGCAGCGGCCCCTTGCTCTTATAAAACCGAACCCCTTCCCGGAGACGACATGTCCAAGCTGCCTTCTGTTCTCGCGAACCTCCCGCTGCCGATCATCGGCTCGCCGCTGTTCATCATCAGCAACCCCAAGCTCGTGATCGCGCAATGCAAGGCCGGCGTGGTCGGCTCGATGCCGGCGCTCAACGCCCGCCCGGCCGCCCAGCTCGAAGAGTGGTTGATCGAGATCACCGAGGAGCTGGCGGCCTACAACAAGGCCAACCCGGACAAGCCGGCCGCGCCCTTCGCCATCAACCAGATCGTGCACAAGAGCAACGACCGCCTGGAGCACGACATGGAGATGGTCGTGAAGTACAAGGTGCCGATCGTGATCACCTCGCTGGGCGCGCGCACCGACGTGAACGACGCGGTGCACAGCTACGGCGGCGTGACCTTGCACGACATCATCAACAACAAGTTCGCGCAGAAGGCGATCGAGAAGGGCGCCGACGGCATCATCGCCGTGGCGGCCGGTGCCGGCGGCCACGCAGGCGTGAAGAGCCCGTTCGCGCTGGTGCAGGAAATCCGCCAGTGGTTCGACGGCCCGATCGCGCTGTCGGGCTCCATCGCCTCCGGCGGTGCGGTGCTCGCGGCGCAGGCCATGGGCGCCGACTTTGCTTACATCGGCACCGCCTTCATCGCGACCGAAGAAGCGCGCGCGAGCGAGGAGTACAAGCAGGCCATCGTGGACGGCAACTCGGACGACATCGTCTACTCGAGCCTGTTCACCGGCGTGCACGGCAACTACCTGGCGCCCAGCATCGTCAAGGCCGGCATGGACCCGGCCAACCTGCCCGAAGGCGACGTGACGACCATGAACTTCGGCGGCGGCGAAGGCAGCAAGGCCAAGGCCTGGAAAGACATCTGGGGCTCGGGCCAGGGCATCGGCGCGATCACCGAAGTGGCGAGCGCAGGCGCCTTCATCGAGAAGCTCAAGCGCGAATACCAGGAAGCACGACAGCGATTGGCACTTTGAACGGTTCGCACGCACCGGCATCGACCTCCGCTGCGAGCGGTGGCGGCGGGGTTGTGCCCGCGCGGCAGGGGCGCATGCCGCTGCTCGACGTGGTCAAGGGCCTGGCCTGTGCGTTGATCGTCGGGCACCACCTCGCGCGCTACGGCCCGATGCCGGCCGGCGCGCAGGTGCTGGCGCCCGATTTCTTCGGCTGGCTGGCGAACGACGGCCGGCTCGCGGTGCAGGTCTTTCTCGTGATCGCCGGCTTTCTGGCCACGGCGAGCCTCGCGCCCGACGGCGTGCTGCGCGTGGACCGGCCGCTCTCGCGGATCTTCCAGCGCTATGGCCGGCTGGTCATGCCGTACCTGGCGGCGCTCACGGTCTGCGTGCTGGTGGCCGAGGTGGCGCGGCCATGGCTGGGTGAGGAGGTGGTGCCGGCCGAGCCGAGCCTCGGTCAGCTGCTGGCGCACGGGCTGCTGCTGCAGGATCTGCTGAACTACGAGTCGTTGTCGACCGGTGTCTGGTACGTGGCGATCGACTTCCAGCTCTTCGCGCTGGCGCTCGCACTGGTCGGGCTGCCCGCCGTGCTGCGACAACCCACTTCGGCCGCGCGCTGGGCGCCGGTGGCGCTGGTGTTCATCGTGGCCGTGGCGTCGCTCGCACTGTTCAACCGGCAGGCGCGGCTGGACGAAACGGCGTTCTATTTCTTCGGCGCCTACGGGCTCGGCATGCTGGCCTTCTGGGTCGGCCGCGCCACGCGCACCAGCACCTGGTGCAGCGCCGTCGCGCTGCTGGCGCTGGTGGGGGCGGGTGCGCTCGCCATCGACTGGCGCAGCCGCATCGCCATCGCGCTGGTGACTGCGCTGCTGATCGCGGTGGCACAGCGCCAGCGGTGGCTGTCGCCCGCCCACTGGCCCGCGGCGGCCGTGCCGCTGCAGCAGCTGGGGCGCATTTCGTACTCGCTGTTCCTGATCCATTTCCCGGTGCTGCTCGCCGTGAACGCGCTGGTGGCGGGCCTGGGGCCGCACGGGCCGTGGGTCGACCTGCTGGGCATGATCGCGACCTTCGGCCTGTCGGTGGGCGCGGCGGTGCTGCTGTACCGCGGGGTCGAAGCCCGGCCGGCGTCGCTGCGCAGCGTCTGCACACTTTTTGCCGCATTGCTCGTCAGCGGCCTCATCGTGTCGTACTGAAAGGCGCCGCACCCGCTGCGGTGCGGCCCTTTTTCTTCCCATTCCTTTGCAAATCTGTTGCCTTCGGGCTTCAGAGCGGGCAGTCTGCGCGAACTGCCCCTGTTGTGTATGATTGTGAATCTTTCAGTAAATACTGAAAATACACAAAATCAAGGAATGACAGAACCATCGCCGCCACGATCGCCGTTGAAGGCTTTCACGTCGCCCGACATCGGCAGCGTGGTGCAAGGCGTCGCGGCGCTCGCGTGGCTGCCGCAGGCGGCGCTGTTGGCGATGGCGGTCCAGGGACTGGCCAGCGGTGAAGGCATGGCGGCCGTGCTGTGGCCGGCGGTGGGCATCCTCTTGCTCGGCCTGCTGCGCGCGGGCTGCGAAGCCTGGGGCGTGCGCCGCACCTTCGGGCGCGCGAGGGCGCAGTTGACGGCCTTGCGTGCGCAGACCGCGTCCGCATTGGCGGCCGGTTCGCCGCTGGACCGCGAACGCGCGCCCTCCGGTCTCGCGGCCAGCGTGCTCGCCGAACAGGCCGAGGCGCTGGTGCCGTACCTCGTGCGCTACCAGCCCGCGCGCTGGCGCGCGACGGTGGTGCCGCTCTTCCTGCTCGCCGCAGTGGCCTGGTTCTCGTGGGCCGCGGCGCTGGTGCTGCTGGTGGCGGCGCCGCTGATTCCGATCTTCATGGCCATCGTCGGCTGGCGCGCCAAGGCGGCCAGCGAGGCGCAGATGGTCGAGATGGGCGGCATGAACGCCTTCCTGCTCGACCGCCTGCGCGGCCTGGCCACGCTGCGCGCGCTCGACGCGGTCGACGCCACGGCCGACCGGCTCGGCGCCTCCGCGCAGTCGCTGCGCCAGCGCACGATGGCGGTGCTGCGCATCGCGTTCCTGTCGTCCGCTGTGCTGGAGTTGTTCTCCGCGCTGGGCGTGGCGCTGGTCGCGGTCTACATCGGTTTCCACCTGCTGGGTTCACTTGGTTTCGGCGCCTGGGGCCAGCAGCTCAGCCTGGGCGAAGGCCTGTTCGTGCTGTTGCTGGCGCCGGCCTTCTTCGAGCCGCTGCGCGAGCTGTCGGCGGTCTGGCACGACCGCGCGGCCGGCGAGGCGGCGCTGAAGGCGCTCGATGACCTGCAAGGCGGCGCGCTGCCATTGCCCGGCGCGGGTGTCGCGGTCACGCGCGCAGCGACCGGTGCCGCCGGCGCGGGCGCCGCACCGGCCGTGACGGTCCACGGGCTGCATTTCTCCTGGCCCGGCGAGTCGACGCCGCTCTTCGATGGCTATGAATTGCGCATCGGCGCCGGCGAGCACATCGCGCTGGCCGGCCCGAGCGGATCGGGCAAGACCGCGCTGCTCTCGCTGCTGGCCGGGCTGATGCCGGCCACGCGCGGCGAGATCGCCATCGGCGGTGTGCCGCTCACCGAACACACGGCCGCCACATTGCGCCAGCGCACGGCGTGGATGGGGCAGAAGCCCCACGTCTTCGCCGGATCGGTCGAAGCCAACGTGGCGCTGGGCCGTGCCGACATCGGCACGCCCGAGGTGGCCGAGGCGATGCGTTTCGCGGCGCTCGACGACGTGGCGCAGGCCCATCCCGGCACCGCGCTGGGCGAGGGCGGCAGCGGCCTGTCGGGCGGCGAGGCCGTGCGGCTGGCGCTGGCGCGCGTCGCGGTGCATCCGCATGCCGACCTGATCCTGGCCGACGAGCCCACGGCCCACCTGGACACCGCCACCGCCGCGCGCGTGGCCGACGCACTGGTGGCGCTCGCCCGCGGCCGGACCTTGATCGTCTCGACCCACGACCCGGTGCTGGCCGCGCGCATGGACCGCACGGTGAGCCTCGGCCCCGAGCCGCCGGTGGAGAAGGCCGCATGAGCAATCACGCGACCCGTTCCCCCCGCTGGCGCGACCTGCGCCTCGTGCTGCGTCCCTTCCTCGCGACCCAGCCGCGCGCCTTGCTGCTGGGCTGCCTGCTGGCCGCTGTCACCGTGCTCGTGGGCATGGCACTGCTGGGCCTGTCGGGCTGGTTCATCACCGCGACCGCGCTCGCGGGCCTGCATGCGGCCACCGCCTTCACCTTCGATGTCTTCATGCCGTCGGCCGGCATCCGGCTGCTGGCGCTCGGGCGCACCGGGTCGCGCTACGGCGAACGGCTCGTCACGCACGACGCCACCTTCGCCGTGCTCGCCGAGCTGCGCGTGCGGTTGTTCCGCGGCTGGGCACGCCCCGAGGCCGCGCGCGACCTGCTGATGCGGCCGGCGCGGCTGCTGTTCCGCCTCACGTCCGACATCGACGCGCTCGAGTCGCTCTACCTGCGCCTGTTCGTGCCTGCTGCTGCGGCGCTCGGCGCGGCGCTGCTGGCGGGCATCGTGCTCGGCTTCATGCATGTGGGGATGGGCGCGGCGATCGCGCTCTGGCTCTGCGCCGTCGGCTGGGGGTTGGCGTTCCTCATCGCACGGCGTGCGCGGCAGCCGGCCCGGCAGCGCGCGCATGCCGTGGAAGCGCTGCGCGCGCGCGCCGTCGACCTGGTCGCAGGCCAGGCGGACCTCGCGATGGCGGGCCGGCTCGACGCCCAGCGCGCCGCGCTGATGAATGCCGACGCGCACCTCGCGCAGGCCGATCTCGCACTGAACAAGCTCGAAGCCGCGGCCGGCTTCGCCTACGGCAGCGCGGGCACGCTGACGTTGGTCGGCGTGCTGTTGGCTGTCGGCGCGCTGGTGAGCGAGGGCGTCATCGGCGCACCCGGCGCGGCGCTCGCACTGCTGATCGCGCTCACTGCCACTGAACCGTTCGCGGCGCTGCGGCGTGGCGCGCTCGATGCCGGGCGCACCTGGCTGGCCGTGCGCCGGTTGGCACCACGGCTGGACCCGTCGGTGGAAGAGGGCGCGCGCCCCTCTCGCACCGCGCAGACGGCGGCCGTGCAGGTCGACCAGCTCACCGTCATGCATCCTGGCAGCCTCGTCGAAGTGCTCAGCGGCGTGTCGCTGCACCTGAACGCGGGCGAGCGTGTTGCGCTGATCGGCGCCAGCGGCGCGGGCAAGTCCACGCTGCTCTCCGTGATTGCCGGCGACCTCACGCCACGCGCCGGCCAGGTGCAAGCGCAGCCGGCCTGCCTGCTGACCCAGCGCACCGAACTCTTCCAGGACAGCCTGCGCGACAACCTGCGCCTGGCCGATCCGCAAGCGAGCGACGAGCGCCTCTGGTCCGTGCTGCACGCCGCTGGCCTCGACGCCGATGTGCGCGCGCTGGCCACCGGCCTCGACACGCGCCTGGGCGAAGGCGGCCTCGGCCTCTCGGGCGGGCAGTCGCGCCGGCTCGCGCTCGCGCGGCTGCTGCTGCGGCCCGTGCCGCTGTGGCTGCTCGACGAACCGACCGAGGCGCTCGACGCCGCCACCGCGCACGACGTGCTGCAGCGCCTGGCGCAGCAGGCCGGCCCGCGCACGCTGCTGATCGCCACGCACCTGCGCCGCGAAGCCGCGTTGGCCGACCGCCTCGTGTGCATGGCGCAGGGCCGCATCGTCGCCGACCTGCGCCGTGGCACGGAGGCCTTCGAGGCCGCGCTGCGCAGCCTGCGCCCCGATTGATGAGTTGACCGACCGAGCAACGAACGAACAGAGAACACATAAAGGAAGCCCCATGGACCTTGACATCGTCGCGCTCTCGCGCCTGCAGTTCGCCGTGACGGCGCTGTACCACTTCCTGTTCGTGCCGCTCACGCTCGGACTGTCGATCATCCTGGCCATCATGGAGACGGTCTACGTGATGACCGGGCGCGTCATCTGGCGCGACATGACCAAGTTCTGGGGCGTGCTGTTCGGCATCAACTTCGCGATGGGCGTGGCCACCGGCATCGTGATGGAGTTCCAGTTCGGCATGAACTGGAGCTACTACAGCCACTACGTCGGCGACATCTTCGGCGCGCCGCTGGCCATCGAAGGGCTCATGGCCTTCTTCATGGAAGCGACCTTCGTGGGCCTGTTCTTCTTCGGCTGGGACAAGCTCTCGAAGGTGGGCCACCTCACGGCCACCTGGGCCGTGGCCATCGGCTCCAACTTCTCGGCGCTGTGGATCCTCATTGCCAACGGCTGGATGCAGAACCCCGTGGGCGCGGCCTTCAACCCCGCGACCATGCGCATGGAGGTGACCGACTTCGCCGCCGTGCTGACCAACCCCGTGGCGCAGGCCAAGTTCGTGCACACCGTGTCGGCCGGCTATGTGTGCGCCGCGGTGTTCGTGCTCGGCGTGTCGGCGTGGTACCTGCTCAAGGGCCGCCACATCGAACTGGCCAAGCGCTCGATGACCGTGGCCGCGTCGTTCGGCCTGGCCGCCGCGCTGTCGGTGGCGGTGCTGGGCGACGAGAGCGGTTACCTCTCGGGCGAACACCAGAAGATGAAGCTGGCCGCCATCGAAGGCATGTGGGAGACGCAGCCCGCGCCCGCCGCCTTCACCGTGATCGGCTTCCCCGACCAGAAGGCGCGCGAGACGCACTACGCGATCCACATCCCGGCGGTGATGGGCCTGATCGGCACGCGCTCGCTCAACACCGTGATGCCCGGCATCGACGAGCTCGTGAAGCGCGCCGAAGCCCGCATCCGCGAGGGCCTGAAGGCCTACGACGCGCTGCAGAAGATCCGCGAGGCCGGCGGCACCGACAAGGTCACGCAGGGCGTGCGCGGCGACTTCGAGGACAACGGCATCAACATGGGCTACGCGCTGCTGCTCAAGCGCTACGTGGACGATCCGCGCCAGGCCACCGACGAGCAGATCGCCAAGGCCGCGTGGGACACCGTGCCGCAGGTGGCGCCGCTGTTCTGGCTGTTCCGCGTGATGGTGGGCATCGGCATGCTGCTGATCCTGCTGACGGGCACCTTCTTCGTGCTGTCGGCGCGCCGTGCGCTCGACCGCCACCGTTGGCTGCTGAAGGTCGCGGTGTGGGCGATTCCGCTGCCGTGGATCGCCATCGAATCCGGCTGGCTGGTGGCGGAGTTCGGCCGCCAGCCCTGGGTGATCGAGGGCGTGCTGCCGACCGCGGTGGCCGTGTCGAACCTGGGCGTGACGACCTTGCTGATCACGCTCGCGGGCTTCATCGCGATCTACACCACGCTGCTCATCATCGAGATGAAGCTGATGCTCAAGGCCATCCGCAAGGGCCCCGAGGTCGAGCATGCGCCCACCGAGGGCGATGCGCGCTCGCACATTCCACCGGCGCGTGCCGCCACGTCTTCCTCTTCTGCCTCGACCGGGAGCGCCGCATGATCCTCCACACACTCCTCGACTACGACACCCTGCGCTTCATCTGGTGGCTGCTGATCGGCGTGCTGCTGGTCGGCTTCGCGGTGACCGACGGCTTCGACCTGGGCGCCGGCATGCTGCTGCCCTTTGCCGCGCGCAACGACATCGAGCGGCGCGTGGTCATCAACAGCGTGGGCCCGGTGTGGGAGGGCAACCAGGTGTGGCTCATCCTGGGCGGCGGCGCCGTCTTCGCGGCCTGGCCGCAGCTGTACGCGGTGTCGTTCTCGGGCTTCTACCTGGCGATGTTCGTGATTTTGTCGGCGCTGATCTTGCGGCCGGTGGCCTTCAAGTTCCGCAGCAAGCGCGAGTCGCCGCAGTGGCGCGCGCGCTGGGACGGCGTGCTGTTCTTCAGCGGCTTCGTGCCCGCGCTGATCTGCGGCGTGGCCGTGGGCAACGTGCTGCAGGGCGTGCCGTTCCGCTTCGGCGCCGACATGCACATCTTCTACGACGGCAGTTTCTTCGGCCTGCTGAACCCCTTCGCCATCCTCTGCGGGCTGGTGTCGGTGGCGATGCTGGTGATGCACGGCGCGGCCTGGCTGCTGCTCAAGACCGCCGGGCCGGTGGCCGAGCGTGCACGCAGCTACGGCATGGTCGCGGCGGTGCTCACGCTCGTGTTCTACGCGCTGGCCGGCGTGTGGCTGGCCATGGGCATCGGCGGCTTTCGCATCAGCAGCGTGGTCGACGCGGTGGGCCCGTCGAACCCGATGCTCAAGACCGTCGAGCTGCATGCTGGCGCCTGGATGGGCAACTACGCGGCGCACCCCTGGACCATCGCCGCGCCGGCGGCGGGCTTCGTCGGCACGCTGGGCGCATTGCTCGGGCTGGTGCTGCGCCGGCCGGGATTCGCGCTGCTCACGGCGGCACTGGGCATCGCCGGCATCATCCTCAGCGTGGGCGCGTCGATGTTCCCGTTCATCCTGCCCTCGTCGATCGACCCGCGCGCCAGCCTCACGGTGTGGGATTCGTCGTCGAGCCACCTGACGCTGTTCATCATGCTGGTGGTCACCGCGATCTTCATCCCGATCATCGTGGCCTACACCACCTGGGTCTACCACGTGCTGTGGGGCAAGGTCGACGAGCAAGCCATCCGCGACGAGAGCGGACACGCCTACTGAAACGGGAAGGAAAAAGACATGTGGTACTTCGCCTGGATCCTCGGCCTGCCGCTGGCCGCCGCCTTCGCCGTGCTCAACGCCATGTGGTACGAGCTGATGGACGACGAGGCCATCCGCAAGGAAAAGCTCGGCACGCCGGAAACCCCGCAGGGGCAGGAACGGCTGTGAGGGCTGCGAAGGCGTAGCCCTTCGCCCGTTTCCTTCGCCTCGCCGCGCGACTCAGCTGTCGCCCGCGGGGCCCTTGCTCTTCTTCGACGCACCGCCCGTGAGGCGGTCCTTGAGCGTCAGCACCTTCGTCACCGTCGCGCCCATGCCCATGAGCTGCATGGCGGTCTCGGGCGCCAGGCGCTGTACGTCGTCGAACCACTTCATCAGCCGGTCGATCAGGTCGTGCATCTCGCGCATGCGGGCCTGTGCGTGGCGTTCGGCGTCGCTGGTGGGCGATTCGAGCAGCGCGTTGCGCAGCATCGAGAGCGTGGGCTCGATCTCGCGGCGCCGGCGTTCCTCGGCCAGCACGCGGAAGATTTCCCACACGTCCTTCGGCGCCTCGAAGTACTCGCGCCGGTCGCCCGCGTGGTGGCGCAGGTGCACGAGGCGCCAGGCCTGCAGCTCCTTCAAACCCATGCTCACGTTGGAGCGCGAGAACTCCAGCATCTCGGCGATCTCGTCGGCATTGAGTGCGCGCTCCGACAGGAAGATCAGTGCGTAGATCTGGCCGACGGTGCGGTTGATGCCCCACTTGCTGCCCATCTCGCCGAAGTGGGCGACGAACTGGCGGTTGAGGGGAGGGAGGTCGGGTGCGGAAGCCATGCGGCAGATTGTCGCGCCGGATTGCTGGACGTACGGAAGTTTCCGAAAACCCAGCAAGGCGGCGGGGTGCATGAATAACTAGTTTCGGTGATGGGTGGGAAACAAATTATTTACAAAAATAAACGTTTACTGACGGTTTGCCCATTTCTGGTGCAGTCGGCCTCTCTTTTCAAGGTTTTTCTCCCCATGAACAAAGCACATCGCAGCCTCTGGAACTCGTCGTTGGGGGCCTGGGTGGCTGTTTCCGAACTCACGCGCGCACGCGGCAAGCTCGCGGGCGGTGTTGTGCTGGCGGCGGCGGGACTGCTGGCCGGGGTGGGCGCCGCAGCCGCAGTGCCGGACATCATGCTCAACACGTCCGACCGGGGGTGGCAGAGCGATGTCGATCCTCATGTGGTGGGGAACTACAACTACGTCACGGGCTCGGATTGCACTTCTGCCTGCAGAAATTACCGGTCGTACTTTGTCTTCAACGTACCGAACCTGTCCCTGGCGCCGGACCAGGTGATCACGGCGGCGTTTCAGTTCAATGCCTTCAGCCTGGGTGGCATACCGGCCGCAGGCACGGTGCTGCAATTCCACCGGTACACGGGCGACATTCCAGGGCTCTCCTCTCCCGGCGTCGACCTCGCGAGGTTCGACGAACTGGGAAGCGGCCTCGCCATCGGCCAAGCCGAGGTGTCGCCTTCGACGCCGAATTCCAGCGCGCTGACCGTGGCGCTCAATGACGCGGGCTTGGCCGCCATCCTGGCGGGGCAAGGCGGCCAAGTCGCCTGGGGCGGAAGCCTGGCGAGCGCGCTCGGGGGCTACACGTCGTACGTGGCTGGGTACTCGAGTGGCCTCCCGTCTGATGGCAACACGACCCTGCGCCTGACGCCGGTAACCTTGGCTGCCGGCACCTACTACTGGGACCTGGACGGCACATCGGCTGGCGCGGGCGGCAGCGCGCCATCGGGCGTGTGGGGCCGTACGAATGCGCAGCGCTTCTGGAACGTCGACGCGGGCGGAGTTGGCCCGACCGTGGCGTGGATCGACGGCTCGAGCGCCGTGTTCGCGGCGGGCAGCGATGCCACTGGCAGCTACACCGTGACCTTGGGCGACAACGTCACCGTTGCCGGTGTCACCTACCGCGGTGGTGCGAGCGGCAGCCAGCTGACCCTCACGCCTGGCGCGGGCTACAAGATCGGCCTGGGTGCTGGCAACAACGTGTTCGACGCCCAGGCCGCCACGCTGGCGGTGCGCGCGGAAATCACGGGTGGAGGAACCCTGGTCAAGGAGGGCGCGGGCACGCTGAGCCTTGAGGTTGCCAATACCTACACCGGCGGCACGACCCTCAACGCCGGCACCCTGGAGATCCGCGACAGCGGGAGCATCGTCGGCAACATTGCCAACAACGCCGCGCTGGTGTTCAACCGCAGCGCCGACACCACCTTCGCCGGCAACATCAGCGGCACCGGCAGCCTGCTGCAGAAGGGCGCGCGCAAGCTGACCCTGACCGGCGACAACACCTTCACGGGCACCACCACCGTCGTGGCCGGCAACATCCTGCAGATCGGCGCGGGCGGCACCACCGGCAGCATCACGGGGACCATCGCCAACGACGGCGACCTGGTCTTCGACCGCGCGGACAGCCTGAGCTACGCAGGCGTCATCAGCGGCTCCGGCACCCTGTCCAAGAACGGCACGGGTGTGCTGGAACTGACGGGCGCCAGCACCTACACCGGCGCGACCGAGGTCAACGCCGGCACGCTGCGCGTGAACAACACCACCGGCAGCGCCACGGGCACGAGCACGGTGCAGGTCAAGAACGGCGCCACGCTCAGCGGCGGCGGCAGCATCGCGGGCCAGGTCACCATCGCCAACGGCGCGACGCTCGCACCGGGCAGCAACCTCGGCACGCTGACCACGGGCATGCTGCGCTTCGACCCCGGTGCCTTCCTGAACTACGAGCTGGGCCAGGCGGGCACGGTAGGCGGTCCGCTCAATGACCTCGTCAAGGTCAACGGCGGCCTCGTGCTCGACGGCACGCTCAACGTGGCGCAATCGGCCGGCGGCACCTTCGGGCCCGGCCTGTACCGCCTGATCAGCTACACCGGTTCGCTGGTCGACAACGGCTTGAACATCGGCACAGCGCCCGCGGGCACGGCGGCCGGCGACCTGCACGTGCAGTCGTCGGTGCTGGGCGAGATCAACCTGATCAACAGCAAGGGCGTGTCGCTCGGCTTTTGGGACGGCGCGGGCGGCGACGCTTCCACCTACAACGACGGCACGATCAGCGGCGGCTCCGGCACCTGGCGCATCGGCAACTCCACCCTCAACGATCCGTCCGACAGCTGGACCGGCGCCAACGGCAAGACCAACACCGGCTGGAAGCAGAACCAGTTCGCGCTGTTCGGCGGCGCGGCCGGCACGGTCCGGGTGGACAACACGGGCGGCGCGATCAGCATCGATGGCGCGCAGTTCTCCACCAGCGGCTATGTCGTCAACGGCGACGCACTGACGCTGGGCAATGCCAACACCGTCATCAAGGTCGGCGACGGCACGGCCTCGGGGGCGCAGATGCAGGCCACCATCGCGTCGGTGCTGACCGGCGCGGGCGGCCTCACGAAGGACGACCTGGGCACGCTGGTCCTCCAGGGCGCCAACACCTACACCGGCGGAACGCTCGTGCGCGCCGGCACGCTGCAGGGCGACACCACCAGCCTGCGCGGCCCCATCGTCAACGACGCCCGGGTGGTCTTCGACCAGGTGGCCAGCAGCAGCTTCGCGGGCACGATGAGCGGCGCGGGCAGTCTGCGCAAGATCGGCGGCGGCGAGCTGCTGCTCAATTCGGCCAACAGCTACAAGGGTGGCACGCAGGTCGACGGCGGCACGTTGAATGTGGGCGCGACAGGCGCGGTGGGCACCGGCCCCGTGGGCGTGAGCAGTGGCGCCGGCCTGGTCTTCAGTGGCAGCGCGGACGCGGAAAACCTGCAGATCACGGCGGGCGCTGCCCAACCGGGCAACGGTGGCTTCGTCCAGTTCCAGGACAACGCCTCGGCCGGCCGCGCGACCCTGGTGGCGCATGCCGGTGGCTCGATCGACTTCCGCGGCAACGCAACCGCCGGCAACGCCACCATCGAGAACCGCGGCGGCCAGGTCACGGTCTGGTTCGACGCCAAGGCGGGCAAGGCCCACATCACCAACTTCGCCGGCGGCGCGACCAACCTCTGGGACGATGCCTCCGCCGAGCAGGCGACCATCGTCAACGAGGCTGGCGGGACGCTGGACATGCGCGACAACGCAACGGCCGCCCAGGCGAGCGTGGTGAACAAGGCGGGTGGCACGGTCTTCCTGTCCAAGCTCGGCACGCCGGGCACCTCCATCGGTTCGCTCGAAGGCGCAGGCCGGGTGCTGCTCGGCGCGAAGGCACTGACCACGGGCGCCCTGAACACCGACACCGAAATCTCGGGCGTGATCTCCGGCGTGGGCGGCTCGCTCGTCAAGGTAGGCACGGGCACGCTCACGTTGTCGGGCGAGAACACCCACACCGGCGGCACGGCGCTGCGCCAGGGCCGCCTGAACGTGGGCCACAACCAGGCGCTGGGCACCGGCACGCTCTCGATGGACGACGACACCACGCTGGGCTTCAGCGCGGACGGCCTGACGATCGCCAACACGATCAAGCTGACGGGCAACAACGACCCGGTCATCGACACCGGTGCGTTCAGCGGCACGCTGAGCGGTGCGATCAGCGGCGGCGGCTTCATCACCAAGCAGGGCACGGGCACGTTGACGCTGTCGGGCGCCAACACCTACACCGGTGCGACGAACGTGGCGCAGGGCACGTTGAAGGCCGGCGCGGCGAACACGCTGAGCGCGGCTTCTGCGCACAGCGTGGCCACAGGTGCCACGCTCGACCTAGCGGGCTTCAATCAGACCGTCGCGTCGCTGAAGAACAGCGGCACCGTGTCCCTGGCCGGCACGACCGCAGGCACGACGCTCACGGTCAAGGGCGCTTACGTCGGCACGAACGGCGTGCTGAAGCTGAGCACGACGCTCAACGGCACCGGCCCCTCGGACCGCCTCGTGCTCGACGGCCTCACCGCCGTCGCCAGCGGCAAGACCCAAGTGCAGATCAGCAACCTCGGCGGATTGGGTGCACTCACGAGCGGCAATGGCATCGAAGTCATCACCGCACAGAACAGCGCGACCACCACCGCGCAGACCACGAAGGACGCCTTCTCGCTGGCCGGCGGCCACGTCGACGCAGGCGCCTACGAGTACCGCCTGCATGCCGCCGATGCGAAGGGCGCGGGCGAGAGCTGGTACCTGCGCTCCACCACCGATGCGGTGGCGCCGGGCCAGCCGGTGGGCTTGCCCGTCGTCACTTACCGACCGGAGGCTGCGCTCTACGCCGCGCTGCCGGGCCAGCTGCGCCAGGGCAACCTCGCGATGCTGGGCGATGTGCGCAAGCGCGTGGGCGACGACGATGTGAAGGGCGCCGCGAGCACGCCGACGGGCTCCGACCGCCGCGCCTGGGCCCGCGTGCTCTCCACCGACATCGACATCCAGCAGGGCGGCACCGTCTCGCCCACCAGCAAGGGCCGCCTCACCGGCTTCCAGGCCGGTACCGACCTGCTCGCCACGCCGAACTGGCGCGCCGGTCTGTACGTCGGCCAGCTCGACGGCGATGCCCGCGTGAGCGGCTTTGCCAGCGGCATCCGCAACCTCGCGGTGGGCCGCAACGACCTGCGCAGCCAGTACGTCGGCGTGTACGGCACCTACACCGCCGACAGCGGCTTCTATGCCGATGCCGTGGTGCAGTCGGGCCGTCACCGCTACACGGTCGAGCCGATGCTCGGCGCGGGCGTGGGCGGCAAGGGGAACAGCCTGCTGGGCTCGATCGAAGTGGGTCAGTCCTTCGCGATCGGCGGCAGCGGCTGGCGCGTCGAGCCGCAGCTGCAGCTGATCCACCACCACATGGACCTGGGCAACTCGGCCATCGTCGGTGCCATCGCGCAGCCGCAGGCCGACAGCAGCTGGATCGCCCGCGCGGGCGTGCGGGTCAAGGGCCAGCTCGACACCGGCCTGGGCGTGCTGCAGCCCTACGGCCGCGTCAACATCTACAAGACCTCGAGCGGCACCGACATCGCACGCTTCGTGAACGGCGCGACCACGACCGACATCGTGGCACCGACCGGCGGCACCAGCACCGAACTCGCAGGCGGCTTCACGCTGGCGCTGAGCCAGGCGACCAGCCTCTACGGCGAAGTTGGCAAGCTGTGGTCCTCAGGTGGCGATGCCAAGGTGAAGAGCTCGATCAACGGATCGCTCGGCGTGCGGGTCAAGTGGTAGGCGGGTAGCTTCAGGCCTCGGGGTCGGGTCCAGGCCGCCGCCGGTACGACCCCGGCGCCCCGCCGGTCCAGGTCTTGAATGCGCGCTGGAACGCCGCGCTGTCCGAAAAGCCCAGCTCCTCGGCCAGCGCCGCCAGCGGCACGGTGCTGGTGTTCAGGCGCACGATGGCCACGTCGCGCCGCAGCTGGTCCTTGAGCGACTGGAACGAGGTGCCCTCGGTGGCCAGGTGGCGCTGCAGCGTGCTCACCGACATGTGCAGGCTGCGCGCGGCCGTGGCCAGGTCGGCCCAGGCCGGGCGGTGCTGCTGCAGCACGGTGCGCACGCGCGCGCTCACGGCCAGCTCGCCCAGCGGCGGCAGGATCACGTGGGCCGGCGCGGCGGCCAGAAAGTCGCGCATGGCCCGCGCGTCGCGGCGGATCGGCGTGGCCAGCGCGCTGGCGTCGAACCACACGGCCGACAGCGGCTGGCCGAACTGCAGCGGCGCGGGAAACACCTTGTTGTAGCGCGCCGCGTAGGGCGGCTGCTCGAAGCCGAAGTCGAAGCGACGCGCCGTCAGCCGGCCGCCGTGCAGCCAGGCAAAGAGCCGCCAGTACACGCGCAGCATCAGCTCGTGCAGGAAGTTCAGCGGCGCGCTCGGCATGCCCTGCACCCGCAGGCCGAAGCCCGCAAGCGGCCCTTCGTGCAGCAGCACCATCTCGAGGTCGTCCTGCAGCAGGCTGAAGGTGCGGGCCACGCGCCGCAGCGCCACTTCGAGCGTGGGGGCACCCATCGTGGCGCGGGTCATGAGCGCGAAGCTGCCGCAGCGCAGGCGGCGCGACAGGAAGCACAGGGCCTCGTCGTCCAGCCGCTCCATCAGCAGCGCGAACAGCGCCACGTACTGCTCGGCCGTGACGCGCGCGCCCGGCGCGTCGAGCAGGGCGGGGGCGATGCCGGCGTCCTGCAGCGCGGTGTCGATGCAGATCGGCGCGTCGTCGCCGCGCGCGCGCACGCCCGAGAGCATGCCCTGGACGAACACGATCGGGATGGTGACGGGCGGTTGCAGCATGCGTGAGCGGATCAGATCCGGTGGCGGCGCGGGTGTCGATTGAGGTTTTCTGCCATGCGGGCGATGCGAAGCGCAATCGCCGCGGCACGGCGCGGTTTCTACCATGCGCCTACACAAGAACCGAACGGAGACAACCGCCATGTACCTGACCCAGTCGCTGCACCGCAGCGTGCAGCAGCACCCCGACCGGATCGCCGTGCGCGCCGCCGGCCGCACCCTGAGCTTTCGCGCCTATGCCGAGCGGGTCGCGCGCCTGGCGGGCGCCCTGCAGGGGCTCGGCATGCAGCCGGGCGACCGCGTCGCCATGCTGGCGCTCAATTCGGCGCGCTACCTCGAATACCAGATGGCCGTGCCCTGGGGCGGCGGCGTGCTCAACCCCTGCAACATCCGCTGGTCGGCGGCCGAAATCCTGTACTCGCTCGACGACTCGGGCTCCACGCTGCTGCTGGTGGACGACACCTTCCGCGCGGTGGTCGAGCAGATGCGCGGGCAGGCGAGCAGCCTGCGCGAGGTGATCTACTGCGGCGACGGCCCGACGCCGCCCGGCATGCTCGGCTACGAGGCGCTGCTGGAGGCCGCCTCGCCCGTGCCCGACGCCGGCCGCTGCGACGACGACCTGGCGGGCATCTTCTACACCGGTGGTACCACCGGCTTTCCCAAGGGCGTGATGCTGAGCCACACCAACATGGGCAGCTCGGGGCTGGCCCTGCATGCCGAAGGCCTGGCCGCGCCCGACGGCTGCTACCTGCATGCCGCGCCGATGTTCCACCTGGCCGACATGGGCCTGGCCGCGCCGCACTGGCTGGAGGGCAACACGCACGCGATCATTCCGGCCTTCAGCCCCGAGGCGGTGCTGAACGCCATCGAGAACGACCGTGTCACGCACGCGCTGCTGGTGCCCACCATGATCCAGATGCTGGTCGACCATCCGGCGATGCGCGAGCCGCGCGACCTCAGCAGCCTGAAGTGCATCACCTACGGCGCTTCGCCGATCTCGGAGGCGGTGCTGACCCGCGCGATGGCGGCCTTCCCGGGCGTGGACTTCGTGCAGGCCTACGGCATGACTGAGCTGTCGCCGCTGGCCACCGTCAACCCGGCGCGCAACCACACGGCCGAAGGCCAGCGCCGGGGAAAGCTGCGCTCGGCGGGCCGCGCCAGCTACTGCACCGAGGTGCGCATCGTCGACGCCGAGGGCAACGAAGTGCCGCGCGGCACCGTGGGCGAGGTCGCGGTGCGCGGCCCCAACGTGATGCAGGGCTACTGGAACCAGCCCGCGCAGACGGCCGCGGCCGTGCGTGGCGGCTGGATGCACACGGGCGACGGCGCGTACATGGACGACGACGGCTACATCTTCGTGGTCGACCGCCTGAAGGACATGATCATCAGCGGCGGCGAGAACATCTATTCGGCCGAGGTCGAGAACGCCATCAACCAGCATCCGGCCGTGGCGGCCTGCGCGGTCATCGGCATCCCCAGCGAGGAGTGGGGCGAAGCCGTGCATGCGGTGCTCGTGCTCAAGCCGGGCCAGCAGCAGCTGGCGGCCGACGCGCTCATCGCGCATTGCAAGGCGCTGATCGCCAACTACAAATGCCCGCGCAGCGTGGCGGTGGTCGAGGCGCTGCCGCTGTCGGGTGCGGGCAAGGTGCTCAAGACCTGCCTGCGCGAACCGTTTTGGCAAGGGCGCCAACGAAGCGTAGCCTGAGCCCTGTGCCTCTTCCTCTTTCACTCGTTCATTCACTTCAGGAGCCCCTCATGAGCCAGGATGTCCACGTTGTCGGTGTCGGCATGATCCCCTTCACCAAGCCGGGCGCGAACCAGCCCTACCCGCAGATGGCCGCACACGCCACCAATGCCGCGCTGAAAGACGCCGGCATCGGCTATGAGCTGGTGCAGCAGGCCTACGTCGGCTACGTGTACGGCGATTCCACCGCCGGCCAGCGCGCGCTCTACGAAGTCGGTATGACCGGCATTCCGGTCGTCAACGTCAACAACAACTGCTCCACCGGCTCGACCGCGCTGTTCCTGGCGCGCCAGGCCGTGGCCAGCGGCGCGGCCGACTGCGTGCTGGCACTGGGCTTCGAGCACATGAGCCCCGGCGCGCTGGGTGCGGTGTTCAACGACCGCCCGAGCCCGTTCGACCACTTCGAATCGATCACCGACGAGCTGGTCGGCAACGAGCAGGTGCCGTTGGCGCTGCGCTACTTCGGCGGCGCGGGCCTGGCCCACATGCAGCAGTACGGCACGCAGATGTCGACCTTCGCGAAGATCCGCGCCAAGGCCAGCCGCCATGCATCGAACAACCCGGTGGCGCTGTTTCGCACCGTCGTCACCGAAGACGAGGTGATGGCTGCGCCCGTCATGTGGCCCGGCGTGATGACGCGGCTCATGGCCTGCCCACCGACCTGCGGCGCCGCAGCCGCCATCGTCTGCTCGCCGCGCTTCGCCGAACGCCACGGGCTGGACCGCAGCGTGCGCATCAAGGCCCAGGCCATGACCACCGACCGCGCCATCACCTTCGAGGCGCGTGACATGCGCGAGGTGGTCGGCTTCAGCATGGCGCAGGAAGCCGCGCAGAAGGTCTACGACGCGGCCGGTGTCGGCCCGCAGGACATCAACGTGGTCGAACTGCACGACTGCTTCGCGCACAACGAGCTCATCAGCTACGAGGCGCTGGGCCTGTGCCCGGTCGGCGGCGCGGAGAAGTTCGTGGTCGACGGCGACAACACCTACGGCGGCAAGGTCGTCACCAACCCCTCGGGCGGCCTGCTGTCGAAGGGCCATCCGCTGGGCGCCACGGGTCTTGCGCAATGCACGGAGCTGGTCCAGCAGCTGCGCGGCACGGCGGACAAACGGCAGGTCGAAGGCGCGCGGATGGCGCTGCAGCACAACCTCGGGTTGGGCGGCGCCTGCGTGGTCACGCTGTACGAACGCGTCTGAGGGCAGGGCCACCCATGATCGACAAGAAATGGATCGGCCATGAGCTGTCCGCCTCGGTGCTGCCCATCGAGCGCACCCGGCTGCAGTTCTTCGCCAAGGCCATCGGCGAGACCGACCCGGTCTACACCGACGCCGCTGCGGCGCGCGACGCCGGCTACCCCGACCTGCCGGCACCGCCCACCTTCCTGTTCGCCGCCGAGCTGGACTCGGGCGCTTCGGACCAGTTGCTCACCGACCTGCAGATTCCGTTGTCGAAGCTGCTGCACGGCGAGCAGAGCTTCAGCTACCACCGCCCCGCCTGCGTGGGCGACACGGTGACGGTGCGTTCCACCATCAGCGACATCTACGACAAGAAGAACGGCGCACTCGAATTCGTCGTGAAGACCTCGCGCGCCACCAACCAGCGCGACGAACTCGTGGCCGAGCTGCGCACAGTGATCGTCTGCCGTCATTGAGGAAACGAGCATCCATGGCCTCCATCACCTACGACACCGTCCAGGTCGGCGACGAACTTCCCGCGCTGCAACTCCCGCCGGTGAACCGCACCACGCTCGCGCTCTTCGCGGGCGCTTCGGGCGATCACAACCCGATCCACATCGACACCGACTTCGCGCGCAAGGCCGGCATGCCCGACGTGTTCGCGCAGGGCATGCTGGGCATGGCCTGGCTCGGCCGGCTGCTCACGCAGTGGGTGCCGCAGGCGCAGCTGCGCCGCTTCGACGTGCGCTTCCAGGGCATCACGCACCTGGGCCATGCCGTGCGCTGCACCGGTCGCGTGGTCGAGAAGCTGGAGCTGGGCGGCGAACGCTGCGTGCGCGTGGAAGTGCTCAGCGCCAACCAACACGGCCAGACGCGCATCGCGGGCGAAGCCCTGGTGGCGCTGCGCTGACCCCTTGAACGAACGAATGAAAGAAGAGAGAAGAGACATGACACCCAAACTCGAAGGCAAGGTCGCCCTCATCACCGGCTCGGGCCGCGGCATCGGCCGTGCGATCGCACTGAAGCTGGCCTGCGAAGGCGCACGCGTCGTCGTCAACGACCTCGACGCCGAACCGGCCGAAGAGACCGTGCAGGCCATCCGCGCCGCGGGCGGGCAGGCCGTGGCCTGCGTCGGCAGCGTGTCGGCGCCGGACTTCGCCGAGCGCTTCGTGGGCACGGCGGTGAACGAGTTCAAGGGCCTGGACATCATCGTCAACAACGCTGGCTACACCTGGGACAGCGTGGTGCAGAAGATGACCGACGAGCAGTGGTACGCCATGATCGACGTGCACCTGACGGCGCCGTTTCGCATCCTGCGCGCCGCGCAGCCCGTGATCCGCGCGCTGGCCAAGGCCGAGGGCGAAGCGGGCCGGCGCGTGGTGCGCAAGGTGGTCAACATCTCGTCGGTGGCCGGGCTCTTCGGCAATGCGGGGCAGGCCAACTATTCGACCGCCAAGGCTGGCATCGTCGGCATGACGCAGACGCTGGCCAAGGAGTGGGGCCGCATGAACGTCACGGTGAACTGCGTGGCCTTCGGCTTCATCCAGACGCGGCTCACGGCCAGCACGGCCGAGGCCACCACAGCGAACATCGAGGGGCGCGAGATCAAGGTCGGCGTCAATCCCGGCCTGCTGGCGATGATGGAACAGTCGATCCCGCTGGGCCGCGGCGGCACGCCCGAAGAAGCGGCCGGCGCGGTGTACCTGCTGTGTGCGCCCGAGTCGGACTACGTGAGCGGCCAGACGCTCATGTGCACCGGCGGGCTCACGGGGATCTGAGATGCAGTTCGAAGAAGGCATTGCCTGGGGCGTGCAAGACGGCATCGGCCGCATCGTGCTGAAGCGGCCCGAACGCGCCAACTCGGTGTCGCTCGCAAGCAGCCGCGCGCTGGCGCGGGCCATCGACGAAGTGCTCGAAGCGGCACCGCGCGCCATCCTGCTGACAGGCGAGGGCCGCGTGTTCTGCGCGGGCGGCGACATCGACAGTTTCGTGGCGGCGGGCGACAAGCTGCCCGAACTGGTCGACGCCATCCTCGACCGGCTGCATCCCGCACTGCTGCGGCTGGCCCAGAACCCGGCGCCGCTGGTGGTGGCGGTGAACGGCACGGTGGGCGGCGCCGGCGTGGGGCTGGCGCTGTGCGGCGACTTCGTGCTCGCCACCGAGTCGATGAAGCTGCGCACGGGCTACGCGGCCATCGGGCTGTCGCCGGACGCGGGGAGTTCGTATTTCCTGTCGCGGCGCGTCGGGCCGGTGCGCGCGCAGCAATGGCTGATGCTGAGCGACCCGATCGACAGCGCGTGCTGCCTGGCGGCGGGCGCGGTCGATGCGCTGTACCCGGACACCGAGCTGGCGGCGGCTGCCGAAGCGCTGGTGACACGGCTGGCGAACGGTGCCACCGCATCGTTCGCGGGCATCAAGGCGCTGTGCGGCGGTGCCACCGCGCGCCCGATCGAAGAGCACTTCGAGATGGAACACCGCCTGCTGCGCCGACGCGCGGGCAGCGCGGATGGGCGCGAAGGCGTGAAGGCCTTCACCGAGAAGCGTGCGCCGCGCTTCTCGGGCCGCTGAGCGCGGCGGGCTGCTGCAGGCTCAGCTCTTCTTCTTGAAGAGCTTCGTGAGGCCCCACAGCGCGGCACCGCCCGCCACCACGGCGACCTTCGCGAACTTGGCCAGGAAGGCGAGGGCGACCGCGAACAGGCCCAGCTTCTTCGCGGCCGCGCCGGCCACCAGCGCGGCCAGGCCGTAGGCGGCGACCTTGTCGGTGGACGAATTGAAGTCCGCGTACTTCTTGCCGTCGTCGTACTGCAGCGCGCCGAGCAGCTTGGTGGCGTCGGGCTTGTACTTCTCGAGGTCGTTCGCGTTGGTGATGAGGTTCAGGCTCAGGTAGCCCTCGCGGCCCAGCGCGTAGGTGTTGTAGTTGACGCCGGGGTTGCCGCCGTCGCTGCCCTTCTTCTTCGACAGGGCCGACCACACCAGCCGGTGCGTCGCGGCGTCGTACTGCGGCTTCTGCGCCCAGCCCGTGACCTCGATGCCCGGGATGCCGCGCTTGGCGCGTTCCTCGTTCGCGGCCTCGGTGCCTTCCTTCAGGCTCGTGAGCAGTTCGTCGGCGTTCCAGTCCTTGGCGTCGTCGTCCTTGATGTAGCCCTCTTTCACGAACTTCACGACCGCCATCCAGTCGCCGTCGTCGGCGGGGAAGATGGCGCCGATGAAGGTGTCGTCGGTGCGGTTGCCCATGCTGCGCATGAGCTGCGCGGCGGCGGGTGTGGGCACCCAGACGTAGCCCGCGGGCAGCTTCAGGTGGGCCTGGTCGCGCAGCGTGATGTCGGCGGGGCCGGCTTTCTGCACGGCCTTGGCGGCCTTGAAGGCGGCTTCCTGCTCGGCTTCGAGCGAGCTCGCGGTCGAGGCTGTGGAAGCGGTGGTGGGGGATGCGGCGTTGCTGAGGTTGGTGGCCGTCAGGGCGCACGCGAACAGCAAGCCGGCCGTCAGGCGGGCAGTATGAATACGCAAGTTCTCTCTCCTCGGTTGTTGTCGTTTCTGGTGAGACGCGAGGAGTTTATCGGCGCGCGAAGCCGCGCCGGCCGTGGGTTTCAGGGCCAGGGCGTGGGCGGCGGAATCTCGCACACGGGCTCGACGTCGATGCTCTTGAAGTCGGCCGGTGAGACGATTTCCAGGTACTCCATGTCGGGCGAGTAGTCGAAGAGAAAGTGGCGGATGCCGGGGCGCTGGTGCACCACGTCGCCTGCTTCGACGCGCGTCTCCTTGTCCTCGTACATGAAGCGGGCCCAGCCCTTGAGCATGATGACGATCTGGAAGTCCGCCTCGTGGCGGTGCCAGCCGGTGCCCGCTTCCGGTGCCATGTTGGCCTTGACCAGGTGCGCGATCACCTTGCCGTGCGTGGCGGCCGCAATGCCGAGGTCGCGGTACAGGAAGAAGTCTCGCAATCCGCCCGAGACGTACTCGGTGTCACCGGGCTTGACGTGGGAGAACTGGGTGGCGGTTCGGTCCAGCATGGGCGCTCCTTCGCGGGGGATGATGCTGCGATGCAGCATGCATAAACCGTTCCTGCGCACGGCCCATTGCTTGACGGCTCACGGGCCGCTTCAGATACTCAACCGCATGGTTCACTCAGATGCCCTGGACGCCGTGTTTGCGGCCCTGTCCGACCCGACCCGCCGCAGCGTGCTCGAAGCGCTGGGCGAGGGCGGCCTCAGCGTGACCGAGCTCGCCGAACCGCATGGCATGTCGCTGACCGGCTTCATGAAGCACCTGCGCGTGCTCGAAGGCGCCGGCCTCATCTCGCGCACGAAGGCGGGCCGCGTCGTGCGCTGCGAGCTGTCGGCGGGCCCGATGCAGGAGGCTGCCGTGTGGCTCTCGCGCTACGAGAAGTTCTGGACCGGCCGCCTCGATGCACTGGCGCGCTTTCTCTATCACCAGGAGGACACCGAATGGCGAAACCTTCCCCCGGCCCCACCACCAACCCCATCACCGAGCGCCCCTCGCTCACGCTCCGCCGGCACTTCCGCGTCAGCCCCGCCAAAGTCTGGCGCGCGTGGACCGACCCGCAAGCGCTGAAGCACTGGTTCGGCCCCGAGGAAATCGTCGACGTGCCGCTGGCCGAGGTCGACCTGCGCGTGGGCGGGCGCTTTCGCGTGACCATGTTGGCGGCCGACGGCGAGACGCACGACGTGAGCGGCACGTACCTCGAGGTCGTGCCCGAGCGCAAGCTGGTCTTCAGCTGGGCCTGGCGCAGCACGCCCGAGCGCGAGTCGCGTGTCACCGTGCAACTCGAACCCGATGCGGGCGGCTGCGAGCTCGTGCTCATGCACCAGCAGTTCTTCGACGAAGCGGCGCGCGACGGCCACAACCACGGCTGGACCGGCTCGCTCGTCAAGCTCGAGAGTTGGTTGCTCGCCGGCGACACCGGGTGACGGCACAACCGACGGCCATCGCCGACACGCTCGACGCGATCTACCGCACCGAGTCGCGCCGCATCTTCGCCACGCTGGTGCGCCTGCTGGGCGATTTCGACCTGGCCGAAGAAGCCTTGCACGACGCCTTTCGCGCCGCGCTCGAACAATGGCCGCGCGAAGGCGTGCCGGCCAATCCGCGCGCCTGGCTGGTGTCGGCGGGGCGCTTCAAATCGATCGACGGCATCCGCCGGCAGGCGCGCTTCACCGCGTGGGACGACGCCACCGCCCACACCGACACGCTGGCCGACCCCGCGCCCGCCTGGCACGAAGCCGACCCCGATGCCGACGCGCTCGAGGACGACCGCCTGCGCCTGGTCTTCACCTGCTGCCACCCCGCGCTCGCGCCCGACGCCCAGGTGGCACTCACGCTGCGCGAGGTCTGCGGGCTGGCGACCGAGGAGATCGCGCGCGCCTTTCTCGTGCCCGCGCCCACCATCGCGCAGCGCATCGTGCGGGCCAAGGCGCGCATCCGCGATGCGGGCATTCCGTACCAGGTGCCGGGCCTGGCCGAGCTGCCCGAACGGCTCGACGCGGTGCTGCGCGTGGTGTACCTCGTGTTCAACGAAGGCTACGCAGCCTCGTCGGGCCAGAGCGTGACGCGCGCCGACCTCTCGGCCGAGGCGATCCGGCTCGGGCGCTTGGTGGCCGAACTGCTGCCCGACCCCGAGGCGCTGGGCCTGCTCGCGCTGATGCTGCTGCACGACGCGCGCCGCGCCGCGCGCACCTCGGCGCAGGGCGAACTCGTGCTGCTCGACGCGCAGGACCGCAGCCTGTGGCACCGTGGGCAGATCGGGGAGGGCGCGGCGCTGGTCGAGCGCGCGCTGCTGTCGCGCCGCTTCGGTCCGTACACCTTGCAGGCCGCCATCGCTGCGGTGCATGCTGAAGCGGCCGAGGCCGCCGCCACCGACTGGCCGCAGATCGTCGGCCTGTACGACGTGCTGCTGCGGCTCGACCCCTCGCCCGTGGCCGAACTCAACCGCGCGGCGGCCGTGGCGATGCGCGACGGGCCGGCTGCGGGGCTCGCGCTGATCGACGCGCTGCTCGCGCGCGGCGAGCTGGCGAAGTACCACCTGGCGCACGGCGCGCGCGCCGAACTGTGTCGGCGCCTGGGCCGCACCGACGACGCGCGTGAGGCTTATCTGCAGGCACTGTCGCTGGTCCGCCAGCAGCCCGAGCGGCAGTTCCTGGAGCGGCAGCTGGCCTCGCTGCCGGACACGAAAAATTTTTGACAGCCCTTGTCGATTCCGGCCGTCGCCGTTCGACCAGTGGTGTCCCCACTCACATCTGCAAGGAGATTCCGCATGAAATACCTCTGCCTCGTTCACTGCGACGAAGCGGTGCTTCGCGCGCTGCCGCCCGACGAGCGCCGTGCGCTCAATGCCGACTCGATGGCCTACGACCGCCTGCTCGAAGCCGCCGGCCACTTCATCGCCGCCGAGGCGCTGAGCCCGGTGCGCGCCGCCAAGGTCGTGCAGGTGCGCCAGGGCCAGCGCTCGCACGTCGACGGCCCCTATGCCGAAGCGCGCGAGCAACTGTGCGGCTTCATCCTGGTCGAGGCGCGCGACCTGAACGCCGCGATCCAGCTGGCGGGCCGAATTCCGATGGCGCGCTATGGCGCCATCGAGGTGCGTCCCATCGACGTCATGGAAATGATCGAAAACCCCGAGGGGAATGCCGCATGAGATACCTTTGCCTGATCTACGGAACCGACGCGCAGACGAGCCACTTCTCGGCGCAGGACATGGACCACTACATCAACGAACACATCGACTACGACGCCCACCTGCAGGCGCTCGGCAAGCTCGTCGTGGCCGAGGCGCTGCAGCCGGCCGGCACGGCGGTCACGGTGCGCATGCGCAACGACAAGCTCTCGGTCACCGACGGGCCGTTCGCCGAAACCAGCGAGCAGTTGGGCGGCTTCTACCTCGTCGAAGCCGACAGCGAAGAAGAAGCGCTGCAGCTCGCGGCCGGCATTCCCTCGGCGCGCTTGAGCAGCATCGAGGTGCGCAAGGCCCGGTCGGCAAGCGACAGCGGAGCCGGCCCATGAGCGGCGCACCCGACCGGGCGGCACCCGCCCGCGCCACGGCGCGCGAATGGACCGGGCTGGCGGTCATCGCGTTGCCGTGCATGCTCTATTCGATGGACCTCACGGTGCTGAACCTGGCGATCCCGTCGATCAGCGAGGACCTCAAGCCCACCGCCTCGCAGCTGCTGTGGATCGTCGATATCTACGGCTTCTTCGTGGCCGGCCTGCTGGTCACCATGGGCACGCTGGGCGACCGCATCGGGCGGCGCCGGCTGCTGCTGATCGGCGCGGTGGCGTTCGGCGTGGCCTCGGTGCTCGCGGCCTTCTCGACCAGCGCCAACATGCTGATCGCCACGCGCGCGCTGCTGGGCGTGGCGGGGGCGACGCTGGCGCCGTCCACGCTCTCGCTGATCCGCAACATGTTCCTCGACCCGGCGCAGCGCACCGTGGCCATCGGCGTGTGGATCTCCAGCTACTCGGCCGGCGCGGTCATCGGCCCGGTGCTGGGCGGCGTGCTGCTGCAGTTCTTTCCGTGGGGCTCGGTGTTCCTCATCGGCGTGCCGGTGATGGTGCTGCTGTTGGCGCTCGGCCCTTGGCTGCTGCCCGAGTACCGCGACCCCGACGCGGGCGCGCTCGACCTGGCCAGCGTGGCGCTCTCGCTGGGCGCGGTGCTGGCGGCCATCTACGGCATCAAGCAGGTGGCCGAGCACGGGCCCGACGCGGTGTCGCTGCTGGCCATCGCGGCCGGAGCGCTGCTGGGCTGGCTGTTCGCGCGCCGGCAGGGGCGGCTGGCCAACCCGATGATCGACCTGCGCCTGTTCAAGCTGCCGGCCTTCAGCGTCTCGCTGGGGGCCTACATGCTGGCCTGCTTCGTGATGTTCGGGCTCTTTCTGTACAACGCGCAGTACCTGCAGCTGGTGCTGGGCCTGCCGCCGCTGGCGGCGGGCCTGTGGAGCATGCCGGGCGCCGGCGCCTTCATCGTCGGCTCGATGATCGTGCCCGCGCTCACGCGGCGCCTGTGCCCGGCCTACGTGATGGGCGGCGGGCTGGGCGTGGCGGCGCTGGGCTTCGGCATGCTGGTGCTGCTGCCCGCGCAGGGCGGGCTGGCCTGGATGGTGACGAGCGCGGTCATCTCTTCGCTCGGCCTGGCGCCGGTGTTCACGCTGGCCACCGACCTGGTCGTGGGCAGCGCGCCGCCCGAGCGCGCGGGCGTGGCCTCGGCCATCTCGGAGACCAGCTCCGAGTTCGGCGGGGCGCTGGGCATCGCCATCCTCGGCAGCGTCGGCGCGGCGATCTACCGGGCGGCCATGGCCGACGCCGTGCCGGCCGGGCTGGCCGGGCTGGCCGGTGCCGCGGCGGTTGAAGCCGCCCGCAGCACGCTGGGCGGAGCAGTCGCGCTGGCCGGGGAACTGCCCGGTACCACGGGCGCCGCACTGCTCGACGCAGGGCGCGACGCGCTGCTGCGCGCCCTGCGGCTGGTGGCCGGCCTGTGCGCCGTGGTGCTGCTGTTCGTCGGCGTGCTGGTGGCGGTGCGGCTGCGCGGCGTGGGCGCGTCGCATGCGGAAGAGGTCGCCGCACCCCCGGGCGGCGCCGCATTGCCGGAGCGTTGACGAGCCTCCATACTGGGGCTTCCACGACGCACCCCACGACCGAACGGAGGCCCCATGAGCAACGAACTGCGCAAGAAGCTGCATGACCTGGCGGAACTGTCCGACAGCACCTCCGACCCGCAGACCAAGGCCATCGTCGAGGCGATCCGGCTGCAGACGGCGGTGTTGAACGAGCGGCTGTTCAGCATCGAGCTGCAGCTCGGCGCGCTCGCCAAGCGCATGGAAAACACCACCGACTGAGTCGGCTGCCGCTTTGTGGGGATAATCCCCGCCATGAGCGGCAACACCTTCGGAACTCTCTTCGCGGTCACCAATTTTGGCGAGTCGCACGGCCCGGCCATCGGCTGCGTGATCGACGGCTGCCCCCCGGGCATGGCCCTCAGCGAGGCCGACATCCAGGGCGACCTCGACCGCCGGCGCCCCGGCACCAGCCGCCACGTCACCCAGCGCAACGAGCCCGACGCGGTGCAGATCCTGTCCGGCGTGTACGAAGGCAAGACCACCGGCACGCCCATCGCGCTGCTGATCCAGAACACCGACCAGCGCAGCAAGGACTACGGGCAGATCGCCCAGCAGTTCCGCCCCGGCCACGCCGACTTCACCTACTGGAAGAAATACGGCATTCGCGATCCGCGCGGCGGCGGGCGCTCCTCGGCACGCCTCACCGCGCCCATGGTCGCGGCCGGCGCCGTCGCCAAGAAGTGGCTGGCCGAAAAATACGGGATGGTGTTCCGCGGCTGCATGACGCAGATCGGCGAGATCGCCATTCCCTTCGAGAGCTGGGACCACGTCCCCAACAACCCCTTCTTCGCCCCCATCGCCGACGTGAGCGCGCTGGAAGACTACATGGACCGCCTGCGCAAGGCCGGTGATTCGTGCGGCGCGCGTATCCGCGTCACCGCCACCAACGTGCCCGTGGGCCTGGGCGAGCCGCTGTTCGACAAGCTCGACGCCGAGATCGCCTACGCCATGATGGGCATCAACGCGGTGAAGGCCGTGGAAATCGGCGCCGGCTTCGACAGCGTCACCCAGCGCGGCACCACGCATGGCGACTCGATCACGCCGACCGGTTTCCTCAGCAACAACGCCGGCGGCATTTTGGGCGGCATCAGCTCGGGGCAAGACCTCGAGGTGAGCATCGCGATCAAGCCCACCAGCTCGATCATCAGCCCGCGCCAGTCCATCGATGTGAACAACAACCCCGTCGAGGTCATCACCAAGGGCCGCCACGACCCCTGCGTGGGCATCCGCGCCACGCCCATCGCCGAAGCCATGCTCGCGCTGGTGGTGATGGAGCACGTGCTGCGCAACCGCGCGCAGTGCGGCGACGTGAACCCACCCGCTGAGAAGAGCGAAGCTGCGTCGCCGCAGTCGTCTTTCCTGTAGTGTCTGCCGCGCCACCTGTGGCCGCCGGGCGCGGCCACCTGTTGGCGTTCGCTGGCCTGTCGGCCAGCTACTTCGCGCACATCGGTTTCTTCAACCCTTACCTGCCGCTGTGGCTCAAGGACCTGGGCCTGCCGATCTTCACGATCAGCCTGCTGGCCTCGGTGCAATCGATCACGCGCGTCTTCGCGCCCTATGCCTGGGGCGCGCTCAGCGACCACACCGGCCAGCGCGTGAAGCTGCTGCGCTTCAGCGCCGCGGTGGCGCTGGCCAGCTCCTTCGGGCTGTGGTGGCACGGCGGCGCCTGGTGGCTCGCGCTGGTGCTGCTCGTGATGTTCACGCACACCAGCTCGATGATGTCGCTCACCGAAGCGGCCATGGCGCAGATCGTCGCGGGCGACTGGGGCCGCTACGGGCGCATCCGCCTGTGCGGCTCGGCCGGTTTCCTGGTCACCGTGTTCGTCGCGGGCGAGTGGTTCGAGCGCTTCGGCATGAAGCACTTTCCGTACTGGGCCGCCGGCACGCTGGCCGTGGTGTTGCTCGCGACCATGAAGCTGCCCGACCTGCGCGAGCCGCCGGCCGCGCACGACGCCGTGAAGGAGCCCATCGGCCCCGTGCTGCGCATTCCCGCCGTGCGCTGGTTCTTCGCGTCGCTGTTCTTCCAGGTGATGTCGCACTTCTCGGTGTACGCGTTCTTCTCGCTGTACCTCGATTCGATCGGCTACGGCAAGAGCACCATCGGCCTCTTGTGGGCGCTGTCGGTGGTGGCCGAGATCGTCTGGTTCTTCCTGCAGGGCCGGCTCATCGGCCTGTTGCCGATGCCGCGCTGGATGCTGGTGTGCGGCATCGCGGGCGTGGCGCGGCTCGGCCTCACGGCCGGGCTCGGCGGCTTCATCGCGGCGCTGGTCATCGCGCAGTGGCTGCATGCGCTGAGCTTCGCGGCGCACCACACGGCCTGCATCGCCGTGGTGTCGCGCCGCTTCCCCGGCCACCTGCGCGGACGCGGGCAGGCGCTGTTCACGGTGATCGGCTACGGCTTCGGCGGCGTGCTGGGCGTGCTGCTCGGCGGGGCGGTGGCACAGGAGCTGGGCTACCGCACGATGTTCGCGCTGGCGGCGTTGCTGGCGGTGGCGGGGACGCTGTGTGCGTGGCGGATGGTGGTGCTCGAGCCGTCGGGGCGCGTGGCCAAGGCCTGAGCCGGGTTCAGGGGAGGGCGCTTCGGGGGCGAAGTGTCATGGGCCGTACATGACCGAGTCATGGCCGCGACCTACGCTGGGTGCTTCCCAACGTTTTCTCTTGTCATGTCCGATTCCGTCGATCCGCGCGGCGCACGCGCGCTTGCGCTTTCCCCGTCTTCTTCTTCCCCCTCCGCTCCCGACACCGAACGCGTCCCGCCACGCCGGCAGATGCTCAAGCTCGGCGCCTCCCTGCTCACCGTCGGCGGCAGCAGCGCCCTCATCGCCGCCTGCGGCGGTGGTGGCGGCGGCAGCGCCGGCTTTGGCCCGCTGCCGGCCCCCGCACCGGCGCCCAACCCGCCCGCGCCGGAACCCGTCGTGAGCAAGCGTTCGAGCTTCGCGCTGGCCGTGATGCCCGACACCCAGTTCTACGCGCGCTACGCCACCGCCGCCGAGAGCGACCAGTACGACAAGCGCTTCGGCAGCGCGCCCTTCGCGGCGCAGACGAAGTGGATCGCTGCCAACGCCAAGGCACTGCATATTCCCTTCACCATCCACCTCGGCGACGTGGTCGACCAGGTCGGCAAGCCCGACCAATGGAAGGTGGCCGATGCCGCCATGAAGGTGCTCGAAGACGCGAAGCTGCCCTACAGCGTGCTGGCCGGCAACCACGACGTGCTGAACGACGTCGACTACGGCGTCGACCCCGTCAACGGCACCGATGCCGCCCGCAACCTGGCCGCCGAGCCCTACCTGCAGTGGTTCGGCACCGAGCGCGCGAAGAAGCAGGCCACCTTCGGCGCGCGCGACACCAGCGGCTTCCACGAGTACCACGTGTTCGAGGCGCAGGGCCAGAAGTTCATGGTGCTGTCGCTGTCGTGGCGCGTGTCCGACGCGGGCATCGCGTGGGCGCGGCAGGTGATCGCGAAGAACCCGACGCTGCCCGTGATCCTGGTCAACCACCAGCTGCTCAACATCGCGCCCGACGGCACCAGCCCGCTGGAAACCGACTACGGCAAGATGCTGTGGGAGAAGCTGATCCGCGACAACGACCAGATCTTCATGACGCTCAACGGCCACCACCACGGCGCCGCGCACCTCACGAAGACCAACGACTTCGGCCACAAGGTCGAGGAGATGGTGGTCGACTACCAGATGGCCTACCAGGGCGGCAACGGCCTGATGCGCCTGTACGAGTTCGACCTGACGAACAAGCAGATCAAGGTGCTGTCGTTCTCGCCCTGGGTGCCGCAAAAGCCCGCCGCCACGCTGAACGCCTTCGACCAGGCCGTGCTCACCACGCCCAACGAGGCCTTCACCATCGAGATGGATTTCGCGCAGCGCTTCGCCGGCTTCAACAAGGGCTTTGCCGCGGGCGAGGCCACGGTCGAGCAGTCGTTGGTCGAGCAGGCGAAGGCGCTGATCCTGGCCAACTACAAGGACCCCGAAGCCACCGTGCAGCGGCCCGCCGCCGATGCGGAGGACTACCCCAAGGTCGCGAACACGTTGGCGCACTGGCGCTTCGTCGGCGGTGCGGTGAACCAGCCGGTGCTGCCGGGCACCGTGATCGCGGACGTGACGGGCGTGAACCCGCTGCGCCGCGATGCCCTGAACCAGAGCGTCATCCGCAATGCAGCCGACGGCGACATCATCTGGACGGACGACCGCCACCGCCTCTCTGCCGCGCCGGGCTCGGTGCGCTTCCTGAACACCAACAGGAACGAACCGCCTCGGATGAGCTACTTCCTCACTGACGCGGCAGCGCCGATCAATGCGCACACGCTGGATCAAGGCTACACGGTCGAAGCCTTCGTGAAGATCGACAAGGCCTGGACCAGCGAGAACCACAAGTGGATGAACATCATGACGCGCGACGGCCTCAGCGGGAAACTGCCCGGTTTCCTGGGTGACGCCGAGGCGCCGCCGATGCTGTTCGCCATTTCGAGCCTGCGCGAAGTGCAATGGGAGGTCGTGCCGAGTCCGGCGGGAACGCCCCGGGCCAAGACCAACTGGTCGGGCGAGGTCATTGCCGACCGCTGGGTGCACATCGCGATCGTCAATGACCCGGTGTCGCACGACACCACGATGTACGTCGAAGGCGCGCCGGTGTTGCGTAACGCCGCGGCGGCGCAGGGCCTGGCTTCGGTCTCGGCCACCTCGCAATGGGTGGTGGGCGGCGGCTCCTGGAATGGTGCGCGCGCCGACGGCTTCTTCGGCCACATCGGCGAGGTGCGCGTGGTGGCCTCGGCCCTGGCGCCGTCGCAGTGGCTGACGGCGCGCAGGGCGGGCTGAGCGCCCTGCGAGGTCGGTAGGTAGCCCGGGAGAAGGGCTACTTCTTCTTCCCGGCCTTCGCCGGCTTGCCCTTGGCGGGGGCGGCACCCTTGCCGCTCCCGCCGGTCTCCTTCTCGAACACCGCAAAGTACTCCGAAGCCATCTTGCGCAGCGAGCGCCCGATGTTCGCGTAGTCGTACTCGTTGAGGTTGGCCAGCGACACGCGCCCCGAGGGGTGCTTGCCGCCGAAGCCGCGACCGGGCAGCAGCACGATGCTGGTTTCGGCTGCGATGCGGAACAGCGCTTCGTTCGGCTGCAGCTTGGTGAGAATCCACTTGCCGAAGCGCTCGCCGTGCATCTGCGTGGCGATGTCCTGCAGGTCGAGCAGGTGGTAGTAGCTCACCGAGTTCGGGTCGGGCGGCAGGGGCAGGCCCAGCTCGCGGTACAGCGCCTCCTTGCGGCGCGAGACGATGTGCTTCATCGACTTCTTGTAGGTCTCGCCCTCGTCCATGAGGCAGAACAGCGAGAACATCACCATCTGCGCCTGCACGGGCGTGGAGAGGCCGGCTGTGTGGTTCAGCGCCACGGTGCGGCTGTCGGCCACGAGGCGGTCGATGAACTTCAGCTTGCGCGGCTCGGTGGTGATGGAGCTGTAGCGCGCGTCGAGTTCCTTGCGCTTGGCCTCGGGCAGGGCGGCGATCTTGCGGTCGAGGATGTTGTCCTCGTGCGTGGCGACCACGCCCATGCGCCAGCCGGTGGCGCCGAAGTACTTCGAGAACGAATACACCAGGATGGTGTTCTGCGGGCAGATCGCGAACAGCGACAGGAAGTTGTCGGCGAAGGTGCCGTACACGTCGTCCGTGAGGATGATGAGGTCGGGCCGCTGCTTCACGATGTCGGCGATGTAGCCCAGCACCTCGTCGCTGATCTTCACCGAGGGCGGGTTGCTCGGGTTGCACAGGAAGAAGGCCTTGACCTTCGGGTCGAGCAGCTTCTGCAGCTCCTTCTTGGTGAACTGCCAGTTGTTTTCCGGCGGCGCATCGATCAGTGCTTCGATGAGCTGGTAGTCGTTCAGGTGCGGGATCTCGATGTAGGGCGTGAAGATCGGCATGCCCAGCGCGATGGTGTCGCCGGGCGACAGCAGGTGGTTCTCGCGCAGGCTGTTGAACAGGTAGGTCATGGCGGCGGTGCCGCCTTCCACCGCGTACATGTCGAACTTGCCCACGAAGGGGTGGGTGCCGATCATTTCCTTGTGGATGTACTGGCCCACGACGATCTCGGTCAGGCGCAGCATGCGGTCGGGCACCGGGTAGTTGCAGCCCAGGATGGCCTCGCACATCTCGTAGATGAAGTCGCCGGCCGACAGGCCCAGCTGGTCGCGCACGTAGGACACGGCGGCCTCGATGAAGCGCACGCCGGGCTCGCCCTCGTGCGACTTGGCGAAGAGCTCGAAGCGCGCCTCGATGCCCTCGCGCTGCGGAAAGCCGCCCACGTCGGCCATGTAGATGTACGAGCGCTCGGCCTCGGTCATCGCGAACAGACCGAACTGGAAGAAGCCGTGGCGCGGGGTGGTGGCCAGGAAGTTCGGGTTGCCGCGGCCGGCGTTGAGCATGAGGCGGTCACTCTGTCGTGCGACCTGGATCAGCGCATCCTTCAGTTCGAACGGGCTCAGGCCGCCCAGCTTTTTCACGTCGCCGAAATCCATGGAGTACTCCTTGGTTGATAAAAAGAAAGAAGAAAGAAAAGGGAAGGCGCGATGCTCAGACCAGCGCCACGATCAGCGGCCCCAGCAGCGTGAGGAACACGTTGGCCAGCGCATAGGTGATGGCGAAGGGCACGGTGGGAATGGCGTTCTCGGCCTTGCCCAGCACTTCGCCGAAGGCCGGGTTGGCGCTGCGCGAGCCGCTCAGCGCACCCGCGAAGACGGCCGTGTTGTCGTAGCGCAGCACGTAGCGCCCGAACAGCATCGTGAGGATCATCGGTACCAGCGTGACGACCACGCCGACGCCGAAGATGGTCAGGCCCAGTTCCTTGATGGTCTGCACGGCCTGCAGGCCCGACGTCAGGCCGACCACGACCACGAAGCCCGCCAGGCCCAGGTCTTTCAGCAGCTGCACCGCGCTGGGCGGCAGCGCGCCGAAGGTCTGCTTCTTCGCGCGGTACCAGCCGAACAGCAGGCCCGACAGCAGCGCGCCGCCGCCGGCGCCGAGCGTCAGCGGAATGGCGCCGATCTTCACGCTCAGCAGGCCGACCAGCAGGCCCACCACCAGGCCCGCGCCCAGGTACACGAAGTCGGTCTTGGCGCTGGGCACGATCACGTCGCCGACGAGGGAGGCGACGCGCTTCACGTCCTGCTCGGCGCCGAAGATCGACACCAGGTCGCCCACCTGCACCACGGTGTCGGGCTTCATCGGCAGCACCTGGCCCATGCGACTGAGCTGCACCACGAAGATGCCGTGGCGCACGCCGCCGGCGGTGGCCTGGCGGATCTGGTCGACGGTCTTGCCGCCGAAGTCCTTGTTGGTGAGCACGATCTCGCGCTTGTTCAGCGTCAGCTCCATGCCGTCGACGGCGTCGACCTCCTTGCCCAGCAGCGGCGCGCTCGCCACCACGGCATCGCGCCGGCCCACGGTGAGCACGTAGTCGCCCTGGCGCAGCACGAGCGTGGGGCTGACCTCGACGAACTTGCCGTCGCGCTTCACGCGCTCGATGGTGATGGTGGTGGCCGGGTTGGCGTTCTCGATGTCGGCCACCGTGCGCTGCGGGTCGGTCGTGAGCTGGTAGATGCGCCCGACCAGCGAGGGCGCGGCTTCTTCCTGGTCGGGGCCGAGCACCTTCACGCCGGCCTGCATCGCGGTCTCGGCCGCGATCGCGTCGTCGCGGATGCTGCGGCCCATGAGCTTGGGCAGGATGTTGACGCACACGATGATCGCGCCGAACGAGCCGAACACGTAGGTCACGGCGTAGCCGATGGCCACGTTGCCCTGCAGCCGCGCGGTCTCGGCCGCGGCGAGGCCGAGCTTGCCGATGGCGTCGCCCGCGGTGCCGATGATGGCGCTCTGCGTGAGGCCGCCGGCCGCCACGCCCGCCGCCAGGCCCTTGTCGAGCCCGAACAGCTTGGCCATGACCACCACCGTGGCCAGGCCCGTGGCCGCCATCACGGCGGCCAGGATGATCTCCTTGATCGATTGCTTGCCCAGCGAGCTGAAGAACTGCGGACCGCTCTCGAAGCCCACGGCGTAGATGAACAGCGCGAACAGCACGGCCTTCACGCCGCCGTCGATCTGCACGCCGACCTGGCTCACGATCACCGCCACCAGCAGCGAGCCGGCGACGCCGCCGAGCTGGAACTTGCCGAACTTGATCTTGCCGATCCAGTAGCCGACAGCCAGCGAGAGGAAGAGCGCCATTTCGGGCGACTTCTTGAAGAGTTCATGCAGCCATTCCATAGGGGAAGTCCTTTCAGTGCATCAATGAGAAGAAGAGAGAAGAAAAGGGCGTGGAGCGTCTCGGGTCGTTGTCTTATTTCGCGTGCTGCACCAGTCCGGCCAGGGCCACGATGAGCGGGCCCATCAGCGGCAGCACGACGTTCGAGATGGCGTAGGTGATCGTGTAGCCCAGCAGCGGCGTGGCGTTGCCCGCGGCGTTCTGCACGGCGCTGAGCGCGGGCGTGCTGCACTGCTGGCCGGCGATGGCGCCCAGCAGCACCGGTGCTTCGAGCTTGAGCAGGCGGTGGCCGACGAACAGCGAGATGCTGGCCGGCACCACCGCGACGGCGATGCCCACCAGCGGCAGCGCAACGCCGAACTTCTGGACCAGCGCCAGCGCCTGCGGCCCCGAGGCCAGGCCCACGCAGGCGATGAAGGTGGCCAGGCCCAGGTCCTTCATGAGCGCCAGCGCGTCGGCCGGCACGCTCAGGCGGTGCGGGTGCTTCGACTGGTACCAGCCGAAGGCCAGCCCCGTGAGCAGTGCGCCGCCGCCGGTGCCGAGCGAAAACGGAATGCCGCCGAGCTTCGCGCTGAAGCTGCCGATGAACACGCCCAGCAGGATGCCCGCGGCGGCGAAGCTGATGTTGCTGCGCGTGGAGGCGATCACGCGGTCGCCGACCTGCGCGATGGCGCTCGCCACCTCGGGCGCGGGGCCGTAGAGCTGGAGCACGTCGCCGCGCTGCAGCGTGAGGTCGTTCACGAGCGGCATGGCGTGGCCGTCGCGCGCCACGCCCACCACCTGCACGGCGGACGGCAACTCGTTTTCCAGCATGCGCAGCCCGCGGCCGAACCACTCGCGGCGGTTGGCGACGACCTCGGTGGTCTCGACCACGGTGTCGAAGGCGGTGGTGTCGGCGAACTCGCGGCCCAGCAGCTCGCCCACGTTGACGAGCGCGCTGCGCCGGCCGATGGCCAGCACCTGGTCGCCCACGCGCAAGTGCAGCCCGGGCTCGACCGCGAGGCTCTGGCCGTCGCGCACCACGCGCTCGATGCTGGCCTGGCGCCCGAGGATCGCCGTGAGCTCGCCGACCGAGCGGCCGCGTCCCACGGTGACGCGGAACACGCGCCCGACCATTTCGGGCGTGGCGCTGGCGGCGTCCGGGTCGTCGGCGCCGCCGCCCATGGTCTTCCAGAGCTTGTCGGCTTCGGCGCGCAGGTTCACGCGCAGCAGCAGCGGAAACACCTGGCTCGTGACCACCACGATGGCGATCAGCCCGAACACGTAGGTGATGGAGTAGGCCGTGACCACGTTGGCCTGCAGCTGCGCGATCTCGGCGGCCGAAAGCGACAGCTTCGAGATCGCGTCGGTCGCCGTGCCCACCACCGCCGATTCGGTGGCCGCGCCGGCCATCAGCCCGGCGGCCGTGCCGCGGTCGAGCGACAGCAGCACCGTGGCGCCGAGCACCAGCGCGAGCACCACCACCACCTCGACCAGGCACAGCAGGCCCAGCCGCAGGCCCTTGGCGTCGAGGTTGGCAAAGAACTGCGGACCGCCCGCGTAGCCGAGCGCAAAGATGAAGAGCATGAAGAACACGTTCTTCACGCTGTCGTCGAGCCGGATGCCCAGTTGGCCGACCACCAGCGCGGCAATCAGCGTGCCGCAGATGCCGCCCAGCTGGATCGGGCCGAAACGGATCTGGCCCACCGCGTAGCCAATGCACAGCACCAGAAACAATGCGATCTCCGGACTGTTTCTGAGTATTTCCACAAGGTGGCCGAACATGTGCCGCGATCCCTCCGGGTTATTTCTTCATTCGAGCGGGTCGGCGGATCGCAACGAAAAAAGGAGCACTGCATCCATTGGCATCAACGGCTGGCGAGTGGTGGGGCTCCAGCGAAAACTTTATTTTTCGTTTTGCGAATTGCCGATTCTTTGCATCTTCGATGACGATAAATCAACATCCATGACAATTGTCAAAATCAGAAAAGAATTGAGCGAGCGGCAATAGAAACGAGGCCGTTTGAATTACAAATTACGCGCTGCACGGAATCCTCCGTCGCAGTCAGCTCTGACCGCACGAACCTGTCCGGCCTCGGGTTTCCGATAACTCAAGTTGCTTGATTTAGTCGGTCGACTGCTCGATAGTCCCCCTCGTCCGAATGCCTTCCCGCTCGTTGGCGGGTGGTCATCCGGTTCCATAGCAAGTACGGCAGGCGCTGTGCGCCCGCCCCCCCTGAAGGAGACAACCTCATGTTCATCAGCCCGCGCTTCGTTCCCGCCCTGGCCGTCCTGGCCCTCGCCGCCTCGGCCACGTCCACGGCCCTGGCCGCCGACCCGCCCGTCATCGGCCTGGTCACCAAGACCGAGACCAACCCCTTCTTCGTGAAGATGAAAGAGGGCGCGCAGGAAGAAGCCAAGAAACTCGGCGCCAAGCTGCTGTCGGGGGCAGGAAAGGCCGACGGCGACAACGCGGGCCAGATCACGGCGATGGAAAACATGATCGCCGCCGGCGCCAAGACCATCCTCATCACGCCCAGCGACGCCAAGGCCATCGTGCCGGCGATCAAGAAGGCGCGCGACAAGGGCGTGCAGGTGATCGCACTCGACAGCCCAGCCGATCCGCCGGACGCCACCGACGCGCTCTTCGCCACCAACAACTACACGGCCGGCGTGCTCATCGGCGAATACGCCAAGGCCGCGATGGCCGGCAAGACGCCCAAGATCGTCGCGCTCGACCTGCTGCCGGGCCACCCCGTGGGCGCGCAGCGCCACAACGGCTTCATGAAGGGCTTCGGCCTGCCGGCCAACGACGCCAAGTCGAACGAGCTGTCGAAGTCGCCCGAGATCGTCTGCATGGCCGACAGCTTCGGCGACCAGGCCAAGGCGCAGACCGTGATGGAGAACTGCCTGCAGAAGGCGCCCGACGTGAACCTGGTCTACACCATCAACGAGCCCGCCGCGGCCGGTGCCTACAACGCGCTCAAGCGCGCGGGCAAGGAGAAGGGCGTGATGATCGTCTCGGTCGACGGCGGCTGCCAGGGCATCAAGGACACGGCCGCCGGCATCATCGCCGCGACCTCGCAGCAGTACCCGCTGAAGATGGCCGCCATGGGCGTGGCCGCGGGCGTCGAATTCGCCAAGACCGGCAAGAAGGCCTCGGGCTACGTCGACACCGGCGTGACGCTCATCGCCGGCAAGAGCGTGGCCGGCGTCGACAGCAAGGACACCAAGACCGGCACCGAGCTGTGCTGGGGCAAGAAGTAAACGGCCCCGGTCTATAGGGAGGCACACCGATGGCGAAATCTCCGACGCACCACATCCCGTGGGGCGCCCTCGGGCCGTGGCTGGCCCTGCTCGGCGCCTGCATCTTCTTCGCGACGCAGTCCGAGCGTTTTCTCACGGGCGGCAACCTGTCGCTGATCCTGCAGCAGGTGATGGTGGTGGGCGTGATCGCCATCGGCCAGACGCTGATCATCCTCACGGCCGGCATCGACCTGTCGTGCGGCATGGTGATGGCACTGGGCGGGATCATCATGACGAAGTTCGCCACCGAGCTCGGCATGCCGGTGCCGGTGGCCATCCTGTGCGGCATCGGCGTGACGACGCTGTTCGGCCTGCTCAACGGCCTTTTGGTCACGCGCATCAAGCTGCCGCCGTTCATCGTGACGCTGGGCACGCTGAACATCGCGTTCGCGATCACGCAGCTGTATTCGTCCTCGCAGACCATCACCGACCTGCCCGCCGGCCTCACGGGCCTGGGCACCACCTTCACCATCGGCAGCGCCGAGGTGGCGTGGGGCTCGGTGCTCATGCTGGCGCTCTACGCGCTCGCGTGGTTCGTGCTGCGTGAGACGGCGGCCGGCCGGCATGTCTACGCGATCGGCAACAACGCCGAGGCCACGCGGCTGGTGGGCATTCCCACGCAGCGCGTGCTGCTCGCGGTGTACGTGGCGGCGGGCGTGTTCTACGGCATCGCCTCGCTGCTGTCGGTGGCGCGCACCGGCGTGGGCGACCCGAACGCGGGCCAGACCGAAAACCTGGACGCCATCACGGCCGTGGTGCTCGGCGGCACCAGCCTGTTCGGCGGGCGCGGCATCGTGCTGGGTTCGCTCATCGGCGTGCTCATCGTGGGCGTGTTCCGCAACGGGCTCACGCTGATGGGCGTGTCGTCGATCTACCAGGTGCTGGTGACGGGCGTGCTGGTGATCCTGGCGGTGGCGGCCGATCAACTCTCGCGCAAGGGAGCCCGCTGATGAACACCGTGGCCAACCCCAAGATCGTGATGCAGGCCAAGGGCCTGGTGAAGCGCTACGGCCAGGTCACCGCGCTCGACGGCGTCGACTTCGAGCTGCGCGAAGGCGAGATCCTCGCGGTGATCGGCGACAACGGCGCGGGCAAGTCGTCGCTCATCAAGGCGCTGTCGGGCGCCATCGTGCCCGACGAAGGCCAGATCCTGCTCGACGGCGCGCCGGTGCATTTCCGCAACCCGCTGGACGCGCGCCGGGCCGGCATCGAGACGGTCTACCAGGACCTCGCCGTCGCGCCCGCGATGACCATCTACGAGAACCTCTTTCTCGGCCGCGAGCTGCGCCGCCCCGGCTTCCTGGGCAACGTGCTGCGCATGCTCGACAAGAAAAAGATGCTGCTCGAAAGCACGGCGCGCATGGCCGACCTGAAGGTCGGCATCCAGTCGATGACGCAGGCCGTCGAAACGCTCTCGGGCGGCCAGCGCCAGTGCGTGGCCGTGGCGCGCAGCGCGGCCTTCGCGCGGCACGTGGTCATCATGGACGAGCCCACCGCCGCGCTCGGCGTGAAGGAGGGCAACATGGTGCTTGAGCTGATCCGCCGCGTGCGCGAGCGCGGCCTGCCCGTGGTGCTCATCAGCCACAACATGCCGCACGTGTTCGAGGTGGCCGACCGCATCCACGTGGCGCGCCTGGGCAAGCGCGCGGCCGTGCTCAATCCGAAGAAGATCAGCATGAGCGACACCGTGGCCGTGATGACCGGTGCCATGACCGCCGACCAGTTGCCTGCGGAGGCGCATGCTTGATACCGATGCCCTCGAGCGCCCGTCGGCCTTGCTGCGTCCGCGCGGCTCCAACCAGGTGGGCATGCGCCAGTTCAACGAGCGCGTGGTGCTGCAGGCGCTGCGCGTGCACACCAGCCTGCCCAAGGCCGACCTCGCGCGGCTCACGGGCCTGAGCGCGCAGACCATCGGCCTCATCACCGCGCGGCTCGAGGACGACGGCCTCATCGTCAAGCAAAGCCGCGTGCGCGGGCGCATCGGCCAGCCCTCGGTGCCGCTGGCGCTCAACCCCGACGGCGCCTTTGCCATCGGCGTCAAGCTCGGGCGGCGCGGGGCCGAGTGGCTGCTGATCGACTTCGCGGCGCGGGTGCGCGAGCACCACGCGATCCGCTATGAATTTCCAGATGCCGGGGCGCTGCTGCCCGTGATCGCCGAGCACATCCACCGCCTGCGCGACGGGCTCGGGCCGCTGGCCGCGCGCAATGTGGGCGCAGGGCTGGCGGCGCCGTTCCAGCTTGGCGGCTGGCACCGCACGCTGGGGCTGTCGAAGGCGCAGTCGGACGAGTGGAACCAGATGGACCTGCTGGCCGAGGTGCGCGCGCGCACCGACGTGCCCGTGGGCTTCGCCCGCGACACCGTGGCGGCCTGCGTGGCCGAGCTGGTGACCGGGCGCGGGCACGACCTCAAGAGCTTTCTTTACATCTTCGTCGACACCTTCGTGGGCGGCGGGCTGGTCATCAACTCGCACCTGCACACCGGCGCGCACGGCAACGCGGGCGCGCTCGCGTCGATCCCGATGCGCACCGAGAAGCCCTCCGAAGGCCTGTCGACCCAGGTGGTGGCCGAGGCGTCGCTGTGGGAGCTCGAGCAGCGCCTGCGCGCCGAAGGCCTCGACGCCACGGCCGCCTACGACGACCGCGCGCTCGAAGCGCCGTTCGCCGCGGCCACGCAGGCCTGGCTCGGCAGCGCGTCGCGGGCGCTGGCGCATGCCATCGTCAGCAGCACGGCGGTGCTCGACCTGGCCGACGTGGTGATGGACGGCTCGATGTCGCGCGCGCTGCTCGACGCGTTGCTGGTGCAGACCCGCACGGCGCTCGCGCAGTGCAACTGGGAAGGCCTGTGGGCGCCGCAGCTGCATGGGGGCAGGGCGGGGGCGCAGGCCTGCGCGCTCGGCGGCGCGATGTTGCCGCTGCACGCCAACTTTGCGCCGGACCACGATGTGTTTCTGAAGGCGGGGTGAGCCGCTCAAAAGCTCAGAGGTTTGCTGAGGCGTGCAGGTCGCGCGGCAGTCGCAGCGTGGTCGCGCGAGCGCCTGCGGGGCACGGCCCGTCGGAGTAGGCCGCATCGCCCTCGGGCATGACGCACTTGTTCACCTCGACGACGGCAGGCACGGACTTGGCGGCCGGCGTTTCGGGGCCGATCACCGGGGGCTCAAAGTTCGCGTTTGTCGGGCTGACGGGTGCTGAGGATGCGCTGGGCGCCGCATCCGGCAACGTTTCGCGGGCGGTCGACCTGTCGGGTTCGGCGGGCACGACTGCCGTGGTCAAGAGCGCAGCACGCGCCGCGCTCTCGTGCACCAGGTCTTTCAAGGTCACGTAGAAGAGCGACATCGCCACCAGCGCCACGCCCAGGCACGGGGCCCAGTACCGCCGGGGGTCGCCTGCGGGCGGTCGGGCCCGCGAGGTCAACGCCGCGGCCATGCCAGGCCTCCGTTCTGCAACACGCCGGCCAGCTTCGCGATGCCGCCGGTGCCGCTCGCCGCCCGGCCGATCAGCGCGCCGCCGGCGGCGCCCGCGACGATCCGCATCAGGAACGATCGGCTGCGGCCCGCGGCCAGCAACAGCAGCACGCCGGCGCCGAGCACGACGAGGTGTTCGCCGGGGTAGTCGGCGCGCGCCGCATCCACCTGCTTGATCTTGTCGATCGTCTGTTTCAGGTCCATGGCTGAAGCTCCTTGTCGTGTTCAGCCGTTCTTACCGGTGAGCGCCGGGCTCCGCTGTAGGCCGGCGCCATGCGCGGTGACGGAATCCGCCGCGAAAACGCCGTGGAGAAAGCCGCATCGCACGGGAAGCGGGGCGCTCTCGATAATGCAACCCGCTTGTAGAGAACCCCACAGAAGCACAGAAGTAGAGAACCGCGAAATGAGTGCAGCAGATTTTCTTTTCGCCCCCGAGGTGCAAAAGCTCTTGATGGTCGCCTACGCGGCGCCCCAACAACCCTTGTCTTCCAGCGAGCTGGCCCATCGCTCGAAGCTCGACCCGGCCGATGCGGAGCGCACCCTGGCGCACCTCGTCAGCAGCGGCATCCTGAAGAAGCAAAAGCCGAAGGCCGAGGAGGCCGAGACCTTCTCGATCGACCGCGCGTTCATCTTCCACGACGAACTGCGCAACATCGCGCTCAAGTCGTTCGCCGCGGCGGAGCCGGTTCGCGCGATGCTGCGCGGCAAGTTCAAGGCCTCGGTCGTGCGCGCCTTCGTGCTCGCGGAGGACGAAGACGGCACCCTGGAGCTGCTCGTCGTGCACGGCCAGTCGATGCCCGACGAAGCCACCCTGGCGGCCGCCTGCCGGAAGCTCTCGAAGAACATCCACCGTCACCTGAAGGTGCACGTCATCTCGAACGCGAAGTTCAACGGCCTCACGCCTCGCGATGCACTCATGCCGAAACCCGCGGCGCTCGAGATCATCAAGCCCGGGGATACGAAGGCGCCGCTGCCCGTCGAGAAGGTCGGTCTCTTGCAGAGTGCGAGGAAGAAGTTGGCGACGCTGTCGCGTTCGTCGGCGTGATCGCCTGGCTTTTGTCCTGTGAGGCCAGCGGCCGTTGCAGGCCGCGACGGACCCCGACGTGTTCCTGAAGGCGGCCTGAGCCGGGGAGGAGGGCGCGCTGGGGGACAATCGAAGCAACCCCCTCGACATCACAGCATTCCACGATCATGTCCCGCCTCGACGACCCCCGCCACGACGCCGAAGTCGGCTCCCGCGACAGCACCCTCGACACCACCCGCATCGACGACGTGCGCATCGGCGCCGTGCGTCCCCTCATGACCCCCGCGCTGCTGCAGGAGCGCGTGCCCGTGCGCGACAACACGCTCGCGCTGGTCGAAGGCAGCCGCGCGGCCATCGCCGACGTGCTGCACGGCCGCGACGACCGCTTGGTGGTGGTGGTCGGCCCGTGCTCCATCCACGACCACGACCAGGCCATCGAGTACGCGCAGCGCCTGAAGACGGTGGCCGATTCGCTGCAGGACGACCTGCTGATCGTCATGCGCGCCTACTTCGAGAAGCCGCGCACCACCGTCGGCTGGAAGGGCTACATCAACGACCCGCACCTGGACGGCAGCTTTGCCATCAACGAAGGCCTGGAGCGCGCGCGGCGCCTGCTGCTGGAGCTGACCACGCTGGGCCTGCCGACCGGTACCGAGTTCCTCGACCTGCTGAGCCCGCAGTTCATCGCCGACCTGATCGCCTGGGGCGCCATCGGCGCGCGCACCACCGAGAGCCAGAGCCACCGCCAGCTGGCCTCGGGCCTGAGCTGCCCGGTCGGTTTCAAGAACGGCACCGACGGCAGCGTGAAGGTGGCGGCCGACGCCATCCTCGCGGCGCGTGCGCCGCATGCCTTCATGGGCATGACCAAGATGGGCATGGCGGCGATCTTCGAGACGCGCGGCAACGACGACTGCCACGTGATCCTGCGCGGCGGCAAGGCGCCTAACTATTCGGCGGCGGATGTCGCTTCGAGCTGCGAGGCGCTGCTGGCCAACGGCCTGCGCCCGCAGGTGATGATCGACGTCTCGCACGGCAACAGCAGCAAGCAGCACCAGCGCCAGATCGTGGTGGCCGAGGACGTGGCCGCGCAGATCGCGGGCGGCGAGCGGCGCATCACCGGGATCATGATCGAGAGCCACCTCGAGGAAGGCCGTCAGGACCTGAAGCCCGGTGTGCCGCTGAAGCACGGCGTGTCGATCACCGATGCCTGCATCGGCTTCGCGCAGACGGTGCCGGTGCTTGAGGGGCTGGCGTCGGCGGTGAAGGCGCGGCGGCGGTTGGCCAAGGCCTGAGGCTGACGAGGGGGCAGGGCGACTCCCTGCCGCCTGCGCCCGGGCGGGTCCGGGCAACGCTTTGAGCCGGCCCGCATCGACTTCCTGAGGCTGCCCAGCCTCGGGCGCCACCAAGCCCTGCGCTTGTTGCGACCACTTCCCCACCCGCTATCGACCGCACCAAGGCCTCCACTTCGCGGAGGCAGGGGAGCTTTGACTGTGGTGGAAATGTAAACAATGCAAACAGTTTTCCAATTGTTACGAGAACTAGATCACGAAATTTGAGCCGAGGCGCCGTGAATCCGAGGGCAAACGGGCCGGTTGTGGGGCATCCTTGCGCCACTTTGTAGTCAAAACGTATGCAAAATGATTACAAAATACCGACCTGTCAGGTCTTATTGATTACATTTGGAGTGCTTTCATGCTCAAGCTCGCAGTCGCCGCGGCGGCCACCGCCACCCTCGTTTTCGCATCCGGTTCGGCCCTGGCTGACACCGCCGGTGCCAGCTTCCAGGTCAAGATGACCATCGTGCGCAGCTGCGCGGTGACGGCCGGCAGCGCCTCCGACATCAGCCTGGGCACCACCGTGCAGCCCACCGCCACCAACCAGACGGGCAACAACACCATCTCGGTCACCTGCTCCAAGACCACGCCCTACACCGTCGGCCTGCTGCCTTCGTCCACCAACGGCGGCACCACCGACGGCACGGGTGCCATGTCGTCCGTCGCCAACTCGGCCACCAACACCGACAAGGTGCCCTACGCGCTGTACTCCAACGCGGGCAACAGCACCGTGTGGGGCAACACCACCGGCACCGGCGCCAATGTCGTCGGCGGCACGGGCACCGGTGCGGCGATCACGCACACGGTCTACGCCAAGAACACCAACGCCAACTTCACCCCGGACAGCTACGCCGACACCGTGACGGTGACGGTCACGTACTGAGCCAGAGCTGAATCACCGAGCCAGAGCTGAATCGTGAGACGTGCACTTGCCATCCTTGGACTGTGGGGCGCATGCCTGCTTGGCGGCGGTGCGGTCCAGGCGGCCGGCCTGCAGGTCTCGCCCGTCACCCTGACGCTGGCGCCGACACGGCAGGGCGATGGGCTCTGGCTGAGCAACACGGGAACGGCGCCGCTGGATGCGCAGATCCGCGTCTTCCGATGGACGCAGGTGGACGGACAGGACCGCATGGAGCCGGCGGACGGACTGGTCGTCAGCCCGCCCATGCTGCAGCTGCCCACCGACGGGCGGCAGCTGGTGCGCGTGATCCGCAACGGCCCGCCGCCCGCGGGCCCGGCGGAAGAGGCCTACCGCGTGCTGGTGGATGAGCTGCCCGTGCCCCAGGCGGCGGGCGCGGCGGCGGACGGCAAGAAGAGCAACCTGAACTTCGTGATGCGGCACTCGCTGCCCATCTTCGTGTCCCCGGCGGGCGCGGAGCCGGCGCCCGCGCAGTTGCGCTGGAGCCTGCGGCGCGAGGACGGCAAGGCTGTGTTGGAAGTCAGCAACAGCGGCGGGGTGCATGCCCAGCTCGCGGACCTCGTGTTCACCGGCGCGGACGGCCGCGCCGTCGCCGCCTACACCGGCTTGCTGGGCTACGTGCTGCCCGGCGCCACCATGCGCTGGCCGCTGAAGACGTCGCCCGCCGCCCTGGCTGGCGCGGGTCGCTGGCAGGTCATGATCGATGGCAGAACGACGGACGCCAACCTCGCGCCGCTGGCGCGCTGAGCGGGCCGGGTTCGCTGCGAGGGCCTTGCTGGCTCCGTTTGCACTGGCCCTGACCACGCTCCCCGCCCACGCAGCGCCCGCCGCGCAGTCCGTGCCGGGGGCCATGACGCTGTACCTGGAGGTCAGCCTCAACGGCATGGCGCGCGGGCTGCACCCGTTTCGCCTGCAGGCCGGGGCCTTGTCGGCCTCCCGCGCGGTGCTGTGCGAACTGAGTTTCTCCCTGCCCGACAACGGCGCCGAATGGCTGCCCCTGCGCGACCTGCCCGGGCTGGTGGCGGACTACGACGCCGCGCGCCAGCAACTGAGCCTGACCGCGCCGCTGGCGATGCTGCAGCTGCCCACGGCCACGGTGGGGCAGGCGGCCGTCACCGCGCAGCCCCTGAGCACCTCCACCGGCCTGCTGCTGAACTACGACCTCTATGGCACCCAGGGCAGGGGCGGCAGTGCCAGCCTGAGCGCCTTCGGCGAGCTGCGCGCCTTCCGCGGCGCCAGCGTGCTCAGCACCACCTGGCTGATGCAGCGCACGCACGACACCCAGGGCTGGAAGGACCAGTCCGTGCGCATGGACAGCACCTGGAGCATGGCCTTCCCCGACAGGATGCTCACCCTGCGCGTGGGCGATACGCTCACCGGCGCCGTGCCCTGGTCGCGCGCCACGCGCATCGGCGGCATCCAGCTGTCGCGCGACTTCGGCCTGCAGCCCTACCGGCAGACCGCGCCGCTGCCCAGCTTCATCGGCTCGGCGACGATGCCTTCGGACGTGGAACTGTTCATCGACGGCATCCGCCAGTACAGCGGCCAGGTGCCGGCGGGGCCCTTCCAGCTCAACGCGCTGCCGCGCATCAACAGCACGGGCACGGCGCAGGTGGTGGTGACCGACGCGCTGGGCCGCGCCGCCACGCTGAGCTTCTCGCTCTTCGACAGCAGCCGCCTGCTGGCGCCCGGGCTGAGCGACTGGACCGTGGACCTGGGCGTGGTGCGCCGCAACTACGGCCTGCGCTCCTTCGACTACGGCAAGCAGCCGGTGCTGACCGGCACCTGGCGCCGGGGCCTCAGCGACAGCTTCACGGTGGAAGCGCATGGCGAAGTGACGCGCGGCCTGGCGCTGGCCGGCGCGGGGGGCGTGTGGCAACTGGGCGCCGCGGGCACGCTGTCGGCGGCGCTGGCGGGCAGCCGGCACGACGCCGACACCCCGGGCGGCAGCCGCAGCGGCACGCAGACCAGCCTGGGCTACCTGTGGCGGCAGGAGCGCCTGTCGGTGGGCCTGAACGGCAGCCGCACCCAGGGCGACTACCGCGACGTGGCCACGGCCTACGGCTCGGCACCGGCCAAGGGCAGCGCCAGCGCGAGCGTGGGCTATGACATGGGTGGCTTGGGCAACGTCAGCGTGAGCTACCTCTACCTGCGCCCGGTCGGGCAGAACGCGTCGCGCTACGCCAGCGTGAACTGGTTCCGTTCGATCGGGCGCACGACCTCGGTCTCGGTGGGCATGAACCAGAACCTGGACAAGCGCAGCGACCGCGGCATCTTCGTCGGCCTGAGCTGGTCGTGGGACGCGCAGACCAGCGTGAGCGCTGGCGTGCAGCGCAGCGGCGACCAGGGCACCGTGGGCACCGTCAGCGCGCAGCACTCCCCCCTCGGTGACGGCGGCTGGGGCTGGCGCGCCACCGCGCGCACGGGCGGCGGCACGACCGGCGGGCAGGCCGAAATCAACTACCTGGGCCCCTACGGCCGCGTGCAGGCCGGCGTGAGCGAGATGGGCGGCGGCCGCGCCAGCCGCTACGCCTACGCCGGCGCCAGCGGTGCGCTGGTGCTGATGGGCGGCGGGGTGCTGGCCGCGCGGCGCATCGACGACGCCTTTGCGGTGGTGGACACCGACGGCGTGGCCGGCGTGCCCGTGAAGCTCGAGAATCGCCCGGTGGGGCAGACCAACTCGCGCGGGCTGCTGCTGGTCGTGCCGGTGAACGCCTACCAGAACAACAAGCTGGCGATCGACCCGATGGACCTGCCCGCCGACGTGCGCATCGAGCGCGCCGAGAGCCTCATCACCCCGGCCGGCCGGTCGGGCGCACGGGCGCATTTCGGCATCACGCCCGTGCGGGCCGCCCACGTGGCACTGACGGACGCGCAGGGCCAGCCCTTGCCGCTGGGCAGCCGCGTGCAGGTGAACGGGCAGGAGGGTGGGGGCGCGGTGGTGGGCTACGACGGCTGGGTGTACCTGGACACGCTCGACGTGCGCAACACGCTGGCCGTGCGCACGCCCGACGGCGCGATGTGCCGGGCGCAGTTCGACTGGCGGCGTCCCGAAGGCGGTGGTTTGCAGAAAGAGCGGTTGACATGTGGACGTTGAGATTCGTGAAACTGGCGCTGGCCTTCTCGTGCCTGCTGGGCATGGGTGCGGCGCATGCCGACCCGAGCTGCTGGGTCGCCAGCCAGCCGAGCTTCGCCTTCGGCACCGTCACGGCGTCGGCTGCGACGGACACCACCGCCACGGTCGGCTTCGCGTGCCAGAACGACACCGGCCAGACCATGTTCTTGAGCTACTGCGTGTACGTCTCCCAGGGCAACGAGATCGCCGGCTACGCCCCGCGCTACATGACCAACTGGAACGGTTCGCAGATGGCCTACAACATCTATGCCGACGCGGCCCGCAGCGGCATCGTCGGCCCGCCGCCGGGCGGCGGCACCTACGCCAGCGCGGGCGGCACCTTCGTGCTGCCGGCCAGCGGCGGCAACGTCGCGTTGAACATCCCGCTGTACGGTCGCGTGCCGTCCGGGCAATCGCTGGCGGCGGGCAGCTACCAGGCCAACATCTACAACTCCGAGGTCGTCTGGGGCATGAAGAGCGGCAACGCGCCCGACAGCTGCACCGCGAGTTCGGCCAAGTACGTCGGCAGGACGAACTTCTACACGCAGGTCACGGCCCTCTATTCCAACGCCTGCACCGTCAGCGTGGCGGCCACCGACCTGGACTTCGGCAGTGCCAGCTCGCTCAGCGCCGCGGTCAACGGCACGGCCGCCATCACGATGGCCTGCCCGCCCAGCACCGCCTGGAAGGTAGGACTGAGCAATGGCGTGAACGTGGCAGGGACGCAGCGGCGCATGGCGGGCGGCACCGGTGACTACATCCAGTACGAGCTGTACCGCGATGCCGCGCGTTCGCTGCGCTGGGGCAACACCGTCGGCACGGACACGGTCGACGGCAGCGGCAACCCCGGCAGCAGCATTCCGGTCTATGGGCGGGTGCCGGCCCAGACCAATGTGACGCCGGGCAGCTACAGCGACACGATCACGGTCACCGTGACCTACTGAATCGCCATCGCCCCAGGGCCGGGCCGCGCATCAGATCGGCGCGTAGGTCCCCGTGCCGTCCGGCCAGGCCGTCAGCACCTCGTAGCCGTCGGCCGTGACCGCGACCATGTGCTCCCACTGCGCGGACAGCGAGCGGTCCTTGGTCACGACGGTCCAGCCGTCGGCCAGCTGCTTCGTTTCGGCGCGGCCCGCGTTGAGCATCGGCTCGATGGTGAAGACCATGCCCGGCTCGAGCACCAGGCCCGCCCCGCGCCGCCCGAAGTGCAGCACCTGCGGTTCGTCGTGGTAGATGCGGCCGATGCCGTGCCCGCAGTATTCGCGCACCACGCTGAAGTGCTCGCGCTGGGCGACCGACTGGATGGCGTGGCCCACGTCGCCCAGCGTCGCGCCGGGCTTCACCTGTCGGATGCCGGCGCACAGCGCTTCGTAGGTCGTCTCCACCAGCCGGCGCGCCAGCACGCTCGGCGCACCGACGAAGAACATGCGGCTGGTGTCGCCGAACCAGCCGTCCTTGTTGACGGCGACGTCGATGTTGACGATGTCGCCCGCCTTCAGGATCTTGTCGGGCGAGGGGATGCCGTGGCACACGACCTGGTTCACCGAGGTGAGGATGGTCTTCGGATAGCCCAGGTAGCCCACGTTGGCGGGAATGGCGCCCTGCACCTTCACGATGTGTTCGTGGCAGAGGCGGTCGAGCGCTTCGGTGCTCACGCCGGGCACGACGTGGGGCTCGATCATGGCCAGGACCTCGGCGGCCAGCTGTGCGGCGCGCCGCGCCATCACCAGCTCTTCGGCGGACTTGAGTGGAACGTCGTGTGCCATCAGTGCTGCTTGCCGTTCGCGGGGGCGCGGGGCTTGCCGGGTGGCGCCGAAGTGACTGTCGCGGCAATGTCCAGCCCGCCCGAGAGCTCGGCCTGGATCAGCAACTGGCAGACCTCCCGGTAGTCCAGGTCGGGATGCATCTCGGTCAGCATGCCGACCCGCATCCAGTGCTCTGCCTGCGCATTGATCGACCGGCTGAGGGCGTTGCCCGCCACGCGCAGGTTCTCGTGCATCAGGTCTGAAATCTTGACGATGCCCATGGGCCACCTCTGTATGAAACGTATATGGATTGTATGCGTTTCATGTGGTCGGGTGTTGGGGGCCGGTCTACGCGCTCTTGTCCCGCGCGATCAGCAGGTTGCGCGCTTCCACCAAGAGCGGCTTCACGGTCTCGAAGGTCGCGGCGCTCGGGTTGATCACGCTCACCCAGTGCATCTTGGCGTACACCGGGTGCGGCATCAGCCGGTCGATCGCGGTGTAGTCGACGTCAATTGGCGGCTGCTCGCCGAACAGTGCGCGAAAGGAGTCCTTGCCCACGCCGACGTTCAGGCGGAACACGCCGGGCCGGTTCAGCTTCGAGGCGCTGTCGAACTCGTTGTCCTTCGTCACGATCGTGGCGAAGGGGAACTTGTTGTCCGCGCCGTGGAAGAAGAAGGTGTTGTCGTCGGCCACTTCGAAATGGCCGCCGCCGAGCATGTCGATGAGGTGTTGGGTGATGTCGTCTTCGGTCATGGAGATTGGATGAGGTCAAGGCTTCCAGCGCCGCAGGCCGAGCTCGTCGGCCAGTGCCTGGTAGGCCTTGATGCGCGCCTGCACGTAGTCGTCGAGTGCGGCGCCGGTGAGGGCGAAAGGATAAAGGCCATGCCGCTCGCGCAGCGCCGCGTAGCCCGGCGCGGCCGTGGCCTCGGCGAAGGCGGCGGTCCAGGCGCGCACGGCGGCGTCGGGCACGTTGGCGCTCAGGTAGACGCCGCGCACGGTCGGCCAGACGATGTCCGCGCCTTGCTCGCGCGCGGTGGGCACGCCCGTGAGCGCACCGCCCAGCCGCGCTTCGGACAGCACCGCGAGCAGGCGCAGCGGCGCACCGCCGGCGATGGCCTGCAGCGCCTCGGCGGCGTCGCCCGGGAACGCGTCGACGTGCTTGCCCTGCAGCGCGCCCAGCGCATCGCCGCCGCCTTCGAAGGACACGAAGCGCATCGCCTTCGGCGCGCCGCCGGCCGCGCGCACCAGCAGTGCGGCCTTCACCCAGTCCTGGCTGCCGACCGTGCCGCCCGCGCCGAAGACCACGCGTGACGGGTCCTGGCGCAGCGCGGCGATCAGGTCCTGCAGGCGGCGGTAGGGCGAATCGCGGTGCACGGCGACCACGCCGTAGTCGGTGCCCAGCGTGGCGATCCAGCGCACGGCCGAGGGCGGGTGCGGCCCGAAGCGGCCCTGCGCGAGGTTGAGCAGCGAGCCGCTCGAGAACGCGACCAGCGTGCCCGGCCCGCCGAGCTGGCCGCTCGCGATGCGGTCGAAGGCCACTGCGCCGATGCCGCCCGGCAGGTAGCGTTGTGCGAGCGGCGCGCGCGCGGGGCGCACGGCCTGCAGCGCATCGCGCGCCAGGGCGCAGGTCAGTGCGAAGCCGCCGCCGGCCTTGGCGGGAATCACGCATTCCGCCGGGCCTTCGGACGCATCGCCCGCGGCCGCCGTCGCGTGCAGCGCGACAGGCGCGAGCCACGCGGACAGCGCGCGCAGCGCATGGCGACGGGTGAGAGCGAAGGGGCGTGGCATTGAAGGGAAGGCGGGCGGCGGTTCACCCCGCAGGCCGGGGCCACCAGATGATGGCATGCAGGCCCGGGCCGGCGCCGCGCGCTTCCAGCCGCAAGTCGCCGCGATGCCGCTGCGCGATGGAACGCACGATCGCCAGGCCGAGTCCGAAGCCGCCCTGGTCCGCGCGCGTGCCGCGCCGGAAGCGCTGGCCCAAGGTGGCGCGCTCGTCCTCGCTCAGGCCGGGGCCGTCGTCCTCCACGTTGAGGCTCCAGCCCGCGGCGTCGCCGGCCGCGAAGAGCGTGATCGTGCCGGCCGCCGGCGTGTAGGCGATGGCGTTGGCCACGAGGTTGCTCAGCGCTTCGCGCAGCAGGCCCCGGTCGCCCACCGCGTGCAGGTCGGGTGAGGGCGCATGGATGCCCAGGTCGATGCGCTTGGCGCGCGCCAGCGGCAGCAGGTCGACCGCCACCTCGCGCAGGAGTTCGGCGGTGTCGAATTCGGCGGGCGCCACGGCCACGGTGTCGCTGCGGCCCAGCGCCAGCAGCTGCTGCGCGCTGCGCGTGGCGCGGCCGATCTCGGCGCCCAGCGCGTCGAGCGCGGCGCGCACCTGCGTCGGGTCGTCCTCGCGGCGTGCGTAGTCGGCCTGCATCTGCAGCGTGGTCAGGTGCGTGCGCAGCTGGTGTGAGGCATCGTCGAGAAATTGCCGTTGTTGTGCGACCAGTTCCTGCGTGCGCGCCATCTGCTGGTTCACGGCGGCGACCAGCGGGCGCACCTCGGCGGGCAGGTCGGTCTCGGCGATGCGCGTGAGGTCGTCGGGCGTGCGTGCCTGCACCTCGCGCGCCAGCCGCGACAGCGGGCGCAGCGCCGCGGCCAGCGCCAGCGCGGTGCCGCACAGCAGCATCGCGAGGATCAGCCCGTCGCGCAGTGCGGCGCTGCGCACGAAGCGGCTTGTGAATTCCTGGCGCGAGCGCGTGCTCTCGCCGACCTGGATCAGCACGCTGCGCCCGGTGCTGCCGGCCGGCGCGCGGTCCAGGTCGCGCCGGTAGGCCGCGAGCCGCACGGCCTCGCCGAAGTAGGTGGCGTCGTAGAAGGCCGGCACGCCCATCGGCGGCTCGACGGGCGGCGCGGGCAGGTCGGCGCTGCCCAGCTCGACGAGCCCGTCGGAGGTCGCGACGCGAAAGAACACCTGCCCGCTGGCCGTGAGCTCGAAGAACTCGAACATCGTGTACGGCAGCTCGACCGACAGCCCGCCCGAGGCCGTGGAGATGTTCGCGTCGATCGACTTGAGTGCGCCGAGCAGCGAGCGGTCGTACGCGGCGTTGGCGGCGGCCAGTGCGTCGTGCCGCGTCATCCACAGCTCGATGCCCGTCACCAGCAGCAGGGCGGGGAACAGCAGCAGCGCGAGCCGCTGCCACAGGCTGGTGCGGCGCATGCGGTCGGAGAAGCGGCGCAGCGCGCTCACTCAATCCGCTTCCAGCACGTAGCCCAGGCCGCGCAGCGTGACGATGCGCACCCCGCTGCCGTCGAGCCGCTTGCGCAGCCGGTACACCAGCACCTCGATGGCTTCGAGGTGCACCTCGTCGTCGTCGGAGAACACGCGATCGAGGATCTGCTGCTTCGACAGCGGCTCGCCGCTGCGCTGCACCAGCGCGCGCAGCACGGCCTGTTCGCGCGGCGACAGCGCGAGCGCCTCGCCGCCCAGCGTGAACTGCCGGCGCGCGCCGTCGTACACCAGCGGCCCGCAGGCCAGGCGCGGATGCTCCACGCCGCGCGCGCGGCGCACCAGCGCATGCAGCCGCGCTTCGAGTTCGGCCAGCGCGAAGGGCTTGGCGAGGAAGTCGTCGGCGCCTGCGTTGAGGGAGGCGACACGCTCGTCCAGCGAATCGCGCGCCGTGAGGATCAGTGCCGGCAGCCGCTGGTCGCGTTCGCGCAGTCGCTGCAGCACCGTGTGCCCGTCCATGCCGGGCAGGCCCAGGTCGAGCACCAGCGCGTCGTGGTCGCGCTGCTGCAGGGCCCGGTCGGCCAGCCGGCCGTCGTCCACCCATTCGACCTGGATGCCCGCATGCTCCAGCGCCTTGCAGAGCCAGGTGCCCAGGGTGTGTTCGTCTTCGGCCAGCAGGATGCGCATGGCGCCGATGCTAGGGCCTGCCTGCCTCAATCAGGCTTGATGTTTGCCCTTGCGATGACCTTCTGCCAGCGGTTCTGTTCGGCGGTGATGAACTGCGCGAACTGCTCCGGCGTGCCACCCACGGCCTCGGCCGCATCGGCCGTGAGCCGCTGCATCGAGTCGGGCGACTTCACGGCCTTCATGGTCTCGGCCGACAGCTTGGCCATCTGCGGGGGCGTGATGCTGGCCGGTGCCAGCATGCCGTACCACTGCGTCATCTCGAAGCCGGGGAAGCCCTGCTCGGCCACGGTCGGCACGTCGGGCAGCTGTGCCAGGCGCTTGGCCGAGCCGGTGGCGATGCAGCGCACCTTGCCGGCCTTGATGAACGGAATGATCGCCGCCGCGCCGATGGCCGAGGCATCGAGCCGGCCCGAGAGCAGGTCGGTCACCATCGGGCCGGTGCCGCGGTAGGGCACGTGCAGCATGAAGACCTCGGCCGTCATCTTCAGGTACTCGAAGGCCAGGTGGCCGGCGCTGCCGTTGCCGGCCGAGCCGTAGCTCAGCTTGCCGGGCTTGCTCTTGGCATAGGCGATGAATTCCTTGAGGTTCTTCGCCGGCACGTCGGGGTGCACCACGTACAGGCTGGGCACCTTGGCCAGCAGGCTCACGGGCTTGAAGTCCTTGTTCGCGTCGTAGGGCAGCTTGGCGAAGATGTAGGGGTTCACGGCCAGCGTGCCGATGTGGCCGAGGATCAGCGTGTGCTGGTCGGTGGCGCGCGCCACTTCGCTCATGGCGATGTTGCCGGCCGCGCCGGGCTTGTTGTCCACGAACACGCTCTGGCCCAGCGTGCGCGACAGCTCGGCGGCGGTGGAACGCGCCACGATCTCCGAGCTGCCGCCCGGCGCGAAAGGCACGACGAAGCGGATCGACTTGCTGGGCCAGGCATCTTGCGCCGAGGCCATCGACGGCAGCAGGCCGCCGAGGGTGAGGGCGCCGCCGGCTTGCAGCCAGTGGCGGCGGCTCAGGGGAACGTCGGTGGGGAAGCGGTCGGACATGGCTTGTCTCCAGTGTTTTTTGGATGGAAGCCCGCATCCTGCCGGGCGGATGCTGTCGGAATGCTGTCAGTGCCTCAGATCAGGTTGCGCATCGCCTGCGCCGTCTCGCGCAGCACCGGCAGCACGCGGGCCACCGCGTCTTCCGAACTCTCGTGCCCCATCGGCATCGTGATGTTGAGCGCGCCCACCAGCGTGCCGTGGCGGTCGCGCAGCGGCACGGCGATGCCGCGCGAGTTCAGGTCGAGCTGCTGTTCCGACAGTGCCCAGCCCTGGGCGCGGATGCGCGCCAGCTCGAGCTTCATGCGCTCCATGCTCGCGATGGTGTGCGAGGTGAACACCGTGAGCTGGCGCGTGGCGAGCCAGTCGTTCAGTTCGGCGTCGCTGCGCAGCGCCAGCATCAGCATGCCCGAGGCCGTCACCTGCGCGGGCACGCGCGCACCCAGCACGTAGCCGGTGCTCATGCTGCGGTTGGGGCCGTTGCGTGCGATGTAGACCACCTCGTCGCCGTCCATCACGCTCAAGTAGGCGATCTCGTTGGTGCCGGCCGCCACGCGCTGCAGGAAGGGCTGCACCACGCGCGGCAGGCGGGCCGACTCGAGGTACGACTGCCCCAGGCGCAGCACGCGCGGCGTGAGCCAGAACAGCTTGCCGTCGCTGGCCACGTAGCCCATGTGCTGCAGGGTGAGCAGGTAGCGCCGTGCGGCGGTGCGCGTCATGTTCGTGCGCTGGCCGGCCTGGCTGGCCGTGAGGCGCGGGTTGGCGTCGTCGAAGGCCTCGATGATGCTCACGCCGCGCTCCAGCCCGGCGATCCAGTCGCGCTTGTCCAGGCCGGCGGGCGGCGTCGAGTCGTCGGGGCTGGTGCTGTTCATGGGCGGAAGTGTGCCCGCGTCCGGCACGGCGGCGGGGTCCGAGTGGCTAAGTAAAAACCCGCAATTTGATCGATTGACGAACTTAAAAGATCGATCATCGAACGTTTGATGCCCCGTATGCCAGCAGGCTGCGCGCGAAGGGACTATAAAGCCCGCTGTTCCGCCCCGAAACGAGCGATTGACGAACGGAAGCACGCCCATGAGCCCCATCATCACCGGCAGCACCCAGGCCTACCTCATCCCCGGCGACCCGGTCCGCAACGTGCGGCTGCCGCGCATGTTCAACGCGGCCTTCGCGCGCTACGGCATCGACGCCGTGCTGGTGCCCATGCAGGTGCCGGTGCGCGACTTCGCGGTGTTCATGAAGTCGGCCTTCCTGGCGCGCAACGTGCGCGGCATGGTGATCGCGCCGCCGCACAAGCCGCGCGTGGTCGACCTGCTCGACGGCTGCGGCCTGTTCGGCCGCGTGGCGGGCTCGGTCAACGTGGTGCGCCGCACCGAGGGCGACCAGCTCGAGGGCGACCTGTTCGACGGCGAAGGCCTGATCGGCGCGCTCGATCGCTGCAACGTGCCGTTCCGCGGCAAGCGCGTGCTGATCCTCGGCGCGGGCGTGAGCGCCGCGGCCATCGGGGTGGCGCTGGCCGAAGGCGGCACGGTGAACGGCGCCGAGCACATCGCCTTCTTCGACACCGCCTCCGGCAAGGCCGCGGGCGTGGCCGCCAAGCTCGACGCTTTTTTCGACGCGACCGTGGTCGCGGTCGACAGCAACGCGCCCGAGGGCTACGACCTCGTGATCAACGCCACGCCGCTGGGCCTGGCCGAAGACGACGCGTTGCCGCTGGACGTGGCGCGCATGGAACCGCACGCGGCGCTGTTCGACATCCTGCTGCGCAACCAGCCCACGCCGCTGGTGCGCGCGGCGCGGGCGCGCGGGCTCAATGCGCAGGCCGGCTTCGAGATGCTGGTGCAGCAGATGCCGCACTACTTCCGCTACTTCGGCCACATCGACGCGGCCGATGCGATGCAGGCCGACGCCGACTTTTTGCGCGAGCTCATCTATCCGCCGGCGATGCACGCTGAGATCGCAACCCCGTTGCGCTACCAATCCCCGAGCGTGGCCTGATCCCGCTCCTTCCTGAACAAGACGACTTCCCATGATCTCCGGCAAGACCACGCTCATCGCCCACATCGGCTACCCCACCGAGGCCTTCAAGGCGCCGATGATCTACAACCCCTGGTTCGACAAGCAAGGCATCGACGCGGTCGTCGTGCCCATGGGCGTGAAGCCCGAGGACTATGCGGTGTCGCTCGCGCAGATCTTCAAGTTCTCGAACCTGCGTGGCGCGTTGGTCACGATGCCGCACAAGGTCACGACGATGTCGCTGGTCGACGAGGTCACGCCCACCGCGCGCGTCGCAGGCGCCTGCAACGCCGTGCTCAAACGGCCCGACGGCAGCCTGCTGGGCGACCAGTTCGACGGCGCGGGTTTCGTGCGCGGCGTGGAGCGCAAGGGGCGCCTGTTCAAGGGCACGCGGGTGCTGGTGTCGGGCACGGGCGGTGTCGGGTCGGCCATTGCGGCGTCGATCGCGGCGGCCGGCGCGGCCGAGCTGATGCTGTTCGACATGAGCGACGCTTCGGCGCAGGCACTGGCCGCGCGGCTGCGCGAACACTATCCGCAGATGAAGGTCACCACCGGCTCGAAGGACCCGGCCGGCTACGACGTGGTCGTCAACGCCACGCCGCTGGGCATGAAGGACTCCGACCCGCTGCCCTTCGACGTGGACCGCATCGCGCCCGAGACCTTCGTCGGCGAGGTCGTCATGAAGACCGAATACACGCCGCTGCTGCAGGCCGCCAAGGTCAAGGGCTGCCAGGTGCAGGTCGGCACCGACATGCTGTTCGAGATGATCCCGGCCTACCTCGAGTTCTTCGGCTTCGGCACCGCCTCGCCCGAAGAGCTGCGCGCCGTCGCGCAATTGAAATACTGAAAACACCGGAACACGCATGAGCATTTTTGAAGGCTTCCTTTCCACCTCCGAAACGCTGGGCGCCTTCAGCGACCGCGCCTTCGTCGACGCCATGCTGCGCTTCGAGGCCGCACTCGCGCGCGCGCAGGCGGCCGAAGGGCTGATTCCCGAGAGCGCTGCGCATTCGATCGTCGGCAGCTGCAAGGTCGAGCTGTTCGACGTGGCCAAGATCGTGCGCGAGAGCGGACGCGCCGGCAGCGTCGCCATCCCGCTGGTGAAGGCGCTGCGCGAAGCGGTGGGCCTGTTCAATGCCGAGGCTGTGCCCTTCGTGCATTTCGGCAGCACCAGCCAGGACGTGATCGACAGCGCGATGGCGCTGGTCACACGCGAAGCCGTTGCGCTGGTCGAGGCCGATCTGGCCAAGGCCGCCGACGCACTGCTGCGCCTGGCGGTGCAGCACGCCGACACGCCGATGCTCGCGCGCACGCTGATGCAGCCGGCCTCGGTCACCAGCTTCGGCTTCAAGTGCGCCGGCTGGGCCGCGCCGCTGGTGCGCAGCCGCACCCGCCTGCGCGCCGCTGCGAAGCACGCGCTGCAGCTGCAGCTCGGCGGCGCCGTCGGCACGCTGGCGCAGATGAAGGGGCAGGGCGCCGCGGTGCGCCAGCGCATGGCCAAGGAACTCGGCCTGGGCGACCCCGGCGCCACATGGCACACGCAGCGCGACGAATGGGTCGCGCTCGGCTGCGAACTCGGCCTGCTCACGGGCAGCCTGGGCAAGGTCGCGGTCGACATCTCGCTGCTCGGCCAGTACGAAGTGGCCGAGGTCGCCGAGCCCAGCGAACCCGGGCGCGGCGGCTCGTCGGCGATGCCGCACAAGCGCAACCCCGTGGCCTCGATGGTCGCCATCGCCGCCGCGCACCGCGCGCCGCAGCGCGTGGCGGCCTTGCTCGGCGCCATGCCGCAGCAGCACGAGCGCGCGCTCGGCGCCTGGCAGGCCGAGCTGGCCGAATGGCCGCAGCTGTTGATGTCGGCGCACGGCAGCGTGCGCGCCATGGCCGGCGCCTTGCCCGGCCTGCAGGTCGATGCGGCGCGCATGCGCGCCAACATCGACCGGCTGCGCGCCGAGCTGCCGCGCGACGCGGCGGACGAATGGTTCGACCCGGCGCTGGCCGTGAACGCCGGCCAGACCGCACTGGCGCAGGTGAAAGCCCTGCAAGCCCAACTCTCATCCGACAAGGAACTCTCGCCATGACCGCCCCCGACACCCCGAGCAATCCTTACGAAGACGGCCTCGTCAACCGCCGCCGCGTGCTCGGCGACGCGTGGGTCGACAAGTCGCTCGCCAACCGCAACGGCTTCAACGCCGAGTTCCAGGAGCTCATCACGCGCCACGCGTGGAACGACATCTGGGGCCGCCCCGCGCTGGGCGACAAGACGCGCCGCTTCATGGTGCTGTCGATGATGCTGGGCATCCATGCGTACGAAGAGTTCGCCATGCACGTGCGCGCCGCGCTCGACGGCCCGCCCGAGTCGCGCCTCACGCCCGACGAGATCAAGGAAGTGATCATGATGGCCGCGATCTACTGCGGCGTGCCGGTGGCCAACCACGCCTTCGGCATCGCGACGAACATCCTGCGCGAGAAGGGCCTGCTGCCGCCAGTGGCGGCGCAGTGAGCACTACGGAAGGCCGGGGAGGCAAGGGCCGGTTCGACGTCGGCTTCACCTTGCTGCTGCCGCTGCTGCTCGCAGCACAACCGGTCGCTACCGACAGCTACCTGCCGGCGCTGCCCGCCATCGCGGGCGAGCTCGGTTCGGCCAGCACCAGCCTCACGCTGTTCGTGCTGGCCTTCGGCTTTGCGCAGCTGCTGTGCGGCCCGCTGGCCGACCGCTTCGGGCGCCGGCCGGTGCTGCTCGCGGGCCTGGGCTGCTATGCCATCGCGGCCTTCGGCGGCGCGTTCGCCGGCAGCGTGGCGGTGCTCGCGGGCTGGCGCACGCTGCAGGGTTTTTCGATGGCGGCGATTCTCGTGTGCTCACGCGCCGCGGTGCGCGACCTGTATCCGGCGCACGAGGGCCCGCACGTCATGGCACGGGGCCTCACGGGGCTGGGCATGGTCGGGCTGGTGGCGCCGCTGCTGGGCGCCTGGCTGGTGCAGGGCGCAGGCTGGCGCTGGGTGATGGTCGCGATGGCGGTCTATTCACTGGCGCTGTTCGCGCTGTGCTGGCGCTCGTTCGGCGAAACGCGCAAGCCACTGGCCGGAGGCGAATCGTCCGCGCCGCGCGGCAGCACGCGCGCCGTGTTCGCGAGCCGCGCCTTCCGCGCCTGGGCCTCGGTGGCGGCGGCCACCTACGGCGGGCTGTTCTGCTTTCTGCTGCTTTCGCCGATGGTCTACATCGGCTACCTCGGCTGGTCGCCTGCGTGGTACGGCTGGATTCCGGCCGGCGGCTCGCTGGTCTACATCTTCAGCACCACGATGTGCCGCAGCCTGCTGCGCCGCTTCGGGCCGATGCGCACCGTGCGCCTGGGCGCGGTGCTGAGCATCACCGGCGCCGTGATCCAGGCGCTGGGCTGCTGGCTGATGCCGCACAGCGCGGTGCCGCTGCTGGCGGGCCACGCCGTGTACTGCCTCGGCCACGGCATCCACCAGCCCTGCGGGCAGGCCGGCGCCGTGGGCGACCTGCCGCACCTGGCGGGGCGGGCCGTGTCGTGGTCCGGTTTCGGCATGATGATGGTCGCGTTCTGCGTGGGGCAGGTCGCCGCGCTGTTCGTCGACACGAGTTTTTCGTACGGCGCCTGGCCGATGGTGGTGCCGATGCTGATGGCCGGCACCGTGCTGCTGGCCATCGCGTTCCTGTGGCTGCCGCGCCTTGCGCAACCTGCTTCTCCATCCTCTCCCCAGAAGGACTCCACACCATGACCACTTCCTCCCCCCGCCTGAATATCGTGCGCGAAGGCGACGGCCCCTTCGTCGTGCTCAGCCATGCGCTCGGCTGCGACCTGCACATGTGGGACGGCGTGGCCGCGCAGCTCGCGCGCGCCCACACGGTGATCCGCTACGACCACCGCAACCACGGCGGCTCCGAGGTGGTGCCCGGCGTGCTGCGCGTGGAAACGCTGGCGCAGGACGCGTCCGAGCTGATCGCGCGCGAGACGGGCGGCGAGCCCGTGCACTTCGTGGGCCTGTCGATGGGCGGCATGACCGCGCAGGCGCTGGCGGTGCGGCACGCCGCGCAGCTCAAGACCGTGGTGATCGCCAATTCGGCCGCGCACTACCCGGACCAGGCCCCGTGGCGCCTGCGCGCGGAAACCGTGGCCGCCAAGGGCGTGGCCGCCATCGCCCCGGGCGCCGTGGCGCGCTGGCTCACGCCGGCCTACGCCGCCACGCCCGAGGGCGCGGTGGCCGCGCGCACGCTGCACGACACGCTGGTGCGCACCGACGCGCAGGGCTACATCGAGAGCTGCAACGCCGTGGCCGCCATCGACTTTCGCGACAGCAACCGCCGCATCGCCACGCCCACGCTGGTGATCGGCGGGCTGCAGGACGAGGCCACGCCCCTGGCCATGTCCGAGGCCATGGTGGCGCAGATCCCGGGCGCGCGGCTGGCAACCATCGACGCCGCGCACCTGAGCGCGGTGGAGCGCCCGGTCGAGTTCGCGCAGATGCTGATCGATTACTGGCGCAGCCTCTGAAAAAACGCCCGGCCCGCACCCCCGTGCGGGCTAGGTGTAACCCCTATTTCGTGCGAATGATGATCGGTGACGTGCGATCATCGATCAGACGGGGCTGATTTGCATTGTGGCGCGCCCGGGCTCTTTCTACAGTCCATCCCCATGCACCGCGCCATTGCCACCGTCTCGCTCAGCGGCACCCTCCGCCAGAAGCTCGAAGCCATCGCGGCCGCGGGCTTCGACGGCATCGAGCTGTTCGAAGCCGATTTCGTCAACTTCCGCGGCACCGCCGCCGAGCTGCGCCGCATCGTGGCCGACCTGGGCCTGGCTATCGACCTGTACCAGCCCTTCCGCGACTTCGAAGGCATGCCCGAAGCGCAGTTCCACCGCAGCCTGGAGCGCGCCGAACGCAAGTTCGACCTCATGGAAGCCATGGGCGCGCCGCTGGTGCTGTGCTGCTCCAACACCTCGCCGCTGTCGGTGAACGACCCGGCGCGCGCCGCCGCCCAGCTGCACGCGCTGGCCGAACGCGCCGCGCGCCGCAACCTGCGCGTGGGCTTCGAGGCGCTGGCCTGGGGCCGCCACACCTCGCGCTACGCCCAGGCCTGGGACATCGTGCAGCGCGCCGACCACCCGCACCTCGGGCTGATCCTCGACAGCTTCCACACGCTGTCGCTGAAGGACGACCCGGCGGGCATCGCCGCGATTCCGGGCGAGAAGATCTTCTTCGTGCAGATGGCCGATGCGCCGCTGTTGTCGATGGACGTGCTGCAGTGGGCGCGCCACCACCGCTCGTTCCCGGGGCAGGGCGATTTCGACGTGGTCGGCTTCTTCGAGCAGGTGCTGCGCGCGGGCTACACCGGGCCGCTGTCGCTGGAGATCTTCAACGACATCTTCCGCGAGACGCCGAACCGCCGCACCGCCGTCGATGCGATGCGCTCGCTGCTGTACCTCGAAAGCGAAACGCGCGAGCGGCTCGCCCACGGGAATGCGCCCGTGCAGCCGCAGCGCGTGGAGCTGTTCAACCCGCCGCCCGCGCCGGCGCTCTCGGGCCTGTCGTTCATCGAGTTCGCGGCCGACGAGGCCTCGGCCGTCACGCTCGGCGCGCTGCTCGGGCAACTGGGCTTTCGCCGCGTGGGGCGCCATCGCTCCAAGGCCGTCACGCTGTACCGCCAGGGCGGCATCCACTTCATCGTCAACGCGCAGCCCGATTCGTTCGCGCGCCGCCGTTTCGAGGCGCACGGCACCTCGGTCTGCGCGCTGGGCGTGCGCTGCGCCGACCCGCTCGCGGCCGTGGGCCGCGCGAGCGCCATGCGTTCGCAGCGCCACGACAGCCCGGTCGGGCCGAACGAGCTGCGCGTGCCGGCCATCGTGGCGCCGGGTGGCAACCTGATCCATTTCGTGCCCGAGGCGCTGGGCGCCAACGGGCTGTACGAGACCGACTTCATCCTCGAAGACGCGGGGCCCGACGCGCACGATGCCGGCCTCACGCGCATCGACCACGTCGCGCTGGGCCTGGCGCTCGACCAGCTCGACACCTGGGTGCTGTTCACGCGTGCCGTGCTCGGCCTGGAGCCCGGCGAGAGCTTGGAGCTGGCCGACCCCTTCGGCCTGATCCGCAGCCGCGGCGTGGCCAATGCCGACCGCAGCCTGCGCCTGGTGCTGAACGTGTCACTGAGCCAGCGCACGCGCACCGCGCGCACGCTGAGCGTGACCGGCGGCGGCGCGGTGCACCACATCGCGCTCGATTGCGACGACATCTTCGACACCGTGGCCCGGCTGCGCGCCAACGGCACGCGCTTCGTGCCGATCTCGGACAACTACTACGACGACCTGGCCACGCGCATCGACGTGGCGCCCGAGCTGCTGGCGCGCATGCGCGAAGCCGGCGTGCTGTTCGACCGCTCGGCGGCCGGCGACTACCTGCACATCTACACCGAGAGTTTCGACGGCGGCCTCTTCTTCGAGGTCGCACAGCGCGTGGGCGGCTACGACGCCTACGGCGCGCTCAACGCACCCGCGCGCATGGCGTCGCAGGCGCAGCAGCCCCAACAACAAGACTGATTTTTTCCCCTCGCATCCGACACCTTCGTCACACCACTGGAGACAACCCATGGCCCACCCATCCGCCAAAGAGCCGCAAGGCAAGCACCAGTCGAGGAAAGCCGCCGCCAGCGGCTGGATCGGCTCGGCGCTGGAGTACTACGACTTCTTCATCTATGCCACCGCCGCGGCGCTGATCTTTCCGCAGATCTTCTTTCCCAAGGGCGACCCGACCACGGCCATCATCGCGTCGCTCGCGACCTACGGCGTGGGCTATGTCGCGCGCCCCATCGGCGCCTTCGTGCTCGGCCACTGGGGCGACACGCACGGGCGCAAGCAGGTGCTGGTGCTGTGCATGTTCCTGATGGGCTTCTCGACCGTGGCCGTGGGCCTGCTGCCGACCTACGACCAGGTCGGCCTGCTGGCCCCGGCGCTGCTGGTGTTCCTGCGCCTGGTGCAGGGCTTCGCGGTGGCCGGCGAAATCTCGGGTGCGAGCTCGATGATTTTGGAGCACGCGCCGTTCGGGCGCCGCGGCTTCTTCGCGAGCTTCACCTTGCAGGGCGTGCAGGCCGGCCAGATCCTGGCGGCCGCCGTGTTCCTGCCGCTGGCGCACTACATGCCTGAAGAGTCCTTCAACTCGTGGGGCTGGCGCATTCCGTTCCTGCTGAGCTTCATCGTGATCGTGGCCGGCTACATCATCCGCCGCGAGGTCGACGAGACGCCGGCCTTCGCCGAAGTCGACCAGAAGGGCGAAGTGGCCAAGGCGCCGATCGTCCAGGCGCTGACCGACAGCTGGGGCGACATGCTGCGCGTGATCTGCATGGCGCTGATGAACGTGATTCCCGTGGTCGCCACCGTGTTCGGCGCGGCCTACGCGGTGCAGGCCGCCTACGGCATCGGCTTCCAGAAAGACGTGTACCTGTGGATTCCCGTGCTGGGCAACATCCTGGCCGTGCTGGTGATCCCGTTCGTGGGCAACCTGTCGGACCGCATCGGCCGCAAGCCGCCGATCATCGTGGGTGCGCTGGCGTCGGGCCTGCTGTCGTTCGTGTACCTGTACGCCATCAGCATCAAGAACGTGCCGCTGGCCATCTGCATGTCGCTCTTGATGTGGGGCATCGTGTATCAGGGCTACAACGCGACCTTCCCGAGCTTCTACCCGGAGCTGTTCCGCACCCGCAACCGCGTGTCGGCCATGGCCATCTCGCAGAACATCGGCACCACCTTCACCGCGCTGCTGCCGGCGCTGTTCGCCGCCGTGGCGCCTCCGGGCTCGACGAACATCTGGTTCACCGTGGGTGCGATCACCTTCGCCGTGACCGTGCTGGCCGCGCTGGCCGCCATGAGCGCCCGCGAGACCTACCGCGTCCACATGCACGACCTGGGCAACCCGAACGCGGTGCCGGTCGACAAGGCCGAGTACGACCGGCTGCGCGAAGAAACGCTGGCCAGCGCCCGCACGGAGCGCGAGCGCCGCAAGGCCATGGCCTGAAGACCCCGCGCGCACAAAGGGGTTGTGGCGCCATGAAGAATGGCGCCATGACCGCCCATCTCAAGATCGATTTCGTCTCCGATGTCTCCTGCCCCTGGTGCGCCGTGGGTCTCGGCTCGCTCGAGGCCGCCCTGAAACGGGTGGCGCCGGAGGTCACGGCCGAACTGCATTTCCAGCCCTTCGAGCTGAACCCGCAGATGCCGCCCGAAGGCCAGGACACCTTCGAGCACCTGAACCAGAAGTACGGTTCCTCGCGCGAGCAGCAGGCCCAGGCCCGCGAGGCGATCCGCCAGCGCGGCGCGGCCGTCGGCTTCGAGTTCAGCGCCGGGGGCCGGCCCCGCGTGTACAACACCTTCAACGCCCACCGCCTGCTGCACTGGGCCGAACTGGAAGACCCGGCCAAGCAGGTGGCGCTCAAGAAGCTGCTGCTCAAGGCCTACTTCACCGACAGCCAGAACCCTTCGGACATCGAGGTGCTGGTGCGCGCGGCGACCGAGGCGGGGCTCGACGCGGCGCGGGCCCGCGAGATTTTGGCCGGCGACGAGTTCGCGCAGGAAACCCGCGAACGCGAGCGCCTGTACACCGACGCCGGCATCCATTCGGTGCCCGCGATCATCATCAACGACCAGCACCTGATCTCCGGCGGCCAGCCGGTCGAGGTGTTCGAGCGCGCGCTGCGGCAGATCGCGGGCGCGGAGCCCAGCCGCACGGCCATGGCCTGAACGTGCGGGGCCGCGGCCCTGCCGTTTTGTCCTGAAACGAAGCTGACCTTCAGCTTTACCTGAGCGCGTGGCGAGGTCGGTCAACCGCCTACATCGCGAAGCGGTTGATCGGTTCATGATCGACCGCATGCCGTTTCCGAAGCTGCACTGTTCGCGCGCGATCGTCGTGACGCTGGCCGCCGTGCTGGCGCTCACCGCCTGTTCCACCGGCCTGCTGCGCCCCGAGGGCCCGCCGCTCACGGCGCTGGGCCATGCCGCCGACACGCCCGCTGCGCAACTGCGATGGCTCGATCGTGTGAGCTGGGGCGCCAACGCCGGCAGCCAGGCCGAGCTGGCGCGCGACGGCCTGCCGCGCTGGATGGGCCGGCAGCTGCGTCCCGCGCCGCGTCCGCTGCCCGCGGCGGCGCAGGCGCAGATCGACGCCATGGCCATTTCGCGCACGCCGCTCGACCAGCTCGTCTTCGCACTCGATGCCCGGCGCAAGGCCGCCGACGCCTTGCCCGACGAAGAAGCGAAGAAGGCCGCACGCACGGCCTACCAGCAGGAACTCAACACCCTCGCGCGCGAGGCGCAGCAGCGCTTCCTGCTGCGCGCGCTGTATTCGCCCAACCAGCTGCAGGAGCAGATGACCTGGTTCTGGATGAACCACTTCAACGTCAGCATCCGCAAGGACCTGGTGCGCGCGATGGTCGGCGACTACGAAGAGAACGCCATCCGCCCGCACGCGCTCGGCAAGTTCCGCGACCTGCTGGGCGCCACCGCGCGGCACCCGGCCATGCTGCGCTACCTCGACAACGCGCAGAACGCCGCCAACCGCATCAACGAGAACTACGCGCGCGAGCTCATGGAGCTGCACACGCTGGGCGTGGGCGGCGGCTACACGCAGGCCGACGTGCAGGAACTGGCGCGCGTGCTGACCGGCGTGGGCGTCAGCGTGCAGCCGCCCGACGCAGCGCCGCCCGCGGTGCGCCCGGCCGTGCGCGCCGACTACGTGCGCCAGGGCCTGTTCGAGTTCCACCCGAACCGGCACGACTACGGCCCGAAGACCTTCCTGGGCCAGCCCATTCAAGCGCGCGGCCTGGCCGAGGCCGACGAGGCGCTCGACCGCCTGGCGCGCGCGCCGGCCACCGCACGCTTCATCTCGCGCAAGCTCGCCGTGTACTTCGTGGCCGACGAGCCGCCGCCCGCGCTGGTCGATCGCATGGCCGCCACCTTCACGCGCAGCGACGGCGACATTGCCGCCACCTTGCAGACGCTGTTCGAATCGCGCGAGTTCGCGGCCTCGCTGGGCCGCAAGTTCCGCGACCCCGTGCACTACGTGGTGGCGGGCGTGCGGCTGGCCTACGACGAGCGCGTGGTGCTCAACACCACGCCGATGATCGGCTGGATCAACCGCATGGGCGAGACCCTGTACGCCCACGAGACGCCCGACGGCTACCCGCTCAACGAGGCCGCCTGGGCCAGCGCGGGGCAGATGAACACCCGCTTCGAAATCGCGCGCGCCATTGGCACGGGCGGCGCCGTGCTGTTCCGCACCGACGACAAGGCGCCGCTCGAGAAACCGCCGTTTCCGCCGCTGGCCGAGTCGCGCGCCGTGCATGCGCTGCAGCCCGGCCTGAGCGCCGACACGCAGCAGGCGCTCGCGCAGGCGAAGAACCCGCCGGAGTGGAACACCTTCCTGCTGGCATCGCCCGAGCTGATGCGGCGTTGAAAAGAGGGACCGTCATGCAACGTCGACACCTGCTGCAACTCATCGCCGCCACGCCGCTGGCCGGCGCCGCCGCGCGCGTGGTTGCCGCGCCCGCGGCCGAGGGCACCAAGCTGCTCGTCGTGTTCCTGCGCGGCGCCTACGACAGCACCAGCCTGCTGGTCCCCACCGCGAACAGCGACTTCTATTACGCCTCGCGGCCCAACATCGCCATCCCCCGGCCCGGCACGCCCGACGGCGCGTTGCCGCTCGATGGCGGCGACTGGGGCCTGCACCCCGCGCTCGCGCAGAGCGTGCTGCCGCTGTACCAGCGCAAGCAGGCGGCCTTCATCGCCTTCGCCGGCACCGACGACCTCACGCGCAGCCACTTCGAGACGCAGGACGCCATCGAGCTCGGCGTGGCGCCCGACAACGCGCGGCGCGACTACCGCTCGGGCTTTCTCAACCGGCTGGCCGGCGTGCTCGGCGCCGGACCGCTGGCCGACGTGTCGCCCATCGCCTTCACCGACCAGCTGCCCATCGTGCTGCGCGGCGACGACGCCAAGGCCGCCAACATGGCGCTCGCGGGCGTGGCGCGGCAGGCCCTCGATGCGCGGCAGAGCCAGATCATTGCGTCGATGTACCGCAACACCGCGCTCGCGCAGCCCGTGGCCGAGGGCTTCCAGGTGCGCGACGAGGTGGTGCGCGCCATGCAGGCCGAGATGGACGCCGCCAGCCGCAACGCCATGAGCCCCAAGGGCTTCGAGCAGGTCGCGCGCCGCATGGCGCTCTTGATGCGCGAGCGCTTCGACATCGGCTTTGTCGATGTCGGCGGCTGGGACACCCACGTGGGGCAGGGCGCAGCCAAGGGCTACCTGGCCAACCGTTTCGAAGAACTGGGCCGCGGCGTGGCCGGCTTCGCGCAGGAGATGGGCGAGCCCGCCTGGCGCCAGACCGTGGTGGTCGTCGTCAGCGAGTTCGGCCGCACCTTCCGCGAGAACGGCAACCGCGGCACCGACCACGGGCACGGCACCGTGTACTGGGTGCTCGGCGGCGGCCTGGCCGCACAGGCGGGCGGGCGCGTCGTGGGCGAGCAGCAGCCGCTGACGCAGGCCACGCTGTTCCAGAACCGCGACCACGCGGTGCTCAACGAGTACCGGGCGGTGCTGGGCGGGTTGTTCCAGCGGATGTACGGGCTGTCGACTGCGCAGGTGGCGCGGGTGTTCGGCGGTGCGACGACGAAGGACCTGCGGCTGGTCTGACGGCCCCGAGGGCAACCCTCATTCCCGATCTTTTCCGGACGCGTCGTTCGTTCCCGCTACCGCGCGGCCGCAGGGACAAGCGTCGCCGCATTTACTTGTTTTCGGGGATGGTCCCGGCGCACGGCAATTACAAAAATAGACATTCAGAAACAATTGGGCGCTCCAGCCGGAGAGCGGGTTTCTCCAAAGAGGCGTCGGATGCTTTCCAAGCGAGCGAGTTCTTACGGGCGCTGCAGCGCCATGGCCGGTGTGATCGTGCTGCTGGCGGCCTGCGGCGGTGGTGGGGGAGGCGGCGGTGGCGCGGGTTTCCTGCCGATGGCCGCGCCGGCACAGCCGCAGCCCGAGCCGGCGCCTCCCGTGGTCGTGACCCACACGGTCGGTGGCACCGTCACTGGCCTCGCCGGCAGCCTGGTGCTCCAGAACAATGCGGGCGACGACCTGAAGCTCACGGCCGATGGCAAGTTCACCTTCACCACCGCGCTCGTCGAAGGTGCGGCCTACGAGGTCAGCGTACGCACCCAGCCTCTGTGGCAGTTCTGCACCGTCAGCAAGGGCAGCGGCAAGGCGGCGGCCGACGTTGGTGACGTGGCGGTCGCGTGCTCGGCGGTGCAGGCGCAGGTGTCCACGTTCGCCGGCTCCGGCACGATCGGCTCGGTCAATGGCAACGGCAGCGCGGCGTCGTTCTATCTCCCGTACAGCGTGGTCCTCGACAAGAGCGGCAGCCTGCTCGTGTCGGACACGGCAACGAACCTGGTGCGAAAGATCTCGCCCGCTGGCGATGTCACGACCTTTGCGGGCGGTGGCAACAACGGCACTTCGCAAGACGGCAACGGCGCGGCAGCCTCGTTCTCGGGCCTGTCCGGTCTTGCGCTGGACGCCACGGGCAATGCCTATGCTGCGGAATTCGGCGGCAACCGCATCCGCAAGATCACGCCAGCGGCCGACGTGACCACGCTCGCGGGCAGTGGCGCCATCGGGTCGCTCGATGGCCACGGCACCTCTGCCACGTTCAAGACCCCTTCATCGGTGGCCACGGACGCCGCCGGCAACATCTACGTGCTCGAATTCATCGGCGCCGTTGTCCGCAAGATCACGCCGGCCGGCGACGTCACCACGCTGGCCGGTTCGGGCACCGCGGGCTTTGCTGACGGCACGGGGACTGCGGCATCCTTCGGGCAGGCCTACGGCATCGCGACCGACGCGGCCGGGAACATCTACGTGGCTGACAGCAGCAACAACCGCATCCGCAAGATCACGCCCGGCGGCGTGGTCACGACGCTGGCGGGCTCGGGCCAGGCCGGGGCGGCCGACGGGGCCGGCAACTCGGCATCTTTCCACCAGCCGGGCGGCCTGGCGGTGGACAGCGACGGCATCATCTACGTGGCCGACACGGGCAACAGCCTGCTGCGCAAGATCACGCCGGCGGGCGTGGTCTCCACGATCGCCGGCCAGCCTGGTGTGCTGGGCGCGCAGAACGGCATCGGCACGGCAGCCACGTTCAAGCAGCCTTATGGGGTGACGGTGGATGCCGCTGGCAATCTGTACGTGGCCGACACCTTCAACAACCTGATCCGCAAGGTCACGCCGGCTCGCACGCCCTGATCCCGAGGCATCGCGGCAGCGTCGGTGAGGGCAGGGGCCGCCATGCGACGGCCACGCCACCGAGAATCGGGGTATGCCTCATGCCGTCTCCCTCCTTCGCGCCGCGCGCCTGGCGCGCAGCGCCAAGCCTTTTCTTGCCCGTGGCGGTTTCAAGCGCGAGCGCTGTGCGGGCTGCCGCCTGGTGCCCAGCCATTGCATGTGTGCCGTGCGCCCTCCGGTGGCCACGCGCGCGGGGGTGTGCCTGCTCATGGCCGACATCGAGCCGCTCAAGCCCACCAACACGGGGTGGCTGGTGGCCGATGTGGTGCCCGAAACCTTCGCCTTCGGCTGGGCCCGCACCGAGACCGATCCCGCGCTGCTGGCGCTGCTGGACGACCCGCAATGGCAGCCCTACGTGGTGTTCCCGGGGCAGTACGCGGCGCCCGAGCGCGTGGTGCTGGGCGTTCCTTCGTCGCCTGATGCGGCCGGTGGCGGCAGCGCGAAGCGCCCGCTCTTCATCCTGTTCGATGCGACCTGGGCCGAGGCCCGCAAGATGTTTCGCCGCAGCCCTTACCTCGACCGGTTGCCGGTGCTGAGCCTGAAGCCGGCGCAGATCACGCAGTACAAGCTGCGCAACTCCGGCCGCGACGACCACTTCTGCACCAGCGAGGTGGCGGCGATGTGCATGGACCTGGCCGGCGAACACGCTGCGCAGCAGACGCTGGACGCCTACCTGGGCGTGTTCACGCACCACTACCTGTGCGCGAAGAACCAGCAGCCGGTGGCGTGGGACGGCGCCGCGCACCAGCGGCTGCGCGAGGTGGCCGCGCGGCGCGATCAGGCCGCCTGAGACCGTCTGCGCGGGTGGGCCTCAGCGCAGGTCGAACAGCGCCGCCGCGTTGCCCCAGGCGATGCGCTGCGCCACGGCGGGCGGCAGGTCGCCCAGCCAGGTGCGGTAGCCGCGCATGATCTCGTCGTAGGCGCTCCAGCGCTGGTTGACCCAGGTGTCGGAGCCGACCATGAAGCGGTCGGGGTGCTTGAGGATCAGCGCGCGCCACTCGGGGCACAGGCGCCCGCCCTCGCAGGTCAGGCCGGGGCGGTACGAGAGTTCGCCCATCAGCAGCGGGTAGCGCTCCAGCATCGCCTGCACGCGCTCGACCGGCGTGCCGCCGATGCCGGTGTGGGCCCAGATGAGGCGCAGCGCGCGGCCCTTCGACGGCGCATTCGCCATCAGCAGGTCGACGGCCACGTCGTCTACGTGCGCGAGCACCGCGAGCTTTTTCTCTTCGGCCAGTGCGATCAGTTTCTTTGCCACGGGGCCGTTGGCGTTGGCGCTCTCGTACAGGTGGAATTCACCGAGCCCGCGGTAGGGGCCGCTGGCGGTGCCGCGCGCCAGTTCGGCCAGCACCATCTCGTGGATGCTCTCGTCGCGGAACCAGTTGTTGTAGTCGTCGCGGTTGCGGTACAGGCGCACGAAGGGCACCACGGTGACGCCGGCGGCGCGGGTCTCGCGCGCGGCGGCCAGGGTCTGCGTGCCGGCGTTGGGCCGCGAGTTCGCGATGATGGCCTTCACCTGGTTGCGCTGCATGCGCGCGAGCGCCTCGGTGGGCGGGAAGGGGCCGGCATTGCCGTCCCAGGCTTCCTGGTTGTAGTGCAGATGGGTGTCGAACAGCGGGCCGTTGTAAGGCGCGGCGGTTTGCCCGTGGGCTTGGGACAGGGCCAGGGCCGCGCAGGCGGCGAAGCGGGCAATGAAGCGCATGGGGTTCTCGCGGTGAGGGCCGGGGAGCCGGATTACATCACCACAGATCACCGCATCGGCACAGCCGCGCCCTTGTCGCCGGGCGCGACCTCGAGGCGATCGCGCGGGCCGGCGTCAGCTGCCGGTCGGGTGCGTCGTCGCCTTGCGGCTGCCATCCAGCGAGTACAGCTGCGGGCGGTCTTCCACCGCGACCGCCACCGCCTCGGTGCCGTGCTCCGCGGCGCGCGGTTGCCGGTACAGCTCGTTCTCGAGCCGGCGGGCACGTTCCGCGTACATGCGGGCGAGGGCGCTGTGATGCTCTGCGGCAGCTTGGTGTTCGATGCGTGCCATCTGCGCCTCTTCGAGCAGTGCCGAGGCACGTTTCAAATAGGCCGTGTGGGTGGGCCGAAACAAGAAGTCGAACATGGTTTCACACTCCTTTCCGCTGCAACAACGGTGCAATCATTGTGAACGAATGGCCTCAAAACGCCATCGCTTCCTGTGGCTGCGACGCATCGAAGAAGCGTTCTGTTTCACTTGAGTCAGACAGAATCGGTGGAAGAGAGAGGGTTCGATCACCGATGAGCAATGAGGTTCGTTTTTGTCTGGAATACCGGCTTGCCGAAGGCGGGCCCGCGCATGCCGTGCAGACCGCGTGGATGGTCGATTCACCGGCCACGCGTGCGCAGATCGAGGAAATGATTGTCAACGCGCGCGCGATGAACGCCGCGCAGGCGAAGTGGTGGGTGGAGGAGCGCCAGGGGGGCGACGCCCCGCGCTGAAACGGCCGGCGGGCCTCAGTCGCGCATGTTCGCGAACTTCACCAGCGTTGCGTACTTCGCCGTGTCCTCGCGCATGATCTGCCCGAGGTCTTCCTTGCCCGTGGCGGGAATGGAGCCGCCTTCTTCCAGGCGTCGGCGGATCGCCGGGTCGGCCAGGCCGGCCTGCAGCGCCGCGCGCAGGCTCTGCACGATGGGCGCGGGCAGGTCCTTCGGGCCCGCGAGCGCGAACCAGCCGCTCAGCTCATAGCCCTTCAGCTGCGGATGCTCGCCGAGCGCCGGCACCTGCGGCAGGCCGGGAAAGCGCTTGGCCGACGAGACACCCAGCGGCACGATCCGTCCGCCCTGCAGGAACGGTGCCGCGGCGGTGGGCGACACGATCGCGAAGTCGAGCGTGCCGCCGACCAGGTCGCTCGTGAGTGGCGCGGTGCCGCGGTAGGGAATGTGCGTGAGGAACAGGCCCGCGCGCTGCTTGATCTGCTCGCCCACGAAGTGCAGCGTCGAGCCCACGCCCGAGCTGCCGTAGCTGTACTTGCCGGGGTTGCGCTTGGCCAGGGCGATGAACTCGTCGAGGTTCTTCACGCCCACCTTCGGACTCGCCACCAGCAGCACGGGCGCGAAGGCGAGCAGGCTGACGGGGGTCAGGTCTTTCACCGGGTCGTAGCGCTGCGCTGGGTTCACGAGCACCGTGGCCGCCATCTCGTTGCTGGAGCCGGCCAGCAGCGTGTAGCCGTCGGCCGGGCTGCTCACCGCGCGCTGCGCCGCGACCACGCCCGCCGCGCCGGTCACGTTTTCGACCACCACCGTCGCGCCGAGCTTGGCCGAAAGAATGTCCGCCGCCACGCGCGCGGCCATGTCGACCGAGCCGCCCGGCGCGTAGCCGACCAGCAGCTTGATGGGCTTGGCGGGGTAGGTACCCTGCGCGAAGGCGGGGGCGGCGGCACAGAAGGCGGCGGCGCCGAGCGCGCTCAGTGCCACGCGGCGCGAAACGGAAGAAGCAAGACGGGTCATCGCGGTTCCAGTACGGGGAAGTGGGAAAAGGAAGAGGCCCGCTCAGGCCTGCGCGGCGAGGAAGCGGCGTACCAGCTGCACCCAGTAGCTGGCCGCGATCGGCAGGATCGCGTCGTTGAAGTCGTAGCCGGGGTTGTGGACCATGCAGCCGCCGGTGCGGTGGTGCTCGCCTTCGCCGTTGCCCACGATCAGGTAGCTGCCGGGGCAGCGCTCCAGCATGAAGGAGAAGTCCTCGCTGCCCGTGAGCGGCGCCAGCGGCGGCAGCAGGCCGTCGTCGCCCAGCCAGTCGCGCGCGACCTGCCGTGCGAAGCGCGTGGATTCCTCGTCGTTCACCAGCGCGGGGTAGCGCCAGTGGTAGTCCACCTCGGCCTTCACGCCGAGCGTGACGGCCTGCGCCTGCGCCAGCTCGGTGATGCGCTCGCGCAGCATGGCGCGGATCTCGGGCCGGTAGGCGCGCACCGTGAGGCGCATCTGCACGCTGTCGGCAATCACGTTGGGCGCGTCGCCGCCGTGGATCGCGCCCACCGACACCACCGCCATCTCGCGCGGGTCGACGTTGCGCGACACGATGGTCTGCAGCGCCACGACGATGTGCGCCGCCGCCACCACCGGGTCGGCCGACAGGTGCGGCGCCGAGCCGTGTCCGCCGCGCCCCGTCACCGTGATCGTGACCGAGTCGGACGAGGCCATGAACGAGCCCTCCTTGAAGCCGAACTTGCCCGCCGGAAAGCCGGGCATGTTGTGCAGCGCGAAGATGGCGTCGCAGGGAAAACGCTCGAACAGGCCTTCTTCCACCATGCGGCGCCCGCCGCCCAGGCCTTCCTCGGCCGGCTGGAAGATCAGGTGCAGCGTGCCGTCGAAGCCGCGCTCCTGCGCGATGACGCGCGCGGCGGCCAGCAGGATGCTGGTGTGGCCGTCGTGGCCGCAGGCGTGCATCTTGCCGGGCACCTGGCTGGCATAGGGCAGGCCGGTCGCTTCCTGGATCGGCAGCGCGTCCATGTCGGCGCGCAGGCCCAGGCGCCGCGTGCCCGTGCCGCATGTCAGCGTGGCGACCACGCCGGTGCCGGCCAGGCCGCGGTGCACCGCGTAGCCCCACTCGGCCAGGCGCGTGGCCACCAGCTCGCTGGTGACGTGCTCTTCGTAGGCCAGTTCGGGGTGCGCGTGGATGCGGTGGCGCAGGCCGACCATCTCGGGCGCGACCTCGCGCACGGCGGGCAGCACGCTCTCGAGGGCGGCGGCGTTGTCGACGGTGTAGGTCGTCATGGGGGAATCTGTCTCCTTGCTGTCTTGCGGCGAGTCTAGGAATTCGCTGCCTGCGGGGGCAGACAGGCGCCGCCATGCGGAGGCGGGCGGCGCCTGTCACTGTGGGGGGCTGCGGATAATCGGCCGCCATGAAGCTGCACCAGCTCCGCTATCTCGCCGCCGTCGCCTCCGAAGGCAGCATCCGCGCCGCCGCGCGGGCACTGGGCGTCACCCAGGCCACGGTCACGCAGGGCCTGCGCGAACTGGAGGCGCATGCGCAGGTGGCGCTGTTCACACGCCACGGCGGCGGCATCGCTTTCACGCCGGCCGGGCTGGAGCTGCTGGAGCATGCGCAGCGCGTGCTGGCCCAGCTGCGCCAGGCCGAAGACACGCTCTCACGCCACCGCGACACCGGCGCGCAACAGCGCCTGACCGTGGCCATCACGCCCTGGATCACGCAGACCCTGCTGCCGCGCGTGGTGTCGCTGTTTCGCGAAGAGCTGCCGCACGTGCAGCTCGAGATGTTCGATGGCCTCTCGGCGCTCAGTTACCCGCGGCTGCGCGAGGGCAGCCTCGACCTGCTGATCGGCCGCATCGGCCCCGACGAGGCCATGCAAGGGCTGCAGGCGCAGCCGCTGTTCCGCTACGACATGACGGTGGTGGCGCGCCGCGGCCACCCGCGGGCCGGCGCGCAGTCGATGGCCGAGCTGCTGCAGGACGACTGGGTGCTCAACTTCACGCCGGGCGAGGGCGCGAGCTTTCTCGACAACCTGTTCCGCCAGCACGGCCTGGCCGCGCCCGTGCAGCGCATCCAGCTGGCGCATTCGCCGTCGATGATGCTGGGCCTCGTGCGCAAGACCGACATGCTCACCTTCTGCCCCTGGCCGCTGGTGGAAACCGAGAGCCTGCGCTATGCGCTGGTGACCTTGCAGCTGCGCGAGCGCTTCCACAGCAACGTCGTGGGCATCGTGCGCCGTGCGCAGGAGGCGCCGTCGCATGCGGCGGCGCGCTTCATTGCGCACTTCCTGGCGCAGCTGCCGGTGTGGCAGGCCTCGGACGATCCGGAGCTGCGGCGGGTGCTGCACTCGGTGGATTTCATCGAGGCGGCACCGGACGGCCCGTTGCCTCACCCGTGATAGTCGCTCCACGACATGCGCACCATGCCCGGTGGCGTGGGCGCGCCGGCTGAGGCCAGCGTCACCGGCGGATCGTCGTCCACGCGGCTTTTGGCGCGCGAGTCCCAGTCGTCGAGAAAGACCTGCTGGTAGTACTGCGCCACTTCTTCGTTGTGGATGATCAGTCCGGCGTCGCGGTTGCGCAGCACGCCGTCGCCCGACCAGTTGGTGCTGCTCACCAGCACCGCCTGGCCGTCCACGATGATGCCCTTGTTGTGGATGCTGCCCTGGACGCGGAACACGTCCTGGTTGCAGCCCGCCTCGACCAGCTTGCGGATGTTGTCGGCCGCGCTGGTGCTGCCCAGGATGATGCGCAGGTCGAGGTCCGGCTCGGTGCTGCGCTGTGCCAGCTTGCGCAGCAGCGCGCGAAAGTCGGCGTCCTTGTCGGCATCGCTCCAGGTGATGTAGGCGAACTGCAGGTACAGCGAGGTCTGCGCGCTGTCGATGAGCGCGTTGATGTGCGGCAGGTAGTTGTCCGGCGTGAGCACGGGCTGGACTTTCACCGTGGTCTTCACCGCCGGCAGCCGCGCAGGCTCGACGGGCACCACCGGCCCCGCGAAGGCTACGGCCTGTTCCAGCAGGTGGTCGAGCGGCACGAACACGTCGGGCAACGTGAGCTTGGGCGCCACGTCCAGCGCCGCGTCGGCGGCGCCGTCGGCTTCTTCCTTCTCGGAGGCCTTGAGGTCGTGCAGGATGTACTTCTCGAACACCTTCGAGAGCACGGCGTCGTTGCAGATCACGTGCCACTCGCGGTTGCCCTTGCTGAACATGCCCTTGGCCTGCGCGGGCGTGGCCACGGGGTCGATGTCGGGCTGGCTGCGCTTGCTCCAGTTGCCGCTCGACAGCCAGAAGGCCTTGTGGTCGCGCACTGCCACCTTCTCGTGGTACGCGCTGGCGAAGCGGCGGCCCTTGCCGCACTGCACGAGCCAGGCCCTGAAGTCGGCCTCCTGCTGCAGCTTGCGCAGCTTCTTGCGGATGACCTGCTCTTCTTGCGTCATGCCGTCGTCCCAGCTCAGCGCCGCCGCGATGCCGCCGTCGCGCACGAGGTCGATGAAGACCTGCGCGATGTGGTCGGCGTTGAAGTCGTACATCGCCACCGACAGCGAGCGCGTGGTGCCCTCGAGAAAGGGCCGCAGCACCGGCCACCCCGCATCGGGGCCGACGTGGCACAGGAAGGGCTGCTTCACGTTGTAGACCTTGTCGATGGGCTGGCCTGCGGGCGGCTTGTAGACGAGGCCGACGGCGGCTTCGGCGAGTGCGTTCACCGTGTCCTCGAAGTCCGCACTGGCGGCCAGCTGGCGCGCGGGGTCGGCCTGCATCACGCAGACGCGGTACGGACCGAGCTGCCGCGGCGCGCGCTCGGCCGCGGGCACCTCCGACAAGGGCCGCTTGCGGTCGACCAGCACGATCACGGCGGGCTCGCGCAGGAACCGGCCATCGACCAGCGGAAAGCCCGGCTCCGCCGCCACGTAGCCGGGCAGGGCGGCCAGCTGCGCCTGGTGGGTGGCGATCACCGACCGGACCGCCGCGCGCGCGGCATCGTCGAGCACTTTCATGGGTGTTCCTTGGGATGGGTTGTGGTGCACGCGTGTGCGGGCGCCTGCCGGCATGGCATGCGCGAAGGCAGCGACCCGGGTGGGTCGCGTGTCAGGGGAATCAGGAGATGTTGGGCAGCCGGCGCGACAGCTCGACCGACTCGACGGCCGGGTCGGCTTCGAGCTGCTGGAGCTTGTCGAGCGGGATCTCGGCCGAGAACAGGCCCGGCGAGATGTCGGCGCGCGCGGCGATGTAGTCCGGGCGCTCGGCGCCCTCGCACAGCTTGACCAGCACGACGACGCGCTCGCCCGACACCGGCGCGGGGGCGGCCGAAAAGTCGAGCTTCTTGAGCGAGCGCAAATCGATGGGCATGAGAGGGCAGATGGGGGCGGGAACACAGATTACACCCCCCGCTCGAGTTCGGCACAACCGCACCGGGCGTGGGGGTCATGGCTGGATCGTCAGATCGCGCCGCTGCCGGCCCGGCCGTCGCCGCGCTGCGGGTCCCAGCCGGCCGGCCCGCCGCCGGGCTTGACGCCCGCCTTCAGCCTGGCGCGGATGTCGGCGATGGTCAGCTTCTTTCCCGCTTTGTGGGCCTTGGCCAGCATCAGCGCGACCAGCCCCGTCACCGCCGGCGCCGCCATGCTGGTGCCCGACTTCTTCACCATGCCGTCCTTCGTGCGCGACTGCGCGGCCTTCACCTGCACGCCGGGTGCGCTGACCTCGGGCTTGGGCCGGCCGTCGCGCGTAGGGCCCGCGCTCGAGAAGCTGGCGGCGGGCTCACCCGTCTTGCGGGCGTCGTACGCACCGACCACGATCGACAGTTTTCCTGTCGACAGCGAGCCCAGCAGGTGCGACTTCACCGGCTGGCCGAAGTACGACTGGCCGCTGTCCAGGCGTTCGAGCCAGGCGTGGAACGGCACGTCGTCGGCGGCCAGGGCGTGCAGCCGCACCTTGAACTCGCCGTCGGGCCAGTTGGGTGCGAGCCAGATGCCGATCACGTTGTCCTTGTTGTTCGGGTCGGTGATGCGGCTGCTGAGGAACGCGGCGATCTCGCCGTTGCCCGCGCCGAGCGGAAAGTTTTCGCCCGGTGCGACGCTGGCCAGCACCTCGCCATCGGGGCCCAGCAGCTCGGCGCGCAGGCGCTGGCTGCCGCCGTACCAGAGCTCGAACTCGCCGCCCTTGCCGTTGACCAGGGTCCACGACACATCCAGGTGCCCGTTGCCGGTCACCGTGCCCGCCGTGTGCGTGTTGTCTTCCTGCGAATTGCCGGCCGCCAGCACGATCGCGCGGTTGGGCTTTTGCGACACGAGCGCATCGAAGCCCTGCTCGACCAGCGAGGTGCCGTCGTGCGGGCCGCCGTTGGTGCCCAGGCTCAGGTTGACGACGCAGGGCCTGTCGCCCGCGCGGTCGAAGATGAACTTCACCGCCTCGAGCATCTGCACCGAATCGCCGAAGGAGCTGAACACGGCGTTGTGGCCGGTCCACGCGATGTCGCGGGCCGACATCTCGACGAAGATCAGGTCGGCCTTCGGCGCCACGCCGGGTTGCAGCGACCCCCGCCCATTGCCGCCGGCAATGTCCATCACATGCGTGCCGTGCGAACCCGGGCTGCCCGGCATGCCCGCGCCGGGGTCGTAGCCCAGCGCCTTGTACGGGTCGGACTTCTTCAGCGCCTTGTCGATGTCCGCCGCCTCGAAGAGCCGGCCGTAGCCGTAGGGGCTGTTGGCCTTGGCCGGCGCGCCTTGCTGCCACAGCGCCAGCAGGCGCGTCTTGCCGTTGGCCTTGACGAAGTTCTGGTGCGCGAAGTCGCCGCCCGAATCGACCACGCCGATCACCACGCCGGCGCCGCCCGCCGTGCCGGCGAGCGCGGGGTTGTCGGCCTGCACGCCCATCGATGCGATGGTGTTGTTCAGCGCCGGCAGCACGGGTTGCGAGGCCTTCATGCTGAGCACGGCCGGATGCTGGCGAATGACTTCTGCCTTGCCCAGCGGAATGCGGCCCGTGACGAGCACCGTGCCGTCGTCGGCGGTGCCGATGTCGGAGCCCGCATCGACGTCGGGAATGTCGGCCCACTCGGCATGGCTGGTGACGCGCGCCACCACCGGCACCGAGTCGCCGTCGGCGGACGAGATGGGCATGCTCTGCTTGCCCGCGCGGCGGTTCATCACCGCCAGCTGCAGCCGCGGGTCCATCGAGGTCTCGACGTCCATCGGCAGGCGCTGCAGCTGTGCGAGCCCGAAGGTCGACACCGGAGAGAGCCGCGTGCACAGCGCGTCGGCCGTGCCGGCGAGCGCGGCGGTGAGGGCGGGGGAGGCTTCGCCCGGCAGGTGGCCCGCGGCGGGCGCATCGGCATGGGCCGACTGCGCCACCATCGCGGCGGCCATCTCGGGCGGAAGGTCGACCCAGCTGTTGAGCAGCTTGATCTGCCCAGTCACGTGGAGCCGCACGCTGCCGGACGACAGCGCCGGCGTCAGCACCCCGTGCGGCATCCTGGGGACTTTCGTATCGGCGGGCGAGGGCTTCTTCGCGGCGACGCGCTTCTTGGCTGGGGCCATCGGTCGGATCTCCTTGCGCAGGGGGACGGGTGGGTACCGCGAGGTGTAGCAGATTGCCGTGTCATCTGTCACCCCGGCTTGGGCAAGGATGCGGTCAGAATCGCCGCATGAAAGTGGTGTTCAAGCTTCTGTTCGCGTACCTGGTGGCGAGCCTGCTGTCGACGGGCCTTGCACTGGTTCTCTTTCCGCTGCACGCGCATGTGCCTGCGGTGGTGGTGCTGCTCGCGTTTCCGCTGGTGCCGTGGACCCTGCTTGGCAACCTCGCGAGCGAGGGCTTCAGGGCCCGGGAGGTGGGGCCGCTGTTGGTGTTCGTGCTGGCGTTCGGCGGCGTGGCCTGGCTGATGCTGCGCGCGTCATCGAAGGCCGCGCAGCGATAGCAACGCCGGGCTCACTTCGCGCCGATCTCGAAGACATCGCCGTTCGTCGGCGTCGCGTTCTCGTGATAGATGTCGTAGAGGTATTGTGCGAGGTCGGCCGGCGCCACATCCGGTGGAATCGCGAGCTGGGCGAGGCCCAGTTTTCCATCGGCGCCGACCCAGTGGCTGCGCCAGCGGGCATCGGTCATTTCGACGCGCAGGGTGCGGCCGAACACGTTGAAGAGGTGGCGCATCGTCTGGGCTCCGGGCATGCACGAAAAGAGATGAGGGGACCGCCACTGTAGCGCCCTCGTCGTATGCACAATGGGCCGAATCGCCCGTCACATCCACTTCAGAGTCCGCATGGCAGACCTCAACGTACGCAAGACCTACGAAGCGGCCGTGGCCGCGCTCGGTCCTGCTGCCGAGCGGATGCTGGCCGATGGTGTGAGTGAAGAACAGGTGGCGCGCTGGATCTTCGCGCAGCGGGACGATCTCAAGCTGCACTACCGCGCGCTGACGCCGTCGGACGCGCTGCAGGCCCTCGAAGCCAGGTCGCACAGCCGCTATGGCAACACGCTGGGCCCGTCGATCGAGCAACTGCGAAGCGCGGGCAAGTCGTGGCGGGACATCATCGATTCGGCGGCGCGGCCGGGGACTCACTACCGCCAGGGCGATTGATCGTTCGTTCGCTACTTGCCGCTGCGCCAGCGACCGGAGTTCGCGCAGACCTGCGCCGGTTCGCCGTTCACCCGGACCTGTTCTTCATCGAGCCGCGACGCGGTGAGCGGATCGACATCGAAGCCGACGCCGAGCAGGCGTGCCACCTGCGCGTCTTCGATCGACAGCTCCCAGGTCAGGAACAGCTGCGTGCGATCGAGCGAAGACGGGAAGTCGGCTGCATCGAAGCCGTGGTCGCTGCGCGGCACGACGGCGTGGGGCTGGCCGGTGTCGAACAGCAGGGCCGTGCCCCGGGTGAGCGGGATTCGATGGCCCGTGACGGGGAAATGCACGTCCAGTCCCTTGTCTTCGCTGAGGAACAGGTTGCAGAACGCCGCGCCGCCGTACTGCGCGCCGTCGTGGTGGTAGCGCGCGCCGCGGCAGGCCATCAGGGCGACGTCGCTGGCCGGCAGCAGCGACGCGGGCAGGCCCAGCGTGCCGAGCCAGCCGGACATCGCCTGCACGCACTGCGCATAGTCGGGCCAGCGCGTGCGTGCGCGGGCCAGCGGCATCGGTTCGACATCGCCGGGTTCGAGCGGCACGTTCGTGGCGATCTCCCGCTGCCAGTCGGCCACGAGGCGCGCCGGGGGCTCGGGCACGTCGAGCATGGCCGCGTGCACGATGCCGCTCACGCTGCGGCTGCGCAGCGTGTCGCCGTGCCAGAAATAGGAGGTCAGCAGGTCGTGCATGCGAGGGCTTTCAAGGCACGGAGGGTACACGCGGCGCGGCGCCGGGCACCGGGGAGCGACGGCCGATGCGGCATACTCCCACCCCCTCCCAACTCGCCAGAATTCCGCTGAATGGACAAGGAAGTCGACCCCTCCGTGCTCGCCGCCATCGATGAGATGCGGCTCTCCGGACCGCGCCTCACGCCGGTCGAAATCGTCGCCAAGATGGGGGTGTTCGACGCACGCGACAAGCCGTTCGAGCACGCCTGGCTCGCCACCGGCGACAACGTCATCGCCACCATCTGGGGCGAGTACGTGAGCGTGGCGGCCGGTGGCCGCTGGTTCTACCTGGAATCGCTCGACGCCCAGCGCCGCCCCGGCGGCGGCGTGCGCAGCGCCCAGCAGGCGCAGCGCGCCAAGGACCGCCTGGCCCTGCTCAAGCGCACCTTCGACGCCGGCCAGGGCTTCCGCGCCGTGCTGCAGACCAACCGCGTCGCCATCGCCGAGCTCGAGAGCAACAAGAGCGCCAAGGTGTCGACCCGCGTGCGCGACGACGCCGAATGGCACGTCGCGAGCTGGGAGCCCGAGCAGCAACTCGCCGTGCTGGTGCGCGGCGCGCGCGGCTGGGCGCCGACCGAGGCCGACATCACGGCCGCCAAGGCCCGTGGCGGCGTGCCGGCGGCCGACGATGCAGACGCGGCCCCGGCCGGCCCGACCACGACGGACGCCGTCCAGGCCGCCGCCATGGCCTACGTCATGGGCCACTTCAAGGGCTACGGCTACAACGCGGAAGACGTCACCAGCAAGGCGCAGGGCTACGACATCGAGGTGTCGAACGCCAAGGGCGCGATGCTGCTCAAGGTGGTCGTGAAGGGCACCGCCCCGGCGCTGCCAACCTTCGCGCTCACGCCCGAGGAAAGCCTGTGCGCCGTGCGCGAGCCGCTGTGGCGCCTGCTGGTGGTGGCCGACGCGGGCAGCGCGACGGCGGCGCACAAGATCTACAAGCCGACCGAAGTCGACCAGGCGCCGGGCTTCCAGCGCAAGGCCTGACCGGCCTCCCAGGCCACGCCGCGGCTGCACCAGTGCGCCGCGGGCGTTTCCAAATTCTTACAACTGAGCCCCCGGAAACCCGTCGTTTCCAACGGTAAAGTTCCGCCGTCCGGCGCGAACAGTTCGTGCCTTCGCCCCTCTGTTCGCCCCTTTCATGTCCAACCTCATCGTGCACGGCGGTACGCCCCTTCGCGGCCGCATCATTCCCTCCGCCAACAAGAACGCGGTGCTGCCGGTGCTGTGCGCCACCTTGCTCACCGGCGAGCCGCTGCGGCTGCACGGGGTGCCCGACATCACCGACGTGCGCAAGATCCTCGACATCTTCCGCACGCTGGGCAGCGAGGTCCGCATGGACCACGAGAGCGGCACGCTCGAACTGCACCACCGCGCCACGACCTTCGATGCGGCGCTCCACCGCCTGCCCGAGGAAATGCGCTCGTCGATCATGCTGGTGCCGCCGCTGCTGGCGCGCTTTGGCGTGGCGCGGCTGGAAGACAACGTCAAGGGCTGCACGCTGGGCGTGCGCGAGATCGATCCGCACGTCGAGGTGTTCCAGCGCTTCGGCGGCCAGGTGGAGCGCACCGAGGGCTCGCTGCTGGTGTATGCACCCGGCCGGCTCACGCCCACCGACCACTGGCTGGACTACGCCTCGGTGACGACCACCGAGAACTTCGTGCTGTGCGCGGCCGCCGCGGGCGGCACCTCGACGCTCACCAACGCGGCCTCGGAGCCGCATGTGCAGGAGTTCTGCCGCTTCATGGCCATGATCGGCGTGCGCATCGAGGGCATGGGCACCTCGCGGCTCACGGTGCATGGCGGCGGCGCGCTGGGTGGCGGCGAGTTCCGCTTCGACGAAGATTTCCACGAGATCACCACCTTCCTGGCGCTGGGCGCGATCACCGGCGGCGACGTCGTGGTGCGCAACAGCGCACCGGGCAACTTTCCGCTCATCGACCGCACCTTTGCCAAGTTCGGCGTGCAGATCGAGCATGCCGACGGCTGGTCGCGCGCCATCCGCAGCGGCCCGCTGAAGGTGCAGACGCCGTTCACCAGCAACGTGCTCACCAAGGTGGAGGCCGCGCCGTGGCCGTACTTCCCGGTCGACCTGCTGCCGATCTTCATCGCGCTGGGCGTGCGCGCGCAGGGCAACGCGATGTTCTGGAACAAGGTGTACGACGGCGCGCTGGGCTGGACCGGCGAGCTGTCGAAGTTCGGCGCGCACGTGTTCTCGTCCGACCCGCACCGGCTCATCACCTTCGGCGGCCACGCGCTCACGCCGGCGGTGGTCGAGAGTCCCTACATCATCCGCGTGGCGATCGCGCTGTTCATGGTGGCCGCGAGCATCGAAGGCAAGTCCGAGATCCGCAACGCCACGCCGATCCGGCGCGCCCATCCGCGCTTCGTGGAAAACCTGCGCAGCCTGGGCGTGCAGGTGGAGTGGACCAGCGAGGAGTGAGCCTGCGGCAGGCTGCGCGCTGCTCCTGCTGACCTGTCCCGCTGCCCGATGACCCCGCGGGCGCCGCGCTCAACGGCTTGGCTGGACAATGCCGTGCATTCGACACACGGACACAGGAGCGCACCCCGAATGACGACGTTGCAACAGATCCTCGGCACCGAACTTCCATTGATCCAGGCGCCGATGGCCGGCGCGCAGGCCAGCGCGATGGCGATCGCGGTGTGCAACGAAGGCGCGCTGGGGTCGCTGCCGTGCGCGATGCTCGGCCCCGACGCGATGCGCAGCGAACTCGCGGCGATCCGCGCGGGCACCGACAAGCCCTTCAACGTCAACTTCTTCGCCCACACTCCGCCCACGCCGGACGAGGCACGCGAGGCCGCCTGGCGCGCCGCGCTGGGGCCGTACTACGCCGAGTTCGGCATCGACTCCGCGGGCATCCCGACCGGCCCCGGGCGCAACCCCTTCAGCGCCGAGGTGGCCGACCTGCTGGCCGAGTTCAAGCCGCCGGTGGTGAGCTTCCATTTCGGGCTGCCGCCCGAGCCGCTGCTGGCCAAGGTGCGCGGCTGGGGCGCGAAGGTGCTGGTTTCGGCCACCACCGTCGACGAGGCGCTGTGGCTCGAGGCGAAGGGCGTCGACGCGGTCATCGCGCAGGGGCTCGAGGCCGGCGGGCACCGCGGCCATTTCCTGTCGCACGACCTCACGAAACAGCTCGGCACTTTCGCGCTGCTGCCGCAATTGGTGCGTGCATTGAAGGTGCCGGTGATCGCAGCCGGCGGCATCGCGGATGCCGACGGCGTGGCCGCGGCCATGGCGCTGGGCGCGGCCGGCGTGCAGGTCGGCACGGCCTACCTGCTGACGCCCGAGGCCATGACCAGCGCGCTGCACCGCGCGGCGCTGAAGAGCGAGGCCGCGCGCCACACGGCGCTCACCAACCTGTTCACCGGCCGACCCGCGCGCGGCATCGTCAACCGCGTGATGCGCGAGCTGGGCCCCATCGGCCCGGCGCCGGAATTTCCGCTCGCCACCTCGGGCATCGCGCCGCTGCGCGCCAAGGCCGAAGCGCAGGGCAGTGGCGATTTTTCTCCGCTGTGGTCGGGGCAGAACGCCACCGGCTGCCGCGAGGTGTCCTCGGCCGAGGTCACGCGGGCGCTGGCCAAGGGCTTTCGCTGAGCCGCGCCGTCCATCATTTTTCGAGGCTTTCGAGACCCTTCCGACCCATGACATCGCTCCATCTGCCCCTGCAGTTCCTGCACCACCCCGCACCCTCGGGCGGCCCTGAACCCTGGCTGCTCGTGCTGATGCACGGCGTGGGCAGCAACGAGCAGGACCTGTTCGGTCTGGCGCGCATGATGCCGCCGCAGTTCCACGTGCTGAGCCTGCGCGCGCCGTATGTGCTGTCGCCCGGTTCCTACGCGTGGTTCGAGTTCCAGGTGCTGGCCGACGGCGGGCGCCGCATCGACGAAGAACAGGAGCGCGAAAGCCGCTTTCTCATCGGCGAGATGGTCACGTCGGCGTCGCAGCAGCTGGGCATTCCGCCCGAGCGCGTGGTGGTCGGCGGCTTCAGCCAGGGCGGGATCATGTCGCTGTCGCTGCTGCTCACGCAGCCCGAGAAGCTGCGCGCCGCACTGGTGTGGCACAGCCGGCTGCTGCCCGAGGTGGTGCCGCACATCGCACCGCCCGAGGCCTTCGCGGGCAAGGCGCTGTGGGTGAGCCACGGCAGCGCCGACAACGTGATTCCGCCGAGCGCCGCGCAGGCCACGCGCGAGCTGGCGCGCGGGCTGCCGCTGGCGCTGTCGGGCTCGGACTTCCCGGGCGCGCACGAGATCCGCCCCGCCGAGCTGCAGGGCACGCTGGCGTGGCTGCAGGCGCTCAGCGCGCCGACAGCCGCGCCATGACCATCGCCTCCATCTCGGCAACCCACGCATCGCCCGCCGCGTCGTCGGGCTGCACCAGCAGCCGGTAGCGGCGACCGCCCCAGGCGGCGGTCAGCAGCGCCTGCACGGTGGCGGGCGAGGGCGGCGGCTGCAGGTCGCGGCAGGCGGCGAAGGCCTGCGTCCAGCGCGCGAGCAGCTCGTCGTACACGCGGCGGTGGTGCTTGGGCTCGGCCACGCGGTGCTCGAGCATCAGCATCTCGTGGTCGAAGGCGGGCAAGCCGTCGATGCGCGTGTCGCAGGTGAGGCGCACGAGGCGCTGCGTGCGTTCGCGCCAGCCGATGTCGGGTGGCGCAATCACCTCTTCGTCGAGCTGCGCCAGCAGCGCCTCGACGCAGTGGCGCACATAGCCCGAGAGCAGGGCTTCCTTGTCGGGAAAGTAGTCGTAGAAGGTGCCGACCGCGATGCCGGTTTCGAGCGCCACGGCGCGCGTGGTCACGCCTTCCCAGCCCTGCGCGCGCCAAATCCGAACAAAGGCGTCGTAGATGGCCTGCACGGTGAACTTGCCGCGCGCCTGCGTGGGGCGTTTCAGGGGCTTGGAGCGGGGTGCGGCGGGCATGGACCGGGTTTCCGAACCCGCGGCGAAGCGGGCCGTCCTACAGTTTGCGAATGAACAACGCATTCACTTTAACCCGCCTCGAAACGCGCAAGAACGCACTCGGGACCACCCGCATCGTCACTTCGGAAGACGCCGGCAAATTGCAGCCGGGCGAGGTGCTGATGCAGATCGAGCGCTTCTCGCTCACCACCAACAACATCACCTACGCGGCCTTCGGCGATGCGGTGATGAAGTACTGGCAGTTCTTTCCCACCGGCGACGCCGACTGGGGCCACATGCCGGCCTGGGGTTTTGCCGACGTGGTGGCGTCGAATGTCGAAGGCGTGGCGGTGGGCGAGCGCTTCTACGGCTACTTTCCCATTGCGAGCCACCTGCGCATGCAGCCGGTGCGCGTGACGCCGCGCGGCTTCTACGACGGCGCGCCACACCGCAGCGAGCTGGTGTCGGCCTACAACCAGTACATGCGCTGCAGCCACGACGCGGGCTACGTCGCCGCGCTGGAGGACTACCAGATGCTGGTGCGCCCGCTGTTCATCACCTCGTTCATGCTGGCCGACTTTCTCGAAGACAACGCCTTCTTCGGCGCGACGCAGGTGGTGGTGTCGAGCGCATCGAGCAAGACGGCGTTCGGCACGGCCTTCTGCCTCGGCCGCCGCGAGGGCCTGCAGCTGATCGCCGCCACGTCGGAAGGCAACCGCGCCTTCGTCGAGGCGCTGGGCTGCTACGACCGCACGGTGGCCTACGGCGAGATCGCCACGCTCGCGGCCGACGTGCCCACGCTGTACGTCGACTTCGCGGGCCACGACGCGCTGCGCGCCACCGTGCACCACCACTTCGGCGAATCGCTGGTGTACGACTGCTATGCGGGTTCGGCGCAGAAGACCGAATTCCTCGGCGACACCAGCGCGCTGCCCGGCCCCACGCCGAAGCTCTACTTTGCGCCCGTGCAGATCCGCAAGCGCAATGCCGACTGGGGCCCGCAGGAGGTCAACCGCCGCTTCAACGACGCGCAGGGCCGCTTCATCGCCGAGCTGAGCCGCCCGGGCAACCGCTGGATGACGCTGGCGCAGGGCCGCGGCTTCGCGCATGCGCAGGCCGTGATCGCCGACCTGCACGCAGGCCGCGTCGATCCGCGCGAAGCGCACGTGGTGCGCATCGGCGGCGAGTGACAGCGTGAGCGACTGAACTTCGGCGCGGGTGGGGCGTCACAGGGGGTTACGAGAACGTGGCGATCGTGCGGGCCGTGCAGGCCATCCTGGTGCACCATTGCCTTTCGTCTCCCCACTGCCCTTCGCAAAAGGAAACCGCCCATGTCCGACGCCGACTCCCCCCGCGACACCCCTGAATTCCGACCCCGCAAGGAAGCGCCGATGGGCACCATCGTCGGCCTGGCGCTGGTCGTGCTGGTGGCGGCTTATTTCGGCTGGCGCTGGTACCAGCAGCAGCAACTGGCGCCGCTGCCGGCCGCACCCGTGGCCGTCGCGCCGAACGACGCGCCCCCCGAGCCGCCCAAGGCCGAAGAGCCGAAGGGCCCGCAGAACCCGGTCGAGGCGCTGGCCCCGCCCGATGCCGCGCTGCCCGCGCTGGGCAGTTCCGACGCGCGCGTGATGAAGGCGCTCACCGAGTTGCTGGGCGGCAAGGCCGTGGCGGCCTACCTGCAGTCCGACGGCGTGGTGCGGCGCTTCGTCGCCACCGTCGACAACCTGCCGCGCGAGCAGGCGCCCGCGAGCAAGTGGCCCGTGCAGCCCGCGCCGCAGCGCTTCATCACCGAGGGGCCACAGCAGGGCGGCGTGCAGACCATCGCGGCGAACAACGCCGCGCGCTACAACGGCATCGTGATGTTGGCGGGGTCGGTCGATCCGGCCAAGGCAGCAGCGGTATATGCGCGGCTGTACCCGCTGTTCCAGCAGGCGTACGAAGAGCTGGGCTATCCGGGCCGCTATTTCAATGACCGCTTCATCGCCGTGATCGACCACCTGCTGCAGGCGCCTGAGCCCACCGGCCCGGTGCAGGTGAAGCTGGTCGAGGTGAAGGGCGACATCCCCTCGCAGCGGCCCTGGGTGCGCTACGAGTACGCCGATCCGAAGCTCGAATCGCTCTCGGCCGGCCAGAAGATCCTGGTGCGCATGGGGCCCGAGAACGAGCGCAAGATGAAGGCCAGCCTGCGCGGGCTGCGCGCGCAGATCGCCACCGGCGAGATCGCGAAGAAGAAGCAGCCCTGAGGCGCGATGCACTGACAGCGCCCCGCCTGCACGCCCTGTAGGCGCGGGCCGATTGCATGCGGCGCGAAGGGTCGAGATGATTTGCGCCTACGACTTCGAGGGCAAGCCATGAACCTGATGAGCGTCGATCTTTACCAGAGCACCACCGACCCCGGGAAATTCCTGGCGCTTCCCGCCGGCACCGACCCGACCGAACTCATGGGCCCGATGACCTTCGATCGGGACTACGCGCACATCAAGCGCTACCAGGCGGCCTTCGCCTTCGATCCGTCCGAAACCTACGTGGGCGTGAACGCCGCGAAGATCGCCGCGGACCTGCTCACCGTGAAGTGGGCGATGTACCGCCGCGAAGGCTGAATGGCGGGCGGCTGGCGCCGCCTCGCCTTCGTCAGGCCTCTTCGGTTTCCTGGTACTCGCCCACCGGCACGCAGCTGCAGAACAGGTTGCGGTCGCCGTAGACGTTGTCGACGCGCCCGATCGGCGGCCAGTACTTGGCCTGCTTGAGTTCGGCCAGCGGGAACGCGCCGAGTTCGCGCGAGTACGGGTGGCTCCACTCCGTGCCGAGCAGGCTCGCGGCGGTGTGCGGCGCGTGCTTGAGCGGGTTGTCGTCCTTCGACCAGACGCCTTCTTCCACGCGGCGGATCTCGCCGCGGATGGCGATCATCGCGTCGACGAAGCGGTCGAGCTCGGCCAGCGGTTCGCTTTCGGTGGGCTCCACCATCAGCGTGCCGGGCACGGGGAAGCTCAGCGTGGGCGCGTGGAAGCCGTAGTCGATCAGGCGCTTGGCCACGTCTTCGGCGGTGACGCCGCTGGTGTCCTTGAGCGGGCGCAGGTCCAGGATGCACTCGTGCGCGACGTGCCCGTTGGGGCTCGCGTACAGCGTGGGGTAGTGGTCCTTCAGGCGCGCGCTGATGTAGTTGGCGCTCAGGATGGCCGTTTCGGTCGCGGCCTGCAGGCCCTTGGCGCCCATCATGCGGCAGTACATCCAGCTGATCGGCAGCACGGCCGCATTGCCCAGCGGCGCGGCCGACACGGCGCCCACGCCGTTCGAGGGCACGCCGGCCGTGGCATGGCCCGGCAGGTACGGCACGAGGTCCTCGACCACGCAGACCGGACCGACGCCCGGGCCGCCGCCGCCGTGCGGAATGCAGAAGGTCTTGTGCAGGTTCAGGTGGCTCACGTCGCCGCCGAACTCGCCCGGCGCGGCCACGCCGACCAGCGCGTTCATGTTGGCGCCGTCGACGTACACGCGGCCGCCGTGCTCATGCACGAGCTCGCACAGTTCCTTCACGCGCGTTTCGAACACACCGTGCGTGCTGGGGTAGGTGATCATCACGGCGGCCAGGTGGGCGCTGTGCTTCTCGCAGGCGCGCTTGAGGTCGTCCATGTCGACGTTGCCCTGCGCGTCGCAGGCCGTCACCACCACCTGCAGGCCCACCATCTGGGCGCTGGCCGGGTTGGTGCCGTGGGCCGAGGAGGGAATCAGGCAGATGTTGCGGTGGCCCTGGCCCTTGGCTTCATGGAAGGACTTGATGGCCAGCAGGCCCGCGTACTCGCCCTGCGAACCCGCGTTGGGCTGCAGGCTGATGCCCGCGTAGCCGGTGGCCTCGCACAGCCAGGCGCGCAGCTGCGCGTCGAGCTGGGCGTAGCCCTGCAGCTGGTCGGCGGGCGCGAAGGGGTGGATGTTGGCGAACTCGGGCCAGGTGATGGGGATCATCTCGCTGGTTGCGTTGAGCTTCATGGTGCAGCTGCCCAGCGGGATCATGCTGCGGTCGAGCGCGAGGTCCTTGTCCGACAGGCTGCGGATGTAGCGCAGCATCGCCGTTTCGCTCTTGTGGGTGTTGAACACCGGGTGCGTGAGGAAGGCGCTGGTGCGACGCAGGTCCTCGGGAATCAGCGGCGTGGTGCTGGCGGCCAGCTCGTCGAAGCGCGGCATCGCGGTGCCGGCGGGCACGAACAGGGCCCACAGGGTCTCGATGTCGGCGCGCGTGGTGGTTTCGTCCAGCGAGATGCCCAGGTGCTGCTGCAGGCGCTGGCGCAGGTTGACGCCGCCGGCCTGCGCGCGTTCGATGATCGCGGCCGTGTCGTCGCCGGTGCGGATCGTCAGCGAGTCGAAGGCGGTGGTGTTCACCGGCTCGCGGCCCATCTGCGACAGGCCCTTGGCGAGGATGGCGGTGAGCACGGCCACGCGCTGCGCGATGCGCGTGAGGCCGTCGGGGCCGTGGTACACGGCGTACATGCTGGCGACCACGGCCGGCAGCACCTGCGCGGTGCAGATGTTCGAGGTGGCCTTCTCGCGGCGGATGTGCTGCTCGCGCGTCTGCAGCGCGAGGCGGTAGGCCGGCTGGCCGTGCGTGTCGACGCTCACGCCGACGAGGCGGCCGGGCAGCGAGCGCTTGAACGAATCGCGGCAGGCGAGGTAGGCGGCATGCGGGCCGCCGTTGCACAGCGGCATGCCGAAGCGCTGCGTGGTGCCGCAGACGATGTCGGCATCGAACTCGCCGGGGGCGACCAGCAGCGTCAGCGCCAGCAGGTCGGCCGCGACGATGAAGGCGGCGTCGCACTGGTGTGCGTGGCCCGCGAGCGGGCGCAGGTCGTGCACGTGGCCGGTGGTGGCGGGGTACTGCGCGAGCACGCCGAAGAACTCGCCGCTCACCATCAGGTGCGGCAGCGTTTCCGACACGGTGCTCACCTTGACCTCGATGCCCAGCGGCGCGGCGCGCGTCTTGATGACTTCGATGGTCTGCGGATGGCAGTCGCCCGACACGAGGAACACGTTGCTCTTGCTCTTCACGCTGCGCTTGGCGAGCGTCATGGCCTCGGCGGCGGCCGTGGCCTCGTCGAGCATCGAGGCGTTGGCGATGGCCATGCCCGTGAGGTCGCACACCATCGTCTGGAAGTTGAGCAGGGCTTCCATGCGGCCCTGCGAGATCTCGGCCTGGTAGGGCGTGTAGGCGGTGTACCAGGCGGGGTTCTCCAGGATGTTGCGCAGGATCACGCCCGGCGTGTGCGTGCCGTAATAGCCCTGGCCGATGAAGCTCTTGAACACCTTGTTCTTCGACGCCAGCGTCTTCAGCTCGGCCAGCGCGTCGGCCTCCGTGACCGGCGCGGGCAGGCGCATCGGCCGGGCGCGGCGGATGGCTGCGGGCACGATGCCGTCGATGAGCTCCGCGCGCGTTTCCGAGCCGATCACCGGCAGCATGCGCGCCTCGTCCGCCGCATCGATGCCGATGTGGCGGGCGAGGAATTCTTCGGCGTTCTCTAGTTCTTGCAAAGAGGGAAGGGCGGGAATCGGCATGGCGGTGAAGGCTCGGGGAGAAGGAACGAAGGTGCGAGGAAGCTGCTGTTCAGCGGATCAGGATTCGGCGGCGAACTTGTCGTAGCTGGCGGCGTCGAGCAGGGCGTCGAGCTGCGCGGGCTCGCTCAGCTTGACCTTGAAGAACCAGCCGGCGGCCAGCGGGTCGCTGTTGGCCAGCGACGGGTCGGCGCGCAGCGCTTCGTTCACTTCGGTGATCTCGCCCGACACGGGCATGAACACATCGGCGGCGGCCTTCACCGACTCGACCACACCGGCGACTTCGCCCTGCGCGAAGGTCTTGCCCACTTCAGGCAGGTCGACGAACACCACGTCGCCCAGCGCGTCCTGCGCATGCACGGTGATGCCGACGGTGGCGGCGCCGCCTTCGGCCGCCACCCATTCGTGGTCCTTGGTGTATTTGATGCTCATGAAAAAACTCCTCGTGGAAAAAATGGAATCGGGGTGCAGAGCCTAGCCGGGTCTGCGGGGTTCAGTGTCGGTCAGCCGCGGTAGTAGCGCGTCGGAACGAAGGGCATGGTCGAGACCTCCATCGGCACCGGCTTGCCGCGCACGATGGCCTGCACGCGCGTGCCGGGCTCGGCGAAGGCGGCGGCTACGTAGCCCATGGCCACGCAGCGGTCGGCTGTGGGGCCGAGCAGGCCGCTGGTGACGGCGCCGATGTCGTGGCCTTCGAGCGACTGCAGCAGCGTACCGTCGCGCACCGGGATGCGTTCCAGTGCCACGAGGCCGACGCGTTTGCGCGTGAGCGTCTTGTGGTCGGTGTGGCCGGCCGCGCCCGAGGCGACGGCGGCCAGCTGGGCCAGCACCTTGGCCGCGCCCGGAAAACCGCCTTCGCGCGCACCGCCCGCGCGACGCACCTTCTGGATCGCCCAGTTGAGCGAGGCTTCGACCGGGGTGGTGGTGGTGTCGATGTCGTTGCCGTACAGGCACAGGCCGGCTTCGAGCCGCAGCGAGTTGCGCGCGCCCAGGCCGACGGGCTTCACCTCGGGCTGCGCGAGCAGCAGGCGGGCGAGGGCGTCGGCATCCTTGGCGGCCACCGAGATCTCGAAGCCGTCTTCGCCGGTGTAGCCGCTGCGGGTGACGAAGGCCGCGATGCCGCCGATCTGCACCGCGCCGCCGGTCATGAACACGAAGCGCTCGATGCCGGGCGACAGGCGCGCCAGCGTGGCGGCGGCCTGCGGACCCTGCAGCGCCAGCAGCGCGTGGTCGGGCAGGGGCTGCACCTGGCAGCGCGCGCCGATCCTGGCCTGGATGTGGGCGATGTCGGCCACCTTGCAGGCGCCGTTCACGATCACGAAGAGCGAGCCATTGCCTTCGTTGAAGAACATCAGGTCGTCGAGGATGCCGCCCTCGTCGTTCAGCAGCAGGCCGTAGCGCTGCTTGCCGGCGGGCAGATCGACCACGTCGACGGGCATCAGGGTTTCGAACGCGGCGGCGGCATCGGGGCCGACGAGGCGCAGCTGGCCCATGTGCGAGATGTCGAACAGGCCGGCCGCATCGCGCGTGTGCTTGTGCTCGGCCATGAGGCCGGCGGGGTACTGCACGGGCATGGAATAGCCGGCGAAGGGCACCATGCGGGCGCCGAGCTCCACGTGGAGGTCGTACAGCGGGGTCTTGAGAAGTTGGGCGTCGGAAGCGGAGGAAGCGGCCACGGGGCACTCCAAAGGGGCAGTCGAAATCCATGGCTGCAACGCCACGGGCCACCCCTGCTGTCCGCTTTACCTGAGAGATTCGCCCCACGATCGGGGTTTGCTCCTTCGGTGGGCCGCATGCAATGCCACGGCCTCTCTCCAGCAAGGAAACGCCGGTGGTTGCCGGCGTCTTGTCAGTCCTTTTGCCTGAGCGTTCGGGGAACCCCTGCGCCTTCGGCGGCCCCGTCGCGCGGGGCTCTCTCCTGACCCGGCGAGTGTAGTGGATCGCGGGGCCGGGGCTGGCGGCTCAGTGCACGGTTTCCGCCGGCGGCAGCAGCTTGTCGATGCGCTCGCGCAGCGAGTCGGCGCGCTCGGGGCCGGCGGCCTTCTCGATCTCGGAGAGCATCAGCGCGGCGATGGTCAGCATGGCCTCGCGGTCGCGGGCCTCGCGCAGGGCGTCGCGCATCTGGTTGGCGAAGCGCGGGTCGCGGCGCACGAACATGCGCTCGCAGATGTCGAACAGGAACATGCGCGTGGTGGCCAGCGAGCGCTTGCCGTCGAAGCTGTCGGCCGAGGTGGCGACCTGGATCGGCTCGGCGGCGGGGACGGGCGTGGGGGCCGGTGCAGGCGGTGGCGCGACCGGCCGCGCAACCTGCAGGTAGCCGCGCTGCATCAGCCCCTGGATCGCCTGCTCGGCCTCGACGCGGCTGGGGAACAGCGGGCTGAAGTCGGTCAGCGAGCGCCGGCCGTCGGCCATGAGCAGCAGGGCGCGCTCACGCTGGCTGAGCGTGCGCTGCCCGGCCTGGAGTTCGTCGCGTGCCTTCTCGGTCTTGGTGGGGAACATGGCGGCCACAGCTTTCGGAGGTCGAAGGCTGCAGCATCGTTGCAAGTGGTGACATCTTCGTGAACCATTTGCCTTACAGGGACAAGGCGGCGCGCGTCAGTTGCCCGCGCTCTCCTTGCGGATCAGCCAGCGCGGGCCCACGCGCTGCAGCTCGAGGGTCTTGCGGTCGGTCTCGGTGAGCGCGTCGGCGCTGTAGACCTGCCGGAACTGCGCGCTGGCCGAGGTGCCCTGAACGCTGATCACCAGCCCCTCGATGCCCACGCTGATGCGCGACTTGCCCGTGATGCGGGCGCGCCGGTCGGCCTCCCAGCGCTCGCGGGTCTGGCCGCGCGCGGGGGTGAAGTCGCTCGCGTAGGCCGCGAGGTAGCGCTCCACGTCGCGCGCGGACCAGGCGGCGGCCCAGGCGCGCACGGCGCTTTCCACTTCGGCGAGGTGGGTGACGGGATTGGTGGGATTGGCGGGGGCGGCTGCTGGTGCAACGGCTGCAACGGGCGCGGCGGCCGGTGTGGCCGCGATACCGGCGGTGGCCAGCAAGCCGGCAGCGACAAGGCTGCTGCCCTGGGCGACGATTCGGTGCATGGCGTCCTTCTCTTTCCTTCTTCTTGTCTGTCAGGCTCGACGTCGAAGCTTGCGTCGATTCTGGCAGTGAAAGAGGAGGCGTGCGGCGTTGAATCGCCCACGGATTTCGGTGGTCCGTGGTTCAGGGCGCGTGCACAGGACACCGGGTACTTCCCTCCGCGAATGTCCCCCGCCTTCGGCTCCTCCTTGATTTCGCTGCGGGAAGCACCCGGTGCCCTGTGCACCGGGTGCGCGGGGCAGAGCTCAGGCCGCCGCAGCCTCGCCCGCCATCACCTGCACCGTGCGGTTGCGCAGCCGCAAGGCCAGCACGGTCGCGACGCACAGCACGCACAACACCACCGTGAGCGTCACGCCGAGCCCGCGCGCATCCGACAGCAGGCCGAACAGCGGCGACACCAGCCCGCCGACCGAGAGCGCAAGACCGAGCGTGATGCCGCTGGCGGTGGCCGGGTTGCGCGGCAGGTAGTCCTGCGCGAGCGTCACCTGCGCGGCGAAGGGCAGGAACATGCTCATGCCGAGCCACGCGGTGCAGGCCAGCGCCGCGCCGGGCGTGGAGGCGAGCACGAGGCCCGCCATGGCCGGCAGCGCGAGCAGGTAGCCGCAGCGGATCGTGCCCATGCGCCCGATGCGGTCGCCGAGCCAGCCGCCGGCCAGCGTGCCCACGGCCCCTGCGGCGGTGAAGGCGGTGAGCGCCGCGGCGCCCTGGAAGGTGCTGCCGTGCAGGTCGCGCGTGATGCGCAGCGAGAGCATCGACAGCACCGTGACGTAGGGGATCGACCAGCCCACGATGGTCGCGACCAGCAGGCTGAAGGCGCGCCAGTCGTTGTGCGGCTTCAGCACCTGGGCGCGGGCCTGCGCGGCGCGCGCCGCCGTGGCCGCGTGGTGGGCGGCTGCGCTGCGCCGCGCATTGGCCGCGACCCACACCACGCCCATCGCCACCGCGGGAATGCCCAGCAGATAGCTGCGCGACAGGCTGCCGCCGCCGACCACCGTGGCCGCCAGCACGGGCGCGAACGAGGCGCCGATGGTGCCGCCCACCGAGAACACGCTCATCGCCTTCTGCGAGGCGCCGCCGGCCGCGCGCGCGGCCACGGTGGCGGGCGGGTGGTAGGCCGCGATGCCCAGCCCGCACAGCGCGACCGCGATCCAGGTCAGCAGGTAGCTCTGGCTCAGGCCCGCCAGCACCACGCCCAGCGCCGCCACCAGGAAGCCCACGGGCACCAGCCAGGCGCGCGGGTGGCGGTCGGCATACAGACCGAACAGCGGCTGCACCACGCTCGACAGCCCGGTGGCCGCCAGCATCAGGCCGCTCACGGCCGTGTAGCTGTAGCCGCGCTCCAGCACCATGAAGGGCAGCAGCGCGGGCACGAGGCCCTGGTAGAGGTCGTTGACGGCATGGGTGCCGGTGAGCAGCCCGAGTCGGCGCGTGTTCATGCGATGGCTTCTTTCTTCGATGTCCGGTTTGAGAAAAAGGGAGGAAAAGCCATCGTAGGAAGACACGGAAAGATGTTCTTGCTACGAATGTGCAAACATCGTCGTGAAATGGACAAACTGAATCTGCGCCCCGACGAGGGCGAATCGACCCCGCGCGCGGTGGCCGTGCTGGCCACCGATCCGGCGGGCGACGCCTTCATTCCGCCGCATGCGCACCGGCGCGGGCAGCTCATCCATGCGATCTCGGGCGTGATGATGGTCGGCGCGGCGGCCGGCAGCTGGGTGGTGCCGCCGGGGCGCGGCGTCTGGGTGCCGCCGGGCATGACGCACCAGATACGCATGGCGGGCGAGGTGAAGATGCGCACCGTCTTCGTCGAGCCCGGCACGCGCGCCGACCTGGGGGCCGAGTGCCGCGTGATCCATGTGGGTGCGCTGTTGCGCGAGCTGATCGTGGCGGCCGTGTCGCTGCCGCTGGACTACCCGCCGGGCGGGCGCGACGAGCGCGTGATGGAGCTGATCCTCGACGAGATCGAGGCCGCGCCCGCGTTGTCGCTGCATGTGCCGATGCCGCGCCACGCACGCCTGGCCGCGCTGTGCGAGGCGCTGATCCGCGACCCCGCGCAGCCCGCCACGCTCGACGGCTGGGCCGTGCGGCTGCACATGAACGCGCGCACGCTGGCCCGGTTGTTCGAACGCGAGACCGGCATGACCTTCGGCGCGTGGTGCCGCCAGGCGCGGCTGCTCCTGAGCCTGCCGCGGCTGGCCGCGGGCGCGTCGATCCTGGAGGTGGCGCTGGCGCACGGCTACGAGAGCCCGAGCGCCTTCACCGCGATGTTCCGCCGCACGCTCGGCATGCCGCCGAGCCAGTACCTGCACCCGCCGGCCTGAGGCGGGTGAAGGCGGGGGGCGGGAGCGGCCTGCGCCGCTACTTGAACCCGAGCGCGCGCGGCAGCCAGGTGCTCAGCATCGGCACGAAGGTCAGCAGCATCAGCACCGCGCCGTGCGCCCACAGGAAGGGCACCAGCTCCTTCACCAGCGCCGACATCGGCACCTTCGACACGTTGCAGGTGACGAACAGCAGCCCGCCCACCGGCGGCGTGATCATGCCCAGCGTGAGGTTGAAGATCACGATCATCGCGAAGTGCACCGGATCGACGCCCAGCTTGATCGCCACGGGCGCAAGGATCGGCGCCAGCACCATCACGCCCGGCAGCGGCTCGATGAAGATGCCGAACAAGAGCAGGAACACGTTGACGATGATCAGGAACATCCACGGCGAGAGGTTCATGCTGATGAGCCATTCGGCCATCTGCTGCGGAATGCCCTCGATGGTCAGCACCCAGGCGAACGAGGCCGACAGCCCGATGATGATCAGCACCGACGCCGACAGCAGGGCCGAGCGCGACAGGATGTCGGGCAGCATCTTCCACTCGAGCGTGCGGTAGATGAACTTGCCGCACACCAGCGCGTAGAACACCGCCACCACCGAAGCCTCGGTGGGCGTGAACCAGCCGGCGCGCATGCCGCCCAGGATCACCACCGGCAGCAGGATCGCGGGAATCGCCTTCCACGTCGTGACGAGGATCTCGCGCAGCGGCGGCGTCTGGCCGTCGCCCTTGTAGTTGCGCTTCTTCGAGACGTAGAAGTTCACCACGCACATCGCCACCGCGATCAGGATGCCCGGCACGATGCCGGCCACGAACAGCTGGCCGACCGACACGGTCTCGTCCTGCAGCGCGTAGATGATCATGATGATCGAGGGCGGAATGATCGGCCCCACGATGGCCGTGGAGGCCGTCAGCGCCGCCGCGTACGAGCGGTCGTAGCCGGCCTTGTCCATCATCTTGATGAGCATCGAGCCGGGGCCGGCCGCGTCGGCCAGCGCCGAGCCCGAGATGCCCGAGAAGAAGGTCAGCGACACCACGTTGGTGTAGCCCAGCCCGCCGCGGCGGTGGCCGACGAACTGGCCCGCAAAGCGCAGCAGCACCTCGGTGAGCGAGCCGCCGCTCATGAGCTCGGCGGCCAGGATGAAGAAGGGCACGGCCATCAGCGGAAAGCTGTCGATGCCGGTGAAGGTTTCCTTCAGCAGCACCATCAGCGGGTAGCTTTCCGCGAGGATCAGGGTGGCGGCCGTGGCCAGGCCGAGCGCGAAGGCCACGGGCACGCCGATGGCCAGGAACACGCAGGCGGAGACGATCAGGACAATGCTGGCATCCATGGTCTTCTCCTTACAGCGAGGCCGACGCGTTGGCGTCGAAATGCGCGTCCGACGCGAACTCGCGGTTCAGCACGTAGCCGCGCACCACCAGCAGCCAGTGCACGATCAGCAGCACGCCGCCGATCAGCATCGCGCTGTAGATGTAGGCGAACGGAATCTGCGTCACGGCGGTGAGCTGGAACATCGTGCGTTCCATGTAGAGCCAGCCGTACCAGACCATGAAGCCGAAGAAGGCGAACAGCAGCCCGGCCACCACGATGCGCACCGCCACGGCCGCGGGCCGGGGCAGGGCGTCCTGCAGGTTCTCGACGGCGATGTGGCCGCCGTAGCGCAGCACCGGTCCGGCGCCCAGGAAGGTGAGCCAGATCATCATGTGGCGCGACACCTCTTCGGCCCATTCGATCGACTGGTTCGTGGTGTAGCGCAGCACGACGTTGGTGAAGATGATGACGGACATGGCCGCCAGCAGGAGGATCAGCGCCCACCGGTTGGCGGCGAGAAAGTAGCGCTCGAAGGCTTGCACGTTGTGGTTCTCTGTGGTGTCGGAAATGCGAAGCGCCCGGCACACTGAGGCGGGCCGGGCGCGGTCGGATCGGAGCGGTCTTACTTGACGTCCGTGATCTTCTTGATGTTGTCGGCGCCAAATTCCTTGGCGTAGCCCACGTAGGCCGGCTTCAGGGCTTCGCGGAAGGCCGCGCCGTCGACGGTGCGCGTGACCTTCATGCCGTCTTTCTCAAGCTGGGCGATGCCGTTGTTCTCGTCGTCGTTGACCTTCTTGCGCTGTGCGATCGAGGCCTTCTTCGCCGCTTCGGTGAACACCTTCTTGTCGGCGTCCGAGAGCTTGTTCCACACCTTGGGCGACAGCAGCAGCAGCGCCGGCGAGTAGACGTGGCCCGTGAGCGACAGGTGCTTTTGCACCTGCGAGAACTTCGAGGACAGGATCACGGGAATCGGGTTTTCCTGGCCGTCGACCGTGCCTTGCTGCAGCGCGCCGAACAGTTCCGGGAAGGCCATCGGCGTGGGCAGGATGCCGAAGGTGCGGTAGCCGTCCATGTGCACCTTGTTTTCCATGGTGCGCATCTTCAGGCCGGCCGCGTCGGTGGGCTTGACGATGTCGCGCTTGCTGTTCGTCATGTGGCGAAAGCCGTTTTCCGTCCAGGCCAGCGCGATGATGCCCTTGCTCGGGAACTTGGTCAGGATGTCCTGGCCGATGGGGCCGTCCATGACCTTGCGGGCATGGTCGTAGTCGCGGAACAGGAAGGGGATGTCGACGATCTTGACCTCGGGCACGAAGTTGCCCACGGGGCCGGTCGAGGTGTTCAGCAGGTCTTGCGTGCCGAGCTGGATCGCTTCGATCTGCTCGCGCTCGCCGCCCAGCGCCGAGTTGGCGAAGTGCTGGCACTTGAAGCGGTTCTGGGTGTTCTTCTCGACCTCTTCGCAGAACACGGTGGAGCCCACGCCGTAATGCGATTCCTTGGACGTCGCATAGCCGATCTTGAGAACGGTGGGTTGCTGCGCGAAGGCGGCGGTGCCCAGGGCGAGCGAAAGGCAGGCGGCGGCGATGTGGCCGAATTTCATGGTGTCTCCGGGGAGTTGGGGGTCGAAAGCGCGTCAGGCGCAGGTCAGGAAATGACTATGCACCAATAACCAGTTTGACCGCGTCGGGACTTTCACGGACGTAGGCGCGGATCACCGCGTCGAAGCTCTCGTCGGCCGTGAGCCCGAGGGCCCGCGCGCGCGGCGTGTCGAAGCGCCCGGGCCAGGTTTTCACGATGCGGCGGATGGCGGCGTCGGGTGTGCGGTCGAGCAGGTCGGTGGCGGCGCGGCCGGCCACGCGTTCGAGCGCGGCGGCCATTTCGCCCACGGTGGTGGCCAGCGAGGGCAGGTTGAGCGCGGTGCGCGGGCCCCAGTCGGCGTCGCTGGCTTCGGCGGCGCGCACGATGCCTTCGATGGTCCGGGCCGGCGAGGCGATGGCCACGGGCGTCTCGTCGGGCACCGGGCAGGCTGCGCGCAGGCCGGCGAGCGGCTCGCGGATCATGCCGCTGAAGAAGCCCGAGGCCGCGCCGTTGGGCAGGCCGGGGCGCACGCTCACCGTCATGAGGCGCACGCTGCGCCCCTGCACGAAGCCCTTGCGCGTGTAGTCGGCCACCAGCTGCTCGCCGATGAATTTCTGGATGCCGTAGCTGGTCTGCGGCGTGGGCAGCGTGTGGTCGTCGATGAGCGCGGGCAACGGCTGTTCGGGCGAATCGCCGAACACGGCGAGCGAGCTGGAGAACACCAGCACCGGGCGCGTGCCGAGCGCGCGCAGCTTCTCGAGCAGGCCGTGCGTGGCGGCGAAGTTGCTGCGCATGCCCAGGTCGAAGTCGGCCTCGCATTCGCCGCTGACGGCGGCCGCCAGGTGGAACACCGCGTCGGCCTCGCGCCAGAAGGTGGCGCCGTCGTCGGCCAGCTGGGCGTTGAGGTCGCCGGTGGCGGCCGCGATGCGCGGGTTGGCCGCGAGGTCGGGCGGCGGCGGGGCGCGGTCGACCAGCGTGATGCGTGCGATGTCGCGGGCGGGCGCGCCGGCGAGCGAGAGCTGGCCCAGGGCCAGGAGGGTGCGCGCCAGGCGCGCGCCGAGAAAGCCGGCGCCGCCGGTGATGACGATGTGCATGGGGTCCTGTCTCCTTGTGTCCTTGTGTCGCGAGGATAGCGTCGGTGGTATCGCACAATTTGCGCATGCCCATGCTGCCTCCCGATCTCCTCGCCACCCTGCGTTTGCCTGTGCTGCAGGACGCCGACCTCGACACCCAGGCTTCCTTCTTCAAGCGGCCGGAGGTCCGTGGGCTCTACTTCGAGGTGGTGGAGGGCTCGGCGAAGGACGAGGTGCTGCGGGCCGCCGTCGCGCAGATCGGCGACCTGCATCCGCACCGGGCCGCGTTGCTGGCGGTGTTCGGCGGCGCGCTGGTCGAGAACGGTGCCGATCCGCAGCTCATGTTCGACGCCGTGCGGCAGCTGGCGGGGCGCCTGCTGGCGTCGCTGGCGCCTTACTGCGCGGCGCAGCCGTACGAACCCGATGAGGACGACGAAGAACCGCAGGACGAGGCAGAACTCGCCGCCTGGCAGGCCGCCGAAGCGGCGCTCGCGGCACTGTCGCCGCAGGCGCGTTTCGAGGTCGATGCGCTGCAGCGCGCGGTCGACCTGCTGGTGCTGCCGCTCATGACCATGGTGGTGCGCGATGTGCGCAACCACCAGTCGCTGGTGGCGGACGCAGGCCTGCTCGCGCACGTCGAGGCGATGTACGCCAACGACTCGCTGCCCTTCGAGGCTTTGCACTTCCTGCGCGCCGCGGCCCAGCTGTCGTACGAGGACGAGCTGGTGGTCCTGCTGCCGGCGTCGCGCGCGGGCATGGTCGTTCGCGCACAGGGCATCAACAACAACTTCCACGCCTTCTCGCTGCTGCAGGACCTGATGGAAACGCGCGCCCAGACGCTGGGCATCCGGCAGCCGCCGCGCACGCGTCGCGACGCGGACAGCGATGCCGCCGCCTTCCTCTGGCTGCAGGCGACGGCCTTCGCCCAGGGCGAGCTGGTGGACCGCATGGCGTGGTCCTGGGGCGAAGGCACGCTGCGCGAGAACGCGCGCCGGCAGGGGCGGCTGGTGCTCGTCGCGCTGGAGACGGACGACAAGCCCGCGCGCGGCTGGACCGGGTTCACCCACGTGCTGCACGCCGAGCAGAACCCGCAGGTGTCGCTGGTGCACTTCCTCACGCCCGACGAGGTCGCCGCGTACCTCGCCTGAAGCGCCATGAAAAAAGCCCTCCGAAGAGGGCTTTCTGATGTGTCTTGAGGGGCGCCTTACATGCCCACGTAGTTCGGACCGCCGCCGCCTTCGGGCGTGACCCAGACGATGTTCTGCGTCGGGTCCTTGATGTCGCAGGTCTTGCAGTGCACGCAGTTCTGCGCGTTGATCTGCAGGCGCTCCTTGCCGGCGCTGGCTTCGTCGGGCACGAACTCGTACACGCCGGCCGGGCAGTAGCGGCTTTCGGGGCCGGCGAACTTGGCGAGGTTGACGTTGACCGGCACCGACGCATCCTTCAGCGTCAGGTGGGCGGGTTGCTGCTCTTCATGGTTCGTGTTGCTGATGAACACGCTGGAGAGGCGGTCGAAGGTGAGCTTGCCGTCCGGCTTCGGATAGACGATGGGCTTGCACTCGGCGGCCGGCTTCAGGTACTGGTGGTCGGGCTTGTTGCGGCGCAGGGTCCATGGGATGTGGCCCTTGAGCAGCCACTGCTCGACGCCGTTCATGACCGTCGCGATGCCCAGGCCCTTCTTGAACCAGGCCTTGAAGTTGCGCGCCTTGTTCAGCTCGGTGTAGAGCCAGCTCTTCTCGAACGCGGCCGGGTAGGCCGTGAGCTCGTCGTGCTGGCGGCCGGCCATGACGGCGTCGAAGGCGGCTTCGGCGCACAGCATGCCGGTCTTGATGGCGGCGTGGCTGCCCTTGATGCGGCTCACGTTCAGGTAGCCGGCCTCGCAGCCGACCAGCGCGCCGCCCGGGAACACCGTCTTGGGCAGCGACATCAGGCCGCCGGCCGTGATGGCGCGCGCGCCGTAGCCGATGCGCTTGGCGGGCTTGATGCCCTTGGCTTCGTCGCCCTCGAGGTACCAGCGGATGTTGGGGTGCAGCTTCCAGCGCTGCATTTCCTCGAACGGGCTCAGGTACGGGTTGCTGTAGTCCAGGCCCGTGATGAAGCCCATCGTGACCTTGTTGTCCTCCATGTGATAGAGGAACGCGCCGCCGTAGGTGTTGTTGTCCATCGGCCAGCCGGCCGTGTGCAGCACGAAGCCGGGCTGGTGGCGCTTGGGATCGATTTCCCAGACTTCCTTGACGCCCAGGCCGTAGGTCTGCGGGTCGCGGCCTTCGTCGAGCTTGAATTTGGCGATGAGCTGGCGGCCCAGGTGGCCGCGCGCGCCTTCGGCGAACACCGTGTACTTGCCCAGCAGCTCCATGCCGAGCTGGAAGTTCTCGGTGGGCTCGCCGTCCTTGCCGACGCCCATGTTGCCGGTGGCGACGCCGCGCACCGAGCCGTTCTCGTTGTAGAGCACTTCGGCGGCCGGGAAGCCGGGGAAGATTTCCACGCCCAGGTTCTCGGCCTGCTGCGCCAGCCATTTGGTGAAGGCACCCAGGCTGATGATGTAGTTGCCGTGGTTCTGGAAGCAGGCCGGCAGGAAGGCGTTGGGCGTGCGCAGGCCCGACTTTTCGCTCAGGAACACCATGGCGTCGTCGGTCACGGGCTGGTTCAGCGGGGCGCCGAGTTCCTCCCAGTCGGGCAGCAATTCGTTGAGCGCGCGCGGGTCCATGATGGCGCCCGACAGGATGTGCGCGCCGGGCTCGGAACCCTTCTCGAGCACCACGACGGAGATTTCCTTCTCCTGCTGGGCGGCGAGCTGCTTGAGGCGGATCGCGGTCGAGAGGCCGGCGGGGCCGCCGCCGACCACGACCACGTCGTATTCCATGGCTTCGCGAGGGCCGAACTGGGCGAGGATTTCGTCGTGCGTCATGTGGGTTGGGTCGATAATGATTTTTAGAGGCGCGGGGGCGTCCCGGTTCGCCGGGCATTTTATGCGGCGTCCGGCGGTGGCCTTGTCGCCCGCAGGCGAGGCGCCTTGCGTCACCTGCGCGACTCCACAGGATTCAGCTCATGGCTTACAGCATCGATCTCTCCGGCCGCGTGGCTTTCGTCACCGGCGCCTCCAGCGGACTGGGCGCCCAGTTCGCGAAAACACTGGCCCGTGCCGGCGCCGCCGTGGTGCTGGCCAGCCGCCGCGTCGAGAAGCTCAAGGAGCTGCGCGCGCGCATCGAAGGCGAGGGCCACGACGCCCACGTGGTTGAGCTCGACGTGACCGACATCGGCAGCATCAAGGCCGCCGTGGCGCGCGCCGAGACCGGGGTGGGGCCCATCGACATCCTGGTCAACAACTCGGGCGTGAGCGCCACGCAGCGCCTGCAGGACGTCACGCCCGAGGACTACGACTATATCTTCGACACCAACGTGAAGGGCTCCTTCTTCGTCGCGCAGGAGGTCGGCAAGCGCATGCTGGCGCGCGCCCAGGGCAAGGCGCCGGGCACCTACATCGGCGGACGCATCATCAACATCGCGTCGTCAGCGGCGCTGAAGGTCATGCCGCAGATCGGCACCTACTGCATGAGCAAGGCCACCGTGGTGCAGATGACCAAGGCCATGGCGCTCGAATGGGGCCGCTTCGGCATCAACGTGAACGCGCTGTGCCCGGGCTACATCACGACCGAGCTCAACGAAGAACACTGGAGCACCGAAGGCGGCGCCAAGCTGGTCAGCATGCTGCCGCGCAAGCGCGTGGGCAAGCCCGAAGACCTCGACGGCCTGATCGTGCTGCTGGCCAGCGGCGAGAGCCATTTCGTGAACGGCGCGGTCATCGCGGCCGACGACGGGTTCGCCCTCTGAGTCCGCGGGCCTGGATCGGCATTGCCGCCGGCCTGGGCGCAGGCGCGCTCTGGGGCCTGGTGTTCGTGGCGCCGCGCATGGTCGGCCACTTCGGCATGGTCGACATCACGGCGGCGCGCTTCGCGGTGTTCGGCGCGGTGTCGGCGCTGGCGGTGTTCGCACGGCCCGCGGCCGTGCGCTGGCCCACGGGCCGGCAGGCGCTGGCGGCGCTCGGCCTCAGCGTGCTGGGCTTCAGCGGCTACTACCTGCTGCTGGCCTTCGGCATCGCGGCGGCGGGCACCGAGGTGCCCAGCCTCATCATCGGCACCATTCCCGTCTGGATGATGCTGCTGGGCCGGCCCGCGGGCCTGCACATGCGGGCCTTGCTGCCCGGCCTGCTGCTCACGGGCGCGGGCATCGCACTGATGATCTGGGGCGCGTGGTCGGCGCAGCACGGCGCGGGCGGTGGTGGCGGCGGCGCGCGCTTCGGCTGGGGCATTGCGCTGGCGCTGTGCTCGATGGTGAGCTGGACGGTCTACGGCCTGCTCAACGCCGCCTGGCTGCAACGGCACCGCGAGGTGCATGCGGCCGACTGGGCCAACTGGCTGGGCATCGCCACCGGCCTCGGGGCCTTGCTGCTGTGGGCGGTGGCGGGCAGCGATGTCGCCACGCTGCAGTCGCAGCCCGACGGCATGCTGTTCATCTGGATCGCGCTGGCGAGCGGTTTCGGCTCGTCGTGGCTCGCGACCATTCTCTGGAACGTCGCGAGCCAGCGCCTCTCGGCCAGCCTGTGCGGCCAGCTCATCGTGAGCGAGACGCTGTTCGCCTTGCTCTATTCCTTCCTCTGGGACGGCCGCTGGCCGCAGGCCACCGAATGGGTGGCGGCGGCGCTGTTCGTCCTGGGCATCCTCGCATCCATCAAGGCCCACCGATGAGAATCGAAATCCCCGAAAAGAAGAAGCTCGTGTACGAGATGTCGATCCCCATCCGCTGGGGCGACATGGACGCCATGGGCCACCTGAACAACGGCACCTACTTCCGCTACCTCGAGACGGCGCGCATCGACTGGATCCGCTCGCTCGGCGTGGAGCCCACGCCGGGCGGCGAGGGCATGGTGATCGTCAACGCCTTCTGCAACTTCTACCGGCAGATCGAGTACCCGGGCAACGTGCGGATCAAGATGTACGTGAGCGACCCGGGGCGCACCACCTTCGAGAGCTGGGCCACGATGGTCCGCGAAGACGCACCCGACGTGCTCTGCGCGGCCGGCGGCGCCACCACCATCTGGGTCGATTTTCCGAAGCAGAAGGCGCTGGCGCTGCCCGACTGGCTGCGCGAGATCGTCAGCGACTGAGGACGCGCTGACGCGTCTGCGAAAAAAAGCTCAGGCCGGCCGCAGCACGATGCGCGCCTCGAAGCCGCGTGCCATGCCGGGCGGTGGCGAGGCCAGTTCCAGCGTCGCGTTGTGCTTCTCGACGATGGTGCCCACGATCGACATGCCCAGGCCGTAGCCGGCGCGGTCCGAGCCGTGGCGCACATGGCGCTGGTGCAGCGACTGCAGCTGTTCGGGGCTGACACCCGGGCCGGCATCGCGCACCACCAGCACGCAGGGTGCCGCCACTTCGATCGTCACGCGGCCGTCGCCGCTGTAGCGCAGGGCGTTCTCCACGAGGTTGCGCAACGCGATCGCCAGCGCGTCGACGTCGCCGAAGGCCACCGGTGCGGCGCTGTCGGGCACCTTGAGCTTCAGACGTTCGTTGATCTGCGGGTCTTGCCAGAACTCCTGCGCCACCGTGCCCGCCAGCTGCACCAGATCGACCCGCGCCCGCGCGAGCGAGGCGCCCGATTCGGCGCGCGACAGCTGCAGCAGCTTTTCAGCACGGTGGCTCAGCATCTGCAGCGCCTGCAGCGCGCCTTCGACGTCGGTGCGCTTCAGGTCGTGGTCGAGCGCGGTCTGCAACCGCAGGCGCGCGGCGGCCAGGGGCGTGCGCAGTTCGTGCGCGGCATTGGCGGCCAGCGCGCGCTCCACATCGAGCGACTGCGACAGCCGCTGCAGCAGCCGGTTGACATGGTCGCCCACCGCGCGCAGCTCCTGCGGCAGGCCGGGCAGGGTGATCGGACGCAGGTCCGCGCCGTTGCGCTTCTCGATCTCGGCGGCCAGCTGCTGCAGCACGCGCAGCTCGGTGCGCGCCACGCGGCGCAGCACCAGCGCCAGCAGCGGCAGCACCGCGCCGAGCGGGATGATGAGGCCGAACAGCGTGCGGTTCAGCGCGCGGCGGCGCTCGTCGAGCGGGTCGGCCACCTGGAAGTACAGGCCCAGCGTGGGGTGGCGCACGGTGTAGATGCGCCAGGTCTGGTTGTTGGCGAAGCCGGCGGCCAGCGGCACGTCGAAGGCGTCGTCGGGGGCTTCGGCCGAGCGCAGCAGCACGTGCTCGTGTACGTCGACCACCTGGTACATCACGGCGTCTTCGGAGAAAAGCTGCTTGGGTGCGATCAGCGGCGTGTCCTGCTTGCCGCTTTCATGGCGCAGGCGCAGCTTCTCGAGCTCCTGCACCGCCATGTCGAACATGCGGTGCGACACCTCCACCAGCTCGTTGTCGAAGTTGTGGTTGATCTCGCGGTCCACGTACCAGACCACGGCGAGCACGCACAGCAGCCACACGCCGCCGACCCACAGGATCAGCGTGCGCGTGAGGCGTCCGGCCAGCGAATCGCGGCGGTCGCGCAGCAGGGCGCTGGTCATTCCTCGTCGTCCGCCGAGAACGACAGCCGGTAGCCCAGGCCGCGCAGCGTCTGGATGTGGCTGCGCCCGAGCTTGCGCCGCAGCCGGCTGATGAACACCTCGAGCGTGTTGCTGTCGGCCTCGTCGCCGAAGCCGTAGAGCGCGTCGGCCAGGTTGTCGCGCGTGTGGATGCGCTCGGGCCGCGTGGCCATCACGCGCAGCAGGGCCCATTCCTTCTGCGTGAGCACGACGGGCACGCCGTCCTTGCGCACGCGGTCGTGGGCCAGGTCGATCTCCAGCGTGCCCAGCTGCAGCACCGGCGAGGTGTTGGCGCTGCGCCGGCGCTCCACGGCGCGCAGCCGCGCCAGCAGCTCGGCCGGGTCGTAGGGCTTGATGAGGTAGTCGTCGGCGCCGGCGTCGAGGCCGCGGATGCGGTCGGTGACCTGGTCGCGCGCCGTGAGCACGATGACGATGGGCGGCTCGCGCAGCGCACGCACCTGCGGCAGTAGAGAAAGGCCGTCGCCGTCGCCCAGGTGCAGGTCGAGCAGCACCGCCGCGTACTGCACCGAGAGCAGGGCGCCGCGCGCCTCGGCCAGGCTGGGGGCCACGTCGACGACGAACGCCTTGGCGACGAGGTAGCTGCAGACCGCGTCTGCCAACGAACTGTCATCTTCGACCAGCAAGATTCGCACGCGGTGGCCCTTACAAAAACTCGAAGTCTAGCGCCGCCCCTCTGGCGATCGCGTCAGGAATCGTTCAGGTCGCTTCAGACTGGGTTCATCCCGCGTGCGTAGGCTCGCGCCAGTCTGTTCCGAGGCCTGTTTTTCTTCATGACCCGTCGTACCCCGCATCTCCGTCTCGGAGCCCTGACCTTGCTTGCCCTGGCCCTGCTGATGATCTGGGACGCCCTTGGCGGCGACCTGCCGCTGGCTCGCCTGGCCGGCACGCCGATGGGCTTTCCCTGGCGCGAGAACCCCTTTCTGGTCCACGTGATGCACGAGGGCGCGAGAAACCTCAGCTGGCTGCTGGTGTTCGGCCTGTTCGCCGCCATCCGCTGGCCCGTGGGCGTGCTGCGGCGCCTGGGCACGGGCGCCCGCGTGCAGCTGGCGCTGACGGTGCTGGCTTCGGTGCTGGCCGTGAGCCTGATCAAGCATGCGAGCGACACCAGCTGCCCCTGGGACCTGAAGGAGTTCGGCGGCGTGGCGCGCTATGTGTCGCACTGGGCCTGGGGCCGGGACGACGGCGGGCCGGGCGGCTGCTTTCCGGCCGGCCATGCCTCGGCCGCCTTCGCCTACCTTGGCGGGTATTTCGTGCTGCGGCATGTGGCACCGCGCGGGGCCGTCGTTTGGCTGTGCGTGGCGCTGGTCGCCGGGCTCGTGCTGGGCGTGGCGCAGCAGATGCGCGGCGCGCACTACATGAGCCACACGCTGTGGACCGCCTGGGTCTGCTGGACGGTCGGCTTCCTCATCGAACTGGTGGCGACGCGCCGCCGCACGTCCCCTCCCATCGAGCGCACCGCGCCCCTGCATGCAAGCCCTTGATTTCGCCCTGTTCAGCTGGCTCAACGCCTCGGCCTCCGCGCCGGCGTGGAGCCTGCGCTTCGCGATGTTCGCGTCCGACGTGCTGCCGACCCTGCTGGCGCTGTCCATCGCGGCCGCCGCGGCCTTCGATCGCCGCTGGCGCCACGCCTTCTTCACCGCGCTGGTCAGCGTGCTCGTCGTGTGGCTGGTGGTGAACGTGTTCCGCTCGGTGCTGCCGTTCCCGCGGCCCGCGTTCTACGGCCTGGGCATCCAGTGGGTGCCGCAGGGCGCGCGGCCGGGCTTCCCCAGCCTGCATGCGGCCGGCACCTTTGCCGCCGCCTTCTCGCTGTGGTGCCTGCCGTGGCGCACGCCCATGCGGCTGGCGCTGGTGGCGGCGGTGGTGGTGGCCTGGAGCCGGCTGTACCTGGGCCTGCATTTTCCGACCGACGTGACGGCCGCCGCGATCCTGGCGGCGCTGGTCTCGATCGTGGTGGAGCGCGGCATCAGCCGCCCCGCCGGCCGCGCGGTGTCGCGCAGCCCGCGCCTGCGTCTGCTGCGTCGCGCGCGCATCGGCCGAGCCTGAATGCGCTCTGAATGAACTGTTCAGGCTCTCTTCAGGCACGCTGCCTACATTGGCGGCATGTCTGTTTCGCGTCTCGACTCCGCGCTGCTGGCGCGTGCTCCCAGCCGATCTGAATCCCGCCCCGCGCCGCTGTCGGATGCGGGCGCCGCCGGTACTTTCTGGCAACGCATCGACCGCTGGATCTCGCAGCCCCGCTCGACGCGGCAGGTGATCCTCTGGCTCAGCCTGTACCTCGGCCTCACCGCCAACTGGCCGCTGCTGAACGACCTGGCCCGCCTGGGCGGCGCGCCCAGCACCTACATGCCGACCATCGCCGCGCTGGGGATGCTCACCTTCTGCGGCACCGTCGCGATGCTGTCGCTCACGGCCTGGTCGCGCTGGATGAAGCCGTTGTGGCTGCTCGTGGTCGTGATCGCCGCGGTGGCGCAGCACTACATGCTCCAGTACCGCGTGGTGATGGACCCGAGCATGATCGCGAACGCGTTCCAGACCGACCCCAACGAAGCGCGCGACCTGCTGAGCGGGCGCATGGCCTTCAACGTGCTCGTGGTCGTGCTGCCCGCGGCCTGGGCGATCTGGCGCGTGCGCATCGTGCCGATGGGGCTGCTGTCGCACGTCTGGCGCAACGCGCTGCTGCTGGTGCTGGCCGCCGTCGTGGCGGTGGTCACGGCCGTGGCCATGAACCGGCAGCTCGCGCCGCTGATGCGCAACAACGTGCACCTGCGCTACATGATGAACCCGATCGCCAGCCTGTACTCGGCCGGCGCCGTGGTGCTCAAGCCGATGTTCAAGCGCAGCAGCAAGCTGATCCCGATCACCGCAGGCACGGCGCTGGGCGCGAGCTACGCAGCGCAGAAGCGCCCGCCGCTGTTCGTGGTGGTGGTGGGCGAGACCGCGCGGTCCGATCACTTCGGCCTGAACGGCTACGCCCGCGACACCACGCCCGAGCTGGCGAAGCGCAACGTGCTGAGCTACCGCGAGGTGCGCTCGTGCGGCACCAACACACTGGCCTCGGTGCCCTGCATGTTCTCGCCCCTGGGCAAGAGCGGCTACGAGTCGCGCAAGGACGAGTACGAGAACCTCATGGACGTGCTGCAGGCCTCGGGCCTGGCCGTGTTCTGGCTCGACAACCAGGCCGGCTGCAAGGGCGTGTGCGCGCGCATCCCGAACGCCTCTGCCTTCGACGGGCTCGACGCGGCCACCAAGAAGGCCCTGTGCGACGGCGAGGAGTGCCTCGACAACGTGATGCTCAAGGGGCTGGACGAACGCATCGCCGCGCTGCCCGCCGAGCGCCGCGCCAAGGGCGTCGTGCTCGTGATGCACCAGATGGGCAGCCACGGCCCGGCCTACTACAAGCGTTCGGCGCCCGAGCTGAAGCGCTTCACGCCCGAGTGCAAGACCAACGCGCTGGCCGAGTGCGCGCATGCCGAGCTGATGAACGTCTACGACAACTCGATCGCGCAGACCGACCATTTCCTCGGCCAGACCATCGACTGGCTCCAGACCCAATCGAAGCAGTACGACACGGCGCTGCTGTACATGAGCGACCACGGCGAGTCGCTGGGCGAGTACGGCCTGTTCCTGCACGGCGTGCCCTACAGCTTCGCGCCCGATGCGCAAAAGCACGTGCCCATGGTCACGTGGTTCGGCGACGGCATGAGCGAGCGCCGCAAGCTCTCGCGCTCGTGCATGGAGGCGGGCCTGGATGCGCCGCTCACGCACGACAACCTCTATCACACGGTGCTGGGCCTCATGGACGTGACCACGCCCACCTACAAGCCCGCGCTCGATGCGCTGGCCTCGTGCCGCGGCAAGGCCTGAGCGCGCTCGCAGCTTCGGCTTCTTACTTCTTTTCGCGCGGCAGCCGGCCCATCAGGAAGAACTCCGGGTTCGGCTGCATGCCGCTGAAGCTGGCCAGGCGGTTGCTCAGGCCGAAGAAGGCGGTGATGGCCGCGATGTCCCAGATGTCCTCGTCGTCGAAGCCGTGCGCGTGCAGCGGCCCGAAGTCGCGGTCGTCGATCTCGTGCGAGCGTTCGCAGACCTTCATCGCAAAGTCGAGCATCGCGCGCTGGCGCTGCGTGATGTCGGCCTTGCGGTAGTTCACCGCCACCTGATCGGCCACCAGCGGTTTCTTCTCGTAGATGCGCAGCAACGCGCCGTGCGCCACCACGCAGTACAGGCATTGGTTCACCGCGCTGGTGGCGGTGACGATCATCTCGCGGTCGCCCTTGGTGAGCGAGCCTTCTTCCTTGAGCATCAGCGCGTCGTGGTACGCGAAGAAGGCCCGCCACTCGGCGGGGCGGTGCGCAAGGCCGAGGAACACGTTGGGCACGAAGCCGGCCTTTTCCTGCACGGCAAGGATCGCGGTGCGGATGTCGTCGGGCAGGTCTTTCAGTTCGGCGAGGGGGTAGCGAGGGGCGTTCATCTGCTTGTCTCCTGGGGATCGGTCCCGGGATCATAGGCAACGGCGTCCGGGCTTGCAGCCAGCACCGCCAGGTCGCTCTCGTCCTTGAGCCCCACCCCGCTCAACCCCCGGCGCAGCGACTCGCGCACCAGCCACGCAAGCTTGAAGGCGGCCTGCGCGTACGACAGCCCCTCGGGTCGCACGTTCGAGATGCAGTTGCGTTCGGCGTCGTGCCGGCCACGGCGCGGCGAATGGGTCAGGTAGATGCCGAGGCTGTCGGGCGAACTCAGGCCCGGGCGTTCGCCGATCAGCATGACCGACAGCGCCGCGCCGACCGCTTCGCCCAGTTCATCGGCCAGCGCCACGCGTGCCTGGGTGGCGATGAAGACGGGCGACAGGCGCGTGCCGGGCGGCAGCTGCGGGCGCAGCGCCGCGAGCAGCGGCACGGCGTGGCGGGCGACGGCGAGCGAGGAGAGGCCGTCACCGATCACGAAGCAGACGTCGCAGCCGCCCGCAGGTCGGCCGTCGCGCAGGCGCGCGGCGTCTTCGGCATCGAGCTGGCGGCCCAGGTCGGGGCGGCGCAGGTAGGTGGTGCGGTCGGGCGCGCGGCTGCGCACGCGATTCACGTCCCACTGGTCCGCGCGCAGTGCGGCATCGAGCGCGTCGACATCCAGTGCCGCATGGATCGCGTCGCGCGCCATCGCGTGGGCCCAGCCGAAGCGCAGCGTCTCGTCGGTGGGCATGCCGGCACCGGCGCGGCCCAGCGCGAGCCGCGCGGGCGTGGCGGCGCGCCATTGCGCCCAGGGGTTGGGGGTGACCGGCGAATCGCTCATGGCGCCAGCGCGGACAGTCCGCCCATGTCGCTCAACAGCCGGTTGGCCGTGGGCGGTGCGAGCCGCCCGGCGGTGTCGGTGATCTGCATGCGCTGCAGCCAGGCCTCGAACTCGGGCGCGCGCTTCAGGCCCAGCGTTTCGCGCAGGAAGAGGGCGTCGTGGAACGAGGTGCTCTGGTAGTTGAGCATCACGTCGTCCGCGCCCGGGATGCCCATGATGAAGTTGATGCCCGCCGTGCCCAGCAGCACGAGCAGCGTGTCCATGTCGTCCTGGTCGGCTTCGGCGTGGTTGGTGTAGCAGATGTCGCAGCCGATCGGCAGGCCCATCAGCTTGCCGCTGAAGTGGTCTTCGAGCCCGGCGCGGATGATCTGCTTGCCGTCGTACAGGTACTCGGGGCCGATGAAGCCGACCACGGTGTTGATGAGCAGCGGCTGGTAGCGCCGTGCGAGTGCATAGGCGCGCACCTCGCAGGTCTGCTGGTCGACGCCGAAATGGGCGTTGGCCGAGAGCGCGCTGCCCTGGCCGGTCTCGAAGTACATGAGGTTGTTGCCGACGGTGCCGCGCGAAAGCGACTGCGCCGCGGCATGGGCCTCGTCGAGCAAAGCGGGCGTCACGCCGAACGAGAGGTTCGCTTTCTCGGTGCCCGCGATCGACTGGAACACGAGGTCCACCGGCGCGCCGGCCTCGGCGAGCTTCAGCGTGTTGGTCACGTGCGTGAGCACGCAGCTTTGCGTGGGGATCTCGAAACGCTGGATCACCTCGTCGAGCATGTGCAGCAGGCGCCCGAGCACCGGCAGGCTGTCGGACACGGGGTTGATGCCGATCACCGCGTCGCCCGCGCCGTAGAGCAGGCCGTCGAGCGTGGAGGCGGCCACGCCGCGCAGGTCGTCGGTGGGGTGGTTGGGTTGCAGGCGAACGGCCAGGTGGCCGGGCAGGCCGATGGTGTCGCGAAAGCGCGTGACCACGTGGCACTTCTTCGCGACCGCGACCAGGTCCTGGTTGCGCATGAGCTTGGACACGGCCGCCACCATCTCGGGCGTGAGGCCTGGTGCGAGCGCGGCGAGTGCCTCTGTGGTGGCTTGCTCCGACAGCAGCCAGTTGCGGAAGTCGCCGACCGTGAGATGCGCGACCGGCGCGAAGGCCTGCGCATCGTGCGTGTCGATGATGAGCCGCGTGATGTTGTCCTGCTCGTAGGGAATCAGCGCCTCGGTGAGGAACTGCTTCAGCGGCGTGTCGGCCAGCACGTGGCGTGCGGCCATGCGCTGCTGCGCGGTCGCCGCGCCGAGGCCGGCGAGGTAGTCGCCCGAGCGCGCGGGGCTGGCGCAGGCGAGCACCTGTCGCAGATCGTCGAAGGCGAAGCCCTGGCCGGCAATGGTGGTGCGGTAGCGCATCTTTGTTTGTCAGGGCGTGGAAGACAACATCGCGTCCGGCGCGGCGGCGTCGCGCTGCGCCGAGGTGAGCAGGAAGTAGCCGTACGCGGCCGCCATCAGCACGAGGAACAGCACCGTGAGCATCGGGTTGAACCAGACCATCGCGCCCAGGCACACCAGGCCGAGCCCGAGCGCGACGGCCGGGAACACGGGGTAGAAGGGCGCGCGGTAGGTGCGCAGCAGGTCGGGCTCGGTGCGCCGCAGCTTGAACAGCGCGGCCATCGAGATCAGGTACATCACGATCGCACCGAGCACGGCCATGGTGACGATGTTGGCCGTGAGCGTCTGGCCGCCGAACTGCATCCATTCGTCGCTGAAGATGGCGGCGATGCCGACCACGCCGCCGGCCAGCAGCGCGCGGTGCGGCGTGTCGAAGCGCGGGCTCAGGCCGGCGAAGTAGGCGGGCAGGTAGCCGGCGCGCGCGAGCGCGAAGATCTGGCGCGAGTAGCCCATGAGGATGCCGTGGAACGAGGCGACCAGGCCGAACAGGCCGATCCACACCAGCATGTGCAGCCAGCCGCTGTTGGCGCCCACCACCGCTTTCATGGCCTGCGGCAGCGGGTCGTTGATGTTCGCGAGCTGGCGCCAGTCGCCCACGCCGCCCGCGAAGATCATCACGCCGAAGGCCAGCAGCACCAGCGTGACGATGCCGGTGGTGTAGGCCAGCGGAATCGTGCGGTGCGGATCGCGCGCCTCTTCGGCCGCCATGGCTGCGCCCTCGATGGCCAGGAAGAACCAGATCGCGAACGGGATCGACGCGAAGATGCCCGACACCGCCGCGCCGTTCAGCACGTTGCCGCCGGCCCATCCGTGGGCCACGAAGTTCGCCATCGACCAGCCCGGCGCGACCACGCCCATGAACACCAGCAGCTCGAAGATCGCGAGCACCGTGACGAACAACTCGAACGCCGCCGCGATGCCGATGCCGATCCAGTTCAGCCCGATGAAGACCACGTAGGCCCCGACCGCGAACCACTTCGGATTGATGCCAGGGAACTGCACGTTGAGGTAGGCGCCGATGGCCAGCGCGATGGCTGGCGGCGCGAAGACGAATTCGATCAGCGTCGCAAAACCCGCCACGAAACCGCCGCGCGGCCCGAAGGCGCGCCGCGCATAGGCGAAGGGGCCGCCCGCGTGCGGGATGGCGGTCGAGAGCTCGGTGAAACTGAAGATGAAGGTCGTGTACATCGTCGCCACCAGCACCGTGGCGACCAGGAAGCCGAGCGTGCCGGCCGTGTTCCAGCCGTAGCTCCAACCAAAGTACTCACCCGAGATGACGAGGCCGACCGCGATGCCCCACAACTGGACGGGACCGAGGACTTTCTTGAGATGACCGGTGCCGGCGACGGGGGCCGGCGGAGCGTCGTTGGAGCGCATGGGGGCTTCCTCTCTGGGCGGATGGTGACAGTGCACCCCTCCCAAAGCAAGGGCCGTTCCATCGGATACATCGGCGTACAGGGAGCTTCACGGGGGCTGTCCATAATCGGCAGCTTTTCAACCACCGAGGTGTTTCGTGAAGTCATTTTTCTGTGCCGCGCTCGTGTCCGTCCTTGCCATTCCCGCCGCCTTTGCGCAGTCCGCGGCGGTCACCACGCCCAGCGGCCTGATCTACCAGTCGCTCAAGGAAGGCACCGGCGCATCGCCCGCCGCCACCGACGTGGTCAAGGTCCACTACCGCGGCACCTTCCCCGACAGCGGCAAGGAGTTCGACAGCTCGTACAAGCGCGGCGAACCCACCGAGTTCCCGCTCAACGGCGTGATCCCGTGCTGGACCGAAGGCGTGCAGAAGATGAAGCCGGGCGGCAAGGCCAAGCTGACCTGCCCGGCGTCGATTGCTTATGGTGCGCGCGGTGCGGGCAACGGTTTGATTCCGCCGAATGCGACGCTGAATTTCGAAGTCGAGCTGGTGTCGGTCACAAAGCGATAACGGCCGAGGCCGGTCAGGACCGGCCTGGGCAATGAGCGGTGCGTGCAGTCCGTCACGCTGCTCGCTTCGCAATAGTTGCCCGATTCTTTCCTCCCGTTTTTGCGCGCATGGGCCTCCCACAATCCGCGGCCTGACTCCTGATCCACAGGAGCGGCTTCAGGGAGGAACACATGTCCGCATTCCGTGCTGCGCCAACGCGCACGCTCGACGTCAACAGCACCGCCATTCCGGTGTTTCTGGGGCGTCCGGCGCTCGAGCCGGTTCGTTTGTATGGGCGCGAAGCCGTCAACAGTCTGTTCGAGTACGAGCTGCTGCTCAAGACGTCCGACGCTCTCAACCTTGGCGCGAGCGAGGCGACGGATCTCGGCCGCGATGCGCAGGGAGTTGTCCAACATGGCTAAGCAGGAAAAGAAAAAGCCAGGATCGGTGGCTGGAACCATCCTGTGGGTGGTTCTTGCGCTCCTCGTCGTGCTTTGCGGGCTCTATTGGGCGTTCGTGTGTTTCGTCATGTGCGGTCGGATAGGTTGAGGGCACCATGAGCGCCAAACAAATCATCGAGGACCACGACAAGTGGCGAAAAGGCGCAGGCGGTGCGCCAGCGGGTCTGTCTGGCCAGAGCGACGGCAATGCCTACGCTGGCTTGGACCTGAACTTGATCACCTTCTCGTCCAGCGCCTTCAGTGGCAGCAGCTTCACATCGATCACTTTTCAAGATGCCGTCTGGACCGCATGCCAGTTCAGCGGTTGCTCCTTCAGCCAATGCGACATGCAGCGCATCGCGATCAACGGATGCACCTTTGTGGACTGCACTTTCAGTGCATCGCAGCTCAAGGCCAGCACGCTCAGTGATTGCGCCTTCACTCGATGCAACTGGACCGAACTGAACTTCGATGCGAGCCATTGGTCGGGTCTGAAGTTGCTTGAGTGCAGAGGCACGCAAGTGAGTGCGACCAACCTGCAGGGCGAGCAGGTCGACTTCACAGGAAGTCAGTTCGAAGACATGCAACTGACCAACGCACGAATCAACTGAGGCCGCAAGATGCAGCCGTTCCCACTCACCCCGGCTGATACTGATACAGCCAGGTCTCCGTCAACGTCTGATCCCCGTTCTTCAGATACAGCCGCATGTCGACCGGCTCCGTGCCCTCGGGCGTGAAGTCGAACTGTGCGCGCCAGTGGCCAGGCACGCCGTTAGGCACGGCTTCGGCGAATACGTAGGAGAACTTGCCGCGCGGCGCGGTGAGCACCAGTTCGGGCTTGACGCCGAAGGGCACCGTGGTGAGTGGCTGCCCGATGAACTCCACCATGAACTTGCGCACGCCCTGCGGCCGTGGCTGGCCGGGCTGGCCGCCGCGGCCGATGCGGGTGGCGACGCAGCGTGCGAGCGGTGACGGAAAAGGTTCCTGGTCCGTCCAGTGCAGCCGGTATTGCAGGCTGTAGCTCGCACCCGCTTTTGCATCGGCCTTGGGCACCCAGAAGGCGACGGTGTTGTCGTGGATCTCGTCGTCGGTCGGGATCTCGATGAGCTGCACCGAGCCTTCGCCCCAGTCGCCCAGCGGTTCGATCCACAGGCTCGGGCGCTTTTCGTAGTTGACGCCGTCCTGGTAGTGGTCGAAGTTGCGGTCGCGCTGCAGCAGGCCGAAGCCGCGCGGCCGGGTGTCGGCGAAAGCGGAGGCGCGGGTCTGCGTGGGGTTGTTGAGCGGTCGCCAGATGCGCTCGCCCGCGCCGTTCCAGATCGCGAGGCCGTCGGAGTCGTGCACCTCGGGGCGCCAGTCGATGGCGGTGGGCTTGATGGTCTCCGAGTACCAGTACATCGATGTGAGCGGCACCAGGCCCAGGCGCGACACGTCGCGGCGCAGGAACACGCGCGCGTCGATGTCCATGATCACGGCCTTGCCGCGCTGCATGACGAACTTGAACACGCCGGTGACGCTCGGCCCCTCGAGCAGCGCGTAGACGGTCATCGAGGTGGTGTTGCCCGCGGCGGGCGTCTCGAAATAGAAGCGCGTGAAGTTCGGGAACTCCTCGGGCTTGTCGGGCACCGCGACGTCGAGCGCGATGCCGCGCGCCGACAGGCCGTATTGGTAGAGCTCGCCGATGGCGCGGAAGTACGAGGCGCCGAGAAAGGCGACCCAGTCGTTCTTCTGCCAGTCGAGCTTGCTTTGATCGCCCAAGCGGCTTTCCTGCAGGCGGAAGCCTGCGAACCCGGCGCCTTCGGGCAGCGCGCGTGCGGGGCTGTCGGGGGGCATCGAGAAGTACGTCGGGCTGTAGAGCACCTCGCGCGCAAAGCTGTCGCCGCCGGCGGTCTCCAGCACGTGCATGCGCACCGGTGTCTGGAAGAAGCGGCCGAGGTGAAAGAACGTGACGGGAAACGCGCCGGGTCCGTCGCGGAAGAGGGCGTTGGCAGGGTCGAAGCGGATCTTGCCGTGCGCGTCGTAGTCGATGCGCTCCAGCACCTGCGGCGCCAGCGGCGCGGCGGCGGTGTAGGGGCGGGCTGCGAGGCGCTTGGCCTGCGCGACGAGCGCATCGAAGGAGAAGGGCGCCGGCTGGCTCAGTTGCAGGCCGTTGGCGGCCAGCGCCTCTTCGGGCAGTCCCAGGGCGGCGAGTGCGGCGGCGGCACTGCCGGCGGCGAGGAAGGATCGGCGATCAAGCATGGGTTCTTGAGGGGCGGCGAAAGCCTTTGGAGGAGAAGGGAAAAGAGAAGCGTCGGGGAGACGGGGAAAAACAACGCCAAGCATGCCCCGGACCACAGGGTACGGCGCGTCAGCCATTCCGCGCAAACGGGGCCGGACAAGGCCCCGCGCTGTCTTGCGGCAGCGGGTGCCGATCGGGCCCTTTCCGGTGCGTCGCCGGGTATTCTCGCGCCATCGAAAGTGCCAGGAGACAAAGGACATGTACACGGAACAAGGCGGCGAAGGCCCGGACCTGCTGGTGCTGCTGCACGGCATGGGCGCGACAGGCGCGGTGTGGTCGCCGCTGTGCGCGCAGGCGGATGCGCGATGGCGCGGCCGTTGGCTTGCGCTCGACCTGCCCGGGCACGGCGCATCGGACCGGCAGGCCTCCTACGCCATCGGCCAGCACGCCGCCGCCGTGGCGCGTGCGGTGCTGCCGCATCTGCAGCCCGAAGGCCGGCTCGTGGTGCTCGGCCATTCGCTGGGCGGCGTGATCGGCCTGGCTCTCGCGACGGGATGGTTCGGTGTCGTGCCGCACGCGGTGTTCGCGGCGGGCATCAAGGTCGCATGGAGCGATGAAGAGGTCCGCCGCATGGAGATGCTGGCGACGCAGCCCGCCAAGCGTTTCGCGACGGAAGAAGAGGCGTGGGACCGCTACCTGAAGGTCTCCGGCCTGGCCGCGATCGCCGACGCGGCGGCGCCTGTCGTGGCGCGCGGCGTGACGCAAGAGGACGAGGGTTGGCGCCTCGCGACGGACCCGCGCGCCAATGCCGTGGGCAAGCCGCCGCTGTCCGAACTGGTCGGCTTGGCGCGCTGCCCCGTCCACCTCGGCCAGGGGCGCCACGACGCACTGGTGACGATGGAACAGACCCGCTCCCTCGACCCCGACGCTCGCGACCTCGGCCCGCATGGCCACAACGTGATGGTCGAGGCGCCCGGCGCGGTGTGGGACTGGATGGCTTCGCTCAGCTGAGCCGGTCGTCGGCGCGGTGGATCGGCACCGTCACCCGCACCTCGGCCGCGCGTGCCCGCAGCTGGCCGCAGCCGCCGTCGACGTCCTGGCCGGCCGAGTAGCGCAGCTTCGTGAGGATGCCGCGTTCGTGCAGCGCGCGGGCCATCTGCTCGCAGCGCTCGCGCGACGGGCGGCCGAAGTCCACGCCCTCCACCGTGTTGAACGGGATCATGTTCAGCACGCCGTACTTGCCCGACAGCAGCCGCACGATGCCTTCGACTTCCTCGGGGCCGTCGTTCACGCCTTCGAGCAGCGTCCACTGGTACTGGATCGGGTAGCCGGTGGCGCGGGCGTAGTGCTCGCCTGCATCGATGAGGGCTTCGGGTGTCAGGTTCGGCGCGCGCGGCAGGAGCTTCTTGCGCAGCTCGGCATTGGTCGTGTGCAGCGAGAGCGCCAGCGCGGGCCGCACGCGCGCCTGCAGCAGCCGCTCGAACACGCGCGGGTCGCCCACGGTGGAGAACACCAGGTTCTTGTGGCCGATGTTGCCCACGGTGCCGAGCAGCTCGATGGCCTCGATCACGTTGTCCAGGTTGTGCGCCGGTTCGCCCATGCCCATGAACACCACCTTGCGCACCGGCCGGCGCAGGCGCGCGAGCGCGACCTGCGCAATGATCTCGGCGCTTTCGACCTGGCGCAGCAAGCCGTCGCGCCCCGTCATGCAGAACTGGCACCCGACGGCGCAGCCGACCTGCGACGAGACGCACAGGCCATCGCGCGGCAGCAGCACGCTTTCCACCGTCTGGCCGTCGGCCAGCGCAACGAGCAGCCGCTCGGAGCCGTCCGCGCCGGGATGAACCGCGTGGATGCGCGCCAGGCCCGCAAGTTCGGCCTCGATGGCCGGCAGGGCTTCCATCAGCGACGACGGGAAGAAGGTGGCCGGCAGGCGCCTGCCGCTGTTGCGCGGCAGCGCATGCGACCACAGCCGCAGGATGCGCTGCTCGTGGCTGGGACCGGCCCCGGCCTCGCGGAGTCGTCGTTTCAGTTCGTGGATTCGCATGCGCGGCGTGGGGCAAAGGGGCTCTGGTCTCGGGAGCGCCGATTGTGCACGGCAGGCGTGCGAAGGCGCAGCGCGCCGGAAGCGGTGCGCTGCGCCTTCGTGTGCGCGAATTGGAACAAAGGGGAGGGCCGTTGCCGGCCTCTCCCGCCTTCGGTCAGCCCAGCAGGCCGTGCAGGATGTTCGTCACAGGCGCCAGCGCAGAGCCCGTGCCGCTGTGGTCGAGCAGGCTGGTGATCGGGGCCACGACCTCGCAGACCAGCGGCGTGACCGCGTGCTCGACGGTGTTCACCACTTCCGCGACCACTGGGGCGACCGCCGAGCTGGCGCCGGCCAGGATGTCGGCTGCGGGCACCGCGGCGCCGGATGCGGCTTGCGTGGCCTCGGCCACGACCGGTGCCACGGCATCGCTTGCATGGCAGAGCACCGACGACACCGGCTCCAGGATGTCCGCGACGGGGCTCTTGCCTCCGAGCAAGCCGCCGAGCAGGCTGCCCACGAGGCCGTCTTCGCCGACGATGCCGCCGAGCAAGCCGCCTTCGCCGCCACCGAGGGCGCCGCCCAGCAGGCCGTCGTCACCCAGCACGCCACCGAGCAGACCGCCGTCGCCGCCGAGGACGCCGCCCAGGAGACCGTCGTCACCCAGCACGCCGCCGAGCAAGCCGCCGTCACCGCCGAGGACGCCGCCCAGCAAGCCGTCATCACCCAGCACGCCGCCGAGCAGACCACCGTCGCCGCCGAGAACGCCACCCAGGAGGCCGTCGTCACCGAGCACGCCGCCGAGCAAACCGCCGTCCCCGCCAAGGACGCCGCCCAGCAGGCCGTCGTCACCCAGCACGCCGCCAAGCAGACCACCGTCGCCGCCGAGGACGCCGCCCAGGAGACCATCGTCACCCAGTACGCCGCCGAGCAAGCCGCCGTCACCGCCGAGGACGCCGCCCAGCAGGCCGTCGTCACCGAGCACGCCGCCGAGCAGACCGCCGTCACCGCCGAGGACGCCACCCAGCAAGCCGTCATCACCCAGCACGCCGCCAAGCAATCCGCCGTCGCCGCCGCTGAGCAGGCTGCCCAGCAGGCCTTCGTCACCCAGCAAGCCGCCGAGCAGGCCTCCCTCACCACCGAGGACGCCACCCAGCAGACCGTCGTCGCCGAGCACGCCGCCGAGCAGGCCACCGTCGCCACCGAGGACGCCGCCCAGAAGGCCGTCGTCGCCGAGCAAGCCACCCAGCAAGCCGCCGTCACCGCCGAGCAGCCCGCCCAACAAACCATCGTCACCCAGCACACCGCCGAGCAAGCCGCCGCCGTCGCCGCCAAGGACGCCATTCAACAGGCCGCCGACCGGGCCTTCGGCACCGAGGATGCCGTCGTCGCCCAGCACACCGCCCAGCAGGCCGTCGTCACCGAGGACGCCACCCAGGAGCCCGTCATCGCCCACCAGGCCGCCGAGCAAGCCGTCTTCGCCGCCGAGCAGGCCGGCCAGCGGGGTCGCGTTCAGCAGGGAGCCGACCGCGCCATCGGGGCCGAGCAGGCTGTCCACGAGCCCGTCGCCACCGAGCAGTCCGCCGGTGAGGCCTTCGCTGCCGAGCAGGCCGGACAGGGCGCCGTCGCCGCCGAGCACGCCGCCCAGGATGCCTTCGTCACCGAGGAGGCCGCTGACCAGGCCGTCGTCGCCCAGCACGCCGCCAAGCAGGCCGCCCTCGCCACCGAGGAGGCCACCCAGCAGGCCGTCGTCACCCAGCACGCCCCCGAGCAAGCCACCTTCGCCACCGAGGACGCCGCCCAGCAATCCGTCGTCGCCGAGCACACCGCCGAGCAGACCGCCATCGCCACCGAGCAAGCCGCCCAACAGGCCGTCACCCAGCACACCGCCAAGCAAGCCACCTTCGCCACCGAGAACACCGCCCAGCAATCCGTCGTCGCCGAGCACACCGCCGAGCAGACCGCCATCGCCACCGAGCAAGCCGCCCAGCAGGCCATCGTCACCCAGCACACCGCCCAGCAAGCCGCCATCGCCGCCGAGCACGCCGCCCAGCAAACCGCCATCGCCCAGCACGCCGCCGAGCAGCCCGTCATCGCCCAGCAACTGCCCGATCAATCCGTCTTCGCCGAGCACGCTGCCCAGCAGGCTGCCGTCACCCAGCAGCCCCTCGAGCACCTGGCCGACGACACCGTCGGTGCCGAGCAGGTCGTCCACGAGGCCGTCCAGGCCCAGCGGGGTGGTGATGCCGCCGAGCAGGCCTTCGCTGCCCAGCACGTTCTCCAGCGCATTGCCCAGCGCATCGGTCAGGTAGTCGACCTGGCCGATCAGCGAGCCGACGAGGGCGTCGGTCAGGCCTTCGCCGAGCAGGCCGTCGACCACGGGGGTCAGCACGCCGCCCACGTGAACGGCAATGTTTTCGACCGCGTTGTCCACCGGTTCGAACTCGTTGGGATCGTTGGGCTTGAACTCCTCGCCGGTGACCGGCGAGAGCAGGTCGTCGACGAGGTCGGTGAGGCCGTCGGCCACGGGCATCAGCGAGGCCAGCGTGCCCGACGAGCCGGAGGCGCTGCGCACGTTGGTCGCACCGCCGCCCAGGCCGAGCGCGTTGTCGAGGGCGCCCAGCAGGTGCCCGGCGAGGCCGTCGCCCGGATCGAGCAGGTGGTCTGCGTCGGCATCGGCATCCGCGTCCGAATCGGCGTCTGCATCAGCGTCGGCGTCTGCATCCGAATCCGCGTCGGCGTCCGAATCGGCATCGGCATCGGCATCGGCGTCTGCATCCGAGTCGGCGTCGGCGTCTGCATCGGCATCCGAATCGGCATCCGCGTCGCTGTCGCCGATGCCCGAGACGAACAGCGGGAACCCGCCGCCGTCGCCGCCGCCACCGCCGCTCAGCGCGGCGCCCAGGCCGATGGCGCCCAGTGCGCCGAGTGCGAATTCACCCAGGCCGATGCCGCTGCCGGCTGCGGTCTTCTTGCTCACGGCGAGTGCCGCGGCTTCCGCGTCGCTGTCGGGCGAGGTGACATCGAGGTTGCCCGCGGCCACGTCGACGTTCACCTGCTCCAGGCCACTGGACAGCTTGGTCGAGGTGATGGTGGCGTCGGTGCCGCCTGCGAACACACCGGCCAGCGGCGCCTTGTTGGTGGCCGAGCCGGGGAAGAGCACGTTGGCCTGCCCACCGTCGGGCACGATCACGCGGTCGCCGGCGATGAGGGTCTGGTTGCCGTCCACCGGCATGCGAAATCCGTCGCGCATGACGACCGTGCCGGGCGTGGCGTTGGACAGGGTGCCCAGGCTGGTCGGCCCGGCGGGCGCGGCCATGGGAGTGCTCGACCCGACAGGGCCCAGGGGGGTGACGCTGGCCTGTGCAAGCACCACGGGGGCGCCGCTTTCGGCGGCGGCGGGGATCGAAGCGATCGGCGATACGGTGGTGGTCATGCGGCCTCCTCGTCAAATAAATGACTACAGAGGGCAACATGCGTGCCGCCTTCGACTTCAGCCCTCAGCGACGGGCCGGAAACGCCGTATCTCGTTGATTCGAAACGATTTTTGTGCGAATGGCCCTGTCAGGCCAATGGTGCAAAACGGGCAGCTGTCGCCACTCGTTACGTAACACGGCGCACGCTTTGGCCGGAACGCCGGGCGCGTTCAGCGCGGTTCAGCCGCGCAGCCGGACCTGCAGGCTCTTCAGGTTGGCCAGCCACGCAAGGTAGTCCTCGTCGTCCTCGCCCAGCTCGGCCCAGGTGTCGTGCCCGTCCGCATCGGGGTCGTCGAGGATGGCCTGCAGCGCGTCGGCGGCGGCATGGCGCAGGTCGGTGGGCGGCGCGGCCTTGCCGGCGCACCAGTCGACGGCATCCGGGTGCACGTCGGCGCTGCCGTGTCCGGCGAGCAGTGCCAGCACTTCGGCCGCGGCGACGGTGCCTTCGGTCGAACCTGAATCCAGCGTCTCGCGGATGAAGGCGAGCGCGTCATCGGCTTCCTGCAATTCAGCCAGCCAATCGAGTGCCTCGTCGTTGCCGAAGCCTGCTGTCGACCATGTACCCATTCGTTTGACTCCCGTGTGTGGCGTGTCGCGGTGCGGCCACGGTTTGAAGATGCGGTGATGCTAGCGGCGCGAATCTCGTGATCGCGCGGCCTCGCAGAATTCGTCAGAATGCCAGGCGACGCTTCCCAGTAGCATGGCCGCGCTCCTGACATGGGGGCGCGTGATCATCCAGTCCGTGAGCCGCCGGGGAACGCTTCCCTTGGGCCGGCGTTGCGGCGGTGTCCTTCCAGGACACGCCGCGGTCACGGCCGATCTGCCGTGCATGGCCCACGGAAGCAGATGCCGGGCCGCTTACCCATTCACAACCACGGTTTCAGGGAGAGATTCAGCATGTCATTCGTTTTTTCGTCGTTCACCGATCACCTGGGCGCGCTGCCGCCCGAACACGCGCGCCACGGCGATGCCTTGCGCGCACGCGTGCAGCAACAGGTGCAGGCACCGTTGCATGCCGACCTGTCGGCCTTTGCCTTCCTGCCCGACCAGGCAGACCACCCCGACCACGAAGATGCGCCGCAGGTGTTCGCGCAGGCGGTCGAGCAGATGTACCTGCCCAAGCCGTGGCTGGGCGACGAGATTCCGCTCTTCTTCCTCGGCTACCACGCGATGAACCGGCTCAGTGGCAAGCGCACCTCGCAAGGGCTGCTGCTGACCGACCAGGCCGTGTACGTGCAGGACGACTTCACCGTGCTGTCGGCCGCACCGCCACCGGCGCAGGGCCATGCCTTGCCGGCGCGCGCGGACGATGCACCTTCGTTCGTCTCGACGCTGCTCGCGCGCTTCAAGGCGTGGAAAGACTGGTCCGGCGTGGCCGACGCGCCCGAGCCGGTGCTGCTCAAACGCTGCGGCGAACTGCTGGCGCCGACGGTCGCGGCGGTGGTCGCGTACCACGCGGAAAACGGCAGCCAGCGACAGGCGCAGCAACGCGTCTGGAGGCTGGCCGAGCTGGTGGCCGACCACGGCGCAGTCGACACCTTGCTCGACCCCGCCAACCCGAAGCTGGCCAAGAAGCTGGGCAAGGTGACGGACAAGTTCCAGATTCCCGCGGGCGAGACGCTGCAGTTCGCGCTGGCCGACTTTCCGCTCTTCGGCGGCCCCTACGGCGTGGCGCTCACCACGCAGGCGCTGTACGGCAAGGACCTGATGGAGTCGCCGCTGCGCATCGCGCTGGAGCGTGTGGAGGCGCGCGCGCTGCAGATCGGAGAGAAGGGCGACCAGCTGCTGACGGGCTCGACCCCGCCGATGGCGCTGCCCGCGCACATGAAGGAATCGCTGCGCGCACCCTTCCTGGCGTTTCTGCAGCAGGAGGTTGTGCGCCTGCAATCGAAGGCCTGATCCGCCCGCGCGCCATTCAACAAGATTCGGAGGAGTTTTCATGGGGTTCAAGGACACGCTCGCGCACGCGATGCTCGACAACGACAAGCTCAAGTTCGACGCCGCCGCGCCCGCGCTTTCCGCGCAGGAGCAATGGCTGGTCACGCTGAGCACGCCGCTGTCGGCCTTCAACGGCGATTGCGTGAACGCGGTGCTCACCGGCAAGGACAACGACACCCTGCGCGAAGGCATCGCGCAGGTGTGGAACGTGAGCGACCGCGCGAGCTTCGAGCAGACCGCGCGCTGGCTGACCGAGGACGGGCAGCGCGCGAAGTACCTGCCGGCCTGGAAGGCCATCGGCGCGATCGATGCGGCGGTGCAGTCCACGCCCGGCGTGCTGCGCCTGGTCATGGACGCGTGGTTTCCCGCGTTCTTCCAGATCAAGGCGCGCGAGCACCTGGACATGCGGGCGCTGTCCGCGCAGACCGGGCACTCGAGCGCCGAGCTGAGCCAGCTGATGACGGGCAGCCAGAGCTGGGTCCAGGCCCTGCGCAAGCACTTCGGCGTGGCGCCGGATCAGCTGACGAGCCTGGTGGCCTGGGACGCGGTGCGCCTGGCCAACCTGTCGCGCTGGGCCGTGCAGCTGGGCTTCATCGAACGCGCGGAGTTCGCGGACTTTGCGGGCGGCCTGGCATCGCAGGTGCGCGCGGCCTATGCCAACTGGTCGCAGGTGAGCGCCGCGTACATCGCGGCGGGCCTGATCTGGCAGTACTCCGACGCGCGCGAAGAGCACCTGCTGCGCACCAACCGCCTGCTGCTGAGCGACACGCGCAGCCCGTGGCGCAGCGTGCCTTTCGCCTGAAGAGGTTCTAGTCCTTCGCCCTCAGCGCGTACACCGCATAGATCGGCACGCCGAGAAAGAACAGCACCATCGGCGCGAACAGCGTGTAGGGCCAGCCGATGCCTTCCATCACGCGGTAGGTGCCGTCCAGGTGCAGGCGCGGATGGGGCTGCGTGAGGTCTTCGTACCGGCGCAGGCCCCACTGGAACTCCGCGCCGGTCGCGCGCACCGAAGGATGCTGGCGCGCGCGGCCCACGGCCAGCCAGCACATCGCATCGAAGGCCAGCACCGAGCCCGCAGGCGCGCGTTCGCCGAAGGTGGTGAACACGGCATTCACCTGCTCGGGCGTGAGGTACATCAGCACGCCTTCGGTGAACAGGAAGACCGGCTGCGCCTGGCGCTTGCGCGGCAGGCCGAGCTGCTCCCACCAGCCGGGCGCCGTAAGGTCGAGTTCGCGCAGGTCGTGGCGCGGATGCGTTTCGGGCAGCAGCTCGCGGCGCAGGGCCAGCACCTCGGGCAGGTCGGCGTCGGTCATGCGCGACTTGCCGTCGTCCAGCCATTGGAAGTAGTGGCTCAGGCCGCAGCCCAGGTTCACGACGCGCGCGCCCGGGTGCAGCTTGAGGAAGTCCTGCGCCAGGCTGCGAAAGCGCCGCGTGCGCGCGAGGATGCCGTAGATGGTCGTGCGGTCGTCGGGCAGGGCGTGGTCGTCGTCGCGGATCTGCTCGAGGATGCCGGCGGCGTAGGCGTCGCGCACGGCCATCTGCGGAAACAGCGCATCGCCCGAAGCCCGCGCGGCCAGCGGAATCCGCAAGGTGGACGGCACGGCCGAGAGCTTGCGCGCGGATTTGCCGGTGGTCATGAATGCGGGGGCAGGGCCATGCGCAAAGTCTGGCCGCTCCCGCGCGTGCGGGCAAGTCAGTCTTTGGTGTTGCCCGCGGGCGGGCGCTGGCGCGCGAGGTGGCGGTACACGGTGCTGCGGTGAACGCCGAGCCGGCGGGCCGCGCGCGCCACGTCGTGGTCGCAGGCGCGCAGGGCTTCGTCGATGGCGTGGCGCGTGATGGTCTGCAGGGGCGCGTTGGGTTGCGACAGGGTGGCTTCGCTGACGTCGGCAACGGGGGCGGCGTCGTGCAGGTGCGCGGGCAGCGCATCGGCCGTCACCGCATCGCCCGGGTCGGCCAGCGCCACGAGGGCGCGCAGCACGCTGCGCAGCTCGCGCACGTTGCCGGGCCAGCGGTAGGCGGCCAGCCGTTCGAGCGCGTCGTTCTCCAGGCACAGGTGCTTGGCGGCGCCGCCCGATTCGAGGAACAGCCGCGCGATCAGCGCGCGCCGGTCGGCGCGCTCGTGCAGCGCGGGCAGGGCGACGGTGAAACCGGCCACGCGGTACATCAGGTCGGCGCGAAAGCGCCCCGCCTCGACCAGCGCGGGCAGGCCGGCGTGCGTGGCGCACACCAGGTCGAAATCGACCGCCACGCCCTGGCCGCCGCCCAGCGGCGTGACCACGCGGCCTTCGAGCACGCGCAGCAGGCGCGTCTGCAGCGCGAGCGGGATCTCGGCGATCTCGTCCAGAAAGAGCACGCCGCCGTGCGCCTCGCGGATGCGCCCCGGCATGCCCTTGCGCCGCGCGCCGGTGAAGGCGCCTTCTTCGTAGCCGAACAGTTCGGCCTCGATCAGCGTCTCGGGCAGCGAGGCGCAATCGACTGCCACGAACGGGCCTGCGCTGCGGCGGCTGGCGGCGTGCAGGCGGCGCGAGAACACCTCCTTGCCGCTGCCGGTCTCGCCGTTCACCAGCACCGGCACGCCTTCGTTGAGCACGCGCACGGCGCGCGCCAGCAATGGGCGCACCACGTCGTCGTTGTCGACGGGCGCGGCGTTCGCGGCCATCACCTGCCGCGCGCCGGTGCGGCCCGCGCCGCTGTTCGCCGTGCCCGTGCGCTCCATGACCGTCGCGATCTGCCGTCCGCCCGGCAGCGTGAGCAGGCTGCGCCGGTGCTCCATGCGCGGCCACTGCGCGCCCAGGAATTCTTCGGCGTCGAGGTCGAGCAGGCCCTCCCATGAGCGGCCGAACAGGTCGAGCGCCACGCGGTTGGCCGCGACGATGCGCCCGTTCTCGATCACCATCAGCCCTTCGCGCGCGGTGCCGATCAGCGCGGGCCGCGCGTGGAAGCGCAGCACGTGGCCCGAGGCCTCGGCCAGCAGCATGCGGTGCTCCACTTGTTGTGCCGCCATGCGCACCAGGCCCAGGGCGTGGTGGTTCACGCGCGCGGTTTCGCCCGAGATGTCGAGCGCGCCGGCCAGCTCGCCGCGCCCGCTGAAGATGGGCGCCGCCGCACAGCCCAGCCGGCCGTTCTGCGCCAGGTAGTGCTCGCCGCCCAGCACCATCAGTGCCTCGCGCTCGGCGAGCGCGGTGCCGATGGCGTTGGTGCCACGGTGGCTCTCCGACCATTCCACGCCAGGCTGCAGCGCCACGCGCTGGGCCTTGGGCAGGAAGTCGGGGCTGCCGATCTCCTCGAGGATCAGGCCGCTGGCGTCCGACAGCGCGACGATGCAGCCGTTGCCCACCGCGTGCTCGGCGAGCCCGTCGAGCTCGGGCTGCGCGCAGCTGAGCAGGCGCATCGCCTGCTCGCGCCGCTCGTTGAGCAGCGAAGGCGCCATGGGCGTCGGGTCGATGCAGTGCGGGTCGACCGGCCGGCTGCGCTGCCACGAGCGCGAGATGTGCGGCGCGATCCACGGGGCTGGGTCGCGGCCCTGCGCGAAGAACAGCTCACGCGCCTGCGCGACGCTGACCGATGGCGCGGAAGCTTCACTCGTCATGCGTGACTCCGTGGACGGGGATTGCCGGCGATTCGCCTTGTGCGACATCGTAGTCGCCGCCGTCGCGCCCATCTGTCGCAGATTGCGAATGGAAACCCTCTGCGCGGGCCGCGCCCCTGTGGCGCGGGGCTTGGGGATTGTCCCGATCCGCGCGGGTATGCCGCTTGCGGTGCCTGTGCGGGCCGCCGCATGTCGTGGCGCCCGTTCACACCTTACCCAACGGAGACAACCCATGGACATGCTCGAACCGGGCAAATTCGGTACCGCGGTGCCTTTCAAGGCGCGCTACGGCAACTACATCGGCGGCGAATGGGTCGCGCCGGTGGAGAACCAGTATTTCGGCAACATCACGCCCGTCACCGGCAAGGTCTTCTGCGAAGTGCCGCGCTCCAGCGCCGCCGACATCGAGCGCGCGCTCGACGCCGCCCACAAGGCCAAGGGCGCCTGGGGCCGCACCTCGACCACCGAGCGCGCCAACATCCTGAACCGCATCGCCGACCGCATGCAGGAAAACCTGGCCATGCTGGCCGCCGCCGAGACCTGGGACAACGGCAAGCCGATCCGCGAGACCATGGCCGCCGACCTGCCGCTGGCCATCGACCACTTCCGCTACTTTGCCTCGTGCGTGCGCTCGCAGGAGGGCGGCATCAGCGAGATCGACCACGAGACCTTCGCGTACCACTTTCACGAGCCCATCGGCGTGGTCGGCCAGATCATTCCGTGGAACTTCCCGATCCTCATGGCCGTGTGGAAGCTCGCGCCCGCGCTGGCGGCCGGCAACTGCGTGGTGCTCAAGCCCGCCGAGCAGACGCCGGTGTCGATCCTGGTACTGCTGGAGGTCATCGGCGACCTGCTGCCGCCGGGCGTGCTGAACGTGGTCAACGGCTTCGGCGTGGAGGCGGGCAAGCCGCTGGCGTCGAGCAACCGCATCGGCAAGATCGCCTTCACCGGCGAGACCACCACGGGCCGGCTGATCTCGCAGTACGCGAGCCAGAACCTCATTCCGGTCACGCTGGAGCTGGGCGGCAAGTCGCCCAACATCTTCTTTGCCGACGTGATGGAGCGCGACGACGCCTTTTTCGACAAGGCGCTCGAAGGCTTCACGATGTTCGCGCTGAACCAGGGTGAGGTCTGCACCTGCCCGAGCCGCGCGCTGATCCAGGAATCGATCTACGACCGCTTCATGGAGCGCGCACTGAAGCGCGTGGCCGCGATCAAGCAGGGCAGCCCGCTCGACGCGGCCACCATGATCGGCGCGCAGGCCTCGAGCGAGCAGCTCGAAAAGATCCTGTCGTACCTGGACATCGGGCGGCAGGAGGGCGCGCAGGTGCTGATCGGCGGCGAACGCCAGCAACTCGAAGGCGACCTGGCCGATGGCTACTACGTGAAGCCGACCGTTTTCCGCGGCCACAACAAGATGCGCATCTTCCAGGAAGAGATCTTCGGGCCCGTGGTGTCGGTCACCACCTTCAAGGACGAGGAAGAAGCGCTGGCGATTGCCAACGACACGCTCTACGGCCTGGGCGCCGGCGTGTGGAGCCGCGACATGAACCGTGCCTTCCGCATGGGCCGCGGCATCCAGGCCGGCCGCGTGTGGACCAACTGCTACCACCAGTACCCGGCGCACGCGGCCTTCGGTGGCTACAAGCAGTCGGGCATCGGGCGCGAGAACCACAAGATGATGCTCGACCACTACCAGCAGACCAAGAACCTGCTCGTGAGCTACAGCGAGAACAAGCTGGGCTTCTTCTGATGACCGGCGAGGTCCTGCGCGTCACCGCGACCGACGCGGCGCTCGCGCTCATCGACGACCTCGCCGCACGGCACGGCCCGCTGATGTTCCATCAGTCGGGCGGCTGCTGCGACGGCAGCGCGCCCATGTGCTACGCGCAGGGCGAGTTCATCGTGGGCGACTACGACCGGCTGCTGGGCCGCATCGGCGGCATGCCGTTCTACATCAGCGGGCCGCAGTTCGAGTACTGGCAGCACACGCAGCTGATCATCGACGTGGTGCCGGGGCGCGGCGGGATGTTCTCGCTGGAAGGGCCGCTGGGCGTGCGCTTCCTGACGCGCTCGCGGCTGTTCACGGAGGCGGAGTGGGCGGTGCTCGAGGCCGAGGGGGCGGAGTAGGGCCCGGGCCGGTCGTCAGTTCGACGAAGCGAGCAGCTGCCGCACCAGCAGCTGCGTAGCCGGCGTCAGCGCCGCGCCCGTCTTCGTCGCCATCAGCAGGCGCCGCGTGGCCCACGCGTCCTTCAGGTGCACCACCTTCAGGTCGAGCGCGGCCACCTGCGCCTTGCAGGCGGCCAGCGGCACCACGCCGATGCCGAGGTTGGCCGCGATCATGTGGCACATCGCATCGAAGCTGCGCACCTGCACGCGCAGCCGCATCGGAATGCCGGCCTGTTCAGCGGCGCGCGAAGTCAGCTCGAGCAGCGAACTGCTGCGGTTCAACCCCACGAATTCGTGCGCCAGGCAGGTCTTGAAATCGACCTGCTTTGCGCGCAGTCGGGCTAGCGGATGTGGCTTGGCACACAGCACCACGAGCTCGTCGGTCTGGAAGGGCGCGACGTCGAGGCCGTAGGCGGGCGTGTTCTCGGCGAACACGCCCACGTCGGCGAGGCCATCGACCAGCGCGCGCACGATGTCGCCGCTCAGCTGTTCCTCGACCTCGACGCGAATATCGGGATGCTGTCCGAGGAAGGCCGCCAGCGTGGTCGGCAGGAACTCCGTCAGCGCCGACATATTGGCCCACAGCCGTACGTGGCCGCGCACGCCGCTGGCGTAGTCGCCCAGCTCGTTGCTGAACTGCTCGAAGCCCTGGAAGAGGCGCATCGCATGCTGCATCGCCACATGCCCGGCGGGCGTGAGCGCGATGCCCTGGGCGCTGCGTTCGAGCAGCTTGGAGCCGGTGGCGGCTTCGAACTCGGACAGGCGCCGACTCGCCGCCGAGAGCGCGAGGTGACACGCTTCCGCGCCCTTGGTGATGCTGCCCGACTGCGCCACGGCGCAGAACAGGCGCAGCGTCACGAAATCGACACGCGCGGGGTTGATGGTGCTGGCCATCGGCGGATTCTAGAGAGCGCGCCAGTGCCGAAAGTCATGCGCACGGGTTAAAAGAATTTTTGACATGTTATGTCGCTGCACCTATAGTGAATCCATCGAAGCATCGCGCGCTTCCCACGGTAGACAACCCAAAGGAGAGGTATGCAATCACTGCTGGATCAACTCGAAGGCCTCGATGTGCTGGCCGGTGCTGCGATGGGCGGGCTGTCTGTTCAGCTGCAGCCGATTCCGGGCAGCACGCCCGTGGTCCAGGTGAGCATCGAAGGGCGCGATGAGCTGCCGATCTTCGTCACGAGTTCCGACATGCAGATCATCTGCATCTGCTACCTCTGGACCGAGGAAGAAGTGAAACCCGCGCGGCGCACCGAGCTGCTCGAATCGCTGCTCGACCTCAATCCCTCGGTCCCGCTGTCGTCCTTCGGGCGCGTGGGCGGGCGCTACGTGCTCACGGGGGCGCTGGGGCGCAACGCGAGCGTGGAAGACATCGCACGCGAAGTGGCCGTGCTCAGCGACAACGCGCTCGATGCGCTCGACGCCTTGTCCGAATTCCTGAATTAAGCGGAGATCATCATGACAGTCATCAAGAAGCTGGTCACCTTGCTGCGCGGCAGCGCCCGCGAAATCGGCGAGAGCGTGATCGACAGCAACGCCACGCGCATCTACGAGCAGGAAATCATCGACGCCAAGCACAGCATCGAAAAGGCCAAGGGCGACCTCACGGGCGTGATGGCCAAGGAGATGCAGTCGGCCCGCGAGATCGAACGCCTGAAGGGCGAGGTCGCGCGCTACGAAGGCCTGGCGCTCGAAGCCCTCAACAAGACCCAGGAAGGCTTGGCGCTCGACGTGGCCGCCAAGGTCGGCACGCTCGAGCAGGAGCTCGAGGAGCAGGCCAAGGCCCACGCCTCGTATGCGCTGCAGGTGTCGCGGCTCAAGGACCTGATCAAGTCGGCCGAGGCGCGCATCCGCGAGCACGAGCGCGAGATCGGCATCGCCAAGACCACCGAGAGCGTCTACCGCGCCACGCAGTCGATCTCCGAGAACATCGGCAGCGGCGGCTCGCGCCTGGCCAGCGCGCGCGAGTCGCTGGAACGCATCCGCTCGCGCCACGAGGATCTGTCTGATCGCATGGCGGCAGGCCAGCAGCTCGAAGACGAGCTCGGCCACAGCGCGCTCGAGAAGAAGCTGGCCGCGGCAGGCATCGGCAACGACGTCGACCGCACCGGCAAGGTGATGGAGCGCATCCGCGCCCGGCAGGCCAAGCCGTCCGAACCGCCCAAGCCGTCCGAACCGGCGTCGGAGTGACGATGGTGCGGGTCAAGCCGGTACGCTGGCAGGGCTCGGACGAGGCGATCCGCGCGGTCCAGGTGGCCTTCGACGTGGAAGAAGCCGTGCTCGAGGCCGTGCGCACCGCGGCGTTCGAGCAGCATGTGTCCACGCCCGACCAGATCCGGCAGGTGCTGGGGCTGGCGACCACCTCGAAGCCGAAGCGGCCGCGTCTCACGGTGTCGTTGAACACGGCCGACTACGAATTTCTGGCGGCGCGGTATGGTCTGTCACCTGACGACCGCCTGGCCATCAAGGAGAGGGCCACGCGCGAACTGATTGCCTTTGCAGGCAAGGCGAACAAGAAGAACACCGGCACGAAGAAGCCGGGCGGCAGGTAAGAAGAAAAGAGAACAACAACCAACCCGCACGCGGGAGGATCAATGGGCGATTTCATGGGAGCGGTGACGGGGTACCCCACCGCGATCTACACGGTGCTGCTCGGCGTCGTGGTGATCTATTGGGTGCTCGCGGTGGTCGGCATGGTCGACTTCGAGAGCAGCGGGATCGACGTCGACCTGCAGACGCATGCCGACGGCGACACCAGCGACATGGGCCAGATCGCGAGCTACGTGGTCGCCTTCGGCCTGAACGGCGTGCCGTTCTCGGTGGCCGTGAGCCTGCTGGTGCTCGTGGCCTGGACGCTCTCGTGCCTGGGCGGCGAGTGGCTGCTGCCGCTGGTGCCGACGATGGTGCTCAAGCTGGTGGCCGGCACGGTGCTGCTGGTGGCCAGTGCAGCCCTTGCCATCCCGGTGACGGCGGTGGCCATCCGCCCGCTCAAGGGCCTCTTCGTGAGCCACACGGCCGTGAGCAACGCGGCGCTGGTGGGCCAGGTCTGCCGCGTCGTCACCGGCGTGGTGAACGAGAAGGACGGCCGCGCCGAAGTGGCGCGCCGCGGCGCCAGCCTCAACATCCGCGTCTGGGCGCCCACGCCCAACGCCCTCAAGCGCGGCTCGCACGCGCTCATCCTCGAATACGACGAGGTGGCCGCGCGCTACCTCATCGCGGCGCACGAAGACATCGTCTGAGAAGGCGTGAACGAACCCGCCATGTCCGTTCATCGGCCACGCCGGATTCACTCACACCTTCTGCCCGCGCGCATCCCTCACCCAAGTTCGTTCGCTCGCTCTTAAAGCATCTGGAGAAAAAATGGAGCCCATCATCTTCGCCGTGGTCATACTGGCCGTCGTCATCCTCGGCCTGTTCGCGATGTTCGCCAAGTTCTATCGCAAGATCGAACAGGGCCACGCCCTCATCGTGAACACGCTGCGCGCCGAGCCCGAGGTGACCTTCACCGGCCGCATGGTCTACCCGATCATCCACAAGGCCGAGCTGATGGACATCTCGGTCAAGACCATCGAGATCGACCGCTCGGGCAACGAAGGCCTCATCTGCCGCGACAACATCCGCGCGGACATCAAGGTGAAGTTCTTCGTGCGCGTCAACAAGACCGCCGACGACGTTCTGAAGGTGGCGCAGGGTATCGGCTGTGCGCGGGCATCGAACCACGAGACGCTCGAAGAGCTGTTCTCCGCCAAGTTCTCCGAAGCGCTCAAGACCGTGGGCAAGTCGATGGACTTCGTCGACCTGTACCAGGCGCGCGACGGCTTCCGCGACGAGATCATCAGCCAGATCGGCAACGACCTGTCGGGCTACGTGCTTGAAGACGCCGCCATCGACTACCTCGAGCAGACCCCGCTGTCGGAGCTGGACGCCAACAACATCCTCGATGCGCAGGGCATCAAGAAGATCACCGAGCTGACGGCGGTCGAGCACGTGCGCACCAACGAGCTGCGCCGCAACGAGGAAATGCAGATCAAGAAGAAGAACGTCGAAACGCAAGAAGCACTGCTCGAACTCGAACGCCAGCAGGCCGACGCCACCGCGCGCCAGCAGCGCGAAATTGCCAGCGTGCGCGCCCGCGAAGAAGCCGAGACCTCCAAGATCCAGTCCGAAGAGCGCACCAAGTCCGAAACCGCGCGCCTCATGGCCGAGCAGTCGGTCTCGGTGCAGCAGGAGAACGTGCAGCGCGAGAAGGAAGTGGCCGAGAACAACCGCAAGCGCGCGGTGGCCATCGAGGAAGAAAAGGTCACGCGTGCCCGCGACCTCGAGATCGTCGATCGTGAGAAGGAAGTGACCCTGCAGCGCATCGAGAAGGACAAGGCCGTCGAAGTGCAGAAGAAGGCCATTGCCGACGTGATCCGCGAGCGCATCGTGGTCGAGCGCACCGTGGCCGAACAGGAAGAAGCCATCAAGGAACTGCGCGTGGTCGCCGAGGCTGAGCGCACCAAGAAGTCGGTCGTGATCATGGCCGAGGGCCAGGCCGAAGAGAAGATGGTGCTCGACGTGAAGGCCGCCGAAACGCAAGAGAAGCGCGCCCGCCACAAGGCCGCCGAAGAACTCACGCTGGCCGACGCCAAGCTCAAGGTGGCCGAACGCGACGCCGAATCGAAGAAGCGCGAAGCCGAAGGCGTGGAAGCCATTTCCGCCGCACCGGGCCTGGCCGCCGCCAAGGTCGAAATCGCCACGGCCCAGGCCAAGCTCGCAAGCTTCGAAGCCGAGGCGTCGGGCAAGGAAAAGCTGGGCCTGGCCGACGTGCATGTGCGCCAGGCCGATGCCGATGCGATCCTCAAGGCCGGCCAGGCCGATGCGCAGGTCATCGAAGCCCGTTCGCAGGCCGAAGCGGCCGGCATGCGTGCCAAGTTCGAGGCCGAGGCGTCGGGCAAGGAAAAGCTGGGCCTCGCCGAAGTCAACGTGCGCACGGCCGACGCCGAGGCCACGCTCAAGTCGGGCCAGGCCGATGCACAGGTCATCGAAGCGCGCTTCAACGCCGAGGCGAAGGGCCTGCACGAGAAGTTCGAGGCCATGAAGTCCATGAGCCCCGAAACCCGCGACCACGAAGAGTTCCGCATGCGCCTGGAAAAGTCGCACATCGAAACCATGAAGGGCATCGACGCGCAGACGTCCATCGCCAAGGAACAGGCCGACGTGCTGGGCACCGCGCTCGCCAACGCCAAGATCGACATCGTGGGCGGCTCGGGCGACTACTTCGACAGCTTCGTGCGCTCGCTCTCCGTGGGCAAGGGCATCGACGGCGTCATTTCCAAGAGCCAGGCGGTGCAGGTCGCCTTCAAGGAACAGCTCTCGGGCGAGCGCGACGTGGTGAAGGACCTGCGCGACATCGTCGGCGCGCTGGGCAACTCGTCGGGCGAAATCCAGAATCTCAGCGTCGCATCGCTGATGAGCAAGATCGCCAACGACGGCACCGAAAGCCAGAAGTCGGCGCTGCAGAACCTGATCTCCTCCTTCCGCAACTGAGCCGGGGGCGCGCGATGAACCCGAACCTGAAGTGCAGTTGCGCCACCCATGCCGCGATGCAGCCCGTCGCGCTCGCCGAAGCCTTGCTCGGCGTGCAGTGCGGCGACTGCCACGGCATGGTGATGGACATGGACGACTGGCGCAGCTGGAAGGCTGCCGACCCGAAACGCGTGCCGCACGAGGTCGACGATGAGGTGATCGAGGTGTTCGACGTCGCCGCCGTGCGCCACTGCCCCGAGTGCGAGCGCCTGATGCAGCGCCTGCGCGTGAGCGCCGGGCCTGACTTCCGCATCGACCGCTGCGTGGCCTGCCAGAACCTCTGGTTCGACCAGGGCGAATGGCGCGCCCTCGTGAGCCGCGGCCTGGCCGGCCGGCTCGACGAGCTGCTGTCCGACGGCTGGCAGCGCCGGCTGCAGACCGAGGAGGTGCGCGAGGCGCGCCTGGCCGCACTGCGCCGCCGCTACGGCGACGACTGCATCGACGAGCTGGACCGCATCCGCGCCTGGCTCGACACCCAGCCTCACCGCGACGAATTGCTCGCACTGCTGCGCGCGGACTGACCGCGCCGATCCATGCAACCCACCGACGACACCGCAGCGCCGCCCGGCGCCCAGGCCCCTATCGACCCCACCGAAGCGCTGGTCTCCGGCAGCGGCAGCTACGACCTGCTGAAGAAGCGGCTCGAAACCCAGGGCGAGGGCCTGCTCAAGAAGACGCAGGCGCTCAACGAGCAGCGGCTGGCCGAGTTCGGCCGCTCCGACCAGGCACTGATCCTGCGCACCCGCGCGCGCACCGAGAACAACGCCGTGGCGCGCGACATCGTGCGCATCGGCGACCTGCTGCTGTTCGGCTACAACGTCTTCATCGGCCTGCGCAAGGAAACGGCCGTGGGCGACGTGTTCGGCCTGTACAGGCTCGCATCGCCGGGCGAAGCCGCCACCGAGAACGACGAGCTGCAGCCCGTGCCGCTGGCCGGCACCTTCCTGGAAGACGCGCGCTTCGCCTCCGACTTCCGCGAGCTCTACGCCTACTACAAGCAGGCCACGCTGCTGCAGCTGCGCGTGACGCAGGACAAGCTGCTCGCCTCGTTCCAGATCGGCCAGCAGCTGCACGACGTGCGTGTGTTCCGCTGGGCCATCGAGCGCAACGGCAACATCAATTACATCGACAACCGCGGCGAGCGCGACATCGCCTTGCCCGCGAGCCACGATTTCGAGTGGACCGTGGCCACGCGCGAAGACCACGTGGGCGGCAAGCATCCGCACGTGAACGTGCTCGACACGGTGTTCGTCGAGACGCTGGGCGGCGACCTCACGGTCAAGATCGAGAACAACACCGAGACCGGGCTGGGCATCTACAGCGAGCCGGTGGAGGACAGGAGCCAGTCGCTGACCGACGCCGAGATCGCCTGGGCCAAGCTGGGCATGCTGATCCTGCTGCGCGTGAAGCCCTACCGCGAGCAGGTCACGCGCTACCTGGTGTTCAACATCCGCACACAGCAGGTCGAGCGCATCGACGCCATCGGCGGCTCCTGCGTGCAGCTGCCCGAAGACCACGGCATCATCTTTCCGGGCGGCTACTACCTGCAGTCGGGCGAATACAAGCGCTTCGACCTGCCGGCCGAGGTGGTGGAAAACCTGCGCTTCAAGCGCATGCTGCGCTCGCCCAACGGCGAGGATGTGGCCTATGTGTTCTACGACCCGAAGCCCGGGCGCTATGCGCTGTTCAACTACAACCTGATCGACAAGAAGCTTGCCACGCCGATCATCGCCAACGGCTACGCGCGCTTTGCCGACGGCCGCATGCTGGTGTTCAACGGCGACGACGTCGAGCCCACGCGCGTGCACCCGATGCAGCTGTGGCAGACGCCGTTTGCCAGCGAAGAGCACGTGAGCGCGCAGCCGCCCGCCACCGGCTTCTTCGGCAAGATCGGCAACGCCGAGCTGGTGCGCGGCGTGAGCGACCTCATGGGCATCGCCCGCGCGGTGCGTGAGCAGGCGCCCACGCGCGCCGCCTACGAAGACCTGATCCGCCAGTGCACCCGCGTGAGCGACGCCTACTTCTGGCTCGACGCGCCCGAGGCCACCGGCCTCATGGGCGAGCTGCGCAGCATCGCCGAGGTGGCGCGCAGCACGCTGGCCGAGTTCGAAAAAGTCGACACCATCCGCCGCGAAACCGCGCGCGCGCTGGCCCGCGCGGAAGACGAGCAGCACGCGCTGCTGGTCGACATTGCCAGCACCCTCTGGCGCGCACCCGACGATTTCGTGAAGGCACTGGGCCGGCTGCGCGAGCGGCGCGGCGCGCTGCAGATGCTCAAGGAGCTGCGCTACGCCGACCTGCCGCGCATCGCCGCGATGGACGCCGCGCTCGAGGTCGAGCAGCAACGCATCGGCGAACGCGCCATGCAGTTCCTGGCGGCCGACACGGCCTTCCACGGCCAGCGCCAGGCGCTGGACAAGCTCGCGCTCGAACTGCCGAACCTGGCCACCTCGCCCGCGCTCGGGCAGATGCTGGCCACGCTCGACGAGCAGGCGGCCGGCCTCGACCTGCTGACCGAACAGCTGGGCAGCCTGCCGGGCGGCGACGCGGTCATTCGCACGTCGATCCTGGACCGCATCTCGCTGATCTACGCCGACATCAACCGCATGCGCGCCGATGCACGCGCGCGGCGCAAGTCGCTCGGAGCCACCGAGGCGCGTGCCGAATTCGGCGCGCAGTTCAAGCTCTTCAGCCAGGCGGTCGAGAACGCGCTGGAGTTCGCCGACACGCCCGAGAAGTGCGACGACGCGCTCACGCGCCTGCTGGCCCAGCTGGAAGAGATCGAAGGCCGCTTCGCCGAGCAGGAAGACTTCCTGGCCGACATCGCCGAGAAGCGCGAGACCGTGTACGAGGCGCTGTCCGCGCGCCGCCAGAGCCTGGTCGACGCGCGCCAGCGCCGCGCGCAGGGCGTGGTCGACGCGGCAGGGCGCATCCTCGACGGCATTCCGCGCCGCATCGCGCAGTTCGGCGACCTGACGCAGGTGCACAGCTACTTCGCGGCCGACCCGATGATCGGCAAGCTGCACACGCTGATCGCCGACCTGCGCACGCTGGGCGCCGCGGTGCCGGCCGATGAACTCGACACGCGCCTGAAGACCGCGCGCGACCAGGCGCTGCGTTCCATCCGCGACAAGCGCGAGCTGGTGAGCGAGGGCGGCGACACGCTGCGCCTGGGCCGCCACGCCTTCACCGTGCACCGCCAGCCGGTCGACCTGACGCTGGTGGCCCGCGACGAGGGCATGGCCTATCAGGTGACGGGCACCGACTACCAGAGCCCGGTCGATGAACCCCGGCTGCTGCCGCTGCAGCGCTACTGGGACCAGTCGCTGGTGTCCGAGACGCCCGAGCTGTCGCGCGCCGAATACCTCGCTGGCCGCCTGCTGGAGGCGCTGCTCGACGGCAAGGCCGAGCGCACCTGGGCCGAGGTGCTCACGCTGCTGGCCGAAGACCCGTTGCATCCGCAACTGCTCGACATGGTTCGCCGCTTTGCCGCTGCGCGGTATCAAGAGGGCTACCAGAAGGGTATCCACGACGACGACGCGATGCGCCTGCTGGGCGCGCTCGTCGGCATGCAGGACCAGGCGGGCCTGCTCGCCTGGGGCCCGACCGAACGCGCGCTGGCCTTGCTCTACTGGCAGCACGGTCACCTGATCGCGCACCGCGAATCGATGCTGCGCCGCGCGCGTGCCGCGATGCAGATGCTGGCGCTGTTCGGCCGGCGCGATGCGCTGGAGCAGCTCGAAGCCGACCTCGCGCGCGCACTGAATCACTTCGCTCGCGACGTGGTGCCCGACCTGCTGCCTGTGGCCGACACCGCAAACGAGGAAACACGCGACGCGCACGACGGCCGCGTGAACACCCTGTGCGACCAGGCCGCCGCGTACCTCGTGCGCGAACTCGCCGGCCCGCATGGCGGCGAGACCTGGGCCGTCTCGGGCGCGGGCGAGGACCTCGCAGCGGCCTTGCTGCGCGAGCTGGAGCGCGGCGGCCGGCGCGATGCGTGGCAGCACGACCTCGATGCCGCACCGCCCGCCGAGCGCTGGCGCCTGGCGCGCGACTGGGTGCGCGCCTACGCGACGCATCAGGCGCCGCAATCGGTCGACTGGACCGACGACGCGGCCAGCGTGCTGGCCATGCCGTTGCAGCGCACCCGCGTCAACGCGGCGCTCGACCGCACCGTCGAGGGCCTGCGCGGGGAGCATCTGCGCGTCGCCGAAGGGCGCCTGACGCTGAACCTCAACGACTTCTGGCGCCGCTTCCTGTTCCACACGATGCACGCGGTGCCGGGCTACGAGGCGCTGCACAGCCTGCGCCACGAGCTGCTCGAACGCGAGAAGGCGCGGCTCAAGCTGAGCCAGTTCCAGGCCAAGCCGCTGTCGACCTTCGTGCGCAACCAGCTGATCGACGAGCTGTACCTGCCCCTCATCGGCGACAACCTGGCCAAGCAGATCGGCTCGGCGGGCGAGGGCAGCCGCACCGACCGCATGGGCCTGCTGCTGCTGATCTCGCCGCCCGGCTACGGCAAGACCACGCTCATGGAGTACGTGGCCGACCGACTCGGCCTGATCTTCGTGCGCATCAACTGCCCGGCGCTGGGCCATGGCGTCACGGCCATCGACCCGGCCAACGCGCCCAACAGCGCGGCGCGGCAGGAGCTGGAAAAGCTCAACCTGGGCCTGGCCATGGGCAGCAACGTGATGCTGTACCTGGACGACATCCAGCACACCAGCCCCGAGTTTTTGCAGAAGTTCATCGCGCTGGCCGACGGCACGCGCCGCATCGAGGGCGTGTGGAACGGCGAGCCGCGCAGCTACGACATGCGCGGCAAACGCTTCGCGATCGTGATGGCGGGCAACCCCTACACCGAGTCGGGCGACGTGTTCAAGATCCCGGACATGCTGGCCAACCGCGCCGACATCTACAACCTGGGCGACGTGCTCTCGGGTCGCGAGGCGGCGTTCGCGCTCTCGTACATCGAGAACAGCCTGACCTCCAACCCCACGCTGATGCCGCTGGCCTCGCGCGACCCGAAGGACGTGCAGCTGCTGGTGAAGATGGCGCAGGGCCACGACGTGCCGAGCAGCGCGCTGTCGCACGCCTACAGCTCGGTGGAGCTGGAAGAGATCAAGGCGCTGCTGCAGCGCCTGTTCCGCGCGCGAGACCTGCTGCTGAAGGTCAACCTCGCGTACATCGAGTCGGCCGCGCAGCAGGAGACCTACCGTGTCGCGCCGCCGTTCAAGCTGCAGGGCAGCTACCGCAACATGACCAAGCTCGCGGGCAAGATCACGCCGCTGATGCGCGACGAGGAGCTCGATGCGCTGCTGCGCGACCACTATCGCGGCGAAGCACAGACGCTGACCACCGGCGCGGAGGAAAACCTGTTGCGCCTGGCCCAGCTGCTCGGCAGCCCGACGCCGGAGGAGAGCGCCCGCTGGACCGCCATCTGCGACGAGTTCGTGCGCCAGCGCAAGCTCGGCGGCGCCGACGTGGACGGCAGCCAGCGCATCGCGAGCAGCATGCTCGACGTGGCGCGCGCGGTCGATGCGCTCAAGCCCGAGCCCAAGCCGCCCGCCGAGGGACCGAACGAGAGCCAGCGCCTGGCCGACGCCATGCTGCAGATCGCCGTGACCTACCGCGAGCTGATCCTGCCGCTGGTGACCGCCACCGAGCGCCGGCTCGAGCTCGACCGCTCGATCAAGCAGGACATGGAGCGCCTCGCCGCCGAGGTGCAGGCCACGCGGGCCGCGCCCAAGCGCGTGCCACCGCCCAAAGCCGACAAGGAATAGCGATGTCCGCATTGCCCGAACTGCTGGCCCAGCTCGACGCGACGATGGCCGACGCGCGCCTGAGCGACGACGAGCGCCGCGTGCTGGTCCACACCCTGCGCGAGGCCTCGCCGCCCGAAGACGGCCTGCGCCAGCTGCGCAACCGCGCCTTCGACCTCGTGCGCTCGCGCACCGCCGACCCCGAGCAGCTGTCGCTGCTCAAGTGGCTCGAAGGCGTGGTGCGCGCGATCGACACCGGCCGTTCGCCCGACAGCGTCACGGTGCGCTCGCAGGCCTACTTCAGCCCCGGCACGGCCTGCCTGCAGGCGATCAACCAGCAGCTGCGAACGGCGAAGCACGCGGTCGACCTGTGCGTGTTCACGCTGTCGGACGACCGCATCACCGCCGAGGTGCTGGCGGCGCACCGGCGCGGCGTGACGGTGCGTTGCATCACCGACAACGACAAGGAGTTCGACCGCGGCAGCGACGTCGGCCAGCTGCGCGCGGCGGGCATTCCGGTGGCGGTGGACCGCACCGACGCCCACATGCACCACAAGTTCGCGATCTTCGACGGCGCGCGGCTGCTCAACGGCAGCTACAACTGGACCCGCAGCGCCTGCGAGTACAACGAGGAGAACCTGGTGCTGAGCAACGACCCGCCGCTGGTGCGCCGCTTCGCGGACGAATTCGACACCTTGTGGAAAGAACTGCAGGCCCCCTGATGCCAAGACGAATCGACTACGACTGGGAACTGCCCGCCGCCATGCAGCAGCGGCTGGGCGGCAGCACCTACGGCGCGCAGCGCATCATCCACGAGCAGGAGCATCTGATGGTGATCCTGCACGAGCCGCCCTCGGGCACCGGCGCCGAGCGCAAGCCCATCGTGTTCCTGCGCAAGCCCGACGGCGCGTGGCTGCACAAGGGCAACAACCCCGGCGAGCGCGCGCTCGCCAAGCTGCTCGAAAGCTACCGCGCGGCATTCAGCACCTTCGAGATCCGCCACCAGGCCGCCGAGACCTCGGAAGACCTGTTCCAGATCCTCGGCCCGCTGATCCCGCTCACCCGCGCCGCGCGGAACATGCAGGACACGCTGCAGGCCGCGCGCGATGCGGTGAAGGGCGACCTGATGCTCATCGACCAGCGCGACCTCGCGGTGGAAATCGCTCGCGGCTTCGAGCTGCTGCTGGCCGACACGCGCATGTCGCTCGACTACCGGCTCGCACGCGCCGCCGAGGCGCAGGCGCACTCGGCCCTCGAGATGAGCCGTGCGCAGCACAAGCTCAACACCATCGCCGCGCTGACCTTTCCGCTCATGGCCATCGGCGCAGCCTTCGGCATGAACCTGCACAGCGGTGTGGAGAACCTGCCTTCGTGGGTGTACTGGCTCATCTTCGCGGCCGGCATCTGCCTGGGCGTGATGTTGCGCGGCTGGGTCAAGACGCCGGCCGAGCCACCGGTGGTTGCCAAGCCTGCGTCCACGCTGAAGAAGAAGTAGGGCGCACCGCAAGGGTCTTCGCGTTTCGCGAAGGCCTGCTGCCATCCGAGCAATTCCGTTCATCGCCATCTGTTCCTAGAGTCGGGGCAACCCACCTGGAGACAGAGAAAAGATGAACGCACTCGAAGGCCTGAAGGTGCTGGAGCTCGGCCAGCTCATCGCTGGGCCGTTCGCCGGCAAGACGCTCGCCGAGTTCGGCGCCGACGTGATCAAGGTCGAGCCCGCCGGCGTCGGCGATCCGCTGCGCAAGTGGCGGCTGCTGCGCGATGGCACCTCGGTGTGGTGGGAGGTGCAGTCGCGCAACAAGCGCTCGGTGTGCCTCGATCTGCGCAGCGCCGAAGGGCAGGAGGCCGTGCGCGCGCTGGCGCTCGAGGCCGACGTGCTGATCGAGAACTTCAAGCCCGGCACGCTCGAAGGCTGGGGCCTGGGCTGGGAGCAGCTGCATGCGCTGAACCCGCGGCTCATCATGCTGCGTATCTCGGGCTACGGGCAGACCGGCCCCTACCGCGACAAGCCGGGCTTCGGCGTGCTCGGCGAATCGATGGGCGGGCTGCGCTACCTCAGCGGCGAGCCCGGCCGGGTGCCGGTGCGCGTGGGTGTCTCGCTGGGCGACACGCTGGCCGCGCTGCATGGCGTGATCGGCGTGCTCACCGCGCTGCACCACCGCACGGCCCACGGCGGCGAGGGCCAGTTCATCGACGTGGCGCTGTACGAGTCGGTCTTCAACGTGATGGAAAGCCTGCTGCCCGAGTACGACGCCTTCGGTGCCGTGCGGGAGCGGGCCGGCAGCGCCTTGCCGGGCATCGCGCCGACCAACGCCTACCGCTGCAGCGACGGCCACTACGTGCTGGTGGCGGGCAACGGCGACAGCATCTTCCGCCGGCTGATGCGCGCCATCGACCGCGCGGACCTGGAGAACGACCCCGGCCTCGTGCACAACGACGGCCGCGTGGTGCGCGTGGAAGAGATCGATGCCGCCATCGAAGCCTGGACCCTGCAGCGCAGCCGCGACGAGGTGCTGGCGCTGCTCGACGCGGCGGGCGTGCCTGTGGGGCGCATCTACACGGTGGCCGACATCGCGACCGATCCGCAGTACCTGGCGCGCGAGATGATCGTGCAAGCGCGCGGCTCGGACGGCGCGCTGCTCAAGGTGCCGGGCGTGGTGCCCAAGCTCAGCGCCACGCCAGGGCGTATCGCGCATGCGGCGCCGCGCCTGGGCGAACACACGGCGGACCTGCAGGGCGCGGGCTGGCCGGTGCGTGGCGTGGAAAGCGAGGCCGTATGAAAACCGGCAACGGCACGCGGCTGTTCATCAACGAGGTCGCCACGCGCGACGGCTTCCAGATGGAAAGCCGCTTCATTCCCACGGACGACAAGGTCGCGCTGATCGACCGGCTGAGTTCGCTCGGCTACGCCAAGATCGAGGTGACCTCGTTCACTTCGGCTCAGGCGATTCCCGCGCTGCGCGACGGCGAAGAGGTGATGCAGCGCATCGCGCGCCGGCCTAGCGTGGTCTACACCGCGCTGGTGCCGAACGTGCGCGGGGCGGAGCGCGCGCTGGAAAGCCGCATCGACGAGTTCAACATCGTCATGTCGGTCAGCGAGACGCACAACCTCAGCAACCTGAGGATGACGCGCGAGCAGTCGTTCGCGCAACTGGCGGAGGTGATCGCGCTGGCCAAGCAGGCGAGGGTGCCGGTGAACGTGTCGCTCTCGTGCGTGTTCGGCTGTCCGATGGAAGGCGAGGTGCCGCTGGCAACGGTGCTCGGCTGGGCCGACCGCTTCGCGGCGCTGGGCGTGCAGGGCCTCACGCTGTGCGACACCACCGGCATGGCCTATCCCACGCAGGTGCAAACCGTGTGCGAGGCCGTGCGTGCGCGGCACCCGGCATTGGGATGGACGGCGCACTTCCACAACACGCGCGGCATGGGCCTGGCGAACACCATCGCCGCGGTCGAGGCGGGCATCCGCCGGCTCGACATGTCGCTCGGCGGCATCGGCGGGTGTCCTTATGCGCCGGGCGCGACCGGCAATGTCGCGACCGAGGACGTGGTCCACATGCTGCAGTGCATGGGCTACGACACCGGCATGGACCTTGAGGGCCTGATCGGCGTTGCGGCTGAGCTCGAATCGCTCGTGCAGCACGAACTGTCGAGTCAGGTTTCGCGCGCCGGCCACCGGCTGGCGCGTCATGCGCCGCCGGCCGATTTCAACGCCATCGTCGAGCGCGCAAAGGCGCGCGCCATCAAGAAGGAGAACGCATGATCGACCACCTGGATCACCTGGTGCTCACGACCGCCAACGAAGAAGCCTGCGTGCGCTTCTACGTCGAGGTGCTGGGCATGACGCTGGAAACCTTCGGCGCCGGCCGCAAGGCCTTCCGCTTCGGCCACCAGAAGATCAACCTGCACGTGAAGGGCCACGAGTTCGAGCCGAAGGCCGAGCTGCCCACGCCCGGTTCGCTCGACCTGTGCTTCATCGCCAGCGTGCCGCTCGAAGAGGTCGTTGCGCGGTTGCAGGCGCAGGGCGTGCCGATCCTCGAAGGGCCCGTGATGCGCACGGGCGCCACGTCGCGCATCCGCTCGGTCTACGTGCGCGACCCCGACCTGAATCTCATCGAGATTTCGGAGCTGGCGCACTAAGAAGGTGTGAACGAATCCGTCATGCCCGCTCATCCCACCCAGGAGCGCCCGCCCGGCGTTGCAAATGCTCGCCATAGCCCGAGCTATGGCTGCGCTTTGCGCCTTGGTCGGGCGCCCCTGGGCGGGCTGCTCGGGCACGCCGAATTCATTCACACCTTCTGACGCGCAGCCTGAAGACATCCACAAAAAACCACCGGAGACAAACCCATGAAACCCGCTCACCGCCTGCTCGCGGTCGGCCTCGCGCTGGCCGCTGCCGCCTCGCAAGCCGACACCTGGCCTTCCAAACCCCTGACCTTCGTGGTGCCCACGGCGCCCGCGGGTTCCACCGACATCATGGCGCGGCTGGTCGCCGACCCGCTGCAGCGCGCGCTGGGCCAGCCGGTCGTGGTCGACAACAAGCCGGGCGCCAGCGGCAACATCGGCACCGAGTTCGTGGCCCGCGCCGCGCCCGACGGCTACACGCTGCTGCTGCAGTACTCGGGCTACCACGTCGGCAACCCGTCGCTGTACCCGAGCCTGCGCTGGAGCCCGACCAAGGACTTCGTGCCGGTGGCGATGGTGATGCGCGCGCCGCACGTGGTCGCGGTGAGCGGCAAGCTGCCGGTGACCTCGATGAAGGAGCTCATCGAGTACGGCAGGAAGAAGGAGGGCGGCCTGTTCTACGCCTCGTCGGGCAACGGCTCGATCCAGCACATCGCCGGTGAACTGCTGTCGCGCCAGAGCAAGCAGCCGGCCACGCACGTGCCCTACAAGGGCTCGGGGCCGGCCATCAACGACCTGGTGGCGGGCAATGTCGACATCTTCATCACCACGCCGCCCTCGGTCATCGGCCACTTCGCGGGCGGGCGCATCAAGCCGCTGGCGTACACGGGCAGCAAGCGGCATGCGTCGATGCCGAACGTGCCGACCTCGGCCGAGGCCGGGTTGCCGGGCTACGAGGTCGAGTCGTGGTTCGCGGTGTTCGCCCCGGCGAAGACGCCGCCCGAAGTGGTGAACAAGCTCAGCGCCGAGATCAAGAAGATCGTCGAGAGCGAGGCCTTCCGCAAGAAGGTGGACGAGCAGGGCGCCTTCGCGACCTACATGGACCCGGCCACGCTGGGCCGGTTCGTCGACCAGGAACTCGCGGCCTGGTCGAAGGTGATCAAGGGCGCCGACATCAAGCCGGAGTGAACGCCCCCGGCCAGGTTCAGGGCTTGACGCCCAGCACCGACAGGATCACCGCCGCGAGGCCGAGCGCCACGGGCACCTGGTGCCCGGCCAGCGCGCGGGCCTGGGCCACGGACAGCCTGGTTTGCTGAAGGAGGTTCTTTTCCGAATGAAGGGGTGTGGACATGGTGTCTGCTCCTGTGTGGGGCGAACGGTGTGTTCGCGTGGGTTCCACGATAGGCCTCTCGACCGGCGATGGCGCATGGGTTTTGTCGACACGGCGTTTCCGTTTTCGCAACGATCCGGGGGTTCTGGCAGGGAACTTCTGCTCAGAACTCAGAATGGAGTCATGCAACGGAAAGAACGAAACACGCACATGAAGGGCTTGACGATGCGCAGGGCCACCCCGGCGGATGCCGTGCCCTGGCCGCTCCTGTTCGACGCGGACGGCCCGCGCCCCGAGATCGAAAAGTACCTGCTGCGCGGCGAGCAATGGCTGGCCGAACAGGCCGGCGAGGTCGTCGGCCAGATGGTGCTCATGGCCACGCGCGTCGACACCTGGGAGATCATGAACATCGCCGTGGCCGACGCCCACAAGGGCCAGGGCATCGGCACCGCGATGCTGAAGAAGGCGAAAGCGCTTACCAGGCAGCGCGGCGCGCACCGGCTCGAAGTCGGCACGGGCAACAGCAGCCTGCGCGAGCTGGCCTTCTACCAGCGCTTCGGCTTTCGCATTGTCGGGGTCGACGTCGACTACTTCGTGCGCCGCTGGGGCAGGGCGACGAAGCAGAACGGCATTCCGCTGCGCGACCTGGTCCGCATGGAGATGGTGCTCTAGCGCGCCCCGCACCCCGACCGCACTCAGTGTGCGCAGGACACTGGGTGCTTCCCGCAGCGAAATCAAGGAGGAGGGCGAAGCCCGGGGGACATTCGCGGAGGGAAGTACCCGGTGGCCTGTGCACGCGCCCTGAAAAGAATCACCCCGCGATCAACTTCTGCACCAGCTCCGCAGTCGTCGCCGCCGCGTACTTGCGCATCAACCGCGCCCGATGCAATTCAACGGTGCGATGGCTGATGCCCAGCGCCTTCCCGATCTCCTTCGACGTCAGCCCGCGCATCACCTGCGCCGCCACCTCCCGCTCGCGCGGCGTGAGTTCGGCCTTCACCGCGCGGCGCGAGCCCAGGTCCTCGAAGGTCCAGATGCCGGCCTCGTGCGGCGCCGCGCGGTTCATCGCGTGGCCGGTGACGTGGCACCAGAAAGTCTCTCCGGCCAGCGCGCCGTGCAGCCCGCCCAGGCGCTTCATCATGCGGTTGTCGGCGTAGTGGCCGCTGGCGTTCAGAAAGGGTTCCATGCGCTTGCCGATGCGCTCGAACTCGGCCACGCTGGGGTACAGGATGCTGAACGAATGCCCGACCAATGCAGAGGGCTCAGCGCCGAAAATTTCGCACACGCGCTGGTTGCAGGCGACGATGGTGCGGTTGCTCGAGACCACCATGCCGACGGGTGCATGTTCAAAAGCCAGCCGGTAATCGATCTCGGGCATCGGGTGTCACCATTACGAAATACTACGTATACGAGTAGGTAGTATCGTTGAAGCCTTTCCCACCCACTCTCCACCACCCATCAAGGAGCCCGAGTGAACAAGATTTATCCCTCCGCAGACGCGGCACTCAAGGGGGTCGTGGCCGACGGGCAGACGCTCGCGGTCGGCGGCTTCGGCCTGTGCGGCATTCCCGAAGCGCTGATCGACGCGCTGAAGGATTCCGGCGTGCAGAACCTCACCGTCATCTCGAACAACGCGGGCGTCGACGGCTTCGGCCTCGGCAAGCTGCTCGAGACGCGCCAGATCAAGAAGATGATCGCGTCGTACGTGGGCGAGAACAAGGAGTTCGAGCGCCAGTACCTGGCCGGTGAACTGGCCCTCGAATTCACGCCGCAAGGCACGCTGGCCGAGAAGCTGCGCGCCGGCGGCGCGGGCATTCCGGCCTTCTTCACGAAGACCGGCGTGGGCACGCAAGTGGCCGAAGGCAAGGAGCTGCGCGAGTTCGGCGGCGAGACCTACGTCATGGAGCACTCGCTGGTGCCCGACGTGGCGCTGGTCAAGGCCGACGTGGCCGACAAGGCCGGCAATCTGCGCTTTCGCCTCACGGCGCGCAACTTCAACCCCGCCGCCGCCATGGCCGGCAAGGTCTGCATCGTCGAGGTCGAGAAGATCGTCGAAGTGGGCGAGCTGGCCCCCGACGACATCCACCTGCCGGGCATCTACGTGCACCGCCTGGTGCTCAACGCCACGCCCGAAAAACGCATCGAGAAGCGCACCGTGAGCGCCTCGGTCGATGCCGCCGCCGCCAAGGTCGAGGCCCAGACCGCCATCGCCCAGGCCGCCGCCGCCGGCAGCGAATCGGCCGTGAAGGCCGTCAACAAGAAAGAAGGAGCCTGAGATGCCCTGGACCCAAGACCAGATGGCGGCCCGCGCCGCCCAAGAACTCGAAGACGGCTTCTACGTCAACCTCGGCATCGGCATTCCGACCCTGGTGGCCAACCACACCGGCACCAAGGAAGTCTGGCTGCAAAGCGAAAACGGCATGCTCGGCATCGGCCCATTCCCGACCGAAGACAACGTCGACGCCGACCTCATCAATGCCGGCAAGCAGACCGTCACCACGCTGCCCGGCTCGGCCATCTTCGGCAGCCATGACAGCTTCGCGATGATCCGCGGCGGCAAGATCAACCTGTCGATCCTCGGTGCGATGCAGGTCAGCGCCAAGGGCGACCTCGCCAACTGGATGATCCCCGGCAAGATGGTCAAGGGCATGGGCGGCGCCATGGACCTCGTGGCTGGCGTGAAGCGCGTGATCGTGCTGATGGAACACGTGGCCAAGAAGACGGACGGCACCGAAGACCTGAAGATCCTCGAGCAGTGCTCGCTGCCGCTGACCGGCGTGGGCGTGGTCGACCGCATCATCACCGACCTGGCCGTGATGGACGTCGTGCCCGAAGGCCTCAAGGTGATCGAGCTGGCGCCGGGCGTGAGCTTCGACGCGCTGCAGGCCAAGACCGGTGCGAAGCTGATCCAGTAAGCCATCCGCACAAGGTCGCGAACGCAACGACAGCAACAAGGGCAGGGCCGCGCAAGCGGACCCTGCCTTTTTCATTTCTTTTTTTCTTCCCTGAAGGGGCGACGCATGGCAACGAGTGAAGAAGTCCTGGCCGGTCTCTGGCAACTGGCGGGGTTGCCCGCCGAGGCGCTGGCTTTCGCGCGGCTCACGGGCACCGACCCGGTGCTGCCGTCGTCCTTCGCGGTCGGCCTCGCGGCGCAGGCCAGCATCGCGGCCGCCGCGCTCGCGGCCTGCGAGCTGGGACACCGGCGCGGCGTGGCGCGGCAAGAGGTCGCGGTCGACACGCTGCATGCCGCGCTCGACTGCACGGGCTGGTTCAGCCTCGACGGCCGCGTGCCCGATCTGTGGGACACCTTCTCGGGCGTGTACCGCTGCGCCGACGGCTGGGTGCGCATCCACGCCAACTTCAAGCACCACCGCGAAGGCGCGCTGCGCCTCATGAAGCTCGACCCAGCCAACGCCACGCGCGCCGACGCCGAGGCCGCGATGGCCGGTTGGCGCGCGATCGATTTCGAATCGGCTGCCGCCGCGCAGGGCCTGGTGGCGACCGCGCTGCGCCGCTTCGACGAATGGGATGCCTCGCCGCACGGGCAGGCGGTGGCGGCGCAACCGCTCTTCACCATCGAGCGCATCGGCGATGCACCGCCACGCACGCTGCCGCCCTTGCGCGACGACCAGCGCCCGCTCGAAGGCCTGCGGGTGCTCGACCTCACACGGATCCTCGCGGGACCGGTCGGCGGCCGGGCGCTGGCGGCCTATGGTGCCGACGTGATGCTGGTCAATTCACCGAATCTGCCGAACATCGAATCCATCGCCGACACCAGCCGCGGCAAGCTCTCGACGCACGTGGACCTGTGCACGGATGAAGGTCGCGCCGTGCTGCACGGCCTCGTCGCCGATGCGCATGTCTTCGTGCAGGGCTACCGCCCCGGCGGCATCGCGGCGCTGGGCTTCGGCCCCGAGGCGCTGGCGCGCGAGCGGCCGGGCATCGTCTGCGTGTCGCTCACGGCCTACGGCACGCAGGGGCCGTGGGCCGATCGGCGCGGCTTCGATTCGCTGGTGCAGACCGCCATGGGCTTCAACCATGCCGAGGGTGAGGCCGCGGGCGACGGCAAGCCGCGCCCGATGCCGATGCAGATCCTCGACGAAGCCAGCGGCTACCTGATCGCCCTGGGCGCCGCCGCGGCACTGTGGCGTCAGCAGCAGGAGGGCGGCAGCTGGCATGTACAGGTGTCGTTGGCGCAGACGGGGCAGTGGCTGCGCGGGCTGGGGCGTGTGGACGGCGGGCTGTCGATCGCGCGGGCTGATGTCGCGCCGTACGTCGAGACCTCCGCCTCGGGCTTCGGCGAACTGGCGGCGGTGCGCCACAGCGCGCAGCTGTCGCGCACGCCGGCCGCCTGGCCACGGCCGTCGATGCCGCCGGGCAGCCATCCGCCGGTGTGGCCGGCCGCTGCCGGGGGATGAGAAACTGGGCGCATGGCTTACCTAGACATCGACAACCTCCAGAGCATTTTTCTTGACGACGAGGCGCTGCGCGCACGGCATCTGCAGCGCCAGCCTTGCGGGGCCCTGAACATCACGAGCGGCCGCATCGTGGCCTGCGACCCGCTGGTGCAACCCGAGCGCGAGCCTTTCGTTCGCAACGTGAGCGGGCGCGGCGCATTCCCCGTCGAGGTGCTGCAAGGCGGAGGCCGCCATGCGCTGGCCGTGCTGTGGCTGCGTGAGCGAGGCAGCCTGCAGGCGAACGATCTGCGCTGGGAGGCCGCGCTGCTCGAAGGGCAATCGCAGGACGAACTCGGCAGCGACGAGTTCTATGGCTACCCGGTCGATGCCGGCGTCGGCTGCTTCATGGACGTCGACGGCGCCAAGGCCATGGCGGAGCGCGAGGCGCGCGAGTCCGCCACCAACCCCGAGTACGTGAGCTACTACGACGACGTGCTCGGCGCCGACCTCGCTTCGGCCGACATCGCCGATCACTACCCGCTGGGCGCGGGCAGCGCGAACAACGTGCTGATCTTCAGCGCCGGCTGGGGCGACGGCAGCTACCCGAGCTTCTGGGCGCTCGACGCCGCGGGCGAGCCCGTGGCGCTGGTGACCGACTTCATGGTCATGCAGGGCGGCGACGCGCGCGACGAGGACGACAAGCGCAGCGACGCCTACCTGGCCAGCCTCTCGCCCGAGAAACTGGCGGCGCTCGAGGCGCTGGGCGCGGCGGCGGTCCAGGGCGATGCAACGGCGATCCAGCCCCTGCTCGCCAGCGGGCTCGCGCAGCCCAACGAGATCGTCCCTTCGCTCGGCGAGACCGCGATCATGAGCGCCATCCGCATGAACCAGCTGGACGCGCTGCGCGTGCTGCTGGCGGCGCTGCCAGGCCAACTGCCGATGCCGCCGCAGTTCTATCGCATGGACGAGGAGGAGAGTTACCTCGACTACGCGCGCCGGCTCAAGAAGCCGCGGGTGGACGGCCTGATCGAGCTGCTCGAAAAGGCGGCGGCGCCGGCGCCGGCGGCCAAGCCTGGGTTCCTGAAGCGCCTGTTTTCCTGAGCGCGCGAGCCGGTCACCCGGCGTTCGCCGCGCTGTCAGGCAACAGCACCTGCTGTTGGGCCGTGGCCGTCGCGCGCAGAAATTCCCACACCGTCTGCATGCGCGCCAGGTGCTTCGTTTCCGCCGGCATCGACATCCAGAAGGTCCGCGTGAAGTTCGCCGCGTCCGGCAGCACCGGCTTGAGCGCGCGGTCGTCCTGCGCGATGAACGCCGGCAGCACCGCAATCCCCGCACCCGCCGCCACCGCCCGGTGCTGCGCCAGCACGCTGGTGCTGCGCAGCGCAAAGCTGTCGGGGCGGTGCAGCTCGTCCAGGTACTGCAGCTCCTTGCTGAACAGCAGGTCGTCCACGTAGCTGATGAAGGTGTGGCCGCGCAGGTCTTCGCGCGTCTTGATGGGCTTGTGCGCGGCCAGGTACTGCTTCGATGCGTACAGGCGCAGCGTGTAGTCGGTGAGCTTGGTGACCACCACCGGCCCGCGCGCCGGCCGCTCGAGCGAGATCACGATGTCGGCCTCGCGCCGCGACAGGTGCACCAGCCGCGGCATCGCGAGCAGGTCGATCGTGAGCTTCGGGTGCTGCACCGCGAACAGCGCCAGCTGCGGCGCGAGCACCACGGTGCCGAAGCCCTCGGTGGCGCCGATGCGCACCAGCCCCGACAAGCCTTCCTGCGACGCCGGCGCGGTGCTCTCCACGGCCTGGAAGGCGCTCTCCATCGCCTCGACCTGCGGCTGCAGCCGGCGACCCGCCTCGGTGAGCCGGTGGCCGCCGGCCTCGCGCGAAAAGAGGGGTGCGCCCACCTCCTTTTCGAGTGCCTGGATGCGCCGTGCGACGGTGGTGTGGTCGACCTCCAGCCGGCGCGCCGCGCTCATCAGCGTGCCCGAGCGGGCGAGTTCGAGAAAGTAGCGCAGGTTGTCCCAGTCCATGTGCGTGCGGCCTCGTGCGGGGTGGCGTGCGGTGCTTTGCATTTTTGCAAAGCGATGACGCATATTTGTCTATTGTCATGGCAAATCTGCAAAGCTAGGATGCAGGCTGCACCGGTTCGAACCGGTCCCGTATTCACAGGAGACAAACCCCCATGGACGCCACCACCACCCCCTCGACGCAGGTCGCCACCGTCAAGCTGCTCATCGGCGGCAAGTTCGTCGAATCGAAGACCACCGAATGGCGCGACGTCGTCAACCCGGCCACGCAGCAGGTGCTGGCCCGCGTGCCCTTCGCCACCCAGGCCGAACTCGACGCCGCCGTGGCCTCCGCCAAGGAAGCCTTCAAGACCTGGCGCAAGACGCCCCTGGGCGCGCGTGCCCGCATCTTCCTGAAGCTGCAGCAGCTCATCCGCGAAAACATGGGCGAACTCGCCGCGATCCTCACGGCCGAACAGGGCAAGACGCTGCCGGACGCCGAAGGCGACGTGTTCCGCGGCCTCGAAGTGGTCGAGCACGCCTCGAACATCGGCAACCTGCAGCTCGGCGAGCTGGCCAACAACGTGGCCAATGGCGTCGACACCTACACGCTGCTGCAGCCGCTGGGCGTGTGCGCCGGCATCACGCCGTTCAACTTCCCCGCCATGATCCCGCTGTGGATGTTCCCGATGGCCATCGTCACCGGCAACACTTTCGTGCTCAAGCCCTCCGAGCAAGACCCGATGGTCACGATGCGCCTGTGCGAACTGGCGCTCGAAGCCGGCGTGCCGCCCGGCGTGCTGAACGTGGTGCACGGTGGCGAAGCCGTCGTCAACGGCATCTGCGACCACAAGGACATCAAGGCGATCAGCTTCGTCGGTTCGACCAAGGTCGGCACGCACGTCTACAACCGCGCCACGCTGGCCGGCAAGCGCGCGCAATGCATGATGGGCGCGAAGAACCACGCCATCGTGATGCCTGACGCGAACAAGGAGCAGACGCTCAACGCACTGGCCGGCGCGAGCTTCGGTGCAGCCGGTCAGCGCTGCATGGCCGTGTCGGTCGCGGTGCTGGTGGGTGAGGCGCGCAACTGGGTGCCCGAGCTCATCGAGAAGGCCAAGACGCTGAAGATCGGCGCGGGCACTGAAAAGGGCGTGGACGTGGGCCCGCTGGTCTCGTGCGCAGCGTACGACCGCGTGAACAGCCTCATCGAACGCGGCGAAGCCGACGGCGCCAAACTGGTGCTCGACGGCCGCAAGCCGACGGTGCCCGGCTACGAGAAGGGCAACTTCGTCGGCCCGACGATCTTCACCGGCGTGAAGCCCGGCATGACGATCTACGAACAGGAAGTGTTCGGCCCCGTGCTGTGCATCGCCGACGCCGAGACCATCGACGAAGCCATCGACCTGATCAACAGCAACCCGAACGGCAACGGCACGGCGATCTTCACGCAGTCGGGCGCCGCGGCGCGCCGCTTCCAGGAAGACATCGACGTGGGCCAGGTCGGCATCAACGTGCCGATCCCGGTGCCGGTCCCGATGTTCTCGTTCACCGGTTCGCGCGCTTCCAAGCTCGGCGACCTGGGCCCGTACGGCAAGCAGGTCATCATGTTCTACACGCAGACCAAGACCGTGACGGCACGCTGGTTCGACGACAGCACCGTGAGCCAGGGCGTCAACACCACCATCAGCCTCAAGTGAGGCAGGGGCTTCGCGTTGCAGCCTGGGCCGCCGCGGCGGCGCTTGCCCTGCTGGCCGGCGGGGCGCAGGCGGCCGGCTCCGACGAGCCGGTCGACTGCAACCCCAACGGCAACCAGCAGCAGATGAACGACTGCGCGCTGCGCGATTTCCGCGCGGCCGACGCCGAGCTCAACATCCGCTACGGCGAGGTGATGAAGACGCTCTCGCCGCAGATGCGCGTCGCGCTGCGCACCGAGCAGCGGACCTGGCTCAAGGGCCGCGACCCCGGGTGCAAGCGGGCCGCGAAGGCGAACGAAGGCGGCTCGATCTGGCCGCTGGTGTTCAACGCGTGCCTGGAAAAATCGACCCGCAAACGCACCGCCGAACTGGACCTCTGGAAGGGTCGTCAACCATGAATTTCGAACTGTCCGAAGAACAGAACGCCTTTGCACAGACCGCGCGGGATTTCGCGCAGGCCGAGTTCGCACCGCACGCCGCGCAGTGGGACGCCGAGGCGGTCTTTCCGCGCGAGGCCATCGCCAAGGCCGGCGAGCTGGGCTTTTGCGGCCTGTACGCGCCCGAGCGCATCGGCGGCCTGGGCCTGCCGCGGCTCGACTCGGCGCTGGTGTTCGAGGAAATGGCCGCGGTCGACCCGTCGACCACCGCCTTCATCACGATCCACAACATGGCGACGTGGATGCTCGGCACCTGGGCCACCGACGCGGTGGCGCAGCAGTGGGGCGAAGACCTCACGAGCGGGCGCAAGCTGGCGTCGTACTGCCTGACCGAACCGGGCGCGGGCTCCGACGCGGGGTCGCTCAAGACGCGCGCCGAACTGCAGGGCGCCGAGTACGTCATCAACGGCGGCAAGGCCTTCATCTCCGGCGCCGGCTCGACCGACGTGCTGGTGCTCATGGCCCGCACGGGCGGCGCGGGCGCCAGCGGCATCTCGGCCTTCGCGGTGCCGGCCGACGCGCCCGGCGTGAGCTACGGCAAGAAGGAACACAAGATGGGCTGGAACAGCCAGCCCACGCGCACCATCAACTTCGACAACGTGCGCGTGCCCGCGCAGAACCTGCTGGGCAAGGAGGGCGAGGGCTTTCGCATCGCCATGAAGGGCCTGGACGGCGGGCGCATCAACATCGCGACCTGCTCGGTGGGCGCGGCGCAGGGCGCGCTCGACGCGGCGCGCCGCTACCTGCATGAGCGCCAGCAGTTCGGCAAGCCGATCGCGAGCTTCCAGGCGCTGCAGTTCAAGCTGGCCGACATGGCGACCGAGCTGGTCGCCGCGCGGCAGATGGTGCGGCTGGCCGCCAGCAAGCTCGACGCGGGCCATGCGGACGCGAGCACCTATTGCGCGATGGCCAAGCGCTTCGCGACCGATGCGGGCTTCAACGTCTGCAACGACGCGCTGCAGCTGCACGGCGGCTACGGCTACCTGAGCGAGTTCCCGCTCGAGCGCCTGGTGCGCGACACGCGCGTGCACCAGATCCTCGAAGGCACCAACGAAATCATGCGCGTCATCGTTGCGCGAAAATTGCTGGAAGGCGACAGCGACATCCGCTGACCCCGCCGCACCCAGGACCTGAAAACAATGACCGAAAACGTAGTTCTCTTCAACGAAATCAAGACCGCCGGCGGCCAGCGTTTTGCCGTGGCCACGCTCAACGCGCCGGCTTCGCTCAACGCGCTGTCCGTGGACATGGTGCGCCTGCTCACGCCCAAGCTGCGCGAATGGGCCGCCGACGCCGGCATCGTCGGCGTGCTGCTCGACGCAGCGGGCGAGAAGGCCTTCTGCGCCGGTGGCGACCTGCGCCAGCTGTACCAGACGCTGCTCGACTGCGGCCCCGCGCGCAACACCTACGCCGAAGACTTCTTTCGCGAGGAGTACGAGCTCGACCACCTGATCCACACCTTCCCCAAGCCCTTCCTGTGCTGGGGCCACGGCATCGTGATGGGCGGCGGCGTGGGCCTGCTGGCGGGCGCCTCGCACCGCGTGATGACGCTGCAAAGCCGCATCGCCATGCCCGAGATCAACATCGGCCTGTACCCCGACGTGGGCGGCAGCTGGTTCCTGCGCCGCACGCCGGGCCGCACGGGCCTGTTCCTGGCGCTCACGGCCGCCAACATCAACGCGCACGACACCATCTTCTGCGGCCTGGCCGACGTGCTGGTGCCGCAGGAGCGCAAGGGCGACGTGCTCGCGGCCATCGCGTCCACGCAGTGGGCCGGCGGTGACGCCAAGGCCGACCGCGCCACGCTGTCGCGCATCCTGGCCCGGGCGGGCGAAGGCGCCGAAATGCCCGCCTCGAAGGTGCGCGAGCACTACGACACCATCAATGCGCTGATGGCCGGCGACGACCTGCTCGACATCGCCAAGCGCCTGCGCGACGTGCAAAGCGACGACGCCTGGCTGCAGACTGCTTCGAAGACTTTCACCAAGGGCGCGCCGAGCTCCATCGCGCTGAGCTTCGAGCTCTGGCAGCGCGTGCCGCGCATGTCGCTGGCCGAGGTGTTCCGCCTCGAATACTGGGCATCGCTGGGCTTCTGCGCGAACAAGGATTTCGCCGAAGGCATCCGCGCCGTGTTGGTCGACAAGGACCGCAACCCGCGCTGGAACCCCGCCACGCTCGAAGAGATCACGCCGGCCTTCGTCGAAGACCACCTGCGTCCGCGCGGCGAGATGCCGGCGGAACTGGCCTCGCTGACCTGATTGGCCCCATTCCCTGCACAGAACAACGGAGACAAGACACATGAAGATCGCATTCATCGGCCTGGGCAACATGGGCGGCCCGATGGCCCTGAACCTGCACAAGGCAGGCCACACGCTCAGCGCCTTCGACCTCTCGGCCGAAGCCTGCAAGAAGTTCGCCGCCGAAGGCCTGCCGATCGCCAAGTCGGCGGCCGAGACCGTGGCCGGCGCCGAGGTGGTGATCAGCATGCTGCCCGCCAGCGCGCACGTCGAGGGCCTGTTCCTCGGCGGCGCCGGCAAGCCCGGCCTGCTCGACAGCATCCAGGCCGGCACGCTCGTGATCGACAGCAGCACCATCGCCGCCGCCACCTCGCGCAAGGTGGCCGAGGCCGCCGCCGCCAAGGGGGTCGCGATGATCGATGCGCCCGTGTCGGGCGGCACCGGCGGCGCCATTGCCGGCACGCTGACCTTCATGGTCGGCGGCGACACCAAAGACCTGGAGCGCGCGCGCCCGGTGCTCGAGAAGATGGGCGCCAACATCTTCCACGCCGGCGCGGCCGGTGCGGGCCAGACCGCCAAGATCTGCAACAACATGCTGCTCGGCATTCTGATGATCGGCACCTCGGAAGCGCTCGCGCTGGGCGTGGCCAACGGGCTCGACCCGAAGGTGCTGTCCGAGATCATGCGCCGCAGTTCGGGTGGCAACTGGGCGCTCGAGAAGTACAACCCCGTGCCCGGCGTGATGGAAGCCGCACCTGCCTCGAAGAACTACGCCGGCGGCTTCGGCACCGACCTGATGCTCAAGGACCTGGGCCTGGCGCAGGAAAACGCCACCGCCGTGCGCGCGGCCACGCCGCTGGGCGGCCTGGCGCGCAGCCTGTACGCGGCGCACAGCCTTGCGGGCCACGGCGCGCTCGATTTCTCGAGCGTGCTGAAGCTGGTTCAGAAAGCCGGTTGAACGGCGCGCCGGCCGCGCCGCGCCATCGCGAGCAGCAGGCCGGCCGCCACGAGGTTGGCGCCGATGGCCACGAGGATCGGCAGCAGGTAGCTGCGCGTGAGGTCGAAGGCGAAGCCCGCGGCGCTCGGCCCGATGAGCGTGCCGATGGCCACGCTGGTGTACAGGATGCCAATGACCGCGCCGATGTGGCGCCCGCCGAACCAGTCCATCACCAGCGCGGGCAGCAGCGCCACGAAGCCGCCGTAGAACACGCCGTAGGCGAAGGCGAACAGGGCCAGCCCCCAGAACCCGCCCGACACGGCCCACACCACCAGCGACAGCGCCATGCCCGCCGACATCAGCGGCAGCGCATGGTCCCGGCCCATGCGGTCGGCCAGCCCGCCCAGGAAGAAGCGGCCCGCCGTGCTGCCCACGCCGATCGCGCCGAGCAGCAGCACCGCCGACGACGCGGCCACGCCGTGGTCGAGCGCGTAGGGCACCAGGTGCACGAAGGGCACGAACAAACCGAACGAGCTGATGAGGCAGGCCGCGTACAGCCCCGCGAAACGGCCGGAGCCCACGGCCTCGCGCACCGAGGCGCCGGGCGGCAGCGCGGTGGAAGCCTGCGCCTGCGGTGGATCGCCATCAGGCCCGAGGCCGCGTGCGCGCGGGTCGTTCTCCACCAGCAGCGCCATGCCCACGCCCACCACGGCCGCGAGCACGCCGAGCGCCAGGTAGGCATCGCGCCAGCCCAGCGTGTCGATGAACCACGAGGCCAGCGGCGGCATGGCCAGCGTGCCCACGCCGATGCCGCTCACGGCGAGCCCGGAGGCGAAGCCGCGCTGGCGCACGAACCAGCGCTGCACCGCGCCCAGCACCGGAACGTATGAGGCGCCCACGCCGAGGCCGACACCGAGCCCGTAGGCCCAGAAGATCTGCGTCAGGCTGCGCGCCTGCCCCGCGAGCACCAGCCCGAGGCCGACCAGCACCATGCCCGCGACCGCGAGTCGCCGCGCGCCCCAACGGTCGGCGAGCGGGCCACTGAACACGCCGAGGCCGAAGTAGAGAAAGCCCGCGAGCGAGAACACCAGCGACACCTCGCCGCGCGAGGCGCCGAAGTCGCGCTGCAGCGCATCGAGGAAGGCGCTGAAGGTGTAGGCGCAGCCGAAGCCCACGAACATCACGGCGAAGGCGCCGGCGACCACGAGCCAGCCGTGGAAGAAGCGGTGGCGTGGCGCGGCGGGGGAGTCGGGCGTGTTCGGCGATGTCATGGGGCGGTCCGTGGTGGTGGTCGATCTTCAGGCCGTGCACCACCATGCACTGGCCGGATTCGGACGTGATCCTCCCGCCATCGGACTCGCAGGGCTCACAGCAATTCGATCCCCGGCAGGCTCTTGAAGCAGCTCTCGCGCGTGACGCGCACGAAGTCGTCGAGCCAGGGCCGCGCCGACGTGGCCTGCGTGCAGGCCATGTACAGCCGCCCCGTCAGGCCCCGGGCGCCCACGCGGCGCGCCGTGACGTAGCCGCGGTCGAGGTAATTCTGCACCGCCCACAGCGGCAGCGTGGCCACGCCGCGCCCGCTGGCCACCAGCTGCAGCATCGCCACCGTGAGCTCGGTGGTGCGCCGGTGCGCGGGCTCGACGCCGGCGGGTGCCAGCACCTGGCGCACGATGTCGAGCATCTCGTCGGGCACGGGGTAGGTGATGAGCGTCTGGTCGGCGAAGTGCCGGGCCGTGAGGTGCGGCTTGGCCGTCAGCGCATGGTCGTTGGCCAGCAGCGCCACGATCTCGAAGCGGAACAGCGCGTGGTAGTCGACCGTTTCATCGGGGTCTTCCTCGGAGACGATCGCCACCTCGGCGCGGTTCTGCATCACGAGCGCGATCGGGTCGGGGTGAAAGCCCGAGACGATGTCCAGCTCGATCTCGGGCCAGCGCTGGCGAAAGGCGTCCATGGCGGGCATCAGCCAGTCGAAGCAGGTGTGGCACTCGACCACGATGCGCAGCTGCCCGCTGCGCCCCAACGCCAGCCGCGCCACGTCGCGCTCGGCTTCTTCGACGAGCGGCAGCGCGGTGTCGGCCAGCTGCAGCAGCCGCAGCCCCGTGGTGCTGAACTGCGGCGGCACCGACTTGCGCTCGAACAGCTGCGCGCCGTAGCGCTCTTCGAGCAGCTTGATCTGGTGCGACAGCGCCGACTGCGTGAGGTTGAGCAGCTGCGCCGCGCGCACCAGGCTGCCGGTGTCGCGCAACGCGGCCAGCGTGCGCAGGTGGCGGATCTCGAGGATGGACTGCATCATGAAAATTATTCAAGCGAACGGGCAAAAGGTTTCGTTTGAATCATATGCGCCAAACGCCGACGATCACCGGTTTCCAAGATCAGCGACCGGATTACCTGCAATGACCACCCGTACCCACATCCTCGGCTTTCCGCGCATGGGCGCCCACCGGGAACTCAAGTTCGCCCTCGAGAAGCACTGGCGCGGCGAAACCGGCCACGCCGCGCTCGAAGCCGTCGGCGAGGCGCTGCGCGCGCGCCACTGGCAGGCGCAGCGCGACGCGGGGCTCGACTTCGTGACCGTGGGCGACTTCGCCTTCTACGACCACGTGGCCAACCACATTCAGCTGCTGGGCTGCGAGCCGGCGCGCTTCGGCTTCAGCGGCGACGAGCCCGAGCTGTCGCGCTACTTCAAGATGGCACGCGGCGTGGAAGACGAGGCGGGCCATGTGCACGACGACAGCTGCACCCACGGCGCCGAAGGCACCTTCGCGCTCGAGATGACCAAGTGGTTCGACACCAACTACCACTACCTCGTGCCCGAGTTCGATGCGGCCACGCAGTTCAGGCTCGCGTCCACGCGCCTGTTCGACGAGGTCGCGCAGGCGCAGCAGGCCGGTCACGCGGTCAAGGCCGTGCTGCTGGGGCCGCTGAGCTTCCTGTACCTGGGCAAGGAAAAGGCAGCCGGCTTCGACCGCTTCTCGCTGCTCGAATCGCTGCTGCCCGTGTACGAGCAGGTGCTCGGCCGGCTCAAGCAGCAAGGCGTGGAGTGGGTGCAGATCGACGAGCCGATCCTGGGCCTCGACCTGCCCGAGGCCTGGCGCAATGCCTTCGAACGCGTGTACTGGCAGATCGCGCGCAATGCGCCGAAGCTGCTGCTGGCGAGCTACTTCTCGCCGCTGTCCGAGAACCTGCGCCTGGCCTGCCAGCTGCCCGTGGCCGGCCTGCACGTCGATGCCGTGCGCGCGCCGCAGGAGCTGACCGGCGTGGCCGACTGGCTGCCGGCGCACAAGGTGCTGTCGGTCGGCGTGGTCGACGGCCGCAACATCTGGCGTACCGACGTCGACGTGGCGCTGGGCAAGCTCAGGCCCGTGGCCGAGAAGCACCAGGGCGAGCTGTGGATCGCGCCGTCGTGCTCGCTGCTGCACGTGCCGTTCAGCCTCGCGGCCGAGACGAAGCTCGACACCGAACTGAAATCGTGGCTCGCCTTCGCCATCGAGAAACTCGACGAGTTGCGCGTGCTGCGCGCCGCCGTCGAAGGCCACGAAGCCTCGGTGGCCGCCGAACTCACGGCCGCCCGTGCCGCCGTGGCCGCGCGCCGCGCCAGCCCGCGCGTGCACCGCGCCGACGTGGCGTTGCGCCTGGCGCGCAGCGTGGCCGGCGACGACCGCCGCGTGTCCGCTTTCCCGCAGCGCCAGCAGCTGCAGCGCACGCGCTTCGCATTGCCCGCGCTGCCGACCACCACCATCGGCTCGTTCCCGCAGACGGCCGAAATCCGCGCGGCCCGCGCCGCCTTCAAGCGCGGCGAGCTCGATGCCCCCGGCTACCGCGAGAAGATGCGCGCCGAAATCGCGCTCGCCGTGCGCAAGCAGGAAGAACTCGGCATCGACGTGCTCGTGCATGGCGAGGCCGAACGCAACGACATGGTCGAGTACTTCGGCGAGCAGCTCGACGGCTTCGCCTTCACGGCCAACGGCTGGGTGCAGTCGTACGGCTCGCGCTGCGTGAAGCCGCCGGTGATCTTCGGCGACGTGGCACGCCCGGCGCCGATGACGGTCGAATGGACCGCCTATGCGCAGAGCCTCACCAAGTTGCCGATGAAGGGCATGCTGACCGGCCCCGTGACCATTCTGCAGTGGTCCTTCGTGCGCGACGACCAGCCGCGCGCCACCACCTGCGAGCAGATCGCCTGGGCGATCCGCGACGAGGTGAACGACCTCGAGGGCGCGGGCATCGGCATCATCCAGATCGACGAGCCCGCCATCCGCGAAGGCCTGCCATTGCGCCGCGCGGGCTGGCCGGCGTACCTGAAGGCGGCCACGCGCGCCTTCCGCATCAGCGCCTCGGGCGTGCGCGACCAGACGCAGATCCACACCCACATGTGCTATTCGGAGTTCAACGACATCCTGCCGGAGATCGCCGCGATGGACGCCGACGTGATCACCATCGAGACCAGCCGCTCGGACATGGAGCTGCTGCGCGGCTTCGGCGGCGAGGGTGGTTTCCGCTACCCGAACGAGATCGGCCCTGGCGTGTACGACATCCACTCGCCGCGCGTGCCCTCGGTCGACGAGATCGTGCGCCTCATGCGCAAGGCCGCGCAGGTGGTGCCGGGCGAGAACCTCTGGATCAACCCCGACTGCGGCCTCAAGACCCGCGGCTGGCCCGAGACCGAGGCGGCGCTGTCGAACATGGTGGCGGCCGCGAAGCTGCTGCGCGGGGAGCTGGCGCAGGCCTGATGAAGGGCGCGGGATCGCGGCGTGCCAATAATGCGGGATGTCCTTGCTGTCCCGCCTGTCGTCGCCCCGTTGCCTCTTGTTGCTGTCGTTGCTCCTCGCCCCCTTGACGGGGTGGACGCAGGACCGCGCGCAGGCCCTGCTCCAGTTCGAGGGCGTGCAGGCGCGCTACCAGAACGCCTACGGCCCCGGTGCCGTGTCGCGCGGCGCGCGCGAGCTGCTGGAGCCGCCCGACCTGGCCATGGCCGACAAGGCTTTGCAGTCGCTCGACGTGGCGGCCGGTCGCGCCTTCGACGTGAACGCCTCGGTGGCCGCGATCCGGCAGGACGTGGCGGCGGCCGGGCAGGGCGCCGCCGCGCCGGCGCCCCAGGTGCTGGAGGCCGTGGCACGCCTGGCGAAGCTGCGCGCCGACTACGCCGCGATGGACGAGCCCGCCAAGGTGACCTTCTTCCATCAACAGCACGCGCGGCCGGCCGACCCGGCGCGCGTCGAACTGCTGGCGCGCATGACGGTGGCCGAGGCGCGCGAGATCGATTTCTCGAGCCAGCTGCTCATGAGTGCGGTGGTCAAGCAGCTGGCGCGCGGGAATGTCGGGCAGTTCAGTTCGCTGCCCGACCGCACGCTCGACACCGCGCTCGATTCGCTCTGGTCGCGCGGCGTGACGTCGCCGCGCCCGCGCAACCTGATGACCGTGGCGCGCGAGTTCGAAAAGCTGGTCACGCAGGCGCTGCTGCTGGCGCTGCCCGACGCCGACGTGGCCGCCTTGCTCGCCTGGCGCAACGAACCGCAGGCCGCCGCGGAGCGCGAGGCGCTGCTGGGCAGCTACCGCGCCGAGGTCAAGGGCAGTGGCGCGGTCGCGATCCGCACGCTGGTGCGCAGCTGGGGGCGGCCCTGAGACTTGACGACAGAGCGCCAAAGTTTGCAAACTCGGGGGCGTTTGTACGAAAAAGTTTCACGCGAACCCCGCATGTCGGAAAGTTCCCCGTGATTGTTTCAATTCCGTGAACACTGCGATTCAGATTAACTGGGGTTTACCCTAGGAATTTGGCGCACACTTCAGGGCATCCAAAGCCCGATCAAGAAGGAATTGAAATGAAGACCTCGAACATCCTCGCCGCCGCCGCTCTCTCCCTGCTCGCCGCCGCTGGCGCCGCCCACGCTGAGACCTACGAAGGCGTTCACGCCGTGACCTCCGGCTACAGCCGTGCCGACGTGGCACCGCAAGCCGTGGCCGCTGCCCGTGCCGGCAACGAATACAGCGACGCCGTGTCGGCCAGCGTGGCCCCCGTGCTGGCCTCGTCGGTGGACCGCGCCTCGGTCCGCGCCGAAGCTGTGGCAGCCGCCCACGCTCCCGGCCAGAACCTGCGCCGCGAATCCTTCGCCGGCAGCGTGATCCCCTCGCAGGCACGCAGCTTCACGCGCCAGGCTGGCCTGTGATCGATGGCGGCGCGAGCCGCCTCGGTTAGCAAGACCACCACCCGAAAGAACCGGACCGTGCAATAGCACCGTCCGGTTTTTTCATGTCTGTGCGGTGCTCAGGCGCGCCGATGGCTGCGGTGGCAATGGCAGTCGGGCGCGTGGTCGTCGACGATGCCTGTGGCCTGCATCCAGGCATAGACGATCACCGGCCCGACGAACTTGAAGCCGCGCTGCTTCAGCGCCTTCGACATCGTTTCGGACAGCGGCGTCTGCGTGGGCACCGTGCCCGTGGTGTTGACGACCGGCTGGCCGCCCGCCAGGCCCCAGACGAAATCAGAGAAGTCTTCGCCCGCCGCCTGCATCGCGAGGTAGGCCTTGGCATTGCCGATGGTGGCCTCGATCTTGGCGCGCGAGCGCACGATGCCCGCGTCCTGCATGAGGCGCTCGACGTCGGCCGGCGTGAAGCGCGCCACCGTCTCGGGCACGAAACCCTCGAAGGCCGCGCGGAAGGCGTCGCGCTTGCGCAGGATGGTGAGCCACGACAGGCCGGCCTGGAAGCCGTCGAGCATCAGCTTTTCCCACAGCGCGCGGCTGTCGTGTTCGGGCACGCCCCATTCGGCGTCGTGGTAGCTGGCCAGCAGCGGATCGGTGCGGGCCCAGGCGCATCGCTGGGGCGAAGATTGGCTGTCGTCGTGAGGCATGGCTCGGCTATCGTCGGGGAATGTTTTCGGAATGAGGGGGTGACCCTGATGCAGCAGTCTCGTTTTTCATTGTCGGCGCTTTCGCTGGCCCTCGCGGCGCTCGCCGTCGCAGTCCCGGCCGGTGCCGAGACCCTCAAGAAGCCCGCGCTCGACCAGCTCGCCGCCGCCTGGAAGGGCGGCCGCACGGCGCACGATTTCAAGGCCTTCCTGGCGCAGGCCGCGCAGGCCCAGCCCGTGCTGCAGCCCAGCGTGGCGGCCTACACCGGCGGCAAGGCGCTGGCGGGCGACGACCTCGTCAACATCGCGCGCCTGCTCGGCCTGTACAACCGGCTGCAGAACCAGCAGGCCGTGATCGCCAGCATCGGCACCATGGTGGCCTTGCCCACGGTGCGCAACGTGCAGGTGCCGCCGCACGAGAGCCCGCCGATGGTCGCGTTCGGCCAGCTGGTCGAGAAGATGGCGAAAGATTTCGGGCTGGGCTACCGCAACGTCGACGGCCGCATCTTCGAAGTGAGCCTGAAGGGCCGCGGCAGCGAGGAGTTCGGCATCCTCACGCACGCCGACGTGGTGCCGGCCGTGCTCTCCGAATGGGTGCTCGACGACGGCACGCGCCTGGACCCCTTCGCGATGACGCGCGTGGGCGACTTCCTCTACGGGCGCGGCACCATCGACGACAAGGGCTCCATCGCCGCCGTGCTCTACGCCATGAAGGCGGTGAAGGACAGCGGCCTGCCGGTGGAGCGCGGCGTGCGCCTGATGATCGAGACCACCGAGGAAACCGGCGGCGACGCGATGCAGTACTACCGCGACAAGACGCCGCTGCCGGCCTACAACATCGTGCTCGACAGCAAGTACCCCGCGGTCGTGGCCGAGAAGGGCTCGGGCGCGCTCAAGGTGTTCTTCCCCGCGGAAGCGGCCGACCCCGCCGCGACCGCCATCACCGCGATGAGCGGCGCCGCCTCGGCCAACGCCATTCCGCAGACCGCGACCGCCACGCTCAAGGGCGGCGACCTTGCGGCCGTGGCCGCGAAGCTCGAGGCCGCCAAGGCCGCCTTCGTGCGCAAGTACGAAAGCCAGGGCGGCAAGTTCGCGATCGACATCGCGCGCGGCGCCGAGGCCGTCGAGCTGAAGGTCACGGGCACCTCGGCCCACGGCTCGCGGCCCGAAGAGGGCGTGAACCCCGTGCCGCGCCTGGCGCTGTTCCTGAAGGAGTCCGGCGTGCCGCTGGCGGCCAACCCCTACCTGCGCGCCGTGCAGTACATCGATGCGCTCTACGGCACCGGCTACCTCGGCGAGAAGATGGGGCTGGGCTACCAAGACGACTTCATGGGCCCGCTCACGATGTCGCCCACGCTGGTGCGCATGGGCGCCGACGGCCGCCTCGAGGTGACGGCCAACGTGCGCATGCCGCGCGGCCGCACGCCCGACGAGCTGAAGGCGCAGGTCGCGGCCAAGGTCAACGGCTGGGCCACGGCCAGCCAGGTGAAGCTCGAGCTGGCCTACGACCAGGGCAACTGGATGGCGCGCGACCCGAAGGGCGCGTGGCTCTCGACCCTGCTCAACATCTTCGGCGACACCACCGGCCTCGAAGCCAAGCCCGTGCCCACCGCCGGCAGCACCACGGCCAAGCTGATGCCCAACGCCATCAACTTCGGCCCCGCGATGCCCGGCAAGAAGTACACGGCGCACAACGCCAAGGAGTACAAGGAAGTGCCCGACCTCGACGCCGACATGCAGATGTTCACCGAGATGCTGGTGCGCATCGGCAACCTGCAGCAGATGCAGTAGCGGCCGGCGGGCGTGGGGCACCGAGTTCGCCGCGGCCTGCGCCATGCATGGGCCGGACGGCTAGGCTGAAAATTGCTCCTACGCAAGCAGACCATCGAATGAAACGCAGCGAGTGCAAAAAAAACGGGAGGTAGGAATGGGAGGAGTCTGGGGACTATTGGGGCCTGAGCAGCTTCCGATTTCTCGTCGCACCCGAAGCCTGGGGCTCGCTGCGACCATTCGACGGTTCAATGAACTTGCCGTTCCCGGCATGGGCGGTGTCTGGTACGGCAAGCGCTTCTTGCTCGCGACCCTGGGCATCGTGGTGGCGGAACGCGTGCGGCAACGCGGGGGCAAGGTGCAGAACATCGAGGTCGCCAATGCCGTCGAGGCGTTGGCGTGCTGCCTAGCTTTCAAGGGCCAGGGGTGGCAGTCCGATGCCCGGCTGCGAGGCCGCACCAAGCTGCAGGGGCAGACCACCGATCTCTCTTTCAAGAAAGTCGGGCGGCGTGGCTTCTACGTGAGCCAGCCCATGCGCATGGCGGCGGTGCGGGCATTGCCCGCGCTGGGATTCGCCGAGAACGGCACGACACGGTTCAACGCCTTTCGCGCTTCGGAGGAAGGAGAGGCGTTCGTCGAAGATGCGTGCCGGCCTTACTCGCCTTACAACCGGTCCGTTGTCGATCATCTCGTGAAGTGGGTGCGTGGAGAGGAAAACCGCACCGATACGGCCTCTTTGAGCGAGGCGTTGTCGCCCTTGCTGGCGTTGTCGGGCTCCGCCTGCACGCAGATCCGGGCACGGCTCGAACTGGGTGGAAAGAACGAGGAGCTCGACAGTCGCCTGCGCCGGCGCAGCGCATTGAACTGGGTCGCCAGCCTCAACGCCGACCCGGCGACGGATTGGCGCAGGCCGGCTGAGATTTCGGACGACAGGCATTGGCACGACCTGCGGGCAGGCGCCGCGTTCTTTGCCGTTCGGGATGCCGCCATCTCGACGCTCAATGCCGTGGAGGGGGCCATGGGCGCCGAAGGACGGCCGATCTCCGTCGACGACGCGGCGCGACGCACGGAGCATTCCATCGATGCGCTGCGGCGGGCAACGGACCGGTTCCTCGAGCTCGGGCATCGAGACGCGGAAGCCCTCGACTTCTCTCGTTTGTGCGCGGCCGACAGTCCGGCGCAGGTTCTCCGGGGCCTGGTTGAACGCGACGGCAGGGTACTTCGCCTGGCCGGCAGCGAGATCCAGGCGGCAGGCGCGGCATTTCGCGGAACGACCGTCGAAGAGTCCTCGCAGGCGGACGAAGACGACGATGGCCCGACGGGCGACGTGCGCGTTCCCACCGGCATCTCTTACCGCGTGCGCAACCTGTACCTGCTGAACCTCGACATGCAAGGTCGTCTCGGCGAGTGGCTTCAAAGGAACCGATCGGAGGCGGCACATGAGCAGTGATCGGGGCCGCTTGAGCCTTCCTTCGCTGGCTCGGCATTTCGATGCGCCCGAAGGCTACGTCGGCCACTTTGGCTGGATCTGCGGGTATTCGGCCGACGCCCCGTTCCTGAACGACGCAGCCGAACGGTTCACGACGCTCTCCAAGGACCAGCGCGCCAGCCAGGGGCATATCGCGCTGGCGCTGATCGTCGACCCCGGCAATACGCCGATCACCTTCATCGACGCGCCAGGCATCGCTCATCTGGCGATCCTGGAGGCGCGGAACAAGCCCTTTCGGCTGCTGCATGCCAAGGTCGCGCTGCTGGGCTATCGTCACCTGGAGCAGCGTGATCGCTGGCGTCTGCGACTGGTCGTCGCGACGGGAAATTGGACACGCCAGACCCTCGAGGAAAGCCTCGATCTGGCGTGGCGCGTCGAGGTCGACAGCGATGCGTTGGCGGGTCCCACGGCCGACGATCGTCGGGCGTGCGCGGACATCGCTGCCGGCCAAGGGCTGCTGGATGCAATCCGGGCGTGGTTCGACACCCGGCTGCTCGATGCATCGCCATCGGGTTCCGCGCATGTGCAACTGCTCGATGCCTGGATGGCGCAGTGCGCGACGGCGGCTGCCGGCGAACCGAGGTTCTTCGACAACAGGCGTGCCTCCTTGTTGAGCCAACTGCCGACCAAGGTGAGGGCCGAAAGCGAATTCGGCGCCCGGAACTATCTGGCGATGGGCTCCGGCTTCTACGAATCGGGGACGCGCCCATCGGAAGCGCCTTCGGTGCCCATCGCGGCGATCCGTGCACTGAAGGAGGCCTCGCTGCTTACCCGGACGGCGGAGGTGGATCTCTTCGTCAATCGGCTGGCGTGCCAGGCGGTGGCGTCCTCGGTACAGGCCCTGAACAACCAAGGCGTGAACGTGAGGCCGGCCGTGGCACCGGAGCCGCTGTTCGGCGACAACAGCGGGCGTACGCTGCACGCCAAGTTCCTGTTCAGTGCGAAGTACGCTAGCAACGCGCCCCGATGCAATGGCGCCTGGATCTACCTGGGCTCGGGCAATCTCACGGGGCCCGGGTTCGCGAACGCGATGAACCCTTCATCGGGAAATCTCGAGGCCGGCGTCGTCTTCGCGCCTGGTCCTCTGTATTGGAAAGCGGACCGGGGCATCGAAGCCCATCAGGTCGTCGGCAATCTGCTGCCGATCCAATGGACCGAGACCTTCGATGGCTCCACGGTCCTGTCTGCCGGCGATCCCTTCGAACGACCCGAGACCTTGCATACGGCGCCGCCGGTGGCCTGGCTCGCGTGGTGCGAGACGGGCAATGGCGGATCTCTTTCGCTGCCCACCGAAGTGCTGGACCACGCACTGGCCTTCCAGGTGCTGACACCCGAAGGCATCCCAAGCGTCGTGAGCGGGGACGCCATTTCGTGGATGGGGCGCCGCCCTCGGGTCGTGCGTTGCCGGTGGAATGCCGATGGCACGCAGAAAGAGGCGGACATCCCCGTGATCGACGAGTTCGGACGTATCGCGGCGGCCAAGCTGGCGCCTCTGGGGATCGATGAGGGCTGGTGGCAATTGGAGGACTTTCCGGTGGTACCGAGCGAGGAGGCCTCCAGTGATGACCCCGATTCGCGGGACGACCACCCGGCCGAGCCGGGCGGGGAAAGCGGCCGCACGTTGGTGTCGAGCTACTCGATCCGCCAGATGATGGAGCTGATCGAGAACATCGCCGAAAAACAGACGGCCATCGACAGGCGCGATTGGGAGCCGTGGTGCCGACGGCTCGAACAGACGCTGATTCGCATGAAGGACAGCGGACCGGTGGCCTACTTCCAGATGCAGCAGGCGCCGAGATTGAATCCCTTGAGTCCTCTGAGGGTCGCTCCCTTTCGCCCGGCTTTTGCCGAAACCGCCGACACGCCTGAAGGGCGGCTCTACGAGGAGGTGCTCAAGCGTATCGAGGCCAGCTGGGGCGTCGAAGACATGGAACTCATGGGAGCGCTGCAATGAACCGTTCGTTTGCAGGCTGGCAGGCAGTCGGGCGCAACCTGCAGGAGATCGCCGGCGGCCACGCCATCGAACTCAACGCGGGGCAGCGCGACAGCCTCGTTGCAATCGCCGAACGCCTGCCCGGCAACGGTGTGCTCATCGCGGACGAGGTCGGACTGGGCAAGACGCGCATCGCCGCGGCCGTCGCGCGTGGCGTGATCGACGCCGGAGGACGCGTCGCAATCATCGTTCCGCCGGTGCTGGGCTACCAGTGGCGCGAGGAACTGCAGCGCAAGGCGCACATCGAGAACACGCCCCTGATCATTCGAAGCCTGGACGCGTACCTGGATGCATGGAAGCAAGGGGCCGGCGCAGAGGAACCCTGGGGAGATCACCCGGCGTTGCTGATCTCGCATGCCTTTTGCAACTGGTCGATCAAGAGTAATACCAAGACCAACTGGAAGTGGGCACTGCTGCCGGCCACGCTGGCCCTGGCCCGCGCGCGCAGCGCGGGAAGCGGCCGCCTTCCGCGTGGCTACTGGGCCGGCGGGAAGATGGACGACGACCGCATCGCCGCCGCGGCGCAGTGGATTTTTCGGAATGCGGACGAGGCCTTGCTGGATGCATTGGCCTCCAGCCCCGAGTTGAACCGCTGGGGCAGCGAGTCGCCGTTGTTCGACCCCGGCAACTACCTCAAGCGCACGGTATTCAGGAGCGCGCTCGAACAGGTGGTGGGCCTCGGGCTCGGGCGCTTCGATCTCGTGATCGTCGACGAGGCGCACAAGAGCCGGGGCGAGGAAAGCAATCTCAACCGCTTGCTGGACTTCGTCGTGCAGCCCGCCGCCGACGCGCGGCGGCTTGCCATGACGGCAACGCCGATCGAACTGGACGCGCAGCAATGGACCTCCACGCTCCAGCGCCTGGGCACGGATCTGCCCGATGCCCCGCGGGTGATCGGAGCCTATGCGGCCGCGGTCAAGCAGGTGCGCGCCAGCCCCACCGATCCGGAAACGCGTGCTGCCTTCGGCAAGGCGGCCCAGAGCTTCAAGAACACCTTCGGTGCGGTCCTGGTGCGTCGAGACAAGCGAGACGACCCCTGGGTCAGGCGCTTCGCCGAGCTGTCGGGCGAGAGCCATCATGCCTACAGGCGCGAGCGAGCCATCGCGATCGACGCGGCAAGCCTGCCGCCGGCGTGGCGGCAGGCGGTCTGTGCCGCCGAAGCCCTGTCGTTCGCGACGCGGGGCAGCGACGACGCGGTCGCCAAGCGCTTGCGACTGACGCTGGGCAATGGACATGGAATCGCCGCACTGATCGATCAACTGCTGCAGGATGCCGAGGAAGACAAGGCCCAGGCCGAGGCGGATGGTGCCGGCTCGGTCGAAACCGCGGATCCCGTGATTGCAGCACCCAGGAACAAACGGGAGCAGCGTGCCGACTGGTGGAAGCAAAGGATGGCCGAGGCGTTCCGGGAGGGGGCGACGCCGTCGAGCGATGCGGCCCTCTACGAGCATCCGGCCATCGCGGCGGCCATCGAGGCGATCGAAGCCACCTGCGGACCTGCTGTCAACGAGAAGGTGCTGGTCTTCGGTCGATTCACGCGGCCGATGCGTTCGCTGGTCCGGCTGCTCAATGCCCGCGCGTTGCTGCGCAGCCTCGACAGCGGCGTGCTCTGGCCGCAGGAGAAGCTGGCCGATACCGAGCGGGCCGCGGTGCTCGCTGCGCTGCGCCAATCGGGTCGGCGCGATTCGCTGGATGACATCGACAGTCGACTGAAAACCCAATACGCGGCGCTGGAGCAGCAGCGGGAAAAATTCAGGACCCATCTGGTGGCGTCGATCGCGCAGGGGTTCGGATCGATGGAGGTCGGACATCGGATCCGGTCGATCTACGAGGCATTTGCAGAACGCGTGGAACACGAGGCCGGACGCGAGACCCCCCTTCATGCGGGTGTGCTGGCGCTGGTGGCGCGCGCGATCCAGGACCTCATGGGGCACGGCGATGCCGCCGTGGATGCGGGGCGTATCGCGGCAGCCTTCGTCGAGCTGGTCGACGCTGCCAGCGACCAGGAAGACCGCTCCGATGCGGAAGGCCAGGGCGGGCAGGCGCAGGCAGTGCAACGATGGGAAGCGCTCGAAGAGCGGCTGAGAGGCGAGTTCAATTTGGCGGAGGGTGCTTTCGCACGCCTGATGCACGGAGACACCCGACCCCATACGCGCCGGATGCTCCAGCTCGCATTCAATCGCGAGCACAGCCACCCGAAGGTGCTCGTGGTCCAGTCGGTCGTGGGTCGCGAGGGGCTGAACCTTCACACCGCGTGCCGGACGGTCGTCCTGCTTCATCCGGAATGGAATCCAGGTGTCGTGGAGCAACAGATCGGCCGCGTGGACCGCATCGGGAGCCTATGGCAGTCGAAGTTCCAGGCATGGGAAAAGGCCGGCCCCGATCTGGCCGGCGACGGACCGCCTCGCATCGAGATCCGGCCCGTGGTTTTCAAGGGAAGCTACGACGAGGAGAACTGGCGGGTATTGCGCGAGCGTTGGGAGGAGCTGAGGGCACAGCTTCACGGCGTCGTGGTCAACGAGCACGCGAGCGACGAACTCATGCGACAGCTGGCGCGAGAGATCAATGCCTTGGCGCCGGATTTCTCCCCTGCGCCGGTCCAGGCCGCTCGTTGATCGAGGCGACCGAGTCGCCCTGCCACCGCACGGCGAAGCCCCGATCCTCGACCCGCCGTCGAGGATCGGGCAGGCCGCCAGATGGTCGTCCAGACCCAGGTCCGCGAGCCACTCAAGCACGCGCTTTGTCGCCTGCAGTTCCTGGATGCGCGAGTTGAGCGCTTCGCTGCGGCTCAGTGTGAGCTGCGTGACCTCGGCGCACGCGCGTTCTTCGTCGCGCGATAGCGCCACCAGCCGCTGCGAGACGTTGGCGCGCGAGCGCGACCTCAAGGTCGAACAACGGATCGGTGTCGGGGTAGAAGGACGATGAAAGGGGGCGAGGGCCCATGCGGCCTCCTGTGAAAGAGGCCCGAAGTCTTCGGTCTCGCACGGTGCCAAGATCAAGCCGCAGCGCGGCTTTCCCTTGCGGCGCGTGGGCCTATCGCACGCCGTGCGCCTGCAGCACCGCCTTCAGCCGCCGCACCTCGTGCTGCAGGTCGAGGATCAGGGCGGCGGCGTCCAGGTTCACGCCGAAGTCGCGTTCGAGCCGGCGCGCTTCAAGCGCGTGCTGCAGGTCGGTGCTGGAGAACTCCCAGCGCTCGGGCGGTGCGTCGGTCGTGGTGACCTGCACGATGCCCACCTCGACCAGTTGCACGATCCAGGCGGTGTCGGCGCCGCAGGCGTGCGCCAGTTCGTTCGCGGCCAGCGGGTGCGAGACGCCGATGGCCGTGGTGGTGGTCACGGAAGAAAAGTTCGCCATGCTCAGACTCCCAGGTGCTGGCGGGGGTTGAACGAGGAGGTCGCCTGAGCGAGTTGCGCGTAGGCGTTGCGCGCGGCCTCGCTGTCGGCGGGCGGCAGCGCGATCTCGAGCAGCAGGTACAAGTCGCCGGGCGTCTTGCCCGCGAAGCCGCGGCCCTTGAGCCGCAGCTTCATGCCGCCGCGTGCGTTGGGCGGCACGGTGACCTCGACCACGCCGCCGGTGGGCGTGGGCACCTGCACTTGCGCACCCAGCGCGGCTTCGGCGGGGGTGACGGGCAGCGTCATGTACAGGTCGCGCTCTTCCACGCGGTACAGCTTGTGCGGCGCGATGCGCACCTCGAGGTACAGGTCGCCGGCCGGCTCGCCGCCGTGGCCGGGCATGCCCTGGCCCGCGAGGCGGATGAACTGGCCGGGGTGCACGCCGGGCGGGATCTTCACGGCGAGCGTGCGGTTCTCCCACTGCGGACGGCCCTGCGCGTCGAGTGTCTGGGCGCGCAGCGTGAGCTCGCGCTCGGCGCCGTTCAGCGCGTCTTCGAGCGTGATCTCGATGGCCGCGTGGTGGTCTTCGCCGCGCGCGCGGTAGTTCTGGCGCGTGGCGCCGCGCCGCTCGGCGTCGCCGAACATCGAGGAGAAGAACTCGCTGAAGTCGGCGTGGTCGGCCGGGCCCTGGCGCGGGCCGCGGTGAAACTCGTAGCCGGTGTCCCAGCCGGGCGGCGGCTCGAAGCTGCCGTCGGGCCGGCCGCCGCGTGCGACACGGTCGGCCAGCGCGTCGTAGGCGGCGCGCTTGTCCTTGTCGCCGAGCACGTCCTTGGCCTCGTTGATGTCGCGCATGCGCTGCTCGGCGTCGGGCTCCTTGCTGACGTCGGGGTGGTACTTGCGGGCGAGCTTGCGGTAGGCCTTGCGCACCTCGTCGTCGGACGCGGTGCGTTCGACGCCCAGTGCGCTGTAGTAGTCCTTGAATTCCATGGTGGGTGGTGATTCCTTTCAGGACGGCGTACAGATCAACCGGGAGCCAGGTCAGGCCAGGGCTGCTCCGCCGTCGGCGTGCCGCTGTTGCAGCGGCGTCACGGCCCATGTGGGGCCGGCACGTGTGAAGCGCAAGGGTTGCGCGTTGCCGAAGATGCTCGCATCGACCGCCACGCCCAGCAGCGCGGCCAGCGCGTAGAGCGTGCCGCCGTGCGCCACCACCAGCACCGGCGCGGGCTGCGCGGCGAGCGCGGCAGCCAGCGCCTGGCGCTTGCGGTCGACGAACTGCGCCAGCGTCTCGCCGCCCTCGGGCTCGCAGGCCCAGTCGATGTTGGCGGACGAGGTGCCGATGAGTGCGCCGAAGTTGCGCTCGCGCAGGTTCTCGTGCGCGCTGGGCACGAGGCCCAGGGCGCGCGCCACGGTGTGGGCGGTGTCGAAGGCGCGGCGCGCGTCGCTGCACACGATGGCGCCGATCGGCTCGCTGGCCAGCAGCTCGGCCGCTTGTACCGCCTGCTGCTCGCCGAGCGCGCTCAGGGGCTCGTCGGGCGCCTGGAAGACGCGCAGCGCATTGCGCCCGGTCTGGCCGTGGCGCAGGAAGTAGAAGTGATCGCAGGCCGGGGCGAGCGGCTGCTCGGCGGCCAGGCGGTTCAGCAGGTCGATGCCCGTAGCGGCGTGGGCGGGAAAAGGAGCAGTGGTCGAGGACATGGTTCAGTACCCCAGCTGCAGCGGCTTGCCTTCGCGCTGCGCCTGCACGTCGGCCGGGTGGAAGGGCAGCGGATGCCACTGCTTGGCCGCGAACAGCGGCAATTGGTCATAAGCGCGCGGCGAGGCCGGGTCGCTGCTCTGGCCGTAGGTGAGCAGGCCTTGCGCCACGGGGCCGCGCGCGTCGAAGGTCACGACCTGCATGTAGCTGCTGCCGTAGTTGATGGCGTAGCCCTTCGGGTCGATCAGCGGCTGGCCCTGCGATTCGAGCTTGTTGAGCACGCCTTCGAACTCGTCGCCGCCGGGCAGCGCGATCTTCTGGCCGCGCACGGTGCGCGACTGCGGCACGCCCAGCGCCACGTCGGGCGCGAAGCCGGCGGTGCGCACGGTGCCAACCGCGTCGCCCAGCGCCTTGAACACCGCCTCGCGCGTGGCGGGCGTGGCCATGTCCAGGCCGGTGGGCGTGGTCACGGGCTGCGCCGGGTCGAAGGGCACGCGCCAGACCTTCGGCAGGTCCTTGGTCTTGCGCCAGAACTCGCGGAACAGCGCCGCGCCCTTCGACTCGGCGTTGCTGGTTCGGTCCCAGGCGGAGAGCACGCGGCAGCCCAGGGCCTGGTCGGCGCTCAGCGCGGCGCCGGTGGCGGTGCACGCGGCCTTCAGGTCGTCCATCACCAGCATGCCGGCGAGGTTCCTGTCGCGGAAGATCACGCTGCGCAGCTCGGCCGCGCCCATGCGGTTGCCCGGCAGGCCGTCGGTGCCGGCCAGTCGGCCTTCGATTTCCATGATGCCGCTGCGCGTGCGCAGCCGCTGCGGCACGCCGACGGGGCCGACCAGTGGCGACACGCCGGCCATCGGCGGCACGCGCGGGTTGCTGAGCCAGAAGCTGTCGTTGCTGTTCTGCACCCAGTCGGGCGTGACGACGACGGGCATGCGGGCCGGCGCGATGATGCCGGGCGCGGCGGCGCTGCTATCGCGGTGCCAGGCGCAGGCGCTGCGCGAGCCGTCGAGCACGGGCAGGCCGGCCGCGTTGAGCAGCGCGGCGGCGGCCGGCGAGGGCGCGCAGGTCTTGAGCATTTCGGCCGACACGTCGGGCACCACCGACAGGTCGGCGTACATCGCGTTGCCCTCGCGGTCGGCCGCCAGGGTGTTGATCCACGGGATGCCCTGGTTGCCCATGGCGGCGCGCAGCTCGGCGACGTTGCGGGCCCGGCCCATCTTCATCCAGCTCTCGGCCGAGCGCACGTTGAGCGTGTTGGCGTCGCGGATCGCATAGGCCTTCTGGGCCGTCCAGCCCAGGCCGGCGCGCGGCAGCGAGACCACGGGGCCCCAGTCGGTGGCATAGAAGGTGTGCTGCACGGGCGCGCCGCCCGCCGTGGCGGCGGCCGGCAGTGCGACGGTGCGCGCGACCATCTTCTTCGGCTGGCCGTCGACCCAGTACACGGTCGGGTCGTTGGGGTCGAGCTTGAGTTCGTACAGCGTGAAGCGCTTGCCGGTCGACACGGTGTGGGTCCAGGCCACGTCCTTGTTGAAGCCGATCGACACCACCGGGCTCAGGCCGCCGGTGGCGCCCATCACGTCGAGCCGGCCGGGAATGGTCAGGTGCATCTGCCAGAAGCGGTTGGTGCCGTTCCAGGGGAAGTGCGGGTTGCCCAGCAGCAGACCCTTGCCGTCGGGCGTGGCGTTGCGCCCGAAGGCCCAGCCGTTGGAGCCCAGCTCGCCGCCTTCGGGGTTGGCGTTGAAGCTGTGGCGGCCAATCTCGGCCACCGCCTGCTCGAGCGCGACCGGCGCCGCGCCGGTCTTGACGCCCGGGGCCGGCGGCACGGCGGCCAGCACCGCGCCGGCCAGTGCGCCCAGGCCGCCCTGGATCATCGATTGCTCGGTGGCGCGCGCCAGGTCGGCGGCCGTCATCGGGCGCACCCAGGGCTTGCCGCGGCAGGCCTCGGGCAGGCCATTGGGGCCCGCATCCTGCAGGTAGCGGTTGTAGCCCGCCACGTAGCCGCGCAGCGCGGCCTTCACCTCGTCGTTGGTGGTGGCTGCCGCGCGGGCCAGCGCCGCGTCGTCCATGTGGTAGCGCACGAACAGGTCGATCTGGGCGTTGGGCATGCGGCCCAGACCGAAGTCGCCGGTGTTCTGCGCCCCGAGGAACTGCGCGCGGTCGCCGCGCAGCGTCAGCAGGTGCTCGGCGGTCTGGCAGACGTTGTCCTGCGCGTGCGCGTAGGCGGTGCCGTAGGCCAGGCCTTCGTAGTCGGGCGCCGTGATGTGCGCGATGCCGAAGGTGGTGCGCTCGATGCTCACGCTGCGGCTGCCGGGCGGCGGTGTGCTGGCGCAGGCGCCGAGCAGGGCGACCAGGCCCAGGGAGAGGGCCGTCAACGAGAACCGGGAGCGCGAGGTGTTCGAAGTCATGGGGCGGGCGTGATGGAAAAAGGGTCGAAAAAGAGGGACCGATTAGAGGATGAACCTCCGCCGCGCACTGTCGCCAGCGCGGCACGCCTTGCCACTTACCTCAGCCGAACTTCATGCCCTTGGGCCGTGCTTGCAGCCGATGGATGTACGCGTCGAGCTTCGGGCGGTTGGTGCGCCCGCCGAAGGCGCGGTGCCAGATGAGCATCGAGCCGATCATCACGTCGGCGGCCGTGAACTGGGCGCCGAACAGGTAGGGACCGTCGCCGAGTTCGCGTTCGACGGCGTCCTTGGCCTGCTCGAAATCGGTCCAGCCGCGCGCGCTGTTGTTGCTCTTGATCTTCAGCAGGCTGTCGCCCATCGAGGGTTCGAGCTGCGCGGTCGAATAGACCATGAGCGACAGGTAGCGCCCGCGCTCGGGCGTGCCCACGGCCGGCGCCAGGCGCTTGCCGGGGTACTTCTCGGCGATGTACATGCAGATGGCCGCGTTCTCGAAGATGCGGGTGCGGCCGTCGACCAGCGCGGGCAGCTTGCCGGCCGGGTTGATCTTCAGGAACTCGGGGCGCTTGTGGGCGCCCTCCCGGATGAGGGTGGGCACGATCTCGTAGTCGACCTCGGCCTCGTCGAGCATCCACTTGGCGACCTGCGCACGGCTGCGCGGGTCGAAATACAGCTTCATTGTCATGCGGGGTCTCCTTGGTGAGCGGGGCAGAGGTGCGGTCAGAACTTGGGAATGCGCAGGGTCTTGCTGATCATCAGCGTGCCCGAGAGCGCGAACAGCAGCACCAGCGGGTGCAGCTGCCAGGGGCCGAGCGTCCAGGCGCCGCCCCACACGTTGGCGCCGAGGGCGCCCTTCGAGGCCGCGTAGGCCAGCACGCCCACCAGCACCACGCTGGTCGGGATCGGCGTGCCTTCGAAGTACTTCACCTTGTCGGCACCGGCCGAGAGGGCCTCGGCCGTCACGTTGTAGCGCGCGAGCCGGCTCACGCCGCAGCCGACGAAATAGATCAGCACCGCGCAGTCCCAGCCGCCGTCCAGGCCGGCGGCGAAGCCGAGCGCGGCGGGCAGCACGCCGAAGGAGATCACGTCGGCCAGCGAGTCGAGTTCGCGTCCGAGCGCCGACTGGGTCTGGCGCCAGCGCGCGATGCGGCCGTCGAGCACGTCGAAGATGAAGGCGGCCGGGGCGAGCGCCGCGGCCCAGTAGAAGTGGGCGAGCGACTGGCTGCGCATGAAGGCCATCGCGAAGAACACCGCCCCGACGCCGCAGGCCGCGTTGCCGAGCGTGAACACATCGGCCAGGTGAAAGCCGCGGATCATCGAGAAGTGCTTGCGGGCCGGCGGGGGCGAAGGCGTGGTCATGAGGCGGGGAAAGCTGCGAAAGGAACCGCACCTTAACCCAAGCGCGACCCGCTTTTTGTAGTCGCGCGCCGACGCCCCGTCGGCGCGCTCAGGCGGCGGGCTGCGCCTTGGCCTCGACGATCCGCGCGAAGCGCCCGAGCAGACCCGCCGCCGCGTCGGTGGGGCGCACGCCTTCGCGCAGCGCCACGGCGTCGAGCCCGTCCGCGGCGAGGTCGCGGGCCAGCAGCTCGATGTAGCCGCCCATGGTCCGGGCGTCGAACTCGGGATGGAACTGCAGGCCCCAGGCCTGCGCGCCCACGCGGAAGGCGTGCACGGGTTCGTGCGCGCTGTGGGCCAGCTTCACCGCGCCCTCGGGCAGGCGCAGCGCGCTCTGCCAGTGGATCGCCTGCGCCGGGAACTGCGCGGGCAGGTCGCCCAGCAGCGCGTCGCCGGCGGCGGCCGCGTCGAGCGTGACAGTGACCGTGCCGACCTCCGGCCCTTGCGGGTGGTGGCCGGCCTCGCCGCCGAGCGCGTGCGCCAGCAGCTGGTGGCCGTAGCAGATGCCGAGCACGGGCGTGTCGCGCGCGACCAGCTCGGCGAGCCAGGCGGCGGTGGTTTCGCTCCAGGGTTCGCGGTGCGACACCATCGCGTGCGAGCCGGTGACGACCACGCCCGCGACCTGGCCGGGCGCGGGCAGCGTGTCGCCGCGACGCGGGTCGACCACCACGAGGGGCAGGGTCTGCGTGCCGAGGCCGTCGGCGATCCAGTGCTCGAAGTCGCCGCGGCCTTCGCGCAGCGCGTCATGGGTGTCACCGACCTTGACGATGACCAGGGGATACGGGGGCGTGCTGTGCATGGCGTCGATCATGCCGCAGCCGCCGCGGGCCGGTCAGCGCCGGGACGATTCCCGACGGTGCAGCAGGTCCATGAAGGCACGGCCCACGGGCGAGGGCGAGCGCCCCGCGCGCGTGACCAGCCCGATGGGCCGCGACATCAGCGGGCGCTGCAGCGGCACGGTGGCCAGCTCGTCGTTCTGCGACAGCTGCAGCGCGAGCCGGGGCAGGGCGGTGAGCCCCAGCCCGGCCGCCACCAGCGCGCCCGCCACGGCCACGCTCGGGTATTCGAGCGCGGGCTGCACCTGCAGGCCGCGCTGCAAAAAGGCGGCGTCGGTGATCGGCCGGATGCTGCTCTGGAAGCTGCTCGCAATGAAGGGCCGCGTCGCGAACACCGACCACGACACCGAGGCGCGCGCGGCCAGCGGGTCGTCGCGCCGGCACAGCAGCACGAAGGGGTCGTCGCGCAGGTGGCGGTACAGCAGGGGCTCGTGCGTGCCGGGGCGCACGCTGAGGCCGAAGTCGGCGCGGCCTTCGTCCACCGCGGCGCGCACCGCCTCGGCCGGCCCTTCGATCAGCGAGAACTGCACCTGCGGATGCTGCTGGCGGAACTCGGCAATGGCACCGGGCAGCAGCGCCACGCCGGTGGAGGGCAGCGCCGCGATGGTGAGATGGCCGCTGCGGCCTTCGAGGAACTGCGACAGCTCGCTGAACGAGCTGTTGAAGTTCTCCAGGATGCGCAGCGCGATCGGCAGCAGCTCGCGCCCCGCCGGCGTGAGCTCGACGTGCCGCGTGTCGCGGTCGAACAGGCGCGCGCCCACCAGGTCTTCGACGATGCGCACCGTGCGGCTCAGCGCCGGCTGCGACACGTGCAGGGCCTGCGCGGCGGCGCGGAAGTTGGTGGTCTTCGCGACTTCGACGAAGGCCTCGAGCTGCTGCAGCGTGATGTCGACTCGCACGGATGCGGCTCCCTCGGGGTGGCGGTGGATTGATCCATCCAAGTTATCACAGATATAGGAATATTGTTCTTCACAGATCAATGCGCGGCGCCGAGACTGGCGCATTCGATACACGGAGACAAGGGGCCCCCGCGCCCCCGTGACATGGACACCAAAATTCTGGAAGGCATCCGGGTGCTCGAGCTCGGGCAGGTGCTGGCGGGGCCCTTCGCGGGCGCGATCCTGGCGGACCTCGGCGCCGACGTCGTGAAGCTCGAGCGCGTCGAGGGCGGCGACGACGCGCGCCACATGGGCCCGGCGTTCCGCCACGGCGACGCGCTCAACTTCCACGTCTTCAACCGCGGCAAGCGCTCGGTCGCCATCGACCTGAAGAGCGAAGAGGGCATGGCCGCCTTCGAGACCCTCGCGGCCGGCGCGGACATCCTCATCCACAACCTGCGCCCGGGCGTCACGCAGTCGATGGGCATCGACGGCCCCTCGCTGTGCGCGCGCCATCCGCGGCTCATCTACTGCGAGATCTCGGCCTTCGGCCACACCGGTCCGCTGCGCATGCAGCCGGGCTACGAGCCGCTGATCCAGGCCTTCAGCGGGCTGTCGAGCATCAACGGCGGGCCCGACGATCCGCCCATGCGCACCGGCGCCTCGGTCTGCGACCAGGGCACCGGCATGTGGGCCGTGATCGGCGCGCTGGCGCTGCTGCAGCGGCGCCACCTCACGGGGCGGGGCGGCGTGGTCAGCACCTCGCTGCTGGAGACCGCGCTGGTCTGGACCGGCCAGAAGGCCGACGCCTACGTCAACGAAGGCCGGCTGCCCGAGCGCCACCGCTCGGGCCATCCGGGTTTCGTGCCCTACGAATCTTTCGATACCGCCGATGCGCCGCTCCTGATCTGCTGCGGCAACGACCGGCTCTTCGCCAAGTTCGCGCACGAACTCGGGCGCGACGACTGGACCACCGACGCGCGCTTTGCCGGCAACCGCCAGCGGCTGCAGCACAAGGCGGCGCTGTTCGACGAGATCGGCCCGCTGCTGCGCGCGCGCACCCGCGCCGACTGGATGGCGCGCTTCACCGCCGCCGGCGTGCCCTGCGCGCCGGTGCACACCGTGCCCGAAGCCGTCGCGCATCCGCAGGTCGAGGCGCTGGGCATGCTGCAAGCGGTGCCGGGCGAGGACTTCCGCCTCACGGCGCTGCCGATGTCCATCGACGGCGTGCGGCCCGCGCACCGCGCGGTCGCGCCCCGGCTGGGCGAGCACAACGCGGCGCTCGGCGCGCCGCCAGTGCCGCCGCGCGACGGCGCCTGAGCGGCCGCACCTTTTTTCCTGTTTCAAGAACTACATCCCACCGGAGACATCACCCATGCGCACTTCCATCTTCCGCCTCGGCGCAGTCCTGGCCTTCGCGGTCGCGGCGGCGGCACCTGCCCACGCGCAGGACTACCCCGCCAAGCCCCTCACCGTCGTCGTGCCCTTCGCGGCCGGCAGCGGCACCGACCAGCAGGCGCGCAGCTTCGCGCAGGCCCTGACCGTCGAATACAAGGTGCCGGTGATCGTGGAGAACCGCGCGGGCGCCAGCGGCTTCCTGGCTGCGCAGTACGTCGCCAAGGCCGCGCCCGACGGCTACACGTTGCTGATGACCACCAACACCACGCACGCCGCCAACGAGCACCTGTACAAGAAGCTGCCCTACGACCCGGTGAAGGACTTCACCCCCGTCGCGCTGCTGTCCAAGGGCCACATGCTGCTGCTGGTGGGGGCCGATTCGCCGATCAAGTCGGTGGCCGACCTCGTGGCGGCGGCGAAGAAGTCGCCGGGCAAGCTCAACTTCGGCAGCGGCAGCTCGTCCAGCCGCGTGGCGAGCGAGCTGCTCAAGCAGATGGCGGGCATCGACATGGTGAACGTGCCCTACAAGAGCAACCCGATGGCCATCACCGACCTGCTGGGCGGGCAGGTCGACTTCATGTTCGCCGACGCGCCCACCGCGCTGCCGCACGTCAAGAGCGGCAAGCTGCGCGCGCTGGCCGTGAGCGGCGACAAGCGTCTGGCCGCCGTGCCCGCGCTGCCGACCGTGGCCGAGGCGGGCGTGAAGGGCTACGACATGTCGTACTGGACGGCGGTCTACCTGCCGCCGGGCGCGCCCGCGGCCGTCACGCGCAAGCTCAACGAGATGCTGGTGAAGGTGTCGGCCTCGCCGGCCATCGTCGCCTACCAGGCCATCTCCAGCGGCGAGGCCGCCACCGGCACGCCCGAGGCGCTCGCGAAGTTCCAGGCCGCCGAGTCGCAGAAGTGGGGCCGCGTGATCCGCGCTGCCGGCATCGAGCCCGAATGAGCCGCGCGATGAATACGTCGGACACGCAGAAGAAGGCTGTGCGCATCGGCGGCGCCTCGGGCTTCTGGGGCGACAGCAGCACGGGCGCGCCGCAGCTCGTGACGCACGGCGGCATCGATTACCTGGTGTTCGACTACCTCGCCGAACTCACGATGTCGCTGCTGGCCGGCGCGAAGCTGAAGAACCCCGACGCCGGCTACGCCACCGACTTCGTCACCACCGCCATGGCCGCCGTGCTGCCCGACGTGATGCGCCAGGGCATCCGCGTGATCGCCAACGCCGGCGGTGTGAACCCGCGCGCCTGCGCCGCCGCGCTCACGCAACTGGCGGCCGGCATGGGGCTCGCGCCGCGCATCGCCGTGGTCACCGGCGACGACGCGCTGCCGCACGCCGAGGCGCTGCGCGCGCAGGGCATCGGCCACATGGGCACGGGCGCGCCGCTGCCCGAGCGCCTCGTGAGCGCCAACGCCTACCTGGGCGCCGTGCCGATCGCGCGGGCGCTCGATGCCGGCGCGCAGATCGTCATCACGGGCCGCTGCGTCGACAGCGCCGTCACGCTCGGCGCGCTGATGCACGAATTCGGCTGGGCCGACGACGACTGGGACCGCCTCGCGGGCGGCAGCCTGGCCGGCCACATCATCGAATGCGGCGCGCAGGCCACCGGCGGCCTGCACACCGACTGGGAGCAGGTGCCCGACTGGGCCCACATCGGCTACCCGGTGGTCGAATGCGCGGCCGACGGCAGCTTCGTCGTCGGCAAGCCGCCCGGCACCGGCGGGCTGGTGAGCCGCGCCACCGTGGGCGAGCAGCTGCTGTACGAGATCGGCGACCCCGCGGCCTACCTGCTGCCCGACGTGACCTGCGACTTTCGCACCGTGCAGATCGAGGCCGTGGGCGCGGACCGGGTGCGCGTCTCGGACGCGAAAGGACGTGCGCCCTCGGGTCGCTACAAGGTCACGGCCACCTACGCTGCGGGCTACCGCTGCAACGCCGAGCTGCTGATCGTCGGCTTCGACGCCGCCGCCAAGGCGCGGCGCAGCGGCGAAGCCATGCTGCGCCGCACGCGCGACCTGTTCGCGCAGCGCGGCTGGGCCGACTTCTCGGCCACCCACATCGACGTGCTGGGCGCCGAGCAGTGCTACGGCCCGCACGCCACCGCCCAGCCGCCGCGCCAGGCGGTGCTGCGCGTGGCCGTCACGCACGCGGACAAGGCGCCGCTCGAACTCTTCGCGCGCGAGATCTCGGCGGCCGGCACCTCGTGGGCGCCCGGCACCACCGGCCTGGGCGGCGGGCGGCCGTCGGTGGCGCTGTCGATCCGGCAGTTTCCGCTGCTCGTGGACAAGGCGCTGTTCACGCCCGTGGTCGAGATGGCGGGCGAGTCGTGGCCCGTGGCCGTGAGGGCGCAGGCGGCGCAGGTCGCCATGGCCGATGAGGTGGCACCGCAGGCGGACGCCACCGACCCGGACACGGACGACGAATGGCTCGAGGTGCCGCTGATCCGCCTGGCCTATGGCCGCAGCGGCGACAAGGGCGACGTCTCGAACATCGGCATCCTCGCGCGCGAGCCGCGCTACCTGCCCGTGCTGCGCGAGCAGCTCACCGCGCAGGCCGTGCGCGCCTACATGGCGCACCTGGTCGAAGGCGAGGTGACGCGCTACGAGCTGCCCGGCATCGGCGCCTTCAACTTCGTCTGCGAAGCGGCGCTGGGCGGCGGCGGCATGGCCTCGCTGCGCACCGACCCGCTGGGCAAGAGCATGGCGCAGATCCTGTTGTCGATGCCGGTGCGCATCGCGGCCCGCCGGCTGCGCGCGGCCTGAGCCGACGCGCCGCCGGGCCCGCGTTTTCAGCGCGGGCCCACGCCATCGCGCACCGCTTTCGGATTCGTCCGATGGCCTGCCTCGGCGCTTTTTCCTAGAGTGCTTCGTTCCCTGAGCGCTGGCCGTTTTCCGGCCGGCCCGCTCTTCCCTCTTTTCGCCAGATGGCTGCCTTTTTTTCTCGAAGGCGCTCGAAGCACGCCATGTCCTTGTCCAGATTCCTTTCCTTCCATCCCCGCCTGCGCGCGGGCCGCTGGGTGCTTGCCGCCTCCACGCTGGTCGCGGGCTGTGGCCCCGTCGCGGTCACGTCGTACGTGCCGCTGCCGCCGATGCCGCCGCCCTCCGAACCGATGAACATGGCCGTGCCTGTCGCGCTGTCGGCCACGAGCTCGCGCAAGGGGGCCGTGTACCGGCCCGCGCCCGCGGTGGTGCCCGAGCTGGCGCAGGTCGTGTTCTTCCGCCGCGCCACGGCCACGCCCAGCACGGGCGCGGCGCATGTGTATGTCGACGGCGAGTTCCACGCCGCGTTGATGCCCAACGGCTTCACGCGCCTGTGCGTGGCGCCGGGCGCGCACTCGCTGGAGGCCTACATCGACGACGCGCCGCTGTACGCGGGCAAGTCGCAACCGAAGACGCAGGCCGTGCTCGAAGGCGGGCAGACGGTGTTCGTGGCCGTGTCGGAAATGGGCGAGGGCGCGCCGGTGCCCCACGGCAGGGTCGCGGCCGAGCGCCTGCTCAAGGGCGCGCGCGAGCAGCGGCAGGTGATCAGCCGCGCGGTCCGCGTGCAGCCCTGCCGCGAGCCGTCGCAGCCCGCCCGCCGGGCCTGACGCGGCCCGACGGCCTTCAGCGGATGTGCGTCGCGTAGGCCGCCTCGGCGGCCTCCAGCTGGGTCCAGAAGCCTTGCGGCGCGCGCCCGTGCAGCACCTCGTCGAGCACGCCCAGGTGCGCGTGCCAGCCGCTGGCCACGCTCAGCGTTTCCTTGCGGTCGGGCAGGCGGCGGTGCGTGAGCACCAGGTGCGTGGTTTGCGCACCCTGCGGCGACAGTTCGAAGCTGACCTCGGACGCGTCCTCGCGCTCGCTGCCCCAGCTGATGACCAGCAGCGTCGGCGGCTCGATGCGCAGCACGCGCGAGTGCTGCACATGGGTCTCGCGGTAGGCCGCGAAGCGCTCGGGCGCCACCTCGCCCGACAGCTCGGTGTGCTGGAAGCGCAGCTCGAACACCGCGCCCGGCGCCTGCGCCATGGTGCCGCCGGCCAGCCAGCTGCGGCGCTTCTCGGGGTCGACGAGGTAGGTCCACACGCGGTCGATGGGGCCGGGCAGGGTGCGCTCGATGCGCAGGGTGCCGGGCTCGGTCTGCGTGCCCAGGCTGTGCTTCAGGGTCGTGGTCATGGGTCGGTGCTCCTTGGGTAGGTGAAGAGAGAGAAGGCGTTCACACGCGGCTGTCGCCGGCATCGCGCCGCAGCGCATCCGCCAGCGCGTCCAGGCGGTGGTTCCAGAAGACTTCGTACGCGCGCAGCCACGCATCGGCCGTGGCGAGCGCCGCCGGCTCCAGCCGGCACACGTGCGCGCGGCCCTGCACGGTGCGCGACACCAGCCCCGCGCGCTCCAGCGTCTTGACGTGCTTGGAGGCGCCCGCGAAGGACATGCGAAACGGCGCACCCAGCTCGCCCACGCTGCATTCGCCCTGCGCGAGCAGCTGCAGCATGGTGCGCCGCGTGCTGTCGGCCAGGGCGTGGAACACGGCGTCGAGCCGTTCGTCTTCGATTTCAAGTTCAACCATGAAGTTGAATATAGATCGGTCCCTAATAAAATTCAACCAGAAGGTTGAATGATGAAATGGCGTTACACCTGATACACCCGGGACGCCGTGCGCGACCCGGGCGCTGGAAGCGCGGCGGCGGCGCTCCTACGATGCCTTTCATTCCATCCACTCGCGAAAAGAAAGACGCACGCACATGAACCCTCTGATCCAGCGCCGCACCCTGTTGCTCGCCGCCGCCGTGACCCCGCTCGCCGGCGCCTGCAGCGCATGGCCGAAGAAGGACGCGCAGTCGGACGCCGAAACGCAGCTCGCCGAACTCGAGCGCGCCTGCGGCGGGCGCCTGGGCGTGTCGGGCTTTCACACCGGCAGCGGCGCACGCCTGCAGCACCGTGCGCACGAGCGCTTTCCGCTGTGCAGCACCTTCAAGCTGGTGCTCGCCGCGGCGGTGCTCGAACGCAGCGCGACCGACGCCAGCCTGCTCGGGCGCCGCATCAGTGTCGGCAAGGGCGACCTGGTGTCCCACTCGCCGGTCGCCGAGAAGCACCTCGCCACCGGCATGACCGTGAACGAGATGTGCGCCGCCACCATGCAGTACAGCGACAACGCCGCCGCCAACCTGCTGCTGAAGGTGCTGGGCGGTCCGTCCGCCGTCACGGCCTTTGCGCGGCGCATCGGCGACACCACCTTCCGCCTCGACCGCACCGAGCCCGAGCTGAACACCGCCATTCCCGGCGATCCGCGCGACACGACCACGCCCGCGGCAATGTCCGACACCGTGCAGCGGTTGGCGCTGGGCGACGCGCTCGGCGCGCCGCAGCGCGAGCAGATGCGCGAATGGCTGCTCGGCAACACCACCAGCACCGAGCGTTTCCTGGCCGGCGTGCCCAAAGGCTGGCGTGTGGGCGACAAGACAGGCGCGGGTTCGTACGGCTCCACCAACGACGTCGGCGTGCTGTGGCCGCCGTCGGGCGCGCCGCTGGTGTTGTCGGTCTACCTGACCTTCCCCGACAAGGACGCGAAGGGCCGCAACGACGTGGTTGCCTCGGCCACGCGCATCGCCGTCAAGGCCCTCGCAGGCTGAGTCAGCGACGGGGCCACAATGGGCGCCCCATCTTTCCCCGTCGCTCCATGGACCTGAGGTCTCTTCGCTATTTCATCGCGGTGCTCGAAGCCGGCAGCCTGTCGCGCGCGGCGGCGTCGCTGTACGTGGCGCAGCCCGCGCTGACCGCGCAGATCAAGAAGCTCGAGGCCGAGCTCGGCACGCAGCTGTTCGACCGCTCGCACGTCGGCGTCACGCCCACGGCCGCCGGGCTGCAGCTGTACCAGGACGCGCGGCGCCTGCTGTCGGATGCCGCGGCCATGCGCGAGCGGCTGCAGCGCGCGCCCGACGGGCCCGAGGGCTCGGTCACGGTGGCGGTGCCGTTCCTGCTGGCCTCGCTGCTGCTCGGGCCCGTGCTGGCGCGGCTGAAGCAGTCGCACCCGCGCATCCGCGTGTTCGTGATCGACGACCTGAGCCTGATGGTGCGCAAGGCGATGGTCGATCGCCGCGCCGACATCGGCCTGCTGGTCGACACCCCGAGCGTCGAGGGGCTGGACGTGCGCCCCTTCGTGCGCGAAGGCATGTTCCTCTGCGGCTTCGATGCGAAGGGCGAGGTGGCGGCACTGCTCGGAAAAAGTGCGAAGGGTGGGCGCGCGAAGAAGGGCGCACCGGTGCGCCCCACGGTGCCTTTCGCACGCGCCGCGAGCCTGCCGCTGGTGCTGCAGTCGCGCCGCTTCAGCATCCGCCAGCGTGTCGAGGCGGCCGCCGAGGCCGTGGGCGTGGAACTCAACGTGGTGCACGAGCACGACTCGGCGCGCGTGCTGCGCTCGCTCTACCTGGCGGGCGCGGGCTTCACGGTCACGCCCGCCTGCGCGCTCGCGGACGGGCCGGGCGATCAGCCGAACTGGTTGATCGCACGCATCGTCGAGCCCGAGCTGGCGCGCACCTACCACCTGGCCACGCCGGCCGGCAAGGTGCCCGACGCGGCCACGCAGGTCGTGAGACAGGCGCTGGCCGACGAGGCGCGCTCGATGATCGCCTCGGGCCGCTGGGACGCGCAGTTCCTGGGCGACGACAAGGCGTAGCCATCGCGCACGGCGGTGCCGTGCGCCGGGGCCATCATCTTTTGTGATGGCCGCGCATCAGCAATCGGTATTTGTTGTGCGGCGGCGTTGTTTGCGAAAGTTCTCCCCACGGTGCACAGGCACCGGCCTCAAGGAGACAACTTGCCCTCACTTTCGCCCGAGGTCGCCAACGTCGGCGAACTCGCATCCCGCGCCGCCCGCCTGCATGCCCGGCAGATCGCCGTGACCAGCCCGCAGCGCGCCTGCACCTACGAACAGCTCGACCGGCGCGCCAACCGCCTGGCCAATGCCCTGCGTGGGCTCGGCCTGCAGCGCGGCGACCGCGTGGGCGTGTACCTGCCCAACTGCGTCGAGATCGTCGAGCTGGAGCTGGCCTGCTACAAGGCCGCGCTGGTGAAGGCGCCGATGAACGCGCGGCTCGCGCCGGTCGAGGTGGCCGAGGTCATCGAGAACAGCGACGCCGCGTTGATCGTCACCACCGCCGCACGCGCCGAGACCTTCCTGCCGCTCCTGAAAGGCGCGGCCCCGAAGCTGCTGCTGCTCGACGCGGCCGAAGGCACGCCCGCTTCCTACGAAGGCCAGCTGGCGCGTGCGAGCGACGCCTTCACTTGCGAGCGCGTGCGCGCCGACGAGCTGGCCGTGCTGCACTACACCTCGGGCTCCAGCGGCGTGCTCAAGGCCGCGATGCAGACCTTCGGCAACCGGCTGGCCCAGTTGCGCAAGTTCCTCTCGCGCAGCGAAGGCCTGCGCCCCGGCGACCTGCTGGGGCTGGTGGGGCCGATCACGCACGCCTCGGGCATGCAGATCGTGCCGGCGCTGTGCAGCGGCGCGACCATCCGCCTGTTCACCGGCTTCGAGCCCGCGCGCTTCCTGGACGACATCAAGAAGGAGCGCGTGACCCACACCTTCATGGTGCCCACCATGATCAACATGCTGCTGGCCGAGCTGCAGGGCCGCTACCGGCCGCTGCCCGACCTGCAGCGCCTGGGCTACGGCGCCGCGCCGATGGCGCCCGCGCGGATCATGCAGGCGATGGACGTGTTCGGCCCGGTGCTGTCGCAGGGCTACGGCGCGGGCGAGACCACCTCGGGCGTGTGCGGCCTCTCGGTGGAAGACCACCTGTTCGCGCGCGCCGCCATGCCCGAGCGGCTGGCCTCGTGCGGCCGGCCGTTCCTCGAATCGCTGGTGGAGATCGTCGATGACGAAGGCCACCCCGTCGCGCCCGGCGAGGTAGGCGAGATCGTGGTGAGCGGCGAGGACATCTTCGCCGGCTACTGGCGCGCGCCCGAGCTCACGGCCGAGGTGCTGAAAGATGGCCGCTACCACACGGGCGACCTCGCGCGCGCCGACGACGAGGGCTACATCTACATCGTCGATCGCAAGAAGGACATGGTCATCAGCGGCGGCTTCAACGTGTACCCCTCGGAGGTCGAGGCCGTGCTGTACCAGCACGCGGCGGTGGCCGAGGCCTGCGTGTTCAGCGTGCCCGACGACAAGTGGGGCGAGGCGGTGGCCGCGCACATCGTGCTGAAGCCGGGCGCCTCGCCCGACACGGCCGGACTCGACGACTTCTGCGCCGCGCGACTCGCGGGCTTCAAGCGGCCGCGCCGCATCGAGTTCGTCGAGTCGCTGCTGAAGAACGCCAACGGCAAGGTCGCGCGCAAGGCGATCCAGACGCCGTACTGGGCCGGCCACGCGCGGCGCGTCAATTGAACAAGAGCGAAGAGAACGACATGGACACCACGCTGACCCCTTCCGCCGCACCCACCGAGGCTTCGGCCATCCGCGCGCCGCTGTTCGACGGCCCCTTCGAGGGCTCGCCGCGCGCGGCCGAGTTGATCGCCCGCATCGGCGATTTCCTGAACGGCGAACTGGCCGACCTGGTGCGCGAGAAGGGCATCGACCACGAGCACGGCCCCGACAGGGAGACGCTGCGCCACGTCTGGCGCCGCTCGCACGCGATGGGCTTCTACGGCATGACGCTGCCGCCGGCGATGGGTGGCCTGGGCCTGTCGCTGCTCGACCATGTGCTGGTGAAGGAATCGATCTACGCCAGCGGCTCGCCGCTCGCGCCGCATGTGTTCGGCGAACTCAGCGGGCCGCCGCGCGTCGGCGCACTGGCCAAGTTCGCGACACCGGAGCAGATGGCGAAGTTCATCCGTCCGGTGGCGCAAGCAGAGAAGGCGATCTGCTTCGCGCTCACCGAGGCCGAGGCCGGCTCCGATGCCGGCGCGGTGCAGACGCAGGCGCGGCGCGAGGGCGACGTGTATGTGCTGAACGGGCGCAAGCGCTTCATCTCGGGGTCGCCTTTTGCCGATCTTGCGGTGCTCATGGCGTCCACCTCGGACGATCCGGCGCGCCGCGAGGTGACGGCGTTCTTTGTCGACCTGACGCAACCGGGCGTCCAGGTGCAGGCGGGCTACAAGACCATGGCGGGCCAGTCGACCACGGGCGACATCGTGCTCACCGATTGCCGCGTGCCGGCCGCGAACCTCATCGGCGAGCCCGGCAAGGGGCTGGCGCTGGCGCTGGGGCGCATCACGGTCAACCGGCTGCTGCACTGCCCGGGCATGGTGGGGCTGGCGACCGTGGCGCTGAAGGACGCGCGCGACTACGCGCGCACGCGCCGCCAGTTCGGCCGCGCCATCGCGCAGTTCCAGGCGATCCAGCATTCGCTGGCCGACATGGCGACGCAGCTGTGCGCGGCGCGCGCGCTGATGCTGTCGACCGCGCGGCAGATCGACGCCGGCGGCGACCCGCGCGCCGAGGCCTCGATGGCCAAGCTGTTCTGCTCGGAGGCCGCGTTCCGCGTGGCCGACGCGGCGGTGCAGATCCACGGCGGCGAAGGCATCGTGCAGGGGCGGCGCGTGGAGTTCCTGTTCCGCATGCTGCGCATGTACCGCGTGCTCACGGGCACGAGCGAGATCCAGAAGAACATCATCGCGCGAGAGCTGATCGGCGATGCGGCCTGAGGCCGAACCAGACAATCAGGAGACAAGACAAGCCATGACTCTCATCAATGCCAATCGCCGCGCGCTGTGCGGTGCGATCGCGGCCTCGGCGCTGCTGCCGGCCATCGGTCGCGCGGCCGGAGCGACTGCTGCTGCCTGGCGGCCGACCCGCCCGGTCAAGTGGGTCGTGCCGTACCTGGCCGGCACCGGCCCGGACAACGGCGCGCGCATCCTCGCGGAAGCGCTCGGGCCCTTGCTGGGGCAGCCGGTCGTCATCGAGAACCGGGGCGGCGCGGCCGGCAACATCGGCGCGCGCCAGGTCGCGCGCGCCGCGCCCGACGGCTACACCTGGATCTACTCGAGCGCGCCCATGGCCGCCAACATGCGCATGCAGCAGAACCCGGGCTACGACGCGCTCAAGGACTTCCGCCACATCATGCGGCTGACCACCTCCGACGTGCTGCTGGTGGTGAACGCGGGCTCGGGCATCCAGACCCTGCAGGAACTCGTGGCGCGTGCGCGCGCCAACCCCGGCAAGCTCGACTACGCCTCGGGCGGCGTCGGCACACCCTCGCACCTGGGCGTGGAGCTGTTCCTGCAGGCGGCGGGCGTGCAGGCCACGCACGTGCCGTACAAGGGCGCCTCGGAAATCGTCAACGCGGTGCTGGGCAACCAGGTGAACTTCGGCATGCCGATCTTCTCGGTGGCGCTGCCGCATGTGCAGGGCGGCAAGCTGCGCGCGCTCGGCGTGGCCGGCGCCAAGCGCAACGCGGCCTTGCCGCAGGTGCCAACGCTGGCCGAGCTGGGGCTGCGCGGCGTCGAGCTCACGTCGTGGGGCGGTGTCTCGGTGCCGGCGGGCACGCCCGACGCGATCGCTGCGCGCCTCTACGAGGTGTTCGGCCAGGCGCTGAAGCAGCCGTCGGTGATCGCCGCGCTGACGGAGCTGGGCAGCGAGGTGAGCCCGTCGACGACCGAAGCCTATGTGCAGGGCTTCGCGAGCGAGATGGAACTGACCGAGCGGATGATGAAGACGGCGAAGCTGCAGCCGCTGTAAGAAGCAGGCTTCAGAGCACGAACCAGCCCACGGCCACGTAGTGGCTCGTGGTGCCGGCCAGCACGAACAGGTGCCAGGCGCCGTGCGCGTGGCGCAGCCCCCGCCGGTTGCGATAGAACACCGTGCCCACCGTGTAGAGCACCCCGCCCGCGACCAGCCAGGCCAGGCCCGTGGCGTGCAGCTTGGCCGCCAGCGGCGCGGCGGCCAGCACGCCGAGCCAGCCCATGCCGATGTACAGCGGCAGCGAGGGCTTCTTCGCCGCGTCGGCCGCAGCCGGTTTCAGCTCGCGCCAGATGCCGAAGCACGCCGCGCTCCAGATCGCCGCGAGCAGCAGCCAACCCCAGAGGCCTTGCAGCGTGACGAGCGCGAAGGGCGTGTAGGTGCCCGCGATGAGCAGGAAGATCGCGCAGTGGTCGGCGCGCTCCCACAGGCGCTTGCTCCGGCCGCGCGTGCTGTGAAAGAGCGTGGAGGCCGCGTACAGCGCCACCGCCGAGAGCGAGAACACCAGCCCGCCCGCGATGCGCGCCGGGTCGCCCGTGGGCAGCGTCTTGGCAAGCAGCAGCGCGGCGGCCGGCAGCGCGAGCAGCAGGCCGAACAGGTGGCTGTAGCCGTTGAGTCGTTCGCCGGGGTACATGAGGTGCTGAGGTGCGGTGGGGAAGTGGGCGCGTCGGGCGCACGCGGATGCTAGGGAAGGGCCATGACTGCCCCGTGACCGGGCAAACCCTGTCTGGATTCCGGTTGCAAATGTTTACATTCAGCGGCCGGGATGCGTTCCCGACACCCGCCGCGTGCTTTGGCGCACCCGCGCCGGCGGGCCTTCTCACCGTGAGGGACTGCCGATGAAAAAAAGTTTGATGTCGTGGCGCCGGGCTGCTGTCCTGTGCGTCGCCATGGGGAGTGCCGCTGTCGCTTGTGCGCAAGTGCAGCAGTTCAAGTGGGGCCACATCTACGAGCCCGCGAGCATCTTTCACCAGCAGGCCGAACTGGCGGCGCGCAAGATCGCCGAGCAGTCCGAGGGCAAGATCAAGATCGAGGTGGTGCCCGCCTCGAAGCTGGGGCAGGAGCGCGACTACGCGCTGATGCTCGCCAACGACGCCATGCAGATCGCCTACGTCGGGCAGGCCACGCTGGCCGAGGGCTACCCGCCGCTGGGCCTGGGCAGCTACCCCTTCGCCTTCAAGGACCTGGACCACGTGCGCAAGTACCTCGCGAGCCCGCTGCTCGCGGACCTCATGAAGGGCTACAACGAACGCAGCGGCAACCGCATGGTCGCGTCGGTCTACTACGGCGCGCGGCAGGTGACCTCGGGCAAGCCGCTGCAACGCCCCGAGGACTTCCGAGACCTGCGCCTGTACGTGCCCGACGCCGCGGCCTACCAGCTCTTCGCCACCGCGCTCGACGCCAAGCCCGTGTCGCTGCCGTTCAACAGCCTGTACGGCGCGCTCAAGAAGAACGAGGTCGAGGCGCAGGAGCATCCGCTGGGCACGGTGCGCGCCAAGCAGCTGTACGAGGTGCAGAAGTACGTGCAGCTCACGGGCCACATCTACGACACGCTGGGCATCGTCATCGGCAAGGCCGCCTGGGCCCGGCTCACGCCACCGCAGCAGGCGATGGTGGAGAAGACGCTGGCCGACACGGCCAAGTGGACCAACGTCGGCGTGATCGCCAGCGAGCTCGAAGACGAGCAGTTCCTGCGCGGCAAGGGCATGACGGTGCAGCCGGTCAACCGCCTGCCGCTGCTGGAGCGCGTGACGAAGCGCTCGACGCCCGAGCAGATGGGCGCGCGGCCGGGCGACTTCGCCAAGCTGCAGGCGCTCGCAGGGGCTGCCAACTAGCCTGCGCGCTGCCGGTAGCCACGCGGCGTGCTGCCGGTCCACGTGCGAAAGGCGCGGTGGAAGGCCGGCGTGTTGTCGAAGCCGACCGAGGCGGCGATGCGGTCGATGGGCTCGCGCGTCTTCACGAGGCGCTGGATCGCGAGGTCGCGCCGCACCTCTTCCTTCAGTGCGCGAAAGCTCGTGCCCTCGGCCGCGAGCTGGCGCGACAGCGCGCGCTCCGACATGTGCACCGCGCGCGCCGCCGCGCCCAGCGTGGCGTCCGAGGCGAGGTGCGCGGCGACGAACTCGCGCACCGTGGCGCTGGTGGTGTCGTGGTCGAAGGTGACGAAGATCCAGTCGTCGGGCGCGCGGCGCACGAAGTCGAGCAGCTCGGCGCGCGTGCGCTGGAAGGTCTGGCGCAGCACGGGTTCGGCAAAGCGCACCGAAGACGTGTCCTGCTCGAACTGCAGCGGGCCCGGGAACAGGTTGGCGTACTCGTCGAAGCGCGCCGGGCGCGGGAACGCAAAGCCGACGCCCAGCACCGGCAGCTGCCGCCCCATGAGCCACGAGGCCACGCCGTGGATCAGCTTGACCATCAGCGCATGGCCGAAGGGCGTGGTGGGCCGCGCGGCGGCTTCCGGGTGCGGCGCGATGGCGATCGTGGCCACGCCGTGGGCGCGCGTCATGCGCAGGCGGTGGTCGTCCAGCAGCAGGTTCCAGAAGCGCGTGAAGCGGTACATGGCGACCATCAGCGAGGGCGCGTCGAGCAGGCTGAGCCCGAGGTACTTGAGCGCGCCCGCGCGGATCGGGCGCGACCACAGGCCCAGCATCTCGTCGCCCATGAAGAGCGACACGCACTCGTACATGCGAACGAACTGCTCGCGCGTGACGCGCGCGCCGTCCTGGCGCAGCAACTGCGGCGAGAGGCCGGCCTGCGCGGCCAGCAGGTCGATGTCGCGCGGGCTCAACTGGCGGCGCGCGCCGCTCAGCAGGTGCTGCAGGAAGCTGACGGCGACGGTGGCGCGCTCTGGCGGCATGACGGGTTCAAAAGACGGTTGGCGGAATCTGCAAATGAATGGGCGCAATCTGCAAGCAATGGCGCGGCGCCCAGGGCTATCGTAGCCCTGAAGCGCCCCATTTCGGTGGCGGAACCCGCAACAACCCAAGGAGCCCTGCCGTGATCGAACGGAACGTCACCCTGCACATGGACGAAGAGGTCGCCGTCGTGACCCTGAATCGTCCCGCCAAGCGCAACGCCATCGACGAGGCCACGCTGGCCGCGCTGGACGCCGTGTTCAGTGCGCTGCCGCGCGAGGCCAAGGCCGTGGTGCTGACCGGCGCGGGGCCGCATTTCTGTGCCGGGCTCGACCTCAAGGAACACCACGACAAGGAACGCACGGCGGTCGACTTCATGCGCGTGTGCCAGCGCTGGCACAGCACCTTCGACAAGATCCAGTACGGCGGCATCCCGGTGGTCGCGGCGCTGCACGGCGCGGTGGTCGGCGGCGGGCTCGAACTCGCGGCGGCCACGCATGTGCGCGTGGCCGACCCGTCGACCTACTTCGCGCTGCCCGAGGGGCAGAAGGGCATCTTCACCGGCGGCGGCGCGACGGTGCGCGTGGCACGCATCATCACGCCGGGCCGCATGGTCGAGATGATGCTTACCGGCCGCGTGCTCGACGCCCGCGCCGGCAAGACGCTGGGCCTGGCGCACGAGATCGCCGCACCCGGCGAGAGCCTGCGCGCCGCGATGGTGCTGGCCAAGCGCGTGGCGAAGAACGCGGCGCTGTCGAACTACGCGATGGTCACGTCGATCAGCCGCATCGCCGACATGTCGGCCACCGACGGCATGTTCGCCGAGTCGCTGATGGCGGCGGTGGTGCAGACCGGCGGGGAAGTGCAGACGCGGCTGGGGGCGTTCGTCGACAAGTCGCTCGCCAAGGTCACGCCCGAGCAAGTGGCGGGTTGAGGCCCGGCGTCAGGCGTCGAAGGCTCGTCGCAACTCGAGCGACAGCGTGCCGGCCAGCGCCTCGCGCTGCGGCGCGGGGCGCCAGAAGCTGCGCGTGAGGGCGCCGGTCGATTCCCACTCGGGATGGCTGCGCGCGGGCTGCACGGCACGCACGGCACCGGCGGCTGCACGCATCAGCGTGTCGTCCTCGTCCGCCGACGGGGCCTCGGCCCGGATGCGCTCGACGGCCGCATGGCCGCGCCGTTCCAGCGCCTGCGCCAGCTGCAGCTGCCACGCCGCGAGCGTGAACAGCACGCTGTCTTCCACCGTGAGTTCGTGCATGTCGCGCAGCTTGTTGGCCAGCTTGCGCCCGAGCGGCCCCCAGCCCTGCGACACCGCGCCGCCGATGGCGCCGCCCAGCGCCGCGCCCGCGCCCAGCGACAGCCCGGCCACCGCGAGGTCGGCGACCACGCCCACGGCGGCGCCGATGACCGCGCCCTTGCCCAGGCGCAGGCCCGCGTCCTTCATCGCCTCGGGGTTGAAGAAGTCGAGCGTCCAGCGGCCTTCGATGATCGGCAGCGGCGCTTCGTCGGCGTCGCCCTGGCGAAAGCCGTAGAGCGCGAGCAGGTCGTCGGTGCAGCGCTGGGCCTTGTCGAACACGTCCTTCTGCACGCCGGCGACCAGTGCCTGGCGGCGCGTGGCGTCGGCGAACTCGGCGGCCGGCACGGTGCGGCGGATGGCCGCGGCATCGACCAGCAGGTCCGCGATGCGCGTGCAGGCCGACTGGCGGCGCGCGTCGGCCTCGGCGTCGAGCGCGTCGACCACGCCGCGCAGCGCGTCGCGGCGGTCGCGCAGCAGGGTGGCCAGGTCGTTGTAGAGGTCGTGCTCGGCGCCCACGAACGGCGCCGCCGCATCGAAGCGCACCTGCACGTGCAGGCCGTAGGCCGAGAGCAGTTCTTTCCAGGCCGGCTCGCGGCTGGCGGCGTCGCGCACGAAGTTGAGCACCGGCAGCACCGGACGCGCGCAGGAGTTCAAGAGCTCGATCTCGTCGCGGAACTTGGGCAGCACCGGCTCGCGCACGTCGATCACGAGAAAGGCGGCGTCGATGTCGAGCATCGCGCGCAGCACCTTGGCCTCCTGCTCGAACACCCCGTGCGCCTCGGGGCCCTGCAAGAAGCGGCGGATGCGCTCGGGCGGCGTGGCCTGCTGGGCGGCGTCGAGGCCGGCCAGGTGCTCGCGCAGCGCGACCGCATCTTCGAGGCCCGGCGTGTCGAGGAAGCGCACGGCCGGCTGGCCGTTCACCTCGAGATCGACCGACTCGACATGGCGCGTGGTGCCGGGGCGCTGCGACACCTCGCCGAAGTTCACGCGCCGCGTGAGCGTGCGCAGCAGCGAGGTCTTGCCCGCGTTGGTGTGGCCGACGACGGCAATGCGGATCGGGATCGGGGAGGTCATGCGGTGGCGGTGCCTTCCGTGAAGACGGCATCGAGCCGGTCGCTCGCGACCACGTGGGCGAGCCCTGCGTCGCCCAGCCAGTCGCGCCAGCGCTGCGTGGCGGCGGCGTTGGGCGCGTCGGCCAGCCAGAGGCGGCATTCGCCGCAATGCGTCAGCACCTCGCGCAGGAAGCGCTCGGAGCCGCGGTCGGGGCTCGAGGCCGCGTGGCAAACGAGCAGCACGGTGCGCGGGTGGAGTTGCGCGAGCTGGTCGAGCAGTGCGCGGCGCGCCGGGGCGCTGCCGTCGATGCGGACCGCCGATGCCGGCAAGCCGGCGGGCGGCCAGGGCAGGTCGGGCGGCAGTTCGAAGCCGACGACGAACAGGCCATCGTGCTGCTCGGAAGCCGGTAGGCCCGTCGGCGCGGCGGGGTGTGCGCGGCCCGGGTCGGCATCGACGATGGCGGGCGGCGCCAGCGCGGCGAAGCGGGCCAGCAGCTTGCGGTAGTAGGGCGCCTGCCAGTCGGGCTGCAGCGCGGGGCGGCGCTGGCGGCAGACGGCGGCGCTCAGCAGCACGAGCACCAGGCGCGGCAGCAGGCCGTACACCGCGATGCAGCCGGTGAGCCACAGCGCCCAGGTGCGCTGGGCCGCAGCGACGGGGGTGGCCGATTGCACGGTGGCCGCATCGGGCACGGGAAAGCCGAACTGCGCCGGCAGCCAGCCCAGCGCCTGCACCACGCGCACAAAGAAGGCCGGCTCGAGGATGGTGGTTTCCCAGCTCAGCGTGTAGCTGCGAAAGGCGAGGGCGAACAGCATCGCGGCCAGCACCACGGCGAACGACAGCGCCCAGATGCCGTGGCTCACGAGACCGAAGGCCCAGGGCAGCAGGCGCGCACGCGTCAAGAGCCCCGTGGCCGCGCGCACCAGCTGCGGCGCCTGGCCGCGCTGGCCGCCCGCCACGCGCGCCGTGAGCGACAGCCACAGCCAGCCCAGCGAGGCCGTGCCGAAGGTGCCCGACGGCAGCCACAGGCCGGCCAGCCACAAGAGCAGCGTGAGCGCATGCAGGCCCAGCAAGCTGACGAGCGCGACGATCACGTTGATGTGGCGGTCGCTGCCGCCAACCACCTGGCCCGCCAGGCCCAGGCCCGCGATCACGACCAGCGCCACCAGCGCCAGCAGCACCCACGGCGCCCATTGCCGGCCGCGCGCGAGTTCGGCCTGCAGGCCCATGCGCTCGCCGAGCTGGCGGGCGCGTTCAACGATGCGGGTGGGGCCGTCGGCTGCGCGCGAGGCTGCGGTGCGAAGGGCCGACGCGTCGTCGAGCGGGCCGTTCTGTTCGGTCCATCGGACCGCCTCGGTGATCACCGCATCCGGAAAAGCAGGTGCGCGCAGCGCGGTGGTGGTGATCAACAGGGTCCCTTCTTCTTCGCCAATGACGCCCCGGCGCAGCAAAGCGGCGGCGGGGCGCGCAAATTATGCCCGGCGCATGCAGAAGGCCTGCCCAAGAGAAACGGGGCCGCGAACGGCCCCGTGGCGCTGCGCTTGCGGATTCAGCGCAGGCCGAAGAACGACAGCACGGCGACGACGACCACGACCAGGCCGACGATGTAGATGATGGAATTCACGCGAAGGCTCCTTGTGGTTGGCGATGACCCAGCATCGGGCGCCCGCCGTCGCGCGGGTGTCGGCGGGGGGCGGTGCGTGCTGTAGGACTCGCGAAGCGCGGATGCGACGACAAATGCCCGGCGCGGGCGTCCGCATTCGAGCCAGGCCCGCTGTGTGACCATTGTTTGCAATGAGCGGCGGGCATCCACGCAAGACTCTGCCCCTTCCAGAAAAGGCCAGGTCATGCGGCTCACCGAGCAATCCCCGTTCACAGGTTCCCACCCCGCGCACCCCGGCGCCCGCGCGCCCCGCGGGCCCGATGCACCCGCCGCGCCGCGCGTCAACGCGCAGCTGCTGCCCACGCTGTTCGACCGCCTGCGCGACGAGGCACCCGGCCGCAGCGCCGAGCTGCCGTCCGAGTACACGGCCACGCCGGCCCGGATGCGCGAGATCATCCAGCGCGACCTGGCCCTGCTGTTCAACACCACCAACGCCGAAGACCTGATCGACCGCACGCGCCATGCCGACGCGGCGTCTTCCACCGTCAACTACGGCGTGCCGCCGCTGGCCGGCAGCTACCTGTCGGAGCGCAAGTGGGCGGACATCGAACGCATCATCCGCCGCGCCATCCGCGACTACGAGCCGCGCCTCATTCCCGACAGCGTGCAGGTGGTGCCGCTCATGAAGGAGGACGGCGCGGCCGAGGCCTACAACGTGCTGCTGTTCGAGATCCGCGCGCTCATCCACCTGAAGCCGTACCCGCTGGCCTTCACGGTGCAAAGCGCGGTCGACCTCGAGACCAACCGCATGCGCATCGTCGGCGCGGCGGACTGAAGCCTGTCTGTCTTTCATTTCTCCTTTACTTCAACCACGCCAGGGAAGGCTTACCGTCATGGACCCGCAACTCCTCGAGTACTACAACCGGGAACTCGTCTACATGCGCGAGGCGGCGAGCGAGTTCGCCGCTTCGCACCCCAAGATCGCGCGCCGCCTGGGCATGCACGGCATCGAGGTGGCCGACCCGTACGTGGAGCGGCTCATCGAGTCGTTCAGCTTCATGTCGGCGCGCATGCAGATCAAGCTCGACGCCGAATTTCCGCGCTTCACGCAGCGCCTGCTCGAGGTGCTGTACCCCAACTACCTGAGCCCCACGCCGTCGATGGCCGTGGCGCAGCTGCATCCCAGCGTGAAGGAGGGCGACTTCACGCGCGGCTTCGTGGTGCCGCGCGGCACGGCCTTTCATGCGCGCGTGCCCGCGGGCGAGCAGACGCCGTGCGAGTTCCGCTCCAGCCAGGACGTGACGCTGTGGCCCTTCGAGATCGCCGAGGCGCGGCTCACCGGCGCACCGCCCGACATCCCGGCGCTGGAGCGCTACGTGCCGCCGCACGTGCAGGTGACGGGCGCGCTGCGCCTGCGGCTGCGCATCGTGGGCGAGATGGGCTTCTCGGCACTGTCGGGGCTCGACCGGCTGCCCATCTACCTGCGCGGCAACGAGCAGGTGGCGTCGCACCTGTTCGAGCTGCTGCACACCTCGGCGGTCGCCACCTTCGTCGGCGAGCCCGGCCAGCTGATGGACCGGCCGCACGTCGTGACCGAAGGCGCGCTGGTGCACGAAGGGCTGGGGCCGGACGAAGGCCTGCTGCCGCTGGCGTGGAACACCTTCCACGGCCACAACCTGCTGCACGAGTACTTCGCGCGCCCCGAGCGCTTCTACTTCTTCACGCTCACGCAGCTCGCGCCGGGGCTGGCGCGCATTCCCGGCAAGGAGGTCGAGATCGTCGTGCTGCTGAGCAAGCCGCCCGGCGCGCTGGGGGCGCTGGTCGATGCGGCGCAGTTCGCGCTGTTCAGCACGCCGGTGGTCAACCTGTTCGAGCGGCGCACCGACCGCATCGAACTCGACAGCGCGCAGACCGAGTTCCACCTCGTGCCCGACCGCTCGCGGCCGATGGACTTCGAGGTGTATTCGGTGCAGCGCATCGCCGGCCAGCAGGCGCGCACCACGGCCGAGATCGACTTCCGCCCGCTCTACCAGACGCTCAACGAAGACGAGGGCAACCACGGCCGCTACTTCTCGGTGCGGCGCGAGCCGCGGCTGGTGTCCGAAACGGCGCGCAAGTACGGCACGCGCACGCCGTACATCGGCACCGAGGTGTTCCTGTCGCTGGTCGACCAGCAGGAGGCGCCGTACCCCGAGAGCCTGCGCTACCTGTCGGTGAAGGCGATGCTCACCAACCGCGACCTGCCGTGCCTGGTGCCACGCAACGGGCAGGCCGACCTTGCGGTGGCCGATTCGATCCCGGTCTCGGCCGTGGGCCTCATCCGTGCACCGAGCACGCCGAAGTCGCCGTTCGCGCAGCGTGAGATCGCGTGGCGGCTGATTCGGCAGCTGGGCTTCAACCACCTGCCGCTGGCCGACATGCCGCACCGCGAAGGCGCGCAGGCGCTGCGCGACATGCTGCGGCTGTTCGTCACCGCCGACAACGACGTGCTGCGCCGGCAGATCGACTGCCTCGTCGGCTCGCGCATCGAGCCCGTGACGCGGCGCCTGCCGGGCGCGGGGCCACTGATCTACGGGCGCGGCGTGCAATGCACGCTGAGCGTCGACGAAGAAGGCTTCTCGGGCACGAGCCCGTACCTGCTGGGGCTGGTGCTGGAGCACTACCTCGCGCGCCACGTGAGCATCAACGTGTTCACGCAGACCACGCTCGAATCGATGCAGCGCGGCACCGTCGCGAAATGGCCCGTGCGCATGGGCGGGCGAGGCGCGGTCTAGTTTCTTTTGGGCGGGAGCGCCTGCTCCAGCAGCCACAGCATGGCCGCCCGCACCTTGGCGGCATCGGCGCCGGCATCGATCTCCAGCGCCGCGCGGTCGAAGGCGGCCGACAGCAGGCGGGCGAGGGCGTCGAGCGACACCTCGCCGCGGCCCATGCCGGCGCGCGCCAGCCCCTGGCGCAGCGAGTTCGCCGAGGTGGCGTCGTCCATCGACATCATTTCCGCCAGGCCCAGCACGGCGGGCCCGTCGATCAGCAGCAGCCGGGTGCGCCCCGGCACCGTCATCGCCTTCAGGTAGGCCTCGCTGCCCACGAGCAGGGCGTCGCGCGGGCCGAGTTCGTCGGGCGTGGCGGCATCGATGTCGGCCGCGACCGCCTGCGCCTCCAGCAGCAACACCTGGCGGAACAGGTCGCGCTTGTCGTTGAAGTGGTGGTACAGCGCGCCGCGCGTGATGCCGGCGGTCATGGCGATCTCAGGCGTGGAGGTGTCGCCGTAGCCCTTGCTGACGAAGAGCGTGCGGGCCGCCTCGGTCAGCGCGAGGCGGGTGGTTTCGGTGCGTTCGCGGTTGGTGCGTGCCGGGGTTTTGGCCATGACCCTAATTTACATGCAGTCTGTTTGTGGATTAATATTTAACTTACATGCAGTTTGTACGTTTTATCCACGAAGGAGCCATCCCATGAAAGTGACGAGCTATTACCCGGTGATCATGACGAGCGACGTGGCCGGCACCGCGGCCTTCTACCAGGCGCATTTCGGGTTTGCGTCGCTGTTCACGACCGACTGGTACGTGCACCTGCAGCTGGCGGACGATGCCTCGGTGAACCTTGCCGTGCTCGACGGCAGCCACACGACCATTCCCGCCGAAGCGCGCGGGCAGGTGGCGGGCGGGTTGCTGCTGAACTTCGAGGTGGAAGACCCCGACGCGGTGCACGAGCGCCTGAAGGCGGCCGGCCTGCCGATCCTGTTGTCGCTGCGCGACGAGGCTTTCGGCCAGCGCCACTTCATCACGCGCGACCCGAACGGCGTGCTGATCGACATCATCAAGCCGATCCCGCCGTCGGGTGAGTTCGTGCAGCAATACGAAGCCGGCGCGCTGCCGACCTGACGCCCGTTCAGGCGCGCAGGGCTTCGTCTTCTTCCAGTCCGTCGCCCAGGAAGCCGCCGCTCTGGTGCGCCCACAGCCGCGCATACAGGCCGCCCTGGGCCATCAGCGTGCGGTGGTCGCCTTCCTCGACCACGCGGCCTTCGTCGAGCACGATGAGCCGGTCCATCGCGGCGATGGTCGACAGCCGGTGCGCAATGGCGATCACGGTCTTGCCTTCCATCAGCGTGTACAGGCTCTGCTGGATCGCGGCTTCGACCTCGGAGTCGAGCGCGCTCGTGGCTTCGTCGAGCAGCAGGATCGGCGCGTCCTTCAGCATCACGCGCGCGATGGCCACGCGCTGGCGCTGGCCGCCCGAGAGCTTCACGCCGCGCTCGCCCACATGCGCCTCGTAGCCGCGCCGTCCGCCCGCGTCGCCCAGCGTCTGGATGAAGTCGTGCGCCTCGGCACGCTTCGCAGCCGCTTCGATCTGCGCCAGCGTGGCGTCGGGCCGGCCGTAGGCGATGTTGTCGGCCACCGAGCGGTGCATGAGCGAGGTGTCCTGCGTGACCATGCCGATGTGCATGCGCAGTGAATCCTGCGTGACCTTCGAGATGTCCTGTCCGTCGATGAGGATGCGGCCGCTTTCCAGGTCATGGAAGCGCAGCAGCAGGTTCACCAGCGTCGACTTGCCGGCGCCCGAACGGCCAACCAGGCCGATCTTCTCGCCGGGCTTGACCACGAGGTTCAGGTCGTCGATCACGCGGCGGCCCGCATCGCCGTAGCGGAAGCTCGCCTGCTCGAAGCGCACCTCGCCGCGCGGCACGTCGAGCACCGTGGCATGGGGCGCGTCGAGCACCGTGCGCGGGCGCGACAGCGTCTTCATGCCGTCCTGCACCGTGCCGATGTTCTCGAACAGGCTGGTCATCTCCCACATGATCCAGTGCGACATGCCCTGCAGCCGCAGCGCCATCGCCGTGGCGGCGGCCACCGCGCCCACGCCCACCGTGCCGTGCGACCACAGCCACAGCGCCATGCCCGCCATGCCGGCGGTGAGGCCCATGCTCAGCGTGTGGTTGACGATCTCGAAGGCGCTCACCAGCCGCATCTGGCCGTAGCCCGTCTTCATGAACTCGCGCATCGCGTCGCGCGCAAAGCCGGCTTCGCGCTGCGTGTGCGAGAACAGCTTGACGGTCGCGATGTTGGTGTAGGCGTCGGTCACGCGCCCGGTCATGAGCGCGCGCGCATCGGCCTGTGCCTTGCCGACCTTGCCCAGGCGCGGCACGAAGTACACCAGCGAGGCGATGTACAGCGCCAGCCAGATGACGAAGGGCCACACCAGCTGCGCGTCGAGCACGCCCACCAGGATGATCATGGTGGCCACGTACACGCCCATGGCCACCAGCACGTCGGCCAGCACGAACACGGTCTCGCGCACGGCCAGCGCGGTCTGCATCACCTTGGCCGTGATGCGGCCCGCGAACTCGTCCTGGTAGAAGGCCATGCTCTGGCCCAGCATCAGGCGGTGGAAGTTCCAGCGCAGGCGCATCGGCAGGTTCACCGCCAGCGTCTGGTGCTTCACGATGGTCTGCAGTGCCACCACGCCGATGCTGATCACCAGGAACGCAGCCAGCCACAGCAGCGTGTCGCCGCGCTCGGCCCACAGCTTGGACGGCACCTGGCCGCCGAGCCAGTCGACGATGCGCCCGAGGATCGCGAACAGCGCGGCCTCGAAGGTCGACATCACCGCCGTGAGCACCGCCATCGCGGCGATCTTGCCGCGCACGCCGTGCGTGCAGGCCCACAGGAAGGCAAAGAAGCCCTGGGGCGGCAGCGTCGGTTCGGCGGCGGGGTACGGGGGAAGGAGTTTTTCGAAAAAGCGGAACAAGGAATCGGTCTCCAGCAGAGCCTTCGAATGTAGCCCTGCATGCATGACCTTGCCCCGAAAAGGTGCGTTCGTGGCCGGTGCCTTCAGCAACCCTTCAGCTGCGTCGTGTCTTGGTGTCGTCGGCGCGTGCTGCCTTTGTTTCCATGCCTCCCAGCCGCTCGCTCAGGAAGTCGATGAAAGTTCGCAGCTTGGGCGACATGTACTGCCGGCTCGTGTACACGGCGAACAGCGTGACCGGCGTGGCCTCGAACGCGGGCAGCAGCCGCACCAGCCGTCCCTGCGCCAGGTCGTCGTCGATCAGCCACACGGGCAGGTACGCGATGCCCATGTCGGCGCGCACCGCGTGCAGCGTGAGCGTGGTGTCGTCCGAGCGCATTGCGGGCGTGAGCCGCAGCGGGAACATGCGCCCGCCCGGCCCCTTGAGCGCGAGGTTGTCCAGGTTCACGTAGCTGGGCACGATCGCGCCCAGCTTCGCGAGGTCGGCCGGCACCGCGGGCAGGGCGCCGTGGCGCTTCAGGTAGGCCGGCGTGCCCGCAAGATGAAAGGGCACGCGGCACAGCGGCCGCGCGATGAGCGCGGGCGAGGGCTCCTGCGTGGCGCGCAAGGCCAGGTCGTAGCCGTCGGCCGCAAGATCGACCTTGCGGTTCTCCAGGTGCATGTCGACCAGCACTTCCGGGTACGCCGCGCGGTAGTCGGCCAGCACGCGCGCAAAGCGCGGCGTGGCGCACCACACGGGCGCGCTCACCTTGAGCTGGCCGCGCGGCGCGTCGCTGGTCTGGCCGATGGCGGCCTCGGCCGCGTCGAGCAGGTCGAGTGCGCGGCGGCTCTGTTCGTACCAGGCGGTGCCGGCCTCGGTCAGGCTCAGGTGGCGGCTCGAGCGGTGCAGCAGCCGCGCGCCCAGCGATTTCTCGAGCTGTGCCACGTGCTTGCTGGCCATTGGCGCCGACAGGCCCAGGCGCTCGGCCGCCGCCACGAAACTGCCGGCCTCGACGACCTCGCGGAACACGCGCAGGCTGGTCATGCGGTCCATCGATGATTTCCTGTGAAGAAAGGATTCGATGCATCGTAGCCTGTCGATTTCCTGAAAGGAAATGTCTACAGTCGATCCAACGCCTTCAAGGAGCATCGACTTGACCCACGACACCACGCTTTCCCGCCTGCCCACGTACTTCATCTCGCACGGCGGCGGCCCCTGGCCCTGGATGAAGAAAGAGATGGGCGCCACCTACGACCAACTCGCTGCCTCGCTGGCCGACATGCCGCGCCAGATCGGCCGCACGCCGGCCGCCATCCTCATGGTCTCGGCGCACTGGGAGTCGCCCGTGTTCACGGTGCAGGGCAACCCGCGCCCGCCCATGATCTACGACTACGGCGGCTTTCCGGCCCACACCTACGAGGTGCGCTACGCCTCGCCCGGTTCGCCCGAGCTCGCGCAGCGCGTGCAATCGCTGATCGCCGCCGCCGGCCTGCCGGCGCAGATCGACCCCGAGCGCGGCTACGACCACGGCATGTTCTCGCCCATGGCCGCGATGTACCCGAACGCCGACGTGCCGGTGGTGCAGCTGTCGCTGCGGCGCGGGCTCGACCCGGCCGAGCACCTGGCGCTGGGCCGCGCCATCGCGCCGCTGCGCGACGAGAACGTGCTCATCGTCGGCAGCGGCCTGAGCTATCACAACCTGCGCAACTTCGGCCCGCAGGCGCATGGCGTGTCCAAGGCCTTCGGCGACTGGCTCGACGAGACGGCTGTGCAGGCCACGCCGCAAGTGCGCGTGCAGCGTCTGCAGGACTGGGCCTCGGCCCCGTCGGCGCGCATGGCGCACCCGCGCGAGGAGCACCTGATTCCGCTGATGGTCGCGGTGGGCGCGGCCGAGGGTGACGTCGGCGAGCGCGTCTACCACGAGGACGCCTTCATGGGCGGGCTCGTGGTGTCGAGCTACCGCTTCGGCGCGGCCTGAAGGCACGCGGGCTGCGCGGCAGAATGAAGCCATGCCCACGCCCGCTCTGCCCACCCCCGACGAATCCGCCGAAGCCCGGCGCCTGATCGCCCGCATCGAAGCCCTGTCCACCTCGCACGACCCGGTGCACGACGGCATTCGCGTGCGCTGGCGCCGCTTCGGCACCGACACGACGAAGCCGCCCATCGTGCTGCTGCACGGCGGCCACGGCAGCTGGATGCACTGGCTGCGCAATGCCGAGGCGCTGTCGGCGCAGCGCACGCTGCTCCTGCCCGACATGCCGGGCTTTCACGATTCCGACGCGCTGCCCCGCGTGGCGCCCGGCGAGGACGCGCTGGTGCCGCTCCTGGCCGCGCTCGGCGGCACGCTCGACGCGCTCATCGGCGCCGGCACGCCCATCGACCTGGGCGGCTTCTCGTTCGGCGGGCTCACCGCCGCGCGCTTCGCGGTGCGGCGCGGCGCGATCCGCCGGCTGGCGCTGATGGGCAGCGGCGGCCACGGCACCTTGCGTCGCATGACGGTCGAGATGATCAACTGGCGCGCCGCCCCCGACCGCGAGACCGAGCGCGCCGCGCTCATGCACAACCTGGGCGCGCTGATGCTGCACGCGCCGGCCGCCATCGACCCGCTGGCCTTCGAGATCCACGACCTCTCGTGCCACGGCACGCGCTTTCGCAGCAAGGAGGTGTCGCTCTCGGGCGGCCTGCAGGCCGCGATCGACACGCTGGGCGTGCCGACGCTGCTGCTGTGGGGCGAGTTCGACGTCACCGCCGATTCGCGCCCGCTGGTGGCGCAACTGGCCAGCGAAGGTCCTGGCCGCGAAGGCGTGGTGATCGACGGCGCGGGGCACTGGGTGCAGTACGAACGCGCCGACGAGACCAATGCGCGGCTGCTGAAGTTCTTCGGCTGAACTTCGCCGCCGCGACCCGTTACTGCTTCGTGAGGCCGAGCTTGCGGATCGTCTCGGCCCACTGGTCGTAGGTCGTGCGCGTCAGGTCGGCCAGCTGCTGCGGGGTCGACGATTCGGCCTCGTACGCACCCTGGCGGAAGAAGTCGCGCGTGGCCGGCATCGCCAGCACCTGCGCCAGTGCGGCGTTGAGCTTGGCGACCACCGGCGCCGGCATGCGCGCCGGGCCGTAGAAGCCGAGCCAGCTCGCCATGTCGACGCCGCTCACGCCTTGCTCGCTCATCGTGGGCACGTCGGGCAGCATCGCGCTGCGTTTGGGGGCCGCCACCGCGAGCATGCGCACCTTGCCGGTGGCCGTGTTCTGGATGGCGTTGGGCGCCGCGTCGAAGTAGTACTGCACGCGGCCCGCGAGGAAGTCCTTCGCCGCATCGGCGCCGCCCTTGTAGGGCACGTGCACCACGTCGAGCCCGGCCTGCCGCGCGAAGGCCTCGCCGTAGATGTGCGACGAGGTGCCGGTGCCGAACGAGGCGTAGCTCATCTTCCCCGGGTTGGCCTTGATGTACGCCACCAGCTCCTGCACATTGCGCGCCGGCACGCTCGCGTGCACCGTCAGCACCAGCGGGCCGCGCGCGCCGAGCGAGATCGGCGTGAGGTCCTTGAACGGGTCGTAGCGCACCTGTGCCAGCGTCTGCGGGTTCTGCGCGACCACGGAAGAGGGCGCGTACATGAAGGTGTAGCCGTCGGGCGCCGCGCGGATCACTTCCTCGGTCGCGAGGATGAAGCTCGCGCCCGGCCGGTTCTCCACGATGACCGGCGTCTGCAACACCTCGCCGAGCTTGTTGGCGACGAAGCGCGCCTGCGCGTCGGAGGCGCCGCCGGCCGCCAGGCCGAGCACGATGCGGATGCTGCGGCCCTTGACCGGAAAGTCCGCGGGCGAGGCGGCGAATGAAGACAGCGGCAGGGCGATCGCGCCCAGCGCAAGCCAGGCGGCCGCGCTGCGTCGGGTGATGAAAGAAGAAGGGCTCATTGCTTGGCCAAGCCTACCTGCTGCACCATCGCGCCCCAGCGCTCGTAGGTCGTGCGCGTGATGCCGGCAAATTCTTCCGGCGTCGTCGCACCGGCTTCGTAGCCGCCTGTGCGATAGAACTCGCGCACCTGCGGCATCGCCAGCACCTGCGTGAGCGCCGCGTTGAGCCTGGCCACCACCGGCGCCGGCATGCGCGCCGGCCCGTAGAAACCGAGCCAGCTCGGCAGGTCCAGCCCCGCGTAGCCTTGTTCGGCGAAGGTGGGCACGTCGGGCAGCGCCGGGATGCGCGCATTCGCCGCGATGGCCAGCACCTTCACCTTGCCCGTGGCCGAGGTGATGATGGCCGACGAAGCCGAGTCGAACATGTACTGCACGCGCCCGCCGATCAGGTCCTTGGCCGCGTCCGAGCCGCCCTTGTAGGGGATGTGCACCGCATCGACGCCGGTCTTCTTCACGAAGGCCTCGCCGTAGATGTGCGACGAGGTGCCCGCGCCGAACGAGGCGTAGCTCACCTTGCCGGGGTTCGCCTTCACGTAGGCCACGAGTTCCTTCACGTTGTGGGCCGGCACCGAGGTGCTGACCGACAGCACCAGCGGCCCGCGCCCGCCCATCGAGATGGCGGTGAAGTCCTTGAACGGGTCGTAGGGCACTTGCGCGAAGGTGTGCGGGTTCTGCGCCATCGTGGACGAGGGCGCGTACAGCAGCGTGTAGCCGTCGGGCAGTGCGCGCGACACCTCGTTGGCCGCGAGCATGGTGCTGGCGCCGGGCTTGTTGTCGACGATCACGCTGGTGCCCAGCACCTCGCCGAGCTTCTGCGCCACGATGCGCGCCTGCGCGTCGGTGCCGCCGCCGGCGGTGAAGCCCACGACGATGCGGATCGGTTTGTTGCGCGCCGGAAAGTCCTGCGCGAACGCGTGCGGCGCCAGGCCCAGCAAGGCCGCGGCGCCGAGCGCCGTGCCGAATGCACGGCGGGTGCCGTTGAGTTTCTTCATCGATGTCTCCGTTGGAATGTTCTCCTGATATTGATTTAGAAAATCATAAAAATCCATATTGACTAGGGAATACCCCGAACAAACGCCATTTTATGGCTTTTGCGTTTGACAAAATGAACATTGAAATCAAAATACGACGAAACAGCCCATCCAAGACACCCATCTCATGAAAACTGTCGTCCGCACCGACGAGCGCATCCTGTCCTCCGACATCTTCGACCGCGACAGCCGCGTCAAGCGGCCTGACCACGGCAGCTGGGCCGAGCCCGGCAAGAACATCCCGGTCTATCACCGCTGCGGCGTGCTGGTGGTCGGCGGCGGCCCGTCGGGCACCGCCGCAGCCGCTGCCGCCGCCCGCGCAGGCGCCGACGTGGCACTGCTCGAGCGCTACAACCACCTGGGTGGTTTGTCGACCGGTGGCCTCGTGATCTGGATCGATCGCATGACCGACTGGGAAGGCAAGCTGGTGATCCGCGGCTTTGCCGAAGAACTGTTCGACCGCCTGCCCGCCGACGCCATCGCCGGCCCGCAACGCGCGGACTGGGGCTCGCAAGACGTGGCCAAGGCCGCGCACTGGTCGCAGCGCACGGCCGCGTACCACGGCATCGTCACCTGGTCGCCCACCATCGACCCCGAGCGCCTGAAGCTGCTCTCGCAGGAGATCGTGCTGGAGCGCAAGGTCAAGCTCATCTACCACTCGTGGGCCGCCATTCCGATCGTGCAGGACGGCGCCGTCAAGGGCGTGGTCTTCGAGAGCAAGGAAGGCCGCATGGCCATCATGGCCGACGTGGTGGTGGACGCCACCGGCGACGGCGACCTGTTCGCCCGCGCCGGCGCCGCCTTCGTGAACGACATCGAAGAGGCCGACGTGCACCACTGCATGAACACCTCGTGGCTCTTCGGCGGCGTGGACATGAACCGCTGGATCGACTTCAAGGCCGGCCAGCCCGAGGCCTTCGCCGGCTTCATGGCGCGCGGACGCGAGCAGCTCGGCCTCTTCGAGCGGCCCTTCGTCTCGTGGCGCAACGATGTGGCGCTCTTCATGGGGCCGCGCCAATCGGGCTACTCGGCGCTCGACGTGGACGACCTCACGGCCGTGGAAGTGCGCTCGCACCGCGCCATGGCCGCGCACCTCGACTACTTCAAGGCGCACGCGCCCGGCTTCGAGGACGCCTACCTGATGCTGAGCGCGCCGCAGATCGGCGTGCGCCATGCGCGGCGCCTCACCGGCGTGGGCGCGGTGCTGCGCAGCCAGTGGCCCGACGGCGTGGCGCTGGCGGACGAGGTCGGCGTGACGCCCGCGGTGTCGCCGAAATTCCCGAACATCTCCATTCCCTATGGCGCGCTGGTGCCGCAGCAGCTCGATGGCCTCGTGGCGTGCGGGCGCCACATCTCGTGCGACCGCAACTCGCACGGCTTCATGCGCGAGATTCCGCAGTGCTGGATCACGGGCCAGGCCGCGGGCGTGGCGGCGGCGCTGGCGTCGCAGGGCGGCATCGCGCCGCGCTTCGTCGACACCGGCGCGCTGCAGTCCGCGCTGCTGGCGCAGGGCGTGTACCTGCGCACCGGGGGCGAAGCCGGGCAGGGCGCGGCCTCCGTCGCGGCCGAAGCCAGCGCCTGACCCGGCCTCTTTTTTGCCATGAACCCGGACGACCTCCTTTCGCGAGCCTCTACATTGCAGAGTCTTGCAAAGCGTTCAAAGGGTCCCTTCATGTCCACCGATAAAAACGACAGCTCTCTTTCCGCGGCCGATGCGTCCGAGTCGCGCGGCGAACGTTCCGACACCGTGAGCGCGCTGGAGCGCGGCATCTCGGTGCTGCGCTGCTTCAGCGAAGACCGCCCGGTGCTCGGCCACGCCGACGTCGCGCGCATCACCGGCATTCCGCGCCCCACGGTCAACCGGCTGGTCGCGACGCTGCTCTCGCTGGGCATGCTCAAGCCCGCGCAGGCGCCCGACCGCTTCATGCTCGGGCCGGGCGTGGTGTCGCTCTCGCGCGTGTTCCTCGGCAGCCTCGATGTGCGCGCCGCCGCGCGGCCCAGCATGCAGGCGATGGCGGAAGAGGTGGGCGCATCCGTCTACCTCGCGGTGCGCGACGGCATGGAGATGGTGCTGATCGAGGCCTGCCGCCCGCGCTCGTCGATGCTCTCGGCGCGGCTCGACGTGGGCTCGCGCGCGCCGCTGCCGAACTCGGCGCTCGGCCGCGCGTACCTCTCGGCGCTGCCCGATGCGCAGCGCAACCAACTGGTCGATTCGATGCGCCTCCTGCGCGGCCCCGAGTGGGACGGCATCGCCGCGCCCATGACGCGCGCCATCGGCGAAGCCAAGCGGCTGGGCTACTGCCTCTCGCTCGGCGAATTCCACCGCGAGATCAACTCGGTGTCGGTGCCGCTCATCGGCCCCGACGGCGAGGTGATGGCGCTCAACGGCGGCGGCGCCGCCTTCGTGTTCACCGAAGACAGATTGCGCAACGAACTCGCACCGCGCCTGCACGACATCGCGCTCACCATTGCGCGCGACATCGGCGGGCATGTGCCCACGCCCTTGCCGGGTTAGCAGCCCGGCCGGGGTTCGATCCCCCACGACATAGAAGAACGGAGACACAGGTCATGCACCTGAGCGATGAAGAAAAAGCCATGTACGACGGCCGCGACGGACCGGCCGTTCAGAAGGCGATGGACCTGCTGATGCGCTATGGCGAAGCCCTCGGCGCCGAGCGACTGGTCGAGACGCGCAACGTCTGCGCCACCATCACCTCGACCACGCCCTTCCAGCGCGACTTCGCGCTTGCCAAGGGCGGCGGCATGGACGCGGTGTTCTCCGAATTCAGCCTCGACAGCCAGGAGACGGTCGAGATCCCGAAGTTCAAGGTCTTCACAAGCCACCTGCAGCTGGGCTTCGATCCCGGCCAGCCCGAGCGCATGGGCGTGAGCGAGGAGATCGTCCAGTTCTACAACAAGAGCGAGCGCCATGCGGCCGGCCTCGGCGCGCAGATCATGAACACCTGCACGCCCTACCAGGTGGGCAACATCCCGACGCGCGGCGAGCACTGCGCGTGGATGGAGTCGTCGGCGGTGGTGTATTGCAACTCGGTGCTCGGCGCGCGCACCAACACCGAGGGCCGCGAGAGCACGGGCGCGGCGATGCTCACCGGGCGCATTCCGTACTGGGGCTACCACCTCGAGGAGAACCGCCGCGCGACGCATGTGATCGAGCTCGACATCGAGGTCGAGTCGGTGCAGGACTGGGGCCTGCTCGGCTACTACATCGGCGAGCACGTGCAGGAGCGCGTGCCGGTGGTGCACAGCCGGCGCGGCATCGGCCGCGTGCCGAATTTGCCGCGGCTCAAGCACTTCGGCGCGGCCGCCTCGTCCTCGGGCGGCGTGGAGATGTACCACATCGCCGGCGTCACGCCCGAGGCGCTGACGCTGGAACAGGCGCTCGGCGGCAAGGCGCCCATCGAGGTGCTGCGCTACGGCGAGGCCGAGCGCCGTGCGACCTACGAGAAGATCAACGTGACGGGCAAGGACAGCGAGGTCCAGTACGTGATGCTCGGCTGCCCGCACTACACCATCGAGCAGATCTGGGAGGCCGCGCAGCTCATCGAAGGGCGCAAGGTGCACCCCGACTGCGAGCTGTGGATCTTCACGCCGCGCGCCATCAAGTCCCTGGCCGACCGCAACGGCTACACCAAGATCATCGAAGACGCGGGCGGCATCCTCATGACCGACAGCTGCTCGGCCATGAGCCGCGCCGTGCCCAAGGGCACGAAGACCGTGGCACTCGATTCGGCCAAGCAGGCCCACTACCTGCCCGCCATCCTCGGCGTGCAGGCGTGGTTCGGCAGCACGGCCGAATGCGTCGATGCGGCCTGCACCGGTCGGTGGAACGGAGGCTACGCATGAGCGCCGCAGTCATGACCGAAGAAAAGACCCTCGTGATCCGCGGACGCAAGGTGGTCGGCGGCGTTGCGGAAGGCGAGGCGCTGGTCACGCGCTACCGCATCTCGGGCTGGGGCGGCATCGACCCGCGCACCGGCACCGTCATCGAGACGCGGCACGAACTGCGCGGCCAGAGCTTCGCGGGCAAGGTGCTGGTGTTCCCGGGCGCCAAGGGCTCGTCGGGCTGGTCCGCGATGTTCCACATGACGCGGCTCATGAACTCCGCGCCCGCGGCGTTCCTGTTCAACGAGATGACGACCAAGATGGCGCTCGGCGCCGTGGTGACGCACTCGCCCTCGATGACGGACTTCGAGCGCGACCCGCTCGCATGCATCGAGACCGGCGACTGGGTGCGCGTGGACGCCGACCGCGGCGTGATCGAGATCACCAAGAAGAACAACGACAAAACCGGAGACCGTTCATGACCCGCCCCCTGCGCAGCAACTTCCCGCGCGGCTCCTACCTCTGGTCGGTGCGCAATGCGCACTGGCGCGCGCTCGGCATCCCCGAAGAGGATTGCGAGAAGCCCAAGATCGCCATCGTCAACAGCTCCTCGGAGCTGGCCGCGTGCTTCAGCCACCTCGACAAGGTGGCGGCGGAGATCAAGGCAGCGATCCGCGCGGCGGGCGGCGTGCCGTTCGAAATCCGCACCGCGGCGCCCAGCGACTTCATCACCGGCGCGGGCGCACGCGGCGCCTACATGCTCGGCGCGCGCGACCTCGTGACCAACGACATCGAAGTCGCGGTCGAAGGCGCGCAGCTCGACGGCATGGTCTGCCTCACCTCGTGCGACAAGACGGTGCCGGGGCAGCTCATGGCGGCCGCGCGGCTCAACATTCCGACATTGCTCGTGCCGTGCGGCTACCAGCCGAGCGGCGAGTACCGCGGCAAGCACATGGACATCGAGGAGGTGTTCATCGGCGCGATGCACGCGGTCACCGGCCACCTGCCCGTGGAAGAACTCGTGGGCATGAGCCGCGAGGCGATCCGCGGGCCGGGCGTGTGCTCGGGCCTGGGCACGGCGAACTCGATGCACATCGTGTGCGAGGCGCTCGGCATGGCCTTGCCCGGCAGCGCGCCCGTCGCCGCGCTGAGCCCGAAGATGATGGACGACGTGCGCGCGGCCGGCACGCGCATCGTGCAGATGGTGCTGGACGACCTGAAGCCGCGCGACATCCTCTCGGCCGGCGCCTTCGCCAACGCGGTGCGCGCGGTGCTCTCCGTCGGCGGCTCGCTCAACACGGCCAAGCACCTGCAGGCGATATCGACCGAAGGCGAGTGCGGCGTCGACGTGTACGGCCTCTTCGAAAACCTCGGCCCCACGACGCCGGTGCTGGCCGGCGTGCGGCCCATCGGCGAGCATTCGATCGAGGCCTTCGAGGCGGCGGGCGGTTGCCGTGCGCTGATGAAGCAGCTCGCGCCCTTGCTCGACACGGGTGCGCTCACGGTGACCGGTGGCACCGTCGCAGACAACCTGCGCCACGCCGAAGTGAGGGACGCCGAGGTGATCCGCCCCATCGACCGCCCGGTCGCGCCGCTGCCGGCCATCGTGCTGTTGCGCGGCAACCTCGCGCCCGAGTCGGGCCTCATCAAGACCGGCATCGCCGAGCGCAAGGTGCGGCGCTTCACCGGGCCGGCCGTGTGCTTCTGGACTTCGGACGCCGCCATCGCCGCGATCAAGAACCACGAGATCGTGCCCGGCCAGGTGGTCGTGATGCGCGGTGCCGGCGCGTGCGGCGGACCGGCCATGGGAGGTGGCGCATCGCGCGTGGTCTTCGCGGTCGATGGCGCGGGGCTCGGCGACCAGGTCGCGCTGCTGACCGACGGGCATCTCTCGGGCCTGGTCTGCAAGGGGCTCGTGGTGGCCGAGGTGTCGCCGGAGGCGGCACTGGGCGGGCCGCTCGGGCTGGTGCGCGATGGCGACGTGATCACCATCGACCTGGACGCGCGCCGCCTCGACATCGCATTGACCGACGCCGAACTCGCCGCGCGCCGCGCCGACTGGCAGGCGCCGCCGCCGGCCTTCGACACCGGCTGGCTGCAGCAGTACCGGCGCAACGTGAGTCCGCTGTCCAAGGGCGCCGTGCTCGTGCGCACGGAGCGGCCGCAACCCGCCAGCTAGACCTTTTTTCCCGGCCTTCGCCAACCGGTCGCACCCCCGTGCGCACCCGGTGGCGCAGCCCTGCGCGCCATTCCCGAGTGATTCCAGAGTTTTCAACCCAAAAAAGAGCAGGAGACAAGAAACCATGAAGAGACTTTTGATGTGGTCGGCCATTGGCCTGGCCAGCAGCGGCGCGGCGCACGCGCAATCCAGCGTCACCGTGTTCGGCGTGATGGACCTCGGCGTCCAGTACACGAAAGGCGAGGGCGGCGGCTCGATCAAGGCGCTGTCGAACGGCGGCCTGTCGACCAGCCGCATCGGCTTTCGCGGCACCGAAGACCTGGGCGGAGGCCTGCGCGCGGGCTTCTGGCTCGAAGGCAGCCTGAACCCCGACCTGGGCACCGGCCGGCCGAGCAACACCAACAACCAGACGAGCGGGGCGGGCCCGGCGGGACCGATCACCTTCGACCGCATGTCCTTCGTGAGCCTGTCGCACGATTCGCTGGGCGAGGTGCGGCTGGGCCACGACTTCATTCCCACGCACTACAACAGCATCTACTTCGACCCCTTCAACGCCAACGGCGTGGCGCGCGCGGGCAACCTCACCTTCGCGGGCGCGGGCACCGGGCCGCTGCCCACGGCCATCACCGGCAGCAACACGGTGAGCTACTGGCTGCCGGCCAAGCTGGGCGGCTTCTACGGCATGGCGATGATCGGCACCGGCGAGAACAACTCGACCGCGCCGAACCGCGACGACGGCAACTTCGGCGGCGCGCGCTTCGGTTTCGCCTCGGGCGCGTTCGACATCGCGGCGGCGGTGACGCGCTCGCACTTCAACGCCACCTCCACCATCGGCAACTACACGCACGCCAACATCGGCGGCTCGTGGGACGCGGGCTTCGCGAAGTTCTTCGCGCTCTACAACAAGGTGACGGTGAAGCTCGCGGCCGGCACGGTGCGCAAGAACACCGTCGAGATCGGCGCGCACATCCCGGCCTTCGAGGTCGGGCGCATCCGCGTGAGCTACGCCTACCTGGACGACCGCAGCGACGAGAGCCTGCGCAACGCCAACGGCATGCCGCGCAACCGCGACGATGCGCGCCAGTTCGGCATCGGCTACGTGCACAACCTCTCCCGGCGCACCGCGCTCTACGGCACCTACGCACGGCTGATGAACAGCGGGCAGGCGCGCTATGTGGTGAGCGGCGGTGTGGCGCCGGCGGGCGGAATGCGCTCGTCGGGCTGGGAGTTCGGCGTGCGGCACCTCTTCTGAACAAGGAGGCTTTCATGCGACGCAGAACCTTGACTCTCGCGGCCCTCGCCTCCACGGCACTGTCCGGCGCGGCGGCCTGGAGCGCCGACGCGTACCCGAACAAGCCGCTGAAGCTGATCGTCGGCTTCGCCGCGGGCGGCGGCGCCGACTCGCTCACGCGGATCATTGCGGAGGGGCTGTCGAAGCAGCTCGGCCAGCAGGTGATCGTGGAGAACCGACCCGGCGCCGACGGCGTGCTCGCGGCCCAGGCCACCTCGTCGGCCAAGCCCGACGGCTACACGCTGCTGATGGGCACCAACACCGCGATGGTCGCCGCGCCCACGCTGCGGCCGACCTCGCCCTACGACCCGTTCAAGGCCTTCACGCCGATCAGCTCGGCGGGGCAGTTCTCGATGTTCCTCGTGGTGCCATCGAGCCTGCCGGTGAAAAGCGTGAACGAGCTGCTGGCGCTCGTGGCGTCGAAGCCCGGCGCGCTCAATTCGGCTTCGAGCAACAGCGCCTCGGAACTCGCGATGCTGCAGTTGCTGGGCGAGCGCAAGGTGGTCAACGCACGCTACAAGGGCGACATGCAGGCCATGACCGACCTGCTGGGCGGGCAGATCCAGATGATGTTCACCACCGGCACGCTGGCGCCGGGCTTCGTGAAGGAGGGGCGCATCCGCGCGCTGGTCACGCTGCTGCCGCAGCGCAGCGGCTTGCTGCCCGATGTGCCGACGGGCGGCGAGCTGGGGCTGGGCAAGCTCACGATCACGCCCTGGGCCGGCTTCTTCGGGCCGCCGGGGCTGCCGAAGGAGATCACCGACAGGCTCTCGCTGGAGTTGCAGAACACCCTCAAGCGGCCCGACGTGCATGCGCAACTGGTGCAGCAGGGCTTCGAGGGCTACGGCATGAGCCCCGCGAAGTTCGCCGAGTTCTTCCGCACGCAGTACGACGCCTTCGGCGCGACGGTGCGGGAGCACAACGTCAAGTTCGAATAGAAGAGGCCTCGCGGCGCCAGAAGGCGGCATCGGGGAAGGTGCCGGCGCCGGCCGCGGCGTTGTCCGTCATGTGCTCCGCGCGGCTTGTGCCCGGGATCGTGCAGGTCACGGCCGGATGGCTCAGCACGAACTTCAGCAGCACCTGCGCCCAACTCGTGCAGCCGATCTCGCCGGCCCAGGCGGGCAGCGGCTTGTCGCGCAGGCGCCGCAGCAGGCCACCGCCGCCGAAGGGCATGTTGACGATCACCGCCACGCCGCGCTCGGCCGCGAGCGGCAGCAGGCGCTGTTCGGCATCGCGCGCATCGAGCGAGTAGTTGATCTGCAGGAAGTCGAGCGTCTCGGCGCGCAACACCGCTTCGACCTCGTCGTAGGCCGAGGCGGTGTAGTGCGTGATGCCGATGTAGCGCACGCGGCCCTTGTCCTTCCAGCCGCGCAGCGTGGCGAGGTGGGTGCGCCAGTCGACGAGGTTGTGCACCTGCATCAGGTCGATCTCTTTCGTGCGCAGCCGCGCGAACGACTGCTCCATCTGCGCGATGCCGGCTTCGCGGCCCGAGGTCCAGACCTTGGTGGCGAGGAAGGGTTTGGCGCCCGGCTTCGCGGCGGCCAGCAGTTCGCCGGTGGTTTCCTCGGAGCGGCCGTACATCGGCGAACTGTCGATCACCGTGCCGCCGGCCGCGAAGAGCGCGTCGAGCACACCGGGCAGGCGCTGGTACTCGTCGCTGCCGGGGCGCTGGTCGAAGCCGATCCAGGTGCCGCAGCCGACGACCGGCAGGGCTTCCTTCGTGGAGGGAATGGGGCGGGTGGTCATCTGCATCGCGGGCCTGCGGGGTGGCTGCTGGGCGAAGGAGGGGAGCGCGGCACCTGCGCACAGGGCTGCGCCGAGGCGGAGCAACCGGGCGCGCGTGAGGGCGTAAGGGTGTGCGTTCGTGAGGGGCGTCGTCACGAACGAAATTCTGCGCCCGCCATGCCGGCGGGCGGAAGGGCTCAGCGCAGGTAGCGCCCGTCGGCCTTGAGCATCGACAGCTCCGAGAAGGTCAGCCCGCGGTGCTCGCCGGGCCGGTACGACACGGCGATGCCGCCGAGGTCCAGCGTCTTGAACGACTCCAGGCCCTTCTGCAGCGACTCGGGCGTGGGGTTGGCGCCCGCGCGCTTCAGGCCTTCGACCATGACCTTGGCCGTGACGTAGCCCTCCAGGCTCGCGTAGCTGAACTCGGTCATGCCGATCTTCTTCATCGCCGCCTGGTACTCGGCAATCACCGGCATCGCGCTGTTCCACGGGTAGGGCACGACCTGCGAGATGACCACGCCGGCCGCGTCCTTCTTGATGTCCTGGAACAGCTTCTGTCCGTTCAGGAACGAGAACGAATAGAACGCCGTCTCGCCGCCGGTCGCGCGGTAGGCCGCGATGAACTTCGCCGCCACGTCGTTGGTGGCCGACAGCACCACGGCCTTGGGCTTGAGCTTGGCCAGCTCGGCGGCGCGCTCGGCCGCGTCGGAGCCGTCGTTCTTGATGGCGACGCTGCCGACCATCTTGTCGCCGCGTTCGGCAATGAACTTCTGCGTGCTCTCCATCGCCGAGCGCGCGCCGGGGTTGTCGTTGTGCGCGAAGGCGATGCGCGACAGGCCGATGGTGAACAGGTGGTTCACGATGCGGCTGTACTCCTCGTCGAAGCTGATGCGCACCGGAAAGCCGAACTCGCTGAACTTCACCACCGGGCCCGCGCCCGTGTACGGGCCGACGACGGGAATCTTCAGCTCGTTGGCCGCCTTCAGCGCGCCGACCGCCGACGAGGTGCCGATGGGCATCAGCACGCCCACGGCGCCGTCGCGCGCGAAGGTCTTGACGTTCTCGGCGCCCTTGGCGGGGTCGTAGGCGTCGTCGAGCTGGCGCAGCTCGACCGGCCGGCCGTTGACGCCGCCGCTCGCGTTCAGCGCGGTGAACATGGCACGGATGCCCACCAGCGGCTCGGTCGACAGCGACGCGAGCGGGCCGGTCTGCACGTAGGTCTGGCCGATCAGGAGCGGCTTGGCGGGCTGGGCCGAGGCGGGCGCCACCGCACAGACGAGGGTGGCGAGCGCGGCGAGGGCCAGAAGCCGCAGGTGAATCTTTTTGTGTCTCATGGTCACTAATTGTTAATAAACCGATCTTAAGGCGCGGGCCTTCGCAGGTAAATCGATCGCTGGTTGCGACCCGGGAAATACTGTATAAAAATACAGTTAACAACTGCAATCATGGGCCTTCCTTTCCTCGACTCCTTTTCCACCGCCGCGGGCCGCGGCGTCTGGCACGCCGACGAACTAGGCCTGGCCGACGCGCAGGTCGTGGCCACCGGGCATGCCGCGCTCGACGCCGAGCTGCCCGGCGGCGGCTGGCCCGTGGGCGCGATGACGGAGCTGCTGCAGGCCACGCCCGAGGCCCATGTCTGGCGCCTGCTGCTGCCCGCGCTGGCGCAGGCCGTGGAGGCGCGCGGCGGGCCGGTGGTGCTGGTCGGCGCGCCCTACGAGCCCTGCGGCACCGCGCTGGCGGCGCAGGGGCTGCCGGTGGAGGCGCTGATGTGCGTGCGCAGCGACGCTCCGGCCGCGCGGCTGTGGGCCTGCGAGCAGGCGCTGCGCTGCGCCGAGATCGCTGCCGTCGTCGCCTGGCTGCCGCAGGCCCGCGTGGGCGAGTTGCGGCGGCTGCAGCTGGCCGCCGCGCAGCACGAGGTGCTGCTGTTCGTGTGCCGGCCCGAGTCGGTGGCGCTGTCGGCTTCGCCCGCGCGCCTGCGCCTGCGTGCCGAGCGCTGCCAGGACGACCCGGCGCAGATCGCGTTGCACCTGCTCAAGCGCCGGGGGCCGCCGCTGGCCGCGCCGGTGCGGGTGCCGGCGCGCAACGCCCGCATGAGCGCGCTGCTGGCCGCCGCCCGCGTGCGACGCCAGCTGCGCCTGCAGCCGCCCGTGGCGCCGGCCGCCGCCGCGCCGTCGGCCACGGTGGTGCGCATCGACGCGTGGAAAGGAGGCCCGGATGCACTGGATCGCCTTGCAGTGGTCGTCTGAAACCGAGGAAGCCGACGCCCCCGACATGCCTCCGCCCGAGGCCCTGGGCTGGTGGGCGCTGCAGTTCACGCCGCACGTCGCCTGGCAGGACGAGGCGCTGATGCTCGAGGTCTCGGCCTGCGAGCGCCTGTGGGGCGGTCGCGCGCCGCTGATGCGCCAGCTGCTGGCCCTCAACCCCGCATCCGACGCGCGCATGCGCGGCGCGCAGGGCGCCACCAGCCTGATCGCGCTGGCGCGGCTGCGCCTGTTCGCGCGCAACGAGCACCGGCCCGCCGAGGTGCCGGCCGGCCTGCCGCTGGACACGCTGACGGCCGCGCAGGGTCACCTCGACCTGCTCGCGCGCCTGGGCTGCCGCACCTGGGGCGATGTGGCCGCCTTGCCGCGTGGCGGCCTCACGCGGCGCTTCGGCACCGGGCTGCGCGAGGCGCTCGACATTGCCTGGGGCCTGCGCCCCGAAAGCCACGCCTGGCTCACGCTGCCCGACGTGTTCGAGCAGAAGCTCGAACTGCCCGCGCTGGCCGAGACCGGGCCCGAACTCATGTGGTCGGCCAACCGCCTGCTGTCGGCGCTACAGATCTGGCTGCGCGCCCGCCAGCGCGGTGCGCGTGCGCTCGAGCTGCAATGGACGCTCGACCTGCGGCGCCTCAACGGCGTGACCCTGCCGCCGCACCAGCAGCTCACCGTGCGCACGGCAGAGCCCACGCAGGACATGGCGCACCTGCGCCGCCTGCTGTCCGAAAAACTCGCGCTCACCACGCTGGCCGCGCCCGCGAGCTGGCTGAAGCTGCGCACGCTCGAAACCGATCCGCTGGCCGGCGCCAGCACCAGCTTCCTGCCGGAAGACAACCGCAAGGGCGACAAGCTGCACGAGATGGTCGAACGGCTCAGCGTGCGGCTCGGTGCCGACCAGGTGGTGGTACCGCTCGCGCAGGCCGACCACCGGCCCGAGCGCCAGCAGCGGTGGCGGCCCGCGCTGCAAAAAGAGAAAACGCCTGCACCCGACAAGGCCCGCAAGGACGCCGCCTCGCAGCCCGATGCGATCTACCCGCCCTGGCTGCTGCCCGAGCCCTTGCGGCTCGAGATGGACGGCGAGCGCCCGTGCTACTGCGGGCCGCTGCGCAAGCTGGTCGGGCCGCAGCGCGTGGAGGCCGGCTGGTGGGGCGGTGAAGAAGACGGCGGCCAGCCCGCGATGCGCGACTACTACGTGGCCGAAAGCCCCGAGGCCGGCCTGGTGTGGATCTTTCGCGAGCGGCCCGCCACGCGCTTTTCGTCGGGCGAGGTGCGCTGGTACCTGCAAGGCTTCTATGCCTGACTTGAGCGGTAAAGAAGAGCGCAAGCGCCAGCCCGCCAAGGTGCATGTGCTGCCGCAGCGGCTGCGCCCGGCGCCGGGCCTGCCCGGCTATGCCGAGCTGCACTGCCTCACGAACTTCAGCTTCCAGCGCGGCGCCTCGACGCCCGAAGAGGTGGTCGAGCGCGCCTACCACCTCGACTATGCGGCGCTGGCCATCACCGACGAATGCTCGGTGGCCGGCATCGTGCGCGCGCATGTCGCGTTGCGCGATCTGCCCGTCAAGCTGGACACCTACGAGCGCGAGCACCCGGACGAACCGCCGATCCCGCGCCACCCCGAATTCCGCCTGCTGTTCGGCAGCGAGTTCCGCTTCGAGCGCTTCAAGCTCGTGGTGATCGCGAACGACACCGAGGGCTGGGGCAACCTCTGCGAGTTCATCACCGCCGCGCGCAACACCGAGCTGCCCAAGGGCGAGTACCGCGTCGATTGGGACACGAGCGACGTCGCCTCGCTGCAGCGCTGCCAGATTCTTTTCGTGCCGCACCGGCCGCCGGGCGGCATGCCGGATGCGGCCACCGTGCAGGACGACCTGGCCGCCGCCAGGGCGCTGTACGGCGACAACCTCTGGCTGGCCGTGGAACTGTTCAACGAACTCGACGACGACCTCTGGCTCGTCACGCTGATGCAGGCGGGCGAGCAGGCCGGCGTGCCGCTGGTCGCGGCCGGCGACGTGCACATGCACGCGCGCGGGCGCAAGCCGCTGCACGACGTGCTCACAGCGGTGCGCGAAGGCCGCACGGTGGCCGAGTGCGGCTTCGCGCTGCAGTCGAACGCCGAGCGGCACCTGCGCCAGCGGGTGCGACTGGCCGAGCTGTACCTGCCCGCGATGCTGGCGAACACGCTGGCGGTGGCGCAGCGGTGCCGCTTCGATCCCGAGGTGATCCGCGAGACCTACAAGTACCCGCTGGAAACGCTGGGCAGCAACGAGACGGCGACGCAGACGCTGGCGCGCAAGACGTGGGAAGGGGCGCAAAGGCGCTACCCGAACGGGATTCCTGATGGCGTGCGGGTCCAGGTGCAGAAAGAGCTGGACCTGATCAGGGAGCTTGAATACGAGATGTTCTTCCTCACCGTAGAGAACATCGTCCGCTTTGCGCGCTCACAGAAAATTCTTTGCCAGGGTCGCGGGTCATCGGCCAATTCCGCTGTCTGCTATTGCCTCGAAATCACCGCAATCGACCCCGAAAAAGGCCACCTGCTGTTCGAGCGCTTCCTGAGCCGCCATCGCAAGGAACCGCCCGACATCGACGTCGACTTCGAGCACCAGCGGCGCGAAGAAGTCATCCAGTACATCTACGAAAAGTACGGCCGCGAGCGCGCCGCCATCGCTGCCGTCGTCATCTGCTACCGCTCGCGCAGCGCCTTGCGCGACGTCGGCAAGGCCATCGGCATCGACGAGCGGCTGGTCGACGAGTTCGCCAAGGACCACTACTGGTTCGACGACACCGTGCTCGGCGAACAGCTCGACAAGGCCGCCGAGCGCGTCGGCGTGAAGGAAGACCGGCTCAAGCTGATGCAGTGGATCGAGCACACGCAAAAGCTCAAGGGCTTTCCACGTCACCTGAGCCAGCACGTCGGCGGCTTCGTGCTCACGCACACCAGGCTCACGCGGCTGGTGCCGGTCGAGAAGGCGTCGATGAAAGACCGCTCCGTCATCCAGTGGGAAAAAGACGACCTCGAAGCCATGGGCATGCTGAAGGTCGACGTGCTCGCGCTGGGCATGCTCAGCGCCATCCGCCGCGGGCTCGACCACATGAACCGCTGGCGGGGCTCGATGGTGCAGATGCACCACATCCCCAACGACGACCAGAACGTGTTCGACATGATCTGCGACGCCGACACCATCGGCGTGTTCCAGATCGAGAGCCGGGCGCAGATGTCGATGCTGCCGCGCCTGAAGCCGCGCACCTATGAAGACCTGGTGATCGAGGTGGCGATCGTGCGGCCCGGGCCCATTCAGGGTGGCATGGTGCATCCGTACCTCAAGCAGCGCGAGCGGGTGCGCAAGGGCTTGCCGATCCTCTACGAAAAAGAGGAACTGAAGCCGGCGCTGGAACGCACGCTGGGCATTCCGATCTTCCAGGAGCAGGTGATGCAGATCGCCATGATCGCGGCGAAGTTCAGCGCAGACGAAGCCGATCAGTTGCGTCGTGCCATGGCCGCGTGGAAGCGCAAGGGCGGTCTCGACAAGTTTCACGCGAAGCTCGTGGATGGGATGGTGGAAAACAAGTACCCGAAGGAGTTCGCCGAAGCCATCTTCAAGCAGATCCTCGGCTTCGGCGACTACGGCTTCCCCGAAAGCCACGCCGCGAGCTTTGCGCTGCTGGTCACCATCAGCAGCTGGCTCAAGAACTACGAACCCGCCTGCTTCCTCGCCGCCTTGCTCGACTCGCAGCCGATGGGCTTCTACAACCCCTCGCAGCTGGTGCAGGACGCGCGCCGCCATGGGGTCGAGGTGCGGCCGGTCGACGTCACATGCAGCGAGATCGACACCACGCTCGAGGCCCGCGCACCCGATGCGCCGCGCATGCCGCCAGGCACCGACACGCGCTACGCCGAGCGCCTGGGCAACGAGAACCAGCCGGCGGTGCGGCTGGGCCTGAACCGGGTCCTGAGCCTCAGCGACGCCGGCGCCAGACGTTTGCTCGCAGCGCGCGCGCAAGCGCCTTTCACCAGCACCGAAGACCTGGCCCTGCGCGCCGAACTCGAAGGCAAGGACATGGCCGCGCTCGCCGCGGCCGATGCGCTGATGTCGCTCTCGGGCCATCGCCGCCAGCAGGTGTGGGACGCCACGGCGCAGCATCGCTCGTCGGCCCTGCTCAAGGGCGTGCCGATCCACGAACAGGCGCTGCTGCTGCCCGCCGCGCCCGAGGGCGAAGAGATCGTCGGCGACTACGCGGCGCTGGGCCTCACGCTGCGCCGCCATCCGCTCGCGCTGCTGCGCCCGCGCCTGGCGCGCATGCGGCTCCTGAGCGCGGTGGAGCTGCGCACCGCACGCAGCGGCCAGACCGTGCGCGCCTGCGGCATCGTCAAGGGTCGGCAGCGGCCCGGCACCGCCAACGGCACCATCTTCGTCACGCTGGAGGACGAGACCGGCAACGTCAACGTGATCGTGTGGAGCCACGTCATCGAGGCCTGGCGCGAGCCGCTGCTCAAGTCGCACCTGCTCGCGGTGCAGGGCACCTGGCAGCGCGACGATGACAGCGGCGGCAAGGTGCAGCACCTGATCGCCACCGGCTTCAAGGACCTCACGCCGCTGCTGGGCCGGCTGGCGCAGAGCAACACCAGCCGCGACTTCCACTGAGGCATTGCGAATGCAACCGATCGTTCCATGCCTCGCGCCGCCCCTCACTTTTCGCTAACCTGTTCCTCCCATGTCCGCACTCGCCGCAACCGCCGGATTTGCCCTTGCCGATGAGGTCGTCGCCACGCCGATCGGCCCGCCGCCGCCCGCGCCCGATGTGCCCATGCCGCCACCGCCGCCGCCCGTGCTGCCGCCCGAAGGCGATCCGCCGCCGGTCGTGCCCCCGGTGACGGACCCCGATTTTCCGCCGCCGGTGACCGACCCGCCGCCCCTGCAGACGGCCGTGCCCTTCGGCAAGCCGCACGCACGGCGCCTGCGCGAGATCTACCGTTCGGCCGGCTGGCCCTGCTGCGACACCATCGAGGTCGAACTGCTCGCGGGCGGTTTTCTCGAACGCGTGCGCAGCGCGCTGGGGCACGAGACGCTGCGCGTGACCGACGCGGGCATTGCGCGCATCGCCACCACGCTCACGGTCAACCGCGCGGCGCTGTCGCCGCACGAGGCGCTGGTGGAGCGCGTGGCGCGCGAGATGACGCGCGGCGGCCGCATCGCCTGGCGCGGCCTGGGCCTGCGCGCCCGGCTGCCGCCGCTGGAAGAGGGCGGCAAGCCGCGCTGGTGCATGGCGCGGCCCGATGTCTTTTCGATTCGCAACACCAGCGTCGAGGCCTACGCGCATCCCATCGTGCACGAGGTGAAGGTCAGCCGCGCCGACCTGCTGGGCGACCTGCGCAAGCCCGACAAGCGTGCGGCCTACCTCGACCTGGGCGGCGAGTGCTGGTACGTGCTGGGCAACGACGCCAAGGGCCGCAGCATCGCGTCGCCCGACGAGATTCCGGCCGAATGCGGCGTGATGGTGCTCGAGGGCGAGCGCCTCGTGGTGGCGCGCGCCGCGGTGCACCGCGCCTTCGAGCGCATTCCTTTTTCGGTGTGGCTGGCGCTGGCCAAGGCACAGCCCGTGGCGGGCTTCGAGGACGACGCGCAGGACCTGCTGATCTGAGCGGCGCCCTTCAGGTGTTTCAGGTGATGGCGTCGTAGTCGCGGTGCGCGACGGCGACCACGTTGCCCGGCTCGAACTGGCTCGCCATCTGACGCAGGCCTTCCTCGCGGTCTTCGCGGCTGGCCTGCGGGTCGAACATCTGGTCGCAGAACTCGAGCAGGTCGCGCACGATGCGTTCGTGGCGGTAGTAGGCGAGGGCGAGCGTGTCGACCGCCTCCTTCGTGCCGTAGCCCTGGAAGAACAGCGCTTCTTCGCGCGGCTGGTTCCACACGCCGCCGACCCCGCCGCCGATGAACATCAGGTCGCGCTCCTTGGGCGCGAGGATGAGCGTGTCCCAGTCGACGATGCACAGGCGGTCGTCGTCGCCCAGCAGCACGTTGCCCGCGTGCAGGTCGGCATGGCACAGCACCTGCGGCAGCGACTTCTCGAGCAGGATCGAGGCAAGCTGTTCGCTGCGGTAGACGATCGAATCGATCTCTTCGTCGTGCGCGTCCCAGAAGGCCAGAAAGCGCTTCACCAGATCGTCGCCCGCCACGCCGTTGATGAAGCGGCGCTGGTAGCCACGCACGCCTTCACGCCAGTGGTGCGAATAGCTTTCGCGCGGCAGGCCCGCGCGCAGAGATTCGGGCAGCTCGGTGCGGTGGATGGCGTTCAGCGCGGTGCCGAGCGCGGTCCATTGCCGGTCGGTCGGTGCGCGCGTGAAGCCGTCGACGCCATCGAAGAAGGGGTAGAGCGCCCAGTCGAAGCCCTGGTCCTGCACGCTGAGCCGCCGCGTGCGCGTGAGCAGCGGGGCCATCACGGCGTCGATGCCATAGGTGTGATGCAGCACGGCCGGCACGTCGACGACGGCGGGCGTGAAGCCGCCTCGGCGCAGCTTGAGGAAGTACGCGCGGCCGTCCGATGCCTCGATGCGGAACGCGGCCGAATCGACGTCGGCGCCCAGCGGCAGGAACTCGGCGCGTGTCGCCTGCAGGCCGTAGGTTTCGGCGAGACGCGCTTGAACGGCGTCGGGGGCGATATCGGGTGGTGTCAGCATGCGGCGGGCGTGGCGTGGGTTCGATGGGCGCCGAAAATTGTCTCACCCGATCAGGCCACGAAAGCCGGCCGGCCGTTGTCAGACGGCGTCTTCTTTGTCTTCTTCGTCGGCCTCGTAGGTGGCCAGCACCTTGTGCTCGACGGGATGCGACGTGAACGAGCGCACGAGCAGGAATTTCCTCACGCGCCACGGGATCGGCGGCAGGCGCATCGGGTAGGCCGCGCCCTCGGTGCGGCGGGCGATGGTGATGTGCGGTGTGAACGTCGGCGTTTCCGTGACGATGCCCGCCTTCTGGACCGCACGGCCGATGTCCGCATGCAGGGTGCGCAAGGCGCTGTGCTCGGCCGGCTGCAACACCGCGATGTCGTTGCGCCATGTGCGCGAGCTGTCCAGCACGAGGCTCATGGGCCGCACCCGAACCTGGGCGAGTGCTTCACACAGGCGTTTCTCGACCTCCTTGGGCTGGTCGCCGAAGCAGTGGAGCGTCAGGTGCAGTCGCGGGCTGCGAGGAAAGTAGTGGCCCTTGGGCCAGATCCATTCCTTGCGGTGCGCTTCGATGGCTGCTTGCACGTCGGGCTCTGGAAACAGCGCGATGAGAAGGTGGCGTTGCCTCTCGAAAGCGGGGGAGTCCCAGTCGGGTTCGGGCTCGTTCGCAAACGCATCGCCACGGTTGAAGTCGTCCATTGCAGTTCTCCGGGGGAAGAAGGATGAAAAGGCGGTTCAGGGCTCCGGCGGCCACCAATGCGTGGCCGTCGTCCGGATGACGCGCGCCGCCTGAACGCGGATGTCATCCTGTTCGTTGCTGTCGTCGTGGCCGTGCTCCCGCGTCACGCGGAAGGGCCAGTTTGAAATCCGGCCTGTCTTGCCGGTGGTGCGCGAACGCGACTGCAACGGATGCTGTCGCGAGGAGAAAAAAAGCACCTGCGCCGAGGGCGCAGGCGGGTTGGCGGTGGTCATGGCGTCGCCTCGAATGTTGTTCTTGGAGACGAGCCATTCTAGAGAAAAGACTGTATTTATGTACAGTATATTTGCAGTCTATCGAAGATCGTTGCCCAGCAAGGCGTCGAGGTCGATGGCCGCCGCCATCGCCCGGTAGCCGGCGTCGCCGGGATGCAGGTGGTCGCCCGAATCCATGGCGGCTTTCAGTCGGGTCGGCCGGGCCGGGTCGCGCAGCAGGGCGTCGACATCGACCACCGCATCGAAGGCACCGCTTTCGCGGATCCAGCGGTTGATGGTCTGGCGCACGGTGTCTTTCTCGGGCGAGTGGTGGCCGGCCAGCGGCGTGCCTTCGAGCGCGCGCTCGTTCGGCGGAATGGTGGCGCCCACGATGCGCACGTTGTGGGCGTGGGCCATCTCGATCAGCTGGCGAAAGCCCTGGATCACGGCCTCGGCGCGCACCGCGGGCTCCTGCGGTGCGAAGGGGCCGCCGGGCCAGCCGATGTCGTTGGTGCCCAGCAGCACGACCATCGCGCGCACGCCGGGCTGCGCGAACACGTCGCGGCCCGCGCGTTCGAGCGCCGCGCGGCCCATGCCGTCCTTCAGCAGCCGGCCGCCCGAGATGCCGGCGTTGAGCACGCCCACGCCGCGCGGCGCGAGCCGTTCGGCCAGCGCGTCGGGCCAGCGCGTGTGGGCGCCGGGTGTCGAGCCGTTGCCGTCCGTGATCGAGTCGCCCAGCGTGACGACGGTGACGGGCGCTTGCGGCGTCTCGACGATCAGGCCGCTCACGTAGACGCGTGTGCTCCACGAGGTGGCGGCGGCCGGCAGTCTCGCCGCGGCACTCAGGTCGCCGTCGGCGATGTACAGCGTCTGCCGCGCATCGAAGTGAAAGCCCGCGGGCTGGCTGGGTTCCGGCAGGTAGAGCGACACGGCCACTTCGCTCAGCGCGGGCAGCGGCAGGTCGACCGGGTCGCTCACGAGGCGCGCGCCGGGCGGCAGCGTCACGTCGCTGCGGCCGCCGAAGCGCAGCACCCGGTCGGTGCCCTCGACGATCGCCGAGCCGCTCGCATGGCGGGCCACGCGCGCCGCGCCGATGTGCAGCGGCGTGGTGCCGCCTTCGTTGCTGATCACCACGCGCAGCCGCGTGCCGCCGATGCTCAGGCGCGCCACCTGGCGCAGCGTCTGCCGCTCGAAGCGGGCGGGAATGCCCAGGGGCAGCACGAAGCTCTCGTCCCACAGCGGCTGGGTGGCGGCCATCCAGCTGGGGCTCCAGTGCGTGGGCGCGGCCGTGGAGGCTCCGGCGGCAGCCGCGAGGGAAAGGGCGAGCGCGCCCTGGCGCAGGAGGGAGGTGAGTCGCGAAGCGGTCATGTGAATGTCCTCAGGTGAAAGAAGTGTCGATGGACGAACTTTCTTCCATTCGAATCGCGAGGGATAGAAGGCAGAATGGCATGCATCGCATTCCCGATTCGAATGAACCCATGGACACCCTTCGCGCACTCTCCGCCTTCGTGCACAGCGTCGAACTCGGCAGCCTCTCGGGCGCGGCCCGCGCGCTCGACACCACGCAGCCCACCGTGAGCAAGCTGGTCGCGGGGCTGGAGCGATCGCTGGGCGTGCGGCTGCTGCGGCGCGCGGCCACGGGCCTGAGCCTCACGGAGGAGGGCCAGCGCTTTCACGAACGCGCGCGCCGCATGCTCGAGGACTACGGCGACGCCGTGGCCGATGCGCGCGCCCAGGTGCAGCAGCCGCGCGGCCTGTTGCGCCTGAGCGCGCCGGTCACGCTGGGGCAGCGGCACCTCAACGCGATGGCGGTCGAGTTCCTGCGGCTGTACCCCGACATCGAACTGGAGCTGGTGCTCGACGACCGCTTCGTCGACCCGCGCGAGGAGCGCATCGACGTCTCGCTGCGCGTCGGCGGCGCGTTGCCGCCCGACCTCGTCGCGCGCCACCTTGGCAGCTGGCCGCGCGTGCTCGTCGCCTCGCCGGACTACGTGGCCGCACGCGGCAAGCCGCGCACGCCGCACGATCTGCTGGCGCACGACTACCTGCGCTACGCGGCGGGCGACGACGGCGTGCTGCTCACGGGCCCCGAGGGCGCGGTGGCCGTGCCGGTGCGCAGCCGCTACCGCGTCAACAACGCCGTGGCGTTGCTCGACAGCGTGCTGGCGGGTGCGGGCGTGTCGCTGCAGCCCACGTGGATGGTCGCGGACCTGCTGGCTCAGGGGCGGCTGGTGCGCGTGCTCGCGCGGCACACGGGGCCGGCGCAGGAGCTGCACCTGCTGTACGCGCCGCGTCGGCAGTTGCCGCTGCGCGTGCAGGTGCTGGTCGACTTCCTGGCGCAGCGCGTGGCGGCGCTGCCGGGGGCTGCGAAAGCGCCGCGGCGTTAGTCAGGCCGCCTTGCGGGCCACGCTCTTCGCGCGTTTGGCGGCCGCAGGTTTGTGCGCGGTCTTGCGTGCAGAAGCCGTCGACTTCGCCGCACGCTTCTTCGCCGCAGGCGGCGTGCGCTTGCCGCTGCGCAGGCTGCGCGCGAGCAGCTCGGTCAGGTCGATCACCTCGGCGCCGCCCTCAGGTGCTTCTTCTTCCGGCTGCACCACCGTCTCCGTGTCGCCCGCCTTGACCTTCTTCTCGACGATCTTCATCACGGCGTGCTTGAACTCGTCCTTGAATTCGTCGGGGTTCCACGGGCCCGACATGTCGCCGACCAGCTGCTCGGCCATCTTCATCTCGGCGGCCGACAGCTTCGCGCCCTTGATGCCGGCGGCCGGCAGGTCGAGCCCGTCGGCGTCCTTGATCTCGTCACCCCAACGCAGCAGGTTGAGCACCAGCACCTTGCCAAAGGGAATCAGCAGCGCCAGGTGCTGCTTGGTGGCGATCACCACCTTGGCCAGCCCGACCTTGCCTGTCTTCACCAGCACCTCGCGCAGCAGCGCGTAGACCTTCTGGCCCTTGTTGATCGGTGCGAGGTAGTAGGGGCGCTCCAGGTACACAAACGGAATCTCGCCCACGTCGAGAAAGCGCTGGATCTCGATGGTCTGCGTGGTGCGCGGGTAGACGGCCTCGATCTCCTTGGGCGAGATCACGACGTACTTGCCGTCTTCGTACTCGAAGCCCTTCACGATCTGCTCGCGCGCGATCTCCTTGCCCGTGCGCTTGTTGATGCGCTTGTAGCCCACCGGGTCCATGCTGCGCTTGTCGAGCCAGTCGAAATCGATGCCCTGTTCGGTGCTGGCGGTGTGCAGGCCCACGGGGATGTGGACCAGCCCGAAGGTGATGGCGCCTTTCCAGAGGGTTCTCGTGGCCATGGTGTGTCTCCTTGGTTATTTCTTGAAGCCGAGCCGCTTCATCGCCTCGCCCAGCGGCTGGCGAGTGGTCCAGTAATCGGCCCACGGGTCTTCGGACTGGAACGACAGGTGCTCGCGCGCGGTGGCGATGGTCCAGTGCGCGCCGCTCTTGAGGCTGGCGAGATCGTCCCAGCGCACCGGCATCGACACGCCCATGCCGGGCCGCGCCCGCGCCGAGTAGGCCGCCACCGTGGTCGCGCCCACGCCGTTGCGCAGGTAGTCGGCAAAGAGCTTGCCGACGCGGTTCGACGGCCCGCTCTTGGCCACGAACTTCGAGGGGATCACGTGGGCCATGTGCTGCACGATGGCGCGCGAGAAGGCCTTCACCGTGTCGTTGTCGTAGTGCATGCGCAGCGGCACGACCACGTGCAGGCCCTTGCCGCCGCTGGTCTTGAGCCATGACACCAGGCCCAGCTCGGTGAGCAGCGTGCGCATCAGCAGCGCGCCTTCCTGCACATGCGCCCACGGCGTGCCTTCGCCTGGGTCGAGGTCGAAGATCATGCGGTTGGGCCTGTCGAAGTGCGTCGAGGTCGCGTTCGAGGTGTGGAACTCGATCACGTTGAACTGCGCCGCGTTCAGCAAGGCTTCGCGCGTGCCGACCTCGAGCATCGACGGATGACCGGGCCACAGGGCCGGGTCGAGTTGCTTCACGCCGGCGATGCGGACCTTCTCGGCATGCTTCTGGAAGAAGATCTCGCCGCCCACGCCCTGCGGCCCGCGCACCAGCGCGCAGGGGCGGCCCTTCAGGTGCGGCAGCATGTCGTCGGCCACCGATTCGTAGTAGCGCACGAGGTCGAGCTTGGTGCGGCCCGAGGCGGTATCGATCACGCGCTCGCCGTGGCTCACGGCGACGCCGCCGACGGTGGAGGCGGTTTTTTTCGATGAGGTCTTCATGGCCTTCGTGCCCTTTGCACGTGAAGCATGGGCGATATCGCGGGGTTCTTCATGCACGATCTCCGACGCCGGCTTGTCGTTGCGCATTGCCACGAAGGACGCATGGCGGATCTGCCCGTCCGGCGTCCATGCGGCGAAGCGCACCTCGGCCACGAGCTTGGGCTTCACCCAGTGCCGCGTGCCGCCCGGCCGGCGCCGGCCGGGCTTGGCCTCGCCGCCGGTGAACGGCGCGTGGTCGGTGTCCAGCGCGGCAAGCTGGCGGCGGATGTCGCGCGCTTCGCGGTCGTTCCAGCCGGTGCCGACGCCGCCGACCGACACCAGTTCGCCGTTCTTCGCGTGCACGCCCAGCATCAGGCTGCCGATGCGCGTCGGGCTGTCGGTGCGCAGCGTGTAGCCGCACACCACGAACTCCTGGCGCCGGATGCACTTGAGCTTGAGCCAGGTGTCGCTGCGGCGCGAGACATACGGCGCGTCGGCGCGCTTGGCGATCACGCCCTCGAGGTTCATGCGGCAGGCCGATTGCAGGATCGAATCGACATCGGCCTCGAAGTCGCTGCTGAAGCGCAGGCGGCGCGTGGCGCGCGCGTCCATCAACTGCTTGAGCAGGCGGCGGCGCTCGGCGAGCGGCGTGTGGCGCAGGTCGAAGCCCTCGAAGAAGGGCACGTCGAACAGGAACATCACGATGGGATCGGCGTGTTCGCGGTCGAGCGCGTTCTGCAGCGCGTTGAAGTCGGGCGTGCCGTCTTTGTCGGGCACGACGATCTCGCCGTCGAGCCAGGCGTTGCCGATGCCCAGGCGCTCCAGCTCGGCCACCAGCTTCGGCAGCTTCGCGCTCCAGTCGTGGCCGCCGCGCGTGAGCAGGCGTGCCTTGCCGTTGCCGATGCGCGCCATGAGGCGGTAGCCGTCGAACTTGATCTCGAAGATCCAGTCGCCGGGTGCGCCTTCGGGCACGCCGGTGGCGAGTGTCGCGAGCTGCGGCGAAAGTTTGGCGGGCAGGCGTGCCTTCACCGCGCCCGTTGCGGGCAAGGCGGGCAAGGCAGGCGCGGCCTTGGCCTTGGCGGTCTTGCGCGCTCCGGCCACGCTGTCGGGCAGCGCGGACACCACGTCGTACTCGGCATGCGAGCGCGCGAAGGCATCGCGCTTCTTGAACAGCAGCCAGGGCTCCTGCCGCTCGCCGCCCTTGGCGATCCTGACGAGTTCCCACAGCCCTTCGAGCTTCTGGCCATGCAGCCGGAACGCGAGCTTGCCCGCGGCCAGGCCCTTGCGCGGATCGCCCACGGGCTCCCAGCTGCCGTGGTCCCACACGATGACGTCGCCCGCGCCGTAGTGGCCTTCGGGAATCGTGCCCTCGAAGCCGGCGTACGACAGCGGGTGGTCTTCCGCATGCACGGCCATGCGCTTGTGCGCGGGGTCGAGGCTCGGCCCCTTGGGCACGGCCCACGACACCAGCACGCCGTCGAGTTCGAGCCGGAAGTCGTAGTGCAACCGCCGCGCCGCGTGCTTCTGGATCACGAACGCGGGCGCGTGCGGCCGGGCCCTGCCGCCTTCGGCGGGTTCGTCGGTGACGGCGAAGTCGCGCTTCGCCTGGTAGGTTGCTAGGGGCGTGTCGGAACGGGCCATGGCCTCTGGTGTGCCCGCATTCGGGCCGCGCCGCATCGGCCAGGTGTCCGGTCTTCGTGTGGGCCAAGGCCGCACGCGCGCGAGGGGTGGACGAAGGCCACGTGTGCGAACCGCAGCTGTAGGCCGCTTCCTTCTTCAACATGCGTGCAAATCCATCACCACGTTTCGCGGCGCGCGCGCCGAATCCTTGCGCTGCGATGAAGGAGACAAGGCGATGGACTTCGAAGGCATCTACTGCTTCGATACGGCCACGGTGCGTTTCGCCGTGTACCCCGACGGTCCCGACGGCGCGCGCGTGCTGGCGCAGATTTCGCAAGACGTGCTGCACGATGCGCTCGGCGCGCAGGAAATCGGCGAGCACACGCTGCATGCCTGCAAACGGCATTTCGACGTGATCTCGGCGGCGGCGGTGGCGCGCTTTCGAGCCGATCCGCGCGGGCCCATCGTGCTGGCCTGCGGCGATTTCGGACGGATGAACGCGCGGCGATGAGGTGCGGCGGCGACGCCCATGTGCGCAGGGTCATGGTGCGCTGTCGGGAGAAAGTTCTCGTGCGGCGCGCGCAGGGCGCGACCTGTCGAATTAGTTACAAAAGCAACCCATCCGGGCTGCATTTTCGGGGGCGCAACGACCTAGACTGCGCCTCGTTTCCTCAGGAGCCTTCCCATGCCCATGGACTTTCTGGAGCGCATCGAAGACGCGTCGTTCCCGATGGCGGTCCGCGACGAAGCCGACATCCACTGCGCGACGATGCTGGTCGCCGCGCATCTCATCGAAGCCGTCCTGCCACCGGCCGCCAGCGGCACGGGCCCGCGCGTCGCCGTCGTCCTGCTCATCACGCCACAAGGGCGTGCGGCGCTGCGGCTGCGAAGGGATGCGCTGCAGACCTGAGTGGGGCAGACGTAGCCGCTGCCGAGCGGAGCATCTCTTTTCTTCAGCTGGGGAGCTGAAGTTGCAACTCCTTAAGAAGCTCCTAGAGGGCAGCTGGTAGTCCCAGCTGAACCTTCGCTTCGGTCGAATTGAACGCGCTGCGCGTATACGGCCACGGTTTATTTCCATCACGAACCCTGGGGCGCTTGGATTCCGGGGTAGGTGTCAGGCTCGCGACGGCCCATTGGATGAGCGCATCGTCGGAGGAGAGGTTATCGAACAGCGCATACTTGTTCGCGTATGTTGCCAGTCGCTCACCGTCGACGATCAACCCGTTGTAATAGAGGAAAACCAGTTCGACTCCCGATAACTGGGATCTGATCAAGGCGCAGTAGTGCCATTTTTTGGCCGCCGTTAAATCGCTTTCATCAACCCATCGGATCAAGCGGTAGAGCGTGCGAAACGGAGCATCGAAATCTGATCGACGCTCGTGGTACAGGCGTTGGTACTGGATGCTTGCGTGGAACTGGCGCTCCCCCATCTGTGTCATCCCGATCTCCCCCTGATCGATCCGATAGTAGACCTGATTGGCATCGTAGTATTCCGAGACATCTATTGACTCATCGCCCAGCTGAACGATCTCGCTACCAAAACCCACAGTTTTTCTAGGAGACAGCGTGAGGTCATACAGGCGTTGCAGAGCTCGTCGTCCGGAATTGCTTTCATAACTGATCGATTTGATCTGCGAGTGATAGTTCTCCAGCCAAGCAAACAACGATTGCTCCAAGCTCATTGATCTTGCAGCTTCGTTGGCATGCCTCATTTCAGTAAGTGAGGCTCGAAGTTCCCGTCGCTGGATTGCGATGGAAATGACCACAAGGAAAACTGTCACCAATCCCACCGCCGGATTGACGACCCCGCCGAGATAGTCACCGAACTGTCCCCACTTTTCTGGATCGCTACTCAACGAACCACCTCTAAACTTCCACATGTAGAGGCCCGCCACGAAAATCGCGAAGAAAACTACCGCGCCAAAGGCGTATGTCAACCCCTTGCCAAACTCCTCGTCGGACATCTTAGGTTGCTCATGTTCCTGATCCATCCTCGCTCCTCTAGTTAAAAAAGGCCAGTGTGCCAGTGGCGAGCAGCTTTTATGGAGATTGCGAGGATGGCTGCGATGAAAGGTCGATCGGTATCGCCTGGCAACCGGTTGAAGATCCAAGCTCCTTTCACGACTGAGGTTGCTGCAAACTTATCAATGAGCGCGATACTTTGCAGATGAGAAAAATCGAGCCCTTTGGAGGATTCATTCCCGACCCACCAGGGGAGGACGACGATCGATTTGCACGAGCCTTCAAGAATTGGCGTGAATGGAATGTCGCGGTCGAATTCCTAGCCAATCTCCATTTCGGCGCTGACGAATCGGAAGTGTTCGCTCTTGAAAGCGATCCTCCCGATGTGGTCTTTCGCGATGCCCGCTTCGAAGTGAAGGAAATCCTGGATTCAGGACGACGTCGACATGACGAGGTCAAAGCCGCCCGGCTCCGTGCAACAGCCAAAGAGGGGCGGGCCCCCGCAGAGATGTACACGGCAGAGGATCTCACGCCCACGGATGCGGGGGTTCTCGTGCTTGAAGAACTCAATCGACTTGATCAGAAACGCTATCTGTTTGGGCAGCGTGCAACTATCGATTTGCTCTTCTACATCAATAAGCTGAAGCACTGGTTTGAGGACGGTCCAATGCCTAGCCCGCAGTTGTTTGAGGGCCATGGATGGCGGTCCGTATCTGCGGTTGTCGACACGCAGCAGAGTTTGGTTTTCCACTCTCGATTCGATGCGCCTGCGTTCCTGATCGAGAACATGGGTGTTGTCCGCAAACGCTGGGAATCGCTGTGAAGGCGCCTGAGTTCAGGCGTCTTCTGGACTGACGTTAGAATCCGCGCCTGCCGCGGGTGTAGCTCAATGGTAGAGCTGTTGCTTCCCAAGCAACTGACGAGGGTTCGATTCCCTTCACCCGCTCCAGCCCCCATTCCTCGGCGCCCGGCAGCCTCTCAACCGATGCCGTGCTGCCGCAGCACCTCGGCCTCATCGCCGGTGATCCAGCCGAACACCTTCGCGGTGCCGCCCTCGAGCCGCACCAGATAAACATTGGTGAAGTCGATCACCTTCTGCGCGCCCTCGACCTTGTAGATCGCTCTCCACGCCACGCGGGCGAGCCCGTGCATGTCGTCGATGGCCGAGATGTCCAGGTTGCGCACGGTCATCCGTTGCACGCCGGTGTCGCGGTAATGCTTGAACCCCTTCGCGGAAACGCGCCTGAGTTCTTCATCGTTCTTGCCCGTGAAGACGCCTGCGGGCGAAGCGGCAATGAAGCACGCGGCGTACAGCGCCGACACGGCCTCGAGGTCGGCTTCGCCGGTCAGTCCCGCATTGAACTCCCGCTCATAGCGGTCGAACAACGCGCGCGTCGCAGATTGGATCGGGTGGGCTTCGGCTCCGTTGAGCATGATGGCGGGCACTCCTTGTCGATGGCGTTTCCGACCGGATGCCCGTCATGTCATGCCCGTATCAAGGTCGAATTTCGGTGACCTTCGCCCCCTGCACCGACGCACCCGCCTCCAGGCCCACATTGGTCATCACGAAAGCGACCACGGGCTGCCGGAAGGTGCTGCTGTCGACGACGCCGTTGGCACCGTAGCGTGCCAGCGCCACCGTCGCGTCGACGCCCACTGTCCAGCCCCGGCTCTGGCGGAACTTGTCCAGCGCCTCCCTGGAGGTGAACACGTAGAACACGGCCTTCGACTGCGCTCCGGCCTGGAAGCCGATGGAGCCGGCGGTCGTGCTGTAGTAGCTCTGCGTGCGGCCGCCGCTGCGCAGGGCACCGCGACCATAGTCGGCGCCGATGCCGAAGCTTCCGCCCACCACGGACGGGAACACCAGCACGCCCTGCGCGCCAGCGACGAGCGCGCGCGAACCGGCGACGGTGTCATAGAGCCGGGCCAGCGATGCGTCGACCTGGGCGTCGATGGCCGATGCCGACGAGGCCGGGATGTCGTTCGCCGCGCCGGAGGGGCGGGTGACCGTGCAGCCGGTCACGGCGAGGCTCGCCGCGATGGCGGCGGCTGCGAGCAGGTGGAAAGGTGCGACGTGCATGGCAAGTCCTCCAGGAAGAAAGGGAAGGGACAGTGAATCGGGGTGAAGGACCTCGCCTGGTCAGACCTTCTCAGGCCTCGACGGGTTGCGAGATGCCGCACAGCGCCTCGGCGGCCGGCTTGACCTTGGGCTCCTTCACCGCGACATCGGCCAGCGCCAGGATGCCCACCAGCCGCTTGTCGCGGTTGACGATGGGCAGGCGCCGGATCTGGTGCTCGGCCATGAGCTGCGCCGCATGATCGACGGCGTCGTCCTCGTAGGCCCAGCGGATGCCGTCCGACATGACGTCGCGCACCTTGGCGTTGCCGTCGTGCCCTTCGGCGATGCCGCGCACGGCAATGTCGCGGTCCGAGATCGCGCCGATCATGCGGTCGTTCTCGCCCACCGGCATCATCCCGAAGTCGCCGTCGCGCATGCGCCTGGCGGCCTCCGCGAGGGTGGCGTCGGGACTGATGACCTCGACATCGCGGGTCATCACAGCGTTGACTTTTCGCATCTGGAATCCTTTGAAGAAGAAAAAGCAGGGTGGGCTACAGGTCTAGTCTTCTGCGCGGCCCAAGGTGTAGGACAACCGCCGAAAAGCCGGTGGTGCAAAGGAAGAACGCGCGCATGCCGCAGCCTGGGCGGGCCCTGATGTCGCGCAGGGCATAGAGCTCGCCGGGGTTGATGACCGTCGCTGATGCGTGCCCGCCACAGCGCCCCCGCGGCGGCTGTGACCAATCGCGGCAATATCGTTACGGCCTGTTGAACCCGACGCCGAAGCCGCGTTGTCGACGCCGCGCGCGCAGGGGGCCGTTTCATCGGACCTCGCCCTGCGCCATGCCCGCGGGCCTTCGAGACAAACGCGATCGCGCGCTGTTCCGTGCGTGCCGACACGCCCAGCCCGTGTCAACCCCCACCGCCGCAACACCTATGTAGGACTTCGCCCGGTCCGCGGCCGAAAAGTAGATGTGAAGTTCGCACATCTTGTTTCGCCCGGAAGCAGGGTCGGCCGCGCTTTGGGCGTACCTTTATTGCACCGCAGCACGACAAATCGAGGCGCGGACCGAGGGGTCGGGAGGTTGATTCGAGTCTCTTTCTTCACCAGACGGCATGCCGTTCGCCGGCATGCCGTCGATGTTTCCAAGAGGTGGTTATGCGAGTGTCCAGACCCATTCCTTTTCCGTCGGAACCGGGCCGACCGCGCGCCCCGGGTGCCGGACGTGCCCGGCGCCAGCGGGGCGCCTTCGTTCCGAAGCTGGCGGCCTATGCGCTGCTGGCCTTCGTGCTGTGGCTGATGGTCGCCACGCTGGTCGAGCCGCTGCTGTCCTCGCAGGCCACGCGGGCCGTGCTGCAGGCGCCGGTCGGCATCGTCACCTCGCCGATCAACGGCGTGGTGACGCAGATGGCGGTGCGCACGCGCGATGCGGTGGCGCCCGGCACAGTGGTGGCCACGGTGCGCAACCCGACCGTCAGCCAGGAGATCCTCACCACGCTGACCACGCAGCGCCTGGCCCTGCAGAGCCAGCTGTCGCAGCTGGGCAACCAGTACAAGTCCGACAGCCAGGAGATGCGCTCCATCGGCCAGCAGGCGCAGGTGACCCGCCAGGCCTCGCTGGCGCAGACCTGGGACGCCTGGGAGATCGCGCAGCGCCAGCGCGACGTGGCGCACAGCGTGGTGGCCGAGCAGGAGAACAAGGTGCGCACCAACGAAGCGCTGCTGAAAGAAGGCGCCATCAGCGAACAGGTGATGAACGCGTCCGAGGCCCAATTGAGCACCGCGCGTGCCAATGCGGCGGTGGCCGAGCAGGCCTTCGCGGGACAGGCGCAGACGGTGGCGAGCGCGGGGCAGGGCGCCTTCGTGGGCACCAGCGGCAACAGCCTGTTCCAGACGCTCGCGAGCCGGCGTGAAGCGCTGCGCAACAGCAGCGACCGCGCGCGCCAGGACGGCACCGCGATCGTCAAGCAGCTCGCGCAGATCACGCAGCTCGAGGACGAAGAGCGCCGCCGCGTCGACAAGCTCGCCGCCTACGAGGTCAAGGCGAGCCAGCCCGGCATGGTGCACACGGTGCTCGCACCCCAGGGCGCGTATGTCACGGCGGGCTCCTCGCTGGTGCGCGTGACCGACTGCAGTCGGATCGGCGTCGTCGCCGTGTTTCCCGCGCGGCTGGCCAAGCGGCTGAGCGTCGGCTCCAAGCTCGACGTGAAGGTGGCGCAGAACGTCGACGTGCAGGCGCGCGTCGAGCAGCTGCTGCCCGTGGCCTCGGATGCACTGCAGAGCACGTACAGCGTGCCCTTCCCCTTTGCCGAGCAGGGCTCGATCTATGCGGTGGCGCGCATCGAGGCGCCCGAACCGCCGCCCTCGGAAGACGGCAGCCGCCAGACCCTGTGCGTGCCGGGCAAGGTGGTCTCGGCCAGCCTCGCCAAGGCGTGAGAAAGCATGTCGCGCAGCCCACCGAGAACGCCATGTCGATCCCTTTCTCTTTCCGTGCCGTGGCACGGTGCGCCGCCGCATCGATGGCGCTTGCCGGCGTCGCTGCTGTTGCCGCGCCTTCGCCTTCACCCGGCGCCACGCAGAAGGCCCTTGCGCGCGAGAGCTGCGACGGCCTGCGCCGCGCCGTCGCGCACGACCAGGGCGGCGCGACGTCGGGGCCGTTGTTCCTGACCAGCTACCGCCCGGCGAACGCACAGGGCGAGCCGCCGTTCGAGCCCGCGCTGGCGGGCGCTGGCTTCACCTACGACAACGCGCTGGCCGGCATCGCGCTGCTGGCGTGCGGCGAGCGCGCCGCCGCCCGGCGCATCGGCGACGCCGTGGTGCGCGCGGTGGCGCACGACCAGACCATGCCCGACGGGCGCGTGCGCAATGCCTACCGCGCCGGGCCGGTCACCGAGGAAAAGCCCGCGCTGCCCGGCCGCTGGGACGCCGGGCGCAAGCAGTGGATCGCCGATGCCTACCAGGTCAGCACCGCCACCGGCAATGTGGCCTGGGCCGCGCTGCTGCTGCTGAACCTGCACCAGGCCGAACCCACGCCCGCCTACCTGGCGACCGCGCGCCGGCTGCTGGCCTGGACCGAACAGAACACGCGCGCCCGGAACGGCCCCGACGGCTACAACGGCGGGCGCCACGGCTGGGACAACGCCCAACGCGCGCAGACCTGGAAGTCGACCGAGCACAACCTGGACATCGCCATGGCGGCGGCGTGGACCGCACGGGCCGTGCGCGCCGACGGCCAGCCGGACGGTCCCGAACCACGCCAGGCGCGCACCGCGCTCGACTTCGTGGGCCGCATGTGGAACCCGTCGGAGCAGCGCTTTCACATCGGCACCAAGGAGGATGGCGCCACGATCTCCACCGAAGGCTCCGGCCTCGATGCGCAGCTGTGGCCTTTGCTCGCGGCGCCCGAAGGCTCCTGCGCCTGGGTGCGCAGCCTCGACTGGGTCGAGAAGCACCACCGCGTCGGCGCGGGCTACGGCTTCTCGCGCGAGCCCGACGGCATCTGGACCGAAGGCAGCGCGCAGGCGGCCGCCACGCTGGTGGCCCGCAAGGGCGCGGCGCCCGAGGCGCTGTGGCAGCTGCTGGCCTCGCAGCGCGCCGGCAACGGCTTGTACTACGCCACGCCGAGCGCGCGCATTGCCACCGGCCTGGCCATCGGCCCCGATTCGACCGGTGCCGATTTCTTCTACTACCGCTGGCCGCACCTGGGCGCGACCGCCTGGATCGCCCTGGCCGCCACGGGTTTCAACCCCTTCACCGGCAAGACCGCCGCATCGGAAGTCCCCTCATGTCCAGCCTGATCGCCACACCGGAATTCCAGTTCAACGCCCTGGTCGGGGGGCTCGCCTTGCTCCTCATGACCTGGGCCAGGGTCGAGCGCGTCACCCACCGCGTGCTGTTCGGCGCGCTCACCGCGTTGCTGCTGCTGCGCTATGCCGTCTGGCGCATCGTGGCCACCATGCCGCCCTCGGACCTGGGCTTCGAAACCCTGTTCGCCTGGGTGTTCCTGGGCTTCGAGCTCACGGCCATCGTCTACACGCTGATGTCGATCCACATGCTCATGCGGCGCCGCGACAACCGCGCGCAGGCCGACCGGGGCGAGGCCGCGTTGCGCGAACGCCATGCGCGTGGCGAGGAGGTGCCGGCCGTCGATGTCTTCATCTGCACCTACAACGAAGAGCTGGCCGTGCTCGAGAAAACCATCATCGCCGCGCAGGCCATCGACTACCCGCGGCTGAACGTCTGGGTGCTCGACGACACGCGGCGCGACTGGCTGCGCGAGTACTGCGAGCGCCGCGGCGTGCACTACGCGCGGCGGCCCGACAACCGCCACGCCAAGGCCGGCAACCTCAACAACGGCCTGCGCCTGTCCGCGGGCGTGACTGACGCGCCGTTCATCCTCGTGCTCGACGCCGACTTCGCGCCGCAGCGCCAGATCGTCTACCGCATGCTGGGCCTGTTCGAGGACCGCCGCGTGGGGCTGGTGCAGACGCCGCAGTTCTATTACAACGCCGACCCCATCCAGCACAACCTGCGCGCCACCGACAGCTGGGTCGACGAGCAGCGCGTGTTCTTCGACGTGCTGCAGCCCGCCAAGGACGCGGTCGATTCGGCCTTCTGCGTGGGCACCTCGTTCATCGTGCGGCGCGACGCGATCACCGAGGCCGGCGGGTTCCCGGTGGGCAGCGTGTGCGAAGACATCCACACCACCTACCTGCTGCTGCGCCACGGCCGCATCACGCGCTGGCTGGGCGAGCGGCTGTCCAACGGGCTGTCGGCCGAGAGCATCATCGACTACATCAACCAGCGCAGCCGCTGGTGCCTGGGCACGGTGCAGCTCGCGCTGCTGCCCGACGGCCCCCTGCGCGGCCCGGGCTACAGCCTGTCGGCGCGGCTGCACTTCCTGCACGGGCTGCTGCACTGGCTGGGCAAGCCCTTCATGGTGCTGGTGCTGCTGGCGCCGGCGCTGTACTGGTATGCCGGCGTCTCGGCCTTCCATGCCACGCCGCAGGCCTTTGCGGCCTACGGCCTGCCGTCGCTCGTGATGTTCTGGGCCTACAGCTACTGGGTCAGCCAGCGGCGCTGCCTACCCGTGTTCAGCGAGGTGAGCCAGCTGGTGGCGGCGATGGCCGTGAGCGGCACGCTGGCGCGCGCGATGCTGAAGCCCTTCGGCCATCCGTTCAAGGTGACGGCCAAGGGGCTGGACCGCTCGCGCACGGTGGTGCACTGGAAGCTGGTGGCCGTCTTCGGCGGCCTGCTGGTGGCGCTGCAGGGCGCGGCCGCGATGGCTGCCCTGGGCGGCGAGGCGCTCACGCCGGGCGACCAGCTCAACCTCGTGTGGACCGGCATCGCGCTGGTGCTGTGCCTGAGCGCGCTCATGGCCTGCGTCGACCTGCCGCGCCCACAGCAGGAAGAGCGCTTTCCCTGGCGTGCGCGGGCACGGGTGCGCACGGCGGCGGGCGAGGGCGAGTCGCGCTTCGTCAACATCGCGGCCGACGGCGCGCTGCTCGAAGGCCGGGGGCCGCTCAAGCGCCTGCGCGTCGGGCAGCCGCTGGAGGTGCATGTCGGGCCGGTCGGCTGGCTGCCGGCCCACCTCGCCGCGCGCGGCAGGGCGGGCGCCGAGCTGAAGTTCGCCGCCACCGAGGCGCAGCGTGAAGACCTCGTGCGCCATGTCTTCAACGTGCCGCCGAGCCACGTGGCCGTGCAGGTGCGGCCCTGGCAGGCGGCGTCGGCGCTGTTCGCGAGTGCGGGCATGCGCGCGCCGGGCGCGGGCTTTGCGCGGCTGTCGCTGCGCCTGCTCTTCGCGGTGCTGGCCGTGTGCATCGTGCTGGTGACGACCGGGTGCAACCTCACGCCGCCGCTCAAGCAGCCCGACCTGCCGGTGCCCTCGCAATGGCCCGCTGGCACGACGGCGCCGGGCGCGCAGCCCGTGGACTGGCGCAGCTTCGTGCAGGACGAGGAACTGCGGGGCCTGATCGCCACCGCGCTCGAGCAGAACCGCGACCTGCGCGCCTATGCCGCGAAGGCCCGCGAGGCGCGCGCGAACTACGCGGGCAACCGCGCTTCGCTGTTCCCGGCGCTGGGCCTGTCGGCGCATGCCCAGCGCGCGCAGACCACGCCGCAGGGTTCGCTCAGCCCGGTCGGCAACCTGCCGTCGGACGGGCGCGTGTCCAACAGCTTCGACGTGCAGGCGGGCGTGATGTCGTACGAGCTGGATTTCTTCGGCCGGCAGCAGAGCACTGCGCAACAAAGCGGCGCGCTTGCCGAGGCCGGCGACAAGGACCACGCGGCCGCGCGCATGAACCTCGTGGGCGAGGTGTCGAACGCCTACCTCACGCTGCGCGCCGACCGCGCCTTGCTCGCGCTGGCCGAGTCCAACGAGGCCGCGCTGAACGCCAATGCCGACACGATCGGTCGCGCCCGCGCCGTGGGTGGCGCCGCGCAGCTCGACGTGTACCGCGTGCAGTCGCTGCTGCAGACCGCGCGCGTGCGGCAGGAGGAATACCGCATGCGTGTCGCACAGGACCTGCAGTGGCTCAACGTGCTGGTGGGGCGCCCCGTGCCGCCCGAGACGGGCAGCGCGCGGCCCTGGCCCGAGCGCTCCACCGCGCAGGTCGCGGCCGGGTTGCCGTCCAGCCTGCTGCAGCGCCGGCCCGACCTGCTCGCGGCCTACGCGCGCGTCGAGGCCGCCAACGCCGGCGTGGGCGCGGCCAAGGCCGCGATGCTGCCGACCATTTCGCTCACGGCGCTGGCCGGCGGTGTGAGCAAGGAGCTGTCGACCTTGCTCAACAGCGGCAACAGCAGCTGGGCCGGCGTGCTGGGCGTGTCGCTGCCGATCTTCGACTGGGGCCGCCGGTCGGCCAACGTGAGCGCCAGCGAAGAGCGGCTGGCCGCCGCGATGGCCGGCTACGAATCGGCGGCGCAGGTCGCCTTTCGCGAGGTGGCCCACGCGCTGATCGCCAGCGACCACCTGCAGCCGCAGCTGGAGGCGCAACAGGCGCGCGTGCAGGTGCTCGAGAAAGTGGCCGGCATTTCGCGCACGCGCTTTCGCAGCGGCATGGAAGACTACTTCTCGAGCCAGGATGCGCAGCGCGAGCTGTATACCGGGCAGCAGCAGCTGATCGAACTGCAGCTCAAGGCGGCGGTGAACACCGTGAACCTGTACAAGGCCCTGGGCGGGGGCTGGGGCAGCGCGTAGCGCGGGGCGTTGGCGGAGGGCCGACCCGGCCGCGTGCGTGCGACCGGCGATTCAGTTCACTGCACCTCGTCGCACCACACCCTGAACCCATCCAGTTCGTTGGGCCCGAAGGTGTTGGACAGTGCGACGTCGCTGGCGTCGCGCCCTTGCGCGATCAGCACGCGGCCGATGCGGGGCACGTTGTTGCGCGCGTCGAAGGTGTACCAGCGGTCGCCCAGGAAGGCCTCGAACCAGCCCGCGAAGTCCATCGTGCCGTGCGGCGGCGGGGTGCCGACATCGCCGAGGTAGCCGCTGCAATAGCGGGCCGGAATGTTCAGGCAGCGGCACAGCGTGATGGCCAGGTGCGCGTAGTCGCGGCACACGCCTTGCCCTTCCTTGAAGGCTTCGAACGCCGAGCGGGTGCGCCGCGCATGCGGGTAGCCGAACTCGATGTGCTGGTGCACGAAGTCGCACACGGCCTGCACGCGGCCCCAGCCGGTCGGGCCGTTGCCGAAGCGCTGCCAGGCGAAGTCGGACAGCAGGTCGGTTTCGCAGTACCGGCTGCCCAGCAGGTAGAGCAGGGTGGACTCGGGCAGGAACTCCACCGGCACCTGTGGCGCCGAGGGCACGACGATGTCGGGTGCGCCGCTGTCGTGGATCACGGTGTCGGTGCTCAGCACGAAGCGGCCCGCGGGGGCGACCAGGCGTGTGCACCAGTTCCCGAACAGGTCACGGTACGCGGTGGTGGGAACGGACGGTTTCGTGAGCAGGTGGTCCGGGCGCAGCAGGTCCGAGGCGCGCGAGTAGTGAATGCTGAGGGCCAGGATCATCGGCGTCGGCCGGGGAAACTGGTAGGCGATCTCGAAACCGAGCTGGATGTTCATCGGCCCATGATGCGCCTTCATTCGCCAGCGCGCGGGAATTCGCGGTGCGATGCCAGCGCGCGGCGGCTTTCAGGGGGCGTCGCCGGACCTGGACGTGGCGTGGCGCTGCTCGGCATAGGCCTTCAGCGACCGCATGGTCCGGGGCAGTCCGTGTCGAACCTGCTTGGCGACGCCCGGCCCGAACAGGAAGGCCAGGGCGCCGGTGAACCACACGCGGTGCACCACGTCCGAGCCGCTGTCCGTTGCAGACACCGTGTGCTTGAAGTGCATGCGGAACAGGGGGATGTAGCCCTGCGCGGTGAACGACCGGCCCTCGGAGCGCTCCGTGACCACCATCGGGACGCCCATGCCTTTTTGCGGAACGATCCGGCCCTTGGTGCCCACGGCGAAGGGGCCGTCGAGCCGGGCCTGCTTGGTGTCCGGGTCCCACAGGTGCCATCGGTCGACCTCGCTCCAGATGCGGTCGATGACCCGGGGCGGGACGGCGATGTGGATGCGTTCTTCGATGTGCATGGGAGGAGGGGTTGAAGGGATCGTGGAGCCTAACGCACGCGGCGCACCATGCCTTGCGGCTCCAGTCGTCAGCGCTCCTTGCGCAGGATGGCTTCCAGCGCCTCCATGGCTTGCGACGCCGAGGGACTGAGGTAGCCGCCAGCGCGCCGCACGATGCCCACGCGGCGGGTCGATCGCCATCCGCCGACGGGGCTGACGGGCACGAACTGCGCCGCGACCGGCGGCTCTTTCAGCACCGAACGCGGCACGGGCATCAAGGCGCCCAGCGAGCGCACCAACGCCAGCTCGCGCTGGGATGAACGCGAGGTGCCCACCGGCTCGGGCGGGTCGAGCCGGTGCGCGCGGAAGTTCGCTTCGAACTCGGTGTGCGTCGACGTGCCGGGCGCCATGACGATCCACCGCGCCTGCGCGAGCTGGTCCCAGCCCACCTCGCGTCGGGTGCGTGCCAGCGGATGGCCGATCGGCGCCATGGGCAGCAGCGGGTCGTCCCGCAGGCCTTCCCATGCCAGCGCGGCCGCCGGTTTCTTGTGCAGGCCGGTCAGGGCGAACTCCAGCTCGCCCATGGCGACGGCCCGCGTGAGCGAGTCGGAGTTGCCACCCGACAGGTCCACGCGGATCCCGCGCTCGATGAGCGCGGCCACCACCGGCAGCACCCAGCGGTCGGGAATGCCGTCGCCGACACCGCAGCGCAGCACGCCGGCGCGCGCCTGCCGCAGGTCGCGCAGTTCCGCATGCAGGTCGGTGGCGTCCAGGTCGATGCGCTGCGCCCGCTTCAGGAAGGCCTGGCCCAGCTCGGTGGGGCGCATGCCCCGGGCCAGCCGTTCGAACAGCTTGACCTTGGTGGCGCGCTCGAGCCGCGTCACGGCCTTGCTCAGGGTGCCCGGTGAAATGCCGAGGCAGGCCGAGGCATGGCTCAGCCCGCCTTCGCGCGCGATCACCACGGCCAGATGGAGGTCGTTCAAGTTCATGGTTTTCCAAAGTGGAAAAGGTCGCCACGGAATGTAGGTTGCTGCGCGCCGGGCGGCAACCTATCGTTCAGCCCGGACACCACCAGGAGACACACCCATCATGCTTCGCAGTTCATTCTTCCTGGGCGCCCTGTGGGCCCTGGGGACTGCCTCGGCCTGCGCACAAGCGGCCTATCCTTCGCGCCCCATCACGCTGGTGGTTCCGTTCGCCGCGGGCAGCGGCACCGACATCGGCGCGCGCGTGCTGGCCAAGGACCTGACGGACATCCTGAAGACGCCCGTCATCGTCGACAACAAGCAGGGCGCCAACGGCGCGCTGGGAACGGCGGCCGCAGCGCGCGCGAAGCCCGACGGGTACACGCTGCTGATCGGCTCGGCCACGACCAACGCTGTCAATTTCTCGTTCTTCCCGGCCAGGCTCGGCTATGAACCCGGGTCGTTCGAGATGGTGGCGGGCCTGGGCACCAGCCCGATCTCGCTGTACCTCGCGGCCAACGCCAAGTGGCGCAACCTGGCCGACCTGATGGCCTACGGCAAGGCCCATCCGAACGCGCTCAGGTGCGGCAGCGGCAACGCCGTGACGCAGGTGGCCTGCGAGATCTTTCGCAAGTCGGCGGGCATCGACGCCGTCACGGTTCCCTACAAGTCGAACCCGCAATCGCTGGCGGACCTGGCTGGCGGGCACATCGACTTCGCGTTTTCCGACGCGTCGGTGGCCAAGGTCTTCATCGACGGGAACAAGCTGAAGCCGCTGGCCGTGGCGGCCGCGTGGCGCTATCCGGCCACGCCGGACGTCGGCACGTTCCGCGAACAAGGCATTGCCGATTTCGAGATCACCGGATGGACTGCCGTGTTCGTGCCCGCGGGCACCCCCGCGCCCATCGTCGAGACGCTGCATGCGGCCATCCGCAAATCGTCGGCATCGCCCGAGTCGGTGCAACTGCGCGCCAGCAGCGGAACGCAGCCGCTGGCGTTCAATCTCGAAGAGGGCCGCCGCTTCGCCCGGGAAGAGATCGCCCGCTGGGCGCGTTATGTGAAGAACAGTGGCGTCAAGCCGGAGTGACGCGATGACATCGACCTCCACACCCCTGGCCGGCTTGCGCGTCATCGACTGGACCCATGTGCTGGCCGGCCCCTTCGCCGGCTACCAGCTCGGCCTGCTCGGCGCCGAGGTGATCCGCATCGAGCGCGCCGACGGCGACGACATGATTCGCGCCAAGGGCCTGGACGCCGAACTGACCGCCCTCGGACTGGGCGAGACCTTCGTGACGCAGGGCGCGGGCAAGCGCTCGCTGGCCATCGATGCGCGCGACCCGCGGGCCAAAGAGGCGCTGAGCGAACTGATCGGCAGCGCGGATGTGCTGCTGGAAAATTTCCGGCCCGGCAAGCTGGCGGCGCTCGGCTTCGATCCGCAGCAACTGATCGCGCGCCATCCGCAGCTGGTCGTCTGCTCGATCACCGGCTTCGGCCCCGCATCGGACCGGCGCGCCTACGACCACGTGATCCAGGCCGCGAGCGGGCTCATGGCGGCCAACGCCGACCGCGACGGCAAGCCGCAGCGGGTGGGTTTCCCGCTCGTCGACTACGCCGTGGGCCAGCAGGCGGCGCTGGCGGTGATGAGCGCGCTCTACCGGCGCGACCGACCGAACGGCGAGGCACGCACGCGCGGCGAATGGCTCCAAGTGTCGATGATGGGCGCGGCGCTCACGCTGATGGCGCCCACCTACGCCGGGCCGCTGGTCAGTGGCATGGAGATGCCACGCAGCGCATCGACCGCGTTTTCAGGCAGCCCGCTGTCGGGCACTTTCGAGGTGGCCGACGGCCAGCTGGCCATCGTCTGCAATGCGGCCGACCAGGCGAAGGGGCTGCTGAACGCGCTGCGCGAAACCGGCACGGACGCCTCGCTGCTGTCGTCACTGCACGAGGCCGCCGAGCAGCGCGACGTGCCGCGCGCGCAGGCGCTGCTGGGCCAGGCGCTGGGTGGAAGGACCACGGCCGAATGGGATGCGCTGCTGACCCGCCACGGCGTGCCCGCCACGCCGGTGATGCGCCCCGCACAGGCGGCGGCTCAGATGGCGCGCGACTGGCCGCACGTGGAACTGCCCTTGCCGAACGGCGCGCGGCGGGTGCCGGTGCCGGGCATCGGCTTCACGTCCAGCAAGCCGCTGACGCCTTCGCTGCGCGCGCCCGTGCGTCGCGGCGCGGACACCCGCCGCCTCCTGGCCGAAGCCGGGCTGGAGGCGCCGACCATCGCGGCCATGCTCGCCGACGGTGCGGCGAGCGAGCCCTCGGACTGAGCGCCGCGGTGGTCCCACCGGTGCTGCGGCGCGCCCCGATTCGGCGCCGAAAGTGTGGCGAAAACGCCGAGAAAAATATTTCTCCAGGTTTTTCAGCGTCGCTGCCTGTTTCGCAGGCACCGTGTTGCAGGCCCCGCCAGGCAAGGGTTTCGCGCGCTGCGCACACGGTTTTCCACAACATTGTCCCCATCGGGATTGGAAAACCCGTCACTTCGATGTGCTAGGGCGCGAACCGGGCAGGGGCAGCCGCAGCCAGACGGTGGTGCCGGCACCGGGCGTGCTGTCCGCGCCCAGGGTGCCGTTGTGTTTCTGGACCACCGCGCGCACGACGGAAAAGCCCAGGCCCATGCGCCGTGTGCCCGTGCCCTTGGTCTCGCCGGGGGCGGCTTCCGGCGCGGTGGGCGCGCGCCGTCCGCGCGGTGCGTGGAGCAGGGCGTCGAGCTGTCCGGGCGTCATGCCCGAGCCCTGGTCGCTGACGGAGATCCGCACGCTGGTCGCGGGTTCGATGGCCATGCCCAATTCCACGCGGCGGCCGGACGGGCTGTGGCGGATGGCGTTGTTCAGCAGGTTGACGATGGCGCGGGTCAGCAAGGCCCCGTCGGCGCGCAGGATCGTGTCGCCGGCGGCGTCGTCGATGCGGGCTTCGACGCGCACGCCATGGGACTGCGCGTAGTGCCACACCTGGTCTCTGGCATCGAGCAGCACGGCGCCGACGTGCGTGTCCGCAAACCGGTAGTCGTCCGATTCGGCGAGCGCGAAATCCATGAAGCCCTCGGCCATCGCCAGGGTGCGCTCGGCTTCGCGGCCGATGGCCGAACGCATGTCGGCATCGGCAGTGGGATGCATCGACAGGATGCTGAGGATGGTGACCTGCGGGCTGCGCAGGTCGTGCGACAGGAACTGGCGCCACTCGTCGCGCTGGCGCTGCGCTTCGCGCTCGGCCGTGAGCTCGGGCAGCATCACGACCCAGCCCCGGTCTTCGGGCGCGTCGCCGCTGAAGGCCGCGGCCTCCAGGCGGAACACGCGCGCGTCGGGGGTCGCGTACTCGCCGTGCAGCCGGTCGGTCCAGTGGGCGGCGTCCGTGCGGGCCGGCGTGCCGCTGGCGGGCGGCACGGCCAGCGGCGCGATCAGCTCGGGCAGGCGCACGCCGCGCAGCGCGGGCGGTGCCATGCCATCGTCCTCGTGCGATGGCATGGCACCGGCGCCCAGGAGCCGGAAGGCTGCGGCGTTGCCCGACCCGATGCGCCCCTCTTCGTCGCAGATCAGCATGGCCACGGGCATCGCCTGCATGGCCTTGTCCATGAGCTGCTGCATGCGCCGCAGGCGTGCAATGGCGCGGTCGAGCGCCTGCTTGGGATGCTCCGCCGGATCGGCGGGCGCCGGCGAGCGGGCCGGCATGACTTCGAAGGTGCCGCCGGGCAGGGCGTCGAGCACCTGCGCGCGCTTGCGCAGGTAGACGAACTGCGATTCGAGACGGCGCCAGCTCCACAGCAGGTAGAGGATGGCCAGGCCGAGCATCGGCGCCACAGGCGGCAGCCAGTGGTGCCACACCAGCATGGCGATGCCGCTGATCAGCAGGCACGCGCTCGCGAGGCCGGCGGCGATCGGCAGCGCGTGCCGGCCCCGCCGGACCAGCAGCCACAGCGCGAGCCACAGCGGCACCACGGTCCAGGCGGCGTGCCACAGCGGCGGCGACACGCTCACGTTGCGCCCGTGCATCAGGTTGTCGATGGCATTGGCATGCACCTCCACGCCGGGCAGCACGCCGCGGATGCCGGCGTTGGGCGTGAGCGTCTGGTCGCCGAGGCCGGGCGCGGTGGCGCCCACGAGCAGCAGCTTGTCGCGCAGCAGCTCGGCGGGCACTTCGCCCCGCAGCACGCTCACGTAGGGCACGGTGCGGTAGCTGCCGCGCGGGCCGGCGAACAGCAGGCGCAACGGGCTCTGGCGCAGCCAGTCGACCGGCGTCGCCTCGGGGTCGACCACGGCCGGCGGGACGCGCTGTGCCATCAGCGCGCCCACGTAGGGCTGCAGCTGGTTCGGATAGCCCTCGAGCAGGTACAGCGTGCGCGCCACGCCGTCGGTGTCGGGCGCGAGGCCGGCATGCCCCACGCCGCGGGCTTGGGCGGCAAAGTCCGGCAGCGGTGGCAGGAAGCCCGGCCATTCGTGGCTCGTGAAAGCCAGGGGGCTCGCATGCAGCAGCGGCAGGTACACGGGCAGCAGGCCCATGGCCCGCGCCAGGTGCGCGTCTTCGCGCGGGTCGGCGCTCGGCTCGGTCAGGAAAAGATCGAGCAGCACCGCGCGCGGCGCCGCGGGCGCGAGCCGTTCGAGCAGGCGCGCGTGGGTCGCGCGGCTCCAGGGCCAGCGACCGAGCTCGCGCAGGCTGTGCTCGTCGATGGCGATGATCAGGATGTCGGCCGACGCCCGGTGCGAGGCCAGGATCAGCAGGCGGTCGTGGATGTACGCATCCATCTGCAGCAGGCCCGGGCGGTGCGCCAGGCCGAGCATGGCCAGCGGCAGCAGCAGCGCCATCAGCAGGCGTTCGACGACGAGGCGCATGCGCGTGGCCCCGCTTCAGCGCGCCGGAATGTCGAAGCTTCCGCCGAAACCGGTCGCTGCGGACGCAGCACCGTCGGGGGTGGCCTGGCGCGCGCGCCAGTGGTAGCGCCCGCCGAGCGCGAAGGGGCCGAGCGTCATGCCGGTGGCATAGACCGCGGGCTCGTTCACCAGCAACACGGCGAAGTCGGGGCTGCGCGAGAGTTCGAAGGTGTAGCGCTGGCCCGCGATGCCCGGCCAGCGGACCTCCACGCGCCCGTCGGGCAGTGCGGTCGACGTGCTCTGGCCGCCCGCGCCGCCTTCGACCGTGGGCAGGTAGACCGTGCCGTCGCCCGGCAGCCCTTCGAGCCGGGCGGCATCGAAGGCCGTGAGGCGCAGCTGGTACAGGCCCGATGGCAGTTCCGCCGGCACCGTGAAAGAAGGTCCCGGGCCGCGTTGTTCGTACACCGGCAGCAGGAAGCGCTCGTCGCGCGCCAATTGCAGGCGGTAGGTTTGCGCGCCCGCAACGGGCGTGAAGCGGAACGTGCGGTCGTTGCGCGCCGCCGTTTCGGGCACCAGCTGGGGCGCCGGCAGCAGGCCCTGCGCTTGCGACGGGCCGCTCTCCAGCAGCACCGCGCCGCGGCCTTCGCGCAGCACGAGCGGCGGTTCGGCCTGCACGGGGCCTTGCACGACCACCTCGCCCGAGATCACCTCGCCCGTCAGCACGCCGTCTTCGTCGCGCACGCGAAAGTGGGTGCCGCGCACGCCCAGCCCCATCGACCGCGCGCGGATCTCGAACTGCTGGTTCGGCTGCTGCTTGTGCACCTGCGATTCGACGCGACCTTCGATGAGCCGCAGCCGCACGGTATTGGCATCGATGGCCAGCACCTCCAGCGCGCTGCGCGAGGGCAGCACGACGCGGCTGCCGCCCGCCACGCCCAGGGTCACGAAGGCATCGGTGCCGGTGATGAGCGTGTCGCCGGCCTGGATCGGCAGGCCGGGCGTGAGGACCTGTTCAGGCACACCCGCGCGCTTGCGCGAGGCCCGGCCTTCGACCGCGGTGACCACCGCCGCGCCCTCGGGCACGAGCCGGCCGTCGGCAAAGTACAGCACCGTGCCCGGTTGCAACAGGCGGGGCTCGCCCACCTGGTTGCGCTGCTGCACTTCGGGCCAGCGCAGCGGCGTGTCCAGCTGCTGGCCCGAGATGCCCCACAGGGTTTCGCCCGGCTTCACCACGTGCGGCGACTGCGCGCTCGCCGCCGTGGCGACGAGCAGCGCGGCGCAGGACAGCAGGCGGTGCAGGCGGAACGGGCGGAACGGGGTTGGGTGCGTCGTCGCCATCAGGAATCCGCCTGCGGTGCGTGTTGCGTGGCCTCGAGCCGGTAGCCGCGGCCGTACACCGTGCGCAGGCTCAGTCCGCTTTCGGCTTCGAGGCCGAGCTTGCTGCGCAGCCGGTAGATGTGGCTGTCCAGCGTGCGCGAAGGCAGTTCTTCGTTGCTGTAGCCGGCGCTTTCGAGCAGATGCGCGCGCGACACCGTGTCGCCCATGTGCTGGAACAGCGTCAGCGCGAGCTTGAATTCGCGGTCGGTGAGGGCATGCCGCTGCGGCGCGGCGTCGTCGCCCGGGGCCGGGTGGATCAGCACGCTTTGCGACACCCGTTCGAACTCCCAGCGGCCGAAGCGCTCGCCGTCGGACGGCGCGAGCGGCACGCGCCGGGCCATCAGGCGCTGCACGCGGGCGCGCAGTTCGAGCGGTCGGAAGGGTTTGACGATGTAGTCGTCGGCGCCGAGGTTCAGCGCCTGCACCACGTCGTGCTCGGAAGCGCGTGAACTCAGCATGAGCACCGGCACCTTGTCGGTCTGCCACTTGCGCAGCCACTGCAGCAATTCGACGCCGGCCAGGCCGGGCACGTTCCAGTCGAGCACCAGCAGATCGAAGCTTTCGCGCCGCAGTGCCTGTTGCAAGGTCGACCCGTTCGAAAACGTGATGCAGGTCACATTCGTCTCGCCAATTGTTAACAGCTGCTCGAGTGTCCGCACGAGATGCGAGAGCTGGTTCGGGTCGTCTTCAAGGATGGCGATGCGCATGGACTCCAGGGGTGGCGGCGGCAATTTTGACAGTGAATCCACACCCGAAATCTGACGAATTCCGTAGCGTGGACGTTATCAACATTGTTGGCGATGGTTATGAAGTAGTAAAGAAATTCACAAATGCAGCCTAAAGCTGGCTGCAAATCTGACCAAACCTCACGCCGGCCCTTCTACCCTCGAAGGCCCTCGACATCATCCGCCCCCTGTAGCGCCACCCGGCGCTCCGATCACTCCACATCTCCGGTCATCTCCGCTCGCCATGTCGCGATCCTGCGGAGTAAGGCTGGCTTGCATCCGAGGAACAGGGGAAATGAACAAGTCTTATCGATCCATCTGGAATGAAGCGCTGGGCGCTTGGGTTGCCGCGTCGGAAACGACCCGAGCGCGGGGCAAGCGCGGCAGCGTGGTGCGTGCGGCCGTCACGGCCGGGGTGATGGGAGCGGCGCTGTTGGGCGGTGGCCAGGGCTGGTCGCAGACGATGATCAACGAAGCCGTCCCCACGGGGCACCCGGGTCCTGACGCGGTGCCGGGAGCCATCCTCGACATCAACTCGTACACCCGCGGCGTGATGATGCCGCGCGTGGCGCTCACCGATGCCACCACCTGGGGCCTGCCCGGCGGCGTGCCGGCCGACGGCATGATGCTCTTCAACACCACACAGGGAACCACCACCAACGGCCTCACCCAAGGCCTGGTGACCTGGAAGGGCGGGCGCTGGGTGAGCGTCGACGAGACGCCGTACCTGCATGTGAATTCGACCGCGGTCGGCAATTCGACCCAGGCCAATTCGGGCGCCATTGGGGTGAACAGCACGGCCATCGGCCCTGATGCCAAGGCGATCGGGAACGATGCGGTGGCGATGGGTAGCGGCGCCAACGCGGTCCGATTGGCTGATGTTGCCATTGGCCGGAACGCGGTGGCCGATGGTCTCGATCGCCCGTTTGGCATCTCTGGCAACTCGGCCGTCGCCATCGGCGACGGGGCCTCGGCCAAGAGTTCAGGCAGCGTCTCCGTCGGCGGCGATGCACAGGCACAGGGGTTCGGGACCATCGCGATCGGTTCCAGATCGCGCGCCATTGGCGAAGGCATGGTGTCGGTGGGCGAGAGCGCAGGCGCCTCGCACACAGGCGCAGACGCGCGCAGTGTCTATATCGGCATGTACACAGGCTTCGAAGGGGCCGGCGAGGCGATCACGGCCGTGGGCACCGGTGCCGCGCGCGGTGCCACCGGGAACTTGAATGTGAGCCTGGGCGCGGATGCCGGCAGCAGCGCGAACGGCGACAGAAACACCGCACTGGGCGTTGGGGCGGGGCAGTCGGTACAAGGCAACTACAACAGCACGCTGGGCTCCAATGCCGGCAACGGAATTCAGGGAAGCCACAACATCGCGCAGGGTACGGCTGCGGCCCAAGCCCTGGTCGGCAGTAACAACGTGGTGCTTGGCGTGGGCGCGGGGGCTTCTGCCGGCGATGCCGCTGCCCAAACCGCACTTTCGGCTGCCGACAGCAAGGCCATCCAGGCGAACAGGGTCGCGCTCGAAATCGAAGTTGCCGACAGGTTCCTCGCCGCATCCGGCTTGAGCGTGACCTATCAAGGCCTCATCGATGGCCTGGGCAATGGCCAATACACCATGGATGCCAGCGGGAACGTCGTGAACGCGGCGTCCGGCGCTACCGTGCTTTCGGCGGCCGACGTGGCCGGGCTGAACACAACCACGGGCAATGCCGCGCCAAGGCTGGATGAGCAGGGCGGCCAGACGTCGGTGTCCGCCAGCAACACCGTGATGCTCGGCAAGTTCGCCCGCGCAACACGCGATGGCGCCGTCGCGATCGGCGCCATGTCGTCCGCCAACGGCGATTCGAGTACGGCGGTCGGTGACGGCGCCAGAGCGTATGGAGACCAATCCGTGGCGATGGGCGTCCAGGCCCGGGCAGACGAAGCCGGCGACATTGCCGTCGGCCACGGGGCTCGCGCAGACGGTGCGCCGCCCCCCGGGCCCGGGACCAACTTTTCTGCCGGTGGTTCCCTTGCCATGGGACGCGACGCGCTCGCCAAGGGGCCGCGCAGCATTGCGATCGGCGACAGCGCGCAGGCCATGGGAGGCACCGCGACCGTGATCGGCTTTGAGGCGGGCAAGGGATCGGCAGCGACCAACCGCTACAACACCGCCGTCGGTTCCGGTTCAGGACAGGACGTGGACGGCGTGAGCAACAGTGCCGTGGGCGCGAGTGCCGGTGCGGATGTCAAAGGCAAGTTCAACGCAACACTGGGCACCGAAGCGGGGCAGCATGTGGCGGGCGACGGCAACGCCGCAGTCGGTGAGCGCGCAGGCGTGCAGGTGACGGGCAACTACAACAGTGCCATGGGCCGGGCTGCTGGTGCCATCGTGACAGGCAACTCCAACAGCGCCATGGGACAAGGCGCCGGCAACACCGTGACGGGCGACAGGAACATCGCCAGCGGTGAGAGCGCCGGCGCCCAACTGGAAGGCAATCGCAACACGGCGAGCGGCACCTTGGCAGGCAGCATGCTCAAGGGTGACGACAACGTGGCGTTCGGGACAGGCGCGGGCAGCGGCGTCCAGCTCGACGCCAGTGGCAACCCCGTCAGCCTGGCTCAGTTGAGCGTGAGCAACACGATCGCGATGGGCACGGGCGCAAAGGTCGGCAAGGACAAGGCCATCGCCATCGGCACGGGCGCGCAGGCCAACGGTGCGCAATCGATCAGCATCGGCACCGGCAACGTCGTCAACGGCAACAACAGCGGCGCCATCGGTGACCCGAGCGTCATCGACGGTGCCAACAGCTACAGCGTGGGCAACAACAACACGCTGGGCGCAGCGGCGAGCAACACCTTCGTGCTGGGCAACAACGTCAACGTGAACGTGGCCAACGCGACGGCGCTGGGTGATTCGACCAGCGTGACCGTGGCCGACGGCGTGGCATTGGGCAGCAAGTCGGTGGCGAGCACGGACAAGGGTGTGGCAGGCTTCGACCCGGCGACGGGCAAGGCCTCGACGGACACCTCGGCCACATGGAAGAGCACGGTGGGCGCGGTGAGCGTGGGCGGCAACGGCCAGACGCGGCAGATCACGAACGTGGCGGCGGGTGCGGTCGATACCGACGCGGTGAACGTCTCGCAGCTCAAGGCCGCCCAGGAAGAAGCCACGACGCATTACTACAGCGTCAAGTCGACTGCCACCGGCGCCGGCAGCAACCACGACAACGACGGCGCCCAAGGCACCAACTCGCTGGCGGCCGGCGTCAACGCCGCCACGACGGCCGCCGCCACGCAGGCGACCGCCTTGGGCTACGGCAGCCTGGCCAGCGGCACCGACAGCATCGCCGTCGGCGACAGCACCGCCAGTGCGGCCGAGGCCGTGGCGATGGGGCGCAACGCGGCAGCCACTGCGGCCAATGCCACCGCCATCGGCGGCGCGGCCACCACCGGCAATGCCGCGCAGGCGCAGGGCCTGCGCTCCACGGCGCTCGGCTGGGGCGCGACGGCCGCAGGCACCGACAGTGTCTCGATCGGCGACAGCACCGCCGCTGCGAACGCCATTGCCGTCGGCCGCTATGCGAGCGCCAATACCTTCGGCGTGGCCGTGGGCCACAGCGCCGACGCCAACCAGGACGGCGCCATCGCGATCGGCCGCAGCGCCTATGCGGGCGTCGATGCGATCCAGATTGGCACGTCCACCGTCACCGGCAACCGCAGCAACCACACGGGCGCGTTCCGCCGCGGTAGCACGCTGATCGGCGACAGCGCCAACTCGCAGGGCCTGTTCTCCACGGTGGTGGGCAACAGCAACAACCTGCTGGTCAACCAGAACATCACGGCGAGCGGCCTGTTCGGCACCTCGTTCGTGGCGCAAGGCGCGTTCTCGAACCTGTACGGTGCCTACAACACGGTCGGCACGCGCGGCACCTCGACCACCGACGTCACGACGAACAGCCGCACCTTCAGCGGCGTCGCGGTCACGGTGGCGGGCTCGGCCAACAACGTGCAGGACAGCAACGGCGTGCTGGTGGCGGGCTACGGCAACACCATCACCGATTCGTACAACGACAAGATCGATGTCAGTGGCATTGCCGAAGCCTTCAACCCCGGCGGCATTGCCGCACTCATCCGCGACAAGAACACCCAGCTCGGCCAGGTGGGCGTGATCGGCGCGGGCAACACGCTGGACAAGGGCAGCAACGTGCTGGTCACGGGCATGCACAACACGGTGACGAGTGCCGTGAAGGCGTCGGTGCAGGGCTTCGAAGTGAAAGCCGACGGCATCGACAACGCATTCATCGTCGGCGCCGACAGCGAAGTCAACAAGTCGTCGGGCGTTTTCGTCGCGGGCGCGGACAACCGCGTGAACAACGCCACCAGCGTGCTCGCGCTGGGCAACCACCAGACGCTGGGCAGCGCCACTACCACGGTGGCCAACACCGTCGCACTGGGCGACAACATCTCGTTCGCCACAGCGGCGGACGGCAAGGACGCCGTGGCGATCGGCAACGACACGCGTGTCGCCAGCGGCGCGGTGGCGGTCGGCGTGAAGGCGCAGGCGCTGGGCGAGAAGAGCATCGCGGTCGGCTACGACGCCATCGCGACCGGCTCCGTGGCCATGGGCGCTTCGGCGCGCGCCGGCAACGGCGGCGCGGCCTTCGGCGACGGCGCGACCGCCACCTACCTCGGCGGCGCGACCGTTGCGGGCACGGTGGCCGGTGCGGCCCTCGGCCAGAACGCGAAGGCCGATGTGTCGGGCGCTGTTGCGCTGGGCACGGACGCGCAGGCGACGGCGGCCGACGGCGTGGCGCTGGGCAGCCAGTCGGTGGCCAGCACGGCCAAGGGCGAGGCGGGCTTCGATCCGGTCACGGGTGCGGCGTCGGCAGACACCTCGGCCACGTGGAAGAGCACGCTGGGCGCGGTGAGCGTGGGCGGCAACGGCCAGACGCGGCAGATCACGAACGTGGCGGCGGGCACGCAAGCCACCGACGCGGTAAATGTGGCCCAACTGCGGGCCGCGCAGGCCGCGGCGACCACGCACTACTACAGCGTCAACGACCCGAGCCCTGTTCCGCAGGGCAACTACAACAACGACGGCGCGAAGGGCGCGAACAGCCTGGCTGCGGGCGTCAATGCGCGCACGACTGCGAACGCCGACTCCTCCGTCGCCGTCGGTGACGGCGCTGCCGCCGAAGACGCCGGCGCCGTCGCGATCGGGCTCGGTGCGCAAGCTGCTGCGGCCAACGCCGTCGCGGTGGGGGCTCAGGCCAAGATCACGCAGGCCGCTAGCGGCGTCGACGTGAACGGCTTCCCGTCCGCCACGAACGCGGACGACACCTCCGTGTTCGGACCCGGCGCCACCATTTCCGCCACCGCGGCTGCCGCGGGGCCGACCAACGGGCAGGCCGACGTGCGGCGCAGCAGCGCGATCGGCGCCGGGGCACGGATCGCCGTCACGGGTTCCGGTAACCAGGCGACGGCTTCCGATGCGCTGGCCATCGGTTCGGGTGCCGCCATCCAGGTCGACGCGTTCGACAGCCGTGCATCGGCCAACGACTCGATCGCCATGGGACGTGGCGCCACCATCACCGCGCGCGCCGACGGCGCCACGGCACCGAACACGGTGGCCACCGCGGACAGCGCCATCGTCATCGGCCACGGCGCGGAGCTGAATGCCTCCAACGCTGGCGAGGATTACAGCGCGAACGGCAACGGTGCGATCGTGATCGGCAATCGCGCCAAGGCCGTCACCAACCCCAACATCAGCGTCGAGAACTCGATCACCATGGGCACCGATGCGGCAGCCAATGGCGAGGGCGGCGTCGCCATCGGTTGGGGCGCAGGCGTGGGCTGGACCAGCGACGCAACGAACAGCAACGCCTCCAACGTGGCCATCGGCCGCGCGGCCGGCGGATACGGCAAAGGCAGCGGCAACGTCGCCCTGGGCCTCGGCGCCGCCAACGGGGTGACCGGCGACAACAACATCGGCATCGGCGGGTCCGCCGGCGGCGGCACCGTGGGCGACCGCAACATCGCGCTGGGCGAGGGCGCGGGCACCTCCGTCTTCGGCGAGCTCGATGCGAACGGCAACCCGACCAGCGTTCACGACAACATCGCCATCGGCAGCAAGGCCGGCAGCAACGTCACGGGCGACTACAACGTCGGACAGGGGTACAGCGCCGGCGCGGACGTCAAGGGCACCGGCAACTACGCCGGCGGCGCCTATGCCGGCAACCAGGTCACGGGTTCGCTCAACACCGCGGTCGGTGGCAATGCGGGCAGCGGCCTGACCGGCGAGGGCAACGCAGGCCTGGGATACGGCGCGGGCGCCTCCAGCAGCGGCAACTACAACCTGGCGGCGGGCTGGGTGGCCGGCCAGGCAGTCCAGGGCAGCGGCAATGTGAGCCTGGGCGTGGGCGCGGGTGCGGAGGTGAGCGGCAACAACAACGTCTCCATCGGCACCGGCACGGCGCAAGGTTCCGGCGAGGATATCGTTCGCATCGGCACAGGCGCCGGTGCAACGCGTCTCGCCGCTTTCGCAGGCATGGCGCAAGTCAATCCGTCGGTGGACACGGCAGCGCTGGCAGACAAGGAAACCAGCCGCGTGCTGGCGCCCTATGGCGTCACCTTCTCCCAGATCGCAGCCGGGTCCGTGGATGGTACGTACAGCCTGAACGGCAATGGCGACCTCGTGGACGTCAACGGCGCCGTCGTGGTGCCGTCCGATGCCATGGCTTCGCTCGAGAGAGCGTTGGGCACCGCGGCCGGATCGCGCTCCATCAACATGGGCCGCCTGTCCCTGGCCTCGGCGGAAGACGCGATTGCCATAGGAACCAACGCGCTGGCAAGCGGCAAGGGGTCCGTTGCCATGGGCCAGGACAGCGTCGCCGCCAAGGACGGCGCCGTGGCCATCGGCCAGGGTGCGCAGGCACTGGGCGAGAAGAGCATCGCGATCGGCTACGACGCCATGGCAACGGGCTCCGTGGCCATGGGTGCTTCGGCGCGCGCCGGCAATGGCGGCGCGGCCTTCGGTGACGGCGCGATCGCGACCTACCTCGGCGGCACGACCGTCGCGGGTACGGTGGCGGGTGCGGCCCTGGGCCAGAACGCGAAGGCCGATGTCTCCGCAGGGGTTGCCGTGGGCACCGACGCTGAAGTGACGGCGGCCAACGGCGTGGCGCTGGGCGCGGGCTCGAAGTCGACGCAGGATGCCGCGGCACTGGCACTCAAGGAGGCCTACAAGCCATCCGGCGTCGCGTCGGTGGCTGGTGCTACGCCGGTGGGCGAGGTGTCGGTGGGCGGCGTGGGCAAGGATCGACGCGTCACCAACCTGGCCGCAGGTTCGGACGACACCGATGCGGTGAATGTGAGCCAGCTCAAGGCGGTCGATGCGACCGCCAACGCGGGCTGGTACGTGGCCGCCAACGGCGAAGCCACCGGTGGCAACGTCGCGCCGGGCGCGAAGGTCGACTTCAGCAATTCGGACGGCAACATCAAGATCACTCGCACGGGCACGGACCTGGACTTCAAGCTGGCCGACGACGTCAAGGTCAACAACAGCGTGACGGTCGGGCAGAGCGTGCTCAACACCACGGGCCTCACGGTGAACAACGGCACCACGACCACCGCGGTGGTCGCCGGTGGCGTGACCAGCGGCACGGTAAATCTCAGCGGTGTCTCCAATGAGATCACAGGCCTGAGCAACAAGACGCTGGACGTCGCGGGCTTTGCCACGCTGGGCCGCGCAGCGACCGAAGAGCAGCTCAAGCTGGTCGACACCACGGCCAACAAGGGCTGGAACGTGGCGGCCAACAGCGAGGCCACGGGAGCCAAGGTGGCCCCTGGCGCGAAGGTCGACTTCAGCAACTCGGACAGCAACATCAAGATCACGCGCACGGGCACGGATCTCGACGTCAAGCTCGCCGACGACGTCAAGGTCAACAACAGCGTGACTGTAGGCCAGAGTGTGTTGAACACCACGGGCCTGACCGTGAACGACGGCGCAGGCAATGTCACGAAGACGTCGGCGACGGGCTCCACCGTGACCAACGGCACGAGCACGACGGCGATGGCCTCCGGCGGTGTGACCAGCGGCACAGTGAACCTCAGCGGTGTCAGCAACGACATCCAGGGCCTGAGCAACAAGACGTTGGACGTCGCGGGCTTTGCCACGGTGGGCCGGGCCGCCACCGAAGAGCAGCTCAAGATTGTCAACGACACGGCCAACACCGGTTGGAACGTGGCCGCCAATGGCGAAGCCACGGGCGCTAAGGTGGCGCCGGGCGCGAAGGTCGACTTCAGCAACTCGGACAGCAACATCAAGATCACGCGCACGGGCACGGACCTGGACTTCAAGCTCGCTGACGACGTGAAGGTCAACAACAGCGTGACCGTGGGGCAGAGCGTGCTCAACACCACGGGCCTGACCGTCAACAACGGCACCACGACGACAGCGATTGCAGCCGGTGGCCTGACCAGCGGCACTGTGAATCTCAGCGGTGTCTCCAATGAGATCACAGGCCTGAGCAACAAGACGCTGACCGTTCCGGGCTTTGCCACCGTGGGCCGTGGCGCGACAGAAGAACAGCTCAAGATCGTCAACGACACGGCCAACACCGGCTGGAACGTGGCTGCCAACGGCGAAGCCATCGGTGGCAATGTGGCCCCAGGCGGCAAGGTCGACTTCAGCAATTCGGACAGCAACATCAAGATCACGCGCACGGGCACGAATCTCGACGTCAAACTGGCCGACGACGTGACGGTCAACAACAGCGTGACGGTGGGCCAGAGCGTGCTCAACACCACGGGTCTGACTGTGAACGACGGCGCAGGCAATGTCACGACGACGTCGGCGACGGGCTCCACCGTGACCAACGGCACGAGCACGACGGCGATGGCCGCCGGTGGCGTGACCAGTGGCACGGTGAATCTCAGTGGCGTCAGCAACGACATCCGCGGCCTGAGCAACAAGACATTGACTGTTCCGGGCTTTGCCACGGTCGGTCGTGCAGCGACTGAAGAGCAGCTAAAGATCGTGAACGCCACGGCCAGCGCGGGCTGGAACGTGGCGGCCAACGGCGAAGCCACGGGCGGAAACGTCGCGCCGGGCGGCAAGGTCGATTTCAGCAATTCGGACAGCAACATCGCGATCACGCGTACGGGCACGAATCTCGACGTCAAACTGGCCGACGACGTCAAGGTCAACAACAGCGTGACGGTGGGGCAGAGCGTGCTCAACACCACGGGCCTCACAGTCAACAACGGCACGACGACCACTGCCGTCTCTGCCGGTGGGGTCGCCAGCGGCACAGTGAGCCTCAGCGGTGTCACCAATGACATCAAGGGGCTGAGCAACAAAACGCTGACCGACCCCAGCTTCGCGACCGTGGGCCGTGGCGCCACCGAAGAGCAGCTCAAGCTGGTCAATGACACGGCCAGCGCAGGCTGGAATGTTGCGGCCAACGGAGAGGCAACCGGCGGCAATGTCGCATCCGGCGGCAAGGTCGACTTCAGCAACTCCGACAGCAACATCGCGATCACGCGAAGCGGTACGAACCTGGACTTCAAGCTGGCTGACGACGTGAAGGTCAACAGCAGCGTGACGGTGGGCCAGAGCGTGCTCAACACCACGGGCCTGACGGTCAACAACGGCACGACGACCACAGCCGTCGCAGCTGGCGGCGTGACCAGCGGCACCGTGAATCTCAGCGGTGTCACCAACGACGTCAAGGGTCTGAGCAACAAGACATTGACCGATCCGAGCTTTGCAACGGTCGGCCGCGCAGCCAGCGAAGAACAGCTCAAGCTGGTCAACGACACGGCCAGCGCAGGCTGGAACGTGGCGGCCAACGGCGAAGCCACGGGCGGCAATGTCGCGCCGGGCGGCAAGGTCGACTTCAGCAACTCGGACAGCAACATCGCGATCACGCGCAGCGGTACGAACCTCGACTTCAAGCTGGCCGACGACGTCAAGGTCAACAACAGCGTGACGGTGGGCCAGAGCGTGCTCAACACCACAGGCCTGACGGTGAACGACGGCGCAGGCAACGTCACGAAGACGTCGGCAGCGGGCACCACGGTGACCAACGGCACGACGACCACGGTCGTCGCCGCCGGCGGCGTGACCAGTGGCAGCGTGAACCTCAGCGGTGTCACCAATGACATCCAGGGCCTGAGCAATAAGACGCTGACTGACCCGAGCTTTGCCACCGTGGGCCGCGGGGCGACCGAAGAACAGCTGAAGATCGTCAACGACACGGCCAGCGCAGGCTGGAACGTGGCCGCGAACGGCGAAGCCACCGGCGGCAACGTCGCCCCAGGCGGCAAGGTCGACTTCAGCAACTCGGACAGCAACATCGCGATCACGCGCACAGGCACGAACCTCGACTTCAAACTGGCCGACGACGTCAAGGTCAACAACAGCGTGACGGTGGGCCAGAGCGTGCTCAACACCACGGGCCTGACAGTGAACGACGGCGCGGGCAATGTCACGAAGACGACGGCGGCGGGCACCACGGTGACCAATGGCACGACGACCACAGCTGTCGCAGCCGGTGGCGTGACCAGCGGCCGCGTGAACCTCAGCGGTGTCACCAACGACATCAAGGGCCTGAGCAACAAGACGCTGACCGATCCGAGCTTCGCCACCGTGGGCCGTGGGGCGACCGAAGAACAGTTGAAGATCGTCAATGACACGGCCAGCGCAGGCTGGAACGTGGCGGCCAACGGTGAAGCCACCGGCGGCAACGTCGCGCCGGGTGCCAAGGTCGACTTCAGCAACTCGGACAGCAACATCGCCATCACGCGCACCGGCACGAACCTCGACTTCAAGCTGGCCGACGACGTGAAGGTCAACAACAGCGTGACCGTGGGACAGAGCGTGCTGAACACCACGGGCCTGACGGTCAACAACGGCACGACCACCACGGCCGTCGCGGCCGGCGGCGTCACCAGCGGCACCATCAAGCTCAGCGGCGTCAGCAACGACATCCAGGGCCTGAGCAACAAGACGCTGACCGACCCGAGCTTTGCGACCGTGGGCCGCGCGGCCACCGAAGAGCAGCTCAAGCTGGTCGACGCCACGGCCAGCAAGGGCTGGAACCTGAGCGCGAACGGCGAGGCGACGCCGCAGAACATCGCGCCCGGCGGCACGGCCAATTTCGCCAATGGCGACAACATGGTCGTCACCCGCAACGGCAACACGCTGACCGTGGCCACGGCCAAGGACGTGAAGTTCGACAGCGTGACCACCGGCGACACGGTGATGAACAACGCCGGCGTGACCGTCGGCCCGAACGTCACCCTCGGCGCCACCGGCCTGACCATCGTCGGCGGTCCGAGCGTGACCACGGCGGGCGTCGACGCGGGTGGCAAGGTGATCACGAATGTCGCGCCTGGCGTGGCCAACACCGACGCGGTGAACGTCAGCCAGCTCAAGGACACGGTCGCCGAGAGCAAGACCAAGTACTACAGCGTGAACTCGACCGGCGGCGGCAACGAGAACAACGACGGTGCCACGGGTGCCGACGCGATCGCTGCGGGCAAGGACGCGCAGGCGACGGCCGTCAACGCGGTGGCGATGGGCACGGCGGCGCAGGCCGCGGGCGTCAGCGCCACGTCGATCGGCAATGCCGCCTGGGCGATGGGCGACCGCAGCACGGCGGTGGGTTACTTCTCGACCGCGGACGGCATCGACAGCGCGGCCTTCGGCGCCTGGGCGCGGGCTGCAGGCAACGGCAGCGTGGCCGCGGGCGCGGCCTCGAACGCCTCGGGCGTGGCAAGCGTCGCGATGGGCGCGGCGAGCGCCGCTGTCGGCGATGTGAGCGTGGCAGTGGGTGCAGGCAGCACGGCCACCGCGACCGGTGGTGCGGCATTGGGCGCAGGCTCGGCGGCAGACCGTGCAGCGGGCGCGAAGGGCTATGTGCCGCCGGAGGCGACCGCGGCACAAGCGGACGCCATCGCGGCCACCACCAGCACGACGGGTGCGGTGGGCGTGGGCGACGCCGCCCACGGCGTGTTCCGCCAGATCACCGGCGTGGCCGCCGGCTCCGCACCGAGCGACGCCGTGAACGTGGCGCAGCTGCAGGCGGTGGCCAGCCAGGCTGCGGCGGCGGGCAGCAAGTGGATCACCGGGTCGCCGACGACCTACGTGGCGCCCACGTCCACGGGCACCGACAGCACGGCGGTGGGCTCGGGCGCGGCCGTCAAGGCCGACCAGGGCGTGGCCATCGGCACCGGCGCCGTGGTCACCACGAAGAACAGCGTCGCGCTGGGCAACGACGCGACCACGGCGGAGGCCAAGCCCACCGAAGAGGTCACGCTCCAGGGCACGACCTACCAGTTCGCCGGCACCAAGCCGGTGGGCGTGGTCAGCGTCGGTTCGAAGGACGCCGAGCGCCAGATCACCAACGTCGCGGCCGGCGAGATCAGCGCCACCAGCACCGACGCGGTGAACGGCAGCCAGCTCAACGCGACCAATCAGGCGATCAACAACATGACCACGGGTGGTGGCGGTATCAAGTACTTCCACGCGAACTCGAAGGCGGCCGACTCGGACGCCAAGGGCGCGGAGAGTGTGGCGATCGGACCGAAGGCCGTTGCGACCGGCAACAACTCCATCGCCACCGGCAACAACGCGCAGGCCAAGGCGGCCGGCAGCATCGCGCTGGGTGCCAACAGCACGGCCAGCACGGCCAACAGCGTGGCGCTGGGCGACGGCGCGGTGGCCAATCGCGCGGGCATGAACGGGCAGCGCGAGATGTTCTCGAACACCGTGGTGCAGTCGGCGCAGGGCGCGGTGTCGGTCGGTTCGGCCGGCAACGAACGCCAGATCACCAACGTGGCCGGTGGCACGCAGGCCACCGACGCGGTGAACGTGCGCCAGCTGCAGGCCGTGCAGCAAAGCGCGGTGCGCTACGACACGAACGTGGACGGCAGCGTCAACTACAACAGCGTGACCATGGGCAACGGCGCCTCCACCGGCCCGGTCACGGTGCAGAACGTGGCGCCGGGCGTGGCGCCCACCGACGCGGTCAACGTGCAGCAGCTGAACCAGGCCGGCGCCGCCGGCATGGCCTACACCGACGCGCGCACCAACGCGCTGGGCAACGAACTGCGCAACACCGCCAAGAACGCGTATGCCGGCGTGGCCGCCGCCATGGCCGTGCAGATGCCGGGCACCTCGGTGCCGGGCAAGACGGTGATGCGCGTGGGCTACGGCACGTTCAAGGGCGAGAGCGCGGTGGGCATTAGCTTCCGTCGCACGGCCGAGAACAACGGCTGGAGCGTGACCGGCGGCGTGGGCATGAGCCGCGCCGGCGCCGCGGCCACGGTCGGTGCCGAGTGGGTCTTCAATTGAAGCGGGAGAGAAAAAGAATGAAGCAGATGAACCGAACCCTGTCCGCCGTCGCACTGGCGGCCTTGCTCGCGGCCCTGCAGGGCTGCGCCTCGCCCGGCGCCGCCATCGACAAGGACGCGCAGGCGCGCGCCGCGGCCGAGAAGCCCGCGGCGCCCAGGCCCGAGGAGTTTCCGGCGCTGGACAGCGCCAAGTGGAAGCAGGGCGCCTTCCCGGGCACCGAGAAGTTCCAGCGCGTGCGCCCCGGCATGGGCAAGGACCAGCTGCGCGAGCTGCTGGGCTGGCCGCACTTCAGCGAAGGGCTGTGGGGCGTGCGCGAGTGGAACTACATCTTCCACTTCTACACGGGCAAGGGCAGCGAGCACGTCACCTGCCAGTACATGGTGCGTTTCAACGGCAGCGAGCTGATGACCGGCGGCTGGTGGAAGAACCCCGACTGCGCCTTGCTCGCACAGCCGCCGGCGGCCACGCCGATACCGGCCAGCACCAAGCTGGCGCCGCCGCAGAAGGTCACGCTCAATGCAGACGGCTTGTTCCGCTTCGACGGCGCCTCGCTCACCGACCTGCAGCCCGCGGGCCGCACGCGGCTGGAGCACCTGGCCGTCGAGCTGCGCAACAACTTCCGCTCGCTGCACTACATCGTGGTGACGGGCCACACCGACCGGCTGGGCGGTGACGCCTACAACGAGGCGCTGTCGCTGGAGCGCGCCAACACCGTGCGCGACCTGCTGGTGCAGCAGGGCCTGGACCGCAAGCTGATCCGCACCGCGGGCATGGGCAAGCGCCAGCCGGTGGTGTCCGACTGCGAAGGCAGCCGCAGCACGCCGGCGCTGCTGCAGTGCCTGCAGCCCAACCGGCGCGTTGAGCTCGACATCGCAGGGGAGCAGTGACGATGAACGCGCCTGCTCCCTCGGGCTACCGGATCGCGCTGGTCGATTCCGACGCCTTGCAGCGCGCCTGTACCGGCAACTCGCTGACGGCGCTGGGGGCCGACTTCATCCCGTTCGTGCGCATCGCCGACCTGATCCAGGCGCTGGAGGTGGGCCAGCGCTTCGACGGGGTGATCGTGGGGCTGCACGCCGATGCGCAGAAGACGGTCGCGCGCGTGCCCGCGATGCACCAGGCGGCCGACTGGATGCTGCCGCTGCTGTACCTCACGCACCGCTCGGAGCTGGAGAGCGTGGAGTCGGTGCCCGTCGCGGTGCGCGCGCAGCGTTCCTTCGAGCTGCTGCTGACGCCCGTGTCGAACGAGGACCTGGGCGCCTGGCTGGCGTCGCTGGATGGCCGGCTGAAGCCGGCGCGTCTGATTCGCGTGGGGGCGGACGCCTGACGCGCGCCCGGGGCCCGGCCCGCTGCGGGGCCGGGCCTGTCAGCAATTCACGGCAAGGGCGGCATGGCGTGGCCGGCCTCTTCGCGTGAACTCCCTCTCCTTGACGGGTTCGCGCCCGGGCAACACTGACACCAGCCGGTAGCCCTGCTTGTAGACCGCGCGCAGCTCGTAGCCGTTCGCGGCGCACAGGTCCAGGCGCTTGCGGATGTTGGCCGCGCACACGTCGAGCACGCGCGTGCCTTCATACGGCGTGGTCTTGTCCCAGATCGACTGCCACAGCCACTCGCGCGTGATCACCTGCCCGGCGTTGCGGAACAGCGTGACGGCAAAGGCGTACTGGCGCGGCTGCAGGCGGATGCGCCGCTCGTGCAGCAGCACCGTGTGGGCCATGTCGAGAAAGCGGTAGGGGCCCCAGCTCGCCGCGCCGAGGCTGGCGGTCTGCGCGGCCTGCCGGGCGCGCAGCAGCAGGGTGCGCATGCGCCAGGCCAGCTCGTTGATGGCGTCGTCGATGCCGGCGCCGTGCAGCTCGATGAAGTCGTCCCAGCCCGGCGCGTCGCGCCAGGGCATGAGCTGCTCCCAGCGCCTGTCGCGCACGATGAGCAGCGTCGGAATGTTCAGCGCCCGGCAGGCGGCGAAGAGGCTGCGCGAAGCCAGCTCGTTCTCGACCACCAGCAGCAGCAGGTCGATCGGCTGGCCGCTGTCCAGCAACGCAAAGAAGTCGCCCGCACTCGAGAACCGCAGGGTGTCGTAGCCCAGGCGGGGCAGGCTGTGCAGCAGCTGGGGTCCGGTGGTGCCTTGCGGGTCGAGCAGGGCCACGCGCGTGGTCACCGGCATGGCTCAGGACGCCTTCTTGCCGTCCCGGACCGCCAGCACCACGATGCCCACGGCGCACGCCGCGAACAGCACGCCCGTCGGCACGGCGCCCAGGGTGCCCATCAGCCAGCCGTACAGGTCGGTCAGCATGGCGATGAGCCGGTTGCCGCGGGTCTGGCGGCTCAGGTCGTTGGCGATGAATGCGTTGAACGACAGCACTGAGAAAACCAGCGCCACAAAGCCAGCCACGATCCACTTCACGATGTTTTGCTCCCTTGGTCCCCGGCGCGGCGCAGGCTGGCCGCCCGGGTCGTTCGATGCTAGCGGGGGCTGCGGGATGGGAGTCTGATGAATTCTTTCAGCGCCGTTCGGGGCGTCGGCGGGCGGGTCTCGGCGGGGAAAACGGGCGGGAAAAATATTTTTCCGGGTTTTTTACCTTCGCTGCCTCTTTCGCAGGCACCGCGTTGCAGGCCCCGCCAGGCAAGGGTTTCGCGCGCTGCACACACGGTTTTCCACAACATTGTCCCCATCGGATTGGGAAAACCCGTCATGGCGATGTGGTAGGGCGACGGGCGGCCCGGTGGCGGGCAAAAAAATACCCGCCGGAGCGGGTATCTCGAGGGGCCCCCGAAGGGGCGCGCTCTAAGGCAAACAGAGAGCTCTTCTTTTGCGGCCCTGTTGCGTGACAGCAAGTGCATCCTCGGCGAGGACGCGCGCCCAGCATGTCAGCTGAAAAATGTCGTAACCGTAGGACAAGTTAAAAAGTGTGAAGAATTTGGCACTTTTCGAGCTTCCGGGGATACCCGCGGTTCGCACGATCGTGCAGAACTGTCGGTGTTGTCCGACAAGCCGGGGGCGGCCCGGGCCCTAAATTTTGCGGACTCGCTTCAAGTGCGGGTTCTCTGTGCGTGACAGCAATCCAGAGATTCAGCCCAGCATCGTGCTGGGTTTTTTTTGCGCGTTTTCCGGCGTTTTCTGGGGTTTTAGGTCCGTCAGCGCAGGAAGACATGCTCCATGAACTGCCGGATCGGGTACTGGATCACCGTCTGCACCCGGGCCGGCAGCTCCAGCGGGCGCATCAACATCTTCAACGTGGCGGCGGGGCTCAGGTGGGTGCGAATGGTGCGGTTCATGTGCGCGCTCAGCTGCTGCACGTAGGCCGCGTCGCCGGCGCGGTGCGGGGCGCGGGCCTGCAGCACGTGGCGGACGGCGCAGTCGGCGTCCTCGCTTTTCAGCTCCAGCGTGCGCCGGCCGATGGTGCCCATCACGCGGAAACGGTTCAGCCGCTCCTGCGCGCGGTAGCGGCGAAAGAACCGGTAGAAGTGCTTGTAGTGGTTGACCTCGTCGGTCGCGATGCGGGTGGCCAGGTCGCGCAACACCGGCTCGGTGGTGCTTCGGGCCATGGCGCGGTAGTAGGTGGCGGTGCCGGTCTCGACCACGCAGCGGGCGGTCATTTCCAGGGCGCGGGTCGGGGCCAGCAGCTCGACCTTGCAGTAGGTGGCGTACTCGTCGAGGAAGCCGCGGTAGGCGCTTTCCCAGGGAAACTCGGGCCAGACGTGGTCCACGTAGGCGCGCAGGGCCCGGCCGTGCTGCAGCTCTTCCTGCTCCCAGTGGTTCGACAGCCACTCGGTGACCTCGTCGTCGCCCCGGAAGAAATCGACCAGGTTCTGCGTGTACAGGTCGGAGCCGCTCTCGATGAAGGAGGCCGACGCCACCAGGTAGAAGAGGTTCTCGTCCGTGCGCACCTGCTCGCGTGCGATGCGGGAGAAATCGAGGTCTTCGATCTTCCAGTGTTCCGACGCCTGACCCGCCATGCGTGCTCCTTGATTCATGTTGCCGATGAAAACAGGGAAGAAACAGGCTGCAGCCGGGGAGGGCGCGCACCGCTTCAGCCGTCCATATTAGCCCCGGCTCCCGGATCGCGCGTGCGCAAGGCCCGCGGCGGGCCCGGGCACCATGCGCAAACCTATAATCGATTGTTCAAGCAAATCAAGCAGTTAGGCCGGTTCAACGCAGTGGTTTCGACGCAGGGTCGCCATCGCCAGGCCGCCCCGACCGCAGACGAAATCCAAAGATGAGCCAGCCCACATTCACGGTCGCGGACATCCGCAAGACCTTTCTCGATTTCTTCGCCTCCAAGGGCCACACGGTGGTGCCTTCGAGCTCGCTGGTGCCGGGCAACGACCCGACGCTCATGTTCACGAACTCGGGCATGGTCCAGTTCAAGGACGTGTTCCTCGGCGAAGACAAGCGCCCCTACGTGCGCGCCGCCTCGGTGCAGGCCTGCCTGCGTGCCGGCGGCAAGCACAACGACCTCGAGAACGTAGGCTACACCGCGCGCCACCACACCTTCTTCGAGATGCTGGGCAACTGGAGCTTCGGCGACTACTTCAAGCGCGACTCGCTGAAGTGGGCCTTCGAGCTGCTGACCCAGGTCTACAAGCTGCCGGCCGAAAAGCTCTGGGCCACCGTCTACATCGAGGACGACGAGGCCTACGACATCTGGACCAAGGAAATCGGCCTGCCGCCCGAGCGCGTCGTGCGCATCGGCGACAACAAGGGCGGACGCTACATGTCCGACAACTTCTGGATGATGGCCGACACGGGCCCGTGCGGCCCGTGCTCCGAAATCTTCTACGACCACGGCCCCGAGATCCCCGGCGGCCCGCCCGGCTCGCCCGATGAAGACGGCGACCGCTACATCGAGATCTGGAACAACGTGTTCATGCAGTTCGACATGCAGCCCGACGGCTCGGTCAAGAAGCTGCCCGCGCCCTGCGTCGACACCGGCATGGGCCTGGAGCGCCTGGCGGCGATCCTGCAGCACGTGCACAGCAACTACGAAATCGACATCTTCGACGCGCTCATCAAGGCCGCCGGCCGCGAGACCGGCACGCAGGACCTGTCGAACAACTCGCTGCGCGTGATCGCCGACCACATCCGCGCCACCTCCTTCCTGGTGGCCGACGGCGTCATTCCGTCGAACGAAGGCCGCGGCTACGTGCAGCGGCGCATCGTGCGCCGCGCCATCCGCCACGGCTACAAGCTGGGCCAGAAGAAGCCCTTCTTCCACAAGCTGGTGCCCGACCTCGTGAAGCTCATGGGCGACGCCTACCCCAAGCTGGTGGCCGACGAGAAACGCATCATCGACACGCTGAAGGCCGAAGAAGAACGTTTCTTCGAAACGCTGGCCAACGGCATGGAAATCCTCGACGCGGCGCTGGCCGGCGACGCCAAGGTGCTGCCGGGCGACGTCGCCTTCAAGCTGCACGACACCTACGGCTTCCCGCTCGACCTGTCGGCCGACGTGTGCCGCGAACGCGGCCTGAGCGTCGACGAAGCCGGCTTTCATGCCGCCATGGAAAAGCAGAAGGCCGCGGGCCGTGCCGCCGGCAAGTTCAAGATGGACCGCAACGTCGAGTACGCCGGCGCGGGCAACACCTTCACCGGCTACGACCACCTCGAAGAAAACGCCAAGGTCGTCGCGCTGTACCTCGACGGCGTGGCCGTCGACGCGCTGAAGGAAGGCCAGAGCGGCATCGTGGTGCTCGACACCACGCCGTTCTATTCGGAAAGCGGCGGCCAGGTCGGCGACCAGGGCGTGCTCGTGGCCGAAGGCGTGCAGTTCGGCGTCGACGACACGCAGAAGATCAAGGCTGACGTGTTCGGCCACCACGGCACGCAGACGCAAGGCACGCTGAAGGTCGGCGACACGGTCAAGGCCGCGGTCGACACCGCGCGCCGCGCCGCCACCATGCGCAACCACTCGGTCACCCACCTGATGCACAAGGCCCTGCGCGAAGTGCTGGGCGACCACGTGCAGCAGAAGGGCTCGCTGGTCGACGCCGACAAGACGCGTTTCGACTTCGCGCACAACGCCCCCGTTACGCGCGAGCAGATTCTTGAGATCGAGAAGCGCGTCAACGCCGAGATCCTGGACAACGCGCCCACGCAGGCCCGCGTGATGGACCTCGAGTCGGCCCAGAAGACCGGCGCCATGATGTTGTTCGGCGAGAAGTACGGCGAGACCGTGCGCGTGCTCGACATCGGCACCAGCCGCGAACTGTGCGGCGGCACCCACGTGGGCCGCACGGGCGACATCGGCCTGTTCAAGATCGTCAGCGAAGGCGGCGTGGCCGCCGGCGTGCGCCGCATCGAAGCCGTTACCGGCGCCAACGCGCTGTCGTACCTGCAGGACCTCGAGTCGACCGTGCACAGCGTGGCCGCCACGCTCAAGTCGCCGGCCGCCGAGCTGCAGGGCCGCCTCTCGCAGGTGCTCGAGCAGGTCAAGACGCTCGAACGCGAAGTGGGCGCGCTCAAGGGCAAGCTCGCATCGTCCAAGGGCGACGAGCTCATCGCGCAGGCGGTGGACGTCAACGGCATCAAGGTGCTCGCGGCCAAGCTCGATGGCGCCGACGCCAAGACGCTGCGCGACACCATGGACAAGCTCAAGGACAAGCTGAAGACCGCCGCCATCGTGCTGGCCGCCGTGGACGGCGACAAGGTGCAGATCGCGGCCGGTGTCACGGCCGACAGCATCGGCAAGGTCAAGGCCGGCGAGCTGGTCAACTTCGTGGCCCAGCAGGTCGGTGGCAAGGGCGGCGGCAAGCCCGACATGGCCATGGCCGGCGGCACCGACGCCGCGGGCCTGCCGGCCGCGCTGCAATCGGTGCAGGCCTGGGTCGCCCAACGGACCTGAGGTCCTTTCCGCTCACTACCCACACAGCACTTCATGTCCGACGCGATCCCCGGTGAAGTGCTCGTGATGGGGGCGGGCACCATCGGCTGTTTCATCGGCGGCAGCCTGGCGGCGGCGGGCGTGCCCGTCACCTTCGTCGGCCGCCCGCGCGTGCTCGACAAGCTCGCGCGCCACGGCCTCACGCTCACCGACCTCGACGGCGCCCGGCACAAGCTGGCGGCGCCCACGCTGCGCCTGTGCGAGCAGGTGCCGGTGGGTGCACGGCCCGCGCTGGTGTTGCTGTGCGTGAAGAGCGGCGCCACCGCCGAGGCGGCGCGTGAGCTGGCCTTTGCCTTGCCGGCCGGTACCACGGTGGTGTCGCTGCAGAACGGCATCTCGAACTGCGCCGCCGCGGGGCAGGCCGGCCCGTCGCTCAACATCCGCGCCGGCATGGTGCCGTACAACGTGGCCGAGATCGGCGACGGCGCCTTCCACCGCGGCACGCCCGGCCGGCTGGCCGCGGAAGACGACCCCACGCTGCGCGACTGGCTGCCCGTGTTCGAGCGCGCCGGCGTGCCGCTTGACCTGCATGCCGACCTGCTGCCGGTGCAGTGGGGCAAGCTGCTGCTGAACCTCAACAACCCGGTCAATGCGCTGTCGGGCCTGCCGCTGCGCGACGAGCTCATGCAGCGCGGCTACCGCCGCTGCTTCGCGGCGCTGATCGACGAAACGCTGGGCGTGCTGCGCACCGGCGGCATCGTGCCCGCGCAGGTGGCGGCCGTGCCGGCGCGGCGCTTGCCGGGCCTGCTGCGACTGCCCGACTGGCTGTTTCGCATCGTCGCGGCGCGCATGCTGCGCATCGATGCCAAGGCGCGCTCGAGCATGGCCGACGACCTCGCATTGGGCCGTCGCACCGAGATCGACGCACTGAGCGGCGAGGTGGTGCGGCTCGCGCAGGAGCACGGCCTGAGCGCACCGCGCAACGCGCGCATGGTCGCGCTGCTCGAGGCCTGGCCGCAACAGCCGAAGCGCTGGACGGCGCGCGAACTGCAGGACTCGCTGGGTCTCTGAGCGCCAAGCCTGTACCCTCAGGCCATGGCGGCTTTCAAGAGGGAGGGGTTGTCATGCAGGTCCTGATTCTCGGCAGCGGTGTCATCGGCACCTCGGTGGCGTACTACCTGGCGCGCGCCGGGCACACGGTGACGGTGCTGGAGCGCCAGCCGGCGCCCGCGCTCGAAACCAGCTTCGGCAATGCGGGCGAGGTCTCGCCCGGTTACTCGGCGCCCTGGGCCGGGCCCGGCGTGCCGGTCAAGGCGATCAAGTGGATGCTCATGCAGCACAGCCCGCTGGTCATCAAGCCGATGCTCGATCCGGCCATGTGGCGCTGGGGCCTGTCGATGCTGCGCAACTGCACGCAGGCGCGCTACGAACTCAACAAGGGCCGCATGGTGCGGCTGGCCGAATACAGCCGCGACTGCCTGAAGGCGCTGCGCGCGGACACCGGCATCCGCTACGACGAGCGCATGCAGGGCACGTTGCAGCTCTTTCGCACGCAGGCGCAGCTCGACAGCACCGCGAAAGACGTCGAGGTGCTGAAGGCGTCGGGCGTGCCCTACCAGGTGCTCGACCGCGACGGCTGCGTGTTGCATGAGCCCGCGCTCGGCGCCGTGAAGAACAAGTTCGTCGGCGGCCTGCGCCTGCCGGGCGACGAGACCGGCGATTGCTTCAAGTTCACGCAGGCGCTGGCCAAGCTGGCCGAAGCCGAGGGCGTGCAATTCCGCTTCGGCGTGAACATCCAGGCCCTCGAACACGAAGCGGGGAAGGGCGTGACCGGGGTGCGCACCGACCAGGGCAATTTCACCGCCGACCGCTACGTGGTCGCGCTCGGCAGCTACTCGCCCGCGCTGGTGCGGCCCTTGGGCATCGACCTGCCGGTGTACCCGGTCAAGGGCTTCTCGATCACGGTGCCCATCACCGACGCGAGCGGCGCGCCCGAATCCACCGTGATGGACGAGACCTTCAAGGTCGCCGTCACGCGCCTGGGCGATCGCATTCGCGTGGGCGGCACGGCGCAGCTTTCGGGCTTCGACCTGGCGCTCGATGCGCGGCGGCGCGACACGCTCGAGCACGTCGTGACCGACCTGTTCCCGCGCGGCGGCCCCGTGCGCGATGCCTCCTTCTGGACCGGCCTGCGCCCCATGACGCCCGACGGCACGCCGGTGATCGGCGCCACCCGCGTGCCCAACCTGCTGCTGAGCACCGGCCACGGCACGCTCGGCTGGACCATGGCGGCCGGCACCGGCCGCGTGATGGCCGACCTGGTCGCGGGCAGGGCGCCCGAAATCGACATGGAAGGCCTGACCGTGGCGCGCTACGGCGGGTAGCCGTTCCACGCTTTCCTCCCTCGAAGGGCGGCCCGAAACGGCCGCCCTTTTTCGTGGGCCGCGCAGCCTGGCTTCGCCTCAACTAGGGTTTTTACCTAGTCATGAAGTTGTCTTCGTCGGTATTCTCGCGGTGTTCCATTAATAAATCGTTGTTTCTTTAGCGAAACAAACCGCCGATTCCACGGACCCCCGATGACACACACTCGCCGCCTCGCCATCGCCGCTGCCGTCTCCCTGGCCGCCGCTTGCGCTTCCGGACTCGCCTGGGCAGACACCTACCCCAGCAAGCCGATCACGCTGGTCGTTGCCTATCCGGCGGGTGGCGACACCGACGCCCTGGCGCGCCTGTACGCCGAGAAGCTCTCGGCCCGCGTCGGCCAGCCCGTGGTGGTCGACAACCGCCCCGGCGCCAGCGGCATCATCGGCAGCGCTTTCGTGTCGAAGGCCGCGCCCGACGGCTACACGCTGCTGCTCGCGCCCAGCACCTTCTCGATCGCGCAGCTGGTGCTCAAGACCGGCAGCGCCTCTGGCTACGACGTGCTCAACGGCTTCACGCCGATCGTGCAGACCGGCAGCCTGCCGCTCTTCCTCGTGGCCAGCGGCGCCAAGGGCTACACCGGCCTGAAGGACGCGGTGGCCGCGGCCAAGGGCGGCAAGTCGCTGAGCTACGCCAGCCCGGGCAGCGGTTCGCCGATGCACATCCTGGGCGAGATGTTCGCCCGCGCCTCGGGCACCAGCCTGGCGCACGTGCCGTACAAGGGCGTGGCGCCCGCCGTCAACGACGTGCTCGGCGGCCATGTGCCGGTGACCTTCATCACGCTGGGCCCGGTGGCGCCCTACATGCCCAACGGCAAGATGGTCCCGCTGGCCGTGGCCTCGCGCGAGCGCTCGCCGCTCGCGCCCAAGGTGCCGACCTTCGCCGAGCTGGGCTACAAGGACGTCGAGCTCACCGCCTGGAACGGCCTGTGGGGCCCGCGCAACCTGCCGCCCGAAATCGTGAAGACGCTCAACGGCCACTTCAACGAGATCCTGAAGATGCCCGACATCGTCGCGCGCATGGCCGTGCTGGGCACCACGCCCGTGGGCGGCGACGCCGACGTGCTGGCCAAGACCAACGCCGCCGACTTCGCGCGCTTCGGCAAGGTCATCAAGGAACTCGGCATCCAGGCCGACTGAACTTCACGGAGACGCCCGTCATGACCGACCTCAAAGCCATCGTCGATCCCTCCAGCCTGCAGGCCCTGCTGGCCGAGATGCCCGCCAACCTGCTGGCCGGCCGCCGCGTGCTCGTGACCGGCGGTGCGCGTGGCCTGGGCCTGGCGTTCGCGCAGTGCGTGGCCGCGGCGGGTGCGAGCGTGGTGCTGGCCGACATCCTCGGCGAGCTGGCCGAGACCGAGGCGAAGGCGCTGCGCGATGCCGGTCGCACGGCGCATGCGCTGGCGATCGACCTGTCGGACCCGGCCTCCATCGAGGCGGGCGCCGCCGAGGCGGTGCGCCTGCTGGGCGGCCTCGATGGCCTCGTCAACAACGCCGCCATCACCAACTCGGGCGGTCGCGATGCGCACCAGCTCGAGATCGACATGTGGGACCGCGTGATGAACGTCAACGTGCGCGGCAGCTGGCTCATGGGCCGCGCCTGCCGCCCCGCGCTGGCGGCTAGCGGCCGTGGCGCCATCGTCAACCTGGCGTCGGACACGGCGCTGTGGGGCGCACCCAACCTGCTGGCCTATGCCTCGAGCAAGGGCGCCGTCATTTCCATGACGCGCTCGCTGGCGCGCGAATGGGGCGGCGACAACATCACGGTGAACGCCGTGGCGCCCGGCCTCACGCTGGTCGAGGCCACCGAGTACGTGCCGATGGCGCGCCACCAGAAGTACCTCGAAGGCCGCGCCATCCCGCGCGAGCAGCAGGCGGCCGACGTCTGCGGCGCGACCGTGTTCCTGCTGTCCGGCCTGGCGCGCTTCGTCACCGGCCAGCTGCTCGCCGTCAACGGCGGCTTCGCGATGCACTGAACCCGTCACCACCGACCGAATTTCCCGACCAAGGAGTACACCCATGAGCGATTTGTCCGAACAGCAGAAGATCAACAACACCCTGGCGCAGCCCGAAGGCAGCAGCCTGGCCGAGTGGATGAACACCCGCATCGCCCGCTACGAAACCCGCAAGTACGACTGGGATGCGCTGAAGTTCCAGGCCGACTTCGACCCCAAGTTCCGCCGCGCGCAGATGCGCTACGTGGGCACCGGCGGCACCGGTGTCGCGGCCGACACCAACACCGTGCCCTCGGAGCACTTCACCTTCTCGACCATGGTGATCCCGGCCGGCCACGAAGGCCCGCCGCACATCCACACCGACGTGGAAGAGGTGTTCTTCCTCATCCGCGGCAAGCTCAAGGTCGTGATCGAGAAGGACGGCGAGCGCTTCGAAACCATCATGACCGACCGCGACCTGATCTCGGTGCCGCCCGGCGTGTACCGCGAAGAGATCAACATCGGCGACGAAGACGCGCTGATGTGCGTGATGCTCGGCGCCAAGAAGCCCGTCACGCCGACGTACCCCGCCGACCACCCGCTGGCCAAGATCAAGCGCTGAGCGAGCGAGCAAGCGAGCGAACAGGCCATGAGCACCATCGACATCTCCGCGCAGACCCTGCCGGCTTCCGAGCTGGCGCGGCTCGACGCGCGCTTTCCGGCCCGCGACGTCGCGGTGGGCGGCGGCGCGGTGGTGTCGGTGCGCGAATGCGGGCAGGGCCCGGTCATCGTGTGCCTGCACGGCATCGGCTCGGGCGCGGCCTCGTGGCTCGACACCGCGGCGCTGCTGGCACCGCAGGCCTGCCTCATCGCGTGGGACGCACCGGGCTACGGCCGCTCGACGCCGCTGGCCTCGGCCGCGCCGACCGCCGCCGACTACGCCGCACGCCTTGAAGAAATGCTCGATGCGCTGTCGATCCGCTCCTGCGTGCTCGTCGGCCATTCGCTGGGCGCCATCGTGGCCGCGTCGGCCGCCCGCAGCGAGTCGAGCGCCAGTGAGCGCATCCGCCGCCTCGTGCTCGTGAGCCCCGCCATCGGCTACGGGGCCGCCGGGCGCATCGACGCCCGCGCCAAGGTGCGCGCCGAACGCCTGGCCACGCTCGACGACCTTGGCATTGCCGGCATGGCCGCCAAGCGTGCAGGCCGGCTCGTGTCCGACGGTGCCAGCGAGCACGCCCGCCAGTGGGTGCGCTGGAACATGGCGCGCCTGAACGACCACGGCTATCGCCAGGCCGTCGAGCTGCTGTGCAACGCCGACCTGCTGGCCGACCTGCCGCCGCCGATGCCCGTGCGCGTGGCCTGCGGTGCGCTCGACGTCGTCACGTCGCCCGCTGCCTGCGAAGAAGTCGCGCGCCGCTGCGGCGTGCCCCTCGAATTGGTGGACGATGCGGGTCACGCCGGCTATGTGGAACAACCGCAGGCCGTCGCCGCCTTGCTGCGCGAATCGCTCGCCGGCTGACCCGACACGAACAAGACAACCGAGAGGAATTCCAAGATGGCCACCGACAACGAAGTGATGGAAGAGGGCGCGGACCGCTACAACGTGCCCGCGCTGGAGCGCGGCCTGCGCGTGCTGTGCGAGTTCAGCCGCGAGAGCCGCACGCTGTCCGCGCCCGAGCTGGCGCGCCGCTTCGACCTGCCGCGCTCGACCGTCTTCCGCCTGCTCACCACGCTGGAGAACATGGGCTTCCTCGAGCGCGCCGAGGGCGGGCGCGACTACCGCCTGGGCTTGGCGGTGCTGCGCCTGGGCTTCGAATACCTGGCCTCGCTGGAGCTCACGCAGCTGGGCACGCCGCTGCTCAACCGCCTGTGCGACGAGCTGCGCACGCCCTGCAACCTGGTGGTGCGCGATGGCCGTTCGATCGTCTACGTCGCCAAGGTGGCGCCGGCCACGCCGTTTGCCAGCTCGGTCACGGTGGGCACGCGCCTGCCGGCCCACGCCACGGTGCTGGGCCGCATCCTGCTGGAAGACCTCACGCTGCCGCAGCTGCGCGCGCTGTACCCCGAAGACAAGCTCGAGACCTTCTCGCCGAGCACGCCCAAGACCGTGAACGAGCTGTTCGACATGGTGCAGGCCGACCGCCAGCGCGGCTATGTGCTGGGCGAGGGCTTCTTCGAATCGAACATCTCGACCATCGCCGCGCCGGTGCGTGACCACAGCGGCCACATCGTGGCGGCGCTGGGCGCCACCATCACCTCGGGCCACATCGACGAGAACCGCATGGACGAGATGGTGCAGCGCGTGCGCGGCACCGCCGACGAGATCTCGGGCCTGCTCAATTACTCGCCCGCGCGCACCAGCAAGGTGGTGCCGCTGCGCAGCGCCTGACGACTGACTTGCGATCGACCATGACGACCTTCGCCCCTTCCTCCTCCTTCTTCGCCGCCGACGCACTGGCCGGCCGCGTGGCCGTGGTCACGGGCGGGTCGTCGGGCATCGGCCTGGCCACCGTCGAGCTGCTGCTCGGTTGCGGCGCCGCCGTGGCGCTGTGCGGGCGCAACGCCGAACGGCTCGATGCCGCCGTGGCCGGCCTGCGTGCCACGTACCCGGACGCCAAGCTGTTCGCGCAGACCTGCGACGTGCTGGACGCCGCCTCGGTGCGCGCCTTCGCCGCCGCCAGCGAGGCCGCGCTCGGCCCGGCCTCGATGTTGGTCAACAACGCAGGGCAGGGGCGTGTCTCCACCTTCGCCGACACCGACGACGCGGCCTGGATGCAAGAGCTGCACCTGAAGTTCTTCTCGGTCATCCACCCCACGCGCGCCTTCCTGCCGCAGCTCACGGCGCAGCGCGCCGTGCTGGGCGATGCCGCCATCGTCTGCGCCAACTCGCTGCTGGCACGCCAGCCCGAGCCGCACATGGTCGCCACCTCGGCCGCGCGCGCGGGCCTGTTGAACCTCGTGCGCTCCATGGCCACCGAGTTCGCGCCGCAGGGCGTGCGCGTCAACGGCATCCTGATCGGCCTGGTCGAGTCGGGCCAGTGGCGCCGCCGCTTCGAGGCGCGCGAAGACAAGTCGCAGGACTGGGCCGCCTGGAGCCGCCAGCTCGCCACCACCAAACACATCCCGCTGGGTCGCCTGGGGCTTCCGACCGAAGCCGCGCGCGCGATCCTTTTCCTTGCTTCACCGCTCGCGTCGTACACGACCGGCAGCCACATCGACATCTCCGGAGGCCATTCCCGCCATGCATAACCCCAACAACACCGTCACGGTCGGCGCCGTCGTCGCCGCGTTCCTCGAGCAGTGCGGCGTCAAGGCAGCCTTCGGCGTGATCTCGATCCACAACATGCCGATCCTCGATGCCTTCGCGCAGCGCGGCACGGTGCGCTTCATCTCGGCACGCGGCGAAGCCGGCGCGGGCAACATGGCCGACGCCTATGCGCGCTCCACCGCCAGCCTGGGTGTGTGCATCACCAGCACCGGCCCGGCCGCGGGCAACATCGCGGGCAGCATGGTCGAGGCGCTGACCGCCGGCGCGCCGCTCTTGCACATCACCGGCCAGATCGAGACGCCGTACCTGGACAAGGGCATGTCGTACATCCACGAAGCGCCCGACCAGCTCACCATGCTAAAGGCGGTGTCGAAGGCCGCGCTGCGCGTGCGCAGCGTCGAGACGGTGCTGGGCACGCTCAAGCGCGCGGTGCAGCTCGCGATGACGGCGCCGACCGGCCCGGTGAGCGTGGAGATTCCGATTGACATCCAGTCGGCGCTCACGACCATGCCGGCCGACCTGTCGCCGCTGCCCATCGAGCGTCCCGTGCCTTCGGCCGCCGGCCTCGATGCACTGGCCGCGCGCCTGGCCACCGCCAAGCGCCCGCTGCTGTGGGTCGGTGGCGGTGCCCGCCATGCGCGCAGTGCGATCCAGCGCCTGCAGAAGCTGGGCTTCGGCGTGGTCACGACCACGCAGGGCCGCGGCACGGTGCCTGAGGACGATGCCGGCTCGCTCGGCGCCTACAACATCCAGAAGCCCGTCGAGGCCTTCTATCAAACCTGCGACGCGATGCTCGTGGTCGGTTCGCGCCTGCGCGGCAACGAGACGCTCAAGTACGAACTGAAGCTGCCGCGCCCGCTGTACCGCATCGACGCCGATGCCGCCGCCGAAGGCCGCTGCTATGCGTCCGAAGCCTTTGTCTGCGGCGATTCCGCGCTGGCCCTCGACGGCCTGGCCGACCGCCTCGAAGCCGCGAAGTACCAGGCCGACCCGCAGCTGCTGGTCGACCTGCGCGCCGCGCACGACCAGGCCGTGGCCACGCTGCGCGACGGCCTCGGCCCGTACGCCGAGCTCGTGCGCCAGCTGCAGTCGGTGGCCGGCCGCAAGTTCAACTGGGTGCGCGACGTCACGGTGTCCAACAGCACCTGGGGCAACCGCGAGCTGCGCGTGTTCGAACCCAGCGCCGGCGTGCACGCCACGGGCGGCGGCATCGGCCAGGGCATGCCCATGGCCATCGGCGCGGCCATCGGCGCGGCGGTGACGGGTTCGGGCCGCAAGACCTTCTGCCTGGCCGGCGACGGGGGCTTCATCCTGAACCTGGGCGAGCTGGCCTGCATGGTGCAGGAGAAGGCGCCCATGGTCATCGTGCTCATGAACGACAAGAGCTACGGCGTGATCAAGAACATCCAGGACGCGCAGTACGGCGGCCGCCAGTGCTACGCCGAGCTGCACACGCCCGACTACGACCTGCTGTGCAAGTCGATCGCGCTGCCGCACGCCCGCGTGAAAGACCTGGCCGACCTGCCGGCGCAGCTCGACCAGGCGCTGGCCGCCGACGGCCCGTTCCTGCTGGAGATCGACATGCTGTCGATCGGCGGTTTCAAGACCAGCTTCGCGGGCCCGCCGACCAACACGGTCACGCAGATTCCCGCGCTCGGCGCGGCCAAGTGAGCGAACGCGGAGCCCCACGCATGACCACTGCCATCACGCGCATCGCCCTCGTCGGCTGCGGAGCCATCGGCACCTCGGTGCTCGAACTGCTGCGCGGCGATCCCGCCCTGAAGGTGGTGGCCATCGTCGTGCCGGCCGAAGGCATTGCCGCCGCACAGAAGGTCGCGCCCGACGCGCAGGTGGGCAGCGCCGTGCCCGCCGACGGCATCGACCTCGTGGTCGAGACCGCCGGCCATGCCGCCATCGAGGAGCACGTGCTGCCCGCGCTGGCACGCGGCACGCCTTGCGTGGTGGCGTCGGTGGGCGCGCTGTCGGCCACGGGCTTCGCCGAGAAGCTCGAAGCCGCCGCCGTTGCCGGCCGCACGCAGGTGCAGCTGATTCCCGGCGCCATCGGCGGCATCGACGCGCTGGCCGCGGCCCGCATCGGCGGCCTGGACAGCGTGCGCTACACGGGCCGCAAGCCGCCGCAGGCCTGGAAGGGCACACCGGCCGAGCAGGGCCGCAACCTGGACACGCTGGCCCACGAAACCGTGATCTTCGAAGGCAGCGCGCGCGAAGCGGCCTTGCTCTATCCGAAGAACGCCAACGTGGCGGCCACCGTGTCGCTCGCGGGCCTGGGCCTGGACCAGACGCTGGTGCGCCTCATTGCCGACCCGGCCACCACCGAGAACGTGCACACCGTCGAAGCCGAAGGCGCCTTCGGCAGCTTCGCGCTGACCATGCGCAACAAGCCGCTCGCGGCCAACCCCAAGACCTCGGCCCTGACCGTGTACAGCGCCGTGCGCGCGCTGCGCAACCGCGTCGCGCCCCTGGCCATCTGACCTTCCGAGTCACCCCATGATCTCCACCGAACTCCTTCCGATCTGCATCGCCGGCGAATGGCGCCTGGGCGGCGGCGACGTCTATGAAAGCCTGTACCCGGCCACCGGCGAGCCCATCGCGCGCCTGAAGGCTGCGAGCCTGGCCGACGTCGAAGAAGCCATCACGCGCGCCGACCACGCCTTTCGCACCAGTGGCTGGGCCCAGCGCCTGCCGCACGAGCGCGCCGCCGTGCTGCACCGCGTGGCGCAGCTGATCCGCGAAGAGGGCGAGTCGCTGGCGCAGAAGCAGCGCCTGGACAACGGCAAGCCGATCAGCGAAACGCGCAACCTCGTGGCCAGCGCCGCGGGCACTTTCCAGTTCTTCGCCGCCGCATTGGAGACGCTGGAAGAAACCATCACCCCCTCGCGCGGCGCCTTCGTCACGATGAGCGTGCACGAGCCCATGGGCGTGGTCGCGGCCATCACGCCGTGGAACTCGCCCATCGCCAGCGAAGCGCAAAAGCTGGCGCCCGCGCTGGCCGCCGGCAACGCGGTGGTCGTGAAGCCCGCCGAAGTCACGCCGCTCATGGCGCTGGAACTGGCCCGCATCTGCGAGCTGGCCGGCGTGCCCAAGGGCATCGTGAGCGTGCTGCCGGGCAAGGGCTCGGTGATCGGCGACGCCATCACCAAGCATCCGCTGGTCAAGCGCGTGTCGTTCACCGGCGGCACCACCACCGGCAAACACATCGCCCACATCGCGGCCGACAAGATGATGCCGGTGTCGCTCGAACTCGGTGGCAAGTCGCCCACCATGGTGCTCGACGACGCCGACCTCGACCACGCGGTGAATGGCGTGCTGTACGGCATCTTCAGTTCGTCGGGCGAGTCGTGCATCGCGGGCTCGCGCCTGTTCGTGGCGCGCGGCATCTACGACGAGTTCCTGACGCGGCTGGCCGAAGGCGCCAATGCGCTGCGCGTGGGCGACCCGGCCTCGGAGCGCACGCAGATGGGGCCGCTCATCACGGCCAAGCACCGCGAGGGCATCGAGCGCTACGTGGACCTGGGCGTGTCCGAGGGCGGGCGCATCCGCACGGGCGGCGTGCGCCCGCACGGCGCCGACTACGACAAGGGCTACTTCTACCAGCCGACGATCCTCGAAGGCCTGACCAACAACGCCCGCATCAGCCAGGAAGAAATCTTCGGCCCGGTGCTGGTCGCGATGCCTTTCGACAACGAGGAAGAGCTGATCGCGCAGGCCAACGACAGCGTCTACGCGCTGGCCGCGGGCGTGTGGAGCCGCGACTTCAAGCGCGCCTGGAAGCTGGGCCGCGCGGTGCAGGCCGGCACGGTCTGGGTCAACACCTACAAGCAGTTCTCGGTCTCGACGCCGTTCGGCGGCTGGCGCGACAGCGGCCTGGGCCGCGAGAAGGGCCGCGAAGGCATCTTCCAGTACATGGAACAGAAGAGCATGTACTGGGGCACCAACGACCAACCGCTCCCGTGGGCGAACTGAACAGGAGCACACGATGAGCGTACTTGGCATCGACCAGATCACCTACGGCGCGGACGACCTGCCCGCCTGCCGCCAGTTCTTCCAGGACTGGGGCCTTTCACTCACATCTGAAGCCGCCGACGAACTCGTCTTCGAGTGCCTCAACGGCTGCAAGGTGGTCGTTGCGGCGTGGGACAAGCCCGGCCTGCCGCCCGCGATGGAAGAGGGCCCGACGCTGCGCGAAGTGGTGTGGGGCGTGGAAAGCGACGCCGACCTGGACCGCTACGCCGCCGCCATCGCGCAAGACCCGCACTTCACAGACACCACGGTCGACGTCGCGCGCCGCATCGGCTGCACCGACCCCAACGGCCTGGCCGTGCGCCTGCAGGTCAGCCGCAAGCGCGCGGTCGAGGTCGACTGCGGCGCCATGAACACCTGGAACGCCAAGCCGCGCGTGAACCAGCCCGCACCGATCTATGAACGCGCCACGCCGATCGAGGTCGGCCACGTCGTGTTCTTCGTGAGCGACGTGAAGGGCACGAGCGCGTTCTATGCGCAGCGCTTCGGCTTCGTGTCGTCCGACGGCTACCCGAACCGCGGTGCGTTCATGCGTTGCGCGCCCGAGGGCGGCCACCACGACCTGTTCCTGCTGCAGATTCCTTCGGGCAAGCGCGGGCTCAACCACGTGGCCTTCACCGTGCGCGACATCCACGAGGTGTTCGGCGGCGGCCTGCATTTTTCACGCTGCGGCTGGGACACCCAGCTGGGCCCGGGGCGCCACCCGGTGTCGTCGGCGTACTTCTGGTACTTCAAGAACCCGGCCGGCGGCCTCATCGAGTACTACGCCGACGAAGACCAGCTCACCGCCGACTGGCAGCCGCGCGAGTTCGAACCCGGCCCGACCGTGTTCGCCGAATGGGCGGTCGATGGTGGCCTCGATGGCCACACCCGTCGCCAGAAGAACGCGGAAGGCCCGAAAGGTGCTTTCCTGACGGAAAAGAAGTGAACCCGGTGACCCTCATGCAACGACGTTTTTCTTTCTCCCTGCTGGCCGCCGCGGCGTTGGCCATCGCCTTGCCCGCGCATGCACAGAGCGACGCGCACAAGCAGCTGTCGAGCGACCGCTTCACCATCGTCTCGCCGTTCCCGCCCGGCGGCCCGGTCGACACGCTGGCCCGCATCCTGTCGGACGGCCTGGCCAAGCGCTACGGCCAGGCGGCGGTGGTCGAGAACATGGTGGGCGCGGCGGGCAACATCGGCATCGACAAGGTCAAGCGTGCCAAGGGCGACGGCCACACGCTGCTCGTGGTGCCGGCCGGCAACCTCACGATCAACCCGACGCTGATGCCGAACTTCCCGTTCAACATCGAGAAGGACTTCGTGCCCGTCACCATGCTCGCCAAGGCGCCCAACGTGCTGGTGGCGTCGCCGGCCTCGGGCATCAAGAGCGCGAAGGAACTCGTGGCGATGGCCAAGGCCAAGCCCAACACGCTGTCGTACGCCTCGCCCGGCGTGGGCAGCGGCCTGCACCTGGCGGGCGAGCTGTTCAAGCAGCAGGCCGGCATCGACCTGCTGCACGTGCCCTACAAGGGCACGGCGCCCGCGCTCAACGACGTGCTCGGCGGCTCGGTGCCGCTGATGTTCAGCAACCTGCCCGCGACCATGCCCTTCATCAAGAACGGCAAGCTCGTCGCGCTGGGCGTGACCGAAGCCAAGCGCAGCGCCGCCGCGCCCGACATCCCCACGCTGGCGGAGCAGGGCATCCAGGGCGTCGCCGTGACCTCGTGGTATGGCCTCTTGGCCCCCAAGGGCACGCCGCCCGCGGTGGTCGAGCAGCTCGCCAAGGATGCGGCCGAGATGCTGGCCCAGCCCGACGTGCGCGAACGCCTGAAGGCGCAGGGCATGACCGACGCGGCCATGAAGCCCGCCGAGTTTGCTGCCCACATCCGCGATGAGACGGCCGTCTGGGCCCGGATCATCAAGGCCCGCAACATCGTGGCCGAGTGAGCCACCCCCCAAGAACAAAGAGAGACAGAGACCATGCAGACAAGCGAATCCACCATCGGCATCGTCGGTGCCGGCATCGGCGGCCTGGTCGCCGCCATCGCACTGCGCCGCGCGGGGCACGACGTGGTCGTGTTCGAACAGGCCAAGCAGTTCGCCCGCGTCGGCGCCGACATCAACCTCACGCCGAACGCCGTGCGCGCCCTCGACGGCCTGGGCGTGGGCGACGCCGCCCGCGTGACGGCGGCCCGCCCGTCGCACCGCATCAGCCGCACCTACGACAGCGGCGAAGAAACCTCGCGCCTCGAAATGGCCGACTCGGCCGAACAGCGCTACGGCGCGCCGCAGCTCACCATCCACCGCGCCGACCTGCTGGCCGCACTGGCCGACATGTTCCCCGCCGAGCGCGTGGCACTCGGCAAGCGTGCCGAGACCATCGCCGCCGACGACAACGGCGTGACCTTGTCGTTCAGCGACGGCACCAGCGCCCGCGTGGGTGCGCTCATCGGTGCCGACGGCATCCACTCGGGCGTGCGCACCGCGATGTTCGGCGCCGAGAGCCCGCGCTTCACGGGCATCGTCGCCTACCGCGCCGTGGTGCCCGCCGAGCGCGTGGCCGGCGTGCCCAACCTGGGCGCCTTCACCAAGTGGTGGGGCCCGAACCCGCAGAGCCAGATCGTCACCTTCCCGCTGAACCGCGGCAAGGACATCTTCATCTTCGCCACCACGCCGCAGGACACCTGGCACCTCGAGTCGTGGACCGCGCCGGGCAGCGTCGACGAGCTGCGCGAGCAGTACGTGGCCTACCACCCCGAGGCGCGCGCGCTGCTCGACGCCTGCGACACGGTGCTGAAGACCGCGTTGTACGAGCGCGACCCGATGCCCGCCTGGGCGCAGGGCCGCATGGCGCTGCTGGGCGATGCCGCGCACCCGATGCTGCCCTTCATGGCGCAAGGCGCCGGCATGGCGATCGAAGACGCCGTGGTGCTGTCGCGCCACCTCGACGGCGTCGCCATGGCCGGCATTCCCGCCGCGCTGCAGGCCTACCAGACGGCGCGCATCGAGCGCGCCAGCCAGGTGCAGCTCGGCTCGCGCGGCAACAACTGGCTGCGCGAAGGCGGCAACGCTGACTGGGTGTACGCCTACGACGCCTGGGCCGTGCCGCTGGGCGTGCCGGCGCAGGGCGCTGTCGCCGCTGCCACCGCCTGAAATTTTTCCCCTCGCTTACGGAGGCTCACGATGCAACAAGACCGCTTTCTCCAACCGCACCAGGCGCGCCAGCGCCCCGCGACCACCTACGAAGACCTGCTGGGCGACGTGATCGAACGCGCCTATGCCGACGGCATCCACGACCTGCCGGGCCTGGTGCAACGCCTGAACGACAGCGGCCTGGCCACGCCGGGCGGCCTCGCATGGACCGAGGCGCTGTACCGCAAGGAAATGGCCACGCTGGCCGCCTGAGGAGAACCACCATGACCATCGCCATCCATCCCGTTCCCGCCGATCCGGTCGACCACCTGCTCGAGATCGGCCTGAAGGACCTCTGGTACCCGATCTGCCCCTCGCACTTCATCAAGGAGAACCCCATCTCCCTGCGCCGCCTCGGCCGCAAGATTGCGCTGTGGCGCGACGGCGAAGGTGTGCTGCATGCGCTGGAAGACCGCTGCCCGCACCGCGGCGCGCCGCTGTCGCAGGGCGTGGTGCTGGGCGACCGGCTCTCGTGCCCGTACCACGGCGTCGAAGTGCGCCATGACGGCGTGGTCACGCGCGTGCCCGGCAGTCCGGGCTGCAAGCTCGAAGGCTCGCGCGCCACGCGCCACTTCCACGTGCAGGAGCGCGCGGGCGCCGTGTTCCTCTACAACTCGAAGGAACCGGTCGACGTGCCGCCGCCGCTGGTGCTGCCCGAGCAGCTGACCGACGAGGCCGAGTACTCCAACTTCCTGTGCTACACGGAGTGGAAGGGTGACTACCGCTACGTGCTGGACAACGTGATGGACCCGATGCACGGCACGTACCTGCACAAGCAGTCGCACTCGATGGCCGAGGGCGATTCGAGCGCCAAGTTCGGCGTGCGCCCGACCGACATCGGTTTCGTGTTCGAGAAGGAAGGCCAGCGGAACGTCAACTTCGACTGGACCGAGTGGGCCGACACCGGCATCCATTGGATGCGCCTGGAAATTCCGTACCCGAAGACCGGCGGCCCCGGCGGCAACTTCATCATCATCGGTGCCTTCTCGCCGATGGCCAACGGCATGACCGCCACCTTCTTCTGGCGCGCACGCAAGCTGGCGCCGGGCTGGGAGCGCGACACCTGGCGCTTCCTCTACAAGAACCGCCTCGAGGCGCGTCACTGGCACGTGCTGGAACAGGACCGCGTGATGCTCGAAGAGATGGAAGCCGACGCCAACCAGCACGAGAACCTGTACCAGCACGACCTGGGCATCGTCCGCCTGCGTCGCCACATGCGCAACCTCGCGCAGGCGCAGCTGGCGCAAGCCGAGGCCACCACGGCCTGAACTGCAAGCAAGCGAGCACTGCCATGTCTTCTCCCACGCTGAACGCCCTCGTGCACACCATGCGCTACGAGGCCGACGGCATCGTCAGCGTCGAGTTCCGGCCGGCCACGCCGGCGGTGGACTTTCCCGCCTTCGAGGCCGGCTCCCACATCGACCTGCACCTGCCCAACGGGCTGGTGCGCAGCTACTCGCTGTGCAACCCCTCGAGCGACCGCCAGCGCTACGTGGTGGGCGTGCTCAACGACCGCAAGAGCCGCGGCGGCTCGCGCTACGTGCACCAGCAACTGCGCGTGGGCATGACGCTGCCCATCTCGGCACCGCGCAACAACTTCAAGCTGGAAGAGGGCGCCGAACGCTCGGTGCTCGTGGCCGGCGGCATCGGCGTGACGCCCATCTGGTGCATGCTGCAGCGGCTCATCGCCATCGGCAAGCCGGTGGAGTTCGTGTACTGCGCGCGCACCCGCAAGGAAGCCGCCTTCTGCGACGCCATCGAAGCGCTGGCCACCGAGAAGTCGGTGCAGCTCACCTGGCACTTCGACGACGAGAAGGGCGCACCGCCCGACCTCGCATCGATGCTGGCCGGCAAGGGCGCCACCAGCCACTACTACTGCTGCGGCCCCACGCCGATGCTCGACGCCTTCGAAAAGAGCTGCGAGCAACTGGGCTACGCCAACGCCCACATCGAACGCTTCGCCGCCGTGCATGTGGAGGCGCACTGCACCACGCAGACCTGCGTGGTGCAGTGCGCCAAGAGCGGCAAGAGCGTCGAGGTGCCTCCGGGCAAATCGATTCTCGACAGCCTGATCGACGCTGGCCTCAACCCCGACCACAGCTGCAAGGAAGGCGTCTGCGGCGCCTGCGAAACGGCGGTGCTCGAGGGCGAAGTCGATCACCACGACGGCATCCTCACCAAGATCGAACGTGCGTCCAACAAGACCATGATGATCTGCGTCTCTCGCTGCAAGGGCGAGCGGCTGGTGCTGGATATCTGAGCAACAAGGCCACAACCTAAAAGACGGCCGAGAGAAGAAAACCAACCGAGACATTCAATGAAAAAGTACTTGATCGCGATGGCTGCGGCCACCGCGGCTGGCGGAGCGCTGGCCCAATCTTCCGTGACGCTGTTCGGCGTCGTCGACGCCTCCGTGGTCTATACGCGTGGCAGCGGCAACGGATCGGCCCACAAGACGCAGCTGGGCAACAGCGGCAACATGTTCAGCCGCCTCGGTTTCCGCGGCACCGAAGACCTCGGCGGCGGCTACTCGGCCAACTTCTGGCTTGAGATGGGCCTGCAGAACGACAGCGGCACGGGCTTTCCGTCGAACTCGAACAACCAGGCCAGCGGCAACGGCACGCCCGGCGTGCTGAGCTTCAACCGCCGCTCGACCGTGAGCCTGGCCGGCCCCTTCGGTGAAGTGCGCCTGGGCCGCGATTACGTGCCGGCCTTCTGGAACACCGCGATCTTCGACCCCTTCGGCACCGGCGGCGGCATCGGCGCCAACCAGATCTACTTCTCGGGCCTGGGCGGCCTGGTGGCGCCCACCGGCACGCGCGCCTCGAACAGCGTCGGCTACTTCCTGCCGGCCAACCTGGGCGGCTTCTACGGCCAGGTGATGTACGCGATGGGCGAGAACGATTCAAACTCGGTGCTGCCCGGCACCCAGGTGTCGAACAAGCGCGACGGCCAGCACACCGGCGCGCGCTTCGGCTACCAGAGCGGCGGCCTCAACGTGGCCATTGCCACCGGCCGCACGCGCTACGCCGCCGGCGACCTGCGCGTGACCAACCTGGGCGCGTCCTACACCTTCGATGCGGCGCTCATGAACCTCAAGCTCACGAGCGAGCTGTACAAGGAATCGAAGGGCAGCACCGACGCCAAGGGCGTGCTGGTCGGCTTCCAGCTGCCCATCGGGCCGGGCGAGATCAAGGCCTCGTACGCGCGCTACAAGCTGGAGCCGCTCAATGCGGTGCTCGAGCCCACGACGTCGAAGCTGGCCCTGGGCTACGTGCACAACCTGTCCAAGCGCACGGCGGTGTACGGAACCATTGCCCGCATCAGCAACAAGAACGGCGCAACGCAGGCTTTGGCCGGCGCCATCACCATGCCCAACCGCGCCTCCAGCGGCGTCGAGTTCGGCATGCGGCACATGTTCTGACGGGAAGGGGCCGGCATGCGCGCAACCCCCGTCTGGCCGCAGGTGCGGCGCCTCGCGGCGCTGGCCCTCGGATCGCTGCTCGTGACCGGCTGCGCCGGCATGTCGCCGACCGCGCAGCTCGCGCCCGGCCAGCTGCTGCTGGCCAGCGCCGACAAGCTGCACGGCCTGCCCGACGCAGGGCGCAACTGGGTCATGTCGTACGCGTCCACCACCTTCGACGGCGCCAACGCGGTGGTCGTCGGCCAGGTGGCGCTGCCGCGCACGCCCGCGCCCACCGGCGGCTATCCCGTGATCGCCTGGGCCAACGGCTCGACCGGGCTCGCGCCCCAGTGCGCGCCCTCGCTGGTCGTGAACCGCGAGCGCGATGCGTACCTCAACGCCTGGGTGCAGCAGGGCTATGCCGTGGTGCGCACCGACTACGCGGGGTGGGGCGCCTTCGGGCCCGTGCCCGACCTGCACAGCCGCAGCAACGCCGAGAACCTGGCCGATGCCGTGGCGGCCGCGCATGCGCTCGACGGCGTGAAGCTGCGCCCCGACTGGATCGCCGTGGGCCACAGCAAGGGCGGCGGCGCCGTGCTGTGGGCCGCCGGCCTGCCGGACCGCAGCGCCGGCCGCTACCCGCTGCGGGCGGCCATCGCCATCGCGCCCACGGGGCCCGGCGTGCTTCGTTTCATGGACAGCGTGATGCGCGGCGAAGCGGTGGCCGTCCCGGCGCTGCCCTTCGTGTCGCTGACCGTGATGAGCGCCAAGGCGATGAACCCGGCCATCGATGTGCAGGCCCTGGCCTCGCCCGCGCTGCGCCCGCACCTCGACGCGATGGGCTCCGCCTGCCTCTCGGGGCTGTTCGCGATGCCGCCGCTGCCGCCGGGCCCGTACCTGAAGCCCGGCGCGGCGTACGACGCGATGGCCCGGCTGCTGGCCGCGCAGGATGCCTCGTCGCTCACGATGCGGGTGCCCGTGTCGGTCATCCAGGGCGAGAAGGACGAGACGACGGTCACGCCCGACACCACGGCGGCGATGGTGCGCAGCTTGTGTGCGCGCGGCGCGACCGTGCAACTGAAGCAGTACGCCGGACAGACCCACCGGTCGGTCATCGGCGCCTCGCAATCCGACGCGTTCGGATTCGCCCGAACGGTTCTCGACGCAGGCAGGCCGGCGAACGACTGCCCCTGACGCCGCGCCGGCCCCCGTGCAACCCACCTGAGAAGAATCCCATGTCATCCAAGGCCATGCGCTGGTACGGGGTCGTCACCCTGTTCGTGATCGTCGCGATCTCCTACGTCGACCGCATCAACATCGCGGTGCTGATCACCGATGCGGCCTTCCTGAAGCACGTGGGCCTCGACGCCTCCGACCGCGTGAGCCAGGGCCTCCTGGCCACGGCCTTCATGCTGGGCTACGGCATCTCGGCTTTCGTTCTCACGCCGTTCTGCTCGGCGCTGTTCGGCGTGCGGCGCAGCCTGATCTACGGCCTCGTGCTGTGGGGCGTGGTGACCTGGGCTTCGCCGATGTTCAACAGCTACGGCCTGCTGCTGGCCTCGCGCGTGCTGCTGGGCGTGTCGGAAGGGCCGCTGTTCTCGCTGGCCTCGTCGTACATCAAGGCGCATTTCCAGAGCCACGAGAACGGCAAGCCCAACGCGCTGGTGAACATGGGCACGGGCCTGGGCCTGGCGGTGGGCTATCCGCTGGTGGGTTATCTGCTCACGCAGTTCGAATGGGACAGCTCGTTCCACGTGCTCGGTGTGCTCAATATCGTGCTGGGCATTCCGCTGGTGCTGGCCTTCGTGCGCATGCCCGCGGGGCACGGCGACGGCATCAAGCCCTCGTCGCTGGGCGATGCGATGTCGCGCGTGGCGGGCATCGTGAAAGGCGCGCTGCATACGCGGCACCTGTTCCTCATCACGCTGCTGACCTCGGCGGCGCTGGCCTATCTCTGGGGCAGCAGCAACTGGCTGCCGACCTACCTGCGCGAGGCGCGCGGCTTCTCGCTTCGCGAGATGGGCTGGATCGCCTCGCTGCCGCAGTACGCCACCGTGCTCGCGGTGTTCACGGGCGGCGTGCTCATCGACAAGCTGGGGCGCGACCGCGTGCCCTTCATCTTCATGGGCGCGAGCGCGGGCGTGGCACTGTCGGTGCTGCTGGCCATCAATGCGCGCGACCCGTACATGGCCGCGACCTGCCTCGTGGCGGCCAACTTCTTCTGGGGCCTGCAGAGCCCCGCCATTCCGAGCACCGTGCAGCACTGCTCGCGGCCCGAGCACACGGCCAGCGCCTTCGGCGTGACCAACGGCGTGGGCAGCCTCGTGGCGGGCTTCATGCCGGCGCTGATGGGCGGCGTGATCAGCGCGGTGTCGCATGGCTCGGGCACAGCGAACACGGCGGTGACCGCGGCCTCGTCGGCGGCGGGTTTCTTCGCGGGCTTTGCACTGCTCATCGGCACGCAGGTCGTCGTGTTCGCATGCGGCTTTCTGCTGTGGTGGCGCGAGCGCGCGCAACGCACTGCTGCAGTCTCTGGTTCACAGCTTTCGTAGCCTTGGTCGCGGCTTGAACCTTCGTACTGTGGCCGCTTCGTCACAGTGAAGGTCCCGTGTTTTTGTCATCTGCGTGAGCAGGTGTTTCGGCCGCAGAACCATCTTCGTATCGCATGGCACGCGTCGCGTGCCATGACGCCATTCGGCCTATCGCGCGCGAACAATTGGAGAGAGAAAAGTTCCGCGGATCGTTGAGCTCATTGCATCGATCAGCTACAACTGCGTGCACTTCAACGGACGAGGGAATGCGCGTGAAATCAACCACAAGAGCCGCAGCCAGTCTTGCCGTCGCCATCGCTTTCGCCATGGCCCCGGCCGTTCACCTGACGGGTGAACGCATCGCGTCGATGCACGGGCACTGAGCCCGGCCCGCGACACCCCACCGCGTTCACACGCTCCCCCCACACCCCGCGTCTTGACGGGAATGGCGCCGCTCGCCCCGCGCATCCTGGGACCACCGCAGCACATGCGGTGCGGTCCGGCCTGAGCCTGCGTTCCTGACGAACGGTTTGTTCGCCGGGAGGGCGTTGTGCTGCCCGCATTTCCTGTTGATCTGTCGTTCCACTCATTCCGCGCGCGTCACGTGCATCACCGGCTATCCGCCGGTGCCTGCGGTGCGGCGCATGTTCCTTACCAAGAGTACCCAGAGGCGATCATGAAATCACTGAATACACCTGTCGTTCATTGCCTGGCCCTTACGGCCGTGACCCTCGCCGCGCTGACGGCCTGCGGCGGCGGCGGAGACAGCGGCGGTGGCGCATCCTTCGGCGGCTCCGGCCTGAACGCGCCGTCGCTGGCCAACGCGCCCGCGGCCGACAGCGGCGACACCACCAAGAAGACCCCCGACGACGGCGTGCCCGCCGCAGCCGACTCGGCGGTGGCCGCGGTCGATCGTTCGGCCCGGCCGATGGAACTGCCCGACACGGTCTGGCCCGTCAACTACAAGCTGTGGTTCCGCCCCGATGCGGCGCTCAAGACTTTCGTGGGCCGCGCCGACGTGGAGATCGACGTGCTCAAGCCGGTCGACGCCATCGTCGTCGCCGCGCACGACCTCAACTTCGCGCGCGGGCGCACCACGCTGCGCAAGGTGTCCAAGCCGGGCGAGGTGATCCCGCTGATTCCCACGCCGCAGACGCGCGGCGACTTCGTGCAGCTGCGCCTGAACGACGGCCAGATCGCCAAGGGCAAGTACCTGCTGCACATGGAGTGGGACGGCAAGATCCAGTTCTCCGATGCCGAGTACTGCACGCCGGAAGTGATGGCGAAGAACCCGCTGTGCTCGGCCGCGTCGGGCATCTTCAAGGTGGGCCTTTCCACGCCCGAGGGCGTGAGCAGCGATGCCATCGTGACGCAGGGCGAAACCAACTTCGCGCGCCAGTGGTTCCCGGGCTGGGACGAGCCGGCCTTCCGCCACACCTTCGAGATCTCGGCCGAGGTGCCGGGCGACTGGAAGACCGTGTCCAACGGCGCGCAGACCGAGGCCGTGAAACTGCCCGACGGCTACCAGCGCGTGGCCTTCGAGAAGACGCCTTCGATGCCGATGTACCTGGCCTTCTTCGGCGGCGGCAAGTTCGACATCCTGGCCGACACCTTCAAGAACCCGCTGGACGGCAGCGACATGGCGCTGCGCTGGTTCACGCCGCCGGGCCGCTCCGACTGGGCCAAGTTCGCGATGGAGTGGACCAAGGTGTCGATGGACTACTACTACAAGTACACCGGCATCTCGCTGCCCTTCAAGAAGTTCGACACCGTGGCCGCCAACGACAGCTACGACAACAAGCCCAACACCGGCTTTGGCGGCATGGAGAACTGGGGCGCGATCTTCGAGTTTGCCGATGCGGTGCTCACCAAGCCCGGCGACAAGCCCACGCTGTACTCGGTGACCGTGGTCACGCACGAGGTGGCGCACCAGTGGTTTGGCGACCTGGTCACGCTCGACTGGTGGGACAACGTGTGGCTCAACGAGTCGTTCGCGCGCTGGTTCGAACGGCGCACCACGATCAAGTTCCACCCCGAGTACTACAGCTTCTCAGACTACGTGCTGGACAAGCACAACGTGATCGTGGCCGACCTGAAGCCCTCCGCCGTGCCGGTGCAGCGCAACCTGAACGACGCAGGCTCCTTCGGCTTCATCAGCCCGGCGATCTTTGTCTACAACAAGGGCAGCCACGTGCTGGAGATGGTGCAGAACTACATCGGCGAAGAGGCGATGCAGAAGGGCCTGCAGATCTACCTGAAGGACTACGCGTTCGGCAACGTCACGCCCACGCGGTTGTGGACCTCGCTGGAGAAGGCCGCCGGCGGCAAGAAGGTGAGCGAGATCGGCGACAGCTTCATCCGCCAGACCGGCATTCCGCTGCTCACGGTCGATGCGCAGTGCGCCGGCGACCGCACCTACGTGAACATCACGCAGGAGTCGTTCCCCAACCAGAACCAGTTCCCGGCCTCGACGTGGACCATTCCCGTCACGCTGGCGTACGGCGACGCGATGGAAAAGCGCGAGACCTTCGTGATGTCGAACAACGCCACGCAGGTCGAGCTGCCGGGTTGCACCGCGGTGCTGGCCGGGCCGACGGGGCAGGACTACTACGTGAGCAACTACAGCGCGCCGTCGTGGAGCAACCTGCTGGCCAAGGTGCAGAACTTCGCGGGCAACAAGCCGCTGCTGCTGAACATCGAGCGCGATGCCTTCCGCCTGCTGGGCGTGGGGCGCATCACGCAGGCGCAGTACGACCAGATCAAGGGCGTGCTCAACCTGCCGGCGCCGCTGCTCGCCAAGACGCAGCTGAGCCAGCAGAAGATGGCGGCGGTGGACGCGGGCGGTAAGGAAGAGTACCCGCACGCGCTGCGCTTCCAGGGCAAGCTGCCGCTGCGCGAGAACCAGAAGCGTTGAGTCGGGCTGAGTTGACTCTTCTTTCGTGAACCCCGCATGTGCCGTCGGACGGCGCATGCGTCACTTCATTCGAATCCCATGAAAACTCTTCTGAATTCTTTGCTGGCAGTGGCCTGCGTGTCACTGCTCTCGGCCTGCGGCGCGCGCGGCGGGCCCGAGACCGAACTGGTCGGCGTCTACGCCGTCGAACGCAACGGCGTGCTCAAGGAGGTCGTCAAGATCGAGCGCGACGGCGACCGCTACATCATGCGCGACAAGGTGCGCACACCCGAGTGGAGCGAACCGAAGATGCAGTTGCAGCCGGTGACGCGCGAGCGCTGGAGCCGCATCACCACCGACACGGAGAACACGTCCTTCGTCGGCATCTCGAGCGACCAGCTCGGCATCTTCAAGGTGCCGCCCGGGTGGCAGAAAAACGGCTTCAAGACCCAGACGGGCTACTTCCTGTTCTATTCGCAGGGACCGGTGGAAGCGCACAAGCTCTGATCGGCCACCAGCCCACGACAGCGCCCAGCGTGCGCAGGACACTGGGTGCTTCCCGCAGCGAAATCAAGGAGGAGGCCGCAGGCCGGGGGACATTCGCGGAGGGAAGTACCCGGTGGCCTGTGCACGCGCCCTGAAAAAGAGCGCCTAGTTACGGCGCAACGATCGCGCCTTCGATGCGATGGCGTTTCAACGCATCGGCCACAAAGCCCGAAGCCTTCATCTCTTCGACAAAGGAAGAGAGCAGCGCCTGCGCCTCGGCCCCCCGGCTGGCCGGCGTCCCCATCGCCTGCTGGATCACCATGAAGTGCCCCGGCAGCACACGCACCCCCGGTGCGCGGGCCGCTTCGCCTTCGAGCAGTTGGCGAATGCCCGCCGCCACCTCGACCTGGCCCGCGCGCAATGCAGCGAGCGCAGGCCCCGCGCCCTGAAGGCGCACGATCTCGGCCGCCTTGATCTCGCGCGTGAGGAACAGGTCGTAGGCGCTCCCGGAGCCGACCGAGATGCGGTGGCCTGCAGCATCGACCTGCGCGTTGTCGGTCAGCGCAGAGGATTCGGGCACGAGGTAGCTGCCCTCGATCAGCACATAAGGCGCCGTGAAGCGCAGCCCTTCGCTGCGCGCCGGATCGACTGCGAAGAAACCGATGTCGGCCTTCTCGTTCTTCACCGCGTCCACCGAGGCCGCGGCCTTCTCGAACACCACCAGTTCGATGCCCACGCCAAGGCGCCGCGCGAACTCGCGGGCCAGGTCGATCGACACGCCGACCGGCTCGCCCGTGGTGGCGTCCTTGTTGGCCAGGATCGGGTTGCCGAGGTTGATCGAGGCGCGCAGCGTGCCGCTGGGCGCAAAGGCGGTCACGAGGGCGGAAGAGGGCGATGTGGTCATGGCGTCCGTTCGTCGGAAAGAGGAAGGAGGAGATGAAGGCCGCCAGTTTACGGGCCGTGAAGCCGCAGTTCAGCGCGCGGACATGGGCTCCAGCCCCGTCTTCGCGATCGTCGGCGCCGCGGCCGGCGCGTTGAGGTAGCGGATCAGCTGGCGCGCCGCCTCGGGCTGCTTCGAGGCCGTGGCCACGCCGGCCGAGAACACCGTCACGCGCTGCACTTCGGCGGGCAGCGGGCCGATGTAGTCGATGCCCTCGATGGGCAGCAGCTCGCTCACCTGCTGCAGGCCGAGGGCCGCGTCGCCGCGCGCCACCACCGTGCCCACGCGCTCGCTCAGGATGCGCTTGCTCTTGGGCTTGACCTGGTCCTCGATGCCCAGCGTCTTGAGCAGCTCGGTCTCGTAGTAGGTGCCGCTCGCGCTCGCCGAATAGGCGATCGACGGCGCCGCGAGCAGCGTGCGCTTGAGCGCGTCGACCGTGCCGATGTCCGGCTTGGGCGCGCCCTTGCGCACCGCGAAACCGATCGACGAACGCACCAGGTCGACCTGGCTGCCCGCCACCACCTTGCCCTGCGCCACCAGCGCATCGAGCGCGGGGCGCGCCAGGATCACCACGTCGGCGGGCTCGTTGCGCCCCAGGCGGCTGGGAATCGAATCGCTGGCGTTGCCCATCGACGCGCCGTAGGCCGTCTTCACGCTGCGCCCGGTGCTGCGCTCGAAGCCGGGGCGCAGCTCGTTGTAGGCGGCGGTGAAGCCGCCGGAGGTCATGACGTGGATGTCGCCCGTGGCGGCGGGTGGGGTGCTGACGCAACCAGCGAGCGCGAAGGAGGCGGCCAGCGCCAGGGCGGCGCGGCGGGTCAGGGCGGAACGGGGGAAGGCGAAGGCTGTCACGGCGTGTGTCTCCTGAAGATCGTGCCGTGCCATCGTAGGGGCCGAGGCTGTCAATCGGCCTTCAGGAAATTCGGGGTTACTACTAGCGCGAGGGCTTGGGCGGGTCCGCGTCCTTGGCGGGCGCAGCCGCCGCCGGCAGCCGCCCCCGCTTCGCCAGCCCTTCGCGCAGCAGGAACTCGACCTGCGCGTTCGCGCTGCGCAGCTCCTGGGCCGCCAGCCGCTCGATCTCGGCCCACAGGGCCGGATCGATGCGCAGCGGATAGGACTTCTTACCGGGACTGGCCATCAGGGAACAACGAGGTGGCGGCGGTGAGCGGGGGCCGTGGATGCATCAGGTGTAGAGCGTGCCCGTGTTGACCACGGGCTGGGTTTCGCGGTCCGAGCACAGTACCACCAGCAGGTTCGACACCATCGAGGCCTTGCGCTCGTCGTCGAGCACGACGAGGTTGCGCTCCGACAGCCCCTTGAGGGCGGCCTCGACCATGCCCACCGCGCCCGCCACGATCTGGTGCCGCGCGCTCACGATGGCCACCGCCTGCTGGCGCCGCAGCATCACCTGGGCGATCTCGGGCGCATAGGCCAGGTGGGTGAGCTTGGCATCGAGCACCTCGACGCCGGCGCTGGCAAAGCGCTGGTTCAGCTCGGCCTTGAGGGCGTCGGCCACCACGTCCAGGCCGGCGCGCAGCGTGACCTCGTCGCTTTGCAGGTCGTCGCCGCTGTCGTAGGCGTAGAGCGTGGCCAGGTGGCGGATGGCGGCTTCGGACTGGATGGCGACGAACTTGTTGTAGTCGTCGATCTCGAACACGGCCTGCGCCGTGTCGTGCACGCGCCAGACCACGGCCGCGCCGATCTCCACCGGGTTGCCGCGCTTGTCGTTCACCTTCAGCGGCGGCGTGTTCAGGTTGCGCGCGCGCAGTGAGATCTTCTGGCCGGCCTGGAACGGGTTGGTCCAGCGCAGGCCCTCGGTGCGGTCGGTGCCCTGGTACTCGCCGAACAGCGTGAGGATGATGCCCTCGTTCGGCTGCAGCATGTACAGCCCCGGCAGCAGCGCCACGCCCGCGACGATCAGCAAGACGTTCATGGGCAGCGGCATCATCCGCTGCACGAGGGCCCAGGCGCCGAGCCCGATCAGCACCAGCGACACGGCCACGAGGCCGTAGCCGTTGACGGACCGGTAGGGGCGCTCCTTGCGGACCTTGCGCGGTGGGGTGGGGGTCGTGTCTTGCATGGGGCCTCCGTTAAAAGTGATATCACTTTAATATCTTTTCGGAGGCCGTCAAGCGGTTTTCGAGCCCGGGCAGGGCCGGGCCGATGCACCCGCGGGCGATCAGGCAATCAGGCGATGAGGTCGAAGCAGCAGCCCGCGTAGTAAGGCTTGTCGCCGCCATCGACGAAGGGCACCTCGATCGGCTTGCCCTCGTTGCGCCACACGTCGCGCTTGCGGTAGCCGGCGCGTGCCAGGTCGGCCAGCAGCTCGTCGTGGTGCTGGATGCGGTAGGCGCACACGGCCACGCCGATGCTGTTGAGCGTGTAGATCGTGCGCTCGGGGTGCACGGCCGTGGTGTTCATGACGATGCGCCGGGGCTTCACGGCGAGCGCGGAAAGAATCGCGTCCATGCGCACCGGCAGGTACTGCAGGCTGCCCGACACGTACAGCACGTCGCAGCCGCTCGCGTCGCGGTAGTCGGTGGTGAAGCCGAGCTGCGCGGTCGCCTCGCGCTTGACGGCCATCGCGCGGCCGCTCTCGACCACGCCGGGCACGTCGCACACCGTCCAGCTCAGGGTGTCGGGGTAGCTCAGCACGCGCCGGAAGGCGTAGTACTTGATGCCGACGTGCCCGCCCAGGTCGAACACGCGCGTCAGGCCCGCGTCGATGGAGCGGCCGAGCCAGAAGAGGCCAGGGTAGTCGTAGAAATAGATCTGCGGGCTGTAGAGCTCGCCCGCGTCGGCATTGGCGTAGCCGACGGCCTTGGAGGGCGGCGCGCCGGCCTCGGCCGCCTCGAAGCTCTCGAACGACCCCATGAAGAGGTTCTCGTCCGTGTTGTTCAGGAACTTGCGCCGGTAGGCGCTTTCGCGGGGCGGGAAGGTCAGCAGGCTTGAAAGCATCTCTCTCTCCTGTGGCTTTCGCATTCTGAGCGCAACCGGCGCCTTTGGGGGGCGATAGCCCAGTGCCGCGGGGGCGGTTACCCCGTGGGGCTTTACATGCCGCTCGCCAGTGCCGCAGCCGCCGCGCGGGTCTCCACGCCCAGCTTCTCGAAGATGTGCTCCAGGTGCTTGTTCACCGTGCGCGGGCTGGTGCCCAGGATCTCGCCGATGTCACGGTTGGTCTTGCCCTTGGCGAGCCAGGACAGCACCTCGGTCTCGCGCGGCGTGAGGGCCGCGTCGGCCAGGCGCGCGGCCGGGCCTTCGCGCTGGATGGCGAACAGCAGCATGGTCTCGCCCAGCGCCGCCGCGCCCAGGTTGCGCACCGACAGGCGCATGCCCGTGGCGGTGCCGATGGCGATCGACGCGCCCGGCGCCAGCGCAGGCTCCACCGACGCGGGCAGGCGCCCCGGCGCCACCGGGTCTTCGAGCGCATGCAGCCACAGCGCAGCCTGCGGCGAGCGCCAGGCGATGCGCCCGCGCGTGTCGACGAACACCACGCCCATGCCCGCCACGTCGACCGCGTCGCGCGCCATGCGCGTGATGCGGGCGTTGCGCGTGTGGGTGTGCAGCCGCGCCAGCACCTCCTGCGCGCGGATCGGCTTCACCACGTAGTCGACGCCGCCGCACTCGAAGCCCTCGACCACGTGCGCGGTTTCCGACAGGCCGGTCATGAACAGCACCGGAATGTGCGCCAGCGCCGCGTTGGCCTTGATGCGCCGGCAGGTCTCGAAGCCCGAGAGGCCGGGCATCAGGCCGTCGAGCAATATCGCGTCGGGCACCACCAGCTCGAGCCGCTGCAGCGCGGCCTCGCCGTCGGCCGCCACCAGCACGGTGTAGCCGCTGGCCTCGAGCGTGTCGCACAGCATGCCCAGGCTGCTGGGGGCGTCGTCCACCACCAGCACGACGGGGCGTTCGGATTCATGACCGGGCGAGGGGAGTGTCTGCATCTTCTGCCAGTGCGTTGCGGAGGTTGTCGAGTTCGAAGCGCGCGACCATGCCGCGCAGCCAGGTACAGGTGGCCGCCGCGGCGGGCGAGGCCGCGGCCAGCCGGTCGAGCGCGGTGTGCAGGCCGCGCACATGGCCCATCTGCACCAGGCGCATGAGGTCGGCACGGTCGTCTTCGCTGAGCGCGAGCAGGGGCGGGCGCGCCGGCGTGGTGTCGGGGTCGGCGGACGGCGGCAGGGCGTCGCCGATGGCCAGCCATTCGAGGCCCAGGTGCCGCTCCAGCGTGGCGATGAGTTCCGACTCGATCACCGGCTTGCCCACGAAGGCCTGGCAGCCCGCGGCGCGCAACCGGTCGGCCTGGTTCTCGAACATGTTGGCCGAGACGATGATGATCGGCAGCTCGGCAAAGCCCGAGGCCCGCACCGAGCGCGCGGTCTGCCAGCCGTCCATGTCGTCCATCGTCAGGTCCAGCAGGATGGCCGAGGGCAGCTCTTCGCGCAGGCTGTCGAGGCACTCGGTGCCGCTGGCCGCCTCGCGCACCGTGAAGCCCAGCGGCGCGAGCATGCCGGCGAGCATCTGGCGCTGCACCGGCTGGTCGTCCACCACCAGCAGCGTTCGGCGCTCGCCCAGGTAGCCCGACACCGGCTCGCGTGAGCCCGCCTGCGGGCCGGGGTCGGAGACCTCGCGCAGGTACACGCGCACGCTGAAGGTGCTGCCAGCCGACGAGGTCGACGCCAGCTTGAGCTCGCCGCCCATGAGCGAGGTGAGCAGCCCGGTGATCGTCAAACCCAGCCCCGTGCCCGGCTCGCCGCGCCGGCGGCCCGCGGCGCCGCGTTCGAAGGGCAAGAAGATGCGCTGGCGGTCCTGCGGCGCCACGCCGATGCCGGTGTCGACCACGTCGAAGCGCAGCACCTCGCGCCGCGCGTCCACATGCAGCGTGACGGTGCCGCTGTCGGTGAAGCGCACGGCGTTGGTCAGCAGGTTGATGAGAATCTGGCGCAGCCACTTCACGTCGGCATGCACCCACGGTGGCAGCCGGCCCGCATGCGTGTAGACGAACGCCAGGCCCTTGGCCTCGGCCTGCGGCCGCACCATCTGCACCACCTGGTCGAGAAAGGCCGGCAGCGCCAGCGGCGAGGGCTCCAGCTGCAGCCGCCCGGCCTCGATGCGCGCCAGGTCGAGCAGCCCGTCGATGAGGCCCAGCATGTGCTCGCCGCTGCGGTGGATGGTCTGCACCGCCTCGCGCGGCGGCAGGGCCGCGTCGCCGCCCTTGAGCAGGATCTGCGAGTAGCCCAGGATGCTGTTGAGCGGCGTGCGCAGCTCGTGCGTCATGCCGGCCACGTAGCGGGTCTTGGCCTGGTTGGCGGCCTCGGCGGCTTCCTTGGCGGTCTGCAGCGCGGCGTCGGTGCGGCGGTGCGCTTCGATCTCCAGGGCCAGCAGGTTGTTGTGGCGGTTCGACTCTTCCTGCGCCATCTGCCGGCTCTCGCTGCCCAGCACCACCCACCACGCGGCCACGGCGGCCACCACCGAGAGCAGCGCGAACACTTTCAAAAAGGCCGTCGCCATCGCCGAATCGATGGTGCCCGCGATGGCCTCCTGCGCGTAGACCACGCCGACCACCGTGGCGAGCAGCGCGATGAGCGAGGTGGCGACCAGCAGGTAATGCGCCACACGAAAGTTGAGCCGCGCCGACAGCGCGGGCGGCAGCAGCGCCTGCAGCCAGCCGCTCATCTGCTCGGCGGCGCGCGAATCGGTCTTGCAGCGGTCGTGGCAGCGCGATTCGAGCGTGCAGCACAGCGAGCAGATCGGCGCGCTGTAGGCCGGGCAGTGCGCCATGTCTTCCGATTCGAAGCTGTTGTCGCACACCGAGCATTTCACGCTCTGGCCCGGCGTCCAGCGGTCGATGTCGGTGCGCGCCAGGTAGTAGCGCCCGCGCGTCCGCCACGCCAGCAGCGGTGACACGGCCATGGCCGTGGCCAGCGCGATGAAGGGCGAGAAGGCCCGCGCCCACTGGCCGAGCGCGCCCGAATAGGCCAGCATCGCCAGCGCCGCCGCCACCAGCATCGCGACCAGGCCCACGGGGTTGATGTCGTACAGGTGCGCGCGCTTGAACTCGATGGTCTTCGGGCTCCAGCCCAGCGGCTTGTTGATGACCAGGTCGGCCACCAGCGCGCCGACCCAGGCAATGGCGATGTTGCTGTAGAAGCCCAGCACGTGTTCCAGCGCGGCGAACACGCCCAGCGCCATCAGCAGGATGGCGATGGCCACGTTGAACACCAGCCACACCACGCGCCCCGGGTGGCTGTGCGTGAGCCGCGCGAAGAAGTTCGACCACGCGAGCGAGCCCGCATAGGCGTTGGTCAGGTTGATCTTCATCTGCGACACGACCACGAACAGCACCGTGATGCCCAGCACCCACGCCGGGTCGCGCAGCACGTACGAAAAGCCCGTGAGGTACATCTGCGTGGGCTCGATCGCGTGGTTGGCCGGTATCTCGTGCTGCAGCGCCAGGAAGGCCAGGAACGCGCCGCCCATCATCTTCAGCATGCCCGGCACGATCCAGCCCGGCCCGGCGACCAGCACCGCGGTCCACCAGCGCCCGCGGTTGGCGGCGGTCTTCTCGGGCAGGAAGCGCAGGTAGTCGACCTGCTCGCCGATCTGCACCACGAGCGAGAAAGCCACGGTGGCGGCAGCGCCGAACATCAGCGGATCGAAGCCGCTGCTGTCCGAAGTGCGGCCCACGAGGCCGGTGAAGTCGGCGTACAGCTCGGGCTTCTTCACCATCACCGCGATGAAGGGGCAGACGAACAGCACGATCCAGATCGGCTGCGTCCACAGCTGCAGCCCCGAGATGAGCGTGATGCCGCGCGCCACCAGCGGAATGATCACGATCGACGACACCAGGTACAGCAGCCACAGCGGCCAATCGAGGTACATCTGCAGCGCCAGCGCGAGGATGGCCGCCTCGAGCGCGAAGAAGATGAAGGTGAAGCTCGCGTAGATCAGCGAGGTGAGTGTGGAGCCCAGGTAGCCGAAGCCCGCGCCGCGCGTGAGCAGGTCCATGTCCACGCCGTGGCGGGCGGCGTAGTACGAGATGGGCAAGCCAGTGAGAAAGGTGATGAGCCCTACCACCAGGATCGCCCACAGCGCGTTCGAGAAACCGTAGCTCAGCGCGATGGCGCCGCCGATGGCCTCCAGCGCCAGGAACGAGGTGGCGCCGAAGGCCGCGTTGGCCACGCGGAACTCCGACCACTTGCGAAAGCTGCGCGGCGTGTAGCGCAGCGCGTAGTCCTCCAGCGTTTCGTTCGCGACCCAGGCGTTGTAGTCGCGGCGGATGCGAAAGATCTTCTGTCCGGAGACGGATGTCATGGCGGGTTCTCGCGGCGGCGGCAACGGTGGCATGCGGCAGGTACAGCAAGAAGCGCTCCCTGCTGTCCCGTGCCTTGTCTGCTCGCGAGTCTGCGGCCCGGGCAGGGGCGCATCGCTACGTTGAATGACGTATTCGCGCAGAGGCAAGTGATTTCTAAAGTACCAGCCATGGTGCTCGCAGCACCGTCCGATGCACTGCGATGGTGCGCGGCTCACTCTTCTTTCAACCTGCCTGGAGTTCCTGATGTCGCGTGATTCCGATCCTTCTTCCCTCGATGCCATGGCACTGCGCCGCCGCCGCCTGCTGCAGGGCGCCGCCGCGCTGCCCGTGATGGGCCTGAGCGGCCTGAGCTTCGGCCAGGGGCAGTTCCCCACGGCCAAGGTCAACACCACCAAGCTCGCGGTGACCGACACCGAAGTCACGGTGGGCCAGTTGCATTCGTCGACCGGCACCATGGCCATCTCGGAGACCGGCTCCATCCAGGCCGAGCAGCTCGCCATCGACCAGATCAACGCGATGGGCGGCATCCTGGGTCGCAAGATCAAGGTCATCAAGGAAGACGGCGCCTCCGACTGGCCGACCTTTGCCGAGAAGTCGAAGAAGCTGCTGGTCAACGACAAGGTCGCGGCCGTGTTCGGCTGCTGGACCAGCGCCTCGCGCAAGGCCGTGCTGCCGGTGTTCGAGAAAGAGAACGGCCTCTTGTACTACCCGACCTTCTACGAAGGCCTGGAGCAGAGCAAGAACGTGATCTACACGGGCCAGGAAGCGACGCAGCAGATCATCTGGGGCCTGGACTGGGGCGCGAAGGAGAAGAAGGCCAAGACCTTCTTCCTGGTGGGCTCCGACTACATCTGGCCGCGCACCTCGATGAAGATCGCGCGCAAGCACATCGAGAACTTCCAGAAGGGCTCGGTCAAGGGCGAGGAGTACTACCCGCTGGGCCACACCAACTTCAACTCGCTGATCAACAAGATCAAGGTCGCCAAGCCCGACTGCATCTTCGCGGCCGTGGTGGGCGGCTCGAACGTGGCCTTCTACAAGCAGCTCAAGGCCGCGGGCATCACGGGCGACAAGCAGTTCCTGCTGACGCTGGCCGTGACCGAAGACGAGATGACCGGCGTGGGCGGCGAGAACTTCGCGGGCTTCTACTCGTCGATGAAGTACTTCCAGACGCTGGACAACGAGAACAACAAGAAGTTCGTGGCCGCCTTCAAGGCCAAGTACGGCAAGGACGCGGTGATCGGCGACGTGACGCAGGCCGGCTACCTCGGCCCGTGGCTGTGGAAGGCCGCGGTGGAGAAGGCGGGCAGCTTCGACATCGACAAGGTGGTGGCGGCGTCTCCGGGCATCGAGCTGAAGACGGCGCCGGAGGGCTACGTGAAGCTCGACGCCAATCACCACCTGTGGAGCAAGGCGCGCATCGGGCAGGGGCAGCTCGACGGCAGCTTCAAGGTTGTTGCGGAGTCGGGCGAGTTGATCAAGCCCGATCCGTTCCCCAAGGGGTATCAGTAACTCCCCCGAAGCGGCTCACTTCGTGTAGCCGCCTCCCCCTCAAGGGGGCGACACCTGCGGCCCGGCAAAGCCGGTTCCGCGGTGTCTCACGACTTGTTCCCTGACCCTTACCGGATATTGCGCAATGAGCCTCTCGGACATGATGAACATCGGCCTGATGCAGGGCTTCGCGGGGCTGAGCCTCTTCGCGGTGCTGCTGCTCATGGGCCTCGGGCTCGCGATCATCTTCGGGCAGATGGGCGTGATCAACATGGCGCATGGCGAGTTCATGACCATCGGCGCCTACTCGATCTTCCTGGCCGCGCAGGTGACCGAGCGCATGGCGCCCTCGCTCATGCCGTACTACTTTCCGATCGCGATCGGGCTGGCCTTCGTGTTCGCCTTCATCGCGGGCTGGCTCGTGGAGTGGGCGCTGATCCGCCACCTGTACAAGCGGCCGCTCGACACGCTGCTTGCGACCTGGGGCGTGAGCCTGGGCCTGCAGCAGATCTTCCGCACCTTCATCGGCCCGAAGGAAGTGAGCCCCACGCTGCCCGAGTGGCTCATGGGTTCGTGGACGCCGCACGAAGGCCTGGACATTCCGATCAACGGCCTGTTCGTGCTGGCGCTCACCGCGCTGGTCACGGGCGGCGTGCTCATCGCCTTGCACAAGAGCCGCTGGGGCCTGCGGGTGCGCGCCACCGTGGCCAACCGCACCATGGCCAACGCCACCGGCATCGACACGAAGAAGACCGACCGCCTCACCTTCGCCATCGGCTGCGGCATTGCCGGCGTGGCGGGCGCGGCCTTCACCACCATCGGCTCGACCGGGCCGACCTCGGGCTCGCTGTACATCGTCGACGCCTTCCTGGTCGTCACCTTCGGCGGCGCGGCCAGCCTGCTGGGCACCGTGGTCTCGGCCTTCGGCATTGCGCAGACCCAGTCGATCTCGGAGTTCTTCATGACCGGCTCGATGGCCAAGGTGCTGACGCTGTCGTTGATCGTGCTGATTCTCATGATGCGACCGCAGGGACTTTTCGCAGTCAAGGTCCGCCGCTGAACCCGATTCCTGTTTTGGAGAACGTTCCGATGAATTTCATCAAGGCCTCGATCCTGCGCTACCAGCTCGGCAGCCTGCTGCTCCTGGTGCTGCTGCTGGCGGTCGTGCTGCCGCTCTCGCTCGACATCTTTCGCCTGAACCTCGTGGGCAAGTACCTCAGCTACGCCTTCGTGGCCGTGGGGCTCGTCATGGTGTGGGGCTACGGCGGCGTGCTGAGCCTGGGGCAGGGCGTGTTCTTCGGCATCGGCGGCTATGCGATGGCGATGTTCCTCAAGCTCGAAGCCTCCGACCCCGTCACCACCAAGATCCAGTCGACGCCCGGCATTCCGGACTTCATGGACTGGAACCAGATCACCGAGCTGCCCGCGCTGTGGCTGCCGTTCAAGAGCCTGCCGCTGAGCCTGGCGCTGGTGGTGCTGGCGCCGATGGCACTGGCCTGGCTCGTGAGCTTCGCAATGTTCAAGCGCCGCGTGGGCGGCGTGTACTTCGCGATCATCACGCAGGCGGTGGCGCTGATCTGCACCGTGCTCATCATCGGCCAGCAGGGCTACACGGGCGGCGTGAACGGCATGACCGACCTGAAGACGCTGCTGGGCTGGGACACGCGCACCGACAGCGCCAAGTACATCCTCTACTACGTCTGCGTGGGCCTGCTCGTGGCCAGCATCGTGCTGTGCCGCTGGGTGCAGACCAGCAAGCTGGGCACGCTGCTGCTGGCGATGCGCGACAAGGAAGATCGCGTGCGCTTCTCGGGCTACGACGTGTCGAACTTCAAGGTCTTCACCTTCTGCCTGGCGGCCGGGCTCTCGGGCATCGGCGGCGCGATGTTCGCGCTGCAGGTGGGCTTCATGTCGCCGAGCTTCGTGGGCATCGTGCCCTCGATCGAGATGGTGATCTTCTGCGCCGTCGGCGGCCGCATGAGCCTGGTGGGCGCGGTGTACGGCGCGCTGCTGGTGAACGCGGGCAAGACGCTGTTCTCCGAGAGCTTTCCCGACCTGTGGTTGTTCCTGATGGCCGCGCTCTTCATCGGCGTGACCATGGCCTTCCCGATGGGCCTGGCGGGCCTGTGGGAAGACACGATCAAGCCGTGGTGGGCCTCGCGCCGCCAGGCCCTGCGCGACGCCGCGACGAAGCCGCCGCCCGCCGCCGTGTCGGCCCCTTCACCCGTCGCCGCGCCGCAGGCCGAGCCCGTGCTGCCCGAAGGCATCGGCCGCCAGCGCGCCTGACCGACACCGGAGCCCACCTCATGAGCAACACCGACTTCGCACTCGCCGTGGAAGACCTCAGCGTCTCCTTCGACGGTTTCAAGGCCATCGACGACCTGACGCTGTACATCGACAAGAACGAGCTGCGCGTGATCATCGGCCCCAACGGCGCCGGCAAGACCACGCTGCTCGATCTGATCTGCGGCAAGACGCGCGCCAGCGCCGGCAGCATCAAGTTCAAGAACACCGAACTCACGAAGATGGCAGAGCACAAGCGCGTGCGGCTGGGCATCGGCCGCAAGTTCCAGACGCCGTCGATCTACGAGAACCTCAGCGTGTTCCAGAACCTGGAGGTGTCGTTTCCCAAAGGGCGCTCGGTGTTCGGTGCTCTGGCTTTCAAGTGCGACGACGAGGTCAAGTCGAAAGTGCAGGCCGTGGCCGAAGACATCGGCCTGGCCGACAAGCTGCGCACCGAAGCGGGCCTCTTGAGCCACGGCCAGAAGCAGTGGCTCGAAATCGGCATGCTGCTGATGCAGGAGACCGAGCTGCTGATGCTCGACGAGCCCATCGCCGGCATGAGCGCGCGCGAACGCGAACTCACGGCCGACCTGCTCCAGCGCATCTGCCGCAACCGCGCCGTGATCGTCATCGAGCACGACATGGCTTTCGTCAAGCAGATCGCGCACAAGGTCACCGTGATGCACCAGGGAAAGATCCTCGCCGAAGGGCCGATGGAGAAGGTGCAGGCCGACCCGAAGGTCATCGACGTTTATCTGGGCCACTGAACCATGAGCACCATCATGCTGAAGGTCGACGACCTGCACACAGCCTATGGCCAGAGCGAGGCGCTGCACGGCATCTCGTTCGTGGGCCATGCCAACGAAACCATCGCCATCATGGGCCGCAACGGCATGGGCAAGACCACGCTGTTCAAGAGCTTGATGGGCGTGCTGCCGATCAAGAGCGGGCGCATCGAGGTGGCGGGGCAGGACGTGTCGCGCGACGAGAGCTTTCGCCGCGTGGCCAAGGGCATCGCCTACGTGCCGCAGGGCCGGATGATCTTCCCGACGCTGACCGTGGAAGAGAACATCCAGACCGGTCTGGAGAACTCGAAGACCCGGCGCATCCCCGAGGAGATCTACGCGCTCTTCCCCGTGCTGTGGGACATGAAAAGCCGCAAGGGCGGCAACCTCTCCGGCGGCCAGCAGCAGCAGCTCGCCATTGCACGCGCGCTCGTCACCGACCCCAAGGTGCTGCTGCTGGACGAGCCCACCGAAGGCATCCAGCCTTCGATCATCAAGGACATCGCCAAGGCGCTCAACGAGATCCGCAAGCTGCGCGGCATCACCATCGTCGTGTCCGAGCAGGTGCTGAGCTTCGCGATGGACGTGGCCGACCGGCTGTTCGTCATCGAAGGCGGCCGGCTCGTGCACGAGACCGCGCGCGACAAGACCGATGTGGAACACATCAAAGCCTATCTCTCTGTCTAACCACAACCCCAGGAGCCACTGCACATGACGGACACGCTGATCAAGGTCGACCTGACCAAGCCGCCTACGGAGAACGAGAACATCCACAACCGCTGGCACCCGGACATTCCGATGGCCTGCTGGGTCAACCCGGGCGACGACTTCATCCTGGAGACCTTCGACTGGACCGGCGGCTTCATCAAGAACAACGACAGCGCCGACGACGTGCGCGACATCGACCTGAGCACGGTGCACTACCTCTCGGGCCCGGTGGGCGTGAAGGGCGCGGAGCCCGGCGACCTGCTGGTGGTCGACCTGCTCGACATCGGCGCCAAGCAGGACAGCCTGTGGGGCTTCAACGGCTTCTTCTCGAAGAAGAACGGCGGCGGCTTCCTGACTGATCACTTTCCTGAAGCGCAGAAATCGATCTGGGACTTCAAGGGCATGTTCACGAGCTCGCGCCACATTCCGGGCGTGAACTTCGCGGGCCTGATCCACCCCGGCCTCATCGGCTGCCTGCCCGACAAGCCCATGCTCGACATGTGGAACGAGCGCGAAGGCAAGCTCATCGCCACCGACCCGGATCGCGTGCCCGGCCTGGCCAACCCGCCGTTCGCCGGCACCGCCCACATGGGCAAGATGACGGGCGAGGCGAGGGCGAAGGCCGCCGCCGAGGGCGCGCGCACCGTGCCGCCGCGCGAGCACGGCGGCAACTGCGACATCAAGGACCTGTCGCGCGGCTCGAAGGTGTTCTTCCCCGTGTACGTCGACGGCGCGGGCCTGAGCGTGGGCGACCTGCACTTCAGCCAGGGCGACGGCGAGATCACCTTCTGCGGCGCCATCGAGATGGCCGGCTGGGTGCACATGAAGGTCACGCTCATCAAGGGCGGCATGGCGAAGTACGGCATCAAGAACCCGATCTTCAAGCCCAGCCCGATCACGCCGCAGTACAACGACTACCTGATCTTCGAAGGCATCTCGGTCGACGAGAGCGGCAAGCAGCACTACCTCGACGTGAACGTGGCCTACCGCCAGGCCTGCCTGAATGCCATCGAGTACCTGAAGAAGTTCGGCTACTCGGGCGCGCAGGCCTATTCGATTTTGGGCACCGCGCCCGTGCAGGGCCACATCAGCGGCGTGGTCGACGTGCCCAACTCGTGCGCCACGCTGTGGCTGCCCACGGGCATCTTCGACTTCGACATCAACCCGAACGCCTCGGGGCCGGTGAAGTTCATCGACGGCAGCATCGACATGCCGCTGTCGCACGACCTGCGCTGACGTCATGCCGACCTACGACTACGCCTGCGGGCAGTGCGGCGGCTTCGAATCGCTGCGGCCTTCGGGCCAACGCGACGAGCCCGCAGCCTGCCCCGATTGCGGCAGCGCCTCGCCGCGCGTGTTCACGGCCGCGCCGCGCCTGGCACTGATGGCTGCCGACACGCGCCACGCGATGGCCACCAACGAACGCGCGCGGCATGAGCCTTCGAGCTCACGCGACTATGCGCGGCTGCGGCATCCCTCGGGCTGCGGTTGCTGCTCGGGATCGCCGCGGCGCAGTGCCACGCAGACCGCGCCGAACGGTGCGAAATCGGCCCCGTCGCGGCGGCCCTGGATGATCTCGCACTGAGGGGCCGGCGTGCATTCCTTGCATGCGCCAAGCGCATGCAAGGAATGCCGGCAGCGAGAACTTTCTCGTGCGTTCCCTCTAGAGGAGAGGGCTCCGACCGCCGCATCGCATGCGCGGGCGGCGCGCGATTGTTTCAATCCCGTGAACGCCGCGATTCCTTTTGCTGCCGTTTTTTGGGGCGCTTCAGGTTCAAACTTCATCCCATCGACACACCACCTGAAGGAGATTGAAATGAATGCCTCGAAGACCCTCGCCGCCGTTGCGCTCTCGCTCCTGGCTGTTGCCGGTGCCCACGCCGAAACCTATGACGGCGTGCACACCGTGAACTCGACCCTCTCGCGTTCGGAAGTCGCGTCGCAAGCCGTGGCCGCCGCCCGTGCCGGCAACGAGTACAGCGACGGCGCCACCGCCGGCGCACAGACCTTCACCTCGACCGCCGACCGCTCGACGATCCGCGCTGAAGCCGTCGCCAAGGCCCACGACCCGCTCGCCAGCCTCGACCGCCGCGCGTTCTACCGCGACGAAGTGCCGGCTGCGTACAAGAAGCCCAGCGTGTCGTTCACGCGCCAGGCTGGCCTGTAAGCCAAGCCACTGTGGCAAGCCGATGCCTGCATCGGCTGCCTGAAGAACGAACGGGCCCTTGGGGCCCGTTTTTTTGTTGGGACGTCGCGCGTCAGGTTGCGTGCGCAAGGACGTTGACGAGCTTCCCGAACGGATCGCGGACATAGAAACGGCGTACACCCCAGGGTTCGTCGACCGGGCCGTATTCGATGGCAAAGCCGGCAGCCCGCATGCGCGCAAGCGCCGTGTCGACATCGTCGACTTCGATGGAAAGGTCGGGCACCGGCGTGCCCGAACCGCCTTCAGACGCAAAGCTGACCTGCACGCTCATCTCGGCCTGCGAACCGTAGGTGCGTATCCAGCCGTGGTCCATCAGCAGATCGAGGCCGAGCACGTCGGCGTAGAAGACCTGTGCGCGCGCCACATCCTGAGTCGCGAAGTTGGCGACCAGTCGTTTGACTTTCATTGTTTGGAACTCTCTTCGGCGATTTCGGGTGCGATGCGGAAAGCCTTGGGCTTGCCGCCGGATTCGGCATGGAGCAGGTCACCCTCGATGCGGATGCGGGTCCACGTGTCGATGATGCCGTCGGCGCCGATCAGCTCGATGCTGTCGCCAGAAAGCACCCGGTAGCGAAACGACGGCGCGCACTGCGGGCCATTGTGCGTGCCCAGCACCGCGCGAAGGAATCCGTTCGATGCGAACCAGTAGATCTCGACCCGGGTGTCGGAGATGAGTTGCAGCCGGCGGTCGATGGGGAGGGCGGTGGTCATGAGAGATGAGGGGGCGGGGGGTCACCACAAGGCAGCCAATTCCGAATGAGGAGCGGCCGAATATAGAAGACCCCGCATGAGCCTGGTCAGCCGCGTGCGTGAAACCGCCATGGTTGCCGGGTAAGCTCGCGGCCCATGAAGCGCAACAGCACTCCCCGCACGTCCAAGTCCACCGGCGGCAAGGCTGCCGCGGCGCCCGCCGCCGAGGCATCCGACGTTCCGGTGTCCGCCGTGCTGGCGCGCATCGAAACCCTGTGGTCCTCGCTGGGCCCCGTGGGCCAGCGCATCGCCGACTTCATCGTGAAGAACCCGCGCGAGGTGGTCCACATGTCGGTGAGCGAGGTGGCGGAGCGCACCGGTTCCAGCGAAGGCAGCATCGTCGGCCTGTGCAAGAACCTCGGTGCCACGGGCTTCCAGCAGATCAAGATCGCGCTGGCGCAGGAGATCGTGCGGCCGGTGCAGTTCATCCACGAAGACCTCGATCCGCAGGACAAGGCCGACGCGGTGATCCGCAAGATCTTCCAGAGCAACGTGCAGACGCTGCACGACACGCAGTCGATGCTCGACGCGAAGGCGATGGAGCGCGCGGTGCAGCTGTTTCGCAAGGCCGAGCGCATCGAGATCTACGGCATCGGCAGCTCGGCCACCATCGCCGAGGACGCGCACTACCGCATGCTGCGCATCGGCCTCAATGCCAAGGTGGTGGTCGATTCGCACGTGCAGGCCATCAGCGCCTCGCTCACGAATGCGAAGACGGCGGTGCTGACGATTTCGCATTCGGGCAGCACGCACGAGACGGTGACGGCCACGCGGCTTGCGAAAGAGGCGGGCGCGGCCACGGTGTGCATCACCAACTTCGGCAAGTCGCCGATCCAGGCCTTTGCCGACGTGCTGCTGTTCACCATGGCGCGCGAGACCAACTTCCGCACCGAGGCGATGACGAGCCGGCTCGCGCAGCTGGCGATCATCGACGTGCTGATCGCCTGCCTGGCGCTGTCGGATTACGACACCTCGGTGCGCACGCTGCGCCAGACTTTCGACGTGCTTTCGCTCAAGCGGTACTGAAGCGCGGGTTCCACTGCTTCTGAGACGGGCGGCACGAGCAGTCCGGCGACCGTGGGCGCCACCGCCCCCGGCGATTCACCCACCAGCACGCAGGCCAGGCCGAGCCGCGCGGCGCCTTCGCCGTCGGTCAGCGGGTTGTCGCCGACCACCACCGTGCGCTCGGCATTCGCGCCGAGGCGGCGCAGGCCTTCCTCGAACAGCAGCGGCGCAGGCTTGCCGACCACGCACCACGGCTGCACGCCGCTGGCCGCGACCACGGCCGCGAGCAGCGCGCCGGTCTCGGGCACCACGCGGCCGTGCGGGCCCGGGTGCGTGGCGTCGGCATTGGTCACCATCAGCTTCGCGCCGCGCCGCAATGCGTTCGCGATGACCGACAGGCGCGCGTGGCTGAAGTGCATGTCGAGCGCCAGCAGCACGACGTCGGCCTCGGCCTCCGCGGACACCAGCCTGCAGCCCTGCGCGCGCGCGTAGCGCTGCAGGGCAGGGCTGGCGGCCAGCAGCACGCGCGCCTGCGGATGCTGCTGCACCAGCTGGCGCACCGCGAGTTCGCCGGCCAGCACGATGCGCTCGGGCGGCACGCGCAGGCCCAGCTTGCGCAGCCGCACCGACAGGCCCTGCGCCGTGTGCGTGGAGTTGTTGGACACGATGGCGTAGCGGTCGTGGAAGTGCGCCAGCAGGCGGGCCGCGCCGTCGATGGCTTCCTGCTGGCGCACCAGCGTGCCGTCGAGGTCGACCAGCAGGTGGCGGGCCTGCGCCAGCGCCTGGATGCCGCTGCCGTTCGTGGTCCCTGTTGTCGTGTGATGCGTGCTCATGGATCTCCGGGAGTGGGGCCGTCGTGGGGGCTCGGCCGTGGCGGCGGATTCTATTGAATATTTCTCAGTGATATTTGAATTTTGAAATGAGCTTATTTCATTTTCCTGTCATCTGCGGCTCCTAAAGTTCTCTTCATCGGGGCGTTGCAACCGCACGCCCACCGCTTTCCAAACGAAGGAACCGACCATGAAAAAGCTCCTGGCCCTTGCGGCCGCCGCCCTCTCGCTGACTGCCGCGCTGCCGCTGGCCGCGCAAGCCCAATCAGTGGCCGACGGCTCGCGTGAGCGGCCGCTGCGCGTGCTGCTGATCCCGGCCGACGGCGGCACCGAGTCGGGCACCAAGGCCGACTACGCACCGGTGTTCAACGCCATCACGCGCAGCACCGGCCTGAACTTCGACCTCAAGGTCGGCCAGTCGTACGGCGCGGTGGTCGAGGGCATGTGCAACCAGCTCGCCGACATCGCCTTCTTCGGCCCGGTGTCGTACGTGCAGGCGCACAAGCGCGGCTGCGCGCAGCTGCTGGCCGTGGGCGTGGAGAAGGGCGCCTCGGTCTACTACGCGGGCATGTTCGCCAAGGCCAATGCGCCCATCGCCTCGGTCAAGGACCTCAAGGGCAAGCGCGTGGCCTTCGGCGACGTCAACTCGGCCTCGAGCTTCACCTTCCAGGTCGCGATGCTGCTCGATGCCGGCATGGACCCGGCCAAGGACCTCGGCGCCATCCGCATGACCGGCAGCCACGCCAGCAGCCTGGCCGCGCTGGTGCAGGACCAGGTCGACGTGGCCTCGCTCTCGTTCGACTCCTACGAGAAGGCGGTGAAGCAGGGTGTGGTCGACCCGAAGACGGTGAAGGTGGTGGCGCGCAGCATGGCCATTCCGTACCCGCCGCTGGCGCTCAACTCGAAGCTGCCCGAGCCGCTGAAGGCAAAGCTCAAGGACGCCTTCCAGACCGTGAACAAGGCCCCCGGCGTCACGCCCGACATGATCCGCGGCTACGGCGGCGGCAAGATCGACGGCTACGACACCAAGTTCTCCGAAGCCGAGTTCAACGTCGCCGCCGAGAAGCTCGGCCTGCTGACCGACGAGCTCAAGGGCCGCATCCTCGCCAAGTCCGCCGAGCGTTGAGCGTCGCCATGCTGAATTTCGAATCGGTCGCCATGCACTATGCCGACGGCACGCGCGCGCTCGACGGCGTGTCGCTGCAGGTGCCGGCGGGGCAGTTCTGCGTGGTGCTGGGCGCCTCGGGCGCGGGCAAGTCGACGCTGCTGCGCATGGCCAACGGGCTGGTCAAGCCCACGCAGGGCGCGGTGCAGGTCGAGGGCGTGCAGATCGCTGCCCACTCGCTGGCCCGCATCCGCCCGCGCATCGGCATGATCCACCAGCAGTTCAACCTGGTGCTGCGTTCCACCGTGGCCGACAACGTGCTGGCCGGCGCGCTGCCCACGGTGCCGACATGGCGCGCGCTGCTCGGCCTGTTCACCGACGCGCAGCGTGCCAAGGCCTGTGCGCTGATCGAATCGGTCGGCCTGCAGGAGCAGCACCTGCTGCGCCGCGTGAGCGAGCTCTCGGGCGGGCAGCAGCAGCGCGTGGGCATTGCGCGCGCCTTCATGCTCGAGCCGCCGCTGGTGCTGGCCGACGAGCCCGTGGCCAGCCTCGACCCGCAGACCAGCCACGACGTGCTGTCGCTGCTGCGCACGCAGGCCCGCGAGCGCGGCACCACGGTGCTGTGCAGCCTGCACCAGATCGAGCTGGCCTGCGAGTTCGCCGACCGCATCGTGGCGCTGCGCCACGGCGCGGTGGTGTTCGACGGCGCGCCCGCGGCCTTCGACCCGAAGGTGTTCGACGCGGTCTACGGCCGCACGCCGGCGCCCGCACGGCCCGCGCCCGAAGCGCCGCTGCCGCTGCATGCCGGCGCGCTGGAGCTGGTGCCATGAGCCGCCCCGCATCCGCCTGGGCGCTGCCGCGCCCCTTCGGCGCCCGCAGCCTCGCCGTGCTGTTGCTCGTGGTGGTGGTCGGCTTCTTTGCCGGCCAGCGCGTGGAGATGGGCCGCATGCTGTCGCTCACGGGCGAGGGCCTGCTCGCGGCCGTCGGCCTGCGCGAGCAGTCGCAGGTGCTGTCGGGCCTGGGCACCATCGCCAAGTCGCTCTTTCCGCCGCAGGTGTCGGAGCGCACCGAGGTGTCGCGCATCGAGGGCTTCGACCGCGAGCGGCTGCCGTGGTTCTCGCATGTCGAGATGGAGGAATCGCGCCAGCCCAAGCTCAACCCGCAGACGCTGCAGATGGAAGAGGTGGTCGACCGGCGCGAGGTGCTGGTCGAGCCCTTCGGCTACCTCTGGCACGTGGCGGTGAAGATGCTGGAGACCTTCGAGATCGCCATTTGGGCGACGTTGCTGGCCATCGTGCTGAGCGCGCCGCTGGCCTGGTGCAGCGCGAAGAACTACACGCCGAACCGCGCCGTCTATACGCTGGCGCGCGGCGTGGTCGGCATGTTCCGCGCGGTGCCCGAGCTGGTGAGTGCGCTGTTCCTGGTGCTGGCCTATGGCTTCGGTCCCATTGCCGGCGTGCTCGCATTGGCGCTGCATTCGGCGGGCTTCCTCGGCAAGTTCTACGCGGAAGACATCGAGACGGCCGACGACAAGCCGCAGGAGGCATTGCGCGCCATCGGCGCCAGCAAGCTGAAGGTGATGCGCTTCGCGGTGCTGCCGCAGGTGATGCCGCAGTTCATCGCCTACACGCTGTACATCCTCGACCGCAATGTGCGCATGGCCACCGTGGTCGGGCTGGTGGGCGCGGGCGGCATCGGCCAGGAGCTGAAGGGCCGCTACGACATGTACAACTACGCGCACGTCGGAACGATCCTGATCGCGATCTTTCTCACGGTGCTCGTGCTCGACAGGGTCGCAGCCCGGCTGCGCAGCCGCTATGCCTGAGCGCTGACACCCACCCCTGCGCCCACTTCGGGCACCCGAGTTCTCCCCGTTTCTTCCCGTTCCGGTGCAAGCCCTTCGAGGCCTGCACGGCCCGGCTTCGCCCTGCTTTTCTTCCCACGCCCCTTCGATCCAGAAAAGGACACCTTCATGACCTCACGTTCTTCCCGGTATGGCCTCGCTGCGGTGGGCTTTCTCCTGTGCCTGAGCCTTGCCGCGTGCGGCGGCGGAGGGGGCGGTGGCGGCGGCCTGCCGGTGCTGCCGCCCACCGGCCCCACGCCCCCGACCACCACGCCGGAGCCACCCGGCCCGACGCCGGCGCTGAAGTGCGCGCCCTGAGCCGCGCGCCGCCTTCATCCACACGCCTTCCATTTCTTCTGTTTTTGTCCTCGCGTTGAAAGACTCCCCATGAACCCCTCCAACCGTCGCGATTTCTTCCGCAAGTCGGCCGGCGCCGTCGGCGCGGCCTCGGCCCTGACCCTGCTGCCGCCCACGATCCGCAAGGCGCTCGCCGTCGAGGCCGCGGTCGACACCGGCACCATCAAGGACATCAAGCACGTCGTGATCCTGATGCAGGAGAACCGCAGCTTCGACCACTACTTCGGCACGCTGCGCGGCGTGCGCGGTTTCGGCGACCGCTTTCCGATTCCGCTGGCCAACGGCAAGTCGGTGTACTTCCAGTCGAACCCCGCCGGTGGCGCGGAGATTCCGCCGTTCCGCCGCGACTCGACGATCGCCAATGCGCTGATCGGCTCGGGCACCCCGCACAACTTTCCCGACCAGCAAGCCGCATGGAACCAGGGAAAGATGGACCGCTGGATCCAGTTCAAGAACCAGGCCACGATGGGCTACTACCTGCGCGAGGACATCCCGTTCCAGTTCGCGCTGGCCGATGCCTTCACGGTGTGCGATGGCTACCACTGCTCCATCCTCACCGGCACCGACCCCAACCGCATCGTGTTCTGGTCGGGCTCCAACTTCAACCCGGAGCTGCGCAAGAAGGGCATCAACAGCACCGACACCGACTCCGAACCCGTGAACTCGCGCTGCTGGCCCAAGCCGTCCAACTGGGTGGCGGGCCGTCCGCAGGAGGCCGACGGCTCGGGGCAGAAAGACCCGATCAAGGGCGACTACAACTACAAGTACGTCAACAACGCCTTCAAGTGGGACACGCTGCCCGACGTGCTGCAGAAGAAGGGCGTCAGCTGGCACATCTACCAGAACATGAACAACAACTGGACGGGCGCCATGCACGGCTGCCTGGCCTTCGAGAGCTTTCGCACCGCGCAGCCGGGTTCGCCGATCTATGAGCATGGCCTCACGGGCGGCCCCGAGGCGGCCGACGGCGCCACCAACTTCCTGGCCCAGCTCAAGCAGGACGTGATGACGGGCAAATTGCCGGACGTCTCGTGGGTGCTGCCCACGCAGGCGCTGGCCGAGCACCCCGGCAGCAGCGAAGGCACGGCCGGCGCCGCCGACTTCATCGCCGACGTGCTGGACGCGCTCACGTCCAACCCGGCCGTGTGGAGCAAGACCGCGCTGTTCGTGACCTTCGACGAGAACGACGGCTTCTTCGACCACCTGGCCATGCCGGCCGTGCCCTCGTACGACGCCAACGGCACGCTCATGGGCAAGTCGACCGTGCCGCTGGAGGGCGAGTACTTCGACGCCTCGGTGGGCAGCTACCTGGCCGCCGCCGACAACACCACCACCGGCAAGATCCGCCCCTGGGGCCTGAGCTCGCGCGTGCCGATGTACGTGGTATCGCCGTGGAGCAAGGGCGGCTGGGTCAACTCGCAGGTGTTCGACCACACCTCGGTCGGCCGCTTCCTCGAGAAGCGCTTCGACATCACGGTGGACGCGATCAGCCCGTGGCACCGCGCCGTGTGCGGCGACCTCACGACCTGCTTCGACTTCGTGAGCCCGAACGACCCGGTCGTTCCCAAGCTGCCCGACACGAGCAACTTTCCCGCGATCAATGCGGCGCAGCGGCTGCTGCCCACGGCCCCTGTGAGAAACGCCCCCGCCACGCCGCAGCCGCTGTACCAGGAGACCGGCACGCGCTTCTCGCGCGCGCTGCCTTACGAACTGCACACCAGCGCGCGCGTCGAGGCGCGCGGCCTCGTGCAGCTGGTGTTCGCGAACTCGGGCACGCAGGGCGCCGTGTTCCATGTGTACGACAAGCTGCACCTGGACCGCATCCCGCGCCGCTACACGGTCGAAGCCGGCAAGCAGCTGGCCGACTACTGGAACACCGGCGCCAGCGACAGCGGCAAGTACGACCTGTGGGTCTACAGCACCAACGGCTACGTGCGCAGCTTCCAGGGCGACGCACTGGCCTTCGACACCGCCGGCTTCAAGCCTGAGGTGCAGGTCTGCTACGAACCGGTCGACGGGCAGGTCTACCTGAAGGTGCACAACACGGGCAAGGCGGCCGGCAAGGTCACGGTGACGGCCAACGCGTATCGCAACGACGGCCCCTGGACGCTCGAGGTCGCGCCGGGCGCGACCGGCATGCTGCACTGGAGCCTGGACAAGAGCGGCTACTGGTACGACTTCACCGTCAGCGCCGGGCACACCGAGCGCCGCTTCGCGGGCCGCGTCGAGACCGGCAAGCCCGGCGTCAGCGATCCGGCCATGGCCCTGCACCTGAAGGCCTGAGCGTCATGAAGCGCAAGAACAACAGCACGCACACCCTGCTCGGGCTGGCAGTGGCCCTCGGCTCGGCCGCCGGCATGGGCGTCGCCTCGGCCCAGCTGATCACCTGGGACCCGGCCAAGGGCAACCTGGGCATCGGCGACAAGGCCGGCACGACCGGCGTCACGGGCAGCAACGACCTGGCCTTCGGCAAGGGCGCGGGCAACAACGTCAGCACCAACTGGAACCTGGCCATCGGCGAGGGTGCCGGCACCGGCGTGTCGGGCAAGAACGCCAACCAGGCCATCGGCTACTACGCGGGCACCAACGTGGTCGGCGGCTGGAACCAGTCGATGGGCCGCAGCGCGGGCCAGAACGTGACCGGCGACTACAACAACGCCGTCGGCTTCTGGGCCGGCACCGACGTGAAGGGCAACGGCAACGAGGCCTACGGCAGCAACGCCGGGCGCAACGTGACCGGCAACGCCAACCAGGCCTACGGCGGCGATGCGGGCCGCAACGTGACCGGCAGCAACAACCTCGCCACGGGGCAGGGCGCGGGCAGCGGCGTCACCGGCTCGGGCAACCAGGCCTCGGGGCAGATGGCCGGCGCGCAGGTGGCGGGCAGCAACAACGTGGCCATGGGCCAGGCTGCGGGCGGCGGCGTGCAGGGCAACCAGAACCTGGCGCTGGGCACGGCGGCCGGCCAGGGCGTGGTGGGCAGCCACAACATCGCGCAGGGCAGCGGCGCAGGCCAGAACGTCATGGGCAGCGGCAACATCGCCATCGGTGCCGACGCCGGCGTGTACGTCAACGCGAACCAGGCGATCTCGCTGGGCAGCGCGGCGCGCGCGAGCGCCGACAACGCCATTGCCGTCGGCAGCAACGCATCGGCCTCGCATGCCAACAGCGTGGCGCTCGGCGCGGGCAGCACGACCACGCGCGGCGCGCAGTCGAACTACGTGGCCGTGGGCATGAGCGGGCTGCAGTCGTCGACCGGCGAAGTGGCGCTGGGCAACCGCCAGCTCACCGGCGTGGCGCCCGGCAGCGCGCCCGATGACGCGACCAACGTGGGCCAGGTGCAAGGCATGGTGCAGCAGGGCGTGAGCACTGCCAACGCCTACACCGACAGCGTCGCCGCGCAGGGCCTGCCGCTGGGCAAGGCCTACACCGACTTCACTGCTGCGCGACTGCAAAGCCAGATGGACGAGAACGCGCGGCGTGCCTATGCCGGTATTGCAGGCGTCGCCGCGATGGAAGCTGCGCCTGTCGTGCCGGGGAAGATCAGCTATGCCGTGGGGCTGGGCAACTTCCGCAGTGAAAGCGCGATGGGGGGATCGATCCGTCGCACCTCGCAGAATGGGCGCTACAGCGTGACGCTTGGCGTTGGTGCGAGCAGTTCGGGCGTGGTGAGCCGGGTGGCGTTCACCGGGGTGTTCGACTGATCTTGTTCAGGGCGACGATCCCGCCGACGGGGTACCTTGCTCCGCGAATGTCCTCCGGCCTGCGGCCTCCCCCTTAATTTCGCTGCGCAAGGCACCCCATCGACGTGATCGTCATCAGCAGTGGTCGTTGATCGGCGAGCACCAGCCGCGTACCCTGTGCTCAGGACACTGGGTGCTTCCCGCAGCGAAATCAAGGAGGAGGGGCGCAGCCCCGGGGGACATTCGCGGAGGGAAGTACCCGGTGGCCTGTGCACGCGCCCTGAAGAAACTCACTCCCGCGTGAGAACGAAGCGCTTCTGAATCCCGCCAGCCGCAGAAGGAGCAACCCACAAGTCGAACTCACCCGGTTCAACAACAGGCTTCATGTCCCGCCCCAGAAACTGCAGGTCGTCATTGCCGACAGCGAACTCGACCACCTCCGAAGCACCCGGCGCAATCCGCACCTTGCGGAAATTCTTCAGCTCGCGCACCGGCCGCGTCACGCTCGCGGCGCGCTGCGCCAGGTACAGCTGCACCACTTCTTCCGCCTCGCGCGTCCCCGTGTTGGTGACGGTCGCGCGCACGCGCAGGGTCTTGCCCATGGCCAGGCGGTCCGTGCTCAGTTCGACCTGGTCGTAGCGCACCGGCGCATAGCCGATGCCGAAACCGAAGGGGTACAGCGCCTCGTTCGTCGCGTCCAGGTAGCGGGTCTTGAAGGCCGTGCCCGGTGCGCTCTCGGGCGAGGGGCGGCCGGTGCGCTTGTGGGCGTAGTAGTAGGGCACCTGGCCCGCAGTCTGCGGAAAGCTCACGGGCAGGCGGCCCGAGGGATTGGCGTCGCCGAACACCACGTCGGCGATCGCGTGGCCGGTCTGCACGCCGAGGAACCACGTCACGAGGATGGCGCGCGCATCGCGCACGGCCCCCTTGAGCGCCATCGCGCGGCCGTTGCTCAGCAGCACGACCACCGGTTTGCCCGTGGCGGCCACGGCTTCGGCCAGGTCCTGCTGGGCCTGCGGCAGGCCGATGTCGCTGCGCGAGCGCGACTCGCCCGACATCTTCTGGCTCTCGCCGATGGCCAGCACCACCACGTCGGCCTCGCGCGCGGCGGCCACGGCGGCTTCGATGCCGCCGGTCAGCGGCGATTCGACGTTCGCGCCGCGCGTGACGGTCAATCGCGAGGCCTCGGTGCCCAGCGCGGCATGCAGGCCTTCGTCGATGCCCACGGGCGCGGACTGGCCCGGGAACAGGCTCCAGGAGCCCATCAGGTCCTTCGTGCCCTCGGCGAAGGGGCCGATCAGCGCGATCTTCTGCGGGCCGGTTTTCGCCAGCGGCAGCAGCTGGCCCTCGTTCTTCAGCATCACGATGGAACGGCGCGCGCTCTCGCGGGCCAGTGCGATGAACTCGGGGTTCTCCACGCGCTGTGCGGCCGGCGGACCGTCGAGGCCGCGCATCGGGTCATCGAAGAGGCCGAGCTTGAGCTTGACCCGCAGCACGCGCCGCACGGCCTCGTCGAGCCGCGTCATCGGCACCTCGCCCGAGGCCACGAGGTCGGGCAGATGGCGGATGTACAGGCCGCTTTGCATGCTCACGTCGGTGCCGGCCATGAAGGCCAGCTTGGCGGCCTCGCGGCCGTTGGCGGCGTGGCCGTGCTCGATGAGCTCTTCGTCGGCCGTGTAGTCGGACACCACGAAGCCCTTGAACTTCCACTCGTCGCGCAGCACGCCGGTGAGCAGCGCGGGGTTGGCGGTCGAAGGCACGCCGCCGATCTCGTTGAAGGCGCTCATGACCGACAGCGCGCCCGCGTCGATCGCCGCGCGAAACGGCGGCAGGTAGACCTCGCGCAGCGTGCGCTCCGAGATCTCGCTCGTGTTGTAGTCGAGCCCGCCCTCGGCCGCGCCGTAGGCCGCGAAGTGCTTGGGCGTGGCCAGCATCGAGTCGGCGTTCGCGAGGCTGCTGCCCTGGAAGCCGCGCACGCGCGCCGCCGCGAACTGGCGTGCCAGGTACGGGTCTTCGCCCACGCCTTCGAGGCCGCGGCCCCAGCGTGCATCGCGCGCGATATCGACCATGGGCGCGAAGGTCCAGCGAAAGCCGTCGGCCGTGGCCTCGACCGCCGCCGCGCGCGCGGTGCGCTCGGCCAGCGCGGGCTCCCAGCTCGAGGCCTCGGCCAGCGGCATCGGGAAGATGGTGCGAAAGCCGTGGATCACGTCGGCGCCGAAGATCAGTGGAATGCCCAGCCGCGACTCGCGCACCGCCACCTGCTGCAGCCGCCGCTTGCCTTCGAGGCCGGCGTTGTTGAACAGGCCCGTGAGGCGCCCGTTGCGCACGTCCTCGGTTTCCTGCTGCCCGTTGCGCCAGCCGGCCTGCGGGTTGTTCGGGATGTTGATGTCGGCCGGGCCGTAGAGGCTGAGCTGGCCGGCCTTTTCCTGCAGCGTCATGCGCGCGATCAGCGATTCGATGCGGGCTTCGGTCGCGTCGGAGGGCTTCAGGTCTTTGGGAATGGACGCCGCGGCAACGGGGAGGGAGAGGGCGGACAGGACGAGGGCGAGAACGGCGGCTTTTCGAACATGCATGGCCGCCTATTCTGCAGACAACACCCGCCAGCCCCGGCCAGCGGGTTTCCGCCCTGGGCGTAGGGCCTTGTCCGACCCGGCCCCTTCACGCCATGCCGGTCAGTCCGCACTCAGCCGCAACCGGCTCGGCAGTCGCTTCTCGATCGCGAACTTCAGGAGCGCCGCGCAGCGGAAGATGCCGTGCGCGAACTTGCCGTAGGGCAGCGTGAGAAAGAGCGCCATCACCACGCCCAGGTGCACCGCCAGCAGCAGCGCCATGAAGCTCGTGTCGCGCCACGCGAGCAGGGCCAGGCCCGTGAGGCTCGTGAGCAACAGCAACGCGATGAAGCCGCGGTCCATCGGCCGCTGCGCCGCGTCGCCGTGCGCGGCATGGCGCCGCAGGTTGAGCCACAGCAGGCCGACGGGGCCGATCACGAGGCCGATGCCGCCCGTGGTGCCCAGCAGCACGGGCAGGCTCGTGAGCGCATAGGGCGCGTGCAGGCCGAGCAGGTAGTGGTACAGCGTCGCCACGCCGGTGGAGGCGAAGCACAGCATGAAGCCGTAGAAGGTGAAGTGATGGAAGCGCCGGCGCCAGAGCGTGAAGCGGTCATCGGCGTTGTTGCAGCCTTCGCCGTGGCCGCCATCGAGGTACTTCAGGCGCAGCGCGTCGTGCGCGGCTTCGGCGCTCGCTGCGCGGCGCACGCCCGGCAGGTCGGGCGCGTTGCCCGGGTCGTTCGCGGGCGAGACCTCGCGCCAGAAGCGGCGCGTGCCCATGGCCAGCGCGAACATCACGAACAGGAACACCGCGCCGAACACCAGTGCCAGGAAGTTGTGCGGAAAGATCGCGTAGAAGTTGCCCGCGAGCGGCGCGTGCAGGAGCGAACCCGACATCGCCACGGCCAGCACAAGGAACAGCGCGAGCCCGCCCGCCAGCGCCAATGCGACGGTGAGCCCGGCCCGCTTGTAGAGCGCGCCCATCGCGGGCGGCCAGGCGTAGTCGTGGTAGGTCTGCAGGCGCACCTGCGCCATCGCCTGCGGCACGTTCACGGCGAACTCGTGCGGCGGTGCGTACTGGCAGGCATGCAGGCAGGCGCCGCAGTTGTGGCACAGGTTGGCGAGGTAGTGCGTGTCGGCCTTGCCGAATTCGAGCCGGCGCGTCATGGCGGGGAACACGGCCCAGAAGCCTTCGCAGTAGCGGCAGGCGTTGCAGATCTGCAGGATGCGAGCGACCTCGCCCTCGGAAGCAGTGAGCGGCAGGGCGGGCTGGATCGGGATGACGCGCTGCGATGGCGGGGTACTGCCGATGCCATCGGCATCCGTACGGGCGCGTGCGACGAGGTCAGTGAGCTGCTGCAAGGGCGGTCTCCGGAGAGTTCTTCGAATGGTTTTTTGCCGCACGCGCAGCCTGCGTCCCGGCGATGCGCCCGAAGGCCGTGCCGATGCTCATGCCCACGCCGGCCGTGTAGCCCTTGCCCAGCACGTTGCCGGCCATCATTTCGCCGGCCACGAAGAGGTTGGGGCTCGGGCGTCCGCCGAAGCGCACGGCGGCGGTCTCGTCCACCTTGAGGCCCAGGTACGTGAAGGTGATGCCGGGGCACACGGGGTAGGCGTAGAAGGGCGCGGTGTCCAGCGGGCGCGCCCAGTGCGTCTTTGCCGGCGCGATGCCCTCGGTGTGGCAGTCGTCCAGCGCCGTGTGGTCGAAGCGGCCGACGCGGCAGGCGGCGTTGTAGTCCTGCACGGTGCGCACGAAGGTGGCTTCGTCCAGGCCGATCTTCTGCGCCAGTTCGCCGAGCGTGCCCGCCTGCGTGCCGGGGAACACCGGCGGCATGAAGCGCCCGACCGCCTGCTGGTCGATGACCGACCACGCGATCTGCCCCGGCTGCTGCGCCACGAGCCGGCCCCAGATCGCATAGCGCTTGGGCCAGAAGTCTTCGCCCTCGTCATAGAAGCGCTGCGCCTCGCGGTTGACCACCACGCCGAGCGACACGCAGTCGATGCGCGTGCAGATGCCGCCGTCGTACAGCGGCGCACGCGCGTCGATGGCCACCATGTGGCCCTGCGACGGATCGCCGATGCTGTCGGCACCCGCGTCAATCATGTGCCTGAGCAGCACGCCCTGGTTGAAGCGCGTGCCGCGGATGAGGAAGTTGTCGGCTGGCCACTCGCCGCGCTCGTTCTGCCCCCACGCCTCGCGCAGCCAGTCGCGGTTCGATTCGAAGCCGCCCGAGGCCAGCACGCAACTCTTCGCCGCGATGCGCTCGCCGGCCTCGGTGCGCACGGCCACGAAGCGCTCGCCGTCGAGCTCGACCGAGGCCACTGGCGTGTCGTAGCGGACCTGCACGCCGAGCGCTTCGGCGCTGCGGTAGTAGGCGTTGACGAGCGCCTTGCCGCCGCCCATGAAGAAGGCGTTGGTGCGCGCCACATGCAGCGCACCCGACAGCGGCGGCTGGAAGCGCACGCCGTGGCGGCGCATCCAGTCGCGGCAGTTCGATGAGGCGCGGATCACGAGGCGGGCGAGGCGCTCGTCGGTGAGGCTGCCGGTCACTTTCAGCAGGTCTTGCCAGTACTCCTCTTCAGGGTAGGCCTCGACCAGCACGTCCTGCGGCGCGTCGTGCATGCAGCGCAGGTTGCGGGTGTGCTGCGAATTGCCGCCGCGCCATTCTTTGGGCGAGGCTTCCAGCAGCAGCACCGAAGCGCCGGCTTCGCGCGCCATCAGCGCGGCGCACAGCGCGGCATTGCCGCCACCGACAACCAGTACGTCTATCACTCGTGGGTCTCCTTGGAATGCAGGAGACTTTAGGCAGCACGGCCTTCACGGGAAAGACCGATCGAGGCAACAGGTGTTCAGCTTTCGAGAAGACTTGCACCGGCCCAGCGGCCTTCGCTGACCAGCGTGCGCGCCGTTTCGGCGACCATCACGCGCGCGGCCAGCGCGGCGGGCGAAAGCTCGTCGTCCGACAGGCTCACGAGCAGGTTGCGGCGCCCGACGTGCGCGTCGGCAATCTGCGTGAGCGCGAGGTCGTCGCGGTCGTGCCGCGCGGTGGCGGCGCCGGGCTGGATGGTGGCGCCGTGGCCGGCACGCACCGCGTCCATCAGCAGCGCGAGGCCGTCGACCTCGGCCACGATGCGCGGCGCCACGCGCGCCCGCGCAAAGGCGGCCATCAACGTGGCGCGCAGGCCGTGGCTGCCGCTGGGCAGGATCAGCGGCACCTCGGCCAGCTGCGACAGGCGCACCTTCTTGCCCGTGGGGCGCGGCGTGAGTGCGGGCGACGCGATCACGAAGAGCTTTTCGGCCAGCAGCGGCGACACGCTCCAGCGCCGCGGCGTGTCGGTCTGGAACAGCACGGCCAGGTCGAGCTGGCGCGCGTGCAGCATGGTCGTGAGGTGGCCCGACAGCGCCTCGACCATGTGCAGCCGCACCTCGGGGTAGCGCGCCTGCATGGCCTGCATCAGCGGCACGCCCAGCACGGTGGCGGTGGTGGGCGCCAGGCCCACGCTCACATGGCCCGACAGCCGCGCCTGCTGCGCCGCGCGCACGGCGTCGTCGGCGTGGCGCAAGGTGAGTTGCGCCTGGTGCAGGAAGGCCAGGCCCGCGTCGGTGGGCATGACGCCGGTCGAATGGCGGCGCAGCAGGCGGGTCGAGAGTTCGCTTTCGAGCCGGCTGATCTGCTGGCTCAGCGCCGAGGTGACCACCCCCAGCTCCACCGCCGCGCGGCCCATGCTGCGCAGCTCGCAGACCTTGACGAAGTAGCGCAGTTGTCTCAGTTCCATGCGCGCATCATGGCGCAGGCACGGCGGCGGGCTGGCCGCGCCGCAGCAACAGCCATCCGAACAGTGGGGCGGTGATGTACATCACGACCGAGTAGATGGCGGCCGGCAGCGCGAGCGGAAAGCTCCCCAGCACGCTCACCGCGATGAAGATGGCGAGCGTGGAGTTGTGGATGCCGATCTCGTAGCTGATGGCGGTGGCCAACGGCTTGTCCAGGCCGGCCGCGCGGCTCAGGTAGTAGCCCGCCAGCAGGCTCACGAGGTTGAACAGCAGCACCGGCACGCCGATCTCGGCGAAGGTGGTGGTGATGTTCTTCCACTCGTTGGCAATGGCGAGCACCGTGACCACCGCGAGCACCACGGCGCTGAAGATCTTGGTCGGCTTTTCCATGCGCGCCGCGAAGTCGGGCTTTCGCGACGCGACCATCATGCCGATGGCCACCGGCACCAGCACGATGGCGATCACCTCGACCAGCTTGCGCGTCTGCAGCGGCACCACCTGGCCGCTTTGCGCGAAATGGCCAATGGCCCAGTTGGCGATGAGCGGCAGCGTGACGATCGACAGCAGCGTGTTCACGGCCGTGAGCGAGATGTTCATCGCCACGTTGCCGCCGAACAGGTGCGAGAACAGGTTGGCCGAGATGCCGCCCGGCGAGGCCGCCAGCAGCATCAGCCCGATGGCGAACACCGGCGACAGGCCGAAGCCCACGATGATCGCGTAGCAGGCCAGCGGCAGGCCGATGACCTGCAGCACGAGCGCGATGGTCACGGCCTTCGGGTGCTTGAACAGGCGCCGGAAGTCGTCGAGCGAGAGCGACAGCCCCAGCCCGAACATCACGAGCGCGAGCGCGCCGAACAGGAACCGGGTCACGATGAGCGTGGTGTCCATGCGGTGGTGTCTCCTCTTGGGTTCTTCTGCTTAAAAAAATGGCTGCCGGCACCCGTCGCGCGGGCGCTGGCAGCCGTGGAAACCGGGATCGACGTCTGTCTTATTGTTTGTAGCTGTCGTCGATGCGGTCGAGTTTGCGGATCAGCGAAGGCCAGACGAACATGCCGCCCAGGCCGCCGCTTTGCACCTTCATGGCCTGGCCCACGCCGTCGATGATCCGCGGGTCCACGTGCGTGAGTTCACCGCCGCCGGCCTGCGCGGCGATCTGGATCTGGCAGGTGTTCTCGAAGGTGTACATCGAAAGGAAGGCGTCGGCAATGGTCTTGCCGCAGGTCAGCAGGCCGTGGTTGCGCAGCATGAGGAAGTTGGCGTGGCCCATGTCGGCCTGCAGGCGCGGCTTCTCGTCGTCGCGGAAGGCCACGCCTTCGTAGTCGTGGTAGGCCAGCGAGGCCAGCACGAAGGTCGACTGCTGGCTGATGGGCAGCACGCCGTTCTTCTGTGCGCTCACGGCGATGCCGGCGCGGGTGTGGGTGTGCAGCACGCACTGGATGTCCTCGCGCGCGGCATGCACGGCGCTGTGGATCACGAAGCCGGCCGGGTTCACGGGGTAGGGCGAGTCGATGATCTTGTTGCACTGCTGGTCGACCTTGACCAGGCTCGAGGCCGTGATCTCGTCGAACATCAGGCCGTAGGGGTTGATCAGGAAGTGGTGCTCGGGGCCGGGCACGCGCGCGCTGATGTGCGTGAAGACGAGGTCGCTCCAGCCGTACAGCGCCACCAGGCGGTAGCAGGCGGCGAGGTCGACGCGCAGCTGCCATTCTTCGGCGGAGACGAGCTTCTGGATTTCGGAGGCGGAGGTGGCGTTCATGGGAGGTCCTTGGTCTTGATCAGGCAGCGGTCGGTTCTTGCAGAACGGTCTTGTAGACGCTCTGCTTGGGCTGCGCCATCAGGCGGCGCAGCATGGGCTCGAACTCGCTGATGGGCAGGGTCTCGGCCTTCGGGTCGAAGGCCGGGTTGTCGTAGAGCGCGCAGAACTCGGCCGTGCGCTCGTAGTGCGGGTGGTCCTTGAAGCTGTCGCGCATGTCGCGGTCCAGCCCGATGTGGTGGAAGAAGTAGTGGCCCTGGAAGATGCCGTGGTTCTGCACCATCCAGTGGTTGGCCTCGCTCACGAAGGGCTTGAGGATGGCGGCGGCGATGTCGGGGTGGTTGAAGCTGCCCAGCGTATCGCCGATGTCGTGCAGCAGCGCGCACACCACGTACTCCTCGTCGCGGCCGTCGCGCAGCGCGCGCGTGGCGGTCTGCAGCGAGTGCGTGTAGCGGTCGACCGGAAAGCCGCCGTAGTCGCCTTCGAGGATCTGCAGGTGCTTGATCACGCGCGCGGGCAGGCCGCCCGCGAACTGCATGAACTCGCCGCCGATCAGTTGCCAGTCTTCGCGCGTGCTGTCCTGCATGCGCTTGAAACTTGCCCGTGCGTTCATCGTGTGGGGTCTCCGTTCTGGGGGGATGGCGGCCACTGTAGACCTGCGCTTGACCTTCAACTGTCAAGAATTTGACAATGCGAGGTTCTGGTAAACCCGCCTCCGGGCGCCTTTTCTCTTCCCTTTTCCCCCATGGCCACCTCGACCAAGCCGCGCCTGTCGGCCGCGCACCGCGCCGCGCTCGACGGCAACCCCTGGTTCACCAGCATGCCGCGCGCGCAGCGCGACGCGCTGCTGGGCGCGGCCGAGTTGCTGCATGTGCGGCGCGGCACCATGGTGTTCCGCCAGGGCGACCCGATCCATGCGGCGGGCGGTGGCTTCTACGGGCTGGTGGCGGGCACGATCAAGATCTCGTCGCTGCGCCAGGACGGGCGCGAGGCGATCCTGGCGGTGCTGGAGCCGGGCAACTGGTTCGGCGAGATCACGCTCATCGACGGCTCGCCGCGCACGCACGACGCCACCGCGCTCGAAGCGCTCGATCTGCTGGTGGTGCCGCCCGAGGCCTTCGTGCGGCAGATGCGCGACGTGGTGTTTTCCAACGCCATCGCCGCCATGCTGGCCGCGCGCGTGCGCATGCTCTACGGCCTGGCCGAAGACGCCACCTTGCGCAGCCTGCGCGCGCGCGTGGCGCACCGGCTGCTGGTGCTGGCGCGCGGCGATGCCACGCAGTCGGTGCACCTGCGGCACGAACTCATGCTGTCGCAGGAGGCGTTGGCCATGATGCTCGGCGTGACGCGCCAGACGCTGTCCAAGGAGCTCAACGCGCTGGCCACCGAGGGCGTGGTGTCGCTGGGCTACGGGCGCATCGAGCTGTTGTCGCTCGAGGCGCTGCAGGGGCTGGTGCGCACCGGCTGAGGGTCTTGTCACAGCGCGGGCAGGGCGCAGGCGTATAAGACTTTCCCGGCCCGTCATTCCGGCGGCCCGGTGTCTTATTTCTTCACTGGAAGGTGGCGAATCATGAGCAACAACAAACCGACGGTCGTCCTGGTCCATGGTTTCTGGGGTGGTGCGGCGCACTGGCACAACGTCATCGTGGAGCTGCTGCGCAAGGGCCACACGGCCATCCGCGCGGTCGAGCTGCCGCTGACCTCGCTGGCCGACGACGCCGAGCGCACGCGCAAGATGGTGGCGCAGGTGCAGGGGCCGGTCTTGCTGGTCGGCCACTCGTACGGCGGCGCGGTGATCACGCAGGCCGGCGACCTGCCCAACGTGGTCGGGCTGGTCTACATCGCTGCCTTCGCACCCGACGCGGGCGAAAGCCCCGGCGGCATCACGCAGGAGCATCCGCCCGTGGCCGTGCCCAACCTGGCGCCCGACAGCGACGGCTACCTGTGGGTGATACCCGAGAAATACCACGAGAGCTTCTGCCAGGACCTGAGCGCCGAAGAGGGCCTGGTGATGGGCCTGACGCAGAAGGCGCCGCTGGCCAGCACCTTCGGCGACACCATCACGGCGCCGGCCTGGAAGAAGAAGCCGTCGTGGTACCAGATCTCGAGCGAGGACCGCATGATCTCGCCCGTGAACCAGGAGCGCATGTCGGCGCGCCTGGGCGCGAAGAAGGTCATCACGCTGGCGGCCAGCCACGCCTCGCTGGCCTCGCAGCCGCAGGCCGTGGCGGCGCTCATCGACGAAGCCGCGAGCGCTGCCTGAGGCCGGCTACGCGCAGCGCTCGGTGCGCTGCGCAGCCGTCGGGCGGGCCCGCCAGCCGAGGAACGCCACGGCGCAGGCCGCCGCGACCACGATCGCCACGGCCACGCCCATCACCGAGAAGAAGGCCTGGTCGAAGGCCGTGTGCGCGAGTGCCACGAGCTGCGAGGCGATCGGCGCGGGCAGCGTTTCGGCGGCCAGCAGCGCGGCGTCGATGCTGTCGCTGGCCGAAGCCGGTACGGCCAGGCCGTCTGGAATGACCAGCGCGGCGGTGTAGCTCGCCGAGAGCACGCTGCCCAGCAGCGCGATGCCCAGCACGCCGCCGAGTTCGTACGACACCTCTTCGATCGACGCTGCCATGCCGGCGTGTTCCACGGGCGCGTTGTTCATGACCGCGTTGGACGCCGCCGTGATGGTCGCGCCCACGCCCAGCCCCAGCAGCACCAGGATGGCCGGCTTGAGCAGGCCTGCGGCATCGACCGCCAGTGCCAGCGCGCACAGCGCCAGCGCCGTGGTCACGAGGCCGCCCAGGATGACGGGGCGCGAGCCGACGCGTGCCAGCAGCAGGCCCGCGAGCGGCCCCGCCACGAAGGCGGCCAGCGGCAGCGGCAGCAGGGTGAGGCCCGCCTGCAGCGGCGTGAGGCCGACCACGAGCTGCAGCCGCTGGCTGAACACCAGCTCGACACCGATCAGCGCCACCGAGGCCACGATGGCTGCGATCACGCCGCCCGAGAAGTAGGCGTTGCGGAACAGGCGGAAGTCGATCAGCGGCGCGCTGCTGCGCCGCTGGCGCCGCACGAAGAGGGCCATGGCCACCACGGCAAGCACGCCGGTGATGGCGGCTGTCGTGACCGAGGGCGCGAACTTGGTGAGTTCCTTGATGGTCAGCACCAGGAAGACCAGCCCCGCCAGCACCTGCACCGAGCCGATGAAGTCCCACGGGCGCGTGCCGGTGTTCTTCTGCGTCGGCAGCAGCCACAGGGCCAGCACCAGCGCGAGCACCACCACGGGCACGTTGATGAGAAACACAGAACCCCACCAGAAGTATTCGAGCAGCACGCCGCCCACGACCGGCCCGAGCGCCGCGCCGCCCGAGGCCACCGAGGCCCACACGCCGATGGCCACGGCGCGCTCGCGCTCGTCGGTGAACACCAGCCGCAGGATCGCCAGCGTGGCCGGCATCATCATCGACGCGCCCACGCCCAGCAGAGCCCGCGCGGCGATCAGTACGGCCGGGTTCGGCGCGTAGGCCGCGCACAGCGAGGCGATGCCGAACACGGAAAGACCCGCGACGAACATGCGCCGGTAGCCCACGCGGTCGCCCAGCGCGCCCATGCCCAGCAGGAAACCGGAGACGACCACGGTGTAGGCGTTGAGGATCCAGAGCTTCTCGGTGGCCGACGCGGCCAGGTCGTGCGTGAGCGTGGGCAGCGCCGTGTAGAGCACGGTCATGTCGACCACGATCAGCAGCAGCGCCATCGAGACGATGCCGAGCGTGATCCATTTCTTGGCGGTGGGGTTCAAGCCATTCATGGCGTGGCCCTCCGGTCGTGCGACTGTGCGGTGGTGCCGTCCAGTTCCTTGAGCATCGTCACCGAGACCGTCGCGCAGCCGCGTGCGTGGAAGAAGTCGTGTGCACGCGCGTTGCCGATGCCGCTTTCGAGAAAGAGGCGCTGGATGCCGTGGCGTTGCAGCTCGGCGCAGACCCAGTCGAAGAGCCGGCCGCCCAAGCCCAGGCCCTGGAAGCGCGCGTCGACGACGAGGTCGTCGAGCGTCGCGAAGCTGCGGGCGGCGCGGCGGGTGTCGTCGATCGAAACCAGCGCGAAGCCGGCCAGTGCGCCGTCGGTTCGCGCGACGGCCACGCGTGCGGTGGCGGTGGACGGGTCCAGCGCCAGGGTCTCGCGCACTTGCGCCATGAAGACGGCGGGCAGGTCGGCGCGCCATTCGCCGAGGGCCACGGCGCGCTGCTCCTGCAGCTCCGAGTGGGAGATGTAGAAGGGGGAAAGTTGCTGCAGGAACAGGGCGGTCAACGCCTGCGCCTGGGAAGGATCGCTGCACCAGCTCAGTTCGAACGCCGGTGTCGTCTTGTTGTTTGCATTCGTCATGGCGCCATGTTGCGCCATTAAAATGAATGAATAAAGATGAAATCCATCTGATAAATAGATGAGTAGGTGGCCGAAATGGAATGGACCGTCGACCAATTGCGCCAGTTCGTGACGACCGCCGAGTGCGGTTCGTTCTCGGCCGCGGCGCGCCATCTGGGCAAGGCCCAGTCGGCCGTGAGCACCGCCATCGGGCTGCTCGAGGTCGACCTCGGCGTGGCGCTGTTCGACCGCTCGCGCCGCAACGCGCAGCTGTCCGACGCGGGCCGGGTGTTGCTGCTGGAGGCGCGCGAGCTGCTGCGGCAGGCCGAGCAGCTCGACCAGCGCGCCCGCTCGCTGCATGAAGGTGACGAGGCCGCGCTGTCGCTGGCGCTGGACGAAGCCCTGCCGTACACCGCCATCGGCACGCTGATGCGCGAGCTGTCGGTGAAGTTTCCGAGCCTCGAGCTCACGCTCTTGAACGGCACCGCGACCGAGGTGGCCGATTACGTCGAGCAGGAGCGCGCCAGCGTGGCCTTTCACTTCGACCGCGGCCCGGTGCGCGCCAGCTTCGACCAGCGCCACATCGGCAGCGTGCGCCAGGGCGTGTTCGTGGCCAGCGACCATCCGCTGGCCGACGGCCGCACGGTGCGGCGCCAGGACCTGGCGCGGCAACGCCAGCTGCTGATGCATGCGGACGACGTGCACGAGGTGGCCTACAGCCCGCGCGTGTGGCGCTCCGACAGCTTCTACAGCACGGCCGAGATGGTGGCCGACAACCTGGGCTGGGCCGTGCTGCCCATCAACATCGCGCGCTACGAAGGCTTCAGCAAGGCGCTGAAGGAAGTGCCGTGCCCGTCGCTGGCCTTGCCGCGCTTGTCGGTGCGCATGCTGTGGCTGCAGGGGCGTCCGCTCGGCGCGACGGCGCTGTATGTGCAGCAGCGCTTCACCGAGCTGCTGCGCGACAGCGCCGTGTGAGGCGCGTCAGCGGAGCACGCGGCCGTCGGCCGAGATGCTGATCAGGTCGATGCTGCGCACGTTGTCGCGCAGGCCGGGGCGCAGGTTGATGCGGAAGCCGCCCACGTCGTAGTCGGTCATCGCCGTCATCGTGCGCTGCAGGGTGGCGGTGTTGAAGCCGCGGCCCGCGCGGCGCACGGCCTCGCCCGCGGCCTTGGCGGCGATGAAGCCCTCGAGCCCTTCGTACGACGCGGTCTGGTCGGAGTTGTCGACCGCCGCGAGGTACTCCTTGACGATCGGAATGGCCGAGGGGCGCGGCGAGGGCACCACCTGCGAGATCACGATGCCGCCGATGTCCTTGCCCAGCTCGGCGTAGAGCGGGTCGATGCCGACGATCGAGAAGGCCATGAAGTTGCCCGTGTAGCCGCTCTTGCGCAGCTTGCGGATGGCGCCGGCCGTGGTGCCCGAGAGCGACACCAGCACGATGGCCTGGGGTGTCTGCTGCTGCACGGTCTTCAGCGCGGCGTCGAGCTTGTCGGCGCCGGCGGGCACCAGCGCGCTCGCGACCAGCGGCGGCAGCTTGAGTTCGGTGACGGCCTGCTGCACGGCGGCCAGGCCGGCGCGGCCCATGGCGTCGTCGTCGCCCACCAGCGCGATTCGCTGTTGCCCCACGGTGGCGCACTGGCGCACGATCTTGAGGGCCTCGTCGATCATGCCGGGGCGCACATGGAACACGTTCGGATGCTCGGGGCCGCGCAGCGTGTCGGACGCGGCAAAGGGCGCAAAGAGCAGGCTGCCCTGCTGCGTGGCCACCTTGGCGCCGGCCTCGCTGCTGGCGGTGCCGACAAAGCCGAACAGCATGTCGGCCTTGTTCGCGCCCAGCAGCGTGCGGGCGTTGGTGGTGGCGCGCGCGGCGTCGTAGCCGTCGTCCAGTTGCAGCAGCTTCAGCTGCAGGCCGGTGGCGGCGTTGCGTGTGTTGAAGTCGCTCACGGCGAGCCGGCTGCCGGCCGCGAAGGCGTTGCCGATCTCGTTGGCGCTGCCGGTGAGCGGCACCGACTGGCCGAGCAGGACGACGCGGGCCCCGGCGGCGGCCGGGCGTGGCGTCTGTGCCAGCAAGGGACGGGTGATGCCGAGGCCGCTTCCCAGAAGCAGCATTGCGGAGGCTTTTCCCAGCCATGTCCTGCGAGACGCGTTCATTGGCTACCTTTTGCTAACAATAGTAAAAAAGTGTAGCAATTTCGAGGCCAGGGCGGAAGGCGCGGGTGCTCCAGAATTGCCCTGATGAAAACAACTGTGTCCTGGGTTCTGGGAGGGATGTGCGCGGCGCTCGCCGGTTGCGTGGTGCCGCCCCCATCGAAGGTGGTGGAAAAGGCGCTGCCCGCGCCGGAGGTCTTCGTGCCCGTGGCGGCGCCGCAGCCGCCGCAACCGATGATCGAGCCGCCACCCCTGCCGCCGCCATCGACGATCGAGCCGCCACCGCTGCCACTGGCGGGGCCGCCGATGGCCTTGCCGCCGGGGCCGACCCTCATGGCGGCGCCGCGCGCCGATTCGCGCGTTGCGGCGGACGCGGTCGTGACGGAGCCGGTGATCCGCCGGCGCCGCTACCCCAGCTACCCGTCCGCGCTGGTGGAAGAGGGCATCGAGGGCCTGGTGGTCACGGCCTTCTTCGTCGGCGTGGACGGCAAGCCCGAAGACATCCGCGTCGAACGCTCGCCGCACCCGCTGCTGTCGCAAGCGGCGACCGATTCGCTCAAGGGATGGCACTTCGACCCGGCGCGCACGGCGGACGGGCGTGCGGTGCGCGCCCGCATGCGGCTGCCATTCCGCTTCAAGCTCGTCGAGTGAGCGGGGGAAGGTGACGCGCGCTCAGGCGCGTTTTTCGAACACCAGGTCCCACACGCCATGGCCCAGCTTGAGGCCGCGGTTCTCGAACTTCGTGAGCGGGCGGTACGCCGGCTTGGGCGCGTAGCCGGTGTCCGGCGCGGTGTTGCGCAGCAGCGGCTCGGCGCCCAGCACTTCGAGCATCTGCTCGGCGTAGGGCTGCCAGTCGGTGGCGCAGTGGATGTAGCCGCCGGGGCGCAGGTGCTGCGCCAGCTTGGTCACGAACTCGGGCTGGATCAGGCGGCGCTTGTTGTGGCGCTTCTTGTGCCAGGGGTCGGGAAAGAACACGTGCACGCCGGCCAGCGTGCCGGGCTGCAGCATGTGGTCGATCACGTCGACCGCGTCGTGCGCGCAGATGCGGATGTTCGAGATCGACTGCTCGCCGATGCGCTTGAGCAGCGCGCCCACGCCGGGCTCGTGCACTTCGCAGCACAGGAAGTTGGTCTCGGGCAGTACCGTGGCGATGTGGGCTGTGGCCTCGCCCATGCCGAAGCCGATCTCCAGCACCGTCGGGCCCACGCGGCCGCCGAAGGCCGCCGTGAGGTCGAGCCGCTCGGGCGTGTAGGGCACGAGGAACAGCGGGCCCAGCTCGGCGAAGGCGCGGGCCTGGCCGTCGGTGGTGCGGCCGGCGCGCTTCACGAAGCTCTTGAGGCGGCGGTGCAGCGGGTGCGGCTTGCCGTCGGTGGCGTCGTCTTCGGGGGAGGCGGGCAGGTCGTCGCCGGGCGGGAGGTCGTTGGACACGGTGTCGGGAATGTTCATGAGGGCCGCGAATTGTAGAGATCGCGCCATTCGGGCACCCAGCCGGCCAGGGCGGCGGTGCAGTGGCCGGCGGCCGTGGGGCGCAGGCCGAGGGCGCGCGCGGCGGTGTCGAGCGCGGCCAGCGCGGCGTGCGGCGTGGCGGTGTCGATGGCCGTGGCGCCGTTCTGCTTGGAGAGCTTGTCGCCGTCCGCGCCGCGCACCAGCGGCGTGTGCAGGTAGCTCGGCGTGGGCAGGCCGAGCGCCTGCTGCAGCAGGATCTGGCGCGCCGTGTTGTCGGCCAGGTCTTCGCCGCGCACCACGTCGGTCACGCCCTGTTCGGCGTCGTCGACCACCACGGCCAGCTGGTAGGCCCAGGGGCCGTCGGCGCGGCGCAGCACGAAGTCGCCGACCTCGCGCTGCACGTCCTGCTGCTGCGGGCCGAGGCGGCGGTCGTGCCAGTGCAGGTCGCCGGCCGGCATGCGGTGCGCGGCAAAGCGCCAGGCGCGCGCGGGCTTGCCGTGCAGGCCGTCGCGGCAGGTGCCGGGGTAGACGCGCTCGCCGTGGCGCTTGTGCGCATGGCCGAGCCGGGCCAGGGCCAGGTCGATGTCCTTGCGCGAGCAGCCGCAGGGGTAGGTGAGGCCGCGCGCCTGCAGCGCGGCCAGCGCCGCTTCATAGTGCGCGGTGCGCTGCGTCTGCCACTCGGGCGGTTCGTCGGGGAGCAGGGCGCAGTCGGCGAGCTGGCGCAGGATGTGCTCGCCCATGCCGGGCAGGCAGCGCTCGGTGTCGGCGTCCTCGATGCGGACCAGCCAGCGCGCACTGTCGCCGCGCGCACGCACGTCGAGCCAGCTCGCGAGCGCGGCCACCAGCGAGCCGGCGTGCAGCGGGCCGGTGGGCGAGGGGGCGAAGCGGCCGGTGGCCCGCATCCTTTCTTGGAGGACTTAGAGAACGGCCAGGGCCAGCGACAGGCCCGACACGAAACCGTCTTCCACGCGGTGGCCGATGCACCAGTCACCCGCGATGCCGATGCGCGCCTTGGCGTCCCACAGGTGGGTCTGGCCGACGGGCACCTGCGTCTGCGCCTCGGGCCAGCAGCGCGCCTTGGCGTGGCTGGGCGTGGCGTGGATGCCGGTGATCTCCGAGAAGGCGCGCAGCAGCTTGGCCTCGATGCGGGCGGGCGTGTCGCGCAGGTGTTCTTCCGACCATGTGGCGCTGGCCTGCAGGGTCCAGCGCTCGACGCGCTCGCGGCCGGGCTTGGACGATTCGCGCGCCAGCCACGCCACACGGTGGTGGGTGCTGCGCGCCACGTTCCATTGCGGGCCGAGGTGCGACATGTTGGCCTGGTTGGCCTGGGGGAAGGCGATCATCAGCGTCCAGCAGGGCGCGATGCGCACGGGTTCGATCCTGCGGCTCAGCGTGGCCGAGCGGTCGCCGCCGGCGAGCAGCTCGCGGGTGCGCGCGGGCGGCACGGCGAGCAGCACGGCGTCGAAGCCGGAGTACACATGCTGCGAATCGTCGGCGCCGGCGGTGCGCAGCTGCCAGCGGGTGGCGTCGAGCGCGTCGGGCTCGATGCGGGTGACTTGCGTGCCGGTGACGAGCTGCTCGCCCAGCGGCGCGGCCCAGTGGGCCACGAGCGCGTCCATGCCGGGCTGGGCGACCCAGTGCGGCTCCAGCGAGGGCAGCGCCGCCTCGGCCACGCGGCCGTGGGCGTCGAGCACGCGCACGAGGTTGGCGCTCCAGGGGCGGCACAGCGCGGGCGTGGTGGCCAGCACCTGTGCAAAGCGCGGATCGCGCACGGTGAAGTACTGCGCGCCGCTGTCGAAGCGGCCGAAGGCTGTGTCGATGCTCGCCATCCGCCCGCCCGGCGTGGCCTCGCGTTCGAACACCGTGACGCGGTGCCCGGCCTGCATCAGCGTGCGGGCACAGGCCACGCCGGCAATGCCGGCGCCGATCACGGCGAAGTGGCGGGCGGCGGCGGGAGTTCGGTGGCGGTCGGCGGTGGCGCGGGCTTTGGCTTTGGGCATGGCGGACTCTTTTCTTTTGACAGGGTGATGACGGAGGAGGCCGTGCACACTCTACCTCGGTCTGCGCGCGTCCCCGGGCTGGGGGCGACCCTTATGCAGCCGCGTATTGCGGCCGCGCATCGCGTGGCGTTCAGCGGCCCCGGTGCCGTTCGAGCAGCGCCTTGCGCGTGCCCTCGTGCTCGAACTGCGCGAGCCACCATTCGAGCGCGCGCCCCGGCTTGCCCGCGCTACGCACGCGCCACGCGCAGTGCATGGTGCCCAGCGGAGGCTGGCGTTCGGTCTGCAGTTCGACGAGATGGCCGGCCTCGATGTAGGGCCGCGCCATCGGCTCGGGCAAAAAGCCGCCGCCCAGGCCGTGCAGCTGCGCGGCGATCTTGGCCTGCATGCTGGGCACGGTGAGCACGTCCTGCCCGCCGACGAGGTTCACGGTCATGCTCGGCCCGCTGCGCACCGAGTCGGCCGCGGCCACCGCGCGGTGCTGGCGCAGCACCGCGTCGCTCAGCGGCTGCGGCAGGCGCGCGAGCGGATGGTGCGGCGCCACCGCGAACACGAAGCGCAGTTCGCCGATCGGCCGGCTGCGGATGCCGGTGGCGGTGAAGGCCAGGCTCGCGGCATCGAGCACCGCGCCGATGGCCAGGTCGGCCTCGCCGCTGGTCAGCGCCTCGATGGTGCCGAGCAGCGTCTCGTCGCGCAGCTTCAGGCGCGTGGGCGGCTCGAGCGCGAAGAAGGCGGTGCACAGGTCGAGCAGCGGGTCGCGTGCGATCACGCTGTCGACCGCGATGGTCAGCATCGGCTCCCAGCCGGTGGCCACGCGCTTCACGCGGTTGGCCACGGCGTCGATCTCGCCGAGCAGGCGCGCGGCCTCGCGCAGCAGTTCGGCGCCGGCCTCGGTGATGCGGGCCTGGCGTGCGCTGCGGTCGAACAGCAGCACGTCCAGGGCGTCCTCGATCTGGCGCACGCGGTAGCTCAGCGCGCTGGGCACCAGGCCGAGCGCGCGCGCGGCGGCGGCGAAGCTGCCGGTGGTGGCTACCGTCTGCAGCATGGCCAGCGCGTCGGGGGTGAGGACGTCTCGGGCGCTCGTCATGGGGTGGGCTCTATCGTTCAAATAATTTGAATGATGCCATCAAAACCGGGCGTCTTTCAGAGGGGGGTGGAGGTCCAGAATTCTTCTCATCCGCTGCGCATCCGGCGCGGCCCACGACGAAAGCCCCGGCGCCCGAACCGGGTGGGGCAGCAAGGAGTTCGATATGTTGCAAGTGCGTAAATCCCAGGAACGCGGTTATGCCGACCATGGCTGGCTGCGCTCGTTCCACAGCTTTTCCTTCGCGGGGTACTACGATCCGGCCTACATGGGCTTCGGCAACCTGCGGGTGATCAACGAAGACCGCGTGGCGGCGGGCGCCGGCTTCGGCACCCACGGCCACCGGGACATGGAGATCATCAGCTACGTGCTCTCGGGCGAACTCGCGCACAAGGACAGCATGGGCAACATCGAATCCATTCCGCCGGGCGACGTGCAGCGCATGAGCGCCGGCCGTGGCGTGATGCACAGCGAGTTCAACCACAAGGCCGACCAGACGACGCACTTCCTGCAGATCTGGATCGAGCCCAAGGAACGCGGCATCACCCCCGGCTACGAGCAGAAGCAGTTCAGCGACGCCGAAAAGCGCGGCACCCTGCGCCTGGTGGCCTCGCCCGACGGCCGCGACGGCTCGGTGACGGTGAACGCCGACGCGCGCCTGTTCGCCGGCCTGTTCGACGGCAGCGAAACCGCCAGCCTGGCGCTCGACCCGCAACGCAAGAGCTACGTGCACCTGGTGCGCGGCGAGCTCGAAGTCAACGGCCAGAAGCTCGTGGGCGGCGACGCCGCGATGCTCGAAGGCGAATCGCAACTCACGCTCGGCGCCGGCAAGGATGCCGAAGTGCTGGTGTTCGACCTGACGGCCTGAGACGGCGTCTTTTTTCCTGTCCCTTTTGCTTCAACAACCAACGAGGAGTTTCACCATGGCCATTACCACCACAACCACCGCCCCCAACGCCGCCCAGGACACCCTGGCACTCATCGGCCGCGTGCTGCTTGCAGCGCTGTTCGTGCCCGCAGGCTTCGGCAAGCTCATGGGCTTTGCCGGCACCGTGGGGTACATCTCCTCGGTGGGCGCGCCGCTGCCGCAGGTCGCGGCGGTGATCGCGATCGTCGTGGAGCTGGGGCTCGGCCTGCTGCTGCTGGTCGGCTTCAAGACGCGCGTGTCGGCGATCGTGCTGGCGATCTTCACCGTGGCCGCGGCCGTGATGTTCCACAACTACTGGGGCATGCCTGCCGACAAGGCCTTCGTGAACCAGCTGATGTTCTTCAAGAACATCGCGATCGCAGGCGGTCTGCTGGCCTTCGCTGCCTTCGGCGCCGGCCGTTTCAGCATCGATAAAAAGTAAGCTCGCTCCACCCAGGCCGCGCGCACCTCGTGGGCGCGGCCTGCTGACTTCATCGCTTCTTTGAGGAAATCCGCTTCATGGCAAACATCGTCGTTGTCTTCCATTCCGGCTACGGCCACACCCAGCGCGTGGCCCAGGCCGTGGCCGACGGGGCGGGCGCGCAGCTGCTCGCCATCGACGCCGACGGCAGCCTGCCGGCCGGTGGCTGGGAGACGCTGGCCGCGGCCGACGCGATCATCTTCGGCTCGCCGACCTACATGGGCGGCGTCAGCTGGCAGTTCAAGAAATTCGCCGATGCGTCGTCCAAGGTCTGGTACACGCAAGGCTGGAAAGACAAGCTCTTCGCCGGCTTCACCAACAGCGCCACGATGAACGGCGACAAGGTCACGACCATGACCTACCTGTGGACGCTGGCCATGCAGCACAGCGGCATCTGGGTCAGCATGGGCATCCTGCCGACCAACAACAAGGCGGCCACGCGCGACGCGATGAACTACGTCGGCGGCTACGGTGGCCTGCTCACGCAGTCGCCCTCGGACGCGAGCCCGGCCGAGATGCCCAAGGGCGACCTGGAAACCGCGCGCGCCTTCGGCGAGCGCGTGGGCGCGGTGGCAAGATCACGCGCATAACGCCCCACCGAACTTCGCCCACAAGGACACCACGATGACCGACACCATCCCCGAAATCCAATTGCTGCGGCCCCACGACAAGGACCTGGGCGGTGGCTTCAACGTGCGGCGCGTGCTGCCGGCGGCGCAGCGCCGCTCGGTCGGGCCCTTCGTGTTCTTCGACCACTTCGGCCCGGCCACCGAGCAGCCCGGCAACGCGCACGACGTGCGCCCGCACCCGCACATCGGCCTGTCGACGGTCACCTACCTGTTCGAGGGCGCGATGATGCACCGCGACAGCCTCGGCAGCGTGCAGGAGATCCAGCCCGGCGCCATCAACTGGATGACCGCGGGGCGCGGCATCGTGCACTCCGAGCGCAAGCCCGAGCGCCTCTTGGCCGACACTTTCGTGAACCACGGCCTGCAGCTGTGGGCCGCGCTGCCGCAGGCCCATGAAGAGGTCGAACCCAGCTTCGAGCACACGCCGGCCGACGCCATTCCCGAGCTGACGGTGCAGGGCGTGCCGGTGCGCGTGCTGGTGGGCGAGGCCTTCGGCGTGCGCTCGCCGGTGAAGACGCTGGCGCAGACGGTCTACCTCGATATCGCGCTGCCGGCCGGCGGCCGTTTCGAGCTGCCCGCGCTGGCGCCCGAGCTGGCGGTCTACATGGTCGACGGCGATGCGAGCGTGAACGGCGAGCCGGCGCCCGCCCACACGATGGCGGTGCTGCCCGACGGGCAGGGCGCGGTGTTCACTGCCGACGCCGCTGTGCGCCTGATGGTGATCGGCGGCGAGCCGCTGGACGGCCCGCGCTACATCACCTGGAATTTCGTCTCGAGCCGGCGCGAACGCATCCTCGAAGCCGGCGCCGACTGGGCCGCGCAGCGCATGGGCCACGTGCCCGGCGAGACCGAGTTCATTCCGCTGCCGGGCAAGCCCTTCGGCGTGCGCGAGCCCGACACGGGCACGACGCCGGTCTGAAGCTCTTGCCTATTGCTTGATGCCGATGTCCGGGTCTTCCGAGGCCCGGGCGCTGGCGTCGGACGCGCGCGCGCTGAGGTCGGGCGCCAGGGCCCGGCGGCCGTCGAACACGAAGCAGTCGCCGTGGTAGTGCGCGCCGCCGACGTCCTCGAAGTACTTGAGGATGCCGCCTTCGAGCTGCAGCACGTGTTCCACACCTTCCTCGCGCATGAGGATGGCGGCCTTCTCGCAGCGGATGCCGCCGGTGCAGAAGCTCACCACGGTCTTGCCTTCGAAGTCGGCGCGGTGCGCCTTCAATGCGGGCGGGAATTCGGTGAACTTGGTGATGCGCCAGTCGATCGCGCCGTCGAAGGTGCCTTCGTCGACCTCGAAGTCGTTGCGCGTGTCCAGCATCACGATCTCGCGGCCCTCGTCGTCGTGGCCCTGGTCGAGCCAGCGCTTGAGCGTGGGCGCGTCCACGCCGGGCGCGCGGCCGGCGGCGGGCTGGATCGCGGGGTGGTCCATGCGGATGATCTCGCGCTTGAGCTTCACCAGCATGCGCCGGAAGGGCTGCGTGGCCGACCAGCTTTCCTTGGTTTCGAGGTCGGCAAAGCGCGCATCGGCGCGCAGGTCGGCCAGGAAGGCGTGGATGGCCTGCGCCGTCCCCGCCAGAAACAGGTTGATACCTTCGGGCGCCAGCAGGATCGTGCCCATCAGGCCCAGGGCCTGCGCGCGCTCGCGCAGGGTCTCACGCAGCACGGGGCTGTCGTTGATGCCCACGAACTTGTAGGCGGCGATATTCAAAATCTCTTGCACGGGGCGGGATTGTAGGGATCACCGCACCACATCGTGGGGTGGCGCTTCCTACAATCGGCGGATGTTTGTTCACCTGCGTCTGCACACCGAGTTTTCCGTCGTCGATGGCACGAATCGAATCGACGAAGTCATCAAGGCCGCCGCTGCCGACAAGCAGCCCGCGCTGGCCATCACCGACCTGAACAACCTGTTCGGGACGGTCAAGTTCTACAAACAGGGCCGGGGCAAGGGCGTCAAGCCCGTCATCGGCGCTGAAATCTTCATCGACGGGCTGGGCAAGGAGCCCGGCGCGCTGACCCGCCTCATTCTGCTGGTGCAGAACATGGAGGGCTACCTCAACCTGTCGGAGCTGCTGGCCCGCGCCTGGACGCAGAACGTGAGCCGCGGCCAGTCGCAGGCGGCCTGCAAGCTCGAATGGCTGCAGGAGCTGCAGGGCGGTTTGATCGCACTGTCGGGCGCGCAGGCCGGGCCGCTGGGCCAGCCGCTGCTGCAGGGCCAGGAAGAGCGCGCCGCCGAGCTGGCGCTGCAACTGGCGGGCATGTTCCCGCACCGCTTCTACATCGAGCTGCAGCGCGCCGGCCGTCCCGAGGACGAGCCGCACGTGATCGCCGCCGTGAAGCTCGCCGCCCGCCTGAAGCTGCCGGTGGTGGCCACGCACCCGGTGCAGTTCGCCGAACGCCAGGACTACGAGGCGCACGAAGCGCGCGTGTGCATTTCCGAAGGCGAAATCCTCGGCAACCCGCGCCGCGTGCGCAAGTTCACCGAAGAGCAGTACTTCAAGTCGAGCGCCGAGATGCAGGCGCTGTTCGCCGATGTGCCGAGCGCGCTGGCCAACACGGTCGAGATCGCCAAGCGCTGCAATCTCACGCTGGTGCTCGGCAAGCCGCAGCTGCCGGACTTTCCCACGCCCTTCATCAGCGAAGGTGTGCGCATGCCGATCGGCGAGTTCTTCCGTCAGGAGTCGTTCGAGGGCCTGGAGGTGCGGCTCAAGCACCTGTACCCCGACGAAGCCAAGCGCGATGCCGAACGGCCGCGCTACGTGGAGCGCCTGGAGTTCGAGATCAACACGATCCTGAACATGGGCTTCCCCGGCTACTTCCTGATCGTGGGCGACTTCATCAAGTGGGCCAAGGAAAACGGCTGCCCCGTGGGCCCGGGCCGGGGCTCGGGTGCGGGCTCGCTCGTGGCCTACGCGCTGAAGATCACCGACCTCGACCCGCTTGAATACAAGCTGCTGTTCGAACGTTTCCTGAACCCCGAACGCGTCTCGATGCCCGACTTCGACATCGACTTCTGCCAGGGCAACCGGGACCGCGTGATCGACTACGTGAAGGACAAGTACGGCCGCAACGCCGTGAGCCAGATCGCCACCTTCGGCACCATGGCCGCGCGCGCGGCCATCCGCGACGTGGGCCGCGTGCTCGACATGAGCTACATGTTCTGCGACGGCATCAGCAAGCTGATTCCGAACAAGCCGGGCATGTCGGTCACGCTGCAGTACCCGCCCGAAAAGAAGATCGAAGGCGACAAGAACAACTACGCCATCGAGATGGAGCCGCAGCTGGCGGAGCGCATCGAGAAGGAAGAAGAAGTGCGCATGCTGGTCGAGCTCGCGCAGAAGCTCGAAGGCATGACCCGCAACATCGGCATGCACGCCGGCGGCGTGCTCATCGCGCCGGGCAAGCTCACCGACTTCTGCCCGCTGTACCAGCAGCCCGGCAGCGAATCGGCCGTGAGCCAGTACGACAAGGACGACGTCGAAGCCATCGGCCTCGTGAAGTTCGACTTCTTGGGCCTGGCCACGCTCACGATCCTGGAGATCGCGCGCGAGTTCATCATGAAGCGCCACAAGGGCCAGGAGAACTTCGCGTTCGAGAACATCCCGCTGAACGACGGGCCAACCTACCGCCTGTTCTCCGACGGCAAGACCGAGGCCGTGTTCCAGTTCGAATCCCGCGGCATGCAGGGCATGCTGAAGGACGCGCGGCCTACGCGCCTGGAAGACCTGATCGCGCTGAACGCGCTGTACCGTCCGGGCCCGATGGACCTGATTCCCAGCTTCGTGGCGCGCAAGCACGGCCGCGAAGACGTGGAGTACCCGCATCCGGCCGTGGCCGAGATGCTCTCCGAGACCTACGGGATCATGGTCTACCAGGAGCAGGTGATGCAGACCGCGCAGATCCTGGGCGGCTACTCGCTGGGCGGCGCCGACTTGCTGCGCCGCGCGATGGGCAAGAAGAAGCTCGAGGAAATGGCCGAGCACCGCGAGAAGTTCCGCGCGGGCGCCCTGGCCACGCACGGCATCGTGCAGGACAAGGCCGACGAAATCTTCGACTTGATGGAGAAGTTCGCGGGCTACGGCTTCAACAAGTCTCACGCCGCCGCCTACTCGCTGCTGGCGTACCACACGGGCTGGCTCAAGGTCCACTACACGGCCGAGTTCTTCTGCGCGAATATGACCGTGGAAATGGACGACACGGACAAGCTCAAGCTCTTGTTCGAAGACGCCCAGAAGAACTTCAACATCACCTTCGAGCCGCCGGACGTGAACCGCGGCAACTACCGCTTCGAGCCGGTCACCAACCGGATCATCCGCTACGGCCTGGGCGCCGTGAAGGGCACGGGCCAGCTCGCGGTCGAGGCCGTGGTGCGAGCGCGCGAAGAGGGTGGGCCGTTCAAGAGCCTGTACGACTTCTGCGTGCGCATCGACCGCCAGCGCATCAACAAGCGCACGGTCGAGGCGCTCATCAAGGCTGGCGCGTTCGATGCCATCCAGCAGAACCGCGCCTCGCTCATCGCCTCGGTCGACCGCGCCTTCGAGTTCGCCATTGCCACGGCGGCCAACGCCTCGCAGGCCGACATCTTCGGCGACTGCGAACACGGCTCGGCCACGCAAGAACCCGACCTGGTCGACGCCACGCCCTGGGGCGTGAAAGAGCGCCTGACCTTCGAGAAAACGGCGGTCGGCTTCTACCTGTCGGGCCACCTGTTCGACGAGGTCTCGCACGAGGTGCGGCGCTTCTGCAAGCGCGAGATCGGCGACCTGCTCGACAGCCGCGACCCGCAGGTCATTGCCGGCATCGTGAGCGACTTCCGCGTCATCAACGGACAGCGCGGCCGGCTGGCGATCTTCAAGCTCGACGACAAGTCGGAATCCATCGACGCCACGGCCGACGAAGCGCTCATCAACGCCAACCGCAACACGCTGAAGGATGACGAGCTCGTCATCGTGAGCGGCAAGCTGCAGCCCGCGCGCGGTGGCTTCGAGGCGCGCTTCCAGGTGCAGCAGGTGTGGGACCTGGCCTCGGCGCGCTGCCGCTTCGGCAAGTTCCTGCGCGTGGCGGTCAACGGCAAGGTGCCAGAGATCGCGCGCCTCCTGAAAGACTTTCCGGCTCGCACCGAGCAGACCGAGGTCGGCGACCTGGTGCACGGCCTGCCCGTGCGTCTGTCGATGGCGCGGGGCGGGGCGCAGGTCGAGCTGCAATTGGGCGAGCGCGCCAAGTTCTTCCCGACCGATGCGGCGCTCGCGAGCTGGACCGCGCAGGCCGAAGCGGGCAAGGCGCAGGTCATCTACGATTGATCGGGCCGCGCGGCCCCGGGGAACCTCGGGGCCCGCGCGCGGTCCATCAGTCTGTTGCAACCTGGCCTTGGGCCACTCACAGGAGGAATGACCGCATGCATTTCAAGAAGATCCTCAAGACCACCGCGTTGACGTTCGGCGTGGCGCTGCCCATGGCCGCGGCCTGGGCCCAGTACGCCGGCCCGAGCTCGGTGCCGAACCTGACGGTCAAGCAGCTGATCGAGACCGGCCAGGACGACCAGCACGCCACGGTGCGCGGCTTCATCGTTTCGCACGACGGCGGCGAGCACTACACCTTTGCCGACGACACGGGACGCCTGAAGGTCGAGATCGACGCGAAGTACTTCCCGCCGGGCGTGAAGATCGACGACAAGGTGCGCGTCGAGCTCAGCGGCGAGTTCGACAAGGACCGGCTCACCGGCAAGACCGAACTCGACGTCAAGCGCGTCATCACCGTCCTGCGCTGACCCCCGCCTTTTTCCCGAGCGCCTGCTCGACCTGGTCGAGCACGGCCTCGGGGGCGTGCAGCCAGTCCTTGGCCAGCACCTGCATCACCTGCCAGCCGAAAGCGTCGAGGATGCGCGGACGCGAGACGTAGCGCTCCAGCACGTTGTGGCGCGTGCCTTCTTGCGCCGCACCGTCCACGAGGAGGCCCAGCGCATAGTGGCCCTGGCCCGATGCGCGCACCGCGAGGTCGCAGCGAAAACGCGACTGCCCCACCTGTTCGTCCACCGCATGGCCGCGCGCGCGCAGCGCCTGCGCGATCTGCGCTGTGACCTCGTCCGTGCGCGCATGCCGCGCCACGTGGCCGCGCGCCAGCGGGTTCATGCCTTCGAGCACGCGCCGCGCCGTGTCCTCGTCGCCGCGTGACAGGCATTCGGCATAGCGCAGGAAGTTCTTCAGCGCGGCCGCGCCTTCGTTGTGGTCGTTGGTGATCGCCTCGTGGCGGATGGTCGAGACCACCGCCATGTGGTGCTTGGCGCGGCTGAAGATCACGTTCAGCCGCTTCTCGCCGCCGCGCTGGTTGATGGGGCCGAAGTTCATCAGCATGCGGCCCTCGGGGTTGGGGCCGTAGCAGATGCTGAGGATGATGATGTCGCGCTCGTCGCCCTGCACGTTCTCCAGGTTCTTGATGAAGAGGCCGCAGAACTGGTCGTCTTCCTCGCGCACGTACTCGGCCTCCAGCCGTGCCGCGAAGTCGGCATCGACTGCGCCCAGCGCGTTCAGCTCTTCCTCGATCTCGCCCTGTTGCGCCTCGGAGAACGCCACAATGCCCAGGCTGCGCCCGGTCTCGCGCTGGAGCAGCTCGCGCACCAGCTGCGCGATGTGGCGTGCCTCGCCGTCGTTGATGCGGTTCTCGTACACCGCATCGGCCACGCGGTGGAAGCTGATGGCGCGCGAGAGCAGGGCGTCGACCTGCGCCTTCACGGACTCGTCCGTCGGGCTGCGCGACTGCACCACGATCTCGCCGCGTTCGGGCGCGGGCAGGCTGCGGTCGGGAATGGTGTACAGGTTGCCCGCGTAGAAGGCCGCGTTCGAAAAACCGATGAGCGATTCGTAGCGACTGCGGTAGTGCCAGGCCAGCAGCGTGGCCGGCAGGTTGCGCGCGCCCTGGTTCAGCAGGCTGTCGGCGTCGAGCACGACGGCGATGCGTTCGCCTTCCTCGCCGCTTTCTGCATCGTCGCCTGCCACCGACACGGTGTCTTCCTCGGCGTCGCGGCCCGACGAGAAGAAGCTCGTCGGCGGCAGCTGCATCTCGTCGCCCACCACGATGATCTGCGGCGCGCGGTACAGCGCGGGCACGGCTTCCTCGACCGGGATCTGGCTGGCCTCGTCGAAGATCACCACGTCGAACAGGTCGGCCGCGAGCGGCAGCGTGTCGGACACCGACAGCGGGCTCATGAGCCAGATGGGCTTCATGTCGCGCACTACGCGGCCGGTGTCGCCACTGGCCAGTTCGCGGATCGCCTTGTAGCGCATGGTCTTGCCGAACTCGTGCTCGAGTTCGCGGCGGCCGGCGTTGTAGCTCTTCTTGAAGACCTTGCCGTCGGCGTCGAGCTGGCTGGCGGGCAGGGCGCTCTTTTGCACATGGTCGCGGAAGCGCTGGCGCACCGCGGCGGCGAGCGTGCGTGCGTTGCGTTCGAGCAGCTTGCGTTCGCCTTCGCCCAGGCGCTGTGCGTGGCGCGCGAGTGTGGCGCCGTCGAAGCGCGGCAGCCAGCGTTCGGTGCGGTACACGCGCTCCAGCCCTTCGCGCGCGACGGCGTACTCGATGGCCTCGGGCGGTAGCGGCAGCGTGCGCAGCGCGGCGGCCACGGCCGGGTCGGCGTCGGCCAGTTCCTGCAGCGGCTGGAGCACCGACGGCAGCGCGTCGGCCTGGTCGCGCAATGTGCGGGCCAGCGCGTCGAGCGCATCCAGCGGTTGTGCGCCAGCGTCGTGTAGCAGGTCGTGCCAGAGGGCGTCGAGCGTGTCGACGCGCGGCGCGGCGGCGACGAGCTGCTCGACGCTGCGGCGGCCCGCGTCGGTGCGCAGGTGGACCTGGAACGCCGCGCGCAGGCCGGCGCCGGCGTCGATGCCGCGCATCGCCTGCAGCTGCTGCGCGAAGGCCTCGGCGTCGGTGCAGCCGTAGTCGGCTTCGAGGCGCGCCGCCTGCTGGTCGAGCGCGGTGCGCGCGGCCTGTTCGGCGCGCAGGTCTTCGAGGATCTGGCTGGGCTGCGGACGCACGGCATGGGCGGCGAAGTCATAGCGGCGCTTGAGTTCGCCCGACAGGCGCCACCACGAGGGCTGCAGCCAGCGCAGCAGCGAGCCTTGCTGCGTGCGGGCCTGCGCCAGCGCGGCGTCGGTGTCGCCGGGCGAGAGCTTGTCGCGCCAGTGGGCGGTGCGCTGCAGCTGCGCGTCGAGCGCCTGCTGCAGCGTGCGTCTTTCGTTCAGGGCGGTGCCGAGCGCGAGGCTGCTCGGGTGCGCCGCATCGAGCAGCGCCAGCTGGCCACGTGCGGCCAGCGCGGCGACGCTGCGCGCATCGGCCACCACGGCCAGCGCATCGCGCCACAGCACGCCGGCCTCGGCCAGCGGCGGCCAGGCATCGACCAGCGCATCGCGGCAGGGGGCGCTCAGGTCGATGGCGCGTTCGCTGCGTTCGACCAGCCGCGCCAGCGGTTTTTCCTGCGCCAGCAGCGAGGGCGCGAGCTGCGCGAACACATGCTGTGCGAAGCTGGGCGCGCCCAGGCTTTCGGTCACGGCCAGGTGCAGGCGCGACACCAGCTCCGCATGCCGGCGCCAGGCCGCGAAGGCGGGCAATGCTTCGGCCTGCAGCGGCGTGAGCGACGGGTCGCCGGCCTTGAGCGCCACCAGCCGCGAGAGCAGCTCGCGCAGTGTCACGGCGATGTGTTCGGGCACGTCGTGCATGGCGGCGTCGAAGCGCTCGAGCGCGCGCAGGTCGAGGTCCATCGCGTCGAGCACCTGGGTGCGCTCGGTGCTTTCCTGCGCCAGCGTGCCGGGCGCCTCGAGCCACAGCTCGTAGGTCTTGCGCAGGTTCTGCACGAAGGCCTTCTTGTCGCCCTGGGAGTCGTGGATCATGCAGCACAGCTCGTCCAGCCCCTGCTGGCGCAGGCGGTGGAACACGACGTCGATGGCGGCGCGCTTCTCGCAGACGAAGAGCACACGCTGGCCGCGGCCCACGTAGTCGGCGATCAGGTTGGTGATGGTCTGCGACTTCCCCGTGCCCGGCGGGCCCTGGATGATGTAGCTGGTGCCGGTGCGCGCCAGCGCCACCGCGGCGGTCTGCGTGGCGTCGGCCTGCACCACGGGCCACTGGTCGGCCAGCGGCAGAGCGGGCGGCGTCTCGCCGTCGACGCGGCGCGGCTGCAGCGAGAACACGCGGTCGAAGGCCTCGCTTGCCAGGTCGGATTCGGCCAGCCCCGAGTAGTCGCGCACCAGCGACATCTTGCGGTGGTTGAAGTTGCCCAGCGTCACGGCCGTGAGGTCGATGTCCCACTGGTAGGGGTTGCCGCTGCTCTCGCGCAGCGCGAAGGTCTTGCGCTCGGTGTCGCTGGTGTCGGTCGTGGCCGTGGCCGCCATCTGCGGCACGCGCGGCTGCGGCGCGCCGCCGATGGCCTCGCGCACCGGCAGCGGCACGGGGCGCACGCGCGCATGGAACAGCTGCAGCCCGCGCGGGCGGAAATCGTCCTGCGCGTAGCTGAAGTCTTGCGCGGCCACCGGCACCGCCGAGGGCGAGCGCACGCGGGTGCGGCGCTTGAACTGTTCGAGCCGCTGGCGCGCGCGCTGGTGCATCACGGCGATCTCGGGCTGCTTCACGAGCCGCAGCTGCACGCCGGGCTCGCTCTGCGCGATCTGCGCCGACAGCTGGGCGTGGAACTGTTCGAGCGAGGTCTCGCGCAGGTCCACCGTCTCGGGCAGCGCGATGCCGTAGAGCTGGCGCAGGTGGTGGCGCAGCGTGGGGTTCACCTGCGCCTCGCTGGCCGAGGCTTCGAGCAGGTACTGGTCGCGCACGCCTTTCTTGCGCGTGAGCTCCACCGGCAGCATCAAGAGCGGCGAGGCGATGCGCTCGGCGCGTTCGGCCTCGCCCTCCTTGAGGTTGTGCCAGCGCAGGAAGGCGATCACCAGCGACAGCTGAGAGAAGCCGTACTCGGCCCGGTCGCGCCGTGCCTCCTGCAGGATGCGGTCGAGCGCGCCGGGCAGGTAGGGTTGGTCTTCGAAGCGCAGCCAGCGCGCCAGTGGCACGGGGTCGCAGCTGGCGATGTCGGTGGCAAAGCGGCCGTCCCACACGCACAGCTGGTCGGTGCGGATGCTGTTGAGGTCGACCACCAGCGGCACGCTGGCGACGGTGAGGTTCACATGCGCCTGCGTCGGCTTGAAGTACAGCAGGCGGTTGCGCCGCGAGAGGTCGAACAGGCGGTCGCGCAGGTGCAGCTGGATCGCCTGGCGGCGCTGGCCTGCGCCGTCCCTTGCCGGCGCGATGCGGTCCAGCCCGAGGTCGACGGGCTGGTCGCGGTAGGTCTCGAGGCGGCGGATGACCGAGGGCAGGTCGCGCGCACGTTCGTGGCGGTCGAGCGCGGTCATCTCGAAGATCACGGCGGCCACCACCGGGTGCAGCCGGCGGTTCAGCTCGAACAGGTTGCCGCGGTGCGTGGCGAAGCGGGTCAGGTCGTCGCCATCGGTGAAGTCGAGCCCGCAGGACAGGCTGGCCAGCACCTGGCCCAGGCACAGGATGTCGCCGAGCGCGTCGTGGTGGCCCAGGCGCAGCTCCCACGCGGCGTAGCCGGGCAGGTAGACGGGGCGCGTGGGCACGGTGTCGGGGCCGGCCTCGGGCATCACCGCGAGGTTCTCGAGCGCGACGCCGGCGTCGGCATCGACGGTCAGGCGCGTTTCGCCGACCACGCGCAGCACGGAGGCGGCGGGTTGTTCGAGCGGCGCGATGGCCTCGGGGTGGCGGCGCGGCGCGGTGCCGTCGGGCTGGGCCAGTGCCAGCGCGGGTTCGGCGGGCGCGTCGGTCACGCGGTAGGCAAAAGCGCTGCCGAGCGCGGCGACGTGGCCGAGTTCGTGCAGGGCCGAGACCTCGCGCAGCAGCGGCAGCACGAGCTTGAGCACGTCGTCGGTCTGCAGGCCGCCGTGGGCCTCGGCGGTGGCGAGCAGTTGCAGGAGCGGGGCGGGAGCGAGGGTCATGCGGCGGCGGCCTGCGAAGAAGATGTGGCGGCCCTGTCGAGCAGGGCGGCGGCGTCGCGTTTGACGCGGGTGAAGTTGCGCTTGGACAGACCCAGGTCCTTCAGCACGCGCTGTTCGAAGGGCGTGTCGCAGCCGAGCGCATCGGCCAGGCCCAGCGCGGCGGCGAGGGTGACGTCGTCCATCTCGGGATCGGCGGCGACGAAGTCGACCAGCACGCTGGCCAGGTAGTCGTGCAGGCCGGTGGGCGCGGGTTCGGGCGGGGGCATGGCCGAGGTGGGCGGCGTGAAGTCGGGGAAGAAGCGGCGTGCATGCGCCAGCAGCGAGTCCGACTGCAGCACGGACCGCTGCAGCAGCTGCGCCAGGGTGCCGCGCGTGAGCGCGCTCACGCGCTGCTGGCCGAGCATGTCGAGCGTGCCCAGGTCGAGCGGGCCTTCGAGCGCGGCGGCCAGCCATTCGTCGGCGTCGTGTTCGCGGCCGGCCCACAGGCGCAGCGCGCGGGCGCGCACGAACACCTCGGGGTGGCTCACGCCGCGCGTCTGCAGCGCCTTGTTGTTGGGGTCTGCGCAGATTTCCTCGGCCTGCGCCAGGTAGCTCGCCACGTTGACCTGCGTGAGGCCCGTCTCGATCTTGATGAGCGCGCTCACGGCGGGCTCGAGCGCGCCGCAGGCCACGCAGCCGCCGCGGTCGGCAAAAGCCTCGGTGTACAGCGCATGGCGCCGCGCGGCCTGCAGGTGGCTCGCGTCGGCGCGCGGGTCGGCCGCCGTGGCGTGCAGCAGGCGGTCGACGACGTGGTGCTTGCCGCCGTCGCGCTCCCACAGCAGGTAGTGCGCCAGCTCGTGGCCGAGCACGGCCTGGCGCTCGGGCGACTGCAGCTTTTCGAGCAGCGGGCCCGAGAGCACGATGTGCGCCTCGCCCGGCACGACGTAGATCGCGGCGTTCATGGCCGCGCCGTCGCCGGACGGGGCCTGGTAGAGCGTGATGCGTGCCGTGACGCCCAGGCGCTGCGCGGCCAGCGTGGCGTCGGCATGCAGGTCGGGGTGCGCGTCGGCGTCGAGGCGGTAGGCGCTGCGCAGCAATTCGGCACGCATGGCGGCCGTGTGTTCTTCGCGCGCTTCGGCCGAAGCGGCCCAGCGCCAAGCCTCGGGTTCGTTCGCCTGGAGGTGGGCGGCCAGTGCCTGCTGGTAGGGCAGCGGCGTCAGGTCTTGGAGGCGAACGGCAGGGAAAGAGTCGACCATGTCAGGAGCGCCAGCAACAATGAGTTGCCGACGATCCTAAACGAGCGGGTGGTGTCGCTTGCAATCACCCACGATGTGGGTGATTGCGGGTGTCAACGCTTGGGCTTGAGCGTGACGATGAGCGACGGGAAGATGCGCCCGTCCGTGTCGCGCGGCAGCTTGTCGGTCTTGCGCAGGCCGCGCTCGGCCGCTTCGTCCCAGGCCGGCAGGCCGCTGGACTTGGCGAGCTTGACGCCGACGATGGTGCCGTCGGGTGCCAGCCGCACTTCGAACTCGGCCTCGGGGTTGCCGTTCACGCTGTCGGCATCGGGGAAGGTGATGTTCGGGCGGACGGCGGCGGCGATGCGGCCGGCATAGCCGCTGGACGGGCCGGACGAACGCTGGGCGTTGCCCTTGGCATCGTCGCTGCCGCTGGCGCCTGCCAGGCCCTGCATGCGCTTGAGCGTCGCAGCGCGGTCGGCGGCGGCCTGCTTGGCGGCTGCCTCCGCCTTCTTCGCTTCGGCCTGCTTGGCCTCGGCTTCCTGCTGCTTCTTCTGCTCGGCCAGCTTCTTCTGCTGCTCTTTCTTGCGCTCGGCTTCGTCTTCGGCGCGCTCCTTGGCCTCGAGCTCCTTCTTCTTTTGCTGCTGCACGCGCTGCTGCTCGAGCTCGCGCTCCTTCTGCGCCTTCTGTTCCTTGAGCTTCTTCTCGCGCTCCAGTGCGATGTCGGGCGCAGGGGCGGGCGCCGGCTCGGGCGGCTTGACGGCCGGGGGAGGCGGCGGGGGCGGAGCGGGTGCAGGCGGCGGTGGTGCGGGCACGGGGGCCGGCGGCTCCGGCACCGACAGGCGCGGGGCGGCCTGCATCACCGTGGTCGACCACAGCTCGGCATCGACCGCGCCGTCGTCGGCTTCGCTGCGCCAGCGCACGCCCCAGGTCAGGGCGGCGATCAGCAACGCGTGGGCAATGAGGGCAAGCGCAACCGCGCGGGGCGTGCCGCGTTGCGGCGGCGGCGCGAACTCGGGGCGATCCAGGGCGAGCGACATGCCTTATTTGCCGCCCGTGGTCGTGACCGACAGCCCCACGCGCTCGATGCCGTTGCGCTTGAGCTGGTTCATCGCCTTCACGACGGTTTCGTACTTCACCGACTTGTCGGCGCTGATGACCACGGGGCGCTGGGCGTCGCCGCCTTGCGCGGCCTTGGCCGCCGAGCCGATCTGCGTCATGGGGATCGACGCGCCGCCGGTGCCGGTGGACGGGTCTTTCTTGATCTGCACTTCGTCGTCGCTCTTGATGACGATCTCGATGGGCTTGTCCGGCTGCTTGTTGGCCCGATCGACCGTCGGCAGGTTGATCACGCTCGGCGTGATGAGCGGGGCCGTGACCATGAAGATGATCAGCAGCACCAGCATCACGTCGATGAACGGGACCATGTTGATCTCGTTGATCGTGCGGCGGCCGCGGCCCCGGGATGAAACGGCGGGCATGTCGTCGCGTCCTTTGTCTTGTGCGCGCCGCTCTTCAGCGGTTCGCGGCGGTGACCGAGGCGGCGGGCGTCACGGCGCCGGGGTTGGCCGAGAGGTTGCGCTGCAGGATGTTGGAGAACTCTTCGATGTAGGTCTCCAGGGCGATGGCGATCTTGTCGATCTCGCGCGCGAAGCGGTTGTAGCCGACCACCGCAGGGATGGCGGCGAACAGGCCGATGGCCGTGGCCACCAGCGCTTCGGCGATGCCGGGCGCCACGGTGGCCAGCGTCACCTGCGTGAGGGCGGCCAGGCCGGTGAAGGCATGCATGATCCCCCAGACCGTGCCGAAGAGGCCCACGTACGGCGACACCGAACCGACGGTGGCCAGGAACGACAGGTTCTGCTCGGCCGCATCGAGTTCGCGCTGGAAGCTCGCGCGCATGGCGCGGCGGGCGCCGTCGAGCAGTGTGGCCGCGTCGGTCACGTGGCGCTCGCGCAGCTTCTGGTACTCGCGCATGCCGGAGGCAAAGATGCGCTCCATGGGGCCGGCGAACTTGGCGTTCTGCGCCGCCGAGGCGAACAGCTCGTTCAGGCTGGTGCCCGACCAGAACTCGCGCTCGAAGTCGTCGTTGAGCACGCGGATGCGCTTGAGGGCGAAGTACTTGCGGATGATGGCGGCCCAGCTGGCGACCGACACGATCACCAGCAGCAGCACGACCAGTTGCACCACGAAGCTGGCGTGGAGCAGGAGATTGATGATGGAGAGATCTTGGTTCATGGCTTGAAAGGTTGAGTCATGGAGCCGCTGGAGTGCTCGAGGGTTCCCGAAACTTGGGCCGGAATGCGCGCAGGGCGCAAGGTGGCGGCGTCCACCCAGCCGATGCGGATCGTGCCTTCGCAAAGCAAGACCGGTGCCGCGGCCCCGGTGCGTTCTTGCTCTGTTTTTGATAGCACGCGCTGACCGATTATCAACGACGCCGTGCCCAGTTGCCGCAGCTCGGCTGTAACCAGCAGTTCGTCGTCCAGCCGCGAGGGCCGATGGTATTTGAGCTGCGTTTCGCTCACCACGAACTGGCCGCCGGTGGCTTCCTTGAGCTTGCGCTGCTCGACGCCCAGGGAGCGCAGCCACTCGGTGCGACCGCGCTCCATGAACTTCAGGTAGTTGGCGTAGAACACGATGCCACCCGCATCGGTGTCTTCCCAGTAGACGCGGATCGGAAACTCGAAAGTCACTTGCATGCCTCCGTGCTTCGCACTGCGGCGCGAGCTTGCTTGGGGCGGCCCGGCGCTACGCTCATTGGGCGATCATGGCCCGCAGGCGCTCGACCGATTCCTGCAGGTGCGCCATCGAACTGGCGGTGGAGAAGCGCACGAACTTCGCGGTCTCGGCGGTGCCGAAGTCGCGGCCCGGCGTCACGGCGAGGTGGGCGCGCTTCATGGTCTCGAAGGCGAAGTCCCAGCTGCCCGAGATGCCGAGCTTGTCGGCCACGCTCGTGCAGTCGGCCCAGGCGTAGAAGGCGCCGTCGGGCACCACGGGCACGTTCAGGCCCAGGGCGTTCAGTTGCGGAATGAACCAGTCGCGGCGCGCCTTGAACTCGGCGCGGCGGCGTTCGTACTCGGCGATGCTCTCGGCCTCGAAGCAGGCCAGCGCGGCGTACTGCGACACCGTGCTCGCGCAGATGAAGAGGTTCTGCGCCAGGCGCTCGACCACCGGCACCAGCACTTCGGGCACCACCAGCCAGCCCAGGCGCCAGCCGGTCATGTTGAAGTACTTGCTGAAGCTGTTGATGCTGATGACGTTGTCGTCGATGGCCAGTGCCGTCTGCCCGAACGCATCGTCGTACGACAGGCCCAGGTAGATCTCGTCGATCAGCGTGATGCCGCCGCGCTGCGACACCACCTCGTGGATGCGACGCAGCTCGTCGGGCGCGATCGAGGTGCCGGTCGGGTTCGAGGGCGAGGCCAGCAGCACGCCGCGGGTCTTGTCGGTCCAGGCGGCCTCGACCTTGGCGGCGGTGAGCTGGAAGCGCTCCTCGGCCGTGGTCGGCACCAGCACGGCCTTGCCGTCCGCTGCGCTCACGAAGTGGCGGTTGCAGGGGTAGCTCGGGTCGGGCATCAGGATCTCGTCGCCCGATTCGATCAGCGCGAGGCAGGCCAACTGCAGCGCGGCCGAGGCACCGGCCGTGACGACGATGCGGCGCGCCGGCACGTCGACGTTGAAGCGCTGCTTGTACCAGCCGCTGATGCGTTCGCGCAGGTGGTCCAGGCCGGTGGCCTGCGTGTACTGCGTGGCGCCGGCGCGCACGGCGCGGGCGGCGGCTTCCTGCACCAGGGGCGGGGCGGTGAAGTCGGGCTCGCCGATGTTCAGGAAGATCATCGGACGGTCGGTGTGGGCCACTTCGCGGGCCAGCACCCCAGCGGCTTTCGCCACCTCCATCACGTAAAACGGTTCGATGCGCTGCGCGCGCGTCGAGATCCTCATGGGCGCGCCTTGCCGGTGGCCCGGTCGGCTTCCACTTCGAGCGGACGCAGCTGCGGTGCCAGGCCGTTGAGCACGGCGTTCACGTACTTGTGGCCGTCGGTGCCGCCGAATTCCTTGGCGAGTTCGATGCACTCGTTGAGCACCACGCGCCACGGCACGTCGGGGCAGTTCTGGAACTCGTACACGCCAATCCACATCACGGCGTGCTCGATGGGCGAGATTTCGGCGAACTTGCGGTCCAGCAGCGGCAGGATCAGCGCGTCGAGCTGCTCGGCGCCGTTGATCGAGCCGTGCAGCAGCGCGTCGTAGTGCGCCGCGTCGGCCTTGTGGAAGCCCGCGAGGTCGCGCGTGAAGTGGTCGATGTCGGTCGGGTCGTTGCGGCCCACCAGGTGCTGGTAGAGCGCCTGCAGCGCGAACTCGCGCGCGCGGCTGCGGTTCGACTTGGCCGCGGCCTTGCGTGCGCCCGTGCTGGTGAGGCCGGTGCGCGACTGGCGGGGCTTGGCGGACTTGGAGGTGTCTTCGGTCATGAAAGGGTGGCCAGCAGTTGTGCCATCTCGACCGCCACCTGGGCTGCGTCGCGGCCCTTGTCGGTCTGGCGGGCGACGGCCTGTTCGAGGTTTTCGGTCGTGAGGATCGCGTTGGCGATGGGCAGGCGGTAGTCGAGCGCGACGCGGCTCACGCTCGCGCCCGATTCGTTGGCCACCAGTTCGAAGTGGTAGGTCTCGCCGCGGATGATGCAGCCCAGCGCCACGAGCGCGTGGTAGCCGCCGCGCTCGGCGAGCGCCTGCAGCGCCACGGGCACTTCGAGCGCACCGGGCACCTGCACGTGATGGATGTCGGACGCGGCCACGCCGAGCGCCTCGAGCTCCGACAGGCAGGCCGCGGCCAGTGCGTCGGTGATGTCGGCGTTGAAGCGCGCCTGCACGATGCCGATGCGCAGGCCTTTGCCGTTGAGCGTGATCTCGCCCTTGTTGGAACCTTGCATGGTCGTTCAGTCTTTCGTGAGGTAACCGGCGATCTCGAGGCCAAAGCCGGCGGCCATGCTCGGCATGCGACGCGGCGCGCCGAGCAGGTTCATCTTGTGCACGCCGCATTCGCGCAGGATCTGCGCGCCGATGCCGTAGTTGCGCAGGTCCATGCGACCGCGCTCGGGCGCTTGCGCGGGGCGCGCGGTGCCGTCGAACTGCGCGAGCAGCTCGGCCGCGGTTTCGCCGCAGTTCAGCAGCACGGCCACGCCCTTGCCTTCGTTCGCGATGTGCGAGAGGCTGGCGTCCAGGCTCCAAGAGTGCATCGGGCGGTTGACTTCGAGCGCGTCGAGCACCGACAGCGGCTCGTGCACGCGCACCGACACCGTCTCTTCGGGGGGCCACTGGCCGCGCACCAGTGCCAGGTGCACGCCGCGGCTGGGCTTGTCGACGAAGGCGTGGGCGGTGAAGGTGCCCCAGTTGGTCTGGATTTCGCGGCAGCCGACTTTTTCGACCAGCGATTCGACACGGCTGCGGTGCTCGATGAGCGCGGCGATGGTGCCGATCTTGATGCCGTGTTCGGCCGCGAAGATCTGCAGGTCGGGCAGGCGGGCCATCGTGCCGTCTTCGTTCATCACTTCACAGATCACCGAGGCGGGCGAGCAGCCGGCCATGGCGGCGAGGTCGCAGCCGGCTTCGGTGTGGCCGGCGCGCATGAGCACGCCGCCGTCCACCGCCTGCAGCGGGAAGATGTGGCCGGGCTGCACCAGGTCGGCGGCCACGGCGTTGCGCGCCACGGCGGCCTGCACGGTGCGGGCGCGGTCGGCGGCCGAGATGCCGGTGGTCACGCCTTCGGCTGCCTCGATGGAGACGGTGAAGGCGGTGGAATGCTTGGCGCCGTTGCGCTGGACCATCGGCGGCAGCTGCAGCCGCTCGCACATCTCGCGCGAGAGCGTGAGGCAGATCAGGCCGCGCGCGTGGCGGGCCATGAAGTTGATGGATTCGGCGGTGATGTGGTCGGCGGCGATGACGATGTCGCCTTCGTTCTCGCGGTCTTCCTCGTCCACGAGGATGACCATGCGGCCGGCGGCCAGCTCGGCCACGATGTCTTCGACCGGGGAGATCGGTGCGGGTGCACGGTCGGCGCGCGGGGCGCCGATCGGCGTGACGGAGGCGTTCATTTCGAAGTGTCCTTGGGAGACGTAGGAGAGGGTGTGAGCATGCCGGCCTGAAGCATGCGCTCCACGTAGCGCGCCACGGTGTCGATTTCGAGGTTGACCTTCGAGCCGGCCTTCAGGCCGCCGAGGGAGGTGTTTTCCACGGTGTGCGGGATCAGGTTGATGCTGACCTCGGCACCCTCGGCGATGTCGCTCACGCCGTTGACCGTGAGGCTCACGCCGTTGATGGTGATCGAGCCCTTGTAGGCCAGGAAGCGGGCGAGGGCGGGCGGTGCGACCACGCGCAGCTCCCAGCTTTCGCCGACCGGCGCGAAGAAGCTCACGTGGCCGATGCCGTCCACGTGGCCCGAGACGATGTGGCCGCCGAGGCGGTCGCTCGCGCGCAAGGCCTTCTCGAGGTTGATGCGGCTGCCTTCGTCGGTCAGGCCGGCCGTCTTGTCGAGGGACTCCGCGGAAATGTCGATGGTGAATTGCCCGCGTTCAGGTGCGAGCGTGGTGACCGTCATGCAGGCGCCGTTGAGCGCGATGCTGTCGCCGAGCCCGACGTCGTCGAGGTAGCCGTCGGGCACCTCGATGCTGAGTCGCTTGCCGTAGGAGGAGGAGGTGCCGAGGTCGTGGATGGCGGCGATGCGCCCCACGCCGGTGATGATTCCGGTGAACATTTCCACATTTTCGCAGACATCGAGGGGTCTTCGGCCCGAAGGGCCGGTTTGCGGCTGCGAATGTGCCGCGCCGCGTGGGCGGCGGCTCAGAAGCGGTCGCGGCCGGCGACGCGCGCGACGATGCGCAGGTCGGGCCCCAGCATGTCCACCGACTTGAATTCGAGCGGCAGCGCACCCGCCAGCGAGGTGAGCGGGCCCTCGGCATGCAGGTGGCTGGCGATGTCGAGCCCGCTGCCGATCAGCTTGGGCGCCAGGTACACCAGCAGTTCGTCCACGCAGCCTTCGCGCAGCAGCGAGCCGTTGAGCTTGTGGCCCGATTCGACGTGCAGTTCGTTGACGCCGCGCGCCGCGAGGTCCTGAAGCATCGCGGGCAGGTCGACCTTGCCGTGCAGGTTGGGCAGGCAGGTGATGGTGGCGCCGCGGGCTTCGAGCGCGGCCGCCTTTTCTTCGTTGTGCCGGCTGGCAGCGTAGATCCAGACGGCGCGGCCAGCTATGAAAATGTGAGCGTCGGGCGAGGTCTGGAGGTGGCTGTCGACCACCACGAGGTGGGGCTGGCGCGGCGTGTCGACCAGGCGCACGTCCAGCCGCGGGTTGTCTTCGAGCAGCGTGCCGACGCCGGTCAGCACCGCGCCGGTGCGGGCCCGCCAGGCGTGGCCGTCGGCGCGCGCGGCCTCGCCGGTGATCCACTGGCTCACGCCGTTGTGCAGGCCGGTGCGGCCGTCGATCGAGGCCGCAATCTTCATTCGAACCCAAGGCTGCTGGCGGATCATGCGGCTGAAGAAGCCGATGTTGAGCTCGCGGGATTCGTTGGCGCCCGGTCCGACTTCGACCTCGACGCCCGCCGCACGTAGGCGCGCGAAGCCCTGTCCCGCCACGAGCGGGTTCGGGTCGGCGAGCGAGGCCACGACGCGGCGCACGCCGGCGGCGATCAGTGCGTCGCAGCAGGGGCCGGTGCGGCCGTGGTGCGAGCAGGGTTCGAGCGTGACGTAGGCGGTGGCGCCCGCAGTCGAATGGCCTTGGGCTTGCGCGTCGCGCAGCGCCATCACCTCGGCATGCGGGCCGCCGGCTTGTTGCGTGTGGCCCTGGCCGATCACGCGGCCGTCGGCGTCGCACAGCACGCAGCCGACGCGCGGGTTCGGGTCGGTCAGGCGGATCGCGGAGGCGGCGAGCCGCAGAGCGGTCGCGATGTGGGAGGCGTCGTGTCGGGAAGAGGACATGGCGGGTTCGTTCACGCCTTCTCGGGGGTCAGATGTCGCGCAGCAGCTGCCGGAACTCGTCCACGTCCTCGAAGCTGCGGTACACCGAGGCAAAGCGCACGTAGGCGACCTTGTCGAGTTTCTTGAGTTCGCGCATCACGAGTTCGCCGACCTTCGTCGAATCGATTTCGCGCAGGCCGCTGGCCAGCAGCTTCTGTTCGATGCGCAGCAGGGCGTTGTCGATCTGCTCGATGCTCACGGGCCGCTTGCGCAGCGCCAGCATCATCGAGGCGCGCACCTTGGTCGAGTCGAAGTCGGCGCGGCTGCCATCCTTCTTGACCACGACGGGGAAGTTGACGTCGGGGCGCTCATACGTGGTGAAGCGCTTGTCGCAGGCGCTGCACTGGCGGCGCCTGCGGACGAAGTCGGCGTCTTCCGAAACGCGGGTCTCGACGACCTGCGTTTCGAGATGACCGCAAAAAGGGCATTTCATGCGGCCAGTGCTTCTCTTCTTCTATTTACGAAATCAACGGTAGACAGGGAAGCGGCTCGTCAAGGCGTGGACCTTGGCGCGCACTGCGTCGATGTTCGCCGCATCGCGCGGGTTCTCGAGCACGTCGGCCACCAGGTTTGCCGTGATGCGGGCCTCTTCGTCCTTGAAGCCGCGCGTGGTCATGGCGGGGGTGCCGATGCGCACGCCGCTGGTGACCATCGGCTTTTCCGGGTCGTTGGGGATCGCGTTCTTGTTGATCGTCATGTGGGCGGCGCCCAGCACGGCTTCGGCTTCCTTGCCAGTGATGCCCTTGGAACGCAGGTCGACCAGCATGACGTGGCTTTCGGTGCGTCCGCTCACGATGCGCAGGCCGCGCGAGGTGAGGGTGTCGGCCACGATCTGGGCGTTCTTGACCACCTGTTGCTGGTAGGCCTTGAACTCGGGCGTCAGGGCTTCCTTGAACGCGACGGCCTTGGCGGCGATCACGTGCATCAGCGGGCCGCCTTGCAGGCCGGGGAAGATGGCGCTGTTGATCGCCTTCTCGTGCTGCGACTTCATCAGGATGATGCCGCCGCGCGGGCCGCGCAGGCTCTTGTGCGTGGTCGAGGTCACGATGTCGGCGTGCGGCACCGGGTTGGGGTACACGCCCGCGGCCACGAGGCCGGCGTAGTGGGCGATGTCGACCATGAAGATCGCGCCGACGTCCTTGGCCACCTTGGCGAAGCGCTCGAAGTCGATGTGCAGCGAATAAGCCGAGGCGCCCGCGATGATCAGCTTGGGCATGTGCTCATGCGCCTTGCGTTCCATCGCGTCGTAGTCGATGGCTTCGTTGGCGTCCAGGCCGTAGCTCACCACGTTGAACCACTTGCCGCTCATGTTGAGAGGCATGCCGTGGGTCAGGTGGCCGCCTTCGGCCAGGCTCATGCCCATGATGGTGTCGCCGGGCTTCAGGAAGGCGAGCATCACGGCTTCGTTGGCCGAGGCACCGCAGTGCGGCTGCACGTTGGCGGCGTCGGCGCCGAAGATCTGCTTGACGCGGTCGATGGCCAGTTGCTCGGCCACGTCGACGTGCTCGCAGCCGCCGTAGTAGCGCTTGCCCGGGTAGCCTTCGGCGTACTTGTTGGTGAGCTGCGAGCCCTGGGCCTGCATGACGGCCGGCGAGGCGTAGTTCTCGCTGGCGATCAGCTCGATGTGATGTTCCTGGCGCGCGTTTTCGGCTTGAATCGCGGCCCAGATTTCGGGATCGGTCTGTTCGACCAGGATATTGCGTTGGTACATGGCAGTCCTTTGAAGACGAGGTCCTTGTTCAACCAAACAAGGGCTGCCCAGGCGAACGGCTGAACGCCTGTTGTGGCCAGGCGGCACGCTTCCCAGTGGTATTCCACGTCAGCGCGTGGCACCTTTTTCAGGGTGCTGCGCCTATCGCCAGTCGCGTACAGGCCGAGTGTAGCGCAGGCCCGCACGCATCCGGGCCGGGAGGGCCGGCAAGGCCTCAGGAAACTGCGGAGAGCAGGGCGACCTTGGCCGGTTCGCTGCCGGTGGCGGGCTCTTCGCCTGCAGGCTTGGCCGGTGCCACGACCGGAATCGGCTGTGCGCGCGCCGTGGTCGGCGGCGGCACGACCATCGTCGACGGCGCACGGCCGGCGGCGACCTGGCGCAGGCGCTCGTGTTCGGCCAGCACCTTGGCGGCATAGCCGCCGTCGTCGTCGAGGTTGGCGGCGCCCACGTAGTAGCGCAGGCCGCCTTCGAGCGAGCCGGCGCGGGCGATGCATTCCTGCAGCACCTTCACGCCGACGCGCATGTTGGTCACGGGGTCGAAGGCGGTGAGCGTGCCGCCCGCGCTTTCGTACTTGTCGCCGTGAACGCGGGTCATGACCTGCATCAGGCCCTGGGCGCCGACGTGGCTTTGCGCGAACGGGTTGAAGCTGGACTCGATGGCCATGATGGCCAGGATCAGCGTCGGGTCGAGCTTGGTGCGCTTGCCGATCTGGTAGGCCTCGGAGACCAGCACGCTCAGCGGCTCGGCCGCGACGCGGTACTTCTTGCTGAGCCAGTAGGCCACCGCCGCCTGCTGCTTGGGCAACTCGTCGGGGCTTGCGGCCGTGGTGCGCTCGATGGCGGTCGGTTCCAGGTCGGTGGGTTCGGGCGCGGGCTTGCGCGACTGCAGCCAGCCCATCAGTTGTTCCTCGCCGGTCTTGCGCAGGTCGGGGCGCGCCACGAGGGCGAGGGCCGCGAACACGATGGCCAGGCCGACCAACGCAAACCCGTTGTGGGTGATTTCAAAAAAGCCGTCTGCCACATCGGACACGAAGGTCCGTAGCCCGCGGGCTGTGGCATCAAACGCCTTGCTCATCGCTTTTTTCCTTTCTGTGCGGCACCTGGCATGCAGCGCCTGAAAGGGCGGTGGATGAAGGCAGCGGCGCTTGGATTGGTATGTACGAATCAGGCTCCGCGCATGGAGGGTGTGTGGGGTAGGGAGCGCGGCGGCCTGATCACGCCGGTGGAATTCGGCAGCGGATTCAGGGAGGCCCTGCTGCGTCCGGCAGCAAGGGCAGGCGGGATTCTATCGTGGCTAAATACACGGTCAAGCATAAGGATTTGGTTTCATATGTTAATAAATGCTTGAAGAATCCCCTCGTTCGAGGGGGCTCCAGGGGGAGCTGGCCTACGGGAAATCCCTTGGAAAAAGGGATTTGCAAAGGAAGGGTGGGACGCCTAATCTGGACGGGCCTGAGGTTTCAGGCGTTTTTCCGAAGTCAGGCAGTCCGAGGTGCAAGTCAAGGACTCGAACGATGGAGGACTCCACGGCGGCAATCTCTTGCTGCCAGCACGGCGGGAACCATTACTTCCGGTCGCGCGAATCGATGGCATGGGTTTTGAGCCCGCCATCAAGCCCGGTGACAAGACACTTCGTCGACTCACCGGGCTTTCTTGTTTGTGGGGCTCACACTTTCGGCCTACCGATCCTGTCGAGGGGCGCGCGGGCATCGCAATGCCTCGCCAAAAGGGAACGCATTCACGTTTTCGCAGACTTTGTTGGCATCTGTTTGCGGCACACTTCTGCGGATGGATGCTGCTTCGATCAAACAGAACAAATGGGTGCGGCGTGGGGTTGTCGCGTTGCTGGTGGTGTTGGCCCTGTGGGTCATCGCGTGGCTGGCGGTGCCGCCGATTGCCAAGAGCCAGCTCCAGAAGATCGCGAGCGAAAAGCTGGGCCGGCAGGTTACCGTCGGCAAGATCGACTTCAAGCCCTGGACGCTCGAGCTCGCACTGAATGACCTGCGCATCGCCACCGCCGACGGCAAGCAGCCGCAGGTGGCCATCAAGCGCATCTATGCCGACGCCGAACTGCAATCGCTGTTCCGCCTTGCGCCGGTGATCGACGCGGTGACGGTCGAGGCGCCCGCGGTGCTGCTCACGCACCTGGCCGACGGCAAGTACGACATCGACGACATCCTGGCCAAGCTGGCCTCGGGCCCGCCGCCCGATCCGAAGGCCGAGCCCGCGCGCTTCGCGATCTACAACATCTCGATCAAGGACGGCGCGGTCGACTTCGACGACCAGACCGTGAAGCGCCGGCACGAGTTGCGCGGCTTCATGCTGAACGTGCCGTTCCTGAGCAACCTCGCCTCCAAGCGCGAGATCAAGACCGAGCCCAAGCTGGCTTTTGCGCTCAACGGCAGCCAGTTCGACTCGGCCGCCTTCACGACCCCGTTCGCGCAAAGCCGCAAGACCGACGCCCACGTGCAGTTCAAGGGGCTCGACCTCGTGCCCTACCTGGGCTACATCCCCGGCGGCCTGCCGGTGAAGCTGCAGGCCGGCAGCCTGGATGCCGACCTGAAGATCGATTTCCAGCAGACCAACACCATCGGCCTGAAGATCACGGGCACGGTCGAGGCCCATGGCGCCAAGCTGGGCGACGCGCGCGGGCGCGACCTGCTGGGCTTCGACTCGCTCAAGCTGGCGCTGGCCGACGTGCGACCGCTGGAGTCGGTGTTCCACCTGAGCGAGGTCGCGCTGGCCAAGCCGCAGCTGGTGGTGGCGCGCGACGCCGCCGGCCAGCTCAACCTGATGGCCACCGACCCGGCGACCGGCGCGGCCGAAAAGGCGGCGCCGCTGCCCGCGCCCGCCGCCAGCGCCCCGGGCGGCAATCCGGCCGCCGAGAAGCCCAAGCTCAAGGTGCAGGTCGACAAGATCGCGCTCGACGGCGGCCGTGTCGGCTGGCGCGACGAAACCGTCAAGCCCGCCGCAGCTATCGACCTCACCGACCTCGGCATCAACCTCACGGCCGTCACCTGGCCCATGGAAAAGCCCGCGCAGTTCGACGGCAGCACCACCGTCGCGGGCGCCACGCTGAAGTTCAAGGGCAACGCCACCGACAAGGTCGCCGACGTGCAGACCGAGGTCGAGGCGCTGCCGCTGTCGCTGGCCGCGCCGTACCTGGCGCAGAGCCTGGAGCCCACGCTCGACGGCAAGCTCAGCGGCCAGATCGACGTGTCCTGGGCCCAGCCCGACCTGAAGTTCAAGGCGCGCCGCCTGGCCGCCGACGGCCTGGCGCTGACCCAGGCCAAGACCGCGCTGGCCAGCGTCGGGCGCTTCGAACTGGTCGACGCCGAGGTCGACATGACCAGGCACACCTTGAACATCGCGTCATTCACCGCGACCAACCCCAAGGTGAGCGTCGAGCGCGACAACGAGAAGCGCTGGATGTTCGAGCGCTGGCTGAAGACCCCGGCCGGCGGCGCCAAGGTGGCGGCGCCCAAGCCGGCCGACGCCGGCGCGGCGCGCCCCAATAGCGCCAACACCAAGCCCTGGGCGCTGACGCTGGGCACGCTGGCGGTCGACAACGGCAGCCTGTCCTATGCGGACAAGGCCGGCTCGGCGCCGGTGGCGATCGAGGTCACGGCCTTCAAGCTGCTGGCCCAGAAGATCGCACCCGATACGAACACCGTCTCGCCGCTGCAGGTGTCGGGTCGCATCGGCGCGGGCCGCCGCGCGGACCCGGGGCGCTTCGACTACAAGGGCAACATCGTGCTCAAGCCGCTGGCGGCCGAGGGGCGGCTCGAGGTGGCGTCCTTCCCGGCGCATGCCTTCAAGGCCTATTACGCCGACGCGCTCAATGTGGACATCCGCCGCGCCTTCGCGAACTACCGCGGCACGGTGCGCTACGCGAGCGCGCCGGCCGGCATGAGCCTGAAGCTGGCCGGCGACACCGCGCTGGACGACTTCCGCGCCAACAGCGTCTCGCTGACCCAGTCGCCGGGCTTCGACCGCAACAACAGCCAGCTGTTGAGCTGGAAGACCCTGAGCCTGCGCGGCCTGCAGGTCAGCCTCGCACCCAACGCGGCCCCGACGGTGGACGTGCGCGAAACCACGCTGACCGATTTCTTCGCTCGCGTGATCGTCGACCCCACCGGCCGCCTGAACCTGCTGAGCCTGACCAAGAAGGGCGAGGAAGCCTCGAAGGCCGCCGCGGCCGCCGCCACCGAAGCCAGCACCAGGAAGGGCCCGGGTGGCACGACCACCACGACCCGCGCGCCGGCCGCCTCGGCACCGCAGCGGGCTTCGGGCGGTGCGCCGGTGTCGGCCGAAGCCATGGTCGGCGGCGCGCCCGAGCCTGCGCCGGCTGCGTCCGCACCCGTCGTGGCTGCCGCGCCGGCGGCCGACAGCGGCCCGGCACCGGTCATCAACTTCGGTCCGATGAGCCTGGTCAACGGCAAGATCGACTTCACCGACCTGTTCGTCAAGCCCAACTACTCGGCCGACCTGAGCGAGCTGACCGGCAAGCTCAGTTCCTTCTCGTCGAACCCGCCGAACGGGCAGGGCGGCCGGCCGGCGCTGGCCGACCTCGAGTTGCGCGGCAAGGCGCAGCAGACCGCGGCGCTGGAAATCACCGGCAAGCTCAACCCGCTGGCCAAGCCGCTCGAGCTCGACATCACGGCCAAGATGCGCGACCTCGACCTCGCGCCGCTGTCGCCGTACTCGGTGCGCTACGCGGGCCACGGCATCGAGCGCGGCAAGATGAGCATGGACGTCAATTACAAGATCGCGCCCGACGGCCAGCTCACCGCCACCAACAAGCTGGTGCTCAACCAGCTGAAGTTCGGCGACGAGGTGGCCGGTGCGCCCAACAGCCTGCCGGTGCGCCTGGCCGTGACCCTGCTGGCCGACCGCAACGGCGTGATCGACGTCGACCTGCCGCTGCGCGGCTCGCTCAACGACCCGCAGTTCAGCATCGGCCCGCTGATCTTCAAGGCGGTGGTCAACCTGATCGTCAAGGCCGTGACCGCGCCGTTCAGCCTGCTGACCGGCGGCCTGGGCGGTGGCGGCAGCGGCGACTCGAGCGCCATCACCTTCGAGCCTGGCAGTTCCACGCTCAGCAGCGGCGCGAAAGAAAGCCTGGACAAGGTCGTGAAGGCCCTGACCGAGCGGCCGACGCTGCAGATGACGGTGGTGGGTACCTCCAGCCTCGAGAAGGAGCGCGACGCCTACCAGCGCCAGCGCCTGCGCCAGCTGACCCAGGCCGAGAAGCGCCGCGTCGCCGTGCGCGGCGGCCAGACCGGCACCGAGGTGGCGCCGGTGACCGATGCCGAATACCCGGAGCTGCTCACGGCCGTCTACAAGCGCTCCGACATCACCAAGCCGCGCAACATGGTCGGCCTGGCCAAGGACCTGCCGGTGAAGGAAATGGAAAACCTGTTGCTGGCCAGCGTGCCGGTCGACGAGGAATCGATGCGCCAACTCGCCGTCGAGCGTGGCGCCGTGGTGCGCGACTACCTGCTGGCGCAGAAGCTGCCGAGCGAGCGCCTGTTCCTGGGGGCCGTGCGCACCACGGCCAGCGGCAACGACTGGAAGCCCGGCGCCGAGCTGAGCTTGACCATGAAATAGCCGGCGGGGCTTGGCTTTCGCCTCGCCTTGCCATATATCTTGCGGGCCCTTTTCAACCCGCTGAACGGTGCGCGCCGCAGTTCCGACACGGAATTCGGCGGGCTGTTCGCCAACTGGGTGAAAATGTCGATGTGCGCCGGCCTTTGCCGGCGCCTTCGCTTTCTCTACCAAGACAACGATTTCGCGCAGTGACCTCTACTTCTTCCAAGCCACACGACCTCCAGGCCCTCGACACGCTCACCGGCGGCGCCTTCACCGCGCCGACCTCGGGCGAGCGCGCCGCGCGCATCCGCGACTGGCTCGCGGGCAACCCTTCGTCCGAGCAGATGCAAGAGGTCTTCAAGGAGTTGAGCGGCCGCGACAAGGGCGCCGCGCGCCTGCTGCGCGAAAAGCTCGACGAAATCAAACGCGCCAAGGGCCAGGAAGCCATCGCCGCCGAATGGGCGCAGAAGGCCGAAACGCTGCTGGCGCAGTCCAAGCTCAACATCGCCGACGCACTGGCCTGGCAGCGTGACGCCGCCAAGGCCGGCGCGCCGCTGTCGCGCGAACCGCTGGCCGGGCTGAAGGCCCAGTTGGCCGAGCGCGTCAAGGGCATCGAAGACCTGCAGCACCGCGCGCAGGTCCACCGCGAAGCCGCCGTCTTGCTGGCGCAGCGCTTCGAAGTGCTGTCCACCAAGGGCTGGAAGGACGCCCAGGCCGCCGAGGAATCGCTGCGCGCCGACGTGACCCACTGGCAGCAGCAGGCCGCCGACATCGTGGCCGATGCCAACTGGAACAGCCTCGACGCCAAGTTCGCCCCCCAGCTCGAAGCTTCCAAGTCGCAGCTGCTCGTGGTGTCCGATTCGTTCCACGGCGCGCTGGCGCAGGCCGTGGCCGCAGCGGCCGATGCCGCCGCGCCACTGCCGCCGGTGCCCGTCTGGGCCGACGAACTGCGCGCCGCACGCGGCGAAGTGGTGGCGCCCAAGCCCGCCGCGCCCGCCCGTCCCGCCGCACCCAAGGTCGACCCGGCCGTGCGCGCCGCGGCGCAAGACGCCGTGCAGGCCGCCCTCGCCAAGCTCGAACAAGAAACCGCCGAAGGCCACGGCAAGGCCAGTGCCGGCGCCGCCGCTGCGCTGCGCGCCGTGCTCAAGGAACACGGCAAGCTGGTCGACGCGCCGCTCGAAGCCCGCGTGCATGCCGCACTGGTCGCCGCCGGCGAACTCGAAGGCTGGCAGCGCTGGAGCGCCGACAAGGTGCGCGAAGACCTCGTCGCCAAGGCCGAAGGCCTGCTCAAGCGCCCCGAAGGCCAAGCCCTTGGTGGCCGCAAGATGCAGGAAACCCTGCGCGCCCTGCGCGACCAGTGGAAGCAGGCCGACCAGGGCGGCGTGCCGAACCACGCGCTGTGGAAGCGTTTCGACGAAGCCTGCAACGAAGCCCACAAGGTGGTCGAGGCCTGGCTCGAGAAGGTGCGCGCCGATGCCGCCGAGCACCGCGCCCTGCGCGTCGCGCTGATCGAAGAGGTCAAGGCCTGGGCCGCCGCCCATGCCGGCGCCACCGACCTGAAGGCGCACAACCGCGCGCTGCACCAGTTCGCCGACCGCTGGCGCGATGCCGGCCACGTGGGCGAGAAGGTGTTTGCCGAGCTGCAACCGCTGTGGAATGAAGCCTTCGGCGCCGCCCGTGCCCCGTTCGAAACCGCGCAGAAGGCCAGCGTCGAACGCCGCCAGGCCATGATCGCCGAGGCCACCGAGCTGGGCGCCCAGCCGATGCTGCGCATCGACGCCGTGAAGGCGCTGCAGCAGCGCTGGCAGCACGAGGCGCAGAGCGTGCCGCTCGATCGCCGCCACGAACAGAAGCTGTGGGACGCGTTCCGCGCACCCATCGACGAAGCCTTCAACCGCAAGACGGTCGAGCGCGAAAAGGCATCGGCCGCCATGAGCGAGCACGACCGCCATGTGCTCGATGCGTCCAAGGCGCTCGACGCGGCCAATGCCGGCGGCGACGCACAGAAGATCCGCGCCGCCATTGCCGGCCTCGAAGCTGCACTGCGCGGTGAAGTGCCCGCTCCGGCACCCGCCACCACGAGTGACGGCCCCTCGGTCGGCGCGACAGGTGTCGAAGCCCCCGGCCAGGCCGCCGCCGAGTTCGGCGAAAGCGCCGAGCAGACGCCGGGTTCGAGCGATGCCGAAGCCACGCCGTCCGCACCCGCGGCAGCAGTGGCCGACGCGCCCGACCTGGTCGCTCCCGCAGACGGCGCCGATGCTTCGGCCCGCAGCGACAGCGCCGCGCACGAAGCAGGTGAAGCCGCAAGCGTCGCACCGGCCGCGCCGCCGAAGCCCGCACCCAAGCCCGTGGTCGCCATGCGTGGCGACGACCGGCCGAGCAGCAAGAAGGCCGAAGCCGCACCGGCCGCTCGCGGCACGGGTCGCTTCGGTGATCGCCGCGACGGTGGCCGTCCCGGTGCCGGCGGCCCCGGCCGCCCGAACGACCGTGGCGGCCCACGTCCCGATGCCCGTGGTGGCGATCGCGGCGCACCGGGCGGTGGCCGTTTCGGCGACCGTCCGCCGCGCGAAGACCGCGGTCCGCGCTTGGGTGATGCCGCCTTCCGCGCGCAGCGCGAGGCGCTCGAGCGTGCCGACATGGCGCTGCGCAAGCTGGCCGCGCAGGCCCACGGCGAAGCGCTCACGCAGGTGCTCGGCGCCTGGGAGCAGCGCGATGCCGCGCGCCTGCCGAGCGTGCAGGAACTCGGCCGTGCCGTGACGCCGGCCGTGCGCACCCAGTGGTCGCAAGCCGTGGGCGCCGCACCGACGGCCGCCGCGGGCGATGCCGCCGAAGCGCTGCTGCGTCTGGAGATGGCCGCCGAAGTGCCGACGCCCGCCGAGCAACTCGACGCACGCCGCGCGCTGCAGCTCAAGCTGCTGACGAAGCGTGGCGATCCGACGCCGGCCCAGACCTGGGGTCAGGACGCCGGCAAGGTGCTCGCCGCCGCGCACGACGCCGCCACTGCGCGCCGTCTGCAGAACGCACTGAAGGCCTTGTTGCGCAAGTAAGGCGCCAGCGCGCATTCACGAGAAGGAGCCCGCCGCGTGCGGGCTTTTTCATGCGTGTCGATCCGTCCCGGCTCAAGGCAATTTGGCCAGGATCTTGTCCATTTCTCCGGCGGTATAGGCGCGCAGGGAGCGCGTGCGCACATTGCCCTGCATGGCGATGGCCAGACTGAATGCACAGAGCGCCTGCTCGTCCTCGGACTCCAGCACGCAGACCACATCGCAGTCGCCCATGGTCCAGAAGATCTCGCGCATGTTGACGCCGAGCTTCTGGGCGGTTTCCTTGGCGGCGGCAGCGCGTTTGGTGGTTTCCTTGACGCTCTGGATGCCCTTGTCCGTGAAGCTCAGCATGCCGATATAGGTCACCATTTTCTGCTCCTGTGTTGTTATCCGCGGGGGACGAATCACATGAAGCAACGCCGCCCCCGATGGCGACGCTCCAGGTCATCGGGCGCGCAGCGGTGCTGTGGAGGGCGATGGCCGCAGCGATGCTACGCCTGGGGCCTGCAAAGGCAAGGCGCTCCCGATCAGCGCCTACTCAGGACGAGGTATGCGGACCGCGATCGCGCGCGCAAGCAAGGAAACCAGATGTGAGGGGCGGTCAGGCCTGCGCAGGCCGAAAGAACGCATCGAAGAGAGCCAGCACCGCCGGGAAGTCCCGAGCGAAGTTCGGCCGGTTCACGAAGTAGGCCTCGCAGGCCACCGCGAAGAACTCGCTGATCGAGGTCGCACCGTAATCGTCGAGCCAGGGCGGCTCGGCGCCGAAGCGTTCGGCGAGGATGGTCTTTTCGCGGAAGTCGTCGTAGGCCGGCTGCAGCACGGCCATCCAGGCCGCACGCGCCTCGCGCGCGCTGCTTCGGCCCATGAAGCCGGCCGGCAGCGGCGGGCAGCCGTCGGCGATGCCGTTGCGCATGTCGATCTTGTGGGCGAACTCGTGGATCACGACGTTGTAGCCGCCCTCGCTGCTGACGCTGCTCGCGAGCACGTCCTGCCAGCTGAGCATCACGGGGCCCTGGTCCATCGCCTCGCCGGCGACGACCTCTTCGTATTCGTGCACGACCAGCGCGTCATCGACGACCTTGCGCGGCGCCACCACTTCGGAGGGGTGCACCACGATGCCGACGAAATCGTCGTACCAGTCGAGCCCGTCCTTCAGGTGCAGCACCGGCAGCACGGCCTGCGCCGCGATGGCCAGCGCCACCTCGTCGGTGATGACGAAGCCCTGCGTGCCGTGAAATTCCTTGTCCCGCAGGAACTCGGCCGCGAGCGTGCGCAGTTGTTGCTGCTGCGCGGGCGGCAATTCGCCCAGGAAGGCGTAGCGCGTGAGCGTGGCGCGCCAGGCGGCGTCGGGAATCGGGGGCAGGGTGCGCAGCCGGCGCAGCCACTTGAACATCGGCGTTCGGTGTGCTTACCGCAGGTCGACGCGCTGCGCGCCGGCGGCCGACAGGCACAGCAGCTGCGCGCGCGGCGGGTGCGCGGCGGCGTCCCAATCGCTCAGCACGATGCGACGCAGGCCGTGGCCCAGGTCGTGGACGGCGGGGCGGTGGGTGTGGCCATGGATCAGCGCGCTGGCGCCCGCGTGCTGCAGCCATTGGCGGGCAGCGTCGGCGTCCACGTCGGCCCAGAGGGTCGAGGGATCGCGCTTGCGGTCTTCGCTCTGTGCACGGATGGCGCGGGCGAGGGCGCGGCGCTCTTCCAGCGGGCGCGCGAGGAACGCGGCCTGCCATTCGGGCGTGCGCACCTGGGCGCGAAACTGGAGGTAGTCGGTGTCTTCGAGGCAGAGCGCGTCGCCATGGCTCAGCAGCCAGCGTTCGCCGTGCAACACCAGCACCGTGGGGTCGTCGAGCAGCGTCAGGCCGCATTGCGCGGCAAAGGCCTTGCCGACGAGGAAGTCGCGGTTGCCGTGCATGAAGAACACCGGCATGCGCTGTGCGGTGCGCTGCAGCAGCTCGGCGCACTGTGCCTCGAAGCCGGGCTGGGCGGCGGCATCGTCGCCCACCCACACCTCGAACAGGTCGCCGAGGATGACCAGCGCATCGGCAGGCGTGGTCTGCAGGTAGCCCTGCCAGGCCTCGAAGGTGGCCAGCTCGCTGGCCTGCAGGTGCAGGTCGGAAATCAGGTCGACGGTGCGCCACGCGGGCGGCGCCACCAGCTCGGAGAAAGCCGGGTTCGCCACCGGGGTCATGCCGCTGCGCCGTGCCTGAGGTGCATCACTCGACAGTGACGACTGCCTTTTCGATCACGACGTCCTCGAGGGGCACGTCGTCATGGAAGCCCTTGCGGCCCGTCTTCACGGCCTTGATCTTGTCGACGACATCGGTGCCGCCCGTGACCTTGCCGAACACCGCGTAGCCCCAGCCCTGGGCAGAGGGGGCGGTGTGGTTCAGGAAGCCGTTGTCGGCCACGTTGATGAAGAACTGGGCGGTGGCCGAGTGCGGTGCGCTCGTGCGGGCCATGGCCACGGTGTAGTTGGCGTTCTTGAGGCCGTTGTTGGCTTCGTTCTCGATCTCGGCGCCGGTGGGCTTTTGCTTCATGCCGGGCTCGAAACCGCCGCCTTGCACCATGAAGCCGGGGATCACGCGGTGGAACACCGTGTTGTCGTAATGGCCCTTCTTCACGTACTCGATGAAGTTGGCGGTCGACTTCGGTGCCTTCACGCCGTCGAGTTCGAGCGTGATGACGCCGTAGTTCTTGATGTGCAGTTCGACTTGGGGGTTGCTCATGAGTTAGCTCCTTCTTCGGAAACGGGATTACTTCGCCAGCGTGGCGGACTTGATGGTGAGGGTTTCGACGGGCACGTTCTGCATGCCGCCCTTGTTGCCGGTCTGCACGGCGCGGATCTTGTCGACCACGTCGGTGCCGGCGACAACCTTGCCGAACACGGTGTAGCCGTAGCCGTCGGGGTTGGGTGCGTTGAGCGAGTCGTTGTTCTTCACGTTGATGAAGAACTGCGAGGTGGCCGAATTGGGGTTGCCGGTGCGGGCCATCGCGATCGTGTACTTGTCGTTCTTCAGGCCGTTGTTGGCCTCGAGCGGGATCGGCGGGCGCGTGGGCTTTTGCTGCAGGTCGGCCGTGAAGCCGCCGCCCTGGATCATGAAGCCGTCGATGACGCGGTGGAACACCGTGCCGTCGTAGTGCTTGTCCTTGACGTACTGCAGGAAGTTTTCGACCGTCTTGGGGGCCTTGGCCGCATCGAGCTCGACCACGATGTCGCCCGCCGAGGTGGCGAGCTTGACGCGCGGCGCGGCCTGCTGGGCGTGCGCGCCGGCGGCGACGCCGAAGGCCAGGGCCGCGGCCAGTGCGAGGGCGCCGCGGCGGCTGAAACGGGAAAGTGCAGAGGTCGTCAAATGAGGCTCCGTGTGCGGGTGGAGGGGAGGGCGGTGGGCCTGCGATGGCGCAGGTTGGGAGGCAACTGTGCGCGCACCGCCGGATTGCAAGAGGCTGTTACTTGGTCGTGCGGCCCACAGGCTTGCGCACTTCGGGCGGCGCGGCCGGCAGCACGGCCGCATCGGCCGCGGCCTTGGGCGTGAAGATCTGGCGGATCAGCGCGAGCTTGGGCGCGACGCTCGCATTGGTGGTCGCGAACTGCTGGGCGCGCTGGTATTCCTGGGCCGCCAGGCGCGCGTACACGTCGCCGAGGTTTTCATGCGCGGTGGCGTAGTTGGGGCTGAGCTTGAGCGCGGTTTCGAGCGCGGCGCGGGCCTGGTCGAACTTGCTCTGCGACGCGTACAGCGCTGCGAGGTTGTTGTAGGGCTCGGGCAGTTCCGGGAAATCCTGGGTGAGCTGCGTGAACGCGGTGATCGCGTCGGCGGTCTTGTTCTGCTCGGTGAGGATCACGCCGCGCAGGAAGCGCATCTGCGGGTCGCGCGGCTTGCCGGCGATGTAGGTGTCGGCCTTGGCCAGCGCCTCGGCGGACTTGCCCTGGCGCAGCAGGAGGTTGACGTCGTCGTAGTCGTTGGCGTGCGCGGCGAAGCCCCACAGACCGAAGAGCAGTGCAAGGGCGATGGGGAGTCTGGAGAACGCGGCGTGCTTCATGAAGCCTCGGCAGGATTGGGGGAGAGCGGGGGCCTGGAGAACACCCGGATGCTGCGCGGCGGCAGCCGTTTATACTGCGTCGCATTGTAGCCGAGGGGCCACGTCGAACCCCTCGTAGCCACGCCCCCCGTCACCCCTGAAATACACCGTTGTTCGCCCGTACCGCACGTGCGCGAATCAACGCTTTCCGAGTCCCATGAGTCTGCGCATCTACAACACGCTGTCGCGTGAATTGGAGGATTTCTCCCCCCTGCAACCTGGACAGGTTCGCATGTACGTGTGCGGCATGACCGTCTATGACCTGTGCCACATCGGCCACGCCCGCATGATGATGGCGTTCGACGTGGTGCAGCGCTGGCTGCGCGCCAGCGGCTATGCCGTGACCTACGTGCGCAACATCACCGACATCGACGACAAGATCATCGCCCGCGCGGTCCAGCGCGGCATCACCATCCGCGCGCTGACCGACGAGGTGATCGCGGCCATGCACGAGGACATCGGTGCGCTGCGCATCGAGCCGCCGACCATCGAGCCGCGCGCCACCGAATACGTGCCGCAGATGCTCGGCATCATCGAGACGCTGGAACGCAAGGGCCTGGCCTACCGTTCGGACAACGGCGACGTGAACTACGCGGTGCGCAAGTTCCCGGGCTACGGCAAGCTCTCGGGCAAGTCGCTCGACGAACTGCATGCGGGCGAACGCGTCGCGGTGCTCGACGGCAAGCAGGACCCGCTCGACTTCGTGCTCTGGAAATCCGCCAAGCCGACCGAGCCCGACGACGCCAAGTGGGACAGCCCCTTCGGCACCGGCCGTCCGGGCTGGCACATCGAGTGCTCGGCCATGAGCTGCGCCACGCTCGGAGAGACTTTCGACATCCACGGCGGCGGCGCCGACCTGCAGTTCCCGCACCACGAGAATGAAATCGCGCAGAGCGAAGGCGCCAACGACAAGCCGCTGTCGCGTTTCTGGGTGCACAACGGCTTCGTGCGCGTGGACAACGAGAAGATGTCCAAGAGCCTGGGCAATTTCTTCACCATCCGCGAAGTGCTGCAGAAGTACGACGCCGAGAGCCTGCGCTTCTTCCTCGTGCGCACGCATTACCGCAGCGCGCTGAACTACAGCGACGCGCACCTCGACGACGCGCGCAACTCGCTCAAGCGCCTGTACACCGCGCTCGACCTAGTGGCGCCAGGGGCCGTGGTCATCGACTGGACGCAGCCCCACGCGGCGCGTTTCAAGGCGGCGATGGACGAAGACTTCGGCACGCCCGAAGCCATCGCCGTGCTGTTCGAGCTGGCCGGCGAAGTCAATCGCACGAAATCCGCAGACACCGCGGGCCTGCTCAAGGCGCTGGCCGGCACGCTGGGCTTGCTGCAAGGCGATCCGAAGGCGTTCCTGCAAGCCGGCACCACGCTCGACGAAGCCACCATCCAGGCGAAGATCGATGCACGCGCGGCGGCCAAGGCGGCGAAGAATTTCGCCGAGGCCGATCGCATTCGCCAGGAACTCCTCGAGCAGGGCATCGTGCTCAAGGATTCGCCCACGGGAACGACCTGGGCGGCTGCACAGTGAACGGAACGACGAACCCCGTACCCGCCACCCAGCAGACCAGCGTGCGCATCTACACGCCGGACTATTGGGAGGAAGCCTGCAAGCACCTGGCCAAGAAAGACCGCGTGATGAAGCGGCTCATTCCGAAGTTCGGCGAGGCCTGCCTCGAGTCGCGCGGCGACGCCTTCACCACGCTGGCGCGCAGCATCGTGGGCCAGCAGATCTCGGTGAAGGCCGCGCAGTCGACCTGGGACAAGTTCGCGGCGCTGCCGCGCAAGCTGACGCCGGCCAACGTGCTCAAGCTCAAGGTCGACGACATGCGCGGCGCCGGGCTGTCGGCGCGCAAGATCGAATATCTGGTCGACCTGGCCCTGAATTTCGATTCGGGCACCGTGCACGTCGACCGCTGGAAAGACATGTCGGACGAGCTCATCATCGAGGAGCTCGTGGCCATCCGCGGCATCAGCCGCTGGACCGCCGAGATGTTCCTCATCTTTCACCTGATGCGCCCGAACGTGCTGCCGGTCGACGACCAGGGCCTGCTCAACGGCATCAGCGTGAACTATTTTTCGGGCGACCCGGTCAGCCGCAGCGATGCCCGCGATGTCGCCGTGGCCTGGGCGCCGTATTGCAGCGTGGCGACTTGGTATATTTGGCGATCGCTGGACCCCGTGCCGGTCGTTTACTAAGGATCACCCCCAGGCTTCGCGCACTTCGTGTCGCTTCGCCAACCCCCTTCGAGGGGGCAGCACCGGAGGCCCGACAAAGCCGGTTCCTCGGTGTTTCTGGAATGAATGCAAAAGAGCCGGATGGCCGGTCAATTGATGAAATAAACAGGAGAAGACGTTGGCGAAACGAACCTTCCTCGACTTCGAGCAGCCCATTGCTGAACTCGAAACAAAGATCGAAGAACTGCGCTATGTACAGACCGAATCGGCGGTCGACATCTCGGAAGAAATCGATCAGCTCGGCAAGAAAAGCCAGCAACTCACCAAAGACATCTACAGCGACCTGACGCCCTGGCAGATCACCAAGATCGCGCGGCATCCGGAGCGCCCGTACACGCTCGACTACGTCAACGAAATCTTCACGGACTTCGTCGAGCTGCATGGCGATCGCCATTTCTCCGACGACCTGTCGATCGTCGGTGGTCTTGCACGCTTCAACGGCGTGCCCTGTATGGTGCTCGGTCACCAGAAGGGCCGCGACACGAAGGAGCGCACCGCGCGCAACTTCGGCATGAGCAAGCCCGAGGGTTACCGCAAGGCGCTGCGTCTCATGAAGACGGCCGAGAAATTCAAGCTGCCGGTATTCACCTTCGTCGATACGCCCGGCGCCTACCCCGGCATCGACGCCGAAGAGCGCGGCCAGTCGGAAGCCATCGGCCGCAACATCTTCGAGATGGCGCAGCTCGAGGTACCCATCATCGTCACCATCATCGGTGAAGGCGGTTCGGGCGGCGCGCTGGCCATTTCGGTGGGCGATCAGCTCGTGATGCTGCAGTACTCGATCTACTCGGTGATCAGCCCCGAAGGCTGCGCGTCCATTCTCTGGAAGACCAGCGACAAGGCGCAGGAAGCCGCAGATGCCCTGGGCATCACGGCGCACCGCCTGAAGGCGCTGGGCCTGGTCGACAAGATCGTCAACGAACCCGTCGGCGGCGCGCACCGCGACCATCGCCAGATGGCCGCGTTCCTCAAGCGCGCGCTCAACGACGCCTTCCGCCAGGTCAGCGACCTGAAGACGAAGGAACTGCTGGACCGCCGCTACGAGCGCCTGCAGAGCTACGGCCGGTTCAACGACACCAAGGCCGACAACAGTCGCTGAGCGGCTTTCCCTTTTCCATCATGAGCGAAGCCTTCGAACGCGCCATGGCCGCGTTCGAACCGGCGAGCCTGCCGCTGGCCGTCGGCTTCAGCGGCGGCGCGGATTCGACCGCTTTGCTCGCGGCCTGCGCGGCGCGATGGCCGGGGCAGGTGATCGCCTTCCATGTGCATCACGGCCTGCAGGCGGCGGCCGACGACTTCGAGCGGCAGTGCGCGCGGGTCTGCGAGTGCCTGGGGGTGCCGCTGGTGACGCACCGGGTCGACGCACGGCACGCGTCGGGCGACAGTCCCGAGGATGCGGCGCGCCGGGCGCGCTACCAGGCGTATGCCGCCATGGCGCAGGCCGATGGCGCGCGGCCCGCGGTGTCGTCCATCGCACTGGGGCACCATGCCGATGACCAGGTCGAGACGCTGCTGCTGGCGCTGTCGCGCGGCGCCGGCCTGCCGGGCCTGGCCGCCATGCCGGCGCATGCCGTGCGCGACGGATTGAGCATCCACCGACCGCTGCTCGCGGTGCCGGCGGCCGACATCCGTAGCTGGCTGGCGCAGCAGCAGTTGCCGTGGATCGAAGACCCGAGCAACGCCGACGCGCGCTACACCCGCAACCGCATCCGCGCCGTGCTGCTGCCTGCATTGGCAGAAGCCTTTCCGCAGTTCCGCGCTACCTTCGCGCGCAGCATCGGCCACGCGGCGCAGGCCCAGCAGCTGCTGGGCGAACTGGCCGCGCAGGACCTTGCCGCGGTGGGAGAGCCGCCGCAGATCCGGCCGCTGCAGGCGCTGTCCCGGGCGCGCCAGGCCAACGTGCTGCGCCACTGGCTGATGCAGTCGCACGGCTGTGCACCGAGCGCGGCGCAGCTCGACCAGCTGCTGGACCAGGTCCGCGCCTGCACCACGCGCGGCCACCGCATCCACCTCAAGGTGGGCGCGGGCTTCGCCGAGCGCAGGGGAGAGCGGCTGCATTGGTACAATGCCCCGCCCTCGCTGAAGACTTCGCTCTGACGGCTTGCAGGGCGCCGCTTTCCAGGCGGCCCTTTATCTTTCTCTGATTTCATCCATGGCATTGATCGTTCACAAATACGGCGGCACGTCGATGGGCTCGACCGAGCGCATCCGCAATGTCGCCAAGCGCGTCGCCAAATGGGCGCGTGCGGGTCACCAGATGATCGTGGTGCCCAGCGCCATGAGCGGCGAAACCAACCGCCTGCTCGGTCTTGCCAAGGAGCTCTCCCCGGGCAAACCCGGCGTGGCCTATCACCGCGAACTCGACATGCTCGCCTCCACCGGCGAACAGGCATCGTCGGCACTGCTGGCCATGGCGCTGCAGGCCGAGGGCGTGGAGTCGGTGAGCTACGCGGGCTGGCAGGTGTCGGTGCGCACCGACAACTCGTACACCAAGGCCCGCATCGAGAGCATCGACGACGCCAAGGTGCGCGCCGACCTCGCAGCCGGTCGCGTGGTGGTCATCACCGGCTTCCAGGGCGTGGACGACGAAGGCAACATCACCACGCTGGGCCGTGGCGGCAGCGACACCTCGGCCGTGGCCATCGCAGCGGCCATGAAGGCCAGCGAGTGCCTGATCTACACCGACGTCGACGGCGTCTACACCACCGACCCGCGCGTCGAGCCCGACGCGCGCCGCCTGACCACCGTGAGCTTCGAAGAGATGCTTGAGATGGCCAGCCTGGGCTCCAAGGTGCTGCAAATCCGCTCGGTGGAATTCGCCGGCAAGTACAAGGTGCCGCTGCGTGTGCTTTCGAGCTTCACCGCATGGGACATCGACATCAATGAAGAGGCCAAGTCCGGCACGCTGATCACTTTCGAGGAAGACGAAAACATGGAACAAGCCGTCGTATCCGGCATCGCATTCAATCGCGACGAAGCCAAGATCTCGGTGCTCGGCGTGCCCGACAAGCCGGGCATCGCGTATCACATCCTCGGTGCCGTGGCAGACGCCAACATCGAAGTCGACGTGATCATCCAGAACCTGAGCAAGGACGGCAAGACCGACTTCAGCTTCACCGTGCATCGCAACGAGTTCGCGCGCACGGTCGAACTGCTCGAGTCGAAGGTGATGCCTTCGCTGGGCGCCACCGAAATCGTGGGTGACACCAAGATCTGCAAGGTCAGCATCGTGGGCATCGGCATGCGCAGCCACGTGGGTGTCGCGAGCAAGATGTTCCGTGTGTTGAGCGAAGAGGGCATCAACATCCAGATGATCTCGACCAGCGAAATCAAGACCTCGGTCGTGATCGACGAAAAATATATGGAATTGGCAGTGCGCGCACTGCATAAAGCGTTCGATCTGGACCAACCGAGCGCTTAAGTAATGGCATAATTGCGGTTGCTTTCAGGAACTGTGACCGAGTGGCCGAAGGTGCTCCCCTGCTAAGGGAGTATGGGGTGTAGAGCCTCATCGAGGGTTCGAATCCCTCCGGTTCCGCCAGGATTGGCTTCCTGATCACCTTGCAGTGATCAAACAGCCCAAAAGAGCCCCGCCAGTCGGGGCTTTTTTGCGTCTGCGCGCGACGCGTGCGCGTGGCTGCCCGCCGAAAAGGCGAGGCGATGTCTTCAGGACGGCTGCGGTTCGAGCGCGGACAGCGCCGCGATCGGCGCTGTGCCCACATGCAGTTCGCAAGGATCACAAGGCACCGCAATCTGCCGGCCGTCGAAGCGCACCCGCACATGCGGATAGGTCGCTCCGGTGATGGTGCCGAGCCGGCCTTCGCAGACGACGCGATCGCCGCGACGGAACGACCGGCCGAACCGGAGCTTGATTTTTTCAAAACTCATTTCAGTGTCTCCTGGGTGTGCATCCGATGCTCAGCGCACCGGGTCGGGTTCGAGCGGTGGCCGCACGAGGGTCGCGGCCGTGTCCTGGAGGATCAGCGCGTGATCCGGGTCGTGGCTGAGGTAGGGGCTGGTCAGCAGTTGGCCGATCAGCCGGTCGAAGTGGTAGCGGACCTTGGCCGGCTCGGGGTGCGCGGCGTACAGCGCGCGCAGCATCGAGACGACGGCGCTGGTCTGCGTGGTCAGGACCTCCATGGAACCCAGGCGGCCCGCCGCTTCGAAAACTGCTTGTTGGTCTGAGGGGGGCATCCGGGCCTCCTTTTTGGGGCGTTGGCGTGTCCAACGCAAAAAGAGGCTGAAAGGCTTACTTCTCGGGGCTTTCTCCCCAGAATTGGTGATGTCCCGCCTTTGATTTGTGACTTATTTCACGAATTTAGGCTCACTGCCGCTGGGCAGGCGCAGACCCCAACACCTCGGCCAGCACCCGCAAGGCGTCGGTCGCCAGGTCCGAAAAGCGCACCGAGCAGGCCAGCATGAGGTTCAGCGGCAGCCCGAAATCTTCGATCAGCGTGCCCTCGGGGTCGCGCAGGCTGCCGTCCGGGTCGCGGCCGACGACGCCTGCCGTGGCGGCGCGCTGCGCATAGGTGCCCGGCGGGACGCCGTAGGCGGCCACCGGAAGGCCCAGCGCAATGGCCACGCCGACCTCGAACACCGTGCCCGAGTCCGGCTCCAGCCCGCGAAACGGCGCGAGGTTGGCAATGACGCCGTCGGCCGACCGCAGCAGCTTCATGTTTTCCTCGTAGATCCGGCGCGCGGGGTCGGGGCCGGCCGCCTTGCCGTCGAACGGCGGCACGGCCGTCATGCCGAGCGCGTCGCAGGCCAGCGCCAGCGCGGCAAAGTACTGCGCGGCGTCGGGCCGGAACACGTCGGGGCCGGCGAGGTAGACCCGTGGACGCGTGGAAGAGGAGGGCATCTGTCGAGTATGCGACCGCCCCCGGCCAGCACCAACGGGAAGGGCTGCGGCCCGGTTGGTTACTTCTTCATCGCCTTGACTTCGGCCATGCCCTTGCTTTCGTCTGCCTTGGCCTGCTTCACGCAGGTCGACTTGGCTTCGCCCTTCTGGTCGTCGCATCTTTCCTTGGCGACGCTGTAGGCCACTTCTACCTTGGCTTCGGCCACCTTGCGTGCGTTGCCGTCGCTGGGCTTCATCTTCTGGTCGAGCTCGGCCTTGGCGATCTTTTCCTTGCCCTTGGCTTCCTCGACGCAGACGTCCTTGGCGTTGTCCTTCATGGCATCGCAAGCGGCGCGGTCGGTCTTGTAGTCGGCCGAGATTTTGTCGCGGGCCGCCTTGTATTCGGCGACCGCCGGATCGACGGTGGCCGCGGGCGGCGGATTCACTTGCGCTTGCACCGACACAGCCGTGAGACAGGACACGGCAACGGCGCACATCCACATGAGCTTTCTTTGCATGGTCATCTCCTTGAAGGCGCCGGCGGTTGCCTCATTGCGACAAGCGCAAGAGAACCGGCGCCCGAAAACCATCCTAGGAACCGACGGCGCGACAGCGGTAGGACGCCTCGCGAAGCCGCCGTCAGCGCATGCTGACGCTCAGTGGCCTTCCGTTGTAGCCTGCGCGCGCATCTCGCTGCGCAGGGCGCGCTGTCCCGAGGCCAGGGCGAGCTCGTAGCTCTCGACCGGGTCGAAGGCGCAGCGAAGGACGGTGGGATGCGCACCGTCGGTGTCGGTTTCGAGCAGCCGCCAGACAAAGGATCCGGGAGCCGGCTCGTCGATGATGAGTTCGATCGGATGTGTCATGGCCCCACCATGTCCGCTCGCATGGCGCCTGTCTGTAGGCGAAGGCCGACCGATGCCGCGCCGTGCCCCCAGAACCCCCAGATCTGGTGATGGCCGCAGCGCCGCCGCGAGGGGACACTGCAGCCTCGCGCGCGAAGCCTGGGTGATGATTCGGGCATGCTTGCCCCCTTGTCCGAACGGTCCTGATGCCCGCTTTCCCTCCCCACCCCGACGGCCCGGCGATGACGCCGCCGCCCAGCCCCGACCTGCCGGCGCCCGTGCTCATCGTCGAGGACGACGCGCTGATGCAGCGGCGCATCGTCGGCATCCTGAACCAGCTGGGCTACGGCAACGACGTGCTGGTGCTCGCGGCCACGCTGGCCGATGCGCGCATCGAACTCGCGCGGCAGTCGTTCGCGCTGGCGCTGGTCGACCTGGGCCTGCCCGACGGCAACGGCGTGGAGCTGATCGCGCAGATGAGCGCGCCGACCGGTGCGGCAATGAACGCCGACGACGGCCCCGGCATCCTCGTGATCTCCGCCTGGAGCACCGACGACCTGATCCTCAACGCGCTGCGCGCCGGCGCCACCGGCTACGTGCTCAAGGAGCGCGACGACCTGGAGCTGCTGCTGTCGATCCGCAGCGTGTTGCGCGGCGGGGCACCGATCGATCCCTTCATCGCGCGGCGCATCCTCGACCTCACGCAAGCGCCGCCGGCCACGCCGGGGCGCGTCGGCGAAGATGTGCTGACCGCACGTGAACTGCAGATCCTCCAGCTGGTTGCCGAAGGCCTGACCAACCGCGAGATAGCCGAGCAGATCTTCCTGTCGCGGCACACCGTCGAATGCCACATCAAGAACATCTACCGCAAGCTCACCGTTTCCTCGCGCACGCGCGCCGTTTTCGCAGCGCGTTCGCGTGGCTTGCTGGCCTGAGCCTGTGGTGGTTGTTCGCGCACGCGGCCGCGGCGGCCGAGGCGTGCGCGCCGCACATCGACAGCGTGCGGGCCGTGCGCGCCACCGCCGGCGCGGGGCCTGACGCACCGCCGCCCATCGACGGCTGGCAGCCGGTGTCGCTGCCCGACCACTGGGCCACGCGCTGGCCCGGCTTCGAGGGCATCGCGTGGTACCGCATCGACTGGCAGCGCCCCTGCGCGGGCCGCGACGACGCGCCGCAGCTGGGCGTGGCTTTCGACTACCTGAGCATGGCCGGCGCGATCTCGCTGAACGACAACCTGCTCTGGCGCGACGCCAGCCTGGTCGAGCCGCTGAGCCGCAGCTGGAACACGCCGCGTGTCTTCTTCCTGCCGGCCGCCGCGTTGAACCCCGGCACCAACACGCTGTGGGTGCAGGTGGTGGGCGGCAGCATGTACGGCTCGGGGCTGGGCCGCGTGGTGCTCGGCCCGGCGGACGCGGCGGTGGCGTACCACGACGAACGCCGCCTGTTCGCGCGCGTGCTGCCCGCGGTCAACCTCGTCATCTCGATCACGCTGGGCTGCTTCTTCCTCGTGCTGTGGCTCATGCGCCGGCAGGAGGTTGCCTACGGCTGGTACGCGCTCAGCGCCATCGCCTGGCTGGTGTTCGCGAGCAACACCGTCGTCAGCACCTTGCCGTGGCCGTTCGCCTCCACCGACGCCTGGTCGCGCTGGATCACGGCCTGGATGGTCCTGTACGTGAGTTGCTTCTGCATGTTCATGTGGCACTTTGGCGGCCAGCGCTTTCCGCGGCTGAGCCGCGCACTGTGGGCCGTGGCCGCGCTGGCCGTGGCGGCGATCGCGCTGTTGCCGCAGCCCGAGTTGTCGGTCGCAACGTTGGCGGTGTTCATCGTGTACTCGCTGCTCTTCATGGCCGTGCGCGTGCAGTTCATCCTGCGCGCGCTCGACACCAAGAAAACCGAGCACCTGCTGCTGGCCCTGTGCGCCTTCGGCTTCCTGGTGGCTGCGGTGCACGACGCGCTGATGATCCTGCGCGTCATCGATGACCGCTTCGGCTACACCGTGGTCACGGCGCCGTTGATCATGATCGGCATGTCGCTCATTCTTGCGGGCGGCTTCACGCGCAGCCTGCGGCGTGTCGAGAGCTTCAACGATGATCTCGCGCGCGAAGTGCGCGGGGCACGCACCGAGCTGGCCGACACGCTCAGCCGCGAGCATCGGCTCGAACTCGACAACGTGCGGCTGCACGAGCGCCTGAGCGTGGCGCACGACCTGCACGACGGCCTGGGCAGTTCGCTGGTGCGCTCGATCGCGCTGGTGGAGCAGTCGGGCGAGGCGCTGCAGCGGCCGCAGTACCTGTCGATGTTCAAGTCGCTGCGCGACGACCTGCGCCAGATCATCGACACCCACAGCGGCGGCGCGGCCCCGGTGGCCGCCACGCCCACGCAATGGCTGGCGCCCATGCGCCACCGCTTCGGCCGCCTGTTCGAGGAGATGGGCGTGCGCAGCCACTGGCAGACGCCCGCGGCCTGGCCCTGCGCGCTGTCCGCGCGCCAGGTGCTGGGCCTCACGCGCCTGCTTGAAGAGGCACTGGCCAACGTGGTGAAGCACAGCCGCGCGCGCACCCTTCGCGTGCAATTGCTGGCCGACGGCGAAGCGGGCGTGCTGCTGAGCGTCGAGGACGATGGCGTGGGCTTCGATGCGGTGGCCATGGCCTCATCGATCGGCGGACTGGGCCTGCGCAGCATGCAGGCGCGTATGGCCCGCATCGGCGGCACGTTGCAGATCGACGCGGGCGACGGCGGCACGCGGCTGGCGGCGAGGGTGCGGGCACCCGTGACAGGCGCAGGCAGCAGCTGAGTCCCGCTGCGCGCGTGATCAGCGCGCCTTGCGGAACGCGCGCACCTCGGGTGCCGGATGGTCTTCGATGTGCTGCAGCAGGAAGTCCAGAAACTCCTGCGCCGACGGCGAGAGCCCCCGGTCCTTGTTGAGCCACACCTGGAACTTGCGGCTGAGCACGGGCGTGACGAGCGGGCGGAACTCGAGCTTCTGACGCTGCAGCAACTCGCCGGCATACGGCAGGCAGGTGGTCACGCCCAGTCCGTGCTCGACCATGCTCAAGGCCGTCGTCAGGAAGGCGACTTCATGCGTCGGGCTGAACTCCAGCCGGCCCGGCGACGCATACAGCTCGGCGCTGAGCAGCTGCGTGTACTCGCCCTGCAGCGAGATCACGGGGTAGCGGACCAGGTCGCTCCAGGCGACTCGCTGCTTCTTGGTGAGCGGATGCCCCGGGGGCAGCACCGCGAGGAAGGGCAGGGTGAAGAGCGTGCGCGCCACGACGTTGGCAGGGGCGTCGCGCTCGGGGCCGATGGCCAGGTCCACGTCGCCGTTGATGAGCCGGCCCAGCACGCTTTCGACCATCGAGTCCTGCAGGCGCACGCGGATGCCGGGGTACTTCCGGGCGAAGGCGGCCATGATTTCCGGCATGACCGTGCACGCCATCACCTGCGGCACCGCGATGCGCACGGTACCGGTGCGCAACTCGCGCAGGTCGGACACCGCATCGAGCGCCATGCCCAGGTCCTGGAGGATGCGCTCGGCCATCGGCAGGAACACCTCGCCCGCGCTGGAGAGCTGCAGCTTGCGCGTCGTGCGATGAAGCATCTGCACGCCCAGGTTCGACTCCAGGTCCTTGATGAGGCCGCTCAGCGCCGACTGCGTGATGTGCAGCCGCAAAGCCGCCTCGGTCACGCTGCCGGCGCGGGCCACCGCGATGAAGGCGCGCAATTGGCGCAACGTGACATTCATCGGTTTGTCCGATAAGTGGGAAAGAAATATCTGATTGAACCATGAATAAAGCTCGCATCCAATCGCAGCGCCATCACAACAACCACTGCCAGGAGACATCGTTCATGCCCGTTTCTCATCGCCTTGCGCGCCGCGGTTTTCTTTCGCTCGCGGCCGCCGCGCTTGCTTTCGCGGGGGCTCCCGCGCAAGCGCAGGCGCAGGCCTTTCCGTCCAAGCCGATCAAGTGGATCGTCGGCTACCCCGCCGGCGGCGGCAGCGACTTCCTGGCTCGCACCATCGGCGCGCAGATGTCGGTGCAGGCCGGCCAGCCGGTGATCGTCGACAACCGGGCCGGTGCCGGCGCCATCATCGGCGCCGAGGTCACGGCCCGGTCGCCGGGCGACGGCTACACCGTGTTCACGGCCGACAACGGCGTGCTCGTGTACAACCCCGCGCTCTACAAGAAGCTGCCCTACGCCGTCGATCGCGACTTCGCGATGCTCGGCCTGATGGCGCGCACGCCCCTCGTGCTGGTGGCGGCACCGTCGACGAACCTCAAGACCATCGGCGCCCTGATGGAGCAGCTCAAGAGCAAGCCGGGCACGCTGTCGTACGCCTCGCCGGGCAACGGCAGCCCGCACCACCTGGCGATGGAGCTGTTTTTGAGCCGCAGCGGCCTGTCGACGATGCACGTGCCGTACCGCGGCGCCGCGCCCGCGCTGCAGGATGTGATGGGCGGACAGGTGCCGCTGATGGTGGTGGACACCTCGTCGGGGCTCAGCGCCATCCAGTCAGGAAAGGTCATTCCGCTGATGGCCTTCAGCGCCAAGCGCCTGCCGATCCTGCCCGCCGTGCCCACGGTGGGCGAGCAGGGCTTCAAGGATTCGGAAGCCTACGCATGGCAGGGACTGGTGGTGCCGGCCAGCACGCCCGCCGCCATCCAGGAGCGCCTTTCCAAGGAGATGCAGGCCGCGCTGGCCAACGAGGGCGTGCGCAAGCGGCTGCAGGAAGGTGGCTGGGAGCCGGTGCCGAGCGACAGCGTGCTGATGAAGACCTATGCCTTCGCCGAGACCAAGAAGTGGCACGCGCTGATTCGTGAGCGCGGCATCTCGCTGGACTGAAGACGCCGCCTCGCGATGAGGCGGGCCGAGGGGCGCCGGCGGTGTTGTAGCCTGTCGCCCCATGGATTCCCTCATCGCCGCCTCCGCGCGCGCGCTCGCTGCCGGCGACGCGCTGGGCGCCCTCAAGCGCGTGGCCCTGCGCGACGACCCACCGGCGCTCGCGCTGCGCGGCATCGCGATGGCCCAGCTCGGCGAGCACCCGCGAGCGCGCGAGCTGCTGCGGCGGGCCGCGAGCGGCTTCGGTGCGCACGAAGAACTGGCGCGCGCACGTTGCGTCGTCGCCGAGGCCGAGGTGGCGCTCGCGATGCGCGACCTCGGCGGCTCGCCGCGCGCGCTGACCGCGGCGGCCGCCACGCTCGAGGCGCGCGACGACCTGGCCAATGCGCTGCAGGCGCGGCTCATCGCGGCGCGTCGGTTGCTGCTGCTCGGCCGGCTCGACGAGGCCGCCGCCGCGCTGTCGCTGCTCGACGGGCACAGCCTGCCGCCGTTGCTGTCGGCGGTGGCCGAGTTGGCATCGGCCGAGCTGGCCTTGCGTTCGCTGCGCACCGCCGCGGCACGCGCGGCGCTCGACCGCGCGCACGATGCGGCCTGGCGTGCGCGCGTGCCGGCGCTGCTGGCCGAGGTGGCGGAAGCGCGCGGCGCGCTCGAACGTCCCGCCGCACGGCGCATCGCTGCCGGCGGTGAACAGGCCCTGCGCCTTGAGGAGGTCGAGGCGCTGCTCGCGTCCGATGCGCTGGTCGTCGATGCCTGCCGCCGCGGTGTCGGAGGCGGCGACACCTGGCGTTCGCTCGCACGCCGGCCCGTGCTGTTCTCGCTGGCGCGTGCGCTGGCCGCGGCCTGGCCCGGCGATGTCGACCGTGACACGCTGATCGCCGACGCCTTCCGCACCCGCGACCCCGACGAGACGCACCGCGCGCGCCTGCGCGTCGAGATCGGCCGGCTGCGCGCGCTCGTCAAGCCGATGGCGCGCATCGAGGCCACGCCGCAGGGCTTCATCCTCCAACCTCTGGATGCGCGTGCGGTCGTGGTGCTGGCACCGCCCATCGATGGCGAGCAAGCCTCGCTCGTGGCGCTGCTGTCCGACGGCGCGGCCTGGTCGACCTCGGCGCTCGCGCTGGCCCTGGGCGCGAGCCAGCGCACCGTGCAGCGGGCGCTGGCCGACCTCGAGGCGGAGCGGCGCGTGCGTGCCATCGGACAGGCGAGGGCGCGCCGCTGGCTGGCCCCGCCGCTGGCGGGATTCACGACGATCTTGTTACTCCCCGCTGCGCTGCCGATTGAATAGAGTCGGGCTCATGCGCTACCCCCTGTGGCGCACCTACAGGAGCCCACCATGAGCAGCAGCAACAGTCAGAGCAAGAAAGCAGCAGGCAAGGACCGTTTCGAAGGCGCCGTGCAGGCCGCGCAGATCGTGCGCGAATACGGCCCGTTCGAAGGCGTGGAGCGCATCCACGGCGTGACGCACGACGGCCACCAGGTGTGGGCCGCCACCGGCGGGCAACTGGTCGCCTTCGACCCCGCGAGCGGCGAAGCCACGCGCCGCATCGATGTCGCCTGCGACGCCGGCACTGCCTTCGACGGCACCTGCTTCTATCAGATCGTCGAGGCGCGCATCGACAAGATCGATGCCGCCACCGGCAAGGTGCTGGCCTCGATTCCCGCGCCCGGCAACGGCTCCGACTCGGGCCTCACCTGGGCCGAAGGCAGCCTCTGGGTGGGCGAGTACCGCGACCGCAAGATCCACCAGATCGACCCGGCGACCGGCGCGATCCGCCGCACCATCGAATCGAACCGCTTCGTCACGGGCGTGACCTGGGTCGACGGCGAACTCTGGCACGGCACCTGGGAAGGAGACCAGAGCGACATCCGCCGCATCGACCCCGCCAGCGGCGACGTGATCGCGCGGCTGGAAATGCCCACCGGCGTCGGCGTGAGCGGCCTGGAGTCCGACGGCGCGGGGCTCTTCTACGCCGGCGACGGCCGGGCCAGCAAGGTCCGCGCGGTGCGCCGCCCGAAGACGGCCACGGCCTGAACGAAACGCAAGCCAAGGAGCACACACCATGAACACCACAATGAATCACCCCGTCGTGACCCCCGAGCGCTGGATCGACGCGCGCAAGTCGTTGCTGGCGCGCGAGAAGGAACTGACCCAGCTGCGCGACCGGATCGCCGAGGAGCGCCGCGCGCTGCCGTGGACGCGCGTCGAGAAGGCCTATGTCTTCGACACGCCCCAGGGCCGCCGCCCGCTGGCCGACCTGTTCGAAGGCCGCCGCCAGCTGCTGGTGCAGCACTTCATGTTCGGCCCCGACTGGGAGCAGGGCTGCCAGAGCTGCTCGTTCATGGCCGACCATTCCGACGGCATGCGCGTGCACCTCGAACACCGCGACGTCACGCTGGTGGCCGTCTCGCGCGCGCCGCTGGCCCGCATCGAGGCTTTCCGCCAGCGCATGGGCTGGCAGTTCGCCTGGGTTTCGTCGCACGACAACGACTTCAACCACGACTTCGGCGTGAGCTTCACGCCCGACGAAATGGCCAGCGGCGCGGTTGCCTACAACTACGTGAAGCAGCCGTTCCCGAGCGAGGAAGCACCCGGCGTCAGCGTGTTCTTCAAGGACGACGCCGGCGACGTGTTCCACACCTACTCGACCTACGGTCGCGGCGTGGAAGTGATGATGGGCACCTACAACATGCTCGACCTCGTGCCCAAGGGCCGCGACGAGCACAACCCGTCCTACGCGATGGACTGGATCCGTCACCACGACCGCTACGAGCCCACGCCCGTTGCGGCGGCGGGTGGCTGCTGCCACGCGCAGTCGTAAAGAAGCGCGCGACCTGGCGTGCTGATCGGTCCATACCATGGCAAGCCTCTGGCCCTGGCTGGCGGTGGCGGGAATGGGCGTCCTGCACGGCCTGAACCCCACCACCGGCTGGATGTTCGCCGCCGCCTGGGGCCTGCGCTCGCACGACCGGGCGCAGGCGCTGCGGGCGCTGTGGCCGATCGGCGTCGGGCACGTCGCCTCGGTGGCGCTCGTGGTCATTGCGGTGGCCTTCGGCCTGTCGATGGACCGGGGCCTGCTGCAGCGGCTGGCCGGCGGGTTGTTCGCGGGGGTCGCGCTCGTTCACCTGTCGGGGCACCTGCCCGCCATGGCGCGTGCGCCGGCGGGGCATGCGGGGTTGGCGCTGTGGTCGTTCATGATGTCCACCGCGCACGGTGCCGGGCTGATGCTGGTGCCGGCGCTGATCCCGCTGTGCATGGGCGATGCAGCGAAGGGCGCGATGAGTGGCTCGCTCGTGCCGGCGCTCGCGGCCGTTGCGCTCCACACGGCGGCGATGCTGGCCACCACCGGGCTGATGGCCGTCGGCGTCGGGGCGGGCGTGGGCTGGCTGCGGCGCTTCACACGGCGATCACCTGCGATGCCGCACTGAACGCGCGATGCGCGCAAAGCGCATAAGCAAACGCGAAAACCGGCGTTCCATTCGAGCGGCCTGCGGCGCAACACTCGAAGGCTCTCGACCCCACAGGCCTTCGGATGCCCGGTACCTTCACTTCCCCGCGCAAGCGGCTCGGCTTCTTCAGCCGGCTGCTCGACGATGTCCCCGCCGCCGAGCGCTACCGCCTTGTCACCGCGCAGATCGCCCACGCCGAGGCCTTCGGCTTCGATTCCGCGTGGGTGGCGCAGCACCATTTCCATGAGCACGAGGGCGGCCTGCCGTCGCCCTTCGTCTTCCTCGCCCACGTCGCCTCGCGCACGCGGCGCATCCGCCTGGGCACAGGCATCGTCACGCTGCCGCTGGAGAACGCGGTGCGCACGGCCGAAGACGCGATCGTGCTGGACCTGCTCTCGGGCGGCCGGCTCGAAGTGGGCGTCGGCACGGGCGGCACGCCGGCGTCCTTCGCGGCCTTCGGGCTGGACAGCGACGACCGCGCGGCGCTGTTCGAGCGGCAGCTCGCCACGGTGCGCGACGCCTGGGCCGGCCGGCCGCTGCCCGGCGGCGACACGCTGTACCCGGCGGGTGCGCAGCTGCTCGGCCGGCTCTGGCAGGCCACGTTCTCGGTGAGCGGCGGCACGCGCGCGGGCACGGCCGGCGACGGGCTGATGCTTTCGCGCACGCAGCCGCGTACCGCGCAGGCGCCCGATGCATCGCTGGCCGACCTGCAGGACCCCATCATCGACGCCTACCTGGCCGCACTGCCGCCGGGGCGCACGCCGCGCATCGTGGGCTCGCGCAGCGTGTTCGTGGCGGACACCCGCAAGGAGGCGCTGCGCCTGGCCGAGACCGGGCTGCGCCGCGCGGTGGTGCAAGCCGCCGCCACCGGGCAGATCGGCTTGGCCGACCGCGTCCGCGCCGATGCGCCGCTCGAGCAGCTGATCGCCGCGTACGACGTGCATGTCGGCGCGCCCGACGATGTGATCGCCTCGCTGCGCGCCGACCGCACGCTCGCGCGCGTGACCGACCTCGTGTGCCAGGTGCATTCGGTCGATCCGCCGCACGCGGCCATCCTGCGTTCCATCGAACTGACCGCCACGGTCGTCGCACCCGCCTTGGGCTGGGCGCGCGATACGGGCGTGCCGGACCTTCAATCGCTTGCGCTTCTCTAGGCTGTTGTTTCCATGAATGCCGTTGTTTCTTCTTCTCCCCTTCCCGAGGCTGTCGACGTGATCGACCAGCTGGTGGGCATCGCGCCCGGCAGCGCGCTCGACCGCCTGCGCGCGCAGCGCGAGCAGGCGCGCACGCAGGCGCAGCAGAGCTACCTGGCGCTGTTCGCGCCGACCGAGCCCGTCGCCGGGCACTTCGAGATCGCAGACCGTTTCGCTGTCGCGACCTTCGTCGCCGGATTGCATGGGCAGCCCGAGGTGGCGCGCTTCTATGCCGAGGCCTTGGCGGGGCAGGGCGTGGCGAGGGCCATCGAGGCCGAGGTCGCACGCGGTGCCGCGCAAGGGCCGTATGGCCGCTATCCGGAAGGTCCGCTCAGCGTGGAAGACGCGGCCGGCCCCGTCTACGCCGTCGATGCGGCGCAGCGCGCGGTGCTCGGCGAGCGCCTGTCGGCCGGCCTTGCGCATGCGCACCTGCTCGTCTTCCACCCGCGCGACGCCAGCCCGGCCGCGCTGCAGGCGCTGCTCGACGCGGGATGGCGCACCACCGAGATCGTCACCTTGTCGCAACTGGTGGCGTTCCTCGCGTTCCAGATTCGCGTCGTCATCGGCCTGCGCGCGCTGGCCACCCCTTCTGCATGAGCGCCCCATGAGCACCGAATCGACCCTGACCCATCCCGGCAACACGCACCCGCGCACCTTCACGCAGGCGCAGCTCGAATGGCTGCCCTGGCTCGAACCGCTGCCGGAAGACGAGCTGACCGAGCGCCACTACGCGGGCCTCGTGGACGCCTCGCGCGCCAAGTCGCCGTACTTCCGCCTGCTGGCGCGCGACCCGGACATCCTTGGCGCGCGCACCCGCACCGACAAGGACATCTTCTACAACCCCGACGCCGGCCTGCCACGCGCCGAGCGAGAGCTCTCGGCCGCCGCGGCCTCGCGCTTCAACGGCTGCATCTACTGCGCATCGGTGCACGCGCGTTTCGCCTCGCACTTCTCGCAGCGCACGGACGACGTGCAGCGCCTGCTCGACGAGGGCGTGCAGGCCGACCTGGGCGCGCGCTGGAATGCGATCGTGCAGGCCTCGGTCGCGCTGTCGGCCACGCCATCGACCTTCGGGCCTGCGCACGTTGACGCCTTGCGCGCGCAAGGGCTGGACGACCTGGCGATTGCCGACGTCGTGCATGGCGCGGCCTTCTTCAACTGGGCCAACCGCCTGATGCTCTCGCTGGGCGAACCGCAGGCGCCTGCTGCCACGTAGGCCCGCGCGGCCGCGCGCAGATTTGTTGCGGCGGCAAGTGAGCGGGATCACAGTCGGGCGTGCGGCGTGCCCTTGGGTCGGCACGATGACCCGCATGCACACCGACGCTCCTGGGTACGCAACGACACGCCACGGCCGCGCGCCCGCGCCCGGACCGTTTTTCGGCAATCCCTTCATCCGTTGCCGATGCGGACTGGCCGGCCTGGAACGCATCCACCGACGGCCGTGGATGAAGTTCCTGCCCGGCCTGCGTTTCTATCGCTGCAGCAGTTGCGGCAAGCCGCAATTGGCGCCGAAGCGCGCGGTGCGCGACGCGGTCATTGCGCACAGGAGCGAGCAGCAGAACCAGCGCTAGCTGGTGTGGTGTCCCGCAAATAGCTGCGCATGAAATCGCGCCTTTCACGCCAGGGCGATGTTGCAAATCCTCGCCAGGACGCTGCTGGCGCTCAGGCGTCTTCGTCCGACGTCTTCGCTTGCAACTGCTGCTGGCGTTCGGCAATCGCCATGTCGCGCGCCACCTCGTAGCCGAGCGTGCGCACCGAGAACGAGCGGCTCACGCTGCCCTTGCCCGCCGTGTAGGTGATCGCCACCCAGTACCCGGGATGGCCCGCGCGCGGCGTCTTGAACTGCACGCCGCTGACGCCGCTCGTGTTGTTGCGTCGCACGATCTCCGACTTCGAGCGCTTGGGCGGCAGTGCCGCTTCGTCGTCGGGCGGCGGGCGCCGGCGGATGGCTTCTTCGGCGGGATGCAGCCGCGCGAGGCCGACCATGCGGCCGAGCTGGCGTTGCCGTTCGCCGATGGCATGCGCGCGGGCCGCGGGGCCCCAGTCGGCGAGGTCGAATTCGGCGCGCAGGATTTCCTCGTTGCCGAGGTAGGTCTTGGCCAGCCAGGCCACCGGCTTGCCTTGTGCGGACAAGCGGCTGAAGACGCCGGGCTCGCCCGTCTTGTTGTTGCTGCGCAGGGTCTGCGCGCGGTCCTTGCGCGCGACCGGCGGATGCTCCTTCACGATGGTGTCGCGCCAGGCCTGGGCGCGTCGCAGCGCCTGCTGGGGGCCGCCGTAGCTGGCGTGGCCGAAGAGGCGCGCGTAGCGCACGCCGTTTCGCACGAGCGACACCTCGAAGCCCCAGGGGCGGGGCGAAATGCCATACATGTCGACGGGGTTCGGAATTCCTTTGGGCATCGTCGGTGCTGTCCTTGTGTCAGGGCCGATGAGGGCGGCGCGTCATGGCGCTTCGGGGCTGTCGCCGTTCCAGGCACAGAGTTCGTCGGAGAGCTCGTGGGCGTCCGGCGGCAGGCTGCCGAAATCGGTCGAGGCGAAGGTCGGCGGCACGTGCACGCCCTGGTCGTCGCGGCGCACCAGCCCGCGGCTTTCCATGTCGCGCATGGTCTTGTTGACGACCTCGCGCGAGAGCCCCGAGTACGACGCGATCACCGCCTGCGTGATGCGCTTGTCGTAGCCGCCCGTGGCGGCCGGCGCCAGCTGCGTCAGCTCGTGCAGCACGCGGCTCACGAGGCTTTCGGACGACAGCGACGAGATGCGGCGCAGCTGCCCGCGCACCATGGCGACGCGCTTCATCGCGATCTCCAGCAGGCCCATGGTCACCTCGGGGTACAGCGCGCACAGCCGGCGCACCGCGGCCACCGGCAGGTGGTAGACCGACGAGGGCAGGGCGGCCACCAGCGTCGAGGTGGCCTGGTAGCTGTTCTCGCCCAGCGAGGGGCCGAGGAAGAAATCGCCGCGGCGGATGAAGTCGGTCGTCACGTCCCTGTCGACCGCGCGCAGCAAGCCTGTGGCCACGCAGTAGATGCGGTCGGTGTGCGTGTCCGCCTGCAGCACGATCTCGTTGCGCCGGTAGGAATGCAGCGCGCTGCTGCGAATCAAGGCGGCGCGCTCGTCGGGCGGCACGCTGGCGATCAGGGGATGGAGATACATGGCCAAGGGGGTTGCGAGACCATCGGCGGTTCGTTCTCATGGGCGAATCCACGGGCGGCGGTCAAGGAACAGGACGGTGCGGCGTCCCCGGGGCGACTCGCCATCGGGCGCCCCTTCGCCGGGCCGGGCTGCGATGGGCTGAAGGCGGCAAGGCCATCTCAGCCGGGCTGGAGCTGCGCGAACAGCGTGTCGATCCGGGCCCGTTCCTCGGCACCTCGCAGACAGCGCTCGCGCAGCCACAGGGCATCTCCCTGCCGCGCGATGCGCAGGTCGTACACGTGTTCGATGTCGTCCACCACGACGTCGCTCGCAGGCCGCGCCCTGGCCGTGGGCGCGGGATGCGGTTGTGCGGCCCACAGCGCCAGTTCGATCTCGGCCGGGCTCATCGGGCCGCTGTCGCGCAGGGCGATCCAGTCGGCATGCAGCTGCGGCTGCGCGGCGATGCCCTTCACGAGGATCGGCTCGCGCCCGAGCGCGGCCAGCAGGTCGTCCAGCCGCGCGTGGCGGGTTCGCAGCAGAAAGCAGTCGTCGCGCAGGCAGCTCAGGTCGGTGTCGCCCGACGGCGGGAAGGCCGCGAAGAGTCGGCGCCGAATCTCGCGGCTCACACCCGCCGCCACCTCCGGGCCGTCGGTGTCGGCCAGTTGCGCCAGGTTGGCGATGAAGACCAGCGCACACACCCGGTCCGCCGGTGGGGGAGACGAAGGCCGCACCACTTCGGCATCGCGGCGCAGCGCTGGCAGGCAGGACGCCAGCGCTGCGCGCCATCGCGTGCCGAAAGGTTCGAGTTCCGTGAAAAACAAGGCAGCCATTTCATCCCCAGTAGAGAGAGTTCCGGTTGACGTTCGATCCGAAGGAATGCTAAGAATCGCGCCCTTCTTTGACATTCGCTTTCGCGGCGCGGATGTGTCGCGAGTCACATCCGGATGCAATTGCCCGCCGCGAGCGCCGGCCGAAGGGCGAAGCGGGCCCGACCGACATGCCGACCGGCGATCGGCAAGGCGTGAAACCGTGGCTTGCGCCGGTCGGCGCGGTGCGTCATCCCCCCGAACACCCGGGCTGTTATCTCTGTTATCGTTTGTAAAAATTATCCGAGGTCCACGCGGACCTGTCAGGAAAAAAATCGGGAGTTCCCGTTCGTGACCCGCGGCTTCTGGCGTGGCGCCGGCTGCATGGAGGAAGAGGGGCGTGCCGCATGTCCGACACCGACAGTCGCATCCAGCGCTTTCACACCGGCATGGTGTCGCGCAAAGACGGGTTCGCCTTCTGGGCCGACGAGATCGGCCCGCACGTGGGGCGGCTGGACAGCCCCGAGCGCAGCCACTTCCAGCAGGAACTCACCATCGTCGACACGGCCGGGATGGCCTTCATGCGCGTGCACGGCAGCGGCGCGACCATCGAGCGCACGGGCCCGAGCCAGCTCATGGGCGCCGAGGTCTATCCCTATCACCTGCTGATCAAGCTCGACGGCGGCCTGGCCATCAGCGAGCAGCGCCAGCGCATCGAACTGGCCGCGGGCGACATGGTCCTGATCGACTCCTGGCAGCCGCTGCGCCTGCGCTCGACCGAGGCCACCAACTCATGGACGCTGGGCCTGTCGGAAGCGGTGGTGAACCGCTGGCTGCCGCATGCGGACCAGTCCACCGACCTGCGGCTGGCCGGCGCCAAGGGCTGGGCCGGGATGCTGTCGGGCTACCTGCGGGCGCTGGACGTCGAGCACCTGTGCAGCATCCAGAGCCCCGCGCAGCGCCAGCTGCTCGGTGAGCACCTGATGTCGATGCTGTCGTTCTCGCTGGAACAGAACGGGCTGAGGGCGCAGCCGGGTGCGCTGGGCGAGCGCGTGTCGCCGCGCGACGGCGACCTGCACGCCCGCATGCGGGCCTGGATTCGCGAGCACCACGCCGACACCGAGATCGACGCGCAGAAGCTGGCTGCCAGCTTCAACGTGTCGGTGCGCTACGTGCACAAGGTGTTCGCCAAGGCCGGCCGCGGCATGACTTTTCTCGAAACCCTGCAGAACGACCGGCTCGAGGCCGCGGCCCGCATGCTGCGCAGCCCCGAGGGCGCGCGCAGGTTCGTCGCCCAGGTCGCCTACGACTGCGGCTTTGCGGACCCGGCCTACTTCGGCCTCGTCTTCCGCAAGAAGTACGGCTGCACGCCGCGCACCTTTGCCCTGCAGCAGGGGCAGGCCGCGGCAGACGGCACGTTGCTCGTCAGCTGACCGGCGCGCCGCCGGCCCGGCCGCCCTGGCCGGTGGATGGGTGCATGGCGTGGCCGCCGTGCCCGATCCTCATATTTCTGTTCTCTTCATTCATACCTGTGAACTTTATTTGGGAATAGATTCACTTCCCAAGGAATTGCGCCGGCTGGAAATGCATTCGTAAAAAAATGCGTCTGCCTTCAACAATTCAGAGCAATTTATTCCTGAAGGGTTGAATGATGAAAGTCGATTTCCCCGCCAACGGGGCAAAAATAGAAGTTTGTGACGCCACGGTGTGCAAGGTAATTTTCAATGTTTGAGCAAAACTCCCCGCACATTGCAGTGTTGGACCCCTCTCCCCGAACGCGGTGGCACGCCAGTCGTGCCGTCAAGATGCTGGGTTATACGCCCGTCGTATTTGCGCATGTCGACGAATTGATTTCGCAGGTGGCGCCCGGCGGTAATTTCGAGGCGATGCTGCTTTCAATTCCCTCGGCACCCGACGACGTACAAAAACTCGTGGGCCAGGTGCGTGAAACGCTGCGTTATCACACGCCATTGATCATGAGCGCGCGCAAGCGGCAGATCCGCGGGTTGTCGCTGTTGCACGCCGGCCCCGACGACGCCGTGCTGCCGGAGCCGTCGACCTTCGAGGAGATGTACTTCATGCTCGAATTCTTCCTGCGCCAGCGCAACCGGCCGGTGGTGCCGCGCAGCCTCGACTGGCAGGAGTTCAGCCTGTTGTCGCCGTTCGACATGGTCGACGTGGCCGGCACCGAGATTCGCCTGACGCCGATCGAATTCGACCTCGCGGCCGAATTCTTCCGCCACATGAACCGGCCGCTGGACCGGGAGCACCTGGAAATGATCGGCTGGCAAAGCGGCGTGGCCGCCGGCTCGCGCACGCTGGACGCCAACGTGTCGAAGCTGCGCCGCAAGCTCGGGTTGTATGTCGACCAGCCGCACGGCCTGTCGCTGCACGCGGTGTGGGGCATGGGCTATCAATTGAGCCAGCTGGGCAAGCGCGAGGCGCCCGGCACCTGGACGTTCCCGGCGGATTTCCGGGTGGCGTCGGCCGCGCCGTCGCAGCTGTCGACCTGAACGGCGATTCAGCGCGCGGGCGACGGCTGCTGTGGCGGCTGCGCCAGCACCCAGCGCGCGAGCACCTGCGCGTCGGCCTCCGACACCAGCGACTGCCGCGGCATGATCACGCGGCCCCAGGTGCCGACGCTGCCGTTGCGGATCTTCTCGGCCAGCCGCGCCGGCGCGGCGGCGTCGCCCCGGTAGCGCTCGGCGATCTGCGCGAAGCCCGGCCCGACCTGCTTGTGCACCAGGCCATGGCAGGCCATGCAGGCGTTCTTGCGGGCCAGGTCGACAGCGGAAAGTTGCGGCTGCTGGGCTGCGGCACCGAAGGATGCGGCAGCGAGTGCGATCGAGAGAAAGTGGGGCGCGGAAAGCCGGGGAATACAGGGCATGGAGGGGAAACCGGGGAGGGGTGAAAACTGTACCTTGCCCAGTCGCAGGCCCCGGATCGCCGCCCGAATGCCCCGTCTGGAGGTCGTCTCTCATTCGCGACAAGTCGATTCAAGAGTAACTATATGTATGGTTAAATCCCTCGCAACTACCGCGAAGAGGACGAGGGATTCCCATGAAGCTGCCGCTCAGCATTGCATTGGCCACCGTGGTTCTGGCCGGATGCGCCAGCGCACCGCCGCCCGGGCCCGGCCAGGGCACCGGCATGTCGTACGTGCCGATGGTGGCCATGGAAGGCGTGGACAAGGTGCGCTACGACAGCGACGTGGCCGACTGCCGCACGGCCGCCACCCGCATCACCGCGCGCAGCGAATCGGGTGACGCCATGTGGGCCGCGCTCGGCCTGGGCCTGATCACGGTGCATGGCCAGGGCATCGTCGCCGCGGCCTCCTACACCGGCATCAGCGCCGCCGTCATCGACTGGAACACCCGCCCCAGCAGCGCGCTGATCGCCGAGCACCAGCAGATCGCCATCGTCCATTGCATGGCCAAGCGCGGCTACCGCAACCTCGACCCGAACGTGCAGGACACGTTCTACGGCAACACCTTCAACCCCGTGCTTGCGCTCAAGCCGCGCCGCACGGGCATCGACACCTACAACGTCGAGCGCCTGGCCAAGGCCGGCCGCTGCAATGTGCAGCCGCGCGCCGAGCTGACGGCCAAGGGCCCGGGCTACGAGAGCTACAGCGTGCCGTGCACCACCGGCGTGGCCTGGGCCGTGCGCTGCGAGTTCGGCAACTGCCGCGTGCTGGCGCAGACGCCGATGCGCCCGGCGGCGGCACCCGTGCGCCGCTCCTGAGCCGGCCGCTCCACCTCCAGGCTCACTTCACGACCATGCCCTTGAGCGCCGGGTCGGGCGGCGGGGCCTTCAGCTTCATGTCGCGCAGCGTCTTCACGAGCAGCTGCGCGATCATCATGTTGCGGTGCCGCTTGCTGTTGGCCGGGATCACGTGCCACGGCGCATGGTCGCTCGAGGTGGCGGCCAGCGCGTTCTGATAGGCCTTCTGGTAGTCGGCCCACTTGGTGCGCACCTCGAGGTCGCCCATGCTGAACTTCCATTGCTTGCCGGGCGTGTCGATGCGGGCCTGCAGCCGCTCGCGCTGCTCGTCCTTGTCGATGTGCAGCATGCACTTGACGACGATGGTGCCGGTCTCGGTGAGCAGCCGCTCGAAGTCGTTGATCTGCGCATAGCGGCGGCGGGCCTCGTCGCCGTCGATCCAGCCTTCGACCACGGGCACCAGCACGTCCTCGTAGTGGCTGCGGTTCCACACCATGATCTCGCCGGTGCGCGGCACGGCGGCGTGGCAGCGCCAGAGGTAGTCGTGCGCGCGTTCGTCCTCGCTCGGCGCCTTGAAGGCCGTCACCCGCACGCCCAGCGGCGAGGTGCGCGAGAACACCCAGCGCACCGTGCCGTCCTTGCCGCTGGTGTCCATGCCCTGCAGCACCAGCAGCACCTTGCGCCGGCCTTCGGCATGCAGCACGTCCTGCAGTTCGTCGAGCTCGACGGCCAGGGTGTCGAGCTCGGCGCGCTGGGCCGACTCGTCGCCCGTGAGAAAGGGCGAGTCGTCGGGGTCGATGCGCGAGAGCTTGAACTTGCTGCCGACGCGGTACTTCTTGAACTTGGACATCTGCGGACGCTCCGTCAAAAAAGAAACGAAGCCCGCAGGGTACGCGAATCAGCGCTGCGGGCGCCCGCGTGGAGGCGGGTGGTCGTCGTCGCCGTTGCTTTCGTCGATCGACGCGCTCCAGCGGTTGTCCCACTCGGCCTGGTGGCGCACGCCGTCGATCTCGCGCCGGTCGCGCTTGGTGGGGCGGCCCTGCTCGATGGCCAGGGCCGGCTCGCTGCCCATGCGGCGCTGCTCGCGGAAGGCGGCCTGCGCCGCCAGGCTCTCGGGCGTTTCCTCGTACAGCTGCTGGGCCACGGGCGCCGGGCCGCGCTGGCCGCTGAGGCCGCGCACGGTCACGGTCCGCGTGAGCGGGCCCAGGCGCATCGCGACGGTGTCGCCGGCCTTGACCTCGCGCGAGGCCTTGGCGACCTCGCCGTTCACCTGGATGCGGTTCTTGCCGATTTCGTCCGCGGCCAGCGAGCGGGTCTTGAAGAAGCGGGCGGCCCAGAGCCACTTGTCGATGCGCAGACGGTCCATGAAGGTCGGAAAAGAAAGGTCAGCCATTGTGGCGCGACAGCGGCAGCCGCACCACGGCGTCGAGCCCGGTCACGCGGTCGGTGCCGCCGGGGTTGGGTACCGTGCGGTTGTCGAGGCTGATGCGTCCACCCAGGGCCAGAACGATCTCGCGGCAGATCGCCAGGCCCAGGCCCGAGCCGCTCGCGGTGTTGCCGGCCGAGAACGGCGCGAACAGGCGCTGGCGCAGCTCGGCGGAAATGCCCGGGCCGTCGTCGCGCACGGTGAGCACGGCCTCGTCGCCCTCGGCCTGCACGCGCACCGAGAGCGGCGCGCCGGCGGGACTGTGCTTGATGGCGTTGTGCAGCAGGTTGCGCGTGAGCTCCTGCAGCATCCACTGGTGCGCGCGCACGGTCACGGCGTCGTCGGCGGCCAGCTCGAAATCGAGCGCCTTGTCGGCCACCAGCGGCGACAGGTCGAGCGCGATGTGGCGCACCACGTCGCCCAGGTCGAGCAGCGCCGATTCGGGCTGCTGGCGCAGCTGCTCCACCTTCGCCAGCGACAGCATCTGGTTGGCCAGCGTGGTGGCGCGCTCGACGGTCTGGCTGATCTCGACCAGCGCCTGCTCGGGCGCTACGTCGCCGCGGCGCGCCGACTGCACCTGCGCCTTCAGCACCGCCAGCGGCGTGCGCAGCTGGTGGGCGCTGTCGCGCACGAAGCGCTTCTGGTGGTCGAGCAGGCGTTGCAGCCGGCCCATGACCTCGGTGGTGGCGTCGATCAGCGGGCGCAGCTCGGCCGGGGCGCCGGGCGCGTCGATGGGCGAGAGGTCGTCTTCGGGGCGCCGCTCGATGGCTTCGCCGAGCTCGCGCACCGGCCGCGTGGCGCGCTGCACCACGACCACGGTGACCAGCGCGATCACGCCCATCAGCAGCAGCTGGCGCCAGAGCATGTCGAGCAGCAGCTTGCGCACGAGTGTTTCGCGCAGTTCCAGCGTCTCGGCCACCTGCACCACGGCCATGCCGCGGCCGCGCGCGCTGGCCACCGGCTGCAGCATCACGGCGACGCGCACCGGCTGGCCGCGGAACTCGGCGTCGTAGAAATCGACCAGCGCCGCATACGCCCCGCGATCGGGGATGCGCCCGCGCCAGAAGGGCAGCTCGGCAAAGCCCGAGACCATCTCGCCGTCGAGCGCCGACACCCGATAGAACAGCCGGCTGCGGTTGTCGGCCTCGAAGGCCTCGAGCGCGGAGTAGGGCACGATCGCGCGCAGCCGCGCCATGTCGTCGTAGCCTTCCACGTCGAGCTGCTCGCCGATGGTCTTGGCCGAGGCCAGCAGCGTGCGGTCGTAGGCGGTGGTGGCGGCCGCCAGGCTCTGGCGGTACAGGCTCACGCTGTTGATCACGACGAACACGGCCACCGGCACCAGGATGCCGAGCAGGAGCCGCGCGCGCAGGGACGACATCGTGCGCCGCAGGGCCGCCCTCAAGTCTCGGCCCGCAAGAGATAGCCCAGGCCGCGCATCGTCATCAGCACGGTGCCGGTACCCACCAGCTTCTTGCGCAGGCGGTACACGACCACCTCTATGGCCTCGTACTGCACCTCGGATTCGCCCGGGAACACCAGCTCGAACAGGCGCTCCTTGGTGACCGCGTGGCCGGGTTTCATCATCAGCGCCTTGAGCAGCGCGAGCTCGCGCGGCGTGAGCTCGAGCAGTTCCGAGCGGTGGTACACGGCGCCGTTGTCGGGCTCGAAGCGCAGGCTGCCGACCTCCAGCGGGTTCAGCGTGGGGTCGGGCCCCGCGCTCAGGCTGCGCCGGCGCAGCGCGCGGATGCGGGCCTCGAGCTCGTCCAGGTCGAAGGGCTTGGGCAGGTAGTCGTCCGCGCCGGCGTTCAGGCCCATGATGCGGTCGCCCACCGTGCCGCGCGCGGTCAGCAGCAGCACCGGCGTGCGCAGGCCCTCGGCGCGCGCCTGGGCCAGCACCTGCAGGCCGTCGACGTGCGGCAGGCTCAGGTCGAGCGCGACCACGTCGGGCTCGACGGCGCGCCACTGCGCGATCGCCTGCGCGCCGTCGCCGCAGATGCGCACGTCGATGCGGCGGCGCCCGAGGGTGCGCTGCAGGGTGATTTGCATCGAGGGGTCGTCTTCGACGAGCAGCAGCTTCATACGGGCAGGGGTCGGTACTTCGGTGTTTTCCCCAGTCTGGTGGACAGCCAACTGACAGCGGGGCGGCGCATGATAGCGGCTCAGGTCCAAGTCAGGTTCCATCCGTTCCCAAGTTCTCAGGAGACACCAACGATGCGTCGCGATACCTTTTTGAAGTCCCTGGCCGCACTGGCCGCTGCCGGCGCCTTGCCGCTGTCGGCGCGCGCTGCCGCCAACGTCAAGATGATGATCCCGGCCAACCCGGGTGGCGGCTGGGACACCACCGGCCGCGCGCTGGGCAAGGCCCTGACCGACGCCAAGGTGGCCGACACCGTCGCCTACGACAACAAGGGCGGTGCCGCCGGTGCGCTGGGTCTGGCCCAGTTCGTCAACGGCTCCAAGGGCGACGCCAACGCGCTGATGGTCATGGGCTCGGTCATGCTGGGCGGCATCATCACTGGCAAGCCGCCGGTCAACCTGTCGCAGGCCACGCCCATCGCGCGCCTGACCACCGAATACAACGTGTTCGTGCTGCCGTCGAACTCGCCCTTCAAGACCATGAAGGACGTGGTCGAGCAGCTCAAGAAGGACCCTGGCAGCGTGAAGTGGGGCGGCGGTTCGCGCGGCTCCACCGAGCACATCGCCGCGGCCATGATCGCGCAGAAGGTCGGCGCCGATCCGTCGAAGATCAACTACGTGGCCTTCCGCGGAGGTGGTGAAGCCACCGCCGCCATCCTGGGCGGCAACGTCACCATCGGCGGCAGCGGCTACAGCGAGTTCGCCGAGTACATCGCCGCCGGCAAGATGAAACCCATTGCTGTCACCTCCGCCCAGCGCCTGCCGGGCATCAATGTGCCGACCCTGAAGGAACAGGGCATCGACGTCGAGATCGGCAACTGGCGCGGCGTGTACGGCGCGCCCGGCATCTCGGCCGAGCAGCGCAAGGCCCTGACCGACATGGTGCTGGCCGCGCTCAAGAGCCCGTCGTGGGCCGAGTCGCTCAAGAAGAACGACTGGACGCCGGCCGTGCTGTCGGGCGACGCCTTCGCCAAGTTCGTCGACGACGACTTCGCCAGCCTGCGCGCCATCATGGCCAAGTCCGGCATGGTCTGAGTTTGAGTTTGAGTCGCCCCCAGGCTGCGCGCACTTCGTGTCGTGCACGCCAACCCCCTTCCGGGGGCAACACCCGCGGCCCGGCAAAGCCGGCTTGCGGTGTTTCTGGAAGGGGCCTTCTTTTTCCCCACGACTGCGGGAGCAAAAAATGACAACTCCAGAATCCTCGGTCTCACATTCCGCTGAGGCCACCTCCGGCGCGGCCCGCTGGCCGCAATACGTCGTCGGCCTCGGCGTGCTGCTGACCGGCGCTGCGCTGGCCTTCGGCGCCATCGGCATTTCTTCCGAAGCCGGCTACGGCGGCGTCGGCCCCAACTTCCTGCCCTGGATGATCTCGATCGTCCTGATGGTCTGCGGCGCGTGGATCACCTGGGAAGCGTTCAGCGGCGGCTTTCGCGAGCTCGACGCCCCCTCCGGCGCCGACACCGCCTACTGGCCCGGCTTCATCTGGGTGGCGGCGGGCCTGCTGCTCAATGCGGCGCTCATCACCAGCATCGGCTTCATCCTGAGCTGCGCGCTGTGCTACCTGCTGGCCGTGCAGGGCCTGCGCCGCGCCGCCGGGCAGGCCAAGGTCAACGCACCGGCCACCTGGGTCACCGACTTGGTGACCGGCCTGGCGATCTCGGCCCCGGTCTTCTGGATGTTCACCAAGTTCCTGGCCATCAGCCTGCCGGGTCTCACCAGCACCGGCTGGATCTGAGCGGAGCCACGCCAAATGGATATCTTCAACGCACTGATGACCGGCTTCGCGGCCGCGATCACCCCCATCAACCTGCTGTGGTGCCTCATCGGCTGTGCCCTGGGCACGGCCGTGGGCGTGCTGCCCGGCATCGGCCCCGCCGTGGCGGTGGCGATGCTGCTGCCGATCACCGGCAAGGTCGACATCACGGCCTCGATGATCTTCTTCTCGGGCATCTACTACGGCGCCATGTACGGCGGCTCGACCACCTCGATCCTGCTGAACACGCCCGGCGAAACCGCCAGCATGGTCACGGCGATGGAGGGCAACAAGATGGCCAAGAGCGGCCGCGCGGGCGCCGCGCTCGCCACCGCGGCCATCGGCTCCTTCGTGGCCGGCACCATCGCCACCGTGGTCGTCACGCTGTTCGCGCCCTTCGTGGCCGACTATGCCGTGCGCCTGGCGGCACCCGAGTACTTCCTCTTGATGCTGCTGGCCTTCACCACGGTGAGCGCGGTGCTCGGCAAGAGCACGCTGCGCGGCATGACGGCGCTGTTCGTCGGCCTGGCCATCGGCTGCGTCGGCCTGGACCAGATCACCGGCCAGGGCCGCTACACCGGCAACATGCCCGAGCTGCTCGACGGCATCGAGATCGTGCTGGTGGCGGTGGGCCTCTTTGCGGTGGCCGAGGTGCTGTACGCCGTGCTGTACGAAGGCCGCGTGGTCGAGGGCCAGAACAAGCTGACCCGCGTGCACATGACCGGCCGCGACTGGAAGCGCTCGATTCCCGCCTGGCTGCGCGGCGCGGCCATCGGCACGCCCTTCGGATGCATTCCGGCCGGCGGCACCGAGATCCCGACCTTCCTGAGCTACGCCACCGAGAAGAAGCTCGCGAAAGACCCGCAGAACAAGGCCGAGTTCGGCACCACCGGCGCCATCGAAGGCGTGGCCGGCCCCGAGGCCGCCAACAACGCCACCGTGACCGCCGCGCTGATTCCGCTGCTCACGCTGGGCATTCCCACGTCGAACACCACGGCCATCATGCTGGGCGCGTTCCAGAACTACGGCATCCAGCCGGGCCCGCAGCTGTTCACGACCTCGGCCGCACTGGTCTGGGCGCTGATCGCCTCGCTGTACATCGGCAACCTGATGCTGCTGGTGCTCAACCTGCCGATGGTCGGCCTGTGGGTGAAGCTGCTCAAGATCCCGAAGCCGCAGCTGTACGCCGGCATCCTGATCTTCGCGACCGTGGGTGCGTACGGCATGCGCCAGAACACCTTCGACCTGTTCCTGCTGTTCGGCATCGGCCTGCTGGGTGTGGTGATGCGGCGCTTCGACTTCCCGACCGCCCCCGTGGTGGTCGGCATGATCCTCGGCCCGCTCGCCGAAGCCAACCTGCGCAACGCGATTGCCATGGGGCAGGGCAGCCCGATCGTGTTCTTCCAGCGCCCCGAGTCGATCGTGGTGATCATCGCCATCGTCGCCGTGCTGGTGCTGCCGCGCCTGGCCAAGCGCATGAGCGAACGCAAGCTGAAGCGATTGGCGCAGCTGGACGCCTGACGCGACCGACCTTCCTTTTTCGGTTCACATGCCGCGGGCGATTGGCGCCCGCGGCATTTTTTTTTGAATGCGCCTGCGGCGCCAAGGGGCTTGGCTGCGCAGTCATCACCGCGTCGCCGCATGTCCCCAGAATGGCGGCTTCGTTCGGGGTACCGCTTGCATCGCCCGCATTCCATGCCCGGTACGGCAGGGGTGTGACGAGGTATTCCCATGAAGAGTCCACAGACTCTGGCCTGGCTGCTGCTTGCGGCCAGCGTGGCGGCGGAAGTCGCCGGCACCATCGCCCTTCGCCACGCCGAAGGTTTCACCCGCCTGTTGCCATCGCTGCTCACCGCCGCCTGCTACGCCGGCGCGATCTGGCTCATGTCGCTCGCGGTGCGCGTACTGGATGTGGGGCTGGGCTACGCGGTCTGGGCCGGTGCCGGCACCGCGCTGATCGCGGTCGCCGGCATGGTCTGGTTCGGTGAAGCGGTCACGCTGACGCGCGTGGTCGGCCTGCTGGCCATCGTGGCAGGCGTGGTGGTGCTGAACATCGAGGCGCGGTAGCGGGCCCACCGCTGCCCGCGCTCGGAGGTCTCAGCGCTGCGGCGCCTCGACCAGGTCGTCGTCGATGTGCGGATCGGCCGGCTGTCCGCGCACCTTGCGCACGGTGCGGCGGATCCAGTGCTCGATGTCGTCCACGTAGGTGAACACGGCCGGCACCACCAGCAGGCTCAGCACCGTGGAGGTGATCAGCCCGCCGATCACCGCCATCGCCATCGGCGAGCGGAAGCTCGAGTCGGCGGTGCCGAAGCCCACGGCAATCGGCAGCATGCCGGCGCCCATGGCGAGCGTGGTCATGATGATGGGCCGCGCGCGCTTGTGGCAGGCGTCGCGCAGCGCGTCCCAGCGGCTCATGCCGTGGTCGCGGCGCGCCACGATGGCGTACTCCACCAGCAGGATCGAGTTCTTCGTGGCGATGCCCATCAGCATGATCAGGCCGATCAGCGAGGGCATCGACAGCGCCTTCTGCCCGATCAGGAGGCCCACGAAGGCGCCGCCCAGCGCGAGCGGCAGCGCGCACAAGATGGTCACCGGGTGCAGGAAGTCCTTGAACAGCAGCACCAGCACGATGTAGATGCACAGCACGCCCGTGAGCATCGCCAGGCCGAAGCTGGCGAACAGCTCGGTCATCACTTCGGCGTCGCCCACCTCGGCGATGCGCACGCCGGGCGGCAACTTCTGGATCGAGGGCAGGGCCTCGACGGCGGTCTTGGCGTCGCCCAGGCCCACGCCCGACAGCTCGATCTCGAAGTTGACGTTGCGCGAGCGGTCGTAGCGGTCGATGACGGCCGGGCCGCCTTCCATCGTGAGCGAGGCCACCTGGCTCAGCATGACGGGGCCGCGTGCGCCCGGCACCGACAGGCGCCCGATGAGGTCGAGGTCTTGCCGCGCGGAGTCTTCGAGCTTCACCACGATCGGCACCTGCCGCTGCGCGAGGTTGAGCTTGGCCAGCGCCTGGTCGTAGTCGCCCAGCGTGGCCACGCGCAGGGTCTCGGCGATGGCCGAGCTGGTCACGCCCAGGTCGGCGGCGCGCGCGAAGTCGGGCCGCACGGCGATCTCGGGGCGGATCAGGCTCGCGGTCGAGGTGATGTTGCCCAGGCCGGGAATGGTGCGCAGGTCTTTCTCGACCGCGCCGGCGGCGGCCGACAGCGCCACCGGGTCTTCGCCCGTGAGCACCAGGATGTACTTCTCGCCCGAGCCGCCCAGGCCCACGGTGCTGCGCACGCCGGGCAGGGTCTCGAGCGCGGTGCGGATCTCTTTCTCGATCACCTGCTTGCGCGGCCGGTCGCCGCGCGGGTCGAGCTGGATCGTCAGCGTGGCCTTGCGCGTCTCGGGCGTGCCGAAGTTCGCGAACGGGTCGCCGCCGGCGCTGCCGCCCGCCACCGTGGTGTAGACGCTCTTCACGTGGTTGATCTTCATCACGCGGCGGCGCGTTTCCTCGGCCGCGGCCGTGGTCTGCGCCAGCGTGGAGCCCGGCGGCAGCGACAGGTAGACCTGCGTCTGCGAGTTGTCGTCGGCCGGGATGAAGCCGGTCTTGAGCAGCGGGATCATTGCCAGCGAGCCGAAGAAGAAGAGGGTGGCCATCACCATCGTCTTGAAACGGTTGTGCGTGCTCCACGTCACGGCGCGCATGTACCAGCGCAGCCAACCCGGCTCCTTCTCGGCACCGACGATCGGCTTGAGGATGTAGGCCGCCATCATCGGCGTGAGCACCCGCGCCACCACCAGCGAGGCGAACACCGCGAGCGAGGCGGTCCAGCCGAACTGCTTGAAGAACTTGCCGGCCACGCCGCTCATGAAGGCCGTGGGCAGGAACACCGCGATCAGCGTGAAGGTGGTGGCGATCACGGCCAGGCCGATTTCGTCCGCCGCCTCCATGGCCGCCTGGTAGGGCGACTTGCCCATGCGCAGGTGGCGCACGATGTTCTCGACCTCCACGATGGCGTCGTCCACCAAGATGCCGACCACCAATGAGAGCGCGAGCAGCGAGATCACGTTGACCGAGAAGCCCAGCAGGTACATGCCGACGAAGGCCGGAATCACCGACATCGGCAGCGCCACGGCCGAGACGAAGGTGGCGCGCCAGTCGCGCAAAAAGAGCCACACCACGATCACCGCGAGGATGGCGCCCTCGTACAGCAGGTGCAGCGAGCCGTCGTACTCTTCTTCCACCGGGTCGACGAAGTTGAAGGCCTCGGTCAGCTCGATGTCGGGGCGCTGCACGCGCAGGTCGGCCAGCGCCTTTTGAATGGCGCGGCCCACTTCGACCTCGCTGGCACCGCGGCTGCGGGCCACTTCGAAGCCCACCACCGGCTTGCCGTTGAGCAGCGCGGCGGCGCGCGGCTCGGCGATGGTGTCGCTGATGCGCGCCACCTGGTCCAGGCGGATGCGGCGGCCGTCGCTCAGCGCGATCTGCATGTCGGCGAGCTGGTCGGCCGACTGCACGGTGGCCATGGTGCGCACCGGCTGTTCGCTGCCGCCCAGGTCGATGCGCCCGCCCGCGCTTTCGGTCTGCACCTGGCGCAGCTGGCGCGAGATGTCGGCCGCCGAGGCGCCCAGCGCCTGCAGCTTGGCCGGGTCGAGGTCGATGTGCACCTGGCGCGTGACGCCGCCCACGCGGTTCACCGCGCCCACGCCGGGCAGCGCGAGCAGTTTCTTGGTGATGTCGTTGTCGACGAACCAGCTCAGCGCCTCGTTGTCCATGCGCGACGAGGCGATGGTGAAGGCCAGCACCGGCTGGGCCGCGAAGTCGAGCTTGGTGACGACCGGGTCGCGCACGTCGGCGGGCAGGTCGGCGCGCACCTTCTGCACGGCCGAGCGCACGTCGTCCACGGCCTCCTGCACGGGCTTCTCGAGGCGGAACTCCACGATCAGCGTGGCGGCGCCGTCCTGCACCTTGGTCGTGATGTGCTTCAGGCCCTGGATGGTGGCGATGGAATTCTCGAGCTTGCGCGCGACGTCGGTCTCCAGCTGCGAGGGCGCGGCGCCCGGCAGCGAGGCCGAGACGGTGACGGTCGGCAGGTCGATGTCCGGGAAGTTCTGCACCTTCATGGCGTTGAACGACAGCAGCCCCCCGAAGGTGAGCAGCACGAACAGCATCACCGCCGGAATGGGGTTGCGTATGGACCAGGCGGAAACGTTCATGGCGTGTTCCTTGTGTTGGCTTATTTAGGCGAAGGGGCGGAGGCCCCCGCCTTCGCCGGGGTGGCGGCCGCGGCGGCCGCGGGCGTGGCATCCACCACGCGCACCAGGTCGCCGTCGTTGAGGAAGCCCGCGCCTTGCACCACGATCTGCACGCCCTCGGGCAGGGCGCTGGTGATCTCCACGCGGTCCTTCAGGCGGCGGCCGGTCTGCACCTTGAGCTGCGCCACGCGGCCGTCGGGCAGCAGCGTGAAGACGTTGTTGAAGCCGTCGCGCGGCACGATCGCGCTTTGCGGCACGGTCGGCGCGGAACTGCGGCCGAGCTCGAAGTCGCCGCGCGCGAACATACCGGCCTTCACGCCGGTGTTCTGCTGCACGTTGGGCAGGTCGACGTAGACCAGCGCCGCGCGCGTCTGCGGATCGACCGTGGGCGCGATGCTGCGCACCGTGCCCTTCACCTGCGCGCCGCTGGCGCTGACCACGAAGGCCGGCGTGCCCACGGCGACGCGGCCCAGCTCGGCCGAGGTGACTTCCGCGCGCCATTCGAGCCGGCCCTGGCGGATCAGCCGGAACAGCTCGGTGCCGGCGCCCACCACGCTGCCCACCGTGGCGGTGCGCGCGGAGATCACGCCGTCGTCGGGCGCCAGCACCTGCGTGTTGCGCCCGCGCACCTGCTGCGCGGCCAGCACGGCCTCGGCCGCCTCGGCGCGCGCCTTGGCGGTCTGCTCGGTGGTCTGGTACTGGTTGATCTGCTGCTGGCTCAGCGCGCCCGTGGCCTGCAGCGTGCGGGCGCGCGCGGCGTTGCCGGCGGCGTCGGCGGCCGAGGCGCGGGCCTCGGCCAGCGAGGCGCGTGCCTGCGCGATGTCGGCCTGCACCGTCTCGGGCGAGAACACCGCGAGCACCTGGCCCTTCTTCACGGTGTCGCCCACGTTGACGCGCACCTCGGCCAGCTTCAGGCCGTTCGATTCGGAGCCGATCACGGCCTCCTGCCAGGCCGCCACGTTGCCGTTGGCCGCCAGCGTGACGGTCAGCTCGGTGGCTTCGGGCCTGGCGACCGAGACGGTCAGGGCCGGGCGCTGCGCGGGGCCTTTTGCCGCAGGCGCGGCCTTGTCGTCGGCCGGCTTGCGGGTGAGCCACAGGCCGGCGGCGACAACGACGATCAGCGCCAGCAGCGCGAGGACAAGGGTGGAACGCTTCATTGTTTTCATGGCGACGTCGCGACCTTGGCGGCCGGGGTGGTGGTCATAGAGGACGATGCTTCGGCGGGGCGGCTCCAGCCGCCGCCCATCGAGCGGTACAGGGAGACCCAGGCTTCGGTGCTCTCGCGCTGCAGCGAGACGCGCGCGGTCTGCGCGGCGAACAGCGTGCGCCGCGAATCCTCGAGCTCGAACAGGCTGGCCAGGCCGCTGCTGTAGCGGGCCTGGGTGGCGTCGAACGAGGCCTGGTAGTTCTTCACCGCGCTGTCGGCGTCGGTGCTGCGCGCGGTGGTGGCGTCGAGGTTCACCAGGGCTTCCTCGACCTCGCGCACCGCCTGGCGCACGTTGGCGCGGTAGAGCGACACGGCCTCGGTGTAGCGCGCCTTGGCCGCCTCGGCGTTGGCCGCGCGCGCGCCGCCGTCGAGCAGCGGCACGGTGAGCGACAGCGGCCCGACCGTCCAGGTGTCGAGCGATTCGCGAAAGCCGCTGGTGCGGATCTGCATGCGGCCGATCGAGCCCGAGAGCGTGAGCTTGGGGTAGCGCTCGGCCTCGGCCGAGCCCACCTCGGCGCTGGCCGAGGCCACGCCGAGTTCGGCCGCGTACACGTCGGGCCGCTGCGAGAGCGCCTGCGCCGGCACGCTGGCGATGGCGCCGACCACGGGCAGCGCGCGCTGCGTGGGCGAGGCCGCGAGCTTCTGCGCGAGCGTGGGCTCGTCGAGCCCGCTGAGTGCGACCAGTGCCTTGCGCTGCACCGCGCACAGGGCGCGCTGTTGCGTGAGGCGGCCCGAGGCGTCGGAGGCACTGGCACGCGCGAGTGCCGCATCGGCCGGCGCGGTGAAGCCGGCGCGCGCCGACAGGTCGGTGAGCCGCGCCGTTTCGCCGCGCGACTTGGCGTCGGATTCGGACACGTTCAATTGCTGCTGGCAGGCGCGTTCGGCGAAATAGGCGTTGGCCGTTTCGGCCGCCACGGCGACGCGGGCGTCGTGCCACTTGGCGGTGGCGCTGTCCAGCTTCTGCTGGGCCGCGTCGCGGTCGGCGCGCAGGCGGCCGAACAGGTCGATCTCCCACTTCGATTGCAGGCCGGCCTGCAGCGTGGTGACCGGCGCGGCGGCGGCGCTGCTGCTGCTACTCGAAGAGCCGCCCGATCCGAACGACGAGCCCGAAACTCCGCGGCTGGCCGACGCCGTGCCGTCCAGGCTGGGCAGCAGCGCCGCGCCGGCCTGCACGCGCGTGGAGCGCGCCTCGGTCACGCGCGCCGCGGCGCTCGCGAGGTTGGGGCTGGCGGTTTCGGCGGCGGCGATCAGCTCGACCAGCAGCGGATCATCGAGCTGGCGCCACCACTCGGCCAGCGCGGCGAGCGAGCCGCCGTGGGGCAGGGGCGCGTGCCATTGAGCGGGGAAGGGCGCCTGCACCGCGGCGGGCGGGCGCGTCAGGCCGCAGCCGGCAAGGCCGAGGCCCAGCGGCAGGCTCAGAACAAGGGCAATCCGTCGGAGTCGTCTCATGGCTTCTTTCTCTGCTCGGCGGCCACCTGGCGGCGGCGTGCGGTTTCGGCCTGGACCAGCGCCATCGCGTAGCCCGTGAGCCGGTCGGCCCAGGTGTCGATGGCGCGCGGCGTGCGCAGCAGCGACGGGCGCAGGGCCTCGATGAAATCCTGGCTCACGTACAGCTGCATCGACAGCCCGGTGATCGCGAAGGTCAGGCGGTGGATGTCGTCGTCGGCGCGCTCCACCTGCAGGTGGCGGCACAGCAGCTCGACGATGGCGCGGTGCGGGCCCTTGATGTCGCGCTCCAGTTCCTTGGCCCACTGGCTGGTGGGCTCCAGCATCTCGCGCATGTGCAGCTGGATGCACTGGCGCACGATCTCGCCCTGCTTGAGCGGATCGATCATGGCCGCCATGCAGATGCGCAGCGTGGCTTCGAGCGACTGGCCGGGCACGTTGCAGGCGGCCACCAGGTCGTTCGAATCGCTGCCCATCGGCTCGTTGAAGGTGGCGGAGTACAGCCCCTCCTTGTCGCCGAAGTAGTAGCTGATGGCCGAGACGTTCACGCCGGCCTCGCGCGCGATCTCGCGGATCGAGGTCTTGGCGAAACCGTTCTGGGCGAACAGCCGCAGCGCGGTGTGCAGCAGGCGGTGGCGCGCCTCGGCGCCGTCGCTGCGGGGGGCGCGGCGCGGCGAGGGCACGGGCGTTGGCGTGAGGGGATCCCTGGCGTTCATCGGCGCGATTAGAGCATGATTGAAATCAAACGATTGATTTACTTAAGGCTTGCTGAAGGCTTTTGTTTTTGGTTGCATGTGGGCCTGCGCGCGGCAGGGGCGGGGGCCGCACACAGTACGATCCGCGCATGTCCGTCGCTCCCTCCGCCGCCGCACCGCCGCCCGCCTTGCCCCTGGACGCCGAAGGCATCCTCGCGCTCGCCGCGCGTTCGATGTTTCATCTGTTTTCGAGCATCAGCCAGGGCATGTTCCTGGTCGACCGCAGCGGGCGCATCGTCTGGGTGAACGAGGGCTACCGGCGCTTCCTGCCGGCGCTGGGCTTTTCGTCCATCGACGAGTTCATGGGGCACATGGTCGAGGACGTGATCCCGAACACCATGATGCGTCGCGTGCTCGAAACCGGCGAGCCGATCCTCATTGACCTGCTGACCAACAAGGCCGGCACCTTCGTCGTGAGCCGCATTCCGCTGCGCGAGGAGCGCGAAGACGGGGAGGGCCTGGGCAAGGTCATCGGCGCCATCGGCATCGTGCTGTTCGACCAGCCCGAGACCACGCTGCAGCCGCTCATCAGCAAGTTCGCGCTGTTGCAGCGCGACCTCGATGACGCCCGCCGCGAGCTGGCCAGCCAGCGCAACAACCCGCTGTACCAGCACGCGCCTGACGGCCAGCGCCGTTCCAAGTACACCTTCGCGAGCTTCATCGGCAGCAGCCCGGCGGCCGTGGAGGTGAAGCGCCACGCGCGCCGCGCCGCGCAGTCCACCAGCCCGGTGCTGCTGCTGGGCGAGACCGGCACCGGCAAGGAGCTGCTGGCGCATGCGATCCATGCGTCGTCCACGCGCGCCAAGGGCCAGTTCGTCAGCGTCAACATCGCGGCCGTGCCCGACACGCTGCTCGAGGCCGAGTTCTTCGGCTTCGCGCCCGGCGCCTTCACCGGCGCCGACAAGCGCGGGCGCGAAGGCAAGTTCAAGCTGGCCGACGGCGGCAGCCTGTTCCTCGACGAAATCGGCGACATGCCGCTGGGCCTGCAGGCCAAGCTGCTGCGCGCGCTGCAAGAGGGCGAGATCGAACCGCTGGGCTCCAACAAGCTGATTCCCTTCGACGCCCGCGTGATCGCCGCCACCTCGCGCGACCTGCCCGAGCTGGTGCGCCGCGGCCTGTTCCGTGAAGACCTGTATTACCGCCTCAACGTGCTGCCGCTGCGCGTGCCGCCGCTGCGCGAGCGGCGCAGCGACATCCCGGCGCTGGTCGAGGCGCTGGGCGAGGACATGGCGCTGCGCAGCGGCGAGGCGCCGCCCGAGCTCACGCCCGACGCGCTCGCGCTCCTGGCCGGCCAGCACTGGCGCGGCAACATCCGCGAGCTGCGCAACGTGCTGGAACAGGTGACGATGCGCAGCGACTCGCAGCGCATCGACGCGGCGCAGCTCGAACGCATCCTGCGCGAGGCCGGGCTGGAGCAGATCGAGGCACCCGACACCTCGCACAGCCTGCGCGACGTCGACCAGGAGGCCGCGTTGCTGCGCCCGCTGTCGCAGCAGGTGGCCGAGCTGGAGCGCAAGGCGATCGCTGCCGCGCTCGAAAGCACCGGCGGCAACAAGCTCGCGACCTCGCGGCTGCTGGGCATCTCGCGCGCCACGCTGTACGAGCGCATGACGGGGATGGGACTGTCATGAGCGTGAAAGCACTGCGTTCCACCTTCGGTCCGAACTGCCATTGGTGCGGGCTGCCGATGGACTTCGACGAGCCGCACGGACGCCCCGAGTCGGCCACCATCGAACACCTGCTCGACGCCACGCTGGGCGGCGTGCGCCAGCAGAAGCACCGGCGCCTCGCGCACGCGGTGTGCAACCACACGCGCAACGAGCTGCGGATGCGGGCCGAGCGCGAGTTCGAAAGCTGGCTCGCGGCGCGCCGCGACTCTGCTGGGAAACCCTGACTGATCAGCAGACAGTTGTCTGAAATAAAGACAACGCGAATGCACTGAAATCAGGCGAAACCGGTTGCGCCCGAATGAGGAAGCCTTTGTTATCAATGGCTTAGGCGGGTGGCACGAACTGTGCAATATTCAGTCACCTTTATCAGGAGACAAGACATGCACCGTCGCCACCTCATCGCCCTGGCCGCCCTGGGCGCCACCGTTGCCACCATGCCCGCCTGGGCCCAATCGAACGAGATCCGCATCGCCCACGTCTACAGCAAGACCGGCGCGCTGGAGGCCTACGGCAAGCAGACGCAGACCGGCCTGATGATGGGCCTGAACTACGCCACCGGCGGCACGATGATGGTCAACGGCAAGAAGCTGGTGGTCATCGAGAAGGACGACCAGGGCAAGCCCGACCTGGGCAAGTCGCTGCTGGCCGCCGCGTACTCCGACGACAAGGCCGCGCTCGCGGTCGGCCCGACCGCTTCGGGCGTGGCGCTGGCCATGCTGCCGGTGGCCGAGGAGTACAAGAAGATCCTGATCGTCGAGCCCGCCGTGGCCGACTCGATCACCGGCGACAAGTGGAACAAGTACATCTTCCGCACCGGCCGCAACTCGAGCCAGGACGCCATCTCCAACGCCGTGGCCATCGACAAGGCCGGCGTCACCGTTGCCACGCTGGCGCAGGACAACGCCTTCGGCCGTGACGGCGTGAAGGCCTTCGGCGCCGCGCTGAAGAAAGCCAAGCTCGCGCACGAGGAGTACCTGCCGCCCGCCACCACCGACTTCACGGCCGGTGCACAGCGCCTGATCGACAAGCTCAAGGACCAGCCGGGCCGCAAGATCATCTGGATCGTCTGGGCCGGCGCGGGCAACCCGTTCAAGATCGTCGACCTCGACCTGAAGCGCTACGGCATCGAGATCGCCACCGGCGGCAACATCCTGCCGGCCATGGCGGCCTACAAGTCGCTGCCGGGCATGGAAGGCGCGGCCTACTACTACTTCGGCATCCCGAAGAACCCGGTGAACGAGGCCATGGTCGCGGCCCACTACAAGGAATTCAAGACGCCGCCGGACTTCTTCACGGCCGGCGGCTTCTCGGCCGCGATGGCGGTGGTGACGGCGCTGAAGAAGACCAACGGCGACACCGGCACCAACAAGCTCATCAGCACGATGGAAGGCATGAGCTTCGACACGCCCAAGGGCAAGATGACCTTCCGCAAGGAAGACCACCAGGCGATGCAGTCGATGTACCACTTCAAGATCAAGGCCGACCCCGCGTTCGCGTGGGGTGTGCCGGAGCTGGTGCACGAAATCAAGCCCGAAGAGATGGACATCCCGATCAAGAACAAGCGCTGAACACGGCGCTGATCGTTCCCTGAACCCGCGGCGCGCATGCAGGCGCCGCCCCCTTTTCGCCCCGGATGGCCGCCGGGCGAAGCGCCAGCCTGCGTCCGCGCACGGCGGCGCGCTCCACGGTCGATTCGTCAGTCTGCAAGCAAGCGTTCGATACACAAACCAATAGGAGACAGCGATGCCAGCGATGCGATGGAACAACTGGAAGGGGTTTGCCGCAGCAGCGGTGATCACGGCGGCGGCGCAGGCCGCGACAGCGGCCGTGCCGCTGCCGGCACTGGGCGCCAACCCGGCGGAGGTGAGCGTGTCCGGCCTGTCGGCCGGCGGCTTCATGGCGGTGCAGCTGCACGTGGCCTACTCGGCCACCTTCAAGCGCGGCGCGGGCGTGGTCGCCGGCGGTCCGTACTACTGCGCCGAAGGCTCGGTGCTCAACGCCACCGGGCGCTGCATGACGCACAGCACCAGCATCCCGGTCTCCACGCTCGTGAGCACCACCAACAGCTGGGCCGCCAGCGGTGCGATCGACCCGGTGTCGAACCTCAGCAACTCCAAGGTCTACCTGTTCTCGGGCACCTCGGACAACACCGTCAAGCAGCCGGTGATGGACGACCTGAAGACGTACTACCAGAGCTTCGTGCCGGCCGCCAACACGGTCTACAAGAACAACCTCGGCGCAGGCCACGCGATGGTCACCGACGACTACGGCGGCGCCTGCAGCACCACGGCCGCGCCGTACATCAACAACTGCGGCTTCGACCTCGCGGGCGAGATCCTCACGCAGCTGTACGGTCCGCTGAACCCGCGCAACAACGGCGCGCTGGGCGGCACCTTCACCGAGTTCAACCAGTCGGAGTTCGTCTCCGGCCACGGCGTGGCCGCCACCGGCTGGCTCTACGTGCCGCAGGCCTGCACCACCACCTCGTGCCGCGTGCACCTGGTGCTGCACGGCTGCAAGCAGAACTACACGGACGTGAGCGACCAGTACGTCAAGAAGACGGGCTACAACCGCTGGGCCGACACCAACAACATCATCCTGATCTACCCGCAGACCAGCACCGCGGCCACCAACAGCTGCTGGGACTGGTGGGGCTACGACAGCGCCAACTACGCCAAGAAATCGGGCCCGCAGATGGCGGCCATGAAGGCCATGATCGACCGCGTCACCGGTTCGGCCGGCGGCGGCGGGCTGCCGGCGCCCACCGGCGTGGGCACCTCGGGCGCGACCAGCAGCAGCATGGTGATCGGCTGGGCCGGCGTCTCGGGCGCTTCGGGCTACAACGTGTACCGCGGCGGCAGCAAGGTCAACGCTTCGCCGGTGGCCGGCACCAGCTACACCGACACCGGCCTGGCCGCGTCGACCAGCTACAGCTGGACCGTGGCCGCGCTGAACGCGAGCAACGTCGAAGGCGCGATGTCGGCGGCCGCCACGGGCGCGACCACGGCGGGCCCGGGCGGCGGCGGAACCTGCTACACCGCGAGCAACTACGCGCACACCATGGCCGGGCGCGCCTATGCGCTGTGGGGCCTGACCTATGCCAACGGCTCGGGCCAGTCGATGGGCCTGTGGAACATCTACGCCATGACCACGCTGAAGCAGACGGGCACCAACTACTACGTGATCGGCACCTGTTGAGGCCGCTCACCCATCGCTGATTTTTTCGATTCGCAAGGACCTTTCCACAATGCTTGAGACCCGGGATCTGACCATCCGCTTCGGAGGGCACGTGGCCGTCAACAGCGTGAGCTGCGCATTCGCGCCAGGCACGCTGACGGCCATCGTCGGCCCCAACGGCGCGGGCAAGACCACTTACTTCAACCTGATCTCCGGGCAGCTCAAGGCCACGGCCGGCACGGTGTCGCTCGACGGGCAACCGTTGTCGCACCTGTCGCCGTCGGCGCGCACGCACGCCGGGCTGGGGCGCGCGTTCCAGCTCACCAACCTGTTCCCGAACCTCACGGTGCTGGAGAACGTGCGGCTCGCGGTGCAGGCCACGCGCGCCGGCGCGCACCGCCACGGGCTCAACCTGTGGAGCATCTGGAGCGATCACAAGGCACTGACCGAGCGCGCCGAGCAGATCCTGGCCGACGTGGCGCTGGAGCCGCGCGCCCACGCCACGGTGGCCAGCCTGCCGCACGGCGACCAGCGCAAGCTCGAGGTGGCGCTGCTGATGGCGCTCGAACCCAAGGTCTTCATGTTCGACGAGCCCACGGCCGGCATGCATGCGGCCGAGGCGCCCGTCATCCTCGACCTGATCCGCAAGCTCAAGCAGGACAAGACCAAGACCATCCTCCTGGTCGAACACAAGATGGACGTGGTGCGCGAACTCGCGGACCGCATCATCGTGCTGCACAACGGCACGCTCGTGGCCGACGGCGAGCCGGCCGAGGTGATCGCCTCGCCGGTGGTGCAGGAGGCCTACCTGGGCATCGCGAAGGAGGCCGCATGAGCACCGAAAATTTGCTGACCCTGGAAGGCGTGCAGACGCACATCGGGGCGTACCACATCCTGCACGGCGTCGACCTGGCCGTGCCCAAGGGCCAGCTCACCATGCTGCTGGGCCGCAACGGCGCGGGCAAGACCACCACGCTGCGCACCATCATGGGCCTGTGGCATGCGTCGCAGGGCAGGGTGCAGTTCGCCGGCAAGGACATCACGGCCCTGCACACGCCTCAGATCGCTGAGCTCGGCGTGGCCTACGTGCCCGAGAACATGGGCATCTTCTCCGACCTCACGGTGAAGGAGAACATGGTGCTGGCCGCGCGCGGCGCCAAGAACGCCGACGCCATCGACGACACGCGCCTGAAGTGGATCTTCAAGCTCTTTCCCGCGGTCGAGAAGTTCTGGAACCACCCGGCCGGCAAGCTGTCGGGCGGACAGAAGCAGATGCTGGCCGTGTCGCGCGCCATCGTCGAGCCCCGCCAGCTGCTCATCATCGACGAGCCCAGCAAGGGCCTGGCGCCCGTGATGATCAACAACATGATCGAGGCCTTCGGCGAGCTCAAGGCGAGCGGCGTGACGATCCTGCTGGTAGAACAGAACATCCACTTTGCCCAGCGCCTGGGCGACACCGTCGCGGTGATGGACAACGGCCGCGTGGTGCACAGCGGCTCGATGGCCGCGTTCTCCGCCGATGCGCAACTGCAGCAATCGCTGCTCGGACTCGCCCTATGAAAATCGACTTCGACTGGAAGCCACTGCTTCTTGCCCCCATCCTTGCGCTCGTCGCGTTGCCGCTCACGGGCTCGGTCTCGACCTGGCTCACGCTCACGGTGGCGGGGCTGGCGATGGGCATGATCATCTTCATCATCGCCTCGGGCCTCACGCTGGTGTTCGGCCTGATGGACGTGCTCAACTTCGGCCACGGCGTGTTCATTGCGCTGGGCGCCTTCGTGGCCAGCAGCGTGCTCGGCCTCATGGGCGACTGGACCGGCTCGGGCGAGCTGTGGCGCAACCTCGTGGCCGTGTTCCCGGCCATGCTGGCCGCGATGGCGGTGGCCGGCGCCATCGGCCTGGCCTTCGAGCGCTTCATCGTGCGGCCGGTGTACGGCCAGCACCTGAAGCAGATCCTCATCACCATGGGCGGCATGATCATCGGTGAGGAGCTCATCAAGGTGATCTGGGGTCCGGCGCAGATTCCGCTGCCGCTGCCCGAGGCGCTGCGCGGCTCGCTGCTGGTGGGCGATGCGGCCATCAGCAAGTACCGCCTGCTCGCGGTGGCCGTGGGCGTGGTGGTGTTCGGCGTGCTCGCCTGGACGCTGGGCCGCACCAAGATCGGCCTGCTCATTCGCGCTGGCGTGCAGGACCGCGAGATGGTCGAGTCGCTGGGCTACCGCATCGGGCGCCTGTTCGTGGGCGTGTTCGTGGTGGGCAGCGCGCTGGCCGGCCTGGGCGGCGTGATGTGGGGCCTGTTCCAGCAGAACCTGGTGCCGCAGATGGGCGCGCAGGTCAACGTGCTGATCTTCATCGTGATCATCATCGGCGGGCTGGGCTCGACCGGCGGGGCGCTGCTGGGCGCGCTGCTGGTGGGGCTCATGACGAACTACATCGGTTTCCTGCTGCCCACGCTCACGCAGTTCGCGAGCATCTTCCTCATGGTGGCCGTGCTGCTGTGGCGCCCGCAGGGCGTGTACCCCGTGGCGAACCGTTGAGGAGAAAGCCGTCATGTTCCTGAAACGACTTCTTTCCAACGACATGCCGAAGAGCCGCCTGCTGGCGTTGCTGCTGCTGGCCCTGTTCCTGGCGCTGGCCTTCGCGCCGTTCCTGTTCCCGGGCGTGAAGGCGCTCAGCGTCGCGGCCAAGATTCTGGTGTTCGTGGTGCTGGTCGCGAGCTTCGACCTGCTGCTGGGCTACACCGGCATCGTGAGCTTCGCGCACACGATGTTCTTCGGCATCGGCGCCTACGGCATCGCCATCTCGGCCTCGCGGCTGGGGCCCAACTGGGGCGCGGTGCTGATGGGGCTGGGCGCGTCGCTCGCGATCTCGCTTGTACTCTCGCTGGCCATCGGCCTGTTCTCATTGCGGGTGCGCGCGATCTTCTTCGCGATGATCACGCTGGCCGTGGCCTCGGCGTTCCAGACGCTGGCCTCGCAGCTGTCGGACTTCACCGGCGGCGAAGACGGCCTGACCTTCAAGCTGCCCGAGCTGATCTCGCCGAGCTTCGAGTTCGCCGAAGAGCCGTTCCTCGGCGTCTCGCTCGACGGGCGGCTGCTGTGCTACTACCTGCTGTTCGTGGCGGCGGTGGTGCTGGTGCTGGCAATGCTGCGCATCGTGAACTCGCCCTTCGGCCGCGTGCTGCAGGCCATCCGCGAGAACGAGTTCCGCGCCGAGGCGATCGGCTACCGCGTGGTGGTGTACCGCACCACGGCCGCCGTGCTGTCGGCGCTGTTCGCCACGCTGGCCGGCGCGATGCTCGCCATCTGGCTGCGCTACAACGGGCCGGACACCTCGCTGAGCTTCGAGATCATGATCGACGTGCTGCTCATCGTGGTGATCGGCGGCATGGGCACGATCTACGGCGCGGCCATCGGCGCGGTGCTGTTCGTGGTAGCACAGAGCTACCTGCAGGACCTGCTGCGCCTGGGCAACGAGGCCGCCAGCGGCCTGCCGTGGCTCGCGGCGCTGCTGTCGCCCGACCGCTGGCTGCTGTGGCTGGGCGTGCTGTTCGTGCTGTCGGTGTACTACTTCCCGACCGGCATCGTCGGCAAGCTGCGGGCGAGGGCGGCGAAATGAGCGACGGCAAGAACAACAGCACCATGACGCCGTCATCGCACATCTCGCCGACATCGCACTACGCGCAACTCGCAGGCCGTGAAATCCACTGGCTCGATTGGGGCGCGGCCAACGCCCCCGTCGTCATCGCCTGGCACGGCCTGGCGCGCACCAGCCGCGACATGGACGAGCTGGCGCAGCACTTCGCCGCGCGCGGCTTTCGCGTGATCTGCCCCGACACGTTGGGGCGCGGCCTGAGCCAGTGGAGCCCGTCGCCCGACGACGAATACACGCTCGCGTTCTACGCGCGCCTGGCCAATGCGCTGTGCGACGAGCTGCGGCTGGGCCGCGTGCACTGGGTGGGCACCTCGATGGGCGGCGCCATCGGCACGGTCTGCGCCTCGGGCCTGTTCGAGCCGCGCATGAAGGCGCGCATCGCCAGCCTCACGCTGAACGACAACGCGCCGCAGCTCGCGCAGGCCGCCATCGAGCGCATCCGCGCCTATGCCGGCGACCCGCCGGCCTTCGCCACGGTGGCCGAGCTGGAGGCCTTCTTCCGCACGGTCTACAAGCCCTACGGCTGGCTCAGCGACGCGCAGTGGCGCCGGCTGACCGAAAGCTCCACGCGCCGCCTGGCCGACGGCCGCGTCACGCCGCACTACGACCCGGCCATGGTCAAGCAGTTCAGCGCGCACGACAACGATTACCTGATCTGGCCGCACTACGACGTGATCGAGGCGCCGGTGCTGTGCCTGCGCGGCGCCGAGTCCGACCTGGTGCTGCCCGAGGTGATCGACGAGATGCACCGGCGCGGGCCGGGCGCGGCCGGGCGCCTGCAGGTGATCGAGGTGCCGGGCTGCGGCCATGCGCCCGCGCTCAACGTGCCGGAACAACTGGACCCGATCGAGGGGTTTATCCGCGCGGCCGGTCGTTGAAGGCAGGGCGCGATCACAATCGCGCCGACTTCAACTCCAAGATCACCTCGCCATGGCCCTCTCGATGTACGACCTGTCCGTGCCGGTTTTCACCCGCGGACTCGGCCAGCTGACCCACCTGCTCGACAAGGGCCTCGCGCATGCGAAGGCCCAGGGCATCGACCCGGCGACGCTGGTCGACGCGCGCCTCGCGCCCGACATGCTCACGCTGGCCGGCCAGATCCAGCGCGCGAGCGACGCCTCCAAGCTGGGCACGGCGCGCATCGCGGGCATCACGGCCCCGAGCTTTCCCGACGAGGAAAAGACCTGGGACGACCTGCTGGCGCGCATCGTGAAGACGCAGGATTTCCTGGCGAGCGTGGACCGCACGCTCATCGACGGCCACGAAGAACGCCCCGTGACCATCAAGGCGCGCGAAGGCGAGGCGCACTTCACCGCGCAGCGCTACCTGCTGCAGTTCGCGCTGCCGAATTTCTTCTTCCACGTGACCACCGCCTACGACGTGCTGCGCCACAAGGGCGTGCCCATCGGCAAGCTGGACTACCTCGGCCGCTTCTGAGTTCGCTCAGGCGCGGCGGGCCGCCAGCGCGTACATCAGCGGAATGCGCGGCATGCCTTCGGGCGGGGCCATGCGGCGTCCACCGAGTTCGCGCATGCCCTCGAAGGGCTTCCAGCCGTTGGTGTACGGGTACTCCTCGAAGCGCTCGATGGCCAGTCCCGCCTGCGCGAGCGCGGTCGTCACCTGGCCCACGCCCCAGGTGAACTCGAAGCTCGGGTGCGGGTTGCGAAAGCCCTGCACGCCGGGCATCGGCCGGTCGTCGGCCACGAGGCCGTCGCCCGATTCGGCCACGTAGTCGCCCACGCCTTCCTCGGGCACGGGCGCGTCGTTGAAGTAGTCGTAGTGGAACTTCCACTGCGGGTCGAACACCAGCGCGAACGGGTGGAACTCGACGATCACGAAGCGACCGCCGGGCTTGAGCAGCTGCGCCACGCCGCGCGCCCAGGCACCGAGGTCGGACAGCCAGCACAGCGTGCCGTACGAACAAAACACGAGGTCGTGGCGCTCGTCGCGCGCGGCGGCGGCCTCGAAGTAGTCGTAGACGTCCGCGCGTTCGAAGCGCGCCGCAATGCCCGACTCGGCCGAGAGCCGGGTGGCGAAGTCGATGGCTTCGTCGGAGATGTCGACGCCGGTCACGCGTGCGCCGCGCTGCGCGATGCTCAGGCTGTCCTGGCCCGCGTTGCACTGCAGGTGCAGCACCGACAGGCCGTTCACGTCGCCGAGCAGGGCGCTTTCCTCGGGGAACAGCGTGGAGCCGCCCGCGCGGAAGAAGGCGGCCTGGTCGCCCTTGTGGCTGTTGTGCGCCACCGTGGCGGCGTTCCACGACTGGCGGTTGGCTTCGTGCAGGTCTTTCTTCATGGCGTGGTCGTGTCGGGTCGGGTGGGCCAGCCCGCCAGGTGACGTTCGGCGATGCCCGTGAGCGCGGTGATCCACGCCGGGCTGTCGTTGAGGCAGGGGATGTAGCCGAAGCGCTCGCCGCCCGCGTGCAGGAAGGCTTCGCGGCCTTCCATCGCAATCTCTTCGAGCGTTTCGAGGCAGTCGGCCGGAAAGCCCGGGCACACCACGTCGACGTGCTTCACACCGCTGGCGCCGAGTTCGCGCAGGGTCGGCTCGGTGTAGGGCTCCAGCCACTTGGCGCGGCCGAAGCGCGACTGGAAGGTCGTGCGGTACTGCGTGGACGCCAGGCCCAGCCGTGCCGCGAGCAGGCGCGCGGTCTCGAGGCACTGCGTTTCGTAGGGGTCGCCCAGCGCGATGTTGCGCGCGGGAATGCCGTGGAAGCTCATCACCAGCAGCTCGCCGCGGCCTTCGGTCTTCCAGTGCTTCTCGATGCCCTGGGCCAGCGCCTCGATGTAGGCCGGGTCGTCGTGGTACTGGTTGACGAAGCGGAACTCGGGCACGTGGCGCTGGCGGCGGCTCCAGGCGTTCACGGCGTCGATCACGCTGGCCGTGGTGGTGGCCGAGTACTGCGGGTAGGCCTGCAGCACCAGCACGCGCGTGGCGCCCTCGGCCTGCAGTGCATCGAGCCGCGAGGCGATCGACGGGTTGGCGTAGCGCATCGCGTCGCACACCGTCACGCGGTGGCCGCGTTCGCCGAGCCAGCCGGCCAGCAGGGTGGCCTGCTTCTGGGTCCAGACCTTGAGCGGCGAGCCCTCGGGCAGCCAGATGCTGGCGTACTTCGCGGCCGACTTCGCGGGCCGCGTGCGCAGGATGATGCCGTGCAGGATCAGCGCCCACAGCGCCCTGGGAATCTCGACCACGCGCGGGTCGCCCAGGAAGTCGGCGAGGTAGGGGCGCACCGCGGCGGCGGTGGGGGCATCGGGCGAACCCAGGTTGCACCAGAGCACGGCGGTGCGGTCGTTCTTGCTGTTCTGACTGTCTTGGGGGGCGAGAGGCATGCGATATTCTCGGGCATGACTTCCGCTTCCCCGGCGCCCGGCGGCGCCACGCCGCTCGACATCTCGCGCATCTCGGCGATCACGCTCGACCTCGACGACACCCTGTGGCCGATCTGGCCGACCATCGAGCGGGCCGAGCGCGTGCTGCACGAATGGCTGCTGCGCGAGGCGCCCAAGACGGCCTCGCTGCTGCTCACGCCGGGCGTGCTGCGCGAGCTGCGCGAAGCCACCGCCAAGGAGCGCTCCGACCTCGCGCACGACCTGAGCGCGCTGCGCCGCGAGTCGATCCGCACGGCGCTCGTGCGCGCGGGCGAAGACCCGGCGCTGGCCGACCCGGCCTTCGACGCCTTTTTCGAAGAGCGCCAGCGCGTCACGCTGTACGACGACGCACTGCCGGCGCTCAAGTGGCTCAGCGAGCGCTACCCGCTGGTGGCGGTGTCGAACGGCAACGCCGACATCCACAAGACCGGCGTCGGCCGGTGGTTCCGCACCGCCTTCAATGCGCGCGCCTTCGGCAGCGGCAAGCCGCATGCGCCGATCTTCCGCGCCGCGGCGGCCTCGGTCGGCCTGCTGCCGAAAGACGTGCTGCACGTGGGCGACGATGCCGCGCTCGACGTGGTGGGCGCGCTCAACGCCGGCATGCAGGCCGCCTGGCTGGTGCGCGACGAGCGCCCGTGGGAGCACGGCGCGCGTCCGCAGCTGATCGTGCCCAACCTGCACGCGCTGTGCATCGCGCTGGGCGCTTGAACCTCAGCGGAACACGGGGCGGAAGAAGCTGCGTTCGTAGCTGACGATGCAGCGGGTCTCTTCGGCGTAGCGGAAGGCGGCCTGGCAGTCGGCGTCCTGCATCGAGTCGGCGCGGTAGGTTTCGTACGCGGCCAGGCTCGGGAAGCTGAACATCGCCAGCGCCACGTTGTTGGCGCCTTCGGACGGCAGGAAGTAGCCGTGGTGCTGGCCGCCGAACTTCTCGACCAGCGGAATCCAGAGCTTGCCGTAGTGCTCGAATTCCTTGAGCTTGAAGGGATCGACGATGTAGCGCAGGTAGCAGGTGATCATGGGTGAGGAATGTCAGGGGACTATCGGCGCGGCCCGAGCGGCGCGCGGCTGCCCGGACTATAGTTTTGCGACGGCCTCCTTTCATTGCTTTCGCGCGAATTTCCTCCCATGCATCTCTCCACCTGGCTCCTCTTTTGCGGCGTGACCCTGGTCGTCGCCTTCACGCCCGGTCCGGCCGTGCTGCTCGCGGTCTCCAACGCCATCTCCGTCGGCCCGCGTCGCGCGATGATCAGTTCGCTGGGCAACGCCTGCGGGCTCTTCCTGGTCTCGGCCGCCGCGATGGGCGGGCTGGGCGTGGTGCTCAACACCTCGGCCACGGCCTTCATGGTGCTGAAGGTGGCGGGTGCGGGCTACCTCGTGTACCTGGGCATCCGGCAGTGGCGCAGCCGCACGAGCGTGTTCGCCGAGCTGCAGCCGTCGGCCGCGCCGGCACCTTCGCGTTCCGCGCGCCGGCTGTTCGGGCACGGCGTGACGGTGGCGCTGACCAACCCGAAGGGCATCCTGTTCTTCTCGGCGCTGTTCCCGCAGTTCCTCACGCACGACGCGCCGATCCTCACGCAGTTCGCCGTGCTCACCACGACCTTCGCGGCCGGCTCGGTGCTGGCGCATGGCTCGTACGTGCTGCTGGCGCGCCTGCTGAAGAAGCAGTTCGCGAACCCGAAGCGCGCGCAGCTGTTCAACCGCGTGTCGGGCGGCGCCTTCGTGCTGCTGGGGCTGAGCCTGCTGCGCTTGCGCAACAAGACGGCCTGAGAAGGCCGCAGACTTTCTTCAGTCGAGCCCGAAACGCTCGCGCAGCGCCGCGCAGAAATCGGCGGTGCCGCTGAGCGAGAGCGTGAGGGTGTCCAGGCGCGGGTTGTCTTCCCGCGTGCGCTGCACATCGCAGTCCCACACCGCACCGTCGTCGAGCGCGCCGCGCGCACCGGGGAAGGTGGCCTCGGCCCAGGCCAGCACCTGCGCGATCTCGGCTTCCACCTCGGGCGTGCGCTCGGGCGGGGTCGAGGCCATGGCGTCGAAGGTGCCGTGGTCTTCGGTGTCTTCGCTGTAGTCGAAATCCAGGTAGCGCAGGGTCGTGGTCATGGCGTGGCAAGCGAGCGCGCGACGGCCAGTCCGTTGAGGACGGCGCCTTCGAGCGTGGCGGGATAGGGGCCTTCGGTGTAGTCGCCGCAGGCCTGCAGCCCCGGCGCGATGGCGGCCGGTGGGCGGGCCAGGCCGGGCGTGCAGGCGAAGGTGGCGCGCTTCTCGACCACGGTCTGGATCGGCGTGAGCCCGGGTTGCCCCAGCTGCGCGCCGGCTTGCGCGAGCACCTGTTTCTCTAGCGTCTCGCGCGGCGTTTCGTTGGCGCTCACGACGAAGGCGAGCACGCCTTCTGGTCCACCGAGCTGGCCGCGGTCGAACACGAACTGGGCCGGTGCGCTGCCCGGCTGGCTGCGCAGCGCGAGCATCGGCTCGGCCAGCGGCGCGGCGCCGCGCACGTAGACCGTGGCAATCGCCTCGAAGCGCAGCGATTCGGTGACGTTGCACCAGCGCGAAGCGGCCGGCAGGCCGGTGGCGCGCACGAGGCGCGCGGCGTCCCAGGGCGCGCAGGCCAGCACGGCCTGGTCGAAGACCTCGTCATCGATGCGCCACTGGTCGCCTTCGGGCGCGATGGCGCGCACGCGGTGGCCGATGTGCGCGGTGGCGCCGTGCCGCGCGAGCCACGCCAGCGCGGCATCGGGCAGCAGGGCGCCGAGGTCCACGCGCGGCAGCAGCAGGTCGGCGCCGCCGCGCCCGCTGAACAGCGCGTCGTGCAGCACGCGCAGGAACACCTGGCCGCTCGATTGCGGCACGGGCGTGTTGAGCGCCGAGACGCACAGCGGCTCGATGAGTTCGTGCATCACGCGCGGCGTGAGGCCGGCGCACAGCGTGGCGACGCTGGTGCCGGGCGCGCAGCGAAAGCCCGCGAGACGCCAGCGCACGGCGGTGGCCAGCAGCGCGGCCTTGTCGCGCCAGGTCCAGCCGCGCGCGGTGAAGATGCCGGTGAGCAGGTCGAGCGGCGGCGGCCGGCCCGCGGGCAGCTGCAGCCCGCCGCCGTCGGCAAAGCGCAGCGACAGCGGCAGGCGTTGCAGGGCGGTGTCGGCGTCGACACCCACGTCGCGCATGAGCGCCAGCGTGGCGGTGTAGGCGCCGATCAGGATGTGCTGGCCGTTGTCCAGCGCCATGCCGTGCATGTGATCGACCCGCCGCGCGCGTCCACCTGCCATCGGCGCGGCTTCGAACAGGGTGACGGCGTGCCCGAGGCGCGTGGCCTCGACGGCGCAGGCCAGGCCGGCCCAGCCGGCGCCGATGACGGCGAGCCTCATGGGCACGAAGGGTGGGGCGTCATATCCGGCCCAGCGCCTGGACTTTCCAGGCCAGCCAGAACTTGCGCACGGGCGTCAGGCTGATGCGCTGGTTGAGAACCTGGAAGTCGTCGCGCTCGATCTCGCGCAGCAGCGTGCGGTAGATGCTGGCCATCATCAGGCCGGGTTTCTGGGTGCGGCGGTCGGCCAGCGGCAGCAGGGCCAGCGCCTCGTCGTAGGCAGCGTGGGCGCGCTGGGCCTGGAACTTCATGAGCGCGACAAAACGGTCGGAGTGCACGCGGTTCAGGATCTCGTGCGCCTTCACGTCGAACTGCTGCAGCTCGTTGACCGGCAGGTAGATGCGACCGCGCAGCGCGTCTTCGCCCACGTCGCGCAGGATGTTGGTCAGCTGCAGCGCCAGGCCGAGCTTGTGGGCGTAGGCGGTGGTCTGCGGATCGGTCTGGCCGAAGATGCGCGCCGCGACTTCGCCCACCACGCCGGCCACCAGGTGGCAGTAGCGCGCGAGGCCGGGAAAGTCGAGGTAGCGGGTCTGGTCCAGGTCCATCTGGCAGCCGTCGATCACTTCGTTGAGCTGGCGCGCCTCGATGCCGTAGGTGGCGGCATGCGGCATGAGCGCCTGCATGACCGGGTGGCGCGGCGTGCCGGCAAAGGCCTGGGCGACCTCGGTGCGCCACCAGGCGAGCTTGGTGGCGGCCACGCCGGGGTCGGAGACCTCGTCCACCACGTCGTCGACTTCGCGGCAGAAGGCATAAAAAGCCGTGATCGCGGCGCGCCGCGGCTTGGGCAGGAACAGGAAGGCGTAATAGAAACTGCTGCCCGAAGCGGCGGCCTTGTCTTGCACGTATTGCTCGGGATTCATCGGGGAGGCGCTGCTTTCATGGGCCGTGATTGTCTCCGCATCCGCCATGCCTTCCAGAGCAGCACGGGCGCGTCGGCCTTGCCGACGGTGGGGCGCTGCGTGAAGGTGTCGAAGCCCAGGTCCTCGATCTTGTCCAGGATGCGCAGGCCGCCCTGCACGACCAGGCGCAGCTCCCAGCCCACGCGGCCCGGCAGGCGGTGCACGAGTGGGGCGCCCTCGGTCATGAGCTCGCGCGCCCAGAAGGCCATCACTGCTATCAGATTGATAGCTTCCTGCGGCGGCGGCGCCGGCGACAGCGGTTCGAAGACTTTGAAATGCTCCGAGGTCAGGCCGCGCCGCGCGCAGTCGGTGCGCGGAAAGTAGAAGCGCCCGCGCGGCAGGTCGACGCTTGGGTCCTGCCAGAAGTTGATGAGCTGCAGCGCGCTGCAGATGGCGTCGCTCTGGGCCAGCGCCTGCGCATCGGTCACGCCGTACAGGTGCAGCAGCAGTCGGCCGACCGGGTTGGCGGAGCGGCGGCAGTAGTCGAGCAGCTCGGCGCGGTCGGCGTAGGTGCCGCGGTCGCGGGTCTTCTCGATGTCCTGCATGAAGGCGCTGAGCAGGTCGGCGAGCAGGTCTTCGGGCAGGCGGTACTGGGCGATGGCCCAGGCCAGCGGGCCGAACACGTGGGGCCAGCGCGAGTCGGGCAGCACGTCGCCGCGTGCGGCGGCGGCCAGTTCCTCGCGGTAGGCGCGCAGCTCGGCCAGGCGCGCATCGGGCGAGGCGTCGCCTTCGTCGGCGATGTCGTCGGCGGTGCGGGCAAAGTGGTAGATCGCGGCAATCGGCGGGCGCAGGTGCGGCGGGCACAGCCACGAGGCCACGGGGAAGTTTTCGTAATGGGCCGGCGCGGCGGCATGACGAGGATTGGCAGGAGGAGTGGCGGACACGCCACGATTGTCGGCGACGTCATGTCCGGGCACTATGCTCGTGGCGTCGCCACTTTCCATCTCTCTTTCGCCCATGACGATGAAAGCAACTGCCGCGGCTTCCGGGACTTCGCTTCCCGCTTCGGGCGACACGGCACATCCGGCCGGGCCGGGGCTGATGATCGCGGCGCTGGGCGTCGTCTTCGGCGACATCGGCACCTCGCCGCTGTACGCCTTCAAGGAAACGATGAACCCCGAGCACGGCGTGCCGTTCTCGCCCGACGCGGTGCTGGGTCTGCTCTCGCTGATCTTCTGGGGCCTGATGTTCGTGGTGACGCTCAAGTATGTGGTGTTCGTGCTGCGCGCCGACCACGACGGTGAGGGCGGCATCCTGGCGCTGCAGGCGCTGGCGCGCAACGCCGTTTCCGGCCCGAAGACCCGGCCCTGGGTGTGGCGCGAGATCGGGGTTCTGGGCCTGGTGGGCGCGGCCATGTTCTATGGCGACAGCCTCATCACGCCGGCGATCTCGGTGCTGTCGGCGGTCGAGGGCCTGGAGGTGCAGGCGCCGGTGCTGCAGCGGGTGGTGATCCCGATCACGTTGGCCATCCTCGTCGGGCTGTTCATGGTGCAGAAGAAGGGCACGGGCGTGGTCGGCAAGATCTTCGGGCCGGTGATGTTGCTGTGGTTCCTGGTGCTGGGCGTGGCAGGGCTGTGGCAGGTGCTGCAGCAGCCACAGGTGCTGGCGGCGCTCGATCCGCGCCGGGCGGTGAGCTTCCTGGTCGTGCACCGGGCGCAGTCGCTGGCCGTGCTGGGCGCGGTGTTCCTGGCGTTCACGGGCGGCGAGGCGCTGTACGCCGACATGGGGCATTTCGGCGCCAGGCCGATCCGTCTCGCGTGGCTCTTCATCGCGCTGCCGGGGCTGGTGCTCAACTACTTCGGGCAGGGCGCGCTGGTGCTGGCGAACCCGGCGGCCATCGACAACCCGTTCTTCCGGCTCTTTCCGTCGTGGGGCGTGCTGCCGATGGTGGTGCTCGCGGCCATGGCCACGGTGATCGCGTCGCAGGCGGTGATCTCGGGCGCCTTCTCGCTCACCGCGCAGGCGATGCGCATGGGCTACCTGCCGCGCATGCGCGTGGTGCAGACCTCGGGCACGGCCATCGGGCAGATCTACGTGCCCGCGGTCAACTGGTTGTTGATGGTCGGCGTGCTGCTGCTGGTGCTGGGCTTCCGCAGTTCGGGCGCGCTGTCGGCGGCGTATGGCATTGCGGTGTCGATCACGATGGTGACGACCACATTGCTGGCCGGCATCGTGGCCTGGGGCCTGTGGCGCTGGAACAAGGTGGCGGTGGCGGTCGGCGTGGCGGCCTTCGCGGCGGTCGACCTGACCTTCGTGGTGTCCAACAGCCTGAAGGTGGCCGAGGGCGGCTGGCTCACGCTGGCGGTGGCGGCCGGGGTGATGGTGCTGTTCACCACCTGGGCCAAGGGCCGGCGCCTGGGCCTGGAAGCGGCGGCGGCCGACAGCCTGCCGCTGCGCCCCTTCGTCGAGTCGCTGGCGCTGAACATGCCGCACCGGGTGAGCGGCACGGCCGTGTTCCTGAACCCCGACGCCACGGCGGTGCCGCACGCGCTGCTGCACAACCTCAAGCACAACCAGGTGCTGCACGAGCAGGTGATCGTGCTGCGCGTGCTCTCGTGCGACACGCCGCGCGTGGACGCGCGCCTGCGCATCGAGGCCGAGCAGCTGATGGACGGCATCTGGGTGGTCACCGCGCGGCACGGCTTCATGGAGCGGGCCGACGTGCCCGAGTTCATCCGCATCCTGGCCTACCAGAAGACCCTGGCCATCGACTCGATGAAGACCTCGTACTTCGTCTCCCGCGCCTCGGTGGGCGAGGAGAACCTGCCGGGCATGAACCCGGTGCGACGGGTGCTGTTCGGCTGGCTGCAGCGCAACGCGGGCCGGGCATCCGATTACTTCGAGCTTCCTGATAACCGGCTGGTTGAAATGGGGCAGAGAACCTAGCGCAGACATTGCTGTCGACATGGTCAACTGACCCGCGGGTCATTGACACTGTTTAACGTTTACCCTAGATTACTAACCGGTGGGTCATTAATGACCCGGTTCCTCTCTTCTTGGGTGTCTCATGACCGCCTCCGCCGCCTCACTCCGTGCCCGCAGCGCCGCCTGGCTGCTGCTTCCTGCCATCTTTCTGGCCGGCTGTTCGCCGAAACCGCCTGCCCAGGAGCCCGTGAGGGCGGTCAAGTTCGTGACCGTCGGCACCAGCGACTACGACGCCCAGCCCGAGTTCTCGGCCGAGGTGCGGGCCCGGGTCGAATCGCGCCTGGGCTTCCGGGTGGCGGGCAAGATCATCCGCCGCCAGGCCGAGCTCGGCCAGCACGTGCAGGCCGGCCAGGTGCTGGCGCAGCTCGATCCGCAGGACTACCGCCTGGCCGCCGAGGCCGCCCGTGCCCAGCAGGCCGCCGCGCTGACCAACCGCGATCTGGCAGCCGCCGACCTCAAGCGCTACACCGAGCTGCGCTCGCAGAACTTCATCAGCGGCGCCGAACTGGAACGCCGCGAAACCACCTGGAAGGCCGCGCAGGCCCAGCTCGAACAGGCGCAGGCGCAACTGGCCTCGCAAGGCAACCAGGCCAGCTACACGACGCTGGTGGCCGACGTGGCAGGCATCATCACGGCCATCGAGGCCGAGCCGGGCCAGGTGGTGCAGGCCGGCACGCCGGTCGTGCGCATCGCCCAGGACGGCGCGCGCGACGTGGTGTTCGCGGTGCCTGAAGACCGCGCCGCGCTGATCAAGCCCGGCTCGCCGGTCGCGGTGCGCGGCTGGTCCGGCGGCGAGGTGCTGCAGGGCCAGGTGCGCGAGGTGGCGGCCAGTGCCGATGCGGTCACGCGTACGTACTCGGTCAAGGTGTCGATCGACGCCGCGACCTCGCCGGCGCTCGGCGCCACGGTCTACGCCAGGCCGCAGGCGCTGGCGCGCACCGACGTGGCGGTGATCAAGCTGCCGACCAGCGCACTGCGCCAGGAAGGCACGGGCTCGGCGGTCTGGGTGCTCGACAAGGACAGCATGACCGTGCGCTCGCAGCCGGTGCAGGTGGTCACGGCCGACGGCAATGAGGCGGTGATCGGCTCGGGCCTGTCGACCGGGATGATGGTCGTGGCCGCGGGCGTGCACGTGCTGTCGCCAGGGCAGAAGGTCACCATCTACCAGTCGAAGGAGGCCATGGCGGCCGCCGCCAATGGCCAGCAACAGGCGCAGGCGAAGCAGCAGGCGGTCGAGGCCGTGGCCGCGACGAAGAAGGAGATCGCAACGGGTGCCGCCAAATGACGGAAGGCCCAGCGACCCCCGCGACAACCCCGGCGCCTGAGTCTGAGTACAAGTCGCCCGGCTTCAATCTTTCCAAATGGGCGCTGGACCACGCGCCGCTCACGCGCTACCTGATGGTGGTGCTGATGGTGCTGGGCGCGTTCGCGTACTTCCAGCTCGGCCAGGACGAAGACCCGCCGTTCACCTTCCGTGCCATGGTGGTGCGCACCTACTGGCCCGGCGCCACCGCGCAGCAGGTGGCCGAGCAGGTCACCGACAAGCTGGAGCGCACGCTGCAGGAAGCGCCGTACGCCGACAAGATCCGCAGCTATTCGAAGCCGGGTGAGTCGCAGATCATTTTCCAGATCAAGGATTCGTCGAAGGCCGCCGAGGTGGCCAACGTCTGGTACACGGTGCGCAAGAAGATCGGCGACATGCGCGGCACCTTGCCCGCGGGTGTGCAGGGGCCGTTCTTCAATGACGACTTCGGCGACGTCTACGGCGTGATCTACGCGCTGGAAAGCGAGGGCTTCAGCTACGCCGAGCTCAAGACGCTGGCCGACGACGTGCGACAGCAGCTGCTGCGCGTGAAGGACGTGGCCAAGGTCGACCAGTTCGGCGTGCAGGACGAGAAGGTCTTCATCGAGATCTCGCAGAAGCGCCTGGCCCAGCTGGGGCTCGACTTCAACGCCGTGCTGGCCCAGCTCGGCTCGCAGAACGCGGTCGAAAGCGCCGGCACGATCCAGTCGCCGCTGGACGTGGTGCAGGTGCGCGTGGGCGGCCAGTTCACCAGCGTCGAGCAGCTGCGCGAGATGCCGATCCGCGGCAGCTCGGGCAACCAGATCAAGCTCGGCGACATCGCCGAGATCCGCCGCGGGTACGTCGATCCGCCGGCCGTCAAGGTGCACCACCAGGGCAAGGAAGTGATCGCGCTGGGTGTGTCGATGGCCAAGGGCGGCGACATCATCGCGCTGGGCAAGGCCCTCAAGGCCACCACCGCCACCATCGACCAGCGCCTGCCGGCCGGCGTGAAGCTGGCGCAGGTGCAGGACCAGCCGGTGTCGGTGGCCAGCTCGGTCAACGAATTCGTCGGCGTGCTCATCGAGGCCGTGGCCATCGTGCTGGCCGTGAGCATCATCGCGCTCGGCCTGCACAAGGGCGGGCGTTTCGGCTGGTACATCGACATGCGCCCGGGGCTGGTGGTGGCCATCACCATCCCGCTGGTGCTGGCCGTGACCTTCCTGGCCATGAACTACTTCGGCATCGGGCTGCACAAGATATCGCTGGGGTCGCTGATCATCGCGCTGGGCCTCCTGGTGGACGACGCGATCATCGCCGTGGAGATGATGGTGCGGAAGATGGAGGAGGGCTACGACAAGGTCCGCGCCGCCACCTTCGCCTACGACGTCACAGCCAAGCCGATGCTCACGGGCACGCTCATCACGGCGGCGGGCTTTTTGCCGATCGGCATCGCCAAGTCGGTGACGGGCGAATACACCTTCGCGATCTTCGCGGTGACGGTGATCGCGCTGGTGCTGTCGTGGATCGTGTCGGTGTACTTCGTGCCGTACCTGGGCACGCTGCTGCTCAAGGTGAAGCCGCACGACCCCGATGCGCCGCCGCATGAGCTGTTCGACACGCCGTTCTACAACAGCTTCCGCCGCGCCGTGAACTGGTGTGTGCAGCACCGCTGGCTGACCATCGGCGCCACCGTGCTGATCTTTGCGCTGGGCATCGTCGGCATGGGCAAGGTGCAGCAGCAGTTCTTCCCCGATTCGAGCCGGCCCGAGATCATGGTGGACATCTGGTTCCCCGAGGGCACCTCGTTCGCCGCCAACGAAGAGGTGGCCAAGCGCGTCGAACAGCGCGTGATGAAGGAAGAGGGCGTGAAAACCGTCAGCACCTGGATCGGCTCCGGCGTGCCGCGCTTCTACCTGCCGCTGGACCAGGTCTTTCCGCAGACCAACGTGTCGCAGCTCATCGTGCTGGCCAAGGACCTGAAGGTGCGCGAAACGCTGCGCCTGCGCCTGCCCGCCTTGCTGGCCGAGGAATTCCCCGAGGTGCGCGGCCGCGTCAAGCTGCTGCCCAACGGCCCGCCGGTGCCGTACCCGGTGCAGTTCCGCGTGATCGGCACCGAGCCCGCCCAGCTGCGCGCCCGCGCCGACGAGGTGAAGGCCGTGCTGCGCGAGAGCCCCAACATGCGCGGCGTGAACGACAACTGGAACGAGTCGGTCAAGGTGATCCGCCTCGAAATCGACCAGGCCAAAGCGCGTGCGCTCGGCGTGACCAGCCAGGCCATCGCCCAGGCTTCGCGCACCATGTTCAGCGGCACCACGGTCGGCCAGTACCGCGAGAACGACCTGCTGATCGACATCGTGCTGCGTCAGTCCGCCGACGAGCGCGAGGCGATTTCGGACATCGGCAACGCCTACATCCCGACGACCACGGGCCGTTCGATCCCGCTCACGCAGATCGCCCGTCCGGTGTTCACCTGGGAGCCCGGCGTGATGTGGCGCGAGAACCGCGACTACGCGATCACCGTGCAGGGCGACGTGGTGGAAGGCCTGCAGGGCGCCACCGTGACCGAGCAGCTGCTGCCGAAACTGCGCGAGCTGGAAGCCGGCTGGCATGCGGCCGGGCAGGGCGGCTACCGCATCGAGGTGGCCGGCGCCGTGGAGGAAAGCTCCAAGGGCTCGGCCTCGATCGTGGCGGGCGTGCCGATCATGCTGTTCCTGGTGTTCACGCTGCTGATGCTGCAGCTGCACAGCTTCAGCCGCTCGCTGCTGGTGTTCATCACCGGCCCCATGGGCATCGCCGGCGTGGCCGCCGCGCTGCTGCTGCTGAACCGGCCTTTCGGCTTCGTGGCGCTGCTCGGCGTGATCGCGCTGATGGGCATGATCCAGCGCAACGCCGTGATCCTGATCGACCAGATCGAGCTCGACCGCGCCGCCGGCGTGCCGGCCTGGGACGCGATCGTCGAATCGGCCGTGCGGCGCCTGCGCCCCATCGTGCTGACCGCCGCGGCGGCGGTGTTGGCGATGATCCCGCTGTCGCGCAGCGTGTTCTGGGGCCCGATGGCCGTGGCCATCATGGGCGGGCTGATCGTGGCCACCGTGCTGACGCTGCTGGCGCTGCCGGCCATGTACGCCGCGGCCTTCCGCATCAAGCGGGAGCCGCAAACCGCTGCCGCCTGAAAAGGCGCTTTTCACGGGCCGTTGTCGCGCGGCTCGTATCCCTTGCGCGAGAGTGGGTGAAATCCCCCAAAGGGGGAAGCCGGAAGGCCCCCATTCTTGCGTTTAAAATGCGCGGTTGACCGATTTCAGGCGGACGGTCTTGGGCCAGCGGTTTTTCCGCAGCGCCGAGGCCGTCCGCCTTTGCATTCACCTGAAATTTGGCATCGCGCGGGTGGCGAAATTGGTAGACGCACCAGGTTTAGGTCCTGACGTTCGCAAGAACGTGCCGGTTCGAGTCCGGCCCCGCGCACCAGCCACACCCCTCACAAGGAAGACACCATGACCGTGAACGTTGAAACTCTCGAGAAGCTCGAACGCAAGATCACGCTGACCCTGCCGGTCGGCACCATCCAGAACGAAGTCGATTCGCGCCTCAAGAAGCTCGCGCGCACCGTCAAGATGGACGGCTTCCGTCCCGGCAAGGTGCCGATGAACGTCGTGGCCCAGCGCTACGGCTACTCGGTGCACTACGAAGTCATGAATGACAAGGTCGGCGAGGCCTTCTCGCAAGCCGCCAACGAAGCCAAGCTGCGCGTCGCCGGCCAGCCTCGCATCACCGAGAAGGAAGAGTCGCCCGAAGGCCAGCTCGCCTTCGACGCGGTCTTCGAAGTGTTCCCCGAAGTCAAGATCAACGACCTGTCGGGCGCTGAAGTCGAGAAGCTGTCGGCCGAAGTCGGCGACGAAGCCATCGACAAGACGCTGGACATCCTGCGCAAGCAGCGCCGCACCTTCGCCCAGCGCGCCCAAGACGCCGTGGCCGAAGACAACGACCGCGTGACGGTCGACTTCGAAGGCAAGATCGACGGCGAGCCCTTCCAGGGCGGCAAGGCCGAAGACTTCCAGTTCGTCGTCGGCGAAGGCCAGATGCTCAAGGAATTCGAAGACGCCGTGCGCGGCATGAAGTCCGGCGACAGCCGCACCTTCCCGCTGTCGTTCCCGGCCGATTACCACGGCAAGGACGTGGCCGGCAAGCAAGCCGACTTCATGGTCACCGTGAAGAAGATCGAAGCCTCGCACCTGCCCGAAGTCAACGAACAGCTGGCCAAGTCGCTCGGCATCGCCGAAGCCACCGTGGAAGGCCTGCGCGCCGACATCAAGCGCAACCTCGAGCGCGAAGTGAAGTTCCGCCTGCTGGCCCGCAACAAGAACGCCGTGATGGACGCCCTGGTGGCCAACGCCGAACTCGACCTGCCGAACGCCAGCGTGCAGTCGGAAGTCGCCCGCATGATCGAAGGCGCCCGCGCCGAGCTCAAGCAGCGCGGCATCAAGGACGCCGACAAGGCCCCGATCCCCGAAGAAGTGTTCCGCCCCCAAGCCGAGCGCCGCGTGCGCCTGGGCCTCGTGGTCGCCGAGTTGGTGCGTGCCAACAACCTGCAGGCCAAGCCCGAGCAGATCAAGGCCCACATCGACGAGCTGGCCGCCAGCTACGAGAAGCCGCAAGACGTCGTGCGCTGGTACTTCAGCGACAACAACCGCCTGGCGGAAGTCGAAGCCGTGGTCATCGAGAACAACGTGACCGACTTCGTGCTGGGCAAGGCCAAGGTCAACGAAAAGTCGGTGTCGTTCGACGAACTGATGGCGCAGCAGCAGTAAGCTGGTTTCCGTCGCTGCATGCAGCAACGCCGATGGGGCTTGTGCTTTGCGGCACGAGCCCCATTTCACTCAGGCGTACAGTTCAATCAGAGCGAACGAATCCATTTTCCGGAGAGCAAATTCATGAGCGCACAGGAAATTCAAGGCCTCGGCATGATCCCGATGGTCGTCGAGCAGTCGGGCCGCGGCGAGCGGTCGTATGACATCTACTCGCGTCTCCTCAAGGAACGCATCATCTTCCTGGTGGGCGAGGTCAACGACCAGACCGCCAACCTCGTGGTGGCCCAGCTGCTGTTCCTCGAGAGCGAGAACCCGGACAAGGACATTTCGTTCTACATCAACTCCCCGGGCGGCAGCGTGAGCGCCGGCATGGCGATCTACGACACGATGCAGTTCATCAAGCCGTCAGTGTCGACCATGTGCCTGGGCTTCGCGGCCAGCATGGGCGCCTTCCTGCTGGCAGCCGGCGAGAAGGGCAAGCGTTTCTCGCTGCCCAACTCCAAGATCATGATCCACCAGGTGCTGGGCGGCGCACGCGGCCAGGCCACCGACATCGAAATCCATGCCCGCGACATCCTGCGCACCAAGGACCAGATGAACCGCATCCTGGCCGAACGCACTGGCCAGCCGCTGGAAAAGGTCAAGTCGGACACCGAGCGCGACTACTTCCTGACCGCCGACGAGGCCAAGGATTACGGCCTGGTCGACCAGGTCGTCTCCCAGCGCGGTTAATGCCGCCCGGCGCCTCGGGCGCCCAAAAGGCAAAAACGGCGTTTCCCACACGGGAAACGCCGTTTTTGTTTAGTTATCATTGTCCATACCCTGTCACGAGGCAAAAGTCCATGGCCGAAAAAAAAGGCACCTCCAGCGAAAAAACGCTTTATTGCTCGTTTTGCGGCAAGAGCCAGCATGAGGTCAAGAAGCTGATCGCGGGCCCTTCGGTCTTCATCTGCGACGAATGCATCGACCTGTGCAACGAGATCATCCGTGACGAGCTGCCGGCCGGTGAGGAAGCGCGCGACGCGCGCAGCGACCTGCCCACGCCGCTGGAGATCAAGACCAACCTCGACAACTACGTGATCGGCCAGGAGCCGGCCAAGCGCATGCTGTCGGTGGCGGTTTACAACCACTACAAGCGCCTGCGCCACAAGGAAAAGAACACCAAGGGCGACGAGGTCGAGCTCAGCAAGAGCAACATCCTCTTGATCGGCCCCACGGGTTCGGGCAAGACGCTCCTGGCGCAAACGCTCGCGCGCATGCTCGACGTGCCCTTCGTGATGGCCGACGCCACCACGCTGACCGAAGCCGGCTACGTGGGCGAGGACGTCGAGAACATCATCCAGAAGCTGCTGCAAAGCTGCAACTACGAGGTCGAGCGCGCCCAGCGCGGCATCGTCTACATCGACGAAATCGACAAGATCTCGCGCAAGTCCGACAACCCGTCGATCACGCGCGACGTGTCGGGCGAGGGCGTGCAGCAGGCGTTGCTGAAGCTCATCGAAGGCACCATGGCCAGCGTGCCGCCCCAGGGCGGGCGCAAGCACCCGAACCAGGACTTCCTGCAGATCGACACGACCAACATCCTGTTCATCTGCGGCGGCGCCTTTGCCGGCCTGGAGAAGGTCATCGAAAACCGCACCGAGGCCTCGGGTATCGGCTTCGGCGCCGCAGTGAAGAGCAAGGCCCAGCGCAGCATCACCGAGGTGTTCCGCGAAGTCGAGCCCGAAGACCTGATCAAGTTCGGCCTGATCCCCGAACTCGTGGGCCGCATGCCCGTGGTCGCCTCGCTGGCCGAGCTGAGCGAAGACGCGCTGGTGCAGATCCTGACCGAGCCCAAGAATGCGGTGGTGAAGCAGTTCACCAAGCTGCTGCAGATGGAGGGCGTGGACCTCGAAATCCGTCCCGCGGCGCTCAAGGCGATCGCACGCAAGGCGCTGGCCCGCAAGACCGGTGCGCGCGGCCTGCGCTCGATCCTTGAACAGTCGCTGATCGACACCATGTTCGAATTGCCGAACGCGACCAATGTCGACAAGGTGGTGGTCGAGGAATCGACCATCGACGAAAACAAGCCCCCGCTGCTCGTGTACCGCGAAACGGCGAAAAAGGCCTAAAGGACAAGGACGCTCATGTCTGGTCATACCCCATTGCCCCCCGAAGCCCTCGACCTGCCGCTGCTGCCGCTGCGGGACGTCGTGGTGTTTCCCCACATGGTGATCCCGCTCTTCGTGGGTCGCCCGAAGAGCATCAAGGCGCTCGAGCTGGCGATGGAGGCCGAGCGCCGCATCATGCTGGTGGCCCAGAAGGCCGCCGCCAAGGACGAGCCCTCGGTCGAGGACATGTTCGAGGTCGGCTGCGTCTCGACCATCCTGCAGATGCTCAAGCTGCCCGACGGCACCGTGAAGGTGCTGGTCGAAGGCCAGCAGCGCGCCCGCGTGAACCGCATCGATGACGGCGAAACGCACTTCTCGGCCAACGTGACGCCCGTCGAGGCGCCCGAAGGCGGCGAGAAGGGCACCGAGGTCGAGGCGCTGCGCCGCGCGGTGATGCAGCAGTTCGACCAGTACGTCAAACTGAACAAGAAGATCCCGCCCGAGATCCTGACCTCGATCTCGAGCATCGACGACGCCGGCCGCCTGGCCGACACCATCGCCGCCCACCTGCCGCTCAAGCTCGACAACAAGCAGGCCGTGCTCGACCTGGACGACGTCAAGGCGCGCCTGGAAAACCTGTTCGGCCAGCTCGAGCGCGAAGTCGACATCCTGAACGTCGACAAGAAGATCCGCGGCCGCGTGAAGCGCCAGATGGAGAAGAACCAGCGCGACTTCTACCTCAACGAGCAGGTCAAGGCCATCCAGAAGGAGCTCGGCGAAGGCGAAGAGGGCGCGGACATCGAGGAGATCGAGAAGAAGATCAAGCTCGCCAAGATGTCCAAGGAAGGCCTGAAGAAGGCCGAGGGCGAGCTCAAGAAGCTCAAGCTCATGTCGCCCATGTCGGCCGAAGCCACGGTGGTGCGCAACTACATCGACGTGCTCATCAGCCTGCCGTGGAGCAAGAAGACCAAGATCAAGCACGACCTGGCCAATGCCGAGGCCGTGCTCAACGCCGACCACTACGGCCTCGAGAAGGTCAAGGACCGCATCCTTGAATACCTCGCGGTGCAGCAGCGCGTCGACAAGGTGAAGGCACCCATCCTGTGCCTCGTGGGCCCACCGGGTGTCGGCAAGACCTCGCTGGGGCAGTCGATCGCGAAGGCGACCGGCCGCAAGTACACCCGCATGGCGCTGGGCGGCATGCGTGACGAAGCCGAGATCCGCGGCCACCGCCGCACCTACATCGGCGCGCTGCCGGGCAAGGTGCTGCAGGGGCTGAGCAAGATCGGCACGCGCAACCCGCTGTTCCTGCTCGACGAGATCGACAAGCTGGGCACGGACTTCCGCGGTGACCCGTCGAGCGCGCTGCTCGAGGTGCTCGACCCCGAGCAGAACCACACCTTCGGCGACCACTACGTGGAAGTCGACTTCGACCTGAGCGACGTCATGTTCGTCGCCACCTCGAACTCGATGAACATCCCGCCGGCGCTGCTGGACCGCATGGAAGTCATCCGCCTCTCGGGCTACACCGAAGACGAGAAGACCAACATCGCGATCAAGTACCTGCTGCCCAAGCAGATGAAGAACAACGGCGTGAAGGACGACGAACTGGCCGTCACCGAAGCCGCCGTGCGCGACATCGTGCGCTACTACACGCGTGAAGCCGGCGTGCGTTCGCTCGAGCGCGAGCTGTCCAAGATCTGCCGCAAGGTGGTGAAGGGCCTGCTGCTCAAGCAACTGACGCCCAAGGTCACGGTCGACGGCGAGAACCTCAACGAGTTCCTCGGCGTGCGCAAGTACAGCTTCGGCTTGGCCGAGAAGCAGAACCAGGTCGGCCAGGTGGTCGGCCTTGCGTGGACCGAAGTCGGCGGCGACCTGCTGACGATCGAGGCCGTGACCATGCCCGGCAAGGGCGTGATCAGCCGCACGGGTTCGCTCGGCGACGTGATGAAGGAATCGGTCGAGGCCGCACGCACCGTGGTGCGCAGCCGCTCGCGCCGCCTGGGCATCAAGGACGAGGTGTTCGAGAAGCGTGACATCCACATCCACGTGCCCGACGGCGCCACGCCCAAGGACGGCCCGAGCGCGGGCGCGGCGATGACGACGGCCTTCGTGTCGGCGCTCACGGGCATCCCGGTGCGTGCCGACGTCGCGATGACCGGCGAGATCACGCTGCGCGGCGAAGTCACCGCCATCGGTGGCCTGAAGGAAAAACTGCTGGCCGCCTTGCGCGGCGGCATCAAGACCGTGCTGATCCCCGAAGAGAACGCCAAGGACCTGCAGGACATTCCCGAGAACGTGAAGAACGGCCTCGAGATCGTGCCGGTGAAGTGGATCGACAAGGTGCTCGAGATCGCGCTCGAGAAGATGCCCGAGCCGCTGTCCGACGAAGAGGTAGCCGCTTCGGCTGCTGCGGTGGCCGAACTGGCCAAGCAGCGCGCTGGAGCGCCGGCCGTCGAAGGCTCGGTGAAACATTGATCGATTGATTGCAGAACTTGTGAAGCCTCAAAACTGGTATATAATCTGAGGCTCGAAACGCGGGAATAGCTCAGTTGGTAGAGCGCAACCTTGCCAAGGTTGAGGTCGAGAGTTCGAGACTCTTTTCCCGCTCCAGTTTTGAAAAAGGGAAGCAAGCAGCTTCCCTTTTTTTCGCAGTTCGATTTCGTTATTCAGCGTGGCGCGATAGCAAAGCGGTTATGCAACGGATTGCAAATCCGTCTAGCCCGGTTCGACTCCGGGTCGCGCCTCCACCCTCTCGTCAAGACCGATCGGCTCCGATACACAAGCCCCGCCAACCGACGTTGCCGGGGCTTGTTTCATTTGGGTTATCGTCGATGTTCAACCCGAGGCCCGGATGGTGAAATTGGTAGACACATCGGACTTAAAATCCGCCGCTTCCTTGATCGGGGCATACGGGTTCGACCCCCGTTCCGGGTACCACCATATTTACAAGGGAGTATTTGATGCCTCGCTACAACGCTCCATTTGAGATCCATGTGCATGGCGATGTGCCGCTGCGCTCGGACGTGAGCTTCGAGCAGATCCAGGAGGCGCTGCGGCCGCTCTGGAAATACGCAGGCGCCAAATCGCTGGCCGACGGTGCCACCAGCACCTACGAAGAAGAACCCGGCATCCGCTTCGAGCAGAAGGACCACACGCTGCAGATCTGCTGGACCGTGCCGGGCGACGAAGACTTCCGCCAGGCGCTCGACGAGATGTGCATGGGCCTGAACGAACTCTCCGAGCGCGGTGCCGCGATCGAAGTCACCTTCTACGACACCGATTTCGACGAAGAAGAGGGCGACCCTGACGAAGAATCGCGCGACGACTTCCTGATGCTGTTCGTGGGCCCCAACCCGGCCGCGATCATGCAGGTGCAGCGCGACCTGTTGGTCGAAGACGTGGTCAACCTCATGGAGCGCCACTTCGACGGCGCCGAGCTGGGCGGCGTGGTCGCCGAGATCGATCGCCTCTTCAGCGACCGTTTCGACGCGCTCGTGAACTCGCTCGAAATCGGCAAGCGTCCGCGCGGTGCCGGTGGGGCCGGCGGCGGCAGCGGTGGTGGTCACGGCGGTGGCCGTCGTCCGCGCCATCTGCACTGACCTTCCCCCTTACCGCCCGGTCCCAAGGCCGCATGGCCCTGTTCCCAGCCTCCGCGTTGCGCCCCGGCGTGCGCAAGCGCGAGGTGTTCGGCTGGGCGATGTACGACTTCGCGAACTCGGGCTACACCACGGTCGTGATCACGGCGGTGTTCGCCGCCTACTTCGTCGGCGGTATCGCCAAGGGCGCGCCCTGGGCCACCTTCGCGTGGACCGCAGCCCTCAGCACCTCGTACGCCATCGTGATGCTCACGATGCCCGCCATCGGCGCCTGGGCCGACTTGCGTGCCGCCAAGAAGCGCGTGCTGGTCATGACGACGACGGGCTGCGTGCTCGCCACGGCGGCTCTGGCGCTCACGCCGGGTTTCGCGGGTGGCTCCATGGGCGTCGCGCTCGCGATGGCGCTGGTGATCGTCTCCAACGCGTTCTATTCCTACGGCGAGTCGCTGACCGGTGCCTTCCTGCCCGAGCTGGCAACGGCCGAGGGCATGGGCAAGGTGAGCGGCTGGGGCTGGGCCTTCGGCTATGTTGGCGGCATGCTGGCGCTGGGGCTGTGCCTGACGTACGTGCTGTGGTCGCAGGCCCATGGGCTGCCGGCGGCGCACTTCGTGCCGGTCACGATGCTGATCACGGCGGCAATCTACGGCGTGGCCGCCTGCGTTACCTTCGCGCTGCTGCCCGAACGCGCCGTGCCGCAGGCCAGTCGAGGCGAGGACAGTGCCTGGCGGCAGTTGCGCGCCACCTTCCAGCAGGCCCGTGCCTACCGCGACTTCATGTGGCTGCTGGTCTGCACCGTCTGCTACCAGGGCGGCGTGGCGGTCGCGATCACGCTGGCCGCGATCTATGCGGAGCAGGTGATCGGCTTCGTCGCGAGCGAGACGATGGTGCTGATCTTCGTGCTCAACGTTGCGGCGGCGGTCGGCGCCTTCGCCTTCGGCTACGTGCAGGACCGCATCGGCCACAAGGTGTCGCTGGCCGCCACGCTGCTTGCGTGGATCGCGGTGTGCGTGATTGCCGCATGGGTTACGACCAAGGGCGGCTTCTGGTGGGCCGCCGCCATCGCAGGGCTGGCGATGGGCTCGAGCCAGTCGGCCGGGCGCGCGATGACCGGCTACCTCGCACCGCCACAGCAGCTGGCCGAGTTCTTCGGCCTCTGGACCTTCGCCACGCGCCTGGCCAGCATCATCGGCCCGCTGAGCTTCGGTGCCATCACCTGGGCCACCGGCGGCAACCAGCGCATCGCGATCCTTTCGACGGCGGTGCTGTTCATCGGCGGGCTGTTGCTGCTGCTGCCGATCGACATGCAACGCGGCCGCAAGGCGGCGCTGCACGACAAGGCTGCTGTGCGATAGCGGCGCCCCGGCGCCTCAGGGCGTCTGCTGCAGCGACTTGGGCACCTTGAAGCGCTCGCCGTCATAGCGCAGCGTCACGGTGCTGAACTTCGCGGGCAGCGCCTTCTCGACGCAACCCTGGTCTTCCTGTTCCTGCGCGCGGCTTTGCACCAGCGTGCGTGACAGCTGCAGGTCGGCCAAGCCGTTGCTCGTGGTGCGCGCGACCGACAGCATGGTGCGCAGCTTCTCGAAGTGGCCGGTGCAGGTGGCGTCCCAGCCGCCGTTGTCGTGGTCGAGCTCGATCTCCTGCAGCACCTGCTGCAGCTTGTTGCCGCGCTGCACGTACAGGCGCACGGTCTCGCTGGCCTGCGGGCCCGAGGTCGTGCTGTTGCCGCGGTAACGCACGCGCAGGCCGAAGGCGCGCGTGTCGGGCGACAGCACGTAGCGCGAGGTGTCGACGCGGATTTCCTGGATCGAGGTGGTGGCGTCTTCGTCGAGCGCTTCGGGCAGGAAGATCCGCCCGATCACCGTGTCGCGGTCGGTGTTGCCGTTGTCGGGCCGCTGGATCAGCAGCAGCGCGAGGTCGAAGACCTTGGCGCCCTTGTCCGTGGTCTCGCGCGGCATCGGCAGCACGACGATGCTGCGGCCGGGGAACGCCGGCCAGACCTTGCAGGCGGCAAGCCGTTCATCGAGCGGCTGCTTGGGATAGAGCTTGGCATGCATGCGCTCGGCCAGCCCGCTTTCGCAGGCGGCATGGCCCAGGCCGGCGGCCGAGGCCAGGCCCAGCAGGACCAGTGCATGACGCAGGAAGAAGAGGGCGCGCATGGCGGGTGAGTGGATGTCAGGCGGCGTTCGCCGCAGGCACCGAAGCGCCTTGCGCGCGTGCGGGCAGCCAGCGCGCCGCGGCGGCTTCGAGCACCGCCAGGTCACCGCTGCTCTCGAGCACCAGAGCGCCTTCGCTGCCGTCGTCGGCCAGCCGGCCGAGCGACGCCAGCACGCGGCGCGTCTGCTGCGCGACCGGTGCGCCGGTGTCGATGAAACGCAGCGTCGGCGGTGCGTGGCGCTGCAGTTCGTCTTTCACGAGCGGGTAGTGCGTGCAGCCGAGCACCACGGTGTCGACCTGGCCCGCGCCGTCGCCGAAAGGTCCGGCCTGCGCCATGTAGCGCGCGCACAGCGCGGCGATGCCGGGGTTGTCGAAGCCTTCGATGGCTTTCACGAGGCCGTCGCACGGCACGGGTCGCACCGTGGCCGAGCCGCCAAAGGATTCGCGCAGGGCCGCGTACCGGGCGCTGGCCAGTGTGCCGCGCGTGGCCAGCACCGCGATGTGGCCCGTGCGGCTCGTCGCCACGGCGGGCTTGAGCGCCGGCTCCAGGCCCACGATGGGCAGCGCGGGGAATTCGGCGCGCAGCACGTGGATCGCCGCCGTGGTGGCCGTGTTGCAGGCCACCACCAGCGCCTTGATGTCGTGCGCGCGCAGCAGGTGTTCGACCACCTGGCGCGAGTGCGCGATGACGTAGGCGTCGCCGCGTTCGCCATACGGCGCGTTCGCGGTGTCGGCGAAGTAGACGAAGCGTTCCGTCGGCAGCTCGGCCTGCAGCGCGGCGAGCGTGCTCAGCCCCCCGACGCCGCTGTCGAACACGCCGACCGGGTTCAAGCGACTTCCAGCGGAATGGTCTTGAACTCGCCGCTGGCGATGCGTTTTTGCCACTCGGCCGGACCGGTGATGTGCGCGCTGGTGCCGCCGGCATCGACCGCCACCGTCACGGGCATGTCGACCACGTCGAACTCGTAGATGGCTTCCATGCCCAGGTCTTCGAAGCCCACCACCTTGGCGGTCTTGATGGCTTTGCTCACGAGGTAGGCGGCGCCGCCCACGGCCATGAGGTAGGCGCTCTTGTGCTTCTTGATCGCCTCGATGGCGACCGGGCCGCGCTCGGCCTTGCCGATCATGGCGATCAGGCCCGTTTCGGCCAGCATCATCTCGGTGAAGCCGTCCATGCGCGTGGCGGTGGTCGGGCCGGCGGGGCCCACGGCTTCGTTGCCGACCGGATCGACCGGGCCGACGTAGTAGATGACGCGGTTCTTGAAGTCGACCGGCAGCTTCTCGCCCTTGGCCAGCATGCCCTGGATGCGCTTGTGCGCGGCATCGCGGCCGGTGAGCATCTTGCCGTTCAACAGGATCGTGTCGCCCGGCTTCCAGCTCGCCACTTCGGCGGGCGTGAGCTTGTTCAGGTCGACGCGCTTGCTCTTCTTTTCGTCGGGGGCCCAGTTCACGTCGGGCCACAGGTCGAGCGACGGCGGATCGAGGTAGACCGGGCCGCTGCCGTCCATCACGAAGTGCGCGTGGCGCGTGGCGGCGCAGTTGGGGATCATCGCCACGGGCTTGCTGGCCGCGTGCGTGGGGTACATCTGGATCTTGACGTCGAGCACGGTGGCCAGGCCGCCCAGGCCCTGCGCGCCGATGCCCAGGGCATTGACCTTCTCGAACAGCTCGAGGCGCAGCGCCTCGACCTTGGTGAGCTCGGCGCCCGAGGCGGCCTTGGCCTGCAGCTCGTGCATGTCCAGGTCGTCCATCAGGCTTTCCTTGGCCATCAGCGCGGCCTTCTCGGCCGTGCCACCGATGCCGATGCCCAGCATGCCCGGCGGGCACCAGCCAGCGCCCATGGTCGGCACGGTCTTGAGCACCCAGTCGACCACGCTGTCGCCGGGGTTCAGCATGACCAGCTTGCTCTTGTTCTCGCTGCCGCCGCCCTTGGCGGCCACCGTCACTTCGACGGTGTTGCCCGGCACGATCTCGGTGAAGATCACCGCGGGCGTGTTGTCCTTGGTGTTCTTGCGATCGAACTGCGGGTCGCCCACGACCGAGGCGCGCAGCGTGTTGTCGGGGTGGTTGTAGCCGCGGCGCACGCCTTCGTTGATGGCGTCGTCCAGCGAACCGGTGAAGCCGCCCCAGCGCACGTCCATGCCCACCTTGAGGAACACGTTGACGATGCCGGTGTCCTGGCAGATCGGGCGGTGGCCCGTGGCGCTCATCTTGCTGTTGGTCAGGATCTGCGCGATGGCGTCCTTGGCGGCGGGGCTCTGCTCGCGCTCGTAGGCCTTGGCCAAGTGGGCAATGTAGTCCGCGGGGTGGTAGTAGCTGATGTACTGGAGCGCGGCGCTGATCGATTCGATCAGGTCGGCCTGCTGGATCGTGGTCGTCATGGTGGGGAGTCTTCTTGGAGGGGGAACGCCCTCGATTATCTCAGCCACCAATACCGCAGGCCGGCGCCGGGCGAAAGGGCGCCGGCGCGGGGGTGAGGCCGTGTTACCGGGCCGCGGCGCGCGCCTGCGCAATCCAGCCGTCGAAGGTCGCCTGGTGCACCCGAATCCACCCGTCGGTGTGACGCGTCACGTCCTGCATGCTGTTCGCGCCTTCGCTCATGCGCAGGTTCTGCGCGTTGATGTCGCTGATCGGCAGCTTCATCACCTCGAACAGGCGGCCGGCGGCGGGGTTCTTCTCGATGAAGGCCCGGTTGGCGACGATGCGCTGTTCGTTGGCCAGGAAGCCGTAGTTGCGGCCATTGGGCAGGCGGGTGTCGACCTGTGCGCCGGCCTGCGCGGGCGAGAAGGGCACCTGCAGCCAGACCACGTCCGCGCCCGGGCGCAGCACGGCGCTGACCCAGTAGGGCGTCCAGGTGTAGTACAGGATCGGCTTGTCCTGCTTGAAGCGCGCGATGGTGTCGGCCATGAGCGCCGCGTAGCTGCCCTGCTTGTGGGTCACGCTGTCGCGCAGCTGGTAGGCGTTCAGGTGGTTCTCGATGGCCAGCTCGCAGCCCCAGCCGGGGTTGCAGCCGGTGAGGTCGGCCTTGCCGTCGCCGTCGGCATCGAACAGCTTCGCGATGGCCGGGTCCTTCAGCTGCGCGAGGTTGGTGATGTTGTATTGCTCGGCGGTCTTGCGGTCGATCAGGTAGCCCTGCACCGCGCCGTCGGAGTACGTGCCCTGGCGCCACAGCTTGGCGTCGCCGCCGCTGTTCTTGTAGAAGTCGGCGTGCAGCAGGCTCCAGTGGTTGGCCATGAAGGTGGCGTCACCGTTGGCAATCGCCAGGTGCTCGGTGGCGGGCTCGAGGTCCTTCATCGGCTCGACCTTGTAGCCGAGCTTCTCGAGCGCGCGCATCACCAGCAGCGTCTGGAAGGCTTCCTCGGCGAGCGAGCTTTTCAGCGGCTGCACGGTGATGCCCTGGCCGGGCAGGTCGTTGGCGGCCTGCGCGGACGCACCGAAGGCGACGAAGCCCAGCGCCAGGAGGCTGCGGGCGAAGAAGAGGCGGGTGGTCTTCATGCGTGGGTGTCCTCCGTGACGGTCAGTGCGCTTGCGCGGAAAGGGCTGGCACGGCGTCGTCGGCGTGCGAGCCGCGCGAGGGCGTGCCCACGAGGCGCTGCAGCGTGCGCAGCGCGAAGCCGGCCGGGCCGGTGTGCCACCAGCGGTGGCCGGCGCTGCGGCGCGACTTGCCCATGGCCTGCGTCAGGCGGTCCAGCGTGATCGCCAGCAACACGATGCCCAGGCCGCCGACGGTGGCCAGGCCCATGTCGAGCCGGCCGATGCCGCGCAGCACCATCTGGCCCAGGCCGCCCACGGCGATCATCGAGGCGATCACCACCATCGACAGCGACAGCATCAGCGCCTGGTTGATGCCCGCCATGATCGAGGGCATGGCCAGCGGCAGCTTCACCTTCACGAGCATCTGCCAGGGCGAGGCGCCGTAGGCGCGCGCGGCCTCGATGAGGTCGGGGCGCACCTGGCGCAGGCCCAGGTTGGTCAGGCGCACCAGCGGGGCGAGCGCGAAGACGATGGTCACGATCACGCCCGGCACGTTGCCGATGCCGAACAGCATCACCACCGGCACGAGGTACACGAAGGCCGGCGTGGTCTGCATGGCGTCGAGCACCGGGCGCATCACGCGCTGGGCCCGGTCGCTGCTGGCCAGCAGCACGCCCAGCGGCAGGCCGATGACCATGCAGAACACCAGCGAGGTCAGCACCAGCGACAGCGTGACCATCGCTTCGGGCCAGATGCCCAGCACGGTCACCAGCATCAGCGACACGAGGGTGCCGATGGCCAGCGCGCGGCCGGCAAACTGCCAGGCGAGCAGGCCGATGAGCGCGATCATCGGCAGCGCGGGCAGGGCGGTGAGCAGGCCCTGCACCGAGTTGAGCGTGCTGTCGATGGGCAGGCGCACGGTCTGGAAGAAGGGGCGGAAGTGCTCCACCACCCAGCCGAGGCCCTGGTTGATCCAGGCCTCGACGGGCAGCGAGCCGTCCCACAGGCGGTGCAGTGCGAAGCCGTTGGTGGCGGTGTCGGCTTGCCCGGCGAGGGCGTGCGCGGTGTTCGCCGGGGCGTCGAGCCAGGCGCTGGCGGCCGAGGTGTCAGGCGCGGCGGAGATCGCTTCCCACGGGTCGAGGGCGGGGGCGGGCGCGGCGGGCGTGTCCAGGACGGGGGTGTCCAGCAGGGGCGCGTTCAGGTCGGAAGGCAATGTGGTGTCGTTCATCGTTCAAGGTCCTTCGTGAATTCAGTGCGGCTCGGCGGCGAGTGCGGGCGCGGCGTGCGGCGAGACGGGTTCGATCGGCGGCGTGTCGCGGTCGAGGAAGCGCAGCAGCGTCGTCTTGCTGATCGCGCCGCAGAAGCGGCCGTCGCCGGCCACGACCGGCAGTGCGCAGGGCGCCTGCGCGAGCTGGCCGATCAGGCCGGCCACGGGGGCTTCGGCGTCGATGCGCGGCAGGTCCTCGAGGAAGGCGTGCTGCAGTCCGAGCGGGCCCGAATGCCCGTCGAGCGCGCCGCGCAGCGTGTCGGCCGAGACCACGCCCAGGAAGCGCTTGGTCGGGCTGGTCACGTAGGCGAAGTCGCGGTCCTGGTCTTCGAGCAGCTTGAGCGCCGCGCGCGCGCCGCGCTCGGGGTGCTCGCACACCACGGTGAGCGACTTGCGCGCGATGTCGGCCGCCTTGAACACCGCCGCCGCGTCCACGCCGCGCACGAAGCTGCGCACGTAGTCGTCGGCCGGGCTGCGCAGGATCTCGTCGGGCGTGCCGACCTGGATCACGTGGCCGTCCTTCATGATCGCGATGCGGTCGCCGATGCGCATGGCTTCGTCCAGGTCGTGCGAGATGAAGACGATGGTGCGCCGCTGCACCTGCTGCAGCCGCAGCAGCTCCGACTGCATCTCGGTGCGGATGATCGGGTCGAGCGCCGAGAAGGCCTCGTCCATCAGCAGGATCGACGGATCAGACGCCAGCGCGCGCGCCAGGCCCACGCGCTGCTGCATGCCGCCCGAGAGCTCGTCGGGGTAGCTGTCGCCCCAGCCCGAAAGGCCCACCTGCGCGAGCGCGAGGTCGGCCTGCGCGAGGCGGTCTTTCTTGCGCGTGCCCGACAGCTCCAGGCCGAAGGCGGTGTTCTCGCGCACCGTCATGTGCGGCATCAGCGCGAACGACTGGAACACCATGCTGATGTCCTTGCGGCGCAGCGCGCGCAGCTTGCTGTCGGAGTGCTCGTTGATGTCGGCGCCGTCGATCACGATGCGCCCGGCGGTCGGCTCGATGAGTCGGTTCAACAGGCGCACCAGCGTCGACTTGCCCGAGCCCGACAGGCCCATGATCACGAAGATCTCGCCGGCCTGGATCTCGAAGGTGGCATCGAACACGCCGATCGACTGGCCGGTCTTCGCCAGGATTTCCTTCTTGGAAAAACCTTGGCGGACCAGTTCGAGGGCTTGTTCGGGCGAGTCGCCGAACACCTTGAAGACATGGTCGATGAGAATTCCTTTGGCCATATGCCGGGGCTCCTTGAGTGAAGGGTGGACACAGCACCGCCCCGGAGGGCGGCAACGGCCACGCCATCAGCCCGATGAGGGAGCTGCCCGACAGCGCGCATGAAGATTGCGCATGCGCATGCAATGGCCCGGCGAGCCCCGAGGGCTGCCGACAGGCACTGAAGACGACTTGGCGACGAAGCCAGTGCCCGCCGGATGCTTCATTCGCAGACAACGGGCCTGGTCGAGGGGCGCCGCCTGGATGAGCGTGACGTGGCAATGGGGCCGGAAAAAAGATCCGGCCGGTTTGCCGGGCTGGGCCCGGCGTGAAGGGCCTTGCACCGCGACGGGATTCGCAGATCCGCGAGTAGTGCAAGGGTGACCAACATGACTTGTTGGTCGTCGGAAGCCGCTAATTATAACTTTTTGGCATGACGCGAGTCAACCCGCGGGCGTATCGTGTCTGTGGGACCCGGGCGAAAGGCCTCGTCAGATGCGAGCCATTCTTATCGAGACCATACTCGGCATCGCGCCCGATAAGCGGCGCAACCATCCAAGACTGCGGAGCCATTTTTCTCATGACGACTTCTCCCAAGACCCGTGCCGAGCGCGACACCTTCGGCCCGATCGACGTGCCGGCCGACAAGCTGTGGGGCGCGCAGACGCAGCGCTCGCTGCAGAACTTCGACATCTCCGGCGAACAGCAGCCGCGCGAGATCATCAAGGCGCTGGCGCAGGTCAAGCGCGCGTCCGCCGTGGTCAACCACGCGCTGGGCCTGCAGGACGAGAAGAAGACCCAAGCCATCGTGGCCGCGGCCGACGAAGTCATTGCCGGCAAGCACCCGGGCGAGTTCCCGCTGGTGGTCTGGCAGACCGGCTCGGGCACGCAGAGCAACATGAACGTCAACGAGGTGCTGGCCAACCGCGCCAGCGAACTGCTCGGCGGCGAGCGCGGGGAAGGGCGCCTGGTGCACCCGAACGACGACGTGAACCGCAGCCAGTCGAGCAACGACGTGTTCCCCACCGCCATGCACGTGGCGGCCGTCGAAGCCATCACGCACAAGCTGCTGCCCGCCATCGCCAAGCTGCGTGGCACGCTGGCGAAGAAGGCCGAAGATTTTGCGGACATCGTGAAGATCGGCCGCACCCACCTGCAGGACGCCACGCCGCTCACGCTGGGCCAGGAGTTCTCGGGCTACGTGGCGCAGCTGGCGCACGGCGAGGCGCACGTGCGCGCCGCGCTGCCGCACCTGTGCGAACTGGCGCTGGGCGGCACGGCCGTCGGCACCGGGCTCAATGCACCCAAGGGCTATGCGGAGCAGGTCGCGGCCGAACTCGCGAAGCTCACGAACCTGCCGTTCGTGACCGCGCCGAACAAGTTCGAAGCCATGGCCAGTGTCGACGCGCTGGTGCATGCCCACGGTGCGCTCAAGACGCTCGCCGCCAGCATGAACAAGATCGCCAATGACGTGCGCTGGCTTGCGAGCGGCCCGCGCAGCGGCATCGGCGAGCTGAGCATTCCCGAGAACGAACCCGGCTCGTCGATCATGCCGGGCAAGGTCAACCCGACCCAGAGCGAAGCCGTCACGATGCTGGCCGCGCAGGTGTTCGGCAACGACGTGGCCATCAACATCGGCGGCGCCTCGGGCAACTTCGAGCTCAACGTGTTCCGTCCGATGGTGGCGCACAACTTCCTGCAGAGCGTGCGCCTGCTGGCCGACGGCATGGTGAGCTTCAACGACCACTGCGCCGTCGGCATCGAGCCGAACCGCGAACGCATCACCGAGCTGGTGCAGCGCTCGCTGATGCTGGTGACGGCGTTGAACACGCACATCGGCTACGACAAGTCGGCCTACATCGCGAAGAAGGCGCACAAGGAAGGCACGAGCCTGCGCGAAGCGGCGATCGCCTCGGGGCACCTGACGGCCGAGCAGTTCGATGCGTGGGTGGTGCCGGAGAACATGACCGGTCGCTGATCCGTTCGGCAGCCCCCATGAAAAAAGGACCCGCGAGGGTCCTTTTTCGTTGCCGGCCGATCGATCAGTAGCCGATCGTGTAGCGCTGGCGCGAGTGCGCGGGCTTCTCGAGCTCGTCGATGAACGCGATCGCGTAGTCCTCGAAGGTGATCCAGCTGCGGCCTTCGGCGCTCACGAGCAGGTCGTCCTTGCCGAGGCGGAACTTGCCGGTGCGCTCGCCTTCGACGAATTCGGCCGAGGGCGACAGGAAGGTCCAGTCGAGGTCCTTCTCGTTGCGCAGCGCGTCCAGGAACACGCCGCCGGCCGTGGCTTCGGCGCGGTAGGCATCGGGGAAGTTCGGCGTGTCGATCACCTTCAGGCCGGGCGCTGCGAACAGGCTGCCGGCGCCGCCGACCACCAGCAGGCGCTTCACGCCCGCGCGCTTGACGGGTTCGATGACGGCCGCGGGCGGCACGGTGGCGAAGTGCGCGGCGCTGAACACGGCGTCATGGCCGGCCACGGCCCTTTCGAGGGCGGCGGCGTCGAGCGCGTCGACATCGACGGTCTTGACGTTGGCACGGCCGGCCAGCTTCGTGCTGGCATGGCGGGCGATGGCCGTCACGGTGTGGCCGCGGCGCAGCGCTTCTTCGAGAAGGCGACCGCCGGCACGTCCGGTGGCGCCGAGGATGGCGATGTGGCTCATGAGGGACTCCAGTCAAAAGTTGGGAAGGGGATGAACCGCATCTTAGGTTTCTGGTTTTGAAAGAAATACCTCGAATTCCGCGCTTCTTTATTCCTAAAATCGTTCGAATGGACCGATTGAACGCAATGCGGGTGTTCGTGACCGTGGTGGACGCGGGCAGCCTCTCGGCCGCGGCCGACAAGCTCGACCTGTCGCGCCCGGTGGTCACGCGCTACGTGGCCGAACTGGAGCAATGGACCGGCGCACGCCTGCTGCACCGCACGACGCGGCGGCTCAGTCTCACGGCGGCGGGCGAGGAGCTGCTGCCGCGCTGCCGCCAGGTGCTCGAACTCGCGGGCGACATGCAGGCGGCGGTGCGCCATCCGGCCGAGGCGCCGAGCGGGCAGCTGCGCATCACGGCCAGCACCTCGTTCGCGCAGGCGCAGCTGGCCGGCGCGGTGGCCGACTACGTGCGGCGCTACCCGGGCGTGGCGGTCGACCTGGTGCTGCTCGATCGCGCGGTGAACCTGGTGGACGAGCGCATCGACCTCGCCATCCGCGTGTCGTCCGAGATCGATCCGAACCTCATCGCGCGTCGGCTCTCGGTGTGCCGCTCGGTGGTCTGTGCGACGCCTGATTACCTGAAGGCGCACGGCCAGCCGCAGCGCGTGGAAGAGCTGGCGCAGCGCAACTGCCTCACGCATTCGTATTTCGGCCGCAGCCTGTGGAATTTCACGCGCAAGGCCGACGGCCTGCCGGTCTCGGTGGCCGTGGCCGGCAACCTCTCGACCAACGACGCGGCCAGCCTGATGGCGTTGGCGCGGGCCGGGGCGGGCATCGCGATGCTGCCCACCTATCTGACGTCGGGGTTGTTGCAATCGGGCGAGCTGGTGTCGCTCTTTCCCGATCACGAGCCGCAGGTGCTGGGGGTGTATGCGGTGTACGCCTCGCGCAAGCACATGCCGTCTGCGCTGCGCACCCTGCTCGATTTTCTGGCCGAGCGCTTCACCGAAGTGCCGGCCTGGGACACGCCTTCCTAGTGGTGGGCGTTGGCGGCTGCGGCTTCGTTCATCAGCTTGTCGGTGTAGGCGATGGCCATGGCCGAGAACAGGAACGCGATGTGGATCACGGTCTGCGCGATCAGCACCTTGTCGGTGTAGTTGTCCGCGTTGATGAAGGTCTTGAGCAGGTGGATCGAGCTGATGCCGATGATGGCGGTGGCCAGCTTCACCTTGAGCACCGAGGCGTTCACGTGGCTCAGCCACTCGGGCTGGTCCTGGTGGCCTTCGAGGTCCATGCGGCTCACGAAGGTCTCGTAGCCGCCCACGATCACCATGATCAGCAGGTTGGAGATCATCACCACGTCGATCAGCGCCAGCACCACCAGCATGATCACCGTCTCGTTGAGCGAGCCGACCGGTGCGGTGGTCTTGTAGCCGATGCTCGCGATCAGGGCCTGCAGCGCGTCCTTGTTGCCGAAGGCGGCTTCGACCAGGTGCAGCAGTTCGACCAGGAAGTGCACCACGTACACGCCCTGCGCCACGATCAGCCCCAGGTACAGCGGCAGCTGCAGCCAGCGGCTCGCGAAGATGAGCCGGGGCAGGGGCTTCAGCGGGGAACTGCGTGCTGGTACGGGCGCGTTCCGGGCGTCGAAAGGATCGGGGGCGGACATGAAGTAAGAAGACAGGTGTAAAAAGTCGGGCGATTCTAGAGGTCTCCCAGTGACGCACTCGTGATAACCCTGCGAACTAACATCGACCCCGTCAGTGGCCCGTAAGTGCGTGCCCCGACATTACGGCCGCATTCAATCAGGAGACAAGAGCATGAGCAGCGCATCGAAGAACATTGAATCCGTCCTGGTCGAGAACCGCGTGTTCCCGCCCGACGCCCGCGCCACCGAAGGCGCCCGCATTGCCGGCATGGCCGCCTACGAGGCGCTGTGCAAGGAAGCCGAACAGGACTTCGAAGGCTTCTGGACCCGCCTGGCCAAGGACAACCTCCAGTGGACCAAGCCCTTCACCCGCACCCTGGACGAATCGAAGGCGCCGTTCTACGAATGGTTCGGCGACGGTGAACTCAACGCCAGTGCCAACTGCCTGGACAAGCACATCGGCACCCCCGTCGAGAACAAGACCGCCATCGTCTTCGAAGCCGACGACGGCGCCGTCACCCGCGTCACCTACAAGGAACTGCTGGCCCGCGTGAGCCAGTTCGCCAACGCGCTCAAGGCGCAAGGCATCAACAAGGGCGACCGCGTCATCATCTACATGCCGATGACCATCGAGGGCGTGGTCGCCATGCAGGCCTGCGCGCGCATCGGCGCCACCCACAGCGTGGTGTTCGGCGGCTTCTCGGCCAAGGCGCTGCAGGAACGCATCATCGACGCGGGCGCCGTGGCCGTCATCACCGCCAACTACCAGCTGCGCGGCGGCAAGGAACTGCCGCTCAAGGCCATCGTGGACGACGGCATCGCGTTGGGCGGCTGCGACACGCTCAAGACCGTGCTCGTGTACGAGCGCACGCCCACTGCGTGGAACCGCGTCGAGGGCCGCGACAAGACCTTCACCGAAGCGCTGGCCGGGCAGAGCACCGAGTGCGCGCCCGTGCCGGTCAATGCCGAGCACCCGCTGTTCATCCTCTACACCTCGGGCTCCACCGGCAAGCCCAAGGGCGTGCAGCACGCCACCGGCGGCTACCTGCTGTGGGCCAAGCTCACGATGGACTGGACCTTCGACATCCGCCCCGAAGACCTGTTCTGGTGCACCGCCGACATCGGCTGGATCACCGGCCACACCTACGTCGCCTACGGCCCGCTCGCGGCCGGTGCCACGCAGGTCGTGTTCGAAGGCATCCCGACCTTCCCGCATGCGGGCCGCTTCTGGGAAATGATCCAGAAGCACAAGGTCTCGATCTTCTACACCGCACCCACCGCCATCCGCTCCCTCATCAAGGCGGCCGAAGGCGACGAAAAAGTGCACCCGAAGAACTGGGACCTGACCAGCCTACGCATCCTCGGTTCGGTCGGCGAGCCGATCAATCCCGAAGCGTGGATGTGGTACCACCGGAACATCGGCGGCGAGCGCTGCCCGATCGTCGACACCTTCTGGCAGACCGAGACCGGCGGCCACGTCATCACGCCGCTGCCGGGCGCCACGCCGCTGGTGCCGGGCTCGTGCACCTTGCCGCTGCCGGGCATCATGGCCGCCATCGTCGACGAGACGGGCAAGGACCTGCCCAACGGCGCGGGCGGCATGCTGGTCATCAAGCGCCCGTGGCCCTCGATGATCCGCACCATCTGGAACGACCCCGAGCGCTTCAAGAAGAGCTACTTCCCCGAAGAGATGGGCGGCACGATCTACCTGGCCGGCGACGGCGCGGTGCGCAGCGCCGACCGCGGCTACTTCCGCATCACGGGCCGCATCGACGACGTGCTCAACGTGTCGGGCCACCGCCTGGGCACGATGGAAATCGAATCGGCGCTGGTGTCCAAGACCGACCTCGTGGCCGAAGCCGCGGTGGTGGGGCGTCCCGACGACGTGACCGGCGAGGCCGTGTGCGCCTTCGTCGTGCTCAAGCGTGCGCGCCCGACCGGCGAGGAAGCCAAGCAGATCGCCAACGAGCTGCGTGCCTGGGTCGCCAAGGAAATCGGCCCCATCGCCAAGCCCAAGGACATCCGCTTCGGCGACAACCTGCCCAAGACGCGCAGCGGCAAGATCATGCGGCGTCTGCTGCGCAGCATCGCCAAGGGCGAGGCGATCACGCAGGACACCTCGACGCTCGAAAATCCGGCGATCCTCGATCAGCTGTCCGAGACGAACTGAACCCCCGGGATTGGCCGAATCCGGCCATTCCGGAACAGTTGTCACGAACCTGCTGTATCGAGGTGTAGGACATGGCCGTTTGTGCGGCCATGTGCACCAAAGCGGCCTCCTGGCTGAGGTAAAACCGATGTCGTCACCGCGTGCCCTGACAGGCGCGCGGTCTTTGTCATCGTGATCGGTTGTTTGCAAGGAGGCGCCACATGGGCGTGAGATCCGCTTTTCTTTTTGTCATCGTGCTGCTCATCGCGGGGCTTGCCGCGCTGAACTGGGGCACGTTGTCGGCACCCACCGACGTGTGGCTGGGCTTCATGAGCGTGTCGGCGCCGCTGGGGCTGATCATGCTGGGGCTCACGGCCGTGCTCGCGGCCTTCTTCCTCGTGTACGTGCTGTACCTGCACAGCTCGGTGCTGCTGGAGACCAAGCGCCACACGAAGGAAATGCAGACCCAGCGCGACCTCGCCGACAAGGCCGAGGCCTCGCGCTTCACCGAGCTGCGCAACTTCCTGGAAGCACAGGAGAAGCAGCACATGTCGCACAACGCCGACCGCCACACGGCGCTGTTGGCGCGCATGGATCAGCTGGAAAGCGCGGTCAAGCTGCGTTCGGACCAGACCGACAACACGGTGGCGGCGCACATCGGGCAGCTTGAGGACCGCATCGAGCGCCGTCCGGTGCCCAGCGACATCAACCCGAGCATCTGACCGGGCGCGCCGCCGCGCGCTTCGTTTTGCTGCCGGTTACTTCGTCGACAACACCCAGGCTGCGAGCTTCTTCGCATCGGCTTCGCTGACCTGGTTGTTGGCCGGCATCGGCACCGGGCCCCACACGCCCGAGCCGCCCTTGATGATCTTGGTGGCCAGCGAGTTGGCTGCGCCCTTGTCGTCCTTGTACTTGGCCGCGATGTCCTTGAACGACGGCCCGAGCACCTTGCGTTCGACCGCGTGGCAGCTCATGCAGTTCTTCGACGTGGCAAGGGCCAGGTCGGCAAAGGCGGGCGCCGCGAGGCCGAGGCCCAGGGCTGCCATCAACATCGTTCTTTTCATGGGGACTGTTTTCGTAAGGGCTGAGTTACATTCGATCCAACGCGATTGTAGGTAGCGCGGTGCACACGCACCGGCGGCGATACCGACCAACTCGGAGGGTATTCGCGATGTGGTTTCTGCTCTTGGGCCTGCTCGGTGTAGCCCTCAAATATTTCGAAGTGGGCATGGTCGCCGGCTGGAGCTGGTGGATCGTGCTGAGCCCGTTCGCGCTGGCGCTGGCCTGGTGGGCCTGGGCCGATTCGTCGGGCTATACCAAGCGCAAGGTCATCGAGCGCGAAGAGCGACGCAAGCAGGCGCGCATCGACCGCCAGAAGACCAACATGGGCCTGCGCACCAGCAACGGGCAACAGCGCCCGCGCCGCTGAACTCACGGCTCCGTCACCCGCGCCGCATGCCGACAGGACGCGCGCCATGGACGACGAAGCCGCCACCCACGCCTTGCTCGTCTTCGGGCTGTCGCTGCTGGTCGGGCCGGCCGTCGGTGCGCTGGTCGGGCGTTTCAAGACTTTCTTCTGGGGCGCAGGCATCGGCGCCTTGCTGATCGGCTGCGCCGGCCTGTACGGCGCGGTCACGGTGGGCTGGCAGCGCTACCAGTCGATCGCGGGCACGGCCAGCACACAGGGCAGCCTGGTCGAGTTCGTGGAAGAGCGCAGCAAGGACAGCAAGGGCTACGTCACCACCACGCGCGCACCGCTCGTCGAATACACCGCCGCCGACGGGCAGAAACGCCGCGTCAAAGGGCTCGGTGGCAGCCTGTCGGACAAGGAGTGGGGCGATGCGGTCGAGGTGCGCTACAGCTCCGCCGATCCGGCCCAGGCACTGGTGGCCGACTTTCAAAACATGTGGGGCATCGTCTGGGGGCTCGGTCTCTTCGGCGGCTTTCCGACGATGTTCGGCCTGTTCTTCACCGGCATGGCGCTCAAGGAGGGCCGCAGGGGGCGGCCGGCGCCGGTGCGCGAGCCGACGCCCACGCAGAAGAAATGGCGCACGCGCGGCACGGTGCTGGCCAACGTGGTGTTCCTGGCCGGCTTCGCGCTGGTGTTTCTCTATCCCGACGACAGTGCGATGAAGCAGTTCGGTGCGGGTTTTCTCACCATCGGCGCGGGGGCGCTGCTGCACTTCGTCGTGCAGAGCTTTCCCCCGGCGATGGATTTCGAAGCCCGGGCCATCTTCGCGATCGTCGGCCTGGGCTTTGCGGCCTTCGGCTACGGCGCGTGGATGATGGGCTGATGCCGCTTCAGAACTTGTCGAGCACCGCGCCCGAGCTCGCGCTCGAGGCGTTGAACGCGAACTTGGCCTGCACGCCGCGCGTGTAGCGCGGGGCCGGCGGCGTCCAGCCTTCGCGGCGCTTGGCGAGTTCGGCTTCGGGCACGTTGAGTTCGAGCTTCAGTTCGTGCGCATCGATGGTGATCGAGTCGCCTTCGTTCACGAACGCGATGGTGCCGCCCGCCGCCGCTTCGGGCGCGACGTGGCCGACCACCATGCCCCAGGTGCCGCCCGAGAAGCGGCCGTCGGTGATGAGGCCGACGCTTTCGCCCAGGCCCGCGCCGATCAGCGCGCCCGTGGGGGCCAGCATTTCCGGCATGCCCGGGCCGCCCTTGGGGCCGAGGTAGCGCAGCACCATCACGTCGCCGGCGACGATCTTGCCGGCCAGGATGGCCTGCAGCGCCGACTGCTCGTCGTCGAACACGCGCGCCGGGCCGGTGATGACCGGGTTCTTCAGGCCGGTGATCTTGGCGACCGCGCCTTCGGGCGACAGGTTGCCCTTCAGGATGGCCAGGTGGCCTTCTTCGTACATCGGGTTGTCGATCGGGCGGATCACGTCCTGGTCGGCGCGCGGCACGTCGGGCACGTCCTTGAGCACTTCGGCGATGGTCTGGCCGCTGATGGTGATGCAGTCGCCGTGCAGCAGGCCGGCCTTGAGCAGCACCTTCATCACTTGCGGAATGCCGCCGGCCTGGTGCAGGTCGACCGCGAGGTACTTGCCCGAGGGCTTCAGGTCGCAGATCACGGGCACCTTCTTGCGCATGCGCTCGAAGTCGTCGATGGACCACTCGACGCCGGCTGCGTGCGCAATGGCCAGGAAGTGCAGCACCGCGTTGGTCGAGCCGCCGGTGGCCATGATGACCGCCACGGCGTTCTCGATGGCCTTCTTGGTCACGATGTCGCGCGGCTTCAGGTCTTTCTTGATGGCCTCGATCAGCACCTTGGCCGATTCCTTGGCCGAGTTGGCCTTCTCGTCGTGCGGGTTCGCCATGGTCGACGAGTAGGGCAGCGAGATGCCCAGCGCCTCGAACGCGCTCGACATGGTGTTGGCCGTGTACATGCCGCCGCACGAGCCCGTGCCGGGAATGGCGCGTTTCTCGATTTCGTGCAGGTCTTCGTCGCTCATGTTGCCGGCGGCGTTCTGGCCCACGGCCTCGAACACGCTGACGATGTTCAGGTCCTGGCCCTTGTAGCGGCCCGGCAGGATGGTGCCGCCGTAGACGTAGATGGCCGGCACGTTGGCGCGCAGCATGCCCATGAGGCCGCCGGGCATGTTCTTGTCGCAGCCGCCGACCACCAGCACGCCGTCCATCCACTGGCCGCCGACGCAGGTCTCGATGCAGTCGGAAATCACCTCGCGGCTCACCAGCGAGTACTTCATGCCTTCGGTGCCCATGGCCATGCCGTCGGAGATGGTGGGGGTGCCGAACACCTGCGCATTGCCGCCGGCTTCCTCGATGCCCGCGATGGCCGCGTCGGCCAGCTTCTGCAGGCCCGAGTTGCAGGGCGTGATGGTGCTGTGGCCGTTGGCGACGCCGACCATCGGCTTCTTGAAGTCGCCTTCCTCGTAGCCCATGGCGTAGAACATCGAGCGGTTGGGGGCGCGGCTCTTGCCTTCGGTGATGTTCGCGCTGCGGCGATTGATCTGGATGGTCTTGGTGTCCATGGTGTCTCTTCTGTCGTGGGGAGATCGTGAGGGGAGCGCCAAGTATCGGACTTCTGATTGATTGGTTCCAATCCAATTTGAAGTGTGGATTGATATGCTTGGCATATGAATGAAGCCCTCATCGACCTGCGCGCCTGGCGCCAGTTCGTGGCCGTGGCCGAAGAACTGCACTTCGGCCGTGCCGCCCAGCGCCTGCACATGACGCAGCCGCCGGTCACGCAGGCCATTGCCCAGCTCGAGAAAACGCTGGGCGTGGTGCTGTTCGACCGCACGCGCCGCCGCGTGGCGCTCACGCCGGCCGGCGAGGCGCTGCTGCCCGACGTGCGCGAGCTGCTGGCACGCGCCCAGGCGCTGCCGGCGCGGGCGCGTGCGGCGGCGGCGGGGCAGGTGGGGCGCGTGCGCATCGCCTTCGTCTCGACGGTTGGCTTCGAACAGCTGCCGGCCTGGGTGCGCGAGTTCCGCGTGCTGTGTCCGGAGGTGGCGCTGGAGCTGGTCGAGGCCACCGGCGACGTGCAGCTCGAAGCCTTCGCGCGCGGCGAGATCGACGCCGGCCTGATGCTGCATTCGCCGGGCGCCGCGCCGCCGGGGCTGGCCTGCCTGCCGGTCGAGGTGGAGCCGCTGGTGCTCGCGCTGCCGGCCCAGCACCGACTGGCCGAGGCGCGGCCCGTGCCGCTGGCCGAGGTGCTGGACGAGCCGCTGGTGATCTTTCCGCGCCGCATCGTGCCCTCGCTGCACGACGCGATCTTCGACCTGTACCACGCGGCCGGGCGCACGCCGCAGGTGGCGCAGGAGGCGATCCAGATGCAGACCATCGTCAACCTCGTGTCGGGCGGCATCGGGGCGGCCTGGGTGCCGCACAGCGTGATGCAGTTCCGGCGCGCGGGCGTGGTCTACCGGCAGGTCCACGAGTTCAAGGGCGTGGGGCGCCGCCGCGTGACCTTGCCGGTGTGCGAGACCAGCCTCGTGTGGCCCGCGCAGGCTTCGCACCCGGCGCTGGCGCGCTTCGTGGCCTTCGTGCGCGAGCGGGCGGGGCGCGTGCCGGCGTAAGGCTCAGGCGCTGCGCGCCGCCCGGCCAGCGGGCGAGGGCGCATCGAGCGAGGCCGCCAGCAGGGCGTCGAGCCAGCCCGCGAAGGCCTGCACCCGCCGCGACAGATTGCGACGGTGCGGGTACACCAGGTGCACCGGCAGCGGCTCGGCGCGCGCGTCGGGCAGCACTTCCACCAGCTCGCCGGCCGCCAGGTGCTCGCGCACGTCGTAGGCCGGGATCTGGATCAGGCCCAGCCCCGCCAGCGCGCAGGCGATGTAGGTCTCGGCGTTGTTCGCCGCCACCTGGCTGCGCAGGCGCAGCACCTGGGTCTCGCCGTCGCGCACTTGCCACTCCCAGGGCGCGGCGCGGCCACTGGTCGGCGAGGCGTAGTTGACCGCCATGTGCTGCGGCAGGTCGGCCGTCGTGCGCGGCGTGCCGTGGCGCGCGAGGTAGGCGGGGCTGGCGCAGTTGATGAGCGTGAAATGCCCCAGCGGCCGGGCCACGAGGCTGCTGCTGGCGAGCGGGCCGACGCGCAGGGCGCAGTCCACACCTTCGAGCACGAGGTCGACCGCACGGTCGCTGGAGCCCAGCTCGAGTTCGACCGCCGGGTGGTGCGCAAAGAAGTCTGGCAGCGCCGGCGCGATCAGCAGGCGCGCGATGCGGCTGGGCACGTCGACCTTGAGCCGGCCGCTCACGCTGCTGTGCGCGGGCTGGAACTGCTGCTCCATGTCTTCCATGTCGGCCACCAGCGCGCGGGCCCGCTCGAGCAGCACCTCACCGTCGGGCGTGAGGCCCACGCGGCGCGTGGTGCGGTGCAGCAGGCGCGAGCCCAGGCGGGCCTCGAGCTGCTGGATGGCGGTCGAGATGGTGGCGCGCGGCAGCGCCAGCCGGTCGGCGGCGCGCGTGAAGCTGCCGGTTTCGGCCACGCGCAGGAAGACCTGGAGGAGTTCGATGCGGTCCATGGCGGCGGGGCTGATTGTTCGTGGTTTTCAGAACAGTCTAGCCTTGAATGAGTGATTTATCTGCAACTTGGCGATCAATAGACTGGCGGCTCGTCACACATCCCGTCCCGGGTCTTTCACTCACTCAGAGGAATCCATCCATGTCCGCACGCACGCTCACGAACAAGGTCGCCGTCATCGCCGGCGGTGGCAAGAACCTCGGTGCCCTCATCGCCCACCAGCTGGTCGATGGCGGCGCCCGCGGCATCGCCATCCACTACAACAGCGACGGCTCGCGCGCCGAGGCCGAGCAGACGGCCGCCGCGCTGAAGGCCAAGGGCGCCGACACGCTGCTGGTGCAGGGCGACCTCGCGGTGGTCGAGAACAATGTGAAGCTGTTCGACCAGGCCGTGAAGCACTTCGGCCAGGTCGACCTGGCGATCAACACGGCGGGCGTGGTGATCAAGAAGCCGATCCTGGACATCACCGAGGCCGACTACGACAAGAGCTTCGACGCCAATGCCAAGGCGGCCTTCTTCTTCATTCAGCAGGCCGGCCGCACGCTGGCCGACGGCGGCAGCATCGTGACCCTGGTGAGCTCGCTGCTGGCGGCCTACACGCCGTTCTATGCCATCTACCCGGCGGCCAAGGCGGCGGTGGAGCACTACACGCGCGCGGCCTCCAAGGAGTTCGGCGACCGCGGCATCTCGGTGAACGCCATCGGCCCGGGCCCGATGGACACGCCGTTCTTCTACGGCCAGGAAAGCCCCGAGGCCGTGGCGTACCACAGCAGCGCCGCCGCGCTCAGCAAGTACTCGAAGAAGGGCCTCACCGACATCGAGGACATCGCGCCCATCGTGCGCTTCCTGGTCACCGAAGGCTGGTGGATCACGGGCCAGACGATCTTCGCCAACGGTGGCTACACCACGCGCTGACCCGCCGATATCCGGCAAGATGCGACCAGGAGGACAACGCAGATGCACACAGTCATGGTGATGGGGGGCGGCTTCGCGCTGCTGGTGGTGTTTCTTCTGGGTGGCCGCTTCATGGGCGACGGCTCGTCGATGGCGCTGGCCGCGGCGGCCAAGTGGTTCATTCCGGCGTGGTTCGTCGGCGCGGGCATCAACATGGCCGTGGGCGTGCTCAAGGCCGGGTACTCGGTGGCCGAGGAGCTGCCGATCTTCCTGTTCATCTTCGCGGTGCCGGCCCTGGTGGCGGGGTTGCTGTGGTGGAAGTTCGGGCGCTGACATTGCCCTGAATGCCCCCGTGGCGGCGGCGTCATTGCGCCACGGCACAATCGTCGGATGCTCATGTATCCGCAGATCAATCCCATCGCCTTGCAGCTGGGGCCGGTGGCCATCCACTGGTACGGCCTGACCTACCTGGCGGCCTTCGCGCTGTTTTATTTCCTGGGCACGCGCCGCCTGCACCACGAGCCGTTCCGCTCGCTGGCCACGGCCGGCGTGTGGCAACGCAAGGACATCGAGGACATCCTGTTCCTGGGCGTCATGGGCGTGATCGTCGGCGGCCGGCTCGGCTACTGCCTGTTCTACAAGCCCGAGTACTACCTCACGCACCCGCTCGAGATCCTGTACGTGTGGCAGGGCGGCATGAGCTTCCATGGCGGCCTGCTCGGCGTGGTCGGCGCGATGGTGTGGTTCTCGCGCTCGCGTGCGCGGCCGTTCTGGCAGGTGATGGACTTCGTCGCGCCCTGCGTGCCGACCGGCCTGGCCGCGGGCCGCGTGGGCAACTTCATCAACGGCGAGCTGTGGGGCCGCTTCAGCAGCCCCGATCTGCCCTGGGGTATGGTGTTCCCGCAAAGCGGCTCGATGCTGCCGCGCCACCCGTCGCAGGTCTACCAGTTCCTGCTCGAAGGGCTGCTGCTGTTCGTCGTGATGTGGCTCTATGCGCGCAAGGAGCGCAAGCAGGGGCAGGTGGCCGCCGTGTTCCTCATCGGTTATGGCGTGCTGCGCTTCGTGGCCGAGTACTTCCGCGAGCCCGACGATTTCCTGGGCCTGCGCGCCCTCAGCCTGAGCCAGGGCCAGTGGCTCAGCGTGCCGATGGTGATCGCCGGCATCGCGCTGTGGTTCTGGTTCGGCCGTGCCGGCAAGACGGGCAGCACCGCGCGCGCCTGATCTTTCGGACCCCCGCACAACGCGGCGCAGCACCTTCGGGTGCGCGCCGCTTTTTTTCGTCCGTCTCAGGGTAATTCCGGGCCGCAAGGGCAGGGCGCGGCCCTTGCATTGCGTTAACCATGCACTCACAATTATGCGTAATTACAGGAAATTACGCGAAACACCTACCAACTTTCCGAGTCCTTCACGCATGCGCCTGGTCCCCAATTCCCTCCACGACGAAGTCGCCGCCACGCTGCGCGAGCAGATCTTCGACGGCACGCTGTCGCCCGGCAGCTTCGTGGACGAGGTGGCCCTGTGCGAGCGGCTGTCGATCTCGCGCACGCCGCTGCGCGAGGCGCTGAAGGTGCTCACGGCCGAAGGCCTGCTGCGCCACGAGCCGCGCCGCGGTTGCTTCGTGAACGAGGTGACCGAGCGCGACCTGGACGAGATCTTTCCGGTGATCGCGCTGCTCGAAGGGCGCTGCGCCTACGAGGCCGCGCGCAACGCCAGTGACGCCGAGCTGAACGAGCTCGACGCGCTGCACGAGCGCCTGGTGCGCCACGCCAAGGCGCGGCGCATCAACGACTACTACGCCACCAACCACATCATTCACGAGGCGATCATCAAGCTCGCCGACAACAAGTGGCTGGCCCAGGTGATCGGCGACCTGCGCAAGATACTGAAGCTCGCGCGGCTGCAGCAGCTGCACGCGCCGGGGCGGCTCGACCAGAGCCTGTCGGAGCACCTGGCCGTGTTCGCCGCGCTCAAGGCGCGCGACAGCGAAGGCGCCGACGCCGCCATGCGCACCCACATGACGCGCCAGCGAGAGGCGCTGCGCGAAGTGATGCAACAGCAGAAATCCCGGGTGATGCCGTGACAGGCATCGCCCATACAGCCAACGGCACAGGAGCAGATCGATGAGTGCGACCGAGTGGTTCCAGGCGCGCCTGCGCATGGGCGAATCGTCCAAGGTTCCCGTGGCGAGCAACGGCGCCACGAAAGGCCCGGCCCGCCACACGCCCAAGCCCAGCGCCCGCACCACCGCCGAGCGGCTGCAGGCCACGCTGCGCAAGGCCGACGAGGCGCTGTCGCCGCGCACGCTGCGCCGCGTGCTCGCCGAGCTGCAGGCCGTGATCGATCCGCGCGTGAGCGAGGTCGAGGGCGGCCGCCGCGCCCATGCCATTGCGCAGGCCTACGCCGGCGCTTCGCCCGAAGAACGCCGCGACTACTGGGCGCTCATGAGCGAGCATTTCGCCGCCGACGCGGGCAAGCTCAAGAGCGCGCGCGACCAGCACCAGAGCGCCGTCGGCACGCCCGACGAAGGGCAGGCCGAACTGCGCCTGCGCCGCGCGCTGGTGTCGCCGCGCATGCGGCTGCTGCAGCGCTTCGCGGTCGAGCCCGGCGGCATGCGCTTTCTGGTCGACCTGCGCGCCGACCTGTTGCCGTGCCTGAAGTCCGACAAGCGCCTGCTCGCGCTCGAGGCCGAGCTGGAGCACCTGTTTTCCACCTGGTTCGACGTGGCTTTTCTCGAGCTGCGCCGCATCGACTGGAACTCGCCGGCGTCGCTGATCGAGAAGCTCATCCGCTACGAGGCGGTGCACGACATCAAGAGCTGGTCCGACGTGAAGAACCGCCTGGACGACAGCGACCGCCGCTGCTACGGCTTCTTCCATCCGCGCCTGCCGAACGAGCCGCTCATCTTCGTCGAGGTGGCGCTGGTCGACCGCATCAGCGAAGGCATCATGCCGCTGCTCGACGAGGCCGCCGTGCCGGTGCAGCCGGCCAAGGCGACCACTGCGATCTTCTATTCGATCAGCAACACGCAGACCGGCCTGCGCGGCGTGAGCTTCGGCGACTCGCTCATCAAGCGCGTGGTCGAGACCTTGCAGGACGAACTGCCGCGCCTGAAGACCTTTGCCACGCTGTCGCCCATTCCGGGGCTGCGCGCGTGGCTCGCCAAGAACGCCGGCGAACTGCTGCCGCGCCTGGACGAGAAGCGCGAAGCCGAACTCGGCCGCCTCGTCGGCTCGGTGCCGCCCACGGCCGAGCGCCTGCTGGCTGCGGTTGATGCGGCCGCAGAACTCGACGCGAAATCGCCGCTGCGCCAGTGGCTGCTGCAGGCCACCGCCGAGTACCTGGGCCGCACGCTGGTCGACGGCACGCCGGCCGACCCGGTGGCGCGCTTTCACCTGGGCAACGGCGCGCGCGTCGAGCGGCTCAACTGGGCGGGCGACCCGTCGGCCAAGGGGCTCAAGCAGTCGTACGGCCTCATGGTCAACTACCTGTACGACCTCAAGCGCCTGGACCGGCATCGCGCCTGGCTGGCCGAAGGCAAGATCGCGGTTTCGGGAGACATCGAAGGCCTGTTCCTCAAAAAAGGCTGAGTCCGTTCGCTTTGCCGCGGCAGCGCTGCGGCCCGCACCTTGACCGCCGGAGGGCGGCAACATCCACAACGACGACGACAGGAGACGAGACAGATGACGCAACAGAGTTTTCAACGACGCGATGTGCTGCGCGTCGCCGCCGCTGCCGGGGCCGTGGCCCTGTGCGGTGGCGCACGTGCCCAGGGCTGGCCGACCAAGCCCGTGACCATGGTGGTGCCGTTCCCGGCCGGGGGAGGCACCGACGCCTTCGCGCGCCCGCTGTCGGCCCAGTTCTCCCGCGCGGCAGGCCAGACGCTGGTCATCGACAACCGCGGCGGCGCGGGCGGCACCGTGGGCGCGAGCATCGCGGCCAAGCTGCCGGCCGACGGCTACTCGCTCTTCATGGGCGCCGTGCACCACGCGATCGCGCCGTCGATCTACCCCAAGCTCGACTACGACCTCGAGAAAGACTTCGTGCCCCTGATGCTGCTGGCCAACGTGCCGCAGGTGGTGGTGGTCAACCCGAAGCGGGTGCAGGCCGCGACCATCCAGGAGCTCATTGCCACCGCCAAGCGCAACCCCGGCAAGCTCAACTACGGCTCGGCCGGCTCGGGCACCTCGCACCACCTGGCGGGCGAGCTGTTCAAGCTGCAGACCGGCACCTTCATCACGCACATTCCGTACCGCGGCGCGGGCCCGGCGCTGTCCGACCTGATCGCGGGCAACGTCGACCTGATGTTCGACGGCCTGGGTTCCTCCGCGCAGCACATCAAGGGCGGCCGCATCAAGGCGCTCATGGTGGCCGGCGCCAAGCGCAACCCCGCGTTCCCCGACGTGCCCTGCGCCGCCGAAGTCGGGCTGCCCGACTACACCGTCACCACCTGGTACGGCCTGTGGGCGCCCAAGGGCACGCCGGCCGAAGCGCAGACGCAGATCATCGACACGATGAAGAAGGCGCTGGGCACCGACGAGCTGAAGGCCATCTGGGCCCAGAACGGCTCCGAGATCCCGAACGTCACGAACGCCGCCTACGGCCGCTTCGTCAACGCCGAGATCAAGCGATGGGCCACGGTCGTGAAGGCCTCGGGCGCCAAGCTCGAATGACCGAGCGGCAGGTCTCGCTGCGCCGCGAAGGCGCCGTGGCGCTCGTCACGCTGTCGAACCCGGGGCGTCTCAATGCGATGACGCGCGCCATGTGGCGCGCGCTGCGCGCGGTGTTCGACGACCTGCACGGCGACACCGTGCTGCGCTGCGTCGTCGTGCGCGGGGAGGGCGCTGCCTTCTGCGCGGGCGGCGACATCTCCGAGTACCCCTCGTTCCGCTTCGAGGAGGCGAGCCTGCGCGAGTTTCACGAGAACGAAGTCTGGGCCGCGCTGCAGGCGATGCTCGACTGCCCGCTGCCGCTGGTGGCGCAGATCGAAGGCGCCTGCATGGGCGCCGGCGTCGAGATCGCCAGCTGCTGCGACATCCGCCTAGCCGGTGCGTCGGCGAAGTTCGGCGCGCCGATCGCGAAGCTGGGTTTCCCGATGGCGCCGCGCGAAGCCGCGCTGGTGCATGGCGCCATCGGTGACGTGCTGGCGCGCGACATGCTGCTGGCCGCCGGCGTGCATGGCGCGCAGCGGCTGTACGACGCGGGCTTTCTCCTGCATGTGCTGCCCGACGCCGAAGTGCCCGCTGCCGCGCAGGCGCATGCGGCGCGCATTGCCGCGCTGTCGCCGCAAGCCGCGCGCCTGCACAAGGCCACCTTCACCGCATTGAAGCGCGGCGGTGCGGCGACGCAGCAGCTGCTGGCCACCGCGTACGACTATGCCGACAGCGCCGAGCACCGCGAAGGCATCGATGCCTTCCTGGCCAAGCGCCCTCCGAATTTCCGACCTTCCTGAGCCTGCCGTTTGATGATGACGAAGATGATGAAGACGAAGTCCTCCCCCAACGCCAACCTGTTCGCCGCCTTGCGCGCCGCCTTTCCCGCCGACCTCGACGCCATCGCGGTCGAGACCGAGAGCGGCCTGCATTACTCGTGGCGCGACCTCGACCGCGCCAGCGCGATGATCGCCAACCTGCTCGACGGCCTGAAGCTCGAGAAGGGCGCGCGCGTCGCCGTGCAGGTCGAGAAATCGGTCGAAGCCATGCTGCTGTACCTCGCAACCCTGCGCGCGGGCTACGTGTTTTTGCCGCTCAACACGGCCTACCAGAGCGCCGAGATCGAGTACTTCATCGGCAACGCCGAACCCGCCGTGGTCGTGTGCACCGGCCGCAACGCGGCCTGGGTGCGGCCCATCGCCGAGGCGGCCGGCACGCGACACGTGTTCACGCTGGACGACGACCGCACCGGCACGCTGCTCGACGCGGCGGCGCGCTGCAGCGACCGCCACGCCGTGGCGATCAAGAAGCCCGACGACCTCGCCGCCATCCTGTACACCAGCGGCACCACCGGCCGCAGCAAGGGCGCGATGCTCACGCACCGCAACCTGCTGTCGAACGCCGAAGTTCTCAAGGACTACTGGGGCTGGACGAAGGGCGACGTGCTGATCCACGCGCTGCCGATCTTCCACGTGCACGGCCTGTTCGTGGCGCTGCACGGCGCGCTGCTCAACGGCAGCAAGATCCTGTGGTTCTCGAAGTTCGACCCCAAGCGCATCGTCGCCAAGCTGCCCGAGGCCACCGTGTTCATGGGCGTGCCCACGCTCTACGTGCGCCTGCTGGCCGAGCCGGGCCTCACGCGCGAGGCGGTGCGCACCATGCGCCTGTTCGTCGCGGGCTCGGCGCCGCTGCTCATCGAGACGTTTGACGAATGGCGCGAGCGCACCGGCCACACCATCCTCGAACGCTACGGCATGAGCGAGACCGCCATGCTCACGTCCAACCCGTACGACGCCGCCAAGGGCGAGCGCCGCGGCGGCACCGTCGGCTTCGCGCTGCCGGGCGTGCAGCTGCGCGTGCGCGACGACGAGGGCAAGGACCTGCCGGTCGACGAGATCGGCGGCATCCAGGTGAAGGGCCCCAACGTGTTCGCCGGCTACTGGCGCATGCCCGAGAAGACGAAGGAAGAGTTCACCGCCGACGGCTTCTTCAAGACCGGCGACGTGGGCAAGATCGATGCGCGCGGCTACATCACCATCGTCGGACGCAGCAAAGATTTGATCATCAGCGGTGGCTACAACGTCTACCCGGCCGAGATCGAGGGCTACATCAACGAGATGGCCGGCGTGGCCGAAAGCGCCGTCATCGGCGTGCCGCACCCCGACTTCGGCGAGGTGGGCGTGGCCATCGTGATCCCCAAGGGCGGCGCCACGATCGACGCCGACGCCATCGTGGCCGAGCTCAAGGCCAAGCTGGCGAACTTCAAGATCCCGAAGCGCTGCTTCGTCGTGCCGGAACTGCCGCGCAACACGATGGGCAAGGTGCAGAAGGCGCTGCTGCGCGCCGAGCACAAGGGGCTGTTCGCCGCCTGAGTCCCGCCGCGCGCCCGGGCTTCAGGCGGCGGGCGCGAGCCCGTTCATCAGCCCGCTGCGCGCGTGGCAGTTGATGTACTCGTAGCTTTGCTCGTCGGCCTTCAGCACCGACACCTCGTGGTACAGGCGCAGGCGCAGCTCGAAGTTCAGCGCCTGCACGTAGCGCATGAAGCTGCCGAAGATCGCGACGTGCGTCGGGTGCGACTCGGCCCAGCGCTCCATGTCGGCCAGCGAGCGCCAGTAGCTCAGACCGAAGGATTTCTGCAGCGGTGCACCGTGTGCGTCGAGGTGGTGCATGAAGCGGTTGCTGTAGCAGCCGATGGGCAGGCCCTGGTCGCGCAGGAAGTCCATGCCTTCGCGCAGCACCGGGGCCATGTCTTCCAGGTAGCGCTGGCGTTCCTGGCCGGTGGTCTCGGTCCATTCCTGGCCCGAACGGATCATCGCGAGGTGCGTGTGGCCCGCGATGCGCACGCGCCGGCCTGACGCAGGCGTGCCGGCGATCACCGCGCGCGTGCCCGAAGGCGCGAGCGCGTCGGCCTGCGCGAGCGGGAGTCGATCGCGCATCGACCCCCCAGTAGCCGTGCTCCTGCAGTTCGCCGCTCACACCGCCCATCACCACGCCGATGCCCTCTAGGCGGTCGGGCGTGCTGAACAGGGTCTCGAAGTGTGCAGCACGCGGGGAAGCGATTTCGCGGAAGTAGCCGAGGCCTTCATGCAAGCGCTCGTCGGCGCTCCACCAGGCCTCGATGGCGGGCGTGGCACACCAGCGCGCGAACGCCGCCGCATCGTGCCAGCAGGCGATGGCGATCATGTTGTCGTACCCGTCGGCGTCGACGCAGTGGGCCAGGTCGTGGTGGCCGGGGCCGTCGGGCAGGGCGAAGTCGCGGGTGATTTTCAGAAGCGCGGCGCAGGCCCGGCCCTGCATCGCCGGGCCGCGCGATTGCACGCCGAAGTAGCCCATCACGACCTGGGTCGTCGCCGCGGGCGCGCGCGCCGACCAGCCGGGGTAGGGTGGCGTGTGATCGTCTGCCACGCGGCGCTCGCGGGTGCGCGGGCAGCGCAGGTGCTCGGGGATGGCCGATTCCATGGTGCGGCTCCGTGGTTGGCTCAGGCCACGACCGGCTCGGGCACGCTGCCCTCGGGCTCCGGCGTGAGCTGCACCACCACGGGCGTGCGCCGCGTCTTGTTCAGCAGCAGCTGTGTGACGTCGGGCCGTGAATAGTGACCGCTCGGATCGGCCGCCGCCTTGGCGAGCGCGATCATGCCGAGGTCGATGTCGGCGATCACCAGGCCTTCGGCGTCTTCGGCCAGCGGCGTGCCCAGTGGCGAACCGTCCGGGCCGTAGATGCGCGCATGCCCGCCGCCGACGCCCAGCATCTGCCGCTTGCCGTCGTCGGTGCACATCAGCTCGCTCATCGCCTTCGACACCGTGGCGCAGGGCGCGATGACGAAGCAGCCGCCCTCGACTGCATACACCTGGCTCGCGGCGTTGTTGACCTCATGGCCCAGCGCGTAGGCCGCGCCGCGGTAGAGCGAAAAGCTCGGCCATGCACCGCAGTGGATCTGCTCGTTCTGCGCATACATCGCGTACTTGCTCAGCGGCTGCAGGTGCTCCCAGCAGCACAGCGAGCCGATGTTGCCCAGCGGCGTCTGGACCACGTGCAGGTCGGCGCCGTCGCCTTCGCCGAACACGGTGCGTTCCACGTGCGTGGGCTTGAGCTTGCGACGCGTCTGCACGGTGCGGCCCTGGTCGTCGATCAGCGCCTGCGCGATGTACAGGCTGCCCGCCGCTTTCTCGCTGTAACCGAGCGAGAGCCAGATCTTGTGCTGGCGCGCCGCCGCCTGCAGGCGTTCGAACTCGGGCGAGCCGATGACCAGCGAGTTGTCGTGGTAGCGCTGCACGAACTGCATGCCCCAGGCCGGCGAATCGAGCCAGACCCACCACGGGTAGCCCGGCACCCAGGTCTCGGGAAAGGCGATGAGCTGCACGCCCTGTTTCGCGGCCTGCGCCATGAGGTCGATGGTCTTGTCGATGGTGGCGTCGAGGTCGAGGAAAACAGGCGCGGCCTGCACGGCGGCGACGCGGAGCTGGGGGTGGACGGTGGTCGGCATGGGGTGTTCTCCAGGGGGCAATGAACGTAACGAAATCCCCACTGTGCGCACCGGGTTTGCGCGGTGGCATGCGGGTTGCATGAAGCGTAAATTCGCGCCGCCGGAATGCCTTGACCCGGATTGGCGGCGTTCTTGTTCCAGCGTTGCATGTGCCTTGCGAAGGCCTTCCGAGGACCCCGATGACCCCCTTGCTCAGCACCGATGCCGTCCCGCGCGACCAGCGGCTCGCGTACTGGACCGACATGATCTGCAACGTCTACGTGCAGCTCGAATGCGACGCGGTGCGCACCGGCGACTTCGAGGGCAGCATCCGCCAGCACGCACTGCCCGGCCTCGGCATGTCGGTCGTGACCTCGCGGGCGCAGAAGGTGATGCGCACGCCCGGCCACATCGCGGCGTCGAGCGACGACTGTTTTCTCGTGAGCATCCAGGCGCGCGGGCAGGGCGTGGTGCGCCAGGACGGGCGCGACGCCGTGCTCGGCGCCGGCGACTTCGCGCTGTACGACAGCACGCGGCCCTACCAGCTGCTGTTCGACCGGCCCTTCGAGCAGATCGTGCTCAAGCTGCCCGGCGAGCGGCTGCGCAGCGAACTGCGCGACACCGAGGCGCTCACGGCCACCACGGTGTCAGGGCGCGAGGGCGCGGGGCACCTGCTGCTGGGCATGATCCGCACGCTGCGCGAGGACTTCGACGCGCTGCAGCCGGCCTCGGCGCTGGCGGTGGCCCATGGCGTGCAGAACATCCTCGTGGCCGGCCTGCAGACGCTGCCTGCGGCGCACGCACCGGCGCTCAGCAAGCTCACGGCGTACCACCTGGGGCGCGTGAAGCAGCGCATTGACGAGCAGCTGGCCGATCCGACGCTGTCGGTGAGCACGCTGGCGGCGCAGCTGGGCATGTCGGTGAGCCACATCCACCGCGTGTTCAAGAGCGAGCCGCTGACGCCCTCGCAGTACATCTGGGAGCGCCGGCTCGACGCATGCAGCCGCGACCTGCTGGAGCCGCGCCTGGCAGGGCGGCCCGTGGGGGAGATCGCGTATGGGAGGGGGTTCAACGACGCGGCGCATTTCAGCCGCGCGTTTCGCGAGCGCTTCGGATGTTCGCCGCGCGAATGGCGGCAGCAGCGCTCGCCGCAATGACCGCGGCCACGGCGCATCGGCCGTCGCCGGGGTGATCGGGTCTTCTTACTGGACCAGCAGCACCGAGATGTCGGTCTCGGCCACGACCTTGGTCGCGACCGAGCCCATCAGCGCGCGGCCCAGGATGCCGTGGCCGTGCGTGCCGAGCACGATCAGCTCGGCCTTCGATTCGGTGGCCGACTTGAGGATTTCCTCGGCCGCGTGGCCGTGGCGCGCATCGGCAGTGAAGTTGGCCACGCCTTTCTCGGCGAACCAGGCCTTCACCGGGTCGAGCACCTTGGCGTTTTCCTCGGCGTAGTACTCGGTGACGATTTCCTTGCTCAGGTGGCGCGCCACGTGGCCGGAGATGCCGGTGCAGACATTGACCACCACCAGCTCATGGCCGTCCACGAACATGGCGCGGTTGGCGAGCAGGTAATTGAGGGCCTTTTGCGTGTAGGCGCTGCCGTCGACTGCAATGAGGATTTTCATGGCTTTCCTTCTACGACTGTGAACAAGTGCCGCATAGGATGGCACAGGAAAGCCACGGGGTGTTTGATATGCCTCAGCCGCGCAGGCCCTTCCAGAGCATGTAGGCGGCCAGCAGGTACAGGATGCTCGCGAACACGCGCTTGAGCTTCTTCACCGGCAGGCTGTGCGCGGCCTTGGCGCCCAACGGCGCGGTGAACACGCTGCAGGCCGCGATCACCACGAGCGCGGGCAGCCAGATGTAGCCGAAGGCGCCGGCCGGCAGGCCCTGCACCGACTGGCCGCTGAGCACGTAGCCCAGCACGTTGGCCACCGCGATCGGAAAGCCCAGCGCCGCGCTGGTCGCCACCGCGTTGTGGATCGCCACGTTGCACCAGGTCATGAACGGCACGCTGATGAAGCCGCCGCCCGCGCCCACCAGGCCCGAGATGAAGCCGATGATGCCGCCCGCCGCGAGCTGGCCGCCGGTGCCGGGCATCTGGCGCGTGGGCTTGGGTTTCTTGTCGAGGAACATCTGCGTGGCCGAGAAGCCCACGAACAGCGCGAAGAAGATGGCCAGCGCCGTGCCCTTGAGCAGCGCGAACACGCCCAGGCTGCCCGCCAGGCTGCCGATCACGATGCCGGGCGCCAGGCGCTGCACGATGTCCCAGCGCACCGCACCGCGCTTGTGGTGCGCGCGCACGCTGGACACCGACGTGAAGATGATCGTCGCCATCGAGGTCGCGATCGCCATCTTCACCGCCAGGTCGGCCGGCACGCCGCGCTGGCCCATGATGATCGTGATGAACGGCACCATCAGCATGCCGCCGCCGATGCCCAGCAGGCCGGCGAGGAAACCGGTGCCCAGGCCGAGCGCGGCGAGTTCGGCGATCAGGAGCGGGTCGAGCAGGGCAGCGAGGTTCACGGGAGGATGGGGAAAGAACGAGCGGCTGAAAAAGCAACGGCCCCATGCAGTGAAGCAGGGGGCCGTGGCGGGAAAAGGTGTCTGCAGATGGTGTGCCGGACCCGCATCCTGAACCAGGGTTCAGGTGGGCGAGGGCAGCAGGACTTCGGGTTCATCTGACGCGAGATGATCACGCCCGTCAAGCGATGTACCAAGCCCGGCTCCGGAGAGCATTGGAACAAGGAAATATTAAGCCCGACACGTCTGCAGACAAAACGGATTTTACGCCCCGGATGTGCCGGGCCGCGTGCCCTCAGAGCAAATGTCCATCGCCCGCCAGGGCCTGATCGAGTCTCTGAATGAGCTGGGCGGCCTTCGGGTCGGTGTCGGCGGAGCTTTCTTCCGTGCTGCTGGCAGCGACAGGGGCCGGTGCCGCGGCAGCAGCGGCCTGCTGGGCCGCGAGATCGAAAGCCAGGTTCAGCGAGGCGAGCACGGCGATGCGGTCGCGTGCCTTCACCTTGCCTGCGTCGCGGATCTTGCACATGGCCGCGTCCACGCGGTCGACGGCCTCGCGCAGTTGCGCTTCGCCGCCGTCGGGACAGCCGAGCAAGTAGCTCTGGCCCATGATCTGTACTTCAATCTGCTTCATGCGTGATGGGAATCTTCGGAAGGGGGTTCGGCCGGCAGCCGTTCGAGCAGGGCATCGAGGCGGGTGCGGGCCGCGGCGAGCCGCGACTTCAGGCCGTCGCGTTCACGCGTGAGCGCATCGACCTGTTCCTGCAGCAGCGCGTTGGTGCGCTGCACCTCTTCGTGACGCACGAGCAGGCGTTCCACACGCTCGGCGATCTGGTCGATGGGGCTGGAGGCGGGCATGGTTGGCGATTGTAGTTTCCCGGGAATTCGGAACATCCGGCGCACCGCGCGGGGCGCGCACCGGACGTGGCCGAGATTCTGGGGCCTGCGCCGCCTGCGATCAAACCCGGTGTGGTGCGTCCGCCCCGTGGGCCTAAAATCTCGCCCGTTGGTGCTCGCGGCGTGGTTCGCACGGCGCAGTTCAACGGGAAGCAGGAGTGGACGCCCCCCGGGGCCGAAGCCGCCTGCGCTGCCCCCGCAACGGTCAAGCAGACGACGCCGCAACGCGTCACCCCTTTCCATCCAGCCACTGGGCGCCCTGAAACAGGTGCCTGGGAAGGCGGCAAAGGGTCGATCTGCCAGCCCGGATACCGGCCAACAAGGCGGCTGCCGCATCGGCAGCCATGACGCCCATGGCGCCGGCGGGGAAGCCGGCCAGGGCATAGAAGTTCGTTCGGTTCACCCCATGATTTCCTGTGTTTCCCTCTCCAGCGGCCGCGCCAGCGTGCGCCGCAACCGTCCCGCGTGCCTGCCGCTGACGCTCGCCCTGGCCTCGGCCTTCGGCGGCCTGGCCCTGGTGCCGCTGGCTGCGCAGGCGCAAGCCGCCGCAACAGCATCTGCCACGCTCGACGAGACCGTCGTCACCGCCAACCGCACGCCGCAGGCGCTGTCGGACCTGGTGGGCGATGTCTCCATCGTCGACCGCAAGACCATCGAGCGCAGCGGCGCCACCGGCGTGGCCGACGTGCTGGCGCGCCTGCCCGGCATGGAGATCTCGCGCAGCGGCGGCGTGGGCAACGCCACCAGCGTGTTCATCCGTGGCGCCGAATCGCGCTTCACCGCGGTCTACCTCGATGGCGTGCGCATCGATTCGCAATCGACCGGCGGCGCCGGCTGGGAAGGCATTCCGCTCGCGCAGATCGACCGCATCGAAGTGCTGCGCGGCCCGGCCGCCGCCGTGTACGGCTCGGACGCCGTGGGCGGCGTGATCCAGCTCTTCACCAAGCGCGGCGAGGAGGGCGTGTCGCCCTACGCCGGCATCGGCTTCGGCAGCCACGGCCTGCGCAAGATCGAAGGCGGCGTGAGCGGCAAGTCGGGCCTGCTCGACTACTCGTTCGGTGTCGCGCACGAGGAAAGCAAGGGCTTCAACATCCAGCCGATCGCCAAGCGCACGCCCTCGAAAGACGGCTTCACCAACCCCGACCGCGACGGCTACCGCAGCACCTCGGGCAACCTGAAGCTGGGTTTCCAGATCACGCCCGACCAGCGCATCGACGCCACCTTGCTCACCAGCAACACCGAGGCGGCCTACGACCCGTCGGTGAGCTTTCGCACCAAGCCGCCGATCACCTTCCGCAACGACGTGTCGACCAACGAGCTGCGCACCGCCGGCCTGACCTGGTCGGCCAAGTGGAACGACATCTACAGCACCCGCCTGCAGGTGACCGATTCGCAGACCGTCTACAAGACCCAGCCCTCGTTCTACCGCACCGAAACCCGCCTGCGCGGCTACCTGTTCCAGAACGAATTCCGCTTCGGCGCGCACCTGGTGACCGCCACACTCGAGCGCCGCGAAGACGCGCTCGAAAATGCGCCCACCACCTCGGCCAAGCTGTTCTCGCGCGACCGCTCGCAGAACGCCGCCGCACTCGGCTACGGCTACGTGAAGGGCCCGCATTCGCTGCAGCTGCACGTGCGCCATGACGACGACAGCGAGTTCGGCGGCAAGACCACCGGCAGCGCCGCCTACGGCTACGCGATCACGCCGAGCCTGCGCGCCACCGTGTCGGCCGGCACCGCGTTCCGTGCGCCCACGCTGTACCAGCGCTTCAGCGAATACGGCCTGGCGAGCCTGCAGCCCGAATCGAGCCGCAACGTCGAGCTGGGCCTGCAGTACACGGCCGGCGCCACGCAGGCCGGCATCGTGCTGTACCGCAACCGCGTGCAGAACCTGATCGTGTTCGACGGCAGCGCCAAGGGCTGCCAGTCGTCGTTCGGCTGCTACGCCAGCACGGCGCGCGCACGCTACCAGGGCGTGACGCTCACGGGCGGCCACCGCATCGGCGACGTCACGCTGCGCGCCTCGCTCGACTACCAGGACCCGCGCGACCTGGCCAACGACCACCTGCTGGCACGCCGCGCACGGGCCCACGGCACGCTGGGCGCAGACTGGCGCATCGCCGGCTGGACGCTGGGCGCCGAGCTCCAGAGTTCGGGCAAGCGCTACGACGACGCAGCCAACACCGTCAAGCTCGGCGGCTACACGCTGCTGAACCTGTCGGCCAGCAAGCAGATCACGCGCGACCTGAACCTGGTGGCGCGCGTGGACAATGTGGGCGACAAGGACTACCAGTTCGCACGGCTCTACGCCACCGGGGGCCGCACCGCGTACGTCGGACTCAAGTGGACTCCGCAGTAAGCACCCGCCGCTCTTCGCCCGGCGCAGCCGTCACCTGCGCCGCGGTGCTCGTGGCCGCGCCGGCCTCGGGGCAGGGCAAGACCACGGTCGCGGCGGCGCTGGCGCGGCTGCACGTGCGCCAGGGCCGCCGCGTGCGGGCCTTCAAGTGCGGGCCCGACTTCCTCGATCCGCACTGGCTCGCGCTGGCCACCGGCGCGCCGGTGCACTCGCTCGACCTGTGGATGACCGGCGAGGCCGACTGCCGCGCGCGCCTGCATGCCGCCGCGTGCGAGGCCGACCTGGTGATCGTCGAAGGCGTGATGGGCCTGTTCGACGGCACGCCCAGCGCGGCCGAGCTGGCCGAGCGCCTGGGCCTGCCCGTGCTGGCCGTGATCGACGCCCAAGCCATGACCGGCACCTTCGGCGCGCTGGCCTACGGCCTGCAGAACTTCCGTCCGGGCCTGCCCTGGGCCGGCGTGCTGGCCAACCGCGTGGCCGGCGAGCGCCACGCCGACATGCTGAAGGACGCATTGCGCGAACCCGGCGACTGGCTCGGCGCCTTGCCGCGCAGCGCCGATTTCGCGCTGCCCGAACGTCACCTGGGGCTGGTCGGTGCCGCCGAACTCGGCGATGCGATGGTGCGGCTCGATGCCGCGGCCGACGTGCTCGCCGCCACGCCGCTGGGTCAGCGCGCGCCCGGGCAGCTGCCGCAGGTGCGCTTCGAGCCCGTACCGGCCGCGCCCGTCGCGCCGCTGCTGGCCGGACGCACCATCGCCATCGCGCGCGACACGGCGTTCTCGTTCATCTACCCGGCCAACCTCGAGGTGCTCGAAGCCCTCGGTGCGCGGCTCGCGTTCTTCTCGCCGCTGGCCGACGACCCGCTGCCGCCTTGCGATGCCGCCTGGCTGCCCGGCGGCTACCCCGAGCTGCACGCGGCCGTGCTGTCGGCCAGCGACCGGCTGCGGCTCTCGCTCGCCAACCACGTCACGGCCGGCAAGCCGATCTGGGCCGAGTGCGGCGGCATGATGGCGCTGTTCGACGAACTCGCCACGCGCGACGACGCCGAGCCGACCGACGTGCACCGCCTCTGGGGCGTGCTGCCGGGGCGGGCCGTCATGCAGAAGCGGCTGGCCGGCCTCGGCCCGCAGCAGCTCGACCTGGGCGCGCATGCCCTGCGCGGCCACACCTTCCACTACTCGCGCTGCGAGACGCCGCTCGCGCCCGCCGCGCGCACCGTCGGCACGCGCGGCGGCGAGGCGCTGTACGTGCACGGCCCCGTGCGCGCGAGCTACTTCCATGCGTGGTTCGCGTCCAGCCCGGAAGCGACCGCGCGGCTCTTCAGCGCCATGCCCCTCGAACTCGACAGCCACGCCGCACAGGCGCCCCCCGATGCCCCTCACTGAGCACGAATTCATCCTCGGCGGCCAGAAAAGCGGCAAGTCGCGCCGCGCCGAACAGCGCGCGGCCGACTGGCTGGCTTCCGGGCCCGCATCGCGCCGCGCGGTGCTGATCGCCACCGCGCAGGCCCACGACGACGAGATGCGCGAGCGCATCGCGCGCCACCAGGCCGACCGCGCCGAGCGCGTGCCCGGTCTGCAGACCCTCGAAGAGCCGATCGAGCTGGGGCGCGCCATCGTCACGCAGAGCGCGCCCGACACGCTCGTGGTGGTCGACTGCCTCACGCTGTGGCTCACCAACCTGCTGATGCCGCTGCGCACCGAAGGCGCCGCGGTGGTCACGCGCACGCCCTCGGCGCACGCCACGCTGCTGCTCATCGCGCTGCGCGAGGCGCGCGGGCCGGTGGTGCTGGTCGGCAACGAGATCGGCCTGGGCGTGATCCCGCTGGGCCGCGAGACCCGTGCTTTTGTCGACGTGCTCGGCCGGCTGAACCAGGACGTGGCGGCCGCCTGCCACCGCGCGACGCTGATGGTCGCCGGCCTGCCGCTGACGCTGAAGGCGCCAGGCGCATGAGCTTCGACCGCATGAAGACCTGGTTGCGAGCGTCGTTGCTCGGGCTCGCCCTGGCGGTGGGCGCGCAGGCGGCGCAGGCCGTCGACGTGGTCGACGAGCGCGGCGTCACCGTGCACCTGGCGCAACCGCCGCAGCGCATCGTCTCGCTGCTGCCGTCGCTGACCGAAGGCGTCTGCGCACTCGGCGCCTGCGACCGTCTGATCGGTGTCGACCGCTATTCCAACTCGCCCGCGCAGGTGCGCGCGCTGCCGCAGCTCGGCGGCGGGATCGATCCGAACGTCGAAGCCATCGTCGCGCTCAAGCCCGACGTGGTGCTGCTCGCCAAATCGTCGCGCGTGACGCAACGGCTCGAAGCGCTGGGCCTGAAGGCGATCGTGCTCGAACCCAAGAGCCACGCCGACGTGCGCCGCGTGCTGGGCGCGCTCGACCAGGTGCTCGGCACGCACGAGGCGCCCGCCGTGTGGCGCGCCATCGACGCGGCCGTGTCGGCCGCGGCGCAGTCGCTGCCCGCCAGCGCCAAGGGCCTGCGCGTGTACTTCGAGGTCAACACCGGCCCTTACGCGGCAGGCGACTCGTCCTTCATCGGCGAGACGCTCGCGCGGCTGGGCGTGAAGAACATCGTGCCGGCGTCGCTCGGCCCCTTTCCCAAGCTCAACCCCGAGTTCGTGGTGCGCGCGAACCCCGACCTCATCATGGTCAGCGTGCGCAGCGCGATGGGGCTGGAGCAGCGGCCCGGCTGGGGCGGCATCCGCGCGGTGCGCGAAGGCCGCGTGTGCCGCTTCGACGCCGAGCAGACCGACGTGGTCGTGCGCCCCGGCCCGCGCATGGACGAGGCCGCGCGCCTGATGGCACAGTGCCTGTCGGACAAGGGGCGGTGAGCGGCATGCATTCCGCCCATCTGCGTCGCGTGTTGCTGCTCGGTGCCGGCTTGCTCGTGTTGGGCGCGGCGCTGCTGCTCTTCGGTCTGGGCATCGGCAGCACCGGTTTCCAGAGCCTGCTGTCCGCGCGGCACGATCCGGTGGCGCTGCAGATCGTGTGGGACATCCGCCTGCCGCGCACCCTCGGCGCGTGGCTCGCGGGCGCACTGCTCGGGCTTGCGGGCGCGGTGGCGCAGGGCCTGTTCCGCAACCCGCTGGCCGACCCGTACCTGCTGGGCAGCGCCTCGGGCGCGTCGCTCGCCGTGGCGCTGGCGCTGATGCTGTTCGGCGGCTCCGTCACCAGCACGCAATGGGTGATGCGCCTGGGACTCACCGGCGCGGCCTTCGTCGGCGCGGTGGCGGCGGTGCTGCTGACGCTCACGCTGGCGCGTGGCGTGCAGCAGACCCTGCGGTTGCTGCTGGCGGGCGTGATCGTCGGCGTGGTGCTGGGCGCCGCCAAGGACCTCATCACCATCGCCTCGGCCGACATTCTTCAGGCGTTGCAGGGCTTCGTCCTCGGCAGCACCGGCCTGGTCGGCTGGGCCGCCTGCGCCGTGATGGCGGCGGTCGGCGCGGCCTGCCTGCTGCTGGCCTGGGCGCTCGCGCCGGTGCTCGACGGGCTCGCGCTGGGCGAGGCCACGGCGCGCAGCCTGGGCCTGCCGCTGGGCGCCATGCGCGCCGCGCTGGTGGCGGTGCTGGCGCTGGCGACCGGCGCCGCCGTCGCGCAGACCGGCCTCATTGCTTTCGTCGGCCTGGCCGCGCCGCACCTGGTGCGCTCGGTGGTCAAGACCACGCACGCGCGGCTGATCGTGCTGTCGGCGTTGATGGGCGGGCTGCTGCTGATGGCGGCCGACCTGCTGGCGCGCTGGCTGATTGCGCCGCAGGAGCTGCCAGTGGGCGTGCTCACGGCCGTGCTCGGCGGCAGCTACCTGCTGTGGCTGATGCACCGGCGCGGCGCGAAGGGAGGCGGCCTATGAGCCGCACGCCATCCGCCGCGCTCGAAGCGCACGGCCTCAGCGCCACGCTCGGGTCGGTCGAGGTGCTGCACGGCATCGACCTGTCGCTCGCGGCTGGCCGCTGGACCAGCATCGTCGGACCGAACGGCGCCGGCAAGTCGACGCTGTTGAAAGCGCTGGCAGGGTTGCTCGCACATCGCGGCGAAGTGCGGCTTTTCGGCGAGGCGCAGGCGGCCGTGCCGGCCCGCGTGCGCGCGCGGCGCCTGTCCTGGCTGGGCCAGAGCGGCACGGGCGAGGGCAGCGCCGACGATTTGATGGTCTACGACGTCGCCATGCTGGGGCGCCTGCCGCACCAACGCTGGCTCGCGGCACCCAGCGAAGCGGATCGCGATGCGGTGGAGCGCGCATTGCGCAGCACCCAGGCCTGGGACTGGCGCGACCGTCCGTTGGGGCAACTCTCCGGCGGCGAACGCCAGCGTGTGCTGCTGGCGCGCGCGCTGGCGGTCGAGGCCGAGCTGCTGCTGATGGACGAGCCGCTGGCCAACCTCGATCCGCCGCATCAGGCGGACTGGATGCAGACGGCGCGTGCACTGGTCGCGCAAGGCCGCACCGTGGTCAGCGTGTTGCACGAGCTGCCGATGGCGCTGGCTGCGGACGAACTGGTGGTGATGAATCGGGGGAGGGTGACGCATCACGGTGCCTGTTCCGACCCTGAAACTCACCAGGCGCTGGAGCAGGTGTTCGACCATCGCATTCGCGTGCATCGCGTGGCGGACCAGTGGATCGCATTGCCGCTATGAAGCTTCGCGCATCAAGTCATTCGGGGCGCGCTCCCGCCGACGGGGCACCTTGCTCCGCGAATGTCCCCCGGCCTGCGGCCTCCTCCTTGATTTCGCTGCGCAAGGCACCTCATCGACGCGAGCGTGGGGCAGTGCGGTTGTTGATCGAGCAGCACAACGACCGCGCTCGGTGTGCGCAGGACACTGGGTACTTCCCGCAGCGAAATCAAGGAGGAGGGCGAAGCCCGGGGGACATTCGCGGAGGGAAGTACCCGGTGGCCTGCGCACACGCCCTGAACCACAAGAACACCCAAGAACGGAACCCCTCATGCAAATAGAAACCCCTCCCAGCGAAAAGCCCTACGAAAAACCCGAAGGCGAACGCCGCGGCATCGTCATCGTCAACACCGGCGACGGCAAGGGCAAGAGCACCGCAGCATTCGGCCTCGCGTTGCGCGCACACGGCCGCGGCAAGGCCGTGAAGATCTACCAATTCATGAAGGTGCCCTCGGCGCGCTTCGGCGAGCACCGCATGTTCGAGCAGATCGGCATTCCCATCGAAGGCCTGGGCGACGGCTTCAGCTGGAAGAGCCAGGACCTCGAACGCTCGGGTCAGCTCGCGCGCGACGGCTGGGAGAAGGCCAAGGCCGCCATCCTGTCGGGCGACTTCTTCCTCGTGGTGCTCGACGAGATCACCTACCCGTTGATCTACGGCTGGCTGCCGCTCGAAGGCGTGCTCAAGACCCTGCGCGCGCGCCCCAAGCACGTGCATGTCGCGCTCACCGGCCGCCGCTGCCCGCCCGAGATCATCGAGCTGGCCGACACCGTCACCGAGATGCAGATGGTCAAGCACGCGTTCAAGGCCGGCATCCCGGCGCAGCGCGGCATCGAGGACTGACCCCGATGGTGGCGCATGCGTTCGCGGCCGACGAGGCGAAGGCGGTGTACCGCGCCATCCACGAGCGGCGCGACATGCGCCACTTTGCGGGCGGCGAGGTGGCGCCCGAGGTGCTGCGCCGCCTGCTCGACGCCGCGCACCATGCGCCCAGCGTCGGCTTCATGCAGCCGTGGCGCTTCATCCGCGTGCGCGGCGAAGGGCTGCGCCGGCAGTTGCATGAGGTGGTCGAGCGCGAACGCGTGCTCACCGCCCGCGCGCTCGGCCAGCGCGAAGACGAGTTCATGCGTCTCAAGGTGCAGGGCGTGCTCGACGCGGCCGAGCTGCTGGTGGTGACGCTCGCCGACGGCCGCGAGCAGCACGTGTTCGGCCGCCGCACCTTGCCGCAGATGGACCTGGCCTCGGCCTCCTGCGCCATCCAGAACCTCTGGCTCGCCGCGCGCGCCGAAGGGCTGGGCATGGGCTGGGTGTCGCTGTTCGAACCCGCCGAGCTGGGCGTGCTGCTCGGCCTGCCCGAAGGCGCCGAGCCGATCGCCTTGCTGTGCCTGGGCCCGGTGCATGCGTTCTACGAAGAGCCGATGCTGCAGCGCGAACGCTGGGCCCGGCGCGCGCCGCTGGCCTCGCTGGTGTTCGACGAAAGCTGGGGCCGGCCGTCGGACCTGTTCGATCCTTCTTCCACTTCATCTTCTTGCGTGGAGCCCACCTGATGCTGGCCTTCGACACTGTTCTCTTCGAGCTCGCGCGGCTGTTCCTCTGGCCCGTGACGCTCGGCGTGCTGCTGTCCTTCGTCTATGCCGTGTACTGCCTCGGCGCCTTCGGCATCGAGTGGTGGCAGCGCCGCCGCGACCCGTCGCGTGCGCTGGTGCTGCAGCCTCATGCGCAGGCCAGCCAGGAACAGATGGAGCTGGTCGTGCTCAAGCAGCTCGAAGGCGTGCGCCTGTGCAGCCGCGTGGCGCCGATGCTGGGGCTGATCGCCACCATGATCCCCATGGGCCCGGCGCTCGTGGCCGTGGCCTCGGGCGAATCGCAGGGCGTGGCGCAGAGCCTGGCGCCCGCGTTCGCGGCCGTGATCGTGGCGCTGGCTTCGGCCTCGATCACCTTCGTGGTCTACACGGTGCGCCGCCGCTGGCTCATGCGCGAGCTGGTGATGCTGCTCGACGCGCGGGACCGGCTGTCATGAGCCGCAGGCAGTTCTCCATCCTGAGCAGCCTGGACAGCGACGACGACGACCCGGTGCTCTCGACCATCAACCTGATCGACGTCTTCATGGTCGTCATCGGCATGCTGATGATCGCGGTCATCAACAACCCGGTGAACCCGTTCTCGCAGGACAAGGTGACGGTCATCCGCCACGAGGGCCAGCCCGACATGGAGATCATCACGCGCGAAGGCCGGAAGGTGACGCGCTTCAAGGCCAGCGGCGCAACGGGGCAGGGCGACGGCGAAAAGGCCGGCACCGCCTGGCGCCTGAAGGACGGCACGATGATCTACGTGCCGGCGGACGCGGTGCCGGCGTCGGGCGGGAAGTGACGCGGCTTTTCGTCTTCTGGCTTGGGCTCCTGTGCCTGATGGCACAGCCTGCGGTGGCGGCCGGGTCGCGCGTGGTGGTGCTGAGCACGGCGCTGGTGTCGCCTGCGCGCGTGGTGCGGCTGCAAGCGGCGGCGCGCGAGGCCGGCGTGCCGCTGCAGGTGGTGTCGGCTGCGCAGGACGCACCCGAGACGCTGGCCGCCGCGCTCGATGGCGCGCGCCTGCTGGTCATCGATGCGCCGCACCTCAGCGTCGCCCAGTCGGCGGCGGCGCGCTTCGGCGATGTCATTGCGCGAACCTCCGTTCCCTATGTGCAGATCGGTGAATTCGCCCTCGTGGCGAAGGGCCAGAAGCCACCCGAGGTGCCACCGCTCGCAGCCGAGCGCGGCGTCGATGCGGCCTGGGCGCAGCGGCTGCGCGCCTACTGGCGCTTCCCAGGCGAGGCGAATCTGAAAGCCTCGGTGCAAGCGATGGTGCGGATCGGCGATGCCGCCGGGCTGCCCGACCCTATGCCGCTGCCGCTCGCCGGCTTCTATCACCCCGACTGGCCGCGCGTCGAAAGCACCATCGCAGCCGTCGAGGCATTGCCGGGCGGGCAAGGCACCGTCGCCATCGCGGTCAACAGCGCCACGCTCACCGGCGACGACACCGACTGGCTCGACCGCCTGATCGGCACGCTCGCGCAGCGCGGCCTGCGCGCCTACGCCTTCTACGGCCCGCGCCAGCAGAAGGACCTGTTCTTTCGCATGACGCACACCGAGGAGAGCGAACGCCGCATCGCCGACCTCCTCATCAACGCCGCGCTGGTGTTCAGCCCGAACGAGCGCAAGGCTGAACTCGAACGCATCGGCGTGCCCGTGCTGCAGACGCTCCCCTCGCTGGCCATGGATGCGGCGCAATGGACGCGCAGCAAGGACGGCCTCGCGCAGACCGACATCGCGGCCTACTACAGCCCGAGCGAACTCGCGGGCATGACCGACCCGATGCTGGTCACCGCGCGCGACGCCGCCACCGGCAGCCTGCAACCGCTGCCCGCGCAGATCGACGCCGTGGCCGACAAGGCCGCCGCGCTGCTGCGCCTGCGTCGCACGCCCGCCGCCGAGCGCCGCGTGGCGATGCTGGTCTACAACTACCCGCCGGGCGAGGCGAACTTCGGCGCGTCGTTCCTCAACGTGCCGCGCAGCGTCGACCGGATGCTGTCCGCGATGCAGGCGGCCGGCTACCGCACCGAGGCGCCGGGCGCGGACAAAGTGATCGCGCAGGTGCAGGCCACGATGAAGGCCTACTACCCGACGGCGCAAGGCGGCGACGCGCTGCAGCCGCTGCTCGACCAGGGCCTGGCCGACACGCTGCCGCTGTCGCAGTACCTCGCCTGGTTTCGCGCGTTGCCCGCCGACACGCAACGCCGCATCGAAGCCTACTGGGGCCCGCCCGAGGCCTCGACGATGCTGCGGCCCGTGGCCGGTGCGCCGGCCTTCGTGGTGCCGCGCGTGCAGTTCGGCCAGGTGGTCGTGCTGCGTCAGCCGCCGCGCTTCGAGCCCGGCACGCAGGTGGCCGGCAAGGCGCAGCAGGTGTACCACCGCGCGGCCGTGCCGCTGAGCCACGGCTACCTCGCGACCTACCTCTGGCTGCGCAGCCGCTTCGGCGCCGACGCGCTGGTGCATGTGGGCACGCACGGCACGGTCGAGTGGTCGGCGGGCAAGGAGCGCGGGCTCTCGGTGCGGGACGATCCGCTGCTTGCGCTGGGCGACGTGCCCAACGTCTATCCGTACATCATGGACAACCTCGGCGAGGCGACGACCGCCAAGCGCCGCGGTCGCGCGACCATGGTGAGCCATTCGACGCCGATGTTCGCGCCCGCGGGCTTTCGCCCCGGCGTGCGGGACATGCACGAGCGCCTGCACGACTGGGAAACGCTGTCGCCCGGCGCGGTGAAGACCGCGCTGGAACGGCGCCTCACCACCGACTTCGTCGCGCAGCACTACGACCGCGACCTGCAATGGACGCCCGCGCGCATCCGCGCCGATTTCGCCGGCTTCATCGCCGTGCTGCACCCGTACCTCGACGAACTCGCGCAGACCGCGCAGCCGCTGGGCCTGGCCACCTTCGGCGAGGCGCCCGATGCGCAGCGGCGGCGTCAGACGATCCTGCAGATCCTCGGCAAACCCGTGGCGCAGGCGATGGGCGAAGACCTCGACGAGATGTTCCTCACCGATGCGCAGGGCATCGCGGCCTCGAAGCCCGCGCGCTGGCTGGAGGCCGTGCTGGCGGGCAACGACACGGCCACCGATGCTGAACCTTTGCGTTCGCTTGCCGCACGGGCCCGCGCGCTCGACGCCGTGCTGGCCCACAACGAGGAAATCGAAGGCCTGCTCACCGCGCTCGACGGCCGCTACCTGACATCGCGCTACGGCGGCGACCCGGTGCGCGACCCCGACAGCCTGCCGACCGGGCGCAACCTCTACGGCTTCGACCCCAGCCGCGTGCCCACGCGCGCCGCCTGGGACACCGGCGTCGCCGCGATGGACGGCTGGATCGCCGCGCACGCCCGCACCCACGGCGGCCGTGCGCCGCAGAAGATCGCCTTCACGCTCTGGGCCGGCGAGGCCTCGCGCCACCAGGGCGTGACCGAGAGCCAGGCCTTCCACGCGCTCGGCGTGAAGCCGCGCTGGGACGAAGCCGGGCGCATGGTCGGCATCGAGATCGTGCCGGCCGCGGTGCTGAAGCGGCCGCGCATGGACGTGCTGATCAGCGTCACCGGTTCGTACCGCGACCAGTTCCCGCACGTGATGCGCTGGCTCGACGAGGCTGTGCAGCAAGTGGCCGCGCTCGACGAGCCCGGCAACGCCGTCGCGCAGCACAGCGAGGCGATGGCGCGCACGCTGCGCGCCGGGGGCGCGACGGCGGCCGAGGCGCGGCGCTGGTCGACCGCGCGCGTGTTCTCGAACGAGCAGGGCAGCTACGGCGCCGGGCTCGAGGAAGCGGTGCTCGCCACCGAACTCTGGAAGGGCCAGCAGCGTGGCGGTGGCGACGCGCAGATGGCCGGGCTCTACATGGACCGCATGGGCCATGCCTACGGGCGCGGCCTCGACGGCGCGACGCGCCCGGGCGCCTTCGCGGGCAACCTCGCGCAGGTCGATGCGGCGCTCATGGCGCGCACCTCCAACCTCTACGGCGTGCTGACCAACGACGACCCGTTCCAGTACCTGGGCGGCATCGCGCTGGCCGTGCGCCACCTCACGGGCAAGGACCCGGCGCTGTACGTGCAGAACCTGCGCGACGGCGCGGCCGTGCGCACCGACACCGCCGCCGGCGCCATCGCGCGCGAGATGCAGACGCGCTACCTGCACCCGCAATGGATCGAGGCGCAGAAGGCCGAGGGCTACAGCGGCGCGCTGCAGGTGCTCAAGACCGCGCAGTTCCTCTGGGGCTGGCAGGCGACCGCGCCCGCCGCCGTGCGAGCGGACCATTGGCAGTCGCTGCACGAGGTGTATGTGCGCGACACCTACAAGCTCGGCACGCGCCAGTGGCTGGAGCGTGAGAACCGCGCCGCCTTCGCGCAGACGCTGGAACGCATGCTCGACGCCGTGCGGCTGAACTACTGGAAGCCCGATGCCACGACGCGGCGCGAGCTGGCGCAGGCCTACACGGAGGCGGTGCGCGCCACGGGACTGCGCGAGCGGAACGAGGCGGTGCAGCGGTTTGCGCAGGCTGCGTTGGCGCCGTCGTCTGTCACTGCTCCTGCACCGGTCGTCGCCGCACCCGCCATCACGCCCGTCGAAGCGACCCAGCCCGTACCCGAATCGCCCGCCGCAGCGGACTTCGCGCAACCGGTGGCCGGTCTCCAGCTGAAGCCCATCGCCGACACCCCCTCGCCCCCGCCGCCGTCCGCCGTGCTGCCGCGCCTGCTCGCCGCATTCGGCGCCGCCTTGTTGCTGGCCGTCGGCGCGCTGGTGCAATGGCGGCGCGGCCGGGCCATGCCCGCCGCCTGATTCACGAGAATGCCTGCCATGCCCGCGCTCGATCCCTTCACCGTCTTCGCCCTCGCGCTGGTCGCCGCCTTGTGGCTGGCACTGGCCGTCGACCGCTGGCTGGGCGAGCCGCCCACCGCGCTGCATCCGGTCGTGTGGATGGGCCGCTACCTGGGTTGGATCGGCAGCCGCCTCGCACCGCGCGCCGCCGACGCGAAGCCGCGCGACCTGCCGGGCTTCGCGATGGGCGCGCTCGGCTGGTGCGTGGGCGCGATGGCCGCGTTCGCCGTCGCGTCGGCGGTGCAGAGCCTGGCGATGCAATGGCTCCCGGTCTGGGCCATGGCCGTGGTGCTCGGGCTCGCGTTCAAGCCGCTCTTTGCATGGCGCATGCTGCGCGACGAGGTGCAGGCGGTCGAAGCCGCACTGGGCGAATCGCTCGACGCGGGCCGCGCACGGCTCGCGCGCCTCGTGAGCCGCGACGTCTCGGTGCTGAGCGAGCGCGAGGTGCGCGAGAGCGCCATCGAGTCGCTGGCCGAGAACCTCAACGACTCGCTGGTGGCGCCCGTGTTCTGGTTCGTGCTGTTCGGCCTGCCGGGCGCGGCGCTCTACCGTTTCGCCAACACCGCCGATGCCATGTGGGGCTACCGTGGCGAACGCGGCGGGCGCGACTGGACCTGGTTCGGCAAGTGGGCCGCGCGCGCCGACGACGTGCTCTCGTGGCTGCCCGCGCGCCTCACCGTGCTGCTGCTGGCCCTCGCGGCCGGCCGCTGGCCGCGCGGCGTGGCCCGCGAGGCGCGCCGCACGCCGTCGCCCAACAGCGGCTGGCCGATGGGGGCGATGGCGCTGCTGCTGGGTGTGCGGCTTGCGAAGCCGGGAGTCTATGCGCTCAATGCGGAGGGGCAGCAGGTCCAAGAGCCGCACACTCGACGCGCAATTGTCCTGAGCGAGAGGGCGGCTCGGATAATTGAAGGCGCGGCGGTCATCTTGGTGGTCATGCTGCTCGTGATGATCTATGCATAAAGGATATGTGGCGATTTTCCAGCCGGAGTTGGTGGTTGGTGCGCTGAGATCTAGCAAGCTAGACGACCAAACTGCTGAATGAACAACTCACTTCCATGACGTCGTACCTATCACTTCCTCTTGAAGTTCTCTCCTGGGATGCCACACGAGAGATTTCTTCAATCGCGGAAGACGTTGACTGGAAAAAACCGTATCAGTACTGGAAGCATGCAGACCATCTTCTGACGCATGAAGGAGATGAGCACTACCGAATCGACTGCATTGCGAATCTGAAAAGGGCAGTTGATCATCGATTGAAACGTTTGAACGCCTTATACCGATTCAAGAGAATCGCAGATCCAAGGAAGCCGGGTGAGCTTTTGGAGATGTTGGGCCATTTCGGGATAGCAAGGCCTGCGATGCTTGAGGAAATATCGGCGCTTCGAAACCTGTTGGAGCATCAGCACAAGGCTCCACCCGGCACAGCTCGCTGTCAGGAACTCGTTGAATTTGTCTGGTACTTCCTTCGGTCCACCGACGCACTTAGTACATCTGTAGTTAGCAACTTCGTGTTGAACCAGGACGGTCGCAGCGGAGACGGAGCTTTTTGGCTCGCAGTCACGTATGGCCCGAGTGTCGATTGGGTGTGCTCTGTGTACGGCTGGATCCCCGAAGCATTGGCTAGCAAGACCGCTGAGGGAGACATCGTTCTGAGTTTAAAAACTGCTGAAAGCTACGAGCAGTTCTCCGAAAGGAGCGCGAAAGTGGCGGACATGATGCCGCCGCGTCCAGCGCGCTTGGCAACAGACATCTACTTGAACGGTGAAGTGGTGGGAGGTTCGGAGGCGTTCTCAAAGCTGGCCGAAATCTACTTCTCAGTTCTTTGAGTGTTGCCTAGTACGCGATCTCGTTCAGCGCAGCTCGCAATGAGCTTGTGCGAGATTTCTTGAAGGCTTGGGGTAGTCGATTTGTCAAATTCGAAGGCTTTTGTGCACGGTGGCCCTGACGCCTCAGGCGCTGCGCAGCACGATTTCTCAACCAACGGCAACGCGGTCGGCTCGTGTCCCGTGGTGCTGGCCGCGCTGCGCGAGGCCGACGCGGCGCACTATCCCGATCCGCGCTACACCGCGCTGCGTTCCGCGCTCGCCGATTTCCATGGCGTGTCGGTGGAGCGCATCGCGATCGCCGCGAGCGCGAGCGAATTCATCCACCGCATCAGCGCCGCCGTGGCGCAGGATGGCGGCGGAGAGGTCTGGCTGCCCGCGCACAGCTACGGCGACTACGAACGCTCGGCCTTGGCCTGGGGCCTCGGCGTGCGGCGCGCACCCGAGGGGGGCGACGGCGCCGCGCTGCGCTGGTGCTGCGAACCGTCGAGCCCATTCGGCCAGCCGCAGCCCGACATCGCGCAGCATGCCGCGAGCGATGCCATCTGCGTGCTCGACATGGCCTACGAGCCGCTGCGCCTCGAAGGCCAGCCCTCGCACGACGCCGCACAGCGCGACCGCCTCTGGCAGCTGTGGACGCCGAACAAGGCCATGGGCCTCACGGGCATCCGCGCCGCCTACGCCATCGCGCCTGCGAACGTCGACGTGGCCGGTCCGCTGCTGGAACGGCTCGCGCGCCTCGCGCCGTCGTGGCCGCTGGGCACGCACGGCGTCGCGCTGCTCACGACCTGGACCAGCGACGAAGCGCAAGGTTGGCTCGCGCGCAGCCTCGACATCCTGCGCGACTGGAAGGCGCGGCAGCGCGCCGTCTGCGAATCGCTGGGCTGGCAGGTGCTGCCGGGCGACGCCAACTTCTTCGGCGCACGGCCCGACACGCCATACCCGCCCCGGGCCGCCGCGCTGCGCGCCGAGGGCATCAAGCTGCGCGATTGCGCCTCCTTCGGCCTGCCGGGGCACCTGCGCCTGGGCGTGCTGCCGCCGGCCAGCCAGCAGGCCTTGAAGGCCGCGTGGGCGAGGGCCAGCGCCGCACGACACAGCGGCTGAACACACCTCGCACCACAATAGGGCCGTCTCAAGAAAAGGAAAACGAACAGGCCCATGCTCTACGCCATCACCACGCTCTTCCTGTGCCAGCTTGCCGGCGAACTGCTCGTGCAGTGGCTGTCGCTGCCGATTCCCGGTCCGCTGATCGGCATGCTGCTGCTGTTCGTCGGCCTGCTGGTGCGCGGCGGCGTGCCGCAGGAGTTGACCGACACCTCGGGCCACCTGCTGCGCAACCTGATGCTGCTGTTCATCCCGGCGGTGACCGGCGTCATGCTGCATTTCGAGCGCGTGGGGCGCGAGTGGCTGCCGTTCCTCGCGGCCGGCGTCGTGGGCGGCGCCTTCACCATGGCGGTGACCGCGCTCACGCTGCGCTGGATGATCCGCATCACCGGCAAGGACGCCGAATGAACGCGCCCGCCAAACTGTCTGAAATCTGGGTCTTCCTGGCCCAGTCGCCGCTGCTGTGGCTGTCGCTCACGCTGCTGGCCTACCTGGGCGCGCTGTGGCTGCATGCGCGCAGCGGGCGCAACCCGATGGTCAACCCGGTGCTGGTGTCGGTGATCGTCATCGTGGGCGTGCTGCTGCTCACGCGCACGCCCTATGACACCTACTTCGAGGGCGCCAAGTTCGTCCATTTCCTGATCGGCCCGGCCACCGTGGCGCTGGCCGTGCCGCTGTACAGCCAGGTCGGCCGGCTGCGGCGTTTGTGGCTGCCGATCGGCGTGGCGCTGCTGGTGGGCTCGGTGGCTGCCATCGTGTCGGCCATCGGCATCGGCTGGGTGCTCGGCGGTTCGCGCGAGCTCCTGATGTCGCTCGCGCCCAAGTCGGCCACCATGCCGATCGCGATGGGCGTGGCCGAGAAGATCGGCGGCCTGCCGTCGCTGGCCGCCGTGGCCGCGGCCATCGCCGGCATCTCGGGCGCGATCATGGCCACGGGCTTGCTGAACCTGCTGCGCATCAAGGAGCCCGCGGTGCGCGGCTTTGCCGTCGGCATGGCGGCGCACGGCATCGGCACCGCGCGGGCCATCCAGGTGAACGAGACCGCGGGCGCGTTCTCGGCGCTGGCGATGGGGCTGAACGGCATCGCGACCGCGCTGCTGGTGCCGCTGATCGTGAAGCTGATGACCGTCTGACATCCATTCATTCCATCCATCGAGGAGCACGACCCATGTCCGAGTACACCGCCGAGATCGTCTGGGAGCGGGGCGACCGGGACTTCCTGGCCAACACCTACAGCCGCCACCATGTACTGCGCTTCGATGGCGGTGCGCAGGTGCCGGGCTCTTCGTCGCCGCACGTGGTGCCGCTGCCGTTCTCCGACGCGTCGGCGGTCGATCCGGAAGAGATGTTCGTGGCCTCGCTGTCCAGCTGCCACATGCTGTGGTTCCTCACTATGGCGGTGAAGCGCAAGTTCGTGGTCGACCGCTATGTCGACGCGGCCACGGGGGTGATGGAGAAGAACGCCGAGGGGAAGATGGCGATGACTGTGGTCACGCTCCGCCCGCAGGTGAGTTTTTCGGGCGAGAACCTGCCCACGCGCGAGCAGATCGAGCGCATGCACCATCGGGCGCATGAGGAGTGTTTCATTGCAAATTCGGTGAAGACCGAGGTGCGGTGCGAGCCGGTCTTCTTGCCCTGACGCCGGTCAATTTCCCGCTTTGTTTGCGGTTGCAAACAAGTGTTGTAGTGCCTTCGAATTACTTCTGAAAAACGCCGCTGCAAGCTTCGTCAAACCGTGACGAAGTGCCGTGTGCGTGGTGTTCCCCCTTCCCATAATCGGCCGCGACTGCTGCGTCTTGTCACAGACGGCGTCGCGAGATACCAACTATCAGGGGAGCACCAAAACAATGAACCGTCATCTGCATCGCATCGTCTTCAACGCCGCCAGAGGCATGCGCATGGTGGTTCAGGAGACCGCGAACAGCACTGGCAAGGGCGCCTCCAGGGCCACGACGGTGGCGGCGGCCGGTGCGGTTGCGTTGAGTCCCATGGTGGTCGGTGCAGCGCTCGCGGGCTTGCTGGGTGCGGGGCCGGCGAGTGCGCAGATGACGGGGGCGTTCAACGTTCCCGGGGCCCAGCGGCCGACCGTGCTGGTGGCTCCCAACGGCGTGCCGTTGATCAACATCCAGACGCCATCGGCCGCGGGCGTCTCGCGCAACATCTACAACCAGTTCAACGTCGGCCCGAATGGGGCGATCCTGAACAACAGCCGCACCAACGTGCAGACGCAACTCGGCGGCATCGTCCAGGGCAATCCGTTCCTCGCGACGGGGCCCGCGCGGATCATCCTGAACGAGGTCAACGGCGGCAATCCGAGCCAGTTGCGCGGCTACATCGAAGTCGGCGGGGCGAGGGCCGAAGTGATCATTGCCAACCCGGCCGGCATCAGTGTCGACGGTGGCGGCTTCATCAACGCGAGCCGCGCCACGCTCACCACCGGGACACCCCAGTTCAACGCGATGGGCGGGCTCGACAGTTTTCTTGTGCGTGGCGGCACGGTCACCATCGACGGTGCAGGCCTGGACGCTAGCAAGACCGACTACGCAGCCATCCTGGCCCGCGCCGTACAAGCCAATGCGGGCATCTGGGCCAGCGAGTTGAAAGTGGTGACCGGGGCCAACCAGGTCTCGGTCGATCACAGCCAGGTTGCGCCGACCGCCGGCACCGGCGCCGCGCCCACCTTTGCACTCGACGTGGCGGCGCTGGGCGGCATGTACGCCGGCAAGATCACATTGATCGGCACCGAAGCGGGCCTGGGCGTGCGCAACGCAGGAACCATCCAGGCCGCGCCGGGGACGCCTGTACTGGGCGGTGCCGGCCAGCTCGTCGTGACGAGCGCCGGCCGTCTCGAGAACATCGGAACCCTTCAGGCCACGGCCGATGCGAACCTGGTCGTGTCGAGCCTGGCCAATAGTGGCCGCATCAGCAGCGGCGGCAATCTGAAGATTGCCGCGCGAGACACGCTCACCAATTCGATCGACGGCAAGGGTGGTACGTTGGAGGGCGCGCGCGTCGAGTTGAGCAGTGCCGCAGGCAACATCGACAACCGCAATGGCGGCACGATCCGCCAGACCAGCAGTGCGCCGCTGTCGATCTCCGCGCCGGCATTGAGCAACACGGGCGGTGGCGTGATCGGGTTGGAGCCCGTTTCGGAAACGCCGCCGCAATCCGGTGGCGGCACGGGTTCCGGCGCTGGCGGCGGCACCAACCCTGGTGCGCCTGCAGAAGGCGGCAACTCCGGATCAGGCACGGGCTCCGGCGCAGGCGAAACAATCACACCGGCGCCCTATGTGCCTCCTTCGCCCGGTGTCATCCAGGCGGCGGGCGCGATCCTGAACGATGGCGGCAAGATCTACGCAGGCGGTCCGATCACGCTGCAGAGCGCGAACATCAACAACAACGGCGGGACCCTGAGCCTCGCCAGCATGAGCGTCAACCAGCCGACCTTCGACAACCACGGCGGTACCCTCAATGTCAGCAACGGCTTCAGCGCCAACGTCGGGCAGTTCGACAACACCGGCGGGAAGCTCAATGCAGGGTCGCTGAACATCGTCACGAGCGGCGACCTGATCAACGTCGATGGCTCGCTCGCCAGCGGCAGCGATGCCAGCCTCACGGTCGGCGGCAAGGGGGACAACACGCGCGGCACGGTCTCGGCCACCGGCAGCCTGACGGCGCAGGTGGTGGGTGCCATGAACAACAACGCCGGCACACTGATCGCCAATCAGGCGGTGGTGCTGGGTGCTGGCAGCCTCGACAACACGAAAGGCAGCATCCAGTCGGCGCAGGCCGGTGTGCAGGTCAACGCGGTCAATGCGCTGGTCAATGGCAGCGGTGGCTCGCTTGGCGCGGCGACCGATCTGAATGTCAAGGCGGGGTCGATCGCCAACAGCGGCAGCCTGCGGGGCGAGAACGATGTCAGCGTCGTGGCTGATGGGCAGTTGGCGAACGACGGCAGCATCACGGCAGGCCGCCACACGACGGTCGCGGCAGGCAGTGTGCAAGGTGCAGCGACAGGTGTCCTCGGCGCAGGCATCCAGAGCGACGGGAAGCTCGGCGGTGTGGGCGACTTGCGTGTCACGACGTCCGGGGCGTTGGTCGCGAACGGCACCAACCTCGCGGCGGGCGATGCCGTGCTGCAAGGCGCGAGTGTCGATGTGTCGGGCAGCCAGACCAGCGCGGCCAACATCGCCATCACTGCGACGCAGGGCAATGTGACCACCAGCGGGGCGACAGTGGTGACACCTGGAACGCTGGCGATCACGGCCAACAGCAATGCTGCGCAGACACTGCTCAACGAGGGCGGCAAGCTCAACGCGGATCGGTTGGATCTGAAGGTTTCCAACATCGCCAATACCCTCGAGGGCGAGATCGTTCAGACCGGCACGGGCGCGGCCACCATCGCCGCGAGCGGGACGTTGAACAACGACGGCGGCCGTATCGCCAGCAACGGCCTGGACATGACCTTGAAGGCCGCGACCATCACCAATAACGCGGGCAAGATCGAGCATGCCGGCTCAGGCACGCTGGCCATCACAGGTGGCGGATACGAGGGGGCGGCAACGGGAGGTGTCGCGAGCAAGATCACGACCAACGGCGCCCTGATGGTCGCGCTGTCCAGCGCCTTCAACCAGGACGGTGGCGAGACCAGCGCCAAGCAGATCACCATTGATGCGGGCTCCTTGAGCAACCGAGGCGGTCAGATCGTTCAGGTGGGCGGAGAAGTTGCGCGCGTCACGGTCGCCGAAGCGCTGGACAACACCGGCGGCACCATCGCCAGCAACGGCGGCGCCAGCATCTCTGCCGGCAGTCTCACGAACCGCGCTGGAACCATCCGTGCAGCCGAAACTTCCAGTCTCGGTTTGGCAGTGGACGGCATCCTCGACAACAGCAACAAGGGCGCGATCAGCGCAGGCGGCAACACCCAGATCACCGCCGGCCAGCTGAACAACGACAGTGGCAGCGCAACGGCTGTCGGCGATCTGAGTCTCACCATCGGCGGTGCCGCGACAAACGCGGGAGGCACCCTGGCAGCCAACGGCAACACGATGCTCGTTGCCAACACGCTGAACAATAGGCTCGGCACCGTTGCGGCAGTCAAGGGCAACCTGGCCGTGACCACCTCCGGCGTGACGACCAATGACGAAGGAACGCTGCAGGCCGGAGCCAAGGTTGCCCTGGCCAATGGGGGGCTGATCAACACGGGCGGCACGGTTTTCGGTGACAGCCTGACGGTGGACACGCGCGGCAATGCCCTGGACAACAGCGACAAGGGAACGTTGGCGGCGACCACCACCGTCGATCTGAGGTCGGGCGCGTTGAACAACGACGCCGGACTGATCCAGTCCGGCGCCGCGATGACCATCGACACGAAGAGCCAGACGCTGCGCAACACCAACGCCGCCGGCTATGACAACAAGCAGGGCGGCATCACGAGTGCCGACACGCTCGACATCAAGAGCGGTGCATTCGACAACGCGGCCGGATTCATCGGCGCCAAGAATGCGCTGACCGCCAATACCGGCGCCTTCTCCAACGCTGGCGGCGGCATGGTGCTGGGTCAATCAACCGTTGCGATCGACACAGGTCTCGCGGGGTATGACAACAGCAGTGGACAGACCCTGGCAGTTGGGGACCTCAACCTCACCACGACAGGACTTGCCAATGTGCAAGGCCTGATCCGGTCCACTGCGACGACCACGCTTCATGCCGTCGGGATCGACAACGCCGGGACGCAGGGCGCAGAACTGGGCATCGAAGGCAAGAACGTCAGCGTCACGGCCCAGTCGCTCTCCAACAAGACGGGGGAAATTCGCGCGGACGAGAATGCCACGCTCATCAGCAGCGGGCAGATCGACAACAGCGCAGGCTTGGTATCGGCGGGGAACACGCTCACCGTGAGGGACCCTGGTGCAGTCAAGAGTTTGTCGGTGCTCAACACCGGCGGCACTCTGATTGCCGGCAAGAACGTTGTGCTCGACGCAGGTTCGGTCACGTGGGACGGAAAGCTGCTGTCGCAGGGCGACATGAGCCTGGCGGTCACCGAGGACATCGCGTTTGCCGCAGGCAGCGAAACCATCGCCAACCACAACCTGAACATATCGACGGCCGGCAACATCACCAACGGTGGCAAGCTGACCGCCGGCAACGACCTCACGCTCTCTGCAAAGGACATCAACAACACGGCGACCGGCGACATCCAGGGGAAGAACACCACGCTGAACGCCAGCGGAACGTTGACCAACCGTGGTGTCATCGATGGCATCGAGACCCGGATCAATGCCGGGACGCTCGACAACATTGGCACTGGTCGCATCTACGGAGACCACATCGCGATCGGTGCAGGCACGCTCAACAACGGCGCGGAAACCGTCAACGGTGTGGCATCGGCCGGCACCATTGCGGCACGCAATCGGCTGGACATCGGCGCCGGCACCATCAACAACCGCGATGGTGCGCTGATCCTGAGCGGTGAGGACCTCTTCATCGGCGGCAAGCTGGTCGACGGCAAGGCCAGCGACGCTGCTGGCACGCTGAACAACCATGCGGCCACCATCGAAGCGGTTGGCAATGCCGATATCAAGGCCAATGTCCTGAACAACACCAACGGCGGCGTGACGTGGAGCACCCAGACCGCGTCGGATGGTCAGCAGCACACGGAATATGCATTGCCCGGCAGCTCGACGCGCTACGACGCGAGCCAGCTGGTGTTTGTGATCACCCAAGGGCCGGCCATGGGCGTCCTGTGGCGCAGCTTCGTCAACACGGGGATTGGGCCCGTTGCCGGTCAGTTCGCCGGAATTCTGGTGCCGTCCGCCAGCTACCCGTTGTCCCGGTACAAGGCGTACTACGCGAATCCGCCGCGCAACAGCAGCGATTTGCATGGCACACGCTATGTGAATATCGATGTCAGCGAGACCTTCACAGAGCCCGGCGCCTGGTACTCGCGCTCCGATCCGATCTGGGCGACGTTCGGCGTGACGCCACCAGCTACGGACGCACCGGTCAACGATGCCCAGTTGGCGGCCTATCTTGAGGCACATAGGCGTCTCGACGCTGCGACAGCGGCTTTTATTACGGACGTCTACGACAACTACGCGCGCTCCTACTACGCCTGGGTCTATACCGAGTCGACCACCGTCCCTGTATTACAAACATCTTCGCCTGCGCGAATCATCGCTGGCGGCAAGATGGATATCGCCGTTGGCAGCGGCACCAACGACATGAGCCAGATCTTGGCCGGTGGTGCGTTGAATGTGACCGGCGGAACGATCGCGAACAAGAACGTCGAAGTATCGGGTTCGCAGATTCGTACTGGCGTGCAGCTGTTCCAGGCCGGCTACGGCGATGGAGAACAGGTATCTCCCTACAACTCCAGTGTTCCGATCACTGTGACTCTGGCTGCCGCACGACAGGAGGGAAACATCGCGGTCTCGGGGAGTGGGGCAGGCACCGGCAGCTTGACCCTTGGCCATACCAACGAAGGCGTGGCAGGCGCCGGTGGCGTGACAGCTGTCGGCCCCGCTGGCGTCGGCGGTGGTACCGGGCCCTCGGTGAACGCGCCGGGCGCAGGCTTGGGCGGGAGCACCGGTCCCATCGTTCATCCGATCATCGAAGTTCGTCTGGCCGCCAGCGGTGGCACCACGCAAGTCGTACGCACGACCTTGCCGGGGCTGAGCTTGCCCACTGCCAGTCTGTTCCGTACGCATGCCGGGGCTTCCAGCCGCTACCTGATCGAGACCGATCCGCGCTTCGCGGGATATCGCAACTGGCTCAGTAGCGATTACCTGTTGAACAACCTGGGGCAGGACCCGAGCAACACGTTCAAGCGACTGGGCGACGGCTACTACGAACAGCGCCTGATCCGCGAGCAGGTGGCGCAGTTGACGGGGCAACGCTACTTGGACGGCTACGACAGCGACGACAAGCAGTACGCCGCGCTGATGGACGCCGGGGTGACGTTCGCGCAGCAGTACGGTCTGCGTCCGGGGATCGCGCTCACGGATGCGCAGATGGCCCAGCTCACCAGCGACATCGTATGGCTGGTCGAGCAGACGGTCACTCTGCCGGATGGCTCCTCGCAGCGTGTGCTCGTGCCGCAGGTCTATGTGCGGGTGAAGAACGGCGACATCGATGGTTCGGGCGCGTTGCTGGCTGGCAAGGAGGTCAACATCAAGCTCGATGGAGATTTCGTCAACAGCGGCACTGTGGCGGGGCGCAAGACGGTGAACATCACCGCGGAAAACATCCAGAACCTGAATGGACGAATTTCCGGTGGCAGCGTCGATCTCAAGGCCAGAACCGATCTGAACAATATCGGGGGCACCATCGATGCGGTGAGTCAGCTTAAGGTCGAGGCTGGTCGCGACATCAATGTGCGGACCACGACCAGCAGCAGCGGCCTGGCGTTGGACCTCACGCCGGGCGCAGTGAGTCTGCGTGGTGCGACCATCGTGGACCGGGTGGCCGGACTCTATGTAAGTGATCCGAAGGGCGTGCTCGTGGCTTCGGCCGGTCGCGATGTCAACCTGATTGGCGCCATCGTCTCCAACAGCGGCAAAGAAGGCACGACCGAGATCGGTGCGGGGCGTGACATCAATCTGGGCACCGTCACGACGGGAAGGCAGGATGCGTCATGGCGCGATACGCGCAACTTCCGGGCCGAGGCGAGCACGCAAGAGGTCGGCACCCGCATCGAGACCAGCGGGGATATCAGCCTGCATGCCAAGCGAGATGTGAATGTGCGTGCCGGCACCATCAACAGCACGGATGGTGCACTGGAGGTGATGGCGAAACGCGATATCAACATCGTCGAAGGAAATTCCGGATCGGCCCTCAGCGAAATGAGGTACCGCAGCGACAGCGGGTTCTGGGGGAGTGACACCAGTCTCCAGCGCGGAACTTCCAGTGGGACGGAGGTCATTGGCAGCAGCTTGGGTGGAAAGACCATTGTGTTGGATGCGACTCGCGACATCCGCATTCGCGGGTCGAATGTTGTGAGCGACAAGGGCACGGAGCTCTGGGCTGGCAACAACATCACCATCGAAGCGGCTACGCAGAACAAGGCCAGTGACTTCACGCGCGAGGAATCGAAGAGCGGGATGTTCGATGCGAACTCGGGCTGGACGTGGGGTCAGCAGCAGCAAAGCAGTAGTGGCCGCCGGGAGCAAAGCACCGCCGTGGGCAGCACAGTGGGAGCCATCGACGGCAATGTCCTCATCACTGCCGGCAACCGATACCGCCAGGTGGGCAGCGATGTGATCGCTCCCGGTGGCGATATCGACATCCAGGCGCGCGACGTACAGATCGTCGAAGCCCGCGAGACCAACCGCAGCGACAGCAAGCAGAGCTTCTCGCAAAGCGGCATCACACTGGGCATCAAGGCCCCGCTGATCGACATGCTGCGGAGCGTTGAGGACACCACTCAAGCAATGGGTGACAGCCAGGACGACCGGATGAAGGCGCTGGGCGCAGCGAGCATGGCGCTGAGCGGCTATTCGGCGTATCAGGACATCTCCCGGGCGGCGATTACAGGCAGTGGCGACACCAACGGCGCTGTCAGCATGGGGGGCACCCTCACACTGGGCAGCAGTTCCAGCGAGTCCACCCGGAAGGAAAGCAGCAATACGTCAGCCGGCTCACGCGTGCAGGCCGGTGGCAACGTCATCATCACTGCCACAGGCGGCGGGCAAGACTCCAATATCCTCGTGCGCGGAAGTGAGATCAGCGCCGGCAAGAACGTCAACCTAGCGGCGGACAACGGCATCACGCTCGAGGCGGCGGCCAACTCCAGGGAGCAGAGTTCCACCAGCCGCAGCAGCAACGCCAGTATCGGTGTTGGCTTTGCGTTCGGGGAGAGCAACGGCCTCACGATCGAGGTAGCGGCCGGCAGTCAGCGCGGGCGGGACAACGGCACCGACGGCGCATGGACGAACACCAACATCCATGCGGGCCAGCAAGTCAATATCGCCAGTGGTGGAGACACCAGAGTCCGGGGTGCGACGGTTTCGGGAAACCGAATCAATGCAGACGTAGGCGGCAACCTGCACATCGAAACCCTCCAAGACACCAGCACCTATCACAGCCAAAACAGTGGGGGCGGCTTGAACGCCACCATCTGCGCTTGGTATTGCTATGGCGACAGCAGCGTGAGCGTCCATGCCAACAACATGCGCGGCGATGGCAATTTTGCGAGTGCAACGCAGCAAAGCGGGTTCCTCGCTGGTGACGGCGGTTTTGGCGTGAAAGTGGGGGGCAACACCAGCCTCGTGGGGGGCGTGATCAGTAGCACCGATGCGGCGGTCAATGCCGGCAGGAACAGCTTCACGACCGGCAGTTTGACGATGACCGATCTGGTCAACCACGACACCTTCCGAGGCAGTGGGTACAGCGTCAACTTCAGCACAAGCACCTCGGGGTCGAGTTCTGGCAACGTCGGCATCGGGAGCAAAGATGTCAATCGGTCGAGCCTCACGCAAAGCGGGATTTCGGGGATAGCCGGCAATACGGCGGTGCGAACCGGGCTGGACAGCACCAACGGATTGCGTATGACCGACCGGGACCGGGCCATGCGAGAGATAGGGGCTCAAGTTTCGATCACGTCCACGGCATCGGGCCTGTTGGTCGAATTGGGCCCGCTTGCCGTGCATGCTGTGCTCAACGCACTGGAGGGATTCTTCACATCTGCATCCAGTGGCCCCGGCACTCAACCACAGATTCCGGCTCAGCAGGCGCGTGACGAGATAGAGCGACTTCGCAATGACCCGTCCTTGACGGAGCAGCAGCGCGCCGAGTTGCAGGGGCTGGAAAACTTCTTGAACGAGATGGAAAAAAGATTTCCGCAACGGGGTTCCGCCGGCGGCGGAGATCAAGTTGTGCAGGACCGCGATCCGAATTTCGAGAACATGCGGTTCGTGATTCCGATCAAGCCGGGCGGTGGGGGTGTCGGTGTGGGGGGCGATCCGGGAGCCGCCGCCGGGGTGGGAGGGTTGCAGGTAGACCCGGATACAGGGTTGCTGATTCCGCCGAAGTTGTCGAGCCTTGAAAACTTGATCACCCCCAAGTCAGGGGCGCTGTATGTGTTTTACCAAGCTGCGCTGCAGGTCATGCAGGCGACTGTGAATGCGACGTCTGGGTCTGGTGACGGCGGATCAAGTGGGGCTGGGCCGACTGGAGGCAATGGCGCGGACACCTATGGAACACCTCCAAATGGAGCCAGCCCTCCTCCAGAAGATGATTCAAGAGAACGGGGCGGTGCCGCGCGCCAGAATCTAGGCGCCGAACGAGAGCAAAGGGTTGCCGATCAAGTTGGTGGGCGCCGTTCTGGAGAGCAAGTCAGTACGACGCGTGGTTCGACCGATATTGATGTGGTTGCTCCGAATGGAGATCTAATTGCCGTAGGTGGACCCAACAAAGCTGGGAACCTAGGGAACTTGGGGCGGGAATTGAATATATACAAAGAGATCGCCGCTCAACGAGGTGTTTCCGCACGCGCCTACTTTACCGAAGGGACTCCTGATACTGCATTGAATTTGGCCAGAAGAATTTTGGGAGAGAGTAATGTACATATTTTTCCAGGACGTTGACCATGAGTGATCATCGCTGTCAAATTAATTTCTCTTGCTCTTGGAGGCAGGCTTTTGATTTTTCGAAAAACTCTTTAATGAAAATTGGTGCAAAGCTCGAGCACCCTTTAAATGGGATGGCCTATTATTTTCCTCCTGATGGAAGCGATCGAATTGCTTTTGACGAGAATATTGAAAATATCGAGGGTGGCGTTCAGTTTTGGATAAACGCAAACTCTGATATATATGTATCTTGGAGAGGTATTGATGGCGTCTTGAGATTTGAGTTTGATCTTAAGGGGAAGAGCATATCGATCCAAGAGAAAATAGTTGGCACTCTTTATGTTGGGCTTCGCACTGAGGGGATTAATTTGGTTGGAGACGGGGAGGTTATGAGCATCGTTTTCTTTGATGAAAATTAACGCTGACGAAGGTGGCATCTGGAGCAGTTTCAAAGAGAGATTATTCTGATCAAATCATTGAAAATGAAAATTCAATCAATTTGCATGGCCATACTGGCGTGCATCGCCCTTCCTGCTTGCCGAACCGCGCCTCTGTACGAACCCGTCCGCCGCGCATTGGTGGCCGCAGAAGAAGACGAAGAACGCACCATCGTCGGTCAGCCCGTACCGGGCACAGCCATCGCTCAATTGCGCACCGGCATGACCTACGCAGAAGCCCGCCAGATCATGGGCAAGCCGGATGCCGAAACGGTGGACAACACCGGCAAGGCGTGGATACCCACGTATAACGGAACAGACCGTTGGCGCCATTACCTCGCCTACAAAGGGCAGGGCGTGCTGGTCTTCGCCGGCGCAGCCGGCGGCGAGATCGCCGAGATCTCCCGCACCAAGGCCTATGCGCCCGACGTGCTGATCCAGATCGTGCACAACCCCAAGGACACGGGCCGGTTCTGAGAATGAAGCTGTCACACCCGTTCGCATGGGCGGTCGCTGTCATCGCATTGATTGCCGGCGCGCTTCTTTCCGGCTGCGCTCGATCGCCCGTCTCGCCCGTCCCGCAGCCCCCGCTGGCGCGCGTCGTGGTGGTTCCCGTGGCTCCCATCGACAAGCTGCACACCGAAAACAAAGGCATCCCGCTCGGAGTGTTGTGGCAGTCGATCGCGGATCGCATCAAGAGCTCTGACTTCAATGCCCGTATGGAGACGACGCGCAAGGACATGGGGCCGAGGCTGACGGCGGCACTGGTTCGTCAACTGGCAGCGCAGGGTTACGAGACGCAGGCGCTCGAAGGCACGGCGGGCCGATCTGGCTTGCCGGATATCGACGAGAGCCAGTTGCCCGAGTCCGACGCTGTGCTGCGCATCTACCTCAACGAGGTCGGTATGTACTCCGCCCGCTTCTCGAAAGACTACGTGCCGCGCGTCAACCTGAGCGCCTATCTAGTTCGAGGGAGGACGGAAGACAGCCTCTATAGCGAAACGCTCTACTACGGTGCAGATGCGAGTGGTGACGCGTCGTGGAGCGTGCCAGCGAATCCCGATCATCACTGGTCGAGCTTCAACGAGCTGTTCGATCATCCACAGGAGGTCGCCCAGAGCTACGACTACGCGGTCGATGCGCTGGCGGCAAGGATCGTTCAGAACATTCGAGCGCAGGCTCCGCCGGCCGCCGTGCGTTCTGCGAGGCCTTGAGCCCCCAGTCAAGCCAAGGCTTGCATCTTGTTTTCGGGTGGTGAATGCACCGCCCCGTGTGCCGTACGCAGATAGAACGACCAGGGAGAGAAATTGAAAGCAAATTCGCGAGCCATGCTGGCTGGCGTGCTGTTGGGCGGCCCCTTGTGGGCTCAGGCCCAGGTCCCCAGCACGCCACAACCTTTCGTCGAACAGCAGCGCCAGCAAGAGCGCGAGCGTGCTTTGCGCGAGCAGAACGAACGCACCGTCGACCAGCGCCTGCAAGTCGCACCTCCGGCACCGACCCAGCGCATTCCCGAATCCGAGTCCCCGTGCTTTCGCATCGATCGCGTACTGCTGATCGGCGAGCAGTCCGAGTCCTTCCAATGGGCCGTAGCCGACCTGTCTGGCCCCGAGCACAACGATTCCCCCATTGGCCGGTGCCTTGGTACTGCCGGTGTCAACGTCGTACTCGCACGCGCCCAGCAAGCAGTCATCGCGCGCGGTTACGTGACCACCCGGGTGCTGGCCGCACCGCAGGATCTCTCGACGGGCACCTTGACCTTGTCGCTCGTGCCCGGCCGCATTGCCGCCATTCGGTTGACGCCGGACTCGTCGCCCGCGTTGCTTGGAAGTTCGGCGCTACTGACCTCCGCCATCCCAGCACGCCCCGGCGATCTGCTGAACCTGCGCGACATCGAGCAGGGCCTCGAAAACCTCAAGCGCGCTCCGACAGCAGAAGCCGATATCCAGATTGAGCCCTCCACCGCGCCCAATGCAAAGCCCGGCGACAGCGACCTCGTCGTCAAGTACGCGCAGTCCAAGAAGTGGCGCGTCGCACTGAGTCTGGACGACAGCGGCACCAAGGCCACGGGCCGCAACCAGGCCGGTGTCACGGTGTCGGTGGACAGCCCTCTGGGCCTGAATGACCTGTTCTACGTCAGCGCCAACCACAGCATCAACAGCCATTTCCTGTCCGAGCCCAGCTATGGCACCGAAGGCCAGACGCTGCACTACTCGGTGCCGTACGGCCATTGGCTGCTGGGCTTCACGGCTTCCAACAGCCAGTACCACCAGAGCATCGCCGGCCTGAGCCAGGACTACATCTACGCCGGCAAGTCCAACAACGCCGAGGTCAAGCTCTCGCGCCTGCTCTACCGCGACCAGAGCCGCAAGACGACGATGGCGATCAAGGGTTGGCGGCGCGAGTCGCGCAATTTCGTCGATGACACCGAAGTCGACGTGCAGCATCGCGTGGTGGGCGGTTGGGAGTTGAGCCTGAACCACAAGGAGTTCATCGGCGAAGCCACCCTCGAAGGTACGCTGGCCTACAAGCGCGGCACGGGTGGTTTCGGTTCGCGTGCGGCGCCTGAAGAGGAGTTCGGAGAAGGCACTTCGCGACTGAAGCTCTACACGGCCGAGATCAGCCTCAACGCGCCGTTCAAGCTCGGCGAACAGAAGCTTCGCTACTCCGGCCTGGTCCGCGCGCAGTGGAACCGCACGCCGCTGACGCCGCAAGACCGCTTCTCCATCGGTGGGCGCTACACCGTGCGTGGCTTCGACGGCGAGACCAGCCTGATGGGCGAGCGCGGCGTGTTGATCCGCAACGACGTCGGCTGGGCGATGGGGCAGAGTGGGGCGGAGCTGTACGCAGGCCTGGACTACGGCCATGTCGGTGGTCGTTCGACGGCCGATCTGCTGGGGCGTCAGCTGGCGGGGGCTGTCATCGGCGTGCGTGGCCAATGGAGCAAGTTGAGCTACGACTTCTTCGTCGGCGCCCCAGTTGCCAAGCCTGAGGGCTATCGCACGGCGAAGGTCACGCTCGGGTTCAATCTCAACGCGAGCTTTTGACAGAGCCTGATCACCGATTCACCTATGGACCTCAAGCCCACAGTGATGCAAGGCCGTGAGATCGGCATGCGTCGAAATTCCAAAGCCATTGCGGCTTTCGCATCGGCCGCCGCAGTGATGTTGGCAGGCTGCGCCGCAGCGCCTTACCGCGCGCCCGGCACCGAGACGGCTCCGCTTTCCAGCCTTGCCATCGTCAAGTCCGGGCCGCGCGGAGCGTCCTACTTTCACTCGATCGATGGAGAAAGAGTCCCCCATGTGCTTCTGCCCGTGGACCGATGGGAAATAGTGCCTGGCGAACACGCCGTGGTGGTCGGGCTCAGGACGCATCCGCAGTTCCAGGCGAGCACCATCCCCATGAAGTTCGTCGCGCTCCCAGGGAAAACCTACGTGATCCACGTATGAAGTCAAGACATCGTGGGGTCGCGGCACGTGGCGGGGATGGATCGAAGACGAGAGCGGTACGACGGTCTCGTTCCAGGACACCGCCCGATCGAGTCCGGTGAGCAAGTAGAGCGACCGATCATCCGTTCTGTGCTCCAACTGTTGGCGGGCGGCCGCCGGTCTTCTTCTTCGTGAAGCCCTGACACCACCTCGGCGGCAACACGAATCGCCCAGGCGACGGAGGAAAGCCAGACGCGGCGCAATACTCGACGCGCGTCGATCCCCCGAAAGGCCTCCCCCGTGCACATCCAGCCCCTTTTCGCCATCGAGGCACGCGACGAGCTTCACCGGCTCATGCGTGCCTACCCGCTCGCCACGCTCTTCACTGTCGCGGGTGGTGCGGTCGATGCGAACCTGTTGCCGCTGGAGGTGATCGATCGCGGCACGCACGGCATGTTGGCAGGCCATGTAGCCCGCAGCCATTCGTTGTGGAACAGCGAGGCGCGCGAGGGTTGTGACGTCACGGTCGTCCTCCAGAGCCCGAACGCGTTCATTTCCCCGCGCTGGTACGTCAACGGCCAGCGCAGCGGGCGATTGGCGCCGAGCTGGAACTACATCGCGGTGCAGGCGACGGGGCGGTTGCGGTTCATCGAAGACGCCGTCTGGCTGCGCACGCATCTCGAAGCGCTGACGCGGTCGCAGGAGGCGGGGCGCGAAGAGTCCTGGTCATTGGCCGATGCATCGCCCGAGTTCGTCGATGACGCGTTGAAGCGGCTGGTCGGGTTCGAGATCGACATCCTCGCGCTGAGCGGCAAGCGCTTTCTCTCGCAGCAGCGCACCGAGGCCGACCGGCGCAGCCTGGTCGAGCACCTGGGGCGGGAAGAATCGCTGCCGGCACGTGCGCTGGCAGCGCTGATCCAGCCCTGAAAAGGCGAGAAAGGGCGCCCCTCAGCGCCGCTGCAACCGCGGATTCTTCGCAAACAGATCCGCCGCCCAGTCCACAAACGCCCGCACCTTCGCGCTCAGGTGCCGGTTCGGCGGGTACACCACGTGGATCGGCAGCGGGTCGCGCTGCCAGTCGGCCAGCACCTCGACGAGTTCGCCGGTCTCCAGCAGCGGCTCGGCCGTGAAGGTGATGCACTGCGACAGGCCGAAGCCCGCGAGCACGGCCGTCATGTGGGCGTTGCTCTCGTTGACCGACACGCGGTAGGGGCCGTTGAGCTCGATGTACTCGTCGCCCTTCTTGAACTCGTGCGGGTACACGCGCCGGGTGGTGCCCGAGAAGTAGCTCACGACGTGGTGGCGCTTCTCGATGTCGTTGGGATGCTGCGGCGCACCATAGCGCTTGATGTAGGCCGGCGAGGCCACGGTGACGAAGTGCAGGGTGCCGATGCGGCGCGCCACCAGCGACTGGTCGCTGAGCTCGCCGGCGCGGATCACGCAGTCGACGTTGTCGCTGATCAGGTCGACGGTGCGGTCGCTCACGCCCAGGTCGACCTGGATGTCGGGGTAGCGGTCGCAGAAGCTGGCCAGGTTGGGCAGGATGATCTGCTGCGCCACCGAGGTGCCCACGTCGATGCGCAGCCGCCCCGTGGGGTTGGCCTGCGCGTTCGTCATGCTGGCTTCCATGTCGTCGAAGTCGTTCAGCAGCCGCGCGGCGCGCTCGAAGTAGGCGGCGCCGTCGGGCGTGACGGTGACGCGCCGCGTCGTGCGGTTGAGCAGCTTCACGCGCAGGCGCGATTCCAGCGCCTGGATCTGCTTGGTGACGGTGCCCTTGGGCAGGGCCAGAGAGTCGGCGGCACGGGTGAAGGTGCCGGCTTCGACCACGCGGACAAAGATCCGCATTGCCTGGATTTGATCCATCGAATGCCTGTTCAGGGAGACCGGCGTATGCCGGAAGGAGGCGGATTCTCACACAAGGAATGCGCCCCTACGGTATGCCCGATTGTTCTCCGTTTGGAAACAGAGTAGGGCTGTGTTTCCTGTTTCAACGCGCTTGTAGCGCCTTATATTTCAACCATCGCCCATCCCCCTGAGGTCGCCCATGTCACCCCGTCCATCGTCCCGGTCCGCTGAAGCTGCTGCGCTTGCCGCGGCGCAAGGCGTGGAGTCCGATCTGTCGATCGAGCTGCCCGGCCGCGAGCCCGTGGCTGCCCGTGTCTACGGTCAGCGTCCACGGGGCGAGACCGTGCCGCTGGTGCTGCATTTCCATGGCGGCACCTTCATCTGCGGCAACCTCGACAACGGCCGCAACGTGGCCCGGCTGCTGGCCGGCGCGGGCGCGGTGGTGGTCTCGCTGGACTACCCGCTGGCCCCGGCGGCCCCGTTCCCGGAGCCGGTCGAGGTGGGTTATGCGGCGCTCGAATGGCTCTACAAGCAGCGCGTGAAGCTTGGCGGCAAGGGCGCCCAGGTGTACCTGGCCGGCGAAGAGGCCGGCGGCAACCTGGCGGCCAGCGTGGCCCTGGTGGCCCGCGACCGCGCCCATCCGCCGCTGGCGGGCCAGATCCTGCTGTCGCCCATGCTCGACCCGTGCGCCGGCACCGCCTCGCTGCGCAATGCGACCAACGACGCGGCCGAATGCCGCTGGGCCACGGGCTGGGCCAAGTATTTGAGCTGTCCCTCGAACGCCACGCACCCCTATGCGGTGCCGAGCGGATCGCTGCGGCTGGCCGCCCTGGCGCCGGCGCTGGTGCTGGTGGGGCCCGACGACGCGATGCGCGACGAGGCCATGACCTTCGCGGGCCGCCTGCGATCGGCCGGCATCGAGGTCACGAGCAGCGTGCTGACCGGCGCCGACAACTGGCCCAAGGCGCTGTACGACACCGAGGCCGTGGGATGCGCATCCTGCGAAGCCAGCGTGCAGCAGCACTTCCGCGAGTTCTTCAGCGCCACCACACCGCCCCCGGCGGTCCCTGAGCCCAGCTAGGCCCGCGAGGGTCCGCTCCGCCCCCTGAACCAAGCCGCCGCCTCCACCGAGGCGGGTGGCAGGGCTTTCTGTTCTCTGAATTCCGCCTCCTGACGCCGCCGGCGCCGGGATGGCCTGTTGCATCCCGAAAAAGTCATCGAGAAGGACGAACCATCATGTCGAACAAGAACGAACAATCGCTGTCTTCCATCACCCGTAAGGGGCTGTGGCCCGCCGTCACCGGCCTCACCGCGGTGCTGGCCGTGGCCGCCGCGGTGGTGGGCATGTACAGCTTCAAGGCCGAGGCCACCGCCCCGGTCGCCGCGCAACAGGGCACGCCGGTGTCGGTCGCCACCGTGGCGTCGAGCGAGATCAACGCCTGGGACGAGTTCTCGGGCCGGCTCGAAGCCGTGCAACGCGTCGATGTGCGCTCCCGCGTGGCAGGCGCCGTGCAGGCGGTGCACTTCCGCGAAGGCGCGCTGGTGAAGCAGGGCGACCTGCTCATCACCATCGACCCGGCGCCGTACGCCGCCGAGGTGGAGCGTGCCGAAGCGCAGGTCGCGTCGGCACAGGCCCGCCAGGCCTTCAGCCGCAGCGAGCAGGAACGCGCCCGCCGCCTGTGGGACGAGCAGGCCATCGCGCAACGCGAACTCGACGAGCGCGTGAACGCCGGCCGCGAAGCCGAAGCCAACCTGCGCGCGGCGCAAGCCTCGCTGCAGACCGCACGCCTGAGCCTGGGCTACACCCAGGTGCGCGCGCCGGTCTCGGGTCGCATCGGCAAGCTCGAAGTGACCGTGGGCAACCTGGTGGCCGCCGGCCCCGGCGCGCCCGTGCTGACCACGCTGGTGTCGGTGAGCCCGATCTACGCGAGCTTCGACGCTGACGAGCAGGTCATCACCCGCGCGCTGAAGGACCTGCCGGCCAACGCCGGCGCCCGCGGCCAGATCGACACGATCCCTGTGCAGATGGGCACCGCAGGCCTCGAAGGCACGCCCTTCACCGGCAAGCTGCAGCTGATCGACAACCAGGTCGACGCCCGCAGCGGCACCGTGCGCGTGCGTGCCTCGTTCGACAACAAGGACGGCGCGCTCATTCCCGGCCAGTTCGCCCGCATCCGCATGGGCCAGGCCCGCAACGACACCGCGCTGCTGGTGAGCGAGCGTGCCATCGGCACCGACCAGAACAAGAAGTTCGTGATGGTCGTGGGCGACGACAACAAGGCCATGTACCGCGAGGTGACGCTGGGCGCGCCCATCAACGGCCTGCGCGTGGTGAGCAAGGGCCTGAAGGCCGGCGACCGCGTGGTGGTGAACGGCCTGCAGCACATCCGCCCGGGTGCGCTGGTGGTGCCGCAGACCGTGACGATGGACGCCAAGCTCGATACGAAGCAACAACAACCGGAACGCGTGGCCGAGGCCGCGAAGTCCTGATTTCGGAGGAGGGCGCCCTGGCGCCCGCCGGAGAACCAACATGAATCTCTCAAAATTCTTCATCGACAGGCCGATCTTTGCCGGCGTGCTGTCGCTACTGATGCTGATCGCGGGCCTGATTGCGCTGCGCGGTCTGCCGATCTCGGAGTACCCGGAAGTCGCGCCGCCTTCGGTGGTGGTGCGCGCGACGTACCCGGGCGCCAACCCGAAGGTGATCGCTGAAACGGTGGCCACGCCGCTCGAAGAGCAGATCAATGGCGTCGAAGGCATGCTCTACATGGGCAGCCAGGCGACGACCGACGGCGTGATGACGCTCACCGTCACCTTCCGCCTCGGCACCGATCCCGACAAGGCCCAGCAGCTGGTGCAGAACCGCGTCTCGCAAGCCGAGCCGCGCCTGCCCGAAGAAGTGCGGCGCCTCGGTATCACGACCGTCAAGAGCGCACCCGACCTGACGATGGTGGTCCACCTCGTCTCGCCGAACAACCGCTACGACATCAACTACCTGCGCAACTACGCGGTGCTGAACGTGAAGGACCCGCTCGCGCGCATCGAAGGCGTGGGCCAGGTGCAGATCTTCGGCGGCGGCGACTACTCCATGCGCGTCTGGCTCGACCCGCAGAAGGTCGCGCAGCGCGGCCTCTCGGCTTCCGACGTGGTGGCGGCCATCCGCGGCCAGAACGTGCAGGCCGCGGCCGGCGTGGTCGGCGCATCGCCGGGCCTGTCGGGCGTGGACATGCAGCTGTCGATCAATGCGCAAGGGCGCCTGCAGAGCGAAGAAGAGTTCGGCGACATCATCGTCAAGAGCGGCACCGACGGCGCCGTGACCCGCCTGCGCGACATCGGCCGCCTCGAAATGGGCGCCGCCGACTACTCGCTGCGTTCGCTGCTGAACAACGACCCGGCCGTCGGCATGGGCGTGTTCCAGGCACCGGGCTCCAACGCGCTCGACATCTCGTCCAACGTCCGCAAGACGATGGAAGAGCTCAACAAGAACATGCCCGAAGGCCTGGAATACCGCATCGCTTACGACCCGACGCAGTTCGTGCGCGCATCGATCGAATCGGTGATCCACACGCTGCTCGAAGCCATCGCGCTGGTGGTGCTCGTGGTGATCCTGTTCCTGCAAACGTGGCGCGCGTCGATCATTCCGCTGCTGGCCGTGCCGGTCTCGGTGATCGGTACCTTCGCGGTGCTGCACATCCTCGGTTTCTCGATCAATGCACTGAGCCTGTTCGGGCTGGTGCTGGCGATCGGCATCGTGGTGGACGACGCCATCGTGGTGGTGGAGAACGTCGAGCGCAACATCGAGGCGGGGCTCACACCGCGTGAAGCCACGTACCGCGCGATGCGCGAAGTGTCGGGCCCCATCATTGCGATCGCCCTGGTGCTCGTGGCCGTGTTCGTGCCGCTGGCGTTCATCAGCGGTCTCACGGGCCAGTTCTACAAGCAGTTCGCGGTGACCATCGCGATCTCGACGGTGATCTCGGCCATCAACTCGCTGACGCTGTCGCCGGCCCTGGCAGCACTGCTGCTGCGCGGCCACGACCAGCCGAAGGACGCCCTGACGCGCGGCATGGACAAGGCCTTCGGCTGGCTGTTCCGCGGCTTCAACAAGTTCTTCCATCGCGGCTCCGAGGCCTACAGCGGCGGCGTCAAGCGCGTGATCTCGCGCAAGACGCTGATGCTGGTGATCTACCTCGCGCTGGTGGGCGTGACCTTCGGCCTCTTCAAGGCCGTGCCCAGCGGCTTCGTGCCGGCGCAGGACAAGCAGTACCTCATCGGTTTTGCCCAGCTGCCCGACGGCGCCACGCTCGACCGCACGGAAGAGGTGATCACCCGCATGGGCGAGATCATGAAGAAGAACCCGAACGTGGAAGACGCGATTGCCTTCCCGGGCCTGTCGATCAACGGCTTCACCAACAGCTCGAACTCGGGCATCGTGTTCGCCACGCTCAAGCCCTTCGACCAGCGCAAGCGCGCCGACCAGAGCGGCGGTGCGGTGGCCGGCCAGCTCAACGGCGCGTTCTCGAGCATCCAGGACGCGTTCATCGTGATGTTCCCGCCGCCGCCGGTGGCAGGCCTGGGCACGACCGGCGGCTTCAAGCTGCAGATCGAAGACCGCGCCTCGGTCGGCTACGACCAGATGGACGTGGCGGTGAAGGCCTTCATGGCCAAGGCGTATGCAGCGCCTGAGCTGACGGGCATGTTCACGAGCTGGCAGGTCAACGTGCCGCAGCTGTACGCCGACATCGACCGCACCAAGGCCCGCCAGCTCGGCGTGCCGGTGACGGACATCTTCGACACGATGCAGATCTACCTCGGTAGCCTGTACGCCAACGACTTCAACAAGTTCGGCCGCACGTACTCCGTGCGCGTCCAGGCCGATGCGCCGTACCGCGCCCGTGCCGAAGACGTGGGCATGCTGAAGGTGCGCTCGACCTCGGGCGAGATGGTGCCGCTGGCCGCGCTGATGAAGGTCAACTCGACCTTCGGTCCGGAACGCGCCATGCGCTACAACGGCTACCTGGCCGCTGACATCAACGGCGGCCCGGCCCCCGGCTATTCGTCGGGTCAGGCACAGGACGTGATCACCAAGATCGCGGCCGAGACGCTGCCCAAGGGCGTGAGCTTCGAGTGGACCGAGCTGACGTACCAGGAAATCCTGGCTGGCAACTCCGCCTTCCTGGTGTTCCCGCTGGCGATCCTGCTGGTGTTCCTGGTGCTGGCCGCGCAGTACGAAAGCCTGACGCTGCCGATCGCGATCATCCTGATCGTGCCGATGGGCATCATGGCCGCGATGGCGGGCGTGTGGATCTCGGGAGGCGACAACAACGTCTTCACGCAGATCGGGTTGATCGTGCTGGTGGGGCTGAGTGCGAAGAACGCGATCCTGATCGTGGAGTTCGCACGGGAGCTGGAGTTCGCCGGACGCACGCCCATCCAGGCCGCGATCGAAGCCAGCCGCCTGCGCCTGCGCCCGATCCTGATGACCTCGCTGGCCTTCGTGATGGGTGTGCTGCCCCTGGTGCTCTCGACCGGTGCCGGCTCCGAGATGCGTAAGGCGATGGGCGTGGCGGTGTTTGCCGGGATGATCGGTGTGACGGCCTTCGGCCTGTTCCTGACGCCGGTGTTCTATGTGCTGATGCGCCGCCTGGCGGGCAACCGGCCGCTCAAGCTGCACGGCGAAGTGCCGCACGGCGACGACTTCGTGTCGGCCGACCATCCGGTGGCGCCTTCGCACGGTGGCGGTGGTGGTGGTCTGCACCCGGTGCCGGCCTCGCCGCGCCCCTCGCATGGCGCGCATGACTGATCGACAAGAAGAAAGAAGGTTGTCCATGACATTCGCAATCCCAACCCTGATGCGCCCCTTGCGCGCCGCCGTGCTGCCGCTGGTGGCGGCCCTGGTGCTGGCCGGTTGCGCCAGCGTGCCTTCGGGCATGCCCACGGTGCCGACCGCGGCGCAGTTCAAGGAACAGCCGGGTGCCACGGCCCCGACCGGCTTCACCCGGGCCACGCCCGCCGAGGCGCAACCGCGCGGCGAGTGGTGGCTGGCGTTCAACGACCCGGTGCTCAACACGCTGATCCAGCGCGCCGAGGTCGACAACACCAACATCCAGGCCGCCGCCGCGCGGCTGGCCGAGGCCCGCGCGCTGGCGCGCAGCGCCCAGGCCGACCGCCTGCCGCAGATCGGCCTGGGCGCCGGCGCCAACCGCGGTGCGGGCCTGGACAAGGCCACGGCCAGCACCCGGCCGGGCACCATGACCAACATCGGCGCCACGTTCTCGTACGAGGTCGACCTGTTCGGGCGCCTTTCGGGCGCGGCCGATGCGGCCAAGCTCGACGCGGCCGGCCGCGAGGCGCTGCTGCAGAGCACGCGGCTCGCGGTGCAGGCCGAGGTGGCGCAGACCTACCTGCAGCTGCGCGCGCTCGACGCCGAGCGCGTGCTGGTGCGCGAATCGGTCGCCGCCTACCGCGACACGCTGCGCCTGACGCAGCGCCGCCAGCAGGCCGGCGACATCGCCGAGCTCGACGTGGCGCGCGTGCAGACCGAGGTGTCGTCCACCGAGTCGGACGCGCTCGCGCTCGACCGCCAGCGCGCCCAGGTGGAACATGCGCTGGCCGTGCTGGTGGGCGATTCGGCCTCCAGCTTCGGCATGCGGCCCGACGACTGGGCCACCGCGCTGCCGGTGATCCCGCCGGGCGTGCCGTCCACCGTGCTCACGCGCCGGCCCGACGTGTCGGCCGCGCAGAGCGCCGTCATGGCCGCGCAGGCCCGCGTGGGCGTGGCGCAGACGGCGTGGTTCCCGAACATCTCGCTGACCGGCGCGGCCGGCTACGCCTCGCCCGAGATCGGCGACCTGTTCAAGTGGTCGGCCCGCTCGTGGGGCGTGGGCGCGCTGCTGTCGCTGCCGATCTTCGACGGCGGGCGCCGCGAGGCCGGCGTGCAGGGCGCGAACGCCCAGCTCGACGGCGCGCTGGCCAGCTACCGCTCGCAGGTGCTGGTGGCGTTCCAGGAGGTCGAAGACCAGCTGGCGGCCATCCGCATCCTGCAGGAGCAGTCGGTGGTGCAGGCGCAGGCCGTGACCTCGGCCCAGCGCGCCACCAGCCTGTCGGACACGCGCTACCGCAACGGCTACGTGAGCCAGCTCGACCTGCTTGACGCGCGCCGCAGCGAGCTGCGCAACCGGCGCCAGGCGCTGCAGGTGAAGTCGGCCCAGTACCAGGCGACGGTGGGGCTGATCCGCGCCATCGGCGGCGGGTGGGAAGTGCCGGCCACGGAGAAGGTGGCGACCCGCTGATCGCGGCCTTCCGGGCTCAGGCGCTCTAGCCGGGGCCCGGATGCGTCGCCGTGGCGGCGGCCTGTTTCAGCGCCACCGCCCCCAGCGCGAGCGCACTCGAATAGCTGGCCTGCGGGCGCGCAGCCACCCGCAGCGGCCGGTAGCCGAGCGTGTCGGAGGTGCTGCCGGTGTCGTGGACGGCTTCGAGCAGGAGCCAGTAGAACCGGCCCGGCTCGCGTTCCTCGACCGTCAGCGCCAGATCGTTGAGGGCGGACATGATTTTCCGGTGCGGCCCTGAGAGGCCTCATCCTTATTACGTCTGAGTCGGCCTTCCGGTTTCAGTTCGGCGCTCAACGACAATCCCCGGATGAGTTCTAGAGCGACAAGCGGGCCGGCGCGCTGCGTCATGGTCCTGGGCACCACCAGCGGCGCCGGCAAGAGCTGGCTGGCCACCGCGTTGTGCCGGTGGTATGCCCGCCAGGGGCTGCGGGTGGCGCCGTTCAAGGCGCAGAACATGAGCAACAACGCCCGCGTGGTCGAGGGCGGCGAGATCGGCAGCGCCCAGTACTTCCAAGCCCTGGCCGCCCACGCCGTGCCCGACGTGCGCATGAACCCGCTGCTGCTCAAGCCCGAGCGCGACACCCACAGCCAGGTGGTGCTGATGGGGCAGGTGAGCGAGGCGCTGTCGACCCTGCCGTGGCGCGGGCGCAGCGAGCGCGTCTGGCCGCAGATCGCGCAGGTCTTCGACGAACTGCGCGCCGAGAACGACGTGGTCGTCATCGAAGGCGCCGGTTCGCCGGCCGAGATCAACCTCATGGCCAGCGACATCGTCAACCTGCGCGTCGCCCGCCACGCCCAGGCGCACTGCCTGCTGGCGACCGACATCGACCGCGGCGGCGCCTTCGCCCACCTGTACGGCACCTGGGCGCTGCTGCCCGAGGCCGACCGGGCGCTCATCACCGGCTTCGTGCTCAACAAGTTCCGGGGCGACGCGTCGCTGCTGGCGCCCGCGCCGCAGCAGCTGCAGGCACTGACCGGCGTGCCCACCGTGGCCACGCTGCCCATGTGGTGGCAGCACGGCCTGCCCGAGGAAGACGGCGTGTTCGACGACCGCAGTCGCGCCAGCGGCGTGGTCACGCGCACCGTGGCGGTGGTCGCGTACCCGCGCCTGAGCAACCTCGACGAGTTCCAGGCGCTGAAGAACGTGCCCGGCGTGCGCCTGGTCTGGGCCCGCACGCCGGCCGACGTGGCCGGCGCCGACTGGATCGTGCTGCCCGGCTCCAAGCACACGAGCGGCGACCTGGCCTGGCTGCGCGCGCAGGGGCTGGACCGCGCGGTGGCCGAGCACGCCGGGCGCGGCGGCGCGGTGCTGGGCGTGTGCGGCGGGCTGCAGATGCTGGGTGAGGCGCTGGTCGATCCGCACGGCATCGATGGCAACGCGCCCGGGCTCGGGCTGCTGCCGCTCGTGACCGTGTTCGAGCGCGAGAAGACCGTGCGGCACCGCGCGGCGACCTTTTCGGCGGATTTGGTCGACGGCCCCTGGGCCGCGCTGGCGGGCGTGCGCATCGCCGGCTATGAAATCCACCACGGCCAGACGGCCGCCCACCCTCAGCTGGCCCACGACGGCCGCGCCGTGATGCCCGAGGGGCTGGCCTGGCAGAACGCGCGCGGCAACGTGCTGGGCCTGTACCTGCATGGCCTGTTCGAAGACCCGGCCGCGCTGCAAGCGCTGTTCGGCACCACGGCGCCCACGCTGGACGCCACCTTCGACGGCCTGGCCGACTTCATCGACACCCACTTCGACGCCGGCGTGCTTGCCGGCCTGATCGCATGACCGACACCGATTTGATCCCCGCCATTCCAGACATCGCCGACGCCGCGCTCGCGGCCCGCCTGCAGGCCGCGCTCGACAACAAGACCAAGCCCGTCGGCGCACTGGGCCGCCTCGAAGCGTTGGCGCTGCGCATCGGCACCATCCTGGGCACCGAGCAGCCCGTGCTCGACGCGCCGCAGATGCTGGTGTGCGCGGGCGACCACGGGCTGGCGGCGCGCGGCGTGTCGGCCTACCCGAGCGACGTGACCTGGCAGATGGTCGAGAACTTCCTGGCCGGCGGCGCGGCCGTCAGCGTGCTGGCGCGCCAGCACGGCCTGGCGCTCACCGTGGTCGATTGCGGCGTGCGGCGCGACTTCCAGCCGCGCCCCGGCCTGGTGTCGCGGCGCATCGCCGCCGGCACGGCCGACGCTTCGGCCGGCCCCGCCATGACGTCCGAGCAGTGCGCCCAGGCCATCGCCAACGGCCGCGAGGTGGTGCGCGCGCTGCCGGGCAACGCGCTGCTGCTGGGCGAAATGGGCATCGGCAACAGCTCGTCCGCCGCGCTGCTGCTGTCGCGCCTGACCGGGCTGGACATCGGCCTGTGCACCGGCGCCGGCACGGGGCTCGATGCCGACGGCCTGGCACGCAAGCGCGAGGTGCTGCGCGAGGTGCTCGCCCTGCATGCGGGCGCGACCGCGCCGCTCGAGGCGCTGGCCGCGTTCGGCGGCTTCGAGGTGGCGACGCTGGTCGGCGCCGTGTTGCAGGCGGCGCAGGAGCGGCGCGTGATCGTGGTCGACGGCTTCATCGCCAGCGCCGCCGTGCTGGTCGCCCAGGCGCTCCGGCCGCAGGTGACGCAGCGCTGCGTGGCGGCGCACAGCTCGGCGGAGCCCGGGCACACGCTGCTGCTGAAGCACCTCGGGCTCGAGCCCTTGCTGAACCTCGACCTGCGACTGGGCGAGGGCTCGGGTGGCGCGCTGGCATGGCCGCTGCTCGAATCGGCCTGCCGCATCCTGCGCGAGATGGCGAGCTTCGAATCGGCGGGCGTGTCGCGCCAGCAATGAACGGTGTGCGCCACTTCCTGCTGGCGGTCCAGTTCTTCACCCGCGTGCCGGTGACGGGAAAACTCGCCGCCTGGGTCGGCTTCAGTCCGCAGATGCTGCGCGCCGCCGCGGCGCACCTGCCGGCCATCGGCTGGATCGCGGGTGGGGTGGCGGCGGCCGTCTTCGTTGCCGTGGGGGCGGGTCTGCCGGGCGTGGCAGGGGCGCTGGTCGCCGCCGTGCTGAGCACCGTCGCCACCGTGATGCTCACGGGCGCCTTCCATGAAGACGGCCTGGCCGATGTGGCCGACGGCCTCGGCGGTTCGGCCAGCCGCGAGCGCGCGCTGGAGATCATGAAGGACTCGCGCATCGGCGCCTTCGGCGCGGTCGCGCTGGTGCTGGCGCTGGGCCTGAAGTTCGGCCTGCTGGCTGCGCTGGCCGCGCGCGGGCTGGACGTGGCGGCGGTGTCCATCGTCGGGGCGCACGTGCTGTCGCGGCTGGCGCCGCTGTTCCTGATCCGCTGGCTGCCCTACGTGGGCGACAGCAGCGGCAGCAAGGCCAAGCCGCTGGCCGACGCGATCAGCGGCGGTGCGCTGCTCGTCGCCGTGCTCTGGGCCGCGCCCGCCGTGGCGCTGCTGCTGTGCGCGCACGACGCGGTGCACGTGGGCGCGGCGCTCGTGGCGCTGGTGCTCGCGGGTGGCTGGATGGCGCGGCTCTTCGTGCGTCGGCTGCAGGGCTTCACGGGCGACGGGCTCGGGGCGACGCAGCAGGTGTGCGAACTGGCGATCTACCTCGCGCTGGCGTGGAAGGCATGAGTACCGCGACCGCCCAGCTCTGGCTGCAGCGTCACGCACCGGTGATCGCGCCGGCGGGCCTGTGCTACGGCGCGACCGACCTCGATGCGCACGCGGACGGCACTCAAGCCGCAGCCGCGCGCATCGCCGCGGTGCTGCCGGTTGGCATCGCGCTGTGGAGTTCGCCGCTGCGGCGCTGCGCCATGCTGGCGGACGCCATCGTCGCGCTGCGGCCGGATCTGTCGGTGCGGCGCGATGCGCGGCTGGCGGAGATGAGTTTCGGCGCCTGGGAAGGGCGCCTGTGGTCTGCGGTGACCCGCGAAGAATTCGAGGCCTGGACGAATCGTTTCGCCGACGCCCCGGCCGGAGGCGACGGCGAGAGCGTGCGCGCCTTCATGCAGCGCGTGGCCTCGGCGCATGCCGACTGGCTGGCGACCGGCGCCGACGCGCTGTGGGTCACGCATGCCGGCGTGCTGCGGGCGGTGCAGCTGCTGTCGCAGGGCGTGTCGTGCCCCGAGCGGGCCGATCAATGGCCCAACGACGCGGCGGCTTTTGGCGACTGGCGCGTGGTCGCCGCGCCGACCTGAGGGGAACTCGTCAGTTCTTGGCGCGCCACTGCTCGCGCCAGAGCCGGTCGAGCTGCCCCGCGAACTGCGGCGACGGGCCGCCCAGGAGCTGGTTCTGCCCGTTGCGCTGTACCAGCCCATAGAGCCGGCCCGAGCCCTGGTCGTACAGCGCGATCGCGTTGTGGTCGTAGCAGTCGTGCGGCTTGCAGAAGGCGTGCAGCAGGTAGCGCGTGCCGTCCACCGTCACCCATTGCGGCTCGGGCGCCGGGCCTTCGCGGCGCACCAGCCAGCGTTCAGTTTCCCGTGTGCCCAGCGCGGCGCGCCAGGCCTTGTCCATCGCCGGGCCCCGGGCGAGGGCGGCCGGGCTGCCCGTGGCGGGTGCCGGCGGCTTGGGGGCGGCGGTCGCGGGTTCGGCGGGCGGCGCCGCGGCGCGCGCCGGACCGTCGCAGCGCCAGTAGCGTGGCTTCATCAGTTCCGGGCCCAGCTGGCCCATGACCGGCTTGTCGGCCTTCAGCGTGATCGACTGGCCGCGCGCATCGCGAAAGACCAGGAAATTCATCATTGCGTCGTCACCCTTGCCCACGCGGCTCATCAGCGCCACGTCGAAGTTCGGCGGCGGCGCCTGGTTGCCGAAGAAGCTGTGCGCCGTGTCCGGCTGGCGGCCGACGACGCGGCGCTTGCCGCGCTCGGCGATCAGCATGTCTTCGCGCACTTGCAGCGTCGGTGCCGCTGCGTCGGCGCAATTGGTGGACCAGCGCCCGCCGTAGAGCGCCATCGTCTCCGGCGGCAGCACGCCGTCGCGCGACCAGGCGGCGCCCGCGCTGCACAGCGCTGCGAGAAAGAGGAGGGCGGCGGAAGGCGTCTTCTTGAAAGTCGTTGTCGTCGTCATGTGCGAGGTGGTGTGTGCCGCTCAGGCGGTCTTGGGGGCCGGCGTCTTGGGCTTGAACGAGCAGAAGGTGGAGACCGCGCATTCCCAGCAGCGCGGCTTGCGCGCCACGCAGACATAGCGCCCGTGCAGGATCAGCCAATGGTGCGCGTGCAGGCGGAATTCAGGTGGGATGCGCTTTTCGAGCTTGAGTTCCACGTCCAGCGGCGTCTTGCCGGGCGCAAGCCCGGTGCGGTTGCCGATGCGAAAGATGTGCGTGTCGACCGCGATGGTCTCTTCGCCGAAGGCCACGTTGAGCACCACGTTGGCGGTCTTGCGCCCCACGCCCGGCAGCGCCTCGAGTTCGGCGCGCGTGCGCGGCACCTCGCCGCCATGCAGCTCGACCAGCATGCGGCAGGCCTCGATCAGGTGCTTGGCCTTGCTGCGGTACAGCCCGATCGTCTTGATGTACGACTCCAGCCCTTCCACCCCGAGGTCGAGGATCGCCTGCGGCGTGTTCGCCACCGGGTAGAGCCGGCGCGTCGCCTTGTTCACGCCCACGTCGGTGGCCTGCGCCGACAGCAGCACGGCGGCCAGCAGTTCGAAGGGCGTGGTGTATTCGAGCTCCGTGCGCGGCTCGGGGTTGGCGGCCTGCAGGGTGGCGAAGAAGAGGGGGATGTCGGATTTTTTCATGGGGTCTTCGTGGAATTCTGTGCCTGGTCGAGGCCGGCTTCGAAGCGCGCGCACTGCGTCCGCACGCCCGCCTCGACCGCGCGCCAGACCGGCTCGGGGAAGTCCGGTGGCAGTTCCTTCTCGACCCGCTGCAACGCGAGCGGCGCATCAGCGACCAGGCTGCACAAGGTGTCGAAGGCACCGGGCACGCCCGATTGGGCTGCGAGCGCCCGCCAGTGGCGTGTCTGGATGCTCTGCAGCGTGTAGTGGGCATTCTTGCCGCGCAAGGCCATCGCAAGGCGCGCCTTGTGTGCGGACACGAGGGTGGGTCCGTTGCCGATGATGGGCCACATCGACAGCATGTCGTACAGCGGCGTCATGTCGTAGCCGCCCCCGCGGCGCAGGAAGATCGAATAGTTCTTGGCGTGCCCGTCCGTCGCGGCCAGCAGCCAGAACGCCAGTTGCACGCGCACGAAGGTGGCCTTGTCCTTTCGTGCATCGCTGCTGCCCGCGAGCAGCGACAGGCATTGCCGGATGCCCGGTCCGCCGTCGCTCTCGTATTTCAGCGTCGCGGGCAGTCCGCTGGCCTGGCAGAAGTCTTCCTGGGGCAGGCGCGCGATCCAGCGGCCCTGGTCCATCCAGCGACGGTCGAAGCGCTCGACCACCAGTGCCTTCTGGTCGCCGAAACGGCCGATGGCGGTCGGGGCCACATCGAAGCCGAAGGCCGCCATCAGCCGCGCACAGAGCCACTCGTTCTCCACGGAGTGGGTCATGTCCGCGCGCATGTTGCCGACCAGCCCAAGCGGCAGCTTGAGGATGTGCGTGGTCGGCGTGGCGCCGTGCGGGCGGTGCCATCGATCGCCGATGCGCAGCAGCGCGGTCTTTTCCTGTGCGCCCGCGATCGAGATGCGAAAGTCGTCGTCGGCAGCGTCGTCGCGTTGCCCAAGCACCGGATCGCTGGTGACATTGCGCAGCAGTTGCGCCACGCGGTCTTCCGTCAGGGCTTCACTGTCGACGCGGTCGAAGGGCTCCGGTGCCTGGCCGGCAGGGAGCAGTTGCACGGCGCCGACACAGTCGCGCCCGATGGCCGCGAGCAGGTCGGCGGCCTCGATGCTGGCCGTGCGAAAACGTCGGCGCAGACGTTCGCGGATGCGGTCGCTGTCGGGCAGGAGGTTGTCGAAGTAGTTCTCGACCGCGGGACCCCGCAGTTCCTTTTCGCCGTGCGGGATCGGCAGCGACAGCGACAGCGCGCGCACGTTGGGCGAACGCAGCCACGCGTCGTCGTAGCGCAGGGCCGGCACGCCGGTTCGAGTCCAGAACCAGGCGCCGACGTACTCGCCGTTCATCCAGATGTCGAGCGCGGGCTGGGCCATGGGCGGCGGCTACCAGTCGGCGGCGCCCGGTGCGGCGCTGGGGGAGGCCTTGTCGGCGGAGGTCAGCAGCAGGCGCGTGTCGAGCGCATGCAGCACCTCGAGCAACTGGGCCACGTTGACCGCACCGGGGTTCTTTTCGATGTCGGCCATGCGGGCTTGGCCGACGCCGATCAGCGCCCCGAGCTGCGCTTGTGTCAGCCGGCGGGCCTTGCGCAGCGACTTCAGGTGTGCGGAGAGCTGGGTCGGGGAATGTATGAGGGAGTCCATCGTTTACCGCCTTGAGGTGGTAAATGCAAATTATCGTCTTTGGGCGATATTGTCAATATATCGTTGAAAGGCGATAAATCTACGCAGTTTTATTGCCTGCTGCTTTCGCGACAATGACGCCCAGAAAGTGAGACTGACCATGCAATTCGCCTCCCGCCTCGACAACGTCGAAACCTCCGCCATCCGCGAACTCTTCAAGCTGCTGGGCAAGCCCGGCATCATCAGTTTTGCGGGCGGTTTCCCGGACAGCGCCATGTTCGACGTCGAGGGCCTGAAGGAGGCGAGCCAGAAGGCGCTCACCGAAGAGGCCGGCGGGGCCCTGCAGTACGGCGCCACCGAAGGCTACGAGCCGCTGCGCAACCAGCTCAGTTCCTTCATGAAGACCAAGGGCGTCGACGTGGACCCCAGCGGCCTGATCGTCACCACCGGCAGCCAGCAGGCGCTCGACCTGCTGGGCAAGACCATGATCTCGCCCGGCGACAAGGTGATCGTCGAAGGCCCGACCTTCCTGGCGACGATCCAGTGCTTCCGCCTGTACGGCGCGCAGCTCATCAGCGCACCCATCGACGCCAACGGCGTGAAGACCGACGAGCTCGAGAAGCTCATTGCCGAGCACAAGCCCAAGTTCGTTTACCTGATCCCCACCTTCGGTAACCCCAGCGGCGCGATGCTGACGCTGGAGCGTCGCAAGAAGGTGCTCGAGCTGGCCGTGAAGTACCAGACGCTGATCGTCGAGGACGATCCCTACGGTGACCTGTACTTCGGCGAGGCGCCGCCGCCGTCGATCATGTCGCTGAGCAAGGACGTGCCCGGCAGCCGTGAGCTGCTGGCGCATTGCGGCAGCCTGAGCAAGGTGCTCAGCCCCGGCCTGCGCATCGGCTGGATGATCGCGCCGCCCGAGCTGCTGGCCAAGGCCACGATGTGCAAGCAGTTCAGCGACGCCCACACCAGCACCTTCGCGCAAGCGACGGCCGCGCAGTACCTCAAGAGCGGCCGCATGCCCGGCACGCTGGCGCATGTGCGCGAGGTCTACGGCCAGCGTGCGCAGGCCATGGGCGCCGCGCTGACGCGCGAACTGGGCGATGCGGTGAGCTTCACGCAGCCCAACGGCGGTTTGTTCTTCTGGGCGCGCCTGACGGGCGCCAACGGCAAGCTGGCCGATGCCAACGAGCTGGCCAAGCGTGCGATCGAGAAGCTGGTGGCCTTCGTGCCCGGTGCGCCGTTCTTCGCCGAGAAGCCCGATGTGGCGACGCTGCGCCTGAGCTTTGCCACGGCCGACATCGAGAAGATCGAAGAGGGCGTGAAGCGCCTCGGCCAGGCCCTGTAACGCCGACGTTCAGGGGGACCGGTGCAGCCGGGGCGCTGCCAGCAGGTCCAGGTTGTCTGAAATGGCCGCATCCACGTTCGGATAGCGGCCTTTCATTTTGGAGAGCGTCATGATGGTCTGCAGCGCCTTCAGGTCCTTGACCGAGGGCGCGACCTTGATCTGCGCAATGGCCGCCGGGGCGTTGCCGCCGTTCACCAATGCCATCACCTTGCTTGCCCAGTCGTTTGCGCGTGCCATGTCTTCACCTGCTTTCCATTTGAACCGCCGACTTTACACAGCGGGTTACCATCACCCATGAGAAAAACCTTCCAGCTTCAGGTCGAGGGCAAGCACCCCGACCGTCTCCTCGAAGCCGTCAAGCACGAGATTCGCAAGTACATCAAGCGCGAGCGCCGCCGCGACCTGCCCGAAGGCGCCGACTTCTGGGACTTCGACTGCCGGTTCGGCAGCGCCCAGGAATCCGCCGAAACCATCCACCTCACGGCCATCACCGGCCTCATCGACGGTGTGGTGAAAGAGGGCGGCAAGCAGTTCTACATCGAGATCCTGGCCAAGCCCGGCAAGCGCCAGCCGCGGCCTGCGGGTGCGCCCGACCACGCCGAGAACGACGGCGAGGAATAAACCCCGTCAGATCAGCGCCTGCGCCAGCCGCAGGCCATGCCGCTGCTCCGCCTCCTGCAGCGAGCGCGCAATCGACGGGTGCAGCCGCACCCCGTTCGCCGATTGCGCTTCCCGACGCTTCAACCCGCCTTCACCCGGCAGCCGCACAGGCCTCGCCGAGTCGATGGGCGCGTTGTCGCGGCATTTCTCGGCCACGTGGTCCATCTGGCGCAGGAAGGCGTCCTTGCCGCCGAAGGCGTGCAGGTCGTGCAGCGTGAGGTGCACCGTCGCGCCCCAGCCCTCGGGCGGGTCGGCACGGCCGTGGCCCGCGAGGCCGGCCGTGAGCGTCTCGACCAGCAGCGCCATGCCGTAGCCCTTGTGGCCGTGGCTCAGGCCGCCCACGGGCAGCAGCGTGCCGGGCGGCTGGTCGAACAGCACCTGCGGGTTGTTCGACGGCTTGCCGGAGGCGTCGATGAGCCATTCCTCGGCGAAAGTCTCACCGGCCGCGCGCTTGCGGTTGCTCATGCCGTTGGTGGTGATCGAGGCCGAGATGTCGACCATCACGCCGCCCTGCGAGAGCGGAAAGCCCATCGCCAGCGGATTCGGCGTGAACACCGCCTGCGTGCCGCCGAAGGGCGCGACGCTGGCCGTGTTGGGGTCGGAGCAGGCCAGCAGCATCAGCATGTCTTCCTGCAGCGCGCGCAGCATGTAGACCGCGAGGCAGGCGATGTGGTGGCTGCGGCGGATCACGAGCGAGGCCGTGCCCAGTTCGCGGGCCCGAGGCACCAGCAGGTCCATGCCCTGGTCCATGAGCCAGGGGCCGGGCAGGCGCTTGCCGTCCCACAGCACGGCGGCGGGGCGGTCGGACAGCACCTCGGGTGCGCCGTCGCGCGTCATGCCGCCCGATTCGATCTCTTTCACGTAGCCGGCCAGCAGCGCGAGGCCGTGGGTGTCGTGGCCCAGCAGGTCGCCTTCGACCAGCGTGCGTGCCACGCTGTCGGCCATCGAGGCCGCGAGCCCCGCCTTCTGCAGCAGGGCGCTGGCGTAGTCGCGCAGCGCGTCGGCGCGGTACAGCGGGGCGGCGTCGGTCATTTCAGGATTTCCAGCACGCGGTCGAGCCCGCCTTCGTTGATCGCCACCATGGCCTGCTCGCGCACCTTCGGCTTGGCGTGATAGGCCACCGACAGCCCGGCCTCGCCCATCATCGGCAGGTCGTTGGCGCCGTCGCCCACGGCGATGGTTTCCTGCGGCGAAATGCCCATGAGCGAGGCCACTTCGAGCAGCGTGCGGCGCTTTTCGGCGCCGTCGCAGATGTCGCCCCAGCTCTGCGTCACGACCTGGCCGGTGAGCTGGCCGTCGGCTTCGTCGAGCAGGTTGGAGCGTGCGAAGTCGATGCCCAGGCGGTCCTTCACGCGGTTGGCGAAGAAGGTGAAGCCGCCCGACACCAGCAGCACCTTGAGGCCTGCCTTCTTGCAGGCCGCCACCAGTTCGGTGGCGCCGGGGTTGAGCTTCAGGCGCTCGTCGTACACCTGCTGCAGCGCGGCCACGGGCACGCCCTGCAGCAGCGCCACGCGGCGGCGCAGGCTTTCCTTGAAGTCCTTGATCTCGCCGCGCATCGTGGCCTCGGTGATCGCGGCCACCTCGGCCTTCTTGCCGACGGCATCGGCGATCTCGTCGATGCATTCGATGTTGATGAGCGTCGAGTCCATGTCGAACGCGATCAGCTTGAAGTCGGCGAGCTTCAGCGGCGGCTTCACGCGCTGGAGGACGAGGCCGGGGGAGATTTCAGTCGTAGCGCTCATGCGGGGGCGATTTCCTTGACGAGGGGTTGTCCGAGACTGCGCAGCACGTCGCGCACCATCTGGGCGCGGTCCTTCGGCTCCTTGAGTTCGCGCTCGATGCGCAGCTTCTCGTTGCCGGCGAGCTTGATGTGCTTGTTCTTCTGGATCAGCTGGATGATGGCCATGCCGTCCACCGGCGCGTCCTTGCGGAAGGTGATGTTGATGATGCCCGGCGCCGCGTCGACCTTGACCACGCCGTAGGGCCGCGCGAGCACGCGCAGGCGGTGCGTGTCGATCAGCGTCTGGGCCTGCGGCGGCAGCTTGCCGAAGCGGTCGACGATTTCCTCCAGCAGCGTGTCGATCTGGTCGGGGTTCTTCGCGGTGGCGAGCTTCTTGTAGAACGACAGCCGCAGGTGTACGTCGCCGCAGTAATCGTCGGGCAGCAGGGCCGGGGCGTGCAGGTTGATCTCGGTCGTGACCGACAGCGGCGAGAGCAGGTCGGGCTCCTGCCCGGCCTTCAGCGAGCGCACGGCTTCGCTGAGCATCTCGTTGTAGAGCTGGAAGCCGATCTCCATCATGTTGCCGCTCTGGTTCTCGCCGAGCACCTCGCCGGTGCCGCGGATCTCCAGATCGTGCATCGCGAGGTAGAAGCCCGAGCCCAGCTCTTCCATCTGCTGGATGGCTTCGAGCCGTTGCGAGGCCTGCTTGGTCAGGCCTTCGGTGTCGGGCACCATGAGGTAGGCATAGGCTTGGTGGTGCGAGCGGCCGACGCGGCCGCGCAGCTGGTGCAGCTGCGCCAGGCCGAATTTGTCGGCGCGGCTCATCACGATGGTGTTGGCGGTGGGCACATCGATGCCGGTCTCGATGATGGTCGAGCACAGCAGCATGTTGTAGCGCTGGGCCACGAAGTCGCGCATCACGCGTTCCAGTTCGCGCTCGGGCATCTGGCCGTGGGCCACGGCGATGCGGGCCTCGGGCAGGATTTCTTCGAGCTTCTGGCGCCGGTTCTCGATGGTCTCGACCTCGTTGTGCAGGAAGTAGACCTGCCCGCCGCGCTTCAATTCGCGCAGCACGGCTTCGCGGATCACGCCGGTGCCCTCGTTGCGCACGAAGGTCTTGATGGCCAGCCGGCGCTGCGGCGCGGTGGCGATCACGCTGAGGTCGCGCAGGCCTTCGAGCGCCATGCCCAGCGTGCGCGGAATCGGCGTGGCCGTGAGCGTGAGCACGTCGACCTCGGCGCGCATCGCCTTCATCGCCTCTTTATGACGCACGCCGAAACGGTGCTCCTCGTCGATGATGAGCAGGCCCAGGTTCTTGAACTTGACCGACTGCGAGAGCAGCTTGTGCGTGCCGACCACGATGTCGACCTGGCCCTCGGCCAGGCCCTTGGCGGCAGCCGTGATTTCCTTGGCCGAGCGGAAGCGGCTCATCTCGGCCACCTTCACCGGCCACTTGGCGAAACGGTCGACCAGCGTCTGGTAATGCTGCTCGGCCAGCAGCGTGGTGGGCGCCAGGAAGGCCACCTGCTTGCCGCCGGTGACGGCGATGAAGGCGGCGCGCAGCGCCACCTCGGTCTTGCCGAAGCCCACGTCGCCGCACACGAGGCGGTCCATCGGCTGAGGCGAGATCATGTCCTGCACCACGGCGTGGATCGCGGCCTTCTGGTCGGCGGTTTCCTGGAAGCCGAAGTCGTTGGCGAACACCTCGTAGTCGGCCGGCGAGTAGCGGAAGGCATGGCCCTCGCGCGCGGCGCGGCGGGCGTAGATGTTGAGCAGCTCGGCGGCCGAGTCGCGCACCTGCTCGGCGGCCTTGCGCTTGGCCTTTTCCCACTGGCCGGAGCCCAGCTTGTGCAGCGGCGCCTCGTCGGCACTCACGCCGGTGTAGCGGCTGATCTGGTGCAGCTGGCTCACAGGCACGTAGAGCGTGGCTTTGTCGGCGTACTCCAGGTGCAGCATTTCCTGCAGCAGCGGCTTGCCGTCGGCGCCCGTGCCCTGGCCCAGGTCCATGTGGATCAGGCCGCGGTAGCGGCCGATGCCGTGCGCGCTGTGCACCACCGGGTCGCCCACGTTGAGTTCGGACAGGTCCTTGATCAGCGCCTCGACGTCGCTGACCTGTTCCTGCTTCTTGTTGCGCCGGCGCGTGGTGGGCGCGGTGGCGAACAGCTCGGTCTCGGTGACGAAGTCGATCGCCTGTTCGCGCCAGGCAAAGCCCGAGGCCAGCGCGGCGGTGGCGATGCCGATCTTCTCGTCGCCCGAGGCTTCGAACTCGGCCAGCGAGTCGAAGGCCGGCGGGTTCACGCCGCTGGCGCGCAGGAAGTCGAGCAGGCTCTCGCGGCGGCCGTCGCTCTCGGCGATCAGCAGCACGCGGTGCGGCGTGGCGGCGATGTGGGCCTTCAGGCCGACCAGCGGGTCTTCGGCGCCGCGCACGACGGCAAAGGGCGGCAGCTTGTCGAACTCGGCGTAGGGCGCGTCGGTGGCGATGTCACCGCGAATGGCGAGCTGTGCATGCGGCTTGGCGCGCTGGTAGAACTGCTCGGCGTTGAGGAACAGCGCCTCGGGCGGCAGCGCGGGGCGCTCGGGGTCGCCCTGCACCAGGCGGTAGCGCTCGTTGGTGTCCTGCCAGAAGTGCTGGAACGCGGGTTCGAGGTCGCCGTGCAGCACCACGGTGGCGTCGGGGCCGAGGTAGTCGAACACCGTGGCCGTCTCGTCGAAGAACAGCGGCAGGTAGTACTCGATGCCGGCGGTGGCCACGCCGTTGCCCATGTCCTTGTAGATGCGGCTCTTGGTCGGGTCGCCCTCGAGCAGTTCGCGCCAGCGGCTGCGAAAGCGCGCGCGGGCGTCGTCGTCCATCGGGAACTCGCGGCCCGGCAGCAGGCGCACCTCGGGCACGGGGTAGAGGCTGCGCTGGGTGTCGGGGTCGAAGGTGCGGATGGAGTCGATCTCGTCGTCGAACAGGTCGACGCGAAAAGGCACCGGCGAGCCCATCGGGAACAGGTCGATCAGGCCGCCGCGCACGGCGTACTCGCCCGGGCTCACGACCTGCGTGACGTGGCTGTAGCCGGCCAGCGTGAGCTGGGCCTTGAGCTTGGACTCCTGCAGCTTCTGCTTGGCCTTGAACTGGAAGGTGTAGCCCGCCAGGAAGGCCGGCGGCGCCAGCCGGTACAGCGCGGTGGTGGCGGGCACCAGCACCACGTCGGCCTCTTTCTGGCTGATGCGCCACAGCGTGGCCAGGCGCTCGCTGATCAGGTCCTGGTGCGGCGAGAAGCTGTCGTAGGGCAGCGTTTCCCAGTCGGGGAAGAGGGCGCAGCGCAGCTCGGGCGCGAAGAAGGCGATTTCGTCGATGAGCCGCTGGGCGTCGTTCGCGTCGGCGGTGAACATCGCGGTGGCGCGACCCGCGGCCTTCTCGCGCATGCCGAGCTGGGCCAGCATCAGCGCATCGGCGGACAACGGGGGACGCGGCAGCGTGAAACGCTTGCCCGCCGGGAGAAGGGGGAGGTCCATGGAGCGGTTCGAAAAATGCACGACACCCCGCGCCGGACGGCGAGGGGTGTGCGAATGTCAATTCTAGAATGGCGGCCCCTTATCCGCTTGTCGGCCATCGGCCCGTGCCGCACCCTCCATGTCTTCTTCCCGTTTCTACGTGCTGATCCCCTGTGCCGGTTCCGGCCACCGCGCCGGCGGCGCGCAGCCCAAGCAGTACCGGCGCCTGGCGGGCCAGTCGATGGTGGCCCACACGGTGGACGCGTTTCGCGCGCTGGCCGGGCGTTTCGCGGGCGTGGCCGTGGTGGTGTCGCCCGACGACCGCGAGGTGCAGACGGCGCTGCCGCGCTTCCCGGCGAACGGCGAGTACCTGCTGCGCGTGGGCGGCCTGACGCGCGCCGCCTCGGTGCGCAACGGCCTGGCGGCGCTGCGCCAGAAGGGCGCCGGGCCGCACGACTGGGTGCTGGTGCACGACGCGGCGCGCTGCCTGGTCACGTCCAGCCAGATCGAGGCGCTGATCGCCGCCTGCGAGCACGACGCCGTCGGCGGCCTGCTGGCGCAGCGGCTGGCCGACACGCTGAAGGTCTCGTCGACCGACAGCCGCTCGACCCAGACCCTGCCGCGCGCCGACAAGTGGCTGGCCCAGACGCCGCAGATGTTCCGCATCGGCATGCTGCTCGACGCGCTGGAGCGCGTGGGCGACGTGGTGACCGACGAGGCCAGCGCCATCGAGACCCTCGGCCTGGCGCCGCTGCTGGTGCCCGGCAGCGCGCAGAACTTCAAGGTCACCTTCCCCGAAGATTTCGCACTGGCCGAGGCGGTGCTGCTCGGCCGCAAGAAGGCCATGGCATGACGACGACACCGTTCAACATCCGCGTCGGCGAAGGCTGGGACGTCCACCAGCTGGTGGCGGGGCGAAAGCTCATCCTGGGCGGCATCGAGGTGCCGCACACCACCGGCCTGCTCGGGCATTCGGATGCCGACGTGCTGCTGCACGCCATCACCGACGCGCTGCTCGGCGGGGCCGGGCTGGGCGACATCGGCCGGCATTTTCCCGACACCGACGCCCAGTTCCGCGGCGCCGATTCGGCCGTGCTGCTGGCCGAGGCGGCGCGTCGCGTGCGGGCCGCCGGCTGGGAAATCGGCAATGTCGACAGCACCGTGATCGCGCAGGCGCCCAAGCTGGCGCCGCACATCCCGGCCATGTGCCAGCGCATCGCCGACACGCTGGGCATCGCGCTCGATCAGGTCAATGTGAAAGCCAAGACGGCCGAGAAGCTCGGCCCGGTGGGCGAGGGCCGGGCGATGGAAGCCCGCGCCGCGGTGCTGCTGCACCGCTGAGCCCCGGGTTCTTCTTCAGGCGACCTGTTTCTTGCCCGGCACCTCGCCGGGCTTGCTGCTGCCCGCCGGCATCGCACGCGGCATCCGGATGTGGGCCGCGAGGCCCCGGCCCGGCGTGCTGGTGAGGGCGAAGGTGCCGCCCATGCGCTCGATGTTCTTCGCCACGATCGACAGCCCCAGGCCGGCACCGGCCGCGGAGGTGCGCGCCGCGTCGCCGCGGAAGAAGGGCTTGGTCAGCTGCACGAGCAGGGCGGGCTCGACGCCCGCGCCGTGGTCGCGCACCTTGATCAGCACCGCGTCGTTGTTGGCCTGCGCCTGGATCGTGACGTCGGCCACGCCGGTCGACGGCGTCTTGCCGTAGCGCCGGGCGTTCTCGACCAGGTTGGAGATCACACGCGTGAGCTCCACCTCGTCGCCCATCACCTTCAGGTCGGCGGGCACGTCGACGTGGATGTTCATCTCTTCGTAGTCCTGCACGGCGTAGGTGCAGGCGTCGATCACGTCGCGCAGCAGCACGGGGCGCTGGTCGACATGGTCGGGGCGGGCGTAGTCGAGGAACTTGTCGATGATCGCGTCGAGCTGCGCGATGTCGGCGGCCATGTGGTCGCGCGCGTCTTCGTCGGCCACGCTCATCTCGGTCTCGAGCCGCAGCCGCGCCAGCGGCGTGCGCAGGTCGTGCGAGATGCCGGCCAGCATGATGGCGCGGTCCTGCTCGATCTTGGCGAGCTGGTCGGCCATGCGGTTGAAGCCGATGTTCACCGCCCGGATCTCGTTGGTGCGGGCGCGCTCGTCGAGCCGGTGCGCCTCGTACTCGCCCTCGCGCACCTGCAAGGTGGCGCGCGACAGCTGCTTGAGCGGCAGGTTGATGAGCCGCGTGATCAGCGCCGCGCCGGCGAGCGACAGCGCCATCGCCGTGCTGAGCCAGACCAGCCAGGTGCGCCCGCCCACGCGGCTGAAGCGCGTGGGGTCAAGCAGCAGCCAGTAGGTGTCGCTCTCGATGGTGAAGCCGATCCACAGGCCCGGCTCGTCGTTCACGCGGCTGGCCACCGTGGTGCCTTCGCCGAGTTGGGCGATCAGCTCTTCGGTGACGCGCTCGTCGAGCGCGCCGCTGGTGTAGGGCTGGAAGCGGTCGTTGGGCTCGCGCGGCAGGATGCGCACGCCTTCCTGGTCGGCCAGCGTCTTGATCAGCGAGACCCGCGTGATCGCGTCCGAGTACACGAGCGCCGCGCGCGTGAGGTTCACGAGCGAGGCGATCTGGTGTCCGGTCTGGATGGCGCGTGGCTCGTATTCGAGCGAGCGGAAGGTCTGCAGCCAGGCGACCGTGCAGCCGATCAGCAGCAGCGCGAGCAGGAAGAAGGTGCGCCAGAAAAGGCTGAAACCCAGCTTGAGGCCGGGGCGGCGGTCACGCTGCGCGCTCGCTTCGAGCGGGCTCGGCATCGTGACCTGTGCCCCGTCCTCCTGGGCCGGGTCAGGTCGGGCGGAATGGAGGCCGATGGCCACCTCTCAGCGGATCGTCAGGCCGTGCCGTCCGGCACGAACACGTAGCCCACGCCCCAGACGGTCTGGATGTAGCGCGGCGCCGCGGCGTCGGACTCGACCAGCTTGCGCAGGCGCGAGATCTGCACGTCCAGGCTGCGGTCGAAGGGCTCGAATTCGCGCCCGCGTGCCAGCTGGGCCAGCTTTTCACGCGACAGCGGCTGGCGCGGATGGCGCACCAGTGCCTTCAGCATCGCGAACTCGCCGGTGGTCAGCGAGAGTTCCTCGCCGTCCTTCTTCAGGGTGCGCGAGCCGAGGTCGAAGGCGAACGGGCCGAAGGTGACGGTCTCGTTCTCGGTAGAGGGGGCGCCGGGCGCCTCAAGCGGCGGACGGCGGCGCAGCACCGCGTGCACGCGGGCCAGCAGTTCGCGCGGGTTGAAGGGCTTGCCGAGGTAGTCGTCGGCGCCGACTTCGAGACCGACGATGCGGTCCACGTCCTCACCCTTGGCGGTGAGCATGATGATCGGCGTGCGGTCGTTGGCCGCACGCAGACGGCGGCACACGGAGAGGCCGTCTTCGCCGGGCATCATCAGGTCGAGCACGATCAGGTCGACCGTGTCGCGCAACAGGATGCGGTTGAGCGCCTTGCCGTCCTCGGCCACGATCACTTCGAATCCTTCCTGCGTCAGGTAGCGGCGCAGCAGGTCGCGGATGCGGGCGTCGTCGTCGACGATCACGATCTTGTCGGTGCGAGCGGGAACTTGAGTCATTTCTACAACGTTGAATTTGTAACAGCGCCGATTCTGAAGGCGTTAGGACCCCATTGCTGCCGAATTCCGTAGTGGTTGACACTAAGTTACACAACTTGCGGCCGCTCGCCGTCTGGTCATCCGGGCTTTGCCCGGCGGTGGCACAGTCCGTGCTGCCTTATGACGATTGCGCGATGAGACCTTCTTTTTCTGCCTTGCCTCTGCTTTTTTTCGCATGCGCCTGTGGTGCGACGTCCGTCGCCTCCGAAGGGTTTTTGCGGGTCAGTGAAGGGCGCCGCAGCGAAGTGCGCGATGCCGTGGCCGCGCACCGGGCGGCCCAGCGGGAAGAGCAGCGCCGCGGCGAAGCGCTGGCGGGGCGCCGTCTCACGGCGGGCGAACTCTTCGAGTTGAGGCAGCAGGTCCGGGGGCAGTGGGTGCCTGCGGGAACGGGTGTTCTTCTGAATTCGGCAGAATCACAGCCTGCCGAGCGCATCGTGCCGGTACCGCAGCCCGTCGCCAGTCCGCAAACCGCGCCGCGCAGCCTGCGCCACTGAAGAAGAAGGCGCGGGCGAGGGCTTTTCCTCGCATCCACCAGGGAGAAATCTGTCTTGAAGACTGTTCAATTGATCGCGGCCTGCGCCGCGCTGACCTTTGCCGGCGCCGCCTTGGCCCAGAATGCCGTCATGCCTGCTCCACAAAACGTGCTCCAGCTGTCGGCCTCCGGCACCGTCGAAGTTCAGCAAGACCTGCTGAGCATGACCCTCATCACCACGCGCGACGCCGCCGAGGCGGGCACCGTGCAGACCCAGCTCAAGACGGCGCTGGACGCCGCGCTGGCCGAGGCCAAGAAGAATGCGCAGCCGGGCCAGCTCGACGTGCGCACCGGCAACTTCAGCCTTTCGCCGCGCTACACCAAGGACGGCAAGATCAACGGCTGGCAGGGGTCGACCGAGCTCGTGCTCGAAGGCCGCGACTTCGCGCGCATCACCCAGACGGCCGGGCGCATCAGCACGCTCAGCGTGGGCAACGTCGGTTTCGGCCTGAGCCGCGAACAGCGCGCCAAGACCGAGACCGAGGCGCAGAACATCGCCATCGACAACTTCAAGCAGAAGGCCGGCGAGTTGGCCAAGGGCTTCGGCTTCGGCGGCTACACGCTGCGCGAGGTGTCGGTGAACGCGAACGACAGCGGCCCGATCCGTCCGCGCGTGATGGGCATGCAGGCCAAGTCGTTCTCGGCCGCCGATTCGGCCGTGCCGGTGGAAGCGGGCAAGACCAGCGTGGTCGTGAACGTCTCCGGCTCGGTGCAGCTCAAGTAAGAAGGCAAAGAGCGCAGCGCCGGCGAGCGAGTGCCGCCGGCGTTTTTTCGTTGTCTCTGTTTATTTACTGAGCCGTCCAGCCGCCATCCATGGCCCAGGCGACGCCCCGCACCTGATCGGCCGCGGGAGAGCTCAGGAAGACGGCCAGCCCGCCCAGTTGCTCGACCGTCGTGAACTGCAGCGAGGGCTGCTTTTCCCCCAGCAATTCGTTCTGCGCCTGGAGGGCTGAAATGCCTTCGCGGGCCGCGCGGTCGTCGATCTGCTTTTGCACCAGCGCCGTGAGCACCCAGCCCGGGCTGATCGCGTTGCAGGTGACGCCGGTGGTGGCGGTTTCGAGCGCCACCGACTTGGTCAGGCCGACGATGCCGTGCTTGGCTGCGACATAGGCGGACTTCTGCGCCGAGGCCACGAGCCCGTGCGCCGACGCCACGTTGATGATGCGGCCCCAGTTGGCCTCGCGCATCGCGGGGATCGCCAGGCGCGTCGTGTGGAAGGCGCTCGTGAGGTTGATCGCGAGGATCGCGTCCCAACGTTCGGTCGGGAAGTCCTCGACCTTGGCCACGTGCTGGATGCCGGCGTTGTTGACGAGGATGTCGACGCGGCCGAACTTCGACGCCGCGAACTTCATCATGTCCTCGATCTGGTCGGGCTTGCTCATGTCGGCCCCGTGGTACTCGGTGCGCACGCCGAGCGCCTCGATCTGGGCCTTGGGAGTGTCGGCGTCGCCGAAGCCGTTGAGCACGATGTGTGCGCCCTGTTGGGCCAACGCCTTGGCGATGGCGAAGCCAATGCCACTGGTGGACCCCGTGACAAGCGCGGTTTTGCCTTTGAGCATGAAGATCAATCTCCGGATGAATTAGGATGCAACGAGACCATTATCCGCACCCGAACCCCTCCGTTTCCATGACAGAACCGACCCTTCACGACGTGGCCTGCAACGACGCCCAGGGCGGTCATCGCATGGCCTATTGGCAATGGGGTGACGCGCAGAGCGCACATGTCGTGATCTGCGTGCACGGGCTGACCCGTCAGGGGCGCGATTTCGACGTGCTCGCGCAGGCCATCGTGGCGCGCGCGGGCGGCGACGTGCGCGTGGTCTGCCCCGACGTGGTCGGGCGCGGGCGCAGCGACTGGCTGCGCGATCCCGCTTTCTATCAAGTGCCCGTGTATGCCGCAGACATGGTGACGCTGATCGCGCAGTTGCATGGCGAGCATCCCATCGACACGCTCGACTACGTCGGCACCAGCATGGGCGGGCTGATCGGCTTCGTGCTGGCCGGTCACAAGGAGCTGCCGCTGCCACGGCCCATTCGCCGTTTCGTCGCGAACGATGTCGGTCCCACGGTCGAGCCCGCTGCCATCCAGCGCATCGGCGCGTATGTGGGCAAGAGCGGCCAGTTTCCGAGCGTGCAGGCCGCGGCCGACGCGATGTGGGCCCTGTCGACCACGTTCGGGCCGCACACGCCCGAGCAGTGGCGCGCGCTGTCGCAGCACATGGTGGTGCCGGCGTCCGAGCGCAGCGTCGACGGTGCCGCCAAGACCGCCAGCGCCGGCGCGGTGGGCGAGGGCGCCTGGGTGCTGCACTACGACCCGGCCATCGGCGTGCCGCTGCGCGCCATCACGCCCGAGATCGCGGCGCAGGGCGGGGCGGTGATGTGGAGCCTGTACGACGCCATCGAGGCGCGCGCGCTGCTCACGCGCGGCGCGGTGTCCGACCTGCTGTCGCCCGAGACGGCGGCGGCGATGACGCAGCGCGGGCCGCGTGCCACGCTCGTCGAGTTCGAGGGCGTGGGGCACGCGCCGACTTTCGTCGATCCCGCACAGGTCGCCGTCGTCACGAATTTCCTGTTCGATTGAGGGCATCGTGAAGCGAGAGTCTGCGAACCTTCAGACGGCACCCCTGTCCGACGGCGTCATGGTCGATTACCCGCTGTCGGCCGCCACGGCCGACCGCTCGCCGGTCATGGAGAACATGCTGGCGCGCGCCCGCGCGTTCGCCGAGCCGCTGATCGCCGACGAAAAGCTCGACACCGGCGAGAACACGCTGGCGCACGCCGATGCGGTGGCCGCCATCGTTGCGAAGATGGGCGGCTCCGAGGCGATGCAGGCCGCGAGCTACCTCGTGTATTCCTGCCAGCACCTGAACCGCCCGCAGGAAGTGATCGCCAAGGTCTTCGGCGACAACTTCGCAGCGCTCGCGGTCGAGACCACCAAGCTCGTGCGCGTGCAGGAGCAGGCACGCACCGCCTCGCAAGGGCACCACGCCGAAGGCGCCGGCGCGCAGACCGAGAACGTGCGCAAGATGCTGCTGGCGTTTTCGCGCGACCTGCGCGTGGTCATGCTGCGGCTGGCCTCGCGCCTGCAGACGCTGCGGCACGCGGCAGCCAGCAAGCAGCCCGCGCCCGAGAGCGTGGCGCGCGAGTCGCTGCAGGTGTTTGCGCCGCTCGCGAACCGGCTGGGCATCTGGCAGGTGAAGTGGGAGATCGAAGACCTCTCGTTCCGCTTTCTCGAGCCCGAAACCTACAAACTGATCGCCCGCCTGCTCGACGAGAAGCGCATCGAGCGCGAAGGCCACGTCGAGCAGTTGCGCTCGCAGCTGGAGCACGAACTGCAGGCCGAAGGCGTCAAGGCCACGGTGCAGGGACGCCCGAAGAACATCTACAGCATCGTCAAGAAGATGCGCGGCAAGTCGCTCGACTTCGAGCAGGTCTTCGACATCCTCGCGCTGCGCGTGGTGGTGCCGGACGTGAAGGACTGCTATGCCGCGCTGGCCTGGGTGCACTCGCACTTCCAGCCCATCGACGAAGAGTTCGACGACTACATCGCACGGCCCAAGCCCAACGGCTACCAGTCGCTGCACACGGTGGTGCGCGAGATCGTCGACGGCAAGGTGGGCAAGCCGATCGAGATCCAGATCCGCACCGAGGAAATGCACGACCACGCCGAACATGGCGTGGCCGCGCACTGGGCTTACAAGGAAGCGGGCCACAAGGGCTACGCCGGTGTCTGGGCGAGCGGCGAGTACGACGCCAAGATCGCCGTGCTGCGCCAGCTGCTGGCCTGGGAACGCGACCTGTCGGGTGGGTTGCAGGGGCAGGGGCTGTTCGACGACCGCATCTATGTGCTCACGCCCGATGCCGCCATCGTCGAGTTGCCGCAGGGCGCCACGCCGGTCGACTTCGCCTACACGGTGCACACGACGCTGGGGCATCGCTGCCGCGGTGCGCGTGTCGATGGCGCGATGGTGCCGCTGAACACGCCGCTGTCGAACGGGCAGACGGTCGAGATCATGGCGGCCAAGGAAGGCGGTCCGTCGCGCGACTGGCTGAATGCGGAGCTCGGTTATCTGGCGAGCCACCGCGCACGCGCGAAGGTGCGCGCCTGGTTCAACGCACAGATCACGCACGAGACCGTGGCGCGTGGACGCGAAGCCGTCGAGAAGCTGCTGCAGCGCGAAGGCAAGACGGCCATGCGGCTCGAAGACCTGGCTTCGCAGCTTGGCTTCAAGTCGGCGGACCATCTGTTCGAGGTGGTCGGCAAGGACGAGTTTTCGCTGCGCAACATCGAGACGCTGCTGCGTCCGCCCGAGCCGGCACTGAATCCCGACGACGGCGTGCAGATCAAGAAGGCGCGCGGCAGCGAGAAGTCGGGCAAGGGCGGCGTGCTCGTGGTGGGCGTGTCGTCGCTGATGACGCAGCTTGCCAAGTGCTGCAAGCCGGCGCCGCCGGACGCGATCCGCGGCTTCGTCACGCGTGGTCATGGCGTCAGCGTGCATCGCGCGGATTGCAGCAACTTCCGTACGATGGCCGCGAAGGACGGCGAACGCGTGATCGATGTCGAATGGGGCCTGCCGAAGAAGGGCGCCGATGCACCGGTCTACGCAGTGGATGTGGCTGTGGAAGCGGCCGACCGCCAGGGTTTGCTGCGCGATATCTCCGATGTCTTTGCGCGCGAGAAGATGAACGTGATCGGCGTGCAGACGCAGTCGATCAAGGGCACGGCGTGGATGACTTTCACCGTGGAAATCGCCGATGCCGCGCGTTTGACGCAGGTGTTGAGTGTGGTGACTGCAGTGACTGGTGTGCGATCTGCACGTCGGCGCTGAAAAGGGCCATTTCTCCTGCTATACTCGATGCTTCTCTTAGGCGCGTAGCTCAGTTGGTTAGAGCACCACCTTGACATGGTGGGGGTCGTTGGTTCGAATCCAATCGCGCCTACCAAATTCAAACACGGGTTGCAGCGATTTCGCTGCAACCCGTTCGTCGTTTGGACGACGTGTTTGTCTCTGGATTCGCCCGGTCGTCCTGAGTGATCGGTGCAAGCAAAAAACCTTTCGCGGGCAGCCCTTCACGCGGTGCAGGCAAGGTGCCTGAGCCATGTGGTTGTGCTACCTTGAGCGGTCTGCCAACCTTCTCGAATTTCCTTGATAAGCGATCTGATGAATACGCGATCAACGTCTGTTGATCGGGCGCACGCCGACCACCGCGTGGCCGCATTGCTCAAGCAGGCCCCTCTTGAATTCGCGCGCGCGGTCTACGGCATCAATGACCTTGCCGCCGGCCGTGCCGACACCATGGCCGCACGCGAAGTGGCGCGTGCGCAACGACAGGGCATGCCGGTGACCGAGGAGCGCGCCGAGCAGCGCGCACGCGCCTATCTTCCGACGGCGGGGCAGGAGCATTGCCCCCGGTGCTGGGTGGTCTACGGGCAGAAGATCCCGCTGCGATTCAGGTTGTCGACCCCGGAGCGTCCCGAAACTGCAGCGTGTCATGCGTGCGGCGCCGAGTACGCGACGGCGCCGGACGCCTGAAGAAGAATCACGGTCAGGGTAAACCTTGTCGCGATGCAGCAAAACCGCTCCCTAGAATCATCCGATGACATGGGCGTCCATGTGAAGGAGTCTGTAGTGCAGAGCAAGAAGTCCGGGGTGAAGCCGGTCCAGCGTGTGATCAAGAAGTACCCCAACCGACGGCTCTACGACACGGAGACATCCACGTACATCACGCTGACCGAGGTCAAGCAGCTGGTCATCAAGAACGCGCAGTTCGTGGTGCGCGACGCCAAGACCGGCGACGACCTCACGCGCAGCATCCTGCTGCAGATCATCCTGGAAGAAGAGGCCGGCGGCGCGCCGATGTTCACCGAGCAGGTGCTGGCCAACATCATCCGTTTCTACGGCCAGGCCATGCAGGGCTACATGGGCCCGTACCTCGAGAAGAACATCCAGGCCATGACCGAGATGCAGGCCCAGCTCGCCGAAAAGGCCGAGGGCCTGACGCCCGAGATGTGGTCGCGCTTCATGACCATGCAGTCGCCGATGATCCAGGGGCTGATGGGCAACTACGTCGAGCAATCGAAGAACGTTTTCCTGCAGATGCAGGAACAGATGCAGAAAAACACCGAGCAGGTGCTGGGCGCCTTTGGCATCAAGCGCCCCTGAGCGCCGCGCGGCGGCCCGCCCGAATGGGGTGACTGCCCGATGAATGCCCCGCTGTCACCGATAGCTGGGACAATAGAGGCCTATGAGCGAAGTTGCCTCCCCTGAACGTACCGTCACGCCGACCGCCCCCAAGGTCGGCTTCGTCAGCCTTGGTTGCCCCAAGGCCTTGACCGATTCCGAATTGATCCTGACCCAGCTGAGTGCCGAGGGGTATCAAACCGCCAAGACTTTCGAGGGCGCCGACCTCGTGATCGTCAACACCTGCGGCTTCATCGACGATGCCGTGAAGGAAAGTCTGGACACCATCGGCGAAGCCCTCGCCGAGAACGGCCGCGTGATCGTCACCGGCTGCCTGGGCGCCAAGACCGGCGACCAGGGTGGCAACCTCGTGCGCCAGATGCACCCCAGCGTGCTGGCCGTCACCGGCCCGCATGCCACGCAGGAAGTGATGGACGCGGTGCACGCCAACCTGCCGAAGCCGCACGATCCGTTCATCGACCTCGTGCCCAACACCTTCGGCGTGGCCGGCCTCAAGCTGACGCCGCGGCACTACGCTTATCTGAAGATCAGCGAAGGCTGCAACCACCGTTGCACCTTCTGCATCATTCCCTCGATGCGCGGCGACCTGGTCTCGCGTCCGGTGGGCGATGTGCTCAGCGAAGCCAGGGCCTTGTTCGAGGGCGGCGTGAAAGAGCTGCTGGTGATCAGCCAGGACACCTCGGCCTACGGCGTCGATGTGAAGTACCGCACTGGCTTCTGGGATGGCAAGCCGGTCAAGACCCGCATGCTCGAACTCGTGCGGACGCTGGGCGAAATTGCCGAGCCGTATGGCGCCTGGGTGCGCCTGCACTACGTGTACCCGTATCCGAGCGTCGACGAAATCATTCCGTTGATGGCGAGCGGCCTGGTGCTGCCGTACCTCGACGTGCCGTTGCAGCACAGCCACCCCGACGTGCTCAAGCGCATGAAGCGGCCGGCCAGCGGCGAGAAGAACCTGGAGCGGATCGCTCGTTGGCGCGAGGTCTGTCCCGAACTCGTGATCCGCAGCACCTTCATCGCCGGTTTCCCGGGCGAGACGGAGCAGGAGTTCGAGCACCTGCTCGACTTCATCCGCGAAGCCGAGATCGACCGTGCGGGCTGCTTTGCCTACAGCCCGGTCGAAGGCGCCACCGCCAACGACATTCCGGGCATGCTGCCCGAGACCGAGCGCGAAGCGCGCCGCGCCCGCTTCATGGAAGTGGCCGAGGCCGTGTCGATCGCCAAGCTGCAAAAGCGCATCGGCTCGACGATGCAGGTGCTGGTTGATTCAGCGCCGGCGCTGGGCCGCAAGGGTGGGGTGGGGCGCACGTACGCCGATGCGCCGGAGATCGACGGCACCGTTCGCCTCCTGCCGCCCGAGAAGATCAGCAAGACGATGAAGGTCGGCGAGTTCACGCGTGCACGCATCGTGGGCGCTGAAGGCCACGACCTGATCGCGTTGCCCGTTTGATGCGCCTGATTCAAACGGCCAAGAAAAAAGCCACCGGAGGCCGGTGGCTTTTTTCAGAAGACCTGGTAAGGGTCTGTTCAATCTTGGTGCCCAGAAGAGGACTCGAACCTCCACGATGTTACTCGCTAGTACCTGAAACTAGTGCGTCTACCAATTCCGCCATCTGGGCTGATTTTGCTTCTCAGCAAAGACTACGATTATATACACAAATTTGGCGCGCTCTTTTGAGCGTGTCGAAATTTCAGCTTCTGCGCGACATCGCTCGTGCGGCGGGTGTCCTGCCGAAGGCGGGTGGGTGCGATCGTGCGTGCATGGCCGGCGTCGAGGGGTGCGATCTGACGATCGCGTCGCCCGTTTGATGCAGTTTCGAGCGGCCATGAAAAAAGCCACCGGAGACCGGTGGCTTCAATCGGATGACCTGGTAAAGGTCTGTTTAAACTTGGTGCCCAGAAGAGGACTCGAACCTCCACGATGTTACTCGCTAGTACCTGAAACTAGTGCGTCTACCAATTCCGCCATCTGGGCCCACATGACTGCAGAAGCAGCCACATTTTGAATTTCAGGAAAGAAGGAGATCATATCAAAAATAATGTCACTTCCAGCAGCTTGTTGGATGAAATCGAAGGAACTGTTCAAGGACATCGCGACGGGCACGGCTTCGTGCAACGCGACGACGGCGAGGCAGACATCTACCTGCCGCCGAATGAGATGCGCGCGGTGCTGCACAAGGATCGCGTCAAGGCGCGCATCGTGCGACAGGACCGCCGCGGCCGCCCCGAGGGGCGCGTGGTCGAGATCGTCGAGCGACCCGAGCAGCCCATCATCGGCCGCTTGCTGCACGAAGGCGGGATCTGGCTCGTTGCACCGGAAGACAAGCGCTACGGCCAGGACGTCCTGATCCCGAAGGGCGCGACCGGCCCCGCCAAGGTGGGCCAGGTCGTGGTCGTCCAGCTCACCGAGCCGCCGGCCTTGTTCGGCCAGCCCGTGGGCCGCGTGAGAGAAGTGCTGGGCGAGATCGACGACCCCGGCATGGAGATCGAAATCGCTGTGCGCAAGTACGGCGTACCGCATGAGTTTTCCGCGGAGTGTCTGGCGCAGGCCAAGGCCCTGCCCGAGAAGGTGCGCCCGGCCGACAAGAAGGGCCGCATCGACCTCACCGACGTGCCGCTCGTCACCATCGACGGCGAGGACGCCCGCGACTTCGACGACGCCGTGTACTGCGAGCCCGCCAAGGTGGGCCGCGGCAAGGGCTGGCGCCTGCTGGTGGCCATCGCCGACGTCAGCGCTTATGTGCAGACCGGCTCCGCCATCGACATCGACGCCTACGACCGCGCCACCAGCGTCTACTTCCCGCGCCGCGTGATCCCGATGCTGCCCGAGAAGCTGTCGAACGGCCTGTGCTCGCTCAACCCCGAGGTCGAGCGCCTGTGCATGGTGTGCGACATGCTGGTTGCGGCCGACGGCGAGATCTACGCCTACCAGTTCTATCCGGCCGTGATGTTCAGCCATGCGCGCTTCACGTACACCGAAGTCGCCGCCATCCTCGGCAACACGCGCGGGCCCGAAGCGGCCAAGCGCAAGGACCGCGTCAAGGACCTGCTGAACCTCGCCGACGTCTACAAGGCCCTGCTCAAGCAGCGCGGCAAGCGCGGCGCGGTCGACTTCGAAACCACCGAGACGCAGATCATCTGCGACGACGCCGGCCGCATCGAGAAGATCGTGCCGCGCACGCGCAACGAGGCGCACCGCCTGATCGAAGAGGCGATGCTCGCCGCCAACGTCTGCAGCGCCGACTTCATCGCCGAAGGCAAGCACCCGGGCCTGTTCCGCGTGCACGAAGGCCCGACGCCCGAGAAGAAGGAAATCCTGCGCGGCTACCTGAAGGCCATGGGTGTCGGCCTGAGCATCACAGACGAGCCGCGTCCCGGCGAGTTCCAGGCGATTGCCGAAGCCACCAAGGAGCGCCCCGACGCGCAGCAGATCCACACCATGCTGCTGCGCTCGATGCAGCAGGCGATCTACACGCCGATCAACAGCGGCCACTTCGGTCTGGCCTACGAGGCCTACACGCACTTCACCAGCCCGATCCGTCGCTACCCCGACCTGCTGGTGCATCGCGTGATCAAGGCGATCCTCGGCAAGACGCGCTACCAGCTGCCGATGCTGCCCACGCCCGGCGAGGCGCATGCCAAGCTGGCCAAGCGGCTCGCTTCGCGCGTCAAGGCGCCGACCAACAAGCCGCAGAAGGCGACCGTCGCGCCCAGCAAGGAAGTGCTGGCCTGGGAAGCCGCCGGCCTGCATTGCAGCGCCAACGAGCGCCGCGCCGACGAGGCCAGCCGCGACGTCGAGGCCTGGCTCAAGTGCAAGTACATGCGCGAGCACCTCGGCGAGGAATACGGCGGCGTGGTCACGGCGGCCACCACCTTCGGCATCTTCGTCACGCTCGATGCGATGTACGTCGAGGGCCTGGTCCACATCACCGAGCTCGGCGGCGAGTACTTCAAGTTCGACGAGATGCGCCAGGAGTTGCGCGGCGAGCGCACCGGTATCCGCTACGCCATCGGCACGCGGGTGCGGGTGCAGGTGAGCCGCGTCGACCTCGATGGCCGCAAGATCGACTTCCGCCTCGTGCGCGAAGGCGAGGACCTGACTTCGCGCGCCATGAAGGACAAGGGCGGCGCGCCGGTGAAGGCGTCGGCCAAGCGAAGCTCCCGCCACAAGGCGGAGGCCGGTGGCGAGTCGCGTTCGGAGCACGGTGGCGGCGGCGCTGCCGCGGTGCCCGCCGGTCCGCAATCGGCCATGCAGGCCTTCAAGTCGGCGGTGAAGAAAGCCGCCAACAAGATGCAGGGCAAGGGCCGCAAGCCCCGCCGCGGATGAGACGCGCCGTGCACACTACCGGTTTGCTTACCGTGTGTATGGATCAGTTGAAAAGGAGACTTGGAGCATGAGCGTGGAAAACAACAAGGGCCGCATCGCGATCGTCACGGGCGCGGGGTCGGGCATCGGCCGTGCGGCCGCGCTGGCCCTGCTGGCGGACGGCTGGAGCGTGGCCCTTGCGGGGCGCCGCCTCGAGCCGCTGGAGCAGGTGGCGGAAGAATCGGGCGCGGGTGCGCGCGCCTTCGCGGTGCCGACCGACGTGGCCAATGCCGACTCGGTGCAGGCGCTGTTCGGCGCCACGGTCGAGCGCTTCGGGCGCGTCGACCTGCTGTTCAACAACGCCGGCGTGGGTAACCCGCCGGGACCGTTCGAGGACTGGACGCCCGAGCAGTGGAAGGGCGTAGTGGACATCAACCTCACCGGCATGTTCTTCTGCATCCAGCAGGCCTTTCGCACGATGAAGGCGCAGACGCCGCGGGGCGGCCGCATCATCAACAACGGGTCGATCTCGGCGACCACGCCGCGGCCGAATTCCGCGGCCTACACCTCGACCAAGCACGCGGTCGAAGGGCTGACCAAGACCGCTTCGCTCGACGGCCGCAAGTACGACATCGCGGTGGGGCAGGTGGACGTGGGCAATGCCATGACCGAGCTGGCCGCGCGCATGGCCACCGGCGTACCGCAGGCCAACGGCGAGCTCGCGATCGAGCCACTGATCGACGTCAAGATCGTCGGCCAGTCGGTGCTCTACATGGCGAACCTGCCGCTGGAAGCCAACGTGCTCTTTCACACCATCATGGCCACGAAGATGCCCTTCGTGGGGCGCGGCTGAGTCCTGCGCTCAGTAGGGCGCGCGGCGGGCCAGCGAGCCCGCCGTGAGCGGGGCAGCATCGGCCGGCCACAGGTCGGCGATGCGGCCGTGCTGCCAGACGGCCTCGCACGCCGCCTCGAACGCGGGGCGGCGCATCGCGAGCGCCGCGCCGATCATGCCGGCGAGCACATCGCCGGTGCCTGCGGTGGCGAGGCGGGCATTGCCGGTCGGATTGATGACCGGTGGTTCGTCGCCCGCATCGGCCATCACTGTTCCAGACCCCTTGAGCACTGTCACCGCGCCGAAGCGCGATGCCAGCGCACGGGCCGCGGCGAGGCGGTTGGCTTGCACGCCACCCGTCGTGTCGCAGAGCAGGCGCGCGGCTTCCAACGGATGCGGCGTGAGCACGGTGGGAGCGCCGGCCTGGCCTCGCGCGATCAGCTGCGCCTGAAGTGACGGATCGGCGGCGATGGCGTTGAGTGCGTCGGCGTCGAGCACCAGCGCGGCGGCCGTCGACAGCACGCGCGGCAGCAGTTCGCGCACGGCATCGCCGCCACCGCAGCCGCACACGACCGTCATGCCCGCGAGGTCCAGCGCGTGGGCGTCGCGCAGCATCAGCTCCGGCTGCGAGGTGTCGACCGGCGCTGCGCGGGGATCGAGCAATCCGACGAACACGCGTCCCGCGCCCCCATGGAGCGCGGCCGAGCCGGCCAGCAGCGCAGCGCCGGCCATGCCCGAAGCGCCGCCGATCACCGCGACATCCCCGTAGCTGCCCTTGTGCGAGGCGTGGGTGCGCGGCTGGATATCGGGCGCGCCTGCGAGGCGGGCCGTCGCTCGCTCCTGGATGAAAGCGCGGCAGCCCAGATCGTCGAACCACATCGTGCCGGCTGCGTCGCGGCCTTGCGCCGTGAACAAGCCGGGTTTCAGCGTGAGGAAGGTGAGGGTGGTGCGGACCGATGCCGGTGCTTGATCTGCGCTGGAGGCCAGCGTGCCAGTGTCGGCATCGAGGCCCGAGGGTACATCGATGCTGAGCACCGGCGAGGCGCTCGCGTGCATCCGCGCGAGCCATTCGGCCATCGTGCCCGAGGGTGGGCGGGTTGATCCGATGCCGAGCAGCGCATCCACCGCCAGCTCGAAGCTCGATGGTGGCTCCGAAGCGAAGCTGACGCCCGCATCGCGCGCACGCTGCAGCGATGCCTTGGCATCCGCTGGCAGCCGGCCTTCATCGCCCACGAAGGTGACGACCGGAAAGAAGCCGCGATGACGCAGTTGCGCCGCGGCTTCGAAGCCGTCGCCGCCGTTGTTCCCGGGGCCGCAGGCGATCCAGATCGTTCGCGCGTGCGGCGCGAGCGCCATTGCGAGCCGCGCCGCCGCGAGGCCGGCGCGCTGCATCAGCGTGTGAGGGGGAAGGGCGGAGGCGGCCGCCTGTTCGATGCGACGCGAGGCGGCAATGTCGAACAGGTCGGCGGCGCTAACGGACGTGATGCGATGCATCGAGCCATTGTGCCGCCGACGCCGCGCCTCCTATCATGGACCGATGATGCTCAAGACCTTCGGCTGGTTGCTGGTTCTGCTGCTGGCGTGCCTGGCCGGCTTCGTTGGCACGGCCGCAGCGACGATCGCTGGCGTGGTCTGGGCGGTCGGTCTGCTGATCGTGGTGTGGGGGCTGTTCCTGCTGGCCGAGCTGTTGCGCCGGGTGCCGCTGCGCGACGTCGCCTGGGCCCTGGGCGTGGGCTATGGCATCGGCGTGATCCGGTGGCTCGACGTGCCGGTCGAGGCAGGGTCCGGTACGCAGTGGCTAATGCTGGGGCTGGACCTGCTGGTGCTGGTGTTCTTCGGGCTGATCGCACCGGCGATCCTGGGGTTGATCGCCCAACGCTGGGCACCCCGGCCCGAACTGCCGATGGAAAAACCGGCCACCCCCGAGCAACTGCGCCGCTGGGGTCCTAAAGACTGAGCCGCTCGATCCCCAGGCCTTCGAGATCGATGCCCGGGTCTTGCCCCCCGATCAGGTCGCCGAGCACGCGCGCGCTGCCGCACGACAGCGCCCAGCCGCTCGAGCCGTGGCCCAGGTTGAGCCACACGCCGGGAATGCCGCTGGCGCCCAGCACCGGTGGGCCGTCGGGCAGCATCGGCCGGGCGCCTTTCCATTGCTGGATGCCCGACTGCAACGTGGCCGCGCCCGGAAACCAGTCGTGCAGCACCTTGTAGAGCGTCTGGATCGCGGCCGGGCTCATGGCGTCGGGCGAGCCGCCGATCTCGGCGCTGCCGGCCACGCGCACGCGCTGGCCCAGGCGGGAGATCGCGACCTTGTAGCGTTCGTCCATCACCGCGCTGCGCGGCGCGTTGAGTGGCTCGCGCACCGGGGCGCTGACCGAGTGACCGTAGACCGGCGCCAGTGGGATGCGCAGTCCCAGCGGACGCAGCAGTGTGGCGGACGACAGGCCGGCGCAGACCACGATGGCGTCGAACTGCAGCGCGTCCGAGCCGCTGGCCAGCGTCAGCGAGGTGGGCGCGGCGCGGCTCAGCGGCGCGATGTCGCAGTTGAAATGGAACTGCGCGCCCAAAGCCTCGGCTTCCCACTTGAGCAGCAGCGCGAACTGGCGGCAGTTCGCGACCTCGTCTTCTGGCAGGTGGATCGCGCCTGCCAGCGGGGTGTCGGGGTTGAGCGCGGGCTCGATCAGGCGGGCCTCGTCGGCGTCGATCTCGCGGAACACGCTGCCGGCCGAACGCAGCACCTCGAGTCCGGGCTGCACCAGTTTTTTCTCGCGCTTGGAACGCAGCAGCACCAGGTAGCCGTCGCTGCGTTCGTAGCTCAGCTCGCGCGCTTCGGTCACCGCGTGCAGCCGGGTGCGGCTGTAGAAGGCCAGGCGCTGCATGCGGGCGCGGTTGGCCAGGTAGGTCTCAAGCTTGCAGGCCTTCTGCCAGCGCGACATCCAGCCGAGGTCGCGCGAACTCAGCGGCCAGCGCAGCTTGATGGCGCCGTGCGAAGACAGCAGCGAGCGCAGCACCTTGCCGCGCATGCCCGGTGCGGCCCACGGCGTGACATAACCCGGCGCGACCACGCCGGCGTTGGCAAAGCTGGCCTCTTCGGCGGCGGCGCCGCGGCGCTCGAACACGCTCACTTCATGGCCGTCGGAAACCAGTTCCCAGGCGGTGGTGACGCCGACGATGCCGGCGCCCACGATCGCGATTTTCATTGAAATGTTCTAGATAGAAGAAGCGGCTGACGCCCGTGAGGCGGGCGGTGACAGCGGTTATTTCTGTAGCGTGCGTTCGGCCTGGAGGGCCACCGCGAGCACGGCGTCGTCGTGCATCGCGCCGTGCCACAGCATCAGGCCGACCGGCAGTTCGCCGTCGGCCTGGCAGGGCAGCGAAAGGGCGCAGCCGTCGAGCATGTTGATGATCGACGGGTTGCGCAGCAGCAGCGCGTTGACGCGGAAGAATTCGTCGTCGCGCTCGGCGCCCGGTGCCACGCTGGCGATGGACGGCGCCGCGATCGGCACAGTCGGCGACACCACGGCGTCGAACGGTGCCACCGCCTTCTCGACGCGGGCGATCCAGTCGCGGCGGGCGCGGACCAGGTCGATGTACTCGTGCGCCTTCATGCCCGCGCCGCGCAGGATGCGTTGCGCCACGCGCGGGTCGTAGCCGGCGCCGCTGCGTTCCAGCAGCAGCCTGTGCCAGGCGTACGACTCGGCCGCCGAGAAGCCGCCGGTGGCGTTGATGCTCTGCAGGTCGGCCAGCTCGGGCAGCACTATTTCCTGGATATGGGCGCCGGTGGCGCGCAGGGTGGCCAGGGAGCGCTCGAAGGCTGTGGCCACGGTGGGCTCGAGGTCGTCGAGGAAGACGTTCTTCACGACGGCCAGCCGGTAGGTCGACAGCGACGCCGAGCCAGGCGTCACCTGCCGCGCCGAGAGGATTTCGTGCGCGGTGACGGCGTCGCGCACCGAGCGGGTCATGGCGCAGACGGTGTCGAGCGTGGTCGACAGGGGCAGCGCGCCGTCGGCAGGCGTGAGGCGGGCGGTGTTCTTGAAGCCGACGATGCCGTTCAGCGCGGCCGGGATGCGGATCGATCCGCCGGTGTCGGAGCCCAGGCCGATGAAGGCCGCGCCGCTTGCCACCGAAATCGCCGCGCCGGACGACGAGCCGCCCGGAATGCGTGGCGTGGCGGTGTCGCTCGCGTTGGCTGGCGTGCCGTGGTGCGGGTTGACGCCGACGCCGGAAAAGGCGAACTCCGTCATGTTGGTGCGCCCGGTCAGCACGCCGCCGGCGGCGCGCAGCCGCGCCACGGCGAGCGCATCGGCCGGGGCGGCCGGTGCGTGCGAGAGCACGGCCGATCCGGCGGGTGTCGGCTGGCCGGCGATGTCGAACAGATCCTTGCTGGTGAAGGCAAGCCCGGCCAGCCGGCTTTCGGGCACCGATGCGGCGGCGGCCGCGCGGGCCTCGTCGAACATCGTGCGGGTGAAAACGTGGGCGCAGGCCGGGGATTCGGAGAGGGCGATGGCGCGCTCCATTTCGGTGCGCGCATCGGAACCGCCAGCCAGAAGGGTGAGACGGGTGGCGTGAAGGTCGTTCATGGCGTCGAGGGTACCTTGGAACGGCTCGGTTCGAGGGAGGAGGGGGTGGCCGCCGTGCTATACTCTTTGGGTTTCGCTGGTTATGCGACAGTTTTGTCGCCGCCAGTCAAGCACATCCGCAAACCGGCCCAATCAAGGTGTTGCGACCCCGTCGAAGGGGCGCAAAACGGGCTGGATTTTAGACCCAACCTTTGGAGTAAATTCAATGTCGACCACCATGCGCGAAATGCTGGAAGCCGGTGTCCACTTCGGTCACCAAACCCGCTTCTGGAACCCCAAGATGGCTCCGTTCATCTTCGGTCACCGCAACAAGATTCACATCATCAACCTGGAAAAGTCGCTCCCGATGTTCCAGGACGCGATGAAGTACGCCAAGCAACTCACGGCCAACCGCGGCACGATCCTGATGGTCGGCACGAAGCGCCAGGCCCGTGAAATCGTCGCTGCAGAAGCTCGCCGCGCCGGCGTGCCTTTCGTCGACACCCGCTGGCTCGGCGGCATGCTGACCAACTTCAAGACCGTCAAGACCTCGATCAAGCGTCTGAAGGACATGAAGGCCCAGCAAGAAGCCGGCCTCGACAGCCTGAGCAAGAAAGAACAGCTCACGTTCTCGCGCGAAATCGCGAAGCTCGAGAAGGACATCGGCGGCATCCAGGACATGGCTGCGCTGCCCGACGCCATCTTCGTGATCGACGTGGGCTTCCACAAGATCGCCGTGGCCGAAGCCAAGAAGCTCGGCATCCCGCTGATCGGCGTGGTCGACTCCAACCACTCGCCCGAAGGCATCGACTACGTGATCCCCGGCAACGACGACTCGTCGAAGGCCGTCACGCTGTATGCCCGTGGCATCGCCGACGCGATCATCGAAGGCCGCAATAGCGCCGGTGGTGACGTGGTCAAGGCCGTTGCCGAGGGCAGCGGCGACGAATTCGTCGAAGTCGAAGAAGGCGCTTCGGCCTGATAGGCGCGTTCGCGAGCCTGAAGAAGGGGCTTTGGTGCCCCTTTTTTTTAACCTGATTTTTGGATTTACGGAGATACACAAATGGCTGCAATCACCGCAAGCATGGTCGGCGAACTGCGCGCGAAGACCGATGCGCCCATGATGGAATGCAAGAAGGCCCTGACGGAGGCCGACGGCAACATGGAAAAGGCCGAAGAGCTGCTGCGCATCAAGCTCGGCAACAAGGCTGGCAAGGCATCGGGCCGCATCACCGCTGAAGGCGTGGTCACGGCTTTCGTCGACGGCGCTGCCGGCGGCATGATCGAAATCAACTGCGAAACCGACTTCGTCACCAAGAACGACAGCTTCCTGGCCATGGCCAACGCTGCCGCGATGCTGGTCGCCAAGAACAACCCGGCCGACATCGCCGCACTGGGCGCGCTGGCTTACGAGCAGGACGGCTTCGGCCCCACGCTCGAAGACGTGCGCAAGGGCCTGATCGGCAAGATCGGCGAGAACATGAGCTTCCGCCGCTTCAAGCACTTCACGGGCAACGGCAAGCTGGCGTCGTACCTGCACGGCACGCGCATCGGCGTGATGGTCGAATTCGAAGGTGACGACACCTCGGCCAAGGACGTCGCGATGCACATCGCCGCCATGAAGCCGGTCGCCATCCAGGCATCGGACGTGCCCGCCGACCTGATCGAAAAAGAGCGCGCAGTGGCCGCCGGCAAGGCTGAAGAAGACCGCAAGACGGCCGAAGCCGAAGGCAAGAAGCCGCAGCCGGCCGACATCGTTGCCAAGCGCATCGAAGGCGGCGTGCAGAAGTACCTCAAGGAAGTCTCGCTGCACAACCAGCCGTTCGTAAAGAACGACAAGCAGACCGTCGAGCAGATGCTCAAGGCCGCCAACACCACGATCAAGGGCTTCACCCTGTACGTGGTCGGCGAAGGCATCGAGAAGAAGGTTGACGACTTCGCTGCCGAAGTCGCTGCCCAGGTCGCTGCTGCCAAGGCTGCCGCCTGATCCGGCGGGCCTCCAAGCGGCGGTGCGCGACAGCGTGCCGCCGCTTTTTCACCGCCACGTTTTACACTCGCCCCCGCCAACCCCCTAAGGAAAATGCCCATGTCTGATGCCCGCCCAGCCCACAAGCGAATCTTGTTGAAGCTGTCGGGTGAGGCACTGATGGGCGATGACGCCTTCGGCATCAACCGCGCCACCATCGTGCGCATGGTCGAAGAAGTGGCCGAGGTCGTGAACATGGGCGTCCAGGTGGCGGTCGTGATCGGCGGCGGCAACATCTTCCGCGGTGTCGCGGGAGGCTCCGTCGGCATGGACCGCGCCACGGCCGACTACATGGGCATGCTGGCCACCGTCATGAACTCGCTGGCCCTGGCCGACGCCATGAACAAGCAGGGCCTCGTGGCCCGCGTGATGTCCGCCATCGCCATCGAACAGGTGGTCGAGCCCTATGTGCGCCCCAAGGCCCTGCAGTACCTCGAAGAGGGCAAGGTCGTGGTGTTCGCAGCCGGTACCGGCAACCCCTTCTTCACGACCGACACGGCCGCCGCGCTGCGCGGTGCCGAAATCGGCGCCGAGCTGGTGCTCAAGGCGACCAAGGTGGACGGCGTCTACACCGCCGATCCCAAGACCCACCCCGAAGCCACGCGCTACGCCTCGCTCACCTTCGACGAGGCGATTGCGCAGAATCTCGGCATCATGGACGCCACGGCCTTCGCGCTGTGCCGCGACCAGAAGCTGCCGATCAAGGTGTTCTCGATCTTCAAGAACGGCGCCCTCAAGCGCGTCGTGATGGGCGAGGACGAGGGCACGCTGGTGCATGCCTAGGAGTAATTGAGATGACCATTGCAGACATTCGCAGTGCGACCGACGCGAAGATGAACCAGTCGCTCGCCGCCTTCCAGAACAACCTCACCAAGATCCGCACGGGCCGTGCCAACTCGGCGCTGCTCGACTCGATCCACGTCGAGTACTACGGCTCGCAGGTGCCGCTGAGCCAGGTGGCCAACGTGTCGGTGCTCGACTCGCGCACCATCAGCGTTCAGCCCTGGGAAAAGGGCATGGGCGCCAAGATCGAGAAGGCTATCCGCGAAAGCGACCTGGGCCTGAACCCGGCGTCGATGGGCGACCTGATCCGCGTGCCGCTGCCCGCCATGAGCGAAGAGCGCCGCAAGGAAATGACCAAGCTGGTCCGCAACGAAGGCGAAAGCGCCAAGATCGCCACGCGCAACCTGCGCCGCGACGCGAACGAAGCCGTCAAGAAGCTCGTGAAGGACAAGCTGGCCTCGGAAGACGACCAGAAGCGCGCTGAAGGCGACATCCAGAAGGTCACCGACAAGCACATCGCGGAAATCGACCGTCTGGTCGCCGCGAAAGAAGCGGAGATCATGGCCGTTTGAGGCTCCGCATGGCCTCCTCGCCGCAGACGACGCCCCCTCCGCACCACGTTGCCATCGTCATGGATGGCAATGGCCGGTGGGCCACCAAGCGCTTCCTGCCCCGCGTGGCGGGGCACAAGCAGGGCGTGGAGTCGCTGCGGCGCTGCGTCAAGGCCTGCGCCGACCGTGGCGTGGGCGTGCTCACCGTGTTCGCGTTCTCCTCGGAGAACTGGAACCGTCCCCCTGAAGAAGTCTCCGGCCTGATGCAGCTGATGGTCGGGGCGTTGGCGCGCGAAGTGCCGCGCCTCAATGTCGATGGCGTGCGGCTGCATTTCGTGGGCGAACGCGCTGGCCTGTCCGACAAGATGGTGGCCGGCCTGGTGTCGGCCGAGCAGACCACGGCCCACAACACGCGTCTGATTCTCAACATCTGCTTCAACTACGGCGGACGCTGGGACATCGCGCGCGCCGCGGCCAAGCTCGCCGAGCAGGGCTTGCCCATGACCGAGATGAACCTCGATCGCGCCATGGCGCTGGCCCACGTGCCCGACCCCGACCTGTTCATCCGCACGGGTGGCGAGCAGCGGCTGTCGAATTTCCTGCTTTGGCAGAGTGCCTACGCCGAGCTGTTCTTCAGCGACAAGCTGTGGCCCGAGTTCGACGAGGCCGCGCTGGACGAGGCCATCGCCGCGTTCCAGGGCCGCGAGCGTCGTTTCGGCCAGACCTCGGCACAGGTCTCGGCTTCCGCGGCCTGACAACGGCCCGACACCACCTTCCGCATGCTCAAACAACGCATCCTCACGGCGATCGTGCTGCTCGCGATCCTGCTGCCGGCGCTGTTCTACCGAAACCACATTCCCTTCGCCTGCGTGATGCTGGTGCTGATCGGCGCCGCCGCGTGGGAGTGGGGGCGCCTGAACGGCTATGGGCAGGGCATGTCGCTGTTCCTGGGCGCCGAGATGGTGGCGCTGTGCGGGCTGTCGTGGTGGCTGGGGCTGCTGGAGCAGCGCTTGTTCCTCATGTGGTCCCTGGCCAGCGCGGCCTGGGTGCTCGGCGGCGCGGCGCTGCTGCGCGTCGCAGTGCCCGGCTGGCCGCGCATTCCGCGCGGACTGCGGCTGGTGGGCGGCCTGCTGGCGCTGTGGGTCGCATGGCTCGCGGCGGTGCAGGCACGCATGGTCGGCATCAACTTCCTGCTGTCGATCCTGGTGCTGGTCTGGGTGGCGGACGTGTTCGCCTATTTCGCCGGCCGCGCCTTCGGCCTGAAGTTCACGCGCGCCAAGCTGGCGCCGGCCATCAGTCCCGGCAAGAGCTGGGAAGGTGTCTGGGGCGGCATGGCCGGCGTCATCGTGCTGGCGTTCGCCTGGGTCTGGGCCGACAAGAGCCTGGGCGCCACGGTGCCCAGCCTCTACACCCGCCTGCATGAGCGCGGCTGGTGGCTGCTGTTGATCGGGGCGGTGTTCCTGGCGGCGATGAGCGTCGTCGGCGACCTCGTTGAATCGCTGATCAAGCGCAGCGCCGGCGCCAAGGACAGCAGCCGGCTGCTGCCCGGCCACGGCGGCGTGCTCGACCGCGTGGATGCCCTCTTGCCGGCACTTCCCATTGCCATGATGCTGGCTTTCCTGTGAACACTCCCAAACAACGTGTCACGGTGCTTGGCTCGACCGGTTCGGTCGGTGTCAGCACGCTCGACGTCATTGCCCGTCACCCCGAACGCTTCGAGGTGTTTGCGCTCTCGGCGGCCACCAAGGTCGACGAGCTGCTGGCCCAATGCGCGCGCTTCTCGCCGCGCTTCGCCGTCATGGCCAGTGCGCCGCATGCCGCGCTGCTGGCCGAAAAGCTCAAGCAGAACAACCTGCCGACCCGCGTCCTGATGGGCGACGATGCTCTCGAAAAAATAGCGTCGGATGACGAAGTCGACGCCGTGATGGCCGCCATCGTCGGTGCTGCCGGCCTGGCGCCGTGCCTGGCCGCCGCGCGCGCCGGCAAGCGCCTGCTGCTGGCCAACAAGGAAGCGCTGGTCGTCGGTGGCGAGCTGTTCATGCGCACGGTGCAGGAGGGCGGCGCCACGCTGCTGCCCATCGACAGCGAGCATTCGGCCATCTTTCAGTCGCTGCCCGAAGACCCGTCCACCTGGGCGCGGCGCATCGACAAGATCATCCTGACCGCCTCGGGCGGCCCGTTCCGCACCCGGGCACCCGACACGCTGGGCGCCGTGACGCCCGAGCAGGCCTGTGCGCACCCGAACTGGGTCATGGGCCGCAAGATCTCGGTCGACTCGGCCACGATGATGAACAAGGCGCTCGAGGTGATCGAGGCGCGACACCTGTTCGGCGTGTCGCCGGAGCAGATCGAGGTCGTCATCCACCCGCAGAGCGTGGTCCATTCGATGGTGCAGTTCACCGACGCCTCGGTCATCGCGCAGCTCGGCACGCCCGACATGCGCGTGCCGATCGCGGTCGGGCTGGCCTGGCCGGAGCGCGTCGAGAGCGGGGCGGCACGGCTCGATTTCCGCCAGATGGGCTCGCTGACCTTCGACGCGCCCGATCCCGCGCTGTTCCCCGGCCTGGGCCTGGCGTGGCAGGCCTTGCGCGCCGCGTCGGGCACCACGGCGGTGCTGAACGCGGCCAACGAGGTGGCTGTGGCCGCCTTTCTCGATCGGCGCCTGCGTTTCGATCGCATTCATGCGGTCAACCTGGAAACTTTGGAGGCGGTCATGCCCTCCAAGCCGGCATCGCTGGCCGACCTGCTGGCGCTCGACGCCAGCGCCCGCGAGGCGGCCAATGCCGCCGCGGCACGTTTCGCGGCCTGATTCCCTACAGCGCAGAGGACCCCGATGCTCACCGTCATAGCTTTTGTGGTCGCTCTCGGCGTCCTCATCGCGGTCCACGAATACGGCCACTACCGCGTGGCCGTGGCCTGCGGCGTCAAGGTGGAGCGCTTCTCGGTCGGCTTCGGCAAGGCCCTCCTGCGCTGGCAGCCCAAGCACCAGCATCCGGGGCAGCAGACCGAGTTCGTGATCGGCGCCTTTCCCTTTGGCGGCTACGTCAAGATGCTCGATGAGCGCGAAGGCCCCGTGGCGCCCGAGGAGCGGCACCGCGCCTTCAACACCCAGCCGCTGCGCTCGCGTGCGGCCATCGTGGCCGCCGGCCCGATCGCCAACCTGCTGCTGGCGGTCGTTCTGTACACGGCCGTCAACTGGATCGGCGTCGACGAGCCTGTGGCCAAGCTGGCCCGGCCGGTGGCGGCGTCGCTGGCCGAGGCGGCCGGCCTGCGTGGCGGCGAACACATCACCCAGGCCGGGTTTGACGGCGACCTGTCGCCGGTCCAGTCTTTCGAAGACCTGCGCTGGCGCATGACGCGCGGCGCGCTCGACGGCCGCGACCTCACGCTCGAAGTGGCGGGCGAGGGCGGTCGGCCCGGCCGCCAGCTGGTCCTGCCGCTGAGCCGTATGGAGGCCAAGGACGCCGATCCGCAGATGTTCCGCAAGATCGGCGTGGTCGCGCCGCTGACCCGTCCCGAGATCGGCGAGGTCATGGCCGGCAGCGCGGCGGAGCGGTCGGGCCTTCGCAACGGCGACCTGGTCCTGGCCATCGGCGACACCCCCATCCTCGACGGACAGCAGCTGCGCGAAGTCATTCGCGCCTCGCTCGATGCCACCGGCCAGGCGCGCACGCAGACCTGGCAGCTCCAGCGCGGCGGCCAGCCGCTCTCGCTCGAAGTCAAGCCGGAAGTGCGCGAAGAGGGCGCCGCCAAGGTCGCGCGCATCGGCGCGTACGTCGGCGCGCCGCCTGAGATGGTCACGGTGCGCCAGGGCGTGATCGACGGCGTCTGGCGCGGCGTGGTGCGCACCTGGGAGGTGTCCGCGCTCACGGTTCGCATGATGGGCAAGATGCTGATCGGCGAGGCCTCGATCAAGAACCTGAGCGGTCCCTTAACAATTGCTGATTACGCCGGCAAGTCCGCCAGCCTCGGTCTGACGCAGTACCTGGTCTTTCTCGCGCTCATCAGCGTGAGCCTCGGGGTGCTCAACCTGATGCCGCTGCCGGTCCTCGATGGGGGGCACCTGATGTATTATCTTTGGGAGGGCCTGACCGGGAAAAGCGTCTCCGACGCCTGGATGGAACGGCTGCAGCGTGGCGGTGTCGCCTTGCTGCTGGTGATGATGTCGGTCGCACTCTTCAACGACGTCACGCGGCTCTTTGGTTAACTTTCTGCCGGCCCTTTCCGTGCCGGCCCAATTCACAGATGAACACAAACTTCAGTCGCTTTCGCCTGCGTAGCGTTGCCGCGGTGGTGGCCAGCACGCTGGCGGCCACGGCCGCTTGGGCCGTCGAGCCTTTCACGGTGCGCGATATCCGCGTCGAAGGCTTGCAACGCGTCGAGGCCGGCACGATCTTCGGGTCGCTGCCCCTGCGTGTGGGCGACACCTACAGCGACGAACGCGGCTCGGCCGCGATCCGCGCGCTGTTCGACCTGGGGTTGTTCAAGGACGTGCGTATCGACGTCAACGGCAACGTGCTGGTGGTGATCGTCGAAGAGCGGCCCACCATCGCCGACGTCGACTTCGTCGGCGCCAAGGAATTCGACAAGGCGGCGCTGCAGAAGGCGCTGCGTGAAATCGGACTGGCCGACGGCCGCCCGTACGACAAGGCGCTGGCCGACCGCGCCGAGCAGGAGCTCAAGCGCCAATACGTGAGCCGCAGCCTGTACAACGCGAACGTCGTGACCACCGTCACGCCCATCGAGCGCAACCGCGTGAACCTGACGTTCACCGTGACCGAAGGCGAATCCGCCCGCATCCGCGAAGTGCACGTGGTCGGCAACAAGGCCTTCAGCGAATCGACGCTGCTGAGCCTGTTCGACCAGGACAGCGGCGGCTTCATGAGCTGGTACACCAAGTCGAACCAGTACTCGCGCGCCAAGCTCAATGCCGACCTCGAGACGCTGAAGAGCTACTACATCACCCGCGGCTACCTCGAGTTCCGCATCGATTCGACCCAGGTCGCCATTTCGCCGGACCGCAAGGACCTGAGCGTCACGGTGAACATCACCGAAGGCGAGAAGTTCGTGGTGGCGGGCATCAAGCTCGACGGCAACTACCTGGGCCGCGACGACGAGTTCAAGTCGCTCATCACGATCAAGCCCGGCGAGCCCTACAACGGCGAGCAGGTCACCGAGACCACCAAGGCCTTCAGCGACTACTTCGGCACCTTCGGCTACGCCTTCGCCCGCGTGCAGGCGCGTCCGGACATCGACCGTGTGAACAACCGCGTCACGCTCACGCTGCAGGCCGAGCCCTCGCGCCGCGTGTACGTGCGCCGCGTGTCGGTCGGCGGCAACAACAAGACGCGCGACGAAGTGATCCGCCGCGAGTTCCGCCAGTTCGAAGCCTCGTGGTACGACGGCGACAAGATCAAGGTCTCGCGCGACCGCGTGGACCGCCTGGGCTTCTTCACCGAAGTGAACGTCGAGACCCAGGAAGTGCCCGGCTCGCCCGACCAGGTCGACCTGACCGTCAACGTGGCCGAAAAGCCCACCGGCACGCTGCAGCTGGGCGCCGGCTACTCGAGCGCGGAAAAGGTCGCGCTGACCTTCGGCATCTCGCAGGAGAACGTGTTCGGCTCGGGCAACTTCCTGGGCGTGCAGGTCAACACCAGCAAGTACAACCGCACGCTGTCGCTGACGACCACCGACCCGTACTTCACGAAGGACGGCATCTCGCGCACGATCAGCGTGTACCACACGACGACGCGTCCGTACTCCACGAACGAAGACGGCGACTACAAGCTGGTGAACCAGGGCGCCTCGATCCGTTTCGGCGTGCCGTTCAGCGAACTCGACACCGTCTTCTTCGGCGTCGGCCTGGAGCGCTACGCGTTCGACCCGAACCGCTCGGCGCTCGCCGGCCTCACCACGCCGCAGTCGTACCTGAACTACTTCCATTGCGGCAAGGACGCGACCGGCTGGTTCGTCACCAGCTGCGACCAGAAGAGCGTCTGGGGCATCCCGCTGACCGTGGGCTGGGGCCGCGACAGCCGCGACAGCGCGCTGGTCCCGACCACCGGCCGTCTGCAGCGCGCCAACCTCGAGCTGGGCGTGGGCGGGGACATGAAGTACCTGAAGACCAGCTACCAATACCAGCAGTTCTTCGCGATCAACAAGCAGTACACCTTCGCCATCAACGGCGAAGTGGGTTATGCCAAGGCCTTCGGTGGCAAGGTCTACCCGATCTTCAAGAACTTCTACGCCGGTGGCCTGGGTTCGATCCGCGGTTTCGAGCAGAACTCGCTGGGCCCGCGCGACCAGCCGCTGCTCGGCCAGACCGAAGGCGCGGCACTGGGCGGTACCAAGAAGGCCATCTTCAACGCCGAGCTGAGCACGCCGTTCCCCGGCGCCGGCAACGACCGCACGCTGCGCCTGTACGGCTTCTTCGACGTCGGTAACGTGTTCGGTTCCCGCGCACCCAACGTGACGGACGAACAGTGGAAGGCCCAGAAGAAGCTGCGCGCCTCGGTCGGCCTGGGCATCAGCTGGATCTCGCCGCTGGGCCCGCTGCGCCTGGCCTATGCCTTCCCCGTCAAGTCCCAGAAGGAAGTGACGGATCCGAGCACCGGGTTCGTCGTGATCCCGAAGGATAGAATTCAGCGCCTCCAATTCCAGATCGGAACGTCTTTCTAAATGAAGCATTTGATTCGCGCCGCCGCCGGCGCGTTCCTGATTCCCGCTTTTGCCCTCATGGCTGCGCCCGCGCAGGCCCAGGAAAGCTTTCGCATCGGTTTCGTGAACCCCGACCGTGTCCTGCGTGAAGCGCAGCCGGCCAAGACCGCGCAAGCCAAGCTCGAGGCTGAATTCCTCAAGCGCGAAAAGGACCTGACCGTGCAGGGCGATGCGCTGAAGACGGCCTCTGAGAAGTTCGAGCGCGAGGCGCCGACCCTGTCGGAAAGCCAGCGCGTCTCGCGCCAGCGTTCGCTGGTCGACCAGGACCGCGACTTCCAGCGCAAGCGCCGCGAGTTCCAGGAAGACCTGAACGCGCGCAAGAACGAAGAGCTCCAGCAGGTCTACGAGCGCGCCAACCGCGTGGTCAAGCAGGTCGCCGAAGCTGAAAAGTACGACGCCATCCTCCAGGAAGCGATCTACATCAACCCGAAGCACGACATCACCGACAAGGTGATCAAGGCGCTCAACGCGTCGGTCGGCTCCTCTGCGCCTGCGGCCGGCAAGTAACGCCGCGAACCGGCGTGTCGCTGCAGCTCGGAGCCATCGTTGACGCCCTCGGGGGCGAGCTTCATGGAGATGCCACGCTGTCCATCGAGCGGCTCGCGCCGCTGCAGAATGCGCAGCCCGATGCGCTCAGCTTCCTGAGCCATCCCAAATACCAGCAGGAACTGGCCGCCTCCAAGGCGGCCTGTGTCATCGTGTCGCCCGCCATGCGCGAGGCTGCCGCGGCGCGTGGCGCCTACATCGTCACGCCCGACCCGTACTACTACTTTGCGCGCCTGACGCAGCTGTGGAAAGCGCACCATGCGCGCCCGGAAGCCGATCGCATCCATCCCTCCGCCGTGATCCATCCCGAAGCCCATGTCGACGCCACCGCGCGCATCGGCGCGCTGTGCGTGGTGGAGCGGGGCGCGCGCATCGGCGCGGGCACCGTGCTGAAGTCGCGCGTCACGGTCAGCGAAGACTGCACCATCGGCGAGCGCTGCCTGCTGCATCCCGGCGTGGTGATCGGGGCCGACGGCTTCGGCCTCGCGCCGCGCCAGGGCGCCTGGGTCAAGATCGAGCAGCTGGGCGCGGTGCGCATCGGCAACGACGTCGAGATCGGTGCCAACACCTGCATCGACCGCGGCGCGCTCGACGACACCGTCATCGAAGACGGCGTGAAGCTCGACAACCTGATCCAAATCGGCCACAACGTGCGCGTCGGCAAGCACACCGCCATGGCGGGCTGCGTCGGCGTGGCCGGCAGCGCCACCATCGGGGCCCACTGCACCTTCGGCGGCGGCGCCATCGTGCTGGGTCACCTCACGGTGGCCGACGGCGTGCACGTGTCGGCGGCGACCGTGGTGACGCGCTCCATCCGCAAGGCCGGCCAGTACACCGGCATGTTTCCGATCGATGACAATGCGAACTGGGAAAAGAATGCGGCAACACTCAAGCAGTTGCACAGCCTGCGCGAACGACTGAAGGCGCTGGAAAAAGCCCCCTCGAAACAATGACGACGATGCAGGAACAGAACACCATGACGGACACGACGCTCGATATCCACCAAATTCTCAAGTTGCTGCCGCATCGCTACCCGTTTCTCCTGGTGGACCGGGTGTTGAGCATGGAGAAGGGCAAGCGCATCACGGCGCTCAAGAACGTGACGATGAACGAGCCCTTCTTCAACGGCCACTTCCCGCACCGTCCGGTGATGCCGGGCGTGCTGATGCTCGAAGCCATGGCGCAGGCCGCGGCGCTGCTGTCGTTCCGCTCGCTGGACATCGTGCCCGACGACAACACGGTCTACTACTTTGCAGCCATCGACGGCGCGCGCTTCAAGCGCCCCGTGGAGCCAGGCGACCAGCTCACGCTGGAAGTCGAGATCGAGCGCATGAAGGCCGGCATCTCGAAGTTCAAGGGCCGTGCGCTCGTGGGCAGCGAACTGGCGTGCGAAGCCTCGCTGATGTGCGCCATGCGCCAGATCAACAGCTGATCCGGCTCATCGTCTCTTGCAAGGCATGACCCAGGTTCATTCGACCGCGATCGTCGACCCGAAGGCCCAGCTCGACGCCTCGGTGTCGGTCGGTCCCTACACCGTGATCGGCCCGCACGTGCGGATCGGCGCGGGCACCACCATCGGCGCGCATTGCGTGATCGAAGGGCGCACGACCATCGGGCGCGACAACAGGATCTTCCAGTTCTCGTCGCTCGGTGCGATCCCGCAAGACAAGAAGTACGCGGGCGAGCCGACCGAGCTGACCATCGGTGACCGCAACGTGATCCGCGAGTTCTGCACCTTCAACCTCGGCGTGCCCGGGGCAGGGGGCATCACGCGTGTCGGCAACGACAACTGGATCATGGCGTACACGCACATCGCGCACGACTGCCGGGTCGACAACCACACGACGCTGTCCAACAACACCACGCTGGCCGGGCACGTGCATCTGGCCGACTGGGTCACGATCGGCGGCCTGACGGGCATCCATCAGTTCGTCTCGGTCGGCGCGCACGCCATGGTCGGCTTCGCGAGCGCGATCTCGCAGGACGTGCCGCCGTTCATGCTGGTCGACGGCAATCCGCTGGCGGTTCGCGGGTTCAACATCGTGGGCCTGCGCCGGCGCGATTTCTCGGCGCAGCGGCTCGCGGCGGTCAAGCAGATGCACCGCCTGCTGTACCGCCAGGGCAAGACGCTCGAAGAGGCGCGTGCCGCCATCGCCGAGCTCGCGGCGGAAATGCCCGAGGCCGCCGGCGATGTCGCGCTGATGGAGGCCTTCCTCGCTCATTCAACGCGCGGCATCGCGCGCTGACATGGGCGCGATGAGCACGAACGAACAGCGCCGCTTCGCGCTGGTCGCGGGCGAAGCGTCCGGCGACCTGCTCGCGGGTTTGCTGCTCGACGGCCTCGAAGCCCGCTGGCCGGCCTTGCAGACCGTCGGCATCGGCGGTCCGCGCATGCTGGCCCACGGCTTCCAGAGCTGGTGGCCGCAGGAAAAGCTGGCCGTGCGCGGCTACATCGAGGTGCTTCGGCACTACGCCGAGATCGCCGGTATCCGCCGCCAGCTCAAGGCCCGACTGCTGCGCGAGCGCCCCGAGCTGTTCATCGGTGTCGACGCGCCCGATTTCAATCTCGACCTCGAAGCCGGCCTGCGCAGCGAGGGCATCAAGACGGTTCATTTCGTCTGTCCCTCGATCTGGGCCTGGCGCGCCGACCGCATCGACAAGATCCGCGCCGCCGCCGACCACGTGCTGTGCATCTTCCCGTTCGAGCCCGAATTGCTCGAAAAGCAGGGCGTGGCCGCGAGCTATGTGGGCCATCCGATTGCCAACGTGATCCCGATGACGCCCGACCGCGCCGCCGCCCGCGCTGCGCTGGGGCTGGACCCCGAGGCGCAGGTCGTCGCGCTGCTGCCCGGCAGCCGCCGCTCCGAGATCCGCTACCTCGCGGCCCGCTTCTTCGCGGCCGCGGCGCTGATGCAGAAGGCCAAGCCGAAGCTGCAGTTCATCGCGCCGATCCTGCCGGGGTTGCGCACCGAGGTCGAAAGCCTGCTGCAGGCCGCCGGCATGGCAGGGCGGGTGAAACTGCTCGACGGCCAGTCGCATGCCGCGCTCGCCGCCTGCGACGTCACGCTGATCGCCAGCGGCACGGCCACGCTCGAGGCGGCGCTGTTCAAGCGGCCGATGGTCATCGCGTACAACATGAACGGGCTCTCGTGGCGCCTCATGCAGCGCAAGCAGCTGCAGCCCTGGGTCGGGCTGCCGAACATCCTGTGCCGCGAGTTCGTGGTGCCTGAGCTGCTGCAGGAAGCCGCCTCGCCCGAGGCCCTGGCCAACGCCACGCTCGAGTGGCTCGACGCGCCCGCGAAGACGCAGGCGCTGCAACAAAGATTTTCAGCGCTGCATGTGCAATTGCAGCGCGACACGCCCACACTGTGCGCCGATGCGATCCAGAAAGTTCTTGAAGGCTGAGCAGGCCCCACTGGTGTGGGACGCGCCCGGCCTGATGGCGGGCGTCGACGAGGCAGGGCGCGGACCGCTGGCCGGCCCCGTCGTGGCCGCGGCCGTGATCCTCGACGACCTGCGCCCGATCCGTGGCCTGGCCGACTCCAAGACGCTCACGGCCCTGCAGCGCGAACGCCTGCACGACCAGATCCTGGCCAAGGCGCTGTGCTGCTCGATCGCCCAGGCCTCGGTCGAGGAGATCGACAGCCTCAACATCCTGCAGGCCACCATGCTCGCGATGCGCCGCGCGGTCGAAGGCCTGCGGCTCAAGCCCGTCAAGGTGCTGGTGGACGGCAACCGGCTGCCCCGGCTCGACGTGCTGGCCGAGGCCATCGTCAAGGGCGACGCGCGGGTCAAGGCGATTTCGGCCGCGTCCATCCTGGCCAAGGTGCACCGCGACCGGCTCTGCACGCAACTGCACGACGAATTCCCGCACTACGGCTTCGCTGGCCACAAGGGCTATGGCACGCGTGAGCACCTCGAGGCGCTCCAGCGTCACGGGGCCTGCGTGCATCACCGGCGGTCGTTCAGCCCGGTGGCGGCGGCGCTGGCGCGCACGGCCGCTGCAACGTCAGGCGTCAACGTCATGGCCGGCGAGGTTTCGGTCGCCCACGTGATCGGCGCCGCCGAAAACCACAGCGCACGCCTCGATCCGCGCGCCGCCCCCTGAGCCCGCCATGACAACCGACGCCGGCCCGAGCCACATCAGCTCGCGCGACAACCCCTTGCTCAAGGATTTGCGCAAGCTCGCGCAAGACCCGGGCGCCTATCGCAAGCTCGGCCGGCTCTGGCTCGAAGGCGATCACCTGTGCCGCGCGGCGCTGGCCCGCGGCGTCCGGCCGGCGGTGGCGGTGTTTTCGGAAGCGTTCTGGCCCTCGGCTCCCGCCGAATGGGTACAGAGTGCTATCAAAACGGTAGTGGTCGCCGACGATCTGCTGCGCGCAGTGAGTGGCCTGGAGTCGCCCGCGCCGATGGGCTTCGTGCTCGATCTGCCACCGCGGCCCGAAATCCTGCCCGACGCGCCGAGCGTGGTGCTCGACCGCCTGCAGGACGCCGGCAATGCCGGCTCCATCCTGCGCAGCGCGGCGGCTTTCGGCTTCACCCAGGTGATCGCGCTCAAGGGCACGGCCGCGCTGTGGGCGCCGAAGGTGCTGCGCGCCGGCATGGGGGCCCACTTTGGCCTGCGGCTGGTCGAAGGCGTGGACATCGACGCGCTCGATGCGCTGCAGGTGCCGCTGGTGGCCACCAGCTCGCACCGGGGCGAATGGCTGCACAAGGCCGATCTGCCGCACCCCTGTGCCTGGCTGATGGGCCACGAAGGGCAGGGCGTTTCGGCCGCGCTGGAAGCCCGGGCCGCCCACCACATCCGCATTGCGCAACCGGGCGGCGAGGAGTCGCTCAACGTGGCGGCGGCGGCCGCCATCTGCCTGCACGCAAGCGGAGCAGCCCTGCAGGCCAAATAACACACCCAGTCCGAGCTACAATCGGGGGCTTACTCGCAAATCAGCGTCGCCCGGCCGCCTTCAACGCCAAAATCCCCTTAAGCAGCAGTCCGCAGGCAACGCGCCTGGGGCTCCGGGCGACCGTAACCATCCGGAGAACCCAGTGCTTTTGTCTCTCAAGGGAAGTTTCCCGCCCGCCATCCTGGCGCTCGCAGACGGCACGGTCTTTCTCGGCAACTCGATCGGAGCCGCCGGCTCCACGACCGGTGAAGTGGTGTTCAACACTGCCATGACCGGTTACCAGGAAATCCTCACCGACCCCAGCTACTGCCAGCAGATCGTCACCCTGACGTATCCGCACATCGGCAACTATGGTGTCAACGGCGAGGACATCGAAGCCGACAAGATCCATGCCGCGGGCCTGATCATCAAGGACCTGCCCCTCGTCGCGTCCAACTTCCGCAAGACCGCCACGCTGACCGAGTACCTCGTGTCCGGCAACACGGTGGCCATCGCGAACATCGACACCCGCAAGCTCACGCGCCACCTGCGCACCCACGGCGCGCAGAACGGCTGCATCCTGGGCCTGGCCGCGGGCGAGACCGTGACGCAGACGCTGATCGACAAGGCCATCGCCGCCGCCAAGGCCGCGCCCAGCATGGCCGGCCTCGACCTGGCCAAGGTGGTGTCGGTCAAGCAGACCTACGAATGGACCGAGACCGAGTGGAAGCTCGGCGCGGGCTACGGCGTGCAGATCACGCCGCAGTTCCACGTGGTCGCGTTCGACTACGGCGTCAAGAAGAACATCCTGCGCATGATCGCGCAGCGCGGCGCGCGCATCACCGTGGTGCCGGCGCAGACGCCCGCGGCCGACGTGCTCAAGCTCAAGCCCGATGGCATCTTCCTGGCCAACGGCCCCGGCGACCCGCAGCCCTGCGACTACGCCATCAGCGCCGTCAAGGAACTGATCGAAACCGGCATCCCCACCTTCGGCATCTGCCTGGGCCACCAGATCATGGCGCTGGCCTCGGGCGCGAAGACCTTCAAGATGAAGTTCGGCCACCACGGCGCGAACCATCCGGTGAAGGACCTGGACAACGGCCGCGTGAGCATCACCAGCCAGAACCACGGCTTCGCGGTCGACGAGAAGTCGCTGCCGGCCAACCTGCGTCCCACCCATATCAGCCTGTTCGACAACACGCTGCAGGGCCTGGCGCGCACCGACAAGCCCGCGTTCTGCTTCCAGGGCCACCCCGAAGCTTCGCCGGGCCCGCACGACATCGGCTACCTGTTCGATCGCTTCACGGCACTCATGGAAAAGCACAAGACGGAGCACAAGCATGCCTAAGCGCACCGACCTCAAATCGATCCTCATCATCGGCGCCGGCCCGATCATCATCGGCCAGGCCTGCGAGTTCGACTACTCCGGCGTGCAGGCCTGCAAGGCGCTGCGCGAAGAGGGCTACAAGGTCATCCTGATCAACAGCAACCCCGCGACGATCATGACCGACCCGGCCACGGCCGACGTCACCTACATCGAGCCCATCACCTGGCAGACGGTTGAAAAAATCATCGCCAAGGAACGCCCCGACGCGATCCTGCCGACCATGGGCGGCCAGACCGCGCTGAACTGCGCGCTCGACCTGTGGCGCAACGGCGTGCTCGACAAGTACACCGGCACGGCCACGAACCGCCCGATCGAGCTGATCGGCGCCACGCCCGAAGCCATCGACAAGGCCGAGGACCGCCTGAAGTTCAAGGACGCGATGACCAAGATCGGCCTGGGCTCGGCGCGTTCGGGCATCGCCCACACGCTCGACGAAGCGTGGGCCGTGCAGAAGACGGTCGGCTTCCCGGTCGTCATCCGCCCCAGCTTCACGCTGGGCGGCACCGGCGGCGGCATCGCCTACAACCCGGAAGAGTTCGAGACCATCTGCAAGCGCGGCATCGAAGCCTCGCCGACCAACGAGCTGCTGATCGAAGAGTCGCTGCTCGGCTGGAAAGAGTACGAGATGGAAGTCGTGCGCGACAAGGCCGACAACTGCATCATCGTCTGCTCGATCGAAAACCTCGATCCGATGGGCGTGCACACCGGCGACTCGATCACCGTGGCCCCCGCGCAGACGTTGAGCGACAAGGAATACCAGATCCTGCGCAACGCCTCGCTGGCCGTGCTGCGCGAGATCGGCGTCGATACGGGCGGCTCGAACGTGCAGTTCTCCATCAACCCGAAGGATGGCCGCATGGTCGTCATCGAGATGAACCCGCGCGTGTCGCGCTCCTCGGCGCTGGCCTCCAAGGCCACGGGCTTCCCGATCGCCAAGGTCGCGGCCAAGCTGGCCGTGGGCTACACGCTCGACGAGCTGCGCAACGAGATCACCGGTGGCGCCACGCCCGCGTCGTTCGAACCCTCGATCGACTACGTGGTCACCAAGATCCCGCGTTTCGCGTTCGAGAAATTCCCGCAGGCCGACTCGCGCCTCACGACGCAGATGAAGTCGGTGGGCGAGGTGATGGCCATGGGCCGCACTTTCCAGGAATCGTTCCAGAAGGCCCTGCGCGGCCTCGAAGTGGGCGTCGATGGCCTGAACGAGAAGACGCAGGACCGCGAAGTGCTCGAGAAGGAACTGGGCGAGCCCGGTCCCGAGCGCATCTGGTACGTGGGCGACGCCTTCGCCATGGGCCTGAGCGTGGATGAAGTGTTCGCGCTGACCAAGATCGACCCGTGGTTCCTGGTGCAGATCGAAGAGATCGTGAAGATCGAACTCGAGCTGGAAACCAAGTCGCTCGACGACATCGACAAGGACACGCTGCTTGCGCTCAAGAAGAAGGGCTTCTCTGACCGTCGCCTGGCCAAGCAGCTCAAGACCACCGACACGGCCATCCGCGAAAAGCGCCGCGCCCTGGGCGTGCGCCCGGTCTACAAGCGCGTGGACACCTGCGCAGCCGAGTTCGCGACCAACACCGCCTACATGTACTCGACCTACGAGGACGAGTGCGAGGCCGACCCGACGGACAAGAAGAAGATCATGGTGCTCGGCGGCGGTCCCAACCGCATCGGCCAGGGCATCGAGTTCGACTACTGCTGTGTGCACGCCGCGCTCGCCATGCGCGAAGACGGCTACGAGACCATCATGGTCAACTGCAATCCCGAGACCGTGTCGACCGACTACGACACCTCGGACCGCCTGTACTTCGAGCCGTTGACGCTCGAAGACGTGCTCGAGATCGTCGACAAGGAAAAGCCGCTCGGCGTGATCGTGCAGTACGGCGGCCAGACGCCGTTGAAGCTCGCGCTCGACCTCGAAGCCAACGGCGTGCCGATCATCGGGACCTCGCCCGACATGATCGACGCGGCCGAAGACCGTGAGCGCTTCCAGAAGCTGCTGCACGAGTTGGGCCTGCGCCAGCCGCCGAACGCCACCGCGCGCACCGAACCCGAAGCGCTCGAAAAGGCTGCGGCACTGGGCTATCCGCTGGTGGTGCGTCCGAGCTACGTGCTCGGCGGCCGTGCGATGGAAATCGTGCACGAGCAGCGCGACCTCGAGCGCTACATGCGCGAGGCCGTGAAGGTCAGCAACGACTCGCCGGTGCTGCTCGATCGCTTCCTGAACGACGCCGTCGAGTGCGACGTCGACTGCATCCGCGACGCCGAAGGCGGCACGCTGATCGGCGGCGTGATGGAGCACATCGAACAGGCCGGCGTGCACTCGGGCGACTCCGCCTGCTCGCTGCCGCCCTACAGCCTGAACGCCGACACGGTGGCCGAGCTGAAGCGCCAGAGCGCCGCCATGGCCAAGGCGCTGAACGTGGTCGGCCTGATGAACGTGCAGTTCGCCATCCAGCAGAAGGACGGCAAGGACGTCATCTACGTGCTCGAAGTGAACCCGCGTGCGTCGCGCACTGTGCCTTACGTGAGCAAGGCCACGGGCATCCAGCTGGCCAAGGTGGCCGCACGCTGCATGGCCGGCCAGTCGCTCGCGTCGCAGGGCGTGACCAAGGAAGTGACGCCGCCGTACTTCAGCGTGAAGGAAGCCGTGTTCCCGTTCGTCAAGTTCCCGGGCGTGGACACCATCCTCGGCCCCGAGATGAAGTCGACCGGCGAAGTCATGGGCGTGGGCAAGACCTTCGGCGAAGCCTTCGTGAAGTCGCAGCTGGGCGCGGGCACGTTGCTGCCCAAGTCGGGCAAGGCCTTCATTTCGGTGAAGAACAACGACAAGGCACGTGCCGTCGAAGTGGCGCGCGGCCTGGCCAAGCTGGGCTTCGAGCTGGTCGCCACCAAGGGCACCGCCGCGGCCATCAGCGCCGCCGGCATCGCCTGCGAGACGGTCAACAAGGTGACCGAAGGCCGCCCGCACATCGTGGACATGATCAAGAACAACGAGATTGCCTTGGTCATCAACACGGTGGAAGAGCGCCGCAACGCGATCACCGACTCGCGCCAGATCCGCACCTCGGCACTGCTGGCACGCGTGACCACCTTCACCACGATCTTCGGCGCCGAAGCCGCGGTCGAAGGCATGGGCTTCATGGACGAGCTGGGCGTGATCTCGGTGCAGGAGATGCACGCGCAGCTGGCCGCCGCCTGACCGGGCACCGCCATGGAAACGCAGCTGGTCGAACTGGACCTCGCGGACTGGAACGCGGCCACGCCCAACGAGGCGTGGATCGCGGAACTGGAAGCCGGCAAGGTGCTGTACTTCCCGCGGCTGGGCTTCGAGCTGCTGCCCGAAGAGCGCAGCCTGCTGACGCCCAGCCTGCTGTCGCCCGACGTGCGCAACATCAGCCTCGACGCCCACGGCAAGCTCAAGGGCGCCGTGGGTGACGAGGCGGTGCAGCGCGCCGCGGCGGCGATGGTGAAGCGTTTTCGCACGCAGGCGCAGCAGCTCATCCATGGGCTGCTGCCGCACTACACGCCGGCCTTGCGCCTGGCGCCGACCAGCTACAGGCCGGCCCAGGTCGAGACGCGCGTGCAATCGTGGCGCGCCGACGACCGGCGCCTGCACGTCGATGCATTCCCGTCGCGCCCCAACTACGGCGAGCGCATCCTGCGCGTGTTCACCAACGTCAATCCCGACGGCGCACCGCGCGTGTGGCGCGTGGGCGAGCCTTTCGAGGACATCGCCAAGCGCTTCCTGCCACGGGCCAAGCCCTATGCGCGCTGGCAGGCCAAGCTGCTGCAGGCGCTGCACGTCACCAAGTCGTTCCGCAGCGAGTACGACCACCTGATGCTGCAGCTGCACGACGGCATGAAGTCGGACATGGCGTACCAGGAAAACTCGCCCCAGGAAACGGCGAAATTCCCGCCCGGTTCGGTGTGGGTGTGCTTCTCGGACCAGACCTCGCACGCCGTCATGGCGGGCCAGTACATGCTCGAGCAGACCCTTCATCTGGCCGCATCGAAGCAATACAATCCCGAATCGAGCCCGCTCGCCATCCTGAGCCGGCTGACCGGACGCACACTCGTCTGATCAATTCCCTCAATCGACCGCCGAACGGCAGCGTTCGGCGGTTTCGCTTTATGGAGAACCAACAACATGGCCACCATTCCGATCACCAAGCGCGGCGCTGAAAAACTGCGCGCCGAACTGCATCAGCTCAAGACGGTCGACCGTCCCTGGGTCATCAACGCCATTTCCGAGGCACGCGCCCAGGGCGACCTGAGCGAAAACGCCGAGTATGAAGTCGCCAAGGACCGCCAGGGCTTCATCGAAGGCCGCATCCAGGAAGTCGAAGGCAAGCTCTCGGCCGCCCAGATCATCGATCCGAGCGAGCTCGACGCCGGCGGCAAGGTGGTGTTCGGCTCGACCGTCGAACTCGAGGAAGAAGAGTCGGGCGATGCCGTCAAGTACCAGATCGTGGGCGAAGACGAAGCCGACCTGAAGCTCGGCCTGATCAACATTTCCAGCCCGATCGCGCGCGCGCTGATCGGCAAGGAAGAGGGCGACACGGCCGAAGTGCAGGCGCCGGGTGGCCTCAAGCGCTACGAGATCGTGGCGGTCCGCTACCTCTGAGCCGGATGAAAGACCGCGTCGCGCTGATGCTGGCGGCCCTCTGGTGGGGCAGCCTCAGCACCATCGGTTTCCTGGTGGTGCCGATGCTGTTCGCCAGGCTCGGCAACCCGGCGGTGGCCGGCAATTTCGCCGCCCAGCTGTTCGAGGCGCAAAGCTGGATCGCCATCGGCTGCGGGCTGATCCTGCTGATCCATTTCCGCCAGAAGGCCGACGATGGCATGACCAAGCCGGTGTTGACGGCCATCTTCCTGGTGCTGGCGGCGCTGCTGCTGGCGCTGCTGCAGCAATACGCCGTGGCGCCGCGCATCGTGGCGCGCGACAACCTCAAGCTGTGGCATGCCGTGGGCACGGGCATGTACTTTGTTCAGTGGGCGTGCGCCGGCACGTTGTTGTGGCGCATGGGCGGCGCCGCTCGGGCGCCACGCTGAACCGGGGCGGCGACACGCATCGCCGCCTCCGGCTTTACTCTTTCCAGTGCTTAGCGACCCAGCTCGCCGGCCGGATGTAGCGGAAGGCGCGGTTGCGCCGCCCCGCCAACGCATCGGGCGGGTTGCACTCGCCGTGGAACACCATCACGCGGGCGCCTTCGGGCACGAAGGGCTCTTCCCAGTAGTTGGTCGGCCAGGTCGGGATGCCGTGGTACTTGAAGCTCGGGCACCAGGCGGCCGGCCAGTAGGCCAGCTTGCCCTGCTTGTGCAGCACGTCGGACAGGTAGGCCTGCTCGTTGCGGTATTCGGCCTGCACCTTGTCCATGTTGGCGCGAAAGTACGCCAGCACGTCGGCATGGGCGCCCAATTCAAAGCGGTAGACCGATGAATTGCCCGTGATCCGCTCGCGCCGCCAGGGGCGGGCGTAGTCGTGAATGATCAGGAACTCGCCGGGCTGCTCGAAGAAGGCGTCCAGGCTGCCGACGATCACCACGTCGACGTCCAGGAAGAGGGCGGTGCCGCGCAGGCCATGCAGGTCTTGCTCGAAGGTCGTGAGCTTCTTCCAGGCGCCGTCGCGCTGGCCCGGGGCCAGCTGGAGGTTGAGCGGTGGAATCGGCAGGCACGTCACTTCGGGGCGGATGCCGTTGCCGTCGTCGGTCAGGCAGACGAACTTGAAGTCGCCGCTGAGGTGGCGGCGCACCATGGCGTAGAGCCGGTTGACGTACTCGGGGCCGTACTTGGTGCCCCACTTCATGCAGAGGATATGGCGCTGGGCGCCTTGCGCTGCCACCAAGTTCAGTCCGCCTGGTTGCGTTTCTTGGCCGACAGCGGACGCTTGGCCTTGGCGCGCTTGATGGTGCCGCCAGGGGTCAGGCGCTGGTTGCCGAGCACGCGCAGGGTCTTGATTTCGGGGCGCTGGCCGCCGCGCTTGCTGTACTTGACGATCTTCACGTCGCGCGGGCCGGGCATGCGGTCTTCGTCGATGACGCGCTCTTTTTCGGGCTTCGGGCGCCACAGCACGAGCAGCTTGCCGATGTGCTGGATCGGGGCGGCATTGAGCTCGTCGGCGAGCTCCTGGAGCATGGCGTCACGGGCGAGGCGGTCGTCGGAGAAGACGCGCACCTTGATCAGGCCATGGGCCTTCAGGGCCGCGTCGGCCTCCTTTTTCACGGCAGGGGTGAGCCCGTCTCCACCGACCATGACGATCGGATCCAGGTGGTGAGCTTCGGCGCGGTGCACCTTGCGCTCGGCAGGGGTAAGTTGAATGGCGGGCATCCCCGTATTATCGACGCGTACACGAACACCCTCATGAGCACCAAAGCCAAAAGCAAAAAAGTCAACAAGGCGTGGCTTCACGACCACATCAACGACCCCTACGTGAAGCTCGCGACCAGAGAGGGCTACCGCGCCCGCGCGGCTTACAAGCTCAAGGAAATCGACGAGTCGCTCGGGCTGGTCAAGCCCGGCCAGCTGGTGGTCGACCTGGGCTCGACCCCGGGGGCCTGGAGCCAGTACCTGCGGCGGCGCATGTCGCCGGGCGGGGCGGCGGTCGGCGACCTCAACGGCACCATCATCTCGCTCGACCTGCTGCCGATGGAGCCCATCGAAGGCGTGACCTTCCTGCAGGGCGATTTCCGCGAAGATGCGCTGCTGGCGCAGCTCCTGGCGGTGCTGGACGGCCGCAAGGCCGACCTGGTGGTGTCCGACATGGCGCCCAACCTGTCGGGCATCCATTCGGCCGACGCCGCCCGGGTGGCGCACCTGATCGAGCTGGCCATCGACTTCGCCCAGCACCACATGAAGCCCGAAGGGGCATTGGTGGCCAAGGTCTTCCACGGCAGCGGGTACGACGAATTGGTCAAGATGTTCAAGGCCAATTTCCGCGTCGTGAAGCCGCTCAAGCCCAAGGCATCGCGCGACAAATCGGCCGAGACCTTCCTCATCGGCAGGGGATTGAAGGCGCTCGATACGCATTGATACCTTGCCGCAGCGTGCCCTCCAGGGGCGCAAACCCTTGTCAGCCTATGGCTGCTATAGGGAAATGTCCGCTTTTCGCAGCTTGAAAAGCCTAAAATGGGGCGCAATTGCGTACCCTCAGCGCGTATTTCATATTCCCGTCACGCGCTTTCGACTGGAGCTTCGTTTGAACAATCAGTGGTTTTCCAAAGTTGCCGTATGGCTCGTCATTGCCATGGTGTTGTTCACTGTGTTCAAGCAGTTCGACACCCGCGGTGGCGTCGGCTCGGGAACGGTGAGCTATTCCGAGTTCCTGGACCAGGTCCGCAACAACCAGATCAAGAGCGCCATCATTCCTGAAGGCGCCGGCGGCGGCGAGATCGTCGCCGTCACCAACGACGATCGCAAGATCCGCACGACCGCCACGGTGCTCGACCGCGGCCTCGTGGGCGACCTGATCGACCACAATGTCAAGTTCGACGTCAAGCCGCGTGAAGAAGGCTCGCTCCTCATGACCTTGCTGGTCAGCTGGGGCCCGATGCTGCTGCTGATCGGCGTCTGGATCTACTTCATGCGCCAGATGCAGGGCGGCGGCAAGGGCGGGGCGTTCAGCTTCGGCAAGAGCAAGGCCCGCATGATGGACGAGAACAACAACACGGTGACCTTCGCCGACGTCGCAGGCTGCGACGAGGCCAAGGAAGAAGTCCGTGAAGTCGTCGACTTCCTGAAAGACCCGCAGCGCTTCCAGAAACTCGGCGGTCGCATTCCGCGCGGCCTGCTGCTGGTCGGCCCTCCGGGCACCGGCAAGACGCTGCTGGCCAAGTCGATCGCCGGCGAAGCCAAGGTGCCATTCTTCTCGATCTCGGGTTCCGACTTCGTTGAAATGTTCGTCGGCGTGGGTGCGGCCCGCGTGCGCGACATGTTCGAGAACGCCAAGAAGAACGCGCCCTGCATCATCTTCATCGACGAAATCGATGCAGTGGGTCGCCAGCGCGGTGCCGGCCTCGGCGGCGGCAACGACGAGCGCGAGCAAACGCTCAACCAGATGCTGGTCGAGATGGACGGCTTCGAAACCAACCTCGGCGTGATCGTGGTGGCTGCCACCAACCGCCCCGACATTCTGGACGCCGCACTGCTGCGTCCGGGCCGTTTCGACCGTCAGGTGTACGTCACGCTGCCCGACATCCGCGGCCGCGAGCAGATCCTGGCCGTCCACATGCGCAAGGTCCCGCTGGGCCAGGACGTGAACCCGAGCGTGATCGCCCGCGGCACGCCCGGCATGTCGGGCGCCGACCTGGCCAACCTGTGCAACGAAGCCGCCCTGATGGCCGCCCGCCGCAATGCGCGCGTGGTCGAGATGCAGGACTTCGAGAAGGCCAAGGACAAGATCTTCATGGGCCCCGAGCGCAAGAGCATGGTCATGCCCGAGGAAGAGCGCCGCAACACGGCCTACCACGAGTCCGGCCACGCCCTCATCGGCAAGCTGCTGCCCAAGTGCGACCCGGTCCACAAGGTCACGATCATTCCGCGCGGCCGCGCCCTCGGCGTGACCATGAGCCTGCCGTCGCAGGACCGCTACAGCTACGACCGCGAGTACATGCTGAACCAGATCAGCATGCTGTTCGGCGGCCGCATCGCCGAAGAAGTGTTCATGCACCAGATGACCACCGGCGCCAGCAACGACTTCGAGCGTGCGACCTCCATCGCCCGTGACATGGTCACGCGCTACGGCATGACCGACGCGCTGGGCCCGATGGTCTATGCCGAGAACGAAGGCGAAGTGTTCCTGGGCCGCTCGGTCACCAAGACCACGAACATGAGCGAACAGACCATGGAAAAGGTCGACGGCGAGGTGCGCCGCATCATCGACGAGCAGTACGCCCTGGCGCGCCGCCTCATCGAAGAGAACAGCGACAAGATGCACGCCATGGCCAAGGCGCTGCTCGAATGGGAAACCATTGACAGCGAACAGCTCGACGACATCATGGCCGGCCGCGCACCGCGTCCGCCCAAGGACTGGACGCCGCGCATTCCGCCTTCGGGCAGCGGCGGCAGTGGTGGCACGCCGGCCGTCAATCCTGATCCGGCGCCGACCGCCGCTTGAGGTGGGCTTGAAATCAAGCAACAACGGGGCCCCTGGCCCCGTTTTCCATGGTGAGCCAGATGGTGCGGTTTGGCAGACCTCGCGTTTCAGGATTGATCTCGCGCAGCCGCGCGTGATGGGCATCGTCAACGTCACGCCCGATTCCTTCTCCGACGGCGGCGCGCACGCGTCGACCGAGACGGCGCTGAAGCACTGCGAGCAGCTGCTGAAGGAGGGCGCCGACATCCTCGACATCGGCGGCGAATCGACCCGCCCCGGCAGCCCCGCCGTGCCGCTGGACGCCGAGCTGGCGCGCGTGCTGCCCGTGGTGCGCGAGGCGGTGAAGCTGAACGTGCCGCTGTCGATCGACACCTACAAGCCCGAGGTGATGCGCGCCGTGCTCGACCTGGGCGCGGACATCGTCAACGACATCTGGGCCCTTCGCCAACCCGGCGCGCGCGAGGCAGTGGCGGCGCACCCGACCTGCGGCATCTGCCTGATGCACATGCACCGCGACCCGCAGACCATGCAGGCGCTGCCGATGCAGGGTGACGTGATTCCCGAGGTGCTGGCTTTCTGGGACGCGCAACTGGCGCCCTTGAAGGCGCTGGGCATCGACCCCGCGCGCATCACGCTCGATCCGGGCGTCGGTTTCGGCAAGAGCGTGGCGCAGAACTTCGCGCTCCTCGGTCGACAGCGGGAATTGTTGGCAACCGGTTACCCCTTGTTGCTAGGTTGGTCCCGCAAGTCCTCCATCGGGGCCGTCACCGGCATCGAGAATGCATCCGGGCGTACCGTGCCCAGCGTGGCAGCCGCCGTGCTGGCCGTGGACCGGGGTGCAGCGGTCGTGCGGGTGCACGACGTGCGCGACACCGTCGCCGCCCTCGCCGTATGGCGTGCCATGCGCGCGGAAGCACCGCAAGAACACCTTCAAAGAGCAACAACATGACCCGTAAGTATTTCGGCACCGACGGCATCCGCGGCACGGTCGGCCAATCGCCCATCACCCCCGATTTCGTGCTGCGCCTCGCACACGCCGTCGGCCGCGTGCTCAAGAAAACCCAGGCCCGTCCCACGGTGCTGATCGGCAAGGACACCCGCATCTCGGGCTACATGCTCGAGTCGGCGCTCGAGTCGGGCTTCAACTCCGCCGGCGTCGACGTGGTGCTGCTCGGCCCGCTGCCCACGCCGGGCGTGGCCTACCTTACGCGCGCCCAGCGCGCCAGCCTGGGCGTGGTGATCAGCGCCAGCCACAACGCCTTTCCCGACAACGGCATCAAGTTCTTCAGCGCGCAGGGCACCAAGCTCGACGACGCCTGGGAGCTGGCCGTCGAGGCCGTGCTCGAGGAAGAGCCCGTCTGGGTGGATTCGGCCAACCTGGGCAAGGCCCGCCGCCTGAACGATGCAGACGGCCGCTACATCGAGTTCTGCAAGAGCACCTTCGCCAACGACCTGTCGCTGCGCGGCATGAAGCTGGTGGTCGATGCGGCCCACGGCGCGGCCTACCAGGTGGCGCCCAACGTATTCCACGAACTGGGCGCGGACGTCACCAGCATCGGCTGCGCACCCGACGGGCTCAACATCAACAAGGGTTTCGGCGCCACGCATCCCGAGGCGCTGGTCGCCACTGTGACGGCGCAAAAGGCCGACTACGGCATCGCCCTCGATGGCGACGCCGACCGGCTGCAGCTGGTCGATGCCAGCGGTCGACTGTTCAACGGCGACGAGCTGCTGTACCTGATGGTGGCCGAACGCGTCGCGCGCGGCGAGAAGCCGGCGGGCGTGGTCGGCACGCTCATGACCAACAAGGCTGTCGAGATGGCCCTGCGCGCGCAGGACATCGAGTTCGTGCGCGCCAAGGTCGGCGACCGCTACGTGCTCGAAGAGCTCGACAAACGCGGCTGGCTGCTCGGCGGCGAGGGCTCCGGCCACCTGCTGGCGCTCGACCGCCACACCACGGGCGACGGCATCGTCAGCGCGCTGCAGGTGCTGCAGGCCTGCGTGCGCAGCGGCAAGACGGTGGCGCAGCTGCTCGAAGGCGTCACGCTGTTTCCGCAGACGCTCATCAACGTGCGCCTCGCGCCCGACCAGGACTGGAAGAGCAACCAGGCGCTCGCCAGCGAAACCAAGCGCATCGAGGCCGAGTTGGGCGATGCGGGCCGCGTGCTGATCCGTGCGAGTGGCACCGAGCCGCTGGTGCGCGTGATGGTCGAGGCGCGCGATCCGAAGCAATCGCAGTCTTGCGCCGAGCGCCTCGCGGCCACGCTCAAGCCCGCCGCATGACGACGGCGGGCCGCATCGAAATCCGCCTGGCCGACTACCGCGATCCGCTGCAAGCGGCGGCGCTGGTCGAGTTGCTCGACAGCTACGCGCGCGACCCAGCCGGCGGCGGCACGCCATTGCCTGCATCGGTGCGCGAAGGCCTGCCCGCCGCGCTGGCGGCGCGTCCGCAGGCGTTCAGCGTGCTCGCCTTCGACGGCGACACGCCCGTGGGCCTGATCAACTGCATCGAAGGTTTTTCGACCTTCGCCTGCCAGCCGCTGGTCAACGTGCACGACGTGGTCGTGCGCGCCAGCCACCGTGGCCAGCGCGTGGCGCAGCAGATGTTCGCGCAGGTCGAGCAGGAAGCCCGCCGGCGCGGCGCCTGCAAGCTCACGCTCGAGGTGCTGTCGGGCAATGCGCCTGCGCTGCGCAGCTACGAGCGCGAAGGCTTCGTCAGCTACCAGCTCGACCCGGAATTCGGCCACGCTGTCTTCCTGCAGAAGAAGCTCTGACCGAATCAGGCCAATGAAAATGCCGCCGACGCGCAAGGCGTGGGCGGCATGGCCGAAGCAGACAAGAGAAGGGCGCGGCGAACGCGCCCTTTCTTTTTTTCGGGATCAGAAGCGCGTGACAGGCGCGTCGGCGGTGGCGCCCGACTTATCGGCGGCGTACTTGCCCAGCTCCCACTTGGCGATCGCGTTGCGGTGCACTTCGTCCGGACCGTCGGCAAAGCGCAGGGTGCGCGCCTGGGCATAGGCCGAGGCCAGCGGGAAGTCGTCGCACATGCCGCCGCCGCCGTGGACCTGCATGGCCCAGTCGATGACCTGGCAGGCCATGGTGGGCGCCACCACCTTGATCATGGCGATCTCGGTGCGCGCGACCTTGTTGCCGGCCACGTCCATCAGCCAGGCGGCCTTGAGCGTGAGCAGGCGGGCCATGTCGATCTTGCAGCGCGCTTCGGCGATGCGTTCCTGCGTGACGGTCTGCGAGGCGACGGTCTTGCCAAAGGCCACGCGCGACGAGGCACGCTTGCACATCAGCTCGAGCGCGCGCTCGGCCAGGCCGATCAGGCGCATGCAGTGGTGGATGCGTCCGGGGCCAAGGCGGCCTTGGGCGATCTCGAAGCCGCGGCCTTCTCCCAGCAGGATGTTGCCGACGGGCACGCGCACGTTCTCGAAGTACATCTCGACGTGGCCGTGCGGCGCGTCGTCGTAGCCCATCACGTTCAGTGGACGCACGATGCGGATGCCCTTGGTGTCGGCCGGCACGATGACCATGCTCTGCTGCGAGTGCTTCGGCGCCTCGGGGTCGGTCTTGCCCATGGTGACGAACACGGCGCAGCGCGGGTCGGCGGCACCGGAGATCCACCACTTGTGGCCGTTGATGACGTACTCGTCGCCCTGGCGCTCGATGCGGGTGGCGATGTTGGTGGCGTCGCTGGAGGCGACGTCGGGTTCGGTCATCGCGAAGGCCGAGCGGATCTGGCCTTCGAGCAGCGGCTTGAGCCAGCGCGCCTTGATCTCTTCCGAGCCGTAGCGGGCGATGGTTTCCATGTTGCCGGTGTCGGGCGCCGAGCAGTTGAAGGCTTCGGAGGCCCATGGCACCCGGCCCATGATCTCGGCCAGCGGGGCGTATTCCTGATTGGTCAGGCCCGCACCCTCATAGCCCGAGGCCGAGGCGCTGTCGACTGGCAGGAACAGGTTCCACAGGCCTTGTGCCTTGGCCTTGGCCTTGAGTTTCTCGACGGTCTGCAGGGCGCTCCAGCGCTTGCCTGCGACCGTGTTGGCGGCCAGTTCGGCGCTGTACTCGGCTTCGGCCGGGTAGATGTGGTCTTCCATGAAGGCGAGAACGCGCTTCTGAAGCTCCTTGGTTTTGGCCGAATACTCGAAATCCATGCTGTCTCCTGGTGGGGTTAAGGGGGAGGGCTGGCTATGCCTTTTGGGCAAATTGCCAGGCCATCTCGGCCATCGGCCGTGCGCCACGGGCGGACGCCACGGCTTGCTCGCTCGATGCAGTACCGGCTTCGACCCGTTTCGCAATGCCCTGCAGGATGGCGGCCATGCGAAACAGGTTGTAGGCCTGGTAGAAATTCCAGTCGGGCGCCAGCGCCTCGGGCGTGCTGATGCGCGTGCGCTCGCAATAGCGGGCGATGTATTCGCTCTCGGTGGGAATGCCCAGCGCCGCCACGTCCACGCCGCCGATGCCGCGGCCGGTGGTGGGGGGCATGTGCCACGACATGCAGTGGTAGCTGAAGTCGGCCAGCGGGTGGCCCAGTGTGGAGAGTTCCCAGTCGAGCACCGCGATGATGCGCGGCTCGGTGGCGTGGAACATCACGTTGTCCAGGCGGTAGTCGCCATGGACGATCGAGACCTTGCTTTCGTCGCGTGCGCTCGCGGGCATGTGGGCGGGCAGCCAGTCGATCAGGCGCTCCATGGCTTCGATGGGCTGCGACAGTTCGCCGGCACCGTCGGCCGAGGCTTTGTACTGCTTGCTCCAGCGGCCGATCTGGCGCTCGAAGTAGTTGCCGGGCTTGCCGTAGTCGCCCAGGCCGCGGGCGGCGAAGTCGACCGTGTGCAGCGCCGCGATGACGCGGTTCATCTCGTCGTAGTAGGCCGCGCGTTCGGCGTTGCTGAAGCCGGGCAGCGACTGGTCCCACAGCACGCGGCCCTGCATGAACTCCATGATGTAGAAGGCGCGCCCGATGATGGATTCGTCTTCGCACAGGCAGTACATGCGCGGCACGGGCACGTCGGTGCCCTGCAGGCCGCGCATGACCTTGTATTCGCGCTCGACCGCATGGGCCGAGGGCAGCAGCTTGGCGACCGGGCCGGGCTTGGCGCGCATCACGTAGCTCTGCGTGGGCGTGACGAGCTTGTAGGTCGGGTTGGACTGACCGCCCTTGAACATCTCGACCGTCAGCGGACCCTGGAAGCCCTCGAGGTTCTTTTCGAGCCAGGGCGCAAGCGCGTCCACGTCGAAGGTGTGCTGTTGGGACACCGCGCGGGTGCCGATGAAACTGGAGAAGTCCTGGCTCATGTCGAATCTTTTTTAGTTGTCTGCTTCAGAGATGTGCATCAGCGCCGAGCGGTCCAGCACGACCAGTCCGGCCGGCTCGATCCGGATGGTGCCCTCGCGCTCCATCGTCTTGAGTTCCTGGTTGACCCGCTGGCGCGAGGCGCCGAGCAGCTGCGCGAGTTCTTCCTGCGCCAGTTGCAGGCCGATGCGCGTCTGACTGCCGTCGTCCAGGTTGGGCACGCCGTAGCTGCGCACCAGATGGATGAGCTGCTTGGCCAGGCGTGCGCGCAAGGGCAGGGTGTTGAGGTCTTCCACCAGCCCGAACAGCGTGCGGATGCGGCGCGCCTGCAGCCGCATCAGCGCTTCGTACAGCTCGACGTGCGTGGCCAGGATCTTCTGGAAATCGGCCCGCGCCACGCACAGCACGGTGGTGTCGCCGTGCGAGTACGTGTCGTGCGTGCGCCGCTCCCCGTCGAACATCGCCACGTCGCCGAACCAGATGCCCGGCTCGACGTAGGTCAGCGTCACCTGCTTGCCCGACACCGCGGTCGAGCTCACGCGCAACGCCCCCTTGGCACAGGCGATCCAGTGCTCGGGCGGGTCGCCGCGCGCGGCGAGCAGGTCGCCGTCCTTGTAGCGTTTGACAAAGGCGCATCGGAGGATGTCGTGCCGTAGCGATGGAGATAGGGAAGAAAACCAGCGACCACTGTTGATCGCTTCACGTTCTTCGATGGTAAGAATGGGGTCGTCCATGGTCTGTCCTCTCGGCGACTGAAAAGCTGTGGGGTGTCTCGGGAGCGACGCCGTCAGGCGTCACTCGTAGCGTGGCGGTGTCTTGTCGAGGAACGCGGCGATGCCGATGCCCGCGTTCGCGTGGTGCAGGTTGCGCACGAAATGATCGCGCTCCTGCGATAGCTGCGACGCCAGTGTGGCGCCACGCGCGTCGCTCAGCAGCTCCTTGATGCTGGCCAGCGAGTTCGGCGCGCGCGCGTTCAGGCGAGTGGCCAGGGCCAGCGCGCCGGCCAGCGCCTGTCCGCTGTCGGTGAGCTCGTTGACGAGGCCGAAGGCATGCAGGCGCGCGGCCTCGATGCGCTCGCCGTTCATCAGCCATTCGCTCGCCAGCTGGCGCGGCAGCGCCTGTCCGAGGTGCCAGCTGAGGCCGCCGTCGGGCGAGAGCGCCACGTTGCTGTACGAGGCCGCGAACACGGCGTCGCGCGCGGCCACGACGAAGTCGCAGGCCAGCGCGAGCGAGAAGCCGGCGCCGGCCGCCGCGCCCTCGACGGCCGCGATGACCGGCTTGGGAAAGGTACGGATCGAGTCGATCCAGTTGTGCAGGCCCTCGATGCTCTCGGCCTGCACCGAGCGGTCGAGCTGGCGGTTGGCCAGCAGCCGCTGCAGCGAGCCGCCGGCGCAGAACCAGGCGCCTTCGCCCACGATGACGACGCTGCGGATCTCGTCGCTGCTCTCGGCGCCGTTCAGCGCCTCGATGCCGGCGGCATAAATCTCGGGGCCCAGCGCATTGCGCTGGGTCGGGTTGACGATGGTCAGCACCATGGTGCTGCCTTCGCTGGTGCTCTTGAGTTCGGCGGTCATGGTGTGCGTGCTTATTCTTCTTCGTGCAGCAGGCTCAGGCCCAGCGCGCCGCGGCGGCGCAGCCACGGGCTCGGGCGATAGCGCGGATCGCCATACACGGTCTGCAGGTTGAACAGCACTTCGAGCATGTTGGTCGGCCCGTAGAGGTTGCCCATGGCGAGCGGGCCGCGCGGATAGCCCAGGCCCAGCTGCACGGCGGTCTCGAGGTCGGCCGGCGTGCACACGCGCTGCTGGCACATGTCGGCGGCGATGTTGACGATGGCGCCGATCACGCGCTGCGTGACGAAGCCCCCGCTGTCGCGGATCACGCTCACGGTCTTGCCGTCGCGCGCGAAGAGGGCGTGCGCGGCGTCGCGCACGTCGCGGCGCGTGGCCGGGTTGGTGGCGAGCACGCGGCGCTTGGTGGCGGCGTCGTCGATGAGCATGTCGATGCCGACGGTGCGCGTGGCGTCCAGCCGCTCGACGGCCGCGACCGTCGTCACGTCGAAGCCCAGCGGCGCGACCAGGATGATCGACTGCGGTGCGGGAGCGCTGCCGCTGTCGATCTGCGCACCCAGCGTGTTCACCAGGCGCAGCAGCTCGGCGCGGCGCGCGGCGCGCGGCGACACCCAGACCGCGGGCGTGCCTTCGATCACCGGCGCCGGCGCTTCGGGCGTTTGCTGCATCACGCCGTTGTCGTAGCGGTAGAAGCCTTCGCCCGTCTTGCGGCCGAGTGCGCCGGCGGCCAGGCGCTGCGCGGTGATCACGCTGGGTCGGAAGCGCGGCTCTTCGAAGTACTGGTGGTAGATCGACTCCATCACCGGATGCGACACGTCGAGCGCCGTGAGGTCGAGCAGCTCGAACGGGCCGAGGCGAAAGCCTGCCTGGTCCTTCAGGATGCGGTCGATGGTGGCGAAGTCGGCCACGCCTTCGCCGACGATGCGCAGCGCCTCGGTGCCGTAGCCGCGGCCCGCGTGGTTGACGATGAAGCCCGGCGTGTCCTGCGCCTGCACGGCGCTGTGGCCCATCTGCGTGGCGTAGCCGGCCAGTTGCTGGCAGACCTCGGGCGAGGTCTTGAAGCCCGCCACCACCTCGACCACCTTCATCAGCGGCACGGGGTTGAAGAAGTGGAAGCCCGCGAAGCGCGCGGGGTGCTGCAGGCCGGCCGCGATGGTCGTGACCGACAGCGACGAGGTGTTGGTGACCAGCGTGGCGGTGGGCGCGACCACGTCCTCGAGCTCGCGAAACAGCGTGCGCTTGACCTCGAGGTTCTCGACCACGGCCTCGACCACGAGGTCGCAGCCCGCGAGCGCCTGCATGCCGTCGACCGCCTTCACGCGCGCCACGTAGGCGTCGCGCGTGGGGGCATCGATCTTGCCCTTCTCGTGCAGCTTGTTCCATTGGGCGGCGAGGGCTTCGCGGCCGCGCTCGGCGGCGCCTGCGAAGCTGTCGAGCAGCAGCACTTCGCTGCCGGCCTGGGCGGCGATCTGCGCGATGCCGCGCCCCATGGCGCCGGCGCCGATCACGCCGATTCGGGGGTAGTTCACTGTCATGGGATCAGGGTTCTCATGGGTTGGTGGGTGTCTGGGGCGGCCGCGCCGGCGCGGGTGCGCGACACGGACGAAAGCTCCGATTTTGCAATCTCGCGGGAGGCCCGCGCCCCGGGTGTTACGCGGGGCATCGGAATCAGGCCGGGCGGCGGCTGCGATCGATGGCGATGCTCAGGCCCATCGCCAGCAGCATCAGTGCAAAACCGACCCGGCTCATCCACTCGGTGGCGTCGTTCGCCAGCAGCCAGCCGCCCAGCGCCGCACCCAGGGCCTGGCCGATGTAGATGCCCGAGCTGTTGAGCGCCACCGAGCCCGGCGCCAGGGCGGGCGCCAGCCCCACGAGGCGCGCCTGCTGCGAGGAGTTGGTGGCAAAGCAGCCCAGGCCCCAGGGCACGAGCACCACCGCCAGCCACGCCAGCGTGCTGGCCAACGGCCACAGCAGCAGGCTCAGCGCGATCAGCCCGGTCGTCAGCAGCACCATGCGCCCGGCGCCGACGCGGTCGATGTAGCGGCTCACCACCATGTTGCCCAGCAGGCCGAAGGCGCCGAATAGCGCCCACATCAGGCTCAGCGTGTTGGCGTCGGCGCCGAAGCCCTGCTTGAGCAGCGGGCCGAAATAGCTGAACAGCACGAACTGGCCGACGCCCTGCAGCGCCGTGACCGACACGATGCCCATCAGCACCGGGCTGCGCAGCACGCGCGACCAGGCGGCAGCCGTGAGCGCGGCGGGCCGGATGCCGCTGGGCAGCGTGAGCCAGACCGAGGCGGCGCTCACGACGCTGAGCGCCGCGATGGCCATGAAGGCCATGCGCCAGCCCAGGTGGCCGCCGATCAGCGCGCCTATCGGCAGGCCCAGCACCGAGGCCACCGACCAGCCGAGAAAGACGAAGGTGACGGCGCGCCCGCGCTGCTCGGGCGGCACCAGCATGCCGGCGCAGGCCGCGGCCTGGGGCGTGAAGATGGCGGGCGCGATCACCGTCAGCATGCGCACCGGCAGCAGCGCGCCGAAGCTGGGCACGAGCGCCGCGACCACGTGCCACGCGGCGTACCAGAGCAGGGTGAGGGCCAGCAACTTGCGGCGGTCCCAGCCGGCGACCGCGGCGGCCAGCAGCGGGGCGCCCAGGCACATCACGAAGGCGGCCGCGCTGATCAGCTGGCCTGCAGTGGCGACCTTGATGGCCAAGGAGGCGCTGATCTCATTGAGGGTGCCGGGCACGACCATCACGCCCGTGCCGATCACGAAATTGCCGGCCAGCAGCGCCCAGAGCGCGCCTCGCTGCGGCGCGGGCCGGCTCATGCGCTCACCGCCGGACCTGCAGCGCGCCGGGGTTCACGATGTTCGTGGGGTTGCCCTTGATGAAGCTCACGACGTTGTCGAACGCCTGGCCGAAGTAGCTTTCGTAACTTTCCTGCTCGACGTAGCCGATGTGCGGCGTGCAGATGCAGTTTTCGAGGCGCAGCAGCGCATGGCCCTGCAGCGGCGGTTCGCTCTCGAACACGTCGATGGCCGCCAGCCCGGGGCGGCCGCGGTTGAGCGCGGCCAGCAGGGCATCGGCCTCGACCAGCTCGGCGCGCGAGGTGTTGACGAACAGCGCCGTCGGCTTCATGCGCGAGAGGTCTTCGAGCTTGACGAGGCCCTGGGTGTCCTCGTTGAGCCGCAGGTGCACCGACAGCACGTCGGCGGCGGCAAAGAATTCGTGGCGGTTCTGCGCCACCTGGAAGCCGTCGGAGCGCGCCTTGGCGCAGCTGGCCTCGCGGCCCCAGATCACGACCTGCATGCCGAAGGCCTGCCCATAGCGGGCCACCAACTGGCCGATGCGGCCGTAGCCCCAGATGCACAGCGTCTTGCCCTTGAGCACCGAGCCCACGCCGAAATTCGGAGGCATCGACGCCGACTTGAGGCCCGACTGCTGCCAGGCCCCGTGCTTGAGGTTGCTGATGTACTGCGGCAGGCGGCGCATGGCCGCCATGATCAGCGCCCAGGTGAGTTCGGCGGGCGCCTGCGGCGAGCCCGAGCCTTCGGCCACCGCCACGCCGCGTTCGGTGCAGGCGGTGACGTCGATGTGGCCACCGACGCGACCGGTCTGGGAAATCAGCTTGAGCTTGGGCAGCTTCTCGATCAGCTGGCGGGAGATCTGGCTGCGCTCGCGGATGAGCACGATGACGTCCGCATCCTTGAGGCGAACCGACAGTTGGCCGATGCCCTTGACCGTGTTGGTGTAGACCTTGGCGGCGTAAGCGTCCAGCTTGGCAGCGCACTGCAGCTTGCGCACGGCGTCCTGGTAGTCGTCGAGGATCACAATGTTCATGGCATGCCATTGTGCCTCGCAGCATCGGCACGTCGCACGTGTGAACGTTTGGATACCCCATGCCAGATGGCGCCCGGGAGGCCTGTTTCAGACCATTGGGGGTGAATCCGCCATGCGCGTGCGGGGCGCGCAGGCACGGCGGGTTCGTTCGCACCTTCTCAGTGCAGGTGGCTGGGGCGGGGCGTGCCGCTCCCGGTTTCCGCAGCTTCCAGCGCGGCGAGCCGGTCGAGTTCGGCGCACACGTCGGCCATGCGGCCGGAGATCACGACCCGGTTGGCACAGCCGCGCTGCGGGCCTTGCCGGTCGACCACGCGGACCACGCGCAGCGGGCGGGCGGGCGTGGCGGCGGCGGACGGCGACGTGGCCGGCGTCGGGCTGCCGGTGGTGCGCGCCGTGCAGGCCGGGCGAATGGCCACGTAGCGCAGGCCGGCCGCTGCGTCGCCGCTCTCACCATGCGACGGGCGGCGGGCGGGCATCCAGCGGGTGGCCAGCGATTGCAGGGGCGACCAGAGGTCGGCGATGGCGAGGAGGGCGATTCCCATGTGAACTCCAAAAAAGTATGAGGTTGAACACAGGCAGGATTTCTTGAATCGGCCACGACAGGGTGATGGCGACTTCGCGCCATACGCCCGCCACCTGTCGCGGCCGGATGAGGTGCTGCTGCCGTTGGCAGCAGGCCAGGGGCCTACATCAGCATGGTGTTGCGGATGAGGCCGACCGCGAGGCCTTCGATTTCAAAGGGCTCGCCGGGCTGGACGATGATGGTCGGGTAGTCGGGGTTCTCCGCGTGCAGCTCGATCACCTGCTTGTTGCGCTTCAGGCGCTTCACGGTGACTTCTTCGCCCAGGCGTGCCACCACGATCTGGCCGTTGCGCGCTTCCTTGGTGGCCTGCACGGCGAGCAGGTCGCCGTCCATGATGCCGGCGTCACGCATCGACATGCCGCGCACCTTGAGCAGATAGTCGGGCTGGCGCTGGAACAGCGTGTTCTCGACGTAGTAGGTCTGGTCGACGTGCTCCTGCGCGAGGATGGGTGAACCCGCTGCGACGCGGCCGATGAGCGGCAGCGCGAGCTGGGCCATGCCGGGCAGCGAGAGCGAGAACTGGTTGCCTTCGCGGTGGCGCGTTTCGTGGAGCGAGCGCAGCGCATCGCCCTTGAGGCGGATGCCGCGCGAGGTGCCGCTGACGAGTTCGATGACGCCCTTGCGGGCCAGGGCCTGCAGGTGCTCTTCGGCGGCATTGGCCGACTTGAAGCCCAGCTCGTTGGCGATTTCGGCGCGCGTCGGCGGCGCACCGGTGCGTGCGATGGCGGCCTGGATCAGGTCCAGGATCTGCTGCTGGCGGGCGGTAAGCTTCACTGCGAACTGCATAGTGGTTTCCTTGCGGCACTGGCTAGATATCCAGTACCTGTATTTTTAACCAGTTTTCAAAAGTTGACAAGCCATGACTCATTCCTCTTCGTCCGAGACGCGCCGCGTGGTGGTGCTGGGCACCGGCGGCACCATTGCCGGCAAGGCTGCCAGCAGCGGCGACAACATCGGCTACACCGCCGGGCAGGTGGGGGTGGCGGACCTGCTGGGCGGCATCGAGGCGCCGGCCGGCGTGACGCTGGTGGCGGAGCAGGTCGCGCAGCTCGACAGCAAGGACATGGACGCCGACACCTGGCGCCAGCTGGCCGCGCGCTGCGCACACTGGCTGGCGCAGCCTGATGTGGCTGGCATCGTGGTCACGCACGGCACCGACACGCTGGAGGAAACCGCCTTCTTCCTGCACGCCGTGCTGGCGCCCGCCAAGCCGGTGGTGCTGACGTGCGCGATGCGTCCGGCGACGGCGTTGTCGCCTGATGGTCCGCAGAACGTGCGCGACGCGCTCGTGGTGGCTTCGACGCCGGGCGCGCATGGCGTGACGGTGGTGTGCGCGGGTGCGATCCACAGCGGGCTCGATGTGCAGAAGGTGCACACCTACCGCCTCGATGCCTTCGCGTCGGGCGATGCCGGGTCGGTCGGCTACGTGGAAGAGGGCGAAGTGCGGCGCGTGCGTGCGTGGCCGCAGGGAGCGCCGTTCGATGCGGCGCGGCTGGAGGCGGTATCGAAGCCGTGGCCCCGCGTCGAGATCGTCATGAGCCACGCGGGCGTGAGCGGCGCGATCGTGGAGGCGCTGTTGCTCCCGTCGGCTGAGCCCTTGCGCGGCCTGGTCGTGGCCACGACCGGCAACGGCACCATGCACCACGCGCTGGAAGCTGCAGCGCTGAAGGCTCAGGATGGCGGCGTGTCGGTGTTGCGCGCCACGCGCTGTGCGAACGGACGCATCCTGCCGAAACCCGGTGACGGGCTGCGGGATGCGGGCGCACTCACGCCGGTGAAGGCGCGGGTCGCGCTGGTGCTGGAACTGTTGGGAGTGGCCGCCCTGCCTGAGTCGGAGGGCGGCTGAGGGGCTGACGGATCAGCCGCTGTCGAATCAGCTGTTCAGTGCGGCAAGCGCGCGCTGCGTGATCTCGTCGACCGTGCCTACGCCCTGGATGGCGCGGTACTTCGGCGCGGCGGCCGGATCGGCCTTGGCCCAGGCCGAGTAGTAGTCGACCAGCGGACGGGTCTGCTGGCTGTAGACGTCGAGCCGCTTGCGCACGGTCTCTTCCTTGTCGTCTTCGCGCTGGATCAGCTCTTCACCGGTCACGTCGTCCTTGCCTTCCACCTTCGGCGGATTGAACTTGACGTGGTAGGTGCGGCCCGATGCCGGGTGCGAGCGGCGACCGCTCATGCGTTCGATGATGTCGCCGAAGGGCACATCGATCTCAAGCACGTAGTCGAGCTTGACGCCGGCCGCCTTCATGGCGTCGGCTTGAGGAATGGTGCGCGGGAAGCCGTCGAACAGGAAGCCGCCGTTGCAGTCGGGCTGCGCGATGCGTTCCTTCACGAGGTTGATGATCAGGTCGTCGCTGACCAGTGCACCCGAATCCATGATCGTCTTGGCCTGCAGCCCGAGGGGGGTGCCTGCCTTGACGGCGGCGCGCAACATGTCGCCGGTCGAAATTTGGGGAATGCCGTATTTCTGGCAGATGAAGGTCGCTTGCGTGCCTTTGCCTGCCCCGGGCGCGCCCAGCAAAATAAGTCTCATGGTGTCCTCGGAAGGTTCTTAGATTTTGTGTCGCGCCCCATGCGCACCCTCAGGCGCGCCGAGGCGGAATTGCGTCGAGGATAGCATGCGTGCCCGTGACAAATTGCCGCCGTTCCCTCGGGGACGGCGGGCAGTTCACGCAGGCGAGCCGGCTGCGAAGACCGCGCGCACGCGCGCCAGGTCTTCGGGCGTGTCGATCCCGGGGCCCGGGGCGACATCGCTCACATGCACCGCGATGCGGTGCCCGTGCCACAGCGCGCGCAGCTGTTCGAGCGCTTCGGTGGCTTCGACGGGTGCTGGCGACAGCAACGGAAATTGCCGCACGAAGCCAGCGCGATAGCCGTAGATGCCGATGTGGCGCAGCGGTGCGGGGCTGGGCAGCACCGTGGGCGCCGCACCGCCCGAAGAACCGTCGCGCCACCAGGGGATCGGTGCGCGGCTGAAATAGAGCGCATGACCTTGGGCGTCGAGCACGGCCTTCACGACGTTCGGATTCATGAAGTCGGCCAGCGAGTCGATCGCATGGACGGCGGTGCTCATGGCGGCCTGCGGTCGCGCAGCCAGCGTGGCGGCCACGGCGTCGATCAGCGCGGGGTCGATCAGCGGCTCGTCGCCCTGCACGTTGACGACGATCGCGTTACCGTCGAGCCCGAGCTGTTCGCAGGCTTCGGCCAGCCGGTCGGTGCCGCTGGCGTGGTCCTGGCGGGTGAGCAGGGCCTCGATGCCGTGCGCCTTGCAGGCGTCGATGATGGTGGCGTCGTCGCCGGCCACCACCACGCGAAGGGCGCCGGATTGGCGGGCACGCTGTGCCACGCGCACGACCATCGGCAGGCCGGCGATGTCGGCCAGCGGTTTGTTGGGAAGTCGCGTCGAAGCCAGTCGGGCCGGCACCAGAACGGTGAAGCTCACAGGCCCAGCTCTTCGTCGGACAGTGTGCGGGCCTCGTTCTCGAGCAGCACCGGGATGCCGTCGCGCACCGGGTAGGCCAGGCGCGCGCTGCGCGAGCAGAGTTCCTGCTTCTCGGCGTTCCAGGTCAGCGGGCCCTTGGTGACGGGGCAGACGAGCAGTTCAAGCAGCTTGGTATCCATCGAGCGATGATAGCTTTGCGTCGAGGGCGGCGAAGAACGCCGGCGAGGGTTCGAAGTGCAGCGGCACGGCGAGCGCATCAGGTGCCTGGTGCCAGAGCTTGACGGCGTCTTTTTCCGTGCAGACGAGGGGCAGGGCGGGACCGGCCGGACGTTGCCAGTCAGTGAAATCGTGGTGGTCAGGCAGCGCGAAGGTGTCCGCGAGCGTCAGGCCGCGCGCGCGCAGCATCGTGAAGAAGGCTTGCGGCCGGGCGATGGCGGCGAGCGCGATCACGGGCTGGCCGGCAAGCGTGTCCAGCGGGATGCGACGGCCGTCCTTCGCGAGGGCATACGGCGCCAGTTCGCGGGTGGCGGTGTAGCCCTCGGCGAAAGCGGGCCGCTCGCCGCTGTGCAGCAGCAGGTCGCAATGGCGTGGCCACGGCTCGCGCAGGGGGCCGGCGGGCAACAGCCAGCCGTTGCCAACACCGCGGTCGTCGAACACGCAGATCTCGATGTCGCGCGCCAGCGCCAGATGCTGCAGGCCGTCGTCGCTGACGATGACCTGGGTGGCCGGGTGCTTCTCTAGCAGGGCGCGTGCGGCCTCGATGCGCCGCCGGGCTACGAAGACGGGCGCAGCAGTGGCATGGTGGATCAGCGCGGGTTCGTCGCCGACGTCCTCCGGATCGCTGTCGGCCTGGACTTCACGGCAGTCGTCGGTGCGGCGGCCGTAGCCGCGCGACACCACGCCCACCCGCAGGCCACGCGCCTGAAGATGGCGCACGACGGCCATGACGACCGGCGTCTTGCCGGCCCCGCCCGCGATCACATTGCCGACCACGATCACAGGAACCGGCACGCGTCCGATTTCTTGCCAACCCCATCGGTAGAAGGCGCGCCGCAGCGCGAAGAGGGCGCCGTAGACCTGCGACAGCGGCCACAGCAGGCAGGCCAGCGCACCGCGGCGCAGCCAGGCATCCTGCAGCCGCGCGCCGGTCGACACTCAGTGACCGGCCTGGGCCGTCGACTGGGCGGCGAAGGTGATCTGCATCAGGCCGGCGCGGCGCGCGGCCTCCATCACCGTCACCACGGCTTGGTGCGGGCTGGCGGCATCGGCGCTGATGATCACGACGCTGTCCTTGCCACCGGCGGCGGCGGCGCCGAGCGCGGCGGCCACGGTGTCGACGCTGCGGTCCGCCAGCGGCGACTTGTTGATCACGTAGCGGCCGTCGGCCGACACCGCCACGATCACCTCTTTCGGGTAGTCGCGCTGGGCGTCGACGTCCGCGGTCGGCAGCCGCAGCTGCATCTCGGTGAACTTGCTGTAGGTGGTCGACAGCATCAGGAAGATCAGCACGACCAGCAGCACGTCGATGAACGGGATCAGGTTGATCTCCGGCTCGTCGCGCGCGCCGTGGCGAAACTGCATGCGGCCACGCGAGCTCATTTGCGCAGGGCGTTCAGGTGGCGTGCGAAGCGCTCACCCGAGAGTTCGAGGTTCAGCAGGTACTCGTCGACGCGGCTTCGGAAATAACGCCAGAAGATCAGCGTGGGAATGGCCACGATCAGGCCGAAGGCCGTGTTGTACAGGGCGATCGAGATGCCGTGCGCCAGCTGCGCCGGGTTGCCCGAGCCGACGGCACCGCTGCCGGGCGACTGCGAGCCGAAGATCTCGATCATGCCGATTACCGTGCCCAGCAGGCCGAGCAGCGGCGCCGCCGAGGCGATGGTGGCCAGCGCCGGCAGGTAGCGCTCCAGCTTGTGCGCCACGGTGCGGCCCGAGGCCTCCATGGCGGCGCGCAGGTCGTCTTCGGTGCAGCGCGGGTTGGCATTCAGTGCGCGCAGGCCGGCGGCCAGCACCTGGCCGAGCATGGAGTTGCTTTCCAGTTTGGTCACGACATCCGGGCCGGGAACCGCGCCGCGCGACACGGTGATGGTCTCGTCCAGCAGCTTCGGCGGAAGGACCTTGACGGTCTTGAGGCTGGTGAAACGTTCAATGACCAGCGCGAGTGCGATGACCGAACAGGCGAGCAATGGCCAGATTGGCCAGCCCGCGGCAACAATGATGGAAAACAAGAAAATCCTCCGGCCCGTAGACTGCAAATGCGCGGCGATTATCCACCGAGCCACCATCGGCTCGCGGCTTGTTTGCGTGTCGGCAAGGACGCACAGATTCTGTGGATAACTTTGTGATTAACCCATCGCGCAATGTCTCCGAACCCGCATGGGACGGGCTTTCCGTTAGATCGATTGAATTTTGAGCAGCACTTTTTTTAATGAAATCAACAGCTTGCACGAGAACTCGTGCATCTGTTCCACCATACCCCTCCAAAGTGGGGGGCGCGGCGCCCGTTGTGGAAGAGTGGCGCTCGGCGGCGGAGGGGCGCGATGAGCTTCAGGGAGCCGAACGCCACGCCCGGGCCGCGCGTGTGGGCCGTGGGCGCGCTGTGCCGCGCGGTGGCCGATGCGCTCGATGCGCGCTTCAACCCGGTCTCGGTGCGCGGGGAAATTTCGGGTTTCTCGCGCGCATCGAGCGGTCATTGCTATTTCTCGCTCAAGGACGAATCCGGCCAGCTGCGCTGCGCGATGTTCCGTCGCGCGGCGAGTCTGCTCGACTTCACGCCGCGCGACGGCGACCAGGTCGAAGTGCGCGGCCGGCTGGCGGTGTACGAACCGCGCGGCGATCTGCAACTAGTGGTCGAAAGCCTGCGGCGCGCGGGGCAGGGCGCGCTGTTCGAGCAGTTCCTGCAGCGCAAGGCACGCCTCGAGGCCGAAGGCCTGTTCGACCCGGCGCGCAAACGGGCGCTGCCCTCCATGCCGCGTGCCGTGGGCGTTGTCACCTCGCTGGGGGCTGCGGCACTGCATGACGTCGTGACCGCGCTGCGGCGGCGTGTGCCACATATTCCCGTGGTGCTGGCGCCGGCGGCAGTGCAGGGCGCCAACGCGCCGGCCGAACTGGTGCGCGCCTTGCAGTCGCTCTACACGCTGGAGCCGGCTGTCGACGTGATCCTGCTGGTGCGCGGTGGCGGCTCCATCGAGGACCTCTGGGCCTTCAACGACGAAACGCTGGCGCGCACCATCGTGCAGAGTCCTGTGCCGGTAATCAGCGGCGTGGGGCACGAAACCGATTTCACCATCGCCGACTTCTGCGCCGACCTGCGCGCACCGACGCCGACGGCCGCCGCCGAACTCGTCAGCGCGCCGCGCGACCTGTGGCTCGGCGCGCTCGACCTGCTTGACGAACGGCTCGGCGATGCGCTGGGCGGGCGGCTCGACGTGCTCGGCCAACGGCTGGACCAGGCGGCCGCGCGGCTGGGCCGCCCATCGGGCCTGGTCGCGCGCCAGCAGTTGCGGCTGGCGCACCACGCGCAGCGGTTGCATTACGCGGTGCTGTCGCGTCGGGAGCGATTGGCGCAGGTGCCGCAGGCCATCGCCACCGATTTCTCCGCGAAGTTCGCGCGTTCGCTGACGCAGCGTCGCGAGCGGCTTGAGCGCGTGGCCCTGCGCCTGCGGCTGCTCGACCCGGCCCTGGTGCTGCAGCGCGGCTATGCCTTGCTGACCGACGGCGAAGGCCGCGCGGTCGTCAGCGCAGGCAGCCTGCAGGCCGGCGATGCCGTGGTCGCACGCCTTTCGGATGGCTCGGTCGACCTGACCGTGACGCCCGGCGGCGCGACGGGAACGCGTCTGACGCCTGCCCCCTGATTACTTCCTAGAATCCTTCATTCCCCACAACCAACCCACGAGAAAAAACCATGGAACATGTGCTCCCACCCCTGCCGTACGCCATCGACGCACTGGCCCCCGAGTATTCGAAGGAAACGCTCGAATACCACCACGGCAAGCACCACAACGCCTACGTGGTGAACCTGAACAACCTGCAAAAGGGCACCGAGTTCGAAGCGATGACGCTCGAAGAGATCGTCAAGAAGTCCAGCGGCGGCATCTACAACAACGCCGCCCAGATCTGGAACCACACCTTCTTCTGGAACTGCATGAAGCCCCAGGGCGGCGGCGCCCCCACCGGCGCGCTGGCCAAGGCCATCGACGCCAAGTGGGGCAGCTACGACGCCTTCAAGGAAGCCTTCGTGAAGTCGGCCGTGGGCAACTTCGGCTCGGGCTGGACGTGGCTGGTGAAGAAGGCCGACGGTTCGGTGGACATCGTGAACACCGGCGCCGCCGGCACGCCGCTCACCACCGCCGACACCGCGCTGCTGACGGTGGACGTGTGGGAACACGCGTACTACATCGACTACCGCAACCTGCGCCCGAAGTTCGTCGAGACCTTCCTGGCCAAGCTGGCCAACTGGGACTTCGCGGCGAAGAACTTCGGCTGAAGCCGGACTTGGCGCTTGCCATGAAAAAAGCCGACCTGCGGGTCGGCTTTTTTACGCGCGCCGAGTTGCTCAGCGCTTGGCGGCCGAGAAGAGCTCTCCGCCGAGCTTGGCGCCCTTCTTGATGTTCTTCTTGGCGAACCAGCCTTGGTTCATTTCGAGCACGTAGCGCACCGGCTCCTCGGAGCAATGCGAGTTCTCGGTCATCGGTTGCATGTCGACCAGGTTGACGATACGGCCATCGTCGGCCACGAAGGCAGCGGTCAGCGGCAGCAGCGTGTTGCGCATCCAGAAGCACTGCGTGGCTGGCTGTTCGAACACGAAGATCATGCCTTCGGTCTGCGGCATCGTCTTGCGGAACATCAGGCCGATCTCGCGTTCGCGCGGCGATTGCGCCACTTGCGCATCGATCTTGTAGAGGCCGACCGACAACTGCGTGCGTGCCAGATCGGTTTGGGGTTGCGGTTGGATTTGCTGCTGCGCGTGGGCCGGCGCCAGGAAGGACGCGGACACCAGAAGCAGCGCGGCGAGACGCTGAAACATCGGATGACTCTTTCGGGGCCGGGACACAAGAAGGGCGGCCCGTGACCAATAAAAATGCCCGCTGAAGCGGGCATTGCCGGGAGCTTGAAAGCTTACACCTTCTTGGCGGCGGCCGCGTGGGCCTTGGAGACGTGGCGCACCTTGTGCTTCTTGACCGTGTGCTTGGCCTTGGCCTTGTGGACGGCGGGAGCGGCCGGCGCTGCGGGCGCGGGCTCGGCGGCTTGGGCGAATGCACCGGCTGCGAAGAGGCCGGCGACCAGGGCTGCGATCAGCTTGTTCATGAGAAATCCTTTGAGATTGTTGATATGGATCACCTCCCTGCGGAAGGCCTCCATTCAACGGACCTCAAGAACCCCGGTTGACAGTGGTTGAACAAAACTGCAAACGAAAAAAAGCGCTCCGGAGAGCGCTTTTCTTAGGGGGACAGACCAGCTTACTTGGCGCCGGGCATGTCAGGCGTGCCGCCTTGGGTGGCCTTGCGCTTCACGCTGCCGTCCTTGTTGCGGCGACGATCGTCGCGGGTCTTGGCGCGCTTTTCGCCAGCAACGCCAGCCTTGTCGGCACCGAAGGCGCCGCCTTCAGGCGTCTTGGCGATGTCGCCAGCAGCGGGAGCCACTTGACCAGCGGGCTTGGCTTCCTTCTTGGCTTCAGCGCGAGCTTGCGGCTTGCTGTTGGTCGCGTTGCCTTGTTCGGGCGTGGTACCGGCCGGGTTCTGGGCGTACGCGCCAGCGGCGAACAGGCCAGCGATCATGACTGCGAGAAGTTTGCTCATTGATGATTCCTCTATCGAGAATTGGTTGGAAACGCCTCCCGGCGAGCAGAAGGTCAGCCAGTAACGGGCTCTATCGCCCTACGGTTGACAATTGTCCGCTGATGGGTTGCGTCTAAAATGTACAGCGATTTGTTAGCGCGCTGTACAGCGATTCTCCCTCGCTGTCTGAATTCGCAGACAGTCGTTCGAATTACGTCACTCCCGGAGTCAAGCCCCCTCATGTCCAGCTATCAGCACATCAAAGTCCCGACCGAAGGCCAGAAGATCACGGTCAACGCTGACAATTCGCTCAATGTGCCCGATCAGCCGATCATTCCGTTCATCGAAGGCGACGGCACCGGGCTGGACATCACGCCGGTGATGCTCAAGGTGGTGGACGCCGCAGTGGCCAAGGCCTACGGCGGCAAGAAGAAGATCCACTGGATGGAGGTCTACGCCGGTGAGAAGTCGACCAAGGTCTACGGCCCCGACGTCTGGCTCCCCGAGGAAACCCTGCATGCAGTGCGCGACTACGTGGTGTCCATCAAGGGCCCGCTGACCACGCCCGTCGGCGGCGGCATCCGCTCGCTGAACGTGGCGCTGCGCCAGGAGCTCGACCTGTACGTCTGCCTGCGGCCCATCCAGTACTTCGAGGGCGTGCCCAGCCCGGTGCGCGAGCCGCACAAGACCAACATGGTCATCTTCCGCGAGAACTCGGAAGACATCTACGCCGGCATCGAGTTCGAAGCCGAAAGCGACAAGGCCAAGAAGCTCATCAAGTTCCTGCAGGACGAGATGGGCGTCAAGAAGATCCGCTTCCCCAACACCTCGGGCATCGGCGTCAAACCGGTTTCGCGCGAAGGCACCGAGCGCCTCGTGCGCAAGGCCTTCCAGTACGCCATCGACAACGACAAGCCCAGCGTGACCCTGGTCCACAAGGGCAACATCATGAAGTTCACCGAAGGTGGCTTCCGTGACTGGGGCTACAACCTGGCCGCCAAGGAATTCGGCGCCGAGCTGATCGACGGCGGTCCGTGGATGAAGTTCAAGAACCCCAAGACGGGCAAGGAAATCACCGTCAAGGACAGCATCGCCGACGCGTTCCTGCAGCAGATCCTGTTGCGTCCCGCCGAGTACAGCGTGATCGCCACGCTGAACCTCAACGGCGACTACGTGTCCGACGCACTGGCCGCACAGGTCGGCGGCATCGGCATCGCACCGGGCGCGAACCTGAGCGACACCGTCGCCATGTTCGAAGCCACCCACGGCACGGCCCCCAAGTACGCAGGCAAGGACTATGTGAACCCGGGTTCCGAAATCCTGTCCGCCGAAATGATGCTGCGCCACATGGGCTGGACCGAAGCGGCCGACCTGATCATCAGTTCGATGGAAAAGTCGATCGCCAGCAAGAAGGTCACCTACGACTTCGCGCGCCTGATGGACGGCGCGACGCAGGTGAGCTGCTCCGGTTTTGGCCAGGTGATGATCGACAACATGTAATTGCAAGCACTGACGTCGACAAGCGTCAGGCCCACGCCAAACCCTCGAGCTTCCGAAAGGACTCGAGGGTTTTTTCTTGCCTGTCGCATCCTCGATATCGTTATTGAAATACCTCCTTTGTCTTCCGAACGTAAGGAGCCACGGACAAACATCACAGATCGAGAGGCAGCTTCCTGCGTTTAACTATTGGTAGAAACTGTGCTGTGTTTGCCTCGCGGCAAGCCGCCAGAATCGCGCCCATTCCAAGAAGCATAGGGGGCGCGAAGTGGGGAAAAAGAACGCAGGAATCTGCCCGGCAGCAGGGGGCCTCGCAGACGACCCGATCGAACAGGGCGTGCACGCTGCACGGCAGATCGCGCAATGACGAGCTCTCGGCGAGCGCTGTTCGGCAAGCTCAACCTCACCTTGTTTCGCGGCATCGAATCCGCCACCGCATTTGCCAAGCTGCGTGGCAATCCCTATGTCGAACTGACGCACTGGATTCACCAGCTCTGGCAGCTCAACGACAGCGATCTGCACCGCATCTGCCGGCACTACCAGATCGACGCACAAGCCATCGAGAAAGACTTCGCATCGGCCTTGTCCAGCTTGCCATCCGGTGCCACCTCGCTGACCGATTTTTCCAGTCACATCGAAGCCGCCATCGAGCGCGCCTGGGTGCTCTCGAGCCTCAAGGTCGGCGCGCATTGCGTGCGTGGTGCATGGCTGCTTGCTGCGCTCCTTCAGACGCCAGACTTGCGGCGCGTGCTTCTTGGCATCTCGCCTGCATTCCAGCGAATCCCTGCAGATCAACTGACGGAGGCCATCGGTGCCATCGTGGTCGGCTCCCCCGAAGGGCAGGAAGGACCGCACGATGGCTCCGGTCTGCCATCAGCACTGCCTGGTGAAGCCAGCGCCGCGCGCGCCGATGCGGCGTTGGATGGAAAGTCGGCGTTGCGGCGCTACTGCACGGATCTGACCGAGCGCGCGTCTCAAGGGCAGATCGATCCGGTCATCGGGCGCGGACACGAGATCCGCACGATGGTCGACATCCTGCTGCGTCGCCGCCAGAACAATCCCTTGCTCACAGGAGACGCGGGCGTCGGCAAGACCGCGGTGGTCGAGGGGCTCGCGTTGGCCATCGCGCAAGGCGAGGTTCCTCCCGATCTGAAGAACTGCCGCCTGTGGAGTCTCGATGTCGGAGCACTGTTGGCCGGCGCAAGCATGCGCGGGGAGTTCGAGTCCCGCCTCAAGGCCTTGCTGGAAGAAGCGGGTAAATCGGCGCAGCCCGTCATCCTCTTCATCGACGAGGTGCACACCTTGGTCGGTGCGGGCGGGCAATCCGGAACAGGCGATGCCGCCAACCTGCTCAAGCCAGCGCTTGCACGGGGAACCTTGCGCACGATCGGTGCCACCACCTGGAGCGAGTACAAGCGCCACATCGAGAAAGACCCGGCGCTGACGCGACGCTTTCAGACGCTGCAGGTGGCAGAGCCCGACGAGGTTGCTGCGATCGAGATGGCGCGTGGCCTTGTCGCCACCTTTGCCGAGCACCACGGCGTGCTCGTGCTCGATGAGGCTGTGCGCGCGGCCGTGACGCTGTCGCATCGCTACATCCCTGCACGCCAGCTGCCCGACAAGGCGATCAGTCTCCTGGACACCGCATGTGCGCGCGTTGCCATGTCGCTTCACGCGCCGCCGCCTGAAGTCGAGCAATGGCGGCACCGCATCGCAGCCCTCCAGGTCGAGCTCGAACTGCTGAGTCAGGAGGGTGTCGTTGCCCAGGGGAGTGATGCAAGAGCGTTGCGCTTCGACGCAGCCCGATCTCAATTCGATGCCGCGCAGCAGGCGTTGACCTTGTACGAAGCGCGATGGCAAGACGAGCTTGCACTGGTTCGCACGATTCATGGATTGCGGACAAAGAAGAAGGAGGAGGCGAAAGAGCTGAGCTGCGCCGAGGGGAATGCACCCTCGGCGCAGCTGGAGGCCCTCGAACTCGAGCTTGCCGCGCACCAGAAGGAGTTGCCTCTGATTTTTCCCCAGGTGGACGAGGCCGTGGTGGCGGGCATCGTGGCCGATTGGACCGGGATTCCCGTGGGGCGGATGGTCACCGACGAAGTCGCGGCAGTCGTTGCGCTTCAATCACGGCTGGAAGCGCGCGTGATCGGCCAGGGGCCTGCGCTCGCGGCCATCGCGGAGCGCATGCAGACGGCGCGGGCGCGCCTGACGGATCCGAACAAGCCGGTGGGTGTGTTCCTGCTGGCCGGCCCTTCGGGTGTGGGCAAGACAGAAACGGCATTGGCATTGGCCGAAGCCATGTATGGCGGTGAGCAGAACCTCATCACCATCAACATGAGCGAGTTCCAGGAGTCGCACACGGTGTCGACCTTGAAAGGCGCGCCCCCGGGTTATGTCGGCTACGGCGAAGGTGGCGTGCTTACGGAGGCCGTGCGCCGAAAGCCGTACAGCACGATCCTGCTCGATGAGGTGGAAAAGGCCCACCCGGATGTGCACGAGATCTTCTATCAGGTGTTCGACAAGGGGTGGATGGAAGATGGGGAAGGGCGTCGTGTCGATTTCCGAAACACCACGATCCTGTTGACGAGCAACACCGGTGCTGAACTCATCACCGCTCTGAGTGAAGACCCCTTGCTGACGCCCGATGTCGAGGCCCTGCGCGATGCACTCCAGCCGGCGCTGCGAACGGTCTTTCCTGCGGCCTTCCTTGGCCGGTTGACCGTCGTGCCTTACCTGCCCTTGGCCCCGGACGCACTGCGCGACATCGTGAGCTTGCACCTGGATCGGGTGGTCGAGCGCATGCATGCGCAGCATGACATTGTGCTGGACTACACGCCTGCGCTGCTCAATGAAATCGTTAGCCACTGCGGTGCCTACGAAACCGGGGCTCGCCGTCTGATCGGCTTCATCGAACAACGTCTCCTGCCGATTCTTTCCCGGCAATGGCTGGATGCCCTTCAAGCGCGGCAAAAGATCCGGCGCATGACTGCCGACGTGAAGCCGAGCGACAGCGCCAACCCGGCCTTGCAAGGAGGAGGCGCCATCGTCTGTCACACCGAGTTCGCCTGAGTCCAGCGAGCCACCTCGTTGGCGCAGGAGATGCGTCGTTGCCTCCGAAAAGGCGCGATGCCAGGTTCTTGTCTGTCTTTTTTCACCAGGGAGTTTTCATGGCCACCAACAACAACAGCAGTCAGAAGTTCATTGCCCGCAACAGGGCACCACGTGTGCAGATCGAGTACGACGTGGAAATCTACGGGTCCGAGAAGAAGATCGAATTGCCTTTCGTGATGGGCGTCTTGTCCGATCTGTCCGGCAAGCCGACGCAGGCCTTGCCTCCTGTGCCCGAGAGAAAGTTCCTCGATATCGACATCGACAACTTCGACGAGCGGATGAAGGCCATCCAGCCGCGCGTGGCATTCGCCGTGCCCAACACACTGACGGGCGAAGGCCAGCTCATGGTCGACATCACCTTCGAGAGCATCGAAGACTTCTCGCCGGCCGCCGTCGCACGAAAGGTAGAGCCACTCAGCAAGCTCCTCGAAGCCCGCACGCAGTTGGCCAACCTGCAGACCTACATGGACGGAAAGGCGGGGGCCGAAAGCCTCGTCAACAAGCTGCTTCAAGACCCTTCGCTGATGAAGTCGCTGGCGAAATCCGCCAAACCCCGCACCGACGACCTGGACGGCGCACCTGCGTCCGATTCCGCTGCGTGACATTCAGACCAAGGAACTTCAGATGACCACCCTCATGGACAACGTGCTCGAGGCGCCCGAGGCGACGCGCTACACCGACCCCACCGACTTCTCGACCCTGCTCGACAAGGAATTCAAGCCCAAGACCGACGAAGCGCGCGATGCCGTCGAGGCGGCCGTCAGGACGCTGGCAGAGCAGGCGCTCGTCAACGCCGCAACGATGACCGACGACGCCTACAGCAGCATCGAGGCCATCATTGCCGAGATCGACCGCAAGCTGTCGGAGCAGATCAACCTCGTGCTCCACAAGGAAGACTTCCAGAAGATCGAGTCGGCCTGGCGAGGCATGCACCACCTGGTCTACAACACCGAGACGGACGAGAAGCTCAAGATCCGCTTCATGGACGTTTCCAAGGACGAAGTCCGTCGCACGCTGCGTCGCCACAAGGGAATCGCCTGGGACCAGAGCCCGATCTTCAAGCGCATCTATGAAGAGGAGTACGGCCAGCTCGGCGGCGAGCCCTACGGGTGCCTGGTGGCCGACTACTACTTCGATCACACGCCGCCCGATGTCGAGCTGTTGGGTGCAATCGCCAAGGTCTCTGCAGCATCTCACGCGCCATTCATCGCCGGATCGGCGCCCTCGTTGCTCGGCATGGAGTCGTGGCAAGAGCTTGCGAATCCGCGCGACCTCGCAAAGATCACGTCGAACCTCGAGCACGCACCGTGGAATTCGCTGCGAAACACCGAGGACTCCCGCTACGTTGGTCTGGCAATGCCTCGATTCCTGGCCCGGTTGCCTTATGGCGTGAAAACCAATCCTGTCGACGAATTCGACTTCGAAGAGGAAACCGAAGGCGCCGATCACCGCAACTACGTATGGAGCAATGCGGCCTATGCCATGGCCGTCAACATCAACCGCAGCTTCAAGCTCTACGGCTGGTGCACGATGATCCGCGGCGTGGAGTCGGGTGGCACCGTCGAGAACTTGCCGTGCCACACCTTCCCGACCGACGACGGCGGCTTCGATATGAAGTGCCCGACGGAGATCGCGATTTCCGACCGCCGCGAAGCTGAGCTCGCGAAGGCCGGGTTGATCCCGCTGGTGCACCGCAAGAACACCGACCACGCCGCGTTCATCGGAGCCCAGTCGCTCCAGAAGCCGCAGGAGTACGTGGACCCGGACGCGACCGCCAATGCCAATCTGTCGGCACGGCTGCCGTATCTTTTCGCCAGCACGCGGTTCGCGCATTACCTGAAGTGCATCGTGCGCGACAAGATCGGCTCCTTCAAGGAGCGCGACGAAATGCAGCGCTGGTTGAACGAATGGATCATGCATTACGTCGACGCCGATCCTGCGAATTCGTCCCAGGAAACCAAGGCCCGGCGCCCCCTCGCGGCTGCCGAAGTCGTCGTGGAGGACGTCGAAGGCAATCCGGGCTACTACAGCGCGAAGTTCTTCCTGCGTCCGCATTTCCAACTCGAAGGCCTGACTGTCTCTCTGCGTCTGGTTGCAAAGCTGCCGTCGCTCAAGGAAGCGGCCTGACACCCGGCTGCCATCGAATTGTTCGAGGAAGTGGCGCGCAGACGCCACGGCATTTTCAAGGACGCGCCATCAAGAGCGCTTGTGCATTCGTCATTTACTGACAAATTCAAACACAGGGAGTTTTCTCATGTCACAAGACATTTTTCTGAAGATCAACGGCATCGAAGGCGAATCGCAGGATTCGGACCACAAGAACGAGATCGAGGTTCTGGCCTTCAACTGGAAAGCCTTCCAGGAATCCACCATGCACGCCGGCTCGGGCGGCGGCGCAGGCAAGGCGACGGTCGAAGACCTCGAGTTCGACCACTACATCGACCGTTCGAGTCCCAACCTCATGAAGTACTGCCTGACCGGCAAGCACGTGCAAGAGGCCAAGCTCACGGTTCGCAAGGCCGGCGGCAACCCGCTGGAGTACCTGAAGTTCACCTTCTCCGACGTGATCATCACCTCGATCCAGCCCTTCGGCTCGAACTCGGACGAGATGCGTGTCAAGGAGCGCGTGCGCCTTTCCTTCTCCAAGATCAAGCAGGAGTACTCCGTGCAGAACGCACAAGGCGGCAGCGGCGGTGCCGTCACTGCGGGCTACGACATCAAGGGCAACAAGGAGTCCTGAAGCCTTCGCTTCGCCCCGGATCCGTCCGGGGCTTTTCGACTTCGGTTCGCGCAAGGGGGTTGAGGAGGCGCGAATCGAAGTCGGTTCTTTTGCGTTCCCTTTTTCAGTTTGATTCCCACATGAATCTCGACATGCCAGGGCTGTGCCGGAGTGTTGCGTCCCGACGCGGGTTGTCCAGGTGGAGGTCGCGTCTCGGGTTTCCATGCCTGTGGGGCGTTGCATTGGCCGTTGCGTTGGCAGGGCCTTCACTGGCATATGCGCAGCTCTCACACCCAAGAGAGCAAACCAAGCTCGATATCACCGTCACTGCGGAAGCCGGCGTCAACCCGGACGACAAGGGGAGGGCAGCACCCATCATGGTCCGCATCTACGAGCTCAAGTCGGAGGCAACCTTCGAGTCGGCCGATTACTTCTCTCTGCACAACAGCGACAAGACCGTGATGGGCGCCGACCTTCTGGTGCGCGATGAGTTCATCCTGCGACCCGGAGAGGTCAAGAAGATCCGGCGCATGTCGCACCCCGAGCTCGCCGCGATCGGCGTGATCGCTGGCTACCGGGAGCTTGCACAAAGCGAGTGGCGCCTTGTGCAGAAAGTCGATCCCGCCCCCGAGGCCGCCTGGTATCGCACCGTCATCCCCGCCAACAAGGTCAAGCTGGAGATCGCCCTTCAAGGCAAGGGCATCCAGCTGACACCCATCAAGTAGCACGTCTGCGGCCCGAAAGCACAACGATCGAACCCATGAGCTGGTACAACAAAGTCGCCTGGAGCGAAGGGCTCTTCCTGCGTCCGCAACTGTTTCAACAGCAGGAGCGCTACCTCGAACATCTGGCGCACAAGCGTGCCGCCTCGTTGACTCCCTTTTACTGGGGGTTCAACCACTACAGCATCGATGCGGAGTCGCTCTCACTGGGCAAGCTGGTACTGGCCAGCGCGGCCGGGATCTTCTCGGATGGCACGCCCTTCGACGCACCGGGCCAGACGCAGCCGCCAGCGCCGCTCACGATCTTGCCGGAGCATCTGGAGCAGGTCATTCACCTGGCGGTGCCGATCCGGACGCCCAACGGAGAAGAAACGACGTTCGATGACGCCAGCATCTCTGCGTCGTCATTGGCCCGGTTTTCGGTGTTCGATGCGGAGCTGCGCGATGCCAACTCGATCGGACAGGGTGCAAAGACCGTTCAACTGTCCCGTCTGCGCCTGCGTCTCCTGCCGCAACGCGAACTGACCGACGCCTGGATCGGCTTGCCGCTCGCCAAGGTGACGGTGCTGCGCTCGGACGGAAGCATCGCCGTCGACCCGCACCTGATTCCACCGGTGGCAGGCTATGGCGCAAGCCCCTTGCTGGCGGACTGGATCACCAATCTGCACGGTTTGTGCAAACTGCGCGCGCAATCGTTGGCCGCCCGACTGAGTGGCAACGACGGCAAGTCCAGCGAAGCTGCCGAAGTGTCCGACTTCCTGCTGCTGCAGATCCTCAACCGCTACGAGCCCATGCTCGAGCACTGGCTTCGGGTGCGTGAGACCTCTCCAGAGATGCTCTACACCGCGTTGCGCACGTTGAGCGGAGAGTTGGCCACCTTCGTTCGCGGAACCACCCGTCGCCCGCAACCGCATCCTGCCTATCAACACCTCGACCCGTACCTCTCCTTCAGGGAGTTGATCGGGGATGTGCAGGCCTTGCTGAACGACGTGCTCGTGCGAAGCGCCCAGAGCATCCCCTTGGCGTCAAGACCCAATGGTGTGCGCGTTGCGAGCGTCGAGCCCGCGGAGTTGCAGGGCTTCTCCAGCCTGGTGTTTGCGGTCGCGGCACACACGCCGCCGGAACAGTTGGCGAGCCAGTTTCCCGCCCGCTGCAAGGTGGGGCCGAGCGACAGGTTGACCGAGCTCATTCGGTCCCATCTGCCGGGGATACCGCTGCAGACCTTGCCCGTTCCGCCGCGTCAGATTCCCTTCAATGCAGGCTTTGTCTACTTCCAGATCGATCCTCGTGGTCCGTTGTGGGAGCACATGGTCAAGCACGGTGGGCTGGCGCTGCATGTCGCGGGCGAGTTTCCGGGGTTGCGCATGGAGCTTTGGGGAGTGAGGGAAAAATGAATCCCCTGAAATTTCCGACCCGTTTGTACGAAGGGGTCCTCTACGAGATCAAGAAGGGCGCCGAGCTCGCACTGTCGCATGGGCCTTTGCGATCGGGCAAAGGGATGGTGAGCGGAATGATCGCACTGGTGCTGGCCAACTTCAGCATGCTGGGCGTGTTGTTGTTCCAGTTTCCGGATTTCCTCAGCACGCCCAAGGTGCGTGAGTACCTGAGCTTTGATGTGATGCGAATCGTGTTGCTGGGCGCGATGGCATTGTGCGGAACCTTGGCGTTGTTCAACGTTGTCTTCGGATGGGTTCGACGCCTGTCTGCATGGGCATTGCTCTGGTTGGCCGTGGCCGTTGTGGGGTCGAAGTTGGGCGTCAGTGCAACGGGCAATGGCTGGCTTCCTGTTGCGGGGCAGCTGGCCGTTGTCCCCTATCTGGGGGTTGACTGGTTGATCTTCGATTTGCTGGCGACGACCCTGCTTTTCACCACGATCGAAAAGCTTCGGCCCCTGAAGCCCGAAATGCCCGTTTTCAGGAAAGACTGGCAGACCGACTTCATGTACTTCGTCACAGGCCACTTGCTCATTGGCGTGACGTTGTTTCTCGTCTATGCCGTCTTGTATGGCGTGAGTGGTGCACTTGCCGATCTCAATCCCGCCGCACAAGGCACGTTGCGCGGCTGGGTGCGGCAGCTTCCGTTCGGTTATGCACTGCTGTTGCTCTTGCTGATCACCGACTTCGGAAGGTACTGGCTGCATCGCTTCTATCACGAGACCGCCATTGGATGGCGACTGCACTCGATCCATCACAGCGCTGAACACATGGACTGGATCTCCGGAAGCCGGACCCATGGCGTGGAAACGGTGATCTCGACGGTGGTGATCCTGGCGCCAGCGTTCTTGCTGGGCTTTTCACAGAGCGTGATCAACGTCTACGTCTTGATCGCGGGCGTGCAGGCCGTGTTCAACCACACCAATGCATCGGTGCGGCTGGGGCCCCTGCGCTATCTCATCGTGACACCGAACTTTCACCATTGGCATCACAGCCGGGACGCAGAAGGCCTGGACCGATGCTATGCCGCGCATTTTGCGTTCTGGGACTACCTGTTCGGTACGGCGGTCAAAGCCGACAAGAACAAGATCTGGCCGGATGGCTATGGGGTCGTTGGCGACTACGTCCCGCGAGGGTTTTGGGCGCAGCAGCTGCATCCGATCCGATGGTCGGGGCGGTGGGTTGACGCCCACGGCGTCGAGCACAGAGAGAACCGTTGATCGGAGGCGCAGATGACCACACCCATCACCAGTCTCCAGAAAGAGTACATCCGTCTGCTCGACGGCAGTTCGGCCGCGATGACCATCGCCGGCGCGCACATGGCTTCGGGCGCCTTCGTCGGCGTGTCCTGGAAGAACCTGACCTTTGTCGGATGCGACTTCGCAGGGGACGGCAACATCAAGCTGGCATCGATGTCGGGCTGCAAGTTCATCGACTGCCGGTTTCTGGCACCCCATCACGACTTCGGCCTGATGACCGATGTGAGCTTCACCCAATGCAGTTCGGCTGGGCGTTCGATCGTCTGTGGGGGCGATGGAAGCACCGGCGTCCTGTTCCAGGCGTGCAGCTTTGACGGCGGAAGCTCAGCACCCGCGGCGCACGAAGGCGTGGGGTGCATGGGGGAGGTCACCTTTCGCAATTGCACAGGTCGCGGCGAAGTACTGGTGGCCGGCACCCGTCTGACCATCGACGACTGCCGGTTCGACCACATGACCTTCGCCATCGGCCGCCAGCGCCGGCGCGGGACACCGCTGGCGGCCACCGTCCTGATCGACAACTCGCAGGGCTCCGGCGTGTGGCGGATGGTCGATTGCCGCATGAAGACCAGCCACATCCAGAACAGCAGCTTCGAGCAGATCGTCAACGACAGCTCCGAGTGCGAGGCCTGAGCAGTCTTCGTTTTTTTCATCGGGCTCGGCCCGTTCATTTTTCCAACGCTCCAATGCTCTACAAAGAAGAATTCAACGAGGCGCCCGCGGGAGGCGGTGGAACCGCCCCAGGCGACGGATCCGACGATGGAGAACTGTTCGGCGAGTCGGCCGACGTCGCACATCTGGTGTCCGAGTCCTCGACGCAGGAGCGCCTGACCGCGGTCGCGGCGGCTCAGAATCCCTTGCTGGAGGCGGCCCAACCCTTGCTGCGGGCCCTGGCGGACATGCCCGCTGCGCTGGAAAGCGACGGCGTGGCGTTGTTCCATCAGTTGCTCGAGCGCGAGGTGGCCGCTTTCCAATCCATCTGCACCACTGCGCAGGTCCGGCACGAACATGTGGTGGCCGCGAGCTACGCGCTGTGCACTGCGCTCGACGAAGCGGCCAACAGCACGCCGTGGGGCGGCGGGCAGGGCGGAGAGGCCGGTATCTGGGCTGGCCAACAGCTGGCCGCGAAATTTCACGGTGATACCAAGGGCGGTGACAAGTTCTTCCTTCTCGTCGGTCGCCTCGCCGCGAGCCCGCAAGAGCACGTGGATCTGCTCGAAGTGCTGTACCAGATTCTCGGGCTGGGTTTCGAGGGGCGCTTCAGCACCGCGGCGAACGGGCGTCGGCAGCTTGAAACGGTCCGTCATCGGCTGTTCTCTCTGCTGGGCAACGCGCGCGGCGATGTCCCGAGCGACTTGTCGCCGCATTGGAAGGGTGTGGGGGCAGGCAAGTTTCGCTTGCTGCGCAGTGTGCCGGTGTGGGTGACCGGCTCGGTGCTGACGCTGATCCTGTTCGGCCTGTTCGCTTGGTACAAGTACCAGCTGTTGCAGTCGAGCGCCGATCTGCAGCAGCGCATCGCCGCCATCGGCCGGCTGCGTCCCCCGCCGGCGCCTCCCGTCAAGCCGCTGCGCCTGAAGGAATTGCTGGCGAGCGAAATCGAGCGAGAGACGGTGAGCGTGGACGAAGACGAGCGCCGCAGCATCGTCACCTTCAAGGGCGACGAGATGTTCGTCCCCGGTCAGGCGCGCCTCAGTGCACGGATTCTTCCCGTGCTGGCGAAGGTGGCTGACGAGATCAACCAGGTCTCCGGCACGGTCCAGATCACCGGTCATTCGGACAACCAGCCGATTCGCACGCGCGAGTTTCCCGACAACCAGGTCCTCAGCGAGAAGCGGGCACAGGCCGTGGCCGAAGTGCTGACGGGCAAGGGCGTCGTGCCGTCGCGCATCCAGACCGAGGGGCGCGGCGCCACGGTTCCCATCGCAGACAGCACCACCGCTGCGGGACGTGCCCGCAACCGGCGCGTCGACATCATGGTCACGCAGGGCACTGGCGTCAGCGCCAACGCCAGCGCGGGTCCGGTGAAGCAGCCAGCCGTCGCCCCGCGCTAGACGCAAGGCAGGAATCCATCACTCATGCAATATCTCAAACAGTTCCTGGCCTTCCTGTTTTCCCGACAGATGCTGGCCTTCCTCGCGATCGTGCTGCTGGCCCTCGCGATCTGGTTCATCGGCCCGCTGCTCGCGGTGGATGGGCTTCGCCCCTTCGCCTCGGTCGGGGTGCGCGTGACCTTCATCGTCATGCTGCTCGTGCTCGGTCTTCTCTGGATGGTGTCGGGTCCCTACAGCCTGTTGGGCGTGGCTGCGCTCTGCCTGCTCGTATGGCATGCAGGGCCTCTGCTGGCCATCGGGGCGGCGAAGCCATTGGCGCCGCTCTGGGTGCGCACCATGGTCATCTGCGCCATCCTTGTGATGTACGCGGTGTACTGGCTCTACCGTCTCTGGCAGGCCTTGCGCAACAACGACGATCTGCTCGCGAAGTTCCTGCGCTTTGGCCAGGATGCCGACAAGGACGACAGCGCGAAAGAGGAGCTCAAGACAGTCACCGCCACGGTCACCCGCGCCCTGGCCCAGCTGAAGGGCTTGCGTGGGCGCGGCGGGCTTCGCCGGATACTGGAGGGCAAGCGCTACCTCTACGAACTGCCGTGGTACATGATCGTCGGCAGTCCGGGCGCGGGCAAGACGACGGCGCTCCTGAACGCCGGACTGCAGTTTCCCTTGGCGCGCCAGATGGGGCACGCGTCCAGAAGCATGGTGCTCAGGTCGGAAGGCGGCACGCTGAACAGCGACTGGTGGTTCTCGAACGAGGCCGTGTTGATCGACACGGCCGGCCGCTACACCACGCAGGAAAGCAATCCGGTATCGGACCCGATCGAGTGGCGGGGATTCCTGGGGCTGTTGCGCAAGCACCGCACGCGCGCGCCGCTCAACGGCGTCATCGTCGCGCTCAATGCGGCCGAGTTGCTCACGATGTCCGAGATGGAACGCGCAGAGCATGCAAGCATGGTGCGAGACCGGTTGGCGGATCTGCGCCAGGAGCTCGGCATCCGCTTCCCGGTCTATGTGATCGTGACGAAGATCGATCTGCTGCGGGGCTTCAGCGAGTACTTCCAATCCCTCACCAGTGAAGGCCGCACCCAGACCTGGGGCTTCACGCTGCCGTTCCACGGCATCCAGAGCTCACGCGCGGCGGTGCGCGACCGTGAGTCGCTGCGCGCCCAGATCGAGGCGGAGCTGGCGCTGCTCAAGGACCGCCTGGCGGCGGGTTTGCGCGCCCGGTTGAACGAGGAATTCGACGTCGACCGCAGGAAGCGCCTGTTCGCGTTGCCTCAGGAACTGGCCGGCATGTCGGCGCTCCTGGTGCCGATGCTCGACGAGATGTTCCTGGCGTCGCGTTTCGACGGAACCCAGCTGCACGACACGCTGCGTGGTGTCTATTTCACGAGCGGCGCCCAGGCCGATCTGGAAATGCCTGCCGATGCCGGCACGCTGTTTCAGCGTCTGCAGCGCAGTCTGGGCCTGGGGGCGGGCGGCGCATCTGCGGCCGGCAACGAAGAGGGAGGCAAGCCACCGGGAAGAATGGCCTCGCCCATGCGGGGACAGCAAGGGTTCTTTCTGCAGGACCTGCTGACCAAGGTGATCATTCCCGAGGCGCATCTGGTGCGCCCCAATCTGCGCTGGGAGTTCCGCTTCCGGTTGCTGCGTCTCACCGGGCATGCGCTGGCCGTGGTGATCTTCCTGTGGCTTGCCGGCGCGCTGGCCCTGAGCTTCGGCAACAACCGCCAGTACCTGAGCGCCGTGGGCCAGCGCGCCGAGGCGCTCACCGTGCAGGTACGCCAGCTGTTCGCCGATTTCAAGCCTGCAGGGGTTCCGGACGTGCTCAGCGGGGCGCGCGAGTTGCCGGGCTATTCGGGCCTCGACATCGACAACCCGCCCGGCAGCTTTCTCTACGGCCTCTACACGGTGCCTCCGGTGCTGGATGCGGCCAGCGATACCTACGCCCAGCTGCAGGATCACACCCTGCTTCCCTCCGTCCTGCAGCGGATGGAGAGCGTGCTGAAGCAGAGCATGAACGACAGCGATGCCAAGACCGCGTACGAGGTCTTGCGTGTCTACAAGCTGCTGCACGACAAGGAGCGCTACATGCAGGGCGGAGCGCAGGATGTACGCAACTGGGTGCTGAAAGACTGGGAGAGGGCCGACAGCGCTGCCGCCTTTGGCGGCCGGGCATCGATGGTGGGGCATGTCACGGCTCTGTTCTCCGGTGCTCGACCAGTGCAGTCCGCATCGCTGCCCAACGAGGCGCTGGTGCGCGCAGTGCAAAACTTCCTGGACAGCAATACCTCGAGTCAGCGCGTCTATGAACGCGCCAAGGCCGCCATGCTGTCCGAGGCGCCCCAGGAGTTCACGCTGGTGCGCGCGGTCGGACCCCAAGCCGGGACCGTGTTTTCCCGCGCAGGCGGGTTGCCCCTGGAAAAAGGGGTGGCGGGCCTGTTCACCTATGACGGCTACCACGAAGTCTTCAACAAGCGCTTGCCGGAATTCGTGGTACGGGCCCTCGACGACGATGCATGGGTCATGGGGCGCGGCGCGCAGGGCGGCGCGACATTGGTCACGCAAATGAAAACACCGGCGCTGCTCGATGAAGCGGCCCGCAAGCTGCGCAACGACCCGCTGCTCGATGACATCCGGCGCCAGTATTTGGCGGAATACGCCCAGCATTGGGAGTCCTTTCTCGAGTCGATCCGCACCGTGAGCGGCAGCGACACCACGGGAACGAGCTTGGGCTTCGATCTGAGCGTGCTGCGGCAGCTTGCCGCCCCTGATTCTCCGCTGGCCCGGTTGGCACGAGCGGCGGCCCGCGAGACCACCTTGTCGCGGCCGCTGGTGGTTCGCACGCAGGAGGAAAAAGGCTTCCTCGACAAGGCCACCGACGAACTGAACAAGCAGACCAACGCCATCGGCCGGAACCTCGGCATCCGGGCCGAGGAGCGGCTTGAAAAGCAGATCGTCGACAACCGCTTCGCCGCACTGCGCGAGGTCGTCACGGGGCAGGCCGACATTGGCGTGACCAGCGCCGGCGCCGCCGCGGGCAAGCCGGGGCTCGAAAACATCTCTGGCCTGCTGAACGAGTTCTACACCTTGCTGGTCGTGGCAGACACGGCGCTCACAGCTGGAAGCCTGCCTCCCGGAGGTGCCGAGGTCGGCGCCCGTTTGAAGCTGGAGGCCGGCAAATTGCCGGCGCCCTTTCGTGAGGTGCTGACAGCGCTGGCCGCCAGCGGTGGCGACAAGGTGATGCTCGGTTCCACCGGCATCCTGCGCAGCCAGGCTCAACTGCAGCTCGACCGCATCATGGGGTTGATGGCGATGCAGGTCAGCGAGCCCTGCAAGCGCGGCGTGGAAGGGCGATACCCGCTGGCCGCCGTGACGCAGGACGCGTCCATCGAAGACTTTTCGCTGGTGTTCGCTGCCGGTGGTGCGGCGGACGAGTTCTTCAACAAGCACCTCGCCCCTTATGTGGACATGAGCGTGCGACCGTGGCGCTACAAGGATCCGAATGTGGCCAATGCCATGGTCGGCATCGACGCGGCGGCAGGCAACGGCGCCGGGCTGAAGCCGGCCACTTCCGGCCCGACCTTGCTCGGTGAATTGCTCAAGCTGCTGGCCCAGAGTGGTCCGAGTCTCGATGCCTTCTACCGCGCGCAGCAGATTCGCGACCTGTTCTTCCGCGACGCGGGCGGCAAGAAGCTGGCCTGGAAGATCGACCTGCGTGTGCTCGAGCTCGAGCCCAGCATCACCGAACTGGTCATCGACATCGACGGGCAAGGGCAGCGCTACGTTCATGGCCCGGTGCAGGCCTTTACCGTGAACTGGCCGGGGCCCCGCGGCGGGGCGATGGCGGAGATCACGGCCAATCCCCGCATTTCGAACCCGACCTCGACCTTCCTGGCCCATGGGCCGTGGGCCTTGTTTCGTCTTCTGGAGAAAGGGCGCATCGTGAGCACGGCCACGCCGGGGCGATTGAGCGTGGAATATGCGTTCGACGGCCGCAGGGCGTTGATCGATGTCAGTTCGGGCAGTCAGCCGAATCCCCTCGGTAGCGATGTGCTCAAGGGCTTTCGTTGCCCTGGACGCGCAGCCTGACCCATGCGGATGTGGAGCATGCTGCGTGCCGCGTGGCACGTCACCCCGCCCGCCATCTGGGGAAAACTTCCCGGTCATGCGGATTTCGTTCGCAGCGGCGTCCGCCACGGAGAGCCGGACGCGTGGATGCCTTGGCTGGCCCAGCAGTGCCGCCATGCCGGGGCGGACGCCACGGCACGTGCCATGGCGATTCCCGTCGCCTTCGTGCTTCCGCCAGGAACGCTGGCGTTCGCGCGGCGGCGCTTCGTGCTGGGCGTGATCGCGCCCTCCGTCGACAAGGTGGGTCGGCACCACCCCTTGCTTGTCTACCAACTGGCGCATCCACGCTGGACGCAGGCGCACTTCGGCGCTCTGGTGCAGGAGCCCCTGGATTGGCAGTTCTGGCTTGCGCGTGCCGTGGCCCGTCATGCCTGTGCCCAGGGGGCGGCCGATCTGCGCGTGCTGGAGCGCACGGTGCGGGCGCTGTGGCGCGTGCAACAGTCGCAGAACGGGCGTGCGGCATTGAAGGACGAGAGCAACCGCGCGCATCGGCGCCGGCAGATGCAGGCATTGCTCGAACGTGGGACGGGGCCCGCGCTGCCGGACGATCCCGCCGCGGCGCTGCAAGGCGTTCGCTTTCTGCCATGGGCCGACTGGCCGAGTCGGCTGCAGGGACCCCGGGCGGAAATGGCGTTCTGGCAGCAGGACGCGCAAGGGCGCTTCATCGGGGCGGCCAACCGGCTGCAGAAGCTGTGGGGGGATGCACCATGATCCGCACGGAGACACAGGGGGGCGACGCCGAAAAGACCCCGTTGCGCCTGCAACTCACGCACAGCAACGGGGAGCCGCGGCGTGGCGCGTTGTCGATCCCTCCCTCCGGCGCCGGCATGGCCGACGCGCTCCAGCTGTGCGGGGAGCGTCAGAGCGAAGCGCAATGGCGCGCGGCCAATCTGTGCCGCATCGCATGGAGCGACAGTGCAGGGGAATGGCGTTTGACGAACAGCAGCCACACGCTGATGTGCGTGTGTCGGGGCGAGCGTGTGCCCGCAGGAGCGAGCGTGCCGGTCGCGCCGGGGGACACGCTGGAACTCGGGCTGTTGCGTTTCACGGTCGAGCAAGGCGCCCCGGCCGACGTGAGGCAGCCGGGCACGCAGACGCCTGGTCGGCGCGGGTCCGCCGATGCCGACCGGGGCGCGGCGTCGCGCACGCCTGCGTCCGCGTCCGACGCGCAGCCCTTTGATCTGCGTGTATTGGCCTTCAACGACCCTCCGGAGGGCGGCGAGCGCGACGAACACGTGGATGTGCTGGCGAACCCGTTCGGCGTTCTCGACATCGCGGGGGCGCAGCCGTCGCCCGTCGCGGATGTCTTGGCGGGGTTGCTCGGTGATGCGCCCGTGGCTACGCAAGCACAACCTGTGGCGCGCCCGGCGAGCCCGCCGAGCCCGCCGACCCGTGGCGATGGCCGCCCGGCCAGCCTGCTCGACGAACTGCACGAGGAGTTCGTCCGCGTCGTGCGCGATCCCGCTCAACTCTCGGGGCGCGTCGACTGGGAGGGCTTGCTGGCATCGGGCAACGAAGCCGCGCCCACGCTCGATGACTTGCGCCGGCAGGCCGAGCCGTACCCGTTGCTGCGCGACATCCTGCTGCCGCGCGAGGGCATCGACCGGATCATCGAAGACTTCGCGCCCCTCGTGAGATCAGGCTTGCTTGACCAGGAGGTGCCCGAGGACGTGCTGGGCCTGTTCGCCCCGGAACTGGCGCGCGACAGCCGTGCGCCATTGCCCAGCCTGACACGGCAAGAGCACCATGACCTGTCGCCTGACAGCCATCTTCACCTGGGGTCGACAACGCGGCACCGCGTGGACAGCGACGAAGGCGAGGGGAATTCATGACGAAGTCCCACGAGGCAGCCCCCGGCGGGGCGCTTCAAGACATGCTGGGACGATTGCGGCGTGCGCCGTGGAGGTTTGGCTTCCTGTCCCTGTTGAGGCGCTTCGGCGCGTCCCACCTGCAGCATCCTCCCGTCGGCTTGGCCAGGCGCCCTCAGCAGGAGCCGTTCCGGCTGGGGCAGGCGGCGGCCTTGACCTTCGCGCCGCGCGAAATCGCCAGCGTGGTGCTGCCCGGCGAGTCGGAGCGCCGGGTGCCGGGGGCGTCGCCGACGCGGTCCGGCAACAACCCGACGCTGCCGGTCGTGCGCCTGTACGGCCTCGGGCTCCTGGGCCCCAATGGCCCGTTGCCGCTGCACTACACCGAACTGGTGCGGGACCGCACGGAAAACCACAACGACAGCACCCTGGCGGACTTTCTCGACCTGTTCCATCACCGCTACCTGACGCACATGTACCGGGCGTGGTCGCAAGGACAGGCCGCTGCCGGACTCGACCGGTCGGAGGACGAGGCGTTCAGCCGCTACATCGCACGCCTGACGGGGCACGACCCGCTCGAGATCCGCGATTCGGTGCTGCCCGCGCACGCCCGGTTGGCGGCCTCGACCCACCTGGCCCGCGAAGCCCGCAATCCCGACGGGCTGGCCGCCACGCTGGCGCACTTTTTCGCCGTGCCCGTGCAGCTGCAGGAGTTCGTGCGCCACTGGATCCGGATCGATCCCGAGGACCAGAGCCACCTGGGGCGCGCGCGGACCTCCAGCATCATGGGCGTCGGGGCCATGGCGGGGGAGGTCGTGGCCGACCGGCAGAACAAGTTCCGCCTCGTGCTCGGCCCGCTGAGCCTGGAGCAGTACCTGCGTTTCACCCCTCAGGGGCAGGACCTGGGCTTGCTCGTCGAATGGGTGCGGGGCTTTGTCGGCTACGAATTCGTCTGGGAGGTGGAACTGCGTGTGCGCAACGACAGCACCCCGCCGGCACGGCTCGACGACGCCGAGAAGCTCGGGTGGTCCACCTGGCTCGGCGGTTCTGGCCGCGCGGAAGACGGGCGGCCTGCCGTCGATGCGCCGCGTTCGACGCCCGGCTACACCGTCGGCATGGTGTTCGAGCCCGAGGCGTACATCGGCTCGCGCCATCACGGCCAAGCGGCCGCGGCGCGCTGAATCTTTCATTGGGAGAACCTGCTCCATGACTGCCCCCATCCACACCGACGCCGAGCCCACCGCCTACGCCACGCGCGCCCGCAGTGAGGCGGGCGACCGGCTGTCCCCCTTCAGCGCGGCGGCGCCTTGCGGCCCCAGCCTGGAATACGACGCCGAATACGCCGTCCTGCTGGCGCGCATGTCCCCGCGTGGCGATGCGCAGTACGGGCAGTTCGTCGGAGCTCCCGACGCGCCGAACTGGGCCGAGATCGAACGGGACTGCCGCCGGCTGCTGCTGCGAACGCGGGACATCAATCTCTTTGTCTGGCTGTGCCGCGCACGCACCCGGCTGGCGCAGGCGGCAGGGCTTGCGCAGTCGTTGGTGCTGCTGGTCGAGGCGCTCCGGACCTGGCCCGAAGCGGTGCACCCCCAGTTGGTGATCGAAGGCGAGCGCGACCCGGCCGTGCGCGCCAATGCGCTCGCTGCGCTGGCCGATCCGGAGGGCCTGTTGAGCGACGTGCGAGAAGTCGTCATTGCAGCCAATGCCGCGCGGCACCTGACGGTGCGTGAAGTCGAGCGCGCCTTTGCGATGCCCCGGGCGCCGGACGCAGCCAGTCCGGAGGCCATGGCGCAGCAGTTGGCAGACCTCGCGGCCGCTGCGTCGGGCGACGACCAGGCGCCGCTGCGCCTGTTGGCGCAAGCGGCCGAGGCGGCGGCGCAGATCGTCGCCTGGGCTGGCCAGCACCTGGGGCCGGACGCGCCTCCGCTGCATCCGCTGGTGCGGTTGCTGGCCCCATTCCAGCGAACCGGGTCATCGGCGCCGCCTGCCGCGGCCGCAACAAGGCCTGATCCGCTTCCGTCGTGGCCGGCAAGCACGCCAGCCGGTGAGGGCCTGGCGACACGCGACGACATCCTGCGTGACATTCGCAAGGCCCGCCGATGGTTTGAGAACCACGAACCGAGCAGTCCTGTCGCCGTGTTGCTCAAGCAGGCCGAACGCATGACCGGCCTGCGGTTTTCCCAGGTGGCCGATGCCATTCCACTTGATCTGCTGCGCAAATGGGATGCCGACGAGGAGGCTTCGCTGTGACGCTGATCCAGGCCAACTTTCTTGTCATCTGCTTCGCGGTCGGCGCCGCCGGCGCCTTGCTGGGTCTCTGGGTGTTCTCGCACAGGCTCGGCAGGCAACTCGACGCGCAGCGCCGTGCCTCGGATTCGGAGCGCGAACAGATGCGGCTGGCGATCCGCGCCGAGTTGGCGCTGCTCGGGCAGCAGCAGACCGCACATCAGAAAGCGCAACGCTTGGCACTGGCGCGGTGGCAGGCTGAGCAGGATGCGCGGCGGCTGGCTGAATGGCAGGCGTTGTCGCCAGTGTTCCCTACGTGGCCGGGCAGAAGAGGAGGGCCGGTTGCGCCGCCCGTTGCACCGTCACCCCCGCAGCGGCCGAGACCAGTGCCACCAGTACCGGCCTTGCACGAGGATTCGGAGCTGCAGAACTCGCCGGTCCCGCTCGGGCTGCCCGCAGCCGTTCACGAGGAAGCAGAATCGGCACCCGAGCGCGAACTCACCGACGAAGAAATCGACGCCTTGCCGCCCGATCTGCCGGTTCCGACCCGGGTGCCGGGCCGGAAATTGCCAGCGCCCAAAGGTCCCGTTCTGCGCAATCTGTAAAAAAGACCGGCAACCTGCCGGTTTTTTTACGTCTGTCTTCGTGCTGTCGTACACGACGCATGCCTCTTGATTTGTCGAATAGGCGTCACCAAGTCTGTTGGCGTCGGCACGGTGCTTGCACGCTCTATAGAATCTTTTTCATGGCAACGAGAATTCCCAAAACTCCCAGCACCCCACCGGCGCAGAAACCGGCGGGCGACGACGGAGATTCGGTCGTTCTGGAGCGCCGCCCGCAAAAAACGGCGCCGCCCCAGATGTACCAGGTCGTCATGCTGAACGACGACTACACGCCGATGGAGTTCGTGATCGTCATCCTGCAGGAATACTTCAGCAAGGACCGAGAGACGGCGACCCAGATCATGCTCAAGATCCACCTCGATGGCCGGGGTGTCTGTGGGGTTTATTCCCGCGACATGGCGGCCACCAAGGTCAATCAGGTGATGGAGGCCGCGCAGCAGGCAGGGCACCCGCTGCAATGTGTCAGCGAACCGGTCGCGTGAACCAGTTGAATTGCACGCGCTCCAACCCATCTGAGAACTTATTTACAGCAAGGCAAAAGGAAATCACATGATTGCCCAGGAACTGGAAGTCAGCTTGCACATGGCCTTCGTCGAGGCCCGGCAGCAACGCCACGAGTTCATCACCGTGGAACATCTGCTGCTCGCTTTGCTGGACAACCCGAGCGCCGCGGAAGTTCTGCGCGCCTGCTCGGCGAACGTCGACGACCTGCGGGCGTCGCTCACCAACTTCATCAAGGACAACACGCCGCAAGTGGCGGGTACCGATGATGTAGACACCCAGCCCACCCTGGGTTTCCAGCGCGTGATCCAGCGCGCCATCATGCATGTGCAGTCCACCGGCAACGGCAAGAAGGAAGTCACCGGCGCCAACGTGCTGGTTGCGATCTTCGGCGAGAAGGATTCGCACGCCGTGTACTACCTGCACCAGCAGGGCGTCACCCGCCTGGACGTGGTCAATTTCATTGCCCACGGCATCAAGAAGAGCGATCCGCCGGAAGCCGTCAAGGGCAGCGGCGAAGCGCCTCAGGGCGAGGGCGAAGAGGGCGGCGGCGAACGCAACGAGAAGGCCTCGCCGCTCGAGCAGTTCACGCAAAACCTCAACCAGCTCGCCAAGGACGGCAAGATCGATCCGCTGATCGGCCGCGAATACGAGGTCGAGCGCGTCATCCAGATCCTGTGCCGCCGGCGCAAGAACAACCCACTGCTCGTGGGCGAGGCCGGCGTGGGCAAGACCGCGATCGCGGAAGGCCTGGCATGGCGCATCACCCAGGGCGACGTGCCCGAGATCCTCGCCGAGGCGCAGGTCTATTCGCTCGACATGGGCGCGCTGCTGGCCGGCACCAAGTACCGCGGTGACTTCGAACAGCGTCTGAAGGGCGTGCTCAAGTCGCTCAAGGACAAGCCGAACGCCATCCTGTTCATCGACGAAATCCACACCCTGATCGGTGCGGGCGCAGCCTCGGGCGGCACGCTCGATGCGTCGAACCTGCTCAAGCCGGCGCTCTCCAGCGGCCAGCTCAAGTGCATCGGCGCCACCACCTTCACGGAATACCGCGGCATCTTCGAGAAGGACGCGGCCCTGTCGCGTCGTTTCCAGAAGGTCGACGTGGTCGAGCCGTCGGTGCAGGAAACCGTCGACATCCTCAAGGGCCTGAAGTCGCGCTTCGAGGAACACCATGGCGTGAAGTACGCGGTGGCCGCCTTGCAGGCCGCGGCCGAACTCAGCGCCAAGTACATCAATGACCGTCATTTGCCCGACAAGGCGATCGACGTCATCGACGAAGCCGGTGCTGCGCAACGCATCCTGCCGCCGAGCAAGCGCAAGAAGACCATCAGCAAGACCGAGGTCGAGGAAATCGTCGCGAAGATCGCGCGCATTCCCCCGGCCAACGTCAGCAACGACGACCGCAGCAAGCTGCAGACGATCGAGCGCGACCTCAAGAGCGTGGTGTTCGGCCAGGACAAGGCACTCGAAGTGCTGGCCTCCGCGGTCAAGATGGCGCGTTCGGGCCTGGGCAAGGGCGACAAGCCGATCGGCTCGTTCCTGTTCTCCGGCCCCACGGGCGTCGGCAAGACCGAAGCGGCGAAGCAGCTGGCCTACATCATGGGCATCGAGCTGATCCGCTTCGACATGTCGGAGTACATGGAGCGTCACGCGGTGAGCCGCTTGATCGGCGCGCCTCCGGGCTACGTCGGTTTCGACCAGGGCGGTCTGCTGACCGAGGCTGTCACGAAGAAGCCGCACGCGGTGCTGCTGCTCGATGAAATCGAGAAGGCGCACCCGGACATCTTCAACGTGCTGCTGCAGGTCATGGACCACGGCACGCTGACGGACAACAACGGGCGCAAGGCCGACTTCCGCAACGTCATCATCATCATGACGACGAACGCGGGCGCCGAGACCATGAACAAGGCGACCATCGGCTTCACGAACGCGCGGCAGGCCGGCGACGAAATGGGCGACATCAAGCGCCTGTTCACGCCTGAATTCCGCAACCGTCTGGACGCCATCGTCAACTTCAAGGCGCTCGACGAACAGGTCATCCTGCGCGTGGTCGACAAGTTCCTGCTGCAACTGGAAACCCAGCTCAGCGAGAAGAAGGTCGAGGTCACCTTCACCGACAAGCTGCGCAAGCACCTGGCGAAGAAGGGCTTCGATCCGCTGATGGGCGCACGCCCGATGCAGCGCCTGATCCAGGACACGATCCGTCGTGCACTGGCCGACGAGCTGCTGTTCGGTCGCCTGACCGACGGCGGTCGCCTCGAAGTCGACCTCGACGAGAAGGACGAAGTGCTGCTCGACATCCAGCCGATCCCGAAGAAGGAAGGCAAGTCGAAGCCCGAAGCGGAGGAAGCAGCCACGGGCTGATCCCGCCTCTCTGAGGAACGAAGTCAAAGGCCGGTAGCATTCGCTGCTGGCCTTTTTCTTTGGGCCGGCCGAAAACACTCCGCCTTCAACCGCTTTTGCCTTGATCCTCCCCGAACTCAGCCACGAATGGAAAACGGGCCTCTCCCTGGCGTGGAGCGGCTACATCGCCGTGCTGTCGATCTGGATCGTGATGCAAAAGCGCGCGCCGGTGTCCACCATGAGCTGGATCCTGTCGCTGGCGCTGCTGCCGTTCGCGGGCTTCATCGTCTATTACTTCCTGGGACCGCAGCGGCTGCGCAAGCAGCGGCTCAAGCGCCTGCGCAACCGCGCGAACGCGCATGCGCAGGCCGACCTGGCGCGGCTGCGTGACGCCTCGCAGCACGCGCCGCCGGCGCTGCAGCAGATGGCCCGGCTGGGCACCGCCGCGTGCGGCCTGCCGGTGTCGAGCGCCACGGGCGTCGAGCTGCTCTCGGGCGGCGCGCGCACCTTCGACGCGATCTTCGAGGCCGTGCGCGCGGCGCGCGACCACATCCACCTCGAGTACTACATCTTCGAGCCTGACCGGATCGGCACCGCCTTGCGCGACCTGCTGGTCGAGCGTGCGCAGGCCGGCGTGCGGGTGCGCCTGCTGCTCGACGCGCTCGGCTCCAAGCGCATCGGCCGCAAGTTCATGGCGCCGATGCACGCGGCGGGCGTGGAGGTGGCACTGTTCCACGACACCAAGATCGGCCGGCGCCTGCGCCCCGTGACCAACTACCGCACCCACCGCAAGATCGTGGTGTGCGACGGCCGCGTGGGCTTCACGGGCGGCGTGAACATCACCGACGAGGAAGACAAGCGCACCAACCCCAAGGACGCGTACCACGACGTGCATGTGCGCATCGAAGGCAGCGCGGTGCGCTGGCTGCAGACCACCTTCCTGGAGGACTGGAGCTACGCCACCGGCGAAAAGCAGCACCGCTCCGACGCCGTGCTGGACGCGCTGCTGCCCCAGGTGGAAGCGGGCGACATCCCGGTGCAGATCGTCACCAGCGGCCCCGACAACGCTTTCGAGGCCATCCACCGCATGCACGTCGAGGCGATTCATTCGGCCACGCGCCGGGCCTGGCTCACCACGCCGTACTTCGTGCCGGGCGAGCCCGCGCTGATGGCGCTGACCAGCGCGGCGCTGCGCGGTGTCGACGTGCGGCTGCTCGTGCCGCGCCGCAGCGATTCGGCCATCGTGAGCGCCGCCGCGCGTTCGTACTTCGACGAGCTGATCGCCGCCGGCGTCAAGATCTGGGAGTACAAGGAACGCATGCTGCACTCCAAGACGCTGGTGGTCGACGACCATTGCGCGATGATCGGCACCGCCAATTTCGACAACCGCAGCTTCCGGCTCAACTTCGAGGTCTGCGCCGTGGTCTACGGACCCGCGCTGACCCAGCCGCTGGCGGCGCAGTTCGAAACCGACCTGCACAGCTCCGGCGCGGTGCGCGCCCACCGCCCGCAGACTTTCTGGCGCCGCCTCGGCGATGCCATTGCGCGACTGTTTTCTCCCTTGCTCTGAATGAACCACACCTTTCTTTGGCACGACTACGAAACCTTCGGCGCCGTGCCGCGCCGCGACCGTCCCTCGCAGTTCGCGGCCATCCGCACCGACGCCGAGCTCAACGAGGTCGGCGAACCGCTGATGATCTACTGCAAGCCCGCGCCGGACTACCTGCCCAGCCCCGAGGCCTGCCTGATCACCGGCATCACGCCGCAGGTCTGCCTGGAGCGCGGCATTCCCGAGCACGAGTTCGCGGCCCACATCGAGCAGGCCTTCTCGCAGCCCGGCACCATCGGTGTGGGCTACAACACCATCCGCTTCGACGACGAGGTCACGCGCTTCCTGTTCTGGCGCAACCTCATCGACCCGTATGCGCGCGAATGGCAGAACGACTGCGGCCGCTGGGACTTGCTCGACGTGGTGCGCCTCACCTACGCGCTGCGCCCCGACGGCATCGAGTGGCCGAAGAAGGAAGACGGCAAGCCCAGCTTCAAGCTGGAAGACCTGGCGCGCGCCAACGGCCTGCTGCACGAATCGGCGCACGATGCGCTGTCCGACGTGCGCGCGACCATCGCGCTGGCGCGGCTCATCCGCGACAAGCAGCCCAAGCTCTTCGACTTCGCCTTCGGCCTGCACAAGAAGGACCGCGTGGCGATGGAGCTCGGCCTGCCCGCGATGCGCGAGACCGCCAAGCCCTTCCTGCACGTGTCGGGCATGTTCCCGGTCGAGCGCGGCTGCCTGGCCGTGATGTGGCCGCTGGCCAGCCACCCGACCAACAAGAACGAGCTGCTGGCCTGGGACCTGTCGCAAGACCCGAGCGAACTGCGCGACCTCGACGCCGAGACGCTGCGCCTGCGCCTGTTCACGCGCACCGCCGATCTGCCCGAAGGCATGACGCGGCTGCCGATGAAGAGCGTGCACCTGAACAAGTCGCCGATGGTGGTCGGCAACCTGCGCACGCTGGCACCGGCCATGGCCGAGCGCTGGGGCGTCGACATGGACACCGCCATGCGCCACGCCGCCATCGCGCGCGACCTGCCCGACATGAGCGCGATCTGGTCGCAGGTCTTTTCCCGCCCGAAGGAGGCGACGCCCGATGTCGATGAAGACCTCTACGGCGGTTTTGTCGGCAACGGCGACCGCCGGCGCCTGAACCAGCTGCGCGGGCTGTCGCCCGAGGGGCTCGCCAAGGAGCGCGTGGCCTTCGACGACGGGCGGCTTGAAGAGATCCTCTTCCGCTACCGCGCACGCAACTGGCCCGAGTCGCTGAACGAGGAAGAAGCCGAGCGCTGGGAAGCGCTGCGCGTGGCGCGCCTCTTCAAGGGCGAGGGCGGGGCGCGCACCATCGAGGCGCTGTTCAGCGAAGTCGATGCGCTGTCCGAGAACGCCGACGAGCGCGGCGAGGAAATCCTGGGCGCGCTGTACGAGTACGCCGAGTCGATCGCGCCCGAGGCCTGAACCAAGACCGAGGGGCCGGCATGAACAACGTCGCCCGCCCCAGGCTGTCTCGCGCAGGCATGGCGGGCGTGTTGGCCGCTGCGGTGCTTGCCGGGTGCGCCGCAGGGCCACCGGGCCACTGCGGCGCGGGCTTCGAAGCCTTCGAGCGCGACACCCTCTATTTCGGCCGCGCCATCCCCACGGGCGGTCAGGTGTCCGACGCCGACTGGGCCGACTTTCTCGACACCCGTGTCACGCCGGCCTTTCCGCAAGGCTTCACCGTGCTCGATGCCGCCGGCCAGTGGCGTGGTGCGTCGGGGCAGGTGGTGCGCGAGCCCTCGAAGCTGGTCGTGCTGCTGCACCCGCGCGATGCGAAGGCCGACACGGCCATCGCTGCGTTGATCGACACCTACCGCCAGCGCTTCGCGCAAGAGGCGGTGTTGCAGGAAAGGCAGTCCGTCTGTGCCCGTTTCTGAAGCCGCTCCCACCGTTCGCCGACTGATTCCCGTCGACGCGCCGGCCTACCGCGCGCTGATGCTCGACGCCTACGCGCGGCATCCCCAGGCGTTCACGTCCACGGTCGAGGAGCGCGCCAGCCTGCCGCCGGCCTGGTGGGAGACGCGCCTGCGCACGGACGCCGATGCCGCCGAGGTGGTGTACGGCGCCTTCGATGCCACCGGCGCGCTGATCGGCGCGGCGGGGCTGGGCCGCGAATCGCGGCAGCGCACGCGCCACAAGGCGACCTTGTTCGGCATGGTGGTGGCGGAATCGGCACGGCGCGCGGGCGCCGGCCGGCAGCTGGTGGAGGCCTTGCTCGCGCATGCACGCACGCTCGACGGCGTGCGCTTGGTGCAGCTGACCGTGACCGAAGGCAACCGCCCGGCGCAGGCGCTGTACGAACGCTGCGGCTTCCAGATCTTCGGCATCGAGCCGATGGCCACCGTGCTCGATGGCGCGTTCTCGTCGAAGGTCCACATGTGGTGCGACCTCGGCGCCGCACCGCCTGTGGCCTAAACGCCGCGCTCGCGCACCATCAGCAGCGCGGGCCCGTCGGGCGTGACCACCTCGCCCAGCGCACGGAAGCCAGCCTTGGCATAGCTGCGGATCGCGCGGGCGTTGCGCGGCGACGGATCGGTCTGGATGCGCGTCACGGCCGGGTCGGCGAACAGCTGGTCCGTGAAGGCGCGCACCATCGCGCTGCCGAGCCCGCGATTCAATTGGTCCGCCTGCGCCAGGAACTGGTCGATGCCGCGCGCGCCCGGGTCGCGTTCGTCTTCCCACCAGCCGTCGCCCGAACCCATCACGACGTACGACTGGATGAATCCCAAGGGCTGCCCGTCGCGCAGTGCGATGTAGCCGCGGTCGGGCGACTCGGGCGCCAGCATCGGCGTGAAGTCGGCCTCGACCTCGGCGAGCGTGGGCACGGGCGTCCACCATTCGGCCACGTGCGGGCGGCACAGCCACTCGTGGAGCATCGCGAAATCCGTGGATTGCAGGGGCCGAAACGAGATCGAAGGCATAGCGGGCGTCCTAGCGGCAGATCCGGTCGACGATGTCCTGCGCCAGCGAGGCGATGGTCAGCGGCGCGCAGCCTTCGGCGTTGTTGCTCACGGTGACGAAGGCGTTCTGCCCGGCGCCCGTGGTGCCGGCGATCACCTTGGCCAGCGCGGCGCGGGTTTCCGGGTCGGGGTCGAGCACCTTGTCGAAGGGGCCGTAGAGTTTTTCGGCGTCTTCGTAGCCGAAGCGGCCGTGGCGGCGGTGCAGGTTCCAGCGGCACACCAGCGGCCCGGGCCACAGGGCGCGCAGCATCGGCAGCTGGTCTTCGATGGGCGGCATCTTCGCGTGCAGGCCCATGCAGAAAGTCGCGCCCACGCTGCGCAGCATGTCGGCGAAGGCGGGGCACAGCAGCTGCGGGTCGCGCACCTCGACGGCGAGCACGGCGTCGGGTGCGGTTGGCTTCAGGTCGGGCATCGCCGCCAGCATCGCGCCGATGCGTGCGATCAGTGCGGGCTGGTCGGCCAGCAGATGCGCGGGGATCGGGCTCAGCTGGAACACCAGCGCGCCGATGCGGTGGCCCAGCCCGTCGAGCGCCGGCTGCACGAACTCCTGCAGCGCGATCTCGTGGCTCAGGAACACCGGGTTGGCCTGCGTGCCGCGGCCGCTTTCGTCGCGCACGGTGGCGTCGGTCACGAGGCTCGGGGCCTTCACGACGAAGCGGAAGTCGTCCGGCACCATGGCCGCGTAGCGCGCGTACTGGCTGGCGGTGAGGGCGCGGTAGAAGTTGCGGTCCAGGCTCACGGTGCGCAGCAGCGGGTGCTGGGCGAGCGCCGACAGGCCGTTCTTCGAGAGCACGGTCTCGGCGTAGTCGCCGTCCCAGACCAGGCCGGCCCAGCCCGGGTAGCTCCACGACGAGGTGCCCAGGCGCAGCTGCGGCGGCAACTCGGCGGCGAGAGCGACCAGCGACGCGTCGGGAGCCACCGGCTTCACGGTGGCGCCGCGCGGCTTCTTCGGCGAAGGCGGCGGCGCGTCGGCCGCTTCAACCGGGCGCGGAAGTTCGGGGAGGTCGGAAAAGAGGGAGTCCTGCACGTCAGCCATGTCTGGGTCGGCATTTTCGGCCAAGCGGGGAGGCCCGTCGGCGCCGGGCACAATCCGCGCCATGACACAGTGGTTGCGTACGCGGGGTGGTTGGTGGCTGGCTTGGTTGGTGCTCACGGCCGCCGGCGCCGTGTGGTTCGCGCGCGCCGAGCTGACCCGGCTCCAGCAGGATTTCGAGACCGACGCGCGCATCGCGCACCGCCTCATGAGCCAGCAGGTGGTGCAGTACGACGCCGTGCTGGCCACGCTCGCCTTGCTGGAACCCAACGCCGGCGCGGACTACCCCGAGCGGCGCCTGCCGTCGGTGTACTCGTCGATCCTGCGCGTGCAGCGGCGCGCGGCCGACGAGCCTTGGCCCGATGCCGAGCACGCCGATGCGCTGGCCGCCGCCGAGGCCCGCTCGCGCGCCGAGCGCCGCGCCGACCTGGCCGTGCTCGACCTGGCGCACGGCCGCTACCAGCTCGTGATCGGCTCGGAGCCGCTGAGCTACGCGCTTGAGATCGACCTCGTCGGCTCGGTGCCCTGGCGCGACTGGCCGATGAACCCGCAGCGCAGTCCCGTGCGCCTGGTCCTGCAGCGCGACGGCCAGCAACTGGTGCTGCAACACGGCCAAGCGGCCGCGCACGGCTGGCGCTACAGCCTGAGCAAGGAACTGGCGTCGCCGAGCCAGCCTTTCGAGCTGGTGGCCGAGCGCCAGGTCGGCTGGGCCGAGCTGCCGTGGCGCACCATCGGCGGCTGGGCGGTGGCGATGGCGCTGCTGCTGGCGGGCCTGTGGGCCGCGCAACGCCAGCGCATCGCACGGCGCCGCGCCGAAGAGCTGCTGCGCCTGGGCCAGGTCGCGCGCCTCAATGCGCTGGGCGAGCTGTCGGCCGGGTTGGCGCACGAACTCAACCAGCCGCTCACGGCCGTGCTGGCCAACGCCCAGGCCGCGCGCCGCCTGCTCGACGACGATCCGCCCGACCTCGCCACCGCGCGCGACGCGATGGGGCAGGCCGTCGAGCAGGCCCGCCGTGCCTCCGGCGTGGTCGGCCGCCTGCGCCGCGTGATCGAGCGCCCCGAGGCCGGTGGCGACGTGAAGCCGCTGGTGCTGCAGGAGGTGGTGCGCAGCGCCATGCACCTGCTGGCGCCCGAGTTCGCGCGCCACGGCGTGGCGGCCCAGTTCGACGCCAGCGCGCAGGCGCCCGTGCGCGTGCAGGCCGAGGCCGTGGCGCTGGAGCAGATCGTGCACAACCTGCTCATGAACGCGACGCAGGCGCTGGACCTCGTGCCCGCCGCCGAGCGGCGCCTCGTGGTCTCGGTCGGGCGCAACGGCGAGGAGGGCGTGCTGACCGTCACCGACAACGGCCGCGGCATCGCGCCCGAGGCGCTGCCGCGCCTGTTCGAACCCTTCTTCAGCACGCGCGAAGGCGGCCTGGGCCTCGGCCTGAGCCTGAGCGAAACGCTGGCCAGCGGCATGGGCGGCAGCCTGAGCGCCGCCAACGCCTCGCCGCGTGGCGCGCGCTTCACCTTGCTGCTGCCGCTGGTGGCACCCTCGACATGAACACGTTGACCGCCACCGCCGACCAGCCCCAATCGCCCCTGATCCACCTGATCGACGACGACCAGGCCGTGCGCGACAGCCTCTCGCTGCTGATCGGCACGGTCGGCCTGCGCGTGCAGGGCTGGGCCGATCCGCAGGCCTTCATCGACGGCTTCGACCGCGCGAGCGTCGGCGCCATCGTGCTCGATGTGCGCATGCCCGGCATCAGCGGGCTTACGGTGCTCGACCGGCTGGTGGCGCAGGGCGTCGACCAGCCCGTGATCATGCTGACCGGCCACGGCACGGTCGAGATGTGCCGCCGCGCCTTCAAGGCCGGCGCGGCCGAGTTCCTGGAGAAGCCGGTGGACGATGAGCAGCTGCTCGAAGCCCTGCAGCAGGCCGTGCGCCAGCATGTGCGCACGCGCGAGCGCTCGCAGGCCGACAACGCCGCGCGCGAGCGGGTGGCGCAGCTGTCGGAGCGCGAGCGCGAGGTGCTGGCCTTCATCGTGCAGGGGCTCACCAACAAGGAGATCGCGCGCGTGCTGGCGCTGTCGCCGCGCACCGTCGAGACCCACCGCGCCAACCTGTTCGCCAAGCTCGATTGCGACTCGCTGGCGCAGCTGATCCGGCGCTACGCCGTGCTGGCGTCGGATGCAGGAGAAGAGGGCGCTCCGTAGTTCTACGGAGTGCCGGGCGTAGCCGTACGAATGGTTGCAGCGGACCGTATTTTTTACAGTGACACCGTGGTCGGCACAGGCCGGCACGAACCCTCTCATCACTGGAGAAACAACACATGCAATCGATCATCCGCGTTGGCGGCCTCGCCGTTCTGCTCGCTGCTTCCGTCGCCCAGGCCCAGACGCCGGCCCCCGCTGTTCGCACCGAGAAAAACATCTCGCTTGCGCTGGCCAACCAGATCGCCGCAGAAACCGTGGCCGCCTGCGCCGCCAACGGCTACAACGTGGCCGCCACCGTGGTCGACCGCGCCGGCACCGTGCGCGCCGTGCAGCGCGCCGACAACGCCGGCCCGCACACGCTGTCGTCGAGCGAACGCAAGGCCTGGACCTCGGCTTCGGCCAAGAGCCCCACGCAAGCCATGATGGAAGGCGCCCAGAAGAACCCCGGCGCCGCCAACCTCGTGTACCTGCCGGGCTTCCTGCTGCTGGGCGGCGGCGTGCCGATCAAGTCGGGCAACGAAGTGATCGGCGCCGTGGGCGTGGGCGGTGCGCCCGGCGGCCACCTCGACGAGCAGTGCGCCAACGCCGCGCTCGAGAAGGTCAAGGGCCAGCTCTGATGACGGCGCGCGGTCTCTGGTCGGCGGTGCTCGCCGCCGCGATCGGCTGGAGCGCCGCGCCCGGCGCGGCGGCCCAGGTGCCGCCGCTGGCCGCCGAGGTGCTGGCCTACGAGGGCCTGCATCGCGCGGCCTGGCACGGCGATCTGCCCAAGCTCAAGAGCCTGATCGCTTCCGGCGCCAGCCTCGATGTGCGCGACGCGCGCGGCCGCACGCCGCTGCAGGTCGCCACCTATGCGCGCCAGCGCGACGCCGTGGCGCTGCTCGCCAAGGCGGGCGCGAACATCGACCTGCTCGAAGACGACCGCTACGACGCCGTGACCATTGCGTCCGTGGCCGACGACGTGACCACGCTCACGCTGCTGCTGCAACTGGGCGCCAAGCCCGGGCAGGTCACCAGCCGCTACGACGGCACCGCATTGATCGCGGCCGCACACCTGGGACACGACGAGGTCGTGCGCCGGCTGGTCGCAGCGGGTGCGCCGCTGGACCATGTCAACAACCTGCACTGGACGGCGGTGATCGAGTCGATCGTGCTCGGCGACGGTGGTGCGCGCCACCAGCGCACGCTGGCCGCGCTGATCGCCGGCGGCGCCAACCTGCAACTGGCCGACCGCCAGGGCCTCACGCCGCTGCAGCTCGCAAAGGCGCGCGGCTACACCGCGATGGTGAAGCAGCTCGAAGCGGCACGCGCCAAGTAGCCTGCCGCACCGCAAGCCGGGGGCGACTCGGGGACAATCGGACCTCCCCACGAGGAACCCGCCCCATGTACATGCCTCCGCAGTTCAACGCCAAGGACCCGGCCGTCGCGCTGGGCCTCATGCGCGACCACCCCTTTGCCAACCTGATCTCGAACGACGACGAGGGCCTGCCCTTCATCACGCACCTGCCCATCGTGGCCGAGCAGCGCGAGGGCGATGCGCTGGTGCTGCTCGGCCACTGCGCCAAGCCCAATCCGCACTGGCGCTACCTGCAGGCGCGGCCGCGCGCGGTGGTGGTGTTCCAGGGGCCGCACGCCTACCTGTCGCCTTCGGTCTATCCCGACCTGGCGCGGGTGCCGACATGGAACTACCTCGCGGTCCATTGCACCGTCGAAGCCCGGCTCGTCGAAACGCCCGAGGCGAAGGACGCGCTGCTCAAGAAGCTCATCGGCGACCACGAGCCGGCCTACGCCCAGCAGTGGAAGGACCTCGGCGAGGAGTTCCAGCGCAAGATGCTGGCCGGCATCATGGGCTTCGAGCTGCACGTGACGGCGCTGCAATGCAAGATCAAGCTCAACCAGCACCGGCCCGAATCGCACGCAGCGATGCGCGAGGTCTACCGCGCCGGCTCGGCCGACGAGCAGGCGCTGGCCGTGTGGATGGACCGGCTCGGCATGGCCGTCGCACCGGAGGCGCGCTGAGATGCGGATGTTCGGATTGATCGGCCTCGTGCTCGCGCTGGTGGTCGTCGGGCTGCTGGCGAAGCAGCAGCTGTCGCGCACCGCCATCGCCAAACAACCGGCAGCGCCCGGCGTGTCGGCTCCTGCGGCGGTCGATGCACGCACGCAGGCGCAGCAGGTCCAGCAACAGGTCAAGGACGCCCTCGACGCCGCGGCCCAGGCCCGCAAGATGCCCGATGACAACTGAGCCGGCCGCATCGACATCGGACGCGCACTGGATGGCGCTCGCGCTGCAGGAAGCGCAGCGCGCGGCCGACGCGGGCGAGGTGCCGGTGGGTGCGGTGCTGGTGAAGGACGGCCAGGTCATCGCGACCGGCCGCAACACGCCCGTGGCGCAGCACGACCCGAGCGCGCACGCCGAGATCAACGCCCTGCGCGCCGGCGCCGCCGCGCTCGGCAACTACCGGCTCGACGGCTGCGAGCTCTTCGTCACGCTCGAGCCCTGCGCGATGTGCGCGGGCGCGATGCTGCATTCGCGGTTGGCGCGCGTGGTGTTCGGCGCCGCCGACCCCAAGACCGGCGCCGCGGGCTCGGTGCTCGATCTCTTCGCCGAGCCGAAGCTGAACCATCACACGCGCGTGCAGGGCGGCGTGCTGGCCGACGACTGCAGCGCATTGCTGCAGCGCTTCTTCCAGCAGCGCCGCAGCGCCGCGCGCGCGCAGGCCGAGCCGTTGCGCGACGATGCATTGCGTACGCCCGTCGAACGCTTTGCCGCGCTCACCGATTTCGGCTTCGCTCCGCATCACGTCGAGGACCTGCCAATCTTGCAGGGCTGGCGCCTGCACTGGATCGACGAGACCGGCCCGGCCGGCAGCGATGGCCGCGTGGCCGATTGCCTGTGCCTGCATGGTCCGGGCGAGTGGGGCTACTTCTTCCGCCACCTCGTCGGCACGCCCGGCCTGCGCACGCTGGTGCCCGACCTGATCGGCTTCGGCAAGAGCGACAAGCCCAAGCGCGAAGCCACGCACCGGCTCGAATGGCACCGCGACGTGCTGCTGGCCTGGCTCGACCAGGTGCATCCCGAACCGCTCGCGCTGCTGCACAGCGCGGCGGGCGGCGAACTGGCCGCGCTGCTGCAAACGGCGGCGCCGGGCCGCTTCAGCGCGACGCTAACCGCACTCGACAGCGGCGTGCGCGCCAAGGACGCCTGGCGCGCGCCGTTCCCCGACCGGGGCTACGAAGCCGCGCTGCGCGCGCTGGGCCCACGGGCTGCATCGGGCGGTCCCACGGCGGCGCAGGCCACCCCCCTGGCCCGGCAGATCCGGGACGCAATGGGATACTCGACGACGTGACGTCCAAACATATCTACATCTATTCCCCCTCCAGTGCCATTCGCGACAAGGCCGCCTTCCGGCGCGGCGTGGCGCGGCTCAAGGCCCTGGGCCATGAAGTCGAAGTCGATGAAGCCGCGCTCTTGGCGCACCAGCGTTTCGCGGGCGACGACGCCACCCGGCTTGCCGCCATCTCGCGCGCAGCCGCCAGCGGCGCCGACGTGGCGCTGATCGCGCGCGGCGGCTACGGCCTCACGCGCATCCTCGACGCGCTGCCGTACAAGGCGCTGGCCAAGGCCATCGACAAGGGCACCGAGTTCGTCGGCTGCAGCGACTTCACGGCCCTGCAGAACGCACTGCTGGCCAAGAACGGCGCCGTCACCTGGTCGGGCCCCGCGGTCGGCGAAGACTTCGGCGCCGAAGGTGGTGCCGACGACATCATGGAAGCCTGCTTCGATGACCTGTTGAGCGGGCAGGGCGAAGGCACCGGCTGGCGCATGCCGGCGCGCGACGCCGAGCTCAAGGTCAAGCCGGTCGAAGACGCCGTGCTCTGGGGCGGCAACCTCTGCGTGCTGACCAGCCTGCTGGGCACGCCGTACTTCCCGGTGGTCGACAAGGGCGTGCTCTTCATCGAAGACACCAACGAACACCCGTACCGCATCGAACGCATGCTCGACCAGCTGAAGCTCGCGGGCGTGCTGGCGCGCCAGAAGGCCGTCGTGTTCGGCCAGTTCACCGGCGTGCGCAACATCGCCGGCTACGACCGCGGCTTCGGCATGAACACGGTGATCGACCGGCTGCGTTCAAGCCTGAAGAAGGTGCAGGTGATTGCCGGCCTGCCGTTCGGGCATGTGCAGACCAAGGTGCTGCTGCCGGTGGGCGCGAAGGTGGCGCTGGCCGCCGAGGGGCGCGACGTGTTCCTGGTGTGGGGCCATCGGCATGGCCACCATGACCATGATCACCACGGTCACGACCATCACGGCCACGACCATTGAACCAGCACGCAGGCGGCCACCGGTGCCGCTGCGATGCCGGCCGATCAGGACATCACTGGTTGGTGAAACGCTGATGGACGCGCGGGCCCATCGAGCCGGGCAGGCCGCCCTTGAACATGCTGTTGATTTCTTTCATCTGGCGCCGCGCGGCCGATTCGCCGTCGATGGCGCTCAGCGCCACCATCACGTCCTGACGCAGGTACCAGAGGGTCTCGACATCGACCGCAAAGCGCACGCGTTGGCTGACACGCTGGATCGATTGGCCACCGCGGCCCTGGAGCACCGACAGCATCGCCGTGCGGATGCGCCCGAGCTGACTTTCCGCAACCTGCCGCGAGCCCAGGCCGGGTACGTTCAGGAGCTGAAAAAGGCGGCGAAAGAGCAGCATGTCACGAAAAGCGTATTGCCGGGAGCTGAGACGGTCGCTACCTTAAGCCTCAGTTCGCCGGGACACAAGATGTGAAACACCGTTTCTTGTTTGCAAACAACAAGCTTTAGCGGTCTCTTTTGTTGTCATTTGAATTTTGAGCGCAAAAGTATTAAAAAACTTTGGCATTCATCTGCACGATGCGCCAAGCTGGCCCCGTCGATGCAGCGTCAACAAGAAGCTTCTGCGGATCGTTCCTTGCATGTGAAGGCGCATGTCGGGGAAACTTCTCGCAGGAGCGGCGAAAGGTCCAGAGCAACATAACCAGCGCTTGCCGCCAAGAAAAAACAGTATGGGTGTCAATTCCACAGTCGTTTTCGCGGACTTGACCGGAAGTACCAGGGTCTTCGAGGCCATGGGGAATGCACGTGCCACCGAGACCGTGACGCGGCTGACCCAATGGATAGGACGCGTGTGCGAGGCCCACGGCGGCCGGGTCGTGAAATCGCTGGGCGATGGCGTGTTCGCCATCTTCACCAGCGGCGCCGCCGCCACGCACGCGGTCATCGAGTTGCAGCGCTACCACCAGAAGCGCCTGGCCGGCTGGCCCGTGCCGCTGCGCATGGCGCTGCAGATCGGCGTGGCCAGCGGCGACGTGGTCGAGGTCGAGGGCGATTGCTTCGGCGACGCCGTCAACCTGGCCTCACGCCTGAGCGACCTGGCCGGGCCGGGCCAGATCTGGGTCACCGAGGCGGTGATCCAGCAACTGCATGAAGGCGCTGTGCAGCACCGCGACCTCGGGCCGATCAGCATCCGCGGGCGCACCGAGATGTCGATCGTCCACCGCATCGACTGGCAGGAAGACCTGACGAGCTTCCTCACCGTGCCGGCCGCGCTGCTGCCGGCGCGGCTGCCCGATTCCACCTTCGGCCGCATCGAACTCGCATGGCTCGACGTGCGCTCGATGTTCCGCATCGACCAGCTGCCGATTCACCTGGGTCGCGTGGGCGACGCGCAGTTCGTGGTCAACGACCCGCGCGTGTCGCGGCTGCATGCGCGCATCGAGGAGCGGCAGGGCAGTTGCGTGCTGATCGACGTCAGCACCTACGGCACCTGGGTGCGCTTCCACGGCAACGGCGGGCCGAGCCACGAGATCGCGCTGCGGCGCGACGAGTGCGTGCTGCACGGCCGCGGCGAGATCGGCCTGGGCGCGCCGCTGAGCGATTTCAGCGCGCCGACCATCGCCTTCAACACGACGGGCGACGACGTGATGCTGTCGCGCCGGGCCATCGTGAACTGAAGGCCGACTGAAAATCCCGTTCACGTTTGGCAACCAGCTGGTGCGCTTCGAGGTGCACCACGCAGGGACATGTGGCGTTGCAGGACCACGCCGGCGCCGTTCGCGCCAGGCCTGGAGCCACCATGCATTCCCCAAGCGATTCTTCCGTTTTCAGATGGGCCGCCGTCGCCGCGATCGCCGCCGGCGCGCTGCTCGCCACGGGTGCCGCCAGCGCGCGCACGAGCTGGTCGGTGCAGATCGGCACGCCCGGCGCGGTCTATGCGCCGCCGTACTACGTGCCGCCGCCCGTCTATGCGTACCCGGCCCCGATCTACTACGAACCGCCACCGCCGCGGGCCTACTACCGTCCGCCGCCGCCCGTGTACTACCGGCCGGCCCCGATCTACGTCCCGCCGCGCGGGCGCCTGTACTACGGTCCCGGCTATCCCTACCGTGCGCCGAACGATGATGACGACGATGACGACCGCGATTGACCGGCCACCCGCAAGCTTGCAGGCATGCCAATTCTTGGCGTGAACTCTGACGAAAACGTCACATTCAGTCACATTTGTAAGATCAAAGAATTCATTTCATGCCTGCAGAGGGTTTGGGCCCCGGGGCATGACACTTGCCTTGCATCGTTCAACAGGCGCGCAGAGTGCCGAAGGAGCGACAAAAAATGCAGACCAGCGTTCGGCCTTTCACCGATGTCGAGGCCGCCATTGCGGCGGTGGAGGCCCTGGACGGCGAACTCCGTAAGTTCGAGCTGGCCGTGGGGGACAACCTCCAGGACAGCATCGGCCTGCAGATGGCGCAGATCACCGACCGTGCGCTCGCACGCGGCTGGGAGCCCAGCGGCTTCATCCAGAAGGAAGGCTTTCGCCTCTACCGCTACCGCGCGATGCGCTGACAGGTGAGGAGGGGGTCGGATCAGCCCGGCGCGAGGATGCGCTCGAGCGCCCCGATGTCGATGGGCTTTTGCAGGTGGTGGTCGAACAGCACCTCGCCCGGCGCCGCATTCGCCGCGTCCCGCTCCGAAAAACCAGAAATCGCCACCAGCAGCCGCGGCGTGCCTTCGGCGGCGGTGGCACGCAGCCGGCGCGCCACCTCGGTGCCCGGGAAGTCGGGCAGGGTGAGGTCGATCAGCGCCGCATCGAAGCGCTCGCCGGCTGCCGCGTCCAGCGCCTGTTGCGCCGTGTAGGTGCAGCGGGCGGTGTGATCCTGCAGCGTCAGCAGCTCCCGCAGCAGGTCGGCTGCGGCCTCGTTGTCGTCGACGATCAGCACATTCACAGTTGTTTTCTCTCGGCATCCATTGATTGCGATCCCGCAGTATCGACGCTGTGCCTACCGGAATCCGTAACAGAGGCCTTGTTTGTTACTTCCCGGTGTGGGCCGAGGCGGGCGGCGGCTGCAGCGGCAGCTTGACGAAAAAGCGCGCGCCGTGGCCCGGCGTGCTCTCCACGCCGATGCGGCCCGCATGCAGGCTCACGATCTTGTGCGTGATGTACAGGCCCAGGCCCAGGCCGGCCGCGTGCTTGCGGCTGACGTCGGTGCGCTCGAACTGCTCGAAGATGCGCTGGTGGTCCTCGGGCGAGATGCCGATGCCCTGGTCGCGCACGCTCACGACCGCGTGGTCGCCGTCCTGGCGCACCGTCATCTCGACCGGCTTGCCGCCGCCGTAGCGCAGCGCGTTGGTCAGCAGGTTGGTCAGCACCTGTTCGATGCGGAACTCGTCCCACACGCCGCGCAGCGCGGGGGGCGCGTCCAGGCTGATGGTGCAGCCCGCGGCCTCGGCCTGGTGGCGCAGGTTGTCGACCACGGCGCGGGCCAGCTCGGCCAGGTCGACCGGCTTGGTCTGGATCGAGAGCGCGTCGCGGCGCAGCCGCGTCACGTCGAGCATGTCGTCGATGAGCCGCACCATGTTGCGGATCTGCCGCTGGTCGCGCTCGATCATGGTGGGCAGCTTCTCGGGCGAGAAGCTGTCCAGCTTGCCCTTGGACAGGTGCAGCTGCCGCAGCTGCGCCTCCAGGTAGAGCGTGTTCAGCGGCGTGCGCAGCTCGTGCGACACCATCGACATGAAGTCGTCGCGCATGCGCACCGCGCGCTCCAGCTCGCGCTGCGTGTGCTGCAGCTGCTGGACCAGCTCTTCCTGCTTGCGGTGCGCGGCGGCCAGCGATTCCATTTCATGGCGCAGCGCCTTGCGGTGCTGGTGCAGATCGACGAACACGCTCACCTTGCTGACCACCGCATGCGGATCGAGCGGCTTGTGCAGGAAGTCGACCGCGCCGCTTTCGTAGCCCTGGAAGGCGTAGTTCATTTCGCGCCCGGCGGCGCTCACGAAGATGATCGGGATGTGCCGCGTGCGCTCGGTGCCGCGCATCAGCTCGGCCAGCTCGAAGCCGTTCATGCCGGGCATCTGCACGTCGACGATGGCGAGCGCGAATTCGTGCTCCAGCAGCAGCGCCAGCGCAGCCTCGGCCGAGCCGGCGCGGTACACCAGCCGTCCGGGCGCGCGAATCAGCGCCTCGAGCGCCAGCAGGTTCTCGGGCAGGTCGTCGACGATCAGCAGCTTGCTTTCGACCTCAATGGGCATGGGCGGGCTCCAGTAGCTGCAGCAGGATGCGCAGGTCGCGCAGCCGGAGCACGTGGTCGGGGGCGTGGCGCGCAATGGCGGCGAGGGGCATGGTGGGAACCAGGGCTTCTTTCGGGTCTTGCACGGCGGTGAGTCCGCCGGCGCGGTGGATGCGCAGCAGGCCTTCGGCGCCGTCTTCGTTGGCGCCGGTCATGAGAAAACCGGCCACCGACGACCCGTAGGCATCGGCGGCCGAGGCCATGAGCACGTCGATGGACGGGCGCGAGAACAGCACGGGCGGCTCGCAGCTCAGCGAAAAGCGGCGCCCGCGCTCGATCGACAGGTGGTAGCCCGGCGGCGCGAAGTACAGGCAGCCGTCCACCAGCGGCATCTTGTCGAGCGCCTCGTGCACGGGAATCGGCAGGCGCTGCGCAAAGATCTCGGCCAGGTGGCTCTCGTGCGATTCGGGCAGGTGCAGCACCACCGCCATCGGAATGCGCCAGTTGGCCGGCAGGCCGTCGAGCACCGCGCTGAGCGCGTCGATGCCGCCGGCCGAGGCGCCGAGCACCACGGCTTCGACACGGCGAACCGGAAACGGACGGTGCTGCGTGCCGGCGCGCTTCATGCGACCTTGCGGTAGATGCGCTCGGCGCGCGCGTGGGCGTCGAAGCGGTCGGCGTAGCCCGAGAAGTCGATGCTTTCCTTCGAGCCCAGGCCGAGAAAACCGCGGTGCGACAGCGACTCGTGGAACAGTCCGAGCGCGCGGTCCTGCAGCTGGCGGTTGAAGTAGATCAGCACGTTGCGGCACGACACCAGCTGCGTCTCGGCGAACACGCTGTCGGTGGCCAGGCTGTGGTCGGCAAAGATCACGTCGGCGCACAGCGAGGGGTCGAAGCGCGCGGCCTCGTAGGCGGCGGTGTAGTAGTCGGAGAACGCGCTCAGGCCGCCCGCGCGCTGGTAGTTGGCCGTGTAGCCGCGGATCGCCTCGAGCGGAAAGATGCCCTGGCGCGCCTTCTCGAGCGAGGCCGGGTTGATGTCCGTGGCGTAGATCTGCGTGCGCGCGAGCAGGCCTTCCTCGCGCAGCAGGATGGCCAGCGAGAACACCTCTTCGCCCGTGCTGCAGCCCGCCACCCACACCTTCACCGACGGGTAGGTGTGCAGGATCGGCACCACGTGCCGGCGCAGCGCCAGGAAGTAGGCCGGGTCGCGGAACATCTCGCTCACCGGAATGGTCAGGAACTGCAGCAGCTGGCCGAACAGCGCCGCGTCGCGCAGCACGCGATCCTGCAGCGCCGAGATGCTGGGCAGCTCGAGCTGCTCCAGCGCATACAGCACGCGGCGCTTCTGCGAGGCGGTGGTGTAGTTGCGAAAGTCGTAGCTGTACTTGAGGTAGATGGCCTCCATCAGCAGGCGCAGCTCGATCTCGGTGTCGCTCAGCGGCTGGGGCTGCATGGGGGCGGTGGCCGGGTCCTGCAGCGCGGCGGGAAGGGGCTTGCGGGTCACAGGCGCTCCATCTTCGGCATCCACACGCGCAACAGCGAGAACAGGCGCTCCAGGTCGACCGGCTTGGCCAGGTAGTCGCTGGCGCCCGCGGCCAGGCACTGGTCGCGGTCGTCCTTCATGGCCTTGGCGGTGATGGCGATCACCGGCATCTTCGCGAAGCGCGGGTCGGCGCGCAGGTGGCGCGTGGCTTCCAGGCCGTCCATCTCCGGCATCATCACGTCCATCAGCACGAGGTCGATCTCGCTGACCTGGTCCAGGCGCTCCAGCGCCTCGCGGCCGTTGCGGCCGATCTCGACCGTGGCGCCGCGCTGCTCCAGCGCGCTGGTGAGCGCGAAGATGTTGCGCACGTCGTCGTCCACCAGGAGGATGGTGCGGCCCTCGAAGATGCGGTCGCGTCCGCGCGCCGTCTTCAGCATGCCCTGGCGTTCGCTGGACAGCGAGGCCTCCACCTTGTGCAGGAACAGCGTCACCTCGTCGAGCAGCCGTTCGGGCGAGCGCGCGCCCTTGATGATGATCGAGCGCGAGTAGCGCTGCAGCTCGGTCTCTTCGTCGCGCGTGAGGTTGCGCCCGGTGTAGACGATGACCGGCGGGAACGACACGATCTCTTCCGCCGCCATGGCCTTGAGCAGTTCGCTGCCCTGCATGTCGGGCAGCCGCAGGTCGGTGATCATGCAGTCGAACACGCGCGTGCGCAGCAGCGCCAGCGCTTCCTCGCCGGAGCCGACGGCGACGATCTCGATGTCGTCGTCGCCGATCAGCCGGATCACGCTCTCGCGCTGCAAGGCGTCGTCTTCCACCAGCAGCACGACCTTGACCTTCTGCGTGAGCTTTTCTTCCAGCCGGCCGAACACCTTGGTCAGCTCCTCGCGCGTGGCCGGCTTCAGCGCGAAGCCGATGGCGCCCATGTGCAGCGCGGCGGCCTGCGCGTTGTCGGCGGCCGAGACCACGTGGATCGGGATGTGGCGCGTGTGCGGCGAGTCCTTGAGCTTTTGCAGCACGTCCAGGCCGGTGCTGTCGGGCAGGCGCATGTCCAGCAGGATCGCGTCGGGCACGAACTGCGTGGCCAGCTCGAAGCCGTCGGCCGCGCCGTGCGCCACCAGGCAGCGGTAGCCCAGCTCGTGCGCCAGGTCGTACAGGATGTGGGCGAACTGCGGCTCGTCCTCGATGACCAGCACGCGGCGCACCTGGTCGCGCGGAATCGAGCGGTCGTCCGCGAAGCGCGGGGCCGGCACCACGGGCGCCGGGGCAGGGGGCGCGAGCGGCGGCGGCGACAGCACGGCGGGCGCATGCGAAGACGTCGACACCGAACGCAGCGTGCCGACGGGCGTGGCCGGCGCGGGCGAGGTCTGCGGCGCGCGCGGCGGCAGCTGCAGCGTGAAGGTGCTGCCCTGGCCGGCCTCGCTCTTCACCGTCAGCGAGCCGCCCAGCAGCTGCGTGAGGTCGCGCGAGATCGACAGGCCCAGCCCCGTGCCGCCGTAGCGCCGGCTGGTGGTGCCGTCGGCCTGGCGGAAGGCCTCGAAGATCAGCTCGTGCTGCTGCGGGTCGATGCCGATGCCCGAGTCGTGCACCGCAAAGGCCGCGCCGCCGTCGGCCGTGGCCGACACCGTGAGCGCCACTTCGCCGCGCTCGGTGAACTTGATCGCGTTCGACAGCAGGTTCTTCAGGATCTGCTCCACGCGCTGGCGGTCGGTGACCAGCAGGGCCGGCGCGTCAGGCCGCAGCTCCAGTCGGAACTCCAGGTTCTTGTCGGTCGCGAGCGGGCGGAAGGTGCTTTCCAGGCTCTGGGCCAGCTTGTCGAGCGGCACCTCTTCCGGCACCAGTTCGAGCTTGCCGGCCTCGACCTTGGCGATGTCCAGGATGTCGTTGATCAGCACCAGCAGGTCGTTGCCCGAGGCGTAGATCGATTCCGCGAACTTCACCTGCTCCAGCGACAGGTTGCCCTGCGGGTTGTCGCCCAGCAGCTTGGCCAGGATGAGCGCGCTGTTCAGCGGCGTGCGCAGTTCGTGCGACATGTTCGCCAGGAACTCCGACTTGTAGCGGCTGGCGCGCTGCAGCTCGTCGGCGCGGTCTTCCAGGTCGCGCTGCACGCGGCGCAGCGCGGTGTTGCGCTGGTCGAGCGCTTCGGTGCGTTCCGACAGCTGGCTGTTGGTCTGCTCCAGCTCGGCCTGCTGGTTCTCCAGCATGGCCTGCGAGGCGCGCAGGGCGCGCGACTGTTCTTCGAGCTCTTCGTTGGCGGTGCGCAGCTCTTCCTGCTGCACCTGCAGCTCTTCGTTGAGCTGCTGCGTTTCGGCCAGCACGTCCTGCAGCTGTTCGCGGTAGCGCGCCGCCGCCAGCGAGGTGCCGATGTCGTCGGCCACGAGGTCGAACAGTTGCTCGCTGCGCGCGTCGGGCGTGCCCGGCAGGCCGAGTTCGAGCACGCCGTTGACGGCGCCATCGGCCGCCACCGGCAGCAGCAGCACGGCCTTGGGCGCCATCTCGCCGAGGCCGGAGTTGACCTTCAGGTAGTCGGCCTGCACCGGGTCGATCAGCATGCGGCGCTGCTCGGCCGCCGCCTGGCCGACCAGGCTTTCGGTGGGGGAGAACACCTGCGGCGAGGCTTCGGCCTCGCTGGAGAAACCGTAGCTCGCGGCGCGACGCAGCGGGCCGTGGCGCTCGCGCACATAGAGCGCGCCGACCGAGCTGCCGAGGTGGCGCGAGAAGAACGCCAGGATCTTGCGGCCCATGTCCGGCGCACTGAGTTCGCCAACCAGCTCGCCCACCAGCTCGGTCTGCGCATTGCGCAGCCAGGCCTCCTGCGACAGGCGCTCGGCGTGCGCCGCCTGTTCGCCCAGCACCACGTCGTAGCTGTCGGACAGGCGCATCAGCTGCCGGCGGCCGAAGAACGCCACCAGGCCCGAGTACACCAGCGTGAAGAGAAGGAACAGCCCGACCACCCACCAGCTCGTGCGGTTGGCTTCGGTGTTGCGCTGGAAGCGCAGCGTCTGCTCGGTGTCCATGAAGGCCGTGAACTCGGCGCGCAGGTCGTCGGTCAGGCGCTTGCCGCGGCCCAGCCGGACGGTGGCCTGCGGATCGACGCCGTTGCGCCGCGCCTCGATCATTTCCCGCGCGAAGGTCAGCCACGACTCCTGCAGGCCGACGATGCGGTCGACGCGCTCCACCTGCTGGCGGTTGTCCGACACCTGGCGGCGCAGCGCGTCGGTGTCGGCCTTCAGGCGCGGCAGGGCGGACTGGTAGGGCTCGAGAAAGCTCTCCTCGCCGGTGATCAGGAAGCCGCGCATGCCCGTTTCCATGTCGATGGAACGGCGTTGCAGTTCGCTGGCGGCGCGCGTGACCTGGTCGGTGTGCTCGACCCAGCTCAGGCTCGTCAGCAGATACAGGATCAGCGCGACGAACGCCACGGCGCCGATCAGTCCGCCCAGCAGCGGCAGCTTGAGGTTGCGGCTGAGCAGGCGGTCGAATTCGACGGGGTCGATCGCGGAGGGAGTTTTCATGAATGCATTTGTAAGCAAAACTTGTCAAGTCTTGCCGAAAAAGATCATTTGACCTGTCGGAGAAGGCCTCGATACCGATTTGTGTGACGTATTGCCGCATTCGGCGCTCGCTATACTGTGATTTCATCCAGTATCGGCAGCATGCCTTCCGACCTCCATTCCGCTCCGTCAGCCGCCGTTTCGGCGGCGCACGTCGTGTCCGTCAAGGCCTTGTGCGCCTTCGGCGCGAAGGCGGGCGATCTCGACCTGCGCTTCGTGCCTGCGCCCAGCGCGCTCGAAGGCATGGCCGGCCACGCGCTGGTGCAGGCCCGGCGCGGCGGCGACTACCAGAGCGAGGTGCCGCTGGCCACCACCTGCGGCACACTGCGCGTGCGCGGCCGGGCCGACGGCTACGACCCGGCGCAGGCGCGGGTGGAAGAAATCAAGACCTTCCGCGGCGACTTCGACGCCATCCGCGCCAACCACCGCGCGTTGCACTGGGCCCAGGTGCGCTGCTACGGCTGGATGCTGTGCGAGCAGGAAGGGCTCGAGCAGCTGACCGTCGCGCTGGTCTACCTCGACCTGGCCAGCGGCGACGAAACCGTGCTCGATGAGCAGCACACGCGCGACACCCTGCGCACGCACTTCGAGACCCTGTGCGCCTGCTACAGCGACTGGGCGCAGCGCGAGGCCGCGCACCGCGGCGCGCTCGACGACGCACTGACGCAACTCGAGTTTCCCCACGCCGACTTCCGCACCGGCCAGCGCGAACTGGCCGAGGCGGTCTACCGCGCCGCCGTGGGCGGGCGCTGCCTGTTGGCGCAAGCGCCCACGGGCATCGGCAAGACGCTGGCCACGCTCTTTCCGCTGCTCAAGGCGCGCGCGGCGCACAAGCTCGACAAGGTGTTCTTCCTCACCGCCAAGACCTCCGGGCGGCCCGTGGCGCTCGACGCCTTGCGCGTGCTGGGGCAGGGCGGCGCCCACCGGCCGCGCGTGCTCGAACTCGCGGCCCGCGAGAAGGTCTGCGAGTACCCCGACCGCGCCTGCCACGGCGAGGCCTGCCCGCTGGCGCGCGGCTTCTACGACCGCCTGCCGGCCGCGCGCGCCGAGGCCGCGCAGGTGGGCTGGCTCGACCGCGAGGCGCTGCGGCGGGTCGCGCTCGCGCACGAGGTGTGTCCCTATTTCCTGGCGCAGGAAATGACGCACTGGAGCGACGTCGTCGTCGGCGACTACAACTACTACTTCGACAGCAGCGCGTTCCTGTTCGCCAGCATGAAGGACGCCAACTGGCGCGTCGCCGTGCTGGTCGACGAGGCGCACAACCTGCTGGAGCGCGCACGCGGCATGTACACCGCCAAGCTCGAAGGCGCCGCGTTGGAAGAAGCGCACCGCGTCGCGCCCGCCGCCGTGCGCGGCCCGCTGGCGCGGCTGTTCCGCGAATGGGACACGCTGCAGCAGGCGCAGACCGCCGGCTACGACACCGCCGACGAGATCCCCGAGCGCTTTTTGCGCACGCTGCAGGCCGCCAACACCGCGATGGCCGAGCATTTCGCCGCCACGCCCGACGCGGCGCAGGGGCCGCTGCAGCGCTTCTTCTTCGATGCGCTGCACTTCGCGCGGTTGGCCGAGGTCTTCGACGACCACTCGGTGTTCGAGCGCACGCTGGGCGCCACGCAGGAGCAGCGCGGCCTGGCCATCCGCAACCTCGTGCCCGGGCCGTTCCTCGAAGGCCGCTTCGCCGATGCGGTGTCGGTCACCTGCTTCTCGGGCACGCTCGCGCCGTTCGCGTTCTACCGCGACGCGCTCGGCCTGCCCGAAGACACGGCGCTGCTCGACGTCGAATCGCCATTTCGCGGCCAGCAGCTGCGCGTCGAGGTGGCGACCGGCGTCTCCACGCGCTTTCGCGACCGCGCCGGCTCGCTGCGCCATGTGACGGACATCATCGGCGCGCAGTTCGAACGCCTGCCCGGCAACTACCTGGCCTTCTTCAGCAGCTTCGACTACCTGGACAAGGCCTGCGCTGCGTTCTCGCTGCGCCACCCCGGCGTGCCCGTGTGGACGCAGACGCGCGGCATGCGCGAAACCGACCGCCACGATTTCGTGGCGCGCTTCGAAGAAGGCGGGCAGGGCATCGGCTTCGCCGTGCTCGGCGGCGCTTTCGGCGAAGGCATCGACCTGCCGGGCAGCCGACTCATCGGCGCCTTCGTTGCGAGCCTGGGGCTGCCCCAGTACAACGAACTCAACGAGATCACGCGCGAGCGCATGCAGTCGCGCTTCGGCAAGGGCTACGAGTACACCTACCTCTACCCGGGCCTGCAGAAGGTGGTGCAGGCCGCCGGCCGCGTGATCCGCACCGAGGCCGACACGGGCGTGCTGCACCTGCTCGACGACCGCTTCGCGCGCGCCGAGATCCGCGAGCTGCTGCCGCGCTGGTGGCATGTGCAACTGGCCGGGGAGGCTGGGGAAGACGATGCGCGCCACCCGACGCCTTGAGCACGCCGGCCAGCCCGACCTGTTCGGCGAGGCGCCCGTGGCGGCCATCGAAGGCCTGCGCTACGAACCCGGGTTCCTGTCGCGCGACGAAGAAGCCGGCCTGCTGCGCATCGTGCAGGACCTGCCGCTCAAGGAGATGCGCTACAAGGAATACACCGCCCGCCGGCGCGGCACCAGCTTCGGCGGCAGCTACGACTTCGACACGAACCGCCTCAAGCCCGGCGCGCCGCTGCCCGAGGCGCTGCACCCGCTGCGCGCGAAAGCCGCTGCCTGGGCCGGCCTGGCGCCCGAAGACCTCACCCACGTGCTGATCGCCGAGTACCGCCCCGGCACGCCGCTGGGCTGGCACCGCGACGTGCCCGACTTCGAGGACATCGTCGGCGTCTCGCTGCACGGCGACGCGGTGATGCAGTTCAGGCCCTACGTGCCCGGCGCACCCGCGTCGGGGCCGGCCGCGCTCGAGGTCCTCGTCGAGCCGCGCTCCGTGTACCTGCTGCGCGGACCGGCGCGCTGGGCATGGCAACATGCCATCGCCCCGACCGAGGGCCTGCGTTATTCGATCACCTTGCGTACCCGGAGACCCCGCGCGCCATGAACCGCACCACCTTCCTCAAGCTGCTCACGCACCACCTCTTTCCCGTGCTCAAGGCCGAAGGCTTCGAGGGTTCGGGCCAGACGCTGCGGCGCATCGACGGGCCGGTGATCCACGTGTTCAACGTGCAGGGTGCGAGCGGCGGCAAGGCCTGCTACCTGAACCTCGGCGCGCACCTGGACTTCTTGCCGCCCGAGGGCGGAACGCCGGTGGCGCCCGAGGCGCTCGAAGAATCGCACTGCGTGTTCCGCGACCGCCTGGACCCACCGCCCGGCGCGGCGTTCGGATGGGCCTATGGCGAGACGAAAGAACAGGCCGAAGAAAACGTCGAATTCATCGTGAGCGAGTGGGAAGGGCCGGGGCGTACCTTCTTCGCACGGCATGGCAGCTATCCGCAGAGCTTCGAACAGATGCTGCAAGAGACCGACCCGCACCAGATCCATGCGCGCACCGCCTTGCACTTCGCACGGATCGCGATGCACCTGGGCGACCGCGCACGGGCGCAGGCGCTGGTCGAGGCGGGGCTCGCGCGGGCGCCGGAACGCGCCACGGCCCTGAAGGCCGACCTCGCGAACGTGTTGTCGGCCTGAGCGCGCACGACAGACTGCGCTGACGCGCAGCGCCTGCCTCTTCCGACCCATGGCGGCTCACAGGCGGCCAGCATGAAGGCTTCTTTCATCCCCTTTGATTGAAGGAGCGCAGACATGCCAAGAGGCGACAAGTCGTCCTACACGGACAAGCAGAAACGCAAGGCCGAGCACATCGAGGAAGGCTACGAGCACCGCGGCGTGGCCAAGGGCGAGGCTGAGCGCCGCGCCTGGGCCACGGTGAATGCCGAGAGCGGCGGCGGCAAGAAGAGCGGTGCTGGCCGCGGCCGGCCCGAGAACCATGCACCGTCTCGCAAGGGTGGTCGCCTCGGTGGCGCCGCAGCGGCGAACCGCACCGCCGCCGAACGCTCGGCATCCGCCAGGAAGGGCGCTGCCACACGCAAGCGCAACGCCGAGAAGCGCGGCTGAAGCCGATTGCGAATACCAGCCATATCTTCTGTCCGAAAAGCGGAGTCCACCCGCCGCGCACCCTGAAAAGCGGACATTCCTTCGCCATCTGTGACGGCAGCCGGACAACTTGCATCGGCCCCGTGCCGACGCGGCCCTGCAGGAAGTCGCCAGCTTGCGCGACGTTGCCCTGAACGCACGTGCTACGCCGCCCAACCTCGGTCATTCCACCTTCTTTTTGCACGCGTTCCGGGCGTTTGCCGGGGCGCGTTCGCGTCGATACGATCCGCCGCCTTGCCCTCCAGAAAGGAACGCGCGGGTGCCTCCCTCGAACGTTTTCTCCCCCACGACCGCGCCAGCCGCCGCAGGTGCCGATGCAGCCAATGCCAACGTCGACTGGCAACAGCGCAGCCGCCGCCATGTCTGGCACCCCTGCACCCAGAGCATCCGCCTCGACGTGGCGCCGCCGCTGCCCATCGCGCGCGGCGAGGGCGTCTGGCTGACCGACCACGAAGGCCGGCGCTACCTCGACGCCACCAGCTCGTGGTGGGTCAACCTGTTCGGCCACGCGCACCCGGCGATCAACGCCGCGCTCAAGGCGCAGCTGGACACGCTGCCGCACGTGATGCTCGCCGGCTGCACGCACGCGCCGGCGGTCGAACTGGCCGAGCGGCTGGCGGCGCTCACGGGCGATGCGCTGGGCCATTGCTTCTATGCCTCCGACGGCGCTTCGGCCGTGGAGATCGCGCTCAAGATGAGCTTCCACGCCTGGCGCAACGCAGGCCGCGCCGGGAAGCGCCGCTTCGTGGCGCTGCGCGGCGGCTACCACGGCGAGACGCTGGGCGCGCTGCACGTCACCGACGTGCCCGTGTTCCGCGATGCCTATGCGCCGCTGCTCGCCAGCGCGCACCTCGTGGCCTCGCCCGACGCGCGCGCCGCCCGGCCCGGCGAAGACGCCGCCGCCGTGGCGAACCGCGCCGCCGACGAGCTCGAGGCGCTCCTTGCCGCGCAGCACGACAGCATCGCCGCCGTCATCGTCGAGCCGCTGGTGCAGTGCGCCACCGGCATGGCGATGCACGATCCGGCCTACCTGCGCCGCGTGCGCGCGCTGTGCGACTGCTTCGGCGTGCACCTGATCGCCGACGAGATCGCGGTCGGCTGCGGGCGCACCGGCACCTTCTTCGCCTGCGAGCAGGCCGGCATCTGGCCCGACTTCCTGTGCCTGTCGAAGGGCATCAGCGGTGGTTACCTGCCGCTGGCGCTGGTGATGACGCGCGAGGCCATCTACCAGGGCTTCGTCGACGACGATGCCGCGCGCAGCTTCTTGCATTCGCATTCCTACACCGGCAACGCGCTGGCCTGCCGCGCGGCGCTCGCCACGCTCGATCTGTTCGAGCAGGAAGACGCGCTGAACCGCAACCAGGACCGCGCCGCGCGCCTGCTGGCGCGGCTGCGCGAGGGGCTCGCCGGCCAGCCGATCGACCACCTGCGCCAGCGCGGAATGATCACTGCCTTCGACGTGCGCGAGCCCGGCGCGCGCTTCGCCGAGCGCTTCCATCTCGCGGCGCGCGATCACGGCCTGCTGATGCGGCCCATCGGCGCGACCGTGTACCTGATGCCGCCGTACGCCATCGCCGACGACGAGATCGACCAGCTCGTGGACGGCACGCTCGCGACGCTCAAAGCCGTCACCACCGCATCCGGCGCCGTCGCCGAAGAAGGAGCCCGCGATGCTGCGCTTGCTTGAACGCCTGCAGGACGAGATCACCGCGCTCGACGCGCGCTCGCTGCGCCGCCGCCGGCAGATCGCCGAGACCGCCTGCGCGCCCGAGCAGATCCTCACGCTGGCCGGCGCCGCTGCGCCGCGCAGCATGCTCGGCTTCAGCAGCAACGACTACCTGGGCCTGGCCGCGCACCCCGCGCTGGCCGAGGCGCTGGCCGAAGGCGCGGCGCGCTACGGCACGGGCAGCGGCGGCTCGCACCTGATCCTGGGCCACTCGCGCGCCCATGCGCAGCTCGAGGAGCGGCTGGGCGAATGGATGGCGCCGCACATTCCCGATGCGCGCAGCTTGTTCTTCTGCACCGGCTACATGGCCAACCTGGCGGTGCTGTCGGCGCTGGGCGACGGCGAGGCGGTGATCTTCTCGGAGACGCTGAACCACGCCTCGCTGATCGACGGCGCACGGCTGGCCCGCGCCCGCGTGGAACGCTACCCGCACTGCGACCTGCAGGCGCTCGACGCGCAGCTCGCCGCGTGCGACGCGCCGGTCAAGATCATCGTGAGCGACGCCGTCTTCAGCATGGACGGCCACATCGCCCCGGTCGCGGGGCTGCTGGCGCTGGCCGAGCAGCACGACGCCTGGCTGGTGATCGACGACGCGCACGGCTTCGGCGTGCTCGGCGCCACCGGGCGCGGCGCGCTGCAGGCGCTGGCGCTGCGCTCCGAGCGGCTGGTGCTGATCGGCACGCTGGGCAAGGCGGCCGGCGTGTCGGGCGCCTTCGTGGCGGCGCACCGCACGGTGATCGACTTTCTGGTGCAGCGCGCGCGGCCCTACATCTTCACGACGGCCGCGCCGCCGGCGGTGGCGCATGCGCTGCTCACCAGCCTGGCGCTCATCGAGGGCGAGGAGGGCATGCGCCGCCGTGCGCAGCTGCGCGCCCGCATCACCCAGCTGCGCAACGGCCTCAAGCAGGTGCTGCCGGCCGACGGCAGCGCCTGGCTGGCCGATTCGCCGACCGCGATCCAGCCGCTCATCGTGGGCGACAACGCGCGCGCCATGCAGACCATGGAGCGGCTCGACGCGCACGGCCTGCGCGTGGGCGCGATCCGTCCGCCCACGGTGCCTGCCGGCACCGCGCGGCTGCGCATCGCGCTGTCGGCCAGCCACACCGAAGCCGACGTGGCGCGACTCATCGGCGCGCTGGGCGAGGCCCTGGCCGAACCGTGGCCGGAGGCCGCATGACGACGGCGGCAGCAGCGACACAGCGCCGCTGGTTCGTCACCGGCACCGACACCGGCGTGGGCAAGACGCTGGTCAGCAGCGCCATGCTCGCGCTGCTGGCCGCCTCGGGCCTGCGCGCGGTCGGCATGAAGCCAGTGGCGGCGGGGCTCGATGCCATCGACGGCGAATGGCGCAACGAAGACGTCGAGCGCCTGCAGGCGGCCGGCAACGTCGACGCGCCGCTGGCCTGGCGCTGTCCTTACGTGTTGAAAGCGCCGATGTCGCCGCACCTGGCGGCGCGGGAAGAGGGCGTGCAGGTCGCGCTGCCCGTGCTGCTCGATGCCTTCGAGCGGCTGTCGGCGCAGGCCGATGCGGTGGTGGTGGAAGGCGTGGGCGGCTTCTGCGTGCCGCTGGGCGACGACCTGGACACCGCCGACCTCGCGGTGGCGCTGGGCCTGCCCGTGATCCTCGTGGTCGGGCTGCGGCTGGGGTGCCTGAACCATGCGCTGCTCACCGCCGAGGCGATCCGCGCGCGCGGGCTGGTGCTGGCCGGCTGGGTCGCGAGCGTGGTCGAGCCGCAGATGCTCTCGCCCGAAGGCAACCTGCAGACGCTGCGCGCCCGGCTCGGTGCGCCGCTGCTGGGCGTGGTGCCGCACCTGGCAGAGCCCGGGGCCGCGCAGGCCGCCGAACACCTCGACCTGCGCGCGTTGCGTGCCAGCGCGGCCCATGCCGCGCGTCGCACCGAGGCCCCGCTCGTGTCAGCCGCGACGGCCTGAATCGGCCAGCCGCTGGGCGCGCACGCCGCCCTGGCGCGCCAGCATCCAGCCCGGGTACTCGGGCGCCAGCGCACTGGCCTTGTCGATCGCCGCAAGTTCGTCGGCCGTGAGCCGCACCTCGGTGGCGGCGATGTTGTCGTCCAGCTGGTCGATGCGCTTGGCGCCGACGATCACGCTGGTCACCACCGGCTGGTGCAGCAGCCAGGCCAGGGCGATCTGCGCCACCGACACGCCGCGCGGCTCGGCGAACTGGCGCATGAGGTCGATGCAGTCGTAGGCGCGCTCCACGTTCACCGGCGGAAAGTCGAAGCTCGCGCGGCGGCTGCCTTGCGCGGTGGCGGTGTGGCGGTCGACCTTGCCACTGAGCAGGCCGCCGGCCAGCGGGCTCCAGACCATCAGGCCGAGCTGTTCGCTGCGCAGCATCGGCACCAGCTCGCGTTCCAGGTCGCGCCCGGCCACGGTGTAGTAGGCCTGCAGCGACTCGAAGCGCGCCAGCCGGTCGCGCTCGGCGATGCCCAGCGCCTTGGCGATCTGCCACGCGGCCCAGTTCGACACGCCCACGTAGCGCACGTGGCCCTGGCGCACGAGGTCGTCGAGCGCGCGCACCGTTTCCTCGATGGGCGTGATCGGGTCGATGCCGTGGATCTGGTACAGGTCGATGTGGTCCAGCTGCAGCCGCTTCAGGCTGGCCTTCACGCCGTCCATGATGTGGTAGCGCGAGGCGCCGGCCGAGTTCACGCCCTTGCTGCCGGTTTCGCCGAGCACCTTGGTGGCGATCACCACGCGGTCGCGCGGCACCTTCAGGTTCTTCAGCGCCTGGCCGGTGATGGTTTCGGACAGGCCTTCGGAGTACACGTCGGCCGTGTCGATGAAGTTGATGCCGGCGTCGAGCGAGCGGCCGATGAGGCCTTCGGCCTCGCCTTGCTGCAGCTGGCCGATGTGGTCCCAGATGCCCGGCGCGCCGCCGAAGGTCATCGTGCCGAGGCAGAGTTCGGAAACCAGGAGGCCGGTGCGGCCGAATTGGCGGTATTGCATCGAAAGTTGTCCTTTGCGGGTGGAGGGGCCGTCCGGCCTGACGGGTGGCCGGCGGTTGCGAAAAAGTATCCCGCCGGCGCGCCCCGGCGGGCGAGCGCGTTTCTGCAAAGTCTTTGCCTATTTCTCCAGACCTCGTGCGCAGGCCGTGCGAAGGAGAGGATGCGACGCTAAGCTGCGGGCAGCCCAATCCTCCATGGCCGCCACCGCGGCCGCTCTCCTTTGTCAGAGGCCTACCCATGTCTGATGAAACCCCCGACACCGCCACCGTCCTCGCCATGCCGATGCCGCTGGAACCCGAACTCGATGCCGCCCGCGAAGAGCTGGTGCAGCTCATCCGCCACATCACGCGCGGGCAGGACGGCACGGTCGAATGCGCCGTGCCCGGCCTGCAGGTGCACTGCATCAGCAAGCCCGACGGCCCCAAGCACGGCTTCGCGACGCCGGCGCTGGGCCTCATTGCGCAGGGCTCCAAACGGATCATCGTGGGCGACGACATCTACGTGTACGACCCCATGAACTACCTCGTCACCTCGGTCGACCTGCCGGTGTGCGGCCAGGTGTGCGTGACCAGCGAGAACGAGCCCTACCTGGGCGTGCGGCTGGAGCTGGCGCTCGACGAGATCGGCGACCTCATCGGCGACGAGAAGCTGCCGGCCAAGGCCAACGCGCCGGCCTCGCGCGGCATGTACGTCAACCGCATCGCCATGCCGGTGCTGGAGCCCGTGCTGCGCCTGCTGCGGCTGCTCGACACGCCCGAAGACATTCCGATCATGGCGCCGCTCATCAAGCGCGAGATCATGTACCGGCTGCTGGTGAACGGCGAGGGCGCGCGGCTGCGCCAGATCGCGCTGCACGACAGCCACACGCAGCGCATCGCGAAAGCCATCAGCGCGCTGCGCACCAACTACGCGCAGTCGCTGCGCGTGGAAGACATGGCGCGCGCGGTGCACATGAGCGTGTCGTCGTTCCACCACCACTTCAAGGCCGTGACGGCGATGAGCCCGTTGCAGTACCAGAAGCAGCTGCGCCTGCAGGAGGCGCGCCGCCAGATGCTGATTGCCGGTACCGACGTGGCCAGCGCCGCGCACAACGTGGGCTACGAAAGCCCCTCGCAGTTCGCGCGCGAGTACGGCCGCATGTTCGGCGCGCCGCCGCTGCGCGACAAGCGCCGCTGGCTCGGCGAGGCCGGCAACGACGCGACCTCGATGGAAGCCGCGTAGGCCCGGGCCCCGCGCGAGGGGGCTTTCAACATAGCACCTGCCGCGATTTCTTGCGTCGTCGTGGAAATGCAGGTTTCGCCAAATCTCGCTATCGTTTTGTTCGCTGCAGCACCCGTCCGCCCGTGGAGGCGGGACTACTCAACAACTCGGAGAGATGCATGCTTTGGGAAAAGAAGCTGGCGCAGTGGAGCGCCGCGGTCCGCGCACGGGCCAACCTGCCCGCGCGGCTCACCCTGTGGGACGGCCAGTCCTACGACTTCGGTGACTTCAGCGGGCCGGCGGTCACGCTGCACGTGAAATCGCCCGCGGCGCTGTCGCTGATGCTGCAGCCCACGCTCGACAACCTGGGCGAGGCCTACGTCAAGAGCAAGATCGACATCGAAGGCAAGCTCAGCGACGTGATCGACATCGCCTACGGCCTGGCGAAGACCTCGCTCGACAAGCCCGGCGGCGCGCTGCAGAGCATGGCGCGCTACTTCGCGCACACCAAGTCGTCGGACAAGAAATCCATCGAGTACCACTACGACGTGTCGAACGCGTTCTACCAACTGTGGCTCGACGCGAACATGGTCTATTCGTGCGCCTACTTCGAGAACGGCGACGAAGACCTGGCCACCGCGCAGCTGAAGAAAATAGACCACATCCTCACCAAGATCGAACTCCAGCCGGGGCAGACGCTGCTCGACATCGGCTGCGGCTGGGGCGCGCTGGTGATCCGCGCGGCGCAGAAGTTCGGTGCGCGCTGCGTCGGCGTCACGCTGTCGCAGAACCAGTTCGACCTCGCGACCGAACGCGTGAAGGCCGCAGGCCTCGCAGACCGCATCGAGATCCGCCTGCAGGACTACCGCGACGTGACCGGCCAGTTCGACCGCATCACCAGCGTCGGCATGTTCGAGCACGTGGGCCGCAAGAACCTGCCCGAGTACTTCAAGCGCGTGCAGCAGCTGCTGGCCGACGACGGCATCGTCATGAACCACGGCATCACCTCGTCCGACCCCGAGGGCGGCGGTGTGTCGTACGGTGGCGGCGACTTCATCGACCGCTACGTGTTCCCCAACGGCGAGCTGCCGCACATCAGCCTCGCGCTGCAGGCCATGCAGCAGGGCGGGCTCGAAGCCTTCGACGTGGAGAACCTGCGCCGGCACTACGCGCAGACGCTGCGCCACTGGAGCGACGCCTACGAGGCCCATGCCGACGAGGCGCGCGCGCTGGTCGACGAAGAGAAGTTCCGCATCTGGCGCATCTACCTCGCGGGCTGCGCCTATGCCTTCGAGAACGACGACGTGGCGATCTACCAGATCGTGGGGCGCAAGGCGGGCAGGGCGGCAAGCACGCTGCCATGGTCGCGCCGCTACATCTACGACGGCACGTCAGCGCTGCGCGCCTGACCCGTCAAGGCCGCGTTGCGGCTACTCGAGCGTGAAGCCGATCTTCACCGTCACCTGCCAGTGCGCGACCTTGCCGTCGACCACGTGGCCGCGCGTCTCGGTGACGGTGAACCACTGGATGTTGCGCACCGTCTCGTGCGCCTTCGCGATGGCGGTCTGCACCGCGTCCTCGATGCTGGTCTTGGACGAGCCCGTCAGCTCGAGCGACTTGTAGACATGGTTCGACATGGCGGCTGCTCCTTGGGTGGTTGCGTGCCCATCGTAGCCAGTGCACGGGGGGCGGGGCAACTCCTTTGAGCGCGCGGATGCGATGCAAACCGCATCAGGACATTCGCAATCCGTCGTTGGCAACGGCGGGTGCGCTTCGCAGAATCGGCGGCATCGAACCAGGGAAACCGCCCGCCATGCCACTGCACACCGTCGCCTCTTCATCCCCGGCCGCACAGGCCCGCCACGTCCTCGCGCTGACCGCCATCGCCTGGTGCATCGCGCCGGCGTCGCCGCATGAAGTGGCACGCCGCGCACCGCATGGCCATGTGCCACTGCGCGTGCGCAGGCGGCTGCACGCCACGGCCGTGGCGGCGCTCCTGCCCTATGCCTGGTGAGCCGCGCGACCCCGCAGATTCCAGATATCGATAGAGGAATTCAGCGCAAACGGCCCGTGCGATGGCTCGCAGAATTTGAAGCACACCCGCTTCCACTGCGCCATCGCCGAACACCGTGTCCTACTCGCTCTCCCTGCTCGACAAGAGCCTGATCCCCGAAGGTGCCGACGCCGCGCAGGCGTTCCAGCACACCATCGCGCTGGCCCGGCGCGCCGAACGGCTCGGCTATCGCCGCTACTGGCTGGCCGAGCACCACGGCAACCGCACCTACGCCGGTTCGGCGCCCGAGGTGCTGGCCTCGCACCTGCTGGCGAAGACCTCGCGCATCCGCATCGGCACCGGCGGCGTCATGCTCCAGCACTACAGCCCGTTCAAGGTGGCGGAGACCTTCAAGGTGCTGGCCTCGCTGGCGCCGGGCCGTGTCGACCTGGGCATTGGCAAGGCACCGGGCGGCCTGCCGCTGACCAGCAAGGCGCTGCAATCGCTGCACGACCCGGCGAAGGCGAAGGCCCTCGATTTCGAAGCGCGCCTGCGCGAGCTCGACGCCTTCCTGCACGACGGCGTGCCCGCCGACCATGCGCTGGCCGGCGCCGTGGCCACGCCGTTTCCGCCGGTGGCGCCGCAGCGCGTGCTGCTGGGCGGCAGCCCCGAGAGCGCGCTGCTCGCGGCGCGGCTGGGCTGGCAGTTCGTCTACGCGGGCCACTTCAACGGCGACCCCGTGAACATCGAGCAATCGATCGACGCCTACCGTGGCGCGACCGGCCGCGCGCCGCTGCTCGCGCTGTTCGCCTTCGCCGCGGAAACGCACGACGAGGCCGCCGAGCGCGTGGGCGCGCTGCGCAGCTTCCGCGTGACCTTGCCCACGGGCCAGAGCGTGAACCTGCCCAGCCTCGAAGCCGCCGCCGAGTTCGCGCGGCAGGCCGGCGCCAGCGACTACCGCACCGAGGAGCGGCGCCCGCACGTCATCGCCGGCACCGCCGACGAGGTGCGCGACGCGCTCGAGGCCCTCAGCGCACGCCACGGCATCGAGGAGTTCGTGATCGACATCCCGGTGGCGGACTTCGGCGCGCGCGCCACGGCGGTCGAGCTGCTGGCGCAGGCCCGCGAGCCCGCACTGGCCTGAGTTTTTTTGTTTTTCCCATCACAAGAACGATCGTCATGAGCAACATCCAGTTCGGCGTCATGCTGCAAGGGGCCGGCAGCCACATGAATGCGTGGAAGCACCCGGGCGGACCGGCCGATGCCAGCGTCAACCTCGACTTCTTCATCCGCAACGCGCAGAAGGCCGAGGCCGCGGGCATCGCCTTCGCGTTCGTGGCCGACGGGCTCTACATCAACGAGAAGTCGATCCCGCACTTCCTCAACCGCTTCGAGCCGATCTCGATCCTGTCGGCGCTGGCCGCCGTCACCTCGAAGATCGGCCTGGCGGGCACCATCTCCAGCTCGTACAGCGACCCGTTCACGGTGGCGCGGCAGTTCGCCTCGCTGGACCTCATCAGCGGCGGGCGCGCGGGCTGGAACGTGGTGACCACGCCGCTGGAAGGCAGCGCGAAGAACTACAGCCGCGCGCATCCCGAGCACGCGCTGCGCTACGAGATTGCCGACGAGTACCTGGCCGTGACGCAGGGCCTGTGGGACAGCTGGGACGACGACGCCTTCGTGCGCGACCGCGAGAGCGGCCGCTTCTTCGACCGCGACAAGCTGCACACGCTGGACCACAAGGGCCGCTTCTTCCAGGTGGCGGGGCCGTTGAACATCCAGCGCTCGCCGCAGGGGCAGCCGGTGATCTTCCAGGCCGGCTCGTCGGACGCGGGCATCGGCCTGGCGGGCAAGTACGCCGACGCGGTGTTCACCCATTCGCCCTCGCTGGAAGACACGCGCGCCTTCCTCAAGCAGGTGAAGGCCAGCGCCGTGGCGCAGGGGCGGCAGGCCGGCGACGTGAAGATCTTCCCGGGCATCGGCCCGGTGGTGGCGGCCACGGAAGCCGAGGCCGAGGCCAAGTACCTCGCCATCCGCGCATTGCTGACGGTCGAAGAGGCACTGGCCTACCTGGGTCGCTTCTTCGACCACCACGACTTCAGCCAGTACCCGCTGGATGCGCCGTTCCCCGAGCTGGGCGAGATCGGCCGCAACAGCTTCCGTTCGACCACCGACCGCATCAAGGCGAATGCCAAGGCCAAGGGCCAGACGCTGCGCGAGGTGGCGCTCGAAGTCGCCACGCCGCGCACGCAGTTCGTGGGCACGGGCGAGCGCATCGCCGACGAGATCATCCGCTGGGTGGACGAGGGCGCGGCCGACGGCTTCATCCTCGGCTTCCCGGTGCTGGGGCAGGGCCTCAATGACTTCATCGAGTTCGTGATTCCGGCGCTGGAGGCGCGCGGCCGCTACCAGCGCACGCTGCCCGGCCAGACCCTGCGCGACCACCTGGGCCTGCCGCGCAAGGCGAGCCGCCATGCCGCGCCGCAGGGCGGCGCCACCGCCGAGCGCAAGGCCGCCTGATGGGCGCCGCGCTGCCTCGACCGGCCCTCAAGGACATCCACCGCGTCGAATCGACCATTGCCGGCTACGGCGACGAATTCATTGCGCTGCGGCGCGACATCCACCAGCACCCCGAGCTGTCGTTCAAGGAGCACCGTACCTCGAAGCTCGTGGCCGAGCGGCTCGCGGCCTGGGGCTACGAGGTTACGACCGGCCTGGCCGGCACCGGCGTGGTGGGCACGCTGCGGCGCGGGCCGGGGCGCAGCCTCGGCATCCGCGCCGACATGGACGCGCTGCCGATCCACGAGGCCACGGGCTTGCCGTACGCGAGCGAGAACGCGGGCGTGATGCATGCCTGCGGCCACGACGGCCACACGGCGATCCTGCTCGCGGCGGCGCGCTTCCTGGCCGAGGCGGGCAGCTTTCGCGGCACGCTGCACCTGATCTTCCAGCCCGCCGAAGAGCTCGGCGCGGGCGCCAAGAAGATGATCGACGAGGGCCTGTTCACACGCTTCCCGTGCGACGCCATCTTCGGCCTGCACAACTGGCCCGGCGTGGGCGCGGGGCACGTGGGCTGCGTCACCGGGCCCGCGATGGCGGCCATCGACCAGGCCCACATCACGGTGCGTGGCAAGGGCGGCCACGGCGCGCAGCCGCACGAGACGGTCGACCCCGTGGTCGCGAGCGCGCACCTGATCGCGGCGCTGCAGACCGTGGTGTCGCGCAACGTCGATCCGCTGGACATGGGCGTGATCACGGTGGGCTCCATCCACGGCGGCGAGGCCTCCAACGTGATTCCGAACACGGTCGAGCTCAAGCTCACGGCACGTTCGTTCAAGCCCGAGGTGCGCGCGCTGCTGGCACAGCGCATTCCCGCCCTGGCGCGGGCGCAGGCCGAGAGCTTCGGCGCGCAGGCCGAGGTGGACTACCGACCGGGCTTTCCGCCGGTGGTCAACCACGCGGAAGAAACAGCCTTCGCACGCGCCGTGGCACTCGACACCTTCGGCGCGCAGCGGGTCGACCCGGCCTTCCGCCCACGCACCGCCAGCGAAGACTTCGCCTACATGCTGCAGGCGCGCCCCGGCAGCTACGTGTTCTTCGGCAACGGCGAAAGCGCCTCGCTGCACAGCCCGCGCTACGACTTCAACGACGCGATCCTCGCGCCCGCGGCCGTGTACTGGGCCCGGCTGGCCGAGCGCTTTCTTTCCGCCGACGGCGACACCCAGGAAACCACCCCATGAGCGAACAGTTTCTCTACACCACGCCGCTGGACCCGCTGGCCCGGCCGTTGATCGAAGGCCTTACCTTCGAGTACGACAGCCGCTACGACGACGTGCTGCGCGAACCCGGTGCGCCGCGCGAGATCGACCGCTACCCGCCCGAGGTGTTCGCGCCGCCGCACGGCAACTTCGTGCTGCTGCTGCGCGACGGCGTGGCGATCGGCGGCGGTGCCTTCATGCGCCACGACGAGCGCACCGCCGAGCTCAAGCGCGTGTGGACGCATGGCGCGCTGCGCCGCCAGGGCCTGGCCAGCCGCGTGCTGGCCGAGCTGGAGGCGCAGGTGCTGCGCCAGGGCTACGAGCGCATCTACCTCACGACGGGCTTTCGCCAGCCCGAGGCCGTGGGCCTGTACCGCAGCCATGGCTACACGGCGCTGTTCACGGACGACGCCGATCCCGAGACGCCGCGCAAGCTGCCGTTCGAGAAGCACCTGGCGCAGTGGGCCGCGCAAGGCCGTGCCGGGGCGGCACTGAGCGAGGCGGTGTCGCGATGAACACGACCACCATCCTCGATGTCGGCCCGGAGCCGCGCACCCCCACAGCACCCGCACGACCAATCGGCCGCAGCGACGCGACACCGCCCGCCAAGGGCGACTACTCGCACTTTCGCATCGTGCCCGCGACCTACCCGGCGCGCACCGTCGGCACCGTCTTCGCGGTGGCGGTGATCGGCCTCGTGCTGCATTCGGTGCTCACCAATCCGCGCTGGGGCTGGCCGGTGTTCGCGCAGTGGTTCTTCTCGGAGCCGGTGCTGGCCGGGCTGGGCCGCACGCTGCTGCTCACGGCGCTGGGCGCGGTGCTGGGCTTCTTCTTCGGCACCGGGCTGGCGCTGGCGCGGGTGTCGCGCTCGCCGCTCTTGGCGCGGCTGGCCTGGGTGTTCACCTGGCTCTTTCGCTCGGTGCCGGTGATCGTGCTGCTCTTGATCATCAACAACCTGGGCTACCTGTACGAGACCGTGTCGCTGGGCGTGCCGTTCACCGACCTGACGTTCTTCTCGTACCCGACCACGCAGCTCATCAGCCCCTTCGTGGCGGCGTTGCTGGGCCTCACGCTGAACCAGGCGGCCTTCGCCTCGGAGATCGTGCGCGGGGGCATCCTGTCGGTGGACCAGGGGCAGCTCGAGGCAGCCGCCGCGCTGGGCCTTTCGCGCCGGCGCCAGGCTTCGCGCATCGTGCTGCCGCAGGCCATGCGCAGCATCCTGCCGACGGCCTTCAACGACATCATCGGGCTGGCCAAGGGCACCTCGAACCTCTACATCCTGGCGCTGCCCGAGCTGTTCTACACGATCCAGATCATCTACCGGCGCAACCTGGAAGTGATTCCGCTGCTCATGGTGGCGACCGTGTGGTACCTCGTGATCCTCACGGTGCTGTCGGTGGCACAGCACTACATCGAGCGGCATTTCTCGCGCGGGGCGCTGCGCCACGCGCCGCGCTCGTGGCTGGGCGGCGTGGTGCACGGGCTGTGGGCGCGGGGCAGGGCGCCGGCCGCGGTGCCCGTGTCGGCACCGGCGCCGGCGCCCGCGCAGGTGCCGCGCTGGAACGGCTCGCGCGCGCCCGGCGGCGAGGTGACGATCCACGGCGTGTCCAAGCGCTTCGGCGCGCTGCAGGTGCTCGACGACGTGACCTTCACCGCGCCGCGCGGCAGCGTCACCGTGATCCTCGGGCCCTCGGGCTCGGGCAAGTCGACGCTGCTGCGCACCATCAACCACCTGGAGCGCGTGGACGACGGCTTCATTGCCATCGACGGCGAGCTCATCGGCTACCGGCGCGACGCCGACACGCTGTACGAGCTGCACGAGAAGGACATCCTCACGCGCCGCGTCGACGTGGGCATGGTGTTCCAGAACTTCAATCTGTTCCCGCACCTCACGGTGCTGGAGAACATCGTCGAGGCGCCGCAGTCGGTGCGCGGCCTGCCGCGCGCCGAGGCCGAGGCGCTGGCCACCGACCTGCTGGCCCGCGTCGGCCTGGCCGACCGCAAGGACGCGTACCCGCGCCAGCTCTCGGGCGGCCAGCAGCAGCGCGTGGCGATCGCGCGCGCACTGGCGCTCAAGCCCAAGGTGCTGCTGTTCGACGAGCCCACCTCGGCGCTCGACCCCGAACTGGTGGGCGAGGTGCTCGCGGTGATCGAGGAGCTCGCGAGCTCCGGCACCACGCTGGTCATCGTGACGCACGAGATCGGCTTTGCCCGCGAGGTGGCCGACACCGTGGTCTTCATGGAGCAGGGCCGCATCCTCGAGACCGGCACGCCCGAACAGGTGTTCAACGCGCCGAGGCACCCGCGCACAGCCGAGTTCCTGGCCAAGGTGCTCTGAGATTTTTTCCTTTCCCCCATTTCTCAAACTGACCGATTTCATGACCCATCGACGCCTTCTCCTGTCCGTTCTCCTGGCGGCCTTGCTGCCGATCGCCGCCACGGCCCAGACCGCCCCGGCGCCCGACCTGAGCCCCGAGCAGCCCGGTCGCCCGCGCGCGCAGAAGATCGACGAGGCCGTGCGGCTCGCGAAGGACTTCAAGTTCCTCAAGGAAGGCGTGCTCGTCGTGGGCACCACCACCGGCCGGTTGCCGTTCGCGGCCTACGCCACCGACACGAAGACGCCCGTGGGCAACGCGCCCGACATCGCGCAGCTCGTGGCCGACAGCCTGGGGCGCAAGCTGGAGCTGGTGTCCACCGCCTGGGCCGACTGGCCGCTGGGCCTGCAGTCGGGCAAGTTCGACGTGGTGGTGTCCAACGTGACCGTCACCGAGGAGCGCAAGGAGAAGTTCGACTTCTCGACCTACCGCAACGACCAGCTGGGCATCTACGTGAAGTCGGACAGCAAGCTCGGCGCCATCAAGGAGCCGAAGGACATCGCGGGCCTGAAGCTCATCGTGACGGCCAGCACGAACCAGGAGCAGATCCTGCTGCGCTGGAACAAGCAGAACCTCGCCGCCGGCCTCAAGCCCATCGAGATCCAGTACTACGACGACGATGTGGTGCAGCGCCTGGCCATCCAGTCGGGCCGCGCCGACGCGTACGTGGGCCCCAACGCCATCGCGGCCTACGAGGCGCGCGACGGCAAGACCCGGCTCGCGGGCCTGGTGTCGGGCGGCTGGCCGCTCAACGCCGAGATCGCCGTCACCTCGCGCAAGGGCTCGGGCATTGCCGAAGCCGTGACGCTGGCGCTGAACACGCAGATCAAAAACGGCAACTACGGCAAGGCCCTGTCGCGCTGGAACCTGGCGTCCGAGGCCATCGAGGTGGCGCGCACCAACCCGCCCGGTCTGCCGAAGAACTGAGGGGAGGGGACCATGTCGCTCAAGAAAAAACTGGGGGCGCTGGCCGCCCTCGGGCTGATGGCGTTCGCGCCGGCGCAGGCCGCCGACGCCTTCGACTTCAGCCCCGAGCAGAAGGGCCGCCTGCACACCGGCAAGGACGCCGAGGCCGTCAACGCCATTCCGCCGAGCTTCAAGTTCGTGAAGGAGGGCGTGCTGACCATCGCCATCGCGCCGTTCGCGCCGCCGATCTCCACCTATGCCACCGACGCGAAGACGGTGGTGGGCTTCGACCCCGACTTTGCCCATCTCATCGCCGAGGCGCTGGGCCTGAAGCTGGAACTGCGGCCCGTCGCCTGGGCCGACTGGCCGCTGGGCCTGAGCTCGGGCAAGTACGACGCCGTGATCTCCAATGTGGGCGTGACTGAGCAGCGCAAGGAGAAGTTCGACTTCTCGACCTACCGGCTCGGCCTGCACGGCTTCTACGTGCGCACCGACAGCGCCATCCAGTCGATCAAGGAGCCGAAGGACGTGGCGGGCCTGAAGCTCACGACCGGCGCGGGAACCAACCAGGAACGCATCCTGCTCGAATGGGACCGGCAGAACGTGGCCGCGGGCCTGAAGCCGGTGTCGATCCAGTATTACGACGACGATGTGACGCGCTGGCTGGCAGTGACGACGAAACGCGTCGACGCCAACTTCAACCCCAACGCACCGCAGGCCTACGAGGCCGCGAAGAACGGGCAGCTGCGGCTCGCGGGCACGGTCAACGCGGGCTGGCCGCTGAAGTCGGACGTGGCCGTGGCCACGCGCAAGGGCAGCGGCCTGGCGGTGGCGCTGAGCACCGCGGCCAACAACCTGATCCGCAACGGCACCTACGCCAAGGCGCTCGCGCGCTGGCGTCTGGCGGAAGAGGCGCTGCCGAAATCGGAGGTCAACCCGCCGGGGTTGCCGAAGTTCTGACCCCGCGAGCGACACGACCATGACCATCCACCACATCGGTTTCCTCACGCCCGGCAACTACGACGAGGCCGACCCGCACGCCGGCCTCGAGGCCGCGCTGCGGCTCTTTGAATTCGGCGAGCGGCGCGGCTTCGACAGCGCCTGGGTGCGCCAGCGCCACCTGGAGCGTGCCGTGTCGTCGGCGCCGACCTTCCTGGCCGCCGCCACGCAGCGCACGCGCCGCATCGAACTCGGCGCGGCCGTGATCCAGATGGGCTACGAGAACCCGTTCCGGCTCGCCGAAGACCTGGCCACCGTCGACGTGCTCTCGCGCGGGCGCCTGCAGGTGGGCCTGAGCGCGGGCGCGCCGCCGCACGGTGCCTTGCTGGGCGGGCGCTTTCAGGACGCACCGCCGGCCACGGTCGACTTCACGCACAAGCGCGTGGCGCGGCTGCGCGCCAACCTCGAAGACGTGCTGCTGGGCGACGAAGACACGGTGGTCGAATCGGCCGGCGGGCGCGTGCGTCCGCGCGTGCAGCCCTATGCACCCGGGCTGGTCGGGCGGCTCTGGTACGGCGGCGGGTCGCTGCGCTCGGCCGAATGGGCGGGGCGCAACGGCTTTCACTTGCTGCTGGGCAACGTGCTCACGGGCGAGACCACCGACGATTTCCTCGAGGCGCAGACCGGCCTCGTCGAACGCTACCGCGCCAGCGAAGTGCCGGGCGCGCGACGTGGACGGATCGCGCTGGGCCGCGTGATCGTGCCGCTGGACGGCGCCGATGCCGCCACGCGGCGGCGCTACCGCGCCTTCGCCGCGGGCCGCGTCGAGCGCACCCTGTCGCCGCAGGGCGAGCGCCGCACGCTGTTCGCCGGCGACCTCGTGGGCAGCGCCGACGAGATCCTGGAGCGCCTGCACCGCGACCCGGTGCTGCCGCTGGTGAGCGAGCTGCGCGTGGAGCTGCCCTACAACTTCGACAGCGAGGCCTACGAGCAGATCCTGGACGACCTGGCGGTGCGCATCGCGCCCGAACTGGGCTGGCGCGTGCGCGCCGAGCTGCCACATCAAGAGGCCGCACTCGCCTGAGCCTCAGACGCTTTGCGCATGCGCTTATCGCAAACGCTTCGTTGGTGATCGCGCGCTGCCTGCCTAGAGTTCGCTCTGATCTGTTTCTGATGTCTTCCATTCAACACAAGGAGTCCCGCATGTCGATCTTCAGCAGATGGTGGCGCGCCGCGTCCCTCGCCACGCTGACCTTCCTGGCCACCGCACCGTCGGCCTTCGCGCAGGCCTCGGCCGACGGCAGCGGTCCGCTGGTCTCCACCGACTGGCTCGAGAAGAACCTGCGCAACCCGAAGCTGCGCGTGATCGAGGTCAGCGTGAACCCGGGCCTGTACGAGCGCGGCCACATTCCGGGCGCGGTGAATTTCTCGTGGCACAACGACCTCAACGACCGCGTGCGCCGCGACATCGTGAGCCAGGCGGAGTTCGAGAAGCTGCTGTCGGCGGCCGGTGTCGACAAGGACACCACCGTCATCCTCTACGGCGACACCAACAACTGGTTCGCCGCCTGGGGCGCCTGGGTGTTCGACCAGTACGGCGTGCAGAACGTGAAGCTGCTCGACGGCGGGCGCAAGAAGTGGGAGGCCGAGAACCGCGTGCTCGACAACCGCGCGCCCGAGCATGTCGCCACGCGCTTCAAGGTGACGCAGCCCAACCCGCAGCTGCGCGCGCGGCTGGCCGACGTGCTGGCCGTGGCCGAGGGCCGCTCCGACGCGAAGCTGGTCGACATCCGCTCGGCCGACGAGTACAGCGGCAAGATCTTCGCGCCGGCCGGCGCCGCCGAACTGGCGGTGCGCGCGGGCCACGTGCCCGGCGCGGCCAACGTGCCCTGGGGCCGCGCGGTGAACGAAGACGGCACCTTCAAGTCGGCCGCCGAGCTGAAGGCGATCTACGCGGCCGTCGGCATCGACGGCAGCAAGCCGGCCATCACCTACTGCCGCATCGGCGAGCGCTCGAGCCACACCTGGTTCGCGCTGCACAAGATCCTGGGCTACAAGAACGTGCGCAACTACGACGGCTCGTGGACCGAGTACGGCAACGCCGTCGGCGTGCCGGTCAACAACCCGGCCGGCACGGTGTGGGCGTCCAAATGAATGAGTTGAGGTGAGATGAGTTCGAGGTGAGTCGGCGTTGGAGGGACCTCGCGGCCTCTCTGATGAGCGACATTGGGCGAGCCCTCGGGCTCGCTTTTTTTTGGACCCAAAAAAAGAGGGACCGGGGCATGTCCGCTTCGTCAATCACCGTGGCGCCTGCGCCGCTTTCGCGCACGGGCCTGGCCGCTGCTGTCGTGGTGTTGCTGTTGATCGCCGCCGGCGTGCACCTGCTGGGCGAGCGCAGCGGTGGCCGTGCGCTGGCCTTCGCGCTCGGGCTGGGCGCGGTGCTCGGCGTGGTGCTGCAGCGCTCGCGTTTCTGCTTCTACTGCCATGCGCGCGACTACTTCGAGGGCGGCGACGCACGCGGCCTGCTGGCCATCGTGGCCGCGCTGGCGGTCGGCACCGTGGGCATGCACGTCGTCATGACCGGCTGGCTGCCCGTGCCGCAGCCCGGGCGATTGCCGCCCGATGCGCACATCGGGCCGGTCAGCGGCGCCCTGGTGCTCGCGGGGCTGGCCTTCGGCGCGGGCATGGTGGTGTCGGGCTCGTGCATCAGCGCGCACTGGTACCGGCTGGGCGAGGGTTCGCCGACCGCACCCTTTGCGCTGCTCGGTGCTGTCGCAGGGTTCTTGTTGGGATTCACGAGCTGGAACTGGCTCTACAGCGCCACCATCGCCACCGCGCCCGTCGTGTGGCTGCCGCATCACCTGGGCTATGCGGGCTCGGCCGCGCTGCAACTGGCGGTGCTCGCGGCGCTCGCCGCCTGTCTCTGGCGGAAGCTGCCGGCGGGCGAGGCGGCGTCGTCTACGCCGCGCCGCTTCATCGACGCCGCGCGTCGCCTGCTGCACGGGCGCTGGCCGTATGCGTGGGGTGGGCTCGCAGTCGGCGCCATCGCCGTGGTCGTGGTGCTGCGGCTGCGTCCGCTGGGCGTGACCGCCGCGCTGGGCAGCGCCGCGCGCGACCTCGGCAACGCGCACGGCCTGCTGCCGCAACGCCTTGACGGGCTCGACGGTTTCGGCGGCTGCGTCACGGCGGTGGTCGAAAGCCTCTGGCAGACGCCCAACGCGTTGCTGGTCGGCGGCCTCGTGGCGGGTGCACTGGCCGCGGCGCTGGCGAGCGGGCAGTTCAAGCCCGCGTGGCCAACCGTGGGGCAGGTGATGCGCGGCCTCGGCGGCGGCCTGCTGCTAGGGTGGGGCGCGATGACCGGGCTGGGCTGCACGGTGGGCAACCTGCTGTCGGGCACGATGGCCGGCGCGCTGTCGGGCTGGGTGTTCGGCGCGAGCGTGCTGCTGGCGGTGTGGGGTGGATTGCGATTGAAGCGGCTGGCGGCGAGGGCGTGACCGCCATTCATCGCCGCGCGGCAGACACCGCATTTCCATATGCGGAGTCCTTCTTTCGGGACCGCGCGGCGCAGGGCACAGTCCCTCACGCACAGGCACAGGACGCCGCCGCCCCGCGCGGCCGTCCGCCTGTCTTCTCTTCCAAAGAACACCCGAGGGATTCCATGCTCCGACCACTCCTGACCGCGGCCCTGCTGGCCGCCGGCCTGCTGCAGGCGCCTGTTGCCGCCGCCGAAACCGTGCGCTGGGCGCGCAGCGCCGACCCCGCCACACTCGACCCGCATGCGGTCAACACCGGCACCAACTTCGGGCTGCTGCACCAGATCTACGAACCGCTGATCCTGCGCGGCGCCGACAGCAAGTTGCAGCCCGCGCTGGCCACCTCGTGGAAGCTCACGGCCGACCCGACGGTGTGGGAGTTCAAGCTGCGCCCCGGCGTCAAGTTCCATGACGGCGCGCTGCTCACGGCCGACGACGTGGTGTTCTCGCTGCAGCGCGCGCAGGCGCCGAGCTCGGCGCTCAAGTCGCTGCTGTCGTCGGTGGCCGAAGTGAAGAAGGTGGATGCGCTCACGGTGCAGGTCAAGACCAAGGGCCCGAACCTGATCTTCCCGAACAACCTCACGAACCTCTTCATCCTCAACGAGGCCTGGGCCAAGGCGAACAAGGCCGAGCAGTCGCAGGACGTGGCCAGCAAGACCGAGAACTTCGCCACCCGCAACGAGAACGGCACCGGCCCCTACGTGCTGGCCTCGCGCGAGGTCGATGCGCGCACGGTGCTCAAGCAGTTTCCGCAGTACTGGGGCCGCGGCCAGTTTCCGCTGGATGTGACCGAGCTGGTCTACGTGCCGATCAAGTCGCCCGCCACGCGCGTGGCCGCGCTGCTGTCGGGCGAGGTCGATTTCGTGCAGGACCTGCCGGCGCAGGACGTGGGCCGGCTCAAGGCCGACAAGCGCCTGCGCGTGACCGAAGGGCCCGAGAACCGCTCGATCTTCCTGGGCCTGAACGTGGGCGCGAAGGAGCTCAAGTACGCCGACGTGAAGGGCAGGAACCCGCTGGCCGACCCGAAGGTGCGCGAGGCCATCGGCCTGGCGATCGACCGCGACGCGATCAAGACGGCGGTGATGCGCGGCCTGTCGAACCCCTCGGGCATCATCGCGCCGCCTTTCGTGCATGGCTACGAGAAGGGCTTTGCAGCCTACCCGAAGGCCAATGCCGCGCAGGCGAAGAAGCTGCTGGCCGAGGCCGGCTACCCGAACGGCTTTGCGATCACGCTGCACACGCCGAACGACCGCTACGTGAACGACGAGGCCATCAGCACGGCGGTGTCGGGCTTCCTCGGGCGCATCGGCATCAAGACCACGGTGGCGGCGCGCCCGATCGCGCTGCACAGCACGGCCATCAACTCGGCCGACACCGACTTCTACCTGTTCGGCTGGGGCGTGCCGACCTACGACTCGGCCTACATCTTCGATTACCTGGTGCACACGCGCGGCAAGGACGGCCGCGGCCCGACCAACGCCACCGGCTACAGCAACGCCGAGGTCGACGCGCAGATCGCGTCGCTGGCCGCCGAGAGCGACAAGGCCAAGCGCGACGCCACCATCAAAAGCATCTGGCAGACCGTGCAGAAGGAGCGCATCTACATCGCGCTGCACGACCAGGTGCTCAACTTCGCGTCGGCCCCGAAGCTGGACATTCCGGTCAGCCCCGACGGCAGTGTGTTCTTCAAGAACGTGAAGGTGGCGAAACCCTAAGCACACACACGCACGCACACCATGTGGGTTCATCTCTTGCGCCGGCTCGGCCAGTCCGTGCTGGTGCTGCTGGCGGTGTCGTTCGTGTCCTTCCTGGTGTTCCGCCACATCGGCGATCCGACCATCAGCCTGCTCGGCGAAGACGCCACGATCGAAGAACGCGCCGCGCTGACGGCCGAACTGGGTTTCGACCGCCCGGTGCCGGTGCAGTACTTGCGCTACGTCGGCCACGCGCTGCAGGGCGACCTGGGCGTGTCGTACCGGCTCAAGCGACCGGTGGTCGAACTCATCGCCGAGCGGTTGCCGGCCACGCTGGAGCTGGCGCTGGTGGCGGCCGTGCTGGCGGTGGCGGGCGGCGTGGCGCTGGGCGTGTACACCGCGATCCGACGCGACAGCGTGGCCAGCCGCGCGGTCATGGCGGTGTCGCTGGTCGGCGTGTCGCTGCCCACCTTCCTGATCGGCATCGGGCTCATCTACCTGTTCGCGGTCGAGTTGCGCTGGTTGCCGTCGTTCGGGCGCGGCGACACGGTGCAGCTCGGCGGCTGGAGCACCGGGCTGCTCACGGCCTCGGGCTGGGCCTCGCTGCTGATGCCCGCGCTGACGCTGGGCCTGTACAAGCTGACGCTGATCATGCGGCTGGTGCGCGCCGAGATGCTGGAGGTGCTGCGCGCCGACTACATCCGCTTCGGCCGCGCGCGCGGGCTGCGCGAGCGCGACCTGAACTACGGCCATGCGCTGCGCAACACGCTGGTCCCGGTCATCACCATCACCGGGCTGCAGATCGGCTCGCTGGTGGCCTTTGCCATCGTCACCGAGACGGTGTTCCAGTGGCCCGGCGTGGGCCTGCTGTTCATCACCTCGATCCAGGGGGTGGACGTGCCGGTGGTGGCGGCCTACCTGCTGCTGATCGCGCTGCTGTACGTGGCGATCAATTTCATCGTCGACCTGCTGTACGTGCTGGTCGATCCGCGCCTGCGACGCGCCTGACTCCTTCTTTCTTTTCCGAATGACGCTTCCTTCTCCGACCGGCGCCCCCGCGCCGCGCCGCTGGCGCAACGCCGAGTCGTCCGTGCTGCGCGCCTTTGCACGCTCGCGCACCGTGCAACTGGCCGCCTTCGTGTTGCTGCTGGTTGCCCTGGCCTCGCTGTTCGCGCCGTGGATCGCGCGGCAAGACCCCTTCGATCCGGCCGTGCTCGACCTGATCGACGCCTTCACGCCGCCGGGGCAGCAGGGCGCCTCGGGCGCTTTCTACCCGCTGGGCGCCGACGACCAGGGGCGCGACGTGTTCTCGGCCATCCTCTACGGGCTGCGCATGTCGCTGCTCGTGGGCGTGAGCGCGGTCGGGTTGTCGCTGGTCATCGGCGTGCCGCTCGGGCTGGCGGCCGGCTATGCGGGCGGCTGGTTCGACACGCTGGTGATGCGCGTGGCCGACGTGCAGCTGACCTTTCCGGTGCTGCTGGTGGCGCTCTTGATCTTCGGCATTGCGCGCGGCCTGCTGCCCGAGGGCTACCGCGACGACATGGCGGTGTACGTGATCGTGGCGGCCATCGGGCTGTCGGAATGGGTGCAGTACGCGCGCACGGTGCGCGGCGCGGTGATGCTCGAGAAGCACAAGGACTACGTGGCCGCCGCGCAGATCATCGGCCGCTCGCGCACCGGCATCCTGGTGCGGCACATCCTGCCGAACCTGCTGGCGCCGGTGCTGGTGATTGCCACCATCAGCTTCGCGCTGGCCATCGTGGCGGAGTCGACCCTGTCGTACCTGGGCGTGGGGCTGCCGCCCACGCAGCCGTCGCTGGGCACGCTGATCCGCATCGGGCAGGGCTTCCTGTTCTCGGGCGAGTGGTGGATCCTGCTGTTTCCCGCGCTGGTGCTGCTGGCGCTGGCGCTGTCGGTCAACCTGGCGGGCGACTGGCTGCGCGACGCCCTGAACCCGAGGTTGCAATGAGCGCGCGCGACCCCTCGCCATCGCCCCGCGGCGAAACGCCCGTGCTGCGCGTGCGCGGGCTGGACGTGGCCTTCGACACGCACCGGGGCACGGTGCAGGTGCTCGATGGCGTCTCGTTCGAGATCGCACCGGGCGAAATCCTGGGCGTGGTCGGCGAGTCGGGCGCGGGCAAGTCGATGGTCGGCGCGGCCGTCATCGGCCTGGTGCCGCCGCCGGGGCGCATCGCGGGCGGCACGGTCGAGCTGCACGGCGAGCGCATCGACACGCTGCGCGGCGAGGACATGCGCCGCGTGCGCGGGCGCCGCATCGGCAGCGTGTTCCAGGACCCGCTGACCAGCCTGAACCCGGTCTACCCGATCGGTAGGCACCTCATCGAAACCATCCGCACGCACCTGCCCGTGAGCGAGCAGGAGGCGCGCAGGCGCGCGCTGGCATTGCTGGCCGACGTGGAGATTCCCGACCCCGAAAGCCGCATCGACCAGTACCCGCACCAGTTCTCGGGCGGCATGCGCCAGCGCGTGGCGATTGCGCTCGCGCTGTGCGCCGAGCCGCAGCTGCTGATTGCCGACGAGCCCACCACCGCGCTCGACGTGTCGGTGCAGGCGCAGGTGATCCGCGTGTTCCGGCGCGTCTGCCGCGAGCGAGGCACGGCGGCGATGCTCATCACGCACGACATGGGCGTGATCGCCGAGGCGGCCGACCGCGTGATGGTGATGTACCAGGGCCGCGTGCTGGAGACCGGTCCGGTGCGCCAGGTGCTCGACCACCCGCGCGAGCCGTACACGCGCGCGCTGATGGCCGCGATTCCTTCGGTGCACGACAGGCTGCATCGGCTGCCGGTGCCGGAGATCGGCGCGGACATTGCCGTGGCTGCCGCGCTGCCGCCCGCGCAGGCCGAGACCGTGGCGCCGCCGGCCGACAGCCCGCCGCTGATCCGCGTGCAGGGCCTGTCGCGCGAGTTCGATCTGTCGGCGGGTTGGCTCGTGCGCACGCTCGCGCGCCAGCCGAAGAAGGTGCTGCATGCGGTCGACGGCGTGAGCTTCGACATCGCGCGCGGCCGCACCTTCGGGCTGGTCGGCGAGTCAGGCTCGGGCAAGTCGACCGTGGCGCGCATGATCGCCGGCCTCACGCGGCCCACGGCCGGCACGGTGCATTTCGACGGCATCGACCGCTGGGGCGACGCCGCGCAGACGGCCGCGCTGCGCCGGCGCTTCCAGATGATCTTCCAGGACCCGCATGCCAGCCTCAACCCGCGCTGGCGCGTGGACCGGCTCATCGCCGAGCCGGTCGAGGTGCTGGGCCTGGCCGCCAGCGCCGACGAAACCGCCGAGCGCGTGGCCCAGGCGCTGCGCCGCGTGCGCATGTCGCCCGACGACGGGCAGCGCTACCCGCACCAGTTCTCGGGCGGCCAGCGCCAGCGCATCGCCATCGCGCGAGCCCTGGCCAGCCAGCCGGAGTTCATCGTCTGCGACGAGCCGACCTCGTCGCTCGACGTGTCGGTGCAGGCCCAGGTGCTGAACCTCATGCGCGACCTGCAGGACGAGTTCGGCCTGACCTACCTGCTGATCAGCCACAACCTCGCCGTGATCCGCCACATGTGCGACGACGTGGGCGTGATGCAGCGCGGGCGGCTGGTGGAGCAGGGCAGCGCGGCCGAGGTGCTCGATGCGCCGAAGCATGCGTACACGCGGGCGTTGATGGCGGCGGTGCCGGACATGCGGCACGCACCGGCCGCGGCCGTGCTCGCCACGGCATGAAGTGCCCTCAGGGCACGCGCTGCAGCTGCTCGCGCAGGATGCGCCGGATCTCCAGGATCGCCAGCGGGTGCTCCTGCACGCTGTGCGCCGACGGAATCACCAGCTCCGACACCGCGCCGTCGAGGTGTGCGCTGGTGTAGGGCACGATGCCGTCGCTCGACTCGGCCAGCGGCAGGCCGGGCGTGTCGTTGCCGATGATCGAGTGGTAGCGCACCTTCGGACTCAGCGGCAACCCGGACGACAGGCGCACGAAGGCGTCGCGGTCGCTGAGGTTGTCGATGCTGTTGGGAATGCGCAGCGGACCCATGTCCTGCGAGCTGGGCGCCACGCGCATCAGCTCGCGCGAGATGTCGTTGAGCTGGCCCAGCATGGCCACCGGCAGCGTGATGAGGTTGGCCACCCAGCGCGAGATGCGCTTGTTGGCGAACGAGGTGCCGCGGTGCGGCGAGGCGATGAAGATGGCGTCGCTGACCTGGGGCAGCGGCTCGAAGCGCAGGTAGGGCCCTAGCCCTTCCTCGATGCGGCGGCGCTGGGCGGCCGGCATGGGGTAGCCCTCGCGCAGCGCGTCCCACAGCACGTCGCCCGACGACGACACCAGCAGGCGCGAGAGCACGCCGCCCATGCTGTGGCCGATGAGCGTGACGTTGCGCGAGGCCTCGGCGCGGCCCTGCGGATCGAAGTGCGCCAGCGTCTGCGTGATGGCTTCGCGGATGGCCAGGTTGTTCAGCGGCAGCGGCGCGTTGGTCGGGTAGTACACCTGCCAGATCTGGTAGCGGCGGCGCAGCGTCTCGTCGCCGAGCACTTCGTTCGCCACGTTGATCCAGGCCTCGGGGCTGCTGGCCAGGCCGTGCAGCATGACGATGGTGCGGCGCTTCGGGTCGTAGGGCTGCATCAGGTAGATGTGCGGCCGGGTCAGGCCCTCGGCGCCGCCGAACAGGCTGCGCAGCGCCTGCAGCGCGAAGTCGGAGCGGGCCAGCCACAGGCCGTAGCCCGAGGTGAAGTTGGCGGCCAGCGGAATCTCTTCGCCGGCCAGGTTGATCGTGCTGGTGCGGTAGGGGTCGAACACGGCGATGCGCAGCGTGCGCGTGGCCAGCACGTCTTGCAGGGTGGCGCCGTCGAACTGCAGCAGCGCGGTGAGGGCGGGGAAGGGCGTTTCGCTGAAGGGCGGGGCGTCTTCGTCGGCCTGGGCCGCGGTCGGACGGTCGTCGCCCGCGGCGACCAGCTCGGCGCCGAAGCCGTCGCGGCGATAGATGTTGCGCAGGCCCGAGAAGGTCAGCGAGGCGGCGGGAATCAGCTCTTTGGGCGGGGGCGCGTCGGGCGCGAGCTGCAGCGCCGACAGGTCGGCGTCGATGCGCCAGCCGCTCACCTGCGGAATGGCGGCCACCGACATGTCGCTCTTGCGGTAGCGGCTGAACAGGCCGGTGATGGCGCGCTGCACGGCGTAGTTGTAGTAGTCGCGCACCTGCGTCTGGCGGTCTTCGAAGGCGCGGTCGCGCGGCTTGCGCGCCGTGTGGAACAGGTAGGCGTAGGCGTGGCGCGCGGTTTCCAGCCAGGCCTCGATGGCCTCGGGCGCCATGGGCTGCGCGGCCGAGCCGCCGTCGCCGCCCGCCAGCGCGAGCTGCAGCCACACCTCGGACAGCGCCGACATGCGTTGCTCGTCGCTCAGGCCGGCCGAGGTGGCGAGGTTCTGGCGGCAGGCGCGGCCGTCCTTGCGGCACTGGTCGGCATCGGAGCCGATGACGCGCAGCACCTCCTGTGCCGAGCTGCTGAGCTGGCCGGTGGTGAGCACGTCGCCGCGCCGCTGCGCCAGGTAGTCGGCCGGCGAGATGGTGCCGACCGTGACGCCGGCGCAGCCGGTGAGCAGTGACACCGCCAGCAGCAGGGCGGGGAGGAAGCCGATGCGCCTCATGGCGCGACGCCCGGCAGACCGTTGCGGATGGCTTGCGAGAAGTTCACGCCGGGTTGCTTGTCCGTGGCGATGGCCCGGTCGGTGATGCGGCCGCCGGCGCGCAGCGCGTCCATGCTCAGGCCGGGCGTCAGGCCGCCCACGTCGTGCAGGTACTCGGGCAGGTAGCCCGAGGCCAGCAGGCGGTAGTCCATCGGCAGGCCGGGCACGACGTGCCTGGCGAGGCTGTAGACGATGGTCGTGCAGTTGGCGGTGAGCGTGTTGTAGAAGCTCGGCGCGCGCGCCAGCGCATTGGCCTCGCCGACGTAGCCGAGGAACAGCGAACGCATCTCGGCCTGCGGCAGGCGCACGCGGTACATGTAGACGTCTTCGCCGCGCACGTTGGTGCGCACGCGCAGGATGTCGTGCTCGTCGGCGGCCACGAGGCTGTTCTCGAACTGCTTGAAGAAGCCGCCCACGGACGAGAAGCTTTCGCCGCGCTCCTTGCGGATCTCGATGGAAAAGGTGACGTACTGGCCGTCGTCGAAACCGAAGGACACCAGCGTGTGGGCGATGGCCGGGCCGGTCCAGTACGACAGCGACACGTCGACCGAGCGCAGGCGGTCCAGGTCGTAGCGGCGCGTGTCCCAGCGCACGGTGTAGTCGGTGTCGCTGCGCCAGTCGAAGTTGCGCACGTTCTCCATCGTGACCACGCTGCCCTCGACGCGCGGCGTCAGGTAGCGCGCCACGTCGTCGGCCCATTCGCGATGCTGGGAGGGCGCGATGGTGCCCCACCACTCGAGCAGCACGACGAAGCCGATGGCGTAGGCCAGCAGCGAGCGGCCGGCCTTGCCGCACCACAGCAGCACGATCGCCGCCAGGCCGAAGAGGCCCCACAGCACCATCGCGCCGACCTTGAGCGGGAGCGTCGCGGGCAGCTGGTACCAGAGGGCCGCGCAGGCCCAGGCAGCCGACAGCAACACGGCGAAGCTCACCAGCAGACGACCGAGGGAACGCAAAAGGATTCGGAGCATGAAGAAGCGCGGAGGTGGAGGGCGGCCGATTCTCGTCGAGTTGCAGCCGCCGCCGTCGGGCTACAGCGGGTAGGTCACGAGCTTGAAGTCCGGGTCCTCGGGGAAGGACTTCACCGAGAAGCCCAGCCGCCGCACCAGCTTGAGCATGTCGGGGTTGCCGGCCAGCACCAGCCCGTCCATCTCGGAAAGGCCCCGGTCGCGCGCCACGTCGATGATGCTTTCCATGAGGCGCGAGCCGATGCCCTTGCCGCTGAACTCGTCGGCCACCACGAGCGAGAACTCGCAGCTGGTCTGGTCGGGATTGGTGATGTAGCGCGACACGCCCACGATGCGCTCGCTCTCGAGGATGCTGCCGTCGGGCGCGGTGCTGCGCTCCATCACGGTGGCGACCAGCGCCATCTCGCGGTCGTAGTCGATCAGGGTGAAGCGCGACAGCATCGACGGCGGCAGCTCGTGGAAGCGCGAGACAAAGCGGAACCAGCGGCTCTCTGGCGACAGGCCCTGCACCAGCGCCTGCAGCATCTGCGCATCGTTCGGGTGCACCGGCCGCACGACGTAGGCGCCGCCACCGGGCAGCGGCCATTCGCGACGGTAGCGCGCAGGGTACGGCATGATGGCCAGGTGCTGGTAGCCGTTGCCCACCGGGCCCGCCACGGCCTGCGTGCTGCTGTCGACCACGATGCGCGCATCGACCGACACCGCGCCGTGCTCGTCCACGATGATGGGGTTGATGTCCATCTCGCGCAGCTCGGGCAGCTCGCACACCATTTCGGACACGCGCAGCAGCACGTCCTCGATGGCCTCCATGTTCACCGGGTTGGCGCCGCGCCATTCGCCCAGCGTCTCGGCCACGCGCGAGCGCTCGATGAGGTGGCGCGCCAGGAACTGGTTCAGCGGCGGCAGCTCCATCGCGCGGTCGTTCATGAGCTCGATCATGGTGCCGCCCGCGCCGAAGACGATCACCGGGCCGAAGGGCTGGTCGGTGACCAGGCCCACGTAGATTTCGCGTCCGCGCCGCGCGCGCACCATCTTCTGCACGGTCACGCCGTTGATGCGGGCGTCGGGCGCCAGGCGCGCCACGCGCTCCATCATCTCCAGATAGGTGTCGCGCGCGCTGGTGCCGTTCATCACGTTCAGCGCCACGCCCTCGACGTCGGACTTGTGCGAGATGTCGGGCGAGTCGATCTTCAGCGCCACCGGAAAGCCCAGCTGCGTGGCGATCATCATGGCCTCGTTGGCGCTGCGCGCGAGCAGCGTGCGCGTGATCGGGATGTGGAAGCACGACAGCAGCGACTTCGACTCCATCTCGGTCAGCACCTTGCGCCGCTCGGCCAGCACGCTTTCGATGAGCAGGCGCGCGCCGTCGATGTCGGGCTTGGCCAGCGCCGACAGCGGCGGCGGCGTCTGCTGCAGCAGCTGCTGGTTCTGGTAGAAGGCCGCGATGTTGCCGAAGGCACCGACGGCCGCCTCGGGCGTGCGAAAGCTCGGGATGGTGGCCTCGGCCAGCACGGCCCGCGCGTTGCCCACCGACGCATCGCCCATCCAGCACGACAGGAGCGGCTTGGGCATGGGGCGCGGAATGTCGGCCAGCGCGCGCGCCGTGGCGGCCGCGTCGACGCCGGCCTTGGGCGAGAAGATGGCGAGCACGCCGTCGATCTGGCTGTCGGCCGAGGCGGTGTCGATGGCGGCGCGAAAGTGCGCGGGCGTGGCGTCCTCCGACAGGTCGATGAGGTCGGTGAGCGACGCCAGCGCCGGCAGCGAGGGCTGCAGCGACCGCTGCGCGGGGGCCGAGAGGCGGCCCAGGTCCAGCCCGATCTCGTTGATCCAGTCGGCCGCGAGCACGCCGGGACCGCCGCCGTTGGTGACCACGGCCAGGCGCTTGCCCACCGGCCGGTAGCGCGAGGCCAGGCACTTGGCGGCCGAGAACAGCTCGACGAAGGAGCGCACCCGCACCGCGCCCGCGCGGCGCAAGGCGGCGTCGAACACATCGTCGCTGCCCACGATGGCGGCGCTGTGCGTCTGCGCGGCCTCGTTGCCGGCCGGCTTGCGGCCCGCCTTGAGCACCACCACCGGCTTGGCGTGCGAGGCCGAACGCAGCGCGCTCATGAAGCGGCGCGCATCGGCAATGCCCTCGAGGTACACGATGATGCTGTGCGTGCTCGAATCGTTGGCCAGGAAGTCGAGCACCTGCGGAATGTCGACCGAGGTGTGCGGCCCGAGCGACACCACGCTCGAAAAACCCACGCCGTTCTGCCGTGCCCAGTCGAGCATCGACGCCGTGAGCGCGCCCGACTGCGATACCAGCGCCAGCGGCCCGGTGCGCGCGAGCGGGCCGGCCACGCTGGCGTTCAGGTGCAGCGGCGGGCGTTGGAAGCCCAGCGAATTCGGGCCCAGCAGGTGCACGCCTTCGCGGCGCGCGATCTTGCGCCACTGCACGGCCTGCTCGGCGGCGATGCCGGTGGAGATGACCACCGCGGCCTTGCAGCCGATGCGCCCCGCGATCTCGAGGGCGGCCGCCACGTCGTGCGGCGCCAGCGCGATCAGTGCGAGGTCGGCATGCGTCTGCGCCAGCTCTTCGAGCGTGCCCTGGGTGCGCACGTCCAGAAAGCGCAGCGTGCCGTCGAAGCGGTCGGCCCGGAAGGCTTCGCGCAGCGTGCGGCCCAGGGCGGTCTGGCCCCCCGGATCGCTGGGCTGGCCGACGAAGGCCACGATCGACGCCGGGGCGAACAGGGGGGTCAGGAAATGCTTGTCCATGCCCTAGTTTGCCCGGATCGGGGCGTGCCGCAAGCACCGCGTGTACACTCGCCGGCTCATGTCGTGCCTTTCACTTTCCCCCGTTGCAGCATCCAGCGCCGCCGTTGTCGGCCGCACGATGCCGTTCGCCGCCTGCGTGCGAACGAGCGACGCAGTGAATGCACGAATGATTACCACCATGACCGCCGCGGCCCCCTGAGCACGCGCAGGGTGGCCGCTCCGGCAGCCACCTGGTGTCTCTTCTCCCGAATGAACGAAACCCAGCTGGCAGCTGGGTTTTTTTGTTTTTGTCCTGTTCGTTCGTTGTTTGGAGAAGCCCATGTACCGCGATCCCGTCTCGTCCTTCCTGCCCCAGCCCAGCCATCCTGCGGCCATTCGCCCCCTGCGCGTCGGCATGATCGGCATCGGCACCGTGGGCGCGGGCACCTTCCGCGTGCTGGCGCGCAACCAGGACCTCATTGCCGCCCGCGCCGGGCGCGGCATCGAGGTGACGGTGGTGGCGGCGCGCAACCTCGCGCGCGCCCAGGGCATCGTGGGCGAGGGCGTGGCGCTCACGGCCGATCCGATGCAGGTCGCCACCGACCCCGATGTCGATGTGGTGGTCGAGGTGGCCGGCGGCACCGGCCCGGCGCGCGACTGGGTGCTGGCGGCCATCGCCCACGGCAAGCACGTGGTCACGGCCAACAAGGCGCTGCTGGCCGTGCACGGCCCCGAGATCTTCGCCGCCGCCAGCGCGCACGGCGTGGCCGTGATGTACGAGGGCGCGGTGGCGGTGAGCATCCCCATCGTGAAAGCGCTGCGCGAAGGCCTCACGGCCAACCGCATCGAATGGGTGGCGGGCATCGTCAACGGCACCACCAACTTCATCCTGAGCAAGATGCGCGACGAAGGCCTGGACTTCGCCGACGCGCTCGCGCAGGCCCAGGCGCTGGGCTATGCCGAGGCCGACCCGGCCTTCGACATCGAGGGCGTCGACGCCGCCCACAAGACCGCGCTGCTGGCCGCCAACGCCTTCGGCATGCCGGTGCGCTTCGCCGACGCGCAGGTCGAGGGCATCACGGCGCTGCAGCGCGTGGACGTGGCCTGCGCCGAACAGCTGGGCTTTCGCGTCAAGCTGCTGGGCGTGGCGCGCCGACGTGAAGAAGGCGTGGAGCTGCGCGTGCAGCCCGCGCTGGTACCGGCGACGCACCTGCTCGCGCAGGTGAACGGCTCGATGAACGGCATCATGGTCAAGGCCGATGCGGCGGGCATCACGATGTACTACGGCGCAGGCGCCGGCTCGGAGCAGACCGCTTCGGCCGTGATCGCCGACCTGGTCGACGTGGCGCGCCTGGACGGCACCCACGCCGGCCAGCGCGTGCCGCACACCGGCTTCCATGCGCATGCGGTGCGCGAACTGCCGGTGCTGCCGCGCGCGGCCGTGCGCAGCGCGCACTACCTGCGCGTGCCGGTGCAGGCGGCGACCGACATCGCGGCCGTGGCCGAGCTGCTGGCCGCGCAGCGGTTGCCGGTGCGGCAACTGGTGCTGGCGAACGGGCCGGCGGAGGCGGCGCCGCAGGTGCTGGTGATCACCGAGTCGGCGCTGCAAAGCGCGGTCGATCTCGCCTTGCACGCGTTGCAGACGAGCCCGTTCGTGGCCGGGCCGGTGATCGCACTGCGCGTCGAAACGCTGGACTAGGAAGGTGTGAACGAACCCGCCATGCCCGCTCATCCCGCGCAGGCACGCGCCCTCGGCGTTGCAAATGCTCGCCGTAGCGTCAGCTACGGCTGCGCTTTGCGCCTTGAGGGCACGCGCCTGCGCGGGCTGCTCGGACACGCCGGATTCATTCACACCTTCTGAAGGCCCGTCACCGAACTCCCGAGGATTTTCAATCGGACTGACATGCGCCGCTGCGAGGATGGCCCGCAGTGCTCGTCGTTGTCCTTGTGAAGTCTTTTCCCGGGAGTTGTGGAACATGGCCGCCCGTTCAATCCGTCGCCGTGCCGAGCGGGCTTTCACCCTCATCGAGCTGATGGTGGTGCTGGTCATCATCGGCGTGCTCGCCGCGCTCATCGTGCCGAGCCTGATGGACCGCCCCGACCAGGCCCGCGCCACCGCGGCCCGGCAGGACGTGGCCGCGATCATGCAGGGACTGAAGCTCTACCGCCTGGACAACGGCGCCTACCCCAGCGCTACGCAGGGCCTGCGTTCGCTCGTCGAGAAGCCGGCCACGGGCAAGGTGCCGACCAACTGGCGCACCTACCTCGAACGCCTGCCCCAGGACCCGTGGGGCAACGCCTACCAGTACCTGAACCCCGGCACGCACGGCGAGGTCGACGTGTTCTCGCTGGGCGCCGACGGCGAGCCCGACGGAGAAAAAGCCAACGCGGACATCGGCTCCTGGTAGCGCGGGAATGGCACCGTGGGCGCGATGGCAGGGATCGGAACAGGCCGCCGGCAACGGCGCATGCGCGGCATGGCGGTGATCAGCGCCTTGCTGATCGTCGCGGTGATCGCCGCGCTGGCAGCGGCCTTGCTCGGGCGGCAGTCGGCCTTCATCCGCACCACGCAGGGCGAGCAGTCGCGCGTGCAGGCGCGCTGGCTGCTGCGCGGGGAGCTGGGCGCGGCGCAGCGGCTGCTGCGCGCCGAGGCCGTGCGCGAGCCGACCACACGCCTGGACGGCTTGTGGACCCGGCCGTTCGCCGGGCCCGTGGCGGGGCAGGTGGCCGCCGAGGGCGCGCGGCTGCTGAGCGAGATCAGCGACGAGCAGAGCAAGTTCAACCTGCGCAACCTCGTCGACCGGGGCCGCATCGACCCGGCCGAAGCGGCCGTGTTCCAAAGGCTTTGCACGATGACGGGCGTCTCGCAGGCCCAGGCGCAGGCGCTCATGCGGCGCGTGGTCGGCAGCATCGCCGACCCCGAGGGCGAAGCCGCGCAGACGATGCCCGATGCGGCGGCCGACACCATGGCCGCGACGCTGGGCCTGCCGCCCGAGTTGCCGCGCGCCCCGCAGGCCCCGCGCCCGCGCGTGCTGGAAGACCTGCTGGCCGTGCCCGGCGTCGATGCCGGCGTGATCGCGCGGCTCGCGCCTTTCGTCACGCTGCTGCCGGCGCGCACCTGGATCAACGCGAACACGGCCAGCGCCGAACTGCTCGCGGCCGGCGTGCCTGGGCTGGCGCTGGACAAGGCGCGCGCACTGCTCGCCGCGCGCGACCGCGGCCAGTGGTTCATCAACCGTGGCGACTTTGCGAACCGGCTCCAGATGCCCGCGCTCGACGAGCGGGACGTGCGCATCGGCATCGACAGCAACTGGTTCCGCGTCGCCAGCGTGCTCGACACGCCGCGCACGAAGTTCGTGCAGGTCGCGCTGCTGCAGGACGACAAGACCAGCGTGCCGCGCGTGGTCTGGCTGCGGGAGGGCGTGTGAGCGCGCTGAAGGTCGATCGCCTGCGCCTGCAGCTGCCGCCCTGGCCGGGCGAGGGCGAAGCCGATCCCGTGGACGCCGAGGTGCACTGCGGCTGGCGCGCCGCCGATGGCCGGTGGCACGACGGCGGCGCGCTCGCGCTGGGGGCCGTGGCCGGCTGCTTCGAGGCGCGCCATCTCGAGGTCGCGCTGGCGCCGGGCGAGGTGGCGCTGGCGAGCTTCGCGCTGCCGCCGTTGACGGGGCGGCACCTGCATGCGGCGGTGCTCGGGGCCATCGAGCCCTGTGCGCTGCAGCCGATCGACGCGCTGGCGGTGGGCGTCGGTCCGCGCGGGGCCGACGGCACGGTGCCGGCCGCCTGGATTGCGCGCGACGCGATGGTGCGCTGGCTGGCGCTGCTGCGGCGGCACGGCGTCGCACCGCGCGCGCTGTGCCTGCCGACCGCCTTCCTGCCGACGCCCACCGAGGGCTGGACAGGCCTGGAGCTGGACCGCTGGCTCGTGGTGCGCACCGGCGCCGGCACGGGTTTCATGCAGGCGCTGGCGCACGGCGCGGACCGCGACGCCGCGCTGGCGGCGCATGTGACGACCGGCGAGGCGGCGTCGCCCGCCGTGCACTGGACGGCGCAGGAGGAGGGCGACCCGGCGCGCTGGTCGGGCGAGGGCTGGCGCTGGGCGCTGTCCGCGAGCGACCCCGCGCAGGCGCACGCGGGCGTAGCGGCGCTGCTGCGGCCGGCGGCCTTGTGGGGCTGCATGGCCGCGCTGGTGTGGACGGCCGGCCTCCAGGTGCATGCCCACCGGCTCGCGACGCAGGGCCAGGCCCTGAAGCGCGAGATGGCCGCGCGGGTCAACGCCGCGTTTCCCGAGCTGCCCGTGGTCGTCAACCCGGTGCAGCAGGCGCGCCAGCAGAAGGAGGCGCGGGCGGGCCAGGCGCCGCAAGCCGCGGTCGGCGGCGACTACGCGGGGCTGTCGCGCGCGGCGGTGGGCTTGCTCGCGCAGCTGCCGGCCGGGCAGGTACAGGCGCTGCACTACACGGCGGGCGAGCTGCGCATCCGCTGGCGCGAGGGCGCGGCGCCGAACACCGAGGCGCTGCGCGTGCTGCAGGCGCAGGCGCGCGAGCGAAGCCTGTCCGCCGACCCGGAGGCCGGCGCACTGCGCATCACGCCGGCCACGGCCCGCGCAGAGAAGGACATCCCGTGAACCTGTCCCGGAAGGGCGGCGTCCTCCTCGACCCCGCGCGGCGGATGGCACGCGAAGCGATCGGGCGCTGGCGCGCGCTCCCCGCACGCGACCGCCTCGGTGCGGGCCTTGCGCTGCTGTTGGTGGTGCTGGCGATCCTGTGGCTGGGCCTGGCCCGTCCCGCGCTCGACACCGCCGCGCGCTGGCAGCGCGACCTGCCGAAGCTGCGGGCCCAGTCCGCCGAACTCGACACGCTGCTGGCCGATGTGCCCGGCGCGCACGCCATGCCCGATGCGGCACAGGGCGGCATCGACGCCGCCCTCGACCGCGCCGGCCTGCGCGGGCGCTACCGCCTGCACGACGCCGTGGCCGACGGGCCAGCGGCGGCTGGGAGCCCGGCGCAACCCGCGCGCGGATGGCGCGTCGAATTCCCGGAGCCCGTGCCAGCCGCGCAGGTGTTCGCCTGGCTCGTGGCGGTTTCGGCGCGCCGCGACCTCGAGGTCACGCGGGCGCAGCTGGCGCGCATCGACAGTTCCGACGACGACAGCGAGGGCACGCCGCAGGGCCGCGTGCGCGGCGCGGTGGCGCTGCAGTCCACACAACTCACCAAGGATGGCCAGTGACACGAGATCGAAACGGCGCGGCCCTGCGCCGATGGACGGCGGTATGCTGCCTGGGTGTGTTCGCGATCGCCGCCAGCGCCGCGACCCCATCGCCACCTGCCAAGACCGCGCCGCGTGCTGGTGCCGAAGAGCGCGTGGTGCTGAACTTCGTCGATGCCGACATCACCTCGGTGGTCTCGGCGCTGGCGCGTTTCCTGGGGCGCAACTTCCTGTTCGATCCGCGCGTGAAGGGCCAGATCACGCTGGTCTCCGAAGGTGAGGTGCCGGCCGCCACCGCCTACGGCATGCTGGCCTCGGCGCTGCGCATGCGCGGCTTCGCGATCGTCGACGTGGGCGAGGTGAGCCGCGTCGTGCCCGTGGCCGACGCGAAGCAGCAGGGCGGATCGGTCAACGCGCGCAGCCCCGGCGGCGGGCTCGCGACGCGCACCTTCCGGCTCAACTACGAGAACGCCGAGGCGATGGTGCCCGTGCTCAAGCCGCTGGTCGCGGCCGAGAACAGCATCGCGGCCTATGCCGCCAACAACACGCTGGTCGTCACCGACTACATCGACAACCTCGAGCGGCTGGCGCGCATCATCGAGAGCATCGACACGCCGACCGCGCTCGACGCCCAGCTGGTCAAGCTGCGCCACGGCATTGCCACAGACATCGCCGCGCTGGCCACCGAGCTGCTCGAAGGCAGCGGCGAAAAAGGTCGGCGCGACATCGTGGTGCTGGCCGATCCGCGCTCCAACAGCATCGTGATCCGCTCCAGCAGCCCGGGCCGCACGGCGCTGGCACGCGAACTCATCGGCAAGCTCGAGAGCGCGCAGGGCGACCCGGGCAACCTGCATGTGGTCTACCTGCGCAATGCGCAGGCGGTGCACCTGGCGAACGTGCTGCGCGGGCTCCTCACGGGCGAATCGGGCGAGCAGACCGCCACGGGCGGTGGCGGCAGCTCGGTGCGTGCCGCGCTGGGCGCGGGCGGCATGCTCGGCGGGGCGGGGGCGGCGAATGGCGGCGCGGCGAACGGCACGTCGGCCACTGGCACTCAGCCCACGTCCGGCGGCGCCACGGGAAGCACCGCGGGAAAATTCGGTGGCCTGCGCGGCACGGCCGGCGGTGCCAACGGCCCCGCGCAGGGTGCGGCAGGCGGTACCGGCAGTGCGTCCACCGCGTTCTCCAGCGGCGGTGTCACGGTGCAGGCCGACGCCACCACCAACACGCTGATCATCGCGGCGCCCGACCCGATGTACCGCAGCCTGCGCAGTGTGATCGACCTGCTCGACCAGCGGCGCGCGCAGGTGCTGGTCGAAAGCCTGATCGTCGAGGTCACCGAGCGCGACGCGGCCGAGCTGGGCATCCAGTGGATGGCAGGCGGCAATAACGGCCGCGTGCGCGGCGGCACCAACTTCGGCGGCGCGGGCCTCAATGCCAACGCGCGCACCACCATCGATGCGATGCCGCGCGGGCTGAACATCGGCGTGGTCGACGGCACCATCAACCTGCCGGGCGTAGGCGAGGTGCTCAACCTGAAGGTGCTGGCGCGCGCGCTGCAGGCCAAGGACGGCGCCAACATCCTCTCGACGCCGAACATCCTCACGCTGGACAACGAGCCGGCCTCGATCATGGTCGGCAAGACCGTGCCCTTCGTGAGCGGCCAGTACATCACCAACGGCAACAGCAGCACCAACCCGTTCCAGACCATCCAGCGCGAGGACATCGGCCTGAAGCTCAACATCCGGCCGCAGATTTCCGAGGGCGGCACGGTCAAGCTCGACATCTACCAGGAGGTGTCCAGCATCGACGAGCAGACCTCGGGCGCGGCCGGCATCGTCACCAACAAGCGCGCGCTCGATACGAGCATCCTCGTGGACGACGGCCAGATCATGGTGCTGGGCGGGCTGATGGAAGACAGCGTCGCCAACGGCACCGAAGCCGTGCCCGGCCTGGGCTCGCTGCCGCTGCTGGGCAACCTGTTTCGCTACGACAAGCGCCAGCGCGTCAAGACCAACCTCATGGTGTTCCTGCGGCCCTACGTGATCCGCGACGCCAACGCCAGCCGCGGCCTCACGCTCGACCGCTACAACTTCATGCGCCTGCAGCAAGGCCGCGCGCGCCCGATGGCGCACGGCCTGCTGCCCGACAGCGGCGCGCCCGTGCTGCCACCCGCCGACCTGCCCAGCCTGCGGCAAGCGCCCGAGGTCGACCTGCGCCCCCAGAGCTGGGAGCACACACGCGACCAGCCGCCGCCGCCCACCGCCACAGCCAGTGCGGTGCGCCAGGCACCCGCCGCTGCGCCTTCGCCACCCCCGACGCAGCGCTCGCGGCTGCCGACAGGCGTGACGGTCGAGTCCGACCCCGCTGCGCTGTACGGCGGCGTCAACGACAAGGTCACCGTGGTGCAGTTCGCCGACACGAAGACCGAGCAGGAGGCGCTGCGCATCGTGCAGCGCGTGCGCGTGAGTGGCATCGGCGCCTACATCGTCGGCGGTCCGGGCGGGGAGGGCGCGATGGTGCGCGTGGACGTGCCGCGCGAGCCGCAGGCCGTTGACAACGCGGTCGCCGTGCTGCGCGAGCTGGGCTACCGGCCCGAACGGGTGGTGACGCCATGAACACGGCCCGCACCGAAGCCGCCTTGCCCCAGGCCTGGGCCCGCAGCCAGCGCGTCGCGGTGCAGCGCGACGGCGAGGCGGCCTTCCTGGCGGTCAGCCCGCGCACGCCCGGCTGGGCCGTGGTCGAGGCGCGCCGGCTGCTGGGCGCGCTGCCGCTGCGGCAGGTGGGCGACGACGACATGGAACGCCTGCTCGCCGAGCGCCAGGCCGAATCCGGCGACGCCGCCTCGGTGGTCGGCGCGGTGGAGCAGCAGGTCGACCTGGCGCGGCTGATGCAGGACATCCCGGCCGTCACCGACCTGCTCGACGCGCAGGACGACGCGCCCGTCATCCGCATGATCAACGCGCTGCTCACGCAGGCCGCGCGCGACGGCGCGAGCGACGTGCACCTCGAATCCTTCGAGACCCATTCGGTGGTGCGCTTTCGCGTCGACGGCACGCTGCGCGACGTGGTGACGCCGCGCCGGGCGCTGCATGCGGCGCTGATCTCGCGCATCAAGATCATGTCGCAGCTCGACATCGCCGAAAAACGCCTGCCGCAGGACGGGCGCATCACGCTGCGCGTGGGCGGTCGGCCGATCGACGTGCGCGTGTCGACCGTGCCCACGGCGCACGGCGAGCGCGCCGTGCTGCGGTTGCTCGAGAAAGACGCCGGCCGGCTGCGGCTCGAACGGCTGGGCATGGCGCCCGACACGCTGGCCGAGCTCACGCGGCTGGTGCGCCAGCCGCACGGCATCGTGCTGGTCACCGGCCCCACGGGCAGCGGCAAGACCACCACGCTGTACGCCGCGCTGGGCCAGCTCGACCTGGGCACCAGCAACATCCTCACGGTGGAAGACCCGGTGGAGTACGACCTGCCCGGCATCGGCCAGATTCCGGTGCACGCCAAGATCGGCATGACCTTCGGCGCGGCCCTGCGCGCCGCGCTGCGGCAGGACCCCGACAACCTCATGATCGGCGAGATCCGCGACCTCGAAACCGCGCAGATCGCCGTGCAGTCCTCGCTCACGGGCCACGGCGTTCTGGCCTCGCTGCACACCAACGACGCGGTGTCGGCCGTCACGCGCATGAGCGACATGGGCATCGAGCCCTTCCTTCTGTCGTCTTCGTTGCTGGGCGTGCTGGCGCAGCGGCTGGTGCGCTGCCTGTGCCCGGCCTGCAAGGCACCGCGCGTGCAGGACGACGGCCGCACGGTCTACGTGCCCGTGGGCTGCGCGGCCTGCGGCCACTCGGGCTTCAAGGGGCGCACGGGCATCCACGAACTCTTCGTGGTGCACGACGACATCCGGCGCCTGATCCACGAAGGCGGCGACGAACAGGCCATGCGCGCCGCCGCCGTGCGCCACGGCATGCGCTCGATGCGCGAGGACGGCCAGCGCTGGGTGCGCGAGGGCGTGACCACCGCCGAGGAAATCCTGCGCGTCACGCGCGACGCCTGATCACCCCCGATCCGCCATGGCACGGTTCCAGTACGAAGCGGCGAACTCGGCCGGCGAGGTGCAGCAGGGCAGCGCCGAGGGCGAGTCCGCGCGCTCCGTGCGCGCCCAGCTGCGTGAACGCGGCCTGACGCCGCTCGGCATCCGCGAACAGGCGGCCAGCGGCGGCGCGCTGGCCTGGCTGCAACCGAAGCTTGGCGCCGCCGACCTGTGCTGGGCCACGCGCGAACTCGCGAGCCTGCTGGGCGCGCGCCTCACGCTCGAAGCCGCGCTGGTCGCGACCATCGAACAGGCCGAGCGACGCCACGTGGCCGAGGCGCTCGGCGCGGTCTGCGACGGCGTGCGCGCCGGCCTTCGGCTGGCCGACGCGCTCGGCGAACGGCCGCGCGACTTTCCACCGATCTACCGCGCACTCGTCAGCGCCGGCGAAGACTCGGGCGACCTCGCGCGCGTGATGGAGCGGCTGGCCGACTACCTCGAGAACCGCGACACCCTGCGCGGCAAGGTGCTCACCGCCTTCATCTATCCGGCCATCGTCGGCTTCGTGTCGCTGTGCATCGTGGTCTTCCTGCTGGGCTACGTCGTGCCGCAGGTCATCGGCGCGTTCGCGCAGGCGCGCCAGGAGCTGCCGGCCATCACCCGCGTCATGCTGGCCGCGAGTGCGTTCGTGCGCGAATGGGGCTGGCTCACGGCGGGCGTGTGCGCGGGCGCCGGGTTGCTCGCCCGCGCCGCGCTGCGCGATGCGGGGCGGCGCCTGCGCTGGCATGCGCTCGTGCTGCGCCTGCCGCTGGTGGGGCGCTATGCGCTCGGTGTGGACACGGCGCGCTTCGCGTCCACGCTGGCGATCCTCATGGACGCGGGCGTGCCGTTGCTGCGCGGGCTCGAGGCCGCGCGCCAGACCCTGGGCAACGACTGGCTGCGCCGCTGCGTGCTCGAGGCCACGGGCCGCGTGAAGGAGGGCGCGCCCCTCGCGGCGGCGCTGAAGGCACAGAAGATTTTTCCGTCGAACCTCGTGCACCTGGTGGCCAGCGGCGAGAAGACGGGAGCGTTGGCGGCCATGTTCGAGCGCGCGGCGCAGAACCTCTCCCGAGATCTGGAGCGCCGCGCGATGCGCCTGACCACGCTGCTGGAGCCGCTGATGATCCTGGCCATGGGGGGCGTGGTCATGGCCATCGTGCTCGCGGTGCTCATGCCGATCATGGAAATCAACCAGATGGTGCGCTGAATGTTCGGGAGCTTGGCGCACGCCGGCGCCCCGTTTCGCACGCATTCACGGGTGCGTGTTCCCGAGCTTTTTTCGGGTGGCTGTCACCTCGCGAACGCACCATCGATCCTGTCGCTGCACAGGCGACACGAGTCAAATTTTCTGGTCCCTTCAAAGGAGTTTCCATGCGTGCAAAGTTCAAGTCGGTCGCCCTGTCGGCCGTGATGATGGCGGCCCTCGTGGCCGCCGGCGCCGCTTCCGCCCAGATCGCCGTCGGCGGTGGTGCGACCCTGCCCGAAGTGCTCTATGACGACATCCTGCCCAGCGGCGTCGGCTTCACCGACTTCAGCTACACCGGCACCGGCAGCGGCGCCGGCAAGACGGGCTTCGTCAGCAACAGCGCGACCGCCTTCCGCAACGAGTCCGTGAGTGGCACACCGGCCTGGGCCGCCGGTCAGTCGGTGCACTTCGCAGGCAGCGATTCCGCGCTGACCCAGGCGGAGTTCAACACCTATACCGCCAACGCCGCCGGTGCCACCGGCTGGGGCCCGATGATCCAGGTGCCCGCCGTGGCCACCTCGGTGCTCATCCCCTACAAGCGCGCCGGCATCGCCGACCTGAACCTGACCGACGCCAAGATGTGCGCCGTCTTCAGCAACAAGACCGGCGGCCAGACCTGGGGCCAGGTGCGCGGCACGGCCGACACGACGACCGTGAAGGTGGTCTACCGCACCGACAACAGCGGCACCACCGAGCTGCTGAGCCGCTACCTCGTGGCCGCCTGCCCGGGCGCCGGCTTCACGGTGTCGAACAACTTCGCCACGGTGGTGGGCGGTGCGCTCTCGCCGGCCAACGTGATCCCCTCGCACTGGGTCGGCGTTGCCGGCAGCAGCGGCGTGTCGGGCGCTTTCGGTACCGACGGTCGCGTGGGCTACCTCAGCCCCGAGCCGAACTACACGGGCGCGAGCAACGCGGTCGTCGCGAAGATCAACAACGTGCTGCCGGTCGCCAGCTCGATCCGCAACGCGCTCGCCAAGCAGGTGCTCCCGAACGGCCCGGCGGCCAACCCGCTGAGCTGGGTGCCCGCCTACGTGATGCCGGCCGCCGGCACCGAGTACCCGATCTTCGGCACCACCAACCTGCTGTTGAACCAGTGCTACAAGGACGTCGCGATCCAGACCAAGGTCAAGAACCTGCTGACGGGCCTGACCGGCACGACCTACGACGCCAAGATCGAAACCGGCCCCAGCTCGCACAACTTCGTGGTGCTCCCGAACGGCACGTCGCCGGGCACGCCGCCGGCCGCCAACAACAACTGGAAGGCCGTCATCGCCGCCAACTTCCTGAACGCTTCCAGCTCGCTGAGCATCGGCTACGCCAGCGTCTGCAACGGCAAGGGCCGTCCGTAAGTTGCTGATCGGTCAAGTCTGAGCGGGCCTTGCCCGTTCGCCGACCGGAGGCCCCGTGGAGAGGCTGCGCTTCGGCGCGGCCGATCCCCGGGGCCTCTTCGCCGTGCGTGCCGAGGAAGAAGACCGAATGGATGTCATGCGTGCGTCACCGTCGATCACTACCGTGACCACGGCCTTCCGCAGTCCCGAGGGCGCGGAAGAACGAAGTCACCCAGGAGCCTGTGCGTCCCACCGGTATGAGAGCGAACGCGGCATCGGTCCGTGCCCTGGCACTGATCGGGTGCCTGGCCTGGGGCGTGGGCGTGCAGGCGCAGCAGCCAACCGAGCCGGCCGCCAAGGCGGCATCGGCGGCGCGCCGGGCGTTCGACATCGCACCGCAGCGGCTGGGCGATGCGCTCGATGTCTACAGCCGGATGACCGGCCTGGACATCCTGATCGACGGCGAGCACGCGCAGCGGCTGTCGAGTGCGGTGCGCGGCTCGTTGAGCGCGGCCGAGGCACTCGAAGCGATGCTGGCCGGCACGGGCATGGAGGCGCGCCATGCGAACGCGGGCTCGGTGGTGATCCGCGAGGCCGCCGCAGGGCCGAAGGAGGCGGGCCTGTCGCCGGAAGCGGCGGGCCTGGAGGGGTCGGGTTTCAACGAAGGGGATGTCTTGCATCAAGCCTATGCCGCACAGGTCCAGCACGCCTTGCGTGGTGTCCTGTGCGATACCACGCAGACGCGGCCGGGCAGCTACCGCCTCGCGCTGCAGCTGCACCTGGACGCGCGCGGCGCGGTGGACCGCTTTCGCCTGCTGAGCACCACCGGAGAACCCGACCGCGATGCCGCGGTGCGGTTCAAGGTGCAGCGGCTGTCGGTCGGCGCGCCGCCGCCGCCGTCATTGCCGCAACCGCTCGTGGTGCTGCTGTTGCCGGAAGGGCCGGGCGCGCGCACCGACTGCACGCCGCCGGTGGCGCCATGAGCGAGAGCCTGGCCTCCACGCTGCGCGCGCGCATGGTCGCGCGCTATGTCGAGCTGCGCGGCAAGCTCGAACGCATCGTCGGTTCGCGCGACGACGCGGCCGACGCCATGCAGGAAACCTGGCTGCGGCTCGCGGCCATGGGCGACGCGGGCACGGTGCACAACGCCGACGCCTACCTGCTGCGCATGGCCGCCAACATCGCGACCGATGGCTACCGCCGGGACAGCGTGCTGCTGGTGCGCGGCGAGATCGATGCGCTGGTGCACCTGGTGGACGAAGCGGGCGACCCCGAGCGCATCGCCAGCGCGCGCAGCGACGTGCAGGCGCTGAGCGATGTGCTGGCGCGCATGCCGGCGCGGCGCCGCGAGATCCTCGTGGCCGCGCGGGTCGAGGGGCTGCTCAACAGCGAGATCGCGCTGCGCTTCGAGGTGTCGCTGAGCACCGTCGAGAAAGAACTGCGCGCGGCACTGGATTACTGCAAGAAGCATTTGCCGGACGTGGACGCGGTGCAGCGCGGCCATTTTTCCGGGCCGAGACACAACTGATGATGAGCGCCATGTCTTCCCCCGATACCGAAACGAGCATGCTGGAGCGCCAGGCGCGGGCCTGGTGGGCGCGCCTGCATTCGGGCCAGGCCACGCGCGCGGATGCCGATGCGTTCAAGCAGTGGGCCGCGTTGAGTGCCGCGCACGCGCAGGCGTGGCGCGAGCTGATGCGCGTGTGGTCCGCGCTCGATCCGCTGCTGGCCGAAGAAGCCGCACGACAGGCCGAAGCCGCACGCTCACGCACGTCTCGCACGCGGGGCCACCGCTTCTGGCCGGCGCTGTCGAACGCGCTGCATTCTCCGGGGCGCCGTGCCTTTCTCGGCGGTGCGGTCGCGGCCTCGGTGACCGCGGGCGTGCTCGCGGTCGATCCGCCGCTGGGCCTGTGGCCGTCGGTCGGCGAGCTGACGGCCGACTACAGCACCGCGACCGGCGAGCAGCGGCAGGTGGCGCTGGGCGAGGGCGTCAGTGTGCGCATGAACACGCAGACGCAGATCAACCGCCTGCAGGGCGCGCGCGGATTGGCGTTGGTCGCCGGCGAAGCCGAGATCGCGACCGCTGACGAGGTCGAACTGTTCGTCGAAGCCGGCGGTGGCCGGCTGCAGGCGCGCGGGGCGCGCTTCAACATCCGCCATACGGGCCCCGAAGTCTGCGTAACCTGCCTCGACGGCCGCGTGCTGGTGTCGGTGAACGGGCAGCAGCGTTCGGTCGAGGCAGGCCGGCAGGTGGTGTACGACCCCAGCGGGCTGCACGAGGTGGTGCGCGCCGACCTGGCGAACGTGAGCACCTGGGGCACGGGCGTGCTGTCGTTCGACGGCACGCCGCTGGCCGAGGTCATCGCGGAGATCAACCGCTACCGGCCGGGCCGGATCATCCTGCGCAACGAGGCGCTGGGCCGCGTGGCGGTGCGCATGCAGCTGTCGCTGCACAGCATCGACAACGCGCTGGCGATGATCCGCGAGCTCTACGGCGCGAAGTTGCGCAGCCTGCCCGGCGGCATCGTGCTGCTGAGCTGAATTTCTGACGCATCGCGAGCAGCCTGCAAAAAGTTTACGGGTTGCATCGCGCAGGCTCGTCATGGGGTATGCAACCGACGCCTCATGACACCCGCCTGAGCGACGAAGCGCTGGCCTGGGTCGTACGCCTGAACCGCCTGCATGGCAGTGAGGCCGAGGCACAGGCGCTCGCGGGCTGGTGTGCACGCAGCGCGGCGCATGCGCGGGCCTGGCGCGAGGCCTTCGCGCTGTGGCAGTTGCTGTTGCCCGCGGCCTGCCAGACCCGGCCGTTGCCTGCCCCTCGATTCCCGTCGATCGCCCGCGCGGCGAACGACATCCATGTGTCCGTGCGCCGTCCGGGGTCCCGGGCGGCGTTCGATCCCGCCGTTTCTCCCTTCGCGCCGTTTCGCTCCCGCTCATCATGGTCCTGAATCCGCACGCCCATTCTTCGCGCCGACGCGCCGTTTCGACCGAGGGCGAGCTGCGCCTCACGCCGCTGGCGCGTGCGCTGGCCGTGGCGCTGGCCACCGCGGGTGCGCTGGGCGTGGCCCAGGCGCGGCAAGCCTTCAGTCCCGCCTGGTTCGCCGACAAGGGCGCGGCGCAGGCCGGCGCGGTCCAGAGCGGGCGCCTGCCGAACGGCATGCCGGCGTCGAGCCTCACGAACCCGGGGCTGCAACAGCAGCAGGCGAACGCGCAGCTGCAGCGTTCGATCAGCAACCTGAACCTCGCGGCACAGGCCATCGCGGCGCAGCAGGCGGCCCAGACGGCGGCGCGTGAGGCCGCACGCAACACGCCGTCGTCGGTGCCCGACGGTCTCACCGAAGGCGGGCTCGCGGTCGACACGAACAGCCTCACGGCCGGCTGGCACAACGCCAACAGGCCCGAGCAGACGCCGTCGGCCGACGGCCGCACGCGCGTGGCGATCCAGCAGACCGGTGACCGCGCGGTGCTGAACTGGGAGACCTTCAACGTCGGTCGCAACACCACGGTCGATTTCAAGCAACAGGCCGACTGGGCCGCGCTCAACCGCGTGAACGACCCGAAGGCACGGCCCTCGCAGATCCAGGGCCAGATCAAGGCCGATGGCACCGTGCTCATCGCCAACCGCAACGGCGTGGTGTTCAGCGGCACCAGCCAGACCGACACGCGCAACCTGGTGGCTGCCGCCGCCCACATCAGCGACGACCAGTTCAAGGTGCGCGGCATCCACAGCGCCCGCGCGGGCGAAGGCTATGCACCGAGCTTCACCGATGCGCAGGGCGCGGTGAAGGTCGAGGCGGGCGCGCAGCTCACCACGCGCACGCCCGCCTCGGTGACGCAGGGCGGCGGCTACGTGCTGCTGATGGGCAAGGAGGTGCACAACGCCGGCACCGTCACCACGCCGCGCGGGCAGGCGCAGCTTGCGGCGGGCGACTTCTTCATCGTGCGCCCGGGGCAGGGCACGGCCGAGAACACCTTCTCGACCACGCGCGGCAACGAGGTGGCGCCGCAGTTCCTGCCCGACAGCACGGCGGGGCAGGTGAGCAACACCGGCCTGCTGCGCGCACCCGAGGGCGACATCACGCTGGCCGGCCGAAAGGTGGTGCAGGACGGCGTGGCGCTGGCCACGACCACGGTCGACACGCGCGGCACGATCCATCTGCTGGCGTCGGCCGCCGATGCGAAGAGCAGCGTCACCGTCACCGGGCGCGCGCTGAACGCGGTGCTGCTCGACACACAGGACGGCCGCACGGCGCTCGACAGCCAGCGCAGCGCACTCATCAACGAGTCGGCCAGGCAGGACGTGCTGCGCCGGGGCGCTGCATTGGGCGCGTTCGACAACCTCTCGCTGCTCAACGACCGGCGCGACCTGTCGCGCATCGAGATCGTCTCGGGCGGCGGCGTGCTGTTCGAAGGCGCGTCGACCACGCTCGCCACCGGTGGGCAGATCGCGGTGAGCGCGGGCCGCCAGGGCGGGCGCAGCACCGTGGCCGACGGTGCGCGGCTCGACGTATCGGGCGCTGTGGGCGTGCGCGTGGCCATGGCCTCGAACAACGTCGAGATCAACATCCAGGGCAACGAGCAGCGCGACGCACCGGTCAACCGCGACACCACGATGCTCAACAACAGCAACGTGTGGATCGACCGGCGCAAGCTCACGCGTGTGGCGGCAGGCACCGGCGGCTACGACGGCGAGCGCTGGTACACGGCGGGCGGCCTGCTCGAGGTCGGCGGCTACCTGGGCCTTCAGGGACACAGCGTCGGCGAATGGGCGGCGCAGGGCGGCCACGTGGTCTTCACCGGTGCCGAGGTGGTGACGCAGGCGGGCTCGAACATCAACCTCTCGGGCGGCACGCTGGACGTGCAGACCGGCGTCATCCGCCAGAGCTGGCTCAAGGGCCGCGACGGGCGGCTGTACGAGGCGTCGAGCGCGCCGGCCGACATCGTCTACACCGGCGTCTACAAGGGCTTCGAAGACGAACACAAGCGCTGGGGCGACAAGACCACGGGCTACTTCTACAACCCGCTGATCGGCCCGCAGCAACGGCTCGAGAACGGCTACACGGTGGGCCGCGACGCGGGCCGCCTCGAAGTGGCGACGGGCGCGGCGGTGCTGCGCGGCGACATCACGGCCACCGCCTACCAGGGGCCGGGGCAGGGCACGAAGAGCGACGCGGCGCTCGACGGCTACGCGCAGTCGCACGCTGCGGCGGCCCGCGCGGGCCAGCTCACGCTCGGCAACGACCAGGTCGTCGGGTTCAACGACGACCCCACGAAGGGCGCGGTGGGCATCTTCCGCCAGCTGGTGCCGACGCTCGATCGCATCGTGTTCGCAGACGGTGCGGCGGGCGCCGACACGGCCAGGCTCGGGGCCGGCGACCCGCTGCCCGCCGCCGACAAGGAGGCGCTGCGCCTGGACAGCCGGCAGCTCAGCGGCTTCGGCCTGGGCGCGCTCGTGGCCGTGGCCGGCAAGGAGATCGCGGTGGACGGCGCGCTGGGCGTGGCACCGGGAGGGCGCATCGCGCTGCACGCGACGACGGTGGCGGTGCGCGGCGACCTGACGGCGCGCGGCGGCCAGATCATGCTGGGCAACGTGGTGCGCAGCGCCAGCAACGTCGGGGGACCGGGCGATGCCAACCTGCCGCTGGCGGAGGGCACGCTGCCCGAGGCCATCGGCGTGCGCGTCGCGCCCGGCGTGACGCTCGATGCGCGCGGGCTGTGGAGTAACCTGCAGATGGACCCGTCGGGCAGCAGCGGCCTGCCGTACCTCGATGGCGGCGCGGTGCGCATCCGCAGCACGGGCGCGATCGACCTGGCTGCGGGTTCGCTGATCGATGTGTCGTCGGGCGGCGCGGTGCTGGCCAACGGCAAGACACGCGGCGGGCGCGGCGGCGATGTGGACCTGCTGGCGGACAGCAACACCTCGGTGGCGACCCACGGCCTGCTGCATGCGGATGGCGACATCCGGGGCTACGGCGTGAGCGGCGGCGGCACCTTGCGGATGGCGTCGGGCACGGGGGTGGTGATCGGCGGCACTGTGCCGGGTGGCGATGGGCAACTGTCAGCCGGGCAGGCCGCGCCGACCGACTTGATCCTGCTGCAGGACTACCAGGTGCGCGCGGGCGACGTCCTGCCGGTTGACTACCACTACCAACGCACGCGAGCCTTACCCGGAGAAGCTCTGGGATCGCAGCCGCTCTTCGATGATGGTGCGAACGCCGTCACCATCGCGGCGGATTGGAGGCTGCCCCGACCGAATGGGCCGCGCGGGGGGTACTCAGTCACCGCCATCGTGAACGGCGAGTCAAGGGTCTTTCGTTCGAGGGGCGTCGAGGAAGGCGAGGAACCCGCGACAGTGCCTGCGGGCGCCAGGATTGTGGGAATGTCCAATGTCGTCGAATTTCCCATCATCTTTGTCGTTCCCGCTGCCGTCTTCCCGAATGGGCTGAGCGTCGCTGAACAAACGGCAACCGTCGTCGCAGGCCGGGTTGCGCCTGCCGATTTCATCATCGCGAACGGAACACAGGTAGCCGCGGGTACGCGCTTCCGTGAACCGGTGAGCACCCTCGCGAGCATCGCCATCGACAGCGGCATCTTCCAGTCGGGCTTCTCACGCTACGACGTCAACGGACACCTCGGCCTTGTCGTGGCCGACGGCGCGAAGCTCGACGTGCGCATGCCGGTCTACCGCTTCGCGCCCGACGCCAAGACCGTCGCCGGTGGAAGCGAGCCCGAGCGCGCGCTGGCACTGTGGATGCCGCCGCTGTGGACCGAAGACCCGGTGCGCGGCGTGCTCACGCAGCGCGGCGGCGTGAGCCTGCAGTTGCAGGCGCTCGTGGACAACGGCGTGGCCACGGTGTCGCGGGCGCCGGTCGACGTGCGCCCGGGGGCCGAAATCACGGTCGACTCGGCCCAGTCCATCAGCCTGCGTGGCCGCGAGATCACCATCGACGGCCTGCTGCGCGCGCCGGGCGGCACCATCAGCGTGGAGGGGAGCGGATTGCCAGGCAGTGGGCAGGCGGGCAGTCCGGGTCAGCCCGGGCTGGTGTGGATCGGCGAGCGCGCCGTGCTCGACACCTCGGCACGGGCCGCGGTGGCCTACGACAATTTCGGTCGGGCCTACGGGCAGGTGCCCGACGGCGGCACGATCCGCATCGGTGGCGCGTTCGATTGGGAGCAGACCGGGCTGACCCAGGCGCCCGAAGCCTTCGTCGTGATCCGTCCGGGCGCGCTGCTCGATGCGTCGGGCACGCGTGCCGACCTCGATCCGGGCGCGGGCGGGCCGCGCGGCATGACCTCGCCGGTGCCGGTGGCGAGCAACGGCGGCACCATCGTCCTCTCGTCGAGCCAGGGCCTCTACCTGGACGGCACGCTGCGCGCGGCCGCCGGGGGGACGGGCGCCGCGGGCGGCACGCTGGCACTGGCGCTCGAGTCGGCGATCTACCCGACCGTGCTCACGACAGGCGAACTCCTGCGTCATCGCGAATTGGTGCTGGCCCAGACGCAGGGCGACAGCCCGCTCGCGGCGGCGACTTCGCGCTTCGACGCACGACAACTGCTGCGCACGGGCACGGGCCGGATCGGCGTCGATCGCATCGAGGCCGGCGGCTTCGACAACCTGTCGCTGCTGGTTCATGGTCCGTTGAGCTTCGATGGCAACGTCGCACTGAACCTGGGACAGAGCCTGCGCCTGTACGCGGCTTCGTACGCGCACAGCGACGCAGCGGCGGCAGGGTCTTCGGTGTCGCTGAGTGCGCCTTATGTCCGGCTGGCGGGGGTGCGCAGGCCGAAGGTCCCCGATGACTCGACCATGCCCGAGGCCGGCTGGGCGCAAGGGCCGTCCACGCAGGTGCCCGACGGCACCTTCGCGGTCGCCGGCGACCTGATCGACGTGCGCGACCGCGTCGGCTTCGGTGCACGAGCGACAGTCGACTTGCGCACCTCGAACTACGCGATGGACCGGCGCGGATTCGCAGTCGTCGAACTCACGAGCCGCGGCGACCTCCGTCTTCTGGGCGGCATGGGGAGCGAGGGGCTCACCGACATCACGACGGAGCTGGCAACCGCCGGCAACCTGGCATTGACCGCCGCGCAGGTGTACCCGGCCACGGATGCCAGTGCCCGGATCCTGGCAGGCGTGATGCCACGGGACCCGGCTTCCGGCGAGACGCCGCGCTACGCCGAGGGCAGCGTGCTGGCGATCCGCCGCCACGGTGACGGCGAGGTCGCGACGCCGTACTCGGCGTTCGGCAGCCTGCGGCTCGGCGCCGAGACCATCGAGCAGGGGGGCATCCTGCGTGCCCCGCTGGGACGCCTGCAACTGGGCTCCAGCTTCACGGGCGAGGTGGCCGAACGGGTGACGCTGCTCGCAGGCAGCGAAACTTCGGTGAGCGGTGCGGGTCTGCAGATGCCCTATGGCGGCACGGTCGACGGCCTGAGTTATCGCTACGGCGGACAGGCCGTGACGCCGGTCGGCGCGGGCGGAATGGAAGGCTCTGCGGCCGTCCGGCGCGGCATCGGCTTCAACGCCCGCCATGTCGACGCGCAGGCCGGTTCGCTGCTCGACCTGTCGGGTGGCGGCACGTTGTCGGGCGCGGGCTTCACCACCGGTCGGGGCGGCTCGGTCGACGTGTTGGCCACGCCGCTCGCGAACGCGAACCCTTTCAACGCCTACAGCGACCGCCGCAGCGGCGTGTACGCCATCGTGCCCGGCAGCGCGGCCAGCTATGCGCCGGTGGCGCCCGAGGCGGGCTTCGGCGCACCGGCGGTGGGACAACAGGTCACCCTTCCGGCCGGCGTGCCGGGCCTGCCGGCCGGCACCTACACGCTGATGCCCTCGACCTATGCGCTGCTCCCCGGCGCCTTCCGCGTCGAGGTCGGCGCGGGCGACCGCATCGGCCTTTCGGGCGTGACCGGCGTGGGCAACGGCTCGTATGTCGCGCCCGGCTACCTGGGCGTGGCCCACACCGCGATCCGCGAGGCGCTGCCGAACCGCCTGGTGCTCACGCCCGGTACGCAGGTCCGTGCGCATTCGAGCTACCGCGAGACCGACTACAACACGTTCATGCGCGCGGACGCGGCGCGCCAGGGTTTTGCGCGCGGGATGCTCACGGTCGATGCGAAGACGCTGGACATCTTCCTGGCCAAGCCCACCGACACCGACACGAACCGCCTGGGTTTCACCTTCGACGGCCAGGTGCGCCTGGATGCGGCGCCCGGCACCGACGGCTTCGGCGGCACGGTGAACGTGCGCGGCCTGGGCGAGGTGCTGGCGGCGGGGCAGACGGCCGCCACCGGCCTGGCCGGTGCGTCGGTGCAGGCCGACGAACTCAGCAAGCTGCATGCACCACGGTTGGTGCTCAATGGCGGCATCTTCGTCGAGTACGGCCAGAAAGGACGACTGGCCACGATCGGCGGCGACGGCAGCCTGGTGGTGCGCAGCGGTGCGCGCCTGTCGGCGGGCGACATCGTGCTGGCGAGCAGTCCCGGCTTTGTGGGCGAGCAACAGATCGTCATCGAGGAAGGCGCCTCGCTCAGCACCCTGGGCCAGAAGGCCTCGGGTTTCGACTCGAGCGCGGGCTATGTGTTCACGGGCACCTCGGTGCTTGCGTTGTCGAACGGCTGGTTGAACTTGCAGTTGGGCGCGTCGTCGCCCGATGTGCCGTATTCCGTCGGCATCCACGTCGGCCAGTGCGTGACGGCCTCGTGCAGCGGCACCACGCAGCTGGTGTCCGAGGGCACGCTGGCCATCGCCACGAACGGTGCGCTGACGCTGGCCGACAACGTGTCCTACGGCACGCGCAACCTGTCGCTCGCGGTGGCGGCGGTCAACCTCGGCGAGGATGCGGCCATTGCCACCGCAGGCGCCAACGGCCGCCTGCCGCTGGGCCTGGCGCTGAACCAGGCGCGGCTGGACCGCCTGCTGGCGGGCAACACCGCCATCGGTGCGCCGGCGCTGGAGACCTTGATCCTCAACGCGCGCGACGCCGTGAACATCTTCGGTGCGGTGAAGCTCGACGCCAGCGGCCTCGACCGGCTGGTGTTCGGCACGCCGGCCATCCACGGCTATGGCGCGGCGGGCGACGTGGCCGCCATCCGGGCGGGCGAGTTCGTCTGGTCCGGCTCCGATGCCGTGCCCGGCGCGGCCATGGCCGACCTGCTGGGCGCGGGCACGCTCGACATCGGCGCCCGCACCATCGTGCTGGGCCACGGCCCCTATGCGCAGCCCAGCGGCCAGGCGACCGATGCGCGCCTGGCGTTGGGCTTTGCCGACGTGAAGCTGAACGCCAGCGAACGCGTCACCGCCAGCGGTCGCGGCACGCTCGCGGTGCACCAGCGCCAGGACGCGTACACGCCGGGCGAGGGCTATGCCTACGAAGGCGGCAACCTCGCGGTGGTGGCGCCGGTGCTCACGGGGCAGGCGGCCTCGACGATGCGGATCACCGCGGGCGGCGACATCACCGTGGCCGTGCCCGAAGGCGTGGCGCCCGGCACGAGCGACGCGCTGGGCGCGACACTGGAACTCAGGGGGAAGCGCGTCGGGCTGGAGGGCAGCATCGTGCTGCCCTCCGGCCGGCTGGTGCTGGCGGCGACGGACAACGTCACGCTCGGCGCGGGCTCGCGCATCGACCTGTCGGGCCGCACGGTGACGCTGTTCGATGTGGCGAAGGACAGTGCCGGCGGCGAGCTGCTGATGACCAGCGCGGCCGGCCACATCACACAGGCGGCGGGCGGTCTCATCGACGTGTCGGCGCGCCGCCAGCGCGGCGGCACGATCGAGGCCGTGGCGCTGGGCGAGGGCGCCGGCCACGTCGCGCTCGACGGCGCGCTGCGCGGCGCCACCAGCGGCAGCTACGACGCGGGTGGCACGCTGGTGCCCTACGACGCGGGCGAGCTGACCGTGCGCGCCCGGACCCTGTCCGACTTCGCGGGCCTGAACCAGCGGCTCAACGACGGCGGCGTGTTCGGCGCGCGGCGCTTCCAGATCAAGCAGGGCGACCTCGTGGTGGGCGACGGGGTGAAGGCGCGCGAGGTGGCCATTGCGCTCGACGGCGGCAGCCTGCGCGTGGACGGCCGCATCGACGCGAGCGGCGTGCAGGTCGGGTCCATCCGGCTGGCCGCCGCGGGCGACCTGCGCGTGAACGGCACGCTGGACGCACACGGCACGGGCCTGCGCGTGGACAGCGCAGGCCGCATCATCGACAGCCCGAACCGCGCCGTGGTCGACCTCACGAGCCGCGACGGCACGCTCACGCTGGGCAGCGGCGCACGCATCGACCTGCGCGCCGGCACCGACGTGGCCATGGGCACCCGCGCCGGGCAGAACGACGGCCGCGCGCGGGGCACGCTCGACCTCAATGCACCGCGCCTCGGCGCGGACGACGTGGCCGTGGCGGTCGAGGGCACGCCGGCCATCGTGGGCGCGAAGACCGTCGCGGTGAATGCCTTCCGCACCTACGACGACGCGCCGCTGGCTTCCACGCCCGACGTGACGGGCCACCGGCCGCAACTGATCACGCAGGATTTCCTCAACAAGGTTGACGTCCACAGCGTCGCCTTCATCGACAAGGCGCTGGGCAACGCCTCGCTGTCGGCGCGCCTCACAGGCCTGGGCAGCTACCACCTGCGCCCCGGCGTGGAGATCGTGAGCGACCGGATCAACAACCCGAACGGCGACCTCACGGTGGACGGCGACCTCGACCTCTCGGGCTACCGCTACGGCCCCGCGGCCGACCGTGGCGATCCGGCGCGGCGCGGCTTCGGCGAGCCCGGCAAGCTGGTGATCCGCGCGGCCGGCGCACTCAACGTGCACGGCAGCATCAGCGACGGCTTCGCACCGCCGCCGGCCACGCCGGACGACGTGGGCTGGATGCTCGCCGAAGGGCGCTACGCCGGCGGCGCCGTCATCGTGCCCATCGACGGCGTGACGCTCGACACCGGCACCCGCTTTCCCGCGGGCGCCACCCTCAACTACAGCGTGGCCGTGAACCCCACCACGCTGCCCGCCGGCACCGTGCTGCCCGTGGACGCGGTGCTGCAAGCGCCGTGGAGCCTGCCGGCCGGCACCGTGGTCGCGGCCAACATCTACCGCCCCGACGGTTCGCTGGCCCATGCCGCCGGCTCGGTGCTGGCCACGGCCGTGACGCTGCCGTCCGAGACGCGGCTGGGCGCCGGCACCGCGCTGCGCTCGCCGGCCTCGGTGGGCGCGCTGACCTGGCCCAAGGGCGTGGAGCTGCCGGTGGAGATGACCATGGCCGGCCCGCTGCAGCTCGCGCGCGGCGCGCTGATTCCGTCGAACACCTTGCTGGAACTGCCCGGCAACACGCCGGTGCAGCTGCGGCCCACGGTCGATGGCGTGCAGGGGCGCAACTGGGCGATCGCTCCGATGCTCGGTGAAGGCGCCACCTCGTGGGACCTGCAACTGGTGGCGGGTGCGGACCTCGGCGCGGCCGACCGCCGGGCGACGCGGCCGGATTCGCGCGCGGCATTGCAGCTGGCCGACGCGCACAGCGTGTTGAAGTTCACGATCGAAATGGGCCCCGGCAACGGTCCGCCGGTGTGGGCGCCGGGCAACTGGCTGGGTCGCCCGCCCGGCACACCGGTCGATCCCGAGGACCTGTGGTGGTGCGACATCGGCGCCGGCCTCTGCGTGCCCGGCGGTGGCCAGGAACGGGCTGTCGGCGCGCCGAACACGCCCGCCTTCAGCGTGCTGCGCACCGGCACCGGCGACCTCGAGTTGCTGGCAGCCGGCGACCTGCGGATGCGTTCGCCCTTCGGCGTGTACACGGCCGGCACGGCCACCGCGACCGAGGCGGGCCACAACCGCCCACGCGGCAGCGGCGCCGACGGCCTGCTGGGGCCGCAGTCGCCGCTGACCGACTACAACGGCGCGCTCTCGGCCTACCGCGCGTGGTATCCCGACCAGGGCGGCAACCTGCTGATCGCAGCCGGCGGCGATCTTGTGGGTCACATCGTCTCCGATGAACGCTCAAGCGTGCTGGCCGGCAACTGGCTCTGGCGGCAAGGCTCGGGCACGGCGGGCATCGACAGCCCGATCCCGAGCGCATGGTGGATCAACTTCGGCGCCTACATCGGCGGTGCCGTCGTGCCCGGTGCGTTCACGGAGCCGACGCTGGCCGGCTTCACCGGCTTCGGCACGCTGGGCGGCGGCAACCTGAGCGTGCGCGTGGGCGGTGATGCGGGGGCCATCGCACCGCGCACGCCGCAGCCACTGGTGAACTCGCAGGACAGACCCAGCAGCGGCGGCCTCGTGCTCGCCGTGGCGAGCACCGGCCGCGTCGGCGCGGACGGTGCGCTGACCCTCACAGGCGGCGGCGACATCGACATGCGCGTGGCCGGCGCCCTGAACCCGCACCGCGCGCTCAACGGGGCCGCGGAGAACCTCGTGCTCACCGGCGCCATCGCCAACCTGCGCGGCAGCACCGACGTGCGCGCGGCGTCGATCGGCAGCCTGGGCCTGCAGTACCTGTCGAGCAACTTCAACCTGAGCGACCCGATCGACACGCGTGCCATCGATCCCTTCAACCCGACCTTTGCCGATGCGCGCGGCGGCATCAACCTGCTGCCGGGCGACGCGACGATGCGCCTGAGCACGCGCGGCGACCTGGTGCTCGGCGCCGCAGCCGACCCCGGGCGCGTTCCGACGCCGAACACCTCGGCCTTCAGCGTCGGCGGCACCGGCTACGACGGAGGCGGGCAGGGCTGGTTCAGCCTGTGGAGCGACCGCAGCGCGATCGACTTGCTGTCGGCGGGTGGGCACCTGACGCCCGTGATGGCACGCCGGGACAGCGCCGACTCGACACTGAAGACCACCTCGCCGGACGCATGGATCGTCTATCCGGGCATCTTTCACGCCGCCGCGTTGACGGGGAACATCTACGCCGGCTATGCGGCGCTGCCGCAAGCACGGTACTACCCCGTGGCACTGAGCTACGGGCTGACCCTGGCGCCTTCCGCACGCGGCGAATTCGAGATGCTGTCGGGCGGTTCGATCTACGCGGGCCAACTCGGCATGGGCATGTCGGGCACCGGCACGCCGCTGCCGACGCCGTTCAATCCCGCATTCGTTGGACTTTTCGAAGACCAGTTCATCCGCGAAATTCGTGTCTCCAACGTCTCGCCCATGAGTCCGACGATGCTCACTGGGGGATTCAACAGGACTTCGCTGTTTGCCTTCGGCCCGAACACGGCAGCGCAGCCGCTGGCCCGCGACGTGGCAGCACCGCCCGTTCGCTTCTATGCGGCCAGCGGTGACATTGTCGGCCTGCGCACTGGCGAAACCCTGACCCTGCCCGACGGCAGCGCGACCTGGTACCAGGCCGCCGGCCCGGTCTGGATCAAGGCCGGCCGGGACATCGTCAACACCGGCGATGCGCCGGGCACGTTCTGGGTGGAGCGTCCGAGCGAGCTCCAGAGCACAGCCTCACGCGGCAACCTCATCGTCCACCAGCAGCCCTCCGACGTCTCGGTGATCTCCGCGGGCCGCGACATCCTCTACGCCAACGTCGACATCGCCGGCCCCGGCACGCTCGAAGTCTCGGCGGGCCGGCACCTGCGGCAGGAAGACCGTGGCGGCATCACCTCGATCGGTCCCATCGTGCCTGGCGACACGCGGCCCGGCGCGTCGGTGGCGCTCATGGCCGGCGTGGGCGCGCAGGCGGCGACGCAGGGGCTGGACATGGCGCCGATTCGCGCGCGCTACCTCGACCCCTCGAACCGCGCCGAAACCGGCACGCCGCTGGCGCAGCAGCCGGGCAAGGCCGCGAAGACCTACGAGGCCGAGCTGGCCGCATGGCTGAAAGCGCGCTACGGCTTCGACGCCGGCACCACCGCGCAGGCGCTGGCGTACTTCGACGGGCTGGCCCCGGCGCAGCAGCGCATCTTTTTGCGCGAGGTGTATTACGCCGAGCTGCGCGAAGGCGGGCGCGAGTACAACGACGCGGACGGCCCGCGCCAAGGCAGCTACCTGCGCGGGCGCGAGATGATCGCCACGCTGTTCCCCACGCGCTCGGCACTCGAGGGCGACATCACGATGTTCGGCGGTTCGGGCGTGCGCACGCAGTTCGGCGGCGACATCGACATGCTCGCGCCGGGCGGCAGCATCATCCTGGGCGTGCAGGGTGCGGTGCCGCCGGCCACCTCGGGCGTGCTGACGCAGGGGGAAGGCAACATCCGCTTCTTCAGCGAAGGCAGCCTGCTGCTCGGGCTGTCGCGCATCATGACCACCTTCGGCGGCAGCATCCTCGCGTGGTCGGAGAAGGGCGACATCAACGCCGGGCGCGGCGCCAAGACCACCGTGGTGTTCACGCCGCCCAAGCGCGTGTACGACAACGTCGGCAACGTCGAGGTGTCGCCGCAGGCCCCGAGCTCGGGCGCGGGCATCGCGACGCTGGCGCCCATCGCCGAAGTGCCGCCGGGCGACGTCGACCTGATCGCGCCGCTGGGCACCATCGACGCGGGCGAGGCGGGCATCCGCGTGTCGGGCAACGTCAACGTGGCCGCGCTGCAGGTGGTAAACGCCGCCAACATCCAGGTCAAGGGCGAATCGGCCGGCCTGCCGGTGGTGGCCTCGGTGAACGTGGGCGCGCTGACCAACGCCAGCGCCGCGGCCTCGCAGGCCAGCATGGCGGCGCAGGACGCGATGCAGCGCGAACGCGCGGCGGCGCGCCAGGCGCTGCCGTCGGTGTTCACCGTGCGCGTGCTGGGCTTCGGCAACGAGCCTGCGAGCGGGGGTGCCGGCAACGGCGCGCAGGCGCCAGTCGACAGCGCCAAGGCGACCACCACCGCCGCAACCTACAACCCGCGCAGCGTGATCCGCGTGCTCGGCGGCGGCAGCCTGCCGCCGGCGATGAGCCGGCAACTGACGGACGAGGAGCGCGCCAACCTGCAACGCTGAACGACCCGTCGAGCCCGCGCCCCGACCGACGGGCGCCCGTGTTCCTTCCCTTGTTGTCCCAGGCCTGGCCGCTGCCGCCACCGGAGAGTCCGGGTCGGCGCGACGGGCGCTCAGCGAAACCGACCATGACTCCCCATCCTCACGCCTTGCGACGCGCCCCGGACCGGTTCTCCTCGATGCGGCCTTCGGTCTGGCGCCTGATCGACGACCGGGTTGCGCTGCCTGCGCTGCGTCCGGCCCCACGGCCGGTGGCGGCGCCGACGCCGGGCGTGCAGCTGCAGCAGCACCTCGTGGCGCAGTACGCGCCGCTGCAACGGCGCCTCGAACGGCAGCTCGGCTGCGCCGACCTGGCCAGCGAATGCCTGCACGAGGCCTGGCTGCGGTTGGGCGAATGCACGCTGCAGGAGGTGCCAGCGAACCCCGATGCCTATGTGTACCGCGTGGCGTCCAATCTCGCGATGGACCGCATCCGCGCGCGCAAGCGCTGGCAGGGCGTGAGCGCGGAGGGCGCCGACCTGGAGGCGATGGCCGACCCGCGCCCCGGTCCGGCGCAGATCGCGCAGGCGCGCTCCGACGTCGCCGCCGTCGACCGCGCCATGGCACGCCTGCCGCAGCGCCATCGTTCGGTGCTGCTGGCGCTGCGCTGGCACGAGATGTCGCGCCAGGACGTGGCCCGGCGCCAGGGCACGACGGCGCGGCGGGTCGACACCACGCTGCGGCAGGCGCTGGCCGAATTGCGCCGCGACGGCGCGGCAACGTGAAGGGAGCGAACAAGATGAAGTGGATGTCGCCGTTGCGGGTCACCATGCAGGAGCTCGATGCCCGGCTCTCGAAGATCGTCGAGCGCGCGCGCGAAGGCCCGGTGGCGGTCAACCGCTACGGCTCGCCCTGGGTCTGGATCGTGAGCCACCAGGCCTGGGTGCAGGCCGACAACCTGCGCGCGCTGGTGCCCCAGAGCCATCCGCTGGTGGCGCTGCGCGACCAGGTGGAAGACACGCTGCGCCACGAGCGCACGCTGCTGGCCGAGCTGGAGCGCCAGCATGGCGGCACGGTCGATGCGGCGACGCTGTTCAAGAGCCTGATGCTGCAGATCATCTATTCGCTCGAAGACGCGCAGAAGGTGCACGAGAGCCTTGCCTACAACATGCTCTTTCGCTGGTTCGTGGGCTTCGAGCGCTTTGCCGACGAACTGCCCGCGCGCGCGGCCTTTGCGCGCGAACTCGAAGCCTTCGGCGGCGATCCGCGTGCGGTGCGTGTCGTGACGCGGGCGCTGTCGGGCGCCTTCCTGCCGGAGTCGGGCGACGGCGATTTCCGCGTCAACCGCGGGCTGCTGCATGCGCTGTCGAACTGGGCCTCGGCGCCGGATGCGCGCCCGCGCGAAACGGCGCCCTGAGCGCCGCGAAGGTTCAGGGCGCGGCGCGCACGATGCCGGGCGCCGTGGGCAGCACCGGCGCGGCGATGCGCAGCGAGGTGCCGGCCTTGTCGACCGTCACCGCGTCGGCCTCGATGCCCGCGAGCGTGAGCGCGCGGCCCAGCGCATCGCCGACCCGGTAGGGCTGCGGCGCGCCGTCGTTCACCGACAGCACGGCCACGCCGGCCTGGCCCGCGCCCTTGATCAACCCCTTGACCGCGATGTTCGCGCGGACCTCGCCGGGCCCGAACCAGGCCGCGAGCGCATCGGCCGTGGGATCGGCGACAGCGGCCTGCGCGGGCGCGGCGCGCACCGGCAGCGCGGCCGGCGTGAGCAGCCGGCCCCAGGTCACGGCACCGGCCACGACCAGCGACAGGCCCGCGGCATGAACGAGAAGGCGGGCGGAAGGTGGCGTGAAGGGGCGCATGGTGAAGGGCGGTCAGCGGGCCGCGAGGGCGGCGGGCACCCCCTGTGTCTATCACGCGGGCGTTGGGGTTTCGTGTCAGCACTGCGTTTCATCGCAGCATCACGCAGCCTGCCTAGCATCGGCCGCATGGCGTGTTTCCACGACGGGATGACGAGCGGCATGCGACCACGCGCAGGCGGGGAGCGCGGCTTCTCGCTGATCGAACTGATGATCGTGCTGGTCATCGTCGGCATCGCCACCGCCGCGATCAGCCTGGGCATCGCGCCCGACCCCGCGCAGGAACTGCGGCGCGACGCGCGCGAGCTGGTGCGGCATCTGGCCGTGGCGCAGAACGAGGTGCGCGTGGACGGCCGCACGATCGCGTGGCAGGCCGATGCCGAGGGCTACCGCTTTGCGCGCGGCACCTGGGTGCAGCGCGGCGGCAGTGCGATCCCGCAGGTGACGACGCTCGGCGCGCTCGACACCTTTGCGGCGGACGACGAGCTGCGTCCGCGCGGCTGGCGCGTGGGGCCGGTCGAGGTCGTGCCGGCGGGGCCGGTCGTGCTCACGTCGGAGCCTGTGGGCGCGAGCTGGCAGCGCGAACTGCGGCATGGCGCGGCCACGGTGACGGTGACGCGGGATGCGTCCGGGGCGTTTCATGTGCGCTAAGAACCGCGGCTTCACCCTGATCGAAATCTTGATTGCGTTGACCATCGTGAGCATTGCGTTGGCCGCGATCGTGCGCGCCTCGAGCCTCACCATCGGCAACCTCGGCCTGCTGGAGCGGCAGTCGCTGGCGATGCTGTCGGCGGGGAACCAATTGGCGGAGCTGCAGCTGGGCGGTGTGCCCGGGGCGCCGGGCGTGTCGCGCAGCGACTGCCCGCAGGGCGGCATCCGCTTCGTCTGCCGGCTGGAGGTGGGGACCGTGGTCGATGGCTTGCGGCCCGTGCGCGTGCAGGTCTACGCGGCCGACGACGAAGACCGCCTGCTGGCCACGCTGCACACACGCAGCGCGCCACCATGAAGCGCACGCAACGCGGCTTCACGCTGGTCGAGGTGATGATCGCCATCGCGCTCATGGCCGTGCTCGCCGTGATGTCCTGGCGCGGCCTGGACAGCGTGAGCCGTGCGAACGACCAGCTCGAAGACCGCACCGAGCGCGTGGCCCGGCTGCTGCGCGCGCTGGACCAGTTCGAGCGCGACGTGGCCTTGCGCGCGACCACCGAGCTGCCGGCGCCGGCATCGGCGAATCCGTCGGCCGCCTTGCCGCTGCTGCCGGTGGCGATGCAGGCGCGCCAGCCGAACGGCGCGCCGTTCGTGGTCGAGATCGTGCGCACCGCGCCGGCCGCGCCCGGGCAGTGGCAGCGCGTGCAATGGTGGGTGCGCGGCGATGTGCTCTACCGCGCGGCGGGGCCGGTGTCGGCCGTTTTTCCGCTGCAGGCGCCGGAGCCTGCGGACCGGGTGGCGGTGCTCGACGGTGTCGCCACCTTCCAGCTGCGCGCCTGGGAACCGGGCCTGGGCTGGCGCCGCCTGCCCGGCGTCGCGCCGGCGCGCGCACCGGCCACCGGGGTGGAGTTGCTGCTGGCGGTGTCGGCGGGCAATGACACTGCCGCGCGGCAATTCCGGCGCGTGCTGGCGTTCTGAGCCGCCTCAGGCCTCGGGTGCGCGCAGGCGCGGCTCCCAGTCTTCGACGCGCCCCGCATCCACCCGCTTGCGAAACGCGGCGCGCCAGCGCTCGGCCAGGGCGGGCAGGGCGGCGGCCTGTTCCCATTCGGGGGCGAAGCGCGCGTCGCGCGAGAACAGCAGCGCGATGAGGCGCGACAGCGGCCAGTCCGGGTGCGGACGTTCCACGCGCGTGGCCATCGCGCCGGCCCGCACCCAGCCGGGCTCGAGCACGCGGTAGTACCAGCCCGTGCAGCCGCGCGCCTGCATCTCGCGCGCCATGCCGGGCCTGCCGAAGTGCGCATCGATCTTCCAGCAGGGCTGCCGACCCTGCGACACCTGCACCCGCGCATCGCCGAGCTGCACGACGTCGCCGATGCACACGGTCGATTCGTTCCAGCCCGTGGTCGAGATGTTCTCGCCGAAGGCGCCCGCGTGCACCAGCAGTTCGGTGTGGCAGCCACCCGCCGCCCAGCTAGCGTAGTGCTCGCGCGGGTAGTGGTGCACGGCCTTCTCGACACCGCCGTGGATGCGCAGGTCGGCCTGCGCGTCGCCCTGCAGGCCTGTGGGCGAAAGCCACAGCGCATCGGCCGCGGGTGTCTTGCGGATGCCGCTGCGCGTGCGGCCGTCAGGCAGAAGGGCCACGAGGCCGACCAGCAGTGCATCGATGGGCAGGGCGGGCTGCGTCATGCGAGCTGATCCAGCCATGCGGTCAGCATGCGCGTCGCGGCATCGGAGCGCAGGTCGGCCAGCTCGGCGCTGCGGGCACGCAGCGCGGGAATGTCGATGCCGGCCGTGGCCAGTTCGTGGTGGTGCCCGATGAGCCAGGGCTCGATGCGCGCGGGGTCGGCCTCGGGGTGGAACTGCAGCGCGAGCGCATGGCGGCCGTGGCGGAAGGCCTGGTGTGGCGTGCGCGCGGTGCTCGCCAACAGTTCGGCGCCGGACGGCAGGTCGAAGGTGTCGCCGTGCCAGTGCAGCACGGGTTCGCCGTCCAGCGCCGCGAGGCACGAGGCCCGGCCCGCCGCGCTCAGGTCGACCGGCGCCCAACCGATCTCCGTGTGCCCCGACGGGTACACGCGCGCGCCGAGCGCACGGGCCATGAGCTGCGCGCCCAGGCACAGGCCCAGCGTGGGGCGCTGCAGCGCCAGCCGTTCGCGCAGGCCGCCGATCGCTTCGGCGAGCCAGGGGTAGGTTGCCGTGTCGCAGGCCCCGATGGGGCCGCCGAGCACCACGACGAGGTCGGCGTGGCGCCACTCGTCGGCGCTGAGCGCGGACGGGCCCGCCTGCCGGTAGTCGATGGCGTGGCCGGCCCGGGTGAGCACGTTCGTGAAACGCCCGAGGTCTTCGAAGGCGAGGTGTTGCAGGGCGATGCATGGCATGCGGCGAGTGTCCTTTCTTCTTTCAGGCGCGGCAGGCGGTGTCGTCGCACGGGCCGTCTGGCGATGCATCGTCTGCAGGTTGCGCAATGAGGTGCGCGGGCGCCTCCTCGGCCGCGAGCTGCCCGATGGCGGCGCCCAGCGCCATGTCGTCGAGCAGGCCGAAGTGGCTCATGCGCAGGCGCCCCTGCCGGTCGACCAGCACCGTGCTCGGCGTGCCCTGCCACTGGTAGTCGCGCATGGTGGCGGGGATGCCGCCGGTGGGCGAGGGCTGGTCGATGCCGATGGGAAAGCCCAGGCGGTACTCGCGCACGAAGGCGTCGAGCGCGGCCGGCGTCATGACGTCGTGGTGCTCGAACACCGAGTGCAGGCCGATCACCGCGACGTCTTTCGCGGCGAACAGCTGCCGCGTCTTCTTCGCCTGCGGCAGGCCGTGCGACACGCAGGCCGGGCACAGCATCTGGAACGCGTGCAGCACCACGACCCGGCCGCGCAGCGACGCGAGCGTGACGGGCGCATCGGTGTTGAGCCACTGCGCGACCTGCAGCTCGGGCGCCTCGGGGCGCGGCCAGGCCATGTCAGGCCGCCTCGGTGCGCAGCTTCACCTGCGGGAAATCCACCGGCACCTGGAACGCCACGTTCACGTAGTTGGTGAACAGGTTCAGCGCGACGTGGGCCAGGATCTCGACGATGTGCCGGTCGTCGAAGCCCACGGCGCGCAGGGCCTGCACGTCGGCGTCGTTGACCTGGCCGCGTGCATCGACGAGCTTGAGCGCAAAGCGCAGCGCCGCCGCCGTGCGCGGGTCGGCCGATTCGCCGGCCTGCGCGGCGGTCATGTCGGCCGCCGACACGCCCGCCTTGCGACCCAGTGCGGTGTGGGCCGCGAGGCAGTAGTGGCAGGCGTTGCGGTCGGCAACGGCCACGGCGATCTGCTCGCCGAGCTGCGCCGGTATGACGCCGCCGCCGAGCGCGCCGAACGATCCCCACAGGCTGCGCAGCGCCGCGGGCGAGTTGGCGACGGCGCGGAACATGTTGGGCGTGGCGCCGAAGGCACCGTGGATTTGGGAGAGCAAGACCTGGGCGTCGCCGGTGTCGGCGGTGTCGGCGGTGTCGGTGACGAGGTTGACGCGGGGCATGAAGACTTCCTTTCGGTGATGACGATGGATGCAGTGTCTTCCCGAAATCCGTATGATTTGAACGCTTTCATCCATTCAACACACCTTTTCATCCAATGCCGAGCGCAACACCGCCGCCGCCCATCGACAGGCTCTCGTCCCTGCTCGAGCGTTTCCGTGTCCGGGCCCACCTGTTCCACACGGGGCCGCTGTGCGGCGTGACGCACTTCGCGGCGAAAGAGGGGCGCAGCTTCCTGCATGTGATGCGGCGCGGCGAGATGGTGGTCACGCATTCGGCGCCGTCGGTGCGTTCGGCCGGCGTGCCGCGCAAGCTGGTCGTGAAGGAGCCCAGCCTGCTTTTCTACCCACGCCCGCTGGCGCACGACTTCCACAACGCGCCCACCGAAGGCTCGGATTTCGTCTGCGCCACGGTCGACTTCGACGGCGGCGAGGCGCACCCGCTGGTGCGCGCCTTGCCGCCGCTGGTGCGGCTGCCGCTGCATGCGGTCGACGGCCTCGAAGCGGCGCTGGCGCTGCTGTTCGCGGAAACCGGGCGCGTGCTGTGCGGGCACCGGCTGCTGGCCGACCGGCTGTTCGAGGTGGTGCTGATCCAGCTGCTGCGCTGGCTGCTCGACCATCCGCAGGAGAGCGGGGTGCCCGCCGGCCTGCTGACGGGCCTGGGCGATCCGCAGCTGGCGCGCGTGCTGGTCGCGCTGCACGAGCGCCCGGGCGAGCCGTGGCCGCTCGAACAGATGGCCACGGAGGCGGGCATGTCGCGCAGCGCGTTCGCCGCGCGCTTCAAGTCGGTGGTGGGCGCAACGCCCGCCGACTACCTGGCGCAGTGGCGCCTGACGATTGCCCAGGCCGAGCTGCGCACGGGTGCGTCGGTCAAGGCGATTGCCGACAGCCTCGGCTACGCGAACGCCTCGGCGCTGTCGCGCCTGTTCGCGCAGAGGGTGGGCGTGTCGCCGCGCGAATGGCTCGCGCGGCAGTCGGCTTGAACGTTCAGTCCGCGGCGCGCAGGAAGCGCTCGGTCAGCAGCACCCAGTAGGCGCCGCCCACGGCAACGTTGCTGTCGTTGAAGTCGTAGCCCGGGTTGTGGACCATGCAGGCGCCGTGCGCGTCGCCGTCGCCATTGCCGATGAGCAGGTAGCAGCCGGGCACGCGCTCCAGCATGAAGGCGAAGTCTTCGCTGCCCGGTAGCGGCGGCGTCTGCCAGGTGACCTGCGCCGGGCCCACGAGTTCTTCGGCCACGGTGCGCGCGAAGGCGGTTTCTTCGGGCGTGTTGACCAGCACCGCGTAGCCGGGCCGCCAGTCGATCTGCGCCTGCACGCCGAAGCTCTCGGCCTGCGCGGCCACCAGCGCCTTGATGCGGGTTTCGATCTTCTTGCGCACCTCGCGGTCGAGGGCGCGCACGCTGACCTCGAGCACCGCGCCTTGCGGGATCACGTTGTTGGCCTTGCCCGCATGGATGGCGCCCACCGTGACCACCGCCATCTGCAGCGGGTCGATGTTGCGCGAGACCACGCTCTGCAGCGCCATCACGATGCTGGCCGCGGCCACGATGGGGTCGGCCGCGCGGTGCGGCATGGCGCCGTGGCCGCCCACGCCGGTGAGCGTGATGGTGGCGTAGTCGGACGAGGCCATGGCCGGGCCTTCGCGCATCGCCAGCCGGCCCTGCGCCATGCCGGGCATGTTGTGCATCGCGAAGATGGCGTCGCAGGGGTAGCGCTCGAACAGGCCGTCGTCGATCATGCGCACCGCGCCGCCGCCGCCTTCCTCGGCAGGCTGAAAGATCAGGTTCAGCGTGCCGTCGAAGCGCCCGCGCTCGGCCAGGTGCTGCGCCGCCGCCAGCAGCATCGCCGTGTGGCCGTCGTGGCCGCAGGCGTGCATCACGCCCGTGTGTTCGCTGGCGTAGGCCAGGCCCGTGGCCTCGTCGATGGGCAGGGCGTCCATGTCGGCGCGCAGGCCGAGGCGGCGCGTGCCGCTGCCGCGCACCAGCCGGCCCACCACGCCGGTGCCGCCGATGTGGCGCTCGACGGTGTAGCCCCAGGCTTCGAGTTTTTCGGCCACCAGCGCCGAGGTGCGGTGCTCGTCGAAGCCGAGTTCGGGGTGCTGGTGGATGTCGCGGCGGATGCCGATGAAGGTGTCGGCGCTGGCGTGCAGGTCGTTCAGGAGGGCGGTGGTGCTCATTGGGGTTCCAGGCGGATGGACTTGGCGATGTCGCGGTAGCGCGCGGTCTCGGCTTCGTAGAACTTCGCCGATTCGGCCAGCGTCGTCTGCGGCGAGGCCAGCTGCGTCTGGGCCGCGAGCTGCTCGCGCACGCTCGTTTCCTTCAGCGCCGCGCCGACGGCCTGGTGCAGCTTCTGCACCACGTCTTCGGGCGTGTTCTTGCGCACGAAGAAGCCGCTCCAGGTCTTGTAGTTGACGTTCTTCAGCTCCTTGCCTTCGCTGGCGGTGGGCACGTTCTTCAGCAGCTCGGAGCGCTGCCCGCCGAGCTGGCCGAGGATCTTCAGCCGGCCCTGGTCGGCCAGCGCGCCCATGGCGGCGCTGTAGACCAGCACGGCAAAGTCGACCTGGCCGCCGCCGATGTCCTGCAGCAGCGGCGCGTTGCCCTTGTAAGGCGCGTGCATGAGCTTCACGCCGGTGTCCAGCTGCACCTTCTCGAGGATCAGGTGGTAGAGCGAGCCGATGCCCACGCTGCCGTACGACAGCGGCTTGTCGGGCGACTTGCGCGCCAGCGCAATGAGTTCGTCGACGCTGTTGGCCGGCAGGTCCTTGCGGGCGACGAAGACCATCACCGCCTCGGCCACCGGGTGCACCATGCGGAAGTCTTCGGCCTTGAGCTTCACGGCCGCATTGGCCAGCGGCGCAAGAATGATCTCGTTGGGCGAGCCCTGGAAGAGGTAGTAGCCGTCGGCCGGCGCGGCCAGCACCTTCTGTGCGGCCATGGCACCGCTCACGCCGCCCAGGTTCTCCACGACCACCTGCTGGCCCAGCGCCTTGCCCAGTGGCACGGTGAAGATGCGCGCGGTGGCGTCCGAGGGGCCGCCGGCCGGGTAGGGAACCATCAGGTTCACGGGCTTGGCGGGAAAGCCGTCGGCGCGGGCGGGGCCCGCGGCCGCCAGCATCAGCCCGCAGCCGAGCAGCAGCGCGGATCGGAAGAGCGAAGTCGTCGTCAAAGTCATGTCTCCTGGGGTGGTGCCGGCTCGTGGGGCCGGATGCAGGGGAATGCTAGGAGCGGCTCGACGCAACGTCCAATGCATTGTTGGCTGCATTAGCATGAGTCCAATGCATTCCTGAAAACGAGGCTTTCGCCATGACGCTGGTTCAACTGAGGCACCTGATTTCGCTGGCCCACACGGGCTCGTTCAGCCAGTCGGCGCAGGCGCTGCACCTGACGCAGCCCGCGCTCAGCCGCAGCGTGCGCGCGCTCGAGGACGAGCTGGGCATGCCGCTGTTCGACCGCATCGGCCGGCGCAACGAGCTCACGGTCTTCGGGCGCGAGGTGCTGGAGCGCGCGCGGCTTTTGGTGTCGGAGGCCGAGGCGCTGCGCGACCGTGGCCGGCAGATGCGCGAAGGCGAGGGCGGCACCGTGCGCATCGGGCTGGGCTCGGGGCCCGGCGCGCTGCTGATGACGCCCTTTCTGCTGCACATGGCGACGCACCATCCGGCCGTGCGCACCGTGATCGCGCGCGGCAGCACCGACTTGCTGGCGCAGGCGCTGCGCGAGCGCAGCCTGGACGCGCTGGTGGTCGATGCGCGCGCACTCAAGCCCGCGCCCGACCTGGTGCTGACCCACGTGTACGAGCTGCGCGGCGCTTTCCTGTGCCGCCGCGGCCATCCACTCACACGGCTGCGCAAGGGCGTGAGTTTCGAGGCGGTGCAGCGCTACCCGATCGCCTCGACACCGCTGAGCGACGAGGTGGCCCGCACGCTGGTCGAGACCTACGGCCCACAGGCACATCCTGCCAACTGCGTGACCCTGCAGTGCGAGGAGCTGCCCAGCATCGCCGACGTGGTGCGCCAGAGCGACACGGTGCTGCTCGCGGTGCACGAGTCGGCACCCGACCTGGTCGAGCTGCGGATGGAACCGCCGATGCGCGGCACGGCACGCTTCGGACTGGTGACCTTGCGCCAGCGCACCGAGGCACCGGCGCTGGCGATTCTTCGGCGGTTGATGAAGGAACGGATGGCGGGGGCGTAGGGCGCCGCCTGCTCAGGACGCCGCCTGTGCCGACAGCGCAAGCTGGAGCTCGTCCAGCAGGTCCGCCACGCGCATGTGATCCGAAGCGGTTTCGGCGCGAGCGATTTCTTCCAACGCATCGGCGGGCGCTGCCACAGCCGCAGCATCGACCATCAAGGCCGCGCCCCTGATGCGGTGCGCATGGTGCGCCGCGCTCGCGGTGTCGCCCGCAGCGAACGCCCGGCGCAGCGCCGCAAGATCTTCCGCCATGGCCTCGTGAAACTGCGGCGGCAAGGCCGTGTCGGGGCGTTGCGGCGACGACGGCGCCCCGCCCAGCCAGAGCTGCAGCATGCTCGACAGTTCGTCCAGGCGCAGCGGTTTCTTGAGCACGCCGTCCATCCCGCTTTCCATGCATTCGTCGAGGTGCGCCGAGTCGGTCGCGGCCGAGATCGCGATCACGGGCAGATGGCCGGCACCGGCTTCGCGCTCGCGCTCTCGGAGGCGCCGCGTCGCCTCGTAGCCGCTCATCCCCGGCATGTGGCAGTCCATGAGCACGAGCGCAAAAGGATGTGGCGGCGCGAGCGCCGCCAGTGCCGCCGCGCCGTCGGCCTCGATCCGGGCGTCGTAGCCCAGCATGCGCAACTGCTCCGCGATGATGAACTGGTTGCCCGGATGGTCCTCCACGACCAGCACGGTGGCCGCAGAACCGGAAGGCGGCTTGCCATGCGCCGCAGCAGCATCCCTGGACAGTTCTTGTGGGGGCGACACAAGCTTCACCGGCAGGGCGAACTCGACCGAGGTGCCCGCACCAAGGCGGCTCGTCAACCGGATCTCGCCGCCCATCAATTCGACCAGCTCCTTGCAGATGGTCAGCCCCAGGCCGGTGCCGCCGAAGCGCCGGGTCGTGGAATTGTCGGCCTGCGAATAGGCATCGAAGAGGGTGGCCTGCTGCGAGGGCGCAATGCCGATGCCGGTGTCGCTCACCGTGACGGTCAGCAGGCCGTTCATGTCGCCATCGTCCAGAAGCTCCAGCGTCACATCGATGCGCCCGCGCTCGGTGAACTTCACGGCATTGCCCAGCAGGTTGAGCAGCACCTGCCGCAACCGCGTGGGGTCGATCAGCACCTGCCGGCCCGACGGGTTGTGCGTGCGCACCGCGATGACCAGCGGCTTGTCCTGCGCGTTCACGCGCGCCACATGCGCCACCTTCTGCGCCAGCGCGTCGACGTCGGTGGGCACCAGTTCCAGCGCGAGGCGCCGGGCGTCCAGCTTCGAGAGATCGAGCACATCGTCCAGCAGCGACAGCAGGGCTTCGGCTGCCGCCGAAGCGGTGCGCGTGAAGCGTGTTTGGCGCGCATCCAGCGGCGTGTGCGCCAGCATCTCGATGGAGGCCAGCACCGCGTTCATGGGCGTGCGGATTTCGTGGCTCATGACCGCCAGGAAGTTCGACTTGGTGCGCTCGCTCTTCTGCGCGGCGCGCTGCGCCACGCGGGCGCGCCAGGCGAACCAGCCGAGCAGCACGACGCCGCCGAGCAGCAGCAACAGCTGCGGCAGGCGGTACCGGACGATCGACAGCAGTGAGGGCTCGCCGAAGTCGGTCTGCTCCAGCCACCGGTCGTTCATCTGGCCGGTCTCCGCCGCCGAGAGGCTCGCGAGCGACTTCTCCACGATGGAATGCAGCAGCGGCAGGTCGGCGCGAACGCCCATCTGGGCCACGTACAGGAGATCGCCGATCGTGCCGGAGATGCTCAACTGGCGCGCATGCCTGCGGCGCATCATGGGCAGGAACACCGCGTCGGAGCCGATGGCAGCGTAGGCCTCGCCGGTGATCACCGCATCGAGGCTTTCCATCGGTTCGCTGGTGGGCAGCACGCGCACGCCGGGGTAGCGCTCGGCGAAGACATGGGCGTAAGTGCCTCCGCCGCGCACGGCCGCCACCTTGCCGTCCAGGTCCTTCATGTGCAGGACGAAGGGGGCGTCGGTGCGCGTGACGATGATCGTCTGCGCCACGAAGAAGGGATCGGTCAGGCGCAGCCGGGCGCCGACCTCGCGCGTGGTTCGCTGGGCGCTGGCGTTCGGGAACATGTCGACCTTGCCGTCGAGGAAGGCCTGCTGGGCTTCCTGCCAGTCGGGGGTGGCGTGCAGCTCGAAGCGCAGGCCCGACTTGCGCGCGACCGCGTCGAGGTACTCCGCGATCAAACCCTTGTAGCGGCCATGCTCGATGGATTCCAGCGGGCTCAGCCGCGTGTCGGCGGCATAGCGCACGACGGGGTTGGCGTTCATCCAGCGCTGCTCCTCGTCGGTGAAGACAGGCTGCGCCTGCGCCCAGGCGGGGCCGGCGGGGAGGGCCATCGCGCCGCACATCGCCCACCGCGCCGTTCGTCCGAGAGCGCGCCAGGGATTCATGTCTTGTCCAGCTGGTGGCGGATCTTGAACAGCTCGTTGTCCGTGCGGATGCCCAGCTTGCGGAACGCCGCGTGTTTCTGCGTGCTGATGGTGTTCACGTTGCGGGAGAACTTGGTGGCGATCTGCGTGACCGACAGGCCCTCCAGGCAGCAGCGCAGCACCTCGCGCTCGCGCGGGGACAACTGGGGATGCTTCGTGAGCGCCTCGGCGTCGGTGTGGTGCGACGCGGCCTCGGAAAGGGTGGCGATGTCCGCCGCCATGTCGGGATGCAGGTGGATGCGGCCCTTGCTCACCGTGCGCACGGCCGCCACGAGCTCGTCCAGTTCCTGGTTCTTGCCGACATAGCCGCGCGCGCCGGCTTTCAACGCCAGTGCCACGGTGGCCGCGCTGTAGTGCGCGGAGATGACGATCGTCCGGCTGCGCGGATGCCGGACCTTCAGCGCCCGCAGGAGGTTGAGCCCGTCGATGTCCGAAGGCCCGAGCGAGAAATCCACGAGCACGACATCCGCCGCCAGGGTGGCCAGGGCATCGAGCAGTTCGCGGCTGGTGGCATGGCTGCCGACCACCGACAGGTCGGGCTCGTCCGCCAATCTGGCGATCAGGCCATGCCGGACGACCGCGTGGTCGTCGAGCACCATCAGGCGAAGCGGCTGCGCGGCGAGGTGGTGTGCCATGAGGACCCTCCCAGTGGGCGGATCGTAGGCGGCTCGCCCCCACGTCGACACCATCACAACGAGGGGATGCGTGAGTGCATGCCGCGCGAGCCCGCGCCGCCCCGGGTTCGAATTTTCGAACGATCCCTAAGTCGACCTCCCGGTTTTTCGTTGTATTTCTATATCGGGAAAAGCACCCGAAAAGAACAATTCATCGGAAGAAAACACGCCGCCGCTCACACGCTTTTCGTGCGCACTTTCAAGGGCACTCGCTGCAAGAGGCGCAAGGCCCTTGCAACGCGAAACCCGATGCATCGGCGGTTGGATTGGGTTCGTTGCGGTGCAGTCAAACGCATCGTTTCGAGGCCATGGGTGGGTTTCAACGAATCCTTCGTTGAACCCTTTTTTGAAGTTCTTGAGGACATACCAGTGAAGAAAATTGCAACCCTTGCCGCTGCCACCTGCGCGGCTGCCGTGATGTTCGTGCCCGGCCAGGCGAGCGCCGACAGTGCCGAGCTCCGGATCGCCGGCATCATCGTGCCGGCCGCCTGCACGCCCGTTTTCACAGGCGGCGGCGTGGTCGACTACGGCAACATTCCCGCCAGCTCGCTGAATCCGACGGCCCAGACCACGCTCGCGGACAAGTCGACCCAGCTGACGCTGACCTGCGATGCGCCTGTGCTGTTCGGCTTCAAGGTGATCGATGAACGCGCTGCGACGGCGGTCGCCGCGTTGGAAACCATCCCGGGGTATGCCACGAATGCGAAGTTCGGCCTGGGCGCTGTGGATGGCAAGAACATCGGCGCCTATTCGTTGCAGATCACGAAAGAGACGGCCGATCAAGGCAGCACCAAACACATCAACAGCGTGGACGGCGGAGCCACCTGGTCGGACTTTGCGGGCGGCATGACCGGCGACGGCGGCACGCTCGTTGCCTTCGCCGCCAGTGCCACGGGAACGGTGCCGGGCGCCCACACCGCCATCACGGCCGACATCCGTGTGGTGACCGCCATCGACAAGGGCAGCAACCTGCCGCTGACCCAGCAGATCCCGCTGGATGGCCTGTCGACGTTCGAACTCGTCTACCTGTAAGCAGCAACTGACGAACAGCCCGTCGATCCCTTTCCGCTCTTGTTTCTTCTGCCGTCAAGGGCAGCGTTTCGGGGCCATGGCGGGCGTCAACGAATCCTTCGTTGAAATCTCTTTTTTGAAGTTCTTGAGGAAATTATTCGTGAAGAAAATTGCAACTCTTGCCGCTGTCGCCAGCGTGGCCGCCGTGATGTTCGTGCCCGGCCAGGCGAGCGCCGACAGTGCCGAGCTCCGGATCGCCGGAACCATCACGCCATCCCCTTGCACGCCCGTTTTCACGGGCGGAGGCGTGGTCGACTACGGCAACATTCCCGCCAGCTCGCTGAGCCCGACGGCCCAGACCACGCTCGCGGAAAAGTCGATCGAACTGATCATGACCTGCGATGCGCCTACGCGGTTCGGCTTCAAGGTGATTGACGAACGCGCCGCGAGCGCGATCACTTCGCTTGAAACGATCCAGGGGGCCGCCCCGAACATGAAGCTCGGCTTGGGCACTTCGGATGGCAAGAAGATTGGCGCCTATTCGTTGAAGCTCCTGGGTCTGATCACCAGTGAAGGCGGCGCGTATATCGTTCAGAGCGATAACGGCGGCACCAGCTGGAGCCAAGTTGGCTCAAAATCTGCCCTGGTTGCTGATGGGAGCAGGCTCATTGGGGCCGTCAACAGCTCCACGACCACGACGCCGAATCCCCACAAGTCCATCACGACCACGATCGGCGTGACGACCGCCATCGACAAGAGCAGCAACCTGCCGTTGACCCACGCGATCCCGCTGGATGGCCTGTCGACGTTCGAACTCGTCTACCTGTAAGCCGTACGGCTGTATCGGGCGGTCCTTCCGCCCGATACAGGGTGGTGCCGGGCAGGGCGCCTGGCGCAACCCTTTCCAGGACGTCCCGTTCTCGAGCCCGCTGCGGCATTGAGCACCGGCCGGCATCGCGTCCGGACCGATCGGGATCGACGCGGTGCCACGGCTGGCGAACGGCCCGTCGGTCCCTCCCCATTTTTGATTCTTCTCGAAAGCACCCCTTTCGAGACGGCGGACGCGCTCGTCCGTACACAGGAAAGAGAACCGTGAACTTCATCCCCGCCAGATTTGTTTTCGCACTGTCCGCCTCGACCGCATGGATCGCGGGCCTTGCCCCGTTGCCGCTGCATGCCGCGGGCATGCTGCCGGAGACCTCGGTCGTCATCGTCAACGAGAGCGATGGCGAGGCCAGCATCAACGTCAAGAACACGGACACCAAGCCGGCGCTCATGTTCACGTCGCTGACGGGCATTCCCGGGGACGATGACACCCTGCTGATCGTGACCCCGCCGGTCGCCCGGGTCGAGCCGGGTGAGACACAGCTGGTGCGTTTTCTGCTGCAGACCAAGGAGCCGCTGAAGACGCAGCGCCTGCGGCGCGTCATCTTCGAAGGCATCCCGCCGAAGAACACGGAACCGGGCCTGCGCGTGACCATGAACGTGCGCCAGAACCTGCCGGTGCTGATCCACCCCAAGGGCCTGGCGAAGGACGACCAGCCATGGAAGCGACTGAAGTGGTCGGTCGGGACCGGCACGCTGCGCGTGGTGAACGACAGCCCGTATGTGGTGCGCCTGGCCACCGCGGTCCAGTTGCTCCCGTCGACCGCGACGGTCGACTTGCCGCGCCCCCATGTGCTGCCCGGCGAGACGGTGGAAGTGCCCCTGCCGGCCGCTGCGAAGGGGGCCGCCACGGTGCGGATGGTGCCTGCGACGGTGTACGGCTTCACCGTGGCCAGCTACGACGTCAGGCTCGCGGCGCACTGACGATGGCTGGGCAGTCGTCCTTGCGCACCGTGGTCCCGGCGGCCGTCACGGGCGAGCGCGCGAAAGGCACTTCGGCCGGCCTGCCGGCGATGCTCTGCGTGCTGTTGGCCTCTCCGTCGGCCTTTGCCCTGGCCGGCGAGGATCGCGCCGACGTCATCGAGCAGTTCATCAAGGAAAAGCAGGGCGCCGGCTTCGACCTGGACGTGCTCAGGCAGCGCGGCATCGACCCCAAGCTGGCGGACTACTTCCGCCGCGAAGCCCGCTTTCGCGCCGGGACGAGCGTGGTGACGCTGTTCGTCAACGGCGAGCGGCGCGGGCTGGTGCCCGCCACCTTCGATGCGGACGGCCGCCTGTGCTTCGACGAGACGCTGCGGGACAAGGCCGGCCTCGTCACGGGCCGCGGGGCGGGAGACGCAGCTGCGGGCGCCACGGCCTGCGACGAATTCCAGCGCCAGTTCCCCAGCACGATCGTCGAGCTGCGCCCCGGCAGGGACGAGGTCCGCCTCCTCGTGCCGACCGACGCGTTTCGGGCCCGCGAGCGCGCCGACACCTTCAGCCGCGGCGGCGTCGCCGGCCTGCTGAACTACGACCTGCTGACGATGGACAGCCGCCATGCCGGCGGCACCAGCAGCTTCCATTCGCTGGGCACCGAGGCCGGCCTGAACGTCGGCGACTGGATCTTTCGCAGCCGCCAGAGCTACACCTCGAACAACGGCAGGGAGAAGCTCCAGCACCTGTATGCCTACGGCCAGAAGACGCTGACCGGCTTGGGCTCGACGATGCAGGGCGGCCAGATCACCATCGCCAGCTCGATCTTCCCGGGCGATCCGATCCTGGGCGTGCAGATCGTCCCGGAGGAGGCCCTGCGCGCGGACGCACGCGACAACGGCGCCGTGGTCGAGGGCATCGCCCACACGCAGGCCCGCGTCGAGGTGCGGCAGAACCATGCGCTCATCTATTCGACGGTCGTCCCGCCGGGGCCGTTCTCGCTGACGGGCCTGCCTCTGCTCAGCAGCGCGAGCGACCTGGAAGTCACGGTCATCGAGGCCGACGGTTCCCGGCGGCCGTTCACCGTGCCTGCCGCCGCCCTGGGCGCGACCGCGCTTCGCACGACGGCGGGCTATTCGTTCGCGGTCGGACGCTACCGCCCGTATGGCCACGGTGAGCGGCAAGACAAGCCCTGGGTGGCGACGGGCACCGGCACCTGGGCGCTCGACAAGCGCACGCACCTGACGGCAGGTGCCATGGCGGCCTCGCGCTACCAGGCCGCGGCATGGGCCGTGAATCGCATGGTGGTGCCGGGCACGATGGCGGGGTTTCGCCAGGCCGTGTCCAACGCCACGGGGGAGGGCGTGCGTGGCACGCAGGTCAACGCGTCGCTGAGCAGCGTGATCTCGCCCGCCTTGTCGGCGTCGATGAGCGCCACGCAACAGACCCGGGGCTTTCGCGACCTGGCGGACACGGTGAACCCGGACCTGTTCGACACCGGCTGGACACGCCAGCGCTACAAGGGCCAGTACACGGGCTCGGTCGGCTGGACCCACGCGAGCCTTGGCGGTTTCCGGCTGGCCTATTCGGCCTCCTCGAGCTTCGATGGGCGCCATATCCAGCGCGTGATCGGCTCGTGGGTGAAGTCGTTCCCGCACGCCACGGTGTCGCTCAACGTGGAACGCAGCACGGGCGACCTCGGGCGCTTCGACAACCGGCATGCGGCTTATGTCACCGTGAGCATTCCGCTGGGCTCGAAGACGGTCAAGACGTACGTCAACCGCTACGACGACCGGACCCGCGCCGGCGTCACGCTCAACGAGCGCATCAACGACACCACGAGCTACCAGGTCTCGGCCGAGCGGGACAGCCGCGACGGGCGCAACGACTTCGCGGGGCGCCTGAGCCTGCTGCCGCGCTACACGCAAGCCAACCTGGGCTTCTCGCGCAACGGCGCGAGCACCACCTACAGCGGGCAACTGCAAGGTGGCATCGTCGCCCACAAGGACGGCATCACGTTCTCGCCGTACCCCGTGCAGGACACCTTCGGCATCGTCTCGGTGGGCGGCGTGTCCGGCGTCCGGATCGGCACGCCGCAAGGCCCGGTGTGGACCGATGCCTGGGGGCGCGCGGTGGCCCCGCAGCTGTTCCCGTACCACACGAGCCGGCTGGAGATCGCGACCCGGTCGCTGCCCCGCAACGTCGACCTGGTGAACGGCTACCAGGAGCTCGATGCGGGCCGCGGGTCGGTGAACCACATCCGCTTCGGCGTGGTCAACGCCCGCCGGGTGCTGCTGAAGGCCGTCGGTCCCGCAGGGCAGGCGCTCGAGAAGGGCGGGGCGGTGGTCGACGGCGACAACCAGTACGTCACCTCGGTCGTGGACGGCGGGCAGGTCTTTCTGCCCGACGTGCGAGACGGCGCGAACTTGAGGGTCACGCTGTCGAACGGCGACAGCTGCAGGCTCGCGTTTTCGCTGCCGGAAAAGCCAGACGCCTCCGCCTACTTTGAATCGGCCGATGCCACCTGCACAACCATGGAAGCACACCAATGATCACGATGAAAAGCCTGCGCCGAATGAGCGCGACGTTCGGCATGGCACTTGCCGTGCTGGCAGCAATGCCGGCGCATGCACAAGCCTCGGGGCGCTGCGATGCGCAACTGAGCGAGTCGCTCGTCGACTACGGGCGGATGACCCGCGCACAGTTGCTGGAGCGCCAGCCCGACCCCGCCCGCGCCTCGCTGGGCAAGCGCCTCGTGACGCTCACGGCGGTGTGCGCCGAACGCACGGCGGTGGCGCTGTCGTTCCAAGGCGCGGCGGCGGACGACACGGGTTTCCGGTTCGCCGGGAACGGTCGCTTCACCCTTCGGGTCGTGCAGGCGCAGTTCGACGGCAAGCCGGTTCGCCTGGCCGCATCGCATGCGGACGCCACGGGCTCGGCCCCTTCGTCGTTCCTTCGGCCCGGCGACCGGATGTCGCCCATGGACAGCGCGGGCCTGGCCCAGGGCCAGCGCCTGACGGTCCAGCTCGAGATCGAGCCCTTCGTGGGAGTTGCTGCCACGCGCGTGAGTGCCGAGAGCACCTGGGAAGGCGCGGGGCGTTTCGAAGTTCTGAGCCGTTAGCCCGTCGTCCAGAGCGCAAGCCACCCCGTCGACTCGCCCACAAGGCGATTCGACATCCGATCCATCCACTCACCTCCGGAGCGATCCTTGAAGCAGAGTCATTGCACCCTCCACACCGCCACCCCCTCCACGCTGCGGCTGCCCATCACATGGGGCGAGACCGCGTGCGCCACCATCGCGGTGATCGACCCGGAACTGCGGCCCCGACAGCAGATGGGGCGGGCCATCCGCAGGCTCGGCCATTGGCCGCTGGTCTTCACCAGCGCACTGGAACTGATGCAGGCGTGCCGTTACCTCCACCTTCGCTTCGACGCCGTGGTCGTGGCCTGCCCGGTGGACGCCGGCGCCGCGGGCGCACTGATCGCCCAGGTGCGGGAGCAGGTGGGTCCAGAGTGCCCCCTGGTCCTGAGCGGCGGCAAGCGTGGTCTGCGTGAACTGGCGGTCCTGCATGCGCGCGAATCCGACCACGTGGAGGTGACGCCGTCTTCGTTCGAAGAGGCGTACCTCCTGATGCGGTGCTTCCTGCAGTGGCACCGGGCACGGGTGGCGGGCCAGTTCGTCGAGTGGGGCGCGTTCCGCTTCGACCTGTCCGCGGACAGCGCGCAGGTGGCCGGCATCCGGGTCGAACTGACGCCCAATGAGTTCGACCTGGCCATCGTGCTGTTCAGGAACGTCGATCAGGTCCTGACCCACCACGCGCTGCGCGCGCTGGTGTGGGACAGCGGCCACCGCTGCGGCTCCGGGGTGCTCTCCACGAACGTGTGCGGCCTGCGCCGCAAGCTCGGCCTGGGCGCCGGACGCCATGGGTTGGAACTGCAGGCCGTTCCGGGGCAGGGCTACCGGCTGAGCAGCACGGCCAGCGCGCCGGAAGAGAACAGGCGCCGGCAGCGGGAACCCGTCCGAAGGGCAGGGGAACGCGGCTGGGGGAGCGCAGCCGCTGCGCCGGGCTCGGCCGCCTAGGCGCTTGCCGATGCGGCTTCTGCCGCCGCATCGGGCCGCGCCAGCCCCGACGCCACCGCCGCCAGGATGCCGCGCAGCCAACGGTGCGCCGGCTCGTGCTGCGAGCGGTCGTGCCACAACTGGTAGAAGCGCATGCGCGGAAAGCCCTGCGGCGCGGGCACCGCCACCAGCGGCAGCGTGTGCACGAACTGCATCGCGAAATGGCGCGCGGTGGTGAAGACCAGGTCGGTGCCCACCAGCAGGTGCGGCGCCACGGTGAAGTAGGGCACGGCAATGCAGGCCTCGCGCGTCTGGCGCAAGGTGGCCAGGTGCGTCTCGACCACGCCGCGCTGCGACGCCGCATACGGCGTGGGCACCACGTGGCGCGCGGCGATGTAGCGCTCCATCGTCATGGCGCCCTTGGCGGCCAGCGGGTTGTTCTTGCCCATGAGGCACATCAGGTCGTCCTCGAGCAGCAGCGACAGGTGCAGCCGGTCGGGCGGCTGCGGCCAGTTGCCGATGACGATGTCGAGCTCGCCCTGCGCCAGCGCACGCTCGTAGTCGTAGGTGACGCTCAGCGGGTGCACCACCAGCCGCGCGTGTGGCGCCTCGGCGCGGAACCGCGTGGTCACGTCGGCCAGGAAGCTCATCGCCAGGTAGTCGGGCAGCGCGAGGTGGAAGGTCATCGCGCTGGAGGCGGGCTCGAACTGCTCGGGGCCCGAGAGCATGCGGTCGATCTCGAGCAGCGCGCCGCGCGCGCGGTCGCGCAGCTGCAGCGCCCGCTCGGTCGGCACCATGCCGCTGCGCTCGCGCACCAGGATGGGGTCGGCGAACACCTCGCGCAGCCGGCGCAGGGCGGTGCTGATGGCGGGCTGGGTCTGGTTCATGCGCACGGCGACCCGGGAGACGCTGCGTTCGGCCACCAGGGCGACCAGCACGCGCAGCAGGTAGGTGTCGACGGGAGCGTGGGAGCGTGACATGGCGGCAGGGCGGAAAAAAATGCCTCTGGGGGCGTTGCCGGCGGCAGGACCCTCATTGCAAACCGTTATGTCGCACATTCTAGAGAGCGTGATCCGGGGCCGCGATATCTGCCTACAGTTCGCCACCAGCGGGAACGGCAGCCGCAAGCGGACCCACAGAAGGTCCCAGGCGGCGCATCCCGTCCACACCTAGAAATGGAGACAACCATGAGCATGGACGCCACGATGGCGCCGGTCCGGGAACACACCGCCACGGCGGAACTGGACGGCATCTACCGCAAGATCATCTTCCGCCTGATTCCCTTCCTGATGCTGCTGTGGGTGCTGGCCTGGATCGACCGGGTCAACATCGGCTTCATCAAGCTGACGATGCTGGACGACCTGAAGTGGAGCGAAGCGGCCTACGGGCTGGGCGCGGGGATCTTCTTCCTGGGCTACTTCTTCTTCGAGGTGCCCAGCAACCTGCTGCTGCAGAAGATCGGCGCCAAGAAGACCATCATGCGCATCACGATCGGCTGGGGCCTGACCTCGATCGCCACGATGTTCGTGAAGAGCACCGAGATGTTCTACCTGCTGCGCTTCCTGCTGGGCGTGTTCGAGGCGGGCTTCTACCCCGGCATCATCCTGTACCTGACCTACTGGTTCCCCGACAGCCGGCGCGCCAAGGCCTTCGGCATGTTCATGTCGGCCTCGGCCTTCGCGGGCGTGATCGGTGGGCCGCTGGCCGGCACCATCATGAACAACATGCATGGCGTGAACGGCTGGGCCGGCTGGCAGTGGGTGCTGCTGCTCGAGGGCATTCCCTCGGTGCTGGCCGGCATCGCCACCTACTTCTACCTGACCGACCGGCCCGAGCAGGCCCACTGGCTCACGGCGCGTGAACGCCAGCTGGTGCACGACGACCTGGAACGCGACCGCAAGACGCTGGGCCACCGCGAGCACAGCATGCTGGCCTCGCTGAAGAACGGCAAGTTCTGGCTGCTGATCCTGATCTTCTTCTGCATCATCGCGGCGAACTCGTCGCTGACCTTCTACGGCCCGACGCTGGTGAAAGAGATCGGCTTCACCAACCCGCTGACCGTGGGCTGGATCATGGCCGGCGCCTACCTGTGCGGCGCGGCCGGCATGATCTGGAACGGCTTCCACTCCGACCGCCACCAGGAGTCGCGCTACCACTGCGCGCTGGCCGCGGCGCTGGGTTCGGGTGCGTTGCTGGTGGTGGCGCTGTTCCTGCGCCAGAGCCCGGCCCTGGTGCTGGCGGGTCTCACGCTGGCCATCGTCGGCACCATGAGCGCGATCCCCGTGTTCTGGCAGATGCCCAACCGCTTCCTGGCGGGCACCGCGGCCGCCGGCGGCGTGGCGCTGATCAACTCGATCGCCAACCTCGCGGGCTTCGGCGCGCCGTGGATGCTGGGCCTCATCAAGACCGCCACCGGCAGCCTGGCGCCGGGCCTGTATGTGGTCGCGGCGGTCGAAATCTGCGCCACCGTGCTGATCCTGCTGTTCGTGCCGCGCCTGCACAAGACGCCCGCGCGCTGATTCCTTCCACCCCTTCGTCCGACTGTCTGAATACAAAGGAGATGCTCTCCATGCCTTCCCACGCCCATCGTTTCGATCTCCAGGCGCTCAACGCCATGGACTGCGACGCGTTCGTCGCCGCACTCGGGCCGACTTTCGAGAACTCGCCCTGGGTCGCACGCTCGGCCTGGTCGCTGCGGCCCTTCGCCACCATCGACGCGCTGCACGAAGCCATGCTCGACGTGGTGCGCCGTGCGCCCGACGCCCAGCAGTTGGCGTTCCTCTGCGGCCACCCCGAGCTGGCGGGCCGCGAAGCCCAGGCCGGCACGATGACCGCCGAGTCGGTCGGCGAGCAGGGCAGTGCAGGGCTGAACGCCCTCAGCCGCGAAGAGATGGCCGAGATCCAGCGGCTGAACCGCGTGTACCGCGAGCGGCACGGCTTTCCTTTCATCATCGCGGTGCGGCGCAGCACCAAGGGCCAGATCTTCGAGGCGCTGCGCAGCCGCGCCGCCGAGTCCACCGAAGCCGAGCGCCGCGCGGCGCTGACGCAGATCGGCCTCATCACCCGCGGTCGCATCGACACGCTGCTGGGTGCGTCCATCTCCCAAGGAGCGGTCCATGCCTGAGAAAGAAATTTCCCTGCCCGCACGCCGTCGCTTCGCGCTGTCGGGCCTCGCGCTCGGCGCTGCAGCCCTGGCGCCGCACGGTGCTGTTGCGCAAACGGCCGCACCCGCCGGCCCGGCCCAGGCCAGCGGCCCGATCGTGCTGCACGGCGTGAGCCCGCGCCTGACCGTGCATGCGCTCGACACCTTCCACGGCGCCGCGGCGACCGGCCTGCGCATCGATCTCTCGGTGCGCGAGGGCGACGGCTTCAAGCTGCTGCGCACCGTGACCATGAACGGCAACGGCCGCTCCGACGAGCCACTGCTGATCGGCGACAGCTACCGTGCCGGCGACTACGAGCTGCTGCTGCACGTGGACGAGTACTTTGCGCGCAAGCAGTCGCGCCTGCCTACGCCGCCGTTCCTGTCGAAGCTGCCGGTGCGCATCCGCGTGGCCAACGTGGCCGAGCGCATCCACCTGCCGATCCAGTTCGGCCCGTGGAGCTACACCTACTCGCGCGGCAGCTGACCAAGCAGGCCCCGTTCGTTCCCTTCGTCCGCAAGGAGTTTTGTTCTCATGACCGGCATCACCACCCACGTGCTCGACATCACCACCGGCCGCCCGCTCGTCGGGTTGAAGGTCGACCTCTACGACGTGGCGACCACGCCGCCGACGCGCCTGAACAGCACGCGCACCAACGCCGACGGCCGCACCGACGCGCCCATGCTGGCCGCCGCCTCGGCGCGCACCGGGCAGTTCGAGCTGCAGTTCCATGTCGGGGATCACTTCAAGGCGGCCGATGCGCTGTCCGACGTGGTGCCCGTGCGCTTCGCCATCGCCGACGCCGCTCAGCACTACCACGTGCCGATGCTGTGCGCCCCCTGGTTTTTTTCCACCTATCGCGGCAGCTGACCGCGGGAGCTTTTGCTGAATGACAACATCCCATGACCCCCACGCAGGCGCGTACCTGCTCGACTCCATCCGCCTCGCCATGGGCAACATCCGCGAGCGCAAGACCTGGCCCTTCGGCGCCGTGATCGCACGCGACGGCAAGGTGATTGCCACCGCCGTCAACGAGGTGGACGCCCTGTGCGACCCCTCGGCCCACGCCGAGATGCAGGCCGTGCGCGCCGCCGCCAAGGCCCTGAAGAGCACCGACCTGTCGGGCTGCACCGTGTACGCCAGCGGCTACCCGTGCTCGATGTGCCTGACGGCAATGTACCTGTCGGGCGTGAAGGAGGTGTTCTACGCCTACTCGAACGAAGACGGCGAACCCTTCGACTTGTCGGCCGCGCGCGGCTACGTCGAGATCGCCCGGCCGCTGGAGAAGCGTGAGATGAAGCTGCATTCGCTGCCGGTGCGCGATGAGGCCGATGAGGACTTGTACGAGGCCTGGCGCAAGGTGACGCAGCCGGCGGGTTGAGCCAGAGACAGCGCTGCGCCCGAGCCTGCTGGGCCGATGCTGCGTGCCATACTGCCCGCGTGTTCACGTGGCGCAGCAGCCATCGAGGAGAAAGACGCACATGGTCCAGCAGGCCAAGCGCAGCGCAACCACCGTCGGGGCCATCCTCGCCTCGGCGCGACAGCTGTTCATCGAGCGGGGGTTCGCGGCCGTCAGCATCGACGACATCGCGGCCGGTGCAGGGATCGCCAAGGGCGGTCTGTATCACCACTTTCGCGCCAAGCACGATGTCTTCGAGGCCGTGCTCGATGCGGTGCAGGCTGAGCTCGCAGCGGAGCTCGGCACGCGCATCCAGCGCATTGAAGGGCACCGCTCGCCCCACACCATCGCGACCAACCTGCGCATCTACCTCGAAGCGGCCACGCAGGAAGGCCTGCGCCAGCTGATTCTGGTCGACGGGCCCGTGGTGCTCGGCTGGGAGCGCTGGCGCGGCATCGACGACCGCCACTTCATGGACTCGATCCGCACCGGGCTCGTGGCCATCATGCCGGCGGGCACGCCACCCGAAGAGATCGAGGCCGCCACGCGGCTCATCGCCGGCGCGGTGGCCGAAGCAGCGCTGGCCTGCGGGGCGGTGCAAGACCCGATGGCCGCCGTGCAGCTGCATTGCCGGTTGCTCGAAACCATGCTGTGCGGGCTGCAGCAACACGGGTCGGATCCGAACCCGGATTGACAAACCGACTTTGAGTCGGTAAATTTTCGCCATCGCATCCGATGGAGACAGACATGGCGTTTCCTGGCAAGACCGATCCCGCCGACCCCGCCCTGGGAACCGAAGCGTTGTTCGCGCGGTACCACGTCGGATGGGAAACACGCGACCCCGACCGCATCGCGTCGCTGCATTCCGAAGACACGACCTATTGGCTGCACGACGGTTCCACACCGGTGCGCGGGCGCGAGGCGCTGCGCCAGTACTGCGTCGACGTGTTCGCCCGCTATCCCTTCAGTTTCGAGCTGCGGCGCAGCCTGTTCGGCGCGCGGCACTGGGTGCTGGAGTGGGTGATGGTGCTGCCGCTGAAGGACACGGCAGGGCAGCCGTTCACCGCGCGCGTCGAGATGCTCGACGTGGTCGACGTCAACGACGCCGGCGAGGTGACGCGCAAGGACGTCTACATGAACGGCGCCCAGTCGCAGGCCGCCTTTGCGCGCGCGGGCATCGCGCCCGGCCAGCAGTAGCCGCCCCGTTCTCGAACATCGCTCCCGCCTCCGGCACGCCGGAAGCGGGCAGGGCGCAGCCACGCCCATCGACCGACGCTCACCACCCACCAGGAGCACGCCATGCAGACCCGCCCGCATCACACGTTCTGGCCCCGGCGCCTGCCCCGCGCCTTGCACGCGGCGCGCACGCCGCTGTGGGACAACCTCGCGGTCAATGCCCGCCGCTTTCCCGGCAAGGCGGCGCTCATCTTCATGGGCCGCACGCTGAGCTACGCGCAGTTGTGGGCCGCCGTCGAGCGCCTGTCGGCCGGCCTGCATGCGCTGGGCGTGCGCCCCAGCGACCGCGTGCTGCTGGCGATGCAGAACTGCCCGCAGCTGGTGATCGCACATTTCGCGATCCTGCGCGCCGATGCCGTGGTGGTACCGGTCAACCCGATGAACCGCGCCGAGGAGCTGAAGCACTTCATCGTGGACCCCGATGCGCAGGTGGCGATCGCGACGGCGGACCTCGCGGTCGAGCTCGCGAAAGCCAGCGATGCCTTGCCGCAGGCGCAGCAGCTGCGCCACCTCGTCGTGACGCAGTTCACCGATGCCTTCGACCCGGCCGCGCTGTCGGAACAGGACATGCCGGCAGCCTGGGCGCCGTGGCTGCTGCCACGGCGCGAACTGCCGATGCTGGCCGGCGGCGCGGTGCACGCGTGGTCCGACTGCCTGGCCTGCGAAGCAGCGCCGCCCACGGCCCGCGCCGATGCGGACGCACTGGCCCTGTTGCCCTACACCAGCGGCACGACCGGCCTGCCCAAGGGCTGCATGCTCAGCCACGCGAACGCGATGCACAACGCGATGGCCATCAACGCCTGGGGCAACGTGACGCCGCAGAGCATCCACCTCGTGGCCGTGCCGATGTTCCACATCACCGGCATGGTGGGCGTCATGCATGCGGCGATGCAGGTGGGTGCCACGGCCGTGCTGATGCCGCGCTGGGACCGCGAGCTGGCGGGCCGGCTGATCGCCACGCACCAGGTCACGCACTGGGCCAACATCCCGACCATGGTCATTGACCTCTTGGCCAGCCCGAACGTGGCGCGCTTCGACCTGTCGAGCCTGGTGGCCATCGGTGGCGGCGGGGCGGCGATGCCGCAGGCGGTGGCGCAGCGGTTGTTCGAGCAGTACGGCCTGCGCTACGTCGAGGCCTACGGCCTCACCGAAACTGCCGCACCCTCGCACTACAACCCGCCCGACACGCCCAAGCTGCAGTGCCTGGGCATCCCGTTCATGAGCACCGACGCGCGCGTGATCGACCCCGACACGGGCCGCGAGGTCGCGCCGGGAACGCAGGGGGAGATCGTGATCCACGGGCCACAGGTCTTCGCGGGCTACTGGAAACGCCCGGCGGACACCGAGGCTGCTTTCGTCGAGATCGACGGCAAGCGCTTCTTCCGCTCCGGCGACATGGGGCATGTGGACGGGGAGGGCTACTTCTTCGTCACCGACCGGCTCAAGCGGATGATCAACGCGAGCGGCTTCAAGGTCTGGCCGGCTGAGGTGGAAGCGCTGATGTTCCGTCACCCGGCCATCCAGGAGGCCTGCGTGATCGCGACCCGGGACGCCTACCGCGGCGAATCGGTCAAGGCGCTGGTGGTGCTCAAGCCTGCGCAAGCGCCGGTGAGCGCGCAGGACATCATCGACTGGTGCGCCGCGAACATGGCGGCGTACAAGGCGCCGCGCGTGGTGCAGTTCGTCGATGCGTTGCCCAAGAGCGGCAGCGGCAAGGTGATGTGGCGCGCGCTGCAGGAAGCAGAGGCTGCGTCAGCGTGAATCCGACGGCCCAGGGCGAACGATGACCGGCGCATGCTGCGCCATGAGCCCGGCGACCCACTCGATGAACGCGCGCAGCTTGGCGCTCACATGCCGGTTTGGCGCGAACGCCACGTACAGCGGCATCGGATCGAGCTGCCAGTCTTCGAACAGCGGCAGCAGTTCGCCGCGCGCCCGGTGCGGCGCGGCCATGTAGTCCGGCAGCCAGAGGATGCCCAGGCCCGCCAGCCCCGCGGCGAGGTAGGCGTTGCCGTCGTCGACCGAGAGCACGTAGCGGCCCTGCACGTCGACGCGCTCGCCGCCTCGGCGCATGGCGTACGGAAGAGTCTTGCCGTGGCGTGACCACAGGAAGCCGACGATGCGGTGGTGCGTGTCTTCCAGCTCGCGCGGATGTGTTGGCGCGCCGGCCAGCTCGAGATAGCTCGGTGCTGCATAGACCCCGAGTTGCAGGTCGCCCACGCGGCGGGCCATGAGCGAGGGGTCGGTGAGCTCGCCGCCGCGCACGACGCAATCGACGTTCTCGCCGATCACATCGACCATGCGGTCGCTCACGCCCATGTCGAGCTGGATGTCGGGGTAGCGCGCATGGAAGGCCGGCAGCGCGGGCACCAGGATCATGCGGGCTAGCGGGCTGGGCACATCCACGCGAAGGCGGCCGCGGGGCAGGGCGGCGGCGCCCGACAGGCTGGTCTCGGCATCGTCCAGGTCGGCCAGCAGCCGCACCGCACGCTCGTAGTACGCCGCGCCATCGGCCGTGACGTTCACCTTGCGCGTCGTGCGATTGAGCAGCTTCACGCGCAGCCGCGCCTCCAACTGCTGCACGAGCTGGGTCACGCTGGTCTTGCTCATGTGCAGCGTGTCGGCGGCCTTGGTGAAGCTGCCCGCTTCCACCACGCGGGTGAAAGCTTGCATTGCATCGAAACGGTCCATGAGAGGGCTCCTGCGGGGCGTGTGCCGTGATTGTTTGGGATCTGCAAACAGTGATTGTTGGCTTTGCCCGTTTATCGATGGCGCGTGGCTTCCTAAAGTCCCTGCATCGTCCTCATTCACCGCAGAAAGAAAGCATCCCATGGCCTCACGCGACGTCGTTTTTCCACCCGGGCGCCAGGCGCTCTATGAACGCAACCGCTATTCGCCGGCCGTCCGATCCAACGGCTTCCTGTTCGTGTCGGGGCAGGTCGGCAGCCGCGAAGACGGCTCGCCGGAGCCTGAACTGGAGGCGCAGGTGCGGCGCGCGTTCGACAACCTGAACGCCATCCTGAAAGCCGCGGGCTGCACTTTCGACGACGTGGTCGACGTGACGGTCTTCATCGTCGATCCAGAATCGAACTTCGAAACGATCTGGAAGCTGGTGCCCGAGTACTGGGGCGAAGCGCCGCACCCGACGCTGACCGGGATCGGCGTGACGTGGCTGTATGGCTTTCAGTTCGAGATCAAGGTGATTGCGAAGCTGCCGGATGGGAGCACGCTGAGCTGATTCGGCTCAGGGCTACTTCGCTCTGGCCTGAAATGAAGGGCTGGGCGAAGTGCGAAGGCCGGAAGTGCATTGGGCTCGGGTCGAGGACTGCCAAGGCTCTCTGGTTCATAGCGGCAAACGGTCCGCATCCCCACAAGTCATTTTACATAATATACATTGTGTTGATTTTAGATGGACCATCCCAGCCGCATTCAACCCATCCAGCCGCTCACCACTTCCCATCCTTCGGCACCGCCTTCACCGCATTCGCCTTCGCATCCCCAGCCGCCTTGATCAGCTCCGCAGACTCAGCCCGATTGGCTTTCACTGCAAAGTCGACCGCAGTCATGCCAAGCTGGTTCTTCATCGCCGTGTCCGCGCCTTCGGCCAGCAGCAGCTTCACGGCGTCGTTCGATCCGTACATCGCGGCCATCATCAGCGGCGTGGTGCCGTTGGGCGACTGGGCATCGATGAAGGCGTGGTTCTCGAGCAGCAGCTTCATGATCGACAGTTGCCCGCTGCTGGCCGCGTAATGCAGCGGTGCCCAGCCGGTCTTGTTGACGGCGGCGTCGCGCTTGAGCAGTTGCACCACCAGGTCCTGCTGGCCCTTGATCGACGCCAACATGAGCGGCGTTTCGTCCTTGGCGTTGGCCAGGTCGACGTTGAGTTGCGGCGACTCCATCAGCACCTGGATGACCTTCGGCGACGGCTCGCGCAGCGCGAGCATCAAACCGGTCTGGCCGTGTTCGTCGCGCGTGTTCGGGTCGAAACCGCGGTTCAGCAGGGTGCGCACACCGCTGGCGTTGTCGCCGCGCACGGCGCGGAAAAAGTCTTCGAACGAACCGGCATGCGCTGCAAAAGATGCAGCCATGACAACAAGATATATCGACTTCTTAAAGTAGTTTTTCATGATTTGACTTCCCTGAACAAAGCTTCGAAGTTGTCGCTTGTCGCCTTGGCGATGTCCTCTACGGGCATTTGTCGCAGTTCGGCGATCTGTTGCGCCACGAAGGGCACGTACGACGGATTGTTGGTCTTGCCTCGGTACGGCACGGGCGCCAGGTAGGGGCTGTCGGTCTCGATCAGCATGCGGTCCAGCGGCACGAAGGCCGCCACGTCGCGCAGGTCCTGGGCTTTCTTGAAGGTCAGGATGCCCGAAAAGGAGATGTAGAAACCCAGGTCGAGCGCGGCGCGTGCCACCTCGGCGGTTTCGGTGAAGCAATGGAACACGCCGCCGGCCGCCCTGCCCGCGCCGTCTTCGCCCTCCTCCTTGAGGATGGCCAGCGTGTCGGCCGAGGCGTCACGCGTGTGGATGATGAGCGGCTTGCGGGTCTGCTGCGCGGCGCGGATGTGCACGCGGAAGCGGTCGCGCTGCCACTCCATGTCGGCGATGCTGCGGCCGCCCTTGCGTTCTTCCATCTGGTAGTAGTCGAGGCCGGTTTCGCCGATGGCCACGACGCGCGGGCGCGCCGACAGGCGCACCAGGTCTTCCACGGTGGGCTCGGCGATGTCCTCGTTGTCGGGGTGCACGCCCACGCTGGCCCAGAAGTTGTCGTAGCTGGCGGCCAGGGCCTGCACGTCGTCGAATTCCTCGAGCTTGGTGCAGATGCACAGCGCCCGGTCGACCTTGGCGGCGGCCATGGCGGCGCGGATCTGGGGCATCTGGTCCGCGAATTCGGGAAAGGTCAGGTGGCAGTGGGAGTCGGTGAACATCGGAAAGGATGAAGTGCGGCGCGCCTGTGGGAGATCGCGCCGTGTCCGGAGTTCCGCGTCACGGGGACGGCGGCGGAGAAAGAACTCAGATGGTCTGGGTCGGGCGGTCGGAGGCCATGGAGCCACCGAGCGCGGCTTCGATGCGCGCCTTCAGCTGGCGCGACTTCTCGTCCGAGGGAAAGCGCACACCGACGCCCGGCGCCCGGTTGCCGGCGGCGCGGGCCGGCGTGATCCAGGCGACCTTGCCGGCGACCGGATAGCGCTGCGGGTCTTCGGGCAGCGTGAGCAGCACGTAGACGTCGTCGCCCAGCCGGTATTCGCGCGTGGTCGGAATGAAGATGCCGCCTTCGGCAAACAGCGGGATGTAGGCCGCGTAGAGCGCGCCCTTTTCCTTGATGGCGAGCTGGATGACGCTCGGCCGGGCGGGCGTGGCAGACGAAGCGGCGGCGGGAGCGACAGGTTGGTTCATGGGCGGCGAGCGGCAGAGTTTAGGGTGCTTCGCGCCTCGCTCACAAGCGCTTCGAGCATGAGGCCGGCGTTGAACGGGTGCTCGGCGGTCCGCGCGGCGGCGGCGAGCGACTTCGACCAGCGCGCCAGCGCCAGCTTGTGCGGGGCCGGTGGCAGGTCGGCCGCGTCGAAGAAACGGGGTTCGGCGCCATGGCCCACGGCCATGAGGTCGTGGCAGAGCTTTTGCAGCGAGACGACGGCCTGGGCCGGCGCCTGGTCGGCCAGCGCGCCCACGTCGCCGCGCGACACGGCCTTGGGCAGCAGCGACCACGCCTTGGGCGACTGGCCCGAGCGCGCCAGCCGCAGCGCATCGCTGGGCCGTCCGCCCGCGGCACGCAGCAGTTGCGCGGCATCGGCGGCCGGCACGTCTTGCGCCACCAGCCAGGCCTCGGCCTCGGCGGTTTCGGGCCAGGGCAGCGTGAAGCCCAGGCAGCGGCTGCGGATGGTCGGCAGCAGCTGCCACGCGGCCTCGCTGGCGAGCACGAAGCGCACGTCGCCGACGGGTTCCTCGAGCGTCTTGAGCAGCGCGTTGGCGGTGATGGTGTTCATGCGCTCGGCCGGATACACGAGCACGACCTTGCCGCGGCCGCGCGCGCTGGTGCGCTGGGCAAAGCCGACGGCGTCGCGCATGGCTTCGACGCGGATCTCGCGGCTGGCCTTGCGTTTCTTGTCGTCGATGTCGGACTGCGCCTTTTCGTCGAGCGGCCAGCCCAGTTCCTGCATCGCGACTTCGGGCATCAGCACGCACAAGTCGGCGTGGGTGCGGACCTCGATGGCGTGGCAGCTCGCGCAGTGGCCGCAGGCGGCACCGCCCTCCTCCACCGGTTGTTCGCACAGCCAGGCGGCGGCGAGCGCCAGCGCGAGTTCGTACTGGCCGATGCCCGACGGGCCTTGCAGCAGCCAGGCGTGGCCGCGCTGGCGCAGCAGTTCGGCCAAGGGCTGGCGCAGCCACGGGGTCAGTGTGTTCACCGGCTCGCTCATCGCGCGGCTCCCTGCACCGGCGCCAGCACGCCGCGCGCCACCAGCGCGGTGTCGATCTGCTGCCAGACCTGGTCGCGGGCCTGGCTCGCGTCGATGCGCACGAAGCGCGACGCATCGGCGGCGGCGCGGGCCGCATAGCCCTGCGCCACGCGGCGGAAGAACTCGACGGGCTGGGCCTCGAACTTGTCGGGCACGCGCGCACCGGCCAGGCGCTGGGCGGCGATCTCGGGGGCGAGGTCGAACCACACGGTCACTTGGGGTTGCAGCAGTTGCGAAGCCGGCAGACCGGCCCGGCCCGCCTGCACCCACTGTTCGAGGGTGGCCAGCACGGCGGTGTCGAAGCCGCGTCCCGCGCCCTGGTAGGCGAAGGTGGCGTCGGTGAAGCGATCGCACAGCACGACCTCGCCGCGCGCCAGCGCCGGCTCGATGACCTGGGCGATGTGGTCGCAGCGCGCAGCGAACACCAGCAGCGATTCGGTCAACGGGTTCATCGGCTGTTCGAGCACCAGCCCGCGCAGCGTCTCGGCCAGCGGCGTGCCGCCGGGTTCGCGCGTGCGCACCACGGTGCGGCCCTGTGCCTTGAAGCGGGCTTCCAGCGCGTCGAGGTGGCTGGACTTGCCCGCGCCGTCGATGCCTTCCAGCGTCAGAAACAGACCGCCATTGCTGATCGAACTCATTGGGTCGCCTTGGGTTGGGAGCTGCTGCCGCCGCCGCGCTGGTAGCGGTTGACCGCGCGGTTGTGGTCGTCGAGCGAGCTGCTGAACTGGCTCGTGCCGTCGCCGCGCGAGACGAAGTACAGCGACTTGCTCTGCGCCGGCTGCACGGCCGCCAGCAGCGCGGCCTTGCCGGGCATGGCGATCGGCGTGGGCGGCAGGCCGCCGCGGGTGTAGGTGTTCCAGGGCGTGTCGGTCTGCAGGTCGCGCTTGCGCAGGTTGCCGTCGAAGGCGGTGCCCATGCCGTAGATCACGGTCGGGTCGGTCTGCAGCGGCATGCCGATGCGCAGCCGGTTGGTGAAGACGGCGGCAATCTCCGCGCGGTCGTTGGCCTTGCCTGTCTCCTTTTCGACAATGCTGGCCAGAATAAGCGCCTCATCGGCCGATTTGAGCGGCAAATCGGCCGCGCGTGCCGCCCAGGCGGCCTCGAGCTTCTTGTCCATGGCCCGCATGGCGCGCTGCAGCAGCGCGATGTCGGTCGAGCCCTTCGAGTAGGTGTAGGTGTCCGGGAAGAAGCGCCCTTCGGGGTGCAGGCCCGGCTTGCCCAGCGCGGCCATCAGCGCGTCTTCGCTCATGCCCACGCTTTCGGGCTTGAGCTGTTCGGCCTTGGCGAGCGCGGCGCGCACCTGGCGGATGTTCCAGCCTTCCACCAGCACCACGCTGCGCGTGGCTTCCTCGCCGCGCACCAGGACGTTGAGCAGCAGCTTGGGCGTGACACCGCGTTCCAGTTCGTAACTGCCGGCGCGCATCTGGCGGTCTTGCCCCGAGACGCGGAACCACAGGTACAGCAACTGCGGCTGCACGTCGACGCCGGTGTCGGCCACGGCCTGCGCAATGCCGCGCGGCGTGGTGCCGGGCTCTACCGACAGGTCGACGCTGGGCGTCGGCAACTTGAGCGGCTGGTGCACCCACCAGAGACCGGCGCCGCCGAGCGCCAGGACGGCCAGGGCCACGAGCAGGAAGAGCGTGAGGAAGAAGCTGCGCACGAATCCGAGGAAAAGACGGAGGAAGAAAAAGGGCTGGCAAGCAGATGGACACCGACCCGCGGGAACGGCCGGCCCCGTCGCTGCGACGGGGAATCCCTGCCGCCCCGAAGGAACAGGCACGGCCATGATAATTCAGCGATGACCACAGTCGTTCTCAACGGGGTGAGCACCCTGCCCCACCTCGGCGTGATCCGCGCCGAAGGCCCCGATGCCGCCAGCTTCCTGCACGGCCAGCTCACGCAGGATTTCTCGCTGCTCGGCGCCACCGAAGCCCGCTTGGCGGCGCTTTGCACGGCCAAGGGCCGCGTGATCGCCAGTTTCATCGGCATCCGCCCGCAACCCGAACTCATCCTGCTGGTGTGCAGCCGCGACATCCTGGCGGCCACGCTCAAGCGCCTGTCGATGTACGTGCTGCGCGCCAAGGTCAAGCTGACCGACGCCACCGAGCAGTTCGCGCTGCACGGCGTGGCCGGCACCGCCCTGACCGCCAACGGCCTCGACGCGGCCCTGCCGCCCGGTCGCAGCACGGCCATCGGCGAAGACATCAGCGTGGTCTCGCTGTACCCGGCCGACGGCGTGCCGCGCGCGCTGTGGATCGCGCCGGCCGACCAGAAGGCGCCCGTGGGCCCGACGCTCGACGCCGCCCTGTGGCCCTGGAGCGAGGTGCGCAGCGGCATCGTCACGCTGACCACGCCGGTGATCGAGGCCTTCGTGCCGCAGATGATCAACTACGAGTCGGTGGGCGGCGTGAACTTCAAGAAGGGCTGCTACCCCGGCCAGGAAATCGTGGCGCGCAGCCAGTTCCGCGGCACGCTCAAGCGCCGCACCTACCTCGCGCAGACCGACGCCCCGCTGGCCGCGGGCCAGGAGGTGTTCGCAGCCAACGACGCCGAACAGCCCGTGGGCACGGTGGCGCAGGCCGCGCCCGCGCCCGACGGCGGCTGGTCGGCGCTCATCTCCATCCAGATCGCCGCGCTCGAGGCCGGCGGCCTGCACGCGGGGGCGCCCGGCGGGCCGGCGCTGTCGGTCGAGCCGCTGCCCTATCCGCTGCTCGAAGACATCTGATTTCCCCTGCGTCCCTGCCTTCTTTCCGGGGGCGCTTGGCGCTGTCTCACCGACAGCGCCATTTTTTTTGCGCGACGCTTAACCCCGTTCGCGAGGCCCCGCCGTAGAAGCCTGCATCGATCCACTCCTGGCAAGGAAGCCACCATGATGCAGCGCAGACTTCTCCTCACCACCGTCCTGGCCCTGACCGCGCTGTCGGCGGGGGCGGAAAGCCCGATGCGGCCGTACCCCTCCGGTGCCAGCCGCATCGGCGGGCTGATGAACATCAGCATCGTCGACCGCACGAGCGGCGCCGAGCTGCCGATCTACCGCCACCGCGGTGAGTACTGGGTGGCCGGACGGCCCGGCGCGCGCTATGCGATCCGGGCGCGCAACGCGATGGGCGAACGCATCATGGCCGTGATGTCGGTGGATGGCGTCAACGTCGTCACCGGCGAAACCGCCGGCGTCGGCCAGAACGGCTACGTGTTCGGCCCGCGCGAGCGCAGCGACATCGCGGGCTGGCGCAAGAGCGATTCGCAGATCGCGGCCTTCGAATTCGCCGCCGCCGGCAATTCCTACGCGAGCCGCACCGGCCGCCCCGACGACGTGGGCGTGATCGGCGTCGCGATGTTCCGCGAACGCCGGCCGGAACCGCCGCCGCCGGTCGTGACGCCCTATCCGTCGCGCGACGAGTACAGCAACAGCAGCCGTGAGCGGCGCAGCGAGGCGCCGCCGGCACCGTCGTCGATGGGCGATGCGCGCGCCAAGGCGGCCCCGCCCGCCGGCAACGCCGGCAACGCCGGCAATGCCGACATGGCCGCCGAGTCGTCGGCCGGCGCCATGGCCCGCCAGTCGGCGCCCAGTCCGAGCCTGGGCACGGCCCACGGACGGCGCGAGACCTCGTACGTCGGCAAGACGACCTTCGAGCGCGCCAGCTCGCAGCCCGACGAGGTGATCCGCATCCGCTACGACAGCCGCGAGAACCTGGTCGCCGCGGGTGTCATCCCGGTGCCGCAGCGCTGGCCGCGCCCGTCGGGCCCGTCGCCATTCCCGGGCTCGGACCCCGGCTACGTGCCGGACCCGCCGGCCCGCTACTGATCGGGAGTGCTCAGCGCAGCGCGCGCCGCATCTCGATGTGCGCGATGCCGGCTTCCTCGAAAGGCTGGCCGTGCACCGCGTAGCCCAGCCGCGCATAGAAACGCTCGGCGCTGCGCTGCGCATTGAGCGCCACCTCGCGGTCGCCACGCGCGCGGGCCGCCTCTTCGAGCGCCAGCACCACGGCCGCGCCGTGGCCGCCGCTGCGCAAGGTGCGGTGCACCGCCATGCGGCCGATGTGCGAGACGCCGTCCTCGGCGGGCAGCAACCGGCCGGTGCCGATGACCTGGCCGAGCCGGTTGCGCGCCACCGCGTGCAGCACGACGGCGTCGTGCGCGTCCCACTCCAGCTCCTTGGGAATGTTCTGTTCCTCGATGAACACGGCGCGGCGCAGCGCGCTCGCGCCTTCGCCGAGCGTGGCCCAGTCGCCGGTCTCGACGGTGCGCATCGGCTCGCCGGCCTCGAAGGCCGTCAGCGTCTCGCGCAGGGCCGCGGGCACCGGCTTCGAGGTCTGCGTGGCCGGGTCGGCGAACACATAGACGAGCTCGCAGCCCACCAGGAACTCGTCCTGGCGGAACAGGCCGCCCTGGAAAATGATCGACGAGTTGCCGATGCGCGCGCACTTCATGCCCACGTCGATCACGTCGTCCATGCGGGCCGAGGCGCGGAAGTCGATGGTCGCCTTGCGCACGTACAGGTCGCCGCCCAGCGAGTGCATCGCCTCTTCGTACGGCAACGCCATCGCACGCCAGTAGTCGGCGATGGCGGTGTCGAAGTACATCAGGTAGTGCGCGTTGAAGACGATCTTCTGCATGTCCACCTCGGCCCAGCGCACGCGCAGGCGGTGGAAGTAGTGGAAGTCCTCGCGGCGGACCGGGGTGTTGTTGTTGTCGCTCATGGGTTCAATGCCTCTTTCAGTGCGCGGGCCGCGTCGTTCTGCGCCTGCAGCGCTTCGGGAATCGCGCGGCCCATCTTGATGAATTCGTGGATCACGCCACGGTAGATTTCCAGGTCGACCGCCACGCCCGCGGCGCGCAGCTTGTCGGCGTAGGCGATGCCTTCGTCCACCACCGGGTCGGCCTCGGCCAGCCCGATCCAGGCCGGCGCCACGTCGTCGACGTCGTCGGCCAGCAAGGGCGCAAAACGCCAGTCGTCGCGGTCGGCGGGCGTGTTCACGTACTGGGCGAAGAAAAAGTCGATCATGGCCTTGGTCAGCAACGGGCCGTCGACATGGCGTCGGTGCGACTCGGTGTCCTGGTGCGCGGCCATGCCGGGGTAGATGAGCAACTGCAGCGCCAGCGGCAGGCCGGCATCGCGCGCCAGGATGGCGCACACGGCCGCCAGCGTGCCGCCCGCGCTGTCGCCGCCCACTGCCAGGCGCGTGCCGTCGAGGCCCAGGCTGGCGCCCTGCGTGGCGATGAACTGGAAGGCGTCCCAGGCGTCGTTCGACGCGGTCGGGAACTTGTGCGCGGGCGCGAGCCGGTAGTCGACCGACACCACCGCGCAGCCGCTCTTGAGGCTCAGCACGCGGCACAGCGTGTCGTGCGTGCGGATGTTGCCGACCGTGAAGCCGCCACCGTGAAAGTACACGAGCACCGGCAGCACCTCGGCCGACGGCGCGTACAGCCGCGCGGGAATGGCGTGGCCGTCGCGCGCGGCGATGTGGAAGTCTTCGATGCGCGCCAGTTCGGGCTTGGGCACTTCGAGCACGCCCGCGCCCTTTTCGTACGAGGCCTTGGCTTCGTCGGGCGTGAGCTGGTCGAGCGGCGGATGGCCCGCGCGCGCCATGCGTTCGACCACGCTGGCCATCTTCGGGGTGAGTGCGGGTTGCGCGAGGCGGTTCGCTGTCGTGGTCGTGCTCACTTGAAAGACACCACCACCGGTTGCATGCGCGACAGCCCTTCGTAGCTCACCACCACCGTCTGCCCGGCCTTGGGCGGCAGCAGCGGCGAGAACGAGCCCAGGCTGATCAGGTCGCCCGGCTTCAGCGCGATGCCTTCCTTGGCCAGCGCGCCGGCCAGCCACACCACGGCATTGAGCGGGTGCTCGAGGATGTCCGATCCCTTGCCGGTCGCCAGCTCCTTGCCCTGCCCGTCCTTCATGACCACGCGCATGTCGCGCAGGCTTTCGAGCATCCAGGACTGGCCGTCGGCCGTCGCCGGCACATCGACCGGCAGCCCGCGCACGCCGAGCCGCGCACCGACGTTGATCGCCGCCACGCCCGGGCCGTTGAGCTTCGAGGGCGTCTGCACCGCGAGGTCGGGCAGCTCGATGAAGGGAATGAGCTGGTCGATGTTGGCCAGCACCTCGGCCGGCGTCTTCGCCTTGTGGATGTCGGCGCTCTTCACGCGCACCAGCATGTCGGCCTCGAACAGCGGCCGCGCGCCGAAGGCCGCATCGACCACCGCGCCGCTGTCCAGCAGCATGCGCTGGTAGAGCACGCCCCACACCGGCTGGTCGTAGTTGAAGCGCTTCTGCACCGCGGGGTTGGTCAGGCCCGCCTTGTAGCCGACCACCTCGCCCAGGTTGCGCGCATGCAGCACGTTGAGCTTGGCGCGCGTGCAGGCGGCGTCGGCTTCGCTGAGGTTCTCGATGTCGGCAGCGGGCGTGCGTGCCGCCTGCGCGGCGGCGAAGTCGGCCACCTGGGTGTCGCTGAGGCAGGCGGCCTGGACCGAGGCGGCCAGCAGCGCTGAGCCCAGTGCGACAGACGCAAGGGTTTTGTTGGTGGGCAAGAATGTCCCCTCTTGTTAGATTCGAACGGTCAGCAATCGTACTGCCCTCGGGCGTTCCCCCTCATGGCCCTCATCCAATACCTCACCCAGATCCAGTTCGAATTCGGCGCCATCAAGCTCCTGTCGAGCGAGTGCGCGCGCATCGGCATCAACCGCCCCCTGATCGTCACCGACGCCGGCGTGCGCGCGGCCGGCGTGCTGCAGAAGGCGCTCGACGCCATCGCCGATCTCGAGGTCTCGGTGTTCGACCAGACGCCCTCCAACCCGACCGAGGCCGCAGTGCGTGCCGCCGTCGAGCTGTACCGCAGCGGCCGCTGCGACGGCCTCATCGCCGTGGGCGGCGGCTCCGCCATCGATTGCGCCAAGGGCGTGGCCATCGCGGCCACGCACGACGGCCCGCTCAAGACCTACGCCACCATCGAAGGCGGCTCGCCCAAGATCACCGAGCGCGCGGTGCCGCTCATTGCCGTGCCCACCACCAGCGGCACCGGCAGCGAGGTGGCGCGCGGCGCCATCGTCATCGTCGACGACCACCGCAAGCTGGGCTTTCACAGCTGGTTCCTCATGCCCAAGGCCGCCATCTGCGACCCCGAGCTCACGCTCGGCCTGCCGCCGCGGCTCACGGCCGCCACCGGCATGGACGCCATCGCGCACTGCATGGAAACCTTCATGTCGGCCGCCTTCAACCCGCCGGCCGACGGCATCGGCCTCGACGGCCTGGAGCGCGCCTGGGGCCACATCGAGCGCGCGACGAAAGACGGCAGCGACCGCGAAGCGCGCCTGAACCTCATGAGCGCGTCGATGCAGGGCGCCATGGCCTTCCAGAAGGGCCTGGGCTGCGTGCACTCGCTGAGCCACAGCCTGGGCGGCGTCGATCCACGCCTGCACCACGGCACGCTCAACGCCCTCTTCCTGCCGGCGGTGATCCACTTCAATTCGGGCGCCGAGTCGGTGCAGAAGGAACAGCGCCTGCAGCGCATGGCGCAGGCCATGCACCTGGACTCGGCCGGCGACCTCGGCCACGCGATCCGCGACATGAACGCGCGCCTGGGCCTGCCCAAGGGCCTGGCCGAAGTGGGCGTGACGCCCGCGATGTTCGAACAGATCATCGACGGCGCCATGGCCGACCATTGCCACAAGACCAACCCGCGGCTGGCCACGCGCGACGACTACAAGGCGATGCTCGAAGCGTCGATGTAAAACCTTTGCGTCACTCCTGCTGCGCAGGCGTGCATTCGCTTTCACAAAAGGCCGTTTCGACGGCCTTTTTGCATGGGGCGCGTCATGGATGTGACACGCGGCGTTTTCATACTGGCTTGGCCCCATCTGCAGAGGCTTCGCATCCGTGAAAGCCCGAGGGGTCAGGGAAGTGTCGAATGCCGCGTACCGTCCAAGTCCATACCGTCCTGAGCGCCGAGCAGCTCAAGTTCCGCGCGATGCGGGGACATGAAGGACTCTCGCAACTCTTCGAGTTCGAGGTCGACATGGTCAGCACCAGCTTCAACCTCGACCTGAAGCGCCTGCTCGGCACCTCGCTCACGCTGGCCATTGTCGACGACGGCGCGCCGCGCTACCTCAACGGCACCGTGGTGCGCTTCGAGCTCGTCGGGCGCGCCAACGAGACCGGCCGCCACTACATCTACCGCGCGCTCGTGCAGCCGTGGCTGTGGTACCTCACGCGCACCACCGACTGCCGCATCTTCCAGAACCAGAGCGTGCCCGAGGTGCTCGACGCGGTGCTGGGCAAGTACGGCTTCCAGTTCGAGAAGCGCCTCACCGGCAGCTACCGCCCGTGGGAATACTGCGTGCAGTACCAGGAGAGCGACTTCGCCTTCGTGAGCCGCCTCATGGAGCACGAAGGCATCGCCTACCACTTCGAGCACAGCAACGGCTCGCACCTGCTGGTGCTGGCCGACGACACGGGCGGCTACCACCCGCTGCCGGGCCACGCCCGCATTCCCTACCGCCCGCGCGACCGCGTGGTGAATGCGCTGGAGCCCTGCATCGACCGCTGGCGCGTGGCCGAGCAGATCACCTCGGGCCGCGTGATGCTCGACGACTTCGACTTCAAGAAGTCGCGCGCCTCGCTGCAGAGCGTGCAGCAGGACCCCAAGGGCCACGACCACGCGACCTACGAAGTCTATGAATGGCTCGGCGGCTACAGCGAGCACCAGCAAGGCGACGCCTACGCGAAGATCCGCCTGCAGGAGCTGCAGTGCGCGCACGAGCTGGCCTCGGGCCACACCAACGTGGTGGGCATGGCGCCGGGCCACCTGTTCGAGATGACGCACTGCCCGCGCGAGGCCGACAACCGCGAGTACCTCGTCACCGGAACGCGCTACGACCTGCGCGAGCCCGAATACTCGACCGGCGGCAGCAGCGAATCGGTGTGCGAGTTCGACTTCACCGTGCTGCCCTCGGCCGTGCCCTACCGCCCCGCGCGCACCACGCCGCGCCCGCGCACCAACGGCCCGCAGACCGCCACCGTGGTCGGCCCCGAAGAGATCTGGACCGACCGCTTCGGCCGCGTGAAGCTGCAGTTCCGCTGGGACCGCTACGGCCAGTCGGACGAGAACAGCTCGTGCTGGGTGCGCGTGTCGAGCAACTGGGCCGGCGCCAACTACGGCACCATGCACATGCCGCGCGTGGGCCAGGAAGTGATCGTCGATTTCATCGGCGGCCAGCCCGACCGCCCCATCATCACCGGCCGCGTCTACAACAGCGACCAGATGCCGCCGTGGGAGCTGCCCGCCAACGCCACGGCCAGCGGCATCCTCACGCGCTCCAGCACCGGCGGCGCGGCCAACCAAGCCAACATGCTTCGCTTCGAAGACCGCGCGGGCGCCGAGCAGATCCTGCTGCACGCCGAGCGCAACCTCGACGTCGAAGTGGAAGCCAACGAGACCCACACCACCGACGGCACCCGCACCACCCTCATCAAGGGCCACGAGTCGGCCACCTACCAGGACGGCGAGACGCGCGACATCACCGCCGGTGCCACGGAAACCATCACCGGCGGCGACACACGCGACGTGACCGGCGGCTTCAGCGAAGCCGTGAGCGGCGGCGTGACGCAGCGCATCACGGGCGGCAAGACGCGCACGCTCAGCGGCGGACTGAACGACACCATCTCCGGCGGCGTGACGCTCGCCATCAGCGGCGGCTTCAACGGCACCATCGACGGCCAGGAAATCCGCTTCGTGAGCGCGGGCCGCAACGACACCATCAACACGTCGAACACCGTGCATGTGAACGGGCCGTCCAACACCACGGTGACCGGCCCCACGGTCCACACCTCGCCGGACGTGACCTTCAACACCACGAACCACATCCACAACACGACGCAGCACGTGATCAACACCAACGTCTACAACACGACGTCCAAGGTCTACAAGAACATCACGAACGACTACACGAACAACTCGAAGACCTACATCAACAACTACGCCAAGAGCAACGACTGGCGCTGGTACCGCGCGGGCGGCGTGGGTGCGCGTTTTTCGGCGGTCGGGCTGGCGCTCGACCTGTGGGGGCTGCGCCAGCAGAACTACATCCTCAACTCGCAGTTCTCGGGCATACGGCTCGACGTGGCGGTGTTCCGCTCGCAGAATTCGGCGACCGAGATCGAGGGAAAGATGCTCAAGGTCGCGAACATCGGCATGAAGATCGCCAGCGGCGGCCTGGCCTTCGCCGCCAAGGCGATGACCGTCAAGGTCTGAGCCGATCGCCCCATCGATGGCCATCTGGGAACAGGTCCTCTGGAGCGTCTTCGCCGTGATGATGGGCGGGGCGCTGCTGGCCGGCGTCGCGGTGGTCGTCACGGCCACGCGCGAGCAGCGCAAATACACGCAGGAGCGGCGCATCGGCGAGCGCCTGGGCCTTGCCGGCGTGGCCACGCACGGCGTGGTGGCGCAGGTGCGGCGCTCCGAGCACCAGCTCACCAGCCCGGGCAGCCACGGCCAGTGCATGGTCGCGCTCGAATTCACGCTGCAGATGCCGCCGTCGTCCCCGGTGCCGAGCGTGGTGCTGCGCACGCTGGTCGACGAACTGCTGCTGCCCCGCCTCGCGGTGCCGGGCGCGACCCTGCATCTGATCCAGGACCCGGCGCACCCCGACGTGGTGTCGGTCGACCGGCAGCGCATGCCGCTCGAAGTGGCACCTGCACGGAGCTGATCCCCCTTGAAAACCGTCAAGCCGCTGCGGCTGAGCGTCATCACGCGCCCCTTCCTGCGGGGCCACCAGCAACGCCTGGGTGTCACGCTGATGGGCATGGTGTCGATGGACGCCGCGCCCGTGCTGCTGCCCGAACCGGAGTTCTGGAAGATCGCCGCCGAAGAGCTCGGCCCCACGGGCGCCATCGACCTGGGCATTCCCAAACCCCACGCCGAGTTCCTGGCCACGGGCCACGCTTATACGCACCATCAGGACGACAAGACCGCCTGTGCCGTCGCGATGCGCGTGGGTGAGCTTTCGCGCCAGCTGCTGGTGTTCGGCGACCGCTTCTGGCTCGACGGCCGTTCCACCGCGCCGCAGCCCTTCGAATCGATGCGGTTCGACGCCACGCGCGCCTACGGCGGCCCCGGTTTTGCCGAGAACCCGCAGGGCATCGGCCACGCGCTCGAGACCGTCAACGGCCTGCAGGTGCAGCGCCTGCCGAACATCGAAGACCCGCAGCAGCGCATCGACCGGTCCGATCGCGAGACCGAGCCGGCCGGCTTCGGCCCGATCGACCTGACCCGACCCAGCCGCATGCGCCTGATCGGTCGGCAGTACGACGGCCACTGGCGCGAGCACCTGTTCCCCGGTTTTTCGGAGGACATGGACTGGCGCTTCTTCAACGCCGCGCCGCCGCAGCAACGCTGGTCTGCGCGCGACCACATCCCCGGCGGCACGCCCTTCGAGATCTGGCACATGCACCCCACGCAGCCGGTGCAGCGCGGGCGTTTGCCCGACTGGCGTGCGCGCGCCTTCATCGCGCGCCGAAGCGGGCGCAGCCGTGAACCCGAGCAATTCGACGAAGTGCCGATGCGCCTCACCACGGCGTGGTTCTTTCCGCACCGCGGCCAGGTCGCGCTGATCCACCACGGCGAGATCGACATCGTGGAAGACGACGCCGACGACGTGACCCATGTGATGCCGGCCATCGAAGCCGCGGGCGATGCACCGCGCCCGCTGGCGCACTACTTCGCCCTCCTCCAGCGCCGCTGCGATCCCGAGACCGGCGCGCTGCATGCCGCCCGCGACGACGAGCTGCTGCCCGCGCAGGCCATCGGCCCGTGGCTCGACACCCTGGACGACGGCGACGAATCCGCATTGGTGCGCAACATGCGCGAGCGCGGCGACCGGCTGCGCGCGGACCTGATGCAGCAGGCCCGCGAAGCCGGCCACGATCCGCGCCTGCTGCGCGAGCGGCCGCTGCCCGCGCCCTTTCGCAAGGCGCCGACGCTCGCCGAGCTGCCCGAGTTCGTCGAGCACACGCGGCGCTTCACGCAGGACCAACGCCAGGCGCTCGAAGAGGGCCGGCGCGAGCTCGAACGCGCGGGGCAACGCAATGCAGCCGAGTCGCGCCAGGTCGGTTTCGATTCCGCAGAGTTGGTCTCGAACATCGACCGCACCACGACCAAGGGGCCGCCCGCCTTCGATGCGCAGACCGTGCTGCAGGGCATGTTCGGCATCGCCGCCGCCACGGGCACGTCCGCGCTGCCGTCCGCGCAGCAGCGGGCCTTCGCGGACGTGGTCGAGAAAGGCCAGCGCGGGCTGATCGACATGTACCGGATGGGCGCGCAGCACCAGTCGCCGGCCGACGTGCTCGAAGGCGAACGCGCTGCCGAAGCACGCCGGCGCGTGCAGGAGGCGATGGCCACCACGCGCGACCTCTCGGAGATGGACCTCACCGGCGCCGACCTGTCGGGCATGGACCTGCGCGGTGCGCGCCTGCACCGCACCTTGCTCGAACACGCGAACCTCGAAGGCGCCCGGCTCGATGGCGCGGATGCCACCGAGGCCGTGCTCGTGCGTGCGCGCCTCACCCAGGCCTCGCTCGCGGGCTGCGTGCTGCACCGCGCGAACCTCAGCCTGGCGCACTGCGTCCACACCGTGCTCACCGGCGCGCAGCTGCACCACACCACGCTCGAGCAGACGCACTTCGATCATTGCGACTTCTCGCAAGCCTCGCTGGAGCACCTGACCGTGCTCGGCCTGCAGGTCGACCACTGCCGCTTCGATGCAGCGCATCTTTCCTACGTGACCTTCCTCGAACAGACCCGCCTGCAGGACTGCAGCTTTCGCAACGCCGTGCTCCACAAGGTCGGCCTGATCTCGTGCATCGCCGAGCGGCTCGACTTCAGCGAGGCCAAGCTCGAAGCCTGCGCCTGGGCCCACACGCCGGGCGACACCGGCATCGTCTTTCGCGGCGCCACCCTGCACACCACCTGCTTCGTCGGCACCAGCAGCCTGCGCACCATGGACTTCGAAGACGCGACCTTGGTGCAATGCGGCCTGCGCGAGATGCCGCTGGACGGCGCGCGCTTCGTGCGTGCCACGCTCGACACCTGCGACCTGTCGGCCTGCAGCCTCACGGGCGCGGACCTCAGTGGCTGCGATGCGCCCGAAAGCCTCTTCATCCGCGCCGACTTCACGCAGGCCTCGCTGCGCGGCGCCAACCTCATGCATGCCAGCCTGCAGAAAGCCCGCCTGGTCCGCACCGACCTGCGCGAGGCCAACCTGTTCCGCGCCGACGTCTCGCAAACCCTGATCGACAGCGTGACCGACACGCACGGCGCGCACCTCGAACAGGCCAAGACCCTCCCGCGCCGCGCCGCGGACCCGGTGCGATGACACCGGCCGAGCTGGCAGCGAAGATCCGCGGCGGCGACCACATCCAGGACCAGGACTTCCAGGGCATGGAATTTGGTGGCATGGACCTGCGCGGCGGCAGCTTCGGTGCCTGCGACTTCCGCCGCGCGAACCTGCATGCCGCGCAGCTCGCCGAATCGGTGTTCGACAGCTGCCGCTTCGACGACGCGGTGCTCGACACCGCCGATCTGCAGCACGCCGCCTTCCACCGCTGCGCCCTGCCCCGCGCGCAGCTGCGGTCTGCGGCGATGGCCCACGCCGTCTTCTCCGAGGCCGACCTGAGCGGCGTCGACATGAGCGCGGCGCAGGCGGGCCAGGCCACCTTCCACCAGAGCACGCTCGACGGCGCGGGCTTCGGGCGCGCGGACCTCACGAAGGCGGTGTTCGGCGAATGCCGCCTCGACGGCACGCGCTTCGACGACACGGCGCTGAACACCACCGTCTTCTACCGCGCGGCGCTGCGCGGCACGCACTTCAAGGGCGCGAGCTTCCACAACGTGATCTTCGGCGAGGCCGACCTCGCGGGGCAGGACTTCTCGGCGCAGTCGTTCCATCTGTGCCAGTTCATCGACGCCGACCTCACGGGTTGCAACTTCGCCGGCGCGCGCCTGAGCCAGTGCAACTTCAAGGGCGCGAAGCTCGAAGGCGCGGTGCTGTCGGGCGTGCAGGCGCCGCAATGCCTGTTCCCCGAAGCCGACCTGCGCCGGGTGGATGCGCGCGGCGGGCAGTTCGACCAGAGCCTGTGGGTGAGTGCCCGGCTCGACGACGCCGACCTGTCGGACGCGCGACTCGAACAGTGCGTGTTCCACCGCGCAAGCTGCCGCCGCACCGCGTTCGCCCGCAGCCACCTCGTGTACGCGGATTTCTCCTACGCCGACCTTGCCGATGCCGACCTGCGCGGCGCCACCTTCCACCGCACCCAGATGCACCGCGCGATCGAGACCGGCGTGCGCTGGAGCGACCGCCTCGGCGTGCTCGACAGCGACCCGGCGCTGTTCGAGGCCGAGCGCTTTTCCGCCGCCCGTGCGAGCCGCCCGCAACGCGCCGGCCGCGACACCTTCGGCCGGCCGTTGCCGCCCGATCCACAGGACACCCCGCCATGAACCAACGAGCCCTTCGCGAGTCTGCTTCGCCGCCGTCGGCGACGCCCGAGACCGAGATGCACGCACTGCTGCGCAAGCCGCTGCCTGCGGTCGCCGCACCGGCCTGGACCGGCAGCGCGCTCGGCACCGTCGTGCAATCGCTGCCCGACGGCCGCTTCGTCGTCGAGCCGCAGCCGGGCGGCGCGCCCTGGCACTGCCCGCGCGCCGCGAGCTGCCTGCTGCAGCCTGCCGCGGGCGACGTCGTGCTCGTGGCCGGGCCGCAACGCGACCAGCTGTTCCTGATCGCCGTCGTCACGCAGGCCGACCCCAGCCAGTCGCAGCTCGTGGCCGAGGGCGACCTCACGATCCGCTCGCGGCGCGGCGGCATCGCGCTGCAGGCCTCCGCATTCGCACTTCAGGCCGACAAGGCCACGGTGGACATCACCGACATGGCCTACCGCGGCGCCGAGGTGCGCGTGACCACGCTGGTCGCCCGCTTCGTGGGCCGCACGCTCGAGACCGTGCTCGACCGCCTGAGCCTGCTCACGCGTTCGAGCTTTCGCCTCACCGAAGAGGTCGAGCAGGTGCGCGCGGGCCAGATCGACATGCAGGCCTCGCAGAGCCTGCGACTGCACGCCAAGAACACCTTCGTCACCAGCCAGGCGCTGGTGAAGGTCGACGCCGAACAGATCCACATGGGTTGATACCGACAAGGAGCCAGAACCATGTTCGCCAACGCACAGATGATGGGAATGGACCTCGCGTTTCCCGATGTCTGCAAGACACCGCCCGCGCTGCCCGTGCCCTACCCCAACATCGCGCTCGGGCCCACGGCCCTGCCCAACGCCTGGAACATCCTGTACGGCGGCACGCCCGTGCACAACATGGCGACCACCACCCCGATCACCAACGGCGACAACGCCGGCGTGCTCATGGGCGTGGTGTCGCAGACGGTGATGGGGCCGTCGCGCCACATCACCGGCGCGTTCACGGTGCTGCTCAAGGGCACGCCCTGCACGCGCATGACCAGCCTGGCAGTGCAGAACCGCTGCAACATCGTGGGCATGCGCATCGTGCCCAGCCAGTTCAAGGTGCTGGTGCTGGCACCCTGAAACAGCGTGGGGCGCTCAGTCGAGCTTGACGCCCGCCGTGCGGATCACCTTGCCCCACTTGGTGGTCTCGGAGGCAATGAACGCGTCGAACTCCTCGGGCGTGCTGCCCGCCGGGAAGGTGCCCATGGCGTCGAGCTTGGCGCGCGTCTCGTCGCTCTTGATGATGCGCGCCACCTCCTCCGACATGCGCTTGACGATCTCGCGCGGCGTGCCCGCCGGCGCCAGCATGCCGGCCCAGGTGCTTCCGGTGAAACCCGCGAAGCCCTGCTCGATGAAGGTGGGCACGTCGGGCACGGCCGGCAGGCGCTTGTCGCCGGCCACGCCGATCAGCCGCACCTTGCCGGCCTTGCCCTGGTTGATGAGGCCCGTGGGCGCATCGAAGAACAGCTGGATCTGCCCGCCCATCAGGTCCGTCAGCGCGGGCACCGCGCCGCGGTACGGGATGTGGATCATGTAGGTCTGCGTGAGCGACTTCCACAGCTCGCTCGTGAGGTGCGCGGCCGAGCCGTTGCCCGAGGAGCCGAAGCTCACCTTGCCGGGGTGCTTGCGTGCGTAGTCGATGAGCTCGCGCGCGGTCTTGAACGGCGCGTCGTTGTTGACCGCCGCCAGCAGCGGCGACACCCCCATCAGCGACACGCCCACGAGGTCCTTGCGCGGGTCGTAGGGCAGCTTGGGGTACAGCGTGGTGTTGGCCGTGTAGGCCGCGATGACGACGCCGAAGGTGCTGCCGTCGGGCGCGGCCTTGGCCACGGCATCGACGCCGATCAGGCTGTTGGCGCCGGGCTTGTTGTCGATCACCACCGGCTGGCCCAGGCGTGTCTGCAGGCCCACCTGCACCAGCCGCGCCATCTGGTCGGTGAAGCCGCCCGGCGTATAGGGCACGACGATGCGGATCGGCTTGTTCGGCCAGGCGCTCTGCGCGAAAGACGGTGCGACCAGGCTGGCAGCGGCGGCCGCGGTGGCAAGGGAAAAACGGCGGCGGGAGAGCGTGGCGTGCGGCATGGTCGGGAACCCTTCGGATGGCATGGATCGGACCATTCTCGAAGCGCGCTCCTGCGCGGGCGCTCAGGGTTTGTCCCCGACGGGACAAGCTGGGTTCACAGCGGCAGGATGTCGCGCGAGCGCCCGTCGTCGCCGAGCCAGGCTTCGAACTCGTCCGACAGCCGCGTCGCCTCGCGCGTGGCCTGGCCCCAGGCCGCGATGCGGGCCTGCGCGTCGTTCGCGAAGCGGATGAAGTCCTTGCGGTCGGGCAGCTTGCCGTGCGGCAGCGTCTTCACCCATTCGGGATTCGGCGCCAGCACCACCATGCGATCGAGAAAGCGCGTCGACTTGTGGCGCCAGCGCAGCCCCTTGTCGAGCCAGCCCGGCACCACGGCCTGCTGAAAGTGCGGGTACAGCACGATGCCTTCGTCTGCCGGCTGGTAGTCCAGGTGCAGGTGGTAGTCGGTGATGCCGCCGTCCCAGTAGGCGCCGCGCGGCGCGCCCGGAATGTCGTGCACCGCCGCCAGCAGGAACGGAATGGAGCACGAGGCCTGCAGCACGCGATTGAAGTTGGCCTCGCTCAGCGCGTGCTGGCGCGTGCGGAAGTCGGTCGTGCCGAAGGGCAAGGCCGCGCCGGGCGTGGAGAACACGCAGCGCTCCAGCCAGGCGCCCAGGCTCTTGCGGTGCAGGCTGTTGCTCGCGAAGGCGCCCAGGTAGCCGACCGGCGTGCGCGCCCTGCCCTCGCGCCCCAGGATGTGACGCCCGCGCGAGGTCACCACATGCAGCCGGTAGCGCGCATGGCCCAGCACCTCGCCGATGCGTCCGCCGTAGAAGGTGTCGAGGCTTTCCGCGAAGCGTTCGCTGAGCTGGTGCGGGCTGAGCCGCTTCTGGCCCGGCGGTACCTCGAACTGCTGGCGCACGTAGTCGTGCTCGAAGCGCCCGAAGGCCGCCTCCGGGTCCGACAGGCAGGCCGTCGCCAGCCGCCACGCGCCGATCGACGCACCCACCAGGTCCACCGGCTGGCTCGACCGCGTGAGCCAGCGCCCGAAGATGAAGCGATCGAGCGGCCCGAGGATCAGCCCCTTGGGCCCGCCCGCCGCGCCGGGGACGGTGCGCACGTCCTGCGGGCGCAGGCCGTGCTGCTCGATGTGCTGGCGGGCCGCGGGGCCGGCGTAGATGCGCAGGGCTTTCATGCCGACGGTGATTGCAAGAAACGTGCGGTCCGCGGGTGGCTTACTTGCGCAACCCCTGCAACTTGGCAAACGCACTCGCCATCTGCCCCGCCGGCTGCGGCGAGTTGTCGCGTCGGCCTTGCTGCTGCTGGCCGCGCCCTGCCCCTTCGAAGCGGTTGTCGCGCGGGCCGTCGCGGCGTGCGGGCGCGGCGTCGAGCTTCATCGACAGGCCGATGCGCTTGCGGGCCACGTCGACTTCCATCACCTTGACCTTGACGATGTCGCCGGTCTTGACGACTTCGCGGGCGTCGTTGACGAACTTGTGGCTCAGCTGGCTCACGTGGACCAGGCCGTCCTGATGCACACCGAGGTCGACAAAGGCGCCGAACTGGGCGACGTTGCTCACGGTGCCCTCGAGGATCATGCCCTCGGTGAGGTCGGAGATGTCGTCCACGCCGTCGTTGAAGCGTGCCACCTTGAAGTCGGGGCGCGGGTCGCGGCCGGGCTTCTCGAGTTCGCCCAGGATGTCCTTGACCGTGATGACGCCGAACTTCTCGTTGGCGAACAGCTCGGGCTTGAGGGTCTTGAGCATGTCGGCGCGGCCCATCAGCTCGGCGATCGGCTTGCCGGTCTTGACGATGATCTGCTCGACCAGCGGGTACGTTTCAGGGTGCACGCCGGTGATGTCCAGCGGGTCGGCGCCGTCGCGGATGCGCAGGAAGCCGGCGCTCTGCTCGAAGGCCTTGGGGCCGAAGCCGGTCACGTCGAGCAACTGCTTGCGAGTGGAGAACGCACCGTTGGCCTCGCGCCAGCGCACCACGGCCTTGGCCACGCTGGCCGACAGGCCGGACACGCGGCTGAGCAGCGGCACGCTGGCGGTGTTCAGGTCGACGCCCACCGAGTTCACGCAGTCCTCGACCACGGCCTGCAGGGTGCGCGCGAGTTCGCTCTGGTTCACGTCGTGCTGGTACTGGCCCACGCCGATGCTCTTGGGGTCGATCTTCACGAGCTCGGCCAGCGGGTCCTGCAGGCGGCGCGCAATGGAGGCGGCGCCGCGCAGGCTCACGTCGACGTCGGGCATTTCCTGCGAGGCGAATTCGCTGGCGGAATACACGGAGGCGCCGGCTTCGCTGACCACGACCTTGTCGACGGTCATTTCGGGCGCACCGGCCTGCGCGGCCATCTTGGCCAGCAGCTTGATGAGGTCGCCGGCCAGCTTGTCGGTCTCGCGGCTGGCGGTGCCGTTGCCGATGGCGATCAGGTTCACGCCGTGCTTGGCGCACAGCTTGCCCAGGGTGTGCAGCGAGCCTTCCCAGTCCTTGCGCGGCTCGTGCGGGAACACGGTGGCGGTCTCGACCAGCTTGCCGGTGGAGTCGACCACGGCCACCTTCACGCCGGTGCGGATGCCGGGGTCCAGGCCCATCACGACGCGGCGGCCGGCGGGAGCGGCCAGCAGCAGGTCGCGCAGGTTGTCGGCGAACACCTTGATGGCGACCTTTTCGGCGTCTTCGCGCAGGCGGGTGAACAGGTCGCGCTCGGTCGACAGCGCCAGCTTCACGCGCCAGGTCCAGGCCACGCACTTGCGCAACAGGTCGTCGGCCGGGCGGCCGGCGTGGCTCCAGCCCAGGTGCAGCGCGATCTTGCCTTCGGCGATGCTGGGCTTGCCCGGCTCGGGCTCCACCGGCAGCACGAGCTTGGCGTCGAGCACCTCGAGCGCGCGGCCGCGGAACACGGCCAGGGCGCGGTGCGAAGGCACGCGGCCGATGGGTTCGTCGTAGTCGAAGTAGTCGCGGAACTTGGCGATGTCGGCGTTGTTCTCGTCCTTGCCGGCCATCAGGGTGGACTTGAGCAGGCCTTCGTTCCAGAGCCATTCGCGCAGGCGCTGCACCAGCACGGCGTCTTCGGCCCAGCGCTCGGACAGGATGTCGCGCACGCCGTCGAGCACGAGGGGCACCGTGGAGAAATCGGGGCCCGGCTTGCCGTCGTCCAGCGTGGTGGCGGGCTGCAGGAAGGCCTTGGCTTCGACGGCCGGGTCCAGCGTGGGGTCGGCCAGCAGCTTGTCGGCCAGCGGCTCGATGCCGAATTCGCGGGCGATCTGGCCCTTGGTGCGGCGCTTCTGCTTGAACGGCAGGTACAGGTCTTCGAGCTCCTGCTTGGTGGGCGCGAATTCGATCGCGGCGCGCAGCTCGGGGGTCAGCTTGCCCTGCTCGTCGATGGCCTTGAGCACCGCCACGCGGCGGTCTTCGAGTTCGCGCAGGTAAGACAGCCGGGCTTCCAGTTCGCGCAGCTGGATGTCGTCGAGGCCGCCCGTGACTTCCTTGCGATAGCGGGCAATGAACGGAACCGTGGCGCCTTCGTCGAGCAGTTCGACGGCGGCCTTCACCTGGTGCTCGCCGACCTTGATTTCAACGGCGAGCTGGCGAATGATTTTCTGCATGTCTTGAGCGCGTCCCTGGCAAAGCGCGGAAGTTTGCCATAGGCGACGAGGCCCCCCGCCGGGCACCGGCGCGGGATGGTTACAACGTGCTCTCGGCCGGTGCCGCGACCGCCGACTGCGGCAGCACTTCGCCGGGCATCACGAGCCGGATGCGCAGCCCGTGTGGCGCCGCGTCCATGACGGCCAGCTCGCCATGCAGCGCGTCGGCGCGCTCGCGCATGCTGCGCAGGCCCTTGCCGCCCGGTTCGCCGGCCGCCGCATCCAGGCCGCGGCCGTCGTCGAGCACTTCGAGCACCAGGCCGTGCGAGCGTTCGCGCGGGCCGAAGCGCACTTCCACGCGGGTCGCCTGCGAATGGCGCAGCACGTTCGACAAGGCCTCCTGCGCAATGCGGCACAGCTGCATCGCGGCCTCGGGCGACAGCGGCGGCGCCAGCACCACGTCCTGCACGTTCCACACGAGCGTGATGCCGAGCCGGTCGAACGCCGGTTGCAGCCGGTAACGCAAGTGGCCCAGGCGCTCGCCGATGCTGGTGTCGGCCTGGTCGTCGAGGGAGTCGACCGTCATCTGCAGCTCCAGCAGGCAGGCCTGCAGGGCCATCGACAGTTCGCGGGCGTCGGCGGAGCGCGGGTCGTAGCTGGCCATGAGCGCCACCAGCCGCGAACCGACGCCGTCATGCAGGTCGCTGGCGATGCGGCGGCGCTCGGCGAGCACGGCCTGCGCCTGGCGGTAGCGCACGAGGCGGCGCCGCGTGAAATACCAGGTGGCCACGATCATGCAGAGCACGGCGACGTTCACCCCCTGCAGGGCCCAGAAGGCGGCCGGCACCTCGGTACCCAGTGTGGTGATCGCCGAGGTCGCGCGAATCACCTGCCCGACCACCGGCGTCAGGTGCAGCGCGAAGGCGAGCCCCACCCACAGCAGCATCCGCTGGCGCGAGGCACGCGGCCACAGCCAGATCAGGAGCACACACCAGGCGGCGATCGAAAGCCACACGAACTGGTCCTCCAGGAAATACGGCGGGAGCGGGGGCGCGGGCGCGCGCATGGGTGGCTCCGCTGCGAACGCGGCGCGCCCGAAGCGCGCCCTAGAGCAGCCCCCGGTGCGAGGCGAAACTCACGGCCTGCGCGCGGGTATGGGCGTGCAGCTTGCGGTAGATGTTCTTGACGTGCGCGTTAACCGTCTGGGCACTGATGGTGAGCTGCAGCGCGATCTCTTCCGTCACATATCCCGTGGCTACAAGTCGCAACACTTCGCGCTCCCGTGCCGACAGGGTCGCCTTGCTGTCCGGCGGGCGCACCGGGCTCGGATTGGCGCGCTGGTGGTCCAGGTGAACGAGCAGCCGGCGCGCCAGCCGGGGGGTGATGGCAGCGCCGCCATTCACCACCTGCAGCACGGCCTGGGCATAGCTCTGGAACCAGGCGTTCTTCACCAGGTAACCCGAGGCGCCGAGCTCGAAGGCATGCAGCACCTGGGGCTCGTCTTCCAGCGCGGAAATGACGATGATCTCGGCGGCGCTGCGGTGCTTCTTGGCCTCTTCGATGAGCTCGAATCCGCTGCCGTCTCCGAGGCGGATGTCGACCATGAGCACATCGAATTCATGCTGCATCAAGAGGCGCCTTCCCTCGCGCAGGGAGCCGGCCTGGCCTTCGAGCTGGATGCGCAGATCGCCCAGCAGTTCCTGGGCGATGACACGGCGGACAAAGGGGTCGTCGTCGACGAGCAGGACACGAACGGGCTTGGTTTCCTGGCCCGTGAGGTAGTCCGGCCACGGCAGGGTATCCGCCGAGGGAGCCAGCAGCCCACCGAACTGGCCGGGATTGGAGAATTTCCTAGCGCCACCACCGACATCGGTCAATGAAATGTCGAGATCGTTTTCCATTTAAGCCCCCTTGTCACAGATAAAAGTCGCGACTTCGTGAACAAAAGTTAATCGATTTCTACTCTTTTTCCGGCTATCGGTTTTTTTGATTACCTTGGTTTCTTTCGGTTGCAATATTGCCAGATTGTGAACCAAAGTGATAGTTCCCACGAGGGGAACAGGGCCTAGAGCCGGCTCTCTGCCAACGCCCAAAACGCCCTCGGACATTGCTTTCGCCATAGCCTTGCACTACCCAGCCTGAGGCATTTTTCGATCCCTTCCCCCCGCTGAAACTGCATCCCGGTCGCAACGGAATCCATTCAATCCGTGCTCGCTGACCGTCGCTGATGGCCGGATTCCCCGGCGATCGGGTTCGTTTCAACACTATCGAGGAAGCATCATGAAGAAGACTCTTATCGCCATGGCAGTGGTTCTCGTGGCTGGCATCGGGACCGCAACCGGCAGCAGCGTGGCGCTCGCCGTCACCAACACCACGACCGGCTCCTCCAGCTCGGCTGGCTCGGTCGCCGCCAGCTCCGGAACGGGCAGCGCACTGAGCTACAACGCAGCCAGCTCCACCTCGTCGGCCACGGCCAACGCAGCGGGCGGCGCAGCAGGCAACGCCTTCCTGCGCGTCGGCGGCGCCACCGCCAGCGGCTCGGCCACCACGCAAGGACGCGTGACCAGCGTGGCAGCAACGACCGGCAACGGCGTGGCTGCAGGCGGTGCGAATGCACAGGCTAATGCGACCTCGAGCGCCAATGCGAACTACGCCGGCGGCGGCGCCAACCCCGTGAGCGGCTCTGCAGGCGGCGCAGCCGGCTCCACCACCAACAACACCGCAGCCACCGCTGCAGGTCCTGGCGGCGGTCTGGCCGTGGTGACGCGCACCTCGGGCACGACGGCCGGCTTCAGCGCCAATTCGGGCGCGGTCAACGGCATCGTCAACGGCACGACGACCTCGGCCACGTCGGGCTCGACCGGCGGCTCCACGGGCGTCATCAACTTCGCCGTGGGCAACGCAGCGGGCTTCAGCAACGGTGGCGGCACCGCCGGTGGCGCGATCTCCGGCGCAACGGCCAACGCTCCCTGAGCGATCCGGACCATCGGTTGTTGGACCAGAAACGGGGAGGGGCACGCCCCTCCCCTGCTTCCCAAAGGAGTCGAAAAAATGAAAACATTGATTGCCCTGACCTTGCTGGGCCTGTCCGCCGGCGCCTTGGCGCAGACCACGGCGGGTGGCGCCAACAACCAGTCGCAGAGTTCAGCCACCACCAACGCCCAGGGCAACACCCAGGCGGTGAATTTCAATAGCTCCGCCCCCTCGGAAGTCACCTCCCGGGCCACGGTGGACAGCAACAGCACACAGAACATCAACAACACGGGCGCGACGACCAGCACTGTCGACTACCGTGGCAGCTACACCGTCAAGAACGTGCCCTCCGTGAGCGGCCCGAACCTGACGACCAGCAACGACACCTGCATGGGCAGCACCAGCGCCAGCGCCAACGGCGCAGGGGTCGGGCTGAGCTTCGGCACCACCTGGACGGACGAACACTGCAAGCGCCTGAAGATGAGCCGCGAGCTCTGGAACAAGGGCATGAAGGCAGCGTCGCTGGCCATGGACTGCATGGACCCGGCGGCCCAGGCGGCCCTGGAGATGACCGGCTCGAAGTGCCCGCAGTCGATGACCGCCGAAGAGCGCGTGAGCGCGTTCGGACCGCAGGCCTCCTCGGCCGGCGCGCCCGTGGCGGCACGTCCGGCGGCACCGGTGGCACCCGTGGCCGCGGCTCCAGCACCTGCGCCGGCTCCCGTGGCGGTGGCCGTGCCCCAGCCGGTGGCGCCCGTGGCACCTGCGGCGCCTGTCGCGTTGGCGCCGGCCCCGGCACCCGCGCCGGTCGTGGCGGTCCAGCAGCCCGCCGCACCGGCCACGCTGGTCGAGGCGATGCCCATGGCAGCCCCGGCGCAGGAACAGCCGGCGCCGCAACCCGCGCCGGCCGCGACCGCCGTCCCGGTGTCTGCGCCGGAAGTGGCACCGGCCCCCGTGGCCGCAGCGCCTGCCGAGGAAGCCGCGGCACCTGCGGCGGAGCCGGCCCCGGTCATGGCAAGCGCCGTGGCCCCGCAGCCGGACATCCTGGAAGCGCGCATCACGCGCCGCCTGCCGGCTGAACCGGCCGACGAGGTGGCGTCGGCACCGGCCGACGCGCAATGAGGTCGGCTCTGGAGTCCATCACCATGAACACCAGGACCGTTCCTCTCTGGCTGGCCGCCTGTTGCGTGGCGACGGCGTCGGTCGCCGCCACGCCGATCATCCGCATCGAGCGGATGCCCATGGGCAGCGGCCTGCAGAACGCCAGCGGCACGGAAAACGCCGAGCCGGTGGGCGACTACGGCGTCTGGCACGTGCCGCAGTACATGCCGGGGTTCCCGACCTCGGCCACCATCTGGCCGCGCGTCGTGATCATCCAGTGCAACGTCACGCGGTGCAGCGGCTACGAAGTGACGCCCGAACTGGGCCGGGGCGAGTACCTGTTCTTCCGGCCCGCGGAAGACAGCAGCGTCGGCCGCAAATAGAGACAGGCGCGCAGACGCAGCTTTTTCGCACGATGCGCCGCCGGGTCCGCAAGGTCCCGGCGGCGCGCGGCCGTGTGCGTATACCCTTCGCGCATGCACAACCCCCTCGTGCGCGCCTTGCGCGCCCTGTTTCGCGCCGTTGCCACCACGATCCTCGTGCCGGTGCTGCTGTTCGAGGAATGGGGCTGGGCCCCGCTCGCGGCATTGGTCGCGCGGCTTGCACGGCTGCCCTTCTGGGCGCGGCTCGAGAACCTGCTGCGCGCGCTGCCGCCCTGGGGCGCGCTGCTGGCGTTCTTCGTGCCGATGCTGCTGCTCTTTCCGGTGAAGCTGCTGGCGCTGTTCCTGTTCGGCCGCGGCCACGCGTTCAGCGGCATGGCCGTGCTGCTGCTGGCCAAGCTCGCGGGCACGGCCGTGGTCGCGCGGATCTTCCAGCTGGTCGAGGGCTCGCTGATGCGGCTGGCCTGGTTCGCCCGCTGGTACCCGCGCTGGAAAGGCTGGAAAGACCAGGTGCTGACACGGGTGCGCGAAAGCCGCCCCTGGCGGATCGTGCGTGCGGTGCACCGGCGGGTGCTGCGCGGCTGGCACCGGCTGCGCGCCGAGTGAATCTATTTTTACCCGGGTGTATTGTGTTTTATATTTTGCCCGGGTAATATTTGGAGATGAATCCATCTCCCCACACCAGGCGTACCCTGGTCAAGCAATACAAGGACAGCGTGCGCCCCGCCGGCGTCTTCGTCATCCGCAACCTGACGGACGGCCGCGTCTACGTGGCCGGCAGCCTCGACGTCGAAGGCGCCATGAACCGCGCCCGCTTCGAGCTGAACCTGCGCTCGCACCGCAACAAGGCATTGCAGCGCGACTGGGTGGCGTATGGCACGACGCACTTCGGTTTCGAGGTGATCGATCGGGTGAAGGAGCGCGACGACCCCGCCTTCGACCGCGCGGCGGAGCTGGAAAAGCTGCTGGAGCTCTGGCGCGAGGAACTCCAGTGCACCACTGACAAGGGCTACAACACGCCATGAGCACCGACGCACTGGGTTTTTGCCTCGACCTCGGCCGCGCCCACGCCAGCCTGAGCCTGAAACTCAACGAGGACCTGGGCGCCTTCCACGGGCTGGACTACGACGACTTCACCCTGCTCCACCTGTTGCTGCGTGCCGGCAACGACCGCATGCCGATGACCGAGCTCGCGCACACGCTGGGGTTGCCAATGTCGGCGCTCATCCGCAAGATGGTGCTGCTCGAAAAGACCGGCCTGGCCGAGCGCACGACGGGAACAGATGGCGACCCCCGGCGCCATGCGAATATTCGCAGCGGCGGAAAGAAGTTGATGCAAGCCGCCATCACCACCGTCGAAGCGATCTGCGTCGATGCCGTGAAATCGCTGGACCCGCAACGCCTGCCAGACCTGCATGCCGCGCTGCGGGTGCTGTGCGATCACGACACGCCGCACGCCTGAACCGTCCTGCGGGTAGATTACGAACCTCGTTTCGTTCCGCCCGGATCGACAACCCAAAAAGAATTTGCATGTCACCCGACGAACTACCGACCACATTCACTGCGTTTGCCGGCTTCCAGCGCGTCGCCGCCGGCACCAAGGCCCAGGTGCTCACGCAACTGCGCGAGCGCGGCGACGCCGCCACCTGCCTCGTGTTCGACGACCAGACCGGCGAGCAGCTCGATGTCGACCTGCGCGACCCCAAGGCCATCGAGACCTCCGCGCTCGAAGCCGAGAAACACGAAGACGCGCCGCGCGGCGTCGGCCGTCCGCGCCTGGGCGTGGTGGCGCGCGAAGTCACGCTGCTGCCGCGCCACTGGGACTGGCTCGGCCGCCAGCCGGGCGGCGCCTCGGTGGCGCTGCGCAAGCTGGTCGACGACGCACGCCACGTGCACGCCGACCGCGACACGGTGCGCGCCGCGCGCGAAGCCACCTACCGCTTCATGACCGCCATCGCGGGCAACCTGCCCGGCTTCGAGGAAGCCACGCGCGCGTTGTTCGCGGGCGAGCATCAGCGCTTCAGCGACCTCGTGGAACCCTGGCCCACCGACCTGCGCGTGCACCTGCACAAGCTGTCGGCCGGTGGCTGGGGTGCCGCATGAGCGCGGCGCCCGACAGCAGCAGCAGCACCACCTCCACCGGCCCCGGCAACCCGAGCGGATTGCGCGGCGTGCCCGTGGCGCCGGTGGGTGCGCCGCGTCCGCTGTGGAAGGTGTTCCTGTTCTTCCTGGCGCCGATGTTGCTCAGCAACATCCTGCAGTCGCTCTCCGGCACCATCAACAACGTCTACGTCGGGCAGATGCTCGGCGTGAGCGCGCTGGCGGCGGTGTCGAGCTTCTTCCCGGTGATGTTCTTCTTCATCGCCTTCATCATCGGCCTGGGCGCGGGTGCGTCGGTGCTCATCGGCCAGGCCTGGGGCGCGCGCGACGCGGCCAAGGCCAAGGCGGTGGCGGGCACCACGCTCACGGTGGGCCTGCTGCTGGGGCTGGCGATCGCGGTGTTCGGGGGCCTTTTCACCACGCCGATGCTGGCCATGCTGGGCACGCCGCCCGACGTGCTGGCCGACTCCACGCGCTACGCCCGCATCATGCTGATCGCGATGCCCGGCGTGTTCCTGTTCCTGCTGGCCACCGCCATGCTGCGCGGCGTGGGCGACACCATCACGCCGCTGCTGACGCTCTTGATTTCCACGGCCATCGGCCTGGTGGTCACGCCCGCGCTCATCCGCGGCTGGGGCGGGCTGCCGCAACTGGGCGTGGCGGCCGGCGCGTGGGCCTCGGTGCTGTCGTTCGCGGTCGCGACCACGTGGCTGGGCTTCCGGCTGCGCCAGAAGAAGAGCCCGCTTGCGCCCGACGCGGAGTTCGTGCGCTGCCTGCGCATCCAGCCGCAGCTGCTCAAGGCGGTGCTGAAGATCGGCGTGCCCACGGGCGTGCAGATGATCGTGGTGGCGCTGGCCGAAGTGGTGCTGCTGTCGATGGTCAACAGCTACGGCTCCAACGCCACGGCCGCCTACGGCGCGGTGAACCAGGTGGTGGCCTACGTGCAGTTCCCGGCCATCTCGATCGCCATCACCACGTCGATCCTCGGCGCGCAGGCGATCGGCGCGGGCCGCGCCAACCGGCTGGGCGCCATCGTGCAGACCGCGCTGGGCATGAACCTCGTGCTGACGGGCGGGCTGGTGCTGCTGGGCTACCTGTTCTCGCGTCCGCTGATGGGCTTCTTCATCACCAGCGCACCGGTGATCGAGATCGCGCAGAACCTGCTGCACATCATGCTGTGGAGCCTGGTGCTGTTCGGCATGGCCTCGGCGATCTCGGGGATCATGCGCGCCAGCGGTTCGGTGCTGGTGCCGACGCTCATCTCGATCGTCTGCATCCTGGGCGTCGAAGTGCCGGTGGCCTGGCTCATGAGCCGCCATTTCGGCATGGGCCTGGACGGGATCTGGGTCGCCTACCCGGTGACCTTCGGCGCGATGCTGCTGCTGCAGACCGCGTACTACCGCCTGGTGTGGCGCAAGAAGCCGATCGGCCGGCTGGTCTGATCGGTGCCTCGGCGGGGGTCACTCCCCGTCGAAGGCCTTCTTCACCGTGGCGATGTCGAGCTTGATCATCTTCATCATGGCCGCCATCGCGCGGGCCGCCTTGGCCGCGTCCTTGTCCTGGAACATGCGGATCAGCGGCATCGGCGTGACCTGCCACGACACGCCGAAGCGGTCGGTGAGCCAGCCGCACTGCACGGGCTGGCCGCCGCCCTCGAGCAGCTTGTCCCAGTAGTAGTCGACCTCTTCCTGCGTCTCGCAGGTCACGATGAGCGAGATGGCCGGCGTGATCTTGTATTCGGGCCCGCCGTTGAGCACCATGAACGACTGCCCGTCGAGCTCGAAGGTCGCGGTGAGCAGCTTGCCCTTCTTGGCGGGATTCACATCGCCCCAGAGCAGCGTGTCGGTGAGGCGTGACTTCGGAAATATGGCGGTGTAGAAGTTGACCGCATCCTCGCCGTTGCCGTCGAACCAGAGGCAGGGAATGATCTTCTGCATGGAATCTCCTTGGGTTGAATGATGAACTGAAGGGTTCAGTATCAAAGCCGAAGCGGCGCCCTGTCAACCTGCGCCGCGGCTGTCAGTGAGAAGTTCGCAGGCCGGGCCGAGGGCCACAATGGGCCGGTCCTTCGCTTCGGAACTGCCATGTTCGCCCCTTCCAGAACCCGCCTTGGCGCCCAGGCTTTGCTGAGCGCCGCGCTCGCCACCCTGGCGATGTCGGCCGGCGCGGCCGAGGCCACCTACCCCGACGCCGCCGCCAGCGACCCCGCCCGGCTCGGCTGGATGACCGGCTCGCCGCCACCGCCCGACCGCACGCTGCGTTTCGACGACGGCAGCTATTTCCGATTTCCGGCGATGCGTTGGAGCGTGTCGAATTTCCGCCAGCTGATGCCGACCGTGAACGTGTCGCGCGGGCTCGGTGCGCCGTCCGCCCTGCCCCAGGCCTTGCGCAAGGACATCGACACGCTGCGCTTCACGCCGCTCGATGCGAAGACGCCCATGACCTGGGACGCATCGCTGGCCGCCACCTACACCGACGGCATCCTCGTGCTGCACCGCGGACGCGTGGTCTACGAGCGCTACTTCGGCGTGCTGAGAAACGACGGCCAGCACGGCGCCATGTCGGTCACCAAGTCGGTGGTCGGCACGCTGGGCGCGATGCTGGTGGCCGAAGGCACGCTCGATGCCAACAAGCCGGTGGCCCACTACGTGCCCGAGCTGGCGACATCGGCCTTCGGCAACGCCACCGTGCGCCAGGTGCTCGACATGACCACGGGCCTGAAGTTCAGCGAGGACTACGCCGACCCGAAGGCCGAGGTCTGGGCCCATGCGCAGGCAGGCAACCCGCTGCCCAAACCCAAGGACTACACCGGCCCGCGCAGCTACTACGAGTTCCTGCAGACCGTGCAGCCCGAGGGACGGCACGGCGAAGGCTTCGGCTACAAGACCGTCAACTCCGACGTGCTGGGCTGGGTGATCGCGCGCGCCACCGGTCGCACCGTGGCGCAGCTGCTGTCGGAGCGCATCTGGCGCCAGCTGGGCGCCGAGCAGGACGCCTACTTCACCGTCGACTCCATCGGCACGCCCTTCGCGGGCGGCGGCCTGAACACCGGCCTGCGCGACCTCGCGCGCTTCGGCGAGATGCTGCGCAACGACGGCCGCGTGAAAGGCAGGCAGGTCGTGCCCAAGGCCGCCGTCGAAGACATCCGCCGCGGCGGCGACAAGGCCGCCTTCGTCAAGGGCGGCTACCCGCTGCTGCAGGGCTGGAGCTACCGCAACATGTGGTGGGTCACGCACAACGACCACGGCGCCTACATGGCGCGCGGCGTGCACGGCCAGCGCATCTACATCGACCCGAAGGCCGAGATGGTGATCGTGCGCTACGCCTCGCACCCGATCGCGGGCAACGCCGCGAACGACCCGGTGACGCTGCCGGCCTTCGAGGCGCTGGGGCGACACCTGTTGGCACAGCGTCGCTGACCTACCAGCGGTAGGTCGCCGTGGCCGTCGCCGTGCGCGGGTAGCCGTAGTAGCAGTTGCGGTAGCCGCAGTTCGCGAAGTACGTCTTGTTGGTCAGGTTGCGCAGGTTCAGCGCCAGGCTCCAGCGGTCGATGTCGTAGCCGAGCATGGCGTCGAACACCGTCGACGCAGGCACCTTGCTCGGCCACGCGGCCTCGCCGTCGCCGTAGTTCGAGCCTGTGTAGCGCGCGCCCAGGCCCACCTTCACGCCGCCGGCGAAGCGGTAGTCCGCCCACACCGACAGCCGGTGGCGCGGCACGGCCGTGGCCTGCTTGCCGATCTCGCTCGTGTTGCTGCTGGCCGTGACGATGGCCCGCGGCGTGTAGCTGTACGACGCCGTGAGGTTCAGGCGCGAGGCGATCTCGGCCGTGGCCTCGAGCTCCAGCCCGCGCACCGAAATTTCGCCCGTCTGCTTGGGCATGAACTCGCCGTCGTAGCTGATGTAGTTCTTGCGCCGCAGGTCGAAGATGGCGGCGCTGTACATCGCCTTGCTGCCCGTGGGCTGGTAGCGCACGCCGGCCTCGTATTGCTTGCCGCTTTCGGGCTTGAACGGGTCGCCCGACGCCGGGTCGATGGTGGCCGTGGGCGCAAACGACTCCGAGTAGCTCAGGTACGGCGCCCAACCGCTCGGGTGCAGGTAGACCAGGCCGGCCCGGCTGGTGAACTTGTGGTCGCGCATGCGCTGGCGCGAGCCGTCGAGGCGGCTGTCCACGGTGCTGTCGGCGGTGTCGTAGCGCCCGCCCAGCGTCAGCGTCCAACGCTCGCCCCACTTGATCTGGTCTTGCAGGTAGACGCCGGTCTGCGCAAGCCGCGTGACGCCGTCGAAATACGGCGCGGGCCGCTCGATTGGCCCGCCGTACACCGGCGCGTAGATGTTCAGCGGCGAGGCGCTGCCGCCGCTGAAGGTGACCTGGTCGATGCGCGTGCGCTGGTAGTCCAGCCCGACCAGCACCTTGTGCTGCGTCTCGCCCAGGCGGAAATCCGCCTGCAGCTGGTTGTCGAGTGCCAGGGCGCCGATGTTCTCGCGGCTGCCGAACACGCTGCGCGACATCTGCTGGAAGTTGAGCGGGTCGTTCGGCACGTCGGGGTTCAGCGCCATGAAGCCCTTCAGCTGCGTGCCCGTGTAGTCGAGCTTCTGGTGCGCGTAGCGCGCGTTCTGCCGCACCGTGAAGGTGTCGTTGATGCGGTGCTCGAACTGGTAGCCGACCATCTGCTGGTCCTGGTCGAAGCGGTCGAAGCCGGGCTCGCCGACGAAGAGTTTCGAGGGAATGGTGGTGCCGATCGCGGTCGGATCGAGCGAGCCGACCTGCGGCCGTGCGCGCGTGTAGACCCCGCCGCGCGTGCGCGAGAACTGCGACAGCAAGGTGAGCGTGGTGTCGCCAGACGGCTTCCAGGTGAGCGCAGGCGCGATGTACATGCGGTCGTCGGCCTCCTTGCCCGCCGGCAGTTGCGCATCGCGCACGAGGCCGGTGATGCGGTACAGCAGCTTGCCGTCGGCATCGAGCGCGCCCGAGAAATCGCCCGCCACCTGCTTGCGGGCGTGGTCGCCCACCTGCAGCTGCAGCTCGCGCACGGGCTCCGCCGTGGGCCGCTTGCTGACCACGTTCACCACCCCGCCGGGGCCGCTCATGCCGTACAGCACCGACGACGGGCCGCGCAGCAGCTCGATGCGCTCGGCGCCGTAGTTCTCGGTGCGCCACACGCCCCAGGTGCTGTTGTTGCGCAGCGGCAGGCCATCGAGATAGAAGCCCGGCGAATAGGCGTCGAAGCCGCGCAGCGAGATCCAGTCGTAGCGCGAGTCGGCGCCGTAGGTGGTGGTCGACACGCCCGGCGTGTAGCCCAGCGCGTCCTTGAGGTTGGTGGCGCCGATGGCCTCGATGCGGTCGGCCGTGATCACCGAGATCGACTGCGGCGTCTCGATGATCGGCGTGTCGGTCTTGGTGGCGGTGGCGCTGCGTTTGGCGACATAGCCCTGCACCCGGCCCGTGGCGCTTTCCTCGCCGTCGGCCACGACGGTCACCGCCGGCAGCGTGGAGGTGCCGCCCGTGGCGGGCGCGGTCTTGATGACGGCCGCATTGCCTTCCATCGTGGCCGCCAGGCCGCTGCCCGCCAGCAAACGGTCGAGTGCCTGCCGGGCCGTCAGGCTGCCCGAGATGGCGGGCGCGGTCTTGCCCGCGATCAGGCTCTGCTGCACGACCAGCTGGATGCGGGTCTGCCGCGCCCAGTCGTTCAGCGCCTCGGCCAGCGGCTGGGCCGCGATGCGGATCGGCTGGGGCGCGCCCTGCGCCCGGGCCATCAAGGGCGCGTTCGCCAGGGCCAGTGCAACGGCCAGGGCCAGCGGCGCGGGTGTCATCTTTGTTCTCAAGCGCTTCGTCATCGAACGTCTTCCAGGTAGTGAATGCAAATGGTTCCTATCTGGGCTGACGCACGAGCCGGCGGAATCCCCGTAGTGCCGGCGAGAAATTCTTGATTCTTTTGTTTCAGGGGGCTGGCAGGATTTCCGCGACCGTGCCGGTGTCCTTCAGCCGCACCGGCAAGGCGCTGGCCAGGGCGCGCCGCAGCGTGCGCGCGTCCCGCGGGTCGAAGGTGCCGCTCAGTCGCAGGGCCGCCACGGCCGGGTCGTTCACCACCAGGCCGGTGCTGCCGTAACGCTCCAGCTCGGCCAGCGCGCGGGCCAGCGGCGTGTCGACGAAGCTCAGGCGGTGCTCGCGCCAGGGCGCGATGCCGTCGCGCGGCACGGCCGAGACGGCGGAGAACCGGCCCTGCGCATCGCTTTCCACCTGGCGGCCGGCGACGAGGAAGACTTCGCTCGTCGCATCCGGCGCCCGGCGCACCACGCGCACCTTGCCCTCTTCCACCGACACCCGCGTGCCATCGGCGCCCGGCATGCCGGGGGTGTGGCGCACGGCGAAGCGCGTGCCGACCACCCGCACGCGCAGCGGACCGGCCAGCACGTCGAAGGGGCGTTTCGCATCGGACTGCACCGCGAACACCGCCTGCCCGTCGATCAGCGTCACCTCGCGGCGGTCGCGGAACAGGCGCACTTCGAGGCGGGTGGCGGTGTCCAGCCGCAGCCGGGAGCCGTCGGGCAGCGGCGCTTCGAGCTGCTGCCCGCGCCGGGTGGCGAAAGCCTGTTCGAACACGGGCTGGGCCTGCACGTGGTGCCAGCCGAGGTAGCCGGCGCCGACCGCCATGCCGGAGGCTGCCAGGACGAAAGCAGGTTTCAGGAAGCCGCGGCGCGTGGGTGCGGCGGGCGCGCGGCCTTCGAAGCCGCTGCGCCAGCCCGCGACCGTCTCGGGCGCGATCGCGTCGAAGGCGCGCCAGCGCGACTCCCATTCGCGGAACGCCTCGCCATGGCGCGCATCGGCACCGAGCCAGGCCTGGAACGCGCGCTCGTCGGACACGCTCCATTGCGCGCGCTGGCGGCGGACGAACCAGTCCAGCACGTCCTGTCGCAGGCGCAGGGCTTCTTCGGACGGTGGCGACGTGAGGGTCATGACGTGGGGATCGTTCTTATGGGGGTAGACGCACGAGCGTGGTCAAACCCTGTAATGGGGCGTCTCATCTCACTCTGAACCACGGGTCCGCTCCAGGCACGCCCAGCACGCCTCCATCGCGATGCGCAACTGCATCTCGACCGTCCGCACCGAGATGCCCATGCGCGCAGCCACCTCGGCGTACGAGAGCCCGTCGAACTTGTAGAGCACGAAGGCTTCGCGGCAGCGCAGAGGCAGCCGGTCGATGGTCTCGACCATGGCCGCCATGCCCTGGCTGGACGACAGGATGGCGTCGGGCTCGAAGGTGGGCGGGCCGATGCAGTCGTCGGCGTCGGGCGGTGCGTCATCGGGCGCCGCCGTGTCGCCGCCCGCGCGCACGCTGGTGCGGCGGTGGTGGTCGGTGACGAGGTTGCGGGCCGTGCGGTACAGCAGCGCGCGTGGGTCGCGCACCACGCTGCCCGTGCGCTGCGCCTCGTACACCCGCACGTAGCTCTCCTGCGCCAGGTCGGCCGCGGTGGCGCGGTCGGGTACCTTGCGGGACAGAAAGCTCAGCAGCTCGCGGTAATAGCGTTCGAACACGGGCGCACCACAGCCGGAAAGGGTTGGTCGAAGTCCAGGGGCAGGTTGGCTTCGACACGGCGTGGCTACCTGAGAGATTCAGAACAAAAGAAAACGCGAGATTATGTGCGGGTTCAACCCGCCGATCGCCGAAGGGTAGGCATTTCGCCTGCCGCGCACGGCATGCGCGCGGGCTACCCTCCCCTTCGGCTCCGCCCGGACTCGCCTGCCCTCAGTTCCCGCACGCCGGGTGCTTCTGCCCTTCGGTGGTGTTCGGCAGGCCCAGGAAGTCCAGGATGTGCGGCGTCGTGCCGTCCACCTGCGTCAATGCGGTACCCCCGAGGCTGCCCACGCAGTAGCTGGGCTTGAGCGGGTTCTGGTGGTTGTTGTTCAGGATCAGCAGCGTGCTGCGTTCGGCCGCCGTCTGTCCGCCGTGGCCACTGCCGGTGCCGCCGTGGTCGGAGGTGACGACGATCAGCCATTCCTCGTTCGCGTAGTTCGGCCGCGACGTGAGCGCCGTGAGCACCTGCTGGATCTGCTGGTCTTCGCCGGCGATCTTGCCTTGGTAGAACGCGTTGAGCGGGTCGTAGCTCGGCGCGTGGACGTCGACGTTGTGCAGGTAGTAGAAGATCGCCGTCGGCGGGTGCTTCCAGCTCAGCCAGCCTTTCACCGCATCGGTGGCCTGCTGCGAGTTCTTGGCCGCGTTGGCGACCACGAAATCGGCCAGCGCCGGGCGCAGGTTGTGGGTGATGTTGAACCAGTCGCCCACCACCGCGGTCGTGGCCGTCGGCCAGGCCGCCTTGATCTGGTCGAACACGTGCGTCTTCTTCAGCGGCAAGGTGGTGGTGTTCGAGGTCACGCCGTGCTTGTCGGCCCAGAAGCCGGTGAACACCGACGACCAGCCGGGCCCGCTCACGGTCGCCTGCTTGGTGCCGCCCGCCAGCACGTTGCCGTGGAAGGCGCCGCCGGCGACCAGCGCCGACATCGCCGGCGTCTGCACGCAGCCCGCGCACTGGATGGCGTCGCCGCGCAGGCCGTCGATGCCGATCAAGAGGATGTGCTTGTTGCCGGGCACGGGGTTGGGAACGCCCTCGCCCGCGATCAGCGAGTAATGGTCGTAGGGGTTGCCGACGTAGTCGGTCTTCAGGCCGCCCACGTCGCCGGCGCGTTTGTCGCTCAGGTCGCAGCGCTGGTTGGTCTTGTGGTAGTCGAAGGACTTGCACCACGACGAGCGGCTCGCGTCGGTGCAGGCGTTGGCGCAGTCGGCGGGCGTCACGGCCTGCAGGGCCTCGGTGTTGTAGCCGCTGATGGCTGCGTTGGGTGTGCGCGCGAAAGGTTTCAGCGGATCGGGCTTGAGGCTGTAGTGGTCATACGGGTTGCCGGGGTAGTCAGTCTTCAGCCCGCCCACGTCGGCGGCGCGCTTGTCGCTCAGGTCGCAGCTCTGGGCGGTCTTGTTGTAGTCGAACGAGACGCACCAGGCGCCGCGTGGCGCGCCCAGGCAGGCCGACGCGCACATCTCGGGCGTCGACTGCGTCAGGTTCTCGATGTTGTTGCCGGAGATGGCGGCGTTCGGCGTGGCCGCGAAAGCGTCCAGCGAGGCAGCGCTTGCATGTCCTGCCAGCGCTGCGAACAGCAGGCCCGCCAGGGATGCACGGATCGATGACTTCATGAGGTCTCCTCATCACAGGGTCGTGGGGTGATTCCCGGGCACCGCCTCGCCGCTTTTTCAGTGCGAGTGCAACGCCGGGCGGAGTAAATCACCGCCGCCTGCCATCGATCCAATTCAAAAATCTTCGATGTTGTATTGAGCAGAGCTATACATCATCGCGTCACGCAGCGGGGTCAAGCCGCGATCAAACCGCGCGGTTCGAGAACGCCATCACCCCGTCGTCCACGCGCCCGAGGCGCAGCAGGAGGATGTCGCGCAGGTAGTTCTGGTGCAGCTTCCACGGCGTGTGCGCGCCCTGCTTCGGAAACTTGTCGAGCGAGCGCTGCACGTAGCCCGAGCTGAAATCGATCCACGGTTCGGGCGACAGGTCGGGGCCCGCGTTGTACGGCGTGCATTGCCGCCAGCCGTGCTTGTGCATGTGGTTCAGCAGCCGGCAGACGTAGGCGCAGGTCAGGTCGCACTTGAGCGTCCACGAGGCATTGGTGTAGCCGAAGGACGAGGCCAGGTTGGGCACGTCGCTGTACATCATGCCCTTGTAGTTGAAGGTCGCGGCGGGGTCGACGCGGCGGCCGTCCACGCTCAGTTCGATGCCGCCGAGCACCTGCAGTTCGAGGCCGGTGGCGGTGACGACGATGTCGGCCTCCAGCACGCGGCCCGACTTCAGTCGCAGGCCTTCGGGCGTGAAGGTGTCGATGTGGTCCGTGACCATCGAGGCGCGCCCCGCGTTGAGCGCGGCGAACAGGTCGCCGTCGGGCACGAGGCACAGGCGCTGGTCCCACGGGTTGTAGCGCGGCGTGAAGTGCGTGGCGATGTCGTAGCCGGGCCCGAGCGCGTGGCGCACGCCGCCCAGCAGCATGCGCCGGACGCGCGCCGGCTTGCGCCGCGCGAGCCGGAAGAACAGCATGCCGAGCGTCACGTTCTTCCAGCGCGTGAGGCGGTACGCGGCCATCGCGGGCAGCAGGCGCCGCAGGCGGTTGGCAATCGGGTCTTCGGCCGGGCGCGCCACCACGTAGGTCGGCGAGCGCTGCAGCAGCGTGACGTGCGCGGCGGTCTGGGCCATGGCGGGCACCAGCGTCATCGCGGTGGCGCCGCTGCCGATCACGACCACGCGTTGGCCGCCGTGGTCCAGGTCGGCGGGCCAGTGCTGCGGATGGACGATGCGGCCTTTGAAGTCGGCCATGCCGGCGAAGTCGGGCGTGTAGCCCGCTTCGTAGCGGTAGTAGCCGCTGCACAGGAAGAGGAAGTTGCAGCGCCACTGCACGAGCCGCTTGTCGGCCCCCTGCTCCACATCGACCGTCCAGCAGGCCTGCGCGCTTGACCAGGCGGCGCGCACCACGCGGTGCTGGTAGTGGATCTTGTCCTCTACGCCGTGCTGGCGCGCGGTGTCGCGCACGTACTGCAGGATCGACGGGCCGTCGGCGATCGCCTTGGCCTGCGTCCACGGGCGGAACACGTAGCCCAGCGTGTACATGTCGGAGTCGGAGCGCACGCCCGGGTAGCGGAACAGGTCCCAGGTGCCGCCGCTGCGTTCGCGCCCTTCGAGGATCGCGTAGCTGCGGCCCGGGCACTGCGCCTGCAGGTGGCAGGCGGCGCCGACGCCGGACAGGCCGGCGCCGACGATCAGGACATCGACATGCGGCGGCGCGTCGGCCGGTTGTGCTGCTTCCATCGGTGGTTTGTCTCCTGTCTCATGGCTTGTCGTTGTCTGGCTTTTCCACGGGCGTGCGCCGGATCATCAGCCAGGCGCTGACCGCACTCAGCACGGCCAGGCCGGCGCTCAGCAGCATCACCCAGCGAAAGCCCGCGACGAAGGATTCGGCCACGGCGCGCTTCACGGCAGCAACGGTGGCCGCATCGGCGCCCGGCGGCGCGCCGGCCGCGGCCAATCGGTCGCGCTCGGCGGCAAGAAAAGCCCGCACCTCGTCCGACGCGCCCATCGCCTGCAGCCGCTCGGCCAGCGCCGCGTCGAAGGCCCAGGCCATGATGGCGCCGAACACGGCAATCGCGAGCACCGCCGCCGCGCGCGACACCGCGTTGTTCACGCCCGAGGCCACGCCCGCGAGGTCGGGCCCCACCGCATTCATGACCGTGGTGGTGAGCGGCGCGACCGTCACCGTCATGCCGAAACCCAGCACCACCACGGCGGGCAGAAAGCCGCTCCAGTAGCTCGCGCCCACGCCCGGCAGCGCGAACAGCGCGAAGCCCACGGCCGCGATGGCCGGCCCGATGACCAGCGGCACGCGCGGCCCGAAGCGGTCGACCAGCTGCCCGGCCCAGCCCGAGAGCGCGAACATCAGGAAGATGAACGGCAGCAGCGCCGCACCCGCCACCGTGGCCGAATAGCCCTGCACCTGGATCAGGTTGAGCGGAAAGAAATACAGCCCGCCGCCCAGCGCCGCATACAGCAGCAGCGTCAGCAGGTTGGCGCCGCTGAAGTTGCCGATGCGCAGCAGCGACAGCGGCAGCATCGGTGTGCGCGCCCGGCGTTCGGCGACGACGAAGCCGATGCTGCCCGCGACACCGATGGCCAGCGCCGCGAGCACGGCCGGCGAACGCCAGCCCTGCGTCGGCGCTTCGATGAAGGCGTAGACGATACCGCCCAGTCCGGCGGTCGCCAGCAGCGCGCCCCACAGGTCGAGCCCGCCGCGCGCCGCGGCGCCTTTGCTCTCGGGCACGTGGCGGCGCACGATCCACAGCACCAGCAGCGCCATCGGCACGTTGATGAGAAAAGCCCAGATCCACGAGAAGTGATCGACCAGGAAGCCGCCCAGCACCGGCCCCACCGCCGCCGTGATGCCGCTGAAGCCCGACCAGGTGCCGATGGCCTTCCCGCGTTCCTTCTCGGGAAACGACGCGCTGATGAGCGCCAGGCTGCCCGGCACCAGCAGCGCCCCGCCGATGCCTTGAATCGCGCGTGCGGCGATGAGCTGCTGCACGTCGGCTGCGAGCGCACAGCCCACCGACGACAAAGCGAACACGACGACGCCGATGGCAAAGATGCGCCGCCGCCCGTAGCGGTCGCCGAGCGCTCCGCCCACCAGCAGCAGCGCCGCGAGCAACAAGGCGTACGACTCGACCACCCATTGCGCCTGGAAGGCCGTGGCATGCAGGTCGGCCTGGATCGCCGGCAAGGCGACGTTGACCACGGTGCCGTCGATGAAGGCCATGCTCGAGCCGACGATGGCCGCGGCGAGCACCCAGGGCTTGGAGACTTCGGGGCAGGCGCCCTCTTCCGTGGGAGATGGAGACCCATGCAGGATCAGCGTGTCGTCGCAGGGCGCCTTGCCGATCTGTGCCATGGGGCCTCCGTTCTAGCGAATGGTGGCGTGGAGCCTTCCCCCGTCGGGGAAAGGTGAAAGCCTCAGGTCGCGCACGCCGTCGCGCCCGGGTTCGTCAGCGCCGCGTTCACGCTGCGCGCCATGGCCGCCGCCGCCGCGGCCGTCACGCGCTGCGCGCCTTGCGCCAGCGCGTCCATGCCGCCGCCGGTGGCTTCGCCCGCGTCGAGCCGGCACACCAGCGTGCGTGCCTCGTCGGAGCGGCGCAGGGTCCAGGTGAAGCCGGCGTCCACGCGCCCGCCGTCCACCATCTCGAACTGGCGCACCTGCACCGCCACGCGCCACACGGGCTGCGAGGTCTGGCGGCCGCCCTGCGTGACGTCGAGCGCGCCGAGCCGGCTGGCGATGCCGCTGCCCAGCGCGTCGCGCAGCTCGTTCTCGAAGGACGAGGCCCAGCGGTGCTGCTCGAGCACGTCGACCTGCACGCCGCCGGTCGGGCGGCGCACCACCATCTGCGGGCGCGCGAGCCGCTCGGGCACGGCCACGGGCGCGAGCTCGATGTACAGCGGCGTGGCGGCATCGCTCTGGCGCGGCGCGGCATCGGTGAGCGCGGGCGGGCTGGCCAGCGTGTAGTAGCTGTCGGGCTTGCTCGCGCAGCCCGCCAGCACCAGCAACGCGGCGGCGCCCGCGAGCGCGAAGGTCGTCGTCGTCTTCATTTCTTGTCGTCCGGTTTGCCGCGCAGCAGCGATTCGGGATGGCGTTCGAGGTAGTCGGTCAGCACGCGCACCGAACCGGCGGCGCGCGTCAGCTCGCGCAGGGTCTGGCGCATGTCCTGCTGCAGCGGCGAGTCGTCGGCCAGCGTGCGTTCGGCCGAGTTGACGGTCTTGCGCACGTCCTTCATGGCGGCGGCCAGCTCGGGCGTCACGTCGCTGTTGATGCGGCTGACGGTCTGCTCGGTGCTGGTGAGCGTCTTGTTGAGCGTGGCCAGCGTGGTGCGCAGGTCGGTGGCGATCTGCTCGTAGGGCACCTTGTTGAGCTTGGTCGCGATTTCCTGCACCTGCGACTGGATTTCGTCCAGGCCGTTGGCGATGGTCGGCAGCTCGATCGGGCTCTTCGACAGGTCGATCTTCGCGGGCGGCGCCTTCGGGAAGAAGTCGAGCGCCACGTAGACCTGGCCGGTCAGCAGGTTGCCGTTGCGCAGCTGGGCGCGCAGGCCCTTCTCGGCCAGGAAGCGCAGCCGTTCCTGCTGCGTCGCGCGCGACTCCGTGGCTTGCGCACCGGCGCCACTTTCGCGGCGGCGCAGGCGGTCGGGGTAGATCTGCACCAGCACCGGCATGCGGAACTCGCGCTCGGCGCGGTCGAACTCGACGCCGATGGATTTGACCTCGCCCAGCACCACGCCGCGGAAGTCGACCGGCGCGCCCGGCGTGAGGCCGCGCAGTGACTGGTTGAAGTACATCAGCAGCGTCTGCGAGGGGCCGTCGGGCTCCTTCATGGCGGCGCTTTCGTCCTGCGCCAGCACGAAGGCGGTGTTCTCCTTGGCCAGCGGGCCCATGGCGTCGTCGGGCGCCTGGAAGGCGATGCCGCCGAGCAGGATGGTGGCCAGCGACTGCGTGCGCAGCGTGAAGCCGCTGGCGCTGAGCTGCGCGTCGATGCCGCTGGCCTGCCAGAAGCGCGTGTTCATGCCGACGAACTTGTCGTACGGCGCGTTCACGAACACCCGCAGCGTGACGCCGCGGCCGTCGCCGTCGAGCTCGTAGGCCGCGACCTGCCCGACCTTGATGCGCCGGAAGTACACGGGCGAGCCGACATCGAGCGAGCCCACGTCGCGCGCCCGCAGCAAAAACTGCTGGCCCGAGTCGCCGCGCGTGACGATGGGCGGCGCTTCGAGGCCGGTGAACTCGCCCGCGGTTTCCTTCTCGACGCCCGCGTCGGCGCCGATGTAGGCCCCCGACAGCAGCGTGCCCAGGCCCGAGATGCCCGACGTGTCCAGCCGCGGCCGCACCACCCAGAAGCGCGAGTCGGCCGAAGTGAAGCCCTCGGCGTCCTTGTTGAGCTGCACCAGCACGCGCACGTGCGAGCGGTCGCGCGCCAGCCGCAGGCTCTGCACCAGGCCGATCTGCACGTCCTTGTATTTCACGGCGGTCTTGCCGGCTTCGAGGCCTTCGGCCGTCTTGAAGGTCAGCACGATCTCGGGGCCGCGCTCCATGAGGATGCGGGCCACCAGCGTCACGCCGACCAGCGCGGCGACGATGGGAATCAGCCAGATCAGCGAGGGCAGCCATTCGCGGCGGCGCGCCACTTTCGGCTTCGGCAGCGCGGGCGGGGCCGACGCTGCCGGACGGTCTTGCGGTTGCGTGTCTTCTTCACTCATGCGATTTTTTCTTCCCTGCTTTCAATCTGTCGTTCGTCCGTGTCGGCTTGCGGCACCGGGCCGTCCCACGTCAGGCGCGGGTCGAAGCTCAGCGAGGCCAGCATGGTCAGCACCACCACCGCGCCGAAGGCCGCGATGCCCACGCCCGCGGTGATGACCGCGAAGCCCTGGATCTGCACCAGCCCGGTCAGCAGCGACACCACGAACACGTCGAGCATCGACCAGCGCCCGATGATCTCGATGATGTGATACAGCTTGGCCCGCTCGCGCCGGCGCCAGTTGCTGCGCCGCTGCGCCAGCACCACAAGCAAGAGCAGTACCGCCAGCTTGAACAGCGGCACCAGGAAGCTCGCGATGAACACGATGGCCGCCAGCCCCCAGGCGCCCGACACCCAGAAGTAGATGACGCCGCTCAGGATGGTGTCGTACTGCGCGCCGAACAGCGTGCGCGTGATCATCACCGGCAGCAGGTTGGCCGGGATGTACATGATGCAGGCCGCGATCAGGAAGGCCCAGGTGCGGTTCAGGCTCTGCGGCTTGCGTGTGTGCAGGTGCGTGCCGCAGCGGGCGCAGGCGTCGCCATCTTCGGCATCGCGCCAGACGGCCGTGCAGTGCGTGCAGACATGCAGGCCGAGCCCGGCGGCCGTCGGCACCGGGTTCTCGTGGTCGTGCTCGTCGTCGGCCTGCGCCTCCCAGGGGCGTGCCGAGGCCAGGCGGGCGGGCAGCCCGCGCATGTTCATGCGCGCACCTCCGGCGCGGCTGCATCCTCTTCATCGGCTTTGCGGAAGGTCATCTCCCAGAACGCACCGGGGTTGAACGACAGCACGGCCGTGAGCGTCACGGTGAGCGCCACGAAGGCCCACAGCGCGGGCCCCGGCACCACCGTCGCCATGCTCGACAGCTTGACGATCGCCACCAGCACGCCGAGCAGGAAGACCTCGATCATTCCCCAGGGCCGCAGCGACTGCATCATGCGCACCAGCACCGCAAAACCCCAGGGCCGGTGCGCGCGGGCCAGCGGCACCAGCAGGTAGGCCAGGATGCACAGCTGCAGCAGCGGAAACAGGATGGTCGTGGCCAGCACCAGCAGCGCCACCGGCGACATGCCCTCGGCGCTCAGCACCACCACCGCGCCGGCCAGCGTGGTCTGGCTGCGCAGGCCCTGCAGCTCGATCTCGACGATGGGAAACAGGTTGGCGATGGCGAACATGATCAGGCTCGCGACCGTCAGCGGCAGGATGCGCCGCTGCTGCGCGCCCGGGTGCCGGTCGAGCTCGGTGCCGCAGCGCGGGCACTCGGCCACGTCGCGCGGCGCCAGCGGCGTGCGGGCGTAGACCGCGTCGCAGCCCGGACAGACCACGGTGTCAGGTACTTCCTTCATGAGGCCGTACCCTACCTTATTCAGGCATGCGGACTTGTCGTCTTCAGCCGCAGACTGCTGAAAACCGCCGCCACCGCCGCGCAGCCCGCTGCCAGCACCAGCGCCACCACCGGGCCATGCCCGCCGTGCGGGCTCCAGACGCTGAATACCGCCGCCAGCACCACGGCCCCGAGCGTCTGCCCCGTGAGCCGCGCCGTGCCGAGCATGCCGCTGGCCGCACCACTTCGGTGCGCCGGTGGCGAACTCACGATGGTGTGGTTGTTCGGCGACTGGAACAGGCCGAAGCCCAGGCCGCACAGCGCCATGCGCCAGGCGATGTCGGCATTGCCCGGGTGCGCCGGCAGCGCCGCCAGCAGTGCCAGGCCCGTGGCCAGCAGGCCCAGGCCGATGCCGCCCAGCAGCCCGTCGGGGTAGCGCCCGATGAGCCGCCCGGCGATGGGCGCCATCACCACGATGGCCAGCGGCCACGCCGTGATCAGCAGGCCGGCCTCGATGTGGCTGCGGCCGTACACGTCGAGCAGCAGGAACGGCAGCGCGATGTAGGCAAGCATCTGCGCGCAGAACGCCGCCACCGAGGTGCCCATCGACAGCGCGAACACCGGGATGCGCAACAGGTCGATGGGAAAGAGCGGCACCGCCTGCGTGCGCTGGCGCCGCAGGTAGACGAAGCCCACCGCCAGCCCGGCCGCCAGCGTGGCCCAGGCCGACCACGGCGTGCCCGTGGCCTGCACCCCGCCCTCGCGCACGCCCAGATGGTCCACGCCGAGGAAGACCAGCGAGAACATCAGCACGTTGAGCGTCACGTCGACCAGCGAGAAGCGCGCGCCCGCGGCCGGTGCCGAGCGGTTGAACGGCAGCGCCCGCATGCCCAGCGCGAAGGTGACGATGCCCAGCGGCACGTTGATGGCGAAGAGCCACGGCCACGACGCCACCGACAAGATCGCCGCCGCCACCGAAGGCCCGGCCACCGACGAGGTGGCGACCACCAGCGAATTGATGGCCATGCCCCGCCCCAGCTGCGCCGAGGGGAACGTGAGCCGCACCAGCGCCGCGTTGACGCTCATGATCCCCGCCGCGCCCAGCCCCTGCAGCGCGCGCGACGCGATCAGCGTGGCGAGCGAATTGGCGAAGGTCGCGGCCAGTGACGACACGGTGAACACCGCCATGCCCACGAGGTACACGCGCCGGTAGCCCACGAGGTCGCCCAGCGAGGCCAGCGGCAGCAGCATCACCAGCGTGGCGATCTGGTAGGCGTTGACCACCCAGATGGCCTGCGCCGGCGTGGCCTGCAGCTCGCGCGCAATGCCGGGCAGCGCGAGGTTGACGATGGTGCCGTCGAGCACCGAGACCGTGAGCCCGAGGATGATGACCAGCATCGCCCAGCCGCGCGCGGGCGCGGCCAGGCCGTCGAGCTGGGCCTGCGGGCCGCTGCCTGTCATGGCGATCGTCATGTCAGGCCTCCTGCGCCCTGCCCCCGGTCGGCTCGGAGCGCACGCCGCCGAGCGTGAGCCAGGTCAGCACCAGCGCGATGAGCGCACCGGCCGCCATGCCCGCCACCATCGGCAGCGGACGGCCGTTGGAGAACAGGCCCACCACCGCCATCGCCAAGGCGCCGGTCAGCATCTGCAGCGTGCCCAGCAGCGCCGAGGCCGTGCCGGCGATGGCGCCGTGCATCTCGAGCGCCAGCACGCCGGTGGTCGGGATCACCAGGCCCATGAAGCCCGAGGCGATGAAGTACAGAACGATCAGCACCCACAGGTTGTCGCCGCCCATCGCGAAGTACACGAACATGGCGACCATCGCCACGCCGCAGCAGGCCACGCCGAACTTGACGAGGTTGACCAGCCCGTAGCGCTCGCCCAGCGAGCCTGTGAACTGCGAGGCCGCGATGAAGGCCGCCGCGTTCACGCCGAAGGCCACGCTGTACATCGCGGGTGACAGGCCGTAGTGGTCGATCATCACGAACGACGAATTGGCCAGGTAGGTGAAGAAGCCCGCCATCGCGAAGCTGCCGATGAACACCAGCCCGAGGTAATGCCAGTCGCGCAGCAGCAGCCAGTAGGCCGACAGCGCGCTGCCCAGGCTGCTTTCGACACGCTCCGAGGCCGGGCGTGTTTCGTCGAGCAGCTTGACCATCATGGCCAGGCCCGCCACCGCGGCGATGGTGACGGCCCAGAACACGCCGCGCCAGCCGGTGAAGGCGATGACCAGGCTGCCCGCGAGCGGCGCCAGGATGGGCGACACGCTGAACACCAGCATCAGCAGCGACATCAGCCGCGCGGCGTCGGTGCCGGTGTGCAGGTCGCGCACCACGGCGCGCGGAATCGCCATGCCGGCGGCCGCGCCCAGGCCCTGCACGAAGCGCAGCGCGATCAGGGTCTGGATGTCGGTCGCCAGCGCGCAGCCCACACTGGCCAGCGCGAACAGCACCAGCCCGGCATACAGCGGCGGCTTGCGCCCGACCATGTCGGAGATCGGGCCGTAGAGCAGCTGGCCCGCGCCGAGCGACAGGAAGAAGGCGGTGAGGCTCATCTGCACCGCGCCGATGTCCGCATGCAGGCTTTGCCCGATGGCGGGCAAGGCCGGGAGGTACATGTCGATCGCGAAAGGCCCGATGGCGGAGAGCAGGCCCAGCAGCAGGGCCATCTTGAAGAACGGAGAAGAACGCATTGGGTCGATTGTGGCGAAGGCTCGCAATCGGTGCAGGCGTGGGGTCGGCGGCTTTCGCCGCTAGTGCATTCGTTCTACCGGACGGTACGCCGCGCCTATTCAGTACAGCGTGGCCTGCTGCCGCGCGGGCAATTCGCGGTCGTAGGTGGCGCCGTCGAAGGCGGCATCAGTCAGCGCGGAAAGGATGGCGCCCGGCGTCGGCACGGTGCGCGGTGCGTCTCCCGACACCGGCACCCAGAGCTTCGAACGCTGGATCGCGCGGGCGCACTGGAAGAACACGGTCTCGACGGCGACCTCGATCACACACTGCGGCGCGCGCCCTTCCACCGCGAAGCGCGCCAGCAATTCGGGTGCCACGCTGATGCGTGCGCGCCCGTTCACGCGCAGCGTCTCGCCCACGCCCGGAATCAGGAACAGCAGGGCCACGCGCGGGTCGGCCACGATGTTGCGCAGGCTGTCGATGCGGTTATTGCCGCGCCGCTCGGGCAGCAGCAAGGTCTTGTCGTCCTGCACCGCGACGAAGCCCGGGGCGTCGCCGCGCGGCGAGGCGTCGAGCCCGCCGGGCCCGGTGGTCGCGAGCACCGCGAACGGTGATGCGGCGATCAACGCCTGGTAGCTCGGGTGCAGGTACGGCACTTCTTTCTTGAGCGAAGCCTCGCCCGGCTGGCCGAACAGGGCTTCGAGTTGGGCGACGGTGTCGATGGTGGTCATGGGGCGATGTTCTCCTGGATCGGGGTGGATGGCGATGCGCGCCGGACACAGGCCAGCGCCGCCACCGCCAGCAACAGCGCGGCACTGCCGTAGATCCACGGCGGCGAAGCAATGGGCAGCAGCACGCCGGCCAGCAAGGGTCCGGCGCCCGCGCCGATGTCGCGCCAGACCGCGCGAGCCGCCAGCGCCCGCACGCGCTCCGGCCCGGGCGTGCGACGCGCCACGATGGGCGGCAGGAGCGGCAGCTGCAGCGCGCGCAGCACCACGATCAGCGCCGCGCAGCTCCACAGCCAGCCCAGGCCGAAGCCCACGAGCGCGAGCGACGTCACCAGCGACAGGCTCACGAGCAGGCGCTCGGCGCCGAAGTGCTCCGCCATGCGTCCGCCCACCGGCCCGAGAAAGATTTCGGCGAGGTAGCGCAGCGCCATCAGCACGCCGGCCACGATCACCGCGCCGCCGGGCAGCAGGTCCTTGCCGAGGTACGACAGGCCCACGATGAACAGGCCGTCGAGCGCCAGCCCTTCCATGAACGACCAGCCGTCGAGCGCGTTCGGCCGCGAGAAGCGCCGCGTCGGCGCGGCACTGTGGTGCGGCTTCGACGGCAGCCGCCGCGTGACGAACAGCGCGAGCAACGACACCACCGCCAGCACGCCGAAGATCGCGCGCGGCCCGACCGTGTACGCCAGCAACGCACCGAGCGGCAGCGCAAGCACCGGCCCGGTCGCGATGAAGGCGCGCGACCGCCCGCTGCGCCGCGCGGCACCGAGCGGGTCGGCCGTGGCCAGGGCCTGTGTCGACAGGTTGAGCGCCGCGAAGCACAGACCCCAGGTCAGCCGCAGCGGCAACAGCGCCCAGAACCCCGAGAGCGTGGCGTAGCCCAGCCCGCAGCAGGCGGCGGCCACCACGGCCAGCGTGCAGCTCGCCCGGTCGCCATGGCGCGCATAGAAACGCGCCACCCAGCCGTAGCCCGCGATGCGCACCAGCCGGTTGGCCGCCAGCAGCAGGCCGACCTCGGCCAGCGAGACGCCGAACTGCGACGCGTACATGGGCAGCAGCAGGTAGAGCACCACGTCGGCCGGCAGCGAAAGGCCGAGCGCCATCGCGGCGTGGCGGGAATCCAGGTCGGTGGAACGGACGGGAACGGCGGGAGAAAGCGGTGGTGCAGCGGACATCGAGCCCGTATCGTGCCCGCTCGCGACGCCCACCGACAAACGACATTCCCGCGCGGCATGCGTGAGAAAATCGCACGCATGCCGCTTCGCGAACCGCCCCTCCATGCCGTGCGTGCCTTCGTGGCGGCGGCCCGCCACCTGAGCTTCACGCGTGCCGCGGTCGAACTGCACGTGACGCACAGCGCGGTGAGCCGACAGATCAAGAGCCTCGAAGCCTGCCTGGGCGTGGCGCTGTTCGAGCGCCGCATCCGGCAGGTCACGCTGACGCCCGAGGGCCAGCAGTTCTTCGCGGAAACCGAACCCGCGCTCGCGCAGATCCACGCGGCGGCCCGCGCGCTGCAGCTGCAGGGCCCGGCGCGCGCGGTGCGCATCAACGTGCGGCCCTCGTTCGCGGTGCGCTGGCTGATTCCCCGGCTGCCGTCGTTCGTGGAACGCCATCCCGATATCGAGCCGCAGGTCGTCACCAGCACCGTCATGCCCGAGCAGGCCACGGACAGCTTCGACATCGCCGTGCGCCGCGGCCTCGAGGGCTGGCCGTCGTCGATCCAGGTGCGGCCTTTCCTCGAAGACGAAGTGCTGGTGGTCGGAGCGCCCGCGCTGTTCAAGGCGCAGCCGCTGCCCGACCTGCGCGCCCTCGCCTCGCATGTGCTGCTGTCGGCCCGCACGCGCAAGGACGACTGGGACGACTGGAAGAAGCAGGTCGGCGCACCGCGCGCGCGGCCGGCCGGGCGGCTGCAGTTCGATCACCTGCACTTCGTGCTGCAGGCCGCGGTCGACGGCCTGGGCATCGCGCTGGCGCCGACCTCGCTGGTGGCGCACGACCTGGCCTCGGGGCGGCTGCAATCGCCGTTGCCTGGGTTGCGGATGACGCTGGAGCGCTACTACTACGGCCTCGCGCCCGACGCGGTGCCCGAGGCGGTGTGCGTGGCCGAGTGGTTCGAACAGATGAACGCGGGCTGAGGCTTCCACGTCCGTAAACGGCCAGCGGCAGACGGGCGCGGCCCCGAGGATGCGGTCTTTCTCTTCGTGTGCCGCCCGATGCCCTCGCCTCTACCCCGCTCCTTCTCCCACCTTGCCTGGGCCAATCTGGCGGCGCAGTCCGCCGAACAACTGAGTCTCGCGGCCGTGCCGCTGGTGGCCGTGCTCGCGCTCGGCGCCGGGCCGGGTGAGATCGGCTTCCTGGCGGCGGTGCAGACGCTGCCCTTCCTGCTGGTCTCACTGCCGATGGGCCTGCTCGCGGACCGCATGTCGCGCCGTCGCCTGATGGTGTGGGCCGAGGGCCTGCGCGCGGTGTCGCTGCTGGCCTTGCTCGGCATGGTGCTGTCGTCGACGCTGGGCATCGGCGGGCTGGCCGTGCTCGGGTTCCTCGGCGCGGTCGGCACCGTGGGCTTCAGCGTCGCGGCGCCCGCGCTGGTGCCGGCCCTCGTGCCGCGCGACGCGCTGGCGCGCGCCAACGGGCGGCTGGAGCTGGCGCGCAGTGCCGCCTTCACGGCCGGGCCCGCGCTCGCGGGCGCGCTGGTCGCGTGGGCCGGTGCGTCGTCGGCCTTCGTGCTGGCGGCGGTGCTGTCGGTGGCGGCCGTGGGCCTGTTGCTGCGTTTGAACGAAGCGCCCCGCCCTGCAGCCCCGTCGCGCCATCCGCTGCGCGACGTGCACGATGGCGCGCGCTTCGTCTGGCAACACGCGTTCCTGCGGCCGATGCTGATGACCGGCGCGGTCTTCAACATCTCGTGGTTCGTGCTGCAGGCGGGCTATGTGCCTTATGCCGTGCGCGTGCTGGGCCTCGGCGCGCAAGCCGTGGGCTTCACGCTCGCGATGTACGGTGCAGGCATGGTGGTCGGTGCGCTGCTGACTTCGCGTGTGACGGCGCGGCTGCCTTTCGGTCGCGCGATCCAGGTCGGGCCGGCGGTCGCGGTGGCCGCCGCCGCGACGATGGCGGCCACGCTCGTCGTGCCGACCGCCTCGCTGGCCGCGCTCTCGTTCTTCCTGTTCGGCGCGGGGCCGATGGTCTGGGTCATCACCTCGACTACGCTGCGCCAGAGCGTGACGGCCTCGGCGATGCTGGGCCGGGTGTCGGCGGTGTTCCTCACGGTGAATGCGGGTGCGCGCCCCGTGGGCGCGACGCTCGGCGGTCTGGTCGGCGCCTTGTGGGGCGAGCCGGCCTGCCTGCTGCTGGCGCTCGCGGGCTTCGTGCTGCAGGCCGCGATCATCTTCGGCTCGCGCATCGCAGGACTGCAACAACTGCCCGTGCCGGCAGCCTGACCGTTCCAGCTCAGAACAGCGAGCGCGTTCCGCTCGGCGTGGCGCCTTCGATGTCGAGCATGCGCAGCTTGGTCAGCGCGCCGCCGCCCGCCGAGAAGCCGCCCGGCTTGTTGCCTGCGGCCAGCACCCGGTGGCACGGCACGACCGGCGCGAAGGGGTTGTGGCCCATGGCCTGGCCGACCGCGCGCGACAGGCCCTTGTCGCCAAGTTCTTCGGCCACCTCGCCGTAGGTGCGCGTCTGCCCCGGCGGAATGCGCCGCGCGATCGCATAGACGCGCTGATGGAATTCGGACACGCCGCGCATGTCGAGCTCGATGTCGCACAGGTCGTCGGTCGCGCCTTCGAGCAGCGCCTGCACACCCGCGATGGCGTGCTGCGCGCGCGGCGACGGCGGGGCTTCCTCCAGATCAGGAAAGCGCCGGTGCATGCGCGCACGCGTCGCGGCCTCGCCCCGTTCTTCGGGCAGTTGCACACCGACCAGCCCCTGCGTCCCCCAGGCCAGCGCGCACACGCCGATGGCGGTCGGGAACAAGGCAAAGCCGGATTCGGAAGGGGATGCGGCAGTCATCGAGGCATTGTGATTCAAGGTTGAAAAACGGCGCGCGGACATGGGCGCGAAGACCTCTTCCGCAAAAGAGCAAAAGTACCAGCCAAACACCCCGAAATACCAGACTTTCATTCGGCGCTTCGAGGCATTTCCGCTCATCCTTTCGAACGCGCCGAACGTCGGCAAGCCGTTGTCGGACATGTGCATCGCCCCCTAGTCTCGCGCCCAGAAGTTGTCGGCTGAAATTCCAAAACAACAGGGAGACACATGCACATGAGGCCACGCGATTCTTCGCGGCCGGCGCGGCTGCGCGACCAACGCGGACTGACGGCCATCGAGTTGATGGTCACGCTGGCGATCCTCGCGATCCTGATCGGCATCGCGGCGCCTTCGATGACGCGCTTCATCGTGCAATGGCGGCTGTCCAACGCCGTCAACGCCGTGACCGGTTCGTTGCGCACCGCACGCACCGAAGCCATTGCCCGCGCAAGACCCGTCGTCGTCTGCCAGTTGCGCGCAGGCACCGCGGTCGAGTGCGAAACCGGCTCGGGCGGCAACGATTTCGCGGCCGGCTGGATCGTCTTCGCCAAGAACGACCGCGACGGCGACTTCGCCTATTCCGAGTCGACAGACGAAGTGCTGTTGCGACAGGACGCACTGCCTGGCATCGCGAAGATTGCTCTGGGCAAAGCCGGACGCTTTGTCTTCCTGCCCAATGGTCTGGTGAGCTCGGGGAGCAACAGCATCACGGTCGAGGCCCCCGGTTTCGAAACAGCCAGTGCCACCCCATGGGCACGCAAGACGCTGTGCATCAGCAAGCCCGGGCGCATCCGCTACGCCGCGGAGGGTGAAGACTGTTCGGGCAACGACGAATGAAGCGCCCCACACAACAGCGCGGCGCCACCCTCATCGAGGTGCTGGTCGCCATCGTCATCCTGGCCATCGGCCTGTTCGGCATGGCCGGGCTCACGTCGGCGGCCCTCAAGTACAACCAGTTCTCGCGCATGCGCGCCACCGGCCTGAGCCTGGTGAACGACTACGCGGAACGCGCCCGCGCCAACCTCGCGGGCTTTGCCGGCTACACCCACGCCAAGGCCTACAACGCCAGCGCGCGCGAAGCGGCCTCCACGGACCCCACGCCGCCGCCAGCCGCGTGCGAGGTCGACACCTCCGTTCCCGACAAGCCGGTCAACACCTGCGGCGCGGCCATTGCCGCCTACGACCTCGCGCAGTGGCTCACGAATGTCGGGAACCGACTGCCCGGCGGCACGGCCTACGTCACGACGGAACTGGTCGACGCGGCCTCCGGCGTGAACGGCCTGCCGGCCACGCGCGTGCTGAACATCTGGCTGATCTGGCGCGCCATCGCGGAGGACGTGGGCTTCGGGCTGCACCAGGCCTGCCCCATCGCCGGCGCCAACATCGCGGCCCCGGCAGAGGTGAACTGCATGTATTTCCGGATCACGCTGTGAGCGCCGTCTTCACTGTTCCCCCGCGCAGGCGCAACCCGGTCCGTGGCTTCACGCTGATCGAACTGATGATCTCGCTGACGATCGGGCTGGTGATCCTGGCAGCCGCCCTGTCCACGTTCTCGACCTCCAGCCGCAGCAGCCAGTTGTCGCAGGCCGAGACGCAGTTGAACGAGGACGGCATCCTCGCGCTCAACCTGATCCAGCAGCAGCTCAAGCAGGCCGGCTATTCGCAGCAGCTCATCCCGAGCAACGGCGCCACGGTGATGGGCAACTACGCCGGCCCCGCCGTGCGTGGATGCACCGGCGGATTCACCGACGCCGCAGCCGCCTTCGACAAGCTGTCGTGCACGGGCAAGGGCAGCGACGCCATCGCCATCCGCTACGAAGCCACCACCGACAACACCATGCCCACGGGCACCGACGCCAAGCTGGCGACGAACTGTCTGGGCAACGGCATCAACGCGCTCACGCCGTCGCAGGTGAACCCGTCTCCCACGCCGGCACCCGGCGCGCCCCCACCCGCCAACTACGCACTGGCCGACAACCGCTATCTGGTGACAGACGCGAGCACGGCGCCGATGCTGTCGTGCCGCGGGATAGAAAAGCGCGACACCGTCAACGCCATCGGTGCCTCGCAACCGCTGCTCGCCAACGTCGAGAGCATGCGCATTCTGTACGGCGTGGCCAGCCGTCCCAGCATCGAACTGGCGGCCACCTACGACCCGCTGCGACACCAGATCGTCAAGTACCTGGATGCCGCGGGTGTCGATGCCCTGCCCGGCAGCGGCGTTCTTGCCGATCTCGCCGAAGACCGTTGGAGCCGCGTGCTGAGCGTGCGCGTGTGCCTGCAGATGCGCAGCGACCGGCCGGTGCGCGACGTGCCCGACGGTGGCCTTGCCTACAAGCGATGCGACAACACCGACCGCACCGGCACCGACGGCTACCTGCGCAGGACCTTCACCACCACGGTGCTGCTGCGCAACCGCCTGATCACCCCATGAACACGAAGCCATCCCCTCTTCCGCGCCGCATCGCCGGCCGTGCGTACGAACGCGGCGTCGTACTGATCGTCACGCTGATCCTGGTCGTGATCCTGTCGCTGGTCGGCACCTTCGCGATCCGCAATGCCACGCAGAGCGAGCGCAGCGTGAACGGCATCCGTTCAACCGAGGTCGCGCGCGAGGCCGCCGAGACCGCGCTGCGTTTTTGCGAACAGGTGGCCATCTTCGACGGTGACGACAAGGACTACACCGAGTACGCCTCCGTCGGCATGCGCGCCCGGATCATCACGACCCCCATCGGCTCGGAGTTCGACGAAACCGCGGCATGGCGCAAGAAGGCCAGCTGGGTGGGCAACAGCGCGATCGTCGTTCCGAAGGCCTACGTCAACAAGAAGCCCACCGGCACCACGGTCGACGCGACGCCCCTGGAGATCGAACCGCGCTGCCTCATCCAGAAGATCGCCACCACCTCGACGCCCAGCCTGACCGGCTACCTGATCACCGCCCGGGGCTTTGCCAACAACGCCAGGTTCGAGACGTCGACCGGCATCGCCACCCAGGGCGCCGAAGCGTGGCTGCAGTCCGTGCTGACGCGCAACAAATGACTCCATGACCTTCATCGCCATGCCACACCTGCCTTCTGCTTCTTCGCGCTCCCGCCGCGGCTTCACGCTGATCGAAGTCATGGTCGTCGTCGCGATCGTCGCCATCCTGGCCGCCATCGCGCTGCCGAACTACCAGGAGCACGTGCGCCGCTCCAAGCGCGCCGAAGCCCAGGGCATCCTGATGGAGGCCGCGCAGTTCATGCAGCGCTACTACTCGGCGAACGACCGCTACACAGCTGCCGCGGGCGATGCCGGCGAGGAGACCGAGCAGAAGAAAGGCGCAGAAAGCCTGTTGCCCAAGGCCTTGCAGCAGTCACCGAAGTCCGGCGCCGCCAACTACACCATCGCCGTCTTCGCGCGCGACACCCCACCCAGCTACATCCTCAAGGCCACCCGCACCGGCAGCATGACCGGCGATCGGTGCGGCACGCTGACCTTGAGCGGCCTGGGTGTGAAGGACATGGACGACGAGGTCGCGGGACTGCTGACGAAGGAGTGCTGGCGATGAATCTCGCACGCCTCGTCAGCACCCCACTTTCAACCGCAGGGAAAACCGCATGACCGCCACGCGCCCGTTTCTTGTTCCGGCACCCGCCAAGGCCGCACGCACGCTGCGAACCTTCGTCAGCCTCGCTGCCGCGTGGGGCGCGGCGCTTCTTTCCATCGGCGACGCGCTGGCCGCCACGACGCCAAGCCAGGCCCCGCTGTACAACGCCGTGCCGGGCGCCAAGCCCAATCTGATGTTCGTGCTGGACAACTCCGGGTCGATGGACGACGAGATGCAGGACGGGTATGCGGTCAACGACCAGTGCAAGGGAGAAGAGAAGGATTGCAGGGGCAAGTACGGGTGGTATTCGATGCGGTCCAGCAACATCAACACCCAGTACTACAACCCGGCGATCACCTATAGCGCCAGAGTTGATGCAACCGGAAAGGAAAAGCCCAACCCGGTTTCTTTCATCAACAACCAGTCGTCCACCGACAGAAGGCCTTTGCACGAAGCGGGGACGACGACAAGCACCAAGAAGTTCACCTACGTTCTGTGCAAGAACAACGACTGTTCCACCGAGGCCAATCGAACAGTCAGCACCATCGGGGCGCTCGATGTCGGCGATGTCCCCTTGCCACCCGGACACAGGCGGACCGACTGCGGGAGCGCCAACGAATGCCCCGCGGCGCTGGAGCGCAAGAACATCGCGAACTGGTACACGTGGTACCGCAACCGCGCACTCGCCGTCAGCACCGCGCTGGGCCTAGCGATGCAGAGCTACGACAACAAGTTCAGGGTCGGGTACGTTCAATACAACCAAAGCGTGGCGGAAGTAGATCCGAGAAACCCGGCCAAACCCGCCGAGCACATCGTCAGCGGCGTCAACTACTTCAAGGACGAGTCCACCGCTTCGGGGCAGAAATGGAAGTCCAGGTTCTATAGCTGGATCTACGACATCGTCCCCAACGGAGGAACGCCGAGCCACAACGCCCTGAGACTCGCCGCCGACTATTACGCCGGAAAGGAGACCGCGACCTATGCGACCTCCTCGCTGACCCACCCCTGGAAGAACGATCCCAACGACGTGACGAGCGGTGAATTGAGCTGCAGGCGCGCCTACGCCATCGTGCTGTCCGATGGCGCCTGGAACTCGGGTACGGCGCAAGACATCGACACTCGCTTCACAGCCACGACCGCCAGCACCAACTACGACGGCAAGCCTGCCGGAAGTGCAGCGAAGTTCAAATACGACCCCAAGGGCGCTCCCGCCCGCGACAGCCTGGACCTGCCCCAAAGGTTGAGCGCCAGAAACCTCTACATCCCCTACAGCGATGGCGGCACCAGCAGCAACGGTTTCGCCGACCTCACGGCCCGCTACTTCTGGCACACGGATTTCTCCAACACCCTGTCCAACGACGTGCCACCCGTGGAGGGCCAGCACAACCCCACCTTCTGGCAGAACATGACCACGTACACCATCGGCTGGGGCCTCACGCCCTCGGGCGACTCACCCCTCAAGAAAGGGCTGACGTGGGCGCAGATCGAGAAGTACAACAGCGACTGGCTCGCGGGCAATCCGGTCACGCCGCCGCAGTGGGCAACCGGCAACCTGAACCTCGACGGATCGGACGCGGGCGACGCCCGGCGCGTCGACGACTTCATCCGTGCCGGCTTCACCGGCGGCGGCCGTGCCTACAGCGTGTACTCGGGCGAGGACGTGCGCCGCGCGCTCGACAACGCCTTGAGCAGCATGGTCGGCTCCGGCAACGACGCCGGCGTGGCGGTATCGGGCAACAGCAACGAGTTCCAGACGCTGCAGGGCCAGTACAAGTACACGACCGAGTACCAGACGGCCGACAACAGCGGCGACATCAAGGCCTTCGCGCTGAATGCCGACGGCGCCAACGCTGTCTTCGACGATGCCGGAAAGCCGAAGCCAGCCTGGTCGGCCAATGCCAGGATGACGGCCGTGGACAAGCGCACGATCCTTGCCCTCTCGAACTACGACCCCAACGCCCCCGGGAGCGCCCAGCGCACGGCGCTCACCTACGGCACCCGGCTGAGCGACCTGCCGAACGATCTCCAGGCCCTGCTGAATGCCGACAAGCAGCAGTCCACCGACGAACGCTTTGTCCGCTACCTGCTGGGCGAGGACCCGCAGAAGGATGCCGACGGCACGGTCTACCGGCTGCGCAGGCAGCCCATCGGCGCCTCGGTCAACTCGCCGCCGGTGTTCGTGGGGGGACGCTTCGACATGGGCTACGGCACCTTCGGCTCGGTCGACGGCAAGGACACCTACCCCGATTACAAGGCACTCAAGACCACGCGCCCTCCCACCATCTTCGCGGCCACCAACAACGGCAAGGTCCATGTGCTGAACGCCGGCAGGAGCGACGCCGCAGGCAGCGAGCTGGCCGCGTTCATGCCCAAGGGCGCCATGGCCTCGCAGATCGACCTCGCCAGCGCGAACTTCCGCTTTCGCTACACGCTCGACGGCCCGCTGGTCGAGCAGGATGTGTACGACAGGAACGGCCAGACCCCGGCCGGCGAAAAGAACACCTGGCGCCAGCTGGTGCTGGGCACGGGCGGACGCGCGGGCCCTTTCATGTACGGACTGGAATCGCCGTTGAACAACGCCGACCGGACCCCGGGCAAGGAACACTTCCTCTGGGAAGTGAACAACAAGCACAAGGACTATCCCCACCTGGGCCATGTGACCAACAACCCCGCCGCGGGCCAGCTGGACGACGGCACCTGGGTGATGCTGACCGGCAACGGCCACTACCCCGAAACGCAGAAGGTCGGGCTGTACGTGGTGGAGGCGCTCACCGGCAAGCTCAAGCAGTTCATTCAACTCCCCACGGGCTATGGCGGCGAGGTCAGCGGCGGCAACCGCGGCCTGGGCGGCGTGGTCGCGGTGCGGGACAGCACCCGCCGCATCGTGGCGGCCTACGCCGGCGACGCCAATGGCAACCTGTGGCGCTTCGACCTGCGAAGTGCGAAGCTCGCGGCCTCGGTTCCCAGGCGGCTTTTCACCACGCCATTGGGCAAAAAGCAGCCTATCTACGCGGCGCCGACCTGGCAGGTCCACCCGGGCGACGGAAGCACGTGCACCTACAGCGCCACCTCGCAGTGCGGCGCCATCGTGGTGATCGGCACGGGCATCCTGCTCGACGAGGACGACCTGGCCATGCCGGCCACGAAGCAGGCCCTCTACGGACTCTGGGACCAGACCCCGATCGGAGGCGACGACAAGGCCGGCGCCGTCGCGCTCAGCACCTCGAACCTCGTGACGCAAACCATCATTCCTGTGGCGAAGACCGGCGCCGGCATCGAGGAGGGAAAGGACTTCTACCAGCTCAGCACGAATGCCGTCGATTGGAAAACCAAGAAGGGATGGCAACTGAACCTCGGCACCATCACCCACCCCGGCGCGATGGCCAACGGCGAGCGCGTGGTCGGCGACCTCGCCAACCTGGGCAGCAGCGTGATCGTCTCGTCCTTCCTGCCGGAGGACAAGAAACAGGGCATCGAATCCTGCACGGCCACGGGCAGCCTGCCCAACATCATCTACGTGCTCGACGCACTCACCGGCAAGAACAAGAACTCCTTCGACGTGGATGGCAACGGCAGCTTCGACGCGTATTCGGTCGTCTCGATCCCTAGCGGCGGCTTCACGCGCGGCAACGTGAACTCGCGCAACATGGTCGGCCAGCCCAACGAAGGCCAGCCGGACGGCAAGCCCAGGAGCAGCTGCACCAACGAAACCGGCTTTCTCACCGGCGTGGGCGGCACGCAGAAAGCCGGTGACGGCTGCCCGGACTCCCGCACCTGGCGCCGCAGCTGGCGCCAGGTGGTCTCGCCACCCTTCTGAGTGCCGAAAGAGAAAACCGCAGCCGCCTCAGAGCATCATGTGCCGCGCCAGCAGCACCGCCACATGCACCGCCTCGCGCTGCGCGCCGTCGCCGATCTGGTGCCTGCAGCTCGTGCCGTCCGCCACCACGATCGCATCGGGCCGCGCACGGATGGCCGGTAGCAGGCTCGCCTCGGCCATCTGCATCGACACCTCGAAGTGGCTCGCCTCGTAGCCGAAGCTGCCGGCCATGCCGCAGCACGAGCTCTCGATCAGCTCGGGCTCGGCGCCCGGAATCAGCTTCAGCACCTCCATGATCGGGCTCACCGCGCCGAAGGCCTTCTGGTGGCAGTGGCCGTGCAGCAGGATCGGTGCGGTGGCCGGCTTCAGTGCAAGTTCGAAGCGCCCTGCCTTGCGTTCGCGGGCGATGAACTCCTCGAACAGCAATGCCTGCTTCGCGACGGCCTGCGCCTTGTCGCCGAAGCCCATCACCAGCGTTTCGTCGCGCAGCGTGAGCAGGCACGAGGGCTCGAGCCCGACGATGGGAACGCCGGCCTGCGCCAGTGGCAGCAGTGCATCGATCAGCGCCCCGGCGCGAATCTTGGCCTCGTCCACCATGCCGCTGGCCAGGAAGGTCCGGCCGCAGCAGTGGTGCCCGCCGCCCTTCTCCACCGTGTGCAGCGCATAGCCCGCGGCGTGCAGCACGCGCGCCGCCGCAAAGACGTTCTCGCTTTCGAAGGTGCCGTTGAAGGTGTCGACGAACAGCACGGCGACCTTCTCGCCGCGCGCCGCCGCAGCCAGCACCGAGGCCTGATCGGAAAACAGGCCGGCCGCCACCGCGGCCTTCGTCCGCCAGAAGGTGTCGGTGCGCCATTCGGGCAATGAGCGCTTCGCCGAAAAGCCCAGCATCTTCTCGCCCAGCCATGCCGCGCCCGGCACGCGGTTGCGCAGGTTCAGCAGCCAGGGCATTCGGCTGGCGCGGTGCGCGTAGTCGGGCATGTAGGCGACCAGCTTGTCTTTCAGCGTGTGGCCATGGCGCTTCTTGTAGTGGTCGAGAAACTCGATCTTCATCTTCGCCATGTCCACGCCGGTCGGGCAGTCGCGCTTGCAGCCCTTGCAGCCCACGCACAGGTCCATGGTCTCGTGCATGGCCTCGCTGGTGAAGGCGTCGGCGCCGAGCTGGCCCGACAGCGCCAGGCGCAGCGTGTTGGCGCGGCCGCGCGTCAGGTGCTGCTCGTCGCGCGTCACGCGGTAGCTGGGGCACATGGTGCCGGCGTCGAACTTGCGGCAGTGGCCGTTGTTGTTGCACATCTCCACGGCCTTGGCGAGGCCACCGGTGCTGTCGCCGCCCGTGCCGGGCGCGGTGGTCACCTCGGTCACCGGGTCGGCGTTGACGTTCCAGCCCGACCAGTCGAGCACGGGCTTCAATTCGATGCGGCGGTACGGCCTGGGCGCCGTGGGCGGCGCAAAGCGGAACAGCGCGCCGTCGTCCATGCGCGGCGGGTCGATGATCTTGCCGGGGTTGAACAGGCCGATCGGATCGAGCTGCTGCTTGATCGCGCGAAAGGCCTCGTTGATCGCCGGCCCGAACTGCCATTCGATCCATTCGCCGCGGCACAGGCCGTCGCCGTGCTCGCCGCTGAAGGCGCCCTTGTACTTGCGCACGAGCGCGCTGGCCTCTTCGGCAATGGCGCGCATCTTGGCCGCACCGTCGGCGCGCATGTCGAGAATGGGCCGCACATGCAGCGTGCCCACCGAGGCATGCGCATACCAGGTGCCGCGGCTGCCGTATTTGGCAAACACCTCGGTCAGCGCGTCGGTGTATTCGGCGAGGTGTTCGAGCGGCACCGCGCAGTCCTCGATGAAGCTCACGGGTTTGCCGTCGCCCTTGAGGCTCATCATGATGTTGAGACCGGCCTTGCGCACCTCCCACAGGTTCTTCTGACGGCCGTCGTCGGGCATCTCGACCACGCTGCCGGGCAGGCCGAGGTCGCCCATCAGTTCGATCAGCCGCTTCAGCTGCGGCAGCAATGCGGCCTTGTCGGCGCCCGAAAACTCGACCAGCAGGATGGCGGCGGGCTTGCCGATCAGCGCTGTTTCCACGGTCGGCTTGAAGGCGGGGTTGGCCAGGCTCAGCTCGATCATCGTGCGGTCGACCAGCTCCACCGCCGTCGGCCCGAGCTTCACGATGTGCTGCGCCGCGTCCATGGCCGCATGGAAGGTCGGGAAGTTCACGATGCCCAGCACCTTGGCGCGCGGCAGCGGCGCCAGCTTGAGCTTCAGGCTGCGGGTGTAGGCCAGCGTGCCTTCGGCGCCGATCAGCAGGTGCGCGAGGTTCACGCTGCCGTCGGCCGTGTACGGCTTCTCGCTCTGGTTGTCGAAGATGTCGAGGTTGTAGCCCGCCACGCGGCGCATCACCTTGGGCCATTGCTGCGCCATGGCGTCGCGGTGCTCCTGCGCCAGCCCGTGCACGAACTGCGCGATGCCCGCCGCGCGCGCACCGAGCGTGCCCACCGGACCGAACTCAACCAGCTCGCCGCTCGACAGCCACGCGCTCGCGCCCAGCACGTTGTGCACCATGTTCCCGTAGGCGATGGAGCGCGAGCCGCAGGAGTTGTTGCCCGCCATGCCGCCCAGCGTGGCCTGTGCGCTGGTCGACACGTCGACCGGATACCAGAGCCCGTGCGGCTTCAGTTGCGCGTTCAGGTGGTCGAGCACCAGGCCCGGCTCGACCGTGGCGGTGCCCTCTTCCACATTCACCTCGAGCACCTTGCGAAAGTGCTTGCTGTTGTCGATCACCAGCGCCGCGCCCGTGGTCTGGCCGCACTGGCTGGTGCCGCCGCCGCGCGCCAGCACCGGCACCTTCAGGTCGCGCGCGATGTCGATGGCGGTGGCGATGTCGCGCTCGTTCGTGGGCACGAAGGCGCCGACCGGCGTGATCTGGTAGATCGACGCGTCGGTGGCGTAGCGCCCGCGCGAACCGTCGTCGAACAGCACCTCGCCCTGCGTGTCGGTGCGCAGCCGGCGCGCCAGCAGTTCGCAGGTGTCGTTGGGCGGAAGAACGGTTCCGGCTGGCTGCATGTGGCTGGCGGGATCGATGCGCATGGTGGGGTGTCAGCTCGCTTTGTTGGTTGTGCTCTTGCTCTTGGCTTGCGGGTAGATCTGCCCGGCGCGCAGCAGCTCCAGCACGGTGTCGCGCTTGCGCAGCACGTGCGCCGTGAGCACCTTGCGCATGGCCTGCGCGTCGCGCGCGGCCAGCGCCTGCACCATCTGCTCGTGCTCCTCGACCGCGTGCTTCCACTTGGTCTCGTCCTGGTTGGTGCGAAAGCGCAGCGACTGCACCCGGGCATTGATCGAGCGGTAGGTGTTCGACAGCACCGGGTTCGCCGCCGCGTCGTTGATGGCCGTGTGGATGCGCGCGTTCAGGCGGTAGTAGCCCGACAGGTCGCGCCGCGCGAAGCAGGCCATCATTTCGTAGTGCAGCGCGCGCACCTCGGCCAGTTCCTCGTCGGTGATGCGCTTGGCCGCCAGCTCGCCCGACATGCCCTCGAGCATCGCCAGCACCTCGAAGGTGTTGAGCACGTCGGCCTCGGTGAGCTTCACCGCCACCGCGCCGCGATTGGGCAGCAGGTCGACCAGCCCCTCGGCCGCCAGCAGCTTGATGGCCTCGCGCAGCGGCGTGCGCGACACGTTCAGCTGCAGGCACAGCTCGCGTTCATTGAGCTTGGCACCGGGCGCGATGCGCCCCTCCACCAGCATGGTGCGCAGGCGCGACGCCACCTGGTCATGCAAGGCCAGCCTGGAGATTTCGATGATTTCAGCGGTCATATGGGGTTCCCTTGTCTGCATTTTGAATGCAAAAAATAGCCGATACAACCTGGGTTTATAGGTGTAAACCAGCATACATAAATGCATTTTGAATGCAAAACTGAGCGCACAAGGAGAGCCCATGCTGCAACTCGACATCCACCCCACCGGCCGTCACTTCCTCCAGATTCCCGGCCCCAGCCCGGTCCCCGACCGCATCCTGCGGGCCATGAGCCTGCCCACCATCGACCACCGCGGGCCCGAGTTCGGCACGCTGGGCCTGAAGGTGCTCGGCGGCATCAAGGAGATCTTCAAGACGAAGCACCCGGTCGCGATCTACCCGGCCTCCGGCACCGGCGCCTGGGAAGCCGCGCTCGCCAACACGCTCAGCCCCGGCGACCACGTGCTCATGTACGAGACCGGTCACTTCGCATCGCTGTGGCAGAAGATGGCCACGCGCCTGGGCCTGTCGACCGAGTTCCTGGCCTACACCGGCACCGACGCCCACCTGCCCAACGCCCCCAGTTGGCGCCGCGGCGTGCAGGCCGAGCTCATCGAGGCGCGCCTGCGCAAGGACACCGAGAAGAAGATCAAGGCCGTGTGCGTGGTGCACAACGAAACCTCGACCGGCGTCACCTCCGACATCGCCTCGGTGCGCAAGGCCATCGACGCGGCGGGCCACCCCGCGCTGCTCATGGTCGACAGCATCTCGGGCCTCGCCAGCGCCGATTACCGCCATGACGAATGGGGTGTCGACGTCTGCGTGAGCGGCTCGCAGAAGGGCCTGATGCTGCCGCCCGGCATCAGCTTCAACGCCCTCTCGCCGCGCGCCCTCGAAACGGCCAAGCACGCCAAGCTGCCCAAGGCCTTCTGGGCCTGGGACGAGATCGTCGAGATGAACAAGGACGGCTACTGGCCCTACACGCCCAACACCAACCTGCTGTACGGCCTCTCGGAATCGCTGGACATGATCCTCGGCGAAGGCCTGGACAACGTGTTCGCGCGCCACCAGCGCTGGGCCGCCGGCGTGCGCGCCGCGGTCAACACCTGGGGCCTGCCGATCCAGTGCGCCGACCCCTCCGTGTACTCGCCCGTGCTCACCGGCGTGATCACGCCCGAGGGCGTCGATGCCGACGCCGTGCGCCGCCTGATCCACCAGCGCTTCGACCTTTCCTTGGGCACCGGCCTGGGCAAGCTCAAGGGCCGCATGTTCCGCATGGGCCACCTGGGCGACAGCAACGACCTCACGCTCGTGGCCATGGTCGCGGGTGTCGAGATGGGCATGAAGCTCAGCGGCATCAAGCTGGCGGGCAGCGGCGTGCAGGCGGCGATGGACTATTTCGCGAGCCACCAGGCCGCACCGGTCGGCCTGCAAAAAGCAGCCTGACCCCGGCGCACGCCAACCCACACGGGCCGCAGCGCATCGCTCGAACGATGCGGCGGTCCACCACCACCCTGCCGGGCCCGCGCAAGCGGCTCCCGGCACGCATCGGATTCCCCAACCGACGGAGACAAAGAAGATGCAAAGACGTTCCCTGATCCAGGCCGCCGCCGGCGCGGCCGCCACGCTGGGCGTGCCCCGGCTGTTCGCGCAGGAGTGGCCCACGGGCCCGGTGCGCATCGTGGTGGGCTTTCCACCCGGCGGCGGCACCGACGCGCTCGCGCGCGTGGTCGCGCAGAAGCTCACCATCATGTGGGGCCAGCAGGTCATCGTCGAGAACAAGGCCGGCGTCGCCGGCGTGCTCGCGGCCGACTACGTGGCGCAGCAGCCCAGCGACGGCAGCACCCTGCTCATGGCCCACATCAACAGCCACGCGCTCGCGCCCAGCCTGCAGCCCAAGCTGCGCTACAACGTCGAGCGCGACTTCGTGCCGATCGTGCTCGTGGGCGTCACGCCCAACCTGCTCATCGCCAACCCGGGCCAGAAGGCCCTCAGCGTGAAAGACATCGTCGCCGCCTGCAAGGCCGCGCCCGGCACTGTGAGCTTCGGCTCCGCCGGCGCGGGCTCGGCCCAGCACCTGGCGCTGGAGATGTTCAAGCTGCAGGGCGGCGTCGATGCGCTGCACGTGCCCTACAAGGGCAGCGGCCCGCTGCTGGCCGACCTGATGGGCGGCCAGATCCAGTACAGCTTCGAGACCATGACCGCCGCCACCCCGCACGTGAAGAACGGCCGCGTGCTCGCCGTGGCGCAGACGCGCACCAAGCGCGCCAAGGGCCATCCGAACGTGCCGACGATGCAGGAGCAAGGCTTCGCCGGCTTCGAAGCGACCACCTGGTACGGCCTGGCCGGCCCCGGCAAGCTGCCCCCGGCCATCGCGCAGAAAGTGAACCGCGACGTCAACACCGTGCTCGCGATGCCCGATGTGCAGGAACGGCTCGACACCTACGGCGCGGAAGACGGCGGCGGTTCGCAGGACAAGTTCAAGCAGTTCATCAGCACCGAGATCGCCAAGTGGGCGAAGGTGGTGAAGGATGGCAAGGTGCAGGTCGAGACTTGAGGGTCGTTGTTCAGGGCGACGCTCACGCCGACGGGGCACCTTGCTCCGCGAATGTCCCCCGGGGCTGCGCCCCTCCTCCTTGATTTCGCTGCGCAAGGCACCCCATCGGCGTGAGCGAGTTCAGAGCGGTTGTTGATCGGCCGCGCACCAGCAGCGCGTCCATGTGCCCAGGACACTGGGTGCTTCCCGCAGCGAAATCAAGGAGGAGCCGAAGGCGGGGGACATTCGCGGAGGGAAGTACCCGGTGGCCTGTGCACGCGCCCTGAATGAACGATCCAGAAGAAACTGAGAAGATCCAAAAATGACGCCCGACCTAAAAGCCCTCACCGAAGCCCTCATCGCCGCACGCCAGGCCAACCGCACGCTCGACGCCACCCCGTGGACCGACGCCCTGCCAGACGCACCGCAAGCGTATGAAGTGCAAGACGCCGTAGCAGCAGCCCTCGGCTGGTTCGACGGTGTTCCGAAGACCTGGAAGTCCGGCGGCAGCTCCCGCAGCGCCACGCTCACACACGCCCCGCTGCCCCCATCCGGCGTGCGCCAGAGTCCCGCCAACTTCAGCGACCTCACATTTCACGCCCCCGGCATCGAAGCAGAGATTGCACTAAGGCTCGGCCAGGACGTCACACCCGCACAAGCCGCCGCACTCGACCACGACAACTCGGCAGCGCTCATCGACGCCATGGCCGTCTCGGTCGAAATCGTCGATGCCCGCTGGCAAGACCTGGCCGCCACACCCGCCCTGCTGCGCCTGGCCGATTCCCAGGTCCATGGCGCACTCGTGCTCGGCGAGTGGCAACCGTACGCCGCCGTCGACTGGGCCTCGCAGCGCTGCGAAACGAAGATCGGCGACGCAGAAACGGTGGTGCGCGAAGGCACGCACCCGCTGGCCGATCCGGCCTGGCTACTGCCGATCTGGCTGCGCCACCTCACGCGCCACGGCCAGACCGTGCCCGCCGGCACCGTCGTCACCACCGGCTCGTGGGTCGGCGTGCTGCCTTGCCGCCGCGGCGATCAGGTGACAGCCGAGTTCCCCGGCATCGGCGCCGTGCGCTTGAGCGTGTAACGCCCGCCACCCACGCCCGAACACGCCACCAGGAAGTCGAGCACCGCCCGCACCCGCGCGGGCAGCGTGCCGGCCTTGCCGATGTACACCGCGTGGATCGGCTCGATCTCGCCCGGGTTGAACTCCTCGAGCAGCGGCACCAGCCGGCCGGCATCGATGTCGTGCTGGATGTGATACAGCGACAACCGCGCCACCCCCGCCCCCGCAATTGCCAGCTGCCGCAGCGTCTCACCGTCGCCCGCGCGCACCGGCCCCGCCACCGGCAGCATCACCATGCGGCCATCGACACGCAACGGCCAGTCGGGCGTGTTGCGCCGGTAGCTCCAGCCCAGCCGGTTGTGCGCCTCCAGCTCCTGCGGCGTGCGCGGCGTGCCGTACTTCGCCAGGTAGTCCGGCGCGGCCACGATGGCCTGGCTGGTTTCGCCCAGGCGCCGCGCCACCAGGTCGGACGACGGCAACTGGCCCCAGCGGATCGCGATGTCGGCGCGCTCGTCCATCAGGTCGACGATGCGGTCGGTCAGCGCAATGTCGAGCGTGATCTGCGGATGCATCTCGAGCAGGCGCGGCACCAGCGGCACCAGCTTGTGGTGCCCGAAGGACACGCTGGCGTTGATGCTCACCCGCCCGCGCGGCGCCGCACCGGCCGCGGCGCAACGCTCCGCCTCGTCCATGTCGGCCAGCACGCGCGTGCTGCGCTCATAAAAATGCAGCCCCTCGGGCGTGAGCTGCAGCTTGCGCGTGGAACGGTGCACCAGCTGGATGCCCAGGCGCAGCTCGAGCCGCGCCACCAGCTTGCTGACCGCCGAGGGCGTCATGTCCAGCAGCCGCGCCGCCGCCGAGAAACCGCCCGCCTCCACCACCTGAACGAAGGCCTCCATTTCACCGGAGCGGTTGACGTCAATGCGCGGCATGGCCTTCCTTTACTGTGACTTGAATTCACAAGTGCATGTACTGGCGGCATTCTAGTCATCGAGGCCGATCGTCCGCACAGTACAGGCATCATGCCCATCGCTCTCCTTGCCCTCACCGCCGGTGCCTTCGGAATAGGCACCACCGAATTCGTCATCATGGGCCTGCTCATGCAGGTGTCGACAGACCTTCACGTCTCCATCACGGCCGCCGGCCTGCTGATCTCGGGCTACGCGCTCGGGGTCGCGGTCGGCGCGCCCGTGCTCACCATCGCCACCCGCAAGCTGCCGCGCAAGACCGTGCTGCTCGCATTGATGGCGATCTTCACGCTCGGCAACCTCGCCTGTGCACTCGCCCCCAACTACGAAATGCTCATGGCCGCGCGCGTCATCACCTCGCTGGCGCACGGCACCTTCTTCGGCGTCGGCTCGGTGGTCGCCACCGGCCTCGTGGCGCCCGAACGCCGCGCCTCGGCCATCGCGATCATGTTCACCGGCCTCACCGCCGCCACGCTGCTGGGCGTGCCGGCCGGCGCGTGGCTGGGCCTGCAACTGGGCTGGCGCTCGACCTTCTGGGCCGTGACGCTGATCGGCGTGCTGGCCTTCGTGGTGCTCGCGGCCTTCGTGCCCCGCATGAAGGGCGAGGCCAAGCCGGCACCGCTGCGCGAAGAGCTGGCCGTGCTCGCCCGCCCGCAGGTGCTGCTGGGCCTGGCGATGACGGTGCTCGGCTTTGCCGGCGTGTTCGTGGTCTACACCTACATCCAGCCGCTGCTGACGCAGGTCACCGGCCTCTCGGAATCGGCCGTGTCACCGGTCCTGCTGGTGTTCGGCGGCGGCCTGGCCGTCGGCAACATCCTGGGCGGCAAGCTGGCCGACCGCGCACCGATGGCCGCCGTGCTCGGCACGCTGGTGGCGCTGGCCGTGGTGCTCGGCGCGATGCAGTTCACCATCGGCACGCCGTTCACCGCCGTGATGTTCGTCGGCCTGCTCGGCGTGGCCTCGTTCGCCACGGTGGCACCGATGCAGCTGCGCGTGCTCGAGAAGGCCTCGGGCGCGGGCCAGAACCTCGCGTCGAGCCTGAACATCGCGGCCTTCAACCTCGGCAACGCGCTGGGTGCCTGGGTCGGCGGCGTGACGATCGACCACGGCCCGGGGCTGCGCGCGCTGGGCTGGGTGGCCGCGCTGCTCACGCTCGTGGGCCTGGCGATCGCGCTGTGGAGCCGCGCGCTCGACCGTCGTGCGCAAAAGACCGGTCAGCTGCCGGCCGACGGCGCCTCGGCACGGGCCTGATCCGCAACCCCCAGGCGGCGCGCGAAGAACGAAAGGATCTCGTCGCGCGCCGCAATCGTCGGCTGGCCGGCCTCGTCGATCAGGTGCGCCGTCACCACGCTGTGCGGGCTGGCCACCACCTGCGAGAAAAACGACGGCAAGTCGCGCGTGTTGGCCGCGCTATCGGGCAGCACGCGGGCCACGAAGCGATCGCCCAGCGCCTCCGCGTACGCCGCGAAACGCTGGGCCCGGCAGAAGCGGTCGCCCTCGAAGCGGTAAGCCATCACGGTCAGGTCCTCGCGCTCCAGGCGTTGCCGCACCTGGGCGATCTCTTCCGGCGAGATCTCGATGCCGCCGGGGTTGTCCAGCGGCAGCGACGGCTGCGACAGCACGGGCGCCAGCACCGCCGGTTCCAGCATCATGGTGAGCGCGAAGTTGCCGGTGAAGCACATGCCGATGGCGCCCACGCCCGGCCCGCCGCATTCCGCATGCGCCAGCCGCGCGAGCGCGCGCAGCCACTGCGTCACCGGGCTCGAGGCGTTGCCCGCGAAGGCGCGGAACTCGGCGCTCACGCAGGCGCGCTGGAACACGGCCTTGCCCTCTTCCGCGTCCGGCACGGCGCCGTCGCGGCCGAACATCGACGGCATGTAGACCGTGAAGCCGGCCTCGCGCACCCAGCGGGCGAAACGCGCCACGTGCGGGCTGATGCCGGGCATCTCGGTCATCACGATCACGGCCGGGCCGGTGCCGGCCACGTAGACCGCCTTGGTGGCGCCGTCGAGCGTGATCTCGCGGCGGGTGAAGTCGTCGAGCGGGTCGGTCATGGCAAGGCCTCCCGGGCGTGCGGGGGGGCGCCGTGAGGAGCAAGGGCAAGGATGTGGGACACGAAGGCACTTTCGGTGTTGCGACGATGCCCATTGCACCTGAGCACGCACTAGACTGCCAGTGTCCATTCAGACGCCTATCAGGCGTTTTCTGCCATGCACGATTTCACCGTTCTCGTCCTTCCGGGCAGCTTCGCCACCAGCACCGCCGTCACGCTCGACGTGCTGGCGGCCGCCGCCACGCTCGCACCGCGCCACCAGATGCCCCGCCCCACCTGGCGCGTGGTGTCGCCCGATGGCGGCAGCGTGCCGCTGAGCAACGGCCTGCAGATCGACACCCTCGCCATGCCCCGCCGCGCGCGCGCCGACGGCTCGACGTGGATCGTGCCCGGCCTCGGCGTCGACAAACCGGCCGACCTCGCACTGCGCCTGACCGACGACCACGCCCGCGCCGCCATCGACGCGGTGCGGCGCCATGCCGCACGCGGCGGCGCGGTCGCGGCTTCGTGCTCGGCCGTGTTCCTGCTGCAGGCAGCCGGCCTGCTGGCGCAGCGCCGCGTCACCACCTCATGGTGGCTGGCGCCCGAGCTGCGCCGGCTCGAACCGGCCTGCCATGTCGATGCCGACCGCATGGTCTGCGCCGATGGGCCGGTGAGCACGGCGGGCGCGGCCTTTGCGCAGTCGGACCTCATGCTGCATCTGCTGCGCACGCGCTTCGGCCCCGCGCTGGCCGAGGCCGTAAGCAAGGTGCTGCTGATCGACGGTCGCCAGGCGCAGGCCCCCTTCGTCGTGCCGTCGATGCTGTCCAACGGCAACGAGCTGGTCGCGCGGCTCACGCGGCGCATCGAGGCCGCACTGCCCACGCCGCCCAGCGTGGCCGCGCTGGCCGAAGAGTTCGCGATGTCGCAGCGCACGCTGGCCCGGCGCGTGCGCGCCGCCACTGGCCTGGGGGCGCTGGCGCTGGTGCAGAGCGTGCGGCTGAACCGCGCGCGCCTGCTCATCGAAAGCAGCCGCATGACCATCGAGCAGGTCGCGGCGCAGGTCGGCTACGAGGACGCGACGGCGCTGCGGCGGCTGATGCGCAAGTCGGCCGGTGCACCGCCGAGCCGGTTCCGGTCGGCGCTGCAGGCGACGTGACGCGTTTGCCGCAGAATGCGCCGCACCATGAACCGTCCGCCCGTAGTCCTTCGCCCCGCCACCGCAGCCGACGCGCACACCCTTGCCGCGCTCGCGATCCAGGTCTGGCTCGACACCTACGCCACCGACGGCGTGAACGACGTGCTCGGGCGCTACGTGCTCTCGACCTTCACGCCGGCCGCGTTCGCCGCGTGGTCGGAATCGCTCCACGTCGCGCTGCGCGTGGCGCAGGTCGGCGACCAGCTCGTGGGCTATGCGCTGCTGCAGTTCGGTGCCGCGCAGCCGCTGGTGCCGGGCTGCGACACCGAGCTGCGCACGCTCTACGTGCAGTCACCCTTCCAGCGCAGCGGCGTCGGGTCAATGCTGCTGCGCGAAGCCCGCAGCGCCGCTCATGCACGCACGGGCAGCGACGGCCTGTGGCTCGCGGTGTACGCGAAGAACCCGCGCGCCGTCGCGTTCTACGAAAAGCAAGGCTTGGTCGCGATGGGGCTCACGCAGTTCATGCTCGGCGGGAAGCCGCACGACAACCACGTGATGGCGACACCGCGCCGCTGATCAGGCCAGCGGCAGCTCGATGCAGGCGGCCAGCGGCACCTCCGTGACGCGCTCGCTGCTCGCCACGACCACCGCCCGCCCCGGCTGCGCAACGCGCCGCCCGATCGCCTGCCACAGGCCGTGGATCGAACGCGCGTCGAGCGCGCCCACCGGGTCGTCCAGCAGAACCACGGGCCGCCCCGATGCGAGCGCGGCGGCCAGCCCGACCTTGCGGCGCGAGCCGGTCGACAGCATGAACATCTGCTTTTCCAGGTGCGGCACGAGAGAGAAGGCCTCGACCAGGCGCTGCCACTCGGCGTTGTCGAACCCCGCATCGCCCTCGCCCAGCAAGGCCGTGCAGGCCTGCACACTGAGCGCGTCGAAGGCTTCCGACGCCGGTTCACAGAAGAAGACCTGGCGCCGGTAGGCGGCGGGCTCGGCGTCGAGCGCCACGCCGGCCGCGCGCAGTTGCCCGGCCGATGCGGGCTGCTGTCCCGCCAGCACGCGCAGCAAGGTCGACTTGCCGCTGCCGGTGTCGCCGTACAGCAGCGTGACGCCCTCGCCGATGGCGGTGGACCAGCCATCGGCCAACGCAGGCTGGTCGGGGTACGCGAAGCGCAGGTTCTGGATCTGCAGGAGGGAAGAAGTCGGGGAAGTTCGCATGAGAAGGGGGAACGAAACGGCGATGAACGCGATTGTGTCGCTGCCGTGATTCAGACCCCGCCGGCGTCCAACGGCGACAGCCCCTTCACCCACTCGAACACCGCCGCCACGTTCGGATCGTCACGCCGCGCCTGCGGGCACACGAGGTAGAACGGCGAGCCTTGCAGCACCGGCCCGAAGGGCTGCACGAGGTTGCCCGCGCGCAGTTCGTCGGCGATGAGCGCCAGGCCCATCAGTGCCACGCCCTGCCCCTGCAGCGCAGCCGAGACGGTGTGGGTCTCGTCGGAGAACACGGGGCCGGCCGTCACGTCCAGGCCGGGCACCTGGGCCACCTGCTGCCATGCGGCCCAGGTGCCGGGCTGGGTCTTGCTGTTCGGCACCGCGAAATGCAGCAGCGTGTGCTTCACGAGGTCGGCCGGGCGGCGCAGCTTGAGCGCGGGGCTGCAGGCCGGCGCGAAGACGGTGTCGAACAGCTTCTCGGCCACGAGGCCCGGCCACTGGCCCTTGCCGTAGCGGATGGCGACGTCGGCCGTGAGGCCGTCGAGCGGCACCGCGTCGTGTGAGGCGTGGATACGCAGGTCGAGCCGGGGATGCGCCGCACGCAGCGCCCCCACGCGCGGCAGCAGCCAGCGCGCGGCCACGGCGGGCGTGGTCGACAGCGTGATGGCACTGCGCTCGGGCGGCGCACGCAGGCGCGCCACGGCCTGGGCCATGGCAGCGAACGAATCGCTCAGCACCACCTGCAGCTCGCGGCCCTGCGGCGTCAGCACGAGCTGGCGCGGCTGGCGCACGAACAGCGCCACGCCCAGCGACTCCTCGAGCTGGCGCACCTGGTGGCTGATGGCCGTGGGCGTGACCGACAGCTCGTTCGCCGCGAGCTTGGCGCTGCAATGGCGCGCGGCGGCCTCGAAGGCGCGCAGCGAGGCCAGCGGAGGCAGGGAACGCAGGAGGGCCATGGCGTGGAATAGATGAATTCAATTTTCTGCAGCGAGAAAAATTCGTCGTTTGTCCGGCCATGAATGCTTCGATAAATTGGGAACCATGTCAAGCAGACAGCTGAATTCCCTTCATCTAACCGAGGACCACGCCATGACCACCACCACCCTGCTCCACATCGATGCCAGCCCCCGTTCCGGCCGTTCGGGCTCGGTCGTCCACGGCTCGCATTCGCGTCGCCTGAGCCACCACTTCGTCAGCACCTGGCAGGCGGCCCGCCCACACGACGAGGTGATCTACCGCGACTTCGGCATCGCGCCGCCGCAGGCGGTCACCGGCGACTGGATCCACAGCGCCTACACGCCCGCCGAAGCGCGCGAGCCCTGGATGCACGAGGTGCTGGCCGAGAGCGACACCTTCATTGCCGAGCTGCGCCGCGCCGACGTGATCGTGATGGGCACGCCCATGTACAACTACAGCGCGCCGGCCACCGTGAAGGCGTGGATCGACAACATCGTGCGCGTCGGCGAGACCTTCGACATGGACCCGAGCCTGGACGACCCCTACGTGCCGCTGCTGGCCGAGCGCCCGCGCCGCACGGTGCTGCTCACCGCGCACGGCAGCAGCGGCTTCGGGCCCGGCGGCATGCAGGCGCATCTGAATTTCCTGGTGCCGGGCGTGAAGGCCGCGCTGGGCCTGGTCGGGCTGCGCGAGGTGCACGACATCGCGGTCGAGCATGCGGAAGACCGCGGCGACCTGCTGGAACGTTCGATGGCCGAGGCGCTGTCGGGCATCGAGCAATTGGTGCGCGACCTGCAGGCGAAGGTGCAGGCCGGCTGAAGGCGACCCGCGAGGGGCCGCCTCAGGAAGGGATCAAGCGGAACGCAGCTGCTCGCGCAGCTTCTGGCCGATCTCGGGGCGCTCCAGGAACGGGTCGGCCGGGTTGGTGATCGACACGATGTTCTCCATGCGGCTCTTCACGTTGCCCAGTGCCTTGGGGTGGCTGAACACGTAGAACTGGTTGTCGCTGATGGCTTCGAACACCTTGTGCGCCACCTCGGCGGCCGTGATCTTGCCGCTGCTCACCGCCTTGTTGCTCATGGCCTGGCCGATGAGCTGGCTCTTGGTGAGTTCGGTGTCCTTCGGTGCGTTCGGGCGGTTGCGCTCGCTGCTCGTGATGCCGGTGGGCACGAAGTACGGGCACAGCAGGCTGGCGCCGATCTGGTCGGTGACCAGGTTCAGGTCCTGGTACATGGTTTCGGTCAGGCTCACGACGGCGGCCTTGGCCGCGTTGTAGATGCCCATGTTGGGCGGCGTGAGCAGGCCGGCCATGCTGGCGGTGTTGGTGATGTGGCCGCGGTAGCTCGGGTCCTTGGCGGCGGCCTCGAGCATCATCGGCGTGAACAGGCGCACGCCGTGGATCACGCCCCACAGGTCGACGCCCAGCACCCATTCCCAGTCGGCCACGGTGTTTTCCCACACCAGGCCGCCCGCGCCCACGCCGGCGTTGTTGAACACGAAGTGCGGCGCGCCGAAGCGCTCCTTGACGGCGGCGGCCAGCGCTTCCATCTGGGCCGCATCCGACACGTCGACCTTGCGCGCCAGCACCTGGACGCCCAAGGCTTCCATTTCTGCCTTGGCCTTGTCGAGTGCGTCCTGCTGCACGTCGACCAGCACGAGGTTCATGCCGCGGGCGGCGCCGATGCGCGCGCATTCGAGGCCGAAGCCCGAGCCTGCGCCGGTGAGTACGGCGGTCTTGCCCTTGAAGTCCTGGATCATTTGCCGGTGTCCTTGTCTCTGACGTTGAAGCGGAAGCCCCTATTGAAATACGGAACGCGCGCCGGCGCAGTCACGAAGGTGCCCCGACCCGCGCCCGCACCGGGCGTTTTCAGGCCTCTGCTTTCTTCAACACATACCCGATGCGCGGAAAGTGCACATGCACCGTGCCCGTGCGCTCGCTGCTGCGTTCCAGCGTGTAGTGCGTGCGCGTGGCAGCCACCAGCGTGCCCGCCGTCTCTTCGAGGCCGAAGCTCTCGGCGCGGATGGTGACGGCGCTGCCCAGCGCAATGCCGTGGTCGTCCTGGAAGGTGCTGTCGGTCAGCAGCGTGTGCGGCGTGGCGGCCTTGGCGACGGCGATGGCCTCGTCGCTGGAGAACTTCGACGAGGTGCCGTGGCCGATGGCCGCCATGCGGTCCATCCAGTCGAGCACCGCGGGCGTCAGATCGAGGATGCCCTTCACCGCCTCGATGCGGCGCGTGTACCACAGCGGGTGGTAGGCCGAGAAGTCGGCGATGCACGGCACTTCGCCCAGCAGGAAGGGCTTGTCGTCGAGCATGTCGGACAGGCGGCGCAGGTACGACTTGTAGGCGCTGGTGGCGTCGGCCGGGCGCAGGCGCGTCATGTTGCCGGCGCTCATCTTGCCGCGGTCTTCGCCGAAGGCCTTGATGGCTTCGGGCGGCGCCTTGGCGAACACCTCGGCGGCGCCCTTGGGCTGCAGGCTCCAGGCCATCGCGGCCCAGAACAGCGAGGTGTCGGCCCACTGCGCGAGGATGCGCGACATGCCTTTTTCGGGCTGCGGGTAGAGCGTGGGCTCGGGCTGCAGGTGCTCCAGCACGTCGGCGATGAGCGCGCTGTCGCAGTACATGTCGGCGCCGATCTGCAGGAACGGCGTCTTGCGGTAGCCGCCCGTGAGCACTTCCACGTCGGGCTTGGGCATGATCGGCGGAATGAAGACCGACTTCCACGCCAGCTGCTTGGCGCCGAGGATCGTGCGCACCTTTTCCGAGAACGGCGAGGTGGTGTAGTGGTGAAGGATGAGGTCGGCCATGGTGTCTTTCGTGGAGGTGTTCTTGTCGGGGCTCAGCGCGGCTGCGCCCGCTGGATGATCGAATCGAAATCGGTGCCCGCGCCCAGCGTGCCGAAGGCCTGGCCCCAGTCGCCGCCCAGGCGCGAGGCGCAGAAGGCGTCGGCCACGGCGGCGGGCGCGGTCTGCACCAGCAAGGCGGCCTGCACGGCCAACGCCACGTCCTGCGCGAGGCGGCGTGCCTCGGTCTCGGAGGCCATGGCCTCGATGCGTGCGGGCAAGGCGTCGGCCAGGCGGTCGAGGGCGGGCTGCTGGCCGCGCGCGGGGGCCAGCTCGTGCGCCAGCGCGGCCACGGCGTCGCCCTTGCGCAGGCCGCGCAGCAGGTCGAGCGCCATGATGTTGCCGGCGCCCTCCCAGATGGAGTTGAGCGGCATCTCGCGGTAGATGCGCGCGAGGATGCCCTCGCCGCCCTCTTCCACGTAGCCGTTGCCGCCCAGGCACTCCATGGCCTCCTGCGCGAAGTGGCTGCCGCGCTTGCAGATCCAGAACTTGGCGACCGGCGTGAGCAGGCGCGCCATCAGGTTCTCGTGCGCGTCGGCCTGGCGATCGAAGGCCCGTGCGAGGCGGATCGCCAGGGCGGTGGCGGCTTCGCTTTCGAGCGCGAGGTCGGCCAGCACGTTCTTCATGAGCGGCTGTTCGACCAGCGGCTTGCCGAAGGCCTGGCGCTGCGCCGTGTGGTTCAGCGCGATGCCCAGCGCCTGGCGCATGAGGCCGCTCGTGCCGAGCGAGCAGTCGAGCCGCGTCATCGTGCCCATCTCGAGGATCTGCGGAATGCCGCGGCCTTCCTCGCCCACGAGCCAGGCGCTGGCGCCATGGAACTCGACCTCAGAGCTGGCGTTGGCCTTGTTGCCGAGCTTGTCCTTCAGGCGCTGGATGTGGATGGCATTGCGCGTGCCATCGGGCAGCACGCGCGGCAGGAAGAAGCACGACAGCCCGGCCGGCGCCTGCGCGAGGATGAGGAAGGCATCGCACATCGGCGCCGAGAAAAACCATTTGTGGCCGGTGATCGCGTAGCGCTCGCCCCAGGCGTCGCTGCCGTCGCGCACGGCCTGCGTGGTGTTGGCCCGCACGTCGGAGCCGCCCTGGTTCTCGGTCATGCCCATGCCCATGGTCACGCCGGGCTTGTCGTGCAGCGGCTTGAGCGCGGGGTCGTACCAGAGGCTGGCGAGCTTCGGGCCCCAGTCGGCATGCACGCCTGCGTTGCCGCGCAAGGCGGGCGTGACGGCGTAGGTCATCGAGATCGGGCACAGCACCGACGGCTCCAGCTCGGTGAAGAGCATGAAGCCCGCCGCGCGCAGCACGTGCGGCGAGGCGGACGTGCCGGTCCACGGCGTGCCGTGCAGGCCCGCGCCCACCGCGGCAGTCATCAGCGCGTGGTAGCTCGGATGGAACTCCACCTCGTCGATGCGACGGCCGAAGCGGTCGTGCGTGTGGAGTTCGGGCGTGTGGATGTTGGCCAGCCGCGCATGCGTCTGCATGGCGGCCGAACCGAGGGCGGCGCCCAGCTCGTGCAACTGCGTGGTCTGCAGCGCGGGCGCGTTGAACTTCAGCGCATCGCGCAGGGGGCGGTGGGTGTCGAAGAGGTTGTAGTCGACCAGCGGCGTGGGCTGGTTGAAGACCTCGTGCGTCGTGTCCATGACCGGCCTCCTTGCCGTGCGTTTCAAGCCATCAAATGAGCTTGACCAGTTGCTTGCCGAAATTCTTGCCCTTGAGCAAACCCAGGAAGGCCTCAGGGGCGGATTCGATGCCCTGCGCGATCGACTCGCGCGGCTTGAGCTTGCCCGTACCCACCAGCGTGCCGAGTTCGGTCAGCGCCTCGGGCCACACTTCCATGTGCTCGCTGACGATGAAGCCCTCGATCTTCAGGCGGTTGATGAGGATCAGCGCCGGGTTCGCCAGCGGCAGCGGCTGGCCGTCGTAGCCCGCGATCATTCCGCACAGCGCCACGCGTGCAAACGCGTTGGTGCGCAGCAGCACGGCGTCGAAGATGTAGCCACCGACGTTCTCGAAGTAGCCGTCGATGCCGTTCGGGCAGGCTTCCTTGAGCGCGGCGCTCATGGTCTTCACGTCGGGGTGCTGGCGGTAGTCGATGCAGGCGTCGAAGCCGAGCTCGTCGGTCACGTACTTGCACTTGTCGGGGCCCCCCGCGATGCCGACCACGCGGCAGCCGCGCGCCTTGGCCAGCGCGCCGAAGGCGCTGCCCACCGCGCCGCTGGCGGCGGTGATGACCACGGTTTCACCTGCCTTGGGCGCGATGATCTTCACGAGGCCGTACCAGGCCGTCACGCCGGGCATGCCCACGGCGCCGAGGTAGTGCGACAGCGGCACGTGCGTGGTGTCGACCTTCTTCAGCGCGCCGGGCTGCGAGCCATCGACCACGCTGTATTCCTGCCAGCCGCCGAAGCCGACGACCTTGTCGCCCACGGCGTACTTGGGGTGCTTGCTCTCGACCACCTCGCCCACCGTGCCGCCCTGCATCACTTGGCCCAGCGGCTGGGGTTGCGCGTAGCTCTTGGCGTCGTTCATGCGGCCGCGCATGTACGGGTCGAGGCTCATGAAGTGGTGGCGCACCAGCACCTGGTTGTCCTGCAGCGCGGGCGTCTCGGTGGTCACGAGCTTGAAGTTGCTCGCCACGGCTTCGCCGTCGGGGCGGTTGTCGAGGATCTGTTGCTTGTTGGTCGGCATGGAAGTCTCCGGAAATGGGATGTCGGTTGGTCGGTCGGTCAGTCGGTGGATGGCGGACGCATCGCGTTCGCGCTCGCGGGGCCGGTCGGCAGCCGGCGCTTCACGTACTTGAAGGTGCCGGTGGCATGGGCGCACACGCGCTCCTGCTCGTCGTAGATCTTGGCCTCGGTGAAGGCCAGCGTCGCAGTGCGATGCAGCAGCGTGCCGCGTGCGTGCAGCGGGCCGACCGACGGTTGCATGAAGCTGGTCTTCATCTCGATGGTGACCACACCGGTCTCGGGCGCCACGCTGCGCGCAGCGGCCGCCATGGCGATGTCGAGCAGCGTCATGCAGGCGCCGCCGTGCGTCACGTCGAAGGTGTTCAGGTGCTCGGGCTTGGCGGTGTAGATGATCTCGGACTGGCCGTCCTCGAACTTCGTGAGCTCGAAGCCGAGGTGGCGCGCGAACGGAATCTGGCTCGTGTACGAGCGGATGTTGATGTCGCTGGACTTTTCAGGCGAATCGGACATGTCAGGCCGCACCCAGCACCACGCTCACGCCGCCATCGACCGCGACCCACTGGCCGGTGATGTGCTTGCCGGCATCGCTCGCGTACAGCAGCGTCAGGCCCTTCAGGTCTTCGTCGTCGCCCAGGCGGCCCAGGGGCGCCGAGGCGGCCATGTGCTCTTCGCCCAGGGTCTTGATCAGGCCGGCGGCCATCTTCGTCATGAAGAAGCCCGGGCAGATCGCGTTCACGTTGATGTTGTACTTGCCCCATTCGGCCGCCAGCGTCTTCGTGAAGCCGATCACCGCGGTCTTCGAGGTGTTGTAGGCCAGCGTCTGCATGCCGGGCGGGTTGCCGTTCAGGCCCGCGATCGAGGCGATGTTGATGATGCGCCCGCGCTTCTTCGGGATCATGTAGCCGTTGGCAACCTGCTGCGCCAGGATGAAGTAGCCGCGCACGTTGAGGTTCATCACCTTGTCCCAGGCCTCGACCGGGTGGCTCTCGGCCGGCGAACCCCAGCTGGCGCCGGCGTTGTTGATGAGGATGTCGACGCCGCCCATGCGCTGCAGGGTCTCGTCGGCCAGGCGGCGGGTGTCTTCTTCCTTGGAGCAGTCGGCGGCGATCCAGCGCGCGTCGATGCCGGCGGCCTGAAGCTCGGCGGCAGCCTGTTCCAGGTCGTCGGCCTTGCGCGAACTCAGCATGATCTTCGCGCCGGCTTCGCCCAGCGCATGGGCCATCTGCAGGCCCAGGCCGCGCGAGCCGCCGGTGATGAGCGCCGTCTGACCCGTGAGGTCGAACAGCTGTTGGGTGGTGCGGGGCTTCGTCATGTCGGTGTCTCCGGTGTGGATGATGAAAGAAGAGGGTTGCGTTGGCGGTGAAGGCGGTGGCTTCGGGTCGTCAGGACGCGGCGTCGTCCGCCTCGACGGCGGCGGCCTTGCCAGCGGCCACGGCCTTTTTCAGCCGGCGCCAGTCGGCCTCGTTCACGTCGGCATAGCCTTCGGCGAAATCAGCGAGCGCCGTGTTGAAGCTCTTGGCGCCCCCCAGGTAGCCGTCGATGGCCCAGGCGTCGCCGCCCTTGGCATGCGCGCGGGCCAGGCTGTAGCCGCAGGCCTCGGCGAACTCGAGCAGGTCGACCGGCTTGAAGTCCTCGAGCTTGTAGGAGGCCTTCATGTCGCGCAGCTGCCGCACGTAGAAGCCGCGCCCGCCCGGTCCCTGGGCCCAGCCCAGGAAGACGTCGCTGGCGGCCTGTGCGAGCCGCTGGCCCTGCACCACGCGCTGGCCCTGCACCACGCGCTGGCCCGGCGACGCCGTGTCCGGTGCCGCGCCCAGCGGGGCTTCGAGCACCGACTCGCCGGCCTCCTTGCACTGCAGGAACAGCGGGTGCGCGCGGTCGGCCACGAACAGCAGCAGGAAGCAGCGCCGGCCGACCGAGCCGACGCCGGGCGTGAGCACCGCGACATCGTGCAGCTCGTAGCGGTCGAACAGCCGCTGGCGCTCGGGCGGCAGGCTGGCGCGGTACTGCGCCAGGAAGGCCGGCAGTCCGGCGCGGAAGCGCTTGATTTCACGCGCCGTCGCGCGGGCGTCGTGGTACACGAACGGCGGCTGGTCGCGGATCATGAGGCGGCCGTCGACCGTCTCGGTCGCGCTGTCGGCGAACACGCGCGAGGTGCTGCGGCGCGCCTTCTTGATGACCGCGAGCTCGGTCGCGTCTTCGGCGCCGAGCTTCAGCAGGGTTTGCGACGTGAGCCGCGCGTACCAGGCCTCCAGCGTGTCCATGCGCGCGAAGGCCCGCATGCGGTCGCGGTAGGCCTCGGCCAGCTGCTGCACGGCCTCGCGCCCGATGCGCGGCTTGAAACCCCGGTCGCGCGCGGCCACCACGAACGAGGTGGCCAGCCGACGCACGTCCCAGTCGAAGGGCCCTTGCAGGGTTTCGTCGAAATCGTTGATGTCGAAGACCAGCGCCCGCTCGGGGCTGGCAAAGAAGCCGAAGTTCGCGAGGTGCGCATCGCCGCACAGCTGCGTCGCGATGCCGCTGTGCGGGAGCCTGGCGAGGTCGTTCGCCATCAGGCTGGCGGCGCCGCGGTAGAACGTGAAGGGGCTGGCCAGCATGCGGCCGTGGCGCACCGGCACCAGCTCGGGCACGCGGCCGCGGTTGGAGGCCTTCAGCCACCCGAGCGGGTCACGGTCCTTGGCGTCGGGCCGGGGTGACTCCGCCCACTGGCCGAGCGCACAGCGCTGGCGCTGCGCACGGCCGAACGCCCGCCGCTCGGCCGGTGAGGCCGTGGCGTCGGGCGCGTGGGGTTCAGAGCTCATAGTCCATGCACTGGCGGGCTTCGCGCACGGCGCCGATGAAGGGCTTGAGCGCCACGTGCTGCGGGTGGTCCGCATAGGCCGCCAGCGCGGCGGCGTCGGTGAATTCCGAATTGAGGATCAGGTCGTAGGTGGCCTCAAGCCCGGGCTGGGCGATGACCACCTCGAAACGGTGCGTGCCGGGCGAGAGTGTCGCGCAGGCATCGAGCAGCGCCTTGGCCTTGAGCAGGTTGGTCGCCTTGTCGGCGCCCTCGGCGTGCTCCTTGAACTTCCACATCACGATGTGCTTGAGCATGGTCGGTCCTTGCCTTGTTCTTACTTGAGCCGCGAACGCACGTAGATGAGCACGACGCCCACTGCGGCGACCACGACGCCGGGCACGGCCATCGACCAGCCCAGCGCGGGCTCGGTGCGGCCCGTGGCGATGCCCAGGATCACGAGGAACAGGCCGCCGTAGATCAGGATCCAGATCCACTTCTCGAGCCGCGCATGCGGCTTGGGTGGTTTCGGCGGTTGGGCGGCGGGCGGGGGTGAGTTCGGGGCGGCGTTGGCCATTGTCAGAAAGCGTCCTCGGGCAAAGCGGTACAGGTCGGGTCACGGGTTTCGACCACCTGGAGCCAGGCACCGATTTTCGGCAGCTCGTAGTGGAAGAAATAGTCCGTGGCGCCGATCTTGCCAGCTGTTACCGCCCTCGCCTTCTGTGCATCGATTTCCAGGGCCCGCAGCGCCACGTCGAGCCAGATCCAGGCCAGCACCGTGTGGCCGAAGGCCTGCATGTAGGGCACGGCGTTGGCCAGCGCGTCGGCCGGGTCGCCGGTGGACCAGGCGGCCTCCGTGGCGCTGCCGATGCGCTGCAGCGCGGCGCCCAGCGCCTTGGCGTGCGGCGCCAGCGCCGGCACCTTGGCGGCGCGGCCGATGGCCTCGGTGACACGGCCGGCCAGCAGTTGCAGGCCGCGGCCCTTTTCCATCAGCACCTTGCGGCCCAGCAGGTCGGCCGCCTGGATGCCGTGCGTGCCCTCGTGGATCATGTTCAGGCGGTTGTCGCGCCAGTACTGCTCCACCGGGAAATCGCGCGTGTAGCCGTAGCCGCCGTGCACCTGGATCGCCAGCGAATTGGCTTCCAGGCACCATTCGCTGGGCCAGCTCTTGGCGATGGGCGTGAGCACCTCCAGCAGCAGGCGGGCGTCGTCGGCCTGCGCGGCGTCGCCGGTCTTCTGCGTGTCGACCAGGCGCGCGCAGTACAGCTCCAGCGCCAGCGCGCCCTCGCAGTACGCCTTCTGGGCGAGCAGCATGCGGCGCACGTCGGCGTGCTCGATGATGCGCACCTGCGGCGCGGCCGAGTCCTTGGCCACGGCGGCGCCGGCGGCTTCGGGTTTCTTCACCAGCCGGCCCTGCGGGCGGCTCTTGGCGTAGTCGAGCGAGGCGTAGTAGCCGGCCATGCCGAGCATGGTGGCGGCGGTGCCGACGCCGATGCGGGCCTCGTTCATCATGTGGAACATGCAGTGCAGGCCCTTGCCGGGCGCGCCGACCAGGTAGCCCACCGCGCCGGCCTTGCCGCCGACCGGGTACTTGCCCTCGCCGAAGTTCAGCAGCGTGTTGGTGGTGCCGCGCCAGCCGAGCTTGTGGTTCAGGCCGGCCAGCGCCACGTCGTTGCGCTCGCCGGTGAGTTCGCCCTGCGTGTCCACCATGCGCTTGGGCACGATGAACAGCGAAATGCCGCGCGTGCCCGGAATGAGCTTGCCGTTTTCGTCGGGGATCTTGGCGAGCACGATGTGCACGATGTTCTCGGTCAGCTCGTGGTCGCCGGCCGAGATCCACATCTTGTTGCCCGTGAGCCGGTAGCGCGGGCCCAGCGGGTCGTCTTGATAGTCGGCGCCATCGGGCACGGCGCGCGTGGCCACGTCGCTCAGCGACGAGCCGGCCTGCGGCTCCGACAGGCACATGGTGCCCGCCCAGCGGCCCGAGAATTCGTTCTTGGCGAACACCTCTTTCTGCATCTCGGTGCCGTGCACCATGAGCAGGTTGGCGTTGCCGCTGGTGAGCATGTTCGAGCCGATGCTCACCGAGGCCATCGCGAAGAAGCTGTTGGCCGCGGCCTGCACCGTGTACGGCAGCTGCATGCCGCCGATCTCGTAGTCTTGCGCGGCGCTCATCATCCCGGACTCGACGAAGGCCTTGTGCGCGTCGTGCGTGGCCTGCGGCAGGATGACTTTCTCGCCGTCGAAATGCGGCTCCTGCGTGTCGACGGTGCGGTTGAACGGCGCGTACTTTTCGCGCGCAATGCGCTCGCAGGTGTCGAGCACGGCGTCGAAGGTCTCGCGCGAATGGTCGGCAAAACGCTCGCTCTGGTTGAGCTTCTCGGCGTCGAGCCAGTCGTAGAGCAGAAAGTCGAGGGTGGGACGCAGGCTCATGGTGATGTCTTCTTCAGGCTACGACTTCGCGGGTGACGAAGTCTTCTTCGGGGAATCGGGCAGCTTGGCGATGGTGCCCTGCGCCAGCGCGCAGAGCTTCTCGGTGCCGTCGTCGGCCACCGCCACCACCTCGCAGGTGCACACGGCCTGCGAGCTGCCGGTGTGCACGGCCCGTGCACGCGCAATCAGCCGCCGGCCGATGGCGGGCCGCACGTAGTTGATCTTGAATTCGGAGGTCACGACCGGCACGCGCAAGGCGCTGCCGCCGGCAAAGGTCAGCGCGTTGTCGGCCATGTAGCTCACGATGCCGCCATGGGCGAAACCGTGCTGCTGCTTCAGCTGCGCGCCGAGCGGCAGCTGGAGCTCTGCATGGCCCGGCGCGAGCGCATGCAGCTCGGCGCCGATCAGCACGCTGAAGGGCTGCGCAGCCAGCACGCTGCGGCCGTAGGCCAGGACGGCTTCGGGCGAGACCTCCTGGTCATTGCCCAAGCCGGACATGGTTACAGGACCTCGAACACGCCCGCGGCGCCCATGCCACCGCCGATGCACATCGTGACCACGACCTTCTTGGCGCCGCGGCGCTTGCCTTCGATGAGCGCGTGGCCCGTGAGGCGCTGGCCGCTCACGCCGTAGGGGTGGCCCACGGCGATGGCGCCGCCGTTGACGTTCAGGCGGTCGCCCGGAATGCCCAGCTTGTCGCGGCAGTAGATGACCTGCACGGCGAAGGCTTCGTTCAGCTCCCACAGGTCGATGTCGTTGACCGTGAGGCCCAGGCGCTTGAGCACCTTGGGAATGGCGAAGACCGGGCCGATGCCCATTTCGTCGGGCTCGCAGCCGGCCACGGCGAAGCCGAGGAAGCGGCCCAGGGGCTTCAGGCCCTTTTGCTGGGCGTACTTCTCGTCGACCACCACGCAGGCGCCGCCGCCGTCGGAGAACTGGCTGGCGTTGCCGGCCGAGATCAGGCCACCGGGCATGGCCGAGCGGATGCCGCTGATGCCTTCCTTGGTGGTGCCGGGGCGGATGCCTTCGTCGTTCTCGATCGTGACTTCCTTGGTGCGCAGGCCCATCACGGGGTCGGCCACGCCGGCCAGCACGGTGATGGGGGCGATTTCAGCCTTGAAGAGGCCGGCTTCGAGCGCGGCGGTGGCGCGCTGCTGGCTCTGTGCGCCGTACTCGTCCATGGCGTCGCGGCCGATGTTGTAGCGCTTGGCGACCTGCTCGGCGGTCTGCAGCATGTTCCAGTAGATCTCGGGCTTGTGCTTCACGAGCCACGGGTCGGCCAGCATGTGCGTGTTGGCTTCGTTCTGCACACACGAGATGCTCTCGACGCCGCCGGCCACGTACACGTCGCCCTCGCCCGCGATGATGCGCTGGGCGGCGGTGGCGATGGTCTGCAGGCCCGACGAGCAGAAACGGTTGATGGTCATGCCCGAGGTGGTGACCGGCAGGCCGGCGCGCAGGGCGATCTGGCGCGCGATGTTGGAGCCGGTGGCGCCTTCAGGCGTGGCGCAACCCATGATGACGTCGTCGACCGAGGCCGGGTCGATGCCGGCGCGCTGCACCGCGTGCTGCACGGCATGGCCGCCCAGCGTGGCGCCGTGGGTCATGTTGAAGGCACCCTTCCAGCTCTTCGCGAGCGGCGTGCGGGCGGTGGAAACGATGACGGCGCTGGTCATGGTGAGGTCCTTTGAAGATGGAAGGGAAAAGAGGGAAAAGACGGGGTCGTCATTGCGCCGGCGCAGCAGCGTTCGTGTTGCGCAGGAGCTGGTGGTAGAAGCCGATCATCTCGCCGTAGTTCGAGATGGCCAGGCGTTCGTTGTTGCCATGGAAGCGCGCCAGGTCCTCGCTCTTCACGCGGAACGGCGAGAAGCGGAAGACGGCGTCACTCACGAGGCTGAAGTGGCGCGAATCGGTGGCGGCGGTCATGAGGCCGGGCGCCACCACGGCATCGGGGAAGCTCTGGCGCACGGCCTGCTGGATCGCGCGGTAGCCGGTGCTGTCGGTGGGCGACACCGGCGAGGGCTCCGAGTTGCCGGGGTACGGCTTGATCTTGATGTCGTCGTCGCCCAGCGCCTTGCGCAGGTGCGCCTCGACGCTGGCCAGCGTGTCGCCGGGCAGCACGCGGAAGTTGACGGCGGCCTCGGCACGGCCGGGCAGCACGTTGTCCTTGTTGCCGGCACGCACGATGGTCAGCGCGGTGGTGGTGCGCAGCATGGCGTTGCTGCTCGGGCTCTTCTCGAGCTGGCCGCGCACCAGCGGCTCGGTGAGCCACAGGTTCGACAGCATGACGCGGTTGACGCCGCCCATCTCGGGGGCGAGCGCGCCGAACATCTGGCCGGCCACGCCCTGGATGCCGCCGGGCATCGGCGTTGCTTCGAGCCGCGCGAGCGCGGCGCTCATGCGGCCGATGGCGCTTTTTTGCGGCGGCATCGACGAGTGGCCGGGCGCGGTATCGAGCGAGAGGAAGAAGGTGCCGTAGCCCTTCTCCGCCAGGCCGATGAGCGCCGCGGGCTTGCTCAGGCCGGGCAGCACGCCGTCGAGCACGAGCAGGCCTTCGTCGAGCACCCAGTCGAGCTTCACGCCGCGCGACTTGAGCAGTTCGGCGATGGGCTGCGCGCCGCGCAGGCCGCTCACCTCTTCGTCGTCGCCCATCACGAGGTAGACCGTCTGCTTCGGCTGGAAGCCGCTGCCGATGAGCAGCTCGATGGCTTCCATCTGCGCAAACAGGTTGCCCTTGTTGTCGAGCGTGCCGCGGCCCCAGACGAAGCCGTCCTTGATCTCGCCCGCGAAGGGGTCGACCGACCAGGCTTTTTCGGTGCCGGGCGCGATGGGCACCATGTCCTGGTGCGCCATGAGCGCGATCGGCTTGGCCTGCGCGTCGGTGCCGGTCCAGGTGTAGAGCAAGGCCTTCTGGCCCACCACTTCCTTCTTGAGGGTGGCGTGGACCTTCGGGTACTGCTGCGCCAGGTAGGCGTGCAGCTTGTCGAACTCGGCCAGGTTGGCGGCCGGGTCGTCCAGGCTCGACACCGTGCGGATCGGAATCGCGCCGGCCAGCCGCTTCGCAGCCGCCTGCAGGTCGATCTCGAGCTTCGGTGCGGGCGCCACCGCAAGTTGCTGCGATGGCGTGGTCCAGGTCTTGACCGCCACGGCCGCCACGAGTGCCAGGAGCACCAGCAGCAGCCCGAGGAAGATGCGTTTCAACATGGGCGGTCTTGATCCCGGTTCAGACTCAGCTGAAGGACTTGCCTTCGGCCACCAGCTTCTGGATCAGCGGTGCGGGCTGCCAGAACTCGGCGTCGTCGCGAGGATTCTGCGCAAAGCGCTTCATCGTCTCGGCCACGTTGTACAGGCCGACCTGCGAGGCGTAGTGCATCGGGCCACCGCGGTAGATCGGGAAGCCGTAGCCGGTGAGGTACACCATGTCGATGTCGCCCGACTTGGAAGCAATGCCGTCTTCCAGGATGTGTGCGCCTTCGTTGACGAGGGCGAACACCAGGCGCTGCACGATTTCCGTGTCGGAGATCTTGCGCGGCGTGATGCCCAGTTCCTTGCGATGATCCTCGATCATCTTGTTGACGAGTTCCGACGGAATGGCGTCGCGCTTGCCGGCCTGGTAGTCGTACCACCCTGCCCCGGTCTTCTGGCCGAAGCGGCCCAGTTCGCACAGCTTGTCGGCCGTGCGGCTGTACTTCATGTCGGCGCGCTCGACGGCGCGGCGCTTGCGGATCGCCCAGCCGATGTCGTTGCCGGCCAGGTCGCCCATGCGGAACGGGCCCATGGCGAAGCCGAACTTCTCGATGGCCTTGTCGACCTGCTGCGGCGTGGCGCCTTCGTCCAGCAGGAAGCCGGCCTGGCGGCTGTACTGCTCGATCATGCGGTTGCCGATGAAGCCGTCGCACACGCCCGACACGACGGAGGTCTTCTTGATCTTCTTGCCGATGGCCATCACGGTGGCCAGCACGTCCTTGGACGTGGCCTTGCCGCGCACCACTTCGAGCAGCTTCATCACGTTGGCCGGGCTGAAGAAGTGCATGCCGACCACGTCCTGCGGACGGTCGGTGAACGAGGCGATCTTGTCGACATCGAGCGTCGAGGTGTTGGAGGCCAGGATGGCGCCCTTCTTGGCGACACGATCGAGTTCCTTGAAGACCTTTTCCTTGACACCGATTTCTTCGAACACGGCTTCGATGATGAGGTCGGCGTCCTTCAGGTCGTCATAGCTCAGCGTGGTGCTCAGGAGCGCCATGCGCTGCTCGTACTTGTCCTGCTTGAGCTTGCCCTTCTTGACCTGGGCTTCGTAGTTCTTCTTGATGGTGGCAATGCCGCGGTCGAGCGCCTCTTGCTTCATCTCGAGGATCTTGACGGGGATGCCCGCGTTCAGGAAGTTCATCGAGATGCCACCGCCCATGGTGCCGGCGCCGATCACGCCCACGGCCTTGATCTCGCGCTTGGGCGTGTCTTCGGGCACGTCAGGAATCTTGCTCGCGGCGCGCTCGGCCATGAACAGGTGGCGCAGGGCCAGCGATTCGGGCGTGAACATCAGCGCGGTGAAGAGACGCCGCTCTTCGGCCATGCCGTCGTCGAACTTCATCTTGGTCGCGGCCTGCACGGCGTCGACGCACTTCAGCGGCGCGGGGTAGTTCTTCGACATGCCGCCGACCATGTTCTTGGCGAACTGGAAGTAGGCATCGCCTTGCGGGTGCTTGCACGGCAGGTTGCGCACCAACGGCAGCTCGCCGCCCTTGGCAGCGACCGACTTGGCGAACTCGACGGCTTCGTCGAACACCGATTCGGCCGAGGCGGCCAGCTTGTCGAACAGCTTCTGGCCCGGCAGGCTGGCGAGCAGCTCGCTCTTGACCGGCTCGCCGCTGACGATCATGTTCAGGGCGGTTTCCACGCCGATCACGCGCGGCAGGCGCTGCGTGCCACCGGCGCCCGGCAGCAGGCCGAGCTTGACTTCAGGCAGTGCCACGCTGGTGCCCGGTGCGGCCACGCGGTAGTGGCAGCCCAGGGCCAGCTCCAGGCCGCCGCCCATGCACACGGAGTGGATGGCTGAGACGATGGGCTTGGGCGAGGCTTCGAGCGAGAGGATCACGCTCAGCAGGTTGGGCTCTTGCAGCGCCTTGGGCGTGCCGAATTCCTTGATGTCCGCACCGCCCGAGAACGCCTTGCCGGCGCCGGTGATGACGATGGCCTTGACGGCGCTGTCGGCATTGGCCTTGGACAGGCCGTCGGTGATGCCGATGCGTGTCGAGAAGCCGAGACCGTTGACCGGCGGGTTGGTCAGGGTGATCACGGCGACATCGCCGAGCACTTTGTATTCAGCCGTCATGCTGCGTTCCTTGGTGTGTGAAGAAAAAGAAGAAAAAGCACGAGTGTTCTTTTTCGAAGATTCTAGGCGTTTTGCGTGGCCGAACAATGGCACGCAGTCGCTGTCGGGACAAGGGCCTCAAGAGAGAGCGCCGGACTTTCCAGGAACACCGCGGAACCGGCTTTGCCGGGCCGCAGGTGTTGCCCCCCTGCAAGGGGGAAGGCGCGCGCGACACGAAGTGCGCGAAGCCTGGGGGTTTGCTTAAACCTCCAGCCACTCCCTGCGGGTGGTGCCGTCGGCGCGCAGGCTGTCGGGCGTCCCGTCGAACACGATGCTGCCGTGGCCCATGACGAGCGCGCGGTCCGAAATCTGCATCGCGATGGTGAGCTTCTGCTCGATGAGGAGCACCGAGATGCCCTTGTCCTTCAGCGTGCGCAGGTACTGCCCCACCAGCTCGACGATCTTGGGCGCGAGGCCTTCGGTGGGCTCGTCGATGATGATGAGGTCAGGGTCGCCCATGAGCGTGCGGCACAGCGTGAGCATCTGCTGCTCGCCGCCCGAGAGCACGCCGGCCTCGGTGTGCTGGCGCTCCTTCAGCCGCGGGAACATGCCGTACATGTCGTCGAACGACCAGCGGCTGCCCTTGCCCGAGCCCTTCTGGCCCAGCAGCAGGTTCTGGTGCACCGTGAGCTTGGGGAAGATGTCTCGGTTCTCGGGCACGTAGCCGATGCCCATGTGCGCGATCTCGTAGGCCTTGCGACGCAGGATGTCGCCGCCCTTCCACTGCAGCGTGCCCTCGGCATGCACCAGGCCCATGATGGCCTTGGCCGTGGTCGAACGGCCCGAGCCGTTGCGACCCAGCAGGGCCACGATCTCGCCCGGGCGGACGTCGAAGGAAACGCCATGCAGCACATGGCTCTTGCCGTAGTAGGCGTGGATGTCGTGAAGCTTCAGCATGTCAGTGTCCCGCCCCTTGTGCATCGGCCACGGAAGAACCCAGGTAAGCCTCCTGCACGCGCGCATTGGCGCGCACGGCAGCCGGCGTGTCGAAGGCGATGACCTCGCCGTAGACCACCACGGCGATCTTGTCGGCCAGCCCGAAGACCACGCCCATGTCGTGCTCCACCGTCAACAGCGTCTTGCCGACGGTGACGTGCTTGATGAGCGAGATGAAGTGCGAGGTCTCGGTCTTGCTCATGCCGGCCGTGGGCTCGTCCAGCAGGATCACGCCGGCGCCGCCGGCGATCGTCACGCCGATCTCGAGCGCGCGCTGCTCGGCATAGGTGAGGTTCACCGCATGTACGTCGCGCTTGCGCTCCAGGCCGATCTGCTTGATGAGCTCTTCGGTGCGCGCGTTGGCGTCGTCCAGGTTCGAGAGAAAGCGCAGGAAGGTGTACTTGTAGCCCAGGCTCCACAGCACGCCGCAGCGCAGGTTCTCGAAGACGCTGAGCTTCGGGAAGATGTTGGTGATCTGGAAGCTGCGCGACAGCCCCAGGCGGTTGATTTCATAGGGCTTCTTGCCGTCGATGCGCTGCCCGTTGAGCAGCACCTCGCCGCTGGTGGGCGTGAGCCGCCCGCTGATCAGGTTGAACAGCGTCGACTTGCCCGCGCCGTTCGGCCCGATCACGGCGATGCGTTCGCCGGCCTTCACCGCCAGGTCCACGCCGCGGATGATTTCGGTCTTGCCGAAATTCTTGCGCAGCCCCTTCAGTTCCAATGCGTATTGCGCGCTCATTTACGCCGCCTCCCGACGTTTGATTTCTGCTTCGATCTCTTCCTGCGCCTGGCCCCAGACCCGCACGAAGCGGCGCCGTGCCACCTCGAGCAGGCCCAGGCCGACGGCCAGGATCGCGATGGCGCCCAGCCAGCTGGTCACGCCCGCCGTGTTCAGCATGGTGCCGAAGAACTTCAGGTCCGGGCCCATCGCCGCGTTGAGCTGGATGTGATAGATCATCTCGATCAGCGCGGCAGCGCCGACCACCACCGGCACCAGGGCCACGGCGAGCGCGGCGTACAGGCCCCAGAAGCGGTTGAACTTGCCGAACTTGGCCACGCGCAGGTTCATCATGACCAGGCTGGCGATGCCGCCGGGGGCGAACATCACCATGAACACGAACACCAGGCCGAAGTACAGCTGCCAGGCCTTCGACAGTTCGGACAGCAGGATCGAGGCGAACACCAGCAGCACCGCGCCGATGATCGGGCCGAAGAAGAACACCGCGCCGCCCAGGAAGGTGAACAGCAGGTAGCCGCCCGAGCGGATGGCGTTCAGGCTGTCGGCCGCGTTCACGATCTCGAAGTTGATCGAGGCCAGGCCGCCGCCGATGCCGGCGAAGAAGCCCGCGATGATGAACGCGAAGTAGCGCACGCGCTGCGTGTTGTAGCCGATGAACTCGACGCGCTCCGGGTTGTCGCGCACCGCGTTCAACATGCGGCCCAGCGGCGTGCCGGTGAAGGCATACATGAGCGCGGTGCACACGAAGCAGTACACGGCGATCAGGTAGTACACCTGGATCTGCGAGCCGAAGTTGAAGCCGAAGAAGGTGGGGCCGTACACGCGGTCGGTGGTGATACCGCCCTCGCCGCCGAAGAAGCTGGGGAACATCAGCGCCATCGAGGCCACGAGCTCGCCGATGCCCATGGTGATCATGGCAAAGGTGGTGCCCGACTTCTTGGTGGTCACGAAACCCAGCAGGATGGCGAAGAACATCCCCGCCAGGCCACCGACGAGCGGAATGAGCACCAGCGGAATCGTCGGGCCGCCCTTGGTCGCCAGGTTCATCGCATGGATGGCGATGAACGAGCCCAGGCCGGTGTAGACGGCATGGCCGAAGCTCAGCATGCCGCCCTGCCCCAGCAGGATGTTGTAGCTCAGGCAGATGATGATCAGGTAGCCCATCTGCGAGAGCATCGTCAGCGCCAGGCTGCTCTTGAACAGCATCGGCGAGATGATCAGCACCAGGGCGAACAGCGCCCAGACCAGGTAGCGCCCGATGTTCCAGGGCTTGAAGCGGTAGTACCGCGTCGGGGTCGTCGGTGAAGTGGTGGTTGCGGTGGTCATGGTGTCAGTCCTCCCGGGTGCCCAGAAGACCCTTCGGGCGGAAGATGAGGATCAGCACGAGGAACAGGTACGGCAGGATCGGTGCGACCTGCGAGATGGTGAGCTTGAGCAGCTCGTAGCCGAAGGTCTGGTCGGTCACGGCCACGCCCAGGGCCTGCAGCGCGGTGGCCAGCGAGTGGTCCAGCGCCACGGCGAAGGTCTGGATGATGCCGATCAGCAGCGACGCCAGGAAGGCGCCCGCCAGCGAGCCCATGCCGCCGACCACCACCACCACGAAGATGATGGTGCCGACCGAGCCGGCCATGGCCGGTTCGGTGACATAGGTGTTGCCGCCGATCACGCCCGCCAGGCCGGCCAGCGCGGCGCCGCCACCGAACACCAGCATGAACACGCGCGGCACGTTGTGGCCCAGCGCCTCGACCATGTCGGGGTGCTTCAGCGCCGCCTGGATCACGAGGCCGATGCGGGTGCGCGTGAGCAGCAGCCACACGGACACCAGCATCAGCATCGCCACCAGCATGATGAACGAGCGCGACTTGGGGAACTGCGTGCCGTACAGCGAGAACAGCGGCCCCTGCAGCGCCTCGGGCAGGCCGTAGGGCACCGTGGAGCGGCCCCAGACCAGCTGGACCAGCTCGAGGATGAGGTACGAAAGACCGAAGGTCACCAGCAGCTCGGGCACGTGGCCGAACTTGTGGACCCGGCGCAGGCTGTAGCGTTCGAAGGCCGCGCCCAATGCCCCCACCAGCAGCGGCGAGAGAAAGAGCGCGGGCCAGAAGCCGACGATGCCTGACAGGGTGTAGGCGAAATAGGCGCCCAGCATGTAGAAGCTGGCGTGTGCAAAGTTGAGCACACCCATCATGCTGAAGATCAGCGTAAGGCCAGAGCTCAGCATGAACAACAGCAGGCCGTAGCTGACGCCGTTGAGCAGTGAGATGACGAAGAATTCGACGTTCATCGGTCTTCCGTGTCGGTTGAAAAAGAAAGAGGCCCGAGTGTTGAAGTCGGGCCTCGACCGGTCAGGGGGCGATCAGCAGGCGATCAGGAGGCGCCGCCGGGTCGCTTCATCTGGCACGAGGTGGGCGTGCTCGAGACGTAGGGCTCGTAGTACTTGACCGGTGCCAGCGTGTAGCCGGTGTTCTCCGGGCTGTACGGGCTCTTCGCGTCGGCCTTCTGCCAGCGCGTGATCCACAGGCCCTGCTGCAGCTGGTGGTCGGACTTGCGCATCTCGACGTCGCCATTGAAGCTCTTGAACTTCATGCCTTCCATGGCGGCCGCCACCTTCACGGGGTCGGTCGACTTTGTGCGCACGAAGGCTTCGGCGAGCATCGCGTACACGGTGTACGGCGAGGTCGTGTACAGGTCTTCGTTGAAGCGCTTCTTGAACTCGTTCATCATCGGCGCGATCGGGCCCGGCGCGTTGTAGTGGCTGTAGCCCACCATGTAGACCTTGCCGTCCGAGGCCGCGCCCATGGCGGTCGGCGTGCCGTTGGTCACGGCGTAGTAGGTGTAGAACTTGACGTTCAGGCCTGCGTCGTTGGCCGACTTGATGAGCAGCGCGAGGTCGGAACCCCAGTTGCCGGTGATGACGGTGTCGGCGCCCGAGGCCTTGATCTTGGCGATGTAGGGCGCGAAGTCGCGCACCTGGGCCAGCGGGTGCAGGTCGTCGCCGACGATCTGCACATCGGGGCGCTTGGTCTTGAGGTTGTCCTTGGCGTACTTCGCGACCTGCTGGCCGTGCGAGTAGTTCTGGTTGATCAGGTACACCTTCTTGATGTCGGCCTGGTCCTTCATGAAGGTGGTCAGGGCTTCCATCTTCATGGAGGTGTCGGCGTCGAGGCGGAAGTGCCAGTAGCTGCACTTGCTGTTGGTCAGGTCGGGATCGACGGCCGCGTAGTTGAAGTACACGACTTCCTTGCCCGGGTTGCGGGCGTTGTGCTTTTCGAGCGCGTCCATGATGGCCAGCGCCGGGCCGGAGCCGTTGCCCTGCACCACGTAGCGCGCGCCCTGGTCCATGGCCGAGCGCAGCGCGGCGGTGGTTTCCTGGGGGCTGAGCTTGTTGTCGATGCCGATGACCTCGAACTTCACGCCGGCCACGTTCTTCTTGTTGAATTCTTCGGCCAGGAACTGGAAGGTCTTGAGCTGGTTGGTACCGACGGCCGCCATCAGGCCCGACAGCGGGTCCAGCCACGCGATCTTGACGGTCTCACCCTTCTGGGCAAGGGCACCGGTGGCACTTGCCGCGAGCACGGCGGCGGTAGCGATCTTCAGAGCGAACTTCAATCTATATCTCCTGGTCAAACCGATATCAAAAACGCTGCACAAGCGTACAAGTCTTTGCCACCCCACCCCTCAGGGAATGCCCGTAAGGAAGGGGCTGCAAAGGCACGTATCTATCGCGCAGGCGACAGTGCATTTCCTTCTTTTGCTACCCGGCGGTAGGTATCTTCTACCGATGGGTAGGAAATGCGTTCACAAAGACGCCTAGGGGCGCTTCATCTGGCAGGTCGTGGGCGTGCTCGCCACATACGACTCGTAATACTTCACGGGGACGTTGGTGTAGCCGGTGTTCTCGGCGTCGTAGGGGTACTTGGCGCTGGCCTTCTCCCAGCGCGAGATGTACAGGCCCTGCTGCAGCTGGTGGTCGGCCTTGCGCATCTCGACCTCGCCGTTGAAGCTCTTGATCTTCATGCCTTCGAGCGCCGCGGCCACCTTGACGGGGTCGGTCGACTTGGTCTGCACGAAAGCGGCATCGAGCAATGCGAAGGTGTGATAGATCGAGGACTGCGTCAGGTCGTCGTTCATCTTCTTCTTGTAGCCGGTCAGCAGCCGCTGGATTTCGCCGCCCATGTTGTAGTGGGCATAGGCCACGGTGTAGACCTTGCCTGCCGAGGTGGCGCCCATGGCCGTGGGCGTGCCGGCGCCCGGTGCGTAGTACGTGAGGAACTTGACGTCCAGCCCCGAGTCGTTCGCCGCCTTGATGAGCAACGAGAGGTCGGAGCCCCAGTTGCCGGTGATGACCGTGTCGGCGCCCGAGGCCTTGATCTTGGCGATGTACGGAGAGAAATCGCGCACCTGCGCGAGCGGGTGCAGGTCGTCGCCCACGATCTGGATGTCGGGGCGCTTGGTCTTGAGGTTGTCCTTGGCGAACTTGGACACCTGCTGGCCGTGGGAGTAGTTCTGGCCCAGGATGTAGACCTTCTTGATGTCGGCCTGGTCCTTCATCCAGGTGGTCAGCGCTTCCATCTTCATGGAGGTGTCGGCATCGAGGCGGAAGTGCCAGTAGCTGCACTTGCTGTTGGTGAGGTCGGGATCGACCGCCGCGTAGTTCAGGTAGAGCAGTTCCTTGCCGGGGTTGCGCGCGTTGTTCTTCTCGACGGCGTCGATGATCGCGAGCGCCGGGCCCGAGCCGTTGCCCTGGGTGATGTAACGCGCGCCCTGGTCCTGCGCCGAGCGCAGCGCCGCGGTGGTCTCCTGCGGGCTCAGCTTGTTGTCGATCGCGATGATCTCGAACTTCACGCCCGACGCATTCTTCTTGTTGAACTCGTCAGCCAGGTACTGGGTCGTCTTGAGCTGGTTGGTGCCCACGGCCGCCATCAGACCCGACAGCGGGTCCAGCCAGGCGATCTTGACGGTTTCGCCCTTCTGGGCGAACGACGCTGAAACACTCACCAACATGGCGCAGGCGGCCACTGACTTGATACCGAAGTGCATGAAGAGTCTCCTGGTTGAAAGGCGGGACGCCAGCGTACAAGCGCCCTTTTCTTCGCCGCACAGGGAATGCCCGGAAGGAAAGCCGCCGGGGCAGCCTTCCTATCGCGTGCGCGACAGTGCGGGTGGGCTTTGGCCGTGCTTCAGAGGCCCGGCAGCTTGTAGTCCTTGAGCAGTTCGCGAAGCTTGGTCTTGAGGATCTTGCCGGTGGCGCCGATCGGGATGGCCTCCACGAACACCACGTCGTCGGGGATCTGCCACTTGGCGGTCTTGCCCTCGTAGAACTTCAGCAGCTCCTCGCGGGTGACTTCGGCGCCGGGCTTCTTCACGACCGCGATGATCGGGCGCTCGTCCCACTTGGGGTGGAACACGCCGATGCAGGCCGCCATGGCGATGGCCGGGTGCGCGACGGCGATGTTCTCGATGTCGATGGAGCTGATCCACTCGCCGCCGGACTTGATCACGTCCTTGCTGCGGTCGGTGATCTGCAGGTAGCCCTCGGCGTCGATGGTGGCCACGTCGCCGGTGGGGAACCAGCCCCGGCCCGCGGCGTCGGCGACCAGCGGGTTGCCGCCCTCGCCCTTGTAGTACTCCTTGACGACCCAGGGGCCCTTGACCAACAGGTCGCCGTAGGCCTTGCCGTCCCAGGGCAGCTCGTCGCCGTTGCCGTCGACGATCTTCATGTCGACGCCGAAGATGGCGCGGCCCTGCTTCATGCGGATCTGCAGCTGCGCGTCGGCGGGCAGCGACAAGTGCTTGTTCTTCAGCGTGCACAGCGTGCCCAGCGGGCTCATCTCGGTCATGCCCCAGGCATGCAGCACCTCGACGTTGTAGTTCTCCTGGAACGCCGTGATCATGGCCGGCGGGCAGGCCGAGCCACCGATGACGGTGCGGTTCAGCTTGCTGAACTTCAGGCCGTTGGTCTGCATGTGGCCCAGCATCATCTGCCACACGGTGGGCACGCCCGCCGCGAAGGTCACGCCTTCGGACTCGATCAGTTCGTACACCGACTTGCCGTCGAGCGACGGGCCCGGGAACACGAGCTTGCAGCCCACCAGCGCGGCCGAGTACGGAATGCCCCAGGCGTTGACGTGGAACATCGGCACCACCGGCAGCACCGAGTCTTGCGCCGAGATGCGCATGACATCGGGCAGCGCGGCGGCGTAGGCATGCAGCATGGTCGAGCGGTGGCTGTACAGCGCGGCCTTCGGGTTGCCCGTGGTGCCGCTCGTGTAGCACATGCTCGAGGCCGAGTTCTCGTCGAAGGTGGGCCAATCGTAGGTGGTGGACTGCGTGCCGATCCAGGCCTCGTAGCTCACGAGGTTGGGCACGCCGCTGTCGGCCGGCAGCTTGTCGGCATCACACAGTGCAACCCATTTCCGGATCGTGGGACAACGCGCATGCACCGCCTGCACCAGCGGCAGGAAGCTCAGGTCGAAGCACAGGATCTGGTCTTCGGCATGGTTGGCGATCCACGCGATCTGGTCGGGGTGCAGGCGCGGGTTGATGGTGTGCAGCACGCGGCCGCTGCCGCTCACGCCGTAGTACAGCTCCAGGTGGCGGTAGCCGTTCCAGGCCAGGGTGGCGATGCGGTCGCTGAACAGCAGCTGCTCGCCATCCAGCGCATTGGCCACCTGCCTGGCGCGCGATGCGATGTCGCTCCAGGTGCAACGGTGGATATCGCCCTCGACACGGCGCGAGACGATCTCGCCGTCGCCGTTGTGGCGCTCGACGAACTCGATCAGCGACGAGATCAAAAGCGGTTGGTCTTGCATCAAACCCAGCATCTACGGACTCCTATGTGAAATGACTTCAAAAAGCGTTGCGAACGAGAGATTCACGCAAGCTTCGGCCACTTGCACAATGACACAAACCCGCACTGCATGATTGAACGAAGCGGCTCAAGTGGGCGCCTTCGGACCGGTGCCCGCGGGCACCGTCACCACGTTGGTGCGGCACGGCTGGCGCAGCGTCTTGCCGCACTCGGGCCGATCGGCCGCATGCGGGTAGGCGACGTATCCCAGCACGATGCTCGACGCGTTCGCGCCCTGGTGCCACAGCGTGTTGGTCGACGGCCTCGTGTCGTTGCCGAACAGCCAGAAGCCGGTCTGCGACGGCGAGTCCACCGTCACGCGGATGCTGGAGCCGGCACGAAAGACATGGGCGAACTTCTGGATCTCGATGCGCACCAGGTTGGGCTGGCCGGCCTGCAGCGGCGCTTCCTTGGGCTGGGTGAAGTCGCCGAAGGGGCGCAGCTCGGTGGAGCGGCTGGCGTCGAGCGCCCGCTTGGAGGCGCGCAGCCAGCCGCGCTGCACGAACATCTCCTTGCCGTCGGGCCGCACTTCCGACACCGTGACCTGCAGGTCGGTGCTGTCGGCGGTGGCGCTCAGGTACAGGTCGGCCGAGCCTTCCCCGTAGAAGCTCAGGTCCTCGGGCAAGGCGGCGGTGGTGAAGGTGAGCTGGCCGTCCTTCTCGGCATCGGCCACGGCCTGCCAGCCTTCGGCGGCCGGGTTGTTCACCACCGGGCTCTTCACCGGATACCGGTAGTCGGACGAGGCCGCACCGACGGTCGGCTTGGCGTCGGCGAGCACGCCGCCCGGCTGCATCCACAGGCGCATCGGCTTGACCTTGACCGGCAGGCGGTCGAACTCGGCCACGCCCGTCTGCTTCAGCTTGGCGGCGCCGTTGATCGCCTTCTGGTCGGTCTGCTGCATTTCCTGCAGCAGGCGCACGCGCGGCTCCTTCTCGAAACCGTTGTCCTCGCCCTTCACGAAATGGGCGAGAAAGCGCTTCAGCGTACCGTCGATGTAGTCGGAGGTGACGTTGGTGTGGTGGTCGCCGTTGGAGCTGATGAGCCACATCTTTTCGGGCGCCATGGTGTCTTCGTAGTAGCCCGAGCGCGGGCCGATCTGCTCGTCCTGCCACGACTGGGTGCCCAGTGCGGGAATGTCGATCTTGCCGGTCTCGTAGAACGCGCTGCGCTTCACGTAGAGGCCGTCGGCGTACGGGTTCTCGAGCCACTTGGTCAGGTCGAGATCGGGGCGCTTGAGCTTCTCGATGTTGTCGGCCACGGTCTTGGCGCACTCCGTGTCGCCGTCGAGCTTGGCGGCCAGCGCGGCCGCGCGGGTCCAAGTGGCCGGGAAGCCGCCCCACCACTGCGCGGGAAAACCGACGTTCTTGATGCCGCCCGGGTAGCCCACGTCGCGGTACGGATCGGTCACGTTCTTGCTGGGCGTGATCGCCAGCAGGCCCTTGGGCCGGTGCGCGGCCACCCACAGCTGGTTGTAGCCCGAGTACGAGTAGCCGATCATGCCGATCTTGCCGTTCGACCATGGCTGCTTGCCGGCCCATTCGAGGGCGAAGGCACCGGCCGCGCCGGTGCTGGCGTCGAAGACCTGGTCGTCGCCCGTCGAGCAGCCGGTGCCCGGCACATTGAGGCCCATCACCGCATAGCCCTCGGCCAGCCAGCGCTGACCGATGTTCGGGGCCGAGCCCGAGCTGTAGCCGTCGTACTCGACCAGCAGCGGATAGGTGGCGCTGCCTCCGCTGGGCAGCAGCAGCGAATAGCGCATCCTGTTGCCGTCGGGCAGCGTGATGTAGCCCCACTTGCGGACCGGGCCCGCCTCGGGCGTGACCGGCGGCTGCGCGGGTGGCGTTTCGGCGGCGGGCGGAAAGAAGCTGAACCCGCTGCCGCCCGACGAGCCGCCGCCGCAGGCCGCAAGGCCCGCCACGCTGGCAAGCAGCGACGCGGCAAGGTGCCATCGGCGGGGGGGCGTGGAAATTCTCAAGGTGTTGTCTCCGTTATCGTTTTGATGGATGGCATGCGTTGCCCAGGCGCGTCTCGGGGCGGGACGGCGGTCCCCTGTATCAGGGCGCCGCGGTGATCTTCGTGGCGGTGGGCGTGGCGTCGAGCAGCAACTGCGAGGGCCACGTTCCCCAGGTAACACCGAGTTCGGGCGTGTTCGGATCGCCGTTGCGCATGAAGGCCCCGACGCTGGCCATGACGGCCTTCGACAGCGCCACGCGCCCCTTCTCGTTGGCCTTGCCGCCCATCACGTTGCTCAGCAGCGAACCCTCGAAGTTGCCGAACACGAACGGCAGGTCGAAGGCGTGCGATGCGCCGTACACGTCGTTCCACGGCGCGGCCTCCTGCGACCAGTCGAGACGGTAGTGCCAGATGTTCGACTGGCGCGTCTTCATGGTGTTGAGCAGGTTGTCGCGGTTGGCCTCGAACAGCCCCTTCGTGATGAGCGCGGTGGCCGCGTTGTAGCCGGTGCCGGCCTTGTCTACCGGAAGGTAGAACGGGTCGATGATGTGGTCCACCGTGAGCGTGGGCGCAGCATCGGGGTTGAAGTTGAACATCATCGAGAAGCGCGCGTCGTCCTTGACGATCCAGCCCGCCTTCAGGCCCGGGATGCCCAGCGATCCCAGCAGCGACGCAAAGAGCTTGCCTTCGTCGCGCGTGTTGCCCGCGAGCATGGGCACCTTGACGTACTTGTCGGCCGCGATCGCACCGATCGGGTCCGACGGCAGCACCGTGCCGTCGGGAATGGGCGCAACGGAACCCTGCCCGGCAGCAGTGACCTTGGTCAGCAGCGCCCCACCCTCCTGCGCACGCAGGTACTCGGCGATCTGCGCCGGCGAGCGCGTGCCGATATACACCTTGGCCGCCGCTTCATCGGCCACGGTGCCGTCGGCGACAAGCAGCTTTTCGAGGATCGTCTGGCCCTGCGTCAACGAGGCCGAAGCCGGCTGCAGCGTCGGCAGCGTCCCGGGCGGCAGATTGGTATTGAGCGAAATGCCGCCACTCATCTCGAAGGCCTTGTGGAACAGGCCCTTGGCCATCGGCGAAGTCATCACCGACAGCAGGTTGGTCGCGCCGGCCGATTCGCCCGACAGCGTGACATTGCCCGGGTCGCCGCCGAAGTTGGCGACGTTGCCCTGGATGAAGCGCAACGCCGCCATGTTGTCCAGCAGCGCGAAGTTGCCCGAGTCGTCGCCCGCCGTGCCGCCCGGTCGCAGCTGCGGCATGTTCAAGAAGCCCAGGATGCCCAGACGGTAGCTGGCGGTGATGACCACCGCATTGGTGGCCTTGGCCAGCGCCGCGCCGTCGTACAGCGGATCGGCCGTGTAACCCGAAATATTGCTGCCGCCATGGATGAACAACAGCACCGGCAGGTTCTTCTCGGTGGTGGCCGGACGCCAGATGTTGACGAACAGGCAGTCTTCGCTGCCGACCGGCTTGCCCAGGTTGGTGCCGATGGTGGCGTCGTAGGTGTTGCTGGTGCCGGGGCTGAAGATCCGGCCGATCTGCAGGCAGGCGTTGCCGAAGGTCTTGGCCGGGCGGATGCCGGTCCAGGCTTCGGGCTCGACCGGTGCGCGCCAGCGCAGCGCGCCGACCGGCGGCTGCGCGAACGGAACACCCTTCCAGGACCAGGTGCCATTCCTGGCGCTCTCGTCCGTGCCCTCGACCTTGCCGGCCGTGGTCTGGCGCACCATCGGGCCGTCGGCGGCGGGTGCCGGAGCGGGCGCGGGTGCCGGAGCCGGTGCAGGCGGCAACACGGGAAAGGCGGTCGTCCCGGACGAACCGCCACCGCAGGCTGCAAGCGCCGCCGCGGCGGCCAGCGTGGCCACGGTGGCGATGGCGCGCGCCATCGCCGTCTGTCCTGCCGCACCCTGGTTTTGTGCTGTTGTCGTTGTCTTCATGTTTTGTCTCCACACCGGGTTAATCGGAATTCCTGGCTTGGCGCGCGGCACCCATACTCCGGGCCGCCGTGCACTGGAAAAATTCTAGGAACCGGCCCTGTTTTCACCGCTATCGCAAGCGAGCCAATCGAATGACTTCAGAAGCCCCCCTGCCGCGCCATTCGCGCCGGCCGTCGCGCCGCCCCGGCTGTCCGCAGCCCGAGCTGCGCACCAGCTCGGCCGCATGGCTGGAGGGGGTGCTGTCGATGTTCGAGGCCGAGGGGCTGAACGTGCCCACGCTGCTGCGCGATGCCGGCTTCGACCCCGACTCGCTGCACCGCCAGAACGCGCGCATCCCGGTCGACGAGATCTCCGTGCTGTGGCAGGTGGCCGTGGCGCATGCCGGGCGGCCCACGCTGGGCCTGGACCGCGACCTGGCCGCCACGCACAGCAAGCTGGGCACCGTGGGCCACGCCATGGCCTGCAGCCCCACCCTGGGCGCGGCGCTCACGCGGCTCACGCGCTACATGGCCGTGATCTCCGACGCCACCGCGTTCTCGCTGCAGTCCGACGCGCGCGGCTGCTGGATGGTCATGGAGCACACCGGCGGCAGCCTGCCGATCCCGCGCCAGCGCGTCGAGTACGCCCTGCTGACCGTGCTCATGCAGTGCCAGTGGCTCACGCGGCGCGAGCTGCAGCCGCTGGCCATGGAGTTCGTCTACCCGCCGCCGGCCAACGACCGGCTGCACCGCGAGGCCTTCGGCTGCGAGATCCGCTTCAACGCGCCCGCCAACCGCGTGCTGCTGTCGTCGGCCGACATGACCATGCCGCTGCCCACCCACCACCCGGCGCTGGGCGAGATGCAGGAGCACCTGCTCGACGACCAGCTCAACCTGCTGGGACAGACCACCACCGCCAGCCTGGTGTGCGCCGAGATCGCGCGCCGGCTGCAGCACGGCGAGCCGCGCCGCCAGGACGTGGCCTCGGGCCTGGGGCTGGCCGACCGCACGCTGCAGCGCCGCCTGCAGGAGGAGTCGGTGTCGTTCCAGGCACTGCTCGACCGCACCCGCCGCGAACTCGCCAAGCAGTACCTGGCCGAGCAGCGCCACACGCTCGCGGACGTGGCCGACCGGCTGGGCTTCGTGGACGTCAGCAACTTCTTTCGCGCCTGCAAGCGCTGGTTCGGCCTGCCGCCGGCCCAGTACCGCGCCAGCCTCGCGCTCGACGGCGCCGGGGCGCTGCGCGGCGCGCTGCTGAACTGAGCGGCGCCCCGCCCCACGCGCCCGATGGCCTCCGCGGCCAGGGGTTTCGCGCGCTGCCGGACAATCCGGGCATGAGCTTGTTAGCCGAAGACACCCCGGTCGCCGACCTGGGCCTGCGCTGGAAGCCCGGCTTCTCGACGCTGGGCCCCGCTTTTTTCACCGAACTGCGCCCCACGCCGCTGCCCGATCCGTACTGGGTCGGCCACAGCGACGCCGTGGCGCGCGAGCTGGGCCTGCCGCCCGGCTGGCGCGAGTCGGACACGACGCTTGCCGCCCTCACCGGCAGCCTGCCGGTCGCGGGCACTCGGCCATTCGCCACGGTCTACAGCGGCCACCAGTTCGGCGTCTGGGCCGGGCAACTGGGCGACGGGCGCGCGATCCTGCTCGGCGAGACCGAGGGCGGGCTCGAGGTGCAGCTCAAGGGCGCGGGGCGCACGCCCTACTCGCGCGGCGGCGACGGCCGCGCCGTGCTGCGCTCGAGCATCCGCGAGTTCCTGTGCAGCGAGGCCATGCACGGCCTGGGCATTCCGACCACGCGCGCACTGTGCGTGACGGGCTCCGACGCCCGCGTGCGCCGCGAAGAGCTGGAAAGCGCCGCCGTCGTGACCCGCGTGGCGCCGAGCTTCATCCGCTTCGGCCACTTCGAGCACTTCGCCGCCAACCAGCGCGAAGACGAGCTGCGCGCGCTGGCCGACTACGTCATCGACCGCTACTACCCCGAGTGCCGCACCACCGCGCGCTTCAACGGCAATGCCTACGCCGCCTTCCTCGAGGCCGTGAGCGAGCGCACCGCCGCCCTGCTCGCCCAGTGGCAGGCCGTGGGCTTCTGCCACGGGGTGATGAACACCGACAACATGAGCATCCTCGGGCTCACCATCGACTACGGGCCGTTCCAGTTCCTCGACGGCTTCGACCCGCGCCACATCTGCAACCACAGCGACACCCAGGGCCGCTATGCCTTCAACCAGCAGCCCAACGTCGCCTACTGGAACCTGTTCTGTCTGGCGCAGGCGCTGCTGCCGCTGATCGGCGACCAGGAAATCGCCGTGGCCGCGCTGGAGTCGTACAAGACCGTGTTCCCCAACGCCTTCGAAGACCGCACGCGCGCCAAGCTGGGCCTCACGGCACCCGCCGAGGGCGACCGCGCGCTGATCGAGGGCGTGCTCAAGCTGATGGCGGCCGAGAAGGTCGACCACACCATCTTCTGGCGCCGCCTGTCGAACCACATGGCCGACGGTAACGTGGAGCCGGTGCGCGACCTGTTCCTCGACCGGGCCGGCTTCGATGCGTGGGCGCTCTCTTTTTCGGAGCGCCACTCGCAGACCTCGCGGTCGGATGCGGCCGATTTGATGCTCAAATCGAACCCCAAGTTCGTGCTGCGGAACCACCTGGGCCAGCAGGCCATCGAAGCCAGTCAGCAAAAGGACCACGCGGGTGTGGCAACCTTGCTGACGCTGCTCCAAACCCCATGTGAAGAACACCCCGGTGCCGACGACTACGCCGGCTTCCCGCCCGACTGGGCCTCCACGATCGAAATCAGCTGCTCCTCATGACCACGCCCGTACAGAAAACCGACGCCGAATGGAAAGCCCTGCTCGCTGAGAAGGGTGCCGAACCCGCCGCCTTCGAGGTGACGCGCCACGCCGCCACCGAACGCCCCTTCACCGGCAAGTACGAAGCCCACTGGGACGACGGCACCTACCACTGCATCTGCTGCGGCGCCAAGCTGTTCGAAGCGGCCACCAAGTTCGACGCCGGCTGCGGCTGGCCCAGCTTCTCCGAAGAAGCGGTGCCGGGCGCCATCCGCAACATCGTCGACCGCTCGCACGGCATGGTGCGCACCGAGAACGTGTGCGCCAATTGCGGCGCCCACCTGGGCCACGTGTTCCCCGACGGCCCCACCGAAACCGGCCTGCGCTATTGCATGAACTCGGCGTCGCTCGACTTCCAGAAGAAGAAATGAAACTGCTCCTCGACTTCTTTCCGATCCTGCTGTTCTTCGGCGCCTACAAGTTCGCCGACATCTACACCGCCACCGGCGTGCTGATGGCCGCCACCGTGGTGCAGATGGCCGTCATCTACGCCATGGAACGCAAGCTGCAGGCGATGCAGAAGGCCACGCTGGTGCTGATCCTCTTGTTCGGCACGCTCACGCTGGTGCTGCACGACGACCGCTTCATCAAATGGAAGCCGACGGTGCTGTACGGCGCCATGGCCGTCGCGCTGGCGGTGGCGCTGTGGGCGCTGAAGAAGAACTTCCTGAAGATGCTGCTGGGCGCACAGCTCGAGCTGCCCGAGCGCATCTGGGGCCGGCTCAACGTGGCGTGGATCGGTTATTGCCTGTTCATGGCGCTCATCAACGGCTACGTGGCGGCGTACTTCACGACCGAGGCCTGGGTCAACTTCAAGCTCTGGGGCTATGTGTTCCCGATCGTCTTCCTGGTGGCGCAGGGCCTGTACATCGCGCCGCACCTCAAGGAAGACAAGCCGACCGCATGACCGACGCCACCACCTTCCCCCTGCCCACCGTGGCCGCGCTCGAGGCGGCGCTGCGCGCCTCGCTTTCGCCCACGCAGCTCGAAGTGATCGACGAAAGCGCCGCCCACGCGGGCCATGCAGGTGCCAACGCCGAGGGCTACGGCACGCATTTCCGGGTGCGCATCGCGTCCCCGCTGTTCGACGGAAAGCCCCGCGTGGCGCGGCATCGGCTTGTGTATGATGCCCTCCAAGTTTTTATCGCACAGGGTCTGCACGCCATCGCCATCGAGGTGCTCTGAGTCGTCCAATCGGTTGCTTGCCGCGTTCGCCGCGGCCGCCCACCCTCTCCTTCTTTTCTCCTGATTCCTGCTTTCTTTCCCGCGCCTTTTCCTACACGCGCATTTCCTCTCCAGCCTGATATTCATTTCATGAAAAAACACATCTTGCAGGCCGTTGCGGCCGCAGCGCTGATCGGTGCACTCCCCCTGTCGGCCCTGGCGCAGAACGCAGCCATCGTCAACGGCAAGCCGGTGCCCAAGGCCCGCATGGACGTCCTGGCCCAGCAGCTGGCTGCCGCCGGCCGCCCGGTGACGCCCGAGATGCAAAGCCAGCTGCGCGAGGAGATCGTGGCGCGCGAAGTGTTCATGCAGGAAGCGCAAAAGCAAGGCCTGGACGCCACCGAGGACTACAAGAACCAGCTCGAACTCGCCCGCCAGGCCATCCTGATCCGCGCGCTGTTCGAGAACTACCGCAAGACCAACGCGGTGTCCGACGCCGACGTGAAGGCCGAGTACGACAAGTTCGTGGCAGCCAACGGCGGCAAGGAATTCAAGGCCCGCCACATCCTGGTCGAGACCGAAGACCAGGCCAAGAAGATCATGGCCGACCTGAAGAAGGGCGCCAAGTTCGAAGACATCGCCAAGAAGCAGAGCAAGGACCCGGGATCGGGCGCCAACGGCGGCGACCTCGACTGGGCCAACCCCGCCAGCTTCGTGCCCGAGTTCTCGGAAGCGATGATCAAGCTCAAGAAGGGCGAGACCACCCCTGCCCCGGTCAAGACCCAGTTCGGCTACCACATCATCCGCGTCGACGACATCCGCCAGGCCCAACTGCCGAAGCTGGAAGAAGTGAAGCCGCAGATCACGCAGCAGCTGCAGCAGCAGCGCCTGCAGAAGTACCAGGAAGACCTGCGCGCGAAGGCCAAGGTCGAGTAAGCCTGCGGCCCAGCGCCCAAGAAAAAGCCCCGCAATCGCGGGGCTTTTTTCATTGCGGCGTGATGTTGAAGTCTTTCACGAAGCGGGCGTAGTCGTTCGACTCCTTGCGCACGAAACTCGTGAAGTCCGCCGTCGAGCCGCCGATGACTTCCAGGCTGAGGTCGGTGAACTGCTTCTGCGTGTCGGCGTTCTTGAGCAGCGCCTGCACCTGCTCGTTGAGCTTGGCGATGACCGGTGCCGGCGTTCCGGCCGGCGCCACCAGGCCGACCCAACCCATGAAGCGATAGCCCGGCACGCCGGACTCGGCCACCGTCGGCACATCGGGCAAGGTCGACACGCGCTTGTCACCTGTGACCGCCAGCGCCTTCAGCTTGCCGCTCTTGGCGTAGGGCACGGCGGTCGGCGAGGTCTCGAACATCATGTCGATCTGGCCGCCGACGAGGTCGGACAGCGCGGGCGCCCCGCCCTTGTAGGCCACGTTGAGCAGATCGGTGCCGGTCATCTGCATGAAGCGGCGCGCGGCCACGTCCTGCGGGCCGCCCACGCCCGAGGTGCCGACACTGAGCTTGCCGGGGTTGGCCTTGGCATAGGCCACCAGCTCGCCGACGTTCTTGAACGTCCACTTGGGATTCATGATGAGCACGTTGGGCTGGTCGGCCACGCGGATCACGGGTGCCAGATCCTTGATCGGGTCATAGGGCAGCTTGGCGAACATGTGCCCGTTGGAGGCCAGGCCGGTGTGCACCATCAGCAAGGTGTAGCCGTCCTTGGGCGCCTTGGCGACGTAGTCCATGCCGATGTTGCCGCTGGCGCCGGGGCGGTTGTCCACCAGCACGGGCTGGCCCAGCGCCGTCGAGAGCTTCTGGCCGACCAGGCGCGCCGTCATGTCGATGCTGCCGCCCGGCGGGAACGGCACGACCATGCGGATCGGCTTGGACGGATAGGCGTCCTGCGCGTGGGCGACAGGCACGATGCACGCCAGGCCAGCGGCAAGGCAGGCGAGCGAGGCGAGCGGGAAACGGAAGCGCTGGGTCATGAGGTTCTCCGGAGTTTCTTGAGGGTGGGCAGACGGGTCAATCGGCTGTGGCGCGCAGGGTGCGTTCGATGTCGGCGGCCCACGCGAGCAGCGCGGCGTCGCGCATCGCCAGGCCAGCAAGGCTCAGGCCCACGGGCGCTTCGCCGCCCGCATGGCAGGGCAATGAGATGGCGCAGCCGTCCATGAAGTTGACGATGGAGGGGTTGCGCAGCATCGCGGCGTTGACGGCGACGTACTGCGTCTCGTCGGCTTCGAGGGCGTCGATGCGCGGCGCCACCAGCGGCACGGTCGGCATGAGCCAGCCGTCGAATTCGCCCAGGCGCGCGGCCGCGCGGCGCTGCCAGTCGGCCCGCTGCGCCTGCAGCGTGAGGTAGGCCCGCGCCGTGAAATCCTTGCCGCGCAGGATGCGGCTGATCACGCGCGGGTCGTAGTTGCTGCCGCTGCGTTCGATCAGTTCGGCATGCCACGCCCACGACTCGGCGGCGCTGAAGCCGCCTGCGGCGTTGATGGCCGCGAGTTCGTCGAACTCGGGCACCGCCAATTCGACCAGTTCCGCGCCGGCGGCCGAGAGGCGTTGCAGCGCACGTTGGAACGTGGCGGCGACGTGCGCGTCCATGCCGTCCTGCACCAGCGTGGTCGGCACCGCGAAGCGCGCCTGGCGCAGGCGCAGCGCACGGGGCGCCTCGGACACGCCGGAGAGCACCGCATCCATAGCCACGCAGCCGGCCACGTCGAGCGCCATCACGCCGACCGCGTCGAGGCTGTGCGAGAGCGGCACGAGCCCGGTGCCGGGCATGCGGCGCGCTGTCGGCTTGAAGCCGGTGATGCCGCACAGCGCGGCCGGAATGCGCGCCGAGCCGCCCGTGTCGCTGCCGACGCTCGCGACGCACATGCCGTCGGCCACCGCCACGGCCGCGCCCGAGGATGAACCGCCGGGAATGCGCCGCTCGCCGCGCTGCCACGGATTGGCCGGCGTCCCGTAGTGCGGGTTGAGGCCGAGGCCGGAGTACGCGAACTCGGTCATGTTGGTCTTGCCGACCAGCACCGCACCCGCCGACAGCAGGCGCTGCACGGCCTCGGCGTCGTGCGCGGCGGGTGGCGCATCGCGCAGCACGACGGAGCCGGCGGTCGTCGTTTCGCCGGCCACGTCGAACAGGTCCTTGACCGAGACCGGCAGGCCATCGAGCGGCGAACGCACGACGCCGGCTTCGCGCAGGCTGTCGGAGGCGCGCGCCAGGTGCTGGGCGCGGTCTGCCAGCACGCGCGTGAAGGTGCGTGCGCCTTCGCCGGAAGGATCGGCGATGCGTTGCAGCGCCGATGCGGTCAGCGCGGCGGAGGTGGTGCGGCCCGCAGCCAGGTCGGCGCGGGCGGCTTCGAGGGAGATCGCGGCGGGCATGTGCGGTCCTCGTGCGTCAGGCGACGATCGGCAGCGAGACCGCGCGGTACTCGTGCGCGATGCGGCGGCCCGTGTGTTCGTCCACCAGCTCCATGCGAAAACGCGCCGCCGGGCGGATGCCGCCGATGGCGCCGACCGTGCCGCAGGTCATCGCAAAGCCCTCGGCCGGCTCACCGTCGGCCGCGGCGCAGCGCGCCAGCAGATCGGCCGGCGGGCGCAGCGCGGCCAGCGTGCCTTCCTGGTACAGGCGCCATTCACCGCCCTCCTCGATCCACGAACGCAGCACCAGCGTGTCCCAGCGGTCCTGCACGTCGGCCAGCCGCCAGGCGCTGCGCGCCACGGGCTTGACGCAGATCTGCTTGGACAGCGCCACGCTGTGCGCTTCCAGCGCGCGGTCGGTGTGGTCCGAGCCGATCGAGACGAAGAACTCGCCCCCGTGCAGGAACAGCAGCGGCTCGACCTCGCCCGAGGTGTCGGCCCCCACCACCTGCACGACCTCGGCCTGGCTCAGCTGCTGGGTGGCCACCCGGTAGAACAGCGGCACGGTGCTGGGCGCGGGCACGCCGAGCTCGGCGAGTTCCTCGATGTGGTGCTCGATGGCGGCGGTGTCGCGCCCGGTCCAGCCGGCGATCACGAGGTCCCGGGCCTCGAAGTCCAGCGTGGACGGGGCACTTCCCTCGGGAAGTTCAAAAGACAGTTTCATGGGTGGCAGCTCTATTGAAGTTTCAGTGAAATTTCACAACGATATTACAGTGAGTCCACAAAAACTTCAAAGGGATTTCCCGCAGGTACCATCGGGGAACTCCACCATGACCCTCCCGCCCCGATGAACGCAGCCACGCCCGCCCGCAAAGCCCCCGTCCGGCGGCCCGAAGCAGCCATCTCCCTCAACGAAACCGCCTACCTGCGCCTGAAGGAAGCCCTGGTGACCCTGGCCTACAAGCCCGGGGAGTACCTCAACACCGCCCAGGTCATGGAGCGGCTGGGCGTGGGCCGCACGCCGGTAAACCAGGCGCTGCACCGCCTGTCGGCCGAGGGCCTGGTCCGCATCATTCCGCGCAAGGGCGCGATGGCTTCGCCGCTGTCGATCAACGACGCGCTGGAGCTCATCGAGGTCCGACTGGTGAACGAGGTGCTGTGCATGCGCCTGGCCGCGGCGGCCATCACCGAGGCCGAGCTGGCCGAGCTGCAGGCCATCGCCGAGCAGTTCGAAGCCGCGGCGCAGCGGCGCGATGCGATGTCGGTCATGAACCTCGACCGCCTCTTTCACGAAAAGATCGCTGCGGCGGCGCGCAACGCGATGCTGCAGGACATCCTGAGCGTGCTGCATGCACGCTCGCAGCGCTTCTGGGCGATCTCACTGGCCGCCGAGGGACATCTGGCCGAGGTGATCGAAGAGCACCGCACCATCGTCGCCACGCTGCAGCGGCACGATGCCGACGCGGCGGCCGAAGCGGCGAAGACGCATGTGCTGTCGTTCAAGGCGTCGATGCTGAACAGCCAGCGTTGATTGCTGGCGCCTCAGGCGCGCCCCCATGAAAAATGCCCTCCAGACCCAAGCCTGGAGGGCATTTTTCGTTGGCCGTCGTCAGGTCGCCTGCGCGGCCCGACGTCGCCCGATCAACCCACCCACTTGCGCGCGTTGCGCCAGATCTGCATCCACGGGCTCAGGTCGCTCTTGTCGCCCGAGGTCCAGCTCATCTGGATGTTGCGGAACACGCGCTCCGGGTGCGGCATCACGGCGGTGAAGCGACCGTCCGGCGTGGTGACCGAGGTCAGGCCGCCTGCGCTGCCGTTCGGGTTGAACGGGTACTGCTCGGTCGGCTGGCCGTGGTTGTCCACGAAGCGCATCGCGCCGATGGCCTTGGCGGCGTCGCCGCGGTGCTTGAAGTTGGCATAGCCCTCGCCGTGCGCCACCGCGATCGGCAGGCGGCTGCCGGCCATGCCCGCGAAGAAGATGCTGGGCGACTCGAGCACCTCGACCATCGACAGGCGCGCCTCGAAACGCTCGCTCTGGTTGGTGGTGAAGCGCGGCCAGGCTTCGGCGCCGGGGATGATGTCGGCCAGCTCGGCGAACATCTGGCAGCCGTTGCACACGCCCAGGCCGAAGGTGTCGGCGCGGCCGAAGAAGGTCTTGAACTGCTCGGCCAGCTCCGGGTTGAAGGTGATGCTGCGCGCCCAGCCGATGCCGGCACCCAGCGTGTCGCCGTAGCTGAAGCCGCCGCAGGCGACCACGCCCTTGAACGCGGCCAGGTCCGCCCTGCCCGTCTGCAGGTCGGTCATGTGGACGTCGAAGGCCTCGAAGCCGGCTTCGGTGAAGGCATAGGCCATCTCGACGTGCGAGTTGACGCCCTGCTCGCGCAGGATCGCGACCTTGGGGCGCGACTGCAGGATGGCCGGTGCCACCAGCGTGTTCGGCAGGAACACGTGCATGCCCGGGTCGTTCGGCACGCCGGCCGCGGCGTGCTCGGCATCGGCGCAGGCCGGGTTGTCGCGCTCGCGGGCGATCTTCCAGCTGACCGAATCCCACACCTGGTGCAGGTCGTGCAGCGAGGCGCTGAACACCGACTTGGCATCGCGCCAGACTTCGAGCTTGCCCTTGCCGGCGTCCATGGCCGAGCTGGCCGGGCGCGTCTTGCCGACGAAGTGGCTGTGCGTGCTCAGGCCGTGGGCGCGCAGCACCTGCATGACGTCGTTGCGCTCGGCGGTGCGCACCTGCAGCACCATGCCCAGCTCTTCGTTGAACAGCGCCTTGAGCGTGAGTTCTTCGCGGCGCGCGCTGACCTGCTGCGCCCAGTTCTTGGCGTCGCCGGTTTCCATGCGGCTGTCGGAAATGCCGTCGCCTTCGGTGACGAGCATGTCGACATTGAGCGCCACGCCGACGTGGCCGGCAAAGGCCATTTCGCAGGCAGTGGCGAACAGGCCGCCGTCGCTGCGGTCGTGCATCGCGAGGATCTTGCCGTCGGCGCGCAGCGCGTTCACGGCGTTGACCAGCGCCACCAGCTGCGCCGGGTCGTCGAGGTCGGGCACGGTGTCGCCGCTCTGGCCGAGCGTCTGCGACAGGATGCTGCCGGCCATGCGGTGCTGGCCACGGCCAAGGTCGATCAGCACGAGCGTGGTGTCGTCTTCGGTGGCGTCGAGCTGCGGCGTGAGCGTGCCGCGCACGTCGGCCAGCGAGGCGAAGGCGGTGACGATCAGGCTGACCGGCGACGTGACCTTCTTGGCTTCGCCGTTGTCCTTCCACTGCGTGCGCATCGACAGGGAATCCTTGCCGACCGGAATCGACACACCCAGCGCCGGGCACAGTTCCAGGCCCACGGCCTTGACGGTCCCGTACAGCGCGGCGTCTTCGCCGGGCTCGCCGCAGGCCGCCATCCAGTTGGCGGACAGCTTGACGCGCGACAGCTCGATCGGTGCGGCCAGCAGGTTGGTGATCGCCTCGGCCACGGCCATGCGGCCCGAGGCCGGCGCGTCGAGCGCGGCCAGCGGCGTGCGCTCGCCCATGCTCATGGCTTCGCCCGCGAAGCCCTTGTAATCAGCCAGCGTCACGGCGCAATCGGCCACGGGCACCTGCCACGGGCCGACCATCTGGTCGCGATGCGTCAGGCCGCCCACGCTGCGGTCGCCGATGGTGATGAGGAAGCGCTTCGAAGCCACGGTCGGGTGCGCGAGCACGTCGATGGCGGCCTTCTGCAGGTCGACACCCGTGAGGTCGAGCGGCTTGAAGCTGCGGGCGACGGTCTTCACGTCGCGGTGCATCTTGGGCGGCTTGCCCAGCAGCACGTCCATGGGCATGTCGACCGGCTGCACCGCAGCGCCTTCGTCGGCCACCAGCAGCTGGCGCTCTTCGGTCGCCACGCCGACCACCGAGAACGGGCAGCGCTCGCGCTCGCAGAAGGCCTTGAACTGTTCGAGCGATTCCGGCGCGATGGCCAGCACGTAGCGCTCCTGGCTCTCGTTGCACCAGATTTCCTTGGGCGCCATGCCCGACTCTTCGAGCGGCACCGCACGCAGGTCGAAGCGTGCGCCGCGGCCAGCATCGTTGGTCAGCTCGGGGAAGGCATTGCTCAGGCCGCCCGCGCCCACATCGTGGATCGCCAGGATCGGGTTGGCCGCGCCCTGCTGCCAGCAGTGGTTGATGACCTCTTGCGCACGGCGTTCGATTTCGGGGTTGCCGCGCTGCACCGAGTCGAAGTCGAGCTCGGCCGCGTTGGCGCCGGTCGCCATCGAGCTGGCGGCGCTGCCGCCCATGCCGATGCGCATGCCGGGGCCGCCGAGCTGGATCAGCAGCGAGCCGGCCGGGAACAGGATCTTCTTGGTCTGCGTGGCGTCGATGCTGCCCAAGCCGCCCGCGATCATGATGGGCTTGTGGTAGCCGCGCTGCACGGTGTCGAGGTCGCTCGTCACCGCCTGCTCGTATTCGCGGAAGTAACCCAGCAGGTTGGGACGGCCGAATTCGTTGTTGAACGCGGCGCCGCCCAGCGGGCCCTCGGTCATGATCTGCAGCGGACTGGCGATGTGCTCGGGCTTGCCGTAGTGGCCCTCTTCCGGCCAGAGCTTGGAGACCGTGAAGCCGGTCAGGCCCGCCTTGGGCTTGGAGCCGCGGCCGGTGGCGCCTTCGTCGCGGATCTCGCCGCCCGCGCCGGTCGAGGCGCCCGGGAACGGGGAAATGGCCGTCGGGTGGTTGTGCGTCTCGACCTTCATCAGCACATGGCTCAGGGCGCTATCTTTTTGATAGCTCTGCGAGCCGTTCGCCGGAATGAAGCGCTCGATGGTCGCGCCTTCCATCACCGAGGCGTTGTCCGCATAGGCGATCACCGTGTGTTGCGGGTTCTGCTTCTCGGTGTGGCGGATCATCGAGAACAGGCTCTGCGGCTGGGCCACGCCGTCGATGGTGAAGTTGGCGTTGAAGATCTTGTGGCGGCAGTGCTCGCTGTTGGCCTGCGCGAACATCATCAGTTCGACGTCGCTGGGGTTGCGGCCCAGGCGGGTGAAGGCTTCGACGAGGTAGTCGATTTCGTCTTCCGCCAGCGCCAGGCCGAAGCCGGTATTGGCCGCCACCAGGGCGTCGCGCCCGCCCGTTTGCACGTCGACCTGCGCCATCGGCTGGGCCGGCAGTTCGCTGAACAGGCTGGCCGCCTGCTCGACCGCGGCGAGCACCGATTCGGTCATGCGGTCATGCAGCGGGCCGGCCACGGCGGCCAGGGCGTCGCCCTCGAGCACGGGGGCCTTGCCGATCAGCGGCGCCTTCAGCTTCAGGTGGTACTGGGTGACGCGCTCCACGCGGCGCAGTGCCAGGCCGCAGTTGTGGGCGATGTCGGTTGCCTTGGAGGCCCAGGGCGACACGGTGCCCAGGCGGGGCGTGACGACCACCGAGGCACTCGCCTTGGCTGCCGGGGCCTCGAAGGGCTCGCCGTAGGTCAGCAGCGCGGCAAAGCGCTCGCGGTCGGCGTCGCCCAGCGACGCATCGGTGACCACCAGATGCACGAAACGGGCCGAAATGCCTTCGATGCGCGGCTCGATGGCCTGCAGCTTCGGCAGCAGTTGCCGCGCACGGAAGTCGCTGAGTGCGCTGCCGCCCTCGAACATGGTTACGACAGGAAGGGCTTGAGGTGCGGGCTGCGTCACGGTCGATGGAGGGCCTCGGGGGCCGCGTTGGGAATCAAGGAATCTGGGCGGAGGCCGCTGACTGGGGTCATCCGCGTTAACCCGGAATTTTAGCTTGCCGAATGGGATAATTCGGGGCATGAGCATTACCTACAAAGACGCCGCAGGCATCGAAGCCATGCGGGTCGCCTGCCGCCTCGGGTCCGAGGTGCTGGACTACCTCACGCCCTTCATCAAGCCTGGCATCACGACCAACGACGTGGACCGCCTGGCCGCCGAGTACATGGTCAAGCAGGGCACCACCTCGGCCACGGTGGGCTACATGGGCGCCAGCAGCGTGCCGTTCCCGAAGTCGCTGTGCACCTCGGTGAACCACGTGGTGTGCCACGGCATCCCCAATGACAAGCCCCTGAAGAAGGGCGACATCATGAACGTCGACGTGACCGTCATCAAGGACGGCTGGTTCGGCGACAACAGCCGCATGTTCGTGATCGGCGACGCCTCCATTGCCGCCAAGCGCCTGTGCAACGTCACCTTCGAAGCCATGTGGCACGGCATCCTGCAGGTGCGCCCCGGTGCCCACCTGGGCGATGTGGGCCATGCGATCCAGAAATTCGCCGAGGGCCAGGGCTTCTCGATCGTGCGCGAGTTCTGCGGTCACGGCGTGGGCCAGCGCTTCCACGAAGAACCCCAGGTGCTGCACTACGGCCGCCCGGGCACCATGGAGGAGCTCAAGCCCGGCATGATCTTCACCATCGAGCCGATGATCAACGCCGGCAAGCGCGACGTGAAGGAAGACTTCAAGGGCGGCCAGTACGACGGCTGGACCATCGTCACGCGCGACCATTCGCTGTCGGCCCAGTGGGAGCACACGGTGCTCGTCACCGAGACCGGCTACGAGGTGCTGACGCTCTCCGAAGGCAGCCCGCCGCTGCCGGCCTTCGTCACCTCCACCAAAACCTGACGCGCCGAAGCGCGCCCCCGCCGTGATCGAAGCAGCCAAGATCGACGTGGCGACGCTGCGCGAAGCCTATCGCGCGAAAAAGCTCGCCCTTTTCGACACCCTGCGCTTCGCCCGCGCGCCCACCCGCAGCGTCCACACGGTGCTGCGCCAGCTCTCGGCGCTGGCCGACCAGACGCTGACCGCGCTGTGGAACGAAGCCGGCTTCGGCGACGCCTTCGCGCTGGCCGCGGTGGGCGGCTACGGGCGCGGCGAGCTGTTTCCGTACTCCGACGTCGACGTGCTGCTGCTGCTGCCGCCCGAGGGCCAGGACAGCGGCGTCGAGCCGGCCCGCATCGAGGCCTTCATCGGCCAGTGCTGGGACGCCGGCCTCGAGATCGGCTCCAGCGTGCGCACGCTCGAGGAGTGCCTGGACGAGGCCGCCAAGGACATCACGGTCCAGACCTCGCTGCTCGAATCGCGCCTGATCACGGGCGACAAGAGGCTCTTCGCGGCCTTTCGCCGCCGCTTCACCCAGGCCATCGACCCGCAGGCCTTCTTCGTGGCCAAGTCGCAGGAAATGCGGCACCGCCACCAGAAGTTCGACAACACGCCCTACGCGCTCGAACCCAACTGCAAGGAATCGCCCGGCGGCCTGCGCGACCTGCAGACCATCCTGTGGATGAGCAAGGCCGCCGGCTTCGGCAGCCGCTGGGACGACCTGGCCAAGAACGGCCTGGCCACGCCCTTCGAGGCACAGCAGATCAAGCGCAACGAAGCCCTGCTCTCGCTCATTCGCGCCCGCCTGCACGTGATCGCCAACCGGCGCGAAGACCGGCTGGTGTTCGACCTGCAGACCGCCGTGGCCGCGAGCTTCGGCTATGAGAGCGAGTCGCAGCGCAAGTCGAGCGAGGCGCTGATGCGCCGCTACTACTGGGCGGCCAAGGCGGTGTCGCAGCTCAACCAGATCCTGCTGCTCAATATTTCCGAGCGGCTGCAGCCCATCGACGAGCAGCCCACGACGATCAACGAGCGTTTCTACGAACGCGCCGGCCTGATCGAGATCGCCAGCGACGACCTGTACGAGCGCGAGCCCCACGCGGTGCTCGAGACCTTCCTGCTGTACCAGAAGACCATCGGCGTGAAGGGCCTGTCGGCGCGCACGCTGCGCGCGCTGTACAACGCGCGCCACGTCATGGACAGCAAGTTCCGCAACGACCCGGTCAACCACGTGACCTTCATGCGGATCCTGCAACAGCCCTACGGCATCACGCATGCCTTCCGGCTCATGAACCAGACCTCGGTGCTGGGGCGCTACCTGCGCGTGTTCCGCAGCATCGTGGGGCAGATGCAGCACGACCTGTTCCACGTGTACACGGTCGACCAGCACATCCTGATGGTGCTGCGCAACGTGCGCCGCTTCTTCATCGCCGAGCATGCGCACGAATACCCGGGCTGCTCGCAGCTCGCGGCCGGCTGGGACAAACCCTGGATTCTCTACGTCGCCGCCCTCTTCCACGACATCGCCAAGGGCCGCGGCGGCGACCACTCCACGCTCGGCGCGCGCGACGTGCAGCGCTTCTGCAAGCAGCACGGCATTGCGCGCGAAGACGCCAAGCTCATCGAATTCCTCGTGGCCGAGCACCTGGTGATGAGCCAGGTCGCGCAGAAGCAGGACCTGGGCGACCCCGAGGTCATCGGCGCTTTTGCCAAGCGCGTGGGCAACGAGCGCTACCTCACAGCGCTGTACCTGCTGACGGTGGCCGACATTCGCGGCACCTCGCCGCGCGTGTGGAACGCCTGGAAGGGCAAGCTGCTCGAAGACCTGTATCGCTTCACCCTGCGCGCCCTGGGCGGACGCATGCCCGACCCGGACGCCGAGGTCGAGGCCCGCAAGCGCGAGGCGCTGGTGCTGCTGGCCCTGCACGCCCAGCGTTTCGAGGCGCACAAGGCGCTGTGGGACACGCTCGACGTCGGCTACTTCATGCGCCACGACGCCACCGAGATCGCCTGGCACGCCAAGCAGCTCTCGCGCTTCGTGCCGCCGAAGAACGTGCCCATCGACCCGAAGGCGCTGCCCATCGTGCGCGCGCACCTGTCGCCGGTGGGCGAAGGGCTGCAGGTCGTGGTCTACACGCCCGACCAGTCCGACCTCTTCGCGCGTATCTGCGGCTATTTCGACCAAGCCTCGTTCAGCATTCTGGACGCCAAGGTCCACACCACGAGCAACGGCTACGCGCTCGACACCTTCCAGGTCGTGACGACCTTCCAGCCCGACCACTACCGCGACCTCATCAGCATGGTCGAAACGGGCCTCGCGCAAACGCTCACCGAGGCCGGCGCCCTGCCCGCGCCGAGCATGGGGCGCGTGTCACGCCGGGTGCGCAGTTTTCCGATCAAGCCACGCATCAGCCTCGTGCCCGACGACAAGGCGCAGCGCTGGCTGCTCAGCATCTCGGCCAGCGACCGCGCGGGCCTGTTGTATTCGGTGGCGCGCGTGCTCGCGCGGCATCACCTGAACCTGCAGCTGGCGAAGGTGACGACCCTGGGCGAACGGGTGGAAGACACCTTCCTGATCAGCGGGCCGGAGCTTCAGGGACAGAAGACGCAGCTGGCCATCGAGACCGACCTGATGGAGGCGCTGGCCTCCCAGTGAGGCCGCTGAACGGGCGTGTGCGGCTCAGCCGCAGTACGCGCCGAGGATGCGACCCGTGGGATCGACCTGCGCGTTGAGGCGCGTCGCGTCCTGGGCCGGGTCGGCCGGTGCTGTGGCCGGCACGGTGCGGGCGGTTTTCGCGCCGGCGCGCTGGCGCATCTCTTCGAGCAACGGACGCGTCGCCTGCATGCCCAACGCAAAGCGCACTTCCGGGGCCTGGCAACTTTCGGGCGGGGGCGCGAAGCTCGGCGGCGCCGGCACTTCGGAGGTGAGCGGCCGATCCTTGGGCGGGGCCTCGCAGCCCGCGAGCACCGCAGCCAGGGCCGCAGCCGTCAGAAGAAACCCGTGCCGGCCAAACGTCATGCGCATCTTGTCTTGCTCCTTGAAACCAGCCTGAAGCTTAGCCGCCCGCGGTGGCCCGCTCATGACCCCTTGCGCTGCAGCGGCGACAACAGCCCCAGGCGGATGCCCGTGATCACGGCCTCGGTGCGATTGTGCACACCCAGTGCCTGGAACAAGGTGCCGATGTACTCCTTCACCGTGTGCTCGGAGAGGCCGAGCTCGCGCGCGATCGACTTGGTCGGCAACCCGCGCGCCAGGCCGTGCAGCGTGTCGGCCTGGCGCGGACTGAGCGTCGGCCTGGCGGTGCTCTTCGGTCCCAGGTGCAGGATTTCCTGCGGCAGGTAGACCTCCCCCGCCAGCACGGTCTCGAAGGCCCGCTTCAGGAAGTCGGCCGGCATGCTCTTGGGCACGAAGCTCATGGCGCCCGCCTCCAGACAGCCACGGATGATGTCGACATCGGTCGAGGCCGACACCACCACCGCCGCGATGTCGGGCGCCGCCGCCTTCAGGCGCACCAGCGCATCCAGACCGTACTCGCCGCGCAGTTCGAGATCGAGCAGGCAGATCGCCAGGTCGGGATGGCGCAGCGCCAGGGCGCAGGCCTCGTCGACCGTGGCGGCTTCGAAGATTTCGGCGCTGCGCTCCATGCTCTCCAGCAGCATGCGCAGGCCCGCGCGAAACAACGCGTGGTCGTCCAGCGTCATCACTTTCATGGCACACCCCCTTCGGCCTTTCTGGCCGATATGCACCCTCATTCTGACGCTGGCGCACACGGGTGCAGCCGCCGCGCGTCGGAACTAGATCACCCTCCATGCAAAAAACTACCAGCCCCTGCGAAGGAGGGGTTGGGTGCCTGGCGCGTTTCGAGGAAATTCAGAGCCGACCGCTGTTGTCGCCAAAGGGGGCCGACCATGAACGCCAGTTTTCAAGACCGCCTGATCTCGCTTGTCGCCGGATCGCAGCCCCAATGGAAATCCGAACTCGCCCGACAGTGCGGCGTCAGCGCCCCCACCGTGATCCGCTGGCTCACCGACCGCCACAGCTGCGCAGGCACCCTGCACCTGCATGCGATCGCCGCGTACTTCGAGGTGCCGGCCCGGTGGCTGGCCACGGGCGACGGCCCGGAGCGGGTCCGCACGCGGCGCTCACATTGAAAGGGTTGTAAGCGGACCTCTGCGAAGAGGCGCGCAAGCGGCAAGCCGGCCGCGCCCATGGCGTATGCTGAAAGGCCGCGCACGGCACCGCCGGTGCGCTTCTCTTTCATCACCCGCTTTCGACATGAGCACCTCTTCCCATCCCCTCGCGGGCCAGCCGGCCCCGTCTGATCTGCTGGTGGACGTGCCCCGCCTCGTCTCGGCCTACTACACCGGCCGCCCCGATCCGGCCGTGCCCAGCCAGCGCGTGGCCTTCGGCACCTCGGGCCATCGCGGCTCTTCGTTCGACGACGCCTTCAACGAATGGCATGTGCTGGCCATCAGCCAGGCCATCTGCGACTACCGCAAGCAGCAAGGCATCGACGGCCCGCTGTTCCTGGGCATCGACACGCACGCGCTGTCCACACCCGCCTTCGCCAGCGCGGTCGAGGTGCTGGCGGCCAACGGCGTCGAGCTGATGCTGTCGAAGGACGACGAGTACACGCCCACGCCGGCCGTGTCCCACGCCATCCTGGTCTACAACCGCGGACGCACCAGTGGCCTGGCCGACGGCATCGTGATCACGCCCTCGCACAACCCGCCCGAAAGCGGCGGCTTCAAGTACAACCCGCCGAACGGTGGCCCCGCGGGCACCGACATCACCTCCGCCGTCGAAGCCGCCGCCAACAAGATGCTGGCGAACAAGCTCGAAGGCGTGAAGCGCATGCCGCTGGCGCAGGCGCTGAAGGCGTCCACCACGCACCGCCACGATTACCTGAACACCTACGTCGAAGACCTGGCCCAGGTGCTCGACATGGACGCGATCCGCGGCGGCACCATCGACCTGGGCGTCGATCCGCTGGGCGGTGCCGGCGTGCACTACTGGCCCGCCATTGCCGCGCGCTACAAGCTCCAGCGCCTGAACGTGCTGAGCCAGGCGGTCGACCCGACCTTCCGCTTCATGTCGCTCGACTGGGACGGCCGCATCCGCATGGACCCGTCGTCGCCCGACGCGATGCACGGGCTGGTCGCGCTGAAAGACCGCTTCGGCATCGCCTTCGCCTGCGACACCGACCACGACCGCCACGGCGTGGTCACGCGCAGCGCGGGCCTGATGCAGCCGAACAACTACCTCGCGGTGATGGTCGACTACCTCTTCACGCACCGCCCGCACTGGCCGGCGCAGGCCGCCGTCGGCAAGACCGTGGTCAGCAGCCGCATGATCGACCGCGTGGCTGCGCAGCTGGGCCGCCCGCTGTACGAGGTGCCCGTGGGCTTCAAGTGGTTCGTCGACGGCCTGGTGGACGGCTCGCTGGGCTTCGGCGGCGAGGAAAGCGCAGGCGCCACCTTCCTGCGCCACGACGGCAGCGCATGGACCACCGACAAGGACGGCATCGTGCCCGCCCTGCTCTCGGCCGAGATCGCCGCGCGCACGGGTCGCGACCCCGGCGAGCGCTTCACCGTGCTGACGCAGGCGCTGGGGCGCCCCGTGTCCGACCGCGTCGACGCGCCCGCCACGCCCGAGCAGAAAAAACGCCTGTCGGCCCTGTCGCCGCAGCAGATCACCTCGACCACGCTGGCGGGCGAGAAGATCGAGAACGTGCTGAGCCACGCCCCGGGCAACGGCGCGGCCATCGGCGGCGTGAAGGTCGTCACCGAGAACGGCTGGTTCGCCGCGCGGCCGTCGGGCACAGAGAACATCTACAAGATCTACGGCGAGAGCTTCCTCGGCGACGACCACCTCGCGCGCATCCTCGGCGAGGCGCAGCAGGTGGTCGACAAGGCGCTGTCGGCGAGCTGACGCGAGGCGCACGCGCATGGACACGCTGGTGCTGCGGCTGCAACCCGGCGACGACCTACGCGCGGCGCTCGACGCCGTGCTGAAGCAAGCCGGCATCGGCGACGCGGCCTTCGTGGTCTCGGGCATCGGCAGCCTGCGCGGCGCGAGCATCCGTTTCGCGGGCGCAGAGACGGCGACGCGGATCGAAGGCGACCTTGAAATCCTCACGCTCGCCGGCACGCTGTCGCCCGATGGCTCGCACCTGCATCTCAGCGTGTCGGACGGCACCGGCCACGTGTCGGGCGGCCATGCCGCGCCGGGCTGCGTGGTGCGCACCACGGCCGAGATCCTCGTCGCGGTGCTGCCCGAGTGGCGCTTCTCGCGCGAGCCCGATGCGCAGACCGGCTACACCGAGCTGGTGCCCAGGCGCCGCTCCAGCCAGACGCTGTAGCGCGACAGCCCGAAGCACAGCAGCCAGTAGACGGCCGCCACGAACAGGTAGCCCTCGAGGTAGAACGGCCGCCAGACCGGGTCGCCGCCCAGCGCCAACCCGAGCGCGCCGGTCAGCTCGAACAGGCCGACCACGGTGACCAGCGAGGTGTCCTTCAGCGTGCCGACCACGCTGTTGGTCAACGCGGGCACCACGAGGCGCAGCGCCTGCGGCAGCACGATGTCGCGCTGCACCGGCCAGCGGCCGAAGCCCAGCGCCATCGCCACTTCGGTTTGCCCGCGCGGCACGGCCTGCAGGCCGCCGCGGATGATCTCCGCCAGGTAGGCCGCGACGAACAGCGTGAGGCCCATGAGCACGCGCACCAGCACGTCGGGCTGCCAGCCCGCTGGCCACAGCAGCGGCAGCAGGAACGAGGCCATGAACAGCACCGAGATCAGCGGCACGCCGCGCACCAGCTCGATGTAGCTCGCGCTCAGCGTGCGCACCACGGGCCATTCGGAGCGCCGCCCCATCGCGAGCAGCAGTGCCAACGGAAAGGCCAGCGCCAGCCCGACCACCGCCAGCCCGATGGTGAGCGGCAGGCCGCCCCAGCGACTGGTCGGCACCGTGCTGAGCCCGGCCACGCCGCCGTGCATCAGTCCGACGAACAGCAGCAACACCACGAGCCACAGCGGCGCCAACCACCAGCGCCAGCTGCGCGGCCACGCGCTGAGCACGGTTACCGCGGACAGCACGACGACGGCGACGGCTGGGCGCCACTGCTCTTCATACGGAAAGCGACCGAACAGCATCGGCCGCCACTTCTCGGCCACCACGCCCCAGCAGGCGCCGTGCTGCACCGCGCGGCAGGCCTCGGCGTCGGGGCGGAACACGGCGTGCACCACGCCCCATTCGAACGCGTGGAAGCCGGCCCAGGCCAGCAGGCCCAGCAGCAGCACCGTGGCCAGTGCGCGCAGCGGCGACCCCCACAGCTCGCTGCGCCACGCGATGGGGCCTTGCGCGACGTTTCTCATCGCCAGCCTCGCAGCGCGACGCGCGCGTTGTAGCGGTTCATGCCGAAGGAGATCACGAGCGACAGCAGCAGGTACACCGCCATGATGATCGCGATGCACTCGAAGGCGCGGCCGTTGGAGCCGATGGTCGTGTTGGCCACCGACACCAACTCCGGATAGCCCACGGCCACGGCGAGCGACGAGTTCTTGGTGAGGCTCAGCAGCTGGTTGGTGAGCGAGGGCACGATCACCCGCAGCGCCTGCGGCAGGATCACGATGCGCAGCTGCTGCACCGACGACAGCCCCAGCGCCTGCCCCGCCAGCACCTGCCCCTGCGACACCGAGAGGATGCCGGCGCGCACGATCTCGGCGACGAAGGCCGCCGAGTACAGCGACAGCCCGGCGACGATGGTCACGTACTCCGGGCTCAGCGCGGCGCCGCCGCTCACGCCGAAATCGCCGCGCTCGGGCCATTCGAAATGCGTGGGCCACCCGCCGCCCTCGTCCGCCACGGGCCAGGGCACGCTGAGCCCGCCCTTGCTGAGCCACACGCCCGGCAGCAGGTGCACGGGCTCGGTCGGATCAGGCAGCAGGTTGGCCATCGCGAAGGCCAGCATCAGCAGCTGCACCAGCAGCGGCACGTTGCGCAGCAGCTCCACGTACGCGGTGCAGATGCCGCGCAGCAGCACGTGCGGCGCGAGCCGGCCGATGCCGATCAGCGTTCCGAGCACCACCGCGAAGATGGCCGCCGGCACGGCCGCGCGCACGGTGTTGATCAGGCCCGCGAGGAACGCGCGCCACGACGGCTGGCTGGCATCGAAGTCGAGCCAGCCTTCGCTGATCGAGAAGCCCGCAGGCTCGGTGAGGAAGTCGAAGCCCGAACGCACGCCGCGTGCACGCAGCACCTCGAGCGCATGGTTCACCACCCAGAAGGCACCGGCCACGACGGCCAGCACCAGGAGGGCCTGAACGAGCCAGGCCAGCCAGGCGCCGCGGCGCGAGGCCTGGCGGCTCATCGAACCGGTGGTGCGTAGATCAGGCCGCCCTTGCTCCACAGATTGTTGGAGCCGCGCGGCAGCTTGAGCACCGACTTCGGACCGACGTTGCGCTCGAACATTTCGCCGTAGTTGCCCACGGCCTTGATGGCGCGGTACGACCAGTCCTTGTCGAGACCCAGCAGCTTGCCGAGGTCTTCACCGGCGCCGAGCAGGCGCTGCTGGGCCGGGTCCTTGCTGCCGGCCTTGAGCTGGTCGGCATTGGCCTGCGTGACGCCGAACTCCTCGGCCTCGATGAGCGCGTTGGGCACCCACTTGGCAATGGCGAACCACTCGTCGTCGCCGCGGCGCACCAGCGGCGCGAGCGGCTCCTTGGAGATCAGCTCGGGCAGGATGAGGTAGTCGTCGGGGTTGGTCGCTTCCTTGTTGCGCAGGCCGGCCAGCGCCGAGGCGTCGGTGGTGAAGGCCTGGCAGCGGCCCGAGAAGAAGGCCTTGAACGAGGCTTCGAAGCTCTCGAACACGACGGTCTTCACCGGGATGTTCTGCGCGCGGAAGTAGTCCGACACGTTCTTCTCGTTGGTGGTGCCCGACTGCGTGCAGATGGTGGCGTTCTTGAGCTGCTTGGCGCTCGTCACCTTGAGCTTCTTGGGCACCAGGAAGCCCTGGCCGTCGTAGTAGGTGATGGTGGTGAAGTTGAAGCCCAGCGAGGCGTCGCGCGTGAGCGTCCAGGTGGTGTTGCGCGCGAGGATGTCGATCTCGCCGGCCTGCAGCGCCGAGAAGCGCTGCTGCGAGTTCAGCGGCACGAAGTCGACCTTCTTGGGATCGCCCAGCACGGCCGCAGCGATGGCGCGGCAGGTGTCGACGTCCAGGCCCGACCAGTTGCCCTGCGTGTCGGGGGCCGAGAAACCGGCCACGCCGTTGGTCACGCCGCACTTGACGCTGCCGCGCTGCTTGACCGCGTCGAGCGTCTTGCCGGCGAAGGCCGGGGCCGCGGCGGCCAGCGCGAAAACGGAAGCGGCGGCGAGCAGTGCCGGGCGCAGTCGGGTGGTTGGGGTGGTCGTTGTCTTCTTCGTCATTGGTGTGTACTCCTCAACAGTAGGCAAAAGGCAGTGTACGGGGCGATGCAGGCCGACGACAAAGAACCCTGCGTTGGATACATATGTCGATCCGCTCGCGGGCGATCGGTTGGCGGCGCGGCCAGTTTCACTACCATACGGCCCTTTCATCACTCCCGAACAGGAATCACACCATGGTCAAGTCCGACGACACCGGCAAGCTCATCCTGCGCGTTGCGCTGGGCATCCTCATCCTGCTGCATGGCATTGCGAAGGTCGGCAAGGGCGTCGACGGCATCGGCGGCATGCTCGCGTCGCACGGCGTGCCCGCGGTGCTGGCCTACCTGGTCTACGTGGGCGAGATCCTGGCGCCGGTGCTGCTGATCGTCGGCCTGTTCACGCGGCCCGCCGCGCTGGTCGTGGCCATCAACATGGTGGTGGCGATCTGGCTGGCCCACCGCAAGGACCTCGGCGCGCTGAACGGGCAAGGCGGCTGGGCGCTGGAACTGCAGGGCATGTTCCTGTTCGCGGCGATCTCGCTCGCGCTCACGGGTGGCGGCCGCTTCGGGCTCAACAACAAGTAAGCGAAGAGGCGACTGGCGAATCAGTCGTCGTCGGCCGCATCGAGGCCCGGGAACAGGACCTCGGTGTAGCCGAAGCGCGAGAAATCGCGCACCCGCATCGGGTACAGCTTGCCGAACAGGTGATCGACCTCGTGCTGCACCACGCGCGCATGAAAGCCGTCGGCGGTGCGGTCGATCGGGTCGCCGTACAGGTCGAAGCCGGTGTAGCGGATGTGGGCGAAGCGCGGCACCACGCCGCGCAGGCCGGGCACCGACAGGCAGCCTTCCCAGCCCTCTTCCTCTTCATCGCCCAGCGGCGTGATGACGGGGTTGAGCAGCACGGTGCGTGGCACTGGCGGTGCGTCGGGGTAGCGTGGATTGACGGTGTCGGTGCCGAAGATCACCAGTTGCAGGTCGACGCCGATCTGCGGCGCCGCAAGGCCGGCGCCATTGACCGCCTGCATGGTCTCGAACATGTCGCGCACCAGCAGGTGCAGTTCGTCGGTGTCGAAAGCGGCGACCGGCTGCGCGGTGCGCAGCAGCCGGGGGTCGCCCATTTTCAGGATTTCGCGGAAGGCCATGGAGGGATTATGGCCAGCGCGCAGCGCCCTCGCTGGAGCGCTTGCTCAAGGCTTGTCGGCCAGCGCCGGCGCGTCACGCCACGGCACACCCGGCGGCGGGCGCATCGCATTGCTCGGGTAGTTGGGCGACACACCCGGATGCGCAGGCGAGACAGCCGGCGGACGTTGCCAACCCGGTGGACGCCCGGCCGGATAGGTCGGCCGCACGGCTGGGTAGCTGGGACGCACCGCGGGATAACCGGGACGGCCATAGTAAGGACGGCGGTCGTAGTACGGGCGACGGTTGTCGTAGTAGCCGCCACCCTGGATGTACACCGGCGCCGGCACCACCACGGGACCCGGGTCTGAGTAGTACGGTTCGGAATAGCCGCCGGAGTAGTACGGATCGCCAGGGACGGCTACGCAGCCGCTCAGCAGCGCGATGCCGCCGAGTGCGAGGCTGGTAGCGAGAACACGAATTTTTTGCATGAGGGACTCCTTGTCGGCCTTCTGTGATCGTTCAACGCCCGCTTGTAGACCCTGTTGACTGCTCTGGTGTGAAGTCGCGTAACGGCCGGTAAGGGCCCGGATCCCAGGCGCCGGGCGACTCAGGCGTCGGGTGCCGGCGGAACACCGCTGGCGAGGATCTCCAGCATACGCGCCTCGTCGATCACCGTGACGCCGAGGTCGCGCGCCTTGTCCAGCTTGCTGCCAGCCTCTTCCCCGGCCACGAGGTAGTGGGTCTTCTTGCTGACGGAGCCGGCCACCTTGGCGCCGGCTGCCTCCAATTTATCCTTCGCTTCGTCGCGGCCCAGCGTAGGAAGGGTACCGGTGATCACGAAGGTCAGTCCCGCCAAAGGCTTGGGCGCGCGGGCCTCGGGCTCGAACTCTTCCCAGGTCAGGCCGCAGGCGCGCAGCTGCTCCACCACTTCGCGGTTGTGCGGCTGGTCGAAGAAGGTGCGCAGGCTCTGCGCCACCACCGGGCCGACGTCGTTGACCTCGAGCAGCTGCTCCTCGGTCGCGTCCATGATGGCGTCGAGCTTGCCGAAATGCTTGGCGAGGTCCTTTGCCGTGCTCTCGCCGACGTGGCGGATGCCCAGGCCGAACAAAAAGCGCGGCAGCGTGGTCTTCTTCGAGGCTTCGAGCGCATCGACGAGGTTCTGGGCCGACTTCTCGGCCATGCGGTCCAGGCCCGCCAGCGTGACGAAGCCGAGCTTGTACAGATCGGGCAAGGTGCGGATCAGGTTGGCATCGACCAGCTGCTCGACCAGCTTGTCGCCCAGCCCGTCGACATCGACCGCGCGCCGCGCCGCGAAATGCAAGATGGCTTCCTTGCGCTGCGCTGCGCAGAACAGGCCACCGGTGCAGCGGTAGTCGACCTCGCCCTCCTCCCGCACCGCCTCGGAATCGCACACGGGGCACTTGTGCGGCATGGTGAAGACCGCGCCGCGCTGGTCGTCCGGCTTGGCCAGGCTGTCGGGCGCCACCCCCACCACTTCCGGAATCACGTCGCCGGCGCGCCGCACGATCACGGTATCTCCCACGCGCACGTCCTTGCGGCGCGCTTCGTCCTCGTTGTGCAGCGTGGCGTTGGTCACGGTCACGCCGCCCACGAACACCGGCGCCAGCTTGGCCACCGGCGTGAGCTTGCCGGTGCGGCCCACCTGGATCTCGATGCCGACCACCTCGGTCAGCTGCTCCTGCGCCGGGTACTTGTGGGCCACGGCCCAGCGCGGTTCGCGCGAGACAAAGCCCAGCTGGCGCTGCAGCTCCAGGCTGTCGACCTTGTAGACCACGCCGTCGATGTCGTACGGCAGCGCATCGCGCTGGCGGCCGATGGTTTCGTGGAACGCTATCAGTTCAATAGCACCCGTCGCCCGTGCGGTCTGCGTGGCGACCGGGAAGCCCCAGGCATGGAATTGCTGCAGCCAGTCGAACTGGGTGGCAATTTCGGGCCCGCCGTCGCTCGCCGGCGAGACCTCGCCCAGGCCGTAGGCAAAGAAGCTCAGCGGACGCGCCGCCGCGATCGCCGGATCGTGCTGGCGCACCGCGCCGGCAGCCGCATTGCGCGGATTGACGAACACCTTCTCGTTCTTCTGCCCGGCGGCGATCTTCTCGCGCTGGCGCTCGTTGAGGGCATCGAAATCGGCGCGCTTCATGTAGACCTCGCCACGCACCTCGACCACGGGCGGGGCGGCGCCCTTGAGCTTGAGCGGAATCTCGCGCACGGTGCGGATGTTCTGCGTGACGTCCTCGCCCACCTCGCCGTCGCCGCGCGTGGCGGCCTGCACCAGCACGCCGTGCTCGTAGCGCAGGCTCATGGCCAGCCCGTCGAACTTGAGCTCGCAGACGTAGCTGATCTGCGGCGCGTCTTCGGCCAGGCCCAGTTCGCGGCGCACGCGCGCGTCGAAGGCGCTGGCGCCGGCGGGCGTGATGTCGGTCTCGGTGCGGATCGACAGCATCGGCACCCGGTGGCGCACCTTGGCCAGGCTGTCGAGCACCGTGCCGCCCACGCGCTGCGTCGGCGAATCGGGCGTGCGCAGCTCGGGAAACTCGGTCTCCAGCACCTGCAGGCGCTGGAACATCTTGTCGTACTCGGCGTCGGGCAGCTCGGGGGCGTCGAGCACGTAGTACAGATGGGCGTGGCGATGCAGCTGCTCGCTCAGTGCGGCGGCTTCGCGTGCCGCTTCGTCGCGCGTTGTCATGGGGTGTCCCTCGGGAAAAAGACGGGTCAGCTGAAGAGGCGTCGCGCCAGCGGCGAGCCCGCGGCGAGATCGCGTGCGTCGAGCGTGTCGTACAGCTGCTCGAGGTCGGCGCCGATCACGTCCATGGTTTCGTCGCGCAGCAACTGGCCGTCGCTGTCGGTCACCACGCCGTCCATCTCGCGGGCGAGCGTGGCAGCAGCTTCACGCATGCGGCGGAACGGCTCTTCGCCGCGATCGACCTGCGGCACGTCGAGGCTCAGGCTGAGTTCGCGGATCGCCGATTGCGCCGGATCGTCGGCCAGTGCGGCCTGGGTGTCGAACGAGAGCCCGAGGATCGGCGGCAGGCCGGCCTCGCTGGTCGGCAGTACCATGCGGCCCGGGATAATCCCAGCGACAAAGCCCAGCCGCGCAGCGTTCTGCTGCACGTAGCCCGGGCTCCAGGCCGCATGCAGCGCACGCAGCACAAAGCCCAGCTGCGCGTCGTGCGCGCTGGCGAACTGGTCGAGCTCGCGGGCACGCGCCACTTCGTCGAGCATTTCAGGAAATTCGGGCGCACCGTTCACCGCGTCGGCAAAAGCCTGCGCCTTGACCACGAATTCGGAGTACTCGATCTCGTTGAGCGCCCCGGTGCGGTTGGCCAGTTGCACGCCGACCTGGAAGGCGCGGTAGCGCTGTCCGGGCGCCGGCGGCTCCCATTGGCTGGTGAGGTCGTTCAGGCCTTCGATGGCCACCGGCTTGCTGCCGGCGCGGCGCGTCGACGGCATCGACGCGAGCGCGGCATCGCCCGAGGCCAGGCCTTCGAGCGAAATGGGCGCGATGACGTCGATCAGCGGATCGAGCCCGCCGCGGCGCTCGCCGGTGGGCACGGGCACGCCGCTGGGCGCCGGCAGGTCGGGGTCGAACAGCGGCTCGTGGCGGTCGCTGCCGGCCACCTGGCTCGGGTCGGCATGGAGCATCGGCTCCACGCCGCCGTCGCTGCCGCCGGCCAGCGCGCGCTCGGCTTCGGCCAGGGCGACATCGACCGCATCGGGCTGGCGCGGCGCATTGCGGCGCGACATCAGGGTGTTGTAGGCCACGACGGCCGCGAGAACGAGGCCGCCGAGGATCGCCAGGGCGAGGGTGAGATTGCTCATGCGTGCCCTTGCCTTATGCCGCTTCGACCATCGAGACCGCCGACTCCATGTCGACCGCAACGATGCGCGACACGCCCTGCTCCTGCATGGTCACGCCGATCAGCTGTTCGGCCATTTCCATGGCGATCTTGTTGTGGCTGATGAAAAGGAACTGGGTTTCACGGCTCATGGCGGAGACGAGTTTGGCATAGCGTTCGGTGTTGGCGTCGTCCAGCGGCGCGTCCACTTCGTCCAGCAGGCAGAAAGGCGCCGGGTTCAGCTGGAAGATGGCGAAGACGAGCGCAATGGCCGTGAGCGCCTTCTCGCCGCCCGAGAGCAGGTGGATGGTCTGGTTCTTCTTGCCGGGCGGCTGGGCCATGACCTGCACGCCGGAATCGAGGATTTCGTCGCCCGTCATCATCAGCTTGGCGTTGCCGCCGCCGAACAGCTCCGGGAACATGCGGCTGAAGTGCTCGTTGACGATCTTGAAGGTGCCGCCGAGCAGGTCGCGCGTTTCGGCGTCGATCTTGCGAATGGCGTCTTCGAGCGTGCCGATGGCTTCGTTCAGGTCGGCCGACTGCGCGTCGAGGAAGACCTTGCGCTCGCTCGCAATCGCGAGTTCGTCGAGCGCGGCGAGGTTGACGGCGCCGAGCGCGACCACCTCGCGGTTCAGGCGGTCGATTTCGCTTTGCAGGCCGGTCAGGCGCACCTTCTCGGTCTCGATCGATTGCGCGACCGCCTCGAGGTCGGCACCGGCGTCGTCCAGCAGCTGTTGGTACTGCTCGACGCCCAGGCGCGCGGCCTGCTCCTTGAGCTGGAACTCGGTGATGCGCTGGCGCAGCGGATCGAGTTCGCGCTCCAGCTGCAGCCGGCGCTCGTCGCTGGCGCGCAGTTTGAGCGTGAGGTCGTCGTACTGGCTGCGGGCCGCGCCCAAGGCGGTCTCGCGCTCCAGCTTGAGCGACAGCGCGTCCTGCAGGCCGGCTTGCGCGGCGGCATCCGACAGGCGGCTGAGCTCGGCGCGGGCGCGCTCGTCTTCGTCGGTCAGCGCCACGGTCTGCTGCGAAGCGGTTTCGATGCTGCGGTTCAGTTCGCCGCGGCGCGCTTCGAGCGTGCGCTGCGAAAAGGTGGCTTCCTGCGCCTGTCGTTCGAGGCTGCGGTGCTGCTCGCGGCTGGCCGTGAGCGCGCGACCGGCTTCGATCACGCGCTCGTCGAGCTGCGCATGGCGCTCCTGGCTGTCGGCCAGCTGCATGTCGAGCTCTTCGAAGCGGCCTTCGGCGGCGATGCGCTTTTCTTGCAGTTCCTCGAGCTGGGCATCGACCTCGCCGAGGTCGGCGGCCAGCTGCTGGCTGCGCGCGCGGGTCTGTTCGGCGAGCTGCGTCATGCGCAGTGTTTCGACCTGCAGTTCATGGGCGCGCGACTGCGTTTCGGCGGCTTCGCGGCGCGCCGTGACGAGGCGCTGCGCGGCATCGCCGTAGGCCGCTTCGGCACGGACCAGCGCGGTGCGCGCCTCTTCGTTGATGAGCGTCTGGGCCTTGAGCTGGCGCTCGAGGTTTTCCATTTCCTGCTGGCGGGCCAGGAGGCCGGCCTGCTCGGAATCGGGCGCGTAGAAGTTCACGCTGTGCGACGACACGGCATGGCCGCTGCGCACGTAGATCACTTCGCCGGGCTGCAGCGTGGCGCGCTGGGCCAGCGCTTCTTCGAAAGTCTCGGCCGTGAAGCAACCGTGCAGCCAGTCGTTCAGCAGCGCTTGCTGGCCGGCGTCGTTCAGGCGCAGCAGGCTCGACAGCTTGGGCAGCGCGCCCGCGCCCTGCGGCACGCCAGCGGCGGGCGGGCTGTAGAAGGCCAGCTTGGCGGGCGGTGCGTCGTTGCCGAAGGCACGCACCATGTCGAGCCGGCTGACTTCGAGCGCGCCCAGGCGCTCGCGCAGTGCGGACTCGAGCGCGTTCTCCCAGCCCTGTTCGATGTGGATGCGGCTCCACAGGCCCTGCAGGCCATCGAGCCCGTGCTTGGCGAGCCAGGGCGCGAGCTTGCCGTCGGTCTTGACCTTCTCCTGCAGCGCACGCAGCGCTTCGAGGCGGGCCGAGAACTCGGCGTGTCGGGCGCCCTCGGTGTTGACGGCCTGCTGCTTGGCGCGGCGGTCTTCGTCGAGCTGGGGCACGGCCTCCTGCAGTTCCTGCAGGCGGGCGTCGGATTCGCTGGCGGTTTCCTGCGCCGCGGCCAGCTGCTCCTGCATGTCGGTCAGCCGGTCTTCATCGGGCGCGGCCAGCGCGTTCTGGTCGGCGCGCAGGCGTTCGCTGCGCAGCGTGAGCTGGCGGCTCTGGTCTTCGATGTTGCGCTGGTCGGCGGCCAACACCTGGATCTGCTGCTGCACCTGCGACACCGTCGCGCGCTGCGTGTTGGCCTCGTTCTGCGCACGCTGCACGGCCTCTTCGAGGTCGGGCAGGCGCGCGTCGTGCTCTTCGAGCTGCGCGGCCAGCAGGATGGCCTGCTCTTCGGCATCGACGCCGGCACCGGCCAGCGTCTCTATCTCGGCTTCGGCCTCTTCGCGGCGACGGCCCCATTGGCCCATCTGTTCGCGCAGTTGCACAAGGCGCTGTTCGACGCGCTGGCGGCCTTCGACCACGAAGCGGATCTCGCCTTCGAGCCGGCCGACTTCGGCGCTGGCTTCGTACAACTTGCCCTGCGCCTGGTTCACCAGGTCGCCGGCGCCGTAGTGGGCCTGGCGCACGGTTTCGAGTTCGGACTCGATGCGGCGCAGGTCGGCGGTGCGCGATTCGAGGTCGTTGATGGCCTTTTCCGAATCGGCCTTGATCTTGGCCTGGTCGGCATCGCTTTCGCCGCGCTTGAGGAACCACAGCTGGTGCTGCTTCTTCGTGGCGTCGCCCTGCAGCGCGTTGTAGCGCGCCGCCACCTCGGCTTGCTTCTCGAGCTTCTCGAGGTTGGCGTTGAGTTCGCGCAGGATGTCTTCGACGCGCGTGAGGTTCTCGCGCGTGTCGCCCAGGCGGTTCTCGGTTTCGCGGCGGCGCTCCTTGTACTTGGAGACACCCGCGGCTTCTTCGAGGAACAGGCGCAGCTCTTCGGGCTTGGATTCGATGATCCGGCTGATCGTGCCCTGGCCGATGATGGCGTAGGCGCGCGGGCCGAGGCCGGTGCCCAGGAACACGTCCTGCACGTCGCGGCGACGCACCGGCTGGTTGTTGATGTAGTAGCTGCTGGTGCCGTCGCGCGTGAGCACGCGGCGCACGGCGATTTCGGTGAACTGGTTCCACTGGCCGCCGGCGCGGTGGTCGGCGTTGTCGAACACCAGTTCGACGCTCGAGCGGCTGGCCTGCTTGCGGGTGGTCGTGCCGTTGAAGATCACGTCCTGCATCGACTCGCCGCGCAGTTCCGACGCACGCGACTCGCCGAGCACCCAGCGCACGGCATCCATGATGTTCGACTTGCCGCAGCCGTTCGGCCCCACCACCCCGACCAGTTGGCCCGGCAGCAGGAAGTTGGTGGGTTCGGCGAACGACTTGAAGCCCGAGAGCTTGATGGAGTTAAGACGCACGACTTGTCGCCCTGCCTTGGCGTAGCGCCAAGGTATTGATTTGTAAGGAAAATTGCACGGGCCCGCAGCTTGAAGCGGGCCGCCGCCCCAGCCGTGGATGATAACGTCAGGGCATGAGCGATTCCCTGGCTTCTCCCCTCGCGGCGCGACGCACCTGCCTGTTGGCGGGCACCGCGGCCGCCCTGCTCGCGCCGCTGGCGCTGACGGGCTGTTCCTCCTTCCGTTCCACCGAGCGCGCCGAGCCCTACGGCAACCAGGAATGGCTGCAATCGGCCACCAACCGCATCGCCAACCTGTCGCTGCGCGACAACCTGCAGTCGGTGCGCCGCGTGCAGACCACCTTGTACCGGCGCAACCCGCGTGAATGGCGCAAGTCGGCCGCCAGCATGGAAGAAGCCACGCAGCGCACCTGGGACGCGGTCCTGCAGGGCACGCAGTTGCCCGAGCTGCGCGGCGCCACCGGCATCGACGCCATCCGCCTGGCCTTCGAGACCGGCCCGCAGGCCTACCAGGGCGACCGCGTGGCGGCGCTGGTCGTCGGGTGGGCCTCGATGCTCAAGCAGGCCAACGGCAACACCTGGGACCAGACCATGATCGACGGGGTCGACGCCGAGAACAGCTACCGCACGGCGCGCAACTTCGAGATTTCGCTCTGGCTCATCTCTTCCAAGACCGGCCCCGACGGCCAGCCGCTGCTGCTGGCCACCGAGATCAGCGAGCGCGGGCGCAACCTCGTGGCCGACCGCGAACTGTCGAAGGTGGTGGCACGGCTCGACCTGCTGGCCGCTCAGGCCGACGAGAAATACCGCCGGGCGGCCCTCGACTTCGGCCAGAACTGGGTGATGGGCGTGGTCATGCCGCTCTTCACGCTGATACCCAAGTAGGTTCTTCGCATCGGAAATATGTTTCCCAAATAGGCATTTGCGGTAATATCTTTCCGTGGACAAGCAGGAACTCATCACCGCCCTCACGGCGCGTCGCGGGGCCACCGGCCTCACGAACGCCGAGATCGCCCTGCGTTCGGGGCTCACCGAGCGCTCGGTGCGCAATGCCCTGAGCCTGAAGGGCAATCCGCAGTTGTCGTCGCTGCTCGCGCTGGTCGATGCGCTGGGGCTCGAACTGCAGCTCGCGCCCAAGGGCTTCGGCGAAGGCACGGCCGTCGATCCCGGCTACCGCCCGGTCGCCACGCGCGTCGGTCGGGCGCTGGCCGAAGCGCCTGCCGCGCCGCCCTACGTGCGGGGCCGCCGCTCACCGCCATGAACGTCAAGATCCTCGAGATTTCGCTCGGCGCGCACCGCCTCGGCAAGCTGTTCCAGTACGCCGACCTGTGCCGCTTCGTGGCGGAGCCCGAGTTGATCGCCAACCCGCCGCCCGGCGTGCTTTCGCTGTCGATGGTCGCGAGCGACCCGGCCGCCCAGGCCGCGTTGTGGAGCGACGTGAAGAACCCGCTGTTCAACGCCCAGGGCGGCCAGTTGCCCGGCTTCTTCCAGAACCTGCTGCCCGAAGGCGTGCTGCGCAGCCACATCGCGCAGCTGCGCGGTTGCCGCGAGAACGACCACTTCGAATTGCTGGCGGCCTGCGGCGGCGACCTGCCCGGCGCCGTGGCCGCGCGCCCGGTGTCGGTGGACCGCGGCACGCTGCAGCGGCTCATCACGCAGGACCAGGACGCGCTCGAGATGTCGGTGGTCGAGTTGCCGATGCCGCAGGGCATCTCGGTCTCGGGCGTGCAGCCCAAGCTCGGCCTGCGCCGCCAGGGCGGGCGCTACGTGGCGCGCGTGCGCGCCGGCGCCAGCACGCGCGTGATCGCCAAGCTGCCGGTGGCCGGCCGGCCGCACATGCCGCAACTCGAGATGCTTTCGCTGCAGATGGCCGGGGTGGCGGGTGTCGAGGTGTGTCACGCCGAACTCGCGCCGCTGTCGGCCATTGCGGCGGAGCACAGCTATGCGCTGCCGGACGAGCCCGAGTTCCTGGCCGTCACGCGTTTCGACCGCGATGGCGCGCGCCGCATCCATTTCGAAGACTTCGCGCAGGTGCTGGCGGTCGACCCGATGCACAAGTACAGCGGAAGCTACCTCGACATGGCGCTCGCGATGCGCGCCTTTCCGTCTCTCGGCGAAGACGCTGTGCTCGAACTGGTGCGCCGGCTCGTGGTCAACGACCTGCTGGGCAACCCCGATGCCCACCTGAAGAACTTCGGCGTGCTGTACCCCGACGGCATCGCACCACGGTTGGCGCCGGCCTATGACATCGTGGCCTATGCGGCGCTGCAGGGCGTCGAGGGCCATGCACTGCCGCTGCTGCCGGCCCCAGTGAGCGCCACCGCGGCCCGTCGCACCGCGATGTTCACGCCGGCCAATGTGCGCGCGTTCTGTTTCTCGGCTGGCTTGCACGAGCCGCGCATGCGACGCGTGGTGGCCGACACGGCCCGCCTCGCGCGCGACCAGTGGCCCGCGATGATCGACGCGTCGGCACTGCCGGCCCCGTGGAAGAAACGGCTGCAGCAGCGCCTGCAGGCACATCCCTTGCTGCAGGGCATGAGCAAGCGGGGTCGCTAGCCACAGTGGTGCGACAGGCGACCCCTAGAATGAATCCGCCCTCCTCCACCCCTCAACCCATTCGAGGCAGCAACCACTCATGAGCTCCATCAATTTTATCGGCGGCGAAAAAGGCGGTGTCGGCAAATCGGTCACGGCACGCGTGCTGGCCCAGTACTTCATCGATCGCAGCCGGCCCTTCACCGGCTTCGACACCGATCGGTCGCACAGCTCCTTCACACGCTTCTACGAGGGCTTTGCCTCGCCCGTGGTGGTCGACAGCTTCGAAGGCCTGGACACGGTGGTGAACGGCTTCGAGACCAACCCGAAGCAGAGCGTGATCGTCGACCTCGCGGCGCAGACGCTGGCGCCGTTGTCGCGCTGGATCAAGGAATCCGACCTGTTCGACGTGTTCGAGGAGATCGACGTCACGGTCAACTTCTGGCACGTGCTGGACGACGGCAAGGACTCCACCGACCTGCTCGGCACGCTGATCGACACCTTCGGCAATCGGCCCAACTACATCGTGGTGCAGAACTACGGGCGCGGCAGCGACTTCGGGATGCTGCTGGCGTCGCAGTCGCTGTCGAAGGCCAATGCGAACGGCGCACGCGTGATTGCATTGCCGCGATTGCATGAGGCCAGCATGCGCAAGATCGATGCGCAGAACACGAGTTTCTGGAAGGCGGTGAACGACCGCGAAGGGCCGCATGCGCTTGGGTTGCTGGAACGGCAGCGCGTGAAGTCGTGGCTGGCTACGGCTTACGCTGCGTTTGATACGCTGCCTCTCTAGGCCTTTTGGGAGCGCCCGACAGGCGGCACGGCGTGGTCGGCCCCACTGTGCCGGCCGCTTCGCGGCTGCCCTGCGGTGCTCGCGTTTCGCGGGGTCTCGCAGAACTCGCCTTCGGCTCAAACAGCTGCGAGCCCTGATCCGCGAAACGCTGCGCTCCTCGGCGGCACAGAGGGGCCGCCCACACCGCACCGCCTGCCGGGTTCCGGGGTGAAATGGATGCCCTGCTCTTCGCCAGGAAGAACGAAGCAGCCGGGCCTCAGATCATTCCGCCGTTGATCGAGATCACCTGTCCCGTGATGTACGCGGCTTCATCGCCTGCCAGGAACGCTGCCAGCGCCGCCACTTCCTGCGGCGTTCCGGCGCGCTTCACGGGCACCATCTGGTTGATGAGCGCGGGATCGAACACCGCATCGGCCATCGGCGACGCGATGATTCCCGGCGCGATCGCGTTCACGGTCACGCCGCGCGACGCCACTTCGAGCGACAGCGCCTTGGTCGCGCTGTTCAGCGCGCCCTTGGCCGCGGCGTAGTTCACCTGCCCCTTGTTCCCCGCGATGGCAGCGACGGACGAGATGTTCAGCACGCGCCCCCAACGGGTGCGCATCATCGGCAGCAGCAGCGGTTGGGTCACGCGGAAGAAGCCGTTGAGCGACACGTCGATCACCTTGTGCCATTGCTCGGCGCGCATGCCGGGCAGCACCGCGTCGTCGTGCACGCCCGCGTTGTTGACGAGGATCTGCACCGCGCCGCCTTCGAGGATGCGTGCGCAGCCGGCCGCGCAGGCTTCGTCGCTGCGCAGGTCGAACACATGGCATTCCGCCTTGCCGCCTGCAGCGGTGATCGACGCAGCCAGTTGCTCGATGGCCTCGGGTCGCGAATTGGCATGCAGCAGCACGGTGGCGCCGTCGCGTGCAAAACGCTCCGCCATGGCCGCACCGAGCGCGCCGCTGGCGCCGGTGATCAGTGTGCGTTTTCCTTCGAAACTCATGACGGTGTGCTTCCCATGTCCGCCAGCGGCGTGTTCAAGACCACCACGGCCCGGCCTTCGGCCAGCAGGCGGCCGTCGTCGGCCGCCACCGTGAATTCATACAAGACCTGCCGGTCATCGCCGGACAGGCGCTTCGCGCGCACCTGCAACGCCCCGGCGATGTCGTCCAGCCGCGCCGCCGCCAACTTCACGTTGCGCGCGCTGGCCAGGAAGCCGGCCGACGGCGTGCTGCCCTCCACCGCCAGCAGGCCGCCGTGCAGCGCCATGGCCTGCGCCGCGTATTCGATGGCGTTCGGCGCGAGCAGGCCGCTCTCGGTGCGCAGCGGGTTGTCCGCCTGGCTGTGCGTCGTGGTGCTGCAATGGATCGATTCGGCGTCCCAGCCCTCGAGGCGTTCCAGCAGGCACATGCTGCCGCTGTGCGGAATGCGCGCAGCGATGCCCGCGCGGTCGAGCGTCTGCGGTGCCGTCAAGCGGCAGTCTCCAGGTCGGCCACCAGCAGCACGTTGGCGAACGGCGTGCCTTCGCTCATCGGCATGCTCTGCACGCGGAAACCCAGGCGCTGCAGCACGCCGATCCACTCGGTCAGTGGGCGGCCCCAGGTCGGCGAGACCTTGTGGCCGCGGATGCGCGTCACGGTGCGATCGACCCACTGGCTGATCGCGAAGCCGCGCGTGCTCGACGCATCGCCCACGCGCAGCAGCAGGCGCGCCTTCGGGTTGCCGCCACGGCGCAACGCGTCGCGCACGCGGGTCAGCACGCCTTCTTGCGCCGCGAGGTCCACGTAGTGCAGCACGTCGAGGATCACGACCAGATCGCAGTCGGGCAAGGCGGCCGAGCACATGTCGGCGCACACCAGCCGCGGCGTCGGCTTCAGGTGGCCGACCGATGCCTCGGCGCGCGCCACGTCCTTGGGCATCAGCTCGATGCCCGTGTAGTCCGCGGCAGCCGGCGTGGCGGCCCATGAGGCCGGCCAGCGTCCCTGTTGCTGCATCGTGCTCATCGACGCCAGCAGGCTCACGAAGAGGCCCTGTCCGCAGCCGATGTCGACCACGCGCCGGTGCTGGGCGTCGATCAGCCCGCGTTCGAGCAGGCCGCGGAACACCGGGTCGCGCCCGAGCTTGCCGCGCGCGAACTGCCAGGCGAAGGTGCCGCCCTTCTTGTAAGGCACGGTCGCGGCTTCGTGCAGCTCGCGCCAGGCTTGGTCGGTGGTCATCGTCGATGGCATCACGGCGCTCATGCGGTCTTCAATCCTTCAGGCAGGGTCACGGCGCGCAATCCATCGGTGCGCAGGCGTTGGAGCAACAAGGGCAGGACTTCCAGCAAGACGGGTTGCCCCGCCGCGGTGCGCGCGGCATTGCCGTCGTGCAGCAGCAGGATGTCGCGCGCCTGCAGGTGGCGGGCGAGGCGCGCCATCACCTTGGCGGCATCGCCTTCGCGGGTGTCGAAACCGCGCCGCGTCCAGCTCACGAGCGAGAGGCCGAGGCGGTGCAGCACGGGTTCGAGGAAAGGGTTGCGCAGGCCGGCGGGCGCGCGGAAACAGGTCGGGCGCTGGCCGGTCACGTCGGTCAGGATGTCCTGCGCGCGCGCGATCTCCGCCGCGAAGCCGCGCGGGCCGAGGAAAGAGAAGTTGTGCCGATGCCGCGCCGTGTGGTTCTGGATGCTGTGGCCGCGCGCGACGATCTCGCGCGCCAGCGCCGGATGCGCCAGCACGCGCTCGGCGATGCAGAAGAAGGTGGCGCGCTGTCCGTGGGCGTCCAGCAGGTCGAGCACGCGGGGGGTGACCTCGGGCTCGGGCCCGTCGTCGATGGTGATCGCCACCTCGCGACGCGCAGCGGCGGCTTCGGGCAGGCGCGTGACGTTCGGGCCGAGCAGGTTGCTGCGCGGCGTGAGCCCGGCGCCGGTGATCAGCGCATGGTTCAGCACCACCGCGCCGAGCGCCCAGGGCCATGCGCCCGGCACCAGCACGCCCGCGCCCAGGGCCGCCACATGCACGGCCGCGCTGGCGCGCATGGCGGGCGGCCAGGGCCAGGATTCGGAGGCGGCAGAACGGGTGGAAGGGGCGGAAGGCGACGACATGGTGGGTCCGGATTTTCCCATCAGCGCGGACGCTGTGGGCTCGGGCCCTTCCCGGGCGCCACGTTGCGCGCGAACGCGGCCGACAGCAGCAGCGCCAGCAAGGCGCCCGGCGCGACCACGCGGCCGATGGACGACAGCGCCGGAATGTCCGAGATCGCGATCAGCCCGAACGACACCACCGTCGTGAGGTTGGCCAGCATCAGCGAGGCCAGCGTGTCTTCGTCCGCGCGCCCGGTCGTGCGCAGCTGGTCGAAGAAGAGCGCGTAGTTCGATCCCACGGCGACGATCAGCAGCAGCCCCACGAGGTGCAGGATGCCGAGCGCCGCCTGCGCCAACGCCATACCGCCCAGCGTGAGCACCACCGCGAACAGCAGCGGCTGGCACACGGCCAGCAGACGGCGCCACGAGCGCAGGTACACGCCCAGCAGCACCACCACCGCCAGCGCACCCAGCAGCACTTGCACGAAGGCCTCGTGCAGGTAGCGCTGGTAGAGGCCGCCGAGTTCGCGCCCGACGTCCACCACCTGCACCTCGGGCAGCCCGGCCAGCGCCTCCTCGAGGCGCCCCTGTTCGAAGCCCGGGCCGGGATGCAGCACGACCAGCGTGGACCAGCCACCGCCCGGGCGCTCGTACATCAGCGTGTTGACCACGGAGCCCAGCGGGCCGCCCATGAGGTCGGTGCGCTGCACGGGCGCTTGCTTGCGCGCGGCCTCCACGTCGGCCACGAAGGGACCGAGGCGCGATGCCGGCAGCGGCAGGCCCTTGGTCGCCTCGACCAGGTTGGCGCGCAGCGTGTCGGCGTCGGGCAGGCTGGCCTGGCGCGCCGTTTGCGCGGCCACGCTGGGCAGCACGCGGGTCACGGCTTCGTAGCCGCTGAGCTCGCCCTTGTCGACCAACGCATCGAGACGCGCGGCCGCGGCCTCGGTGTGGCGCAGTGCGGCCTGTTCGTCGTCGCCGAAGGCCACCACGAGCACGCCGCCGTCGCTGGCGCCGATGTCCTTGCGCAGCATCTCGTCGAGCTGCTGGGCCGAGCGCGGCACGGGGCTCATCGCGCTCAGGTCGGCGCGCCACAGGTGACCGCCCTGCCACAGCACCAGCGCGAGCGCCGCCACGCCGAGCGCCGCCAGCGGCCAGCGCAGGCGCGGCAGGCCGCGCACCAGCAGGCCGGCCAGCCGCGCCATGTGCCGGCGCATGCCCATGCCGGTCGCGCCATCGGGTGCCAGCATGGGCAACACGTAGCGCGTGGCCAATGCGGCCGACACCAGCCCGGCGATCGAAAACACGCCCAGCTGCGCCAGCCCCGGAAAGCCCGAGAACACCAGCGCCGCAAAGCCGCACACGGAGGTCAGCAGGCCCAGCCGCACAGTAGGCCAATGCACCTCGCGCCAGCGCTGCCAGCCGGTGCCGGCCACGGCCGCGCCGCGCGCCTGGATCAGGTAGTAGATGGCGTAGTCGACCGTCTCGCCGATCAGCGTGCTGCCGAAGCCCAGCGTGAGCCCGTGCACCGAGCCAAACACCAGGCTGACCGACGCGGTGCCCACCACCACGCCCGTGGCCACCGGCAGGAAGGCGATGACCAGCGCGCGCGGCGAGGCGAAGGCCAGCAGCAGCAGCACGCTCATCACGATGCCGCCCACCACCGCAAGGTGGATGGCTTCGGTCTTGATCTTTTCGCGGCTCATCACCGAGAACACGGGCGGCCCGCTCAGCAGCAGCTTCGGCGCGGCCTCGCCCATGCCGCGCGCGGCGGCTTCGTAAGCGGCCTGCACGCGGGCGATGGCGACGGCCTGCGCGTCGAGGTCGCCGCCGGCCGCGCGCGTGGTGGCGATCATGAGCGCACGCGGTGCCTCGCGCGACATCCAGACGCCGGCCTCGCTGCGCGGTGCGCTGGCCGGCACTAGCTCCATCGCGATGCGTTGGGTCTCGCCCGTCGGATCGCTGTCGAGCAAGGGCTTGATCGCGTTGCCGGCCGGCGTGCCGAGCATCGACAGCGTGTCGACGATGGCTTCGCGCAGCCCTTCGGCGGTGAACTGCCCCGGCATCACGCCGGACGAGAGCTGGTAGCGGTGCTGGAACACCCAGGTGCCGGCCTCGCTCCAGTCGCTCACGTCGCCGTTCTGCACCAGGTCGAAGAGCTGGCTGTCGCGCATCGCCTTGCCGACGGCACGCGAGACCTCAGCGCGCTGCGCGACGCTGCCGCCCTCGAAGCCCAGCATCAGCGTGCGCGAGGCCACGCCGCTTTGCAGCTGCTCGATGAGCACGCGCTGGCGCAGGTCCGGGCTCTTGGGAAGAAAGGCCGACAGGTCGGCGCCGATCTGGGTGCGCGCGATGACGACCGCGCCCAGGGCCACGACCAGCAACCACGCCAACAGGACGACGATGCGGCGCGACCACCCCGGCGGGCCGCCCGCCTGCGCCAGGCTCACGGTGTCGCGCGCCCGGGGGCGCCGGCCGGCAGCGCCGACGGCGGTGCGTTGGGCGAAATGTGCATGACCGAGCGGTCACCGCCCACGAACTCCATCTCCAGCCCCAACACCTCGCTGTTGCGGCCGGTGATGCGCATGCTGCGCACCTGCGCGGCCAGCCGGCTGTCGTTGGGCGTGAGGTCGAGCGTCCACTTGCCGGCGGCGCCGGTCACGGTGCTCTTGAAGTAGCGCTGCAGCGTGGCGCCATCGCCGCTCAGCGTGCCGCGCATGGCTTCGACCAGACCCAGCAGCTCGGGCATGCTGTCCAGTGCCAGCGTGCGGTTGCGGTTGCCGCGCGACAGGGTCAGCGTGTTGCCGTCGACGGACATGGTCTCGATGCGCGGCGACAGCGTGCGGCGCACCAGCTTGTCGGGCGCCTCGAAGCTCAGCGTGCCGCTCGCGTCGAGCGGGCCTTCGAGGCCGTGCACGAAGCGCTGCTCGGTGAAGCGCGCCTCGCCGCTCTTCTGCCGGGCCAGCAGGCCCATCAGTTCGGGCAGGTCGAATGCCGCCCACGCCGGCGCGGCACAGAAAGCCACCGCCAGCACCACCACCCTGCAAAGCCGATCAAGCCGCATCTTCGAGCCAGAAATCATGAAAGTTGAACCAGTTGTACGGGTAGGCGCGGCACAGCGCCTCCAGGCGGGCCACATAGGCTTCGACCGCGCTTCGGATGCGGCGTTCACGCTCCGCGGCGTCGACGAACGGCGTGCCGAAGTCGGCCAGCGGGTCGAACCGGACATCGTAGCGGGCACCGCCGCCGTACATGCCGGCCATGAAGAACACCTTGCGGCGCAGCAGCGCCGCCAGCCGGAACGGGCCGTCGTTGAAGACGGCCGGCTGGCCCAGGAAAGGCAGCACGATGTTGTTGCCGCGCTGGTTTGCCGGCTGCTCCTCGCTGCCCGGCAGGGTGCGGTCGGCCAGCATGCCGCCCAGGCCGCCGCCGTCGAGCCAATCGCGCAGCGCGAGCATGGAATGCGGCCGGCCCAGCGCGATCACGTGGGGCCGCATCTCGGGCAGCGCGATGGCGTTCAGGATCGCGGTGATGCGCTGCGCGTTGTCCGGGTACATCAGCATCGCCAGCCGCATGCGGTTCTGGTGCTTTTGCTGCTTGCAGGCGCCGAGCACCTCGAAGCTGCCGATGTGGGCGCCGAGCAGGAAAGCGCCCCGCCCTTCGGCCGCCTCGGCCTCGATCGGGGCGTTGCCTTCGATCTTCAGCTTGAACAGGTCCATGCGTCCGCGCAGGAAGTACACGCGGTCGAGCACGGTGGAGGAAAACGCGTGCAGCAGGCGGTAGCCGTCGACCCAGCCCGCGCGCGGGCCGATGGCCCGGAACAGGTAGCGCTTGATGTAGCGGCGCGGCGCCGGCGCGAACAGCAGGAAGTACAGGCTGATCGGCGGCAGCAGCAGCCGCGTGACGTGCCGCCCGCACACCAGCGCCATCAGGCAGATGAAGCGCAGCGCCAGCATGTTGCTGCGCTCGGGCGCGCGCGCCCAGTCGCCCTGCTGGGCCGCCGGGCGGGCAGTCTGCCGCGCCGCTTCGTCCACGGCGCGCGTTTCGGCGTCGGTGTGCTTCATCCCGCCGACTCTGGCACAGCCGTCCAGCGGCCGGTGACAGCCGCCACGCCGTCACAGCGCACGTCGAAACGCACGCCGCGGCCGGTTCCGGCCTCGGGATGCAGCTCGATGGACAGCGTGCTGCCGGGCCGCACGGGCGCCAGGAACTTGGCGGCCGCCAGCGTCGGGCTTGGGCCGAGCCGTGCCGACAGCGCCGGCACGCGTCGCACGACCTCCATGACCTCCGCCAGCAGCAACGCGCCGGGCACCAGCGGCTGGCCGGGGAAATGGCCGGCAAAGGCCGGATGGTCGACCGGCACCGTGTGCGCCATCTGCACCGGCGTCTGGTCGTCGGCCAGCTGCGCCAGCGCAAATTCGCGCAGCGCCCGCACCGTGAGCTTGCCCGTGCCTTCGCGCGGAAAGGCCTTGACCTGCACCACGCGGCGCGGCACGAACACCGGCTCCAGCCGTTGCCGCAGTGCAGCAATGATGTCCGCCGCCGACAGCGTAGGCGCGACCACGAACGCCACCGGCCGCACCACGCCGTCGGCCACCTCGTCGGGCAGCCAGAAGGCGCCGTCCTCGACACCCGCGATGCTGTTCAGGTGGTAGTTCAGGTGCGCGAGCGAACTGCGCCGGCCGGCGACGTGGATCAGGTCGTTGGCGCGGCCGAACAGCCGAAAGCGCCGAGCGTCCAGCAGTTCGAGCACGTCGGCCATGGGCGTCGGCTCGGGAATGAAATCGCCGCTGAAGATGAAGCGCTCGGGACCGTCACCCTCCCCCGGCTGCGCATGCACGCGGATCTCGCCGAAGGTTTCCCAGACCTCGCTCTCGGTCGTGCGGCGCGTGGCCACCTGGCCCGATTCGGTGCTGCCGTAGATTTCGAGCAGCACGCCGCCCAGCGCCTGCTCGGCCTGCGCGGCCAGTTGCGGTGACAGCGGCGCGGTGGCCGACAGGATCAGGTCGACCGGCGGCAGCGCGATGCCCGACAGCAGCAGCGTCTTCAGGTGAAACGGCGTGGTCACCAGCGCGCGCGGACGCGGCACCGAGGCCAGTGCCTTCGCCACATCGGCCGGAAAGAACGGCCGCCCGGTTTCGAACGCGGCGCCGCCGAGCATCGCGAGCAGCACCGACGACTCGAGGCCGTAGCTGTGCTGCACCGGCACGGTCGCCACCAGCGTGAGCCCTTCGAGCGTGGGCCGCTGCAGCACGCGGCACAGCCGTTCGACCGCCACTTCGACGTCGCCGACCAGCGTGCGCCAGGCCTTGGCATGCGGTTGCGGCACGCCGGTGGAGCCCGACGTGAGCAGGCTGGCCGCATGCCGGCCGCCGTCGATGGCGGGCACCGGCGCATCGCCGGCCGGTCCGGGCACGGCCTCGACCTGCAGGCGCCGCATGCCGGGCGTCTCGAGCTTGGCGTCGTCGGTCAGCGCGAACAGGTGGGCGCCGCCGGTTTCGGTCAGGCGCGCCAGCGTGTCCGGCCGTGCATCGGGCGGCAGCAGGCTGGCGTGGCCGTGCACCAGCGCGGCGCCCAGGCTCACGGCGAAGGCGTAGCGGTCGAGGCACAGATTGACGGCAGGCCCTTCGGCGGGCAGTGCGGGCGCCAGGCGTGCGACGTCGGCCAGGAACTGCCGCGTGCTGACCGGCTGGCCGGCGCGCCAGGCCAGGGGCGCGTCGGGGTTGCGGTCCGCGAGCAGCGGCAGGAAGGAAGAAGAAGCGGTGTCGGGGGTCACGCGGGCTGCGCCTGTGTCATTGGCCGCCAGCGCCGTTGTCCACCGTCGAGGTGCCGTAGAACGCGCGCACCGCATCGACCAGGCGCGTGCGTTCGAATTCGGGATGCAGGCGGTAGCGCACGAGGTGCTCGCCCACGAAAAGCAGCGCCACGCTCAGCGGCGACAGCACGTTGGCCAGCAGCGACCAGGCCGAAAACGGCATCGTCAGGTAGACCACGATCGACGAGACGACCACCACGGCGAAATACACCGTCCACACCTGCGTGAGGTGCGTCGTGTACGACAGCATGTGCCCCTTCAGCGGGTGCACGCGCTGCGCGAACTGGGTGATCAGCGGCAGGCCCTTGCCACGCAGCGTCGAGCCGAACCAGCCGCACAAGGCGCCGTTGATGCCGATGTGCTGCAGCACGTACAGGCGGTTCGTGTCGCCCGCCTCACCGAGGAAGACGAGCGCGAAGCCGCCGATGCCCAGCGCCGCCGCAATGGCCAGGCCCCAGCGGCCGAACCAGCTGGCGGCGCAGCCCATGGCGGCGATCCACAGCGGCCCGAGCAACACCACCACAGCCCAGGGCTCGGTGGCGTGGAACAGCGTCATCCAGTGGGAGAGGCCGGCATACGTGACCCCTACCAGCAGCAGGAGGACGAGTCGCCATCGGGACATGGATCAGGTGGCGCTGCGGTGCTCGGCGACGTGGGTCGCGAGCGTACGCAGCGACTGGAAGATCTGCTGGTTGCGCTCGTCGTCCGAGCGCAGCTGGAAACCGTAGCGGCGCGAGACTTCGAGCGCGACTTCGAGGATGTCGATGGAGTCGAGGCCCAGACCTTCGCCGTACAGCGGGTCGGTGGGAACGATCTCTTCAGGTGCGACCTCGAGATTGAGCGCGTTCACGAGCAACACGGCCAGCTCTTTTTCGATCGGCGACTGTTCGGATGCATCGCCAGTGGCGGGAATGGGGGGCTGAGCAGTCGATGACAAAAAAACCTCCTGAACTTTTTTCCTGAACGACCGTGCGGGGTCGTGAATTATAGGAGTGGCGGTTGATTAGACTGCGCGCTTCGATACGACCCGGAGCGCCCCATGGCCGACCCCCTTCTGATCGCACGCCACGACACCATCGAGTGCACCCTCCTGCCCGGCCTGGCCAACCGCCATGGCCTGATCACCGGCGCCACCGGCACCGGCAAGACCGTCTCGCTCCAGACCATCGCCGAACAACTGTCGAACATCGGCGTGCCGGTGTTCATGGCCGACGTCAAGGGCGACCTGACCGGCATCAGCCAGAAAGGCAGCGTCGGCGAGAAACTGGCCGCCACGCTCAAGGAACGCGGCATCGACGTGCCCGAACCCGCCGCCTGCCCCGTCACGCTGTGGGACGTGTTCGGCGAACAGGGCCACCCGGTGCGCGCCACCGTGTCCGACATGGGCCCGCTGCTGCTGGGCCGCATGCTCGACGTGAACGAAACCCAGGCCGGCGTGCTGAACCTGGTGTTCAAGATCGCCGACGACAGCGGCATGCTGCTGCTCGACCTGAAAGACCTGCGCGCCATGCTGCAGTACGTGGGCGAGAACGCGAGCCAGTTCACCACCGAGTACGGCAACATCAGCGCCGCCAGCGTAGGCGCGATCCAGCGCGGCCTGCTGCAGATCGAGACCCAGGGCGGCGACAAGTTCTTCGGCGAGCCGATGCTCAACATCACCGACTTCATGCAGACGGTGGGCGGCAAGGGGGTGGTGAACATCCTGGCGGCCGACAAGCTCATGAACTCGCCGCGCCTGTACGCCACCTTCCTGCTGTGGATGCTGTCGGAGCTGTTCGAGCAGCTGCCTGAAATCGGCGACCCCGAGAAGCCGAAGCTGGCCTTCTTCTTCGACGAGGCCCACCTGCTGTTCAACGAGGCGCCCAAGGCACTGGTCGAACGCATCGAACTCGTGGTGCGGCTGGTGCGCTCCAAGGGCGTGGGCGTGTATTTCGTCACGCAAAACCCGCTGGACATTCCCGATTCGGTGCTGGCCCAGCTCGGCAACCGAGTGCAGCACGCGCTGCGGGCCTTCACGCCGCGCGACCAGAAGGCCGTGAAGGCCGCCGCCAGCACCATGCGCCAGAAGCCCGGCCTGGACATCGAGACCGCCATCACCGAACTCGCCGTGGGCGAGGCGCTGGTGAGCTTCCTGGACGCCAAAGGGCGCCCGAGCATCACCGAGCGCGTGTACGTGCTGCCGCCGGGCAGCCAGCTCGGCCCGATCACGCCCGAGCAGCGCAAGGCGCTGATCGCGGGTTCGCTGGTGGCGGGCGTGTACGAGAAGACGGTCGACCGCGAATCGGCCTACGAAAAGCTCAAGGGCCGTGCCGAGAGCGCCCCCGATGCACCGGCCGCCAGCACCAAGGGCGGGGCCGCAGCGGAAGAGTCGTCCGGCATGGGCGGCATGCTCAACGACATGCTCTTCGGCAGCACCGGGCCGCGCGGCGGCAAGCGCGACGGCCTCGTGCAGACCATGGCCAAGTCGGCGGTGCGCACCATGGGCACGTCGGTGGGCAAGGAGATCCTGCGCGGCGTGCTGGGCGGGATCTTCGGCAGCAAGAAGCGCTGAAGCAGCGCCGTTACCAGCGCAGCAGGCGCGGCCCCAGTACCGCGCCCAGCAGCACCGGCACCGCGATCCCGCTCACGTACCAGACCGCGAGGAACGGCGCGGTCAGCTCCATGCAGTGCAGCGCGTAGACCGACGCGCCCACGCCGCCGGCCAGTGCGCCGGCCGCGGCCCCGGCCAGCGCGGGCCGCGTCGGCGCCAGCCCGCGCAGCGCCACGAAGGTGGCCGCAAACACCGGCAGCGCCATGAAGCCGATGCTCAAGGCGCAGATGCGCCACGACTGGCCCATCAGCAAGGGCATGCGCTCCTCGATCGGCACCGAGAACCAGACGAACGCCGCCAGCCCCCAGATCCCCAGCACGGGCAGCACCCCGCCCCACCACGCGTGGCGCATCCGCACGCCGGGCCGGGCCAGCCGCTGCACCGTCACGAAGGCCGCCGCCGCGATGCACAGCGGAAACAGCACCTTGACCCAGAACATCGGCCAGAACATCGCCTGCACCAGGTCGGGCCGCAGCCCGTACTCGCCGAACAGGATCACGAAGGACACCGGCAGCGCGGCCAGCACCGCCAGCCCGATCCGCCCGCCGGCGCTGCGCCGCGGCACCGCCACCTCGCCGGCGGCCAGCAGGTTCACGAGCTCGTCGGTCTTCATGGCGCGGCGCCTCCCCCGAACTTCGCGGCCAGGGCCTTCAGGCCCCGGTGGATGCCGACCTTCACCGCCGACTCCGACATGCCCGTGAGGCTGGCCGTCTCGGCCACCGAGAGGCCTTCGATCTTCACGTGCACGATGGGCAGGCGCTGGCGTTCGGGCAGGGTCTGCAGCAATCCGCCGAGGTCGCGCTTCGCGTCGCTGGCCTCGGTGGCCGACGCCGCGAACACGGCCAGGTCGTCGTCCAGCGGGTCATGCAGGTCCTCGCGGACCGACTTGGCGCGCAGCAGGTCGATCATCTTGTAGCGCGCAATGGCATGCACCCAGGCCGTCAGCGGCTGGTCGCTCTGGTAGGTGTGGCGCTGGTTGTGCATGGCGAGCAGGCATTCCTGGACGAGGTCTTCCACTTCATCGGGCCAGCCGAACAGGCGCTTGCCCAGAAAAGCGCGCAGGTGCGCGCTCAGTTTCTGCAGGAACTCGCGGTACGCGCCGGCGTCGCCATCGAGGCCGCGAAGGAACAGGCGGCGCAAGGCCGCTTCCGCGTCGCTCGGTGTCGTCCTGCTGCCTACGGTGTTTCGTGCCATCGGGCCGGCCGGTTACAGCCTGGTGAAAAAAGATTGCAAGGGATTGTGCCGCGCCCCCGGAGCGAGGCTTGCGCTAAGCTGCCCCGATGCTGGCCGGACTCGTCTCGCACCCCTGGGCCTACCCGGCGCTGGAGGCGGCGCACATCGTGGGCATCGCGCTGCTGTTCGGCGGCCTGCTGGTGTTCGAGCTGCGCGCCCTCGGCCTGGCCCGCGAGCTGCCGGCGCCGCTGCTGGCGCGCCTCACGCTGCGCCCCGCCCTGCTGGGCTTCGGCCTGTGCGCGCTGACCGGCCTGACCATGTTCGCAAGCCAGCCGGGCGAGTTGCTGAGCAACACGGCCTTTCGCGTGAAGCTGCTGCTGATCCTGCTGGCCGGCCTCAACGCCGCCTGGTTCCACCTGCGCGGCGACATCGGCGGGCAGAGCGGATTCGCCAGGTTTCAATGCCTCCTGTCTTTGGGGTTTTGGCTCGCTGTCATCATCTGCGGGCGCTGGATTGCCTATGTCTGACCAAGGAGAACGCGATGCTGCATCGACGCATGTTCGTGACCGGTTCGATCGCACTGGCCCTGCCCGCCTGGGCCCACCACGGCTGGAGCAGTTTTGACCAGGAGCGCCCGCTGTACCTGGAAGGCCGCGCCACCAAGGTGAGCTGGCGCAACCCGCACGGCGAGCTGGAGATCGAGCTGCCCGAGAACCTCGCGCTGCCGCCCGACCTGAAGCAGCGGCCCCTGCCCAAGCAAAGCGCCACGGTCGACGGCGCGGCGCTGCTGGCCAAGGCGCAGTTGCCGACGCGGCGCGACCGCAAGTGGCAGATCGAGCTGGCCCCGCTCACGCGGCTGCAGGCCTGGGGCGTCGAGGAGATCAAGCCCGGCACGCCGGTGGCGGTGCTCGGCTTCACCTTCACCGGCGAGAAAGGCGACGCAGTGCTGCGCGCCGAGTACCTGTTCGTGCACGGCAAGACCTACGGCCTGCGCTCGTCGCCCGCCTGAACTCCCGCGCTGCAACAGCGCGGCTGGAGCGCGCGGGCCCTCGCTTGCCAGCCGCACAAGTGCTCGGTACATTGCATTTTTTGAGGGCCTCAAATGTCTGCAGACAGTACCGCGCTCCCTTCCGCCTTGCCGACCGCGACCGGTGCCAGCCCGGCGCAGAGCCCTCCGCTCCCCCCCTCGTCCTCGACCGGCCACATCCGCCTGACCTCGCATGCCGGCGGCTTTGGCGCGCTGCCGATCCACTGGGACGCGGCCACCGCCACCGAGCGTGGCCCCGTGGTCGGCACCACCACCAAGCGCGCGCACCGCAACGTGATCGGCACGCACAGCGGCTCGTACAGCGTGTACCGCGCGCTGGCCGTGGCGGCCGGCGCCCTGAAGCGCGAACACAAGGCCGACCTCACCAACACCGCGCCCACCGACGTCATCGGCCCCTATCCGCAGTGGAGCGAGCCGGGGCGCATCGTCTCGCTCGACCCCTGGGGCGCGCTGGTGGCCGACGTGTTCTCCACCGAGCTCGCGGCCGGCTACGACATCCGCCCGACCATCGCGATCACCAAGGCCCACGTGATCCTGCCCGAGGTGATCGAGGCGCTGCAAAGCGGGCGCCTGAAGGCCGACGGCCATTTCCTCACCACGGGCGGCGCCGCGATGGTGACCAAGGCGGCCATCGAGCCCGTGTGGTACCTGCCCGAGGTGGCGCGCCGCTTCGGCTGCTCCGAGACCGACCTGCGCCGCACGCTCTTCGAAGAGACTGGCGGCATGTACCCCGAGCTGGTCACGCGCTCCGACCTCGAGGTGTTCCTGCCACCCATCGGCGGGCAGACGCTCTACATCTTCGGCAACCCGCGCGACCTGGCCAACCCCGACGTGGAGCTCACCGCCCGCATCCACGACGAGTGCAACGGCTCCGACGTGTTCGGCTCCGACATCTGCACCTGCCGCCCCTACCTCACGCACGCCATCGAAGAGTGCATCCAGGGCGCGCAGCGCGGCGGCGTGGGCCTCATCGCCTACTCGCGCAAGGAAGGCCGCGCGCTCGGCGAGGTGACCAAGTTCCTCGTCTACAACGCCCGCAAGCGCCAGGTGGGCGGCGACACGGCCGACCAGTATTTCGCGCGCACCGAGTGCGTGGCCGGCGTGCAGGACATGCGCTTCCAGGAGCTGATGCCCGACGTCTTCCACTGGCTGGGCATCAAGAAGATCCACCGCCTCGTGTCGATGAGCAACATGAAGTTCGACGCCATCACCGGCTCGGGCATCGAGATCGGCGAGCGCGTGAACATTCCCGACGAACTGATCCCGGCCGACGCCCGCGTCGAGATGGACGCCAAGATGGCGGCCGGCTACTTCACCCCCGGCCCGGTGCCGGACGCAGAGGAACTGAAAAAGGCCAAGGGCCGGGGATTGAGCGAATGAGCCGAAGCACCGACATCGATCTGCCCGCCGACGGTTCCGGCAGCCTGCGCCCCGGCGGCGCGGGCGCTGTCGATCCGTCGATCGAGTTCGCGCCCGACACCGCCCACCCGGCCGGCGCCGCCACCTTGCTGCGCACCACCACCGCCATCCGCCAGCGCGCGGGCGCCCTGCTGGCACGCGCGCGCCGCGGCGAATCGCAGTGGTTTCGCATCGGCAGCGACGACGCGCTCGAAGACGCGGCGCGCACCGTGGCCGAGGTCACGCGCGAGCGCTACCCCTGGGACACCATCCCGTACCACAGCCGCTGGCGCCACTTCGAGGCCGGTGGCGTCGACCGCCGCCTGCAGCTCGACGCGCTACTCGGCAAGGGCCTCGACGCCCGCCAGCGCGCCCGCGCCCACATCGACCTGACGCTGGTGAGCGTGCTGCTCGACGCCGGCGCCGGCCCGACCTGGCACTACACCGAACCGGCCACCGGCCTGCGCTTCACGCGCTCCGAAGGGCTGGGCGTGGCGTGCTTCCATGCGTTCACCAGCGGGCTCTTCTCGTCCGACCCGAACCACCCGCTGCAGGCCGACGCGGCCGGCCTGCGCGGCCTCGTGACCGAGCGCCTGGGCGATGCCTTCCAGGTGAGCGAGGTCAATCCGCTGGTCGGCCTGGCCGGGCGCGCGGTGCTGCTGCGCCGCCTGGGCGAGGCCATGAGCGAGCAGCCCGAGACCTTCGGCGACGACGGCCGGCCCGCCGGCCTTTTCGACGCGCTCGTGGCCCCGCTGGGCGCCGCCTCGCCGCCCACGGCCGAGATCACGGCGCACCAGATCCTGTCGCTGCTGCTCGACACGCTCTCGCACATCTGGCCCTCGGCCAACGCCATCGACAGCCTGGCGGCCGACGGCAGCGACAACGCGGGCGGCATCGGCTCGGGCGACCCGGCCTTCGCGCTGGGCGACTGCTGGCGCCACAGCGCCGTCGCCGGCCCCGGGCTCACCAACGGCTGGATGCCGTTCCACAAGCTGTCGCAGTGGCTCACATATTCGCTGCTCGAGCCCTTCGAATGGGCCGGTGTGAAGGTGCGCCACCTCGACGCGCTCACCGCCCTGCCCGAGTACCGCAACGGCGGCCTGCTGATCGACAGCGGCGTGATCGTGCCGCGCGAGGCGGCCTTTCTCACCCGCCGCTGGAAGGCCGGCGACGAGTTCATCGTCGAATGGCGCGCCCTCACCGTGGCGCTGCTCGACGAAATCGCCCCGCGCGTGCGCAAGGTGCTCGACCGCACTGAGGAAGAGCTGCCCCTGGCCTGCGTGCTCGAAGGCGGCACCTGGGCCGCCGGCCGGGTGCTGGCACAGCGCTTGCGAAACGGTGCGCCACCGCTGCAGATCGAGAGCGACGGCACCGTCTTCTAGTCTTTTAGACTCTCCTGTTTTCCGCAACGGCACACCAAAAGAAGACTCCAATGAGCAACGTCCACCTCGTCGACCACCCCCTCGTCCAGCACAAGCTCACACTGATGCGCCGCAAGGACGCCTCCACCAACAGCTTTCGCCGGCTCTTGAACGAAATCAGCATGCTCATGGCCTACGAGGTCACGCGCGACATGCCGATGCAGGACATCGAGGTCGAGACCCCGCTCGAAACCATGCAGGCCAAGGTCATCGACGGCAAGAAGGTGGTGCTGGTGTCGATCCTGCGCGCCGGCACCGGCATCCTGGACGGCATGCTCACGGTGGTGCCGGGCGCGCGCGTCGGCCACATCGGCCTGTACCGCGACCCCAAGACGCTCACGGCCGTCGAGTACTACTTCAAGATGCCCGGCGAGATGGAGAACCGCGACGTGATCGTGGTCGACCCCATGCTGGCCACCGGCAACTCGGCCGTGGCCGCGGTCGAACGGCTGAAGGAACTCAACCCCAAGTCGATCAAGTTCGTCTGCCTGCTGACCTGCCCCGAAGGCGTGGCCACCATGCAGAAGGCGCACCCGGACGTGCCGATCTACACCGCCGCGATCGACCGCGAGCTGGACAGCCACGGCTACATCCTGCCGGGCCTCGGCGACGCCGGCGACCGCATCTTCGGCACGAAGTAAGGCTCGCCCCCAGGCTTCGCGCACTTCGTGTCGCTACTCCTTCCCCCTACCGGGGGCAACACCTGAGGCCCGGCAGAGCCGGTTCCTCGGTGTTTGCTGGAAGGGAGCCCGCCGCGAGGGCGGGCTCTGTTGGTGGGCATGGGGATTGCAGGGTGGTTCTTTTATTTCAATCGAGGAGAAGACCGTGACAGCACGCCGTCAATTGATCGTTCGTTCCATCGCCGTTGCCGCAGCGCTTGCGGCGGGCGCCCCGGGCCTTGCGCTCGCGCAGGCCAAGCTCAAGGTGGCTGCCGTGTACACGGTGCCGTTCGAGCAGCAATGGGTGGGCCGCATCCACAAGGCGCTGAAGGCGGCCGAGGCGCGTGGGGAGATCGAATACAAGGCGACCGAGAACGTGAGCAACGCCGACTACGAGCGCGTGATGCGCGAGTACGCCACGGGCGGCAACCAGCTGATCCTGGGCGAGGTGTTCGGCGTGGAAGCGGCGGCGCGCAAGGTCGCGAAGGACTTTCCCAAGGTGGCGTTCCTCATGGGCTCGTCGCTGAAGCCGCAGGCGCCGAACTTCTCGGTGTTCGACAACTACATCCAGGAACCGGCGTACCTCAGCGGCATGGTCGCGGGCGGCATGACCAAGAGCAACCGCATCGGCATGGTCGGCGGGTTCCCGATTCCGGAGGTGAACCGGCTCATGAACGCGTTCATGGCGGGCGCGAAGGAAACGAACCCGAAGGTGGAGTTCAGCGTGAGCTTCATCAACAGCTGGTTCGACCCGCCGAAGGCCAAGGAAGCGGCCTTCGCGATGATCGACAAGGGCGCCGACATCATGTACGCCGAGCGCTTCGGCGTGTCGGACGCGGCCAAGGAAAAGGGCAAGCTCGCCATCGGCAACGTGATCGACACGCAGGCCCAGTACCCCGACACGGTGGTGGCCTCGGCGCTGTGGAACTTCGAGCCCTCGGCCGACCGCGCCATCAAACTCGTGAAGGAAGGCAAGTTCGCCGCCGAAGACTACGGCGTGTACTCGCACATGAAGCACAAGGGCTCCGAACTCGCGCCGCTGGGCACCTTCGAGAAGAAGGTGCCGGCCGACGTCGTGGCCAAGGTGAAGGCGAAGCAGGCCGACATCCTGGCCGGCAAGTTCACCGTGAAGGTGGACGACGCCCAGCCGAAGTCCACCGCCAAGTAACAAGCAGACAGACAAGCGAGCAGACCCGAACCCATGAAGCGTGCGCGATGGCAGACCGCAATCCATGGCGTGGCCATCGCGGCATTGGCCGCCGGGCTCGCCGCCTGTCAACCTGAGCCGACGGCCACGGCCACCGCCCCGGCGGTCGAGGTGCCCGCATCGGCCGCCTCGGCACCCGCTGCCGTTGCGCCGCCTGTGGTCGCGGCACCGGTCGGCATCCCGGCCGCGCTGCAGGCGCGCGCCGACGCCCTGCTCGCCGCGCACCGCCAGATGATCGTGCTGATGACCGGCGAACGTGCGCTCGAGGCGGCCGAGAAGCGCGCCGTCAGCGCCGTCGGGCAGCAGCTGTTCCACGAGATGCAGGAGCGCCAGCAGGCGCTGATCGCCCAGGCCGCGGACATGACGGACCCCGCCGCGGTGGCGGGCCTGAACGCGCTGCTGGACCGCATCGAGAGCGAGCCCAGCTGGTTCGACGCCGACCGGCTGGCGTTCAAGGAGTTCCTGTCCGAGCTGAGCACGCGCTACAGCCAGGCGCAGTCGCTGTCCGGGCTCAAGCTCGGCCGCCGCGCCAGCGAAGACCTGGCCGTGCTCGCCGAGATCGAGCAGGCCTACGACCGCGAGCTGAAAGACGTGTTCGGCCGCTTCGCGCAGCGCGGCATCGAGCCCAAGCGCGAGAAATGGGCCGACTACGTGGCCAAGTTGCAGGGCCTGTACTCGCGCGAGCAGATCCTGAAAGACTTCGGCGCCATCGTTCCCTACACGCAGCCCCCGGGCGGCGCCAAGGAAAAGGACAGCGCGGACGCACGCGAGATCTTCGGCACCTCGCTGCCCGCCAAGACCGTCGTACTCACCTTCGACGACGGCCCGCACGCCAAACACACCGACGAGATCCTGGAGATATTGAAGCGCTACGACGCGCCCGCCATCTTCTTCCAGCTCGGGCGCAACCTGGGCAAGCTCGACGCGCAGGGCAAGGCCCAGCTCAGCGCCACCGGCGCGGCGGCCAAGCGCGTGCTGGCCGCCGGCCACGTGCTCGCCAACCACAGTTTCAGCCACGGCATGATGGCCAAGATGACCGACGACGCGGTGCGCGTCGAAGCCAGCGAGACCGAAGCGCTGCTCGACGCCACCGGCCGGCCGCAGTCCACCCTGTTTCGCTTTCCGTACGGCGCGCGCAACGAGGCCAAGCTGAGCACGGTCGAGGCGCTCAAGCTGCGCTCCATGATGTGGACCGTCGACTCCATGGACTGGGCCGACCCGGTGCCCAAGTCGATCGCCGACCGCGTGCTGGCCGAGGTCGACAAGGCCAAGCGCGGCGTCATCCTGTTCCACGACATCCAGGGCCGCACCGTGCAGGCCTTGCCCACCGTGCTCGACCAGCTGGTGGCCGACGGTTACCGCTTCGCCACCTGGCGCGACGGCAAGTTCGTCGTCAGCGCGTCGAAAAAGGCGGCGCCCGACGACGGCGTGGCGGCCACCTCGGGCGACACGCTCTACCGCGAGAGCCACGCGCTGGTGATCGGCATCGACAAGTACGCCAAATGGCCCGGCCTGCACCACGCGGTGCCCGACGCCAAGGCGATGGAGCAGCTGCTCGTGACGCGCTTCGGCTTCAAGCCCGAGAACATCACGGCGCTGTATGACGACCAGGCCACGCGCGCCAACATCCTGCGCGCGCTGAACGAAAAGCTGACCGACGGCAAGCGCGTGAAGCGCGACGACCGCGTGCTGGTGTTCTTTGCCGGCCACGGCAGCACGCGCAAGCTCGCGAGCGGGCGCGACGTCGGCTACATCGTGCCGGTCGACGCCACGCTGGACAACCTGCCCTCCGACGCCATCTCGATGCCGCAGCTGCAGGAGGTGGCCGAGGCGCTGTCGGCCAAGCACGTGCTGTTCCTCGTGGACGCCTGCTACTCGGGCCTGGGCCTCACGCGCGGCGGTGCGGCGCAGGGCAACAAGAACTTCCTGACCGACAACGCGCGCCGCATCGGCCGCCAGATGCTCACCGCCGGCGGCGCCGACCAGCAGGTGGCCGACGACGGCCCCGGCGGCCACTCGGTCTTCACCTGGACGATGCTGCAGGCGCTGTCGGGCAAGGCCGACCTGAACGGCGACAACGTCATCACCGGCACCGAACTCGCGGCCTACGTGGCGCCGGCGGTCTCGGCCATCGCGCGGCAGACGCCGGCCTTCGGCAGCCTGCCGGGCTCGGAGGGCGGCGAGTTCGTGTTCGCGCTGCCCGTCGAACGCGAAGGCCTCAGCGGCGACAGCCTGCAGCTCGACGCCGCCGCCAGCCAGGTCAACAAGCGCATCGACCAGGCCAACGAGCAGGCCGTGCATGCGGCGGCCGTACCCAAGACGGCCAAGGCGACCAAGGCCGGCCCGCCCGCCGTCGAGGTGGTGGTGAAGAACCTCGAGGGCGCCGACACCAAGCTGACCATGCCAGCCGCTGCGCCGCTCACGCCGCGCGTGGCCGCCCAGCGCGCCAACGACCGCGGCCTGCAGCTGTACCGCGAGCGCCGCTACGACGAGGCCGAAGCCGCCTTCACCGAGGCGCTGAAGCTGCAGCCGCGCTTTGCACTCGCGGCCAACAACCTCGGTTTCGTGTACTTCAAGCGCGGCAAGCCGGTCGAGGCCGCGCGCTGGTTCGAGCAGGCCATCGACATGGACGGCAGCCGCGCCCTCGCCTACCTGAACCTGGGCGATGCCTACCTGCAGGCCGGCAACGACGCCAAGGCGCTCGCCGCCTACACCACCTTCGTCGGCCTGGCACCGAAGCACGCGCGCGTCGCCGCGTTGCAGGCCTGGATCGCCACGCCCGACGCCGCACACCGCCCCTCACTCCCGCCCACCAACTCCTGATGCCCATGACGAACACTTCCTCGCTTCTCCAGCGTCTGCGCGGCCCGGTCCTGGCCGCCGCGCTCGGCCTCGTGCTGACGGGCTGCGTCGGCGTCTACAAGTCGGACGTCGTCAGCATCAACAGCAGCACGCGGCTGGACGACACGCCGCGCCTGGCCGTGATCTCGGCCTTCGAGCCCGAGCTCAAGCTGCTGCTCACGCGCCTGCAGGCCCCCCGCCAACACAGCGTGAACGGTGTCGAGTTCACCACCGGCACGCTCGAAGGCAAGCCCGTGGTGCTGTTCCTCTCGGGCATCAGCATGACGAACGCGACCATGAACACGCAGCTGGTGCTCAACCGCTTTCGCATCAGCGGCATCGTGTTCAGCGGCATCGCGGGCGGCGTGAATCCGTCGCTGCACGTGGGCGACGTGACGGTGCCGGCCCAGTGGGGCCAGTACCTCGAGGTGCTCATGGCGCGCGAGACCGCACCCGGCAAGTACAGCGCGCCGCCCTTCATCACCGACGCCACGCTGCCCAACTTCGGCATGAACTTCCCGCGCCCGGTCGAGGTGCGCTCGGCCGCCAAGCCGGGCATCGAGCGCAAGTTCTGGTTCGCGGCCGATCCGAAGATGCTCGAGGTGGCGCGCAGCATCCGCAACGTCGAGCTGGCGAACTGCGGCGCCGGCAAGTGCCTGCCGCGCAAGCCGCAGCTGGTGGTGGGCGGCAACGGCGTGTCGGGCCAGGCCTTCATGGACAACAAGGCCTACCGCGAATACACCTACAAGACCTTCCAGGCCAACGTGCTCGACATGGAGACCGCCGCCGTGGGCATGGTCGCCTACAGCAATGGCGTGCCCTACATCGCCTTCCGCTCGCTGAGCGACCTCGCGGGCGGCGGCGACGGCGAGAACGAGATGGGCACCTTCATGAGCATCGCGGCCGACAACTCGGCCAAGGTCATGCTGGCCTTCCTGGCCGCGTGGAAGTGACGGTGGCGCCCGGGCGCCTGCCTCGTCTTGTGTTGCTGCCGGGCATGGACGGCACCGGCGATCTCTTCGCGCCGCTGGCGCAGGCCCTGGGGCCGCAGGCCGCCATCGACGTCGTGCGCTACCCGGGCCGCGAGGTGCTGGGCTACGACGAACTCGAGCCGCTGGTGCGCGCGCAACTGCCGACGCAGCAGCCTTTCGTGCTGCTCGGCGAATCGTTTTCCGGGCCGCTGGCCATTTCCCTCGCAGCCTCGCGCCCGCCGGGGTTGCGCGGCCTCATCCTGTGCTGCAGCTTCGCGCGCCGGCCCGCGCCCGGCCTGGCGCTGATGCGCGCGGGCCTGCTCGACCTGTCGATGCGCCTGCTGCATTCGAAGCTCATGCGCGCGCCGATGCGGCACCTGCTGCTGGGCGGCTCGGCGTCGCCGCAGCTGTCGGACATGCTCCAGGCTTCGCTGAAGCAGGTGTCGGTCGCGGTCATGACCCACCGCATGAGGGAAGTGCAGCGCGTCGACGTGCGCAACAAGCTGCCGCGGGTCGGCGTGCCCGCCATGTATTTGCAGGCGCTGCAGGACCGCGTGGTGCCGCGCCGCGCGGTGGCCGCCATTCAGCGCGGGCTGTCGGCGTTGCACCTGGTGCAGCTCGACGGCCCCCACGGCCTGCTGCAGGCCTCGCCCGCCGCCTCCGCCCGGGCCATCGAAAATTTCTGCCGCGACCTGCCGTCGCCACCTGCCTGCTCATGAACCCCACCGTGCTCCGCCTCCTGGGCATCACCAAGCGTTTCGGCCCGCTCGTGGCCAACGACGCCATCTCCCTCGACCTGCAGGCCGGCGAAGTGCTCGCGCTGCTGGGCGAGAACGGCGCCGGCAAGTCGACGCTGATGTCGATCCTGTTCGGCCACTATGTCGCCGACGAAGGCCGCATCGAAGTCTTCGGCTCGGCCCTGCCGCCCGGCAACCCCAAGGCCGCACTGGCCGCCGGCGTGGGCATGGTGCACCAGCACTTCACGCTGGCCGACAACCTCAGCGTGCTCGACAACGTGACGATGGGCACCGAGCCGCTGTGGCGCCCGGTCTCGCGCCGCGCGGCCGCCCGTGCGCGGCTGCTCAAGGTCGCTCAGCGCTTCGGCCTGCCGGTGCAACCCGACGCGACCATCGGCAGCCTCTCGGTCGGCGAGCGCCAGCGCGTGGAGATTCTCAAGGCGCTGTACCGCGGCGCGCGCATCCTGATCCTCGACGAGCCGACGGCCGTGCTCACGCCGCAGGAGAGCGAGGCGCTGTTCGCCACGCTCGCACAGATGGTGGCGCAGGGCCTGTCGGTCATCTTCATCAGCCACAAGCTCGGCGAGGTGTTGCGCGTGTCGCAGCGCATCGCGGTGCTGCGCGGCGGCAAGCTCGTCGCCGAGGCGCGCACGGCCGACACCACGCAGGCGCAGCTCGCGCTGTGGATGGTCGGCCATGCAGTCGAGGCACCGCAGCGCCGGCCCGCGAAGTCGGTGGGCGACGCGGTCTGCGTGCTCGACCACGTGAGCACCGCCTCGACGAAAGACGGCGGGCAGGACCGCCTGCGCGAGGTGTCGCTCACGCTGCGCGCGGGCGAAATCACCGCCATCGCGGGCGTCTCCGGCAACGGACAGGTCGCGCTGGCCGAGCTGCTGAGCGGCACGCGCCGCGCCGTCTCCGGCAGCGCGCAGTTCATGGGCCGCGCGTTGCCGCCCTCGCCCGCCCGGCTGGTGCAGCGCGGCGTCGCACGCATCCCCGAAGACCGGCACGCGGTCGGCGTGGTCGGCGACCTGCCGGTGTGGGAGAACGCGGTGTCCGAGCGGCTGCGCAGCCCGGTGTTTTCGCGCTGGTCGTTCATCGTGCGGCGCGCCGCCGCGCGGCTGCACGCCCGGCGCATCGAAAAAGCCTTCGACGTGCGCGGCGCCGGCCTGATGTCGCCGGCCCGCTCGCTCTCGGGCGGCAACATGCAGAAACTGATCCTGGGGCGGGCGCTGCTGGCGCCCGAGCAAGCGGAACAAGACACCGACAACAAGAAATACCCGAACCGCGCCCCGCGCCTCATCGTGGCGCACCAGCCGACCTGGGGCCTGGACATCGGCGCCGTCGCCTACGTGCAGCAGCAGCTCATCGCCGCGCGCGATGCCGGCGCGGCGGTGCTCGTCATTTCCGACGACCTCGACGAAGTGCTCGCGCTTGGCGACCGCGTGGCCGTGATGCACGGCGGCCACCTCGGCGAAGCGCGCCCGGCCGCGGCCTGGACGCGCGAGGCCATCGGCCTGGCGATGGCCGGCGCCACCGCGCCGCAACGCCCGGGAGCCGCCGCATGATGCGCCTCGAACGACGCCACGAAAGCTCGCGCGCCGCGCTGGTGCTGGCCCCCATCGGCGCGGTCGTGTTCACGCTGCTGGTGAGCGCACTGCTCGTGCGCTGGGCCGGCGCGCCGGTCGGGCGCACCTATGCGCTGCTGCTGCAGGGCGGCTTCGGCTCGGTGTTCGCATGGAGCGAGACGCTGACGCGGGCCATTCCGCTCATCCTCACCGGCCTGGCCGCCACGGTCGCGTTCAAGGCGCGGCTCTTCAACATCGGCGCCGAGGGGCAGCTGTTCGCGGGCGCGCTGGCCGCCGTGGCCGTGGGCGGCATGCATGGCGGCACGGGCTTCGAGCTGTCGCCGTGGGTGCTGTTCCCGCTGATGATGCTGGCCGCTGCGGTGGCCGGTGCGCTGATGCTGCTGGGCCCGGCGCTCATGAAGAACAAGCTCGGCGTCGACGAAGTGGTCACGACGCTGCTCATCAACTTCATCGTGCTGCTCGGCGTGTCGGCGCTGCTCGACGGGCCGATGAAAGACCCGAGCGCGATGGGCTGGCCGCAGAGCGTGTCGCTGCAGTCCGACCTGGAGCTGGGCAAGCTCATCGCGCAGACGCGCGTGCACACCGGGCTGCTGTGGGCGGTGTCGCTCGCGGTGATCGTGTGGGCGATCTTCAAGTACACGGTGCTGGGCTTCGACATCCGCGCCGTGGGCGCCAATGCGCGCGCCGCCGCCTTCGCCGGCGTGCCGGTGACGCGCACCGTGGTGATGGTGGCGCTGCTCTCGGGCGCGCTGGCCGGGCTGGCCGGCGCCATCGAAGTGGCAGGCCGCACGAGCTACGTCACGCTCGACATGTCGCCGGGCTACGGCTACACCGGCATCGTGATCGCGATGCTCGCCGGTCTGCACCCGCTGGGCGTGATCGCCGCCGGCGTGTTCGTGGCCGGCGTGCTGGTCGGCGCCGACACCATGAGCCGCGCCGTGGGCGTGCCGACCTACATCGCCGACGTGATCGTCGCGGCCTCGCTGATCGCGGTGCTGGTGGCCACGCTGCTCACGCAGTACCGCGTGCGGGTGACGAAATGACCGACCTGCTCGACATTCTTTCCAACCCCGCCTTCTGGGTCGCGGTGCTGCGCATCGCTACGCCGCTCATCCTGGGCACGCTGGGCGTGCTGCTGTGCGAACGCGCGGGCGTGCTCAACCTGGGCATCGAGGGGATCATGGTCGCGGGCGCCTTCACCGGCTGGCTCGCGGTGTATGCCGGCGCGCCGCTGTGGGCCGGCGTCGGCGTGGCCGCGCTCACGGGCATGGTGTTCGGCTTGCTGCATGCCTTTTTGACCGTCGGGCTTGCGCTGTCGCAGCACGTCTCGGGGCTGGGCATCACGTTATTGGCCACAGCGCTGAGCTACTTCGGCTACCGCGTGAGCTTTCCGAAGGTGAACACGCCGCCGACCATCACGCCCTTCGCGCCGATGGAATGGTTGCCCGTGCCCATCCTCGGCGCGCAGACCGCGCTCACGCTGTTCGCGCTGCTGCTGGTGCCCGCGGTGGCCTGGGTGCTGTACCGCACACCGCTGGGCCTGGCGCTGCGCATGGTGGGCGAGAACCCGCAGGCGGCCGAGAGCCAGGGCGTGTCGGTCGCGGCCACGCGCACCGGCGCCATCGTGGCGGGCTCGGCGCTGATGGGTGTGGCCGGCGCGTTCCTCACGCTGTCGGCCTTCAACGCCTTCTTCTTCAACATGGTGAACGGGCGCGGCTGGATCTGCGTGGCGCTGGTGGTGTTCGCCTCGTGGCGGCCCGGCAAGGCCCTGCTCGGGGCGTTGCTGTTCGCGTTCTTCGACGCGCTGCAGCTGCGGCTGCAACAATCGGGCGATGCCGTGCTGCCTTACCAGCTGTACCTGATGCTGCCCTACCTGCTGTCGATCCTGGCGCTGGTGCTGGTGGCGCGCAAGGCCAGCTACCCGCAGGCGCTGATGAAACCCTACCGCAAGGGAGAACGCTGACATGCCGATGACGCGGCCCCGCCTCCGTCGCCTGCTGGCCACCGCGCTGCTCGCCCTGGCCGGCAATGGCGCTCATGCATTGGGTGTCGACTACGGCCCCGAGCGCTTCGCCACCCACGACGCCGTCACCTGGGTGCAGACCTGCGGCACCTGGGGCACCGACCACCGCGGCACCTACCGCGTGGTCCACGCCGAAGCCTTCGCGCAGTCGTTCCTTTACGTGCAGTGGATGGCGCGCGGCGAGGCCGACCGCAGCTACAGCCTGTACGCCGTGCACACCACCGCCATCGCCGAGCTCGACAACGACCACGCGGAAATCTCCCTGAGCGAACTCACCTGCCGCGCCACGCCGCGCGGCATCGTGGTGACGGCCAAGGCCGACTCGGGCCACGACGACAAGCTGCGCCGCGTGACCATCGAGGTCGGGCCGGCCGCAGGGCAATACCGCTTCCGCGCGCAGCGCACGCGCTGAGCGCCCTTTAAAAAAACACCCCACCGATGCTCGACCTCCTCATCACCAACGCCACCCTCCCCGACGGCCGCACCGGCATGTCGGTCGCCGTGCAGGACAGCCGCATCGCCGAGGTCACGCCCGGCCTGGCCGCGCCCGCGCACGAGACGCTCGACGCCCAGGGCCTGCTGCTCGCGCCGCATTTCGTCGACCCGCATTTCCACATGGACGCCACGCTGAGCTACGGCCAGCCGCGCGTCAACCAGAGCGGCACGCTGCTCGAAGGCATCGCGCTGTGGGGCGAGCTCAAGCCGCTGCTCACGGCCGATGCGCTCATCGAACGCGCGCTCGCGTATTGCGACTGGGCCGTGGCCAAGGGCCTGCTGGCGATCCGCTCGCACGTGGACACGAGCGACCCCAGCCTGCTCGCGGTCGATGCGCTGCTCGAGGTGAAGCGCCAGGTGGCGCCCTACATCGACCTGCAGCTGGTGGCGTTTCCGCAGGATGGCGTGCTGCGCTCGCCGGGCGGCGTCGACAACCTGACGCGCGCGCTCGACAAGGGCGTGGACGTGGTCGGCGGCATTCCGCATTTCGAGCGCACCATGGCCGACGGCGCGGCCAGCGTGAAGCTGCTGTGCGAGCTGGCCGCCGAGCGCGGCAAGCTGGTCGACATGCACTGCGACGAGTCGGACGACCCGCTCTCGCGCCACATCGAGACCCTGGCCGCCGAAACGCTGCGCCTGGGCCTGCAGGGCCGCGTGACGGGCTCGCACTGCACCTCGATGCACTCGATGGACAACTACTACGTGAGCAAGCTGCTGCCGCTGATCGCCGAGAGCGGCGTGAGCGTGGTGTCGAACCCGCTCATCAACATCACGCTGCAAGGCCGCCACGACAGCTACCCCAAGCGCCGCGGCATGACGCGCGTGCCCGAGCTGCTGGCGGCCGGCGTCAACGTCGCCTTCGGCCACGACTGCGTGATGGACCCGTGGTACGGCATGGGCTCGGGCGACATGCTCGAGGTGGCCCACATGGGCCTGCACGTGGCGCAGATGACCGGCCAGGCCGGCATCCACCAGTGCTTCGAGGCCGTGACCACGCGCGCGGCGCGCGTGATGCACCTGGACGGCTACGGCCTGGAAGCCGGCTGCGACGCCAGCTTCGTGCTGCTGCAGGCACGCGACCCGGTCGAGGCCATCCGCCTGCGCGCGACGCGGCTCAAGGTGTTCCGCAAGGGCCGGCTGCTGGCCGAGACGCCCGCGGCCACGGCCGCGCTGCACCTGCCGGGACGCGGCGGCCGCACGCGATGGATGCTCGGCGAGCGCTGACCCGGTGGCGGCTGGACAGGCGCCGCGCCTGCCGCGAACATCCGGGTTCCCCGATGACAAGGACACCCGACATGAGCGCCCCACCCCTGCTGCGCACGCTGTTCCAGTACCACGCGTGGGCCAACGACGAGCTGCTGGACCGCATGGCCAGCCTCGACCCCGTGCAGCACGCCGACGCCCGGCATGCCGCGATCCGCGTGGTCAACCATGCCCATGTGGTGAACCGGATCTTCGCGGGCCACCTCACGGGCACGCCGCACGGCTTCACCGACGACAACACGCCTGAAACGCCCGCGCTGGCCGACCTGCGCGCGGCCGTGGCCGAGTCCGACCGCTGGTACCTCGCCTACCTGGACACGCTCACGCCGGCGCTGCTGGCCGAGTCGTTGCCCTTCGTGTTCACCGACGGCGACAAGGGCCGGATGACGCGCGAAGAGATGCTGGCTCATGTCGTGACGCACAACGGCTACCACCGGGGCGAAGCCGGCCGGCTGCTGGCGCAATGCGCGGTGCGCCCGCCGCGCGACACGCTGGCGGTGCACCTGCACCGCAGCGAACCCGCGCGCCGCGAGCGCTCCTAGGTCAGGCCGCGTGGGTGGTCGCGACGGTCATCTCGACCTCGACCGTCGCGTTCTTCGGCAGCGCATAGACGCCGACCGCCGTGCGCACATGCACGCCGGCCTCGCCGAACACGCGGTGCAGCAGGTCGGACGCGGCATCGGCCACCTCGCTTTGCTGCGTGAAGTCGGCGGTGCACTGCACGAACACGCCCACGCGCAGCACCTTCTCGACCGCATCGAGCGAACCGAGTGCGCGCCGAAGCAACGCGAGGCTGCGCAGCGCGCAGATCTGCGCGCCTTCGCGCGCGGTGTCGAGCGACACGGCATCGCCCACGCGGCCGGTGACGACCACCGTGGTGCCCACGCGCGGCACCTGGCCGCTGAGGTAGACGGTGCGGCCGTCGCGCACCAACGGCACGTAGTGGCCACCGGCCAGGATCTCGCCGTCGAAGCGGTGGCCCAGTTCGGCGGCAATCAGGTCGGCGATCTGGTCGCGGCTGTGTGGTTCTGTCATCGGATGTCCAGGAAAACGGACCGCCATTGTCGCCAACCGGTCGGGCGCGAACCGATACAGATCGGCCCCGCCGCAGGCAGAACAGTTCAGCCCTCGAACGCCAGGAACACCCGTCCGCCCTCGATCTTCACCGGGTAGGTGCGCAGGTCTTCGGTGAGCGGCGCGCACATGGCCTTGCCGCTGCGCACGTCGAAGCGGCCCTGGTGCAGCGGGCATTCGATCTCGTGGCCTTCGAGGAAACCGTCGCACAGCCGCGCATGGCCGTGCGTGCAGATGTTGTCGGTGGCGTGGATGCCGTCGTCGGTGCCGTACAGCGCGATGTCGCGCCCCTGCACCTCGATGCCGACCACGTCGTCGGCGGGAACGTCGTCGACCGCCGCGGCGTCGACCCAGGTCATCGTGCTCATCGTGTGCTCCCTTTGCTCAATCGGGCTTGAGGCCGGCGCGGTCGATCACCGGCTTCCAGCGGCGCAGTTCCTCGTCCATGAACTTCGACAGGCCTTCGGGCGTGCTGCCCACGGGGTCGAAGTACGCGGTCTGCAGGCGCTTGACCGTGTCGGGGTCTTTCAGCGCAGCCGCAATCTCGCGGCTCATGCGCTGTACCACGTCGTTCGGCGTGCCCTTGGGCGCCATGTAGGCGAACCATGGCACGGCCTGGATGTCGGGCAGGCCCGATTCGCGCAGCGTGGGCAGGTCGGGCAGCAGCGCCGAGCGCTCGGCCGAGGTGACGGCCAGCGCCTTCAGGCGCCCGGCCTTGGCCTGCGGCATCACGGTGACCGGTGGCAGGCAGGCGTACTGCACGTCGCCCTGCACGATGGCCGTCACGGCCTGGCCCGACGACGCGTACGGAATGTGCACCGCGAACGACTGCGTCTTGGCCTTGATGAGCTCCACGCCCAGGTGCGAGATCGAGCCGTTGCCGGTCGAGGCGAAGTTGAACTTGCCGGGGTTCTTCTTCATCGCGGCCAGCCAGCCCTTGACCGAATCGACGCCCATCGAATTGGAGACCGCGCAGACGTTCGGCGTGGTCGCGGCCAGCGACACGGGAACGAGGTCCTTGAACGGGTCGTACGGCAGGTTCTTGTAGAGGATGGTGTTGTAGACCAGCGGCGCGTTCACCGACAGCAGGAAGGTGTAGCCGTCGGGCTGCGCCTTCGAGACGGAATCGGTGCCGCTGTTGCCGCCCGCGCCGGGCTTGTTCTCGACGATCAGCGGCTGGCCGATGCGCGCCGCGAGCTTGTCGTTGACGATGCGTGCCAGGATGTCGGGCGACGAACCCGCCGCGAACGGCACCACGATGCGCACGGGGCGCTGCGGCCAGTCCTGCGCATGGGCGGCGGCGGCCATGGCCACGGCGGTGAGGGCGACGCAGAGGCGTGCGCGCGTCATGGCTGCACCTCCACGTCGACCATGCCCCGGTGGTCCTGCTGCTCGCGCGCGATGAAGCCCGCGATGAGCGCGCGGTAGGCGGCCTCGACCACCTCCGGGTAGGCGCCCTCCTTCTCGGCGAGCGCCTTCACCTTGTCGATCACTTCCTGCTGGCGCTGCGGCGCGGACACCTGGAAGGCGTCGCGCTTGAAGCGCGCGGCGTCCTTCACGTAGCGGCCGCGCTCGGCCAGCAGCGCGACGATCTGGCGGTCGAGCCGGTCGATGTTCTCGCGCACCTGCGCGAGGTTGGCGCACAGCGGCACGTAGGCCGGGTCGGTGAAGCGGCGCAACGGGGCACCGTGGGTCTCTGGTTCTCTTTCTGTCATGGCTGCGTTTCAGATGGGATAAATGATGGAGTTCGGGATCATTTCGCTGTCGAACACGCACAGGCGCGACGCGAATTTCAAGCCCTCGGGGGTCTGCACGACCTTGTCGATGTAGCGCCCCACATTGAACACGGTCGAGGGCCCGTCGAGCTTGGTGCGGAACACCGCGTAGTTGGCTTCGCTGTGGATGGTGCCGTCGTCGTCGACGCGGTGCACCAGCGGCAGGCCCACCACATGACGCTGGTAGTACGGGTCGTGGAACAGCGTCTCCTTGATGCCGTAGACGCGGTCTTCGAGCATGCCCCGGCTTTCGAACGAGAGCGTGGCCAGCGGCAGGCCGCGTTCGTGGTTCTCGCGCGGCTGCAGGCGGTAGCTGCACTGCTCGGTGAAGAACGCAGGCCACAGGTCCCAGTCGCCCGAATCGACGGCGTGCGCGTAGGCCGCGTACAGGCGCGACAGGTCGAGGTAGGTGGCGGTGTCAAGCGTGCTCATGCGGCCTCCATCACTTCACGCCAGTAGCGGTACATGCCGCGGATCAGCGTCTCGGTCACCATGTGGTCAGTGTTCTCCACCTCGCGCCCGCCGAGCTCGGCCAGCGTGCGGTGGTAGGGCTTCTGCTCGAAGCCTTCCTGCGAGAACTCGATCACCTCGCCGTCGTCGGCCGACACGAAGCCCGCCGGCCCGAACAGGTTGGCCTGGCGCAGGCGGCGCTGCGTCATCTCGGGCGTGTCGTCCTCGAAGCCGAAATGCGTCCACACGAAATCGAAGGCGTCGTGGCCCACGGGCTGGATGTGGCGCGTCGACACGCTGTTGACCTGCTGCTGCAGGATGAGACTGGGGAACAGCGTCATCATCACCGCCGTCGGCCCACCCCACCAGGGCTCGGGCACGATGTCCAGAAAGCGCGGGTCCTTGAGCTGCATGCTTTCCTTGAAGCTCGACACCTGCGTCACCTGCGCGGCCTTGCCGGCGCTGCCGCGCGTGGAGATCATGGCGGCGTGGCGGCCGCGCGCGTCCATCTTCAGCTCCGACTTGTTGTCGGCGCGCCAGAGCCCGAAGGTCACGAACCAGGTGTGCAGCAGGCCCGGGTGGTACGGGTCCTTGATGTTCTCCTGCATGAGCTTCCAGTTGCCCGGAATGCGCTGGCGGCTGTAGCCCAGGATGGTGAGCTTGCGGCCGTCGAACAGGCGGTCGAAGTAATGGAGGATGTCGGGGCCGAGAAAGTCCTCGAACGATTCGATGTCGTGGTCGAACGACGCAAACACCACGCCGCCGCGCGACGCGACCTTGAGCTTGTTCAGGCCGTGGTCCTCGGTCTTGAAGTCGGGCGGCATGCCGCCGTGCACCTTGCCGTCCTGCTTCACGCCGCGGCGGAACGGCACGCCCTGCAGGTCGCCCTTGAGCGTGTAGTTCCACTGGTGGTAGGGGCAGACGAACTCTTTCTTGTTGCCGTGGCGTTCGCGGCAGAACTGCATGCCGCGGTGGGCGCAGACGTTCTCGAACACATGGATGGCGCCTTCTTCGTCGCGCGACAGGATGACCGAGCGCTCGCCGATGGCGGTGCGCTTGAAATCGCCCGGGTTCGGGATCTCGGCTTCGAGGCCGACATAGCACCAGTGCTTGTCATAGAAGAAGCGCTGCAGCTCCTTCTTGTGCAGCGCCTCGTCGGTGTAGGCCATGAAGGGAATGCGGCTGGTCTTCTCGCTCTCCCAGCGCAGTTCGATGGGGAAGACGGCTGGCGTGGTCATCGGGTCTCCTTTTCTCTTGTTCGGTTCTTCAGGTGCCTTGCAGGTAGAAGGCATCGGCATGCGTCTGCTCGGGCGCCAGGCCGTGCGCCTGCACCAGCCGGCTCGCGGCCTCCACCATGGGCGGCGAGCCGCACAGGTAGGCGCGCCAGCCGTCGAGCCCCGCGGGCAGGTCGGCGCGGATCGCGTCGGTGATGAGCCCCAGCCGCTGGCCGTCGCGCGCGGGGCCGGCGACCACCACGACGTGCACCTTCAGGCCGGGTTGCTGCGCCTGCAATTCACGCAGTTCGGGCAGGCCGTACACGTCGGCGTCGGAACGCACGCCAAGGTAGAGATGGATCGGCTGCATCAGCCCCGCCGCGACCGCGCCGCGCACGATCGACAGGATGGGCGCGAGCCCCGTGCCCCCCGCCGCGCAAAGCATGGGACCGCGGTGCTTGGTGCGCAGGTAGGCGGTGCCCAGCGGGCCGCTCACGCGCACGGTGTCGCCCACGCGCAGCTGCTCGAAGATGTGGGCGGTGACGCGGCCGCCCGGCACGCGGCGCACGTGGAATTCGAGCTCCGCGTCGCGGCTCAGCCCGGCCATCGAGTACGGCCGCGCCAGCTCGGGGCCAAACTGCAGCTGCGCGTACTGGCCCGGCGAGAACTCCAGCGGCTTGTTGGGTTTGAGGCGCAGGCGGCGGATGTCGTGCGTGAGCACGTCGATGCCCGTGACCGAGGCCTTGAGCACGCGCGCCGGGTGCACCACCACCTCGTCGGGCTCGGGAATCTCGATGGTGCAGCTTTCGGTCAGCGTGCTCTGGCAGGCCAGCACGTAGCGCTCGCCCTGCCCGTCGGGCCGGATCGCGTCCTGGCCGCCGTCGAGCAGCTGGCCCGACACCACCTTGCAGCGGCAGGTGCCGCAGCGTCCCGACATGCAGCTGTACGACACCGGCACCTGGTGCTCACGCAGCACCTCGAGCAGGTTCGCGCCGGGGCGAACCTCGAGGGTGCGGGCAAGGGGGTGAATGTGCAGGTCCATCGTCGGGCTCTCTTTTTCTGGCGCCGGCGGCAGGGCCGGCTTGTCTCTGGGCACGGATGATGCGCGGCCTCTTCCGATTGACCAATAGAATCTGGTGAATCGGCTGTATCACCGGCATGAATAAAGGTGCGCTATGCAACTCAAGGACATCGATCTCAACCTGCTGCTGGTGTTCGACCGCATGCTGGCCGAGAAGCGCGTGTCGGCCGTGGCCGAGTCGCTGGGCCTGTCGCAGCCCGCCATCAGCAACGCGCTGGCGCGCCTGCGCAAGCTGCTGAGCGACGAGCTTTTTCTGCGCACCGCGCGCGGCATGGAGCCCACGCCCTTCGCGCTGCAACTGGCCGAGCCGGTGGCCTATGCCATGGGCGCGCTGCACACGGCGCTCAACCAGCAGGTGGTGTTCGACCCCGCCACGAGCACGCGCAGCTTCACGCTCGCCATGACCGACATCGGCGAGATCTACTTCACGCCGCGCCTCATGGAAACGCTCTCGGCCGCCGCGCCGGGCGTGACCATCAGCACGCTGCGCAACAACACCGCGACCCACCTGCGCGACGACCTGGAGGCAGGCCATGTCGACATCGCCATCGGCCTGCTGCCGCAGCTCAAGTCGGGCGTGTTCCAGCGTCGGCTGTTCCTGCAGCGCTATGTGTGCCTGTTCGCGGGCACGCACCCGCTGGCGCGCAAGCGCAGCGTCTCACTGAAGGACTTCAGCGCGGCCGACCACGTGCAGGTGCAGGCCGCCGGCACGGGCCACGGCAAGGCCGACGACGTGATGGCGGCACAGGGCATCCAGCGCCGCATCCGGCTCAAGGTGCCGCACTTCGTGGCCATCGGCCACATCCTGCAGTCGAGCGAAATGATCGCGACCGTGCCCGAGCGGCTGGCGCGCAGCATCGCCGAGCCCTTCGGCCTGGTGTGGCGTCCGCACCCGGTGGCGCTGCCGCAGATCGCGATCAACCTGTTCTGGCACGCGAAGGTGCACCGCGACCCGGGCAACCAGTGGCTGCGCGGGCTGCTGTTCGATACCTTTGCGGATCAGGACGGCGCTTAGGCGGGCCAGCGGCCCAGCACCTCGTGCACGCCCTCGCCCACGTGGCTGTCGATGAGCACCAGCGAATGGGCGGCCCACCGCGCGGGCGCTTCGAGCGCATGCTTTTCGAGCTTGCGCCGCGCATAGGCGACGGTCATGTGCGGCGTGAACGCGCGCGAGGGCTTCAGGCCGACATCGGCTAGCGCCTCGCCCAGGCGCTGCCTGAACGCGCGCAACGCCGCGACGTTGGCGTCGTCGTCGGCGCACAGCACCAGCGCGCCCTTGGCGTAGCTCATGGACTTTTCGAAAACGACATCGAGCGCCGGCACGGACACCGCGGCGGCCGCGGTCGATGCCTGGGCCACTTTGTCGGCCGGCACCTGGTCGTGGTTGCCGAGGTCGAACAGCGTGACATGCAGGCGCTGCGCCTCGACCACCGTGCCCTTCAGGGCGTGTTGGGAGTTCATGCGCGCACCGAGCGCGGCGATGGTTTCGGCGTCTTGCGGGGCGGGAAGCAGTGCGAAGAAAAGCGAGTGCGGCAGCGGCGCCTTGCGAGGGGCCTGGGTGCCGCGAGGCCGCGGCAGGGGCCGCGGCGGGGGATCGATTCCGGGAAGAAGAAGCTGAGCTGACATGTGTCGATCATCGCCCATGGCAAGGGCCCTTCATGAGGCCTTCAGCAAACGCGAAGCTCGTCTTCAGCTTGGTTTTTGAGAATCGTCGGACGGTGGCGGCAAGGCGAACAACGACACGCCGTTCATCCACGCATTCATTCATTCAATCGATCAACCAACCAACAGGATTTCATCTTGACAAAAACGCAAGCCCGCCTCGCACTCGCAGCTCTTTGGCTCGGCACCGCCTCCGTCGGCGCCTTCGCCGCCGGTCTCGACAAGGACACCGGGCTGTATGTCGGCGGCGCCATCGGCCGCTCCAGCTACAGCCTGTCGTCCTCCAAAAACGCCCCCGTGCCCGTGCCATGGGGCGGCAAGAAGGCCGACAAGAGCGGCACGTCGTACAAGCTGTATGGCGGCTACCGCCTGACCGAGCACTTCGGCGTGGAAGCCGGCTACGCCCGCCTCGGCAGCGTGAGCCAATGGAGCTCGGCCTACGGCGGCTCCAGGCTGCAGACTGGCACCGGCCAGGTCTTCTACGCCGCCGCCACCGCCCGCATGCCGCTGGGCGACGCCTTCGCCCTCAACGGCCGCCTCGGCGTGGCACGCGGACGCATCTCCGGCGACAACAAGTGGGCCCCGGCCAACCAGCGCATTTCGGGCAGCGGCACGGGCCTGATGGTCGGTGTCGGCGCCGAGTACCGCATGACGCAGAACCTCGCGATCACGGCCGACTACGACTACTTCGGCAAGCTGTCGAAGCAGGCCAAGGGCGGGATGTTCACGGTGGGCTTGAAGGCTAACTTCTGATCATCGGGTCACCCGCCAAAGAAGAAAGGCGCCTTGCGGCGCCTTTCTTCTCTTCAGGAACTCATTCCCACTCGATCGTCGCCGGCGGCTTGCTCGACACGTCGTAGGTCACGCGGTTGATGCCGCGCACCTCGTTGATGATGCGGCCCGACACCTTCTTGAGCAGCGCGTACGGCAGCTCGGCCCAGTCGGCGGTCATGAAGTCGCTGGTCTGCACGGCGCGCAGCGCGACGACGTAGTCGTAGGTGCGGCCGTCGCCCATCACGCCCACGCTCTTCACGGGCAGGAACACGGTGAAAGCCTGGCTCGTGAGGTCGTACCAGGTCTTGCCGGTTTCGGCGTCGGTGAAGTTGCGCAGCTCCTCGATGAAGATCGCGTCGGCGCGGCGCAGCAGGTCGGCGTATTCCTTCTTCACTTCGCCCAGGATGCGCACGCCCAGACCTGGGCCGGGGAACGGATGGCGGTACACCATCTCGGGCGGCAGGCCCAGGGCCACGCCGAGTTCGCGCACTTCGTCCTTGAACAGGTCACGCAGCGGTTCGAGCAGCTTCAGGCCGAGCTGTTCGGGCAGGCCGCCGACGTTGTGGTGGCTCTTGATGGTGACGGCCTTCTTGCTCTTGGCGCCACCCGACTCGATGACGTCGGGGTAGATGGTGCCTTGCGCAAGGAAGGTCGCGCCCTTGTGGCCGCCGTCGCCGGCCTTGAGCTTGGCAGCTTCCTGTTTGAACACGGTGACGAACTCGCCGCCGATGATCTTGCGCTTGGCTTCGGGGTCGCTCACGCCGGCGAGCTTGCCCAGGAACAGGTCGCTGGCATCGACGCGGATGACCTTCGCGTGCAGCTTGCCTTCGAACATCTCCATGACCATGTCGCCTTCGTTCAGGCGCAGCAGGCCGTGGTCGACGAAGACGCAGGTGAGCTGGTCGCCGATGGCGCGGTGGATGAGCGCGGCAGCCACGCTCGAATCGACACCACCCGACAGGCCGAGGATGACTTCTTCGTCGCCCACCTGCTCGCGGATCTTCTGCACGGCTTCGGCGATGTGGTCGCGCATGACCCAGTCGGGCTTGGCCTCGCAGATGCCGAGCACGAAGCGGTCGATGATGGCCTTGCCCTGCACCGTGTGCGTGACTTCAGGATGGAACTGCAGCGCGTAGTAGCGGCGCGCCTCGTCGGCCATGCCGGCGATGGGGCAGCTGTCGGTGCTGGCCATGAGCTTGAAGCCGGGCGGCAGCTCGGTGACCTTGTCGCCGTGGCTCATCCACACGTTGAGCATGCCGAAGCCCTCGGGCGTGGTGAAGTCGGCAATGTCCTTCAGCAGCGCGGTGTGGCCATGGGCGCGCACGGCGGCGAAGCCGAACTCGCGCTTGTGGCCGCCCTCGACCTTGCCGCCGAGCTGGTGGGCCATGGTCTGCATGCCGTAGCAGATGCCGAGCACCGGAATGCCGAGGTCGAACACGGCTTGCGGGCACTTGTCGGTGGTCTCTTCGTACACGCTGGCGTGGCTGCCCGAGAGGATCACGCCCTTGAGGTGGCCGTCGGCCGCGTATTCGCGCACCCACTCGTCGGTGACGTCGCAGGGATGCACTTCGCTGAGCACGTGCGCTTCGCGCACGCGGCGTGCGATGAGCTGGGTGACTTGCGAGCCGAAGTCGAGGATGAGGATCTTGTCGTGTTGCATGGCGAAAGGACTCAGAGCGTTGAAATGTCGAACAGCTTGACGCCTGCGTGCGGCGCCGCCTGGATGAGGTGCTCGTCGAAGGTGGCGAGCGGAAGGTTGAGCGATTTGGCGAGCCAGAGATAGCCCGCATCGTAGAGCGAGACGCCCGCGTCGATGGCCACGGCGAGCACGGCCTTGTGCTGGGCCGGCGCGAGGTCGTGCAGCTCCACGCGGTGCCGGATGGCGTCGAGCACGCTCCACAGGCCTTCGACGGCCGATGCCGGGATGCGGCCGCTGCGCACGCCGTTGGCGAGGATGTTGGCGCACTCCCATTGCCAGGCGTTGGGCGCCTGCGGCTCGACCTCGTCGCGGCGGATGGCGGCGTAGAGCCTGCGGGTGTGTTCGCTGGCCTGGTCGGGCAGCAGCCAGGCGGCGGTGACCGAGGCGTCCATGACGAAGGCGGTCACGGCTGGCGTCCCTGGTCCAGGAGCTCGCGGGTCGTGGGGCCGGGCTGGATGGTGGCGTGCAGCGCGTCGATCTGCCCGAGCTCGCGGGCGATCTGCTCGTCGGTGATGACGGGTTTGCGGCGCACCGGCAGCATGCGCACGACTTCCTTGCCGTGGCGGGTGATGCGAACCTCCTCGCCCTTTTCGACCAGGTCGATCAGGGCCGAGAAGTTGTTCTTGGCTTCAGCGATGCCGATGGATTGCATTTGGGCCAGAAAATTTGAATCTGGCCCAAATTTTAAGCCGAGTCTGGCCTGACTTTCAAGGTCTGGCCAGATTGGGCTTACTCAGCGCGGTAGTTCGGCGCTTCCTTCGTGATCTGCACGTCGTGGACGTGGCTCTCACGGATGCCGGCCGTGGTGATCTCGACGAACTCGGCCTTGTTCTGCATGTCCTCGATGGTCGCGCAGCCGCAGTAGCCCATGCTGGCGCGCACGCCGCCGGCCATCTGGTAGACGATGGAGACGATCGAACCCTTGTAGGGCACGCGGCCTTCGATGCCTTCAGGCACGAGCTTGTCGGTGTTGGGGTTGCCGGTGGTCGATTCCTGGAAGTACCGGTCGGCACTGCCCTGCTGCATCGCGCCGATGGAGCCCATGCCGCGGTAGCTCTTGTAGCTGCGGCCCTGGTACAGCACGATTTCGCCCGGCGCCTCTTCGGTGCCGGCGAACATGCTGCCCATCATCACGGTGCTGGCGCCGGCCGCAATGGCCTTGGCAATGTCACCCGAGTAGCGCACGCCGCCGTCGGAGATCAGCGGAATGCCCGTGCCCTGCAGCGCGGTGGCGACGCTGTCGACCGCCATGATCTGCGGCACGCCCACGCCGGCGACGATGCGGGTGGTGCAGATGGAGCCGGGGCCGATGCCGACCTTGACCGCGTCGGCGCCGGCGTCGGCCAGTGCACGTGCGGCGTCGCCGGTGGCGATGTTGCCGCCGATGACGTCGACCTGCGGATAGTTCTTCTTGACCCAGCGCACGCGCTCGATCACGCCGGCGCTGTGGCCGTGGGCGGTGTCGACCACGATGGCGTCGACGCCGGCCTTCACCAGGGCTTCGACGCGCTCTTCGGTGCCGTCACCCACACCGACCGCCGCGCCCACGCGCAGGCGGCCGTTGGCATCGCGTGCGGCATTGGGGAAGCTGGTCTGCTTGGTGATGTCCTTGACGGTGATGAGGCCCTTGAGCTCCCAGTCACCGTTGATGACCAGCAGGCGCTCGAGCTTGTGCTTGTTCAGCAGCGCCTTGGCTTCGGCCAGCGTGGTGCCGTCGGGCACGGTGATGAGCCGGTCGCGCTGCGTCATGATTTCGCTGACGGGCACGTCGTAGCGGTTCTCGAAGCGCAGGTCGCGCCCCGTGACGATGCCGACGACCTTGCCGCCGTCGATCACCGGGAAGCCCGAGATGCCGAGCTGGTCGGACAGTGCCATCACCTGGCGCACGGAGTGCGTCGGCGTGATCACCACCGGGTCGCGCAGCACGCCCGACTCGTAGCGCTTGACGCGGGCCACTTCGGCGGCCTGCTGCTGCGCAGTGAGGTTCTTGTGCACGATCCCGATGCCACCCTCCTGCGCGATGGCGATCGCGAGGCGGGCTTCGGTCACGGTGTCCATGGCCGCCGAGACGAGCGGCAGGTTCAGCGTGATGTTGCGGGAGAACTTGGTGGCGAGAGACGTGTCCTTGGGCAGGACTTGGGAGAATGCTGGCACCAACAACACGTCGTCGAAGGTGAGCGCTTTGCCGAGAAGGCGCATGGGTGAGGCTCCAAAAGACGGATTGTAACGAGGCCCTCGCCCGCTTCGCCGGCGCGGGTTCTTTTTGACCGTTGCAAAACCGCCTATTCCGGATGTTGCAAAAAGTAAGGCGCAGCTAAACTCCGCGCATGAATTTCCTGCATTGGCTGGTATTGGGTTGCGCGTGCGCGCTGCCGCTCTCGGCGAGCGCGCAATGGCAATGGGTCGACAACAGCGGCAAGAAGGTCTTCAGCGACCAGCCGCCGCCCACCGACATCCCCGAGAAGAACATCCTGCGACGCGCCGGCCCATCGCCGTCGGCCCGGGCGCCCGCCCCGGCCACGCCGGCCCCCGAGGGAAGCAGCGACACGGCCGCAGCCCCCAAGGCCGCGCCGCCGCCCAAGCCCACGGGCGTGGACAAGGAACTCGAGGAAAAGACCAAGAAGGCCGAGGCCGAGCAGAAGGCCAAGGAAGCGGCTGAAGCGGCGAAGATCGCCAAGGCCAAGGCCGACAACTGCGCCCGTGCACGCGAGAACAAGAACACCATCGACAGCGGCATCCGCATCGCCAAGGTCAATGCCAAGGGCGAGCGTGAATTCATGGACGACGCCGCACGCGCCGACGCGCAAAAGCGCGCTCAAACGGTCATCGACAGCGACTGCAAGTAAGCCCGCGACGGCCGCTCAGTAGCCGTCCTTGCCACCCTTGCGCTTGTTCGCGAACAGGCCCGTGCCGCGCGCGCCCTGACGCTGGAAGCGTTCACGGCGCGCCACCTTCGGATCGACCGTGAGCGGACGGCACAGCTCGATGCGGTCACCATCCTTCAGCGGCTGCTCCCACGCCACCGCCCGGCCCCAGATGCCCGGCGTCATGGCATGTCGCCAGTCCAGGTCGGGAAAGCGCTGCATGAGCGCGCTCGCCTTCACCGCCTCGCTCACCACCGTGCCGGGCGCGAGCTGCAGGACCTGCTCGAACACCTCGCGCGCCGCCGGCGAACAGCTCAGCGTGACCTCGATGCGGCGATCGGCCATCAGCCTTCGCCGTAGACCTGTTCGGCGCGCTTGACGAAGGCTTCGACCAGGCTCGATGCGATGGTGTCGAACACCGGCCCCACCAGGGCCTGCAGCGCGAAGTTGCTGAAGCCGTAGCTCATCTGCAGTTCGACGCGACAGGCGCGTTCGCCCTGCTCGCCCACGGGGTGGAATTTCCAGGTGCCGTCGAGATTGGAGAACGGCCCGTCGACCAGTTTCAGCTGCACCTCGCGGCCCGCGATGTGCGTGTTGCGGGTGGTGAAACTCTGGTGCAGCCCGGCGAAGGCCAGGCCGACTTCGGCGGTCATGCCGCCCTCGTCCTGCTCGATGACGCGCGACTTGTCGCACCAGGGCAGGAACTGCGGGTACTTCGCGACATCGGTGACGAGCGCGTACATTTCTTCGGCGCTGTACCAGATGAGGACGGACTTGTGGACTGTTTTCATAGAATCGGCACAGCGTGCGCGACGGATTGTATTGAAGCCATGCGCCCCCAACTTCTCGAGCCATGGCCACCAAGAAACAAGACACCTCCTCCCGCATCGCCGACAACAAGAAGGCCGCCTACAACTATTTCTTCGAAGAACGCTTCGAGGCCGGCATGGTCCTCGAGGGCTGGGAAGTCAAGTCGCTGCGCGAAGGCAAGGTGCAGCTGACCGACGGCTACGTGGTGATCCGCGACGGCGAGCTGTTCGTGGTCGGCTGCCAGATCAACCCGCTCAAGAGCGCCTCGACGCACGTCAATCCTGATTCGGTCCGCACCAAGAAGTTGCTGCTGCACAAGGAAGAGATCAAGCGCCTCGTCGGCAAGGTCGAACAAAAGGGTTACACGCTGGTGCCGCTGAACCTGCACTGGAAGGCCGGCAAGGTGAAGTGCGAGATCGCGCTCGCCAAGGGCAAGGCCGAGCACGACAAGCGCGACACCATCAAGGACCGCGAAGGCAAGCGCGAAGTCGAGCGCGCGATGAAGAGCCGCAACCGCTGATTTTTCTTTTTTTGGGCGGCATGGAATAAAACGCGCTCTGCGGGCGTTTGTGCGGTGTCATCGATCCTCGATGCCATCAACCCAGGAGTCTTCCCATGTCGCCTATCCGCATTTCCTCCGTCGGCATCGCCGCCGCACTGCTCGGCAGCCTGCTCGCCCTCCCCGCGTTCGCCCAGCCCAAGGCCGCCGATGGCGCGCTGGTCGGTGCGAACGGCATGACGCTCTACACCTTCGACAAGGACACGGCCGGCAGCGGCAAGTCGGCCTGCAACGGCGGCTGCGCCACCAACTGGCCGCCCTTCATGGCGGCCGACAGCGACAAGCCGAGCGGCGACTTCACCATCGTCACGCGCGACGACGGCAAGAAGCAATGGGCCGCCAAGGGCTGGCCGCTGTACTACTGGGTGAAGGACACCAAGCCGGGCGACAAGACCGGCGACGGCGTCAACGGCACCTGGAAAACCGCCAAGCCCTGAGACGGACAGGCTCCCGGCCTACCCATGGACGCCCGCCTGCTGGTCGAGCACATCCCGAGCCTGCGCCGCTACGCGCGCGCGCTCACGGGCAATGCCTGGGCGGCCGACGACCTGGTGCAGGACACGCTCGAGCGCGCCTGCGGCAAGTGGCGGCTCTGGGTGGTGGGCACCGACCTGCGCGCCTGGCTCTTCACCGTCATGCACAACCTCTTTGCCAGCCAGGTGCGGCGCCGGCCGCCGCCGCATGCGGTCGTGCCGCTGGAGGACGTGGCGCCCGAGCAGCTGCAGGGCGGCGCCGATCCGGGCCTTGGCCTCGACCTGCAGCGCTGCCTGATGCAATTGCCCGAGGAGCAACGCGCCGTGCTGCTGCTGGTGACGCTCGAGGACCTGTCCTACGCCGAAGTGGCGAAGGTGCTCGGCATTCCGATCGGCACCGTGATGTCGCGCCTCTCGCGCGCGCGCCTTCGCCTGCAGGAACTGATGGACGGCGCCACCGCGTCCAGCCGCCCCGGCCTGCGCCGCCTCAAGTGACGTGAAGCACCCGCCATGAACCGCCCCACCCTGCCCCCCACCGACGACGAGCTGCACGCCTGGGTCGACGGCCAGTTGCCGCCCGAACGCCGCGAGGCGGTCGAGGATGCGCTGGCGCGCGATCCGGCCGTGGCGGCCCGCGTGGCGGCCTGGCATGCCCAGCGCGACGCCTTGCGCCGGCTGCACGGTGGCCTGCTCGACGAACCTGTGCCTGCGCCGCTGATGGGCGTGCTCGAGCGGCGCCGTGCCGAGGCCGGTCGCTCGACCCCCTGGCTGCGCTGGGGCGGCATGGCCGCCGGCCTGCTGGTCGCCTTCGCGACCGGCTGGCTCGGCAATGCCCAGTGGTCGGGCGCGTCGCGCGCGGCCGGGGCCTCCTTGGCGCGCGCACCGGCCGTGCGCGAGTTCGTGCGCGACGCCTCGGTGGCCCACGTCGTCTACACCCCCGAGAAGCGGCACCCCGTCGAAGTGGCCGCCGCCGAGCAGCAGCACCTGGTGCAGTGGCTGTCCAAACGCCTCGACCACCCGCTCAAGGTGCCCGACCTGTCCTCGCTCGGCTACACGCTGGTCGGCGGACGCCTGCTGCCCGGCGAAACCGGCGCGCGCGCCCAGTTCATGTTCGAGGACGCGGCGGGTGAACGCATCACGCTGTACATCGGCACGCTCGACGCGCAGGCCGCAGATGCCGCTGCCTCGCGCGAAACCGCCTTCCGTTTTGCCTCGGACGGCGCCGTGCCGAGCTTCTACTGGATCGACCGGGGTTTCGGCTATGCCGTGGCCGGTCGCCTGCCGCGCGATGCGCTACTGAGACTCGCGACCCTGGCCTACCGCGAGTTATCGTAGCGACGGCATAAACTGCCGGTTCGCGCATTCACCTGGCTTGTTTTCGCGATTGATTTTTCAACTGAAGGAGAAACTGCATGAAATTGCTCAGCGCCTCGATCCTCGCAGCGGCTCTGCTCGCCGGCTGCGGCGGCATGTCCACCAAGACCGCTGGAGCGCCCGACACGCCCACCCGCACCGCCGACGGCGTGCTGGTCGGCCCGAACGGCATGACGCTCTACACCTTCGCCCGCGACACCGCCAATGCCGGTACCTCCGCCTGCAACGGCCAATGCGCCACCAACTGGCCGCCGCTCGCCGTGGCCGACGCCGCCAAGCCCATGGGCGGCTACACCATCATCGTGCGTGAAGACGGCAAGAAGCAGTGGGCCTACAAGGGCTGGCCGCTGTACTACTGGGCCAAGGACACCAAGGCCGGCGACAAGACCGGTGACGGCGTGGCCAACGGCGCCTGGAAGGTTGCCCGTCCCTGATGCGGTCGATGTGATGGCGCCGGCCTGACCGGCGCCGCCACCCACGAAAGCCTCGGCCTGCGCCGGGGCTTTTTTCATGGTGCACGGCAGAATGGTCCGATGACTTTTGCCGACACCCTCCCGGATGCCTTCCACGCGCTTGTGTCCCACGGCCTCATCACCGACGCGCAGCACGATGCCGCGCTCGCACACCCCGAGGCCGCCGCCCTGCCACCGATTCCCGGCCCCGCGCATGCACTGGCCTGGATGCGCCTCAAGAACCTGATCGCCGAGGAAGAACTGGATGCGGCTGTGGAACGCCTCGAAGCCGCCTCGCCGGCCGTCGCGGCGTTCACCGAAGCGGAAGACATCGCCTACGACGCAGACGACCTGCTGGACCTCGGCAGGACCGGCATCACGCACGAGGCCGTGGTCGCGCTGTTCAACGAAGGACTGATCGACACCGAGACCCGCGACCTGGCGCTGCGTGCTGCGCCCCTGACCGGCGCGCCCGCCGCCCTGGGCCCCACGCTGGGCTGGCTGGTGACCGACGGCCTGCTCGACACGGCGGCGTTCGAAGCGCTGCGCGCCCGTGTTGCCGCCGAGCCGGCCTTTGCGACGGCAGCCGACCACCGGCGCATCCTCGACGAAGCCCAGGCGATCGTCGCCGCCGACGAGCAGGAGACCGCCGACATGCTCAAAGAGTTCGCGCGCAGCCAGCAAGCCAGCTGGCGCAACTTCGGAATGATCGTGGTGGCCGTCGTGATCGTGATCGGCTGGTACCTCTTCGGCCGCTGAGGGCCGCGAAAGGTCAGTGCGCGCCCGGCAGCGCGCTGTCCGCCAACGTGGTGCGGCGCCCGCGCAGCGCGAGCAGCTCGTTGAACACCAGCGCGCCGATCACGAGCACACCGCCCGTCAGCACGCTGGCCGCGGGCGTCTCGCCGGCGCCGAGCCAGGCCAGTGCGATGCCGAAGATCACCTCGAGCAGCGCCAGCAACGCCACCTCGGGCGCCTTGAGCACCTGCGCGCACAGCACCGAGAGCACGCAGGGAATCGCCAGCTGAAACACCCCCAGGAAGGCCAGCAGGCCTAGGTCATGGAGGCCTGCGTGGAATGGCCACGCCAGCGGCAAGGTGACGAGTGCGGAGAGGGTCGCGCCGATCAGCACCGCAGGCACGAGGTCGACATCCTGCCCCTTGGCGTGCGCATGCTGCACCACGGTCCATTGCGTCGCGCCGGCCAGCGGCACGCACAGCGCCACCAGCGTGCCGACAAGCGACCCGCCACCACCGCCCAGCAGCTGCGTGCCGTACATCCAGCCGATGCCCAGCCCGGCGACCACGATGGCCGCCCAGGTGCGTGCGGGCAACCTGTGCCCGATGAAGAGGCGCGCGGCCAGTGCGGTGAACAGCGGCCCGAGCGACATCGTGACCAGCACGCTCGCGGTGGAGGTGAGGGTCAGCGCCACCATGAAGGCCGTGAACATCACGGCCCAGCAGACGCCCGAGATCCACAGCGAGCGCCCGCCGCGGCGCAGCAGCGAGAACACCGCCCGCCCCCGCCAAAGCGGCAAGATCACCAGCAGCGCCAGCATCGTGAAGAGGCTGCGCCAGAAGGTGATCTCGAAACTGTGCGCCTGCGCCAGGTGCCGCGTGACGACGCCCGCCGTGCCCCACATGAGGGTCACGGCGACCATCAGCCCGACGGCTGCGCCATGCGTGAGGCGCATGAAACGACGGCGCCGGCGATCAGGCGGCCGTTTCGCGGCCGGCGCGCTTGCGCTCGTTTTCCTTCAGGAAACGCTTGCGCAGACGCACGCTCTTGGGCGTGATTTCGACCAGCTCGTCGTCCTCGATGAACTCGACGCCGTATTCCAGCGTGAGGTCGATCGGGGGCGTGATCTTGATCGCGTCTTCCTTGCCGCTCACGCGGAAGTTGGTCAGCTGCTTGGTGCGCGTGGCGTTCACGACCAGGTCGTTGTCGCGGCTGTGGATGCCCACGATCATGCCTTCGTACACCGGATCGTTCGCCTTCACGAACATGCGGCCGCGGTCGTCCAGCTTGCCCAGGGCGTAGGTGAAGATTTCACCGTCGTCCATCGAGATCAGCACGCCGTTCTTGCGGCCGCCGATGTCGCCCTTGTGCGGCTCGTAGCTGTCGAAGATGTTGCTGATGAGGCCCGAGCCACGCGTCAGGTTCAGGAATTCGTTCGTGAAGCCGATCAGGCCACGCGCCGGAATGCGGTACTCCAGGCGCACGCGGCCACGGCCGTCCGGTTCCATGTTGACGAGTTCGCCCTTGCGCTCGCCCAGTGCCTGCATCACGCCGCCCTGGTGGCCTTCTTCGATGTCGGCCGTGACCATTTCGATGGGCTCGTGCTTCTCGCCGTTCACGGTGCGGAACACCACGCGCGGCTTCGAGACGGCCATCTCATAGCCTTCGCGGCGCATGTTTTCCAAGAGGATGGTCAGGTGCAGTTCGCCGCGGCCCATGACTTCGAAGATGCCTTCTTCGTCGGTCTCGTTCACGCGCAGCGCCACGTTGTGCTGCAGTTCCTTCTGCAGGCGGTCCCAGATCTGGCGGCTGGTCACGAACTTGCCTTCGCGGCCGGCCAGCGGGCTGGTGTTCACGCAGAAGTTCATGGTCAGGGTCGGTTCGTCGACCTTGAGCATGGGCAGCGGCGCGGGGTTGTCCTTGTCGGTCACGGTGACGCCGATGCCGATGTCGGCGATGCCGTTGATCAGCACGATCTCGCCGGGGCCGGCTTCGGTCGATTGCACGCGGTCCAGGCCCTGGAAGGTCAGCACCTGGTTGACGCGGCCCTTGATGCTCTTGCCGTCCGGGCCTTCCATGACCAGCACGTCCGACATGGGCTTGAGCGTGCCCTGGCTGATGCGGCCCACGCCGATGCGGCCGACGAAGGTCGAGAAGTCGAGCGCGGAAATCTGCAGCTGCAGCGGCGCGTTCGGGTCACCCTTTTGCGACGGCACGTGCTTCAGGATGGTGTTGAACAGGGCCGACATGTCGGGGCCCCACTGCTCGCCAGGCGCGCCTTCTTCGAGCGACGACCAGCCGTTGATGCCCGAGGCGTACACCACGGGGAAGTCGAGCTGTTCGTCGGTCGCGCCGAGCTTGTCGAACAGGTCGAAGGCAGCATTGACCACCTTGTCGGGGTTCGCGCCGGGCTTGTCGACCTTGTTCACGACCAGGATCGGCTTCAGGCCCAGGGCCAACGCCTTCTTGGTCACGAAGCGCGTCTGGGGCATCGGGCCTTCCTGCGCGTCGATCAGCAGCACCACGCCGTCGACCATCGACAGCGCGCGTTCCACTTCACCGCCGAAGTCCGCGTGGCCCGGGGTGTCGACGATGTTGATGTGCGTGCCTTCCCAGGTCACGGCGCAGTTCTTGGCCAGGATCGTGATGCCACGTTCCTTTTCGATCGCGTTGTTGTCCATCACCGTGTCGACGACCTTCTCGTGCTCGGCGAAGGTGCCCGACTGGCGCAGCAGCTGGTCGACCATGGTGGTCTTGCCATGGTCCACGTGGGCAATGATGGCGATATTGCGGATTTGCTTGGTACTCATGGTGTCGCTTCGGTCTGTGGTGCGTTCAAAAGAATTTGCTGAATTTCGATGGGGTTCAGCAAGCGCCCCGGGATCAGTTCGCCGGCGCTCACGTGGGCGGTGCCCAGGAACGCCTTCGGGTCGGTGCCGAAAACGGCCACCGCCTCGGCATCGGCCCAGCCGCCGCGGCGGCGCAGGCCCGAGAGAAAACGTGCGGCATCTTCGACCGCAAGCGTGACGCGGCTGTGGCCGTCGACCAGCGCTTCGGGAGGCAACAGACGTGCCAGGCGCTCGTCTTCGGTCATGGCTTCGAGCGCTTCGATGGTGACGCATTGCGCCTGCCCGAAGCCGCCCGTGGCCGTGCGGCGCAGCGAGGTCAGGTGCGCGCCGCAACCCAGCGCCTCGCCGATGTCCTCGCCCAGGGTGCGAATGTAGGTGCCCTTGCTCACGCTCGCCACGATGCGGATGCTGGTGTCATCCAGCCGGGTCAGCGTGAGTTTGTGAATGACGACGTCGCGCGGCGCGCGCTCGATCTCGATGCCTTCGCGTGCGTACTCGTACAGCGCCTTGCCGTCTTTCTTGAGTGCGCTGTGCATCGGCGGCACCTGGCGGATCGGGCCGGTGAATCGGGCCTGGACGCGGGCCAGGTCTTCTGGCGACACCTGCACCGGCCGCTCGGCGATCACCTCGCCCTCGGCGTCACCCGTGGCGGTCTTGACGCCCAGGCGCGCGACCGCCTCGTAGGTCTTGTCGGCGTCCAGGTGCAGTTGGCTGAATTTGGTGGCGGCGCCGAAACACAGCGGCAGCACGCCTGTGGCGAGCGGATCGAGCGTGCCGGTGTGGCCCGCTTTTTCGGCGCGCAGCAACCACTTGGCCTTTTGCAAGGCCTGGTTGCTGGAAAACCCCAGCGGCTTGTCGAGCAGCAACACCCCATGCACAGGGCGCCGCTGCACCCGTGTGCGTGGCGCGTTCATCGCTAGTCGTCTTTCGAGCGCGAAGCAACGGCCTGTGCGATGAGCGCATTCATGTCGGCCGCACGCTCGGTGGTGCGGTCGAACAGGAAGTGCAGCGTCGGCACGGTGTGGATGTGCAGGCGCTTGAACAGGCCGTTGCGCAGGAAGCCCGCGGCCTGATTCAACGCTTCGGTGGTCTCGGCCACGTCGCCCGTGAGCAGGCTGAAGAAGACCTTCGCATGCGCATAGTCGGGCGTGACCTCGACCGCCTGGATCGTGACCATGCCCACGCGCGGGTCCTTCAACTCGCGCGCGATCAGCTCCGTCAGATCGCGCTGGATCTGGTCGGCGACCTTGAACGCGCGGTTGGGTGCGGCTGCTTTTCTTTTCGGCATGGCCTCTTTCGCGTCGAACGCTTACAGCGTCCGGGCGATTTCCTTGATCTCGAAGAATTCGAGCTGATCGCCTTCCTTGATGTCGTTGTAGTTCTTGAGCTTGATACCGCACTCAAAACCTTCGCGGACTTCGCGGACATCGTCCTTCATGCGCTTGATCGAGTCGACTTCGCCGGTGTAGATCACCACGTTGTCGCGCAGCAGGCGGAAATGCGCGCTGCGGTTGACCGAGCCCGAAGTGACGTACGAGCCGGCCACGGTGCCGATCTTCGAGGCCACGAACACCGTGCGGATCTCGGCCGAGCCGATGATCTCTTCGCGGCGCTCCGGTGCCAGCATGCCCGACATCGCGACCTTGATCTCGTCGACGGCGTCGTAAATGATGCTGTAGTAGTTCAGCTGAACGCCATTGCCTTCGGCCAGCTTGCGCGCACCGGCATCGGCACGCACGTTGAAGCCGATGACCACTGCCTTCGACGCGATCGCGAGGTTGATGTCGCTTTCGCTGATGCCGCCGACGCCGGCGTACACGATCTGCACCTTGACTTCTTCGGTCGCCAGCTTGAGCAGCGACTGGGCCAGTGCTTCCTGCGAGCCCTGCACGTCGGCCTTGATGATGATGCGCAGCGTCTGCACTTCGCCCGCCGACAGGTCGGTGAACATGTTCTGCAGGTTCGCGGCTTGCGCCTTGGCCAGCTTGGTGTTGCGGAACTTGCCGGCACGGTAGGTGGCGATTTCGCGCGCACGGCGCTCGTCGGCCATCACCATGAACTCGTCGCCCGCCTGCGGCACTTCGGTCAGACCCTGGATTTCGACCGGGATCGACGGACCTGCCGACTTGGTGGCCTTGCCGTCTTCGTCCAGCATGGCGCGCACGCGGCCATAGGTGGAACCCGCCAGCACCACGTCGCCGGTCTTGAGCGTGCCGGACTGCACCAGCACGGTGGCGACCGGGCCGCGGCCCTTGTCGAGCTGGGCTTCGATGACCAGGCCCTTGGCGGCGGCATCCACCGGCGCCTTGAGTTCCAGCACTTCGGCTTGCAGCAGCACCTGCTCGAGCAGGTCGTCGATGCCCTGGCCGGTCTTGGCCGACACCGGCACGAACGGCACGTCGCCGCCGTACTCTTCGGGCACGACCTCTTCGGCCACCAGTTCCTGCTTCACGCGGTCCAGGTTGGCGTCGGGCTTGTCCACCTTGTTGATCGCAACCACGATCGGCACACCCGCCGCCTTCGCGTGCTTGATGGCTTCCTTGGTCTGGGGCATGACGCCGTCATCGGCCGCCACCACCAGGATCACGATGTCGGTGGCCTGCGCACCGCGGGCACGCATGGCGGTGAACGCCTCGTGACCCGGGGTGTCGAGGAACGACACCATGCCGCGTTCGGTTTCGACGTGGTACGCACCGATGTGCTGCGTGATGCCGCCGGCTTCGCCCGCGGCGACCTTGGCGCGGCGGATGTAGTCCAGCAGCGAGGTCTTGCCGTGGTCGACGTGACCCATGACGGTCACGACCGGTGCGCGCGGCAGGGCTTCGGCCTGTTGCGCCGACACGTCCTCGTCAGTGAAGGCTTCGGGGTCGTCCAGCGCGGCAACCACCGCGTTGTGGCCCATTTCCTCCACGATGATCATCGCGGTGTCCTGGTCGAGGGACTGGTTGATGGTCGCCATCATGCCGAGCTTCATCAGCTGCTTGATGACTTCCTGCGCCTTCACGGCCATCTTGTGCGCGAGCTCGGCGACCGTGATGGTCTCGGGCACGTGCACTTCAAGCACGCGCGCCTCGACCGGTGCGGCCGGTGCGTGCTGCTCGTCATGACCGCCACGGTCGTTGCCGCGACGGCCACGCGGGCCTCCGCGCCAGTTGCCGCGGCTGACACCGCCGCTGGCATCGCCGCGGGTCTTGATTTCCTTCTTCTTGGCAGGATCGCCGGCCCAGCTCGACGAGAGCTTGGCGGACTTGACTTCCTTGCCGGCACCGGCGGCGGCCGGCGCTGCGGCGCCAGGAGCCGCAGGGGCGCCCGGACGACCCGGCGGCGTGGCCGGCTTGTGCAGCGTGCCCTTGACCGTCGACTTTTCAGGCTGCGGCTTCTCGGGCGCCTTGTGCGGCACCAGCACGCGGGCCGGTGCGTTCATCATGGCGCGGATGGCTTCGGCTTCGGCCAGGGCCTTGCGGCGACGCTCGTCGAGGTCCTTGGCGCGGGCGGCTTCTTCGTCGGCACGGGCCTTCGATTCGGCGGCGGCCTTGGCCTTGGCGTCTTCCTTGGCTTGCGTGGCGGCGTTCTGTGCGGCCAGCTTGGTGTCGGCAGCCTGCTTTTCGGCAACGGCAGCGGTTTCTGCAGCTGCAGCAGCGGCGGCCACAGCGGCCGGTGCGGCCGGGGCAGCCACCGGCTGCTTCGCGGCTTCCTTGGCCGAAGCGGCGGCGGCTTCAGCGGCCTTCTTCTCGGCGGCGATGCGCGCAGCTTCCTGCTCGGCCTGTTCGGCGCGCTCGGCCTTTTCGGCCTGCTCGCGTTCGCGGGCTTCGGTTTCTTCGCGCTGGCGACGCTTCTCGGCCAGCTCTTCTTCCTGGCGGCGGATCAGCTCGGCCTGGCGGCGCGCGTCTTCCTCGCGGCGGGCCAGTTCGGCTTCGTCGATCTGGGGCGCGGCCGGTGCGGCGGACGTTTCGGCCGCCTGCTGCTGCGCGCCTTCGGCCGTGGCCGGGTGGCCTTCATCGCGCTGGATGAAGGTGCGCTTCTTGCGCACTTCGACCTGGATGGTGCGGGCGCGACCGGTGGCGTCGGCCTGCTTGATCTCGCTGGTCGACTTCTTGGTCAGCGTGATCTTCTTGCGCTCGGGCTCGGCCGTGCCGTGGCTGGCCTTCAGGAAGCCGAGCAAGCGCTGCTTGTCGGCCTCCGTGAGTGCATCGGTGGCGGCCGCTTTGGGCACGCCTGCGCTCTTGAGCTGGTCAAGCAAGGTTTCGGGAGTCTTCTTGAGCTCGTTCGCGAACTCGGCGACAGTGGTACTGGACATATTGCTTTCGTGCCTCCATACCGTCACTCTTGGCCGGCGAACCAATGTTCGCGGGCTTTCAAGATGAGGGCTTTGGCGTCATCGGCGCTCAGGCCGGTGATTTCGGTGAGTTCATCGACCGCGAGGTCGGCCAGGTCGTCACGGGTGTTCACACCCGCTTCAGCCAGCTGCGGAATCAGGTCGGGATTGAGGCCTTCGAGGTCGCGCAGGTTCTGCGAGACGGTTTCGACACCTTCTTCCTTGGCGATTTCCATGGTCAGCAGCGCATCCTTTGCACGGGCGCGCAGCTCATTGATGGTGTCTTCGTCGAAGGCCTCGATCTCAAGCATCTCGGAGATCGGCACGTAGGCCACTTCCTCGAGGCTGTTGAAACCTTCCGAAATCAGGATGTCGGCGATTTCCTCGTCGACATCGAGCTTTTCCATGAAGAGCTTGCGGCTGGCATCGGTCTCGGTCGCCTGCTTCTGGGCCGACTCGTTCGCGTCCATGATGTTGATCTTCCAACCGGTGAGGTCGGAAGCCAGGCGCACGTTCTGGCCGCCGCGGCCGATGGCGATCGCGAGGTTTTCCTCGTCCACCACCACGTCCATGGCGTGTTTTTCTTCGTCGACCACGATCGACGAGACATTCGCCGGCGCCAGGGCGCCGATCACGAACTGGGCCGGGTCTTCGCTCCACAGCACGATGTCCACGCGCTCGCCGGCGAGTTCGTTCGTGACGGCGTTGACGCGGGTGCCGCGCACGCCGACGCAGGTGCCGATCGGGTCGACACGCTTGTCGTGCGAGAGCACGGCGATCTTGGCGCGCGAACCGGGGTCGCGGGCGCAGCTCTTGATTTCGAGCAGGCCTTGTTCGATCTCGGGCACTTCCTGGCGGAACAGCTCGATCATGAACTCGGGGGCCGAGCGCGACAGGATGATCGGCGCGCCGCGCAGCGTCAGGTCGACCTCCATGATCATGGCCCGCACGCGGTCGCCGTTGCGCAGGTTTTCCTTGGCGATCATCTCGCTGCGGCGCAGGCGGCCTTCGACGCGCCCTGCTTCCACGATGATGTCGCCCTTGTCCAGGCGCTTGACGGTGCCCACGAAGATCTTGTCGCCGCGCGACATGAAGTCGTTGAGCAGCATCTCGCGCTCGGCGTCGCGGATCTTCTGCAGGATCACCTGCTTGGCAGCCATGGCACCGATGCGCCCGATCGGCACCGAATCGACGGATTCCTCGATGTATTCGTCGACCTCGATGTCGGGCATCTCCTCACGAGCCTCGAAGAGCAGGATCTCCTGGTCGGGCAGTTGCAGGCCGGCTTCGTCGGGAACGACGTGCCAGCGGCGGAAAGTTTCGTAGTCGCCGCTGTCGCGATCGACCGCCACGCGGATATCCACGTCACCCTGATGGAGCTTCTTGGTGGCTTGCGCCAGTGCGGATTCGACCGCGCCGAAGACCACGTCGCGCTCGACGTTCTTCTCGCGCGAGATCGCATCCACCAACATCAACATTTCGCGATTCATGCCACCACTCCTCTTGTTCAGTCCGGAACGTTCATTCCGTCGTCAATATCCGAAAAACCCGGTTGGGTTTTGGCCTTGCGGCCCTTGAAATCCACAATCGGCGCGAGCCGCGCATCGCGCAGCTCGTCCAATACGAAGCCCAGCGCATGCAACGGTGCAGGCGCGCGCTTCTTGCTCACTTTTTGACCCGGCTTGGTCTCGGGCGCATCGCTCCAGACGATCTGCCAACCCGAACCGCCTTCAGCACGCTCCAGCGTGCCGCGAAACTTCTTGCGATTGGCCGACACCTGGCCCGCCGCGGCAGCGCCCATGGGCGCCTTGAGGGTGATGTCGATCACCGCGCCCACGAATCGCTCGAAATCCTGTTCATTGCGCAAGGGGCGATCGATACCGGGCGAGGAGACCTCGAGCCGCTTGTAATCGACCGCATCGACTTCCAGCGCGAATTGCAGCTGGCGCGTGACCTTCTCGCAGTCTTCCACCGTCACGAAGGGTTCGGGCACGCCGGCCGCCACATCTTCAGAGGTGGGGGGCGTCCAAGGCAAATCAATCGTCACGCGCAGCAATCCACCGGCCGAGCGTTCGACCTCGACCAGGTCGTAGCCGAGACCGGCCACGGTTTGTTCTACTGTTTGCTGCAATGCCACGTGTTTGAAAGCGCCTTCTGAATCAATGCCCAAGCCGCAGCACCCGCCCACCACGGATGCCACGACGCCAAATAATTGCTGCTTGAGAATGCATAGACCAAAAAAAACGGGCGGTTGGTACCCGCCCGTTTGGTCGTGAGCCTCGAATTATATGCTATTCGCGTGCATAAATGAAGGACATCGGTATTCAGGCGACCACAGGGCGCCGGTATTTCGACCAGACCACGGCAAACAGCACCGCGCCCAGGGCCAATGCGGCCGCCGCCACCAGCAAAGGCAGCTCGAAAGAACCGGTGCGCTGGGCCAATGGCGCCGCAAACAGCGGCCCGATGATCTGCCCCACCCCGTAGGACGCCGTGGCATAGCCGATCAGCCCGGCCGCGGCATTGCCGCGCAGCCGTCGGGCTTCCCGCATGGCGAAAAGCGTGATGGCGGTGAAAGGCATGCCGAGCAGCAGGCTGCCGAGCGCAAAACCCGCAATGGTCGGCCAGGCCACCGAAAAAACGACGCCGAGCGCCTGCAATGCATAAGCGGCGGCCAGCAGCAGCCGGTTGTCCCAATGCACCGGGGCGCGGGCGCCGATCAATGCGCCCGGAATGATGGCCGCGCCAAACAACGGCCAGAAGAAATCCGGCCATGGCGATCCCGGCAGCGCCTGCCGGGCGATCACCGGCAGGAAGGTGGCCGTAATGATGTAACCAAAGCCTGCCAGCCCATAGAGCGCGACCAGCCAGATCGCATCGCTGCGGGCTGACCCTGATCCCGAGGCGCTGCCCGCAGCAACAGCCGGACTCGCCGCCGCCCCGCCCGCCGGCGCCCCTGCCCGCTCGCCGTCGTCGAACACCCGCCAGATCACCGCGATCAGCGCCACGGCCAGCAGCCCGAGGCCGATCCAGCCCGCCTCCGAACCCCAGCGGCCGAGCGCCCCGCCCAGCAGGCCGGTCATGGCGATCCCGATGCCCGGCCCGGTGTAGATCACGCCGGCCAGCATGGGCGAATTCGTCTCGGCCAGTCGGCGCAGCCCCCAGCCCGAGGCAAACACGAAGACCCAGGCGCTCATCACCCCGGCCGCCGCGCGCAGCACGCCCCAGCCGACGAAGCTGTGCAGCAGCCCCATACCGACCAGCAAGGCCGCCGTGGCCAGCAGCCCGCCGCGCACCATGCTCGACGCCTTGATGCCGATGGCCGCGCAGCTGACCGCGCCGAAGAAATAGCCCAGGTAATTAAGAGACGCCAGCAAACCGCCGCCGGCCAGCTCGAGCTTTCCCTCGCTCAGCATGATGGGCAGCATGGGCGTGAAGGCGAAGCGCCCCAGGCCCATGGCCACCGCCAGCGTGACCATGCAGGCCAGCGCCGCGCGCCAGGCCCCGCGCCGGTCGTGTCCGATATTCGACATTTCTACCCGTCTCCGTTTTTTTATTCCAGCAGCGCCGCCGCCACCAGCTTCTGTGTGTAGGGATGCTCGGGAGCGTCGAGAACGCGCAAGGCCGGCCCGGATTCGAGGATCGCGCCGTCCTTCATCACGATGACCTGATGCGCCATCGCGCGGATCACCTCGACGTCGTGGGTGATCAGGAGGTAGCTCAGCCCCCGCTCGCGCTGCAACCGCTGCAGCAGGCCGAGCACCTGCTTCTGGATGGTCACGTCGAGCGCGCTGGTGGGCTCGTCGAGCACCAGCAGCCGCGGATCGACGATCAGCGCCCGGGCGATCGCCAGCCGCTGGCGTTGCCCACCCGAGAACTCGTGCGGATAGCGGTCGAGCAGCGCGGGAAACTGCGCCTCACCCAGCCCCACGTCCGCCAGCGCCGCGAGCGCGCGCACCCGGCGGGCCGCGGCGTCGAGCTCGGGCGCATGCACGCGCAGCCCCTCGCCCACGATCTGCTCGACCGTCATGCGCGGCGAGAGCGACGAGAACGGGTCCTGGAACACCACCTGCATCGTGCGGCGCAGCGCCAGGTCGGAGGCGCGGCCCACCGCCCAGCCCTTCCCCGTCACCTGCAGTTCGCCCCGGTGCTTGAGCAGGCCGAGCGCGGCCAGCGCCAGCGTCGACTTGCCAGAGCCCGATTCGCCGACCACGCCCAGCGTTTCGCCCGGAGCGATCCGGAAATCGGCGCCCTGCACGGCGACGAACTCGCCCTTGTGGAACCAGCCCGCGAAGCCGGGACGCGACACTGGGTAGCTCACGCGCAGCGCCCGGGCCTCCAGCACCGGCGGCGCCGCGCCGTCGGCGGCCGCCTCGGCCACGTCGCGCGCCGGATGGCTGTCGATCAGCTTGCGGGTGTAGGCATGCTGCGGCACCTCGAACACCGTGCCCACCGGGCCATGCTCGACGATGTGGCCGCGCTCCATCACCGCCACGCGGTCGGCGAAACGGCGCACCAGGTTCAGGTCGTGGGTGATGAGCAGCACGGCCATGCCGTATTTGCGCTGGAGCTCGGCCAGCAGCTCGAGGATCTGCGCACGCACCGTGACGTCGAGCGCCGTGGTCGGCTCGTCCGCCAGCAGCAGGCGCGGCTTGCAGGCCAGGGCCATCGCGATCATGGCGCGCTGGCGCTGCCCGCCCGACAGCTGATGCGGATACGACCTCGCCCGCCGCGCCGGCTCGGGAATGCCGGTGTCGGCCAGCAGCTGCACGGCGGCCTCCTGCGCGGCGCGGGCCGACAGTCCCTCGTGCAGTTCGAGCACCTCGGCGATCTGGTCGCCCACGGTGTACAGCGCATTGAGCGCGGTCATCGGCTCCTGGAAGATCATCGCGATCTCCTTGCCGCGGATGCCGCGCAGTTCGCGCTCCGGAATCGACAGCAGGTCGCGCGCACCGCGCTGCGCCTGCGACCCCGAGAGAGTCGCCACCCCGCCAAGGTCGGCGTTCTGCACCAGCCGCAGCAGCGACAGCGCCGTGACCGTCTTGCCCGAGCCCGACTCGCCGACCAGCGCGAGCTTTTCGCCGGCTGCGATCTGCAGGTCGATGCCATGCACCACCGGCTTGCCGCCGAAGGCGACGCGCAGCCCCTTCACGTCGAGCAAGGGCTGGTTCTTCGTCGTGTCGCGTGTCGTCATTTGTCGGCCTTCCGGGGGTCGAGCGCATCGCGCAGCGCGTCGCCCATGAAGGTCAGCAGCATCAGCGTGACGACCAGCACGCAGAAGGTGGACAGCGAGATCCACCAGGCGTCGATGTTCCCCTTGCCCTGGCTCAGCAGCTCGCCGAGCGACGGCGTGCCGGGCGGAACGCCCAACCCGAGGAAGTCGAGCGAGGTCAGCGCCAGGATGGCCGCGCTCATGCGGAACGGCAGGAAGGTGACGACCGGCACCATGCTGTTGGGCAGGATGTGGCGCCACATGATCTGCAGGTTGCCCACGCCGAGCGCGCGCGCGGCGCGCACGTAGTCCATCTGGCGGTTGCGCAGGAACTCCGCGCGCACGTAGTCCGACAGCCCCATCCAGCCGAACAGGCTCAGCAGGATCAAGAGCAGCGACACGCTCGGCGTGAAGATCGCGCTGAAGATGATCAGCAGGTACAGCTCAGGCATCGCGCTCCAGATCTCGATGAGGCGCTGGAAGGTCAGGTCGATCTTGCCGCCGAAGAAGCCCTGCACGGCGCCGGTCGCGATGCCCAGCACCACCCCGACCACCGTGAGCGCCAGTGCGAACAGCACGCTCACGCGAAAGCCGTAGATCAGCTGCGCCAGCAGGTCGCGCCCGCGTTCGTCGGTGCCCAGCAGGTTCGCGTGCGAAGGCGCGGCGGGGTTCGGCGGCTTCGAGAAGTAGTTGAGCGTGGCCGGGCCGTAGCGGTTGGGTGCATACAGCGCCCAGTTGTCGCCCTGCGTGATGCGCTGCTCGATGAAGGGGTCGAGGTAGTCGGCCGGCGTTTCGAAATCGCCACCGAAGGTCTTCTCGGAATAGTCGCGCAGCACGGGAAAGTAGGTCTGGCCTTCGTAGCGCACCACCAGCGGCTTGTCGGTGGACAGCACGTCGGCGAACAGGCTCAGCACCACCAGCGCCGAGAAGACGACCAGGCTCCAGAACCCCAGCGGGTTGCGGCGGAAACGGCGCCAGGCACGGCGCCCGGGGCTCACGGACACGGCGGCGGCTTCAGTCAAACTTCACCCTCGGATCGACCCAGACGTAGCAAAGATCGGAGATGAGCTTGGTCACCAGCCCGATCAGCGTGAACAGATAAAGCGTGCCCAGGAACACCGGGTAGTCGCGCCGCAGCACGCTCTCGTAGCTCAGCAGGCCCATGCCGTCGAGCGAGAACAGCGTCTCGATCAGCAGCGCGCCCGAGAAGAAGGCGCCGATGAACGCCGTCGGAAAGCCCGTGATGATAGGGATCAGCGCATTGCGGAACACATGCTTCCACAGCACCTGACGCTCGGCCAGCCCCTTGGCGCGCGCCGTCAGCACGTACTGCTTGCGGATTTCCTCCAGGAAGGAGTTCTTGGTGAGCATCGCGGTGATCGCGAAGCTGCCCAGCACCATGGCGGTCACCGGCAAGGTGATGTGCCACAGGTAGTCGACGATGCGCGCGCCCCAGCTCAGCGACTCCCAGTTCGGCGAGGTCAGCCCGCGCAGCGGGAACCACTGCAGCTGGCCGCCGAAGATCACCAGCAGCGCCACGCCCAGCACGAAGCCCGGGATGGCGTAGCCGACGAGCACCAGCAGCGTCGTGAAGAAGTCGAAGCGCGAGCCCGCCCGCACGGCCTTGGCCACGCCCAGCGGTACCGCGATGAGGTAGCTGATGAAGAAGGTCCACAGCCCCAGGCTGATCGACACCGGCAGCTTCTCCTTGATGAGCTGCCACACGTCCTTGCTCTGGAAGAAGCTCTTGCCCAGGTCGAAGCGAGCAAACTGCTTGAGCATCTGCCAGAAGCGCTCGGGGGCCGGCTTGTCGAAGCCGTAGAGCGCCTTGATCTCGGCCACCTGCTTGGCGTCGAGCGTGCGGCCGGTGGGGCCGCCCGAGATGCGGTTCTCCTTGTTGGTGAGTTGCGAGAGCAGCTGCTCGGCCGGGCCGCCGGGCACGAACTGCACGATGGCGAAGTTGAGCAGCAGCACGCCGAACAGCGTGGGAACGATCAGCAGAAGGCGTCGGATCAGGTAGGCGGCCATGCGTGTTCTTGTTCTCTTACTTGGCGCTCGGCTCGATCCACCACATCGTCAGCATCGCCGACCCCGCCAGCAGGCGCTGCGGCAAGGGCGCGTCCGGGCGACGCAGCTTTCGCTTGTGGGCAATGAAATACTGCTTGCCGTAGTACATCGGGGTCATGTAGTGCTGGTGGAGCAAGTAGCGGTCCAGCAGCCGCGCGGCCGCCGCGAGCGAGGCGCGGTCGTGGCTGTTGACGATCACCTCGACGATCTCGTCGACCACCGGGTCGCTGATGCCGCTCAGGTTCTGGCTGCCCTTCTCGCTCGCCGATTTCGAGCCGAAGTCGTCGTACAGCTCGTTGCCCGGGCTCGACGAACCACCGACGAGGCTGATGGCCATGTCGAAATCGAAGTCGTCCAGCTTCTTCTTCAGCAGGCTCGGGTCGCGCAGGCGGTAGTCCAGGCGGATGCCCAGCTTGCCGAGGTTGCGCGCATACGGCGCGAGCACCACGCCCGAGCTGCGGTCGGCGATGTCGATGGTGATCACGAACGGCGTGCCGGCCTTGTCGCGCAGCGCGCCGTCGCGGTAGGTCCAACCGGCTTCCTTGAGCAACTCCTGCGCCTTCACGAGGTTGCGCCGCAGGCCTTCGGCGGTGTCGCCGCTGCTGTCGGGGCGCGGCAGCTCGCCCTTGGTGTTGTCGAGGTAGCGCTGCCGGGTCTTGAGCTTGTCGATCAGCGCCTGCTCCTCGGGACTGACCTCGGGCTGGGCCATGAGGTCGTCGCTGTTCTGGAAATAGCTCTGGGTGCGCCCGCGGCGGCCATAGAACAGGTGGGCGTTGAGCCAGTCGAAGTCGAAGGCCAGCGCCAGCGCCCTGCGCACGCGCATGTCGGCGAAGCGCGGCTGCCGCAGGTTGGGCGCCAGGCCCTGCATGCCGGTGAAGCGGCGATGCGCGATCTCTTCCTTTACCAGCTCGCCGGAGTCGAAGCGGCGGCCCTTGTAGCGGCGCACCCACGCGATGATCGAGCGCTCTTCCATCGCGTCGAGCGCGCCGGCCTTGAGCGACTCTTCCTCGCCGAGCGAGTCCTTGAAATACTGGTACGACACCGTGTCGTAGTTGAACATCCCCTTGCGCACCGGCAGATTGGCGGCCCAGTAGTCCGGGCGCCGGCGGTAGGAGATGAACTTGCCGAAATCGACCCTGTCCACCACGTACGGCCCGCTCGCGATCGGCGCCTCGGTCACGATCTGGTCGAAAGGCTTGCCCTTGCCCCAGGCGCTGGAGAACACCGGCAGCCCACCGATGATCATGTGCAGCTCGGCGTTCTGGCGCACGAAGTCGAAGCGGATGGTGCGCTCGCCCGTCACCACGGCCTCCTTGATGTCGGCCCAGTACGAGCGGAAGGTCGGCCCGGCCGCCTTGCTGCGCAGGGTGTCGAAGGAGTACTTCACGTCCTTCGCCAGCACCGGCGAGCCGTCGGAAAACCGCGCCTTGGGGTTCAGCCGGAACGTGACGCTCAAGCGGTCGGGCGCCAGCTGGATGTCTTCGGCCAGCAGGCCGTACTGCGAGAAAGGCTCGTCCTCGCTCGGCGTGGTCAGCGAGTCGAAGAGCAGGCCGTACTCGGAGAACACGAAGCCGTTGGCGCTGTAGCCCATGCCCACCGGGGGCACGCCGCGCAAGGTGAAGGGGTTGAGCTTGTCGAAGCTGCCGGCGGCCGACAGGGTCAGGTCGCCGCCCTTGGGTGCGTTGGGGTTCACGTAGTCGAAATGCGTGAACGACGCCGGGTACTTGGGCTCGTAACCCATGCCCAGCCCGTGCGCCGCCCACGAGGGCAGCGCCAGGAGCACCAACATCCAGAGCAGCCAACCTCGCATGCGAGAATTCTGCCCAAGATTTTCACGAGGCAACTTCATGGGCTTTCTTTCCGGCAAGAAACTGTTGATCACCGGTGTGTTGAGCAATCGCTCCATTGCATATGGCATTGCCAAGGCCTGTCACGACCAGGGCGCGGAACTCGCCTTCAGTTATGTCGGCGAGCGATTCAAGGACCGTATCACCGAATATGCCGCAGACTTCGGCTCGAAACTGATTTTCGACTGCGACGTGGGCGACGACGCGCAGATCGACAAGCTCTTTGCCGACCTCGCCCAGACTTGGCCCACCTTCGACGGCTTCGTGCACAGCATCGGCTTCGCCACGCGCGAATCGATCGCCGGCGACTTCCTGGAAGGCCTCTCGCGCGAAGGCTTCAAGATCGCGCACGACATCAGTGCGTACAGCTTCCCGGCCATGGCCAAGGCGGCCCTGCCCTACCTCAACGACAAGTCGGCCCTGCTCACGCTGACCTACCTGGGTGCCGAGCGCGCACTGCCCAACTACAACACCATGGGCCTGGCCAAGGCCTCGCTCGAAGCGTCGGTGCGCTACACCGCCGCCTCGCTCGGCCCGAAGGGCATGCGCGTGAACGGCATCAGCGCCGGCCCCATCAAGACGCTCGCCGCCAGCGGCATCAAGAGCTTCAGCAAGATCCTCACGGCCGTGGCCGACGCCTCGCCGATCCGCCGCAACGTGACCATCGAGGAAGTCGGCAACGTGGCTGCCTTCCTGCTGAGCGACCTCGCCAGCGGCGTGACCGCCGAGATCACCTACGTGGACGGCGGCTTCAGCAACGTGGTCGGAGGCATGGCGGAGTAATTTCCCCTCTCGGCTCCCAGCGCCTGCCACCGTGTTGAACCGACGCACCCTCCTCCTGTTCGCGGGACTGGGCGCAGCCCTCTCGGGTCGCGCCGCGTTCGCGCGCGCCGCCGCGCCCGCCCTGATGCTGGCCGAGGTGTACCGCCCCGGCATGTCGCTCGCGGGCTACTGGGTCAGCGAGAAATTCGACGGCGTGCGCGGCTACTGGGACGGCCAGAAGCTCTGGACCCGCGGCGGCGAGCCCGTCATGGCACCGGCCTGGTTCACCGCCTCGCTGCCCAAGCAGCCGCTCGACGGCGAACTGTGGGCGGGGCGTGGCCGCTTCAACCACACGATGTCGACCGTGCGCAGCCAGACGCCCAGCGACACCGCCTGGCACGAGATCCGTTTCATGGTGTTCGATCTGCCGGCCCAGGACGGGGACTTCAACACCCGCCTCGCGGCGCTGCGCAAGCTGCTGCCGATCACCGACGCGCCCTGGGTGATGGCCGTGCCGCAGCAGCCCGCGACCACGCACGAGGACCTGCAGGCGCTGCTCGACAAGACCGTGAAGATGGGCGGCGAAGGCCTGATGCTGCACCGGGGCGCGTCGATGTACCGCGGCGAGCGCAACAACGACCTGCTCAAGGTCAAGCCCTTCGAAGACGCCGAGGCCCGCGTGGTCGCGCACCTGCCTGGCAAGGGCAAGCACCACGGCCGGCTCGGCGCGTTGATGGTCGAGATGCCCGACGGCCAGCGCTTCCGGCTCGGCACCGGCCTGACCGACGCCGAGCGCGACCAGCCACCGCCGATTGGCAGCCTGGTGACCTACCGCTACAACGGCACGCACCCGAGCGGGTTGCCGAAGTTCGCGCGCTTCATGCGGGTGCGCGAAGGCTAGCCCGGCCTTCGCAGACCGTGCCCCCACCGGGGCACGTCCTTTTTTCTCAGCTGGTCTGACGCACGCAGTCCGCGTAGTACCGCTTCTTGCCGGTCTCGTCGATGCGCGCCACCAGGCCGTGGATGTCGGTCTCGAAACCCGGGCACTGCAGGTTGAACTCGCGCGAGAACTTGAGGTAGTCGACGATCTTCTTGTTGAACACTTCGCCCGGGATGAGCAGCGGAATGCCCGGCGGGTACGGCGTGATCAGGCTGGTGGTGATGCGGCCTTCGAGCTCGTCGATCTCCACGCGCTCGGTCTTGCGGTGCGCGATGTGGGCGAAGGCGTCGCTGGGCTTCATGGCCGGCGTGAGGTCGCTCAGGTACATCTCGGTCGTGAGGCGAGCCACGTCGTAGCGCGCGTACAGCTGGTGGATGTGCTGGCACAGGTCGCGCAGGCCCAGGCGTTCGTAGCCCGGGTGCTGCTGGCAGAACTCGGGCAGGATGCGCCACATCGGCTGGTTGCGCGCGTAGTCGTCCTTGAACTGCTGCAGCGCCGTGAGCAGCGTGTTCCAGCGGCCCTTGGTGATGCCGATGGTGAACATGATGAAGAAGCTGTACAGGCCCGTCTTCTCCACGATCACGCCGTGCTCGGCCAGGAACTTGGTCACCACGCTGGCGGGGATGCCGGTCTCGGCAAAGTTGCCTTCCAGGTCCAGGCCCGGCGTCACGATGGTCGACTTGATCGGGTCGAGCATGTTGAAGCCGTCGGCCAGCTCACCGAAGCCGTGCCAGTTGCGCGGCGACTTCTTGCTCTTGGGCTTGCCGTTCTTCTCGCCGTGCATGATCCAGTCTTCGGCGCGGCCGATGCCTTCGTCGACGAGCTTCTCGGGGCCCCAGACCTTGAACCACCACTCGTCCTTGCCGAACTCTTCCTCGACCTTGCGCATGGCGCGGCGGAAGTCGAGCGCTTCCAGGATGCTCTCTTCCACCAGCGCGGTGCCGCCGGGCGGCTCCATCATGGCGGCGGCCACGTCGCAGCTCGCGATGATCGCGTACTGCGGGCTGGTCGACGAGTGCATCAGGTAGGCCTCGTTGAAGAGGTCGCGGTCCAGCGCGCGGTTCTGCGAGTCCTGCACCAGCACGTGGCTGGCCTGGCTGATGCCGGCCAGCAGCTTGTGCGTCGACTGCGTGGCGAACACCAGCGATTCCTTCGGGCGCACGCGGCGCTTGCCCATCGCGTGGTAGGCGCCGTAGAACGGGTGGAAGGCAGCGTGCGGCAGCCAGGCCTCGTCGAAGTGCAGCGTGTCGACGTAGCCGTCGAGCATGTTCTTGATGGTCTCGGTGTTGTAGATCACGCCGTCGTAGGTCGACTGGGTGAGCGTCATCACGCGCGGCTTGACCTTGTTCGGATCGACGTCGGCGAGCAGCGGGTTGGCCTTGATCTTGGCCTTGATGGCGCTCTGCTCAAACTCGCTTTTCGGAATCGGGCCGATGATGCCGAAGTGGTTGCGCGTGGGCTTCATGAACACCGGAATCGCGCCGGTCATGATGATCGCGTGCAGGATCGACTTGTGGCAGTTGCGGTCGACCACCACCACGTCGTCGGGCGCCACCGTGTGGTGCCACACCATCTTGTTGCTGGTGCTGGTGCCGTTGGTCACGAAGAAGCAGTGGTCGGCATTGAAGATGCGCGCCGCATTGCGCTCGCTGGCCGCCACCGGGCCGGTGTGGTCGAGCAGCTGGCCCAGTTCTTCCACCGCGTTGCAGACGTCGGCGCGCAGCATGTTCTCGCCGAAGAACTGGTGGAACATCTGGCCCACCGGGCTCTTCAGGAACGCCACGCCGCCCGAGTGGCCCGGGCAGTGCCAGGAGTACGAACCGTCTTCGGCGTAGTCGATCAGCGCCTTGAAGAACGGCGGTTGCACGCCTTCCAGGTAGCTCTTGGCCTCGCGGATGATGTGGCGCGCCACGAATTCGGGGGTGTCCTCGAACATGTGGATGAAGCCGTGCAGCTCGCGCAGGATGTCGTTCGGGATGTGGCGCGAGGTCTTGGTCTCGCCGTAGATGTAGATCGGCACGTCGGCGTTCTTGCGACGCACCTCGCCGATGAAGCTGCGCAGGCTCAGCACGGCCGGGTCGAGGTCGGGGCCGACCGAGAACTCTTCGTCGTCGATCGACAGGATGAAGGCGCTGGCGCGGCTTTGCTGCTGCGCGAACTGGCTCAGGTCGCCGTAGCTCGTGACGCCCAGCACCTCGAAGCCCTCGCTTTCGAAGGCCTGCGCGAGCGCGCGGATGCCGAGGCCCGAAGTGTTTTCGGAGCGGAAGTCCTCGTCGATGATGACGATGGGAAAGCGGAATTTCATGAGCAGGGCTCCGGACAGGCAGTCAGACAGGCAATGAGCGAGGCGCGAAGTGTACGGAATTCGGATGACGGATTGCGTCGGGCGCCTGCAAGCCCCGCAGGGCACGCCGGCCCGAGCAGCCCCGGCGGGCGCCATATCCCTACGCGACACAGGCGCATGGCGCGCCATGCCGCAGAATGGCGAAGGTCCAAGTAACAAAAGAAGAGAGGAGTTGCCATGGGAAATCCCACCTTCTGGTGGTTGATCGCAGGCGCGGCCATCGTGGCCGAGTTGTTGTCCGGCACGGTGTACCTGCTGCTGCTGGCCACCGGCTTCGCCGCCGCAGCCATCGCCGCGCACCTGGGCTTCGGCCTCGTCACGCAGCTGCTGGTGGCCGCCGTGGTCGGCGTGGGCTCGGTCGTGACCTGGTACCTGATCCGCCGCAACCGCCCTGCCGAGCCCTCCAGCGAGGCCAACCGCGACCTCAACCTGGACATCGGCGAGAGCGTGTACGTCGATGCCTGGAACCTCGACGGCACCGCCACCGTGCGCTACCGCGGTTCGCAATGGACCGTCGTGCTGCGCGCGGGCCATGCGCCCTCCACCGGCGAACACCGCGTGGTCGAGGTGGTCGGCAGCCGCCTCGTGGTCGACAAGATCTAGCAGAGATCTAACAGTTCAATCGGTCAGTCAGAAAAACGCATTCGAAAAGGAAGCACACCATGGAATTTTCAGTTCCTCTCATCATCCTGGTCATCGCGATCATCTTCATCAGCCAGTCGGTCAAGTTCGTGCCGCAGCAGAACGCATGGGTGCGCGAGCGCCTGGGCAAGTACCACGGCACCATGACGCCCGGCCCGAACTTCCTGATCCCGTTCATCGACCGCGTGGCCTACAAGCACAGCCTGAAGGAAATCCCGCTCGACGTGCCCAGCCAGATCTGCATCACGCGCGACAACACGCAGCTGCAGGTCGACGGCATCCTGTACTTCCAGGTGACCGACCCGATGCGCGCCAGCTACGGCTCGTCGAACTACATCGTGGCCGTGACCCAGCTCGCACAGACCTCGCTGCGCAGCGTGATCGGCAAGCTCGAGCTCGACAAGACTTTCGAGGAGCGCGACGTCATCAACGCCCAGGTGGTGGCCGCGATCGACGAGGCCGCGCTCAACTGGGGCGTGAAGGTGCTGCGCTACGAAATCAAGGACCTGACGCCGCCCAAGGAAATCCTCTTGGCCATGCAGGCGCAGATCACCGCCGAACGCGGCAAGCGCGCGCTCATCGCCGCCTCGGAAGGCCGTCGCCAGGAACAGATCAACATCGCCACCGGCGAACGAGAAGCCTTCATTGCCCGCTCCGAGGGCGAGAAGCAGGCGCAGATCAACAACGCGCAAGGTGAAGCCGCTGCCATCACGGCCGTGGCCACCGCCACCGCAGACGCCATCGAGCGCGTGGCCGCCGCCATCCGCCAGCCGGGCGGCGAACAGGCCGTGCAGCTGAAGGTGGCCGAGCGCGCCGTCGATGCCTACGGCAAGGTGGCCGCCGATTCGAAGACCACGCTCATCGTGCCGAGCAACATGACCGAGACGGCCGCGCTGATCTCGTCGGCCATGCGCATGATCCAAACCGGGAAAAGCGCCGGCCCGAACTGAAACGGCTGAAAACCCGCGCTACAATCGTGGGCTCAGGAGCGGTGGATGAGCGGTTTAAGTCGCACGCCTGGAAAGCGTGTGAGGGTTAATAGCCCTCCGCGGGTTCGAATCCCGCCTGCTCCGCCAAAACGATGCCCCAGTAGCTGCCAAGCTGCTGGGGCTTTTTGTTTGTTGGGCACCCGCAATGGGCTTGCCTATATCTTGCGGACATCGGGCATGCCGTTGCCCGACCTCCTCCGGTTCAGCTGAACACGCTTTCGAGATCGACCTCTTCCGCGCTGTCGTCCAGCTTCAGGCTCTGCTCGATGTGGTCGAGGTGATGCAGCATCAGCTTCTCGGCCCGTGCGGCGTCGCCGCGGTTCACGGCGGCGACGATCTCCTCGTGCTCGTCGGCGCGGCAGCTGGTGGCCGTGGGGGCGTCGTACAGCGAGATGATCAGGCAGGTCAGCACCGACAGCTCGCGCATCGAGCGCGCCAGCGCCGAGTTGCCGGCCAGCTCGGCCAGCAGCACATGGAACTCGCCCGACAGCCGCACGATGGCACGCTTGTCGTCGCGGCGCCGTGCGTCGGCCTCGAGCTCGATGTGGCGTTGCAGGCGCTCCCGCTTGGCGTCGTCGAGCGTGCGGATGAGGCGGCGCAGCACGCCGGGCTCGATGAGGCGGCGCGCCTCGAACACGTCCTGGGCCTGCTCGATGGTGGGCTTGGCGACGAAGGCACCGCGCTGCGGCACCAGCTCGACGATCTGTTCGTGCGCCAGCCGGGCCAGCACCTCGCGCACCTTGGCGCGGCTGGTCGCGAAGATCGTGGCCAGCCGGTCTTCGCCCAGCTTCGTGCCCGGCGCGAGACGGTGTTCCAGGATGGCGGCCGAGATCTTCTCGGCGATCTCGTCGACGCTGTGTTCGCGGACGGGGGTGGCACCGGTCGTGCCGGTGGCGCCAGTCGCGCCGTTCGCGCTGGTCTTGCGGGCTGGGGCTTTGGTGGGCATCGGCGCCGATTCTATCGACGCCCCCTCGAGGCTGCAGAGCGTCACGGGGCCCGCGACCTCAGCCTGGCGCGCGGGCGCCGTCGCGTGCCAGGAGCCGTGCCAAAGCCTCGGGCAGCCCGTGGTTCGGCTTGATCGGCGGCGGCGCAAAACTGCCCAGGCGCGCCGGTGCAGGTGCCAGCGAGACGAGCGTCTGCGCATGGCACACGGCGCTCGACACGCCGTCGACCACGGGAACCGGAATGCGGTCCTTGATCGAGCGCGCCAGGCCCGCCAGCGGCGCGCCGGCAATGATGATCACGTCCGCGCCGTCGTCCTCGATGGCCGACATGCACAGGGCCTCCAGGCGCTGGCCGTGGTCGTCCTGCACGTGGCCGATGTCCTTGAGCGGACCGTCCAGGCTGCGGATGCTCGCCAGCCGGTCGATGAGGCCGTTGGCCTGAACGCACTCGCGGTACCAGGCCGTGATGCGCCGCGAGATCGCCACGATCGAGAAGCGCTTCCCCAACAGGCACGCGCTCATGAGCGCGGCTTCGGTGAGGCCGACCACGGGGATGTCGAGCGCCTCGCGCAGGCCGTCGATGCCGGGGTCGCCGAAGGCCGCGACCACGATGGCGTCGTGCCGCGTGTGGTGCTCGGCCGCGAGCGTGGCGGCGGCGTAGGCGCCGATCAGCGATTCGAAACGCGTCTCGATGTAGGCCACGCCGAAGGGCGCCGTGAGCACCTCGATGTGCGTGTCGCTCGCGGCCGCGCGCCGGGCCTCGGCCGCGATCAGGTCGGAGACGCTTTGCGAGGTGTTGGGGTTGATGAGCAGCAGGTTCATGGCGATGGCTCCAGGTTCAGGCGGGTCGGCGGCTCGGCAGCAAGGTGGGCTCGCCCCGGCGCAGGAATTCTCCGCGTCCGGCGCGCGGATGGAAGCGTTCGCCGTCCCACACGACCTCGCCGCGCGCCAGCGTCAGCGCCGGCCAGGCCTTCACCTCGATGCCCTCGTAGGGCGTGTAGTCGACGTCGTGGTGCAGGTCGGCGTTGCGGATGGCGCGCGGCGTGGTGCCCCAGACCACGAGGTCGGCATCGGCGCCCACGGCGATCGTGCCCTTGCGCGGGTGCAGCCCGTAGGCCTTGGCGGGATTGGTGGACGTCAGCTCGACGAACTTGTTGATGGTGATGCGCCCGTCGAGCACGCCGTGCGAGAACAAGAGCGGCAGCCGCGTCTCGATGCCCGGAATGCCGTTCGGGATGTGGCGGAACGCGACCTCTTCGCCGCCGGGCTTCTTGCCCTCGGGCGCGTCGTAGCGGAACGGCGCATGGTCCGACGAGAAGATCGTGAACAGCCCGTCGGACAGCCCGTTCCAGATCACCTGCTGGTTCTCGCGATTGCGCGGCGGCGGGCTGCAGACGCACCGTGCGCCCTGGTAGCTGTCGTCGATGCCCAGGTCTTCGGCGGTCAGGAACAAATACTGCGGACAGGTTTCGGCGAACACGCTCAGGCCGTGCGCGCGCGCCCAGCGGATCTGCTCGACGGCTTCGCGCCCCGACACGTGCACGATCATGATCGGCACGTCGACCAGCTCCGACAGCGCGATGGCGCGGTGCGTCGCCTCGCGCTCCACCAGCATCGGCCGCGAGTGCGCATGAAAGCGCGGCGCGGTGCGCCCGCTGGCTTCGAGCCGCTTGGTCAGCCACTCGATGCAGTCGGCGTTCTCGGCATGGATCATGGCCATCGCGCCCTGCTCTCTCGCCACCGACAGCACGTCGAGGATCTGGCCGTCGTCCAGCTTCAGATCGTCGTAGGTCATGTAGATCTTGAACGAGGTGTAGCCCTCGGCGATGAGTTGCGGCAGCTCGTGCTTGAGCACTTCCTCGGTCGGGTCGCTCACGATCAGGTGGAACGCATGGTCGACGTGGGCACGGCCCTCGGCGCGCTGGTGGTAGTCCTGCACGGCGGCGCGCAGCGACTGGCCCTTCTGCTGCGCAGCAAACGGAATCACGGTGGTGGTGCCGCCGCAGGCCGCGGCGCGGGTGCCCGAGCCGAAGTCGTCGGCCATGCGCACGGGCGGCTCCATCGGCTGGTCGAGGTGGCAGTGGGCGTCGACGCCGCCCGGCGTCACGTAGCGGCCGGCGGCGTCGATCTCCTGCCGGCCGGGCGGCAGGCCGAGGCCGAGCTGCACGATGCGGCCGCCGGCGATGCCGATGTCCGAATCGAAGGTGTCGCTGGCGGTGGCAACGCGGGCGTTGCGCACCACGAGATCGAGGTCGCGGAAGGTCATGGTCTTTCTTTGCTTTTCTGTCTGTGTCGGGGACGGTGGCGAACACTCAGGCGTTCGCGTCGAACAGCCGGCCCCAGCCCTTCACCGCGCCCGGCGCGACGCCGACCGTCTTCAGCGCGCGCCAGACCACGGTGGCCACCGAGTCGTAGATCGGGATGCCGAGCTCGCGCTCCATCTCCTCGACCAGCTGCGCGCCGCTGAGGTTGGTGCACATGATGGTGATGGCGTCGGGGCGTTGCTGCGCCACCTCGCGCAGCATGCGGCGCAGCGTGTCGGGCTCGACCTCGCTGAACGAGAAGTTCACCGTCAGGTCCAGGTGGCGTTCGGCCACGCAGTCGATGCCGATGCCCGCGTAGTTGGCGACGATGCGCCGCTGCACGTCCTCGACGTACGGCGACACCAGCCCCAGCGTGCGCGCGCCCTGCGCGGCCAGCAGTTCGTTGAGCGCCAGCACCGAGGTGGTCGCCGGGATGCCGGTGGCCTCGGTGATGCGCGCGCACAGCGCCTGGTCTTTCTCGAAGCCGAGCCAGCTGGCCGAGGTGCCGCTCCAGCAGATGGTGTCGACGCGCGCGTCGGTCAGCAGCCGCGCGGCCTCGAGGATCTTGCTGTCGTCGAACTGGTTCAGCGATGCATCGCGCATCGAGATCTCGGTGACGGTGAAGCGCGAGAAATGCGCCGAGACGCCGGGCACGGCCGCGACCATCGCGCTGGTCAGCGGTTCGAGCGCCGTGTTCGAGGAAGGCGTGAGCACGCCGATGAGTTTGCGAGAGGTCATGTGATGGACGTCGGGGTGGTTGGCCTCAGACCGGCAGCTTCTTGCTGTAGTCGATCAGCATCGTCGAGCAGACAAACAGGCCCGCGCCGGCTGCGGTGAACAGCATGAGCGCCATGAAGTACGAGCCGGTGGCCTGCACGATGAGGCCGACCACGATCGGCACGCCGATGCCCGCCACGTTGCCGCCCAGGTTCATGGTGCCGCCCAGGAAGCCGACCCGGGCACGCGTGCCGAGGATCGACGGCACGCACCAGAACAGGCCGCACCAGCGCAGGAAGAACAGCGTGACCGACAGCAGCACCACGACGGCGACCGGGTCCGTGATCCGCGTCACCATGAAGATGGCGATGGTCGCGATGATCGACGAGATGCCGAACAGCGTGCGCAGCACCTTGCTCTGCGACGCGCCGGCCGCCATCCATTTGTCGGCCAGCCAGCCGCCGAACATTTCGCCGACGAAGCCCGAGAAGAACATGATGAACACCGCGCCACCCATCTGCTTGATGTCGAAGCCGTGCACCTTCGACAGGTAGTTGGGCATCCAGGTGAGCAGGCCGTAGAACAGCGCGTTGAAGCACATCCAGCCGAAGAACATGCCCCACACCGAGCGGTAGCGGAAGAAGTCGAGCACGCGCCCGCTCGCATTGGCCGATTCCTTGGCGGCGTCGGCGGCGTGGCTGGCCTCGATGTAGCGCGCCTCGGCTTCGTTCACGTCGGGATGCTGGCGCGGATGGTTGCGGATGTAGCGCCAGGCGAAGTAGCCGGCGATGACGGTGCCGACACCGGCGATCACGAAGGCCAGGCGCCACGAGCCGAGCACGGCGATCAGCGCCGAGATCAGGATCGCGCCCAGCGCCGCGCCCAGGGGCGCGCCGCCGTCGAGCAAGGTGGCGCCGCGCCCGCGTTCGGTCTGCGTCATCCAGATGCCGTTGAGCTTGCCGCCCGCCGGGTAGATCGGCGCCTCGGCCGCGCCCAGGCCCAGCCGCGTGAGCAGCAGGGGCACCCAGCCGGTGCAGGCCGCGGCGATGGCCTGGAAGAAGCCCCAGCCCACGGTGGCGCCGGCAATGACGACGCGCGGGCCGAAGCGGTCGGCCAGCATGCCGCCCGGGATCTGCATCAGCGCGTAGGTCCAGAAGAAGGAACTGAGCAGCAGGCCCTGCACGGCCGGGCCGATGTCGAATTCCTTGGCGATCAGCGGCATGGCCACCGAGAGCGAAGCCCGATCGATGTAGTTGATCGAAATCAGGAACAACATCATCAGGAAGATCTTCCAGCGCACCTTGGTGGGCTGGAGGGCGGCGTCGGGTGCTGCGGCGGTCGCCTTGGCGCCGTCCGTCATGGTGTTTTGCATCGGTTTGTCTCCTTGCAGTGGCACGGATGCCAGCTTGCAAGGAAACGACCCGGCACGCTGGCGAACTTTGCAGTCGCGGGTCGGGCTGGTCCGGTCCAGTGCACCACCGAGGCTGTGGAGCGGAATTTAGGCTTTGTCGAAATTAACGTCAACATCAATGTTGACAATCTTGTTGACGATAGTGGCAAACACCTAGACCGCAGCCCCTTCCCGAGGGATCAGGCGGCGTTGGCGGCCGGTGTTTGCGCAAAGTACGCCATGGCCGCCAGCACCCCGCTTCCGGCCACCGGCACGCCGGCCAGCTTGAAACCCATCTCGATGCCCGTCAATGCGGCCATCAGCGTCAGGTCGTTGCAGTCGCCCAGGTGCCCGATGCGGAACATGCGGCCCCGCAGCTTGCCCAGGCCCGCGCCCAGCGAGAGGTCGAAGCGCTGGTGGATGAGGCGGCGCAGCGCGTCGGCATCGACGCCCTGCGGCGTGATGACGCCGGTCAGCACGGGCGAGTGCACGCGCTCGTCGGCGCACTGCGTCGGCAGGCCCCAAGCCTGCACGGCGGCGCGCACGCCCCGGCCCCAGCGCTGGTGGCGCGCAAAGATCACGGGCAGGCCCTGTTCGAGCACCATGTCCAGCGCCTCGCTCAGCCCGTACAGCAGGTTCGTGCTCGGCGTGTAGGGCCAGTAGCCGCCCTGGTTCATCTCGATGATCTCGTCCCAGGCCCAGAAGGCTTTGGGCAGCCGCGCCGTCTTCGCCACCTCGAGCGCCTTGGGCGACACCGCGTTGAAGCTGATGCCCGGCGGCAGCATGAGGCCCTTCTGCGAGCCGCTGACGGTGACGTCCACGCCCCACTCGTCGTGCCGGTAGTCGGCGCTCGCCAGGCCCGAGATGGTGTCGACCATCAGCAGCGCCGGATGGCCCGCCGCATCGATCGCGCGGCGCACCGCGGCGATGTCGGAGGTGACGCCCGTCGAGGTCTCGTTGTGCACCACGCACACAGCCTTGATGTGATGGGCAGCGTCCTGGCGCAAGCGCTGCTCGATCAGGTCGGCCTGCACGCCGTGGCGCCAGCTGCGCGGCAGGCCGGTCTCGTCGGTGCCTTCGAGCGCGAGGAACTCGGGCTCCAGGCCGAGCCGGCGCGCCATCTTCTGCCACAGCGTCGCGAAGTGGCCGGTCTCGAACATCAGCACGTGGTCGCCCGGGCTCATCACGTTGACCAGCGCAGCCTCCCACGCGCCGGTGCCCGACGCGGGATAGACGACGACCGGGTGCCGGGTCTGGAATACCTGCTGCAACCCGCCGATGACCTTCTTGCCCAGCGTGGCGAACTCGGGCCCGCGATGGTCGATGGTCGGCAGGCTGATGGCCCGCAGGATGCGGTCGGGCACGGGGCTGGGGCCCGGGATCTGCAGGAAGTGGCGGCCGCTGGGGTGGTTGTCGAGCGCGATCATTGGGGGTTGTCTCCGTTCTGGATGGGTTGTGGAAAGTGCTAGAGCTGCACCGACGCGTGGCCGATGCCCGGGAATTCGGCGGTGACGAGGTCGCCCTCGCCCGCTTCGAGAATGCCGACCCAGGTGCCGGTCGTGACGACGGTGCCGGCCGCGACGGTCTGGCCGTGGCGCGTGGCATGGCGCAGCCACGCGGGCAGCAGCCAGGCCGGGTCGCCGAGCGAATGCGTGCCGCGGCGCACCACGCTCGCCCGCGCGCCGATGCGCACCTCGCAGGCCTGCGCGGCCCAGTCGCGGGCCACGAACGGCACCCACTCGCCGAGCACCAGCGCGCCGTGCGATTGCAGGTCAGCCAGCTTGCACAGCGCGGGCGCGTCGAGGGCCTCCTGCCAGCGGGAATCGACGATCTCGATCGAGACCGTCATGGCGTCGACCAGCGCGCGTGCGCTGTCGACATCCAGCGTCGATGCCAGGGCCGCATCGACGTCGCGCCCGAGTCGCAGTGCGATCTCGGCCTCGATGCCGCGGAGGTGGAACGGCCAGTCGCCGGCCCTGGCCGGGCTGGTCCACACGCCGCGCGGCGGCAGCGGCGCATGCGTCAGCACGGCATCGCGCGACGGGCCGCCGGCCTTCCAGTAGCGGGGCGGCGCCGCACCGAACCAGCCGAGCGCCTGCGCCACCTGCTGCTGCACGGCGTAGGCCTCGTCGGCCTGCGCGAGCCCTCCGGCCACGTCGGCCGCCGGGCTCGCGACGTGCGCGCCGCGCGCACGCACCAGCGCCTGCGCCACCGCGTCGATCGTTGAATGGGACATATCGGGTTCCTCCATTGATCCCAGGAAAGAAATCAGAAGCGCGCGTGCAACGGCGCAAGCCCCTTCACTTCCGCCCGCACGGCTGTGCCCTGCGAGGCGAACAACATGCCGGTGCACGAACCGGTCGTCACGACCTGGCCGGCCCGCAGGCCTTGGCCCCGCGCCGCACCTTCGTTGGCCAGCCACACGAGCAGCGCGCCGACGTCAGGGTGCGTGTGCTCCCCGACCGTGTGGGCGACGACCTGCGCGTCGAAATGCATCACGACCTCGGTGCGCGCGAGGTCGAGCCATGACCGCTCGAAGGGCGCGGGCTCGCCGAGCACCAGGCCGCCGTGGCACAGCAGGTCGGCCAGCAGCGCCGAGGGGCTGGCGTCGAGCCAGTCGATCAGGCGGGTCTCGGCCACCTCGATCACGGGCAGCACTTCGGCGATGGCATCAGCCACCTCGTCGCGCGTGTAGGGCAACCCACGCGGCGGCAGGTCGGCGCCGAGGCGGAACGCGAGCTCGGCCTCGACGCCGCGCAGATGCCATGCGCCGCCGACCAGCGACGCGCCGCCGGGCACCAGCCCTTCGGCCGGCAGCGGCGCGCACACGGGCTCGCGGCCCGGCGCGCTCGCGCCGACCTTCCAGCCGCCGACCGTGCCAAGCTCCGCCAGCGTCGCGTCCTGGATGGCGTAGGCAGCGCGCCGGTCGTGCGACGGCAGCAGCGAGGACATCACGCGCCGCCCGTCGCGCCGCGCGCGGCACAGCGCCTGCGCGGCCTCGGCCGGCGCGAGCTGCGCCGCCACGGCCTCGGCCAGCGTCACAACGCGGGGAAGCGCCGCCACGGATGGGCCTGTTCGAACGAGCGCGCGAGCGCGAGCAAGGCGTCGTCCGCGCCTTCGCGCGCCACGAGCTGCACGCCGACCGGCAGCGGCCCCGCAAAGCCGCACGGCAGCGCGATGGCGGGCAGGCCCACGGCGTTCGCGAAGCCGGCGAACACCGCGTGGCCGCGCGGGCCGACCTCGCGCCCGTCGATGCGCGTGGGATGCGTCTCGCCGGCGGGCCAGGGCAACGCGGCGGCGGCGGGCGTGAGCAGGAAGTCGTAGCGGTCGAACAGCTGCGCCAGCGTGTTGCGCAGCCGCTCGGCTTCGTACAGCAGCTCGAACAGCTCGCTCGCGCTGGCCTTGCGGCCGTTCTCGGCGTTCGCCTGCATCGCAGGGCCGAACAGCGTTGCGTCGAAGGGCCGGCTCGACAGCTCCTGCGGATGCGCGACCAGCCAGGCCAGCCCGACCTGCGCCAGCAGCGGCCAGCGCTGGTTGACCGCCTCGGCGATGCCGAAATCCTGCGCCGTCGTGACCTCGTGGCCCAGTTCGGTCATGTGGCGCGCGGCGACCTCGGTGAGCGCCGCGATCTGCGGATCGACCGGGTGATCGCCGAAGCGCGGAATGAAGAGAATGCGCGCGCGCTGCGGGCCCGCGCCCTCCTCCACCGGCCGGTCGCCGATCACCTGCATCACCGCCGCCACGTCGGCCACGCTGCGCGCGATCGGTCCTGCGACCTCGAAGCCCAGGAAGATCGGCGGCAGCCCGTCGCCGCGCGGCACGCGAGCGCGCGAGGGCTTGAAGCCGACGAGGTTGGTGTGCGAGGCCGGCCGGCGGATCGAGCCGCCGCCGTCGGTGCCCAGTGCAATGGGGCAGCCGCCCGCGGCCACCAGCGCCACCGCGCCGCCCGAGGAACCGCCGGGCGTGAGCGCCGGGTCCCACGGGTTGCCGGTGGGGCCGAACACCGGGTTGTCGGTGTAGCCCTGCATCGTGAACTCGGGCACGTTGGTCTTGCCGAAGATCACGGCGCCGGCCTCGCGCAGCCTGGCCACCGGCAGCTCGTCGCGCTCGGCCACGCCACCGGCCAGCGCGCGGCTGCCCCAGTGCGTCGGCAGGCCGCGCACCTGCAGGTTGTCCTTGATGGTGACGGGCACGCCGTCGAGCGCGCCCAGCGCCCGGCCGCTGCGCCAGCGTGCGGTGCTCTGCTCGGCCGCATGCGTGGCGCCTTCGCTGTCGAGCGTGATGAGCGCGTTCAGCCGCGGGTTGACCTCGGCGCTGCGCTGCAGGCAGGCATGCAGCGCGTCGGTCGGGGTGAACGCCGCATCGCGAAAGCCTGCGGCGAGCTCGGTCGCGGTGAGTTGCCAGAGCGATGGCATACCGGGCTACTTGAGACCGACCACCGGGCCGACGACCTGCTTCCAGGTGGCCGAGCACTTGTCGTAGGACTTGTCGCAGAGTTCGCTCCAGATCGGCAGCGACACCGTGGTCAGCGCGTCGCGGATCATCTGCTGGTCGCCCGGCTTCACCGGCACGTCCTTCATCGCGAACTTCTTGACGGTCTTGCACGGCTCCTTGCCGACATTGCAGCGCGACGCATCGTCGAACAGCTCCTTCGAGTAACCCCACACCTCGGTCTCGAACTTGCGGAAGGCGTCGGTGAGCTTCACCTTCTGCTCGGCGCTCAGCGCGTTCCACTTCTGCAGGTTGATCGCATACGCGTTCAGCGCGATCTGGAAGCCGATCGGCATGAAGTGCGTGGTGACCTCGGGCCAGCCCGCCGAGTTGGCCGAGCTCGGGCCGGTGATGGCGCAGTCGGTCACGCCGCGCTCCAGCGCCTGCTGCGTCTCGCCGAAGGGAATGGTCACGGGAATGCCGCCGAGCTTCTCGATGAACTTGGCGAGCGACTGGTCGTACACGCGCACCTTCTTGCCCTTCAGGTCGGCCAGGCCACCGATCGCGACCTTGCAGAACACCACCTGCGGACCGAAGGGATAGATGCCCAGCAGCTTGCCGCCGTGGCGCTCCTGCAGCCGCTTGTCGAAGGCGTCGCGGTAGGCATCGACCACCTTGCGCGCCACCTCGTAGTCGGTCGACAGGCCCACGATGTCGGGGCCCAGGAAGAAGGGCTCGTCGCGCGACACCTGCGCCAGGCGCAGGGTGACGATGTCGAACAGGCCCGACTTCAGCACGCGCAGGCCATCGGCGTCTTTCACGCCCAGCACGTCCATCGGCTTGTAGTCGGCGTCGATCGGCAGCCCCGTGTTCTTCGCGAAGTTCTCGAAGAAGGGTTGCTCCTTGGTCTGCTGGATCAGCCCGGTGGCCACCAGGTTGCCGGCCACGCGCAGGCGGGCGTTGTCCGCCTGCGCCGGCAGTGCCAGCGCCAGGGTGGCCGCGATCAGCGGGAGAACGAATTTCAGTTGCATGCCTGACTCCTTGAAAGGTTGAAAGGTGATTCGAGAGCGGGAGAAAAAAGTACCGTCACTTGCCGAACAGCAGGTTCGGCAGGTAGGTCGCGATCCAGGGGTTGTGGATCAGGATCGCGGTCATCACGACCATGGCGACGAAGAAGGGCAAGGTGCCCTGGAACACGTCGTTGATCGAGCCTTCGCCGCGCACGCCCTGGATCACGTACAGCGTCATGCCGATCGGCGGGCTGATCAGCGAGATCTCGCACATCAGCACCATGAAGACGCCGAAGAACACCGGGTCGATGCCCGCGGCCTGCACGATGGGGAACACCACCGGCAGCGTGCCGACCAGCATCGGCATCGTCTCCAGCGCGATGCCGAGCACCAGGTACAGCGCTGCCAGCATCCACAGCAGCATGATGGGCGACACGTCGGCCGACTTGATGAGGCTGGCCAGCGCCTGCGGCACGCCCAGCATCGAGAGCACGAAGTTCAGGTACAGCGCCGCCACCAGGATCAGCGCCGTCATCGCGGTGAGCCGCATGGTCGAGCGGAAGCACTCGTGCAGCATCGAAACGTTCAGCTTGCGGTAGCCCGCCGCGATGGGCAGGCAGACGATCACGCCCAGCGCCGCGCTTTCGGTGACGGTGGCCCAGCCCGTGTAGATGCCGCCCATCACCACCGCGAACACGGCCAGCGGGCCCAGCAGGTGCACCGAGTGGCGCAGCTTCTCCGCCAGCGCGGTGCGGCCCTCGCGGATGCCCGCCACCGACGGCCGCCACACGCAGATCGCCAGGATCGTGAGCAAGAACAGCACCGTCATGATCGCGCCGGGCAGGATGCCGGCCATGTACAGCCGCGCCGCCGAGGTGTTGGTCATCGAGCCGTAGATGATGAAAGCCACCCCGGGCGGAATCAGGTTGCCCAGGCTGGCGCCGGCGGCGATGGTGCCCAGCACCATGCGCTGGTCGTAGTTGCGGTTCTTGAAGGCGGGCAGCGCCACGGTCGAGATGGTGGCCGCGGTCGCCACCGACGAGCCCGACACCGCGGAGAACAGCGCCGAGGCGCCGATGTTGGTGTGCAGCAGCCCGCCCGGCATGCGGTTGAGCCACTGGCCCAGCGACTGGTACATCTTGTCGGTGGCACCGCCGCGCATCAGGATCTCGCCCAGCAGGATGTACAGCGGGATCGACAGCAGCAGGTAGTCTTCGCCGGCGGCCCAGAGCTGCTCGCCGACGGCGTTGATGGCGGGCATGCCGAAGTGGATCAGCGACCCGAGCAGGCCGACGACCAGCATCGTGGTCGCGACATGGAAGCCCAGGAACATCAGGCCCAGCATGATGGCCAGGCCGGCCAGGATTTCGAGCGGCCCGATCACGAGGCGACTCCGGTGGCGTTGGTGACTTGGGCGGCGGCGTGTTCGGTGGGTGGCTGCGCCGGGCTCTTGATCTGGACCTCTGTTTCGGCCTCGATCTCTTCCTCGAGCGTCTGCGGCCCGAAGCGCTCGTTGAGTTCGCCCGTGCGGCGCCGCACGAACAGGCGCAGTGCATCGAAGGCCGCCCAGGCGGCGACCAGCGCGAACATCAGGTAGCCGCCGAGCCAGATCGATTGCGGAATCCACATCGGCGTGGCGAGCGGCGTGGCGGCCGTGCTTTGCAGCTCGATGCTCTCGACCACGACGTTGTAGCCGCGCCAGAGGCACAGCACCGACAGCAGTGCGAGGCTCACCATCGCGAGCATGTTGAGCAGCGCGCGCGTGCCGACCGAGAAGCGCGACAGCAGGAAGTCGACCCGCGTGTGGCTGCGCGTGATCAGCGTATAGGCGAAGCCGAAGGCGCCGACGATGCCGTAGGTGTACGAGCCGATCTCGTCGATGCCCTGCAGGCTGAACGAGAACACCTTGCGGCCGAGCATTTCGACGCAGGTCATGACGGACAGCGCGATCAGCCACCAGCCGCAGGCGATCACGGTCCAGTCGCAAACCCGCGTCAGCGTTCGGCTGATGCCGTGCTGTGGAAGCAATGTTTTCATGGTTTTTTGCAAGGAGGTGCGGTTGAAGGGCAAGCCATTGGAGCGCGCGCCGCACGCGCGCAGCGGACTATCCCGCTGCGCGGGACGGTCGAAAAAACGGCTTAGGAATCAAGCACTTGGCGCGCTGCGCCAGTGGAATGCACGCGCCTCAGCGGGCGCGACCGCCGTAGGCGGCGGTGATCTCGTCGGCGGCGGCGCGCACGGTGGCGCCCAGGTGCGGGAAGTCGGTGCTCTTGATGCGCTGCGTCGGACCGACCAGCGAGATCGCGCCGAAGGGCTGGCCGTGCTCGTCGCGGATGGCGGCGGCAATGCAGCGCAGGCCGACGGCGTTCTGCTCGTCGTCGATCGCATGGCCCGCGCGGCGCACTTCGCCCAGCGTTTCGTGCAGCCGCGAGGCGCGCGCGATCGTGTTGTTGGTGAGCTTGGGCAGACCGTAGGTGCGCAGGTACTGCAGCACGTCGTCTTCCGACATCGCCGCCAGGATCGCCTGCCCCATCGCGGTGCCATGCAGCGGCGCACGGAAGCCCGGCTTGCCGATGGCGCGCATGAGTTCGCGGCTCTCGACCTGCGTGACGAACACGATGTCGCCCAGGTCGGCAATGCCCAGGTTGATGCTCTCGCCGGTGCTGTCGCGCAGCCGACGCATCACCGGCAGCGCCAGGTGCGCGATACGCCGGCGGCGCCCGAAGGCCGCGCCCACCGAGAAGCAGCGCACGCCCACGTACCAGAGATTCGTCTCGCGATCGAACTGCACGAAGCGCCGCTGCTCGAGCGTGGTGAGCAGCCGGTGCGCGGTGGACGACGACAGGCCCGTGTGCGCCGCGATGTCGACCAGCCGGAAGCCTTCGTCGTCCTCCGCGAGGAGTTCGAGCAGCTGCATGGCGCGCGTGAGCGACTGCACGGTGCTGTCGTTGTCGCGGTCGATACGGGTGACCTTGGGGGCCTTGGCGGAGGTGCGCGGCGAGCTGGCTGTCATGGCGTGCCTTGTGCAAATTGCGTGCCATCCGGCCTGCCCGTCCGGCACGCGATCTGGCCGCCGATGGTCTGCGACAAACGATCTGTCAACCACGGTGTTTGCACCAATGTCGACATTTCTTGATACAGCGATCACCCGATGCGCCCCGCAGGCGTGCATCACGCTCGCCCCCGCGGTGCGCCCGCGCGCGCGGCGGTGCCCTACCATCGCGGGCATCTTCTTCCTGCCCGCTCCGATCACCCGGATGCCATGATGCCCAGCGATCTCCCGCGTTTCTTCGGCTTCGGCGCTTCGCGCGCCACCCCACGCGGTGTGATCAGCCTGCTGAACCGCTACCAGCGCGCGCTGCTGTACGTGGGCGGCGCCGTCACCTCGCTCGTGCTGCTGGCCGCCACCGGCGTGATGCTCTCGTCGCAGGTGCGCGACTACGTCGCCGAACGGCAGGCCGAGTTCAATGCGCGCAAGGCGCTGCTTCACCTCGAACTCTTCGTGCGCCAGGGCTCGGCGCGGATCAACATCTTTCACGAGGAAGGCGCCTGGGAACGGCGCGCACGCGCGCCGCAGTCGCTGGTCGACGCCTTCGCCGCGCACGAGGGCCGGCTGGTGCTGCCCAGCAACAAGGACTTCCCGCCGATGCTGCTGCTGGGCGACCTCTCGGCGCAGCGCCCGGCCGACAGCTTCGCGCAGTACCTCGGGCTGGCCGAAGAGGTGGGCTACCGCTCGGCGGCCTACACGAAGACGCTGACGCTGCACTCCAGCTATTTCTACGCGCCCGACCTGCGCTTTCTGGCCGTGGTGCCGGCCCCCGCCGCGGCCGACCTGTTCGAACGCCACGGCGCGCGCACCACCGAAGACCTGCTCCAGCGCATCGCGCCGCCCGAGCTCGGCGACCTGAGCGACCCGGCCGTCGTCGCCCGCCTGCGCGACAGTGGCACGGCCGTGTGGCTGCCGCCGGCCGTGAGCCCCTTCACCGGCGAGACGGTGCTGCGGCTGGCGCAGCCCGGCTTCCACGACGGCAAGCCCTTCGTCGTGCTGGTGAACGACTACCCGCTGGACATCATCACCGCGCACCTGTCGAACGAGCGCCACGACGAGGCCTCGATGTTCGTGGACCCGTCGGGCCGGGTGATCGCCGAGACGCACGGCCCCAGTGGCACCGAGGGCCTGCAGGCGCGCGCGCTGCAGCTCTCGCAGCCGTCGCTGGCCGCGAACGGCGCCACGCTGCAGTACCGCGACGGCCTCTTCACGCTGCGCGCCCCGATCGCCGACGCCAACTGGACCTACCTCTACGCCTTTTCGTGGCGCACCATCGTGTCCGAGCTCGGCCTGCGGCTGGCGCTCTATGCGGGCGCCATGCTGCTGCTCATCGCCTTCGTCTGGGCCGCGCTGCTCCTGCTCGACCGCAAGGTGTTCCGGCCCGGCTATGCGCGCTCCCAGCGCATCGTGGAGAGCGAGAACCTCAACCGCACCATGGTCGCGACCACGCCCTCGGGCCTGGCGCTGTTGCGCTACCCCTCGGGCGAGGTGCTGCTGCAGAACCAGGTGATGCAGGCCTGCACCGACAACGCGCGCCCCGAAGATCCACCGCTGCCGCAGCGCCTGCTGCGCCTGTACGACGATGCCCCCGGCGCTCCCGAATGGCTGCCCGACCTGGAGCTGCCGGTGACGCTGGCCAGTGGCGAGGTCACCGAGCTGCTCGTGAGCGTGGTGCGCACCAAGTACCAGGGCAGCGACGTGCTGCTGTGCAACTTCTCCGACATCACGACGCGCAAGAACGCCGAGCGTGCACTGGAGAGCGCGCGCGAGGCCGCGCACCAGGCCAACCATGCGAAGTCGGCCTTCCTGGCCATGATGAGCCACGAGATACGCACGCCGCTGAACGCGATCATGGGCAACCTCGAGCTGCTGCAGCGCTCGCCGCTGTCGGCCGCGCAGAACGAGCGGCTCGGCGCCGTGACGTCGTCGTCGACCGCGCTGCTGGGCATCATCAACGACATCCTCGACTTCTCGAAGATCGAGTCGGACCAGATGCGTCTGGAGTCCATCCGCTTCGACCTCGCGGACACGGCGCGGCAGGTGATCGCGGTCTTCACGCCGCTGGCGCAGGCCAAGCGCCTGGCGCTCGATTGCGTGATCGACGACGCCCTCGCCCCGCACCACCTCGGCGACCCGACGCGCCTGCGCCAGCTGCTCATGAACCTGCTGAGCAACGCCATCAAGTTCACCGACACCGGCGACGTGCTGCTCGAGGTCTACCTGAAGGACGACGCCGACCCCGCCTCGCCGGTGGTGATCGGCGTGAGCGACACCGGCATCGGCATGACGGCGGTGCAGCAGAAGGCGCTGTTCGAGCCCTTCACGCAGGCCGACAGCAGCATCGCGCGCCGCTTCGGCGGCACCGGCCTGGGGCTGGCGCTGTGCCGTCGGCTGGCCGGGCTCATGGGCGGCGACATTCAGGTGGTGAGTTCGCCGGGCAAGGGCAGCACCTTCCTGGTCACGCTGCCGCTGCCGGCCGCGCCCGCCCTGCCCCCACGCGCGCCCGCAGCGCCGGCCACCGGCGCCGACACGGCCGCGCCGGCGGCGCACATCCTCGTGGTGGACGACCATCCGGCCAACCGCGAGCTGGTGAAGGTGCAGCTCGAGGCGCTGGGCTACACCTCCGACCAGGCCTCGGGCGGCCTGCAGGCGCTGGACCTGTTCGCCCGGCGGCGGCACGACCTCATCATCACCGACATCAACATGCCGGGCATGGACGGCTACACGCTGGCACGCGCGCTGCGCGCACAGGGCTCGCGCGTGCCCATCGTGGCGCTCACGGCCGACGTTGCGGTGCGCGAACGCGAGCGCTGCGAATCGGCGGGCATCGACACCGCGCTGATCAAGCCCATCCTGCTGGACACGCTCGACCAGACCGTGCGGCAGCTGACCCTGCGCGACCCCGAGGCCACGCCATCGGCCGGCGCCCGGCGGCAGGACATCGCGCAGGGCACCCTGCCCGCGTCGGTGCACCGGCCGCTCGCGCAGTCGCTGGCCGACACCGCGGCGGTCATCCGCGCAGCGCTGGACGCCGGCGACACCGCCGCGCTCGGCGCCGGGCTGCACTCGCTGCGCGGCGCCTTCGCGCTGATCCACGAAGCCGGGCTCGCGGCCGACTGCGTCGCCATGGAAACGCAGCTGCGCGACGCCGACCTGCCCGCGCTGGCGCAGGCCTTCGAGCGCTTCGAGCCAGCGGCACGCGCCGCGCTCGCACGCCGGGCGCCCGAGGGCGCGGCCGCGGCCTGAAGCCGCCCGGGTCCGAACCCGTTTTCGGACCCGATCTGATCCGGAAAAGGTGCGGGTCCTAGCCCCGGGCACCCCGCGTCTTACAAATTAGGACGGGTCCTATGCATTGGCGGCCCGCTATCGGATCAGGCCGCTTAACGCAGGACCGACGCCCTCCTAAAGTCCAGTCATCCCCTGCTGGCGCCGCCCGAGGCACCCGCCACCGGCCCCTTTTTCAGACGTCCCCGACGCCGGGGGCTGGGCGTTCGACAGCAGCCCTTCCTGCACGCGGCGCGCGCAGGTCCGACCCCTCTGCGTTCCACAGGTCCGCCATGAAGCCATTCAATCTCCGCGTCCTGATCGCGGACGACCATCCCGCCGTTCGCATCGGCATCGAGAGCACGCTGCGCGAAAGCCAGGCGGTCACCGTCGTGGGCGCCGCGCGCGACTCCACTGAGATGATGGAGATGCTCAAGCAGCACGACTGCCAGATCCTGGTGTCCGACTACGCCATGCCCGGCGGCCTGCACGGCGACGGCATCGCGCTGTTCGCGCTGGTGCGCCAGCGCTACCCGCGGCTGAAGATCGTGGTGATGACCATGCTGGACAACCCCGGCATCATCCATTCGCTGCTGGACATCGGCGTGCCCTGCATCCTGAACAAGGCCGACTCGGTGAGCCACCTGCTGCCGGCCGTGCATGCGGCCTACGCGAGCGGACGCTACCTGTCGCCCAGCATGGCGGAGATCGCCGCGCGCACCGCGCCGCACCGCACCGACACCCAGCCGCACGCCATGCTCTCCAAGCGCGAGCTCGAGGTGGTGCGCATGTTCGTGTCGGGCCTCACGGTGACGGAGATTGCCGAGCGGCTGCACCGCAGCAAGAAGACCATCAGCACGCAGAAGGGCTCGGCCATGGCCAAGCTCGGCATCCTGCGCGACATGGACCTCGTGCGCTACGGCATGGAGACGGGGCTCATGAGCACGTCGGCGGCTCCCCCGCCGCCACCGCCGGGCCTGCCGGCGTTGCCCTGGCCCTGAGGCCACGCGCGGGTCAGCCTTGCGGCGCGCCCGTCACCGTGGCCGTCAGGCCGTTCTCGAGCGCGTAGCGCAGCAGGTCGACATCGCGCTCGATGCCCAGCTTTTCCATCGCCTTGGTCTTTTGCGTGCTGATGGTCTTCTTGCTGCGATGCAGCTGCTCGGCGATCTCGTTGATCGTGAGCCCCGACGCATACAGCCGCACCACCTCCGACTCGCGCTGGCTCAGCACGCCCGCGGCGTTGCGGCTGCGCACCTCCCAGTCGATGGAGCGCACCACCGCGTCCATGGTCGGCGAGTAGTACGTGCCGCCGGTGCGGGCGGCGTGGATGGCGGGGATGAGGTGCGCCACTGCATCCGATTTGCTCACGATGCAGCGGATGCCGCTGGACACCAGCGAGTGCAGCACCGCCGGGTTGTCGAGCATGGTCATCACCACGATCTGCGTGTCGGGAAAGCGCCGCTTCACCAACTTGAACAGCGGCACGCCGTCGCCGAACTCGCCGGCCGGCATCGCGTAGTCGGACACCAGCACGTCGCACGGCGTGGTCTCCAGCAGCGCCATGAGCCCGGTCGAGTTGGCCGCCTCGCCTACCAGCGTGAGGGTCTCGACCGACGCCAGCTCGTGCCGGACCCCGGCCAGCATGCCGGGATGGTCGTCGGCCAGAACGACGCGGATTTCGAAGCGGTCCATTGCCATTGTTTTTTCCCTTTCGCTTGCCGGCGTGGCCGGCGGACGAGGGTCCGGGCGCTGCGCCGGGGCATCTTACCCGCCGGTCCTGCGCGGGCGGGCCGCGGCGCGCAAGTGAAAGGCTCAGGCGGTTTCGGTGGGTGGTGGCGCCGCGGCAGCGGGCTGCGAAGCGCGCGCGCCCGAGGCCGAGAGCATGTCGCCGGGGAAGGCCTGCGCGATGGCCTGGAGCGCCGCGTGCGCGGCTTTCTTGCCGGCGTCGTCCGAGGTCCGGTAGGCGCGCAGCAGCGACACCTCCTCGCGGCTCACCGACAGGTCTTCGGTGCAGGTGGGCATGCCGGTCACGACGTACAGCACGTCGATGCCGATGACGGCCATGGTGGCCAGGTAGGCCGCGTCGGGGTGGCGCGCGCCTTTTTCGAAAGCCTCCTGCACGGACGCATCGACGCCGCCGAGCACCGCGAAGGCGGCGGCGCTCAGACCGAGCCTGGTGCGCTCCATGGACAGGCGGTGTCCGATCATCCGCATGAGCGCGCTCCCCATGAAGGGTCGAGGCCCCACCCGCCTGCGATCTTGATCAAGGCCAAATGCGACCGCCTGCTCAAAAGAAATTGTCGTTCCGGGCCGTGGCCGATGGCTTTTTTGCCAGCACCAAAGCGCCGAACAACGCGCTTCGCCGCGTGCAGCCGGTTGCCTGCATTCGCTTGCCACGCAGGAATTCCCACAATTTCTTGATCCACAAGATATTCGTCATCGACGACCCCTAAAAAATATTCAATCCAGCGCCCTTGCACAGATGCCAAAGAGGCGACAAAGGTAATTTTTCAATCCTATGTTTTCAGCCTCGAAAATCCAATCGGACCCGTCTGAAAATCGCTCGCGCGGTGCTTGCCTATTGGTAGCTCATCGTGAAGGTCGCTCGGCCATTGGCGTTGCCGCTCGTCACTGTCGATTTGCAGGGCAGCCTTGCCGACCCAGCGATCTGTTCGCAGGAGATCTATTCCACCCGAATAGATGATTTATTTCTCATCGACACCTATGACTGAAAAATACAGATGGAAATTTCAGAAGCCCTCGCTCATCGGCTCAGCCGAATCCTGAAAAATAAAGGCCTGCATAGGACCAGTCCTATAAACAGAAGCACTCCTGAAATTCACGGAAATCCACGCGCAATTCGCCCTACCATTCCAGTCGATTGTTTTTAATTCGCGTCTTTTTCGCCATTTTTTCGCCATGTCTCCGCCCGCCTTCCCCGCCAGCGCCCCCCCTGCCCCGACGCCTGCCCGGCAGGCGCAGGAGCTGGACCTGCTGCGCCGCTACCAGCACGCCCTGCTCTACGGCGGCGGCGCGCTGCTGTCGCTGCTCATCGTGCTGGCCGCGGGCCTCGTGCTGTACAACGCCGCCGCCAATGCGCTCGCGAACCTGCGCACCACGCTGGCCGCGCACAGCGCGCAGATGCAGCTCGACATCGAGGAAAAGCAGGCGGCGATGCGCCGCGGCGTGGTGAACGCCGAGCTGCTCTGGAACAGCCAGGCGCCGCCGGCCGCCGGCACGCTGGAGGCCTTCGTGCGCGATGGCGGCCAGGTGGTCCTGCAGGCCGGTGCGCAGCTGACACCCGCCATCGCCGCGGTCGACACCGCCGGCACCCACGACCTGCACGCGTTCGCGCCCTACCTGGGCATGCTCGAAATGCAGGCCTACAGCGTCACCGCCGTCGCGCAGCTGCGCAATTCGCCGCTGGGCGCCTACGCCTACACCCCCGACCACCGCCTGCTCACGCTGATGCCCGCACCCGAAGGCGGCCTGCAGGGCGCGCTGGACCGCATCGGCCTGCCGGACACCGCCGCGCTCATCGCGCGCCTGAGCTACGACATCGGCGATCTCGCCGGCGACCCCGCCCTCGCCGCGCAGTGGCGCACGCAGCGGCGCGTGGCCTGGCAGCCGCCGGCGCCCGACCTGCTGGCACCGGGTGCATCGCCCTTCAAGCTGGTGCAGCCCGGCTTCGACACGCAGGGTCGTCCTTTCATGGTGTTCGTGAGCAACCTGCCCTCGGGCGTGCTGCAGGACCGCCTGCGCCACACGCCGCGAGACACGGCCGCCCTGCTGGTCGACGCGCAGGGTCGGGTGCTGCTCTCGGCCGACCGCACGGGCGACGCCATCGACGGCGGCGCGCTGATGGCCACCGCGCTGGCCCACAGCCTGCGCCAAGCCAGCCCCGCGCTGCCGCGCGAAACCTACCGCGCAGGCGTGTTCAGCCTCTCGACGCCGCTGGCCGGCACCGGCTGGTCGCTGGTGTACGCCTATTCGTGGCGCACAGTCTTCGCCACGCTGAAGCCGCAGCTGCTGCGCTACGGCGGCGCCACGCTGGTGGTGCTGGGCACGCTCTGGGGCCTGCTGCTGCTCTTCAGGCGCAAGCTGCTGGAGCCCGCCTACCGTCGCTCGCAGCGGGTGTTCGAGAGCGAGCAGCTCAACCGCGCGATCATCGCGACCTCGTCGTTCGGCGTCTGCCTGATCGCGCTCGACGACGAGCGCGTGCTGCTGCAGAACACCCTGATGGAACACTACGCGGCGGCCACCGCGCCGCCCGAGCCGCTGCACCGCCAGATGGCCGCGCTCTACCGCGAACGCGCCCAGGGCGGCACGCTGCACGACGCCGGCATGCCGCTGGCCCTGAAGAACGGCCAGGCCTGCGAGCTGCTGCTGCAATGCACGCGCACGCGCTACCAGGGCGCGGACGCCCTGCTGTGCAGCTTCTCCGACACCACCGAGCGCAACGAACTCGACAAGAAGCGCGAAGAAGCCCGCGAGGCGGCCGAGGCGGCCAACCGCGCCAAGTCGGTGTTCATCGCCACCATGAGCCACGAGATCCGCACGCCGCTGAACGCGGTGCTGGGCAACCTCGAGCTGCTCGGCCAGGGCGCGCCACCCGAGGTGCAGGCCCGGCGTCTGCAGTCGGTGCGGCAAGCCTCGCGCACCCTGCTCGAGATCGTCAACAACATCCTTGACCTGTCGAAGATGGAATCGGGTCACCTCAAGCTCGAGGCCACGCGTGTAGCGCTGCCCGACCTCGTGCGCGCCTGCACCGAGATGTTCGAGCCCTCGGCACACGCCAAGGGGCTGCGGCTCGATTGCGTGGTGCACCCGGGCCTGGCCGCCGGCTACGAGGGCGACCCGACGCGCATCCGCCAGATCGTCGTGAACCTGCTGAGCAACGCGATCAAGTTCACGGCCGAGGGCACGGTGACGCTGGAGGTCGGGCCGCTGTCGCCGGGACAGGCCTCGCCGGTGGCAATCCGCGTGACCGACACCGGCATGGGCGTGCCGCCCGAGCAGATTCCCCAGCTGTTCGACATCTACATGCAGGCCTCGGCGTCGACCGCGCGCGAGTTCGGCGGCTCGGGGCTGGGGCTGTCGATCTGCCAGCGGCTGGCGCGCAAGATGGGCGGCACGATCGCCGTGCGCAGCCAGCCGGGCGCGGGCTCGTGCTTCACGGTGACCTTGCCGCTGGTGGCGCTGGCGCCCGAAGTTGTCGCGCCGTCGGACACCAAGGCTGGCGACGCGGCCCTGCCCTTGCGTCCCGTGCGCCTGCTGGTCGTGGACGACCATCCGGCCAACCGGGCCCTCATCAGCGACCAGCTCGACGCGCTCGGTGTCGCCGCCGACGTGGCACCCGACGGCAACGCCGCGCTGGCCCTGTTTGCCGCGCAGCGCTACGACCTCGTGCTGACCGACCTGAACATGCCCGGCATGGACGGCTACACGCTGGCCCGCCGGCTGCGCGAACGCATGCCGTCGATCCCGCTCGTCGCCATCACGGCGCACCTCGAGCAGGAGGGCTACCAGCAATGCTCGCTGGCGGGCTTCGCGGGGGTGCTGCTCAAGCCGGTGCTGCTGCCGGCGCTGGAGCAGGCGATCCTCAAGACGCTGGGCGCGGCCGCGCCGCCACGGGTGGCCAGCGCCCCGGTCGCGCCTGCGCCAGCGCCGCACGCGCCGCTCGACGCGCGCCTGCACGACGCGATGGTCTCGTCGCTGGCGTCTTCCGCGCAGCAGGTCCGCGAGGCCCTGGCGACCGGCGACCGGCGCGCGATCGGCGACGAGTTGCATGCGGTGCGCGGTGCCTTCGCCATGATCGGCGAGCCGGCCATTGCCGCGATGTGCGGCCGGCTCAGCGCTGTGGTGAAGCAGGAGGACATGGCGGTGATCGCCCCCGGTTGGACCGCGCTGCAGGCAGCCGCCGAAGCGGTGCTGGCACGACGCGCGGCCTGAGCGCGCGTCGCCCAATCGTCAATCGGCGTTCCGCGGCGCCTGCGGGCGCCCCGCCGCATACCGCAGCAGGGCCGCGTACTGCACGAAGGCCGACTCGGCCATCGGCGCGGCGTGCTGCGCGCCCTGCGTGAAGTGGCACCCGAGGCTGCGGGCCAGCGCGAGGTCGCGGTCGCCGTCAACGCCCTTCACGAGCAGCGTCGCGTGCTGTTCGCGCGCCATGGCGATCACGCTCGCCAGGATGTGGCGGGCATGCGGGTTCTCGCGCGCCTGTGCCAGTTGGCGCGCGTCGATCTGGAGCTCGCTGAACGGCACCTTGAACCAGCGGCTCAGGGTCGAGTCGCCCTGGCCGAAACGGTCGATGGCGCAGTGGAACCCGCGCAGCCGCAGGTGCGCGACCGCGCCGGCCAGCACCTCGTTGCAGCGCGCGCCGCCGTCTTCGGCGATCTCCAGCACGAGCTGGTCGGCGCCGATGCCGGCGCGCTCGGCCTGCTCGGCCACACCCTGTGCCCAGGACACCGAGGCGGCCACCGACGCGGGCACGCGCACGCCCAGGCGCAGGCCGTGGTCCTTGTGCATGTAGCCGAGCAATTCGAAAGCGCACTCGAGCATGCGCTGCACCAGCGCCTCGTGCAGGCCGGCCTGCGCGATGGCCGGCAGGAAGTCGGCCGCGGGCAGCCAGGTGTCGTCGGGCCGGTACCAGCCCGGTTGCAGTTCGGCGCCGCGCAGCACGCCGGTGCGCGCGCAATGCCGGGGCTGGAAGTGGGCGGCGATCTGGCGCGTGGCCAGCGCCTCGCGCAGGACCGCTTCCGTGAAGGCCAGTGCGCCGTTCGCAGGCGGGGCGCTCCCGCGCCGCAGCCCGGCCCGGTGGCGCCGTTCGCGCGCCATGGCTTGCGCCGCCGAGGCCATCGTGACCATGGTGCGCGGCTTGGCGATGGCCGAAAGCACACGCGCGCCACGGGCCCGGGCATAGTCTTGCGCGGCCTGCAGGATGCGCGGCGGCTGGGCGCTCATGAGCACCAGCGCGGCGGGGCTGCCGGCCTCGACCACGGCATCGATCATCTGCAGGCCCGTGACTTCGGGCGTGTCGATGTCCACCACCAGCAGGTCGTGGCGCCGGTGCTGTACTGCCTCGACAAAGCCATGGCCGCTGCGCGTCACGTCCACGCGGGGAATGCCGGCGTGGCGCATGAAGGTGGCCAGCGCGAGGCCGGTGCGTTCGACCTGGTCGATCACGAGTGCGTGTCTGATCATGGCGAGCCTTGGAGGGGGAAGAGGATGTTCTGCATCTTCCCGGGGGCGGCAAAAATCCCCCATCGGCCCAGTCCGAAACTCACGGCCAATTCCGTAGGACTTCGGCTGCCCCCTGTTGCCACGCAGCAACTGTTGCCTATCCTGAGCAAGGCCGCGTCTGGCGGTACGATGCGCGGAATCGAATCGACCGACATTCCACCCCACTTCGCCTGCCGCAAAGGAGCCTCGATGGCCGGACCTTCCCCCACCTTGACGCGCGGCACCACCTCGCTGGACAAGACCCTGAAAAAGAGCGAACAGGTGGCCGCCGATGTGCAGCGCGCCTCGGACAACCTCGCCGTCGTGAGCACCGTGCTGGAACAGGAACTGCCGGACGAGGTCCAGGTCGGCGAGGTGGCGCAGGCCATCGAGCACACCAGCCAGCTCGAGGAAAAACTCGCCCAGTCGGCCGAGAAACTGGCCGAAGTGAATGCGGCGCTGAGCGAGGAAATCGAGAAGCGCCTCGAAGTGACCGCCGAGCGCGACGAGAGCCAGGCGCTGGCCGAGCAGCTCAAGGCGCGCATCCGCACCCAGGCGACATCGGACAAGCGCTGATCGCCGTTGTTTCCGCACGGTTTGCGTGCGTCGTTCTCCCTTCTCCTACGCGGAGACCGCTTGCGCCACGCTACGCTATTGGTTCACACATCAAAACCGCGGCATGGCCCTCATCACGTTCCTCGTCGAGGACAACAAGACCATCAGGGACAACCTGGTCCCAGCCCTCGAGGACCTCGTCAACGGCCATGTCGTCGGCTATGCCGAAACCGAATCGGGCGCCCTCGCCTGGCTCGCCGCACACCCCGATGCCTGGCAATTGCTCATCGTTGACCTGTTCCTCAAGGAAGGCTCCGGCCTCGGTGTGCTGTCGGGCTGCCGCGAACGCGGCCCGCACCAGCGCGTCGTGGTGCTGAGCAACTACGTCACCCCCGACATCCGCACGCGCTGCCAGGCTCTGGGCGCCGACGCGGTGTTCGACAAGTCGCGCGACCTGGACGCCTTCATCGAGTACTGCAACGCGGACCGCCCCTCGGGCCTGGCCGCGCTCTGAAGGCAGCCCCGCGCAACGGCTGCGCACCCCTGAATGAAAAAAGGGCCCGAGGGCCCTTTTGTCATGGAACGACCCGGTGAAGGGTCGTTGGCTGCAATGCGATCAGCGCACCACGGCGATCTGCGTGCGCACGCCACCCTTGTAGGTGAAGAGCGTCAGGGCGCCGTTCTTGATGTCGCCCTTTTCGTCGAAGGCGATCGGGCCGGTCACGCCCTTGTATTGCACCTTGCCGACTTCAGCCAGGTACTTTTCCGGGTCGGACGAGCCAGCCTTGGCCATGGCTTCGGCCAGCACGTTGACCGCGTCGTACACGTACGGTGCGTAGATCTGCACTTCGACGCCGTTCTTGGTCTTGAACTTGGCCTTGAAGTCTTCCAGCGGCTGCTTGAAGTCGCCGTCGACACCGCCGGCTTCGGCGCAGACCACCATGTCTTCACCGATGGCATCGCCTGCCAGCTTCGGCAGTTCGCCGGTGCACAGGCCGTCGCCGCCCATGAACTTGACGTTCAGGCCGAGCTGCTTGACCTGCTTGAGCATCGGGCCGCCCACGGCGTCCATGCCGCCGAAGAACAGCACGTCGGGCTTGGCAGCCTTCAGCTTGGTCAGGATGGCGTTGAAGTCGGTCGACTTGTCGGTCGTGAACTCGTGGCCCACGATGGTCGCGCCTGCCGCCTTGGCAGCCTTTTCGAACTCTTCGGCAACGCCCTGGCCGTAGGCCGTGCGGTCGTCGATCACGGCAATGTTCTTGCCCTTGAGCGTTTCGACGGCGTACTTGCCGAGCGTGCCGCCCAGCTGCGTGTCGTCAGCCACCACGCGGAACGTGGTCTTGAAGCCCTGGCGGGTGTACTTGGGGTTGGTGGCCGACGGCGAGACCTGCGGAATGCCGGCGTCGCTGTACAGCTTGGAAGCGGGGATCGTGGTGCCCGAGTTCAGGTGACCGACGATGCCGTTGACCTTTTCATCGACCAGCTTCTGGGCGACTGCCGTGCCTTGCTTCGGATCGCCAGCGTCGTCTTCGGGAACCAGCACGAACTTGGCAACCTTGTCGCCAATCTTGAAGCCCTTTGCATTCAGGTCTTCGATGGCCATCTTGGCACCGAGCTCGTTGTCCTTGCCGAGGTGGGCAATGGGACCGCTGGTCGGGCCGACGTGGCCGATCTTGACGACCAGGGCATCAGCCGGAGGCGCAGCAGGGGCCGGAGCCGCAGCCGTGGGTGCCGGTGCCGCCGGAGCAGCAGCTTCTTCCTTCTTGCCGCAAGCCACGAGCGTGAGTGCAGCCAGTGCGACCGCAGTCCATTTCAATTGCATGAGAACCTCCAGAACTTGGATGAAAAGATATAAAAACCGGTCGTTCGATCCGGGCGTTCAGACCTCGCAAGTTTCGCGCCGCAGACCAGCGGCACCCTCACGCCATTCCGACCTGCGGCGCAGTTTAGCCGAGGATTTATGCGCCGGAAGTTGGCGTAGACCCTGTGTTTTCCCCTGTGTTTTCACAGAGTTCAGCGGCCATGGATTCGATGACGAGCGCGCGCAGCACGGCCTCGATTTCGCCGCGCAGACGCGGCACCATTTCGTCGAGCTGATGCTGAACGGCAGCTGACACGGCGTCGCTCAATCGCTCCTCCAGCGACAGGTCGACGCGCTGCAGCACGCGGTGCAGCAATTGCTCTTCGAGGCTGACGATTTCGGCCGGCGTGAGCGACACCGACGGCGGCAACGCCACGGCGCTCGCAGGGTCCGGCGGCGGGGGCTGCGACACCGGCGCACCCGTGGGTCGCACCGTCTCGGCGACCGGCACGGGCTCGGCCGGGATCTCGAGCACGGTCGTCAGCGTCGGGACGAACCGGGGTGGCGTGCGCAGCGTGCTGGCCATCAGGAAGCGCTCCTTGCGAAATCGTGCGGCTGGATCGTGTAGCCCCGGTCGGCGTAGTGGCGCCAGCGGGTGCGGCCGACCTGCCGGTCGTTGGCCTCGTCGCTCACGATGTCGATCATGCGTTCGAAGCGTTCGAAGCCGGCCGGCACCTCCAGGCCCAGGTTGACCAGCATCTCGCGGTGCGGCAGCGAGGCCGCGTCCGAACCTTCGGCGCACAGGATCACGGGCGAGCGCGCCACCACATGGGCCGGCGCATCGGCGCGGCAGTGCGCGACGAAGTCGACCGGCGAGAGCTGCCAGAGCGCGGCATCGACCGTGTCGAGCGCGCGCGCATCGCCCACCACCACCACGCGCAGGCCGCGTGTGTTCACGGCCTTGCGAACCAGCCGGCAAGCGTAGGTGAGCTTGTCGGGCGCGTTGTAGTGAAAGCCGATGTCGGTCACTGCGCGGACCGGGCCTTTCGGGCCGGCTTGGCCGGGGCCTTGGGCGACGCGGCCTTCTTCACAGGCTTGGCAGCCTTGCCGGCCTTCGGCGCGGCGGCCGCGGCGTTGCTGCTGCCCGCGCGGTTCGTCAGGTACGACACCAGCAGGCCGACGGGCCGGCCGGTCGAGCCCTTGGCCGCCCCGCTCTTCCAGGCCGTGCCTGCGATGTCCAGGTGCGCCCAGGCGTAGTCGGCCGTGAAGCGCTGCAGGAACTTGGCCGCGGTGATCGCACCGCCGGCACGCCCGGCGATGTTGGCCACGTCGGCGAAGTTGCTCTTGAGGCCTTCGGCGTAGTCGTCGTCCAGCGGCAGGCGCCAGCAGCGGTCCTGCGAGGCCTCGCCGGCCGATTCGAGCGCGGAGGCCAGCGACTCGTCGCTGGCGAACAGGCCACTTCGCACGCCGCCCAGAGCCACCACGCAGGCGCCTGTGAGCGTCGCGATGTCGATGACGGCGGCGGGGTCGAAGCGCTTGGCATACGTGAGCGCGTCGCACAGGATCAGCCGGCCTTCGGCGTCGGTGTTCAGGATCTCGATGGTCTGCCCGCTCATGCTGGTGACCACGTCGCCGGGCTTGACGGCCTTGCCGTCGTTCATGTTCTCGCACGAAGGGATCAGGCCGACCACGTTGATCGCCGGCTGGATCGCACCGAGTGCGCGGAAGGTGCCGAGCACGCTGGCGGCACCGCACATGTCGAACTTCATCTCGTCCATCTCGGCCGCGGGCTTGAGCGAGACGCCGCCGGTGTCGAAGGTGATGCCCTTGCCGACGAGCACCACGGGTGCTTCGTCTTTCGCGCCGCCCTGGTAGCGCAGCACGATGAAGCGCAGCGGTTCGGCCGAGCCCTGGGCCACGGCGGCGAACGCGCCCATGCCGAGCTTCTCGACTTCCTTCGGGCCCAGCACTTCGCACTTGATGCGCGGCAGCTTCGCCAGCCCCTTGGCGGCTTCGGCCAGCAGCGTGGGCGTGGCGTGGTTGGCGGGACGGTTGCCCCATTCCTTGGCCAGCTCGATGCCGGCGACCGTGGCGCGGGCGTCGTCGAAAGCCTTGGTGACGGCGGGGCTGGCGGCCTCGGCCACGCCCAGCGTCAGGTGGCGGATGCTGCGCGGCTCGGCCTTCGACTTGGTCGTGGTGTAGACATAGCTGGCATCGGCCGCGGCCGTGACGGCGGCAGCCACCGCGGCGGCGTCGGCTGGCTGCGCGAAGACGATCACGACGCGCTTGGGGCCATTGGCCTTGGCGGTGGCAACCGCCGCACTCACGGCGCTGCGCACCGAAGCGGCCTTGCCGTCGCCGATGGCGGCCAGCAGCACGCGCGAGGGCACCACGGTCTCGGGGCGGTACAGCGCGAGCAGCTTGCCGGCCTTGTCGGGCAGGTCGCCGGCCTTGCGGGCGCTGGCGGCGAGCACGGAAACGGGGTCTTTGGCGGTGGGGAGAGCGCTGCCGACGAGCACGATGAGGAGGTCGGATTTCTCGGCGGCGGCCTGGGCGACGGTGAGGGTCTTGAGTTGAAAGTCCATAATCCTTTTTTTCCTCGAACGATGTTATTCCATTCTTCCCTACGCAAGGAGCTGTCGCGCAGCTTCGGAGCGACCCTCGTCGTCCTGGTCACCATCGTGATGACCATGATGCTCATCCGTACGCTCGGGCTGGCGTCCAAGGGCAGCGTGAACCCGCAGGAGGTCTTCCTCGTGATGGCGTACACGGTGCTCGGCTACATGCCGACCATCCTGAGCCTGAGCCTGTTCATCGCCATCGTCGGCACGCTCTCGCGCATGTACCGCGACAGCGAAATGGTGATCTGGTTCTCCAGCGGGCGCGGCCTGGCCGATTTCGTCCAGCCGCTGTTCCGCTTCGCCTGGCCGGTGCTGCTGCTCATCGCGGCCATGGCGCTGGTGGGCTGGCCCTGGGCCAACTCGCAGACCATCGGCATGCGCCAGCAGTACGAGCAGCGCAGCGACATCGAGCGCGTCACGCCGGGTGAATTCCGCGAGTCCTCGGGCCGGCTGCGCGTGTTCTTCATCGACAAGGACACGCCCGACGGCGCCACCGCCACCAATGTGTTCATCTGGGCCGTCGAGCGCGGCCTGCAGATCACCACCTCGGCGCGCAGCGGCCGCATCGAGGACATCGACAACCACCGCTTCCTGCTGCTGAGCAACGGCCAGCGCCTGGAGCGCCCGTTGTTCACGGAATCGGGCCTGAAGATCAGCGAGTTCAAGACCTACGGCACGCGCGCCGGCGGCAGCTCGAACGCCACCGGCGACAGCACGCCCACGCGCGCGCGCTCCACGCTCTCGCTGCTGCGCGACCGCAGCGATGCCAGCCTGGGCGAGCTGGGCTGGCGCTTCGGCATGCTCTTGGCCGCCATCAACTTCGTGCTGCTGGCGCTGACGGTGTCGAGCGTCAACCCGCGCGTGGGGCGCAGCGGCAACCTGGTGTTTGCGCTGTTCGCCTTCGTCGTCTACTACAACCTGCTGAACCTGGGCCAGAGCTGGATCAGCTCGGGCCGCTACGGCATGGGCTCCTTCATGCTGCTGCTGCACGGCGGCGTGTTCCTGTTCGCCACGGCCTGGCTCACGCTGCGCAACAACAACTGGTCGGCGCGCCGCCAGGCCCGCGCCAGCGCCGCCACGGCCGGCGCCCTGCCGGCCGTACCGCCTTCCCGGATCGACCCGACCTCGTGAAAACCATCCGCCGACTGATCTACGTCGAGGCACTGAAGGCTGTGGCCTTCGTGACGCTCGGCTTTCTGAGCCTGTTCTTCTTCTTCGACTTCGTCGACGAGCTGCAGTCCGTGGGCAAGCCCGAAAGCCTGGCCTATGGCCCGGTGCAGGCGCTGATCTACGTGCTGCTGCTGGTGCCCAGCCACCTGTACGAACTGCTGCCGATCACGGTGCTGATCGGCTGCATCTTCGTGATGGCGCGGCTGGCGCAAAGCTCCGAATACACCATCCTGCGCACCAGCGGCCTGGGCCCGTGGCGTGCGCTGCGCACGCTGCTGCTGCTGGGGCTGGGCTTCGTGGTGCTCACCTTTGCCATCGGCGACTACATCGCGCCGCTGTCGGGACGCACCGGCCAGCTGCTCAAGTCGCGCTACCAGGGCACCTACTCGCTGGTGGGCAACACCGGCGCCTGGCTGAAGGAAAAGCGCGGCGACACGTCGTATGCGGTCAATGTGCTGTCGATTTCGCGCGACGGCTCGCTGCAGAACACGCGCATCTTCGAGTTCGACGGCAACGGCTACGTGAGCAAGCAGCTCATGGCCAAGTCGGCCCGCATCCTCGACGAGAAGTGGGTGCTCTCCGAGGTCGAGCAGCAGGACTACGAAACCCGCAGCGCCGACAAGGCCCGCATCACGACCACCCATGTCGAGAAGATGGACTGGCCCACCTCGCTCACCGCCGAAATGGTCTCGGTCGCGCTGCTGCGGCCCGACCGCATGAGCACCATCGACCTGTTCGACTACATCCGGCACCTGAACGCCAACGGCCAGACCGCGCAGCGCTACGAAATCGAGTTCTGGCGCAAAGTGTTCTACCCGCTGTCGTGCCTGGTGATGGTCGTGCTCGCCCTGCCCTTCGCCTACCTGCACTTCCGCCAGGCCGGCATCACGACCTACGTGTTCGGCGGCGTGATGATCGGCATCAGCTTCTTCCTGCTGAACAACGTGTTCGGCTACCTCGGCAACCTGAGCAACTGGTCGCCCTGGCTCACGGCGGCGGCCCCGGGGCTGATCTATTCGGTGCTGTCTCTCACAGCCTTCAGCTGGCTGGTCCTGAGGCGATGACCACGCAGGTGCCGGGCACGGTGCTGCTCGCGCACGGCTCGCGCGACGCGCGCTGGCGCGAGCCCATCGAGGCGGTGGCCGCCCGCATGCGCGAAGATGACCCCACGGTGCGGGTCAGTTGCGCCTACATGGAACTGGCCGCGCCCGACCTGCCCACGGCCGCTGCCGCGCTGATCGCCGACGGCGCCACCGCGGTGCATGTGGTGCCGCTCTTCCTGGGCATGGGCAAACACGCCCGCGAAGACCTGCCGCTGCAACTCGACGCCCTGCGCCAGCGCTGGCCCGCCGTGACGTTCTCGCTGGCCCCGATCGTGGGCGAATCGCCCGAACTGGTCGCTTTGCTGGCCCGGATTGCCATCAAATCCTGAAGTCCCGGTCATTTTTATAGACTTCAAAGGCATAATGAATTCCGCAATAAGACGGAATTTGATATGAATCTGCACCAGTTCAAGTTTGTTCAGGAAGCCGTGCGGCGCAACCTGAACCTCACCGAGGCGGCCAAGGCGCTCCACACCTCGCAGCCCGGCGTCTCCAAGGCGATCATCGAACTCGAGGAAGAGCTCGGCGTCGAGATCTTCGCCCGCCACGGCAAGCGCCTGAAGCGCATCACCGAACCCGGCCAGCACGTCATCGCCAGCATCGAACTCATCATGCGCGAGGTCGGTAACCTCAAGCGCATCGGCGAACAGTTCAGCGCACAGGACAGCGGCACCCTTTCCATCGCCACCACCCACACGCAGGCGCGCTACGTGCTGCCGGTGCCCGTGGCCAACCTGCGCGAGGCCTACCCGAAGGTCAACGTGAGCCTGCACCAGGGCTCGCCCGACCAGGTGGCGCGCATGGTGATCGACGAGATCGCCGAGATCGGCATCGCCACCGAATCGCTCGACGGCTATGCCGAGCTGGTCACGCTGCCCTGCTACGAGTGGCAGCACGTGCTGGTGCTGCCCAAGGACCATCCGCTGGCGGCCAAGGAGCGCGTGTCGCTCGAAGACCTCGCGAGCGAGCCGATCATCACGTACCACCCGTCGTTCACCGGCCGTACGCGCATCGACCACGCCTTCGCCCAGAAGAAGCTCACGCCGCGCATCGCGCTCGAGGCCATCGACTCCGACGTGATCAAGACCTACGTGCGCCTGGGCCTGGGCGTCGGCATCGTGGCCGAGATGGCCGTGCGCGACGAGTCGAACGCCGACCTCGTGGTGCGCCCGATGGGCCATGTGTTCGGCCAGAACATCGCGCGCGTCGCCTTCAAGCGCAGCGCCTACCTGCGCAACTTCGTCTTCAAGTTCGCCGAGCTGCTCTCCGACCGCCTCGACCGCAACCTGATCGCGAAGGCCCTGAGCGGCCATCAACAAGACTACGAACTCTGATCCTTTGCATCTTTCCCCGCGACGACCGACCATGAGCACCGCCACCCCTTCGTCTTCTCCCCGCACGCCCGAGATCACCACCAAGCTGCCGGCTGTCGGCACCACCATCTTCACCGTGATGTCCACGCTCGCGGCCGAGAAGAATGCCGTGAACCTCGGCCAGGGCTTCCCCGATTTCCACTGCGATCCGAAGCTGCTCGAAGACGTGACCGCCGCCATGGCGGCCGGCCACAACCAGTACCCGCCGATGCCGGGCATTCCGTCGCTGCGCGACGCCATCGCCGCCAAGATCGAGGCGCTCTACGGCCGCAACTACAGCGCCGCGACCGAGATCACGGTCACGGCCGGTGCCACGCAGGCCATCATCACGGCCATCCTGGCCATCGTGCGCCCCGGCGACGAAGTGATCGTGCTGGAGCCCTGCTACGACAGCTACGTGCCCAACATCGACCTGGCCGGCGGCAAGGTCGTGCGCGTGCCGCTCGTGCCCGGCACCTTCCGCCCCGACTTCGACAAGATCGCCGCCGCGCTCACGCCGAAGACGCGCGCGATCATCATCAACACGCCGCACAACCCGAGCGCCACGGTCTGGACCGAGGCCGAGATGCGCCAGCTCGAAGACCTGCTCGCGCCCACCGACGTGTTCGTGATCAGCGACGAGGTCTACGAGCACATGGTGTTCGACGACGCGCGCCATGAAAGCGTGGCGCGCTTCCCCGGCCTGGCGGCGCGCAGCTTCATCGTCAGCAGCTTCGGCAAGACCTACCACGTCACCGGCTGGAAGGTCGGCTTCGTGGCTGCGCCCGCGCCGCTGATGGCCGAGTTCCGCAAGGTGCACCAGTTCAACGTGTTCACCGTGAACACGCCGATGCAGCACGCGCTGGCGCAGTACATGGCGCGGCCCGAGCCCTACCTGGAGCTGCCGGCCTTCTATCAGCGCAAGCGCGACCTGTTCGCGGCCGGCCTGGCCGAGAAGACCCGCTTCAAGCTGCTGCGCAGCGAAGGCAGCTACTTCCAGTGCGTGGACATCTCGGCCGTGAGCGACCTGTCGGAGGCCGACTTCTGCCTCTGGCTCACGCGCGAGATCGGCGTGGCGGCGATCCCGCTGTCGGCCTTCTACGGCGACGGCTTCGACCAGCGCGTGGTGCGCTTCTGCTTCGCCAAGAAGGACGAGACGCTGCTCGCCGCGCTCGACCGCCTCGCGAAGCTCTGACGCCGGCGGCCACGCTCCGGGTGCAGCGATGACGATGAACCGGCCGCGCTGGATCCTGCTGACCCTGGCCCTGTCGTTCCTCGTGGTGGGCATCGCCGACGCGTTCCTGCCGCCGCTGCGCGGCAAGGACTACACCGCGCTGGACGTGGCGCACGTGTTCCTCATCTCGGCGCTGTGCTACACGTGGTGCCGGGCCGACGGCCTCGCGCGCGGCGTGCCCGCGCCTGGTCGCTCGGCGCTGCTCGCGGGCATCTTTCCGCTGCTGGGCATTCCGGTCTATCTCTTTCGCACGCGCCCCTGGCGACGGGCCTTGCTGGCCACGCTGGGGGCCGCGGCCTTCCTGGTGTCGAGCCTCGTTCTGGCCGCGGTGGGCACCCTGTCGGTCGAGTGGATGCGCAACTGAAAGCCGTCCGAATGAACCCCACCCGCCTCATCACGCGCATCTTCACGCTCGTCGGCGCGCTCATGCTCGTCGGCGGCTGGCTGCTCTACCAGAACACCACGAAATTCATCGCATCGGCCGGCAAGGCGCAGGGCGAGGTGATCGCGCTGCAGTCCGCGGGAAGTTCGAGCCGCAGCAATTCGCCGACGTGGCGCCCGCTGGTGCGCTTCACCCTGCCCTCGGGCGCGATCGTCGAGTTCTCGCCGTCGAGCAGCAGCAACCCGCCGGCCTACGACAAGGGCGAAGTCGTGGGCGTGTTCTTCAACCCCGCGAACCCGCAGGACGCCCGGCTCGACGGCTTCTTCGACCTGTGGGGCGGCGCCGCCATCGTCGGTGGGCTGGGCGCCATCTTCCTGGCGGTGGGCGTGGCCATGCACTTCCTGCTGGCAGGCGCACCGGTAAAGCGCCGACGCCCACGGTAGGACAGCCCTGACCGCGTCAGGGGCGGCTCTCCGGCGCTCGTGGCGCCCCGGGACGATGAGCATGGAGGCTCGTGACAACAACGTCCCAGGAGAAAAAACATGTCCCTCTCGTTCATTCTGCTGATCGTCCTGATCCTGCTGCTGATCGGCGCGCTGCCGAGCTGGGGTTACAGCCGGTCCTGGGGCTACGGGCCCAGCGGCGGCCTCGGGCTCGTGGTGCTGATCCTGGTGATCCTCGTGCTCATGGGCCGCATATAGCGCCCGCGCCATCACAAAAAAAGCCCGCGTCGCCGCGGGCTTTTTTTTTACGCCTGAAGCTGCGCCCAGGCCTTGTCCAGCCGCTTCACGCTCACCGGCTGCGGCGTGCGCAGCTCCTGCGCGAAGAAGCTCACGCGCAGCTCCTCGAGCAGCCAGCGGAACTCGAGCATGCGCTCGTCCACCACGCCCTTGCGCTCGGCCACGAGGCGCCAGTAGCGCTGCTCCTGCGGCTTCAGCTCGGCCAGCTTGGCCGTGTCGCGCGCGGGGTCGGCGCGCAGCTTGTCCAGGCGCAGCACGATGGCCTTGAGGTAGCGCGCGAAGTGCTGCAACTGCGTCCACGGCGCGTCGGCGATGAAGCGCTTGCCCACGAGCTTCTGCAGCTGCTGCGCCGCGTCCTGCACCGCCTCGGGCTGGACCTTCGTGTCCTTGATCTTGCGTGCGGCGGCTGCGTACTCCACGAGGATGACGCCTGCGAGCCGCGCCACTTCGTTGGCGATCAGCGTGAGCCGCCCGCGCCCTTCTTCGAGCCGCTTCTTGAAGGCGAACTCGTCGGTGGGCAGCGGCTCCTGCAGGAATGCGCGGTCGATCGCCACGTCGATGATCTGCGTGCGCAGCTCTTCCGACGTGCCCAGTGGCATGTAGGCAACCGACATCTTCTGCAGGTCGGGGATGTTCTTCTCGAGGTACTTGAGCGCGTCCTTCAGCTGCAGCGCGAACAGGCGGCGCAGGCCGGCGCGGTGCTTGGCGGCGGCCACGGCGGGCTCGTCGAACACCTCGATGGTCACGGCATCGCCTTCGTCGCGCAGCGCCGGGAAGCCGATGAGCGACTGCGAACCGCGCCGCACTTCCATCAGCTCGGGCAGCTCGCCGAAGGTCCAGCTCGTGTAGCGCTGGCCGGCGGGCAGCGTGGGGGCGGCCTTCTCGGGCGCGGCGCTCTTCGCCGGGGCCTGGCCCCCGTTCGCAGGCGCGGCCTTGGGCGCCGGCGACGCCTTCACGTTGAGCCCCGCGAGCGCCTGGAACGCGCCGCGCGCCTGCGCGCCCAGCTCCGCCTTCAGCGCGCCGAGGTTGCGGCCCATGCCCAGCTGGCGGCCGTGCTCGTCGACGATGCGCAGGTTCATGAACAGGTGCGGCGCCAGCATGTCGAGCTTGAAGTCGGCGCGCTTCACGTCGATGCTGGTCAGGTCGCGCACGCGCTTGAGCAGCACGTCGGTGAGCGAGCCAGTGCCGAACAGTTCGGGCGCCGACAGCTCCTCCGCCAGCTTGGTGGCCGACTCGGGCAGCGGCACCAGCCGCGAGCGCGGGCGCTGCGGCAGGCTCTTGAGCAGCGCCTGGATCTTGTCCTTGAGCATGCCGGTCACCAGCCACTCGCAGCGCTCTTCGTTCACCTGGTTGAGCACGAACAGCGGCACGCTGACCGTGAGGCCGTCCTTCGCATCGCCCGGCTCGTGCAGGTAGTTCGCGGCGCAATCGACGCCGCCCAGGCGCAGCGTGGGCGGGAACGACTGCGTCGTGATGCCGGCCGCCTGGTGGCGCATGAGCTCGTCGCGCGTGAGGTACAGCAGGCGCGGCTGGTCTTTCGAGGCATGGCGGTACCAGTTCTCGAAGGTGATGCCGCTGGCCACGTCGGGTGGCAGCTGCGCGTCGTAGAAGGCGAAGATCAGTTCGTCGTCGACCAGCACGTCCTGCCGGCGCGCCTTGTGCTCCAGGCCTTCGACCTCGCGCACCAGCTTGCGGTTGGCCGTGAGGAACGGGAACTTGCTTTCCCACTGACCTCCGACCAGCGCTTCGCGGATGAAGATCTCGCGCGCCGACACCGGATCGACCTTGGTGAAATCGACGCGCCGCCCGCTGTAGACCACGAGGCCGTACAGCGTCGCGCGCTCCAGCGCAGAGACCTGCGCGCCCTTCTTCTCCCAGTGCGGATCGAGCAGCTGTTTCTTCAGCAGATGCTCCGCCACCTGCTCGAGCCACTGCGGCTCGATGTTGGCGATGCCGCGCCCGAACAGGCGCGTGGTCTCGACCAGTTCAGCCGCGACGATCCAGCGCCCCGGCTTCTTCTTCAGGTGCGCGCCGGGGTGCTTGTAGAACTTGATGCCGCGCGCGCCGAGGTAGGCCTCGTCGTCCTCGAGCTTCCAGCCCACGTTGCCCAGCAGGCCCGCGAGCATCGACAGGTGCAGCGGCTCGTAGCCGGCCGGCGTGGCGTTGATGCGCCACTTGTGCTCGGTGACCACCGTGAGCAGCTGCGAATGGATGTCGCGCCATTCGCGCACGCGGCGGATGTTGATGAAGTTCTGGCGCAGCAGCTGCTCGTACTGGCGGTTGCTGAGCTTGTGCGTGTCGCCGTGGCCGCCGCGCGCATCGGCGATCCACTTCCACAGCCGCAGGTAGCCGCTGAACTCGCTCTTCTCGTCGTCGAATTTCGAATGCGCCTGGTCGGCCTGCTGCTGCGCGTCCATCGGCCGGTCGCGCACGTCCTGCACGCTGAGCGCGGAGGCGATGATGAGCACTTCTTCGAGCGCGCCGCGAGTGCGGGCTTCGAGAATCATGCGGCCCACGCGCGGATCGAGCGGCAGCTTGGCCAGCTCGGCGCCGGTGGCCGTGAGCTCGTTGGCGTCGTCGACCGCGCCCAGCTCGTTCAGCAACTGGTAGCCGTCGGCAATGGCGCGCGGCGATGGCGCTTCGAGGAACGGGAAACGCGCCACGTCGCCCAGTCGCAGCGACTTCATGCGCAGGATCACGCCCGCGAGCGACGAACGCAAGATTTCCGGATCGGTGAAGCGCGAGCGGCCCGCAAAGTCCTTCTCGTCGTACAGGCGGATGCAGATGCCGTTCGCCACACGACCGCATCGGCCGGCGCGCTGGTTGGCCGCCGCCTGGCTGATCGGCTCGACCAGCAACTGCTCGACCTTGCTGCGGAAGCTGTAGCGCTTCACGCGCGCCGTGCCGGTGTCGATCACGTAGCGGATGCCCGGCACGGTGAGCGAGGTCTCGGCCACGTTGGTGGCCAGCACGATGCGACGGCCGTGGTGGCTTTCGAAGATGCGGTCCTGCTCGGGGCCCGAGAGCCGCGCGAACAGCGGCAGCACCTCGGCATTGCGGAACAGCGGCTGGTGGCTGACGTGGCGGCGCAGGTGGTCGGCCGCCTCGCGGATTTCGCGCTCGCCGGGCAGGAAGATCAGGATGTCGCCTGCGTTGTGCGGGTCGCGCCAGAGTTCGTCGACCGCGTCGGCAATGGCGTCGTTCAGGTCGTGCTCGCGCGACTCCTCGAACGGGCGGTAGCGCTGCTCGACCGGGAAGGTGCGGCCCGACACCATGATCGTCGGCGCGGGGCCTTTGGCCGAGGCGAAGTGCTGCGCGAAGCGGTCGGCATCGATGGTGGCCGAGGTGACGATCACCTTCAGGTCGGGCCGGCGCGGAAGAATTTCGCGCAGGTAGCCCAAGAGGAAGTCGATGTTCAGCGAGCGCTCGTGGGCCTCGTCGATGATGAGCGTGTCGTAGGCCTTGAGCAGCGGATCGGTCTGCGTCTCGGCCAGCAGGATGCCGTCGGTCATCAGCTTGACCGAGGCGTCGCGGCTCAGCCGGTCTTGAAAACGCACCTTGAAGCCGACCACGTCGCCCAGCGGCGTCTTCAATTCTTCGGCGATGCGCTTGGCGACCGAGCTGGCGGCAATGCGTCGCGGCTGCGTGTGGCCGATGAGGCGGCCCTTGCCGGGTTCGGCATTGAGCTTGCCGCGCCCGAGCGCCAGCGCGATCTTCGGCAACTGCGTGGTCTTGCCCGAGCCCGTTTCGCCGCAGACGATCACGACCTGGTGCGCCGCAATGGCGGCCATGATCTCCTCGCGCCGGCCGGAGACCGGGAGCGATTCGGGAAACTCGATGCGCAGGGGGGCGGGAGGTGTGAGGGTCGTCAAGGCAAGGCAGTCGTCGGTCGTTGCGCGCGGCGGCAGGCGGGCAAACCGCCAATTATCGCGGGGCCCCGGCGCTGTTGCATGGCATCCACAGCGAGGCCGCATGCAGCAGGTGGCGCAGAAAATTTCGTAAAGACTCTTTACTCTACCGCATGCTGCCGCTACGATCGCGGCCATGACCTCCTTCCTTGCCCCCCTTTCGATGCGCATCCGCTGCGCAAGCCGCGTCCTTGCACGCGGCGGGGTCAAGGCGACCCGCCCGGCCTGACGAAGCCCGCGCGCCGGCTTCAGCTTCCTTCGCGGAACTGAACGCCCTGTGCTCGCGCTTCACGGACTGAAGCGCGCCAGCCTGACCCGCACAGCGCCTGCACCACCGCCCCCCCCGCATCTCGCGTGGAGAAGCGGCCGCATTCCTGTTTCCGTGTCCCGAATCATTCGAAGAAAAAAGAACCTCATGTCGCATCCAGACATTTCCCGTGACCTGCACACCACGCTGGCCGAGCGCACGCGCCACCTGCAGGCCATTGCCCATTCGCTGAAGGCCGAGCTGTTCGGCATCGACGAGATCATCGATCGCGTGATCGATTCGCTGCGCGCCTGGTACGTGCTGCCGCAGCTCATCAGCCGCCCGGTCGTCATCTGCCTGTGGGGCCTGACCGGCACCGGCAAGACACAGCTCGTGCGGCGCCTGGCGCAGCACCTGGGCTTCTACGACCGCTTCATCGAAGTGCAGATGGACGGCTTCAGCCACGGCTCGGGCCACCGCACTGCCGGCTCGATCTCGGCCATGCTGGCCGAGTCGGGCATCGCCGAGGGCGCGCCCGGCATCCTCGTGCTCGACGAGTTCCAGCGTTTTCGCACCGTGGACGCCAGCGGCAAGGAAGCGCGCGTGGAGCGCTACCAGGACGTGTGGGCGCTGCTCTCGGACGGCCGCCTGCCGCCGTCGCTGTCGGTGCTCAGCGAGATCGAGTCGTCGCTGGCCTGGGCCGAGTACGACCAGGACCGCCGCACCGATGACGACGATGAAGACGAAGAGGACGACGGCGCCAAGGCTGGCAAGACCAAGCGCAAGCGCCGCCTGCAGCTCTCGCCCTGGGAAGCGCAGGAGTTCAAGCGCTGCCTGAAGCTGCGCGAGTCGCTGCTCGACATCATGACCTGGAAGCCCGACGAAATCCAGGCGCGGCTGCGTGCCTTCCGCGCCTCGCAGGACAACTGGGAAACCGACTATTCGAAGCTGCTGGTCTTCGTCTCGGGCAACCTCGACGAGATGTACGCCGAAACCGCCAAGCGGGTGGAAGACTGCGACACCGACGCCGACATCTTCCACGCGCTGACGAAGAAGCTCTCGCTCATCGATGTGAAGAAGGCGCTGGCCGAACGCTTCAAGCCCGAGCAGGTCGCGCGGCTGGGCAACAACCACGTGATCTACCCGTCGTTCAGCCGCGCCACCTACGTGCGCCTGATCCTGTCGATCTGCGACCGCTACGTGAGCGAGATCCAGGAAAGCTCGGGCGTGCGCTTCGTGCTCGACGCGAGCGTGTACGAGCAGATCTACGCCAACGCCGTGTTCCCGGCGCAGGGCACGCGCCCGCTGTTCTCGTCGATCCACGCGATCCTGAGCGCGACGCTGGTCAACGCTGCGCTGTGGGCGCTCGAACAGGGCGCGCACGGCAGCGAGCCCGTGTGGCTGATGCTCGACCCCGGCGAGGTCACGCCCGGCGGCCCGCGCCTGGTCGCGCGCTTCCGGCTGGCACGGCGCGAGTTCCCGGTGGCGCTGGAGCTGAACCGGCTCAAGCAGCGCGCCAACGCCGACTTCCGTGCGCTGCTCGCGGTGCACGAGGCCGGCCACGGCCTGGTGTACGCCCTGCTCTTCGGCCGCGCGCCACAAGAGATCCGCATCAACGTCGCCTCGTTCGAGGGCGGCTACAACAGTTACGTGAAGCGCAAGGCCTGGTCCAAGCGCAACCTACTCGACAGCGTGTGCGTGAGCCTGGCGGGTCGCGCGGCCGAGCGGCTGGTGTTCGGCGAATCGGGCTGCACCACCGGCGCCGAGCGCGACCTGGCGCAGGCCACGGCCACGGCGGCGCGCCACGTGCGCCACCTGGGCTTCGGCACCCGCTGGAGCCGCACCGACGTGACGACCGATTCGAACGACAACCTCAACACCGACGTGGCCGCCACCAACCGCGAGATCGAGGCCATCCTGGCGCGCGAACACACCCGCGCGCTGGGCCTGCTCGAAGCGCACGCGAGCGCCTTCATGGCGGTGGTCGATGCGCTGATGGCGCACGGTTCGATCGCGCCGGACGAGCTCGCCGCTCTGCTCGGCCTGCCGCTGACACCGGCCGCGCCGGCGGGTGCGGCCGAGGCGACGGTGGAGCCGCTGGACGCCTACGCCGACCAGCTCGAGGCCTTCAAGGCCCGCGGCACGCCCGCCGCGGCCGGGGCCGGCCGGCTGCTGCGCGCCCTGGCATGACGCGCTGCACCAAAACCTTGCCAAGAATGCACAATCACGCCCCATGTCCACCGTCTTCAATTTCACCTTCGTGCCGTGGTTCCGCTCGGTCGCGCCCTACATCCACACGCACCGCGGCAAGACCTTCGTGGTCGCGCTCGCGGGTGAGGCCATCGCGGCGGGCAAGCTGCAGAACATCGCGCAAGACCTGGCCCTGATCCAGAGCATGGGCGTCAAGATCGTGCTGGTGCACGGCTTCCGCCCGCAGGTCAACGAGCAGCTGGCGGCCAAGGGCCACGAGGCGAAGTACTCGCACGGCATCCGCATCACCGACGCCGTGGCGCTCGACTCGGCGCAGGAGGCCGCGGGCCAGCTGCGCTACGAGATCGAGGCCGCCTTCAGCCAGGGCCTGCCCAACACGCCCATGGCCGGCTCGACGGTGCGCGTGATCTCGGGCAACTTCATCACCGCGCGCCCCGTGGGCGTGGTCGACGGGGTGGACTTCAAGCATTCGGGCCTGGTGCGCAAGGTGGACGCGGCCGGCATCCGCCGCACGCTCGACTTCGGCGCGATGGTGCTGATGTCGCCCTTCGGCTTCTCGCCGACCGGCGAGGCCTTCAACCTGACGATGGAAGAAGTGGCGACCAGCGTGGCCATCTCGATCCAGGCCGACAAGCTGATCTTCCTGACCGAAGTGCCGGGCATCCGCGTGGACAGCGAACTGCCCGAGAGCGAGGACAACCCGATCGACACCGAGCTGCCGCTGGCCGCTGCCGAAAAGCTGCTGGCCTCGCTGCCGCCCGCGCAGAAGCCGACCGACACCGCCTTCTACCTGCAGCACTGCGTGAAGGCCTGCAAGGGCGGCGTGGAGCGCAACCACATCCTGCCGTTCGCGCTCGACGGTTCGCTGCTGCTCGAGATCTACGTGCACGACGGCGTGGGCACCATGGTCATCGACGAGAAGCTCGAGAGCCTGCGCGAAGCCACGGTGGACGACATCGGCGGCATCCTGCAGCTCATCGAGCCCTTCGAGCGCGACGGCACGCTGGTCAAGCGCGACCGCACCGAGATCGAGCGCGACGTGGGCCACTACACGGTCATCGAGCACGACGGCGTGATCTTTGGCTGTGCGGCGCTGTACCCGTACCCCGAGGCGAAAACGGCCGAGATGGCCGCGCTCACGGTGTCGCCGCAATCGCAGTCGCAGGGCGACGGCGAACGCATCCTCAAGCGCATCGAGCACCGCGCCAAGGCCATGGGCCTGGAGAGCATCTTCGTGCTCACCACGGTCACGATGCACTGGTTCCTCAAGCGCGGCTTCCAGCAGGTCAACCCCGACTGGCTGCCCGAGGCGCGCAAGCGCAAGTACAACTGGGACCGCAAGAGCCAGGTGCTGGTCAAGAAGATCTGAAGAAGAAACCCATCCGAAGAAAGACGCCCCGATGACGCTCGCCACCGCCCTGCTGTTCGCCATCGTGGCCTTCGCGGCCATCGCCACGCCCGGCCCCACGGTGCTGCTGGCGCTGAGCAACGGTTCGCGCCACGGCGTGCGACGGGCGCTGCCGGGCATGCTCGGCGCGGTGCTGTCCGACTTCGTGCTGGTCGGCGCCGTGGCGCTCGGCCTGGGCGCGCTGCTGGCGGCTTCGGAGTTCTGGTTCTCGATGCTCAAGTGGGTGGGCGCGGTCTACCTGGCCTGGCTCGGGCTGCGCATGCTGCGCTCCCAGGGCGGCTTCCAGCTGCCGAGCGCGGACGCCGCGGCCACCGTCACGGCGGTCGAAAGCCGGCGCATCTTCTTCAAGTCCTTCCTCGTGGCGGTGACCAACCCCAAGGGCTACATCTTCTGCTCGGCGCTGCTGCCGCAGTTCATCGACCCGGCCGCCGCGCAGGCGCCGCAGTACCTGATCATTGCGCTGATCTTCGCGGGGCTGGACATGGCGGTGATGCTGGCCTACGCCTTCGTCGGCGCCCGCGCCATCCGGCTGCTCACGGTGTCGGCCACGCGCTGGATCGACCGCGCCTGCGGCGGCATGCTGCTGGCGCTGGCGGGCTCGCTCGCCTTCTACCGGCGCAGCGCGGCCACCGCCGTCTGACCATCCCGCCCCCTCGACCGCTGTCCTCAGGCAGCGGCGCTCCTCCCCACGATGTTTTTCCGGCAAGCCGACATCCCGCGGCCTGCCCGTGCTGTTTTTTCAACGGAGGAAATGAAAGAATGAAGAACTACCAGGCCCTGCTGGGTGCCACCCTCGTCGCCGTCTCGGCGCTCGTCGCGGGCTGCGGCGACAAGGCGGACAAGACCGCCCCGCCCGCTCCCGCCGAAGCCAAGCCCGCCGCCCAGGCCGGCAACGACCAGCAGCAGCTCGTCGAGAAGTACAACCTCTACGTCGATGTCTCGAACAACCTGCGCACCTCGTTCCAGGAAGCCCGCGAAAGCTACGTGACCGGCCAAGTGCCGCTGCTGCAGGCCAAGGCGCCGCTCACCAGCCTGCGCATCCAGAACGACATCCTGGTCGACCGCTCGGCGAAGAAGCTCGATGCCGCCGCCGCCATCGCCGCGCCCCTGCCTGAGATCGACGAATCGGCCAAGGCCTTCTCGGCCGCGCTCAAGGTGCTGTCGCCCCTGAGCCGCGAGCTGAACGACTACGCCAATTCCAAGGGCTACCTCGCCGACAACGGCGACAAGGCACGCCAGATGAGCGCCGACTACCTGGCCGCGCTCACCACCGTCGCGCAGGCCGAAGCGGCCTTCGACAAGGGCCTGAGCGCCCGCGACCGGGCGCTCACCAGGGAAGCCTTCGAGAAGGCGCCCAAGGACACCGCCGCCTACTACCGCGCCGGCCTGATCTACCACGGCAAGCTCAACCACGCCGACGCCATGGCGCTGTTCGCCGCGCCCAACGACCCGCAGGCGCTGGCCGCCTTCGAGGCCTCGCTGGCGCTGGTGGCCGACTCGGCCGCAGGCTGGAGCAAGAAAACCAGCGAGCAGTCGACCCAGAACGGCAAGAGCTGCAGCGGCGGCATGCTGCAGATCAACGAGTTCATCGGCCAGTCGCGCTCGGTGATCAAGGACGCCAAAGACGGCGTGTTCAAGCGCAAGGAAACCGGTGCGATGGCCCGCATGGGCCGCTCGGCCATCGTCGACGCGGCCAACCGCTACAACCAGAACTTCGCCAACATGATCGGCCAGTTCAACCGCCCGCTTTGCTGAGCGGGCCAAGGGGCGCGGGGCGTGCGGGCCGCCCGGCCCGTCGCCGATAATCCGGGGCATGAATCCCTTGCTTGCCAAATTGCAGCCGTACCCGTTCGAGCGGCTGAAGCAACTGTTCGCGGGCGTCACGCCCGCCCCCGAATTCGCCCCCATCAGCCTGGGCATCGGCGAGCCCAAGCACGCCACGCCGGCCTTCATCAAGGACGCCCTGAGCGCCGGCCTCGGCGCCCTTGCCGCCTACCCGGCCACCGCCGGCGAGCTGAAACTGCGCACCGCCTTCACCCATTGGCTGCATCGCCGCTACAGCCTGACGCTCGACCCGGCCACCCAGGTGCTGCCGGTCAACGGCTCGCGCGAGGCGCTGTTCTCGCTCGCCCAGACCGTGGTCGACGCCAGCGCCCACCCGAAGCCGGTGGTGATGTCGCCCAACCCGTTCTATCAAATCTACGAGGGCGCGGCCCTGCTCTCGGGCGCCGAGCCGTACTACGTGCCCAGCGTGCCCGCGCGCAACTTCGCCGTCGACTGGGACAGCGTGCCCGACGAGGTCTGGGCCCGCACCCAGCTCGTGTTCGTCTGCTCGCCGGGCAATCCCACGGGCGCTGTGATGTCTCTGGACGAGTGGAAGAAGCTCTTCGCGCTGTCCGACCGCCACGGCTTCGTGATCGCCGCCGACGAGTGCTACAGCGAGATCTACTTCCGCGACGAGCCCCCGCTGAGCGGCCTGGAAGCCTCGATGAAGCTCGGCCGCCCCGACTTCAAGAACCTGATCGCGCTCACCTCGCTTTCGAAGCGCAGCAACGTGCCCGGCCTGCGCAGCGGCTTCGTGGCCGGCGATGCGGCGCTCATCAAGGGCTTTCTGCTCTACCGCACCTACCACGGCAGCGCCATGAGCGGCGCCGTGGCCGCCGCCAGCATCGCGGCCTGGGGCGACGAGTCGCACGTGGTCGACAACCGCGCCCAGTACCGCGCCAAGTTCGCGGCCGTCACGCCGCTGCTCGAACCCGTGCTCGACGTGCGCCTGCCCGACGCCAGCTTCTACCTCTGGGCCGGCGTGCCCGAAGTGTGGGCTGGCGACGACGAAGCCTTCGCCCGCGCGCTCTACGCTCAATACAATGTCACGGTTCTGCCGGGGAGCTATCTGGCGCGCGACACCGACCACAGCGCCAACCCGGGCCGCGGTCGCATCCGCATGGCGCTGGTGGCCGAAACGGCCGAGTGCGTCGAGGCCGCCCAGCGCATCGTCCGGTTCGTCAAAGACGGCCGCCGCTGACCCCCTGTCGCCCCGCTTCCCTGCCCCTTTTTCACCCGAGACTCTCTCCATGACACAGCAACTGCAACAAATCATCGACGCCGCGTGGGAAGACCGCGCCAACATCTCGATCACCGCCGCCCCCGCCGAAGTGCGCGACGCCGTCGAGCACGTGATCACCGAGCTGAACAACGGCAAGCTGCGCGTCGCCACCCGCCAGGGCGTGGGCCAGTGGACCGTGCACCAGTGGATCAAGAAGGCCGTGCTGCTGTCGTTCCGCCTGAAGGACAACGAGCAGATCCAGGCCGGCTCGCTGGGCTTCTACGACAAGGTGCCGACCAAGTTCTCGCACCTGTCGGCCGCCGAGCTGAAGGAATCGGGCGTGCGCATCGTGCCGCCGGCCGTGGCCCGCCGCGGCAGCTTCATCGCCAAGGGCGCGATCCTGATGCCCTCGTACGTGAACATCGGCGCCTACGTGGGCGAAGGCTCCATGGTCGACACCTGGGCCACCGTCGGTTCGTGCGCGCAGGTCGGTGCCAACGTGCACCTGTCGGGCGGCGTGGGCCTGGGCGGCGTGCTCGAGCCGCTGCAAGCCAACCCGACCATCATCGAAGACAACTGCTTCATCGGCGCGCGCTCCGAAGTCGTCGAAGGCGTGATCGTCGAAGAGAACTCGGTGCTGGGCATGGGCGTGTACCTGGGCCAGAGCACCCCGATCTTCAACCGCGACACCGGCGAGATCTCGTACGGCCGCGTGCCCGCCGGCAGCGTGGTCATCAGCGGCAGCCTGCCCAAGAAGACCAAGTCGGGTCAGGACTACAGCACCTACGCCGCGGTCATCGTCAAGACGGTCGACGCACAGACGCGTTCGAAGACCAGCCTGAACGACCTGCTGCGCGACTGAAAACGCACCCACCACCGGCCGCCTGCTTCAACGCGCGCGGCCGGTTCGCTTCTTCCCTGAGAAAAAACAGCACCGAGGAGAGAGACCGATGAACATGATGGAACGGATTCTTCGTTTGATGGCCGAGCGCAAGGCCTCCGACATCTACCTCTCGGCCCACTCCCCGGTGATGATCCGCATCAACGGCAACTGCCTGCCGATCAATGCGCAGGTGCTGCCGCCGACCGCGCCGCTGGCGCTGCTGTCGGAAGTGGTGCCCGAAGCCCGCATCCAGGAACTGGAAAACACGGGCGAACTCAACATGGCCGTCGCCCTCGAAGGCGCCGGCAACTACCGCATCAGCGCCATGCGCCAGCGCGGCAGCTACGCCGTGGTGGTGCGGCACATCGCCTCGGTCATCCCCAGCTTCGACGACCTGAACCTGCCCGACATCCTGAAGTCGCTCATCATGGAAAAGCGCGGGCTGATCCTGATGGTGGGCGCCACCGGCGCGGGCAAGACGACCACGCTGGCCTCGATGCTCGACTACCGCAACGAGCACGCCAGCGGCCACATCCTCACGGTCGAAGAGCCGATCGAGTTCACCTACACCAACAAGAAATCGCTGGTGAACCAGCGCGACGTGGGCAGCGACACCACCTCGCTGCAGGTGGCCCTGAAGAACGCGCTGCGCCAGGCGCCCGACGTGATCCAGATCGGCGAAATCCGCGACCGCGACACCATGACGGCCGCCATCGCCTACGCGCAGTCGGGCCACCTGTGCGTGGCCACGCTGCACGCCAACAACAGCTACCGCGCGCTCAACCGCATCCTGAGCTTCTTCCCGGTCGAGGTGCGCCCCACCCTGCTGGGCGACCTGGGCTCGGCGCTGCGCGCCGTGGTGTCGCAGCGCCTGCTGCGCACGCCGGCCGGCGGGCGCGTGCCCGCGCTCGAAGTGATGCTGAACACCGCGCTGGTGGCCGACCTGATCGAAAAGGGCGACTTCTCCGGCGTCAAGGAAGCCATGGAGCAGTCGATGGCCGAAGGCTCGCAGACCTTCGAGGAAGACATCGCCCGCCTCATCACCGAGGAGCGCGTGACCCGCGAAGAAGGCCTGGCCAACGCCGACTCGCCCACCAACCTGATGTGGCGCCTGCAGAACCGCGACGCGCCCAAGAAGCAGGCCGAGGATCGCGACCTGACCGACCAGCTCGACGAACCGACTTTCACCGACATCACGCTAGACGTGAAGTTCTGACCGCCCCTTAATCCCCGCTCCCTCGATGTCCCGTACGCTCCAGCTCGCCGAACAACTGATCTCGCGCCCTTCCGTCACCCCCGACGACGCGGGTTGCCAACAGATCCTGGGCGAACGCCTCGCCACGCTGGGCTTCACGCTGGAAACCATCGAAAGCGGCCCGGCCGATTTCCGGGTCACCAACCTCTGGGCCGTGCGCCGTCCCACGAACGGCAAGCCGACGAAGACGCTGGTGTTTGCTGGCCACACCGACGTGGTGCCCACCGGCCCGCTCGACCAGTGGAGCAGCCACCCGTTCACGCCCACGCACCGCGACGGCAAGCTCTACGGGCGCGGCGCCTGCGACATGAAGACCTCGGTCGCGGCCTTCGTGACCTCCATCGAAGAGTTCCTGCAGGGCGAACCCGACCCGGCGCTCACGCTGGCGCTGCTGCTGACCAGCGACGAAGAAGGCCCGGGCGTCGACGGCACCGTGATCGTCTGCAACGCGCTGGCCGCGCGCGGTGAAACCATCGACTACTGCATCGTCGGCGAGCCCACCTCGGTCGCGCGCTGCGGCGACATGATCAAGAACGGCCGCCGCGGCACCATGAGCGGCAAGCTCACGGTGAACGGCGTGCAGGGCCACATCGCCTACCCGCACCTGGCGAAGAACCCGGTGCACGCGGTGGCGCCCGCGCTGGCCGAACTGGTGGCGATCAACGCCGCCGGTGGCTGGGACGCGCAAAGCAACCCCTACTTCCAGCCCACCAGCTGGCAGATCAGCAATTTCCATTCGGGCACTGGCGCGAGCAACGTGATTCCGGGCAGCGCGGTGATCGACTTCAATTTCCGCTTCTCGACCGAATCGACGCCCGAGTCGCTGCAGCAGCGCGTGCACGCCGTGCTGGACGCGCATGGCGTCGACTGTACGCTGGCCTGGACCGTCGGCGGCCTGCCCTTCCTGACCACGCCGGGCGAGCTCGTCACGGCCGTGCAGGCGGCGATCCGCGAAGAAACCGGCCTGGACACCGAGCTGTCGACCAGCGGCGGCACCAGCGACGCGCGCTTCATCGCCAAGATCTGCAAGCAGGTGGTCGAATGCGGCCCGGTGAACGCCAGCATCCACAAGATCGACGAGCACATCGACGTCGCCGAGATCGAGACGCTGAAGAACATCTACCTGCGCACGCTGCGCGGGCTCGACGCGGCGCTTGCGCAAGGCGACCGATGAGCACGGTCATCGAACTCATCGAAGCCGGCGCGAAGCGGCTCGAAGAGGCCGGCGTGGCCTTCGGCCACGGCACCGTCAACGCCTTCGACGAAGCCGCCTGGCTCGTGCTGTGGCGCCTGAAGCAGCCGCTGGACGACATCGACGCCGTGGCCGACACCCCCGTGTCGCCGGCCGACGCCGCCAAGGTGGCCGCCCTCATCGACGAGCGCATTGCCACGCGCAAGCCCGCCGCCTACCTCACAAAAGAAGCGTGGCTGCAGGGCGTGCCCTTCTACGTGGACGAGCGCGCCATCGTGCCGCGCAGCTTCATTGCCGAGCTCATCGCCGACGGCAGCATCGACTACTGGCTGGGCGAACACACGCAGCGCGTGCTCGACCTGTGCACCGGCAACGGCAGCCTCGCAGTGCTCGCGGCGCTCACCTACCCGGACGTGACGGTCGATGCGGCCGACCTGTCGGTGCAAGCGCTCGAAGTGGCCGCCATCAACGTCACGCGCCACGCGCTCGACGCCCGCGTCAAGTTGATCGAATCGGACGGCCTGAAGAACGTGCCCGGTACGTACGACCTCGTGCTGTGCAACCCGCCCTACGTGAACAGCGCCAGCATGGCTGCGCTGCCCGCCGAATACCGCGCCGAGCCCGAACTGGCGCTGGCCGGCGGCACCGACGGCATGGATTTCGTGCGCCAGCTGTTCACCGACGCGCCCGCCCGCATGAGCGAGCAGGCCGTGCTGGTGCTGGAGATCGGCAACGAGCGCGACTACTTCGAGGCCGCGTTTCCGCAGCTCGAGGTGGTCTGGCTCGAAACCTCGGCCGGCGAAGACCAGGTGTTGCTGGTCACCCGGACGGCGCTGCTGGCCGGCGCCGGCGTGCGTTAGCGACGCCCGCCGCCCCCCGCTTCACCGCCTTGCACGCAGCCTCCGGGCTGCGCCCCCTTTCATCGGGCGATGTCCGCCTTTGCCCCTTCGCGCCGGGTCGCCGAAGGCCGGGCGGGATAATCGCCCCTACGGTTCCTCACTCATGATCACTCTCAAAAACGTCATTCTTCGCCGCAGCGCCAAGAAACTGCTCGACGGCGCCACCGTCAATCTCAACCCCGGCGAAAAGGTCGGTCTGGTGGGACGCAACGGCGCCGGCAAGTCGTCGCTGTTCGCGCTGTTCAACGGCACGCTGCACGAAGACGGCGGCGACTTCTACATTCCCAAGCAGTGGCGCATGGCCCAGGTGGCACAGGACATGCCCGAGACCGAGGAGTCGGCCACCGACTTCGTGGTCGGCGGCGACACCCGCCTGACCGAGCTGCGCGCCACGCTGGCCGCCATCGAGGCCGCCTACGCCGAGAACCCCGACGACGCCGACATCGGCATGGAACTGGCCCACGCCTACACTGACCTGGCCGATGCCGGCGAGCACGACGCCGTGCCGCGCGCGCAGGCGCTGGTGCTGGGGCTGGGCTTCAAGTCGCACGAGCTCGACGAGCCCGTCAACAGCTTCTCGGGCGGCTGGCGCATGCGCCTGCAGCTGGCCCGCGCGCTGATGTGCCCGAGCGACCTGCTGCTGCTCGACGAACCGACCAACCACCTGGACCTGGACGCGCTCGTCTGGCTCGAGGCCTGGCTGCAGAAGTACCCCGGCACCATGATCGTCATCAGCCACGATCGCGAGTTTCTCGACGCCGTGACCGACGTCACGCTGCACATCGCCAACGCCCAGCTCACGCGCTACGGCGGCAACTACAGCAAGTTCGAGGACATGCGCGCGCTGCAGATGGAGCAGCAGCAAGTGGCTTTCAGCAAGCAGCAGGACAAGATCGCCCACCTGCAGAAGTTCATCGACCGCTTCAAGGCCAAGGCCAGCAAGGCCAAGCAGGCGCAAAGCCGCGTCAAGGCGCTGGAGCGCATGGAAAAGGTGGCGCCGCTCTTGGCCGAGGCCGACTTCACCTTCGAGTTCAAGGAGCCGGGCAACATCCCGAACCCGATGCTCTCGATCGACAACGCCAGCTTCGGCTACGAGGTTGAAGGCGAAGCGCCCAAGACCATCCTGCGCGGCGTGAGCCGTTCGGTGCTGGCGGGCCAGCGCATCGGCATCCTGGGCGCCAACGGCCAGGGCAAGTCGACGCTGGTGAAGACCATCGCGCGCGAAATGGGCGCGCTGGCCGGCCAGGTCACCGAGGGCAAGGGCCTGAACATCGGCTACTTCGCGCAGCAGGAACTCGACGTGCTGCGCCCGCAGGACAACCCGCTGGAGCACATGGTGCGCATGGCGCGCGAACTGGGCAGCAATGCCAAGGAAGCCACCGGCGAGCAGGCCCTGCGCGGCTTCCTGGGCAGCTTCAACTTCAGCGGCGACATGGTCAAGCAGCCCGTGGGCACCATGAGCGGCGGCGAAAAAGCCCGCCTCGTGCTCGCGATGATGGTCTGGCAGCGCCCCAACCTGCTGCTGCTGGACGAGCCCACCAACCACCTGGACCTGGCCACCCGCGAGGCCCTGGCCGTGGCGCTCAACGAGTTCGAAGGCACGCTGATGCTGGTGAGCCACGACCGTGCGCTGCTGCGTTCGGTGTGCGACGAGTTCTGGCTCGTGGGCCGCGGCGTCGTCACCGACTTCGACGGCGACCTGGACGACTACCAGCGCTACCTGCTCGACGAATCCAAGCGCCTGCGCGAAGAGGCCAAGGTGGCCGTGCGCGAAGCGGACGCCGTGGCGGCGGCTGCTGCGGCCGCCGCTGCTGCAGCACCAGTGAAGAGCAGCAACACCCCCGAGCAGCGCAAGCAGGACGCCCAGGAGCGCCAGCAGCGCAGCGAGCAGGCCAAGCCGCTGAAGAAGGAGATCGCCAAGATCGACGAGCGCATGGCCGCGGCCAGCACCGAGCGCAGCACGCTCGAAGCCCGGCTGGCCGAACCGCTGCCGCCCGCGGAGATCGCCGATGCCGGCAAGCGGCTGAAGGCGCTCAACGACGAGATCGCGCAGCTCGAGGAGCGCTGGCTGGCGCTGTCCGACCAGCTCGAAGCGTTGGCGGCATAGCCCCTTGCGCCCGCACGGCCCGGCCGGCTTCCACCGGCGCGGGCCGGGTAGCATGGCACGCTCAGGGAACCCGCCAAGGAGCCACGCTGCATGCCTTCTTCGATCGAACTCGCCCGGGGCGATGAAAAACTCATCGCGGCCATCCACCGCAGCCGGCGCCTGATCGGCCGCAAGGCCCTCATGGCCGCCGCCGCCAGCGCCGTGCCGCTGCCCGGCGTCGACTGGATGGCCGACGCGGCGCTGCTCTCGCGCCTCGTGCCGCAGATCAGCGCCGAGTTCGGCCTCTCGGTCACCCAGGTCGAAAAGCTCGCGCCGCACCAGCGCGAGCGCATCCAGAAGGCCGCCACCACACTCGGCGCCCTGCTCGTGGGCCGGCTCGTCACGCGCGAGCTGCTCATGAAGCTCGCCCGCCACGCCGGCATCCGCCTCACCGCCAAGCAGGCCACCAAGTACGTGCCCATCGCCGGGCAGGTGGTGTCGGCCGCGCTCGGCTATGCCGCGCTGCGCGCGCTGGGCGAACAGCACATCAAGGACTGCGTGCGCGTGAGCACCACGCTGGCCCTCACGCCGCCCGAGCCCGCGGAACGGCTCAAGCCGGCCTGATCCGGCCACCTCCGGCCCAGTTGCCGGCTCAGTCGCCGGCTGGCGGCGGTCCGTAGTGCGGGGCCGGCCGCAGCGCCTCTTCCTTCATGCGCTGCTCGTAGGCGGCCAGCAGCGCGACGTAGTGGCGCGACATCACGTCGCTCACCCGCCCCAGCCCGATCTTGCTGACCGTGGGCTGCGGAATGCCCGTGCGTTCCTGGATCTGCTTTTGCGTCAATCCGAGCGCTCGCAGCGCCTGCACCAATTCGCGTGGCTTCATATCGATCCTCCCTTTTTTTCCTATTTTAGAGTCCAATACGAATATTCATCTGCGCTTGAATCTCCACCCCATGGAGACTATTGCTTCACGTGCCCTGGCCGCACGCAAATTCGCCAAGATGACGCAGAAGCAGGCCGAGGCCGCTTCGGGCGTCAAGCAGTCGAGCATCTCGAAGATCGAGCGTGGCGACACCAGCCGGTCGATGAGCGTGCTCGCCCTGGCACGCGCCTACCGCGCCGACCCCAACTGGCTCGACACCGGCGACGGCCCCGCCCCGTGGGACGAGGTGCAGATCCGCCTGGCACGCGACAACGCCCACGAGCCGCCCGGCCCCTACCGCGTCACCCGCATCGCGCCCGTCGGCCCGGCCTTTGCGCCGCAGACGCCCGGCACCGTGCCGCTGATCTCGTGGGAGCAGGCCGGCGAATGGCGCGGCGCCGAATCGCCGCCCCGGCCCACGCTGGCCGAACGCTGGATTCCCTGCATCGCGCACCACAGCGCCGGCACCTACGCGCTGCGCGTGCGCGGCGACAGCATGACCTCGCCGCACGGGCACCTGAAGAGCTACCCGGCCGGATCGATCGTCTTCGTCGACCCGCAGCACACCACGCCCGACGACGGCGAACGCGTCGTCGCCAAGCTCGACGACGACATCCGTGGCGAAGTCACCTTCAAGGTCTACAAGGAAGACGCGGGCCGCCGCTGGCTGCTGCCGCTGAACCCCGCGCACGAAGCCGTGCGCGTGCCCTTCACCGTGCTGGGCACCGTCATCGGCAAGTGGGAAGACGAAGACTGAAGGCCCAAAGGGCCTCTTTTCGCGAGGTCAGGTTGCGTACAGATTCGCCGGGCACAATGAGGTTTCTCCCGGTGGCTTGCACCTCTGATCCTCCCTCCTCCAGCAAGTCACCTTCCAGCCCGCCCTCGTGCGGGCTGTTTTTTTGCCTGCCCCGCTGCGCGCCGGGCGGCGGCTTTTTGAAGGGGTCGGTTCATTCTGGTATATAATTCGCGGTTGCCCGAAATGATCGGGCATTTGCCTGGCCAGGCAAGCTGAATCTCATACCAGCGCGTCGAAGTCATAGCGACGAGAAAAACAACAATGACTTCCGCAAACGAATCTTTGCCGTAGCGTGGACCGCGTAAGAGTTCACGACCAACTTCCGACAAAAGCCCTCCTCGCGAGGGCTTTTTCATTTCTGCGCGCTGGCGCCCCCCGAGGCGTCCGCCTTCCGTCAACCCCTCTTCTTTCCTACACGGTGTAACGGAATGCGACCTACGTGGTTCCACGCAGGCCCAAGAGACGATTCGTTCACTGTCAGCACAGGGAACAAAGGGAATCACATGAGTCTCAGGGACATCCGCGAACGCTACGGCGTCAGCTTCGAAAGAGGAGCCCGCGTCATCTGCGGCGGCCGGCTCGGCACCGTCGCCGGCGCGAGCAATTCGCACATCCGCATCAAGTTCGACGGGCGCCAGATCAGCAGCCCGTGCGATCCCCTGGAGGTTCAGCCCTGCAACGAAGGCGCCGTGAACCTCTCGCCGCAGACCACGCAAGACTGGCACGCCCCGGCGTAGCCCTGCCTGCGTGCCCGACGGGGCACATCTTCCTTGGCGTCCACGGTGTAGCGCAGCCGTCGCGTAGCATCGGCGCGCACCTTCACATCGCCAAGGAAACCCATGAAGACACTGAAGAGGACACTGGCACTCGCGACGATCGGCCTGGCAGCAGTGGCCACGTCGGCGCAGGCGCAGACGCAAGCGCGACCCGTCGTGCAGTTCATCGCCACGGGCGGCACCATCGCGATGAAGATCGACCCCGTCACCAAGGGCGTGGTGCCCGCGATCTCGGGCGACGACCTGATGCAGACGGTGCCCGATGCCGGCAAGTACGCGACCATCGAGGTCAACAACTTCTCGGCCATGTCGTCCAACTACATCGAGGCGAAATGGTGGACGCGCCTGACCAAGGCGGTCGACGACGCGCTCGCGCGCCCCGAGGTGGCCGGCGTCGTCATCGCGCACGGCACCGACACCATGGAAGAAACGGCCTACTGGCTGGACCTGACCGTCAAGTCCGACAAGCCGGTGATCCTGATCGGCGCGCAGCGCAATGCCTCGTCGCCCGACTTCGACGGCCCGCGCAACCTGCTCAACGCCATCCGCATCGCCACCACGCCCGAAGCGCGCGGCAAGGGCGTGATGCTGGCGATGAACAACCAGATCAACGCGGCACGCAACGTCACCAAGACGCACACCGCCAATGTCGAGACCTTCAATTCGGGCGACTTCGGTTTCCTGGGCGAGGTGTGGGACGACAAGGTCGTCTTCACCCGCGCGCCGCTGCGCCGCCAGCACATCGACATCGGCAGCGCCGAGATGCCGCGCGTGGAAATCGTCGCCATGTTCGGCGGCGCCGACGGCTCGCTGATGCGCTACGCCGTCGACCAGGGCGCCAAGGGCATCGTGGTGCAGGCGGTGGGCATGGGCAACATGAACGTCTCGATGTTCGAGGCGCTCAAGTACGCGCTGTCCAAGGGCGTGCCGGTGGTCGTCTCCACGCGCGTGCACAACGGCCGCACGCGCCCGGTCTACGGCTTCGTGGGCGGCGGCAAGACCAGCGACGAGGCCGGCGCCGTGATGGCCGGCGACCTGAGCCCGCAGAAGGCGCGCCTGCTGCTGATGCTCCAGCTGCACCGCGGCGTCACGGGCAAGGCCGAGCTGCAGGCCGCGTTCGACCGCTGAGCCCCGCGCACCGCGTCAGGCCGGCGCGCCGGCCAACGCATCGATCAGGGCGCGCGAGGCGGACGACAGCCGCCGGTGCGGCGCATAAATCACCGACACCGGCCGCGAACGCCCGCACGCCGGCGCCAGCACCTCCACCGCGCGGCCCTGCGCGAACAGCGGGCGCGCGATGAAGTCGTAGGTCTGGCAGATCCCGAGCCCGCTCAACGCGAGCGAAACCACGCCCAGCACATCGTCCGACACCTGGAGGCTGCCGTGCGGCGTCCAGTCCACGTCGCGCCCGTCCTCCTGAAGAATCCAGGGCGCCACGCGGCCGGTGCTGGGCATCACGAAAGGCAGGCAGGCGTGCTGCGCGAGGTCGCCGATGCGCGCCGGCATGCCCGCGCGCGCGATGTAGTCCGGCGCGGCGAGCAGGCACATCGGCGCGTCCTCGAGCTTGCGCCCGACCAGGCCGCTGTCGGGCAACGGACCCATGCGGATCGCGAGGTCGTAGCCCTCGGCCACGAGGTCGACGTTGCGGTTGGTGATGTTCAGCTCGACGCGCACCTGCGGATGGCGGACGCAGAACGGCTGCAACAGCGCCGGCAGCCGGTGATGGGCGTAGGTGGTGGGCACGCTCAGGCGCACGCTGCCCGTCAGCTCGTCGCCCTGCCCCTGCATCGCGCGCTCGGCATCGTCGATGAGTGCGAAGGCCGCACGCGACTGCTCCAGGTACAGCCGCCCCTGCTCGGTGAGGCTCAGGCGCCGCGTCGTGCGGCGCAGCAGCTGCACGCCCAGCCGCGCCTCCAGGCGCGTGATCGCGCGGCTGAGCACCGAGGGCGTCGTCGCCAGCGCCACGGCGCCGGCCGTCATCGAGCCTTTCTCGACCACGGTGACGAAGGTTTCCACATCCCCGAGGTGATCGAATCGACGGCTCATCTTGTCTCCTGAAGAACAAATGTTTTCCTGACCGGCCAGTTTATCGCCGGCAAGGCAATCAATACATTCGATCTCGAGGGCCACAGGGCCCGGCCTCTTCACCTTTCTCCAGGAGCTACAGATGACTTCCACCACCACCGCCCCGTCGATCCGCCCCGTGCTCATGGTGCTCACCAGCCATGGCACCAAGGGCGCCACCGGCGGCGAGCCGACGGGCTTCTACCTCGGCGAACTGACCCACCCGCTGGCCGAGCTCGAAGCAGCCGGCATTGCGTTCGAACTCGCGTCCATCCAGGGCGGCGAACCGCCAGTCGATGGCCTGGACCTCGGCGATGCGGTCAATGCGCGCTACTGGAACGACAGCGCCTTTCGCGAGGCCCTGCGCCACACGCAGCGCCTGGGCGATGTCGATGCGTCGAAGTACAGTGCGATCTTCTTTGCCGGCGGACACGGCGCGATGTGGGACTTTCCGACGAGCCCCGACGCAGCGCGCGTGACCCGCGAGGTCTACGAAGCGGGCGGCGTGGTGGGCGCGGTGTGCCACGGCCCCGCGGCACTGGTCAACGTGACGCTGGGCAACGGCGCCTACCTGGTCGCGGGCAAGAACCTCAGCGCCTTCACCGACGACGAAGAACGCGCCGTCGGCCTCGCGCAGACCGTGCCCTTCCTGCTGGCCACCACGCTCGTGCAACGCGGCGCGCACCACCACCCGGCGCCCGACTGGACGGCGCAGGTCGTGGTCGACGGCCGGCTCGTCACCGGGCAGAACCCGCAATCGGCCGCGGGTGTCGGTGCGGCGATGCGCGAACTGCTGCTGCGCCAGAACTGAAAGGAAAGAACGTCCATGAACGCCCTCCACAAACTCGCCGCCGTCGCGGCCCTCGGCCTGGCCGCGCTCGGCGCGCAGGCTGCCAACGTGCTGGTCGTGCTCTCGGATGCCGACCACCTCGAACTGAAGGACGGCAAGGTCTTCGCCACCGGCTTCTATCTGAACGAGCTGATGCAGCCGGTGAAGCTGCTGCTCGACGCCGGCCACCAGCTGACCTTCGCCACGCCCCAAGGCAACGCGCCCACCGTGGACGCGTCGTCGGTCGACAAGATGTATTTCGATGGCGACGAAGCCGCCCTCAAGCAGCACAAGGCACTGCTCGACACGCTGAAGCTCACCTCGCGCACTGACTCGCCGGTGATCAGCCTGTCGCGCGTGGCGCAGATCGGCTACGCCCGCTTCGACGCCGTCTATGTGCCGGGCGGCCATGCGCCCATGCAGGACCTGCTGACCAGCCCCGCGCTGGGCCGGCTGCTCGCGGACTTTCATGCACGCCACAAGACCACGGCCTCGTGTGCCACGGCCCGATCGCACTGCTCTCGACCTTGCCCGATGCACAGGGCTTCACGAACCGGCTCGCAGCGGGCGGCACGGTCGAGCAACGCCCCGACTGGATCTACGCCGGCTACCGCATGACCGTGATCAGCAACCAGGAAGAGGAGCTTGCCAAGGCGGCGCTGCAGGGCGGCACGATGAAGTTCTATCCGCAGACCGCGCTGCAGCAGGCCGGCGGTGCCTACAGCAGCAACCAGGCGCCGTTCATGCCGAACGTGGTGATGGACCGCGAGCTCATCACCGGGCAGAACCCGGCGTCGGCGCTCGGTGTGGGGCGCGAACTGCTCAAGCGGCTCAGGCAACAGCCGGCGTCCTGACCGCCTGCCTGGCGTCGGACCCAAGAAAAAAGCCAGCTGTCGGGTGACAGCTGGCTTTTCATATTTCGCATGGCTCGGTGGTAGGACGTACTGGATTCGAACCAGTGACCAACGGATTAAAAGTCCGCTGCTCTACCAACTGAGCTAACGTCCCGGAACCATTTTTCTTGCTTCTTGCCGACGTTGAATCCAGCAAAGCCTTGGATTATAGCGTGGTGTTTCTCGCAATTTCGTCGAGCACCCACCCTGCCGCACATTGACCGAAGGTGGCGGTCACGCTGACCACCGATCCGTAGCCGTGGCAGTTGAGCGAACCGTCGCCCGCATCGATCTGGCAGGACGCATCGGGCGGTGCCACGCTCTCGCGGCTGAACACGCAGGCCAGGCCGATCTTGCGGCCTTCGCGCGGCGCGCCGTGCAGCTTGCGCAGCCGCTGGCGAAGCTGGGCCAGCAACGGGTCATGGGTGACGAGCGACAGGTCGTCGATGTCGACCTTGTGCGCCTGCCGCTTGCCGCCCGCCGCACCGACCGTGATGAACGCGGTGCCGCGCGACACGGTGCGCGCCCAGGCGGCCATGGCGAGCTTGGCCTTCACCTGGTCGCAGGCATCGATGACCGCGTGCACCGGCCCGTGGGCGGCCTGCGCGGTCTCGAGCAGTGACGCCCAGTTGTCGGGCTCGACGAACTCGTCGATGGCGAGCACCTGGCAGTCGGGGTTGATCTGCGCGATGCGCTCGCGCATGGCCTCGACCTTGGCCTGCCCGACGGTCGAGTCGAGCGCGTGGATCTGGCGGTTGATGTTCGACTCCGACACGTGGTCGAGGTCGATGAGCGTCAGGCGCCCCACCCCGCTGCGCGCCAGCGCCTCCACCGCCCACGAACCCACGCCGCCGATGCCGACGACCAGCACATGCGCGTGGCGGATGCGCGCGGCACCGGCCACGCCGTACAGGCGCTCGAGGCCGCCGAAGCGGCGCGCAAAGTCAGGCGCCGCGGTGTCGGTGAGGACATCCGCGGCGGCCATGGGGAGGGACGAGGCTTCTTCAGCCGAAGGCATCATCGAAGCACTCTCAAGCGGAACGCTCCGCCGAAACGGTCATTGCATCAACGCAGGCGCGACAGGCGCTCGCGGCCGGCCTGTGCGGCTTCCGACTGCGGGTAGGCCTTGGTCAGGTCTTCCAGCGTGCGGCGTGCGGCGCGCGTGTCCTTCAGCTCGATCTGGCAGTTCGCAATCGACAGCACGGCTTCGGGCGCCTTGGCGTGGTCGGGTGCGAGCGAGAGCATCGAGCGGAAATTGGCGATGGCTTCGTTGTAGTTGCGCGTGGCGTACTGCGCATTGCCGAGCCAGAACAGCGCGGACGCGTTGTAGCCGCTTTGCGGGTAGCGCTTCACGAACTCGGCGAAGGCGGTCTGGGCCTGTGCGAACTGGCCCGAGCGGAAGACGCCCAGGGCGGCTTCGAAGTCGGCCTTTTCCTTCGGATCGGCATTGAACTCGCGGCCGTCGATCGAGACCTTGGAAGGCTCGTTCTGCTTGAGCTTGTCGTCGATCGTGGTCTGGCGCGACTGCATTTCGCTCAGCGTGCGCGTGAGCTGCTCGTTCTGGCCGGTCATGCGTGCCAGTTCGCCGCGCATCTGCTCGATCTGGCTTTGCAGGTCGAGCAGGCTGCGACGCAGCTGGCCGTTTTCGTCGGCCAGGCGCTGGTCGGTCTGCTGGCGCATGGCTTCGACGCGCTGGCGCAGGTCGAGGATGGCGCGGCGCGCCTCGTCGTCCTCGAACAGCGCCGCCTGCGAGCCGGCCGACGCGCAGAGCAAGGCGGCGGCGAGGGCCGCGCCTCGCCACAGGGCACGTGGTTGCATCACCGGGTGTAGCGGATTTCAGCGCGGCGGTTCTGCGCCCACACTTCTTCACCCGAGCCTTGGGCCGCGGGCTTTTCCTTGCCGAAGCTCACGGCTTCGATCTGGCTGTCGTTCACGCCCAGCAGCGTGAGCGCACGGCGCACGGCTTCGGAACGCTTCTGGCCGAGGGCCAGGTTGTACTCGCGGCCGCCGCGCTCGTCGGTGTGGCCTTCGATCGAGACGCGACGTTGCGTGGCGCCCTTGAGGAAGCGCGCATGGCCGTCGATCACCGACTGGAACTCGGGCTTGACCGTGTAGCTGTCGTAGTCGAAGTACACGATGCGTGCCACGCCGACCGGACCTTGCGCCGTGTTGGCGTTGGGGTCGATGGTCACCGGGGCCACGGCGGTTGCGCCGCCTTGCTGGCCGCCGGCCGTGCCGCTGCGGTCGGTGACCGGCGTTTCGTTGAGCTTGGTGCCCGACGAGCAACCGGCGATGAGCGCCACGATGGCGAGCGAATAGATCGTACGTTTCAACATTTGCGAACTCCTCAAGTAAATTTATCTGGTCAATGCTTATTGCTTTTGAAACGGACCCCAGTCCGGTTCACGGATGTCTCCCGCCTGGCCCGCGAGGCGGGCCTTGATCTTTCCGTCCAGCGTGGTCGTCATGAGCGCCTCGCGGCCCTGTAGGTGCGTGGCATAGACGATCAGCTTGCTGTTGGGTGCGAAGCTCGGGCTCTCGTCGGCCGTGGTGTCGGTGATCGCGGCGACATTGCCGCTGGCCAACTCCATCACGTGGAGTTTGAACGCACCGCCGACCCGCGAGATGTAGGCCAACCACCGGCCATCGCCGCTGACAGATGGAGAAATGTTGTAGGTGCCGCTGAAGGTGACCCGCGTCGGGTTGCCACCGCTGGCGCTCATCTTGTAGATCTGGGGCGCACCGCCGCGGTCGCTCACGAAGTAGATCGTGCTGCCGTCGGCCGAGTACACGGGCTCGGTGTCGATGCTCGAGCTCTGGGTCAGGCGGCGCGGTTCGCCGCCGCTGGCCGGGATGGTGTACAGCTGCGAGCCGCCATCGCGGCTGAGCGTGACGGCCAGCGAGCCGCCGTCGGGTGCCCAGGCCGGGGCGCTGTTGGAGCCCTTGAAGTTGGCGAGCAGCCGGCGCTGGCCGCTTGCCACGTTGTGCACGTAGACCACGGGCTTGCGCGACTCGAAGGACACGTACGCCAGCTGCTGGCCGTTGGACGACCAGCAAGGCGAGATGATCGGCTCGGGGCTGGCGAGCGCGGCCTGCGCGTTCTCGCCGTCGGCATCGGCCACCCACAGCGAGTAGCGGCTGCCACCCTTGGTGACGTAGGCGATGCGGGTCGAGAAGATGCCCTTCTCGCCGGTCAGCTTCTCGTACACGTAGTCGGCGATGCGGTGCGCTGCCAGGCGCAGGTCGCCCTGCGGCACGGTGTAGCTCTGGCCGCCGAGGTCGCGGTCTTTCACGACGTCCCACAGGCGGAAGCGCACGTCGTAGCGGCCGTCGCCCAGCCGGCTCACGCTGCCCACCACGAGCGAATCGGCGGTGCGCTGTCGCCACAGGGCGAGGTCGGGGCGCGAGGACTCGTCGAGCGCCTGGCCCGAGGCATCGACGCCGCGGAACTGGCCGCTGCGTTCGAGGTCGGCCTGGACGATGTCGGAAATCTTCTGGGGCGAGGCGTCCTGCCCCCGGAAAGGCACGAGCGCGATCGGCAACTGCGTCAGCCCCACGCCCGACACCTCGACCCGGAACTGGGCCATGGCGGGAAGCATGGGAGAGGCAGCAAGGGCCGCGATGAGGCTGCGGCGTGCAATCAACGATGAAGAAGGAGTTGGGGAAAGATCTGGCAACGGCTTGTTCATGCGGTTCGGAGAGGTTTCCGGGTAAAAAGTTTCTCCCCGGCGTTTCACGGGCCACATGTTACACACTGGTTTGGACACGCCGTCACAAAACGTTTATCCGGCGAAATGGTCCTACAGGCCTCTCGAAAGGCGGTCGGAGCCGCCCCGTAAAATCCGCCGCCATATGCAAGCATCCCCCGGCAGCGAGAGCGCCCGCCCTCCCCTCATGCGCCGGCTGGCGCGACTCATGACCTGGTTCGGCAGTTCGCGCCAATGGTGGGCCGTGGGGCTGATTGGCGCCCTGCTGGCCGCGCTCACCGAGCCGCTCATGGCCGCCCTGCTCAAGCCACTGCTCGACCGGGGCTTCACGCGCGGCGAGATGCCGCTGTGGTTCATTCCGGCCGCCGTGCTGCTGCTGTTCGCGGTGCGCGGCATCGCCCAATTCATTTCGCAGTACGCGCTCTCGCGCATCGCCAACGAAGGCATGCAGAAGCTGCGCCGCGTGCTGTTCGAACGGCTGCTCGGCGCCGAGCTGGCGCTGTTCGCGCGGCAATCGGCCAGCGCGCTGTCGAACACCGTGGTGTACGAGGTGCAGACCGGCGCCATGCTACTGGTGCAGGCGCTGCTCGGGCTGTCGCGCGACGGCTTCACGCTGATCGCGCTGCTGGGCTATCTGGTCTACCTGAACTGGAAGCTCACGCTCATCGTTGCCTTCCTGGTGCCCAGCATCTCCTGGATCATGAAGGTGTTCTCCAAGCGCCTGTACAAGCTCACGCAGCAGGGCCAGCAGGCCACCGACGAGCTGGCCTACGTGGTCGAGGAAAACGTGCTGGCCCACCGCGTGGTGCGGCTGCACGGTGCGGAGCAGGCGCAGGAGCGCCGCTTCGAGCAGTTGAGCCAGCGCCTGAACCGCCTGGCCGTGAAGTCCACCATCGCCCAGGCCGCCACCACGCCGCTGACGCAGATGATGGCTTCGCTGGCGCTGTCGGTGGTGGTGATGATCGCGCTGTGGCAAAGCGGCAAGCAGGGCTTCACGGTGGGCGGCTTCGTCGCCTACATCACGGCCATGCTGATGCTGATCGCGCCGATCCGCCGCTTGGCCGAAGTGGCCGGCCCCATCACGCGCGGCCTCGCAGCGCTGGAGCGTGGCCTGATCCTCATCGACGAGGTGGCGCCGGAATCGCAGGGCACCTTCAGCGTCGCACACGCCCAAGGCCACATCGAACTGCGCAACGTGCAGGTCAGCTACCGCGGCGACGACGAACAGCGCGCGCTCGACGGCGTGAACCTCGTCATCGAGCCCGGCCAGGTGGTGGCCTTCGTTGGCCCCTCGGGCTCGGGCAAGACCACGCTGGTCAACCTGCTGCCACGCTTCGTGCAGCCCAGCGGCGGCCAGGTGCTGCTCGACGGCCACGACACCAGCGAATGGCAGCTCAAGAGCCTGCGCGCCCAGTTCGCGATGGTGAGCCAGGACGTGGTGATGCTCAACGACACGCTCGCCGCCAACGTGGCGCTGGGCGGCGACATCGACCTCGCGCGCGTGCAGTCCTGCCTCGAGGCGGCCAACCTGAGCGCGCACGTCGAGACGCTGCCGCAGGGCATCGAGACCGTGCTCGGCCACAACGCCACGCAGCTTTCGGGCGGCCAGCGCCAGCGGCTGGCGATTGCCCGCGCGCTCTACAAGAACGCCCCCGTGCTGCTGCTCGACGAAGCCACGTCGGCGCTGGACACCGAATCGGAACGGCTGGTGCAGGACGCCCTGCAGCGCCTGATGCAGGGCCGCACCACGCTGATCGTGGCGCACCGCCTGTCGACCATCCAGCATGCCGACCGCATCATCGTGATGGAGCAAGGCCGCATCGCCGAGCAAGGCAGCCACGAGCAGCTCATGGCGCACGACGGGCTCTATGCGCGGCTGCAGACGCTGGCGGTGCGCAGCGCGGCGCCGGGGCAGGACCCGACGCTCTGACCCTCAGCGCGCGGTGCCTGCCGCGCCACGCGCCCTCTTCGCCGTTGGCGCAGCGTTCTGCGGCGGCAGCGTGCCATCGGACACCAGCACGCCCGTCGACAGGATGAATTCCGCAGCGCTTTCGATGTCGCCCTGCAGCGCGGCCCGGGCCTTGGCGCCGTCGCGGCGCTTCAGCGCGGCCAGCAGCGCCGCATGGTGCGACATCGCCACCTTGTCCCCCACGCGGCGCGAGCCGGCCCGCAGGTCGTAGTTGAGGATGGGGCCGATGCGCAGCCACAGCGCCTCGATCATCTGCAACAACACCGGCATGTCGGCCGCGGCGTAGACCGCGAAGTGAAACTCCTTGTTGAAGGTGACGAGCTTCGAGCCGTCGGGGCTCGCCGCATTCATCTCGGCCGCGAACTCGTCGTGCCAGCGCGTGATGTCGCGCAGCGCCACCGCGCCCGACGCAGAGGCCGCCAGCTCCGTGGCCAGGCCTTCGAGGTTGGTGCGGATGGTGGTGATTTCCTTGAATTGCGCCGCCGTCATCCGGGGCACGCGCAGGGTACGGCTGGGCGTGAGTTCGAGCGCCTGCTCGGCCACCAGGCGCTGCATCGCCTCGCGCACCGGCATCACGCTCACGCCCAGCGCCTCGGCCGCGCTGCGCAATGAAATCTGCTCGCCCGGCATCATCTGCCCGCTCATCACGAGGTCGCGCAACTGGTCGTAGACGTTGGCGCTGAGCGTCTGGCGCTTCAGGGGGGTGACGAGATCGGTGAGGCTCATGCGTCGAAGTATATGGCCGGGGTATTCCCTATGAATTATCTGTGATCACAGATATACGATCCCCGTCATTCCGAAATCGACCTCAAGGATCTCTTCAGCATGTGGAACAACAACTCCCTCGCCGGCCGACGCGTGCTCGTCACCGCCGGTGCCAACGGCATCGGCCTGGACATCGTGCGCAGCTTCGCCGCGGCGGGCGCCAAGGTCTTCGTCTGCGATGTGCAGGCTGCCAGCCTCGACCAGCTGGCGCGTGAACTGCCCGAGGTGGGCCGCTGCGTCGCCGACGTGTCCAACGAGGACGACGTGGCCCGCCTGTTCGAGGCCGTCGACCGCGAACTCGGCGGCCTCGATGTGCTGGTGAACAACGCCGGCGTGGCCGGCCCGACCGGGCCGGTCGAGACCGTCTCGCTCGCCGACTGGGAACGCACGATGGCCGTCAACGTCACCGGCCAGTTCCTCTGCGTGCGGCTGGCCGTGCCGCGGCTGCGCAAGGGCCGCCTGCCCGCCATCATCAACCTGTCCTCGGCCGCCGGGCACCTGGGCATGCCGGGGCGCTCGCCCTACTCCGCCTCGAAGTGGGCCGTCATCGGCTTCACGAAAACGCTGGCACTCGAGCTTGGGGCCGACGGCATCCGCGTCAACGCGATCCTGCCGGGCGCGGTCGACGGTCCGCGCATCCGTGCGGTGATCGCCGCCAAGGCCGAGGCGCTGGGCAAGCCGCTCGACGAAGTGACGCGCGCCTACACCGCGCAGGCCGCGCTGGGCCGCATGGTCACGGCCACGGACATCGCGAACATGGTGCTGTTCGCCGCCAGCGACCTGGCCGCCAGCGTCACAGGCCAGGAGCTCGTGGTGGACGGCCACACGCAAGCACTGAGCTGATCCGCTCGCACGCCCTTTCTTTCCCTCTTCTTCCTTCCGGACACCTCATGGCCCAACGCTCCAAAGCCATCATCACCTGCGCCCCCACGGGCGCCATCCACACGCCCAGCATGTCGCCGCACCTTCCCGTGACGGCCGACGAGATTGCGCAAGCTTCGATCGAAGCCGCCCGCGCAGGCGCCGCGATCCTGCACCTGCATGCGCGCGACCCGAAGGACGGCCGCCCGTCGCAGGACCCGGACCTGTTCCACCCCTTCCTCTCGAAGATCAAGGCCGCAACCGATGCGGTGATCAACATCACGACCGGCGGCAGCCCGCACATGAGCGTCGAGGAGCGCATGCGCCCGGCCACCACCTTCAAGCCCGAGCTCGCGTCGCTCAACATGGGCTCGATGAACTTCGGCCTCTTTCCGATGCTGGAGCGCTTCAAGTCCTTCGAACATGAATGGGAGCGCGAGCACCTGGAGAACAGCCGCAACCTGATCTTCAAGAACACCTTCGCCGACATCGAGAACATCCTCAAGCTCGGCAACGCCAACGGCACGCGCTTCGAGTTCGAGTGCTACGACGTGAGCCACCTCAACAACCTGCGGCACTTCCTGGACCGCGGGCTGGTGCAGGCCCCGGTCTTCGTGCAGACGGTCTTCGGCATCCTGGGTGGCATCGGCGCCGACCCCGAAGACCTGATGCACATGCGCCGCACCGCCGCGCGGCTGTTCGGCGACCGCTTCGAATGGTCGATCCTCGGCACCGGCCGCAACCAGCTGCCGCTGGCCACCATCGGCGCCGCCATGGGCTCGCACGTGCGCGTCGGGCTCGAAGACTCGCTGTGGATCGGCCCGGGCCGGCTCGCCGCGTCGAGCGCCGAACAGGTGCTGCGCATCCGCGCCGTGCTGGAGGCCTTGAACATCGACATCGCGACACCCGCCGAAGCCCGCGAGATCCTCGGGCTCAAGGGCGCGGCGAACGTCGACTTCTAGCCCTGCGCCAGAACCACTGACCCGACTCGGCCCGGCCCATGACCGGGCCGCATCTGCACGCCCGCCGGCTCCCGCCGACGACCTTCCGCCAGAACACGACAGGACAGGAGAGAGACATCCCATGCAACACCCATCCATCCCCGCCACGCCGCCGGGCCTGCGCGCCCGCCAGGCCGTCGACGAGCAGGCCTCGCTCAATGCGCTGATCTTCCGCAAGCTCATGCCGCTGCTGGTGCTGGCCTATGTGATCAGCTTCATCGACCGCACCAACATCGCGCTGGCCAAGAGCCACATGGCCGTGGACATCGGCATCTCGGCGGCCGCCTACGGGCTGGGCGCGGGGCTGTTCTTTCTGAGCTACGCGCTGCTCGAAGTGCCCAGCAATCTGGTGATGCACCGCGTGGGCGCCCGCTGGTGGATCGCCCGCATCATGATCACCTGGGGCCTGCTGTCGGCCGGCATGGCCTTCGTCACGGGCGAGACCTCGTTCTACGTGATGCGCATCCTGCTCGGCGCGGCGGAAGCCGGCCTGTTCCCGGGCGTGATGCTGTACCTGAACTACTGGTTCGGCCGCAAGGACCGCGCACGCGCCACGGGCTACTTCCTGCTCGGCGTGTGCATCGCGAACATCCTCAGCGGCCCGGTCGGCGGCGCGCTGCTGCAGATGGACGGCCTGTGGGGCTGGCACGGCTGGCAATGGATGTTCGTGCTCGAAGGCCTGCCCGCCGTGGCGCTGGCCTTCGTGGTCTGGCGCAAGCTGCCCGACGGGCCCTCCAGTGCCAGCTGGCTCACGCGCCCGCAGGCGCAGGCCATCGAACGCCAGCTCGCCGCCGAACGCGCCGAAGACGTGGCCAACGGCCAGGTCGGCGAGTCGTTCCGCGCCTGCCTGGTCGACCGGCAGATCTGGCTGGCGATCTTTGTCTACTTCTGCCACCAGATCAGCATCTACACGGTGATCTTCTTCCTGCCGAGCATCATCGGCACCTACGGCAAGCTCTCGCCGCTGGAGATCGGCGCGCTCAACTCGCTGCCCTGGGTGGCCGCCGCCGTCGGCGCCATTGCGCTACCGCGGCTCGCGGTCACGCCGCAGCGCGGCCGGCTACTGCTGCTGGTCGGGCTGGTCTCGATGGCGGTGGGCCTGCTGATCGCAGCCTTCGCGAGCCCGGCCATCGCGCTGGCCGGCTTCTGCCTCACGGGCTCGATGTTCTTCGTGGTGCAGTCCGTGATCTTCCTGTTCGCGTCGTCACGGCTGGCCGGTGTGGCGCTGGCAGGTGGACTCGCGTTGGTCAACACCTGCGGCCTCGTGGGCGGCTTCATCGGCCCGTCGGTGATGGGCTGGATCGAGCAGAGCACGGGCAGCACGAAGAACGGGCTGCTGCTGATCGCCGGGATGCTGGTGGCCGCCGCGCTGGCCAGCGTCTGGATGCGGCAAGGCCAGGAGTCGAAGCGCTGACCCGTCGTTGCAACGGGCCGCGCGCTCCTGTCGTCAGAGCAACACGATGTCGTACTGCCCCTGCCCGATCGCCGGCTCCGACTGGAGCGAGATCGGCTTGCCGATGAAGTCGCTCAACCCGGCGAGGTGCTGGCTCTCCTCATCGAGGAACAGCTCGATGACCTGCGGTGACGAGACGATGCGGAACTCGCGCGGCGTGAACTGCCGCGCCTCGCGCAGGATCTCGCGCATCACGTCGTAGGCCACGCTGCGCGCGGTCTTCACGATGCCCTGCCCGCCGCAGGCCACGCAGGGCTCGCACAGCATGTGGGCCAGCGATTCGCGCGTGCGCTTGCGGGTCATCTCGACCAGGCCGAGCTGCGAGAAACCGCCGGCCGTGGTCTTCACGCGGTCGCGTGCGAGCTGCTTGCGGAACTCGGCCAGAACCTGCTCGCGGTGGTCGTCGCGTGCCATGTCGATGAAGTCGACGATGATGATCCCGCCCAGGTTGCGCAGGCGCAGCTGCCGCGCAATCGCCTGCGCGGCCTCCAGGTTGGTCTTGAAGATGGTGTCGTCGAAGTTGCGCGCACCGACGAAGCCACCGGTGTTCACGTCGACCGTGGTCAGCGCTTCGGTCTGGTCGACCACGAGGTAGCCGCCCGACTTCAGGTCGACGCGCCGGCCCAGCGCCTTCGCGATTTCCTCGTCCACCGAGTACAGGTCGAAAATCGGGCGCTCGCCCTTGTAGTGCTGCAGCTTGCCGGCCGCCTGCGGCATGAATTCGAGGCCGAACTTCAGCAGCACCTCGAACTGCTCGCGCGAGTCGATGCGGATGGTCTGCGTGCCTTCGCTCGTCATGTCGCGCAGCACGCGCTGCAGCAGGCTCAGGTCCTGGTGCAGCAGCGACATGGCTGGCATCCGGCTCGAGGCCTCGCGGATGCGCGTCCAGGTCTTTCGCAGGTAGGCGATGTCTTCGGCCAGCTCGGCGTCGGCCGCGTCTTCACCGTTGGTGCGCAGGATGAAGCCGCCGGTGTTGACCGGCACCACGCCGCCGCTCTCGGCGGCCGCGGCCGCCTCGATGAGCGCCAGCATGCGGTTGCGCAGCGACTCGCGCTGGTCGGGCGGGATCTTCTGCGACACGCCGATGTGGTTGTCCTGCGGCAGGAACACCAGCAGTCGGCCCGCGATGCTGATCTGCGTGGACAGCCGCGCGCCCTTGGTGCCGATCGGGTCCTTGATGACCTGCACCAGCAGCGACTGGCCCTCGAACACCTGCTTCTCGATGGGCACCATCGGCCCGCCGTTGCGGTGGTCGCGCTCGGGTGGCGCGGCGCTCGGGCGCGAGCCCGGCGTGAACGGCGAGACGATGTCAGCCACGTGCAGGAAGGCGGTGCGCTCCAGGCCGATGTCGATGAAGGCCGACTGCATGCCCGGCAGCACGCGTGAGACCTTGCCCAGGTAGATGTTGCCGACCAGCCCGCGCTCGAGCGTGCGCTCGACGTGCAGCTCTTGCACCGCGCCGTGCTCGACCAGCGCCACACGGGTCTCCTGCGGAGACCAGTTGATCAGGATGTCTTGCATGGATGTCTTAAGTATTGAAACCGACGCCTCGAAGCAGCTGCGCGGTCTCGAACATGGGGAGTCCCATGATGCCCGAATAGGAGCCGCTGATGTGCTCGACGAACGCAGCCGCTGCGCCCTGGATGGCGTAGGCGCCGGCCTTGCCGAGCGGCTCGCCGCTGGCGGCGTAGGCCGCGACCTGCTTCTTGGTGAGCGTGGCGAAGCGCACGCGCGACACGCTGAGCGCCGCATGGCGTCGACGGCCGTTCTGCAGCGCGACCGCCGTGAGCACGCGGTGCGTGGCGCCGGACAGGTGCGCGAGCATGCGTTCGGCATCGCGTGCGTCCTCGGGCTTGCCGAGGATGGTGCGGCCGAGCGCGACCGTGGTGTCGGCGCAGAGCACAGGCGCATCGGCCAAGCCCAGGCGCTTGCGGCGCGCAACGGCGGCATCGAGCTTGAGGGCGGTCACGCGCTGCACGTACGCTGTGGGCGACTCGTTCTGCAGCAAGGCTTCGAGCGCCTCGGCGTCTTCGTCGGCACCGGCCAGCAGCAGTTCGTGGCGCACGCCAAGCTGGCCGAGCAATTGGGCGCGGCGCGGGCTTTGCGACGCGAGGTAGATGAAGTCAGGCAAGTTCAGGTCTCCGAGGTGGGCCCCACCGCCGGCCCCGTGGTCATTCCCGGTGGTACGGATGGCCCGCGTTGACCGACCACGCCCGGTAGAGCTGTTCGACCAGCAGCACGCGCGCCATGGCATGCGGCAGGGTCAGGTCGGACAGGCGGATGCGTTCGTGCGCCGCGGCCTTGAAGGCCGGGTCGAGCCCGTCGGGGCCGCCGATGACCAGCGCCACATCGTCGCCCTCGCCCTGCCAGGTCTGCAGCCGTGCAGCCAGCGCCTTGGTAGTGAGCGCGGTGCCGCGCTCGTCGAGCACGACGATGCGCATGCCACGGGCGATGGCGCCTTCGATGCGCTCGCGCTCGGCGGCATACAGCGTTTCGAGTGTCTTGGAGCCGCGCGGCTCGGTCTTGACGGCGCGCAGCTCGAGCTTCAGCTCGGGCGGGAAGCGCTTGGCGTAGTCGTCCCAGGCAGTCTGCGCCCAGTCGGGCATGCGCTGCCCGACGGCGACCACCAGCAGCTTCATGCGCGGCGGGCTGGCGCCTTCTTGGCCGGCGCCTTCTTCGCAGCGGTCTTCTTGGCGGCCGGCTTGCCGACCACCTTCACCGGCACGCGTGCGGTGCCCGTGGCGGACTTCTTCGCAGGCGCCTTCTTGGCGGCAGTCTTGCCCGCGGTCTTCGATGCGGCCTTCTTCGCCGGGGCCTTGGCGGCCTTGGCTTCCTGCTCGGCCGCGCGGATCGCGGTCTTGGCGGCGCTCGAACGGCGCAGGCTCGGCGTCTTGGCGGCGGCCGTCTTCTTCTCTTCGGCACCCTTGACGACGGACGAAGCAGTGGCCAGCGCGGGCTTGGTGGCGCCGAGCTTGGCGCGCACCGGCTTGTCGCCCCAGATCTCTTCGAGGTGGTAGTACTGGCGGATGGCGGGCTGCATGATGTGCGCCACGGCCGCGCCGCAGTCCACGATGATCCACTCGCCGTTTTCCTCGCCCTCGGTGCGCGGCTTGGCAAAGCCGGCTTCGCGCACGGCGTCGCGCACGCTCGATGCGAGCGCCTTGGTCTGGCGGTTGGAGGTGCCCGACGCCACGATCACGCGCTCGAACAGCGGCGAGAGGTGCTCCGTGTCGAATACCTGGATGTCCTGCGCCTTGACGTCTTCGAGACCATCGATGATGGCTCGCTGGAGTTTTTGGATGTCTTTTTTGGCGGCGGCTTCAGTGGTCATCAGGCAGAGCGGTAGAGGTGGTGTTGGTCAATATAGCGTGCAACCGTGGGCGGAACCAGCGAGGAAATGTCCACACCCGACGCCACACGCCGCCGGATATGGGTGGCGCTGGTGTCCATGGCGGCAGGCAGTTCAAGCGCCTCGAAACGCGCGCCAGCCGGGAGGCCGGGCAGCTGTTTCGGATCAAAACGAGTGACGTCACCCGTCGATAGTGCGCGATACGCTACAGAAACGATAGCAATGCCGAGTATATCCTGCCAGCCGTGCCAGGTCGGCAAGGCCGCTGCCTGGTCCGCGCCCATCACCAGCACGAGCTGTGCGCCGGGTTGCTCTTTCTGCAATTCATGCAGTGTGTCGAGCGTGTAGGTCGGGCCGTCGCGCAGCACTTCGCGGCTGTCGATGACGACCTTGCCTTGCAGATTGCCGAAGGCCAGTTGCGCCATCGCGAGGCGATCTTCCTTCGGGGTGAGCGTGCGGCTCTTGTGCCAGGCCTGCCCCGTGGGAATGACGTGCAGCTCCATCAGATCGAGCTGCGCCAGTGCGGCTTCGGCCAGAGCGACGTGCGCGTTGTGCGGCGGGTCGAAGGCTCCGCCGAAGACGCCGATGCGCAAAGCGGAACCGGTGGGGCTCACACCCAGTCCCGGCGCACGATGAAGTCGCTGTACAGCGCGGCTTCGGGGCTGCCCGCTTCGGGCTGTTGCCGGTAGGCCCAGCTCGCGAGCGGCGGCATCGACAGCAGGATCGATTCGGTGCGCCCGCCCGACTGCAGGCCGAAGTGCGTGCCGCGGTCCCACACGAGGTTGAACTCGACGTAGCGCCCGCGCCGGTACAGCTGGAACTCGCGCTCGCGCTCACCGTACGGCATGCTGCGGCGGCGCTCGACGATCGGCAGGTAGGCCTGCAGGAAGGCATCGCCGACCGAACGGATCAGCGCAAAGCCGTTCTCGATGCCGCCCTCGGCGAAGTCGTCGAAGAAGATGCCGCCGATGCCGCGCTGCTCGTTGCGGTGCTTCAAAAAGAAATACTCGTCGCACCAGGTCTTGAAGCGCGGGTACTTGTCGGCGCCGAAGGGGGCGAGCGCGTCGCGGCACACGGTGTGGAAGTGCACCGCGTCGTCTTCGAAGCCGTAGCACGGCGTGAGGTCCATGCCGCCGCCGAACCAGCACACGGGATCACCGCCGCCCGCGGGCTGCGCGGCCAGCATGCGCACGTTCATGTGGACGATCGGCACGTAGGGATTGCGCGGGTGGAACACCAGCGACACGCCCATGGCCTCGAACGGTGCGCCCGAGAGCTCGGGGCGGTTCTGCGTGGCCGAGGGCGGCAGCTTGGCGCCGCGCACCTGCGAGAAGCCGACGCCGGCGCGTTCGAACAGCGCACCGCCTTCGAGGATGCAGGTCAGGCCGTTGCCCTGCAGCGGCTCACCGGGCTCTTTCTGCCAGGCGTCGCGCACCGCACTGCCGCCATCCGCCGCCTCGACCGCCGAGATGATCGATTGCTGCAGTCCGCGCAGGTAGTCGCCGACCGCCTTCGGCTGGGTGGCTGGCATCAGGCGTGGGGCGTGTTGCGCGCGTTCACGGCGCGGTAGCCGATGTCCTTGCGGTACTGCACACCGTCGAACTGCACGCGCGCCGCGACCTCGTAGGCGCGCTGCTGCGCCTGCTTGACGCTGTCGGCCAGCACGGTCACGCAGAGGACGCGGCCGCCGCTGGTCTTGAGCTCACCGTTCTCGAGCGTGGTGCCCGCGTGGAACACCACGGCATCGGGTGCCTCGGCCGGGATGCCGCTGATGCGGTCGCCCTTGCGCGGCGACAGCGGGTAGCCGTGCGCGGCCATCACCACGCCCAGTGCCACGCGGCGGTCCCATTGCAGCTCGACCTGGTCGAGCGTGCCGTCGGTGGCGTGCCAGAACACCTCGAACAGGTCGGACTTGAGGCGCATCATGATCGGCTGCGTCTCGGGGTCGCCCATGCGGCAGTTGAATTCGAGCGTCTTGGGCTGGCCGGCCGCGTCGATCATCAGGCCGGCATAGAGGAAGCCGGTGAACGGAATGCCGTCCTTTTCCATGCCGCGGATGGTCGGCAGGATGATCTCGCGCATCGCACGCGCATGCACCTCGGCCGTGACGACCGGTGCGGGCGAGTACGCGCCCATGCCGCCGGTGTTCGGGCCTTCGTCGCCGTCGAGCAGGCGCTTGTGGTCCTGGCTGGTGGCCAGCGCGGCGACGTTCTTGCCGTCGCACATCACGATGAAGCTGGCTTCTTCGCCTTGCAAAAATTCTTCGATGACGACGCGTGCGCCGCCTTCGTTGTGCGACACGCCGAACTTGTTGTCGACCAGCATGAAGTCGACGGCTTCGTGGGCTTCCTGCGCGGTCATGGCAACCACCACGCCCTTGCCGGCGGCCAGGCCGTCGGCCTTGACGACGATGGGCGCGCCCTTGGCGTCGATGTACGCATGGGCCGCGGCGGCGTCGGTGAAGGCCTCGTATTCGGCCGTCGGGATCTTGTGGCGCTTCATGAAGGCCTTCGAGAAGGCCTTGGAGCTTTCGAGCTGCGCAGCCGCCTGCGTCGGGCCGAAGATGCGCAGGCCGTGCGCGCGGAACTCGTCCACCACGCCCGCGGCGAGCGGCCCCTCGGGGCCGACCACGGTCAGCGCGATTTTTTCGGCCATCGCCCACTCGCGCAGCGCGGCGGGTTCGGTGATGTCGATGCAGTCGTAGCGTTCGTCGCTCACGGTGCCGCCGTTGCCGGGCGCCACGTAGACGCGGCTGACCCGGTTGCCCTGCGCCAGCCGCCACGCCAGTGCGTGCTCGCGGCCCCCTCCTCCAATCACCAGTACCTTCATTCGCGGGCTTTCGTTTGTCGCTGTGGATCCATCATTCATTCGTTCAGTCGGACAGTGCGGCGTTGTGATAAACGTCCTGCACGTCGTCCAGGTCCTCGAGCACGTCGAGGAGCTTCTGCATCCTGGCGGCGTCTTCGCCGGTCACGTCCACGGTGTTCTCGGCACGCATGGTGATTTCGGCGGCGTCGGGCTTCAGGCCCGCGGCTTCGAGTGCGTTTTTCACAGCCTCGAAGTCGCCGATGGCGGTGAGCACCTCGATGGCGCCGTCGTCGTCGGTGATCACGTCCTCGGCGCCGGCTTCGAGGGCCACTTCCATGACCTTGTCCTCGCTGGTGCCGGGCGCAAAGATGATCTGGCCGCAGTGCTTGAACTGGAAGGCCACCGAGCCTTCGGTGCCCATGTTGCCGCCGTGCTTGGAGAAGGCGTGGCGCACTTCGGCCACGGTGCGCACGCGGTTGTCGGTCATGGTGTCGACGATGATCGCCGCGCCGCCGATGCCGTACCCTTCGTAACGAATTTCTTCGTAATTGACGCCTTCGAGGTTGCCCGTGGCCTTGTCGATGTTGCGCTTGACGGTGTCAATGGGCAGGTTGACCGCCTTGGCCTTTTCGACCGCCAGCCGCAGCCGGGGGTTGGCGCTGAGGTCGGCGCCGCCGGCGCGTGCCGCCACCGTGATTTCACGGATGGCGCGGGTCCAGAGCTTGCCCCGTTTCTCGTCCTGGCGGCCCTTGCGGTGCTGAATATTTGCCCACTTGCTATGTCCGGCCATGGCTTTCTCTCTCGCTGTCGTGTGTTTTCAAAGCAAGTGTGGAGTTTACTGTCCGGCGCACACAACGCTCCCCCGGCGCCCGGGATTTCGGCCCGGACCTTTTGGTGATAATTGTTCGATGACGCCATCGCCCATTGCCGGTACGGGAAATCCCGACGCCCTGCCGCCGCACGCCCCGCTGCCGCTGTACTACAACACCGAAGCGGAGCACCAGGCGTTCCTGCGGCGCATCTTCGACAGCACGGCCGCGGACTACGACCGCATCGAAGCCGTGCTGGCCTTCGGCACCGGCCCCTCGTACCGCCGCGACGCGCTGAAGCAGGCCGGCCTCACGGCGGGCGCCCAGGTGCTCGACGTGGGCATCGGCACCGGGCTCGTCGCCCGCGAAGCCCTGAAGCTCATCGGCTCCACCGGCAAGCTCACCGGCGTCGACCCCAGCGTGGGCATGATGGGCCAGGTCCGGCTGCCCGGCGTCGAACTCATTCAAGGCGTCGCCGAGGCCCTGCCCCGCCCCGACGCCAGCTGCGATTTCGTGAGCATGGGTTACGCCATGCGCCACATCAGCGACGTGGCCGCCGCCTTTTCCGAATTCCATCGCGTGCTGCGCCCGGGCGGGCGCGTGGTGGTGCTCGAGATCACCAAGCCCGAAGGCCGCATGGCCACCGCGCTGCTCAAGGGCTACATGCGCGCCGTGGTGCCGCTGATCGCCCGCGTGGTCGGCCGCCGCAGCGACACCTCGGAGCTGTGGCGCTATTACTGGGACACGATCGAGGCCTGCATCCCACCCGAGCGCGTCATGCAGGCACTGGGCGCCGCCGGCTTCAGCGACGTGCGCCGGCATGCGAGCCTCGGGGTCTTCTCGGCCTACACCGGCCGCAAACCCGAATCCACCGCCGACGAGGTTCGATGAACGTGCGCCCCCAGGACGACCGCCTTCATTCCCCCCTGCGCGTGGAGCGCCTCTCGCTGCCGGACAGCCTCGCGCTGGCCACGCACAGCCATGCGCCCTTTGCCGCGCTCGGCTACGGCACGCCGCACGGTGTCGCCTGGATGCCCACGGTCAACGCGCGCGTGCTGTCGCCGCAAGGCGCGATGGCCGATGTGTGGCACGTGGGCGACGGCACCCAGGTCAGGTCGGGCACCACCGGCATCGCGCGCTGGCGCACCGACGGGCACTGGCTGCTGGGCGCCATCGACCTCGATGAAGCCGTGGAAGGCCAGAGCCTGACCGAGCTTGCACAGCGCGCCTACCGCGACCTGTTTCGTACGCTCGACCAGGCCGACACGCCGCACCTGCAGCGCATCTGGAACTACCTGCCGCGCATCAATGCCGACGGCGGCGGGCTGGAGCGGTACCGCCAGTTCAACCTCGGCCGGCAAGAGGCTTTCTTCGAAGCCGGCCGCGCCGCCTTCGAGGGCGCGCCGGCTGCTTGCGCGCTGGGCATCCGCCAGGGCGCGCTGTCGATCCGTTTTCTCGCGGGACGCGCTGCGCCGCTGCCGGTCGAGAACCCGCGGCAGGTGTCGGCCTACCGCTACCCCGAAACCTACGGCCCGCGCTCGCCGACCTTCTCGCGCGCCGCGCTGGCGGACATCGGCGACGGCCAGGTGGCGCTGTTCATCTCGGGCACGGCGAGCATCGTCGGGCACGAAACGGTGCACCACGGCGACGTGCGTGAGCAAGCCCGCGAAACCCTGCGCAACCTCGAGGCAGTGATCGCCTCCGCCCATGCGCAGACCACGGCGCGCTTTTCGCTCGATGCGCTCGACTGCGTGGTGTACGTGCGGCATCCCTCGGACACCGAGGCCGTGCGCGAAGTGATCGAAGCCGCGCTCGGCGCCCAGTCGCCGATGGCCTGCCATGCGGTGTACCTGGAAGCCGACATCTGCCGCAGCGATCTGCTGGTCGAGATCGAGGCCCACACGGTTGCCGCCGGCCGGCTGCAGGCCGCCTGAGCGGCCCGCCGTTCGCCTGTCCGACCGACACCACCCATGAACGTGCTGCGTCTTCTCACGTCGATCCCGCTCGCGCTGATGCTCTATGCGCTGCTGCTGTTCCTCGGCCTGATCTCGCTGGTCTGGAACTTCGTCGCCATGCTGCTGTACCCGGTGATGCCGGCCGCGCCGGCGCGCGCGCTGGGCCGCATGACCATCGCCTTTGCCTACCGGATGTTCTGGTGGCTCGCCTCGGTCACCGGCATGATGCGCATCGACGCTTCGTGCCTGGACCCGATGCGCAACGAGCCCGGCGTGATCTTCGTGGCCAACCACCCGACCATGCTCGACGCGCTGCTGCTGGTGGCGCGGCTGCCGCGCAGCGCCTGCATCATGAAGGCCGAGCTGATGGGCAACATCTTCCTGGGCGCCGGAGCCCGGCTGGCGCGCTACATCAGCAACAAGTCGGCCCGCACGATGGTGCGCCTGGCGGTCAACGACCTGCGCCAGGGTGGCCAGCTCGTGATCTTTCCCGAAGGCACGCGCACGGTGACGCCGCCGCTGAACCCCTTCCGCCCCGGCACCACGCTGATCGCCAAGCTGGCGCAGGCGCCGATCCAGACCGTGTTCATCGACACCGACTCGCCCTACCTCGGCAAGGGCTGGCCGCTGTGGCGCGTGCCGCCGCTGCCCATCGTCTTCACGCTGCGGCTGGGCAAGCGCTTTGCACCAACGCAGGACAGCGATGCGTTGCAGGTCGAGCTGGAGCACTATTTCCGTCAACACATGGAGCAGCGCGCCACCGACGCGTCCCCCGAATGCCAGCAGACGCCTCGCGCACCCACCTTGTCCTGATCCCCAGCTACAACACGGGCGAGCGCCTGTTCTCGACGGTCGCCGCGGCGCGGGCCCAATGGAACCCGGTGTGGGTGGTGATCGACGGCAGCGACGACGGCACGGGCGAGCGGCTGCAGCAGATGGCGGCCAGCGATCCGGGGTTGCGCGTGTGGGTGATGCCGCAGAACCAGGGCAAGGGCTCGGCGGTGCTGCACGGCTTGCGGGCCGCGAAGGACGCCGGCTTCACGCACGCGCTCACGATGGATTCCGACGGGCAGCATCCGGCGGACCTGATCCCCTCTTTCATGAACGCCTCGCTGGCGCGGCCCGAAACGATGGTGCTGGGCCGGCCTGTGTTCGACGCCAGCGCGCCGCTGCTGCGGGTGCGTGGGCGGCGGGTGTCCAACGGCTGGACGCAGCTCGAGACGCTGTTCGCGGGCGTGGGCGATTCGCTCTACGGCTTTCGCGTGTACCCGGTGGTTGACCTGATCGCAGTGATGGCGCGACAACCATGGATGCGGCGCTTCGACTTCGATACCGAGGCGGTCGTGCGGCTGGCCTGGCGCGGGGTCAAGCCGGTGAACATCGATGCGCCTGTGAAGTACCTGACGGCGGAGGAAGGTGGGGTGTCGCACTTTCGCTATGGGCGGGACAACGTGCTGCTGACTTGGATGCACACGCGGTTGATGGTGGAGTTTGTTTTGCGGTTGCCTGGGTTGCTCGTTCGCAAATTGCGGGGGGCGCCGCCGTTTCAGGCCTAGCCTCTTTTTGAGGGGCGCCCGGCAGGCGGTGCGGCGCGGTCGGCCCCACTGTGCCGGCCGCTTCGCGGCTCCCCTGCGGTGCTCGCGTTTCGCGGGGTCTCGCAGAACTCGCTGCGCTCAAACAGCTGCGAGCCCTGATCCGCGAAACGCTGCGCTCCTCGGCGGCACAGAGGGGCCGCCCACACCGCACCGCCTGCCGGGCACCTGTCGTGGCGTGAAAGCACCTTGTCCTTCTTCCGCTACTCGACGATCGTGCCTCCGCCCAGCGCCTTGTAGAGCGTCATCGTCGCGTTGAGCTGGTTCAGGCGGTTCTGCGCCAGCGACACCTCCGCGGCGCGCCGCTTGTCCTTGGCGTCGAGCACGGGCTGCAACGCGGTGGCACCGGCGCGGTAGCGCACTTCCGACAAGGCTTCCGCGCGTTGCGCCTGTTGCAGCGCCAGGGCCAGCTTCACGCTCTCGTCCTGCAGCTGGGTTCGCGACGACAGCGTGTTTTCCACCTCAGACAGCGCGGTGTACAGCGACTGGCGGAACCCGACGACCGCTTCTTCGTACCGCGTCTGCGATACGGCGACGGTCAGCCGCGCGGTGTTCCATTGCAGGAAAGGCAGCATCAGGCCGGCACCGAGGGTCGCGACCGGGTTCTTCAGCACCTCGCCCAATGCATTGCTCCCCGCGCCCAGCGAACCCGTGAGGCTCAGCACCGGATAGAAGCTGGTGCGCGTGGCATCGACGTTCGCCAGCGAGGACCGCAGGCGCTGCTCCGCGGCGCGCAGGTCGGGCCGGCGGCCCAGCAGGCTGGCGGGCAGTCCGGCATCGATCACGGGCAAGGCGGCGTCCGGCAGCTGCGAGGGTTCCTCCCTCGGGGTCTCAGGCGGCATGTCGAACAGGATGGCCAGTGCGTTGCGCGCCTCGACGCGCTGCTGCAGCAGCTGCGTGTGCGCGGCCTCCTGGCTCGCAAGGTTCTGGCCCGCCTGCGCGACATCGAGGCCGGACACGGCGCCCGCCGCGTACTTGGCGCGCACCAGCGCCTGGATGCGCCGTGCATCGGCCATGCCGGCTTCGCTCAGTGCGATACGGTGGTTCAGGTAGCCGGTCTGCCAGTAGAGCCCGGCCGTCGTGCCCACCAGCGCCAGCGCCGTGGCTTCGCGGTCGGACTGGGTGGCCTGCAGCTCCCAGTCGGCAACGCTGCGTTGCGCCGACAGGCGGCCCCACAGGTCGACTTCGTAGCTCAGGCTCAGCAAGGAGCTCGCGCTCGATGCGGCCACGCCGCCGCGCTTCAGGTCGAAGCTGCGTTGGGTGCCCAGTTGCCCCGTCACGCCCGGCGTGAGGTTGGTGTTCGCCAGGCCGGCCTGCAGCTGCGCCCGCTGCACGCGGATGCCGGCGGCGGCCAAGTTGTTGTTGGTTCGCAGGGCGCTCTCGATCAGGGTGTCGAGCCGCGCGTCGTCGAAGGCGGTCCACCAGCGGGCCTGCGGCGCGGCCGCTGCGTTCTGCGGCAGGGGCTGTTGCTGCTGCTGCCAGGCCTGCGGCACGCCGAGCGGTCGGTGTTCGCGCCGCTCCGGCGCGAACAGCGTACAGCCGCCGAGCGCCAGCGCGATGGCGAGGCCCGCCAGGGTCGGTCGGGCCCTACTCACGGGCCAGCGCCTCGATGGGGTCGAGCCGCGCGGCGTTGCGCGCCGGCAGGTACCCGAACAGCACGCCGATGAGCGACGCGCACAAAAAGGCCGACACCACGGCCCCCAACGAAAAGATCATTTGCCATTGCTTCACGAACAGCGAGAACACAAAGCTGATGCCGTACGACAGCACCACGCCGATGAAACCGCCGACCAGGCACACGAGCACGGCCTCGGTCAGGAACTGCTGCAGCACGTCGCTCTGGCGCGCGCCCACGGCCATGCGGATGCCGATCTCGCGGGTGCGCTCGGTCACCGACACCAGCATGATGTTCATCACGCCGATGCCGCCCACCACGAGCGAGATCACCGCGATCAGCGACAGCAGCAGCGTGAGCGACTGGCTCGTGCGCTCGGCCGTCTTCACGATGCTGTCCATGTTGAAGGTGAAGAAGTCCTTGCCGCCGTGGCGCAGCGTGAGCAGCCGCACGATGCTCTCCTCGGCCGCCTTGGTGGGCTGGTCGTCGCGGATGCGCACGGTGATGCTGTCGAAGTGCTGCTGGCCGAAGAGGCGGCTCGCGCCGGTGCTGTAGGGCAGCCAGATGTTGAGCGACTTGTTCTCGCCGAACATGCTCTTCTTTTCCTGCGCCACGCCGATCACGGTGCACGGCAGGCTGCCCACCAGGATGATCTTGCCGACCGGGTCGGTGCCGTCGGGAAAGAGCTTGCGCCGCGTGTTCTGGTCAATCACCACCACCTGCGACTGGTGCCGCACGTCGTTGGCGTCGAAGTCCGTGCCGCTGGCCATCTGGATGTCGCGCACGCTGAAGAAGTTGTCGCTGACGCCGTTCACGTTGCCGTTCACGTCGGCGCTGCGGTAGCGCAGGCGCAGGCTGCGCATGGTGGTCGGCGTGACGCTGTGCACGTAGGGCTGCGCGGCGATGGCCTGCAGGTCGGCGGGCAGCAGCGTGCGGATGCTCGCGGCCTTGTCGTCGCCGAAGTCGTGGCCCGGGTAGATGTCGAGCGTGTTGGTGCCGATGGCCTTGATGTCGGCCAGCACGAAGCGCTTGGCGCCCTCCCCGATGGCCACGATCGACACCACCGAGGTGATGCCGATGATGATGCCCAGCATGGTCAGCGCCGTGCGCATGCGGTGCGCCATCATCGAGCGCCAGGCCATGCGGAAGGCTTCGGAGAAACGCGCCCAGCCGGTGCTGAAGCGCGCGATGCCCAGCGTGGGGCGGGTCATCGCGGGCGGCGCGGGGGTGTCGTCGCCGACCGTCTGCGCGGGCGCGGCCACGGTCGGTACGTTCGGCCGGTCGCCCACGATCGCGCCGTCGGCGATCTCGATGATGCGTTCGGTGCAGCGCGCCACCTGCATGTCGTGCGTCACGATGATGATGGTGTGCCCCTGCGCATGCAGCTCGCGCAGGATGCCGATGACCTCCTGGCCGCTCTTGCTGTCGAGCGCGCCGGTGGGCTCGTCGGCCAGGATGACCTGCCCGCCGTTCATCAGTGCGCGCGCGATGCTCACGCGCTGCTGCTGGCCGCCCGAGAGCTGGCTCGGCCGGTGTTCGGTGCGGTCTTCCAGGCCCAGGCGCGCGAGCAGTTGCCGCGCCCGCGCGTCGCGCGCCGAGCCCTCGGTGCCGGCATACACGGCGGGCACCTCGACGTTGCCGGTGGCCGTCAGGTGCTGCATGAGGTGGTAGCGCTGGAAGATGAAGCCAAAGTGCTCGCGCCGCAGCGCGGCGAGCGCGTCGCTGTCGAGCGTGCCGACGTCCTGGCCCGACACGGTGTAGGTGCCGGTGCTCGGCCGGTCGAGGCAGCCGAGGATGTTCATGAGCGTCGACTTGCCCGAGCCCGAGGCGCCGACGATGGCCAGCATTTCGCCGTGGCCGATGTCCAGGTCGACGTCCTTCAGCACCTGGACTTCCTGCTCGCCCGAGGGAAAGCTGCGGCCGATGCCGCGCAGGGTCAGCAGCGGCTGCGTCACTGGCGCGGCCTCCGGTTGCCGCTGTCATTGCCGTCGGTCTTCTCCAGCGCCGAGGCATCGCCGGTGATGACGCTGTCGCCCTCCTTCAGGCCTTCGAGCACCTGCGCCTGGAAGTTGTTGCTGATGCCCACGCGCACCTGCCGCTTTTCCACGCGCTGGTCGGGCAGGAGCACGCGCACTTCGTGGCGGCCGTCCTTGTCGCGCGTGCCGAGCGCGGTGAGCGGCACGGTCAGCGCCTGCTTGGCCTCGCCCAGCAGGATGGCGACCTGCGCCGTCATGTCGACGCGCAGCGTGCGGTCGGGATTGGGCACGTCGAACAGCGCGTTGAAGAACACGGCGTTGTTGATCTTCTCGGGCGAAGGCTGCACCGCGCGCAGCGTGCCGTGGTAGCGCGTGTCGGGGTCGCCCAGGATGGTGAAGTACACCGGCTGGCCGGCCTTCACGCGCACCACGTCGGCCTCGGACACCTGCGCCTTCACGGTCATGGTCGACAGGTCGGCCAGCTTCATCAGCGTGGGCACCTGGAACGAGGCCACCACGGTCTGGCCTTCGAGCGTGCTGATCGACACCACGTCGCCGTCGATGGGCGCGACGATGCGGGTGTACGACAAGTTGGTCTGCGCCGAGGCCAGGGCCAGCTTCTGCTGGCGGATCTGCGCGTCGAGCGAGACGGCGTCGGCGCGCAGCGCGCGCAGCTCGGTGTCCGCGCTTTCCAGGTCCTGGCGCGCGGCGGCGTCCTGCGCCAGCATCTCGCGCTGGCGCGCCCAGGTGAGCTCGGCCTGCTTCACACGCACTTCCTTGGCGAGCTTCTGGGCCTGCAGGTTCTCGAGCTTGGCCTGTTCCTGCGCGAGCGTGTTCTGCGAGATGACGGGGTCGATCTCGGCCAGCCAGTCGCCCTTCTTCACCGTCTGGCCGAGCACCACCTTCAGCGACTTGAGCTGGCCCGACACCTGCGCGCCCACCTCGACCTGCTTGAGGGCCTGCAGCACGCCGGTGGCGAGCACCGCGTTCTCCAGGTCGCTGCGCTGCACGGTGGCGGTCAGATAGTCGCTTTTCTTCGGCGGGCTCAGCCAGAAGAAGGCCGCGATGGCCAGCACGACGAGCAAGGCCAGGCCGACAAGGAACTTGCGCGATCGTCGCGAAGGAGTGGTGGGCATGCAGTGAAGAAGTGGGATGAAACGGGCGGCGAGGCCCGGGAAAGGATGCGGTTCATCCTAGCCCCGGTTGCTGAAGGCCTGCTAAAGCATGCGTTTTGACGGGCTTTTTGCACGGGCCTGCGCAGCGACCCACGAAAAACGGCGTGGCCCGCTGCCCTCGAAGGACAGCGGGCCACGCCGCAATCACTACTGAAAAAGAACTCAGCGCGCGGTGCGCCGGCGCAAGAGCAAGGTGAGGAGCAACAGCGCCAGCACCGTGAACGCGACGAACGACCAGTTCGCCAGCGTCAGGCCGAACAGCGACCAGTCGATCTTGGAACAGTCGCCGCCACCGCGGAAGATCATCGGCAGCGCGCGCTTGAGCGGGAAGGTCTCGATCATCCCGTACAGGTCGCGCCCGCACGAGACGACCTCGGGCGGATACCACTGCAGCCAGCTCTGCTGCGCCGCCGTGTAGGCACCGCCCACCGCCGCCGCCAGCGCCAGCACCCCGCCCGTCACCTGCAGGCCGCGACTGTTGAACAGCGCCGCCAGGCCGGTGAACAGCGCCACCAGCATCAGCGCATAGCGCTGCACGATGCACATCGGGCAGGGTTCGAGCCCGACCACGTGCTGCAGATACAGCCCGAAGGCCAGCATGAGGACACAGGCCAGGCAGATCAGCCCGAGCGCGCGGCGCGGCGCGCCGAAGTACCAATGGATCAAGGAGATACCCAATCTTCTTCTACGAACACCCTGGCCTTGCGGGGGTTGGCGACGACGGTGTCGCCTTCCTTCAAGCCCAGGTCGCGGAACTGTTGCGCAGGGAGTTGCGCTTCGATGATGGTTCCGGAGCCCGGATTATCTGGATTCGTTTCGGTGGGCTCAAGTTCCAGCCGCGCGATCGGTCCGACCACGATCGCGCGCGACAGCGTGGCGACGATGCCGGTGGCACCCGACACGTAGCGTGTCACATCCAGGTCATGCGGACGCACATAGGCCAGCGCCTTGGCGTCGCGCGCGCTGCTGTGCTCGGGCGAGTCGATGCGCATGCCGTCCAGCTGCACGGCGCCGTTGTCGGCCCGGCCGTGGAACAGGTTCACGTCGCCCAGGAAGCCGTAGACGAACGGGCTCGCGGGCTTGTCCCACACGTCCTGTGGCGAACCGACCTGCTCGATGCGGCCCTTGTTGATGACCACCACGCGGTCGGCCACCTCGAGCGCTTCTTCCTGGTCGTGCGTGACGAAGATCGAGGTGACGTGCAGCTCGTCGTGCAGCCGGCGCAGCCAGCGGCGCAGCTCCTTGCGCACCTTGGCGTCGAGCGCGCCGAAGGGTTCGTCCAGCAGCAGCACCTTGGGCTCCACCGCCAGCGCGCGGGCCAGCGCGATGCGCTGGCGCTGGCCGCCGGACAGCTGCGACGGGTAGCGGTCGGCCAGCCAGTCCAGCTGCACCAGCTTGAGCAGGTCGGTCACCTTGGCCTTGATCTGCGCGTCGCTCGGGCGCTCCTTGCGCGGCTTCACGCGCAGGCCGAAGGCGACGTTCTCGAACACGGTCATGTGGCGGAACAGCGCGTAGTGCTGGAACACGAAGCCGACCTGGCGTTCGCGCACGTGCACGTCGGTCGTGTCTTCGCCCGAGAAATGGATGCTGCCGGTGTCGGCCGTTTCCAGGCCCGCGATGATGCGCAGCAGCGTGGTCTTGCCGCAGCCCGAGGGGCCGAGCAGCGCGACGAGTTCGCCCGACTCGACGTCGAGGTTCACGTTGTTCAGCGCGCGGAAGTCGCCGAACTGCTTGCTGATGTTGCGGATTTCGATGCTCATGGTCTTGTTCTCTCGTCTTCTCAGGCCGCCGAAGGCTCGGGGGGACGCTCGGGCGGCAGCTCGGCGATGGCTTTCATTTCGCGCTCATGGCGCCACTCGATGACCGACTTGATCACCAGGGTGACCAGCGCCAGGATCGCCAGCAGCGAGGCCACCGCGAAGGCGGCCACCGACTGGTATTCGTTGTAGAGCACCTCGACGTGCAGCGGCATGGTGTTGGTCTGGCCGCGGATGTGGCCCGACACCACCGACACCGCGCCGAACTCGCCCATGGCGCGCGCATTGCACAGGATCACGCCGTACAGCAGGCCCCACTTGATGTTGGGCAAGGTCACGCGCCAAAAGGTCTGCCAGCCGGTCGCGCCGAGCACGATGGCGGCCTGCTCCTCGTCGGTGCCCTGCGCCTGCATCAGCGGAATGAGTTCTCGCGCAATGAAGGGAAAGGTCACGAACACGGTGGCCAGCACGATGCCGGGCACGGCGAAGATGATCTTGATGTCGTGCTCCGCCAGCCACGGGCCGAACCAGCCCTGCGCGCCGAACACCAGCACGTAGATCAGGCCCGCCACCACCGGCGACACCGCGAACGGCAGGTCGATCAGCGTGGTGAGAAAGGCCTTGCCGCGGAACTCGAACTTGGCGATGGCCCAGGCCGCGGCCACGCCGAAGACGAGGTTCATCGGCACCGCGATGGCGGCGGTGATCAGCGTGAGGCGGATCGCGCTCCACGCATCGGGTTCCTTCAGCGCCTCGAGGTAGGCGTTCAGGCCCTTGCGCAGCGCCTCGACCGCCACGGCCGCCAGCGGCAGCACGAGGAACAGGAACATGAACGCCAGGGCGATGCCGATCAGCGTCCAGCGGACCCAGGCCGACTCGGTGGTGCCGGCCTGCGCGCGGCGGATGATTTTCGAAGGTGCGCTCATGTCATGCCCCCGCGCGCTTGCGCTGCCAGGCCTGAAGGCCGTTGATGACCAGCAGCAGGATGAACGACAGCACCAGCATCACCAGCGCGACCGCGGTGGCGCCCGTGTAGTCGTACTGCTCCAGCTTGCCGATGATGATGAGCGGCGTGATCTCGGAAATCATCGGCATGTTGCCGGCGATGAAGATCACGGAGCCGTACTCGCCGATGGCGCGTGCGAAGGCCATCGCGAAGCCCGTCAGCAGCGCGGGTGCGATCGACGGGAAGATCACCTTGGTGAAGGTCTGCAGGCGCGTGGCGCCCAGCGAGGTGGCGGCTTCTTCGAGTTCCTTCTCGGCGTCTTCGAGCACCGGCTGCACCGTGCGCACCACGAAGGGCAGCCCGATGAAGATCAGCGCGATCACGATGCCCGCCGGCGTGAACGCCAGCTTGATGCCGTGCGGCTCGAGCAGCTGCCCGATCCAGCCGTTGCCCGCCAGCAGCGCCGTGAGCGAGATGCCGGCCACGGCCGTGGGCAGCGCGAACGGCAGGTCGACCAGCGCATCGACGATGCGCTTGCCCGGGAACTTGTAGCGCACCAGCACCCAGGCCACGAGCAGGCCGAACACCGCGTTCACCATGGCGGCGATCAGCGAGGCGCCGAAGGTCAGGCGGTACGAGGCCATCACGCGCGGCGCGGTCACCGACACCCAGAAGTGCTCCCAAGTCATCGTGAAGGTCTTGAAGACCAGCGCCGACAACGGGATCAGCACGATCAGGCACAGATAGAAGACCGTGAAGCCGAGCGTGATGTGGAAACCGGGCAGCACGCGCTTGGCGCCCCCTGCCCGGTTGGCACGTGAAAAAGGCGCTCCCGCTGCCGGGAGCGCCGAAGAAGCAGCGCCGCTCATTTACTTCGCGCCGGGCGTGTAGAGCTTGTCGAACTGGCCGCCGTCATTGAAGTGCACCTTCTGCGCTTCGCTCAGGCTGCCGAACAGTTCCTGCACCGTGAACAGCTGCAGCGGCTTGAAGGTCGAGGCGTACTTCTTGAGCACGGTCTGCGAACGCGGGCGCAGCGCATGCTTGGCGGCGATTTCCTGCGCTTCTTCGGAGTACAGCCAGTCGAGGTAGGCCTTGGCCAGCTCGCCCGTGCCCTTCTTCTTGACGGTGCGCTCGACGATGGCGACCGGGTTCTCGGCCACGATGGAGATCGACGGGTACACCGAGTCGACCTTGCCGGTGCCGAATTCGCGGTCGATCGAGACCACTTCGGATTCGAAGGTGATCAGCGCGTCGCCGATGTTGCGTTGCAGGAAGGCGGTGGTGGCGTCGCGGCCGCCGCGTGCCAGCACCGGTACGTTCTTGAACAGCTTGCCGACGAACTCGGCAGCCTGGGCGTCGGTGCCGCCCTTCTTCTTGATGTAGCCCCAGGCGGCCAGGTAGGCGTAGCGGCCGTTGCCGCCGGTCTTGGGGTTGACGATCACGACCTGCACGCCCGGCTTGACCAGGTCGTCCCAGTCCTTGATGCCCTTGGGGTTGCCGTTGCGCACCAGCAGCAGCATGGTCGAGGTGGTGGGCGATGCGTTCTCGGGGAACTTCTTGTTCCAGTCCTTGGCGACCACGCCGGCGTTGGCCAGGAAGTCGATGTCGGTCGAGGTGTTCATGGTCACCACGTCGGCATCCAGGCCGTCGGCCACGGCACGCGCCTGGGCGCTGGAGCCGCCGTGCGACTGGTCGATCTTGACGTCCTTGCCCGTGGCCTTCTTGTAGTTCGCCACGAAGGCCGCGTTGTAGTCCTTGTAGAACTCGCGGGCCACGTCGTACGAGGCGTTCAGCAGCCCCGTGCCTTGTGCGAAGGCGGTGCTGCCGGCGAGTGCGGAGGACGCCAGCGCGAGCACGGCGACGAAGGTCTTGATTCTGGAAGTCATGTGGTTGCCAGGTTTTCTGAAAATTCACGTCCCGCCGACCAGGCGGCGGGTTCGTCGGTCAACGATTGCAGCAGGGCCAGGCCGAGCGGCCAGTCTCCGTGCCCCGAATCGATGTTGATGTGCCCCGCATTCTGCATGCGCACGAACTCGCTGCCCCAGGCGCGCGAATAGGCGCCCGCCAGGCGGATCGGGCAATAGGGATCGTTGCTGCTCGCCACCACGATGCTGCGGTACGGCAGCGCCGCGTAGGGCACGGGTGCGAAGTCGGACAGCACCGCGCGGCGCTCGGGGTCGGCCGGCGCCACCAGCAGCGCGCCCTGGATGCGGGCGGCGGCCTCGGGCGGCAGGTGCGCCGTGGCGATGCAGCCCAGGCTGTGCGCCGCGATGACCACGGGGCCTTCGCTTTCGAGCACCAGCTTGGCCAGCGCGGGCACCCAGGCATCGCGCTTGGGCGAGGCCCAGTCGTCCTGCGCCACCCGCGCCGCGCCCGGAATGCGTTCTTCCCACAGGCTCTGCCAATGGCCGGGCCCGGAGTCGCGCCAACCGGGCACGATGACGACACGAGTCTGCATGACGGCGCGGTCCTGCGGCTTCTTACTTGTTGGGCTGCGGCGTGATGCGCAGGTAAGGCTTGACCGCCTTGAAGCCCTTGGGGAAGCGCTCGGCCAGCTCGGCTGGGTCCTGGATGCTCGGCACGATGACGACGTCATCGCCGTCCTTCCAGTTCACGGGCGTGGCGACCTTGTGGCTGTCGGTGAGCTGCAGCGAGTCGATGACGCGCAGGATCTCGTCGAAGTTGCGGCCGGTCGACGCCGGGTAGGTGATGGTGGTGCGGATGACCTTCTTGGGGTCGATGATGTAGACGCTGCGCACCGTGGCCGTGGTCGAGGCGTTCGGGTGGATCAGGTCGTACAGGTCGGCCACCTTGCGGTCGGCGTCCGCAATGATCGGGAAGTTGACGGTGGTGTTCTGCGTCTCGTTGATGTCGCCGATCCACTCCTTGTGCTTGGTGGCCGGGTCGACGCTCAGCGCGATGGGCTTGACACCGCGCTTGGCGAACTCGCCCGACAGCGCCGCCGTCTTGCCGAGTTCAGTGGTGCACACGGGCGTGAAATCGGCCGGGTGCGAGAAGAACACGATCCACGAATCGCCGGCCCACTGATAGAAGTCGATCGGGCCTTCGCTGGAGTCCTGGGTGAAATTGGGGGCGGTGTCGCCGAGTCGCAGGGTTGCCATGGTCGCTCCAAGGAGGGGGTGAAGCCCTGGATTGTGCGAACCGCTACTTCAATGGCAAACGAATATCTGTTTGTTTGGATATGACGTTTTTCGCATATAGAACCTGCGAAGACCCACTATGGCGCTATCTTTTAGATAGCAATCTGCCTCAGAACATCCGCATCTGCTCGCTTTGCAGGTGTTCGGACAGAAAGTCGATCAGCCGCCGCACCGCCGGCACCAGCGCCCGCCGCGCCGGAAACACCATGTGCGCCACCACCGGCGACGGCCCCCAGCCGGGCAGCACCCGCACCAGCCGGCCCGCCTCGATGTCGGCGCTGCACATGTAGTCGGGCAGCAGGGTCACGCCGACGCCGCCCAGCGCGCCGAACTGCAGTGTGGCGAGGTCGTCGGCCACGTAGCGCGGCGTGTGCACATGCACGTGGCTGCGGCCTTCCGGGCCTTCGAGGCGCCACTCGGAGCGCCCTTCCCCATTGACCGACATGGCCGCCGTCGGCAGCTTCGCCAGGTCGGCGGGCGTGTCGACCGGGCTCTGGCTGGCCAGCAGCGCCGGGCTGGCGACCAGCACGCCGCGGCTGTGGCCGAAGGTCTTGGCCACCAGCACCGTGCTGTCCTCGATGGTCGGGCGCACGCGCAGCGCGATGTCGATGCCCTCCTCGATCAGGTCCACCGGCCGGTTGATGACCCGCATGTCGACGCGCACCGCCGGGTGGCGCGCCATGAACACCGGCATCAGTTGCGCCAGCCCACTGTGCGAGATGGTGACCGGGCAGGTCAGCCGCACCAGCCCGCTCGGCTCGGTCTGCACCTGCGCCACCGCTTCGGCCGCCGCCTGGGCCGCGTCGCGCATGGCCGAGGCATGCCGCAGGTAGATCTCGCCGGCCGGCGTGAGCGACAGGCGGCGCGTGCTGCGCTGCATCAGCTGCACGCCCAGCCGTTCCTCGAGCTCGGCCACGCGCCGAGACAGCCGCGATTTGGGAATGCCCAGCGCCCGGCTGGCGGCGGCAAAGCCGCCCCGCTCGGCCACCTCGGCGAAGAACACCATGTCATTGAGGTCTTGCATGGCTTTATTGTCCTACCAACAGAACGATCTGATAAAACTTTGGCTACTTATCAGTCACTCACATCAAAAATAGAATTCTCCCAACGCCGGCCAATTCTCAGCGCCGACACCTTGCACAGAAAGTGATTGACTGACATGAAGCTGCTCCACATCGACTCCAGCATCCTGGCCGCCGGCTCCACCTCGCGCCAGCTGACCGCCGAAACCGTCGCCGCCTGGCGCGCCGCCCACCCCGACACCCAGGTCGAGTACCTGGACCTCGCCGTGGACGCGCCCTCGCACTTCGGCGTCGACGCCCTCGGCATCAAGACCGGCGTGCAGGCCCAGCCGACCGAAGCGCAGCTGCGCGAGAACGCCCTGTCGGAAAAGCTGGTGAGCCAGTTCCTGGCCGCCGACGTCGTCGTGCTCGGCGCGCCGCTGTACAACTTCACCATCCCGACCCAGCTCAAGGCCTGGATCGACCGCCTCGCGCAAGCCGGCCGCACCTTCAAGTACACCGAGAAGGGCCCCGTCGGCCTGGCCGGTGGCAAGACCGTGATCGTGGCATCGAGCCGCGGCGGCATCTACTCCACCTCCGAGGGCGGCCAGGCGGCCGAGCACCAGGAGAGCTACCTGAAGGTGATCTTCGGCTTCTTCGGCATCACCGACGTGCGCTTCGTGCGCGCCGAGGGCATCGCGATGGGTGACGCCCCCAAGGCCGCCGCACTGGCCGCCGCCCGCGCCGACATCCTCGTGGCCACGACCGAAGCTGCGAACCAGAAGAACGTCGCGCAAGCCGCCTGAGTCTTCCGCCGCCAGAACGAAAAAGCCGCCCCGTGGGGCGGCTTTTTTCGTGGGCGATGGCTTTGCGATCAGGCCGCGGAATGGGTCTTCACCCAGGCCACGTACTTGTCCATCCAGCCCTGCAGGAACTTCTGCGTGCCTTCGTTGCCGATGTGGCCCTTGTCGTCGAACAGGCCTTCCTTGGCCTGCAGGAACACCTCGGGGCCGCCCATCGTGGGCGCGTCGAGATACGCCAGGATGTTGCGCAGGTGCTGTTGCGCCAGCGCGGTGCCGATGGCGCCCACCGAGATGCCGAGCACGCCGGTCGGCTTGCCGGCCCACACGCTCTGGCCGTAGGGGCGCGAGGCGTGGTCGATGGCGTTCTTCAGCACGCCGGGGATCGAGCGGTTGTATTCGGGCGTGACGAACAGCACGCCCTGTGCGGCGGCCACTTCGCTCTTGAGGCGCTTCACCTGCGCGGCCTGGTTGCCGTCGTCGTCCTGGTTGTACAGCGGCAGGTCGTCGATGCGCAGGGTTTCGAACGTGAAGTCCGACGGCGCGAGGTGCGCCAGGGCCAGGGCCAGCTTGTGGTTGAACGAATCCTTGCGCAGGCTGCCGACGATGACGGCGATCCGGGTCTGTGCCATGAGGTGGAACTCCTTGAAATAAGAAAGGCTGTCGGAATGACCGGGACGATTATGCGAAGCGCTCAAGACCTTTTCCAGAAAAGTTCATGACAACCGGCGCACCCGCCTGCGCGCGGCGCACGACCCCGTGGGCCAGCCGGTCCAGCCCGGTGCACAGCAGCCAGTAGATCGCGCCCACCAGCACGAAGATCTCCGCCGGATAGACCATGGTGCGCGCATTCACCTGCGAGGCCACGAACGACAGCTCGCCCACGCCCACCACGTACGCCAGCGAGCTGTCCTTCACCAGCGTGACCCACTGGTTGACGAACGACGGCAGCATCATCCGCAGCGCCTGCGGCAGCACGACGTGGCGCAGCGTGCCCCAGCGCGTGAGCCCGAGCGACAGCCCCGCCGCCCACTGCCCCGCACCGATGCCGCGGATGCCCGCATGCACCGCGTGCGCCAGGTAGGCGCCGCCCACCAGCGACAGCGCGCACATCACCGACAGCACGCCCGGCACGCTCACGCCCAGCGCGAACGGCAGCAGGAAGTAGGTCCAGAAGATCAGCATCAGCACCGGGATCGCGCGCAGGAACGCCAGCCCCAGCGTCAGCACGCGCTTGAGCGGCCCCCGCGCCATGGCCAGCCCGATGCCCCACGCCAGCCCCAGCAGCGCCGACGCGATGCCCGAGCCGGCGCTGAGCAGCACCGTGAGCGCCGCACCGCCCAGCTCGCCCTGCGGAAAGGCGCCCCACAACAGGTACGGCAGGCTGTCCCACAGCATGTGCAGCGCATCGGTCATGCCGCCGCCCTCCCCGGCACCGCCGATTGCCGACGCGCAGCCCACGCCGCCAGCAGCTCGATCGCGCCGATGGTCACGATGTAGAGCAGCGTCGCCACGCCGAAGGCCTGGAAGGTCTTGAAGGTTTCCGCCTCGACCTGGCGCGAGGCGTACGACAGCTCGACCAGCCCCACGGCCATCGCGAGCGAGGTGTTCTTGACGATGTTCATGTACTGCCCCAGCAGCGGCGGCAATGCGATGCGCAGCGCCTGCGGCAGCACCACCTGCGCCAGCACCTGCGCGCGCGTGAAGCCCAGCGCCTGCGCCGCCAGCGTCTGCCCCTCGGGCACGCCGCGGATGCCCGAGCGGATGTCCTCACCCACGTAGGCGGCCGCATACAGCGTGAGGCCGAGCAACGCCGACAGAAGTTCGAAGGAAATGAAACGCCCCGCCAGGAGCCCTTCGCGCAGCGCCTCGGGCATCAAACTGGGCGCGCCGAAGTACCAGAAGAAGAGCTGCACCAGCAGCGGCGTGTTGCGAAACAGCGAGACGTACGCGCCGCTCGCGCGCAGCCACACGGGCCGGCTCGACGAGCGCCCCGCCGCCACGACGACGCCCAGCAGCGTGGCGCCCGCCGCCACCAGCAGCGAGGCGCCTACGGTCACGAGCCAGCCGTCGAGCAGCCAGCCGAGGTAATGGGGCGCGAGCAGATGCTCGCGCAGGAAATCGCTCAAGGCCGCATCGATCCGGTCGTTGCGTGCCCCATCAGTTGGCGGCCACGCGCTGGTCGCCGATCTTCAGCAGGCGCGGCAGCGGCGCCTTGCTGTTCGGGCCGAACCAGGTGTCGTAGATCGCCACGGCGCGGCCGTTCTTCTCGCTGTCGACCAGCCAGGCATTGAGCGTCTCGAGCAGGCGCGTCTCGCCCTTGGCCACGGCCGCGCCGAGGTATTCCTTCGACACCGTGATCGCCGGGATCTCGTACTTCTCCTTGTCGGGAATCGCGTTCCACTGCGCCGTGAGCTTCACGCCGTCGTTGGTGATGGCCTGCACGTTGCCGTTGCGCAGCGCGGCCAGCGCAAAGGGCGAATCGTCGTAGAGCACGACCTTGGCGTCGGGGTAGTTCTTGCGCAGGTTCGACTCCATCGTCGTGCCCTTCTCGGTGCCGATGCGGATGTCCTTGATCTGCGCGGCCTCCTTCAGCACGCCCTTCTTCGCGAGGAACTGCTGGCCGACCAGGAAGTACGGCGTGGTGAAGTCCACCGCCTTGGCGCGCTCGTCGGTGATGGTGAAGCTGGCGAACACCACGTCGGCCTTGCCCGAGGTGAGCAGCGGGATGCGGTTGGCCGGGTTGGTCGGCACCAGCTCGATCTTCACGCCCAGGCTCTTCGCGAACTCGGTCGCCAGGTCGATGTCGTGGCCCACCTGCTTCTTGCTGGCCGGATCGATGTAGCCGAAGGGCGGGTTGCCGTCGAACGCGGCCACGCGCAGCACGCCGGCCTTGCGGATGTCGTCGAGCTTGTCGGCCCAGGCGATGTTGCCCAGGGTGGTGAGAGCGCCGATTGCCAGGGCCAGGCTGGTCACGGTGAAAGAGTGGGTGTTGCGGGTCATGCCTGCGCTTCGCGGGAAGTGGAAAAAGAGAGCGCGACTCTAGGCAGCGCTGCGTGCGGCGCCAACGAAGCAATTTCCGCTTGCATATGCAGCGATGAGTTGCGCATGAACAAATGACAAAAGCTTCGTGGCGCACGAAGGCGTCGATCCCTAGAGTGGCCAGCCTCTGCCTTCCGACTGACTGCTTTTTTCTTCTTCGGCCGCGCGACGCGGCCCCGCTCTTCCCATGCACTTCCCACGCTCTTCCTCGCCCGCCGTCTCCCGGCGCCTTCTGCTTCGCGCCGGCATCGGTGCCGCCGCCGTGGCCGCGTCGGCTCCGCTGTTCGCCCAGACGCGCGCCCGCACGCTGCGCATCGGCTACCAGAAGTTCAACACGCTCAACATCCTCAAGGGCACGGGCCAGCTCGAGAAGGCGCTCGCACCGGCCGGCGTGAGCGTCGAGTGGCGCGAGTTCCTCGGCGGCAGCCAGCTGTCGGAAGCGCTGTCGGCCGGCGCCATCGATTTCGGCCATGCCTCCGACGGGATCGGCGTGTTCCAGCAGGCCAGCGGCAAGGGCCTGGTCTACCTCGCGGCCGAAAGCCCCTACCCCGGCGGCGTCGGCTTCCTGGTGCCGCGCGACTCGCCGATCCGCAGCGTGCGCGACCTCAAGGGCAAGAAGGTCGTCACCGGCCGCGGCTACAACACGCAGTACGTGCTGATCCGCGCACTCGAAGCGGCCGGCCTGCGATATGAAGACATCGAGTCCGTCTACATCGTCACGGCCTCCGACACCGTGGCCGCCTACCAGTCGGGCAGCGTCGCGGCCATCGGCCTGTGGGACCCGTTCCTGGCCGGCGCGCAGGTGGCGACCGAGTCGCGCCTGCTGTTCGACGGCACCGGCCTGAGCGGCAACCGCACCTACCACTTCGCCCAACCCGCCTTCGCGCGCGCCAACGCTGACACGCTGCGCACCGTGTTTGCCGAGCTGCGCAAGGCCAACGATTGGGCCCAGGCCCACCCCGGCGACGTGGTGGCCACGCTCGCGCCGCAGCTGAAGGTCGAGCCCAAGGTGCTGGCGCTGGCGACCGAACGGCGGCACTATGGCGTCGTGGCGCTCACGCCCGCCATCGCCCGCGAACAGCAGGGCCTGGCCGACGTGTTCGCGCAGCTGAAGCTCATTCCCCAGCCCATCGCGGTGAAGGATGCTTTTCTCGACCTGAACCTTGTGTGACGACGAAACCTCTCGCCCCCGTGACCCGTTCTCCTACTCATTACGACGCGATCGTCATCGGCCTGGGCGCCCTCGGCGCGGCCACCCTCTACCAGCTCTCGCAACGCGGCGCGCGCGTGCTCGGCATCGACCAGTTCGCGCCGCCGCACGACCGCGGCTCCTCGCACGGCGACTCGCGCATCACGCGGCTGGCCGTCGGCGAAGGCGACGAGTACGTGCCGCTGGTGCACCGCTCGCACGCCATCTGGCGCGAGCTCGAGGCGCGCACCGGCCGCCCGCTGATGACCACCACCGGCGGCCTCATCCTCGCGCCGCGCGACCGCGTGGCCGCGCACCACGGCAAGTCCGACTTCGTGCGCCGCACCATCGCCTGCGCCGAGCGCTTCGGCATTGCGCACGAGGTGCTCGACGCGGCCGGCATCCGCGCACGCTACCCGCAGTTCCACCTGCAGGGCGACGAGATCGGGTACCTCGAACGCGACGCCGGCTTCGTGCGCCCCGAAGACGCCATCGCCGCGCAACTCGCCGTGGCCCGCGCCGACGGCGCACAGACCCGCACCGGCGAGCGCGTGCTGGGCGTCGAGCCCGTGGGCAACGGCGACACCGTGCGCGTGCGCACCGAAACCGCGAGCTTCACCGCCGACCAGGTGGTGGTCGCGGCCGGCGCCTGGCTGCCCGAATTCCTCGGCCGGCAGGCGCGCACCGACTGGCAGGCCCACTTTTCGGTGCACCGCCAGGTGATGCACTGGTTCGACACCGGCCCCGCCGCCGCAGCCGACTTCGCGCCGGGGCGCTTCCCGATCTTCATCTGGATGTTCGGCGACGCGCAGGAAGACTACATGTACGGCTTTCCGGCCTCCGACGCGTCGCAGCCCGCGCTGAAGGTCGCCACCGAGCAGTACGTCGACGCCACCACACCCGACGCGCTCGACCGCGACGTGAGCGCCGAAGAAAGCGCCGCCATGTACCGCGACCGCGTGGCCGGTCGCTTTCCGCAGATCGCGGGACACGCGCTCAAGGCCCGCGCCTGCATGTACACCGTCACGCCCGACCGCCGCTTCGTGATCGACGCGCTCTACGGCCTGCCGAACGTGCTGATCGTCTCGGCCTGCTCGGGCCACGGCTTCAAGCACTCGGCCGGGCTGGGCGACGCCATCGCCGACCGCGTGCTGGGCCGCGAGAGCGCGCACGGCCTCGACCTGCGGCCCTTCGCCCGCGAGCGACTGGCGACCTCGCAACACCCCTGAGGCGCCCGCGCGCGATCCGGGGCATCATCGCTTCCGATCTTCAGTTTCTTCGGAGGCAGCGCGCGATGCGATTCCTGACGGTGGGTGCGGGAGCACTCGGTGGTTACTTCGGCGCACGCCTGCTCGCAGCAGGCCGCGATGTGACCTTTCTACTGCGTCCCGGCCGCGCGGCCCAGCTGGCCACGACCGGGCTCGTGGTGCGCAGCCCGTTCGGCGACCTCGACCTGCCCACGCCGAAGCACGTGCTGGCCCCGCAGATCGCCGGGCCGTACGACGTGGTCGTGGTCGGCTGCAAGGCCTACGACCTCGACGCCACCATGGATTCGTTCGCACCCGCCGTCGGACCCGACACCGTCATCCTCCCGCTGCTCAACGGCCTGGGCCACATTGACCGGCTGGTCGCGCGCTTCGGCGAGACACGCGTGCTCGGCGGCCTGTGCATGATCTCCGCCACCCTCGACGACGAGGGCCGCGTGCAGCACCTGAACGACATGCACAGCCTGAGCTACGGCGAACGCGCGGGCGGGCGTTCGCCGCGCATCGACGCCATCGCAGCCCAGTTCGCGGGTGCGAACTTCACGGCCACCGCGAGCGAGACCATCGCGCAGGACATGTGGGAGAAGTGGGTCTTCATCGCCTCGGCCGCGGGCCTCACGAGCCTCATGCACGCCTCCATCGGCGACATCGTGGCGGCCGGCGGCGAAGACGTGGCGCTCGCGATCTTCGACGAGTGCTGCGCCATCGCCGCCCACAACGGCTTTGCCCCGCGGCCCGGCGCCATCACGCGCGGCCGCGCAGTCGTCACGACCGCCGGCTCGCCCATGACCGCCTCCATGTACAAGGACATGGCCCGCGGCGCGCGCGTCGAGGCCGACCACATCCTGGGCGACCTGCTGGCCCGCGCGCCGCGCAGCGCATCGGCCACGCCGTCGGTGCTGCGCACGGCGTACGTGCACCTGAAGGCCTACGAGTTCCGGCGCGCCCACGAGGCCGATTGAACGACGGCAACACCATGGCCGACACGCTCGCCTTCCTCCATACCGCGCAGGTGCATGTGCAGACCTTCGGCAGCCTCGCCCGCGAGATCGCACCCGAGCTGCGCGTGCAGCACCTGGTGATGGAAGAGCTGCTCGCCGATGCGCGCACCCTGGGCGTCGACCACGCCGGCCTGGTCGCGCGTGTCCACGAAGCCATGCGCGACGCCGCCTCGGACGGCGCCTCCGTGGTCGTGTGCACCTGCTCGACCATTGGCGGCATCGCCGAAAAGACCGCCACCGGCGGCGCCTTCGCCGCCCTGCGCATCGACCGCGCCATGGCCGACCGCGCCGTGCGCAACGGCCCGCGCGTGCTCATCGTCGGCGCCGTCGAGAGCACCATCGACCCGACCCTGTCGCTCGTGCTTTCAGCCGCGCGGCAAGCCGGCGTCGGCATCCGCGCCAGCACGCTGCTGGTCGACGATGCCTGGGTGCATTTCCAATCCGGCGACATCGCGCGCTACGTGGCCACGCTGGCCGAATCGATCCGCGCCGCGGCCGACGGCACCGATGTGATCGTGCTGGCGCAGGCGTCGATGGCACCGGTGACGGGGTTGCTGGCGGGCCTCAAGGTCGAGGTGCTCAGCAGCCCGCAGCTGGGGGTGGCGCACGCGGTGGCGACGTTGCGCGCATCGAACACCGCGTGGGCATCCGCCGGTACCGGCCTGACGGGCTGGTAGCCCCGCGACGCGAACCCGCATCTCGGCGCGCCTAGTCCGACTTCAGGATCGTCTCCCCCTTCAACGCCCCCATGTCGCGGATGTTGAAGCGGTGACGCTTCCACCCCGCCCAGGTGCGGCGGAAGTTGGCGAGGGAGATGCCGTAGTACAGCACCTTGAACATGCGCAGCGCGCCCCACATCGGCGTGCCCTTGTAGATGTCGCCGGCCAGCAGCGACATCAGCGCCTCCTTCACCCGGAACGGGTTGCCGGGGTACATGAACATGTCGCGGATGGTCGGGTTGGTCACGCGGTAGATGAACCACGAGTATTCGCGCGGGCCCTTGCGCATCATGGCCTCGAAGCCTTCGCGGGCGCGGGCCAGCTCGGCCGGCTGGTCGAGCGCGGTGGCCACCAGCTCGGCGCCGTCGAAGGCGCTGTGCATCGCCAGGTACACACCCGAGGAGAACATCGGGTCGATGAAGGTGAAGGCGTCGCCCAGCAGCAGGTAGTTGTCGCCGGTGGCGTGCGTGCTCGAGTACGAGAAGTTGCCCGTGGCGTGCACGGCGTCGTCGACCAGCGTGGCGTTCTTCAGGCGGTCGGCCAGCACGGGGCACAGCGCGATGGTGTCGTAGAAGAATTCCTTCAGCGATTTTTCGCGCGTCTTCAGGTAGTAGGGCCAGCACACCGCGCCCACGCTGGTCGTGCCGTCGGCCAGCGGAATGAACCAGAACCAGCCGTGCGGAAACCAGCAGATGCTGATGTTGCCTTCCTTCTTGCCCTCGAGCCGCTCGGCATTCGTGAAGTGGCCGAACAGCGCGGTGCTGTTGTGGTCGGGGTTCTTCTGCTTGCAGCGGAATTTGTTGGCCAGCAGCGTGTCGCGACCCGTGGCGTCGACCACGAAGCGTGCGCGCCAGCTGCGCTTGGCGCCGTCGTCCATCACGGCCTGCACGGTGGCGCCGTCGGCGTCGAAGGCCACGTCGCGCACCTTGCAGCCTTCGAAGGCCTGGGCGCCGCGCGTGGCGGCGTTGCGAAACAGCAGCTCGTCGAGCTCGGAGCGGCGCACCTGCCAGGCGGAGTCGAGCGACTTGTCCCAGCCTTCGGCGAACTCCACGTAGCTGCGGTGCTCATGCTCGGGCGAGACGAACTCGATGCCGAACTTCGGCATGCCGATCTTCTCGACCTGGTCGCGCACGCCGAGCTTGTCGAACAGCTCGACGTTCGCGGGCAGCAGCGATTCGCCGATGTGAAAACGCGGGTGGTGCTCTTTCTCGACCAGCACCACCCTGCGCCCCTGCTGCGCCAGCAGCGCCGCGACGGTCGAACCTGCGGGGCCGCCGCCGATCACGAACACATCGCAGGAATCGCTGACAGAAGAAGGAGCACCGGAAGAAGAAACCTGAGGCTGGGACATGCGAAGACAAGCAGCGTGATGGACAGCGACAGAGCATAGCGCGCCCGCATCGCACGACGCAAAACGGGCTGGCGGCGCGGGGCCGGAGGCGGCACACTGGCGGCCCGTTCAGCCCCCTACCCCTTGCGCACCATGACCCTGCATCGCCTTGCCCTGCTCGCCGCCCTCTGTGTGTCTGCCGCATGGAGCCATGCGGCGGGGTTCAGCTTCATCGAGGTGCCGGCCGACAAGGACGGGCCGGCCTTGCGCGGCGCGGTGTGGACGCCTTGCGAGGCAGCCCCCGGCGAGATCGCGTTCGGCCTGATCGCGATCTCGGCCACCAAGGACTGCCCCGTCGCCGGCACGGGGCTGCCGCTGGTGCTGATGTCGCACGGCTCGGGCGGCTCGTTCCTCGGCCACCACGACACGGCCGCGGCCCTAGCCGACGCGGGCTTCGTGGTCGCCGCCATCAACCATCCGAACGACAACTTCCAGGATATGGAACGCCGGGGCCATCTCTCGACATTTGCCGCGCGGCCCGTCGACATGCGCCGGCTGGCGGATCACATGCTCAAGACGTGGCCTGGGCACACAAAGATCGCCGCCGACCGGGTCGGCTTCTTCGGCTTCTCGCGCGGCGGCTACACCGGCCTCGTCGCGACGGGCGCAGTGCCCGACTTCAAGCTCGGCCTGCGCTTTTGCACGCCGGCGTCGAAGATTCCGTTCTGCGGCCAGATCCAGCGCAAGGAACTGCCCGCGCCGCCGGTGCGCGATGCGCGCATCAAGGCGGCGGTGATCGTCGACCCGTTGAGCTTTTTCGATGCCGAGGGGCTGAAGCAGGTCACGGTGCCCGTCCAGCTCTGGGCCTCCGCGCGCGGCGGCGACGGGGTGACGCTGGACGACGTCGAAGCGGTTCGCCGCAACCTGCCTTCCGCGCCGGCCTGGTACGTGCCCGCGAACACCGCGCACTTCGCCTTCCTGGCGCCCTGCGCGCCGGCCATGGCCAAGGCCCTGCCGGAGATCTGCAGCGATGCAGGCGGCTTCGACCGCGTCGCCTTCCACGCCGACTTCAATGCCAAGGTGCTCGCCTTCTTCAGGCAGCACCTGGCATCGAAGCCCTGAGCCGGCTCAGCGCGTGCGCCGCTGGCCGGCGAGTCGCCGCACCACCGTCACCAGCCGGTCGATCTCGTCGAAGGTGTTGTAGAACGCCAGCGACGGCCGCACCGTGGTCTCGACGCCGAAGCGCCGCAGGATCGGCTGCGCGCAGTGGTGGCCCGTGCGCACGGCAATGCCTTCGTCGTTGAGCGCGTGGCCCACCTCCTCGGTGGTGTAGCCGTCGAGCACGAAGGACATCACGCTGGCCTTGTCGACCGCCGTGCCGATCAGCCGCACACCGGGAATCGCGCCCAGTTGCGCCATGCCGTACACCAGCAGGTCGTGCTCGTAGCGCGCGATGTTCTCGATGCCGACCTTGTTCACGTAGTCGATCGCCGCGCCCAGGCCCACGGCATCGGCGATGTTGCCCGTGCCGGCCTCGAACTTGTTCGGGATCGGCTGGAACACGGTCTTCTCGAAGGTCACGTCGGCAATCATGTTGCCGCCACCCTGCCACGGGGGCATGTCTTCGAGCACCTCGCGCTTGCCCCACACCACGCCGATGCCGGTCGGGCCGAACACCTTGTGGCCGGAGAACACGAAGAAGTCGGCGCCCAGGTCCTGCACGTCCACGCGCATGTGCGAGACCGACTGCGCGCCATCGACCAGCGCCTTGGCGCCTGCGCGGTGTGCCAGCTCGACGATCTCCTTCACCGGCACCACTGTGCCCAGTGCGTTCGAGACCTGCGTGACCGCGACGATCTTCGTGCGGTCATTCAGCAGCTTGCGGTATTCGTCGAGCAGCACCTGCCCCGAGTCGTCCACCGGGATCACGCGCAGCTTCGCGCCCTTGGCGGCGGCGAGCTGCTGCCACGGCACGATGTTGGCGTGGTGCTCCAGGTTCGACACGATGATCTCGTCGCCCTCGCCCACGTGCTGGCCGCCCCAGCTCTTGGCCACGAGGTTGATGGCCTCGGTGGTGCCGCGCACGAAGATCACCTCGTCGACTTCGGGGGCGTTGATGAACTTGCGCACACGCTCCCGCGCGCCTTCGTAGGCATCGGTCGCACGCGCGGCCAGTTCATGCGCCGCGCGATGGATGTTCGAGTTCTCGTGCTCGTAGAAGTACGCGATGCGGTCGATGACCGATTGCGGCTTGTGCGTGGTGGCGGCGTTGTCGAACCACACGAGCTGCTTGCCGTTCACCCGCTCCTGCAGGATCGGGAAGTCGCGGCGCACGGCGTGCACGTCGAACGGCGGATGCTGGCCGCTGCCGGCGAGCGGCACTGCATCGGGGCCACGTGGATCGGGCTTGGCCGGCGTGACGAAGCCGTTGGGCAGGCGCACCGCATCGACGAAGTAGAACTGCGCATCGCGTCCGGCTGGCGCCGAAGGTGGGCTCGGTGGCAATGCAGGCTGCGCCGTCGGTGCGGCAAGGCCCGCGAACGGATCGTGGACCGCAAAGCCATCGCTGGCGCTGGCCACCGGATGCCCGTAGCTGTGGTTCAGGAAGTAGAACGGCGATGCGGAGGCCGCCTGCGGCGACGCAGGCGCCCCCACCTGCTGCGGCACGCCCTGCACCACGCCGCCCGAGCGCGGCTCGAAGGCCGGCGCTACCGACAGCACCGTGTCCGGCACGCCATTGCCCGCCACCGCATGCGGCAGCAAGGCCGGCGCGCGGTTCGCGAGCGACGGCAGCTGCGTGGGCGATGCCGGCAGCACGTTGGCGCCCGGAACCTGCCCCTGCGGGATCGGCGTACCCGGCACGCTCGGCCCGAAGCCGGCGGGGCTCACCAGCGGCGAGCCCGGCGGTGCGATGTTGGCGGGAAACTGCGCGCCCGGCGGCGCGGAGAACATGGCGCTGGCCATGCGCGCGAGAACGGCCGGATCGAACGGCGCCTCGCCCGGGAACGTGGGTGTGCTGCTCACCGCGGCTTACTTGTAGGTGTCGGGATAGTCGTGGTACTTGCCGATCTCGACGTCGTCGAGCACGGCCAGCGCGTCGGTGGTCAGCACCGCGAGCGAGCAGTACAGCGAGATCAGGTACGACGCGATCGCATGGTTGTTGATGCCCATGAAGCGCACCGACAGCCCCGGGCTCTGCTCGCCCGACAGGCCCGGCTGGAACAGGCCCACCACGCCCTGGCGCTTGTCGCCCACGCGCAGCAGCAGGATCTTGCTCTTGCCGTCGGCCACCGGCACCTTGTTCGACGGAATCAGCGGAATGCCGCGCCAGGTGATGAACTGCGAACCGAACAGGCTCACCGTGGGCGGCGGCGTGCCACGGCGCGTGGCTTCACGACCGAACGCGGCAATGGCCAGCGGGTGCGTGAGGAAGAACGCGGGCTCCTTCCATACCTTGGTCAGCAGTTCGTCCAGGTCGTCGGGCGTGGGCGCGCCGGTCAGCGGGAAGATGCGCTGCTCTTCGCTCACCTGCGCCAGCAGGCCGTAGTCGGGGTTGTTGATGAGCTCGCTCTCCTGGTTCTCCTTGATCGTCTCGATCGTGAGGCGCAGCTGCTCCTTGATCTGGTCGTGCGGGCTGCTGTACAGGTCGGAGATGCGGGTGTGCACGTCGAGCACGGTGCTCACGGCATTGAGGTAGTGCTCGCGCGGGTTCTCTTCGTAGTCGACGAAGGTGCGCGGCAGCTGGTTCTCTTCTTCGCGCGAGGTGCAGGTGACCTTGATCGACTCGGGGTTCTTGACCTTGTTGACGCGGTAGATGCCCGCTTCCACCGGCACCCATTGCAGCAGGTGCGTCAGCCAGCGCGGGCTGATGGTCTCGAGTTGGGGAACGGTCTTGGTGGCGTTGGCTAGCTGGCGGGCGGCGTTGTCGCCAAGGGCGGTGGTACCACCGACTGTTGCACTCATGGATCAAGGCTCCGTGGGTTGAGGAAAAAGTGATCGCCAGTGTCTGGCGACCACGGGTTTCCCCTCAACAGGCTATAGCCGCCAAGTTGATCCGCCGTGCAAGGCGCGACTGCTCCAGTTGCTCGCAACGCGCGAGCAGGTTGACGATGTTGATGCCCAGCGCGGTGGCCAGCTTCTGCGCCGTGACGATCGACGGGATCACGCGCCCGCGCTCGATCTCGCCCACGTACGAGCGGTTCAGATCGGAACGCTCGGCCAGCTCTTCCTGCGACCAGCCCTGCCCTTCGCGCAGCTGGCGCACGGTGACGCCGAAGTCTTCGACAAAGGCTTTCATACGCTGCCCGCCTTCGGTGCACTGTTGTTCTGCAGGCTGGCCTGCGTGACGCTGGCGCCGGGCTTCACGTCGTCGGTGATCCACACGTTGCCGCCGATGACCGCGCCCTTGCCCAGCGTCACGCGGCCCAGGATGGTGGCGCCCGCGTAGATGACCACGTCGTCCTCCACCACCGGGTGGCGCGGCAGGCCCTTCTGCAGGTTGCCTTCGGCGTCGGTGGGGAAGCGCTTGGCGCCGAGCGTGACGGCCTGGTACAGCCGCACGCGCTTGCCGATGACGGCCGTCTCGCCGATCACGACGCCGGTGCCATGGTCCATGAAGAAGCCCGCGTCGATCGTCGCGCCCGGGTGGATGTCGATGCCGGTCTGCGCATGCGCCAGCTCGGCCACGATGCGCGCGAGCAGCGGCAGGCCGAGCTCGTAGAGCCGGTGCGCGAGGCGGTGATGGATCATCGCCAGCACGCCCGGATAGCACAGCAACACCTCGTCGACGCTGCGCGCGGCAGGGTCGCCCTGGTAGGCCGCGAGCACGTCGCTGTCGAGCAGCCGGCGCAGGCCCGGCAGCGCGTTCGCGAACTGGCGCACGGCTTCGGTAGCCGCTGCGTCGATCTCGCTCGCGGGGCGCGGCGCCAGCCGTGCGTTGAAATTCAGCTCGAGCCGGGCCTGCACCAGCAGTGCCTGCAAGGCGGCGTCGAGCGTGTGGCCCACGTAGAAGTCCTCGCTCTCGTGGCGCAGATCCGGCGGGCCCAGCCGCATCGGAAAGAGCGCGCCCTTGAGCGATTCGACGATCTGCGCCAGCGCATCGCGCGACGGAAACTCGCGCGCACCGGGCTCGCGCGAACGGCGCTGCGAATCGCGCCACTCGTCGCGCACCTCGTGCAGTGCGCGCACGATGCCACTCACTTCGAATTGAGCCATGTGTGTTTTCCTCCCGTGTGTTTCTATCGATGGGGTTCAGTCCTGCACCCACGGCAGGCCATGGAAACGCCAGCCGTCGGACCCGCCGCGATGCTGCCGCGCATCGATCTCGCCCTCGAAGCCTTCGAGCACGTTGAACACCTGTGTGAAGCCGGCCTTGGCCGCAGCTTCGGCCGCCAGTGCGGAGCGCTTGCCGCTGCGGCACAACAGCAGCACCACGGCCTCCTTGCCGCCGTCCTTCGCCACCTTGGCCTCGAGCTCGCGCACGAAGCGCGGGTTGCGGGTGAGCGCGGTGCCCGTGGCCCAGGCCACGTGCAGGCTGTCGGGCACGTGGCCGACGAACTTGCGTTCTTCGCCGGAGCGCACGTCCACGAGCAAGGCGTGGCCGTCCTGTACCAACTGCCAGGCCACGGGGGGCGTCACGCCGCCGGCGTAGGGCCAGTTCTTTTCGATGGCTTGCGCGCGCGCCTGTTCGAGGGCAGGCGGCAAGGCGATGACATCTTCAACTTCCACGGACATGCGGTTCGGCTCCTGTTGTACGTTGGTCATTCCATCTTCCTTGATGGCGATAACCACCACTGTAGGAGTGCGAAGGCCAAGGTCAAACGACTCAAAAGTCGATTCTTAACAACCTTGTGATCTATGGGGTGCTGGGTCTGGGTGCTTCAGGGTGCGCTCCCGCCGACGGGGTACCTTGCTCCGCGAATGTCCCCCGGGCTTCGCCCTCCTCCTTGATTTCGCTGCGCAAGGCACCCCATCGACGTGAGCGTGTTCGGAGCGGTCGTTGATCGGCGGCACACCCACAGCGTGCCCTGTGCCCAGGCCACAGGGTGCTTCCCGCAGCGAAATCAAGGAGGAGCCGAAGGCGGGGGACATTCGCGGAGGGAAGTACCCTGTGGCCTGCGCACACGCCCCGAACCAGCAGCGCTGAAACGAAAAACCCCGGCACCAAAGACAGCACCGGGGAATCGCAAAGCCCGAGGGTCCGTCAGAGCTTGGCGATCGAAACTTCGGTCGACTTCACGAGTGCGACCACGTCGGAACCCACCTTCAGCTGCAGCTCGTCGACCGAGCGCGTGGTGATGACGGAGGTGACGATGCCCCAGGCGGTTTCGACATCGACTTCGGAGACGACGTCGCCGCGGATGATCTCGCGGACCTTGCCCTTGAACTGGTTGCGGACGTTGATGGCTTGGATGGACATGGTGATTTCTCTTTCAGGGTTGACAGGGGTTGTGAGTGAGAACGGTCGGCGCTCAGACGATCTCGGCCACGTCGTCGAACGCCAGCCGGGGCCCGCGTTCGAAGGTGCCGGCGTGGTCGGCCACGCCGAGGTTGACGAGGAAGTTCGCGCGATAGCGGCCGTCGGGGAAGAAGGCCTTGTCGACGAGGTCGGCGTTGAAGCCCGACTGCGGCCCCGCGTCGAGCCCGAGCGAACGCGCCGCCAGGATCAGGTAGGCGCCCTGCAGGCTGCTGTTGCGGAAGGCCGTGGCCTGCGCGGCGTCAGCGCTCTTCTCGAAGAAGGGCTTGGCGTCGTAGGCCGGGAACTGCGTGGGCAGGTGCTCGTAGAAGCGCGTGTCATGCGCCACGATCACCGTCACGCCGGCCTGCAGCGTCTGCGCGGTGTTGCCCGCCGACACCGCCGGCTTGAGCTTGGCCTTGGCCTCCTCGCTGCGCACGAACACGTAGCGCGCGGGCTGGGCGTTGTAGGCGGTCGGGCCCCACTTCACGAGGTCATACAGCTGATGGATCAGCGCGTCGGTCACGGGCACCGGCTTGAAGGCATGCACGGTGCGCGCCTTGCGAAACAGCTGGTCCAGCGCGGCGTCAGGAATGGCTTGCAGTGTGGTCATTTCTTGGAACGCTGTGTCAGTTCGATGCGGCGGCAAGCGCCTGGTCGAGGTCAGCAATCAGGTCGTCGATGTGCTCGATGCCCACCGACAGGCGCACCGTGTCTTCCGTGACGCCGGCCCGGGCCAGCTCTTCGGGCGACAGCTGCCGGTGCGTGGTCGATGCGGGGTGCGTGGCCAGCGAGCGCACGTCGCCGATGTTCACCAGGCGCGTGAAGAGCTTCAGCGCATCGAGGAACTTCGCCCCGCCCTCGCGGCCGGCACCGATGCCGAAGGTCAGCACGCCGCTGGACTTGCCGCCGAAGTACTTCTTCGCCAGCGGGTAGTCGGCGTGGTCTTCGAGCGCGGCGTAGTTCACCCAGTTGACGGCCTTGCTCTGCTTCAGGTGCTGCGCCACCGCCAGCGCATTGCTGCTGATGCGGTCCATGCGCAGCGCCAGCGTCTCGATGCCCTGCAGGATCAGGAAGGCGTTGAACGGCGAGATGGCCGCGCCCGTGTTGCGCAGCGGCACCACGCGCGCACGGCCGATGTAGGCGGCCGGGCCCAGCGCCTCGGTGTAGACCACGCCGTGGTAGCTCACATCGGGCTCGTTCAGGCGCCTGAATCGCTCCTTGTGCTCGGCCCATGGGAACTTGCCCGAATCGACGATGGCACCGCCGATGCTGGTGCCGTGGCCGCCCAGGTACTTGGTGAGCGAGTGCACCACGATGTCGGCGCCGTGCTCGATGGGCCGACTCAGGTATGGCGAGGGCACGGTGTTGTCGACGATCAGCGGCACGCCGTGGCGGTGCGCAATTTCGGCGATGGCCGCGATGTCGGTCACGTTGCCCGCCGGGTTGCCCAGCGACTCGACGAACACCGCCTTGGTGCGCTCGTCGAACAACTTCTCGAAGCTGCTCGGGTCGCGGTGGTCCGCGAAGCGCGTGGTGATGCCGAACTGCGGCAGCGTGTGGGCGAACAGGTTGTAGGTGCCGCCGTACAGCGCCGTGCTGCTGATGATGTTGTCACCGGCTTCGGCGATGGTCTGGATCGCATAGGTCACGGCCGCCTGCCCCGAGGCCAGCGCCAGCGCCGCGATGCCGCCTTCGAGTGCGGCCACGCGCTGTTCCAGCACGTCCTGCGTCGGGTTGTTGATGCGGGTGTAGATGTTGCCCGGCACCTTCAGGTCGAACAGGTCCGCGCCGTGCTGCGCGCTGTCGAAGGCGTAGGCGACGGTCTGGTAGATCGGTGGCGCGACCGCGCGGGTGGTGGGCTCGGGCGAGTAGCCGGCGTGGACCGACAGGGTTTCGAATTTCCAGTTCTGCGACATGCGACTGCCTTTCAAAGGGGGAATGGATGAAACGACTCAGATCGCCCAGCGCAAGGCATGGGCCTGGGGCGTGAGCCAGCTGGCATCGGTGCTTTCCACATCGGTCTCTTCGGACTTCTGCAGCACCCGGTCGAGGATTCGTTTTTCGATCGCGGCAAAGGCCGGGTCGCCCTGCGAGCGCGGGCGCGCCAGCGCGATGTTCTCGTCGAGCGCGATGCGGCCGTCCTCGATGAGGATCACGCGGTCGGCCAGCGCCACGGCTTCCTGCACGTCGTGCGTCACCAGCAGCGCGGTGAAGCGGTGGCGCTGCCACAGGTTCTCGATGAGGCGATGCATCTCGATGCGCGTGAGCGCGTCGAGCGCGCCCAGCGGCTCGTCGAGCAGCAGCAGGCGCGGGTGGTGCACCAGCGCACGCGCCAGGGCCACGCGCTGGCGCTGCCCGCCCGACAGGCGCGCCGGCCATTCGTTCTCGCGATCGGCCAGGCCGACCTGCGCGAGCACTTCCTTGCCGCGCGCCTTGGCATCGTTGGGCAGGCCCAGCGTCACGTTGTCGAGCACGCGGCGCCAGGGCAACAGGCGCGCCTCCTGGAACATGATGCGCGTGTCGTCGTGCAGGCCGCTCACGGCCTTGCCGTCGGTGTAGAGGCCACCGGAGGTGGCTTCTTCCAGGCCCGCGATGAGCCGCAACAGCGTGCTCTTGCCGCAGCCGCTGCGCCCCACGATGGCGATGAACTGGCCCGGCTCGATGGTCAGCTGCGTGTTGCGCAGCACCTCGCGCGCGCCGTAGCGCTTGTGCAGGCCGCGCGCCTCGAGGCGCACGCCGCCGGCAATGGCTTGAGGTTGGATGTCTTTCAGAACGGCACTCATGAAGTCAGGCCCCGGGGTTGAACAGCGCCACGTTCAGCGCATCGATTTTTCTGGGCAGCAGCTTCTCGGCGAAGAAGGCATCGGCGATGCGCTGCTGTTCGGCCAGCCCGCCGGCCACCACCGGCCGCACGGCGTAGCTGCGGCGGCTGTTGGCCTGCTCGATGGTCGGGGCGTCGAGCCCCCACACGGGCGCGAGCAAGGCCGCGGCTCCCTTGGGGTGCTGCTTGACCCACTTGCCGGTTTTTTCTAGTTCGGTGTAGACCACGCGCAGCACGTCGGGCCGCGCCTTCGCGAACTTGGTGCTCGCCAGGTAGTAGCGCTGGTACGACGCAATGCCCGCGCCGTCGGCCAGGATGCGCACCTTCGACTGGCGCTGGGCCGCGGCCAGGAACGGGTCCCAGACCACCCAGGCGTCGATGGCGCCGCGTTCGAAGGCGGCGCGGCCGTCGGCCGGCGTGAGGTAGGCGGGCTCGATGTCCTTGAACGACAGGCCGGCTTTCTCCAGCGCGGCGATCAGCAGGTAGTGCGCGCCGGCCGCCTTCGCAAAGCCGACCTTCCTGCCCTTGAGATCGGCCACGGTCTTGAGCGGCGAGTCGTCGCGCACGACGATGGCCTGCGCGGCGGGCGACGGGGCCTCCTGCGCCAGAAAGGTCAGGTCGGCGCCGGCCGCTTGCGCGAACACGGGCACGGTGTCGGCCACGTCGGCGCTGATGTCCAGGTTGTCGAGGTTCAGCGCCTCGAGCAGCGGCAGGCCGCTGGTGAACTCGTGCCAGCTCAGCGAAACGTTGAGCGGCGCGAGCTGCTTCTCCAGCGTGCCCTGCACCTTCAGCAGCGCGATCAGCGTGGACGACTTCTGGTAGCCGAAGCGCACCGTGGCGGGCCGTTGTTGCTGCGCCAGCACGGCGCCCGTACTCAGCGCGCCCAGTGTCGCCAGCGCGGTACGGCGATTGATGAGGATGTGGTTCATGTGCCCTGCCCTCACTTCGCCGACTTCTTCTGGTAGCCGGGGTGCCAGCGCAGCCACCACTGCTCCAGGCCGCGTGCAAACAGATCGGCCAGCTTACCGAGCAGCGCGTACAGCAGGATGCCCACGAGCACGATGTCGGTCTGCAGGAACTCGCGAGCGTTCATCGTGAGGTAGCCGATGCCGGCCTGCGCCGAGATGGTCTCCGCCACGATGAGGATCACCCACATCAGGCCCAGCGAGAAGCGCAGGCCCACGAGGATCGACGACAGCGCGCCCGGCAGGATCACCTCGCGGTACAGCTGCCAGCGCGACAGGCCGTAGGTGCGGCCCATCTCGATGAGCTGCGGGTCGACGTTGCGGATGCCGTGGAAGGTGTTCAGGTAGATCGGGAAGAACACCGACACCGAGATCAAAAAGAGCTTGGCCGACTCGTCGATGCCGAACCACAAAATCACCAGCGGAATGAGCGCCAGCGCCGGAATGTTGCGCACCATCTGGATGGTGGAGTCGAGCAGCGTCTCGAAGAACTTCACCGAGCCCGTAAGCAGGCCCAGCGCCAGCCCCGCGCCGCCGCCGATGGCGAGCCCCGCGAGCGCACGGCCCGCACTCACCTTCACGTGCGTCCAGAGCTCGCCGGACACGGTGAGCGACCACGCGGCCTTGACCACGTCCAGCGGTGCCGGCAGCACGCGCGTCGAGAGCCAGCCCAGCGACGAGGCGATCTGCCAGACGACGATCAGCCCCACCGGCACCAGCCACGGGATGAGCCGCTTCGCGACGTTGAGGCCGAAGCCTCGCAGCGCGCTGCCGGCATCGCTTGTGTTCGACGCCGGCGCCACCGCCGGCAGTTCCTGTACTTGTTCGGTCATGCGTGTCCTCAGCTTTGCGAGACGAGTCGGGAGGGCGCGTCAAGGTTGGCGACGACTTCGCCGAAGGGACCGCTCAGCGAGCCGCCCGCGAGCTGCGTCTTCGCCTTGCGCGAGAGCAGCGGGAACACCAACTCGGCAAAGCGGTAGGCCTCTTCGAGGTGCGGGTAGCCCGAGAAGATGAACTTGTCGATGCCCAGCGCCGCGTACTCCTCGATGCGCGCCGCCACGGTCTTGGCGTCGCCGACCAGTGCCGTTCCCGCGCCACCGCGCACCAGGCCCACGCCGGCCCAGAGGTTGGGCGCGATCTCCAGGTCGGCGCGCCCGCGCTTGGCGCCGCCGGCGTGCAGCGCGGCCATGCGGCGCTGGCCTTCGGAATCCATGCGCGCAAAGGCGGCCTGGGCGCGCGCGACGGTCTCGTCGTCGACGCGGCTGATGAGTTCTTCGGCGGCCTTCCAGGCGGCGTCTTCGGTCTCGCGCACGATCACGTGCAGGCGGATACCGAACTGCACGCTGCGGCCCTGGCGTTCGGCGCGGGCGCGCACGTCAGCGATCTTCTTCGAGACTTCCGCGGGCGGCTCGCCCCAGGTCAGGTAGGCATCGACCTGCTCGGCGGCCAGGTCGTGCGCCGCCGCAGAAGAGCCGCCGAACCACACGGGCGGATAGGGCTTCTGTACCGGCGGAAACAGCAGCCGCGCCCCCTTCACGCTCAGGTGCTTGCCTTCGTAGTCGTAGGTGCCGGTCTCGTGGCTGCGCGCGATGATCTCGCGCCAGATGCGGATGAACTCGGCCGACTGCTCGTAGCGCGCCGCATGGTCGAGGTACACGCCGTCGCCTTCCAGCTCGGCCTGGTCGCCGCCGGTGACGAGGTTCACGAGCAGGCGCCCGCCCGAGAGCCTGTCGAAGGTCGCGGCCATGCGCGCGGCCAGGCTGGGCTGGTGCAGGCCCGGGCGCACCGCCACCAAAAACTTGAGCTTCTTCGTCGCGCCGATGAGGCTGGAGGCGATCACCCACGGGTCTTCGCAGGAGCGGCCGGTGGGAATCAGCACGCCTTCGTAGCCGAGGTGGTCGGCCGCGCCGGCGATCTGCTGCAGGTACGGCAGGTCGACGGCGCGCGCGCCTTCGCTCGTGCCGAGGTAACGGCTGTCGCCGTGCGTGGGGAGGAACCAGAAGATCTGCATCGGAAACTCTCGATCGTTCGTTGGCTTGCCCGTTCAGACGGCAAGCAGGAAAGGAAGGCGGCGCGCCGCGGACACGACACCCCAGGCGCGCGCCGTGATGGCCAGCACCTGGCCGGCGCGTTCGTGCAGCGCAGTCGACACGGCGGCCATCACGCGATCCCCGCGCCGGCGGCTTCGAGCACGTTGATCTTCTTGGGGATCAGCTTGAGCGCGAAGAAGGTGTCGGCGATCTGCTGCTGCTCGGCCAGGATGGCCTTGGTGATCGGGCCCGTGCCGTAGGCGGTGCGGCCCTGCGACAGGTCGGCCACGGCCTTGGGCAAGCCCCAGATGGCCGACAGCTCGGTCGCCAGTTCGTTGCGATGGGCGGCGCCCCATTGGTCGATCTTGTTGACCTCTTCGATCGCAACGGCCAGCACGTCGGCGTTCTTCGCCACGTAGTCGAGCGACGAGAAGTAGTAGGCGCGGTTGCCGACCACGCCCACGGCGTCGGCCAGGATGCGCGCGTCGAGCGACTGCTGCGCGGCGGCCAGGAACGGGTCCCAGATCACCCAGGCGTCGACCGAGCCTTTTTCGAAGGCGGCGCGCGCATCGACCGGCGGCAGGTAGACCAGGCTCAGGTCGCTGTACGCCAGGCCGTGCTTCTCGAACAGCTTGACGATGAAGTAATGGACGTTCGAGCCCTTGTTGAGCGCGATCTTCTTGCCCTTGAGGTCGGCCACGGTCTGGATGGCCGAGCCCTTGGGCACCAGCACCGCCTCGGTCTTCGGACGCGGCACCGTGGCGCCCACGTAGGCCAGCGGCGCACCGGCGGCCTGCGCGAAGATGGGCGGCGCTTCGCCGACGTCGCCGAAGTCGATCGAGCCGACGTTCAGCGCCTCGAGCTGCACCGGGCCGGCCGTGAACTCGGTCCACTTCACGGTGGCGCCCAGCGGCGCGAGCCGCTTCTCGAGCGTGCCGCGGGCCTTGAGCACGCTCAGGTAGCCCTTCTGGTGGCCGATGCGCAACTGGCGCGCGGGGCTCTGCGCCAGGGCGGCGAACGACGATGGCAGCGCGAGGGCGGCGGCCGCGCCCTGGAGCAGGCGGCGGCGGGGAATGGCAATGCGGGTCATGGAATGGGGTCCTTCGAAACTGTTCAGGGCTGGGCCGTGACGACCGCGTCGCTGACCTTGATGGGCTTGGGAATGAGCTTCAGCGCGAAGAAGGTGTCGGCGATCTGCTGCTGGTCGGCCGCGACGGCGGCGGTGATCGGCTTCACGTTGAACTCGTAGCGGCGCAGCGCCAGCTCGACCACATCGACGGGCAGGCCCTGCAGCGGCGCGATCAGTTCGGCGGCCTGGCGCAGGTTCTTCTTGAGCCAGATGCCCTGCTCCACCGAATCGGCGAACAGCGCATCGATCACCTGCGGGTGCTTCTTCACGAAGCCGCGCTCGCCCAGGTAGTACTGGTAGTTGTTGACCACGTCCGGCGCACCATCGGCCAGCACGCGGGCGCCGGTGGCTTTCTCGGCGGCGGCCTGGAACGGGTCCCAGATCACCCAGGCGTCGACGTTCTTGCTCTCGAAGGCGGCACGGCCATCGGCGGGTGCGAGGTACACGGGCTGGATGTCGGACAGCTTCAGGCCGTTTTTCTCCAGCTGCTTCACGAGCAGGTAGTGCACGTTGCTGCCCTTGTTGAGCGCGACCTTCTTGCCCTTGAGGTCGGCCACGGAGCGGATGGGCGAATCCTTGGTGACCAGGATGGCCTCGGCGCGCGGTGCGGCCGGGTCGTAGCCGAAGTAGACGAACTTCGCCCCCGCGGCCTGCGCGAAGATGGGCGGCGCCTCGCCGACATAGCCCACGTCGACCGCGCCCACGTTCAGCCCTTCGAGCAGCTGCGGGCCGGCCGGGAACTCGACCCACTTCACGCCGAAGCCCAGCGGCGAGAGCTTCTTCTCGAGCGTGCCCTGCGCCTTCTGCAGCACGAACAGGCTGGCCGACTTCTGGTAGCCGATGCGCAGCTCGCCCTTGGCCTTCGTCTGCGTCTGGGCGTGTGCCGAAGCGGCGGAGATGAAGCTCACGATGAGCGCGATGGCGGTGACGACGATGGCGCTGATGGCCAGGTCGCGCAGCGCCTGCCAGAAGGAGCGCGGCGCGACTTCGAACACGGAGTCTTCGGGAGCGACGGGGTTCATGCGGAATTCCTTGGTGCAAAAACGTGAGGCAAAGCGATCCCCCGGCCGCACACAGGCGGCTTTGAAAAACGGGGAACGGAAAGAGGTCTGGCCGGGGCCGGGTTCAGCGGGGAACCCGGTCGTCAGACGCTACATCGCACACGGGAAAAGGGAACCGGCTCGAAGCCATGGGTCGCCGGCAGCTTCAGGCCTTCGGTCGCGAGCACCTCGACGGCCTCGTTCAAGCGCTCCGCCAGGTCGTGGTGCACCTGGTAGGCGTTCTCGGGCGTCAACGCGATCTGCGAATCGCTCGCGTAGACGCCCGGCAGGATGTGGCGCGCCGACAGCGACTGCAGCACGGGCCGCAGTGCGTAGTCGAGTGCGAGCATGTGGTGTGGGCTGCCGCCGGTGGCCAGCGGCAGCACCGTCTTGCCCTTGAGGGCGTTCTGCGAGAGCAGGTCGAGAAAGACCTTCAGCACGCCGCTGTAGGCCGCCTTGTAGACCGGCGTGGCCACCACGATCACGCGGGCCGCCGCCACCTGGGCAATGGCTCGCTCGATGGCTGGATGCGCCCACTCGGCCAGCAGCAGCGCTTGCGGCGGCAGGTCGCGGATCGCGAGCCGCTCGATGCGCGCATGGCGTTGGGCCAGCCGCTCGCCCACCGCGTCGAGCAAGGCGGTGGAGCGGGACGGGGCCGAGGGGCTGCCAGCAATCAGGAGAACGGACACGAGAAACTTTCGTTGGGCTTCAGGAGAAATTCAGGGCGAAGCGATCCCCGGCGCCCTCCCACGGGGTGCCACCAGCGATCGATTCCGGAGGAGCTGCGCTTACTTCTGCTTGGGCGCGTAAATCTGGTCGAAGGAGCCGCCGTCGGCGAAGTGCTCCTTGTCGGCCTTCGCCCAGCCGCCGAAGGCCTGGTCGATGGTCACCAGCGTGAGCTTGGGGAACTGCTTGTCGTACTTGGCCTTGGCCTTGTCGGAGGTCGGGCGGTAGAAGTTGCGGCCGGCGATGTCCTGGCCTTCGTCGGAGTACAGGTACTTCAGGTACTCCTCGGCCACGGCGCGCGTGCCCTTCTTGTCGACCACCTTGTCGACCACCGCCACGCTGGGCTCGGCCAGGATGGAAATCGACGGCACGACGATCTCGAACTTCTCGGGGCCGAATTCCTTCAGCGCCAGGAAGGCTTCGTTTTCCCAGGCCAGCAGCACATCGCCCACGCCGCGCTGCACGAAGGTGATGGTCGAGCCGCGCGCGCCGGTGTCGAGCACGGGCACGTTCTTGTACAGGTTGCCGACGAATTCCTTGGCCTTGGCTTCACCACCGTACTTGCGCTTGGCGAATTCCCAGGCGGCCAGGTAGTTCCAGCGGGCGCCGCCCGAGGTCTTGGGGTTGGGGGTGATCACCTGCACGCCGGGCTTGACCAGGTCGTCCCAGTCCTTCAGGCCCTTGGGGTTGCCCTTCTTCACCAGGAACACGATGGTCGAGGTGTAGGGGGCCGAGTTGTGCGGCAGGCGCTTTTGCCAGTCGGCCTTGACGAGGCCGCCATGCGTGGCCAGGGCGTCGATGTCGCCGCCCAGCGCCAGCGTGGCCACGTCGGAATCGATGCCGTCGATGATCGAGCGGGCCTGCTTGCCCGAGCCGCCGTGCGACTGCTTGACGCTCACGTCCTGGCCGGTCTTGGCCTTCCAGTACTTGGCGAAGGCCTGGTTGTAGTCCACGTACAGCTCGCGGGTCGGGTCGTACGACACGTTCAGCAGCGTCACGGGGCCCTTGGCACCCGCCGCACCCTGCGAAAACGACGGCAATGCCGACAGGGCCAAGGCACCGGCCACGCCGGCACCCAGGGAAAGCTTGATAAAGTCGCGGCGAAGGCTCATGGTGTCTTGCTCTTAAAAAGGCATATCAATGAAGCCACGTATTCTGAATACGACATATAGGAACTGGAACGACCAAGTTTTCAGTTCTTAATAGCCAAATCAACTAAGCAACCGCTTTCCCCCACAAGAGGCAATCAAATGGCACGCATGGTTCAGTGCATCAAGCTCGGCAAAGAGGCCGAAGGACTCGACTTTCCGCCGTACCCCGGCGACCTGGGCAAGCGCCTGTGGGAAAACGTCAGCAAGGAAGCCTGGGCCGCCTGGCTCAAGCAACAGACCATGCTGGTCAATGAAAACCGGCTGAACCTGGCCGATCTGCGCGCCCGCCAGTACCTGGCCCGCCAGATGGAAAAGCACTTCTTCGGCGAAGGCGCCGACGTGGCGCAAGGCTACGTTCCCCCTCCCGCGGCCTGAGTCCGGCGTGGCCGCCGACGGCACCCCGCTCGGCGCGCGCTCCGGCGACACCCCTCCCCTCGACAACGACACACCGGCGCTTTCGCGCCGTGTGTTTTTGGACGGCTGCGGCCTGCCCGCCGCCTGGTCCGGACGCCCGCAATGGCGGATTCTCGAAACCGGCTTCGGGCCGGGCCTTCATTTCCTGACAACCTGGCAGGCCTGGCGCGCCGACCCGCACCGGCCGCGCCTGCTGCATTACGTCGCGGTCGACGCCCATCCGGCACCGGCCGGCGATCTGCTGCGCGCGGCTGAGGCCGATCCGGCGCTGGCGCCGCTCGCCGAGGAGCTGGTCCGCCAGTGGGCCGGGCTGCTGCCGGGCTTTCATCGGCTGGCCTTCGACGATGGCCGCGTGCTGCTCACGCTGTGCGTGGGCGAGCTGCAGCCGATGCTGCGCGCGCAACGCTTCGAGGCCGACAGCCTCTTCCTCGACGGTTTCGACCCCGCGACCGCCTTGCCCGACACGCTCAAGGCGGTGTCGCGCTTCGCTCGCCAGGGCACCGGCCTGGCGGCCCGCACCGGCGACGACGGGGTGCGCCATGCGTTGACGCAGAACGGCTTTCAGCTCGACCTGGGCCACGGCAGCCTGCGCGGCGTGTTCGCGCCCGCCTGGACGGTGCGGCGCCGCCAGCCGGTGCGCGAAGGCGTCGACGCGCCCGGCCATTGCGCAGTGATCGGCGCCGGGCTCGCGGGTGCGGCGGTCGCGGCCAGCCTCGCGCGGCGCGGTTGGCGGGTCACGGTGCTCGACGCGGCCGACACGCCGGCCTCGGGCGCGTCAGGCCTGCCGGTCGGGCTGCTGGCGCCGCATGTGTCATCCGACGACGCCTTGCTGTCGCGGCTCACGCGCGCCGGCATCCGCGCCACCTGGACCGAACTGGCGCTGCGGCTCGACCCCGGCCGCGACTGGGGCGCGCACGGCTCGCTCGAACGCCGCCCCGACGGCGACGTGCGCGTGCCGCCCGGCTGGAGCGCGGAGGGGCCGAACGAATCCTGGCCCGCACAGCCCGACCGGCTCGCAGCAGCCGGCCTGCCGCCCGACACGCCGGCGCTCTGGCATGCGCGCGCGGCCTGGGTGCGGCCGCACCGCCTGATCGCCGCGTGGCTGGACCAACCGGGCGTCGCGTTCAGAGGCAACTGCCACGTGGCGCGCCTCGAACGCACGGACGGCGGCTGGCAGCTGTTCGACGATACCGACGCCCTGCTCGCCGAGGCCGACCGCGTCGTCGTGGCCGCGGGCTTCGCATCGCACCGCTTCGCGCCCGACCTGCCATTGCAACCCGTGCGCGGCCAGGTCGCCTGGGGCCGCGCGGACTCCGCCGCCCTGCCCGTCACCCCCATCAACGGCGACGGCCACCTGATCGCCGGCGTGCCCGACGGCCAGGCACCGCAGCCGCTGTGGCTGATCGGCGCCACCTTCGACCGCGACCGCACCGACCTCGCCCCCACCCACGCCGACCGCCTCGCCAACCGCGAACGGCTCGCGCGCCTGCACCCCGGCGCCGCCGCTGCGCTGGCCCCCGCCTTCGATCGCGGAGACGCCCACGCCTGGGTCGGCGTGCGCTGCGCCTCGGGCGACCGCCGGCCGCTCGTCGGCCCGCTGGCCCCGGGCGCCGACGAGGGCCTGTGGGCCTGCACCGCGCTGGGCTCGCGCGGCCTGAGCTTTGCCACGCTGTGCGCCGAGCTGCTGGCGGCGCAGTGGCACGGCGAGCCGCTGCCCTTGCCCGCGACGCTCGCCAAGGCGCTGGGCACGCAGCGGCTCTGGCCCGGATCGGACTGAATCGACGCGTTCTGGCTTTCCCGCCACCCGAGGTCACGCGCGCACCGCACAATGCGCGCCATGGCCATCCAGTACGACATCACCCACACCACCGTCTACCGCTACAACAAGCCGGTGACCTTCGGCTTGCACCGCGTGATGTTCCGTCCGCGCGACAGCCACGACCTGCGGGTGCTCGCCACCGACCTGCAGGTGAGCCCGCAGGCCCTCACGCGGCTCATTCAAGACCCGTACTCGAACTCCGTCGCGCTGGTGCAGCCGCTGGGCGAGGCGACCGAGCTGCGCATCGTCTGCTCCTTCACCATCGAGCACGTGCCGCCGTCGCAGCGCGACCTGCTCACGCTCGACCCGTCGGCCGAGTTCCTGCCCTTTGCCTATTCGGTGCAGGAGCGCCTGGACCTGGAGCACTACCTGCGCCCGCACCACAACGACGACGCCAACGGCACGCTGATCCGCTGGGCCCACCAGTTCCTGCACACCGACCAGCCCAACAGCACGCGCGACGTGCTCACGCGCATGAACGCGCACATCGGCCAGAGCTTCGAATACAAGGCGCGCGACGAGGAAGGCACGCAGACGCCGCTGGAGACGCTGGCGCTGGGCAGCGGCAGCTGCCGCGACTACGCGCTGCTGATGATGGAAGCCACGCGCCGTCTCGGCATCGCGACGCGCTTCGTCTCGGGTTACCTCTACGACGCCTCGCTCGACAACGACGCCACCGGGCAGGCGCCCGGCGAATCGGTCACCGGCGCTGGCAGCACACACGCGTGGCTGCAGGCCTACCTGCCGGGCGCGGGATGGCTGGCCTTCGACCCCACCAACAACCTCATGGGCAGCGGCCAGCTGATCCGCGTGGGCGTGGCGCGCGACCCCGCGCTGGCGGCGCCCATTTCGGGCAGCTGGTACGGCGACGCCGAGGCCTACGAAGGCCTCGAGGCCACGGTGGTCGTGAAGCGCCGCAAGGGCGGCTGAGCGCCCTCTTCCTTTTCAGATTCGACTCGCTTACTTCGGCTGCGCCGCGCGGTAGGCCTTCACCGCGGGCACGGCCGTGGCCGCGCTGTCGGCAAAGAAGCCGTCGATGCCCGCATCCAGGAACGCCTTGATCTCGCCGGCGGTGTCGCCGTACACGGTCGGGTCGGTCTTGGGCGCCTTCTTCAGGCTGTCGGGCAGGAAGTTGTTCTCGGGCCGCACCGTGAAGATATGGACCAGCAGCTTCTTGTCGTGCGCGTCCTTCACGAGCGTGGTCGGCGCGCCGAGCTTGCCGTCGACCACCGGGATCACGCGCGCCTTGGCCGGGCCGATGCCGTTCGCATAGGTCGCGATCTCGGCCAGGCCTTCGGGCTTCACGAGGTCGGCGTAGGTGCGCTTGTCGTTCAGCGCCACGAGGTCATACGGCGCGCCCTGCCCGTCGATGAGCTGGATGATCTTCACCGTGCTCTTCAGGCGGATGTCCTTCAGGTTGCCGGTTTCAAAGGACTGCACGAACACCGGCGCGTCGGCCTTGTCGAGGTCGTGCTTGTGCAGCGTGTCGAGCAGCTTCTTCTCGAGCGGCAGGCCGATTGAACGGAAGTAGGTCGGGTGCTTGGTCTCGGGGTAGATGCCGATCACGCGGCCCTTGATGATCGACTGCGCCTTGGCGAGCTGGATCACTTCATCGAGCGTGGGCACCTGGAACTCGTTGTCGAAGGACCGGTTGGCCGGGCGCAACGCGGGGATGCGTTCGCGCGCCCTCAGCTCCTTGAGCTCGGCCAGCGTGAAGTCTTCGGTGAACCAGCCGGTGATCGAACGGCCGTCGATGACCTTGGTGGCCTTGCGGTCGGCGAACTTGGGCACGTCAACCACGTTCGTCGTGGCCTCGAGCACCTTGCCCGCGGCATCAACGATGGCGATGGCGTTCTCGTGGCGCGCGACCAGCTCGCCGTCCTTGGTGGGCACGAGGTCGGGCTCGATGAAGTCGGCGCCGTCGTCGATGGCCTGCTGGTACGAGGCCAGCGTGTGCTCGGGCCGCAGCGCGGGCGCGCCACGGTGGCCGATGACGAGCACGGGGGCGGCTTCGGCAGGTGCGGGCGCCGGGGCGGGCGCAGGCGCGGGGGCCGGAGGCGAGACCGGCACGATGGGCCACATCGGCACGCCACCGCCGCCATTGCCGCCACCGCAGGCGGCCATGAATGCGCAGGCGCAGGCCGCGAGGGCCGTGCGCGAGAAATTGAACAACTGCATTGAAATCCTCCCCTTTTGTATCCATCGAAATGGATGCGCCATCTTTCCGCCGTCAACGCGACAAACGGCAGGCGCGGCGGATCATCGAGGGGAGATATGTCGGTCGCGTGACATGGGCGCCAGCATGGCGCCACGCGACCGTGTGCTCAGCCGCGCGCAGCCAGCTTCGCTTCGAGCTCGGCGATGCGCGCCCTCGCCTCGTCGCCTTCAGGAATCGGCCGACCGCTGTCGCGCCACTGCACCGCGCTCTTGAAGCCTTCGGCCTCGGCCTGGCGGCGGAACCACATGCCTTCGGGGTTGTGGCGCGTGATGCCGTCGAAGACGGTGGCGAACATCTGGGTCTGCTCCAGCCCCATCGAATGCCAGACCTGGTTGACGACCATCTTGTGCATCATGAGATGCGAACTGGGCACGCCCGCGATGCGCTGCGCGAGTGCCAGCGTGGCCTCGTCGAGCTGCGCCGCCGGCACCGCGAAGTTGGCCAGGCCCCAGTCGGCCGCCTGCGTGCCGGTGATGGTGTCGCCGGTGAACATGAGCTGCTTGGCGCGCAATGCGCCGAGGCGGTAGGTCCACATCGCGGTGGTCGGGCAGCCCCACACGCGCGTGGGCATGTAGCCGATGCGCGCGTCGTCGGCCATGGTGAGCAGGTCGCAGCACAGCGCGATGTCGGAGCCGCCGGCCACCGCGTAGCCGTGCACCTTGGCGATGGTCGGCTTGCGGCAGCGCCACAGCGACATGAAGTCTTCGGTGTTGCGCTTCATGGCGGCGTAGTCGAGCATCGGGTCCCACGGCGTTTTCTCCTGCCGGCAGGGATGGTCGCCCTGGCCTTCGCGGCCCTGGCCTTCGGCATAGTCGCCCAGGTCGTAGCCGGCGCAGAAGGCGCGGCCCGCCCCCTCGACCACGATCACATGCACCTCGTCGTCGGCCTCGGCCCATTCGACCGCGCGGCGGATGTCGGTCGGCGTGCTGTCACCGATGGCATTGAGCTTCTCGGGGCGGTTGAGCACGAGGCGCGCGATGCGCGGGTGCTGCGGGTCCTTGTCGATCAGGACGGTCTCGAAAGCGGGCATGGTCGGTGGTCTCCTTCTGTTCTTGGGGGGTGATGCCGCTTCGCTTGTAGCATCGCCCGCCGCCCGCTGGCAAACCCGACTCCCACCGGCTTCAACGCCTTCAGCGCGCTGTTGCGCCCCCGAGCCGGAACAGGAACACCGCACCCTTGCCCGGCTGCGGCACGAGCCGGATGTCGCTGCCGTGCAGCTGCAGGATGCGCTGCACGATCATCAGCCCCAGCCCGCCGCCGCGCGCACCGCCATCGGCAAAGGCCGGCCGAGTGAACAGGCCCTTCTGCAGTTCGCCCGGAATGCCGGGGCCGGTGTCACTCACCTGCACCGCCACGCCGGCGTCGGACGGGCGCAGGCGCACCTCGATCTCGCCGCCGGCCGGCGTGTGGCGGATGGCGTTGTCCAGCAGGTTGGTCAGCACGCGCTCGATCATGCCGAGGTCGGCCGACACCACGGGCAGGTTCGGCGCGATGTCGGGCTTGAGCTGCTGGCGCCGCGCCTCGGCCGCGAGCTCGAACTTCTGGAACACGTCCTGCACGAGGTCGGCCAGCGCAAAGTTTTCTTTCTCGGGCTTGACCACGCCGTACTCGAGCCGCGCCAGCTCGAACACCTCCTGCGCGAGCCGGCCCACCTTGCGGCTCTGGCCGAGCGCGATCTCCAGGTAGCGGCGGCGCTCTTCCTCGCTGAGCGTGCCGGCCTTGAGCAGCAGCGTCTCGAGGTAGCCGTGCAGCGAGGTGAGCGGCGTGCGCAGGTCGTGCGAGATGTTGGCGAAGAGCTCGCGGCGCTGGCGGTCCTGCAGGCTCAGTTCGCGCCACTGCTCGGCGATGCGGCGCGTCATCTGCGCAAAGGCCTGCTGCAGCTGCGCGATCTCGTCGTCGGCGTGGCGCGGCGGCGCGGGCATGGGCGCCTCGCGCTCCAATGCCGCTATGCCCTCGGCCTCGAAACGCCGCACCGCCGCCGTCAGCTCGCGCAGCGGCCGCGTGATGAGGCGGAACGCCACCAGCCCGGCGATGAGCCCCAGCAGCGCCACCAAGGCCATCGACCACAGCGTGGTGCGCAGCACGGTGTCGGCCGACAGGTTGGCGGCCAGCGCGTCGTGGTCTTCGCCTTGCAGCACCACGTACACATAGCCGGCGTCGCGCCCGCCCATGCGCAGCGGCGCGGCGCTGAAGACCTTGGCGCCGTCGGGGCTGCGCGGGTCGTCGCCCACGATGGGCAGGCGCTCGCCGGCCAGCAGCCGGCGGATGGGGCCGAGCGCCACCTTGTCGCGCTTGAGGTGCCCGGGCGGCGCGGCCTGGGCCTCGATGCGGCCGTCGAGCCCCAGCACGTAGACCTCGACGCTGGGGTTGACGGTCATGAGCTTGTCGAACAGGTCTTTCACCGCCACCGGGTCGAGCCCGCCCGGCTTCATGAGTTCGGTGTTCTGCGCGATGTGGGCCGCAAGCCCGAGCGACAGCCGCTGCGTCACCTCTTGCGCGTGCTGCGCGCCCGCGCGCATCTGCAGCCACGCCGAGGCCCCGCAGCAGGCCAGCAGCAGCACCGCGAACGCGATCGACAGGCGCCGCGACAGCGTGGCCCAGGCCATCGTCATTGAAGCACCCTTGGCGCTTCGCGCCTTCCCGCCAGGCGGGAGCGAGCTTGCTTGGGGCGGCCCGGCGCGGCGCTCATACATCACCCTTCGGTGCTGCATCTTCCGCCGCGAGCTTGTAGCCGCGCCCCCACACCGTGAGGATGCGCCGCGGCGCGGCCGGGTCGGCCTCGACCTTGGTGCGCAGCCGGTTGATGTGCGTGTTGACCGTGTGTTCGTAGCCGTCGTGCTGGTAGCCCCAGACCTGGTTGAGCAGGTCCAGGCGCGAGAACACCTTGCCGGGATGGCGCGCGAAGAAATACAGCAGGTCGAACTCGCGCGGCGTGAGCTCGATGGGCTTGCCGTCGACGCGCACCTCGCGCGCCAGCGGCTCGATGTCGAGGTTGCCCAGCGTGAGGCTGCCCGACTCCAGCCGCGCGTTGCGCGCCAGCGCGTCGGTGCGCCGCAGCAGCGCCTTCACGCGCGCCACCAGTTCCAGCACCGAGAAGGGCTTGGCCAGGTAGTCGTCGGCGCCCAACTCCAGCCCGAGGATGCGGTGCACCTCGCTCGAGCGCGCGCTCACGATGATGATGGGCGTGTAGCGCGCCATGGCGCGGGCGCGGCGGCAAATTTCGAGGCCGTCGATGCCGGGCAGCATGAGGTCGAGCACCAGCGCGTCCCACTGGCCGCGCTCCAGCGCGCGCAGGCCGGCGTTGCCGTCGGCGGCGTGCTCGACCGCATAGCCCTCGTCGCGCAGGTGCATGCGCAGCAGCTCGGCAATGTGGGCGTCGTCCTCGACGATCAGCACGCGTTTGGCGGTGTCCATGGCCGCGATTGTCCCGCGAGACGCCCCCCGGAGTTATCACGAATCCTTGAACTTTGCGTGATGAATCGGCAAGGGGGTGCGCCCAACAATCCGGCCCATGCAGACACGCGCCGCCCCCGACCACCGACCGATCCACCCGCTGTGGATGCGCGTCACGCACTGGCTCAACGCGCTGGCCGTGCTGGTGCTGGTGACCAGCGGCTGGCGCATCTACAACGCGGCGCCCTTCCTTGCCTTTCGCTTCCCGGCCTCGATCACGCTGGGCGGCTGGCTCGGCGGCGCGCTGCAGTGGCACTTCGCGGCGATGTGGCTGCTGGTGTTCAACGGGCTCGTCTACCTGGTGCTGAACCTTGCCAGCGGGCGCTTCGCGCGCAAGTTCTTCCCGCTCACGCCGGCCGGCCTCTGGCGCGATGCGCGGGCCGCGCTCGGCGGCAGGCTCTCGCACGCCGACCCGCGCCACTACAACCATGTGCAAAAGCTCGCCTACCTGTTCGTGATCGTCGACCTCGTCGCGATCGTGCTGTCGGGGCTGGTGCTGTGGAAGTCGGTGCAGTTTCCGCTGCTGCGCGAGCTGCTGGGCGGCTACGAAGCCGCGCGCCGCGTCCACTTCGTGGCGATGGCCGCCCTGGTGGCTTTCGTTGCCGTGCACCTCGTGATGGTGGCGCTCGTGCCCCGCACCCTGCTCACCATGCTGCGCGGTCGCGCGCCCCACACCCCATGAGCTTCCTTTTCAAACGCCCTCCCCTGGTCGGTGTCGACGGCGACGCCGTGGTGCGCGAAGCCCGCGCCCTCATCGAGCGCCGGCTCGACGCGCCCTCGCGCCGCCTGTTCCTGCGCCGTTCGCTGACGCTGGGCGGGCTGTCGATGCTCACCGGCTGCAGCATCAGCGACGACAGCCACGTGGAAGCCGCGCTTGCGAAGGTCTCGCGCTTCAACGACGAGGTGCAGGGCTGGCTCTTCAGCCCGACGCGGCTGGCGCCGACCTACACCGAAGCCGAGATCACGCGCCCCTTTCCGTTCAACGCCTACTACGGCGAGGACGAGGTCCGCGAGGTCGACGAAGCCACCTACCGCCTCGAAGTGAGCGGCATGGTCGCCGACAAGCGCCGCTGGACGCTCGCCGAGCTGCGCACCCTGCCGCAGCAGGACCAGATCACGCGCCACATCTGCGTCGAAGGCTGGAGTGCCATCGGCAAATGGGGCGGCGTGCGCTTTGCCGATTTCCTGCGCCACGTCGGTGCGGACCTGAGCGCCAAGTACGTCGGCTTCCAGTGCGCGGACGACTACCACACCAGCATCGACATGCCGACCGCGCTGCACCCGCAGACCCTGCTGGCGCTGAGCTACGACGACCAGCCGCTGCCGCCGAAGTACGGCTTCCCGATGAAGCTGCGCATGCCGACCAAGCTTGGCTACAAGAACCCCAAGCACATCCAGGCGATGTACGTGACCAACACCTATCCCGGTGGCTACTGGGAAGACCAGGGCTACAACTGGTTCGGAGGGAGCTGAGGGGCTGCCGCAGCCGCTCGACTGCCGAAGAAAGCGCGAGGCCGAATTCCGACAGGGAACCAGGCCGATCTCGACAACAAGACCCAACCTCAACTCAGGAAGACCGACATGAACAAGCTCACCGCCACCCTCCTCGCCACCTGCATGGCCTTCGCCGGCGCCTCGGCCTTGGCCGCGGACGACATGGCCAAGGACGGCATGAAGAAGGACAGCATGGCCAAGGACGGGATGAAGAAAGACGCCATGAAGAAGGACGGCATGAAGAAGGACGGCATGGCCAAAGATGGCATGAAGAAAGACGCCATGGCCAAGGACGAAATGAAGAAAGACGCGATGGGCAAGGACGAGATGAAGAAGTAAGCCGCCTTCTCCCCGGCCCCGCCGCCATTGACGGCCGGCGGGATCGGGATCACTGTTCCTTTCCTGCGCTCCCTACGAAAGATCGCCATGAAATCCTTCGCCATCGCCGCCGGCGCGCTTGCTGTCGCCGCCTTCGCCTGGCACGCAGCCCCGTCCTTTGCCGAGACCGCACGCCGCGTGCCCGCGCCCACGGTCGACCTCACCGCACCCGCAGGCGCCACCACCGCCACCGCCGTGTTCGCAGGCGGCTGCTTCTGGGGCGTGCAGGGCGTGTTCCAGCGCGTCGAGGGCGTGAGCAATGCGCTCTCGGGCTACGCGGGCGGCGAGGCCCGCACCGCGCGCTACGACGAGGTCGGCTCCGGGCGCACCGGCCATGCCGAAGCGGTGCGCATCAGCTACGACCCGCGCAAGGTCAGCTACGGCCAGCTGCTGCAGATCTATTTCTCGGTGGCGCACGACCCGACCCAGCTCAACCGCCAGGGCCCCGACACCGGCCCGCAGTACCGCTCCACCGTGTTCGCCGAAAACGCCGAACAGGCCCGCATCGCCAACGCCTACATCGCCCAGCTGAACCAGGCCAAGACCTTCGGCAACAAGCCGCTGGCGACCACGGTCGAGATGTCCAAGCCCTTCTATGCGGCGGAGGACTACCACCAGGACTACCTCACGCTGCACCCGAACCAGCCCTACATCGCGATCAACGACCTGCCGAAGATCGACGACCTGAAGAAGCTCTTCCCCGAGAGCTACAAGGCCACGCCGTCGCTGGTGCGGGCGGCCAAGGCCAGTTGAACCGCGCCTTGGGCCACCCCAACGCTCACAGCAACTTCGCGCGCTTCGCCTGCTCCGTCAGCTCCGCCCGGAAGTTCGGATGCGCGATGGCGATCAGCTCCTGCGCGCGCTGTTTGGCCGACTTTCCGCGCAGCTGCGCCACGCCATGTTCGGTGACGACGTAGTTGATGTCGTTCTTGCTCGTGCTCACGTGCGTGCCCGGCGACAGCGAGGGCACGATGCGCGAGATGGTGTCGTCCTTCGCTGTCGAGGGCAGCACGATGAAGGCCTTGCCGCCGCGCGAGCGGTTGGCCGCGCGCACGAAGTCCGACTGCCCGCCGGTGCCCGAATACGGCGCGTGGCCCAGGCTCTCGGAGCCGCACTGGCCCAGCAGGTCGATCTGCATGGTGGCGTTGATGGCGATGAGGTTGTCGTTCAGCCCCGCCAGCGCCGGGTCGTTGGTGAAGTTCACCGGATGCATCTCCAACCCCGGGTTGCGGTCCATGAAGCGGTACAGCTTGTTCGATCCCAGTGCGAAGGTCGCGACCGACTTGCCCGGCAGGTAGTTCTTGCGGCGGTTGGTGACCGCGCCGCTTTCCACCAGCGTGAGGATGCCGTCGCCGATCATCTCGGTGTGGATGCCCAGGTCGCGCTTGCCCGTGAGCTGCATCACCACCGCGTCAGGGATGCCGCCGTAGCCGATCTGCAAGGTGGCGCCGTCGTCGATCAGGTCGGCCACGTGCTTGCCGATGGCTTCCTGCACCGGGCCGATCTTCGGCAAGCCGACCTCCATCACGGGCTCGCTGCTTTCCACCAGCGCCGCCACCTGCGAGATGTGCACGTGGCAGTTGCCGTGCGCATAGGGCACGTTGGGGTTCACCTCGAGCACGACCGCGCGGGCCTTCGCAACGGCGGCCATCGTGTAGTCGGGGCCCAGGCTCAGCGCGAAGTAGCCATGCGCGTCCATCGGCGAAGCCATGCTGAACACCACGTCGGCCGCGATCTGCCCGCGCTCGATCTGCGCCGGGATCTCGGAGAAGTAGTTCGGAATGAAGTCGATCCAGCCGGCCTGCCCGCCCGCGCGCGTGGCACCGCCGAAGAACAGCGCGACGTGGCGCACATGCTCGACCGTCTCGGGGTCGATGTAGGCGTACTTGCGCATCGCCAGGATCTGCGCCACCTTCACGTCGCGGAAGTCGCGGCGCTGCTCGGACAGCGCCGTGAGCAGCGAGGGCGGCTCGCCGACGCCCGTGGGCACGATGATCATGTCGCCGTTGCGCACCTGGCGCACGGCATCGGCGGCGGAAACGCGCTTTTGCGCGTACAGGGTCTGGGCAGTCATGCCTGCCACTATGCCTTCTTTTCGCCAGCGCCGAACTCGCGGTGCACCCAGTCGCGCAACACCCCCGTCGCGGGCCGGGTGGCGGCGCGCGGGCTGTAGACCAGGTCGTAGCGGTAGCTCTCCACCGACAACGCGAAGGGCTGCACCAGCAGGCCCGACGCCAGCTCGTCGGCCACGAGCGCCAGGCTCAGCAGGCCGACGCCCTGCCCCGCGACCGTGGCCTGCACCGCGTGGATCTCTTCGGTGAACGACAGGCCGGCCTGCGCATCGACGTCGGTGCGGCCCGCGCGCGCGAGCCAGGTGCGCCACACGGGCGCCAGCGTTTCGTCGCGCCCCGCGCGCCCCCATTCGAAATGGATCAGCGACACGGCCTTCAGGTCCTGCCGCGCCACGACCGCCAGCGCGGGGCTGCAGACCGGCGCGTAGTGGTCCTGGAACAGCGGCTCCACGACCAGGTCGGCGTAGCGGCCGTTGCCGTAGCGAATCGCCGCATCGGCCTCGGTGTCGAGGTCGACGACCTGGTTGGTGGCGTCCAGCCGCAGCGTCCATTCGGGATGCAGGTCGCGGAAGGTGCCCGCACGCGGCGCCAGCCGCCGGGCCATGAAACCGACCGTGGACGACAGCGTGGCGATGCGCGTGCCCTTCAGCCGGCGCACGCCGTCGACGGCGCGCTCGAAGCTGTCGAAGCCGTCGCGCAGCGCGGGAAACAGCTGGTGCCCGGCGGCCGTCAGGTGCACCTGCCGCGTGCCGCGTTCGAACAGGCGCACCTCGAGCGTTTCCTCGAGCTGCTTGATCTGGTGGCTGACGGCGGTGGGCGTGACGTGCAGTTCGTCGGCAGCCGCCTTGAAGCTCAGCCGGCGGGCCGCGGCCTCGAACACGCGCAATGCGCCCAGGGGAGGAAGTCTTCGCATGCAGACAGATTAGCTCAACTCATCCATCGGTTGAAAAATCAGCCTTTGTCGGGCGCCGTCTTCATCCCTAAATTTCAGGGGTCGCGGGAAGAAATCACTTCCACGGCTGATCTGAAATTCACCATAGAAGGCACCTGTCATGCAACTCCAACCCAAGCAGATCCACACGCAACCCGACCCCTACGCGCCCTTCCTGCTGTCCCAGGCCATCCAGCTCGGCAACCTGGTCTTCGTCTCCGGCCAGGCCGCGATCGGCGACGACGGCGAGATCGTCGGCAAGGGCGACTTCGACCGCCAGGCCGAGCAGGCCTTCAAGAACCTCGACCGCGTGCTGCGGGCCGCCGGCACGGGCCTGGGCAGCGTGGTCAAGGTGACGATCTTCCTGACCTCGATGGCGAACTTTCCGAAGATCGTCGAACTGCGCCGTCAGTGGTTCTCGGCGCCCTACCCGGCCGACACCATCGTGGAAGTCTCGGGCCTGTACTCGCCCGACGCGATGATCGAGATCGAGGCCATCGCCGTCGCGCCCGGAGACGCCCGATGAGCACGCCGCTGCTCGCGCCGGCGAAGCTGCACGACCTGCAGCTGCCCAACCGGCTCGCCGTGGCACCGATGACACGCGTCAGCGCCTCGCCCGAGGGCCACGCCAACGGCACCATGGCCCGCTACTACGAGCGCTTTGCGCGGGGCGGCTTCGGCCTCGTCATCACCGAAGGCATCTACACCGATGCGGCGTATGCGCAAGGCTATGCCCGCCAGCCCGGCTTGATCGATGGCGAACAAGCCCGCGCGTGGCGCCCGGTCGTGAAGGCGATCCAGGACGCGGGCGGGCGTGCCATCGCGCAGCTCATGCATGCGGGCGCGCTGTCGCAGTTCAACCGCTTTCGCGACCACACGGCGGGGCCATCGGCCGTTCGTCCGCTGGGCACGCAGATGACGGCCTACCGCGGCGAAGGCGACTACCCGGTGCCCCGCGCGATGACCGATGCCGACATCGCCGAGGCCCTTCGCGGCTTCGCCCGGGCCGCGCTGCTGGCGATGGAAGTGGCGGGCTTCGACGGCGTGGAGATCCACGGCGCGAACGGCTACCTGCTCGACCAGTTCCTGACCGGCCACACCAACACGCGCACCGACCGCTGGGGCGGCGCCCTCGCGCAGCGCGTGCAGCTGACGGCCGAGGTGGTGCGTGCCGTGCGGCAGATGCTGGGCGCGTCGGCGCCGGTCGGCGTGCGCATCTCGCAAGGCAAGGTCAACGACTTCGGCCACAAGTGGCCGGAAGCCGAGGCCGGTGCGGCGACGGTGTTCGGGGCGCTGGCGCACAGCGGCATCGACTACCTGCACGTCACCGAGTTCGAAGCCTGGCGACCGGCCTTCGGCGATGCGGGGCCGAGCCTGCTGCAGCTCGCACGTCGCCATGCACCCGGCCTAGCGATCGTCGCCAACGGCAGCCTGCACGACCCGGGGCGCGCGCAAGCGGCGCTCGCGGACGGCGCCGATTTCGTGGCGCTGGGACGCGGCGCGCTGTCGAACCCCGACTGGCCGAAACGGTTGAAGGAAGGCCGCACGCTCGCCGCTTTCGACCCGGTGCTGCTGTCGCCCGTGGGGGACATCAAGCCGGCGGAGCAGCAACCCTAGATGATGTTCTTCTCGCGCAGCGGTCGGTTCTCGAGGATGCGCGCGAACGACAGCGGCGACAGGTCGAGGCTGCGGTAGCCGCCGAAGCGGATCAGCTCCGCGATGCCGCGCCCCGCCGCCGGGCACTGCTGCAGCCCGTGGCCCGAGAAGCCGTTCGCGAAGTAGAGGTTGTCGCAGTCGGGATGCTGGCCGAGGATCGCGTTGTGGTCGAACACGTTCATCTCGTAGTAGCCGGCCCAGGCGCCCGTCATGCGGACGGCTTCGAAGGCCGGGATGCGTTCGGCCAGCGCCGGCCAGATGAAGTTTTCGAAGGCCTCGTGGTCGACTTCGAGCGGCGCGTCGTCGGGGTCCCGGTCTTCGGGCGGCGCAAAGCCGCAGATGAACTGGCGGCCTTCTGGGCGCAGCCAGATGCCCGAGGTGTCGATGACCAGCGGGCAACCGGGCAAGGTGCTCGGGCATGAAAAGCTGAACACGCTGCGGCGTCGACCGTGCACGGGCAGCGCGATGCCGGCCCACTGCGCGACCGGCGCCGCCCACGCGCCCGCCGCGTTGACGACGATGTCCGCCTGCAGCGTGTCGCCGCCGTCGATCTGCACGCCGGTGATGCGGCGCCCCTCGCGCTGCAGGCCCGTCGCCTGCGCCTGCACATAGCGCACGCCTTGCGACACCGCCTTCTTGCGAAAGGCCTGCAGCAGGCTGTAGCCGTCGTACCAGCCCTCGCCCGAGAGGCCGAGCGATGCGAGCGCGATGCCCTCGGTCGAGAGCCACGGGAAGCGCGCCTTCAGCTCCTCGGGCGTCAACAGCGCCACGTCCACCGCATGCGCCTTCTGCGTCGCGTGGTTCTCGCGCAGCACGTCGACACCTGCCGGCGAGGCCAGGTACAGGTAGCCCGGCTCGACCAGGCCGATATCGGGCACGTCGCCATCGCCCACGCGCAGGGTCTCGCCCAGCGTGCGGAAAAACTCGATGCCGTAGAGCGACATCTCGATATTGATGGCGGTGGAGAACTGCTGCCGGATCGAGCTGGCCGACAGCGCCGACGAGGCCTGCCGGTACGAGAAGTCGCGCTCCACCACCGTGATGTCGAAGGCCTCGCCCGCCGGGTCGGCGCCCAGGAAGTACGCGATGGCCGAGCCGATGGCCCCGCCGCCGATGATCGCCACACGCCGCATGTGATGCCTTTCCGTGTCTTCGATGTGCGGGCCCGGGCCATTGCCCGGGCCGCGCAAGCTCCCGCCAGAATAGCGCGATGAGAAAAGACATTCCCAACCTCGGCGCGCTGCAGGCCTTCGAGGCCTCGGCGCGCCTGGGGAGCTTCACCCGCGCGGCGACCGAGCTGGCGCTCACGCAAAGCGCGGTCGGGCGCCAGGTGGCGATGCTGGAGCAGCGCCTGGGCGTGCCGCTGTTCTCGCGCGTGCGCAAGCGGCTCACGCTCACAGACGTGGGCCGCGAGTACGCCGCGCGCATCCGCCGCCACCTCGACCAGATCCGCCGCGACACGCTGGAGATCAGCGCCGGCCACGAGATGGGCTTCGTGCTCGAACTGGCCGTGGTGCCGACCTTCGCCACGCAATGGCTCATTCCGCGGCTGCCCGACTTCAGCCGGCTGCACCCGAACATCACGGTGAACCTGTCGGCGCGCTCGCAGCCCTTCTCGTTCCAGGAAAACGCGTACGACGCGGCGATCTACTTCGGCGACCAGTTCTGGCCGAACACGCGCGGCGGGCTGATCTTTTCCGAAGGCGAGATGGTGCCCATCTGCAGCCCCGCGTTCCGCGACGCGCAGGCCCGGTGGGACGAAGCCGGCTTCGAGCGCCGCCGCCACGTGCACCTGAGCACGCGCGCCCATGCCTGGCGCGACTGGTACGCGCAGCAGGAATGGGAGTACACGGTGCACGCGTCGCGCGGGCCGCGCTACGAGCTGTTCACCATGGTGGTGGCCGCCGCGGCGGCGGGCATGGGCGTGGGGCTGGCGCCGCGCATCCTGGTCGAGCAGGAGCTGCGCACCGGCGAACTCGTGATCCCGGTGGACCGGCACCTGGACGTGCACCAGGGCTACTACTTCGCCTACCCCGAAGGCCGGCCGGCCTCCGGGGCGCTGGAGCAGTTCAAGCAGTGGGTGCTGGGGCTGACACCCGACTGAACACGGTCAGACCGGGTTCGGGTTGCGTTCCTTGAAGCCCTGCTGGTGCCAGTACGGGTAGGTGCGCGTCGTCGCGCTGGCCGCGTCGAGTTCGGCCACCTGCGCGGGCGTGAGGTTCCAGCCCACCGCACCGAGGTTCTGGCGCAGCTGCGCCTCGTCGCGCGCACCGACGACCACGCTGGACACCGTCGGGCGTTGCAGCAGCCAGTTGAGCGCGACCTGCGGCACCGTCTTGCCGACCTCGGCGCCGACTTTTTCGAGTGCCTCGACCACGCGGTACAGCAGCTCGTCGGGCACCGGCGGGCCCATGTCGGCCGTCACGTGCAGGCGGCTGTTGGCGGGCAGCGGCTGGCCGCGGCGGATCTTGCCCGTGAGCCGGCCCCAGCCCAGCGGGCTCCAGACCACGGCGCCCACGCCCTGGTCTTGCGCCAGCGGCATCAGCTCCCACTCGTACTCGCGCCCGACCAGCGAGTAGTACGCCTGGTGCGCCACATAGCGTGCATAGCCGCGCTGCTCGGACACCGCCAAAGACTTCATCAGGTGCCAGCCCGAGAAGTTCGACGCGCCCACATAGCGCAGCTTGCCCGCGCGCACGAGGTCGTCGAGCGTGGACAGCGTTTCTTCCACCGGCGTGCTGGCATCGAAACCGTGCAGCTGGAACAGGTCGATGTAGTCGGTGCCCAGCCGCTTCAGCGACGCATCGACCGCCTGCACGAGGTGGTGGCGCGACGAGCCCACGTCGTTCGGCCCCTCGCCGCTGCGGAAGGTGGCCTTGGTCGAGATCAGCAGCCGGTCGCGCGGCCGCCCCCTGATCGCCTCGCCCAGCACCGATTCGGCGGCGCCGCCCGAGTAGATGTCGGCGCTGTCGAACATGTTCACGCCGGCGTCCATGCAGATGTCGATCAGCGTGCGCGCCTCGGCCACGTCGGTGCTGCCCCACGCGCTGAAAAACTCGCCCTTGCCGCCGAAGGTGCCGGTGCCGAAGCTCAACACGGGGACCTTGAGGCCCGATTTGCCCAGATGACGGTATTCCAAAGTTCTACTCCTTGAATCGAACGAACAGACGAACCAGATGAATGACGCGGCCATTGTTGGCCGCCGCGCAGAACCCCGTCGCGCGTCGGGCTTTGCAGCGCTTCGGCTCGGTACGATCGAACGATGCAGATCTCGATCGAAAACCCGAACCAGCCCGACGTCATCCAGCTCATCGACGACCTCGATGCGTACCAGAAGCCGCTGTACCCACCCGAGAGCCACTACGGCATCGACATTGCCGCACTGTCGGCCGCGCACGTGCTGTTCGCCGTCGCGCGCGACGCGGCCGGCACGGCCATCGGCTGCGGCGCTGTCGTCATGAACCCCGGCTACGGCGAACTCAAGCGCATGTACGTGCGCCCGCAGAACCGCGGGCAAGGCGTCGCGGCGAAGGTGCTGGGCTTTCTCGAAGCCGAGGCGGCGGCACGCGGATGCGCGATGTTCCGGTTGGAGACAGGCGTGAGCCAGCCCGAGGCGCTGGCCTTCTATGCGCGTGCGGGGTATGCGCGGCGCGAGCGCTTCGGGGACTATCCGGACGATCCGTTGAGTGTGTTCATGCAGAAGACAGCCGCACCCCCTGCCCCCTAAGATCGCCCCGGCTTCCGCCACCACGGTCATCACAACAAGGAACGTCACATGCAGACAAGAGGGATTCTTCGCCGGCTCATGTTCACAGCGGGCTGCGCCCTGCTGCTGGGGCTTTCAGGTTGCGGCGGCGGCGGAGGGGGTGGTGGGGGCGGAGGCGGTGTGGCGATGCTGCCGTTGCCACCGGTCGGCGGCACACCGACACCACCGCCCGCGGACACAGGACGCGGGCGAGTGGTCAGCAGTTCGATGAAGTCGACCGCCACCGAAGCAACCTACCCGATCCAGGTCTACCTGCCAGCCGGCTACGACGGCGCCACGGCGAGCTACCCCACGGTCTACATCACCGACGGCGACGCGGTCTACAACCAGAGCGTGACGCGCTTCCAGAACTTCACCGACATCCTCGAGAAGGCCGGCAAGAAAGCCATCGTGGTCGGCATCGGCGGCACCTCGCGCCGCAACACCGACTATCTGATGCCGGGCGCCAAGGCGTACCACGAGTTCCTCACCGGCCAGCTGGTGCCGCATGTCGAATCGAACTACCGGGCCAACCCGGCCAGGCGCATGCTCTCGGGCCTGTCGAACGGCGGCGTCTTCACGCTCATCGCCTTCTTCACCGAAGGCGCGGCGGGCACGTTCACCTTCCAGCATTTCTTCGCATCCGACCCGCCCGCCGCCGGCGCGCGCGGCCAGCTCGATCCGCTCGAAAGCCAGATGTACGCCAACAGCAGCACCCGCGACATTCCCGTGACCCTGTTGCTGGGCTATGCCATCAGCAACGTCGGCGGCCCGGAGATCACCGCGCTGCGCGACCAGATCGCCGCGCGCAACTACAAAGGTCTGCAGCTGAGCCTGAAGGGCTACGAAGGCGGCCACACGCAGATGGACTTGCCGTCGTTCCAGGACATCGTCGCGCGGTTCATCGATTGAGGCGCAGGGTGCTGGCTCAGGGTTTTTCCTGATCCTGCACCTGTCGAATCGCAGCGGGCTCATCCGACGTCATCACAGAGGGTCGTCCTCTGTACTTCATCAGGAGAAAGCAACCATGGCCACCCACACCGTTCGCCTGCACCGCGTGCTGCGCACCACCCCCGACAAGCTCTACCGTGCCTTCGTGGAGCCTGGCGCCTTCGAGCGCTGGCTGCCGCCCTTCGGCTTCACCGGCAAGGTCCACACCATGGAGCCGGTGGTGGGCGGCGCGTGGCGCATGTCCTTCACCAACTTCGGCACCGGCCACGGCCATTCGTTCGGCGGCAAATACCTGGAACTCGTGCCCGGCCAGCGCATTGCCTACGACGCGAGCTTCGACGATCCCCACCTGCCGGGCACGATGAAGACCACGGTGGTCCTGACCGCGGTCTCGTGCGGCACGGACATGTCCGTCGTGCAGGAAGGCATCCCCGACGTGATTCCCGTCGAGATGTGCTACCTGGGCTGGCAGGAATCGCTGGTCGCGCTGGCGCAGCTGGTCGAGCCGAACATTCCGGGTTGAGGATCGGCCTCAGGCACGCCGTGCTTCACAGCCGGCGAATCCCTTGAGCCCGGCCAGCTCATCGAGGATGGGGCACTCCGGGCGCTCGTCACCTTCGCAGCAATGAGCAAGGCGCTCCAGCAGGCGCTTCATGTGCGCAAGCTCTTCGATCCGCTGGGCCAGGTCGTCGGCGCGTTCGAGCGCAACGCGCTTCACGTCGAAACTTGCACGACGACCGTCTTGCCACAGCGCGTGCAGCTCGACGACTTCCGGTGTGTCGAAACCCAGCGTGTGCGCGCGCCGCACGAAGCGCAGTGTCGACACCGCGCGTTCGTCGTAGCGGCCGCCGTGCGCCGTGTCGTCGAGCAGCCCGAGCGATTCGCAGTCGCTCAGCAGCCGCGCGGACGCACCGGAGCGCGCAACGACATCGGCAAGGGACAAGCGCGCCGCAGCAGCCGGCGCCGTGGGATGTTCCATGGGGTTCTCCTTCGAGCCAAAGCGCGAAGTCTCAACCTTCACACCATGAGAGAGTCAAACGCAAACGGCGCATGACCTTGGCGCGCCTGGGGTCAGGCGTTCGACGCGCTTGACCTTCACACGATGCCAAGCTTGACACTGCGAGTCACTCTTTTGAAAGGACTCACCCCATGCAAGCGTTTGAAATCCAGTCGATGACCTGCGGCAGCTGCGCCGGCCGCATCACCCGGGCCGTCAAGGACCTGGACCCGCAGGCCAGGATCGAGGTGGACTTGAAGAGCAGGACGGTGCGCATCGACACCACGGAGGACAGCCCTTCCGTGGTGGCCGTGCTCACAGAGGCCGGCTACCCGCCCAAACCGCTCTCGGCATGAGAACGCCGCCCGCGAACCCCGGGCGTCGGGTTCGCGGCGCGGCCATGGCCTCCTACTTGTAGATTCGCACCACCGCGTCTTCGAACGCCAGGACATCCGCGCCGACGTGCGTGGCGTTGAACTCCGTACTGAGCAGCTGCAGCCCCACATAGCCTCGCGCCGCCATCCGTTGGTACAGCGCCCTCACGTACTGTTGATTGCAGCCACTTATGCAACTTGCAAGTATCAACGTGACCGGCAGCGGCCTGCCCGCCAACGCGTCGAACATCTTCTTTTCGAGATCGTTGTTCTGGGCCTCCTGCTGCCAGAAAGCGCCCTCGATCGACACAAAGGAAGAAAACACCAGGTTGTCCGGCGCTTCGAGAAAGAGCGCCGTGGCTGCCAGGTTGCCACTGGTCGACAGGCCCGTGAGCATCCGGTTCTTGGGATTGGTCCGGTACTTCGAATCGATGAAGGGAATCAACTCCTTCGCGAGGAAGTCGTGGTACTTGAAGGCCCCGGGAAAGTTGTAGTCCTCCTGACGTCGCCCGGTGTTCCCGATGCCGACGAGGATGGCTTTCGTTCCGCGCTTCACCAGGACATCCATGAGATTCGCGAACCGTGTCTGCGGCAAGCCGTTGGTGGCATCGCCGTCGAGGGCATAGATGACGGGGTAGGCATCGGAGCCCTGGTCGTACCCGGCGGGCAGGTAGACGGAAAGAGGGTAAGGCGCGCCGGTGAACCCCGACTGGATGGATTCGGACACCACGCGGTTGGTGGGCGTCGGTGTCGGCGCTGGTGCCGGCTGCTGGGGCACGGGCCCTGCGGTCGGCGGGAGGATCGGCAGGCCACCGCCGCCCCCACCACCGCCCCCACCGCCACCGCAGGCGGACACGCCCGCGAACATCACACAGCAGCCCATCACCGCGAGCGCGCGGCGAAGCCATTCCAGTCTCATGTTGGTTCCTCGTTCCCCGGCGCAAGACGCGCCGCTCGGGATACTCAGGGCTGGCCCCCGCGCCGTCAATGTCGCTATGCAACCCCGTCCTCGCAGTTAATTCGTTCGTTTCCAAAGCGCCCGATCCCCCGCCCGTGGGGATGAAACGACAGCATCAGGGAAATCCCTGAAGACAGCGCCCCAACAGCCCCGAACACGGCGCCCCACAAGGGAAACACGCCCCTTCCGCCCCTCGCCAAAGCCCCTCGCGGCTGGCCCGCTACTTGCGATATCGCTCGGGAATGACAGAAAATTTTCATAACTGACATATATTTGTAAACTGATTTACATCACTCGCACCCTTCCCGGTGCATCGCCCGCCCCATGAGCACCAACGTCGACACCCCAGGCACCACCGTGGCCCAGCGCATTGCGCAGGCGCTGCCGCGGCTGACGCGTTCGCACCGGCAGGTGGCCGACTTCGTGCTCGGGCATCCGCTGCAGGTCGCGACGCTGCCTATCGACGAGCTCGCCGCCGCGGCCGGCGTGTCGGTGGCCACGGCCAACCGCTTTGCGCGCGCGCTCGACTTCGACGGCTACGCCGCCTTCCGCGCCGAGCTCGTGCGCGGCTTCGAGCCGCTGGTGGCACCGGTCGAGCGGCTGCGCGGCAACCTGGAGCACCCGACCACGGTGGCCGAGGTGTTCGCCACCGCGCTCGACGAGAGCCGCCGCAACATCGAAGCCACGCGCCAGTCGCTGGACTACGCCGCCTGCGAGGCCGCGGTGCAGCGCATCCTGAAGGCGCGCTCGATCTACATCGGCGGCTTCGGCGCCAGCGCCTGGCTTGCGGGGCTGCTGCAGCACGGGCTCGATGGTTCCTGCAGCGACGTGCGCATGCTCTCCAGCGTGAGCGGCGTGACGCATTCGGCGCGCACGCTGATGCACGCGGGGCCGCAGGACCTGTTCATCGGCCTCACCTTTCCGCGCTACCTCACCGACACGGTGGCGCTGGCGCAGATCGCGCGCAGCCAGGGCTGCGCCGTGCTCGCGCTGACCGACCGGCCCAGCTCGCCCATCGCACCGCTGGCCGACGTGGTGCTGTACGGCCAGACCGAAACCAGCTACCGCCCCAACTGCGAGACCAGCGTGCTCGCGCTGATCGAGGCACTGACCAGCGCCGTCGCCCTGCGCGCGCCCGGCGCGGCGCAGTCGGCCGGCCGCATCCTGCAGGCGGTGCGCCCGTGGCTGCACGGCGGGCTGGGCCAGGGCCACGCGCGCGGCGAAGTCTCCATGCCCTCCCTCCCCGCCGCCGTTGCTTCCGACGCCGGCAAGAAAAAGAAGAAAGCTTCCCGATGAAGAACGTCACGCCCGTCATCGCCATCCACGGCGGCGCCGGCACCATCAGCGCCTCGACGACCAACCCCGAGCAGGCGCAGGCCTACCACGACGCGCTGCAGGCCATCGTGCGCGCCGCGCAGGCCGCATTGCTCAAGGGCATGTCCGCGCTCGACGCCACCTGCCTGGCGGTCGAGATGCTCGAAGACTGCCCGCTCTTCAATGCCGGCTACGGCGCGGTGTTCACGCACGAGGAAACGCACGAGCTCGACGCCGCCGTGATGGACGGCGCCACGCTCGCGGCCGGCGCCATCGCCGGCGTGAGCCACGTGCGCCGCCCGGTGCGCGCCGCGCGCGCCGTGCTCGAGGACGGCGCCCACGTGCTGCTGGCCGGCGCAGGAGCCGAAGCCTTCGCGCGCGACCGCGGCTTGGAGATGGTCGAGCCCTTCTTCTTCTCGACCGACGCGCGCCGCCAGCAGCTGTACCGCGTGCGCGACACGGGCCGCGTGGTCACCGACCACGAAGGCGCCGCCATGACCAAGCCGCCGCTGGACGAAGACAAGAAGTTCGGCACCGTCGGCGCCGTGGCGCTCGACATCCACGGCCACCTGGCCGCCGCCACCTCGACCGGCGGCATGACCAACAAGCGCGTGGGCCGCGTCGGCGACACACCGCTCATCGGCTCCGGCACCTACGCCGACGACCGCACCGCTGCCATCTCGTGCACCGGCAGCGGCGAAATGTTCATCCGCGTCGCAGCCGCCTACGACATCTGCGCGCGCATGGCCTACGGCGGCGCCACGCTCGAAGCGGCCACGCACGCCGTGGTGCACGAGTCGCTGCCCGCCATCGGCGGCACCGGCGGCCTGATCGCCGTCGACCGCCACGGCAACCTGAGCCTGGCCTTCAACACCGAAGGCATGTACCGCGGCCACGCGCGCGGCGACGAAACGCCAGTGACGGCCATCTTCGCCTGACGCACACGCCCTACTTTTCTCCCGCATCCGCCATGTCCTCCCCTGCCCTGAACCTGCCCGACGGCCGCGTGCTCGCCGTCGACGACCTCACCGTGCGTTTCTCGACCTCCGAGCGCACGGTCGATGCCGTCAAGAAGCTGTCCTTCCACGTCGACCACGGCGAAACGCTCGCGGTGGTGGGTGAATCGGGGTCGGGCAAGTCGGTCACCTCGCTCGCGCTGATGCGGCTGGTGGAGCACGGCGGCGGTCGCATCCTCGGCGGCAGCATGGCCTTCCGCCGGCGCAACGGCGAGGTGCTCGACCTGGCGCAGGCGCGCGACGGCACGATGCGCGGCATCCGCGGTGCGGACATTGCGATGATCTTCCAGGAGCCGATGACCTCGCTGAACCCGGTGTTCACCGCCGGCGACCAGATCGCCGAGGCCATCCGCATCCACCAGGGCAAGAGCAACGCAGCGGCGCGCGCCGAGGCGCTGCGCATGCTCGAGCTCGTGCGCATTCCCGAAGCGCGCAACGTGCTCGACCGCTTTCCGCACCAGCTGTCGGGCGGCATGCGCCAGCGCGTGATGATCGCGATGGCGCTGTCGTGCAAGCCGCAGCTGCTGATCGCCGACGAGCCCACCACCGCGCTCGACGTGACGATCCAGGCGCAGATCCTCCAGCTCATCCGCGAGCTGCAGAAAGAGATGCGCATGGGCGTGCTCTTCATCACGCACGACATGGGCGTGGTGGCCGAAATTGCCGACCGCGTGCTCGTGATGTACCGCGGCGACAAGGTCGAAGCCGGCAGCTCCGACACCGTGTTCGCCTCGCCGCAGCACCCCTACACCCGGGCGCTGCTGTCGGCCGTGCCCAAGCTCGGCGCGATGCAGGGCACCGACCTGCCGGCCAAGTTCGAGCTCCTTCGTACCGAGTCCGGCACCGAAGACAGCACCGACACCGTGCTCTGCACGAACACCACGCCGCAGACCACCGTGCGCGAAGACGCCGGCCCGATCCTGCGCGTGCGCGACCTCGTCACGCGCTTCGACGTGCGCAGCGGCATCTTCGGCCGCGTGAAGCGCCGCGTGCACGCGGTGGAAAAGATCAGCTTCGACCTGTACCCCGGAGAAACGCTGGCGCTGGTCGGCGAATCGGGCTGCGGCAAGTCGACCACGGGCCGCTCGCTGCTGCGCCTGGTCGAGAGCCAGAGCGGCGCGATCGAGTTCGGCGGCAAGAACATCCGCGAGCTGCCCACGCGCGAGCTGCAGGCGCTGCGCCGCAACATCCAGTTCATCTTCCAGGACCCGTTCGCGTCGCTCGATCCGCGCGTGACGGTGGGCTTCTCGATCATGGAACCGCTGCTCATCCACGGCATCGCCAAGGGCGCCGAGGCGCAGCAGCGCGTCGACTGGCTGCTGCAGAAAGTGGGCCTGCCGCCCGAGGTGGCGCAGCGCTACCCGCACGAGTTCTCGGGCGGCCAGCGCCAGCGCATCGCGATCGCGCGTGCGCTCGCGCTCAACCCGAAGGTGGTGGTGGCCGACGAATCGGTGTCGGCGCTCGATGTGTCCATCCAGGCGCAGATCGTCAACCTCATGCTCGACCTGCAGCGCGAGCTGGGCGTGGCGTTTCTCTTCATCTCGCACGACATGGCCGTGGTCGAGCGCATCAGCCACCGCGTGGCCGTGATGTACCTGGGCCAGATCGTCGAGATCGGCCCGCGCCGCGCCGTTTTCGAGGCGCCGCAGCACCCCTACACACGCAAGCTGATGGCCGCCGTGCCGGTGGCCGACCCGTCGCGCCGCCACAAGCCGCGCGCGTTGCTCGAAGGCGAAATTCCCAGCCCGATCCGCGCCGTGGGCGACGAGCCCGACGTGCCGCCGCTGGTGCAGGTTGCGCCCGGCCACTTCGTGGCACGGCATGCCATCGGCGGCGCCTTCTGAGTCCGAACCGTTTTTTCACCCGCAGGCCCCCTGCATTTTTTCCACGAACCGACTGGAGTTCTTCCATGAAGCAATCTTCTTCCTCCCTGCGCTGGGCATCCGCACTGCTGGGCCTGGCCGCGCTCGCCGCCTCGGGCTCGGCACTGGCTGCCAAAGACGTGGTGCTGGCCATCGGCTACCAGCCGGAAACGCTGGACCCGTACAACACCAACACGACCATCACCACGGCCGTGACCAAGACCTTCTATGAAGGCCTGTTCCAGTTCGACAAGGACCTGAAGGTGCAGAACGTGCTCGCCGAGAGCTACGACGTGTCCAAGGACGGCCTGGTCTACACCATCAAGCTGCGCACCGGCGTGAAGTTCCACGACGGCACCGACTTCAACGCGGAAGCGGTGAAGGTCACGCTCGACCGCGTGCTGAACCAGGACAACAAGCTGCTGCGCTACAACCAGTTCAACCGCGTGGGCAAGGTCGAGGCCGTGAACCCGACCACCGTGCGCATCACGCTGAAGGAGCCCTTCGGCCCCTTCATCAACTCGCTGGCCCACGCCTCGGCCGCGATGATCTCGCCCACGGCGCTGAAGAAATGGGGCAACAAGGACATCGCCTTCCACCCCGTAGGCACGGGCCCCTTCGAGTTCGTGGAGTGGAAGCAGACCGACGCCGTGAAGGCCAAGAAGTTCGACGGCTACTGGAAGAAGGGCTTCCCGAAGGTCGACAACCTGCAATGGAAGCCGGTGCTCGAGAACAACACGCGCGCCGCGATGCTGCAGACCGGCGAAGCCGACTTTGCCTTCCCCATTCCCTACGAGCAGGCCGAGCTGCTGAAGAAGAGCGACAAGCTCGAAGTGGTGGCCTCGCCCTCGATCATCACGCGCTTCCTGGCCTTCAACATGCTGCAAAAGCCGTATGACAACCCGAAGGTGCGCGAAGCCATCGGCTACGCCATCAACAAGGAAGCGCTGTCGAAGGTCGCCTTCGGCGGCTATGCCTTCCCCGCGCAGGGCGTGATGCCCCAGGGCGTGAAGTTCGCCGAGAAGATGGCGCCCATTCCCTACGACGTGAAGAAGGCCAAGGCCCTGCTGGCCGAGGCCGGCTACCCGAACGGCTTCGAGTCGGTGCTGTGGAGCGCCTACAACAACACGACCAGCCAGAAGACGATCCAGTTCGTGCAGCAGCAGCTCGCACAGGTGGGCATCAAGCTGCAGGTGCAGGCGCTCGAAGTGGGCCAGCGCACCGAGCAGGTCGATGCATGGCCCGATCCGAAGACGGCCAAGGTCCGCATGTACTACACGGGCTGGTCGTCGTCGACCGGTGAAGCCGACTGGGGCCTGCGTCCGCTGTTCGCTTCCGAGTCGTGGGCGCCCAAGCTCAACAACATGTCGTTCTACAAGAGCGACGTGGTCGACGCCGCGATCGCCAAGGCGCTCGTGACGGTGGACGACAAGGAAAAGGCCGCGCTGTACAAGACCGCGCAGGAAGAGATCCGCAAGGACCTGCCGCGCGTGCCGCTGGTCACCGAGCAGAACCTGTCGGCGCACGCCAAGCGCCTGTCGGGTGTGTTCGTGATGCCCGATGCGAACATCAACATCGACGCCATGTCGGTGTCGAACTGATCGCAGCTCCTTCGTTTCCTGACTGACTGTCCGGCGGGCGATGGCACCGCGCCATCGCCCGTTCGCGACAACCGTATCCCATGCTGAATTACTTCCTCAAACGACTGTTGGGCCTGATCCCCACGCTGCTCATCGTGGCAGTGCTGGTGTTCCTGTTCGTCCACATGCTCCCCGGCGACCCGGCGCGCCTTGCCGCCGGCCAGGACGCCGACGAGCAGACCGTGGCCATGGTGCGCGCGGAGCTCGGGCTGGACAAGCCGCTGCCCCAGCAGTTCGTGAGCTTCTTCACCCACATGGTGCAAGGCGACTTCGGCACCTCGATCCGCACGCGGCGGCCGGTGTCGACGGAGATTGCCGAGCGCTTTTTCCCGACGGTGATGCTGACCATCACCAGCATGGTGTGGGCGGTGATCTTCGGCATGGGGATCGGCATCGTGTCGGCGGTGTACCGCAACAAGTGGCCCGACCGCATCGGCATGACGCTGGCGGTGTCGGGCATCTCATTCCCCGCATTTGCATTGGGCATGCTGCTCATGCAGATCTTCTCGGTGCAGCTCGGCTGGCTGCCCACGGTGGGCGCCGCGACCTGGCAGCACTACATCCTGCCCTCGATCACGCTGGGCGCGGCCGTCGCGGCCGTGATGGCGCGCTTCACGCGCGCCTCGTTCGTCGAAGTGATCCAGGAAGACTTCGTGCGCACCGCGCGTGCCAAGGGCGTGCACGAAACCAGCGTGGTGTTCAAGCACACGCTGCGCAACGCGCTGATTCCGGTGGTCACGATGATGGGCCTGCAGTTCGGCTTCCTGCTGGGCGGCTCCATTCTTGTGGAGGCGGTGTTCAACTGGCCCGGCCTGGGCCGCCTGCTGGTCGATGCCGTGCAGATGCGCGACTACCCAGTGATCCAGACGCTGGTGCTGCTGTTCTCGCTCGAATTCATCCTGATCAACCTCGTGGTCGATGTGCTGTACGGCTACATCAACCCGACCATCCGCTACAAGTGAGCACGCAGCCATGACGCAAGCTACCGGCGTGTCTGCCGAATCCATCGTTCCACTGTCCCCCGTTGCCGTTGCGCTGACCGCCGGCAAGGTCCGCACGCCCTGGGGCGAATGCTGGCGCCGTTTCAAGAAGCAGCCCGTGGGCATCGTGGCGGCCATCTTCGTGCTGCTGCTGGTGGTGATCGCGGTGTTCGCACCGTGGATCGTGCCCTTCGACCCCGAGAACTTCTTCGACTACGACATGCTGAACAGCGGGCCCTCGGCCACGCACTGGTTCGGCGTCGATCCGCTGGGTCGCGACATCTTCAGCCGCATCCTGGCGGGCACGCGCATCTCGCTGGCGGCCGGCTTCCTGTCGGTGCTGGTGGGCGGCATCATCGGCACGGCCTTCGGCCTGCTGGCGGGCTACTACGAAGGCTGGTGGGACCGCATCGTGATGCGCATCTCGGACGTGCTGTTCGCCTTCCCCGGCATCCTGCTGGCGCTGGGCGTGGTGGCCATCCTGGGCAGCAGCATGACCAATGTGGTGGTGGCGGTGTCGGTGTTCAGCGTGCCGGCCTTTGCGCGCCTGGTGCGCGGCAACACGCTGGTGCTCAAGCAGCAGACCTACATCGAGGCCGAGCGCAGCATCGGCGCGTCCGACTGGACCATCATCGTGCGCCACATCCTGCCGGGCACGATCTCGTCGATCGTCGTGTACTTCTCGATGCGCGTGGGCACCTCGATCATCACGGCGGCCAGCCTCTCGTTCCTGGGCATGGGCGCGCAGCCGCCGACGCCCGAGTGGGGCGCGATGCTCAACGAAGCCCGCGCCGACATGGTGACCTCGCCGCACGTGGCGCTGTTCCCCAGCCTGGCCATCTTCTTCACCGTGCTGGCCTTCAACCTGCTGGGCGATGCGCTGCGCGACGCGCTCGATCCGAAGATCGACCGCCAGTAAGCCCGTTCTTCTTTTTCTTTCTTCATGGCCTCGACGACCTCCCTGCCCTTCATCGGCACCCTGCCTGCGGGCACGCGAGACGCCATCACGGACGTCGCGGGCGTCACGGTCGGCCACCGCACGCTGGCCGACGGCCCGGTGCAGACCGGCGTGACCGTGATCCGCCCGCACGCCGGCGACCCGTTCCGCGACAAGGTGCCGGCCGCGGCCGTGGTGCTCAACGGCTTCGGCAAGAGCGTGGGGCTGGTGCAGCTGGCCGAACTCGGCGTGCTGGAAACGCCGATCGCGCTGACCAACACCTTCTCGGTCGGCACCGTGGCGACGGCGCAGATCCGCCATTGCGCGGCGGCCAACCCCGAGACCGGCCGCGCGCTGCCCACGGTGAACCCGCTGGTCTTCGAGTGCAACGACGGTTTTCTCAACGACATCCAGCGGCTGGCCGTGACCGAGGCCGACTACCTGCAGGCGCTCGACGCCGCCGGGGCCGATTTCGAACAGGGCTCGGTCGGCGCCGGACGCGGCATGTCGAGCTTCCAGCTCAAGGGCGGCATCGGCAGCGCGTCGCGCCGCGTGGCGATGGCCGACGGCACGACCCACACGGTGGGCACGCTGGTGCTCGCGAACTACGGGCGCCAGCCGCAGCTGGTGCTGGCCGGGCACGCGGTGGGCGAACGGCTCGCGGCGCTGCAGGCAGCGAAGGAAGCGGCGGAGCCCGAGAAGGGCTCGATCATCATCATCGTCGCCACCGACGCGCCGCTCGACGCGCGCCAGCTGCGCCGCCTGGCACTGCGCGCGGGCGCGGGGCTGGCCCGCACCGGCTCGGTCTACGGCCACGGCAGCGGCGACCTCGTGCTGGCCTTCTCAACGGCCTACACGATCCCCGACCGCGCCGACCGGCCCATGCCGGCCGTGGCGATGCTGCACGACACACGGCTCGACGGGCTGTTCCAGGCCGCGGCCGACAGCACCGAGCAGGCCATACTTCATGCGCTGTGGCGCGCCACGCCGGTCACGGGCCGCGACGGCAACCACCGCGCCACGCTCGGCGAACTGCTGCCGGCGTCTTCCCTTTCACCTCTCGCCTGAACACACGTCCATGAAAGTCCTGATCTCCACCGACATCGAAGGCGTTGCGGGCGTCTACCACCACGAGCAGGCGCGCCAGGGCAACCCCGAGTACGAACGCGCCCGCGTGCTGATGGCGCAGGAGGCCAACGCGGCGATTGCCGGCGCCTTCGACGCCGGCGCCACCGAGGTGCTGGTGAACGACTCGCACGGCGGCTTTCGCAACATGCCGCCCGATGTGCTCGATGCACGCGCCCGTGTCGTGCAGGGCAAGCCGCGCTACCTGAGCATGGTGGCCGGCGTGGAAGAAGGCGTGGACGCGCTGTGCATGGTGGGCTACCACTCGCGCGCACAGGGCCGCGGCATCCTGGCGCACACGATCAACAGTTTCGCCTTCGCGAGCATCTCGCTCGGCAACCAGGAACTGGGCGAAGCCGGACTCTACGGCGCGCTGGCCGGCGAATACGGCGTGCCGGTCGTGATGGCCAGCGGCGACGACGTGTTCATCTCCGAGAACCAGGCGCTCTTCCCGCATGCGAGCTTCGTGCAGACCAAGAAGGCGACCGGCTTCAACAGCGGCGTGTCGCTGTCGCCGGAGCAGTCGCGCCAGGCGATCCGCGCTGGCGTGATCGAAGGGCTGGCCGCGCGCGCCCACGCACGTCCGCTGGTCTTCCAGGGCCCGCAGGTGGTCACGCTGCGCACTCAGTCGCCGATGATGGCCGACCTGTTCTGCCAGTGGCCGAGCTTCGAGCGCGTCGACGGCGTGACGCTGCGCTTCAGCGCCGACTCGGTGGAGTCGGCCGTGCGCATGCTGAACTGCTGTTCGGCGATGTCGTCGATGCTGCGCTGAAGCCGCGCGCCTTCAAGGCACTTCAAGGCAGCGCGAGGCTGAAGCGCACGTGACCGTCCTGTCCGGCGCTGTCGAGCCGGGCGTGCCCCCGATGCAACTCGGCGATCTGGTGCACGAGGTACAGGCCGAGGCCAGCGCCCGGTGAGCGCGCCGCCTGGCGGCCGCGGAAGTACTTCTCGAACAGCCGCGGCACCTCGTCGTGCGGAATCGCGTCGCCGGGGTTGCTCACGCGGATGTCCAGTCCGCCCGTTTCCGCCGGCACCACATCGAGCACGATCGCGCGGCCGGCCGGCGTGTGACGGTCGGCGTTGGCCAGCAGGTTGCGCAGCGCCACGCGCAGCAGGCCGGGGTCGCACACCAGCTGCGGCGGCAGGTGGCTGCCCTGCCACACGACGCGGCCGTCGGGCCAGTCCGCCACCAGGTCCTCGAACAGTTCCAGCAACTCGTCGCGCTCGCAGGGGCGCGGCTGGAACGGCGTCTGGCCGGCTTCCATGCGATCGGAGGTCAGGTACTCGTCGACCAGCGCCGTCATGCGCTGCGCGGCGGCGCGCAGGTTCAGGCAGCGCGCTAGCGTCTTCTCGCGCGCGGCGTCGAGGTTCTTGGCGATCTGCTGCGCCGTGGTGTGGATGATCGCCAGCGGCGTGCGGAACTCGTGCGACACCATGGCGACGAAGTCCACCTGCGACTGCTTGGCGCGGCGCTCGGTCTCCAGCGCCGCGCGCAGGTCGACCTCGAGGCGCTGGCGCTGCTCGATCTCGCCGCGCAGGTCGGCCGTGCGCTTGCGCACCTCGTCTTCCAGCCGGTCGTTCTGGCGCCCGACCACGTGCACCAGGCGCGCCTGCGCGGCTTCCTTCTCGCGGCGCAGTTGGTCGTAGCGGCGGTTCAGCCGCATGCTCATGAGCAGCAGGTGCAGCAGCGTGCCCACGGCGGTCGCGTTGTCGGTCCAAGCGCCGGCCGGCAGCCAGCCCTGGTTACGCAGGAAGCTCACCATCACGCCCACGTAGTAGATGCCGAAGATGACGAGAAAGGCCCGCGCCTGGCCCTGGTCGCGCGGCAGCAACCACAGCGCGGCGGCGATCAGGTAGACGATGCACAGCATCGCCGTCCCCTGCACCGCCTGCATGGCCAGGCCGTTGGCGCCGGCCAGCACCAGCGCCACCGCGATGGCACTCACGAGGCCCACCACGCGCACCGCCACGCGAGTGAAGCGCGGCCACTGCACGTCGGTTCCCAGCTGCATGCCGGCGAAGCGGATGCCGATGGCCACGCCGGCGCAGATCGACAGGCTCAGCAGCAGGTCGGACAGCCGCGCGGGCATGGCCAGCAGCTGCTGCGGCAGCCCGGCCGTCAGGAACTCGACCAGCAGCGCGTTCGCCACATAGACCAGGTACCAGGCGCTCAGGCGCTCGCGCGTCATCTGCCAGAACAGCGTGTGAAAGGCGAGCAGCATCAGGCCGAATCCGAAGCCCAGGCCGTAGAAAAGGTACTCGCGCCGCGCGGTGCCCGCATAGACCTCGGGCGCGGCGAAACCGATGGTGGTCGACATGGCGTTGCGCGACTGCAGGCGCAGCAGCAGCGGCGTGGGTTCGGTGCTCTCCAGCGTGAGCGGCAATTGCACGTTGCGCGCGTCCACCGGCCAGTGCTCGCGGCCGATGTCTTCGCCGGACTGCACGGCCAGCTGCCAGCGGCCGGTGTCGTCCCAGCGGTACAGCCGCACGTCGTCGAGCAGTGCGTTCCTGAACTGCGCCAGCCACCGCTGCTGCGGTGCGTCGGCCGGGCGCTGCACCTCGAGCCGGATCCACACGGCATCGCGCGTGAAGCCCGCATTCACGGCGCCGGGCAAGGCCTTCCAGCCCGGCGCGGCGGCGGCTTCGTCGGCACTGAGGCGCCCTTCGGGGTCGCGCAGCATCGACAACTGGCCGTGGCTGTCGACGCTCGCCAACGGATTCAGCCGCAGCACGCCGGCGGCGGCCGCGGTGGAAAAGAGAAGGCCCAGCACGGCAAGGCAACCGCACCGCCACAGGCACCGAGCAAGGCGTTTCATGGGCGCGGATTATCGAGGCGACACCTAGAATCTGCGCGCCCTTCGCCCCGCTTAGAAACGCTCAGATTCCCCCGGCCACCAGCCCCTACCCTGTTCCCATGCGTGATGTGATCCTGCTGGAAGATGAAGCCGTGCTGCGCGAAGAGTTGAGCGAGTTCCTGACCGGCAGCGGCTACCGGGTCGATGCCGAGGCGTCGCTCGAAGGCTTCCACCGCACCTACGACCCGGCCCGCCACGGCATCGCGCTGGTCGACCTCGGGCTGCCCGACGGCGACGGCCTGTCGCTGATCCGCGAGTTGCGCGAACGCGGCGAGCGCCTGGGCATCGTCGTGCTGACGGCGCGCGGCGGCGCCCGCGACCGCGTGACGGGGCTGGACATCGGCGCCGACTACTACCTGTCCAAGACCACCGACCTCGATGAGCTGGCGGCCACGCTGGCGGCACTGTCGCGGCGCCTGGGCGATTCGCCCGCCGCGCTGCCGGCCGACGCCTGGGTGCTGGAGCTGGGCCCGCGCCGGCTGTCGCCGCCGGGCTTCGCGCCCATTGCGCTGTCGGAACAGGACCTCACGGTGCTGCACGAACTGATGCGCAGCGGCGGCGAAATCGCCAGCCGCCAGCAGATCGTGCAGGCGCTGGGCGAGCACTACCTGAGCTACGACCAGCGCCGTCTCGACACGCAGATTCGCCGCCTGCGGCGCAAGGTCAGCGAGGCCACGGGGCTGGTGCTGCCGATCAACACGGCGCGCAACGCCGGCTACCGCTTCCACGCCAAGACGCTCATCCGGCGCTAGTCCGGCGCTGTTCGGGCGCCGGCCCGGCGCTCAGAAACGCTCAGTTTCATTTCGATACCCACCGCTAATCTGCGGCACAGGCAGCGACTTGAGGCACGGATGAAGGCATGAGCGATCTCGCCAGGACAACTTCTTATGTGGTCCCCTACGTGGTCCACGTCAAAGGCCAGAACTTCACTTTGAAGGACGTCATGGTGGCCGCGGACATCTATCGGCTGCGGATCGAGGAGCAGATCGGCGATCCGCTGCGGGTGGTGAAGTGCTTCCAGGCCTGGTCGAAGGAGCGCCACCACGGCATCGAGCACCTGAACCGGACCGAAGCCCGGCTGGCCCGGGAATGGCTCAATGCGCAGCACCAGGCCGACAAGGCCGCCCGGCAGCTGCTGAGCTCGCCGCAGACCCTCGGCTTCGACTTCAAGCTGCGGTAGGCGCCCTGCGCGGGTGCCCCCGGGTTCCTAGAATCCAGCGTCCGGCGACCCCGCGCCGGCCTTCGCGCCTTATCCGGAATAAGCAACCAACCGCCTCGCAACCCGCATGGATGCTGGTGAATAAGCTTATCCGCATAAGACGCGAACCAAAAAATAGTTTGTTTCCATAAGGCGGGCTTTCAGAATCCGGGGCTTCTTGCTGGGGCGCCCCGTTGTACGTGCGGCACCGCACTTCTTCAAGACACATACGCACGATGTACCAATACACAGAATTCGACCGCCAGTTCGTTCACCAACGCGCTGCCCAGTTCCGAGACCAGCTCGAGCGCTGGCAAAAGGGCCGCCTGCACGAGGACGAGTTCCGCCCCCTGCGCCTGCAAAACGGCTGGTACGTGCAGCGCTACGCGCCGATGCTGCGCGTGGCCGTGCCGTACGGCGAGCTGTCGAGCAAGCAGCTGCGCGTGCTGGCCCGCATCGCCCGCGAATACGACGAGCCCGAGGCCGAGGTCTACCGCAAGGCCATCGAGACCCAGGGCCTGCTCGGCAGCCACAAGCTGCCCACCCACTACGCCCACTTCACGACGCGCCAGAACGTCCAGTACAACTGGATTCCGCTGGCCAAATCGGCCGACGTGATGGACCTGCTGGCTTCGGTCGACATGCACGGCATCCAGACCAGCGGCAACTGCATCCGCAACATCACGAGCGACGAGCGCGCCGGCATTGCCGTCGACGAGATCGCCGACCCGCGCCCGTTCGCGGAAATCATGCGCCAGTGGAGCACGCTGCACCCCGAGTTCGCCTTCCTGCCGCGCAAGTTCAAGATCGCCATCACCGGCGCCACCGAAGACCGCGCCGCCACCGGCTGGCACGACGTGGGCCTGCACGTGGTGAAGAACGACGCCGGCGACATCGGTTTCCGCGTGCAGGTGGGCGGCGGCATGGGCCGCACGCCCATCATCGGCACCGTGCTGCGCGAGTTCCTGCCCTGGCAGCAGATCATGAATTACCTCGAAGCGGTGATCCGGGTCTACAACCGTTATGGCCGCCGCGACAACATCTACAAGGCGCGCATCAAGATCCTGGTGAAGGCCGAAGGCCAGCGCTACATCGACGACGTCGAAGCCGAGTACAAGCAGATCCTCGAGCACGACGGCGCACCGCACACCATCACGCAGGAAGAGTACGACCGCGTGGCCGCCTCCTTCGTGCCGCCCACGCTGGCCACCCGCGTGCTGCAAAGCGCCGAGAAGACCGACGCCGAGCTGCGCGCCTACGCCGCCGACGACGTGATGTTCGCGCGCTGGCTGGCCCGCAACGTCGACGCTCACAAGAACCCCGCGCTTCGCGCCGTCACGCTGTCGTTCAAGCGCCTGAAGCAGGCGCCCGGCGACGCCTCGGGCGACCAGCTCGACACCATCGCCGAGCTGGCCGACCGCTTCTCGGCCGGTGAAGCACGCGTGACGCACGACCAGAACGTGGTGCTGCCCTGGGTGCACGCCGAAGACCTGCACGCGCTGTGGCTCGCCGCCCGCGCCGCCGGTTTCGCCAGCGCCAACGTGCAGCTGCTGACCGACATGATCGCCTGCCCCGGCGGCGACTTCTGCGCGCTGGCCAACGCCCGCTCCATTCCCATCGCCGAAGCCATCACCGAGCGCTACCAGGACCTCGACGAGCTCGACGACCTGGGCGAGATCGACCTGCACATCAGTGGCTGCATCAACTCGTGCGGCCACCACCACAGCGGCCACATCGGCATCCTGGGCGTCGACAAGGACGGCAAGGAGTGGTACCAGGTCACCCTCGGCGGCTCCGACGGTTCCGCGCTCAGCGGCGCGCCGCAGGCCGGCAAGGTGGTCGGCCCCTCGTTCTCGGCGGCCGAAGTGCCGGGCGTGATCGAGGCCGTGCTCACCACGTACCGCGACACCCGTGAAAACGGCGAGACCTTCATCGACACCCTGCGCCGCGTGGGCCACGACCCGTTCAAGGCCGCAGCCAACGGTGCGCGATTCAAGGTGGAGGAAGCAGCATGAAGAAGACCCTGAACATCCTTTCGGCCGAAGAACACATCGACGACGGCGACCCGAAGGTCCTGCAACTGGCCAACGACGCCGACCCGCTCGCCATCGAGGTGTGCCTGGCCGACATCGAGCGCATCGACCTGAACTTTCCGAAGTTCACCGACGGCCGCGCCTACAGCCAGGCCTTCCTGCTGCGCCGCCGCCTCGGCTTCACGGGCGACATCCGCGCCACGGGCGACGTGCTGATCGACCAGCTGGTGCAGATGGAACGCACCGGTTTCTCCAGCGCCGTGCTCAAGGAAGGCGTGGACGCCTCCGACGCACAGCGCCAGTTCGACCGCTTCGCCACGTTCTACCAGGGCGATGCGGTGAAGACCGCGCCGCACTTCGTCGCCGGCGCCTGAGCAGACAAGAGAGCCCCATGAGCATCGCCACCGACATCGACTTTGCACGCATCAACACCGAACTCGGCCGCAACGCCGAGGGCCTGGTGGACTGGGCCGTCGGCCTGGGCCAGCCCGCGATCATCACCACCAACTTCCGCCCCTTCGAGGCCGTGATCCTGCACATGGTCACGCGCGCCAAGCGGGACGTGCCAGTGGTCTGGATGGACAACGGCTACAACACCGAGGCCACCTACCGTTTTGCCGACGAGGTGACGAAGCTCCTGGGCCTGGACTTGCACATCTACCTGCCGCGCCGCTCGCGCGCGCACCGCGAAGCGGTCGAAGGCCCCACGCCGGCGCTGGACGATCCGCGCCACGCGGCCTTCACTGAAGAAGTGAAGCTGGAGCCCTTTGCCCGCGCCCTGCGCGAGACCGCGCCCAAGGTCTGGTTCACCGCGCTGCGGGCCACCGACACGGCCGTGCGCGCGCAGATGGACCCGGTCAGCGTCAACCCGGACGGCCTGATCAAGGTCGCGCCGCTGCTGCACTGGTCGTCCAAGGACCTGTACGAATACTGCGAAGCCAACGGCCTGCCCAACAACTTCGACTACGTGGACCCGACCAAGGGCGAGGACAACCGCGAATGCGGGTTGCACCTGTCGCACTGAACGATCGCTCTCCGCCTCCAGGACCCATCCGATGAACGCCCGTACCGAAGCCGACCTGCTGCAGCCGCCCATGCATTCACCCGCGAACCTGTCCAACACGCACCTCGACGCGCTGGAAGAAGAAACCATTTTCATCCTGCGCGAAGTGGCTGCCGCCTTCGAGCGCCCCACCCTGCTGTTCTCGGGCGGCAAGGACTCGCTGGTGCTGCTCAAGTGCGCTGAAAAAGCCTTCGGCGTCGGCCGCATTCCCTACCCGCTGCTGATGATCGACACCGGCCACAACTTCCCCGAAGTGACGGCCTACCGCGACCAGCGCGCACAGGAGCTGGGCGCCGAACTCATCGTGCGCAGCGTCGAAGACTCGATGAAGCGCGGCACCGTGCGCCTGGCCCACCCCGGCGAGTCGCGCAACGCGCACCAGTCGGTGACGCTGCTCGAGGCGATCGAAGAATTCCGCTTCGATGCGCTGATCGGCGGCGCCCGCCGCGACGAGGAAAAGGCCCGCGCCAAGGAGCGCATCTTTTCGCACCGCGACAGCTTCGGCCAGTGGCAGCCCAAGGACCAGCGCCCCGAGCTGTGGACGCTGTTCAACACGCGCCTGGCCCCCGGCGAGCACTTCCGCGTGTTCCCGATCTCCAACTGGACCGAGCTCGACGTGTGGCAATACATCGAGCGCGAGAACGTCGGCCTGCCGTCGATCTACTACACGCACAAGCGTGAAGTGGTCGAGCGCCGCGGCCTGCTGGTGCCCGTGACCGAACTCACGCCGCCGCGCGACGGCGAGACCGTCCAGGTGCGCGACGTGCGCTTTCGCACCGTGGGCGACATCACGACCACCTGCCCGGTCGAGAGCCTGGCCGCAGGCGCGGGCGACGTGGTGCTGGAGACGCTGTCGGTCGACGTCAGCGAGCGCGGCGCCACGCGCATGGACGACATGACGTCCGAAGCTTCGATGGAAAAACGCAAGAAAGACGGTTACTTCTGATGAGCGCAACGATCGCAACCCCCGCCACGTCCGACGTCCACGGCGACACCGGCACCGCCCTGCGCTTCATCACCTGCGGCTCGGTCGATGACGGCAAGAGCACGCTCATCGGCCGCCTGCTGGTCGACAGCAAGACAGTGCTGCAGGACCAGCTGGCCGGCGTGCAGCGCGGCGGCGAGACCGACCTGGCCCTGCTGACCGACGGCCTCTCGGCCGAGCGCGAGCAAGGCATCACGATCGACGTGGCCTACCGCTACTTCTCGACCGCCAAGCGCAAGTTCATCATCGGCGACGCGCCGGGCCACGAGCAGTACACGCGCAACATGGTCACGGCCGTCTCGGCCGCCGACGCGGCCGTCGTGCTGGTCGATGCCACCAAGCTGGCCTGGGCCGCCGAGGTCGAAGACGGCACCGTGGTCAAGCGCGAGCTGCTGCCGCAGACGCGCCGCCACACGCTGCTCGCCAACCTGCTGCGCGTGCAGTCGATCGTGTTCGCCGTCAACAAGCTCGACGCCATCGACGACGCCGCGCTCGCCTTCGAACGCATCTCGACCGCGCTGAACGCCTTTGCCGAAGCGGCCGGCGTGAAGGTCGCTGCCATCGTGCCGATCTCGGCCCTCAAGGGCTGGAACGTGGCCACGCGCCATGCCGACTGGGTCGGCTACGAAGGCCCGAGCCTGCTCGAGCTGCTCGAAGACCTGCCCGTGACCGCGCAGGACGAAGCCGTGCCCTTCGCCTTCCCGGTGCAGTGGGTCGAGAAGTTCTCGGCCTCGGCCGACACCTCGCAAGGCCGCCGCGTGTTCTGGGGCCGCGTCGCCTCGGGCCATGTGGAGCCCGGCCAGCGCGTCACGGTGCTGCCCAGCAACCAGACCGCCACCGTGGCACAGGTGCTGAGCCACACACGCCAGCCGAAGACCGTGCATGCGGGCCACAGCGCCGGCATCGTGCTCGACCGCGAACTCGACGTGTCGCGCGGCGATTGGCTGCTGGCGCCCGAGGCCTTCGAGCCCGTGCGCGAGATCACCGCTACCGTGGCCTGGCTCGACGACGAGCCGCTGGTCGCGGGCCGCGTGTACTGGGCGCTGCAGGGCCACCGCTGGGTCAAGGCCAAGGTGGCGCGCATCGTCGATCGCGTGAACATCACCACCCTCGAATCCGAGCCGGCGACCCAGCTGGAGGCCAATTCCATCGGCGATGTGGTGCTCGCGCTGCAGCAGCCGCTGGCCGTCCTGCCCTTCGCCCAATCGCGTGCGCTGGGGTCGCTGGTGCTGGTCGATACGGCCTCTCATCGCACCTCCGCCGCCGTGCTCGTGCAGCCGCCCGCCGCAAAGGCCTAAAATCTAGGGTTTTCCAGCCCCTTCTCCTGACGCTAAAAGACAAATGACCCACGTCGTCTCCGAAGCCTGCATCCGTTGCAAATACACCGACTGCGTGGACGTTTGCCCCGTCGACTGTTTCCGCGAAGGTCCCAACATGCTGGTGATCGACCCGGATGAATGCATCGACTGCGCCGTCTGCATCCCCGAATGCCCGGTCAATGCGATCTACGCCGAGGAAGACCTGCCGGCCGACCAGATCGCCTTCATCAAGCTGAACGCCGAGCTGGCCCTGGCCGACGGCTGGAAGAGCATCACCAAGCGCAAGCCCGCCCTGCCTGAAGCCGAGGAGTGGAAGGACAAGACCGGCAAGATCTCGGAGCTCGTGCGCTGAGCCAGGCGCCCGCACCGATCGAGACCGACGCGCTGATCATCGGCGCCGGTCCGGTCGGCCTGTTCCAGGCCTTCCAGCTGGGCCTGCTCGAGATTTCCTGCCACATCGTCGATGCGCTGCCCGCCGCGGGCGGCCAGTGCGTGGCGCTGTACGGCCACAAGCCGATCTACGACATTCCCGGCACCCCGGTCACCAGCGGGCGCGATCTGGCGCAGTCGCTGCAGCAGCAGGTGGCGCCGTTCAAGCCGCAATTCCACTTCGGCGAGCAGGTTTCTACCCTGGCCCGCCAGGCCGACGACCGCCTGCTGCTGACCACCTCGGCCGGCACCGCCTTCCTTGCGAAGACCGTGTTCATCGCAGCCGGCGTCGGCGCCTTCGTGCCCAAGCGCATCACGGTCGACGGCATCGGGCAGTTCGAGGGTTCGACGCTGTTCTATCACCCCGATTCGCTCGACCGCTTCGCCGGCCAGACGGTCGTGGTCAATGGCGGCGACGACATCGCGCTGGAAACGGCCATCGCCCTCACGACGCTCGCGAAGCAGGTGACGCTGGTCCACCGTCGCGACGGCTTCCAGGCCGACGAGGCGAACGTGGCCGCCATGCGCGCCCTCGTGGCCGACGGCAAGCTGGCCTTCCGGGTCGGCCAGCCGAGCGCCTTCGATGGCCGGCAGCTGCAGATCACCACGCCCGATGCCACCACGGTCGACCTGCCGCTCGACGCGCTGGTCGCCTGCCTGGGCATTTCGCCGCGCCTGGGCCCCATCGCCGACTGGGGCCTCGAGCTGGAGCGCAAGCAGGTGCCCGTCGACACCGAGAAGTACGAAACCCGCGAGCCCGGTGTGTTCGCGGTGGGCGACATCAACACCTACCCGGGCAAGAAGAAGCTCATCGTCTGCGGCTTCCACGAGGCCACGCTGGCGGCCTGGGGCGCTGCCGCGCGGGTGTTCCCCGGCAAGGCGATCCCGCTGCAGTACACGACCACGAGCACACGCCTGCACGAGCTGCTGGGCGTGGCGGGCACTACCCCGCGCTGAGCAGCAGCGGCCGGTAGGCCTCGATGAAGCTGCCCACGGCGGCGACGTAGCGGTCGATATCCTGCGCCGACAACGGCAGCGAGAGCACGACGAATCCACGCGGCGAGGTGTAGATCCCCTCACTCAGCAGGTGGAAGAACAGCAGCTGCCGCAAGCGCCCATCCACCGCCGCCAGATCGGCCACGCGCCGCACCTCACCCCGCAGGAAATGCGCATTCATGAGCGAGCCCACGCCGGTGAACTGCATCGCGACGCCTTCGCGTTCGCACAGCGCATTGAGCCGTGACCGCATCGCCTCGCCGCGCTCGGCCAATGCCTCTGCCGCCTTCGGCGTGAACAGCTGCGTGAGGCCCGCATAGCCGGCCGCCATCGTCATCACGTTGTTGTTGAAGGTGCCCGAGTGCGCAAGCGCGCCGGTGCGCGGGTCGAACTGCGCCATCACGTCAGAGCGCCCACCGAAGGCGCCAAACGACATGCCGCCGCCGATGTACTTGCCCAGCGTCGTCAGGTCGGACCGGATACCCAGCCCGTTCGCCAGCCCGTGCGGCCCGAGCCGCGAGGTCATCACCTCGTCGAAGACCAGCAGCGCGCCGACCCGCGTGGCCCCGTCGCGCAACGCCTGAAGGAAGTCGCGCCGCCCCGGAATGCAGCCGCTCGCGCCCTGCATCGGCTCGACCAGGATGGCGGCGATGTCCGCGCCGTGCGCGTCGATCTGCGCGCGCGCCGTGTCCGCGTCGTTGTAGGGCAGCACGAGGAAGTCGAAGGGCACGGTCGTCGGCGACGGCTGGTCGCCGAAACCGAGCACGCCGCCGTGGTACCCGCCCGAGAACACGACGATCTTGCGCCGCCCCGTGAAGCGCAGCGCGGCCGTGAGCGCCATCAGGTTCGCCTCGGTGCCCGAATTGGTGAAGCGCAGTTGCTCGACCTGCGGGAAGCGCTCGCAGATCGTCTGCGCGAGCCGGCCTTCGAGCAGGTTGTGGCCCGTGAGGTTGATGCCGCCCTGCATCGCCTCGATAACGGCCTCGCGGATCTCGGGCGCCGAGTGGCCGTAGACGCCGGCCGTGTACTCGGCGATGAAGTCGGTGTAGCGATGGCCGTCCGCGTCCCAGAGCGCCGCGCCTTCGCCCTTGGCGATGGTGAGCGGGAACGGCGCGTAGAACAGCACCGAGCGGCTGTTGGCGCCGGGCATGTAGCGCGTCTGTGCCTCGAAGCGGCGCAGGCTTTCGGGGTTGCCGTCGGTGAAGCGTTGATGGGCCTGGGCCAGGGCCTGATCGATGGCGGTCGTCATGGGAGACATCCTTTGGGAGTGGAACGTGCCGGGAGCGCTTGGCCCGTTTAATTGATCAATGCTCAATTAATAATATTTATACAATCAATTCACCCGCTGCACAATGGCCGCATCCATGAAGAAAAAAGTCCCCGAGCCTCGCCCCCGGACAGCCGGCCGCCCTGCCGGCGGTGCGGCACTGTCGAAGCAGCGCATCGCCGAAGCCGCGTTGGCGCACATCGACGCCTTCGGCCTCGGCGCCTTCAGCATGCGAGAGATCGCGGCGCAGCTCGGCGTGTACCCGGCCACGGTGCACTGGCATGTCAGCACGCGCGAGGCCCTGCTCGCCGAAGTCGCCGCCACGGTCATGGCGCAGGTCACGCCGCCCAAGGGCACGCTCGCCTGGCAGGACTGGATCGCCGAGCTGTTCCACCGCTGTCGCGCCGCGGTGCGGCAGCACCCCAACGTGGCGCAACTGCTCGGGGCGCAGCTGGTGTCCAACGGCAGCCTGCCGACCGAACTGGTCGAAGGCGTGCTGGCGGCGCTGACCGAGGCCGGCTTCGACGGCGAGCCGCTGCGCGAGGCCTACAACTGCGTGATCGCCGCGATGCTGGGCTTCCTGACGATGGAGTTCTCGCCCCTGCCCGCCGACAACACGCAGGCCTGGGCCGAAGAGCTGCGCGAGCGCGTCCACACGATCCGCCCGCTCGACCATCCCGTGCTTTCGCGCCACCTGCCGCAGCTGGCCAACAAGGCCTTCATCCTGCGCTGGGACAACGGCACCACCGTGCCGCTCGACAGCAGTTTCGAGCGGCACATCCAGATCACGATCGACGGGTTGGAGGCTTTCGCGCGCAAGGTGGCTCAGGCCGGATCGAGCAGCTCGTAGAGCACCATCCGCGTCTGCCGCCCTCGCAGCTCGACCTGTTCCTCGATGCGCCGCGTGGCCAGACGCCCGCCCAGCCCTTCGAAGGTCGCTTCGGACATCAGCGTGCGCGTGCCCAGCTGCTTGTTGGTGCCCTCGATGCGGCTGGCCGCGTTGATCACGTCGCCCAGCGCGGTGTACGACAGCCGGTCGCTCGAGCCGAGCACCCCGGCGATCACGACGCCGGTGTGCATGCCGATGCGCGTGCGAAAGGGCTGCAGGCCCTCGGCCTGCCAGCGGCGGTTGAGGTCGGTCATCTCGGCGTGCAGTTCGAGCGAGGCCGCGCAGGCGCGGTACTCCGCGTCGGGCAGGTCGGTGGGCGCGCCCCACAGCACCATGATGCCGTCGCCCATGAACTTGTCGATCACGCCGCCGTGGCGCGCGAACACGCGGGTGGCGAGGTTGAAGTAGTCGGTCAGCTGCCGCATCAGCACATCGGCCGGCATCGATTCCGCGATGGCCGTGAATCCTTCCACGTCGGTGAACATCGCGGTGATGCGACGCGGCGACCCGTTGGGTTCGAGTGCGTGCCCTTCGGCGATGAGCTGGCGGATCACGTCCACCGGCACGAACTTGCGAAAGGCCTGCAGGCTGCGCGCGGATTCGTCCAGCGCCTGGTTCAGGTGCTGGATCTCGAGCACGCGGCTCGACTCGCGCGGCAGGTCGTCGAGCTCCAGCCGCCCGATGCGCCGCGCCGTGCGCGAGAGACTTTCGATGGGCGCGGTCACCAGCTTCGACAGGCGCAGCGAAATGAAGAGCGCGATCGCCAGGAACGCCAGCACCAGCAGCAGCGACCACAGCACGTTGCGATGCAGCGCACCCAGCAGCGCCTCTTCGGGCTCCCAGCTCACCAGATGCCAGTCGGTGGCCGGAATGCGCGAGGTCTGCACCTGGTAGTGCATGCCCTCGTGCACGAGCGCAAAAGCCATGTCCTCGGTCCAGCCGCGGCTGCCGTTGGCCAGCATGTGGGTGTGCAGCGCACCGAGCACGCCCTCGTCGGGGTCTTCGAGCACGCGCACGGAATGCGGGTTGTCGCTGCGCGCGATCACGTGGTGGTCGGCGCTCAACAGCGCGCTGTGGCCGTGGCCCGTGCCGCCGAACAGGCGCACGAGGTTGGAGAGATGCCCCAGCGATACGCTGGCGACCGCCACGATCGTCTGCGTGACGCCCTCCTCGTCCTGCCGTCGGCTCGGCCGCGCATGGCTCACGCCGAGTTCCTTCATCGAGGGCAGCACGAAGGGCGCGGTCCACACGGCGCGCTGCGCCTTCTCGGCCTGCGTGAACCAGTCCTGGTGCACCGGGTCGTCTTCGCTGCGAAAGGCCTCGATGCGCGTGGTCTCATAGCGCCGCCGCGGGTCTTCGTCGCCGTCGCTGTCGGGCGGCGACTTGTACTCCCAGGTCTCGGTGCTGAAGTCTTTCTCGCGCAGCACCTGCCTCACCACCGGCGCGGGGTGGCGCATGGCCATCAAGAAATGGCCGTCGTCGCTGCCCACGCCGATGCTGTCGATTTCGGGTGTCTGTTCCAGCGCGGCCCAGAGCAGCTCGGCGGTCTGCTCGCCGTCGTGGCCCGCCGGGTGCAGGTCGGGCGTGTGGGCGATGGCGCGCACCAGGCCCTCGGTCTTGGCCAGGAAGGCGAGGATGTTGTCCTCGACCCGGTCGTGGTTGACCTTGTGCGCCGACTCGCCCACCTTCGACACCAGCTTCTCCGCCCCCCAGTAGCCGAAGGCCACCAGCAGCAGCGACTGCAGCAGCGCGACCGCGCAGATGATGGTGCCGACGTCGACCCGGAAGCGCCTCAGCCGCGCGTGGGGTGCGGGCGATGAGGCCGGTGGTTCCGGGTGCTTGCGGTCGTCTGTCATGTGCGGGGAGCCTCCAGGGCATTCGAAGGCGCCCTCGTGGCGGAGATTCTCACCCGGGCCGGGGGCCAGCGGACCGGCGCATCACGGGTCGGCCGACATCTGGACGATGACCGGCCCGCTTGCCGCTACGCCGCAGTCTTTGAGAAGTCAGGGGCCCGCTTCTCAGCGAACGCCGTGAAGGCTTCGCGCGCTTCGGGACTCTGGAGGCGCTCCACGAACTGCGCGCCTTCGAGGTCCATCTGGGCTGCAACGGCCGCGCCCTGCTTCATCAGGCCCTTCGTCAGCTTCAACGAGCCCGCGGCACGGCTGGCGAGCAGCTCGGCAACCTTCTGCGCCTCGCCGTGCAGGTCCGACACAGGCACGACCCGGTTCGCGATGCCCCAGGCCAAGGCCTGCGCAGCGGACACCGGCAGGCCCAGCGCAAACATCTCGTAGGCACGAACGTGGCCGATGCGGGCCGGCAGCAGCAGGCTCGACGCCGCTTCGGGAACCAGCGCCAGGTTGACGAACGGCGTGGACAGCAGCGCATCCTCAGCCAGCACGACGAAGTCGCAGTGCAACAGCAAGGTGGTCCCCACGCCGACTGCGCGTCCGTTGACCGCCGCGATCAGCGGGCGTGTCGAACTCGCCAGTGCACGCAGGAAGCGAGCGACATGGCGTTCTTCGTTGTCGGCCTTGCCGGCAGCCACGGCAGCGAATTCGCCCAGGTCGTTGCCCGAGGTGAACATGCCGCCTTCGCCTCGCATCACGATGGCCCGCACGGACGGGTCGCTCTCGGCGCCTGCGATGGCATCGGCCAGGCGGCCATACATCGCATTGGTCAGTGCGTTCATCTTCTCCGGCCTGGCCAGCGTGAGGGTCAGGACACCCTGGGTGGATTCGACGGTCACGTATTCGGTCATAGGTTCTCCTGGTTGCCCGCTCGCACCGTGCGAGAGGGATGGTATTTAATTCGCATGCGAAGTATATGCTTCGCGTGCGAAATAAATACGGATAAGATGTAACCTGCCGCGCCTTCGCCCAGGCCACAGGAATCCGATGAAAGCTCAAAAAAAATACAGGCTGGTGTTTCTTCTGAACGTCGCCCAGCGGGCGGTGCAGCGCTGGAAAGAAACCCGCGGCGACGCCCTGCCCGCGCTGTCGGCAGCCCAGGCCGGCACGATGTTTTTCCTGTCGGCCAACGATGGCGCCCTGACGGGAGAAGTCGCGCAGGCACTGAACATCGGTGCCCCGGCCATGTCCGGCCTTGCCGCCCGGCTCGAAAAGGCCGGCTACCTGACCCGCGCGCAAGACCCGAACGACGGGCGCGCATTCCGCCTGTACCAGACCGAGGAAGGACGGCTTGCCGGACAGCGTGCAAAGGCCGGGCTCGGCGCGTTGAACGCACGGCTGACCCAGGGTTTCAGCGACGAAGAGATGGCAATCATCGGCCGGTGGCTCGAATCGGTGGTCGAGAATTTTTCCGCCGAAGGCGCGGGAAAGCACGAGGGATAGGCCCTCGGCCCCGGCACGCCATCGGTGCGGCGGGTGCAAGGCCCGCTGTGGCCGGATTCTTCCGTGCGCAGGAACTTTTCGGTGCGTCTGCGACACACGCGCCTAAAATGACATTTCGCTAGGGGTGCTGCACCGGTTTCGACCGGTGTGGCTGAGAAAGTCCCTTTGAACCTGACTGAGGTAATCCTCGCGCAGGGAAGCTGGTCCGGTGGCCTCTCACGTTCTCTCGCGTGACGGCCACGCCACTGGAGCCTCGCCCACCTGCCAAACCTTTTGCACTGGAGCAAAACGGATGGCACACGACCACGACAACGACAGTTCCGCTTCCGGCAACGAAGCGCTCACGCCCCTGCCCGCCTCCCGGCGCGTCTTCGGCTGGCACGACCACGCCTCGCTGTGGTTCAGCCTCGGCGTGGGGCTGCTGGTGATGCAGATCGGCGCCTACCTGGTGCCGGCCGTGGGCACGCGCGACGCGGCGCTGGCGATCGTGCTGGGTTCGCTGCTCGGCGCCGGGCTGCTGGCCTGGACCGCGCGGCTGGGCTGCGAAACCGGGCTGGCCAGCGCCGGCCTGATGCACGCCACCTACGGCAGCGCCTTCGCGCGGCTGCCGGTGCTGCTCAACATCGTGCAGCTGGTGGGCTGGACCACCTTCGAACTCGTGATCATGCGCGAGGGCACGCAGGCGATCGGGCAGCAGGCCTTCGGCGCCGCGCTGGGCACGGCCTGGGGCGGCGTGCTGACGACGCTGCTGTGGGGCGCGGTGCTGCTGGCGCTGCTGGCCGGCTCGATGGTGAAGCTGGTGCGCCGCTTCGTGAGCCGCTTCGGCCTGCCGCTGGTGGTGCTGTCGCTGCTGTGGCTCAGCTGGCAGTTCGCCACGCAGCTTCACGCCAAGGGCCTCGACGCCTTCTGGGCGCGGCCGGGCAACGGCAGCATGGGCATGTTCAGCGCGCTCGACCTCGTGATTGCGATGCCGGTGTCGTGGCTGCCGCTGGTGGCCGACTACGCGCGCCACGGCAAGCGCAGCGCGGCAGGCGGCCTGGGCAGCGCGTTCAGCGGCACCTGGATCGGCTACGCGCTCGCCAACATCTGGTGCTACGCACTGGGCGTGATGGTGGTGAGCGTGGCGGAGCCGGGCACCAGCCTCGTCATGGCGCTGCTGCTGGCGCAGGGCGGGCTGGTGGCGCTGGGCCTGATCCTCATCGACGAACTCGACAACGCCTATGGCGACGTGTACTCGGGCTCGGTGTCCACGCACAGCCTGCTGCCGCGCTGGAGCGTGAAGCGCTGGGGCCTGCTGCTGGCGGTGCTGTGCATCGGCCTCGCGCTGGTGCTGCCGATGCACACGCTCGAACCCTTCCTGCTGCTGCTGAGCTCGGTGTTCGTGCCGCTGTACGGCGTGATCCTGGGACGGCTGGGCAGCGGAAGTGCCGTGTCGGCGAACGGCACGCGCACCATCGACTGGGGCGCGGCGCTGATCTGGCTCGCGGGCATCGCGGCCTACCACGCGCTGGCCAAGTGGGCGCCGCAGTTCGGCTCGGCGCTGCCGACGCTGGCGGCGACCTTCGTGCTGGCCTGGCTCAGCCGGCCGACAGCGGCAAGCGGTGGGTCGGCACTGGCGCAAAGCCGTGGTTGAGCGGACCGTGGCCCGCGCCGACCAACACATCCGCACCGGCGCTCATCGCGCCGAGGATGTACGCGCGTGCGCGCTCGACCGCCTCGGGCAGCGCCAAACCCAATGCCAGGTGCGCGGCGATGGCCGACGAGAGCGTGCAGCCGGTGCCGTGCAGGTTGCGGCTGGCGATGCGTTGCGACGCGAGCCGCTTGCGCGCGCCGCTGCGCTCCAGCAGCACATCGACCACTTCGTCGCCCGGCAGATGGCCGCCCTTGAGCAGCACGGCCTTCGCGCCGAGCGCGAGCAATTCGTCGGCCGCGCCGTCGAGCGCGTCGATGCCGCCGATGGCGTGGCCGACCAGCAAGGCGGCTTCGTCGAGGTTGGGCGTGACCACCACGGCGCGCGGGAACAGCTCGCGCACCAGCACCTGCACGGTCTCGGCCGCGATCAGGCGGTCGCCGCTGGTGGCGATCATCACGGGGTCGAGCACCACGTTCTTCAGCTGGTAGCGGTCGATGGCCCAGGCCACGACTTCGACCACCTCGGGCGCGTGCAGCATGCCGAGCTTGACGGCGTCGACGCCGATGTCTTCCACCACGGCCTGGATCTGCGCCTTCAGGAAATCGGGCGGCACGCCGTGGATGCCCGAGACACCCACCGTGTTCTGCGCGGTGAGCGCGGTGATGGCCGTCATGCCGTAGCAGCCGAGGGCCGCGAAGGTCTTGAGGTCGGCCTGGATGCCGGCGCCGCCGCCGCTGTCCGAGCCGGCGATGGAGAGCACGCGTGCGTAGCGCTGGGTGGGTGCTTGGGTCATGTCGAAAATTATCGGCGAGCCGACGGAGGCGCCGCATGAGCGCAGTGCATCCCCTGCCTTTCGGCTCGGCGGCGATCCTCGGCGCGGGCCTGATGGGCCGCCTGCTCGCGGTCGAGCTGGCGCGCGCCGGCTGCCGCATCGACCTGTACGAAGCCGGCAGCCGCGAGGCCGAAGGCGCAGCCGCACGCGTGGCTGCGGCCATGCTCGCGCCGCTGGCCGAATCGGCCGTCGCGCCGGTGTCGGTCGTGCGCATGGGCCAGCATGCGCTGTCGCGCTGGCCCGAGCTGCTGGCGCCGCTGGCGCAGCCCGTGTTCTTCCAGCGCGAAGGCACGCTGGTGCTGTGGCACCGGCAGGACGCCGCCGAGGCCACGCGACTCGCGGGCGTGCTGGCGCGCACCGGTGCGCAGGTGCCCGAGCTGGCACCGATGCAGGCGCTCGACACGCCCGCCGCCATCGCCGCGCTGGAGCCCTCGCTGGGCACGCGCTTCGCCCGCGGCCTGTACCTGCCGGGCGAAGGGCAGCTCGACAACCGCGCACTGCTGGCGTCGCTGCGCGCCACGCTCGAAGCCGATGCGCACGTGACGCTGCACTGGCAGTCGCCGCGCGCGCCTTCCGACTTTTCGCCCGGCACGGCAGGCCAGCCCGACTGGGTGATCGACTGCCGCGGCCTCGGCGCCAAGCCGCAATGGAATGCGCTGCGCGGCGTGCGCGGCGAGGTGATCCGCGTGCATGCGCCCGAGGTCACGCTGCAGCGCCCCACGCGCCTGGTGCACCCACGCTACCCGCTGTACATCGCGCCCAAGCCCGACCACCTGTTCGTGATCGGCGCGACCGAGATCGAGTCGGACGACCTGTCGCCCGCCAGCGTGCGCTCCACGCTCGAGCTGCTGAGCGCGGCCTACGCGGTGCACAGCGGTTTTGCCGAAGCGCGCATCGTCGAGATCGCGACGCAATGCCGGCCCACGCTGCCCGACAACCTTCCTGCCATTCGCCAGCCGCAGCCGCGCGTGCTGCAGATCAACGGCCTGTACCGCCACGGTTTCATGATCGCGCCTGCCCTGCTCGATGCCGCGATGGAGCTGCTGGCGCATGGCCGCGCCACGCTCGCACACAGCTTCGGCATGGACGTGCCCGACGCATGACGAGGACAACGACGACCCCGATGAACATCCTGATCAACGACAAGCCCTGCACGCTGCCCGAGGGCGCGCTGCTCGCCGACGCGCTCGCCGCGCTGCAGGCCGTGCCGCCTTTCGCGGTGGCGGTGAACCGCGAGTTCGTGCCGCGCTCGGCCTATGCCACACACCCGCTGCACGCCGACGACCGCGTCGAGGTGATCCGCCCGGTGACCGGCGGCTGAACGACGCCACCAGAGACAAGACGATGGAGACGACAACCATGACCAATCCCGATCCCCTGGTCCTCTACGGCCAGACCTTCCACAGTCGCCTGCTGCTGGGCACCGCGCGCTACCCCTCGCCCGACGTGCTCGAGGCTGCTGTGCAACGCGCCCAACCCGCGATGCTGACCGCCTCGCTGCGCCGCCAGACCGCCAGCCAGGGCTCCGGCAACAGCGACCTCGGCAACGGCTTCTGGGAGCTGCTGCGCAAGCTGGCCGTGCCGGTGCTGCCCAACACCGCCGGCTGCCACAGCGTGCAGGAAGTGATCGCCACCGCGCAGATGGCGCGCGAGCTGTTCGACACGCCGTGGATCAAGCTCGAGCTCATCGGCGACGACTACACGCTGCAGCCCGACACGCTGAACCTCGTCGATGCGGCGTCGCAGCTGATCCGCGACGGCTTCCATGTGCTGCCCTACTGCACCGAAGACCTGGTGCTGTGCCAGCGCCTCGTCGATGTCGGCTGCCAGGCCGTGATGCCCTGGGCCGCGCCCATCGGCACCGGGCGCGGGCCGGTCAACCCGTATGCGCTGCGCCTGCTGCGCGAGCGGCTGAAGGTGCCGATGCTGGTCGACGCGGGCCTCGGCCTGCCCTCGCATGCGTGCCAGGTGATGGAGTGGGGCTACGACGGCGTGCTGCTCAACACCGCCGTCGCGCTCGCACAGGAGCCGGTCGCCATGGCCGGCGCGTTCGCCGATGCGGTGCAGGCCGGCCGCGCCGCCTACCGCGCCGGTGCGATGGCCGCGCAGGACGCCGCGCAGCCCAGCACGCCCGTGCTCGGCACACCCTTCTGGCACCACGCACCATGAACCCCATCGACACCATCAACGCCCGCGCCGTGGCGCAAGCCATCGTCGCGGCCCACGGCCTGCGCTTCGGCGCCGCCACGTCCACGGCCGTGAGCGCGCCGCGTTTTACCTCCGACGACGCCATCTATCGGGGCGCCAAACAGGCCTGCACCGCGCTCGGCTTCATCGAGATCGACGCCGAATGCCTCGCCCATGCGTGGCGCGCGCAGACCGAACGGCGCAGCCAGTTCGACGCGTCGGCATGGCCCGATGCGCCGGTCGATTTCGGCATGGGCCCGTTTCCGCCGACCGCGCGCGCCGACGCCTTTCCACCCTGCCCCGAACGGCTCGGCCTCTACGCCGTGCTGCCCGATGCGGCATGGGTCGGCCGCATGGCGCGCGCCGGCGTGCCGACGGTGCAGCTGCGCTTCAAGTCGGACGACGCCGAGGCCGTCGCGCGCGAAGTGCAGGCCGCCGTCGAAGCCGTGCGCGGCACCGGTGCGCTGCTGTTCATCAACGACCACTGGCAGGTCGCCATCGCGGCCGGCGCCTACGGCATCCACCTCGGGCAGGAAGACCTCGACGCGCTGTCGCCCGACGAGCTTCAACAGCTGCGCGCCTCGGGCCTGCGGCTCGGCGTGAGCACCCATGGCTATGCCGAGATGGTGCGCGCCGATGCGGTGAGCCCGAGCTACATCGCGATGGGCGCCATCTACCCGACCACGCTCAAGAAGATGGCGACCGCGCCGCAAGGCGTGGCGCGGCTCGCGGCTTACGCGCGGCTGCTGCGCGGCTACCCGCAGGTGGGCATCGGCGGCGTCGATGCCGTGCGGCTGCCCGAGGTGCTCGCCACCGGCGTCGGCTCGGTTGCCGTGGTGCGCGCGCTGGTGGCCGCCGACGATCCCGAGGCCACGGCCGCGCAATGGATGACGGCGATGCACGCCGCCCCCGGTTCCCCTGAACGCACAGAATGAACGCTCGACTTTTCTCGCACTCCCCGCTCTCGCGCGCGCTTGCCGCCGCCCTTCTCACTTTCAGTGCTTGCGGCGCGCATGCGCAATCGCAGGCCTTGCCCGAGGTCACCGTGAACGACGGCGCCGCCGCGCCGCAGGCCGAGATCAGCGGCTTCGGCGATGTGCCGCTGCGCGAGCTGCCGCTGTCGGCCACGATCATCGACAGCCAGCAGCTGCGCAGCAGCGGTGCACGCCGCCTCGCCGACCTGACGCAGTTCGATGCCTCGGTCACCGACGCCTACAACTCGGCCGGCTACTGGGACTACCTCACGGTGCGCGGCTTCGTGCTCGACAACCGCTTCAACTACCGTCGCGAAGGCCTGCCGATCAGCGCCGAGACGGCGATCCCGCTGGACAACAAGGAGCGCATCGAGATCCTGCGCGGCACCAGCGGCATCCAGGCCGGCACCAGCGCGCCGGGCGGGCTCGTCAACTACGTGGTCAAGCGCCCGACCGAGCAGGACCTGCGCACCATCCGCCTCGAAACCACCAGCCGCGGCAGCGTGCTGAGCGCGCTCGACGTCGGCGGGCGCTTCGGCGAGAACCGCCAGTTCGGCTACCGGCTCAACGTGGCCGGCGAAAACCTCAAGCCGCTGACCCACAACCTCGACGGCAACCGCAACCTGTTCTCGCTCGCGGCCGACTGGCGCATCACGCGCGACTCGGTGCTCGAATTCGAGATCGAGCAAAGCCGCAAGACACAGCCGAGCCAGAACGGCTACAGCCTGCTGGGCAGCGTGCTGCCCGCGCCGGTCGATCCACGCATCAACCTCAACAACCAGCCGTGGTCGCAACCCTCGGTGTTCAAGGCCTTGACCGGCACCGTGCGCTTCAGCCAGGCGCTGAATGCCGACTGGCGCTGGAGCGCGCAGATCGGCCAGCAGCGCCTGAAGACCGACGACCGGCTGGCCTACGCCTTCGGTTGCGGCGCCGAAGGCAACTACGACCGCTACTGTTCCGACGGCACCTTCGACGTGTACGACTTCCGCAGCGAGAACGAGCGCCGCACGCAGACCGCGGGCAGCCTGAACCTCAAGGGCAACGTGATGACGGGCAGCGTGCGGCACGAGCTGGGCTTCGGCCTGCTGCAAAGCCGCGTGCGCAACCGCTTCCAGGACCAGGCCTACAACTACGTCGGCACCGGCAACATCTGGGCCACCGCGATGACGCCGGCCGACCCGCGCCTGACCGACGCGAACACCAACCGCAACGAGCGCTCGACCGAGCTGTCGGTGCAGGACGCGATCCGCTGGAACGACCGCTTCACGACCTGGATCGGCGCGCGGCACACGCGGCTGTCGCGCGACAGCATCCGCACCGACGGCTCGCGCCCCACCGGCTACAGCGACAGCATCACCACGCCGTGGATCGCGGCCAGCTACGCGATCCAGCCCGGGCTGCTCGCTTATGCGAGCTGGGGCAAGGGCGTCGAATCGCAGGTCGTGCCGAACAAGAGCTCGCAGTACGCGAATGCGGGCGAGGCCCTGCCCGCGCTGCAATCGCGCCAATGGGAACTGGGCCTGAAGGGCGGCGACGCGGCGTTCAACTGGCAACTCGCGTGGTTCGACATCTCGCGCCCGATGACCAACCTCGACCTGTGCGGCGCGTCCTGCACGGTGCGCAACGACGGCCGCGCGGTGCATCGCGGCCTCGAAGCCGGCGCGCAATGGGCCGGCGGCCCGTGGCGCCTGGGCGGCAGCGTGGCACTCATCGACGCCAAGCGGCGCGGCAGCACGGCCGCGCCCGAGCTCAACGGACAGGCGCCCACCAACGTGCCCAAGCAGGTGCTGCGCGCGCAGGCTGCGTACCGCTTCGCGTCGGTGCCGGGCCTCGAACTCGCGGGACAGCTGTCGTACGAAGGCCGCCGCAACGTGCTGCCCGACGGCTCGATCCGGCTGCCGTCGTGGACGCGCCTGGATGCAGTGCTGCGCTACGACACCAAGCTGGCCGGCATGGCCACGAGCTGGACGCTGGCCGTCGACAACCTGTTCGATCGCCGCTACTGGAAGGAATCGCCCTACCAGTTCAGCCACGTCTACCTGTTCCCAGGTGCGCCGCGCACGCTGCGCCTGGGCGTGAGCATCGCGATGTGACGACATGAGTGGGGTGCTTCGTCTTCGTCATCGCGGCGTCGTTGCCACGAATTCGTTGCGCGGGCGCCGCGTTGTTTTGGAAGCCCCAAAAATCACGCTATAATCTAAGGCTTGTTCGTTCCTCGATAGCTCAGTTGGTAGAGCGCCGGACTGTTAATCCGTAGGTCCCTGGTTCGAGCCCAGGTCGAGGAGCCACAACAAAGCCGCAAGGCCTCTGGAAGGCCCGCTACTCACAAGGTAGCGGGCCTTTTCATTTGTGAGACGACCGTCGAACGAAGACGTGTGCCAAGCGATGGAAAGAAATCGCCCCAAGCACTTCGATTGGCAAAAATTGAGGGTCGCCGTTCAGAACGGCGATTCCATTGAATATAATTGAAGGCTTGTTCCTCGATAGCTCAGTTGGTAGAGCGCCGGACTGTTAATCCGTAGGTCCCTGGTTCGAGCCCAGGTCGAGGAGCCACCATTTGCTGAAGGCCCGTTACTCACAAGGTAACGGGCCTTTTCGCTTTGCGGCCCCTTTTGCTTTGGCGCCACATATCGGCCGCCACCTGCCTGCTCGCGGGCCTGTCCGACACGCAGGCCCCGCCCTGCGTGCAAAACTCCCTCTTTGTTAACGGCTTGTGCTGCCCTGCCCCGGGCAAACCCGTGCACGCGACGCGCCGCTCAGGCGTTGTTTGAGCTCAGTCATTCACAAATAACAACCATCAAGGGCATCACGATGAAACTCACAAGAATTCTTCTGGCCGCCGCCGTGGCCGCCGCCACCTTGCCCGCCGTGGCGCAGGTGTCCGTCAACATCAACGTGCCCGGCCTGATCCAGGTCGCGCCGCCTGCACCACGCTATGAACCCGCGCCACGGCCGCGCAGCGGCCAGGTCTGGGTGCCCGGCCATTGGCAGTGGAACGACCGCGCCTACGCATGGCGCCCCGGCTACTACGTGGCGGCCCGCCCCGACTACGCCTACGCCCCGGGCGGCTGGGTGCGCGCCGACGGCGGCTGGCGCTGGCGCGAAGGCGACTGGCGCCGCGCCGAGCGCCGTGAGGAACGCCGCGAAGACCGCCACCACCGCCGCCATGACCACGACCGCTACGACCATGACGACGACCACCGCGGTGGCGGTCACTGCCCGCCCGGCCAGGCGAAGAAGGGACGCTGCTGATAGCAGCAGCAGGAGCAGCTTGCGCGCCTGCTGACGCGCAAGCCCTCAGTTCACCGTCACCCTGAATCGCACGCTGCCCGTGCCGCCGGGCGCGAGTTGCCCGGTGAACTTCCAGTCCAATGGCCCCGTTCCGCCCGGCGCTTGTGCGGCCGCGCACGCCACGGCCGGCGCAGGCGATGCATTGGCCGGCGTGTGCTTCATGCATGCGGTCAGCGTCGCCGGGGTCGTGTCTTCCTGCGAGGCGACGAAGCTGGTGTAGACCGGCGTGACGTCGCTCACCGTCAGGCCGCTGATCGGCGTTGCGCCGTTGTTCGTGTAGGTGATGCGGTACTCGAGCGTCTCGCCCGACTTGGCTTCGTTGTTGAGCCCGAAATCGCCGTTCTTCGTCAGATTGCGCACTTCCTTCTTGAGCTCCAGCGCCGTGCTCGACACGGTCGTGGTGTCGAGCACGAGGTAGCTCGCGCTCAACGCAGGTGACGCGTTGGTGAACACGAAGCTCGCCTGCACCGAGCGCTTGTCGTTGTAGCCGGCGAGCGCGCCCGCCGGAATGAACTCCTGCACCACCACGCACAGGTTCTGCCCTGTCGTCACCAGCCTGGGCACCGCCGGTGGATAGAGCACCGCAGCGCCGGCCTGCAAGGCACCGGTGCAGCCCGGGTCTTCGTAGATTTTTGCGCTCCAGCCCTCGATCGCCGGCGTGGCCACCGCGCCGGCCACGCCGAAGCTCACCGTTCCGCCGGTCTGCGCCACGAAGGTGTGCGCGTGGCTCACGCTGCTGCCGGGCGAGCCGGTGCGGGCGCTGTCGGCGCCGAAGCGGTTGAGGGCCACGTCGCCGAAGTTCAGCTCGCCGACCCGGGCGTCGTTCCATGCAAAGGCGATGTGATCCGGCGCACCCGCGGCGGTGCGCGTGTAGGTGTAGGTCCGCCCGCCCACGGCCACGCCCGTGCCGGAAGGCAGCGGCGTGCTGCCGGCCGACGCCCCCGTGGACAGATGACCCGCCGGCGTGCTCTCTTCGACGCACAGCGGATCGCCGTTGGACGGCGACGAAGGCTGCGACGGCACCTCCAGGCGGTAGTGGCCCGAGCCGTCGGTCACTGCGGTGGACCACACGCCCGCCGCACAGTTGGTGAGTCGCATCCGCACGCCCGCCAGCCCCGCTTCGCCGCCGTTGGCCACGCCGTCGTTCGGCACGCCCGCACCGCTGCCGTTGTCGTTGAAGACGCGGCCGGTGACAGCATGCGCATCGCTGTTGACGAAGGTGCATTCAAGGTCCGCACCGGCCACCATCCACTCGGCAGGAATCTTCAGCACATTGCCGGCCAGCACCACCGGCGGCGCCGACGCGGCGGCCGCTGCGGCCGGCCTCGAACCGGACGCCCCGCGAATGGGCGACGGTGCGATGACGTCCTTCAGGTCGCGGCAGCTCGCGCTCACCGGGTTCACGGGCCAGCCAGCGGGCGACGTTTCGGTGATGGTGACCGGCACGCCCACCTTGCCGGTGATCGTCAGCGCACCGATACCCCGGCCCGGCGCGCTGACCGTGATGGTGTCGCGAGCCGCGCTCAAGCCCGACAGCGCAAAGTCGAAGCGATGGGTGCCGGAACCGCTGATCACTTCCTTGGCGATGCGAAGTTTCGGGTCCCCCAGGAGGACCGCGACCGGCCCCGTCGAGTCATCGCAGAGCGCTTCGTTCGGCAAGGTGGTGCAAAGCGGATCCCCACCACCGCTCAGGTTGATGGAGTTCGTACCACCCAGCGGCCCGACGGCCGTGGCGTCGACGTGCACAGGAATCTCGACAGAGAAGCCACCGGGCATGACACCCGCAGCCACGCTGCAGCGGACGACCATGGAGCCGGCGGGGGAACAACCGCTCAGGACACCCGTGGTAGTGATCGCAACCAGCACGGGCGGTCCAGCCAGTGTGATGCCCTTGGGCAAGACGTCTTCGAGCACGAGCGGCGCTGTGGTCGCTGCAAAATCCACAACGACGTCGACCACGTAGAGCTGCCCCGGCGCCCCGACAATCAATGGGTGGGGCCTCGAATACTTGAATCCCCGGATGCGCGGCCCAGCAACCGATGTGATTGTCGTGCTCGCGCATGGACCGACACCGTTGCACGCGGGGTCCCCGCCCCCCACGGCCGTTGCCGCGTTGATCACGCGCGGCCTCGCAGCCGGCAGAGGCGTCACCGGGATGACGAACGACGCGGACGTTGCCATGCCCGCAGGCACCGTGCACGTCACGACCTGCCCGGCCCTGCTGCACCCCGAAGGCAGCGTGCCGATCGTCAAGGAGACCGGGACGGTGTCGGTGATGACAGTGTTCGCCGTCGTCATCCCGGCATTGGTGCTGCTCAGTTTCAGCGTGTAGCTGGCCGGCTCGGCAATGATGAACTCCGCCACATCAGCGATCTTTTCGAGTTTCAGCGTCACTTGGGGCACCACGCGCGTGGCCGGCGTGCTCGCATCGCACGCCTCTGCTGGCGCCGTCGTACATGCGACATCCCCACCGCCGCTGAGATTCACCGTGTTTGTGCCGCCCGTTGCGCCCACGGCCGATGCGGCGACGTTCACAGGAATCCGTATTTCGAAGGTGCCGGGCGCGATGCCCGCCGCCACGCTGCAGTTGGTCGTGTTCGATCCCGAGGTCGGGCAACCACTCAGCACGCCGGTGGTGGTTCCCGCCACCAATGTCGGGCCCCCGCGCAGGGTGACACCCGGCGGCAAGGTGTCCATCACCGAGATCGGCACTGTGGTCGTACCGTTGGCCACGGTAACGAGCACAGCGTAGAACTGGTTGGGCGCCCCCACCACCAGCGGGCTGGCGCTGACCGTCTTGGTCGAGGTGATGACGGGCGGAGACGGAGGGGCCACCGGCGTGGTCACCGTGCTCGTGCACGCCCCCGTGCGGTTGCAAGTGGCGTCGCCCCCCCCCGATGCCGTGGCCGTGTTGGTCACGCTGGGCACGGCAGAAGGCAGGGGCGTCACCGGAATGACTAAGGACACGGACGATGTGAGCCCTGCAGGCACCAGGCAACCGATGTTCTGGCCTATTCGGCCGCACCCCGGAGGAAGCGCGCCGATGGTCAGCGAAGGCGGCACGTTGTCGTTCACCACCGTATCGGTAGTGGTCGCGCCACCCGTGTTCGTCAGTGTGAGTGTGTAGCTGGCAGGCTGGCCCACGACCCATGGGGCCGCGCTGGCTTCCTTCTTGAGCGCCAACCGGGGGTCTGACCCGATGAGGGGGTCTGGCACGAAGAAACACACCGCGTTGTCCGTCCCATTGGGCTGACCGCGGATTGGCTCGTTCGAGAGCGTGACGGAAGACACGGTTGTTCTCGAAACGAAAGCCCATGCAGAGGCCCCATTACCGAACGAGGTGGCGAGTTCCGCCCCCTCAAGATTGCCGTCTGCATCGATTTTTACCGGCGCAAGGGCCCTCAACTCTGTGGCCAATAGATCGGAGATAGGCGTCGTGACCTCCGCCGCAGTGAACGGATAGTGATTTCCGTTGACGGACACCACCATCTTCTCGCACCAAGCTTCGGAGCAGTTGAGCACGTAAGTGCGAACGCTCAGGTTCTTCACCGGCACAGAAAAGTTGAACGTACATGCCTCCCGCATGTCGAACTTTCCCAGCCGGAGATAGGTACCCCATGCGTACTTGTCCTTCGCCTCGCATGTGCCCTGCGTGGTGACAGCGACGCCCCCGTAGGTCCCGCTCTCCCCTAGACATACCTCTGCAGCCGTGGCCTGCGTGCCGATCAAGAGCGAGGTCAGTGCCAGAAAGGCGACGCCACGCAAGGCATGAAAGAAGTGCGCCACGCCTCTCGCAAGTGCCATCGCACGCGTCCGCACGGGTAGGCAGCGAAGCGCCGTCGCGCAGTGCATTGAATCTTTTTTTTGCATTTTCATTGGCCATTCCTCCGCGACTTCATCGATCGGTCCGGTCGTCGTTCACGGGGGCTGCTGCGCCCGCCGACGCGGCACCCAGCGCCGTCTCGTCGAACTTGAAACGCAGCCGGATGTACGCGCCCTTGCTCGTGTAGTCGTTGGCCGCCAGATCGCGGTCTTTCAGGCCCACGAAGTTGTAGCCCGCCGACACCCACAGGTCCTTCATGACCTGGTAGCCGACTTCGATGCCCAAGGTCTTCTGCAGGCCGCCGCCCTTGCCGCGCAGCAGGCCGGCCTGCACGCCGAGGTCCCAGCTGTCGTTGAGGTCTTGCGTGTAGCGCGCCTGCAGCAGGTGCGCCCAGTAGGTGCTGCGCAGCAGGCCGTCGTCGGCGCGCGACCACTTGGCGGCGTAGCGCCCGTTGATGACGGTGCCGGGGCGCGGGTTGTAGTTGAGGTGGGCCGAGACGATGTCGGCGCTGGTGCGCCCGGGCAGCGCTGCGCTGCCGTTGCCCGCGCCGAAGACGCTCGCGCCGTCGAGTGCGCCGGTCGAACTGCCAGTGCCGGTGACGCGCTCGGAACGGCGCTCGTAGCGCATGAGCGCGTTCCAGCTGTCGGTGTCCACCGGACGGTAGGCCAGGCCGATCTGGTGGCGCGCCAGATGGTGCGCGTTGCCGGCGTTGGCGCCCTGCCCTTCGCTGGCGCTCATCACGCTGCGCGCCAGCAGGCTCCATGACGCATCGATCTTGAAGCCGAAGCCCGCGCTGAACAGGCGCGTGTCCGCGTCGTCGCCGTGGCGGCCTTCGAGGATGCCGCTGGCCTTGATGCGCGCGTCGGTGTATTCCACGCCGCCGGTGATGGCGGTGGAGTCGCCCGTCAGGCCGCTGGCGTGGCCGGTGCCGTTGTTGCCGCTGTTGCGCACCCCGCCGATCTGGCGCGTGTGCTCGACGCCGCCGGTCAGGCGCCAGTGGTCGTCGACCCTGAAGGTGTTGCGCACGCCCATGGCGGCCTGTGCCGCGCGCCCGTCGAGGCTGTCGGCCAGGCGGTACTCGCTGTACACGCGCCCGCCCTCCATGTAGGCGCTCTCGATGCCGAGGATGCCCACGTTGTTCGACTGCCCCGCGTTCAGCTCGTACGGCCCGTAGAGGCTGGAGACCAGCTCGTAGCGGCCGTACAGGCGCGTCTTGTCGGTGGCGGCGTAGTTGCCGCCCACGGCGATCACGTGGCGGTCGGACTTGCGGATGTCCTGCTCGCCTTCGACGAACACGTTGGCCTGCGGCAGGCCCGGCACCTGCGCCGACAGGCGGGCGCGCACAGTGGTCAGGTCTTCGTCGTTGGCGTTGGCCTGGGTGCCGGCGTTGGCTGCCGCACCGAGCGCGGTGACGTTGTTGGCGGCCACGCCGCTGCCGAGGTTGCCGCTGTAGGTGGAGACCTGGCCGTAGTCGAAGCCCGAGCCGCTGCCCAGGCCCGCGCCGTTGTGGCCGTGGCGCAGGCCGAACTCGCCCACCAGCTGCTCGCCGAACTTTCTCTGCACGCTGGCGGTGATGCCGCGGCGGGTGCCTTCGCGCAGGGCGTCCTGGCCGTAAAGCAGTTCGCCGCGCAGCGCGGTGGCGGCGTCGAGCCGGTACTCGGCGCGCGCCGAGGCTTCGGTGCGCCCGGCCGAGAAGCTCGCGCCGGGGTTGTCGAAGCCGGTGCTGGTCTTGCTCGCGAGCGCGGCCACGGCCAGGTCTTCGCCCTGGTGGCGCAACTCGACGCGGGCGCCGCTGCCCTTGCCGTTGCGGTCGGAATCGGTCTGCACCCATTCGCCGGCGACGGTGGTGTGCTCACCCAGGCGCACCATGGCGGTGACGGCGCCGAGCTTGCGGCGGTTCTCGGGGTTCTCGTCGATGGCCGCGACCACGCCGACCTGCAGGTTCTTGGCCACCTTGAGCTGCACGTCGGCACCGGCCACGGTGAACTTGGGGCCGCCCGCGTCGACCTCGTAGGTCACGCGAATCGACTGCGGGTTGAGGTTCGCATCGACCGACGCGATGGCGCGCGTGAACAGCAGGCGGCGCGTAAGCGGCTCGACGGTGTAGTCGACGAAGCGCGTCACGGTCGAACGCTGCAGCACGAGGTCGGGCTGGTTGCGGTCGCGCACCACGATCTCGACCTGCTCGCTGTTCTCGACGAACTCGCCGCCCCGGGCGCCCAGGTAGTACGGGCCCGAGGTGCCGACCGCGCGGAACTCTTCCACCTGCTGGGTCTGCGCGGTGCGCGAGGCGTAGGTGGTGGTGCGCACCTCGCCGTCGTCGTAGACATGCTTGAGGCCGGTGAGCGAACGGCTGACCTGGCTCAGGCTGCGCACCTCGGTGCTGCTGGCGGTGCTGAAGTCGCCGTACAGCAGGTAGGAGCGGTTCTTGTCGATGCGCACGTAGAGCTTCTGCGTGCTCTGGGCGTCGAAGCCCTTCGCGGACGAGTCGCCGTACACGGGGTAGAACTCGTCGGGGCGGATGTCGCGGAACAGGCGGTCCTTGCGGGTCTTGTCGGAGTCGTAGGCGGCGGTGAGCAGGTACTCGCCCTTGACGGCGCCCTTGAAGAAGAAGGCAGCGCGCGCAGTCGCGCGGCGCTTGTCGTTGCCCTCGTCGGCCAGGCCGGACAGCTCGGCCTCGAAGGCCGCGCCCGCGGGCATCGCGCCCAGCGGCACCTGACCGCGCTTGGTGAAGTCGAGCACGCCTTCGACGATGCCCACGCCGATCATCGGGCGCAGCTCGGGCAGCAGCGCCAGCCGCGCCTCGGCCGTGAAGCTCGCGGCCGTCACGCGCAGGCGGGCGTCACCGGGTTCGCCGGGCGGCAGCAGGCGGAAGTCGGCCACGCCACCGTCCATGAAGACCTGGGTGCCGGGCTCGGCGGGGTTCAGGTCTTCGTCGAGCCAGCGGCCGCGGTCGGTCTCGAGCGTGAGCTGCGTGCGCGCGGTCACGGGCACGCCGGCCGCGTCGGTCAGGCGCACCTTCACGACGACGGGCGTGCGCAGGTCGGCCTGCGCCGAGGCGGGCACGTCGATGTGGATGGCGCCGAGCTTGTCGGGCGCGGTGACGCTGATCTGCTGCGCTGCGCCGCGCACGTTGCCGAACGGATCGACGGCTTCGAGCACGAGGCGGTTGACGCCGGGCCGCAGCACGATGCCGATGTATTCCCAGGCGCCGATCCGGCGGCTGGCCTGCTCGGTCTTCTTGCCGACACGGCGCTCCTCGACGCCCTGGCCGTTGACGCTCAGGCGCAGCGCCAGGCCAGCCTCGCCCTTGACGCGCACGTTGAGCGAGGTCGAGGGCAAGGTGTCGCCGTCACGCAGATCGATGAAGCCCAGGGCGTTGCTTTCGATGCGGGGCAGCAAGGCTTCGAGGTCGATGGGGCTGGGGACGGCCTGTGGCGGCGCCACTGCGGCGGTCGGCTGCGCAATACCGCGGGACACGCGCATGCCGGAGAAAAGGCTGCCCACGGGGGATGCGCCATCCGCCGCGCCGCCGCCAGTCACCGCGCCGAGCGTGCTGCCCTGGCTGCCCGACGCGCCGCCGATGAAGCTGCTGGGCGACGCCGGTGCAGTGGGCATCGCGATCAACGGTGCCGAGTTGGCCTGCGTGGTGCTGGTGCCGGTGCTGCCGCCCGCGCGCACCTCGCCGCTGGCAGGCAGCGCGCGCCGGTCGCCCACGGGGACGATCCGGCCTTCGGGGTCCAGGCGCATGCGCACCTGGGCTTCGGCCTCGGTGTCAGGCACGGCGGCGATGGCCTCGCGCCGCGCGATGACCTCGCTCATCACCGCCGGTGCGTCGCAGTTGGCGACGACGAAGTTGGCCTTGTGGAATTCGCCCTTCTTGAGATCGACGAAGCGGCTGTCAGGGCGCCCGGCATTGCGGTTGTCGAGCGCTTCGAGCCGCGCGCCGGCGGGCAGCGTGGTGGCATCGAGCCGCAGCACGTGGGTGACGGGCTTGAGGCCGTACAGGCTCCACTTGCCTTCGACGTCGGTGACGACGTGCGTGCCGTCTTCCATGTACAGGCGCACGCCGGGCACGCCGATCTCGTCGACGCCCTGCTGGCGGCCGTCGCGCCGGCAGTCCATGTAGACCTTGCCGAAGAGGAAGGCGTCGTCGGAGAACACGCCGCCGGTCACGCGCACGGTCCATTGGGCGAGGTTCGACTGCATGGGGCCGGCGTTGGCGCGGGCCCGGTTGACGGCATCGCCGTTCGTCGGTGCGCCAACACCGACGCGCACGCGGTAGCGCACCGTGGCGGACTGGTCGATGCCGAGCGCGAGGCCGGGCTGGTTGAAGACCAGCCGCGGACCGGCCCCGCCCACGGGATCGGCCGTGGCCGCGCCGTTGAGCCGCGCACTGCCGGCCACGTAGGCGAAGCCCGGCGGCAGCTGGTCGGAGAGGCTGAGGCCGGTGACGGGAAAGCCGGTCTTGTTGGTGACGACGAGCGCGTAGTCGAGGAAATCGCCGAACTCGACCTGGCGCTTGCTGCCTTCCTTGCGCAGCACGAGGCCGAGCACGTTGCCCGGGTCGAGCGGGATGTGGTTGTGCACCACGTCGCAAGCAGCGCCCGAGGGCTCGAACCCGGCCTTGAGCGAGAAATAATGCGTGATGGGCTCTGCCCCCTGCGGCGACGCAGCGTTCGGGACGATGGCGCCGCAACGGTCGAAGGTGCCGGGCGTGGCGGGGATGAGCTGCGAAGGTGCCGCGTAGGCACTGCCCGCGGGCGGCGCCACGCCCAGCGCATAGGTGCAGCGGCCGGTGACCGGCGGCGACAGGAAATAGAACTGATAGCCGCCGTCGGCGCCGGTGGTCATGGACAGGCTGCCGTCGGCGTTGGCGCGGTAGACGCCGCTGTCGCCGCCGAACACCTCGGCCAGGGCCATCGGCCGGGCGGCGCCGTCGCTGCACGACTGGCGGGTGAAGGTGACGACGGCGCCGGCCACCGGTTGGCGGGTGACGGCGTTGTAGACCACGCCCTGCGGGTCGGCCAGCATGGAGGACGCGCTGCTGGCGCTCGCGGTGACGAGCGCAGCCGACGACGCAGGGGTGGAGTTCTGCTCGAACGCGGCGGCCCAGGCCTTGTTGGTGAACGGCACGCGGGTGCCGTTGCTGGAAGGCTTGCGGGTGACGCGCACGGTGAATTCGATGTCTTCGCTCTGGCCGGGTGCCAGGGCGCGGCTGCCGTCAGTGAGGCCGAGCGCGGCCTGCATCGGTAGCTTGAAGGGATCGGCGCTGGCGGCAGCCTCGCGGTCGCAGGCGGCGCGGCCGGTGAAGCCGGATGCGATCTGCAGCACGCCGTGGCGCACCTTGGGCGCGCCGACGAGTTCCCAGGCGGCGACGAGGCCGTCGGGCTTGTCCATGTCGAAGGTGCAATCGAGGTTGTCGATCACGCGCACGTTCGGGGCCGGGGCTGCGCCGGTGTTACCGACCTTGAAGCGGTAGTCGAGTTCGTAGACGCCCTCCCCCACGCGGCGCGGCTGCGAGACGCCCTTCACGAGCGAGAGCACCGGCTGCTGCAGCTGCACCGGCGTGGGCGAGGTGTCGTTGCCGGGGTTGCCGTCGCCGTCGGCGTCGGGGTTGCTGCCGTTGACGGAGTCGTCGAAGACGGTGGGCGGGCCGCCGGCGGCGAGCGCTGCCTGTGCGCGCACGGTGTTGAGCAGCGCGCCCGCGCGACCCGACACGTGAAAGCGCACGTCGAAACGCACCGTGAACTGGCCGCCCACGGGCAGCACCGCGCCGGGCGCGAGCAGGTCCTGCGCGGAGGCCGTGCCGTTGAACGCGGCGTTGACAGCCGCCACCGTGCCCGCCACGCCATTGCCCGGACTGCCGACGATGGCCAGGGTTGCGGGCACCACGGCGTACTGGCGCGCGCCCGGCACCGCAGCGGTCGTGCGGGTGCCGAACTGCGTGGCGCCCTGCCCTTCGAGCACGTCGGCCAGTTGCACGCCGTGCAACGCGGCCGTGCCGTAGTTGCGCACGTGGACGTCGAAGGTGACAGTGGCTGTGCTGTCGGGTTGGCCGTCCGCGCCGCGGTGCATGCGCGGCGTGGAGGCCGCCTTGGCGACGCCGATGCGGCCCTGGCCTTGCGGCGCCGCCGCCGCGATCACCACCGTGTTCGACGGTGATGCGGCGGGCGCGACGCCGTCGTTGTAATGGCCGTGCGCGGTGTTGCGGATGTCGCCGGTGTGATCGGCCTTGACCTGCACCGCGAACTGCATGGCGATGGAGGCGTTGCGCGCAAGCGCGGTGGGCACGCCGATGGCGACTTCGATCGCCGCGCCGTCTTCGGCGGTGCGGTAGCTGAAGTCGGGGTCGCCGGGCATGCGGAACAGGCGCACCGCGCCGGCCGCCGTGCTCTGCAGGCTGCCAGGCAGGTAGCGCGTGCCGGTGGGCACGAGGTCGCGCAGCAGCAGCAGGCTGCGCGGACTGCCGTTGACCAGCACCTGCGTGCCGGTGGGCGCGGCCGCGCCGCCGGGCTGCGCGTCGCGCGCGCCGGTGTTGGTGCCCGAGATGCTGAAGTCGATGCGCGTGCTGCCGGGCACGACGGCCCCCGCATGGCTGGCCGACTTGACCAGCGCGAGCACGGCGACGCTGCCCACGTCGACCGTGTCGCGATTGCTCGCGCTCGCGCCCTGCAGGGCGGTGGTCGCGCTCAGCACCACGCAGGCGCTGCCGCTGGCCGCGGCGGGAATGGTGCCCTGCACCAGCAGTTCGGCCGTCTGGCCCGGCTCCAGCGCGAGCGTGCCGGCCGCACCGGGCAGCAGCACCAGATCGGAGGCGTCGACGACGCCGTTGTGGTTGGCGTCGCGTGCCACGCGCAACGCCGACAGGTCGAGCCCGTCGGCCGGACACCCCGCGCCGTCGTTGACGAGCCCCAGGGTGTAGCGCGAAGCCACGTTGCCGGTGTTGGTGAGCAGATGGCTCAGCGTGACGACGGTTCCGGGCGGGCGGTTCACGCGCTGGTCCTGCGTGAGCGACAGCGCCTCCACGGGCAGCACGCTGGCGGTCACGGCATTGGAGATGGCCGTCTCGCTGCGGTCGAGGCCGGCAGGGACGTAGGTGCCCGTCGCGATGCTGCGGATCACGACGCCGCCGGGCGCGGGCGCCGCCTGCGCGATCGGTGCGAAGAACATGGCGAGTGCCACTGCGGTGGCGAGTGCGAGGCCGAAGGCTGCCATCGCGCTGCGCGCGAGCGCCCCGCAGCCCCACCACCGAGGCACGCCGGCACGCAAAGAAGAAAGAAGAAGTGGCACGCGGTGAACCTTCCCTGGCACCTCCCGCTGCGGGAGACACGTCAAACAGTCGAAGAACTCTTTCCTCTGCCGCCTCGAAGGCCGGCAAGGCACGGCTTGCATACAGCGATGTGCGCGAAAGCGGCAGGGGAAACAGGCGAGGCGCCGGGGCGAACCCGGGCCTCGCGGGAAACAGCCGACGGCCCTGGCGGGACCGTCGGCGGCGCCGATGTCAGATCAGGGGTTGATCTGCACGGCGAAGGTCAGCGTGACCTTTCCACCCGGGGCCACGGTGTTGGCCGCGCTGCCGCAGCTCACCGCGGTGGCGGTCGATGCAAAGGCCGGCGGCGTCGTACCGCCAATGCCCGGGGCTTCACACTGCAATGCAGGCTGCTTCGCGCTCAGGACGGTGTATGCCGGCAGTGCGTCGTTGATGGCGATGTTGGTCACCGGCACGACGCCTTCGTTGGTGGCAACGACCTGGTAGACGATGCACTGGCCCGGCTTCAGCTGCAGCGACGTTGCCGCAAACCCCGGGACATCAGCCACGCCGTCGCAGTTCGCGTCGGGCGCCTGCGTCTTGAGGACGCGGATCTGGCCGGTGATCACGGCCGTGATGTCGGTGGCCGAAGGCGTACCGCAGTTGGGGGCCGGGTCGGTGAAGGTGGCCGTCACCGTCGTGGTGTTGCTGACACCCGCGCTCACGCCACCCGGCGCGAACACGCGCACCAGCAGCTTCTGCTCTGCACGGGCCGGCAGGCTTGCCAGCGGACCGTTCACCGGCGTGTCGCCAGCGTCGATCTGTCCGTCGCCGTTGACGTCGAGGTAGACCGCGGTGGTCCAGCCTTGCGCCTCATCTGCCGCAGGCACCTTGGCTGTCAGCGTGTACGCGCCGCAGCTCTGGGCGCCGATGTTGGTCAGCGTGTGGGCATACACCACGGTGCCGCCGGGTGCGACCTGGCCGTTGTTGTTCGGCGTGAGCGAAGCGCCCAGCTGAAGGGCCGTCGAGGTCACCGTCACGGCGTCGGTCTTGACGTCGGACGCGATGCCGCCGGTCGAGGCCACCGCAGTGGATTGCACCTTGAAGTAGATCTTCACTGCAGTGACTGCGGCTTGCGAGGAAGGCGGCGTGACGCACGCTTCGACCGCCTGCTGCCCCCCGGCGATGACCGCGAGGTTCGAGATGGCCGGCGATGCACAGGTGCCGCCAAACGCCACGAACTTGACCGTCCAGCCTGCCGGCAGCGCGCCCGGGAAACCGGTCGTCTGGCTGGCGGCAAGGTTGTAGGTCGCGTCGATCACGTCATGGTTCTTCACCCACAGCGTGAAGACCGTGCCGGTGCCGGCACCCGTGTCGTGGACCTGCGTCGGCAACGGGCTGGGGCCCGCCCCGAGGTCACCATTGGCGACGCCGCCGGTGCCTGTACCAAGCTTCGTGTTGGTCAGGTCGACCAGGGTCTCGATCACGCGCTCGAGGCGGTCTTCGGTCGCATCGATCTTCGTGTTGTCGTTCACGGAGCGACCGAGCACGGTGGCCACGTAGGCGCCGCCCACCGTGCCCGGTGGCAGTTGCACCTGCGTCACGATGTTGAGGCTCACGCCGGCCGGAATCGGGCCTGTGTCGGGAACGCCGTCGCCGTTCGTGTCCAGCAGCGGTGCGCCGCTGTCGGCCGCGAAGAACTGGAAGCTCGTGCCGGCCGGGAAGGTGCTGGCGGAGATCGACAGGTTCACGGCATCCGAGGCGCCGCCCGTGTTGAACACGGTTTGCGGGAAACGGACACTGCCGCCCGCGACAGCCAGCGTCTTCGTGGTCAGGTCCTGGCCGGCGGGGTTCGGCGTGCCGGGTGTCGCGTCGAGTGCCGTTGCAGCCGTGGACGGGTTGGAACCCACCACGATGCCGAAACGCGCCAGGACGGTGTAGGCCGCCGGATTGGTGGTCGAGCCGACGGTGCCAATGGCCACCGCGGTGATCGCCGGAGGGGCATTGGCATCCGCGTTCGCGGGGTTGTAGCGGGCCACGTTGGTGGTGGTGGACGTGCCGACCGCCGCGGTGCTGTTCACCAGCACCACGAAGCTCAGCGTCTGCGTCACGTTCGGACTCAGCGAAGCCACCACGGCATTCAGCGTGTTGCCGGTCACCTGGAAGTCGATGCCCGACGGATCGCCGGCCGCACCGTCACCCAGCGCCGTGCCCGACGCACCGCTCCACACTGCCGAACCCGTGACGTAGGTCAACCCTGCAGGCAACACGTCGGACAGCGCGAACTTGCCCGGTGCGCCGCCCGTGTTGTTGAACGTGAGGGTGTAGACCGAGTACTGGCAGTTCGCGTTCGACGCGAGACCGGCTGTCCAGCTCGTGGCCGTGCAGGCGGTGGAAGAGCGCGGCCCGCTGGTCGGCGCGGTCGGCCAGACGCCGTTGCCCGGTGCCGCGACCGACGGAGCGCCAATCGACTTGGTGACGTTGAACACCGCATCGGTGGCCAGCTTGACCTCGTCCTTGTCGGCCGCCGAGGTGTTCGGCGCGATGTACAGCCCCGGGGTGCCCGGGGTGGCGGTGATCGTCGCCGCATCGAAGTTGCCGGTGCCGCTGGCCGAGCCCGGGATCGTGTAGGCCACGACGAAGCGGAACGCACCGTTGTTGCCGGGCACGCTCTGCGCCGGGGTCACCGTGCAGACGTCCGTGCCAGCTGCCGAGCAGAGCGCCGTCGTGCTGTCGGGCAGCCCGTTGCCGTCGGCATCGGCGAAGACCTCGACGCGCGAGAACTTGCCCGCATCGGCCTTGACCGTGAGGGCGAAGGTGTCGACGCCATTGCCGGTGTTGGTCAGCACGTGAGGCGCATAGACCGTGGCGCCGGCCGCGCCGGACTTGGTGTTGACGATGGTCGTCGTGACCTGGTTGACGCTGTCGAGCGTGAACGAGCCCACCTGGAGAACGGTGGTCTGCACCAGGTTGGAGGTCGCGACCTGGGTCGTCCCGGCGGCGTCCGAATAGCTGGCGGACGCCTGGTTGCCGATGACGGTGTTGGCGGGCGGCGACGCGGCAAATGCAGCCGGGCTTCCGAAAAGGAAGCCCAGCGTCAACGCTGCGGCGCCTGCCCAGGGCGCGCACGGCTTGCAGCCGCTGGCGCGTTGGGTTGGCTGGGTGGGAATCACGTAGTTTTCTCCTCTGTTGTCGATGAACGGGAACACGAAAGAACCTGGCGGATACGTTTCGACGGGCGAGCGCGTACCTGCCGACTGGCACTCAGAAACAAGAGATCGATGGAAAAGGCGGGCGCCCTCGTCTCGCGCAGCGCGCGAGGGGCGGCGCGGCCTTTACTTGCCGCGCGGGGGCGGCGTGGCGGGCGTGGGGGGCGCTGCCGTTGGCGGCGCGACGGTTTCAACCTTGGCGCGCGCGCTCACGGCGAGGCTGCCGTTGGCGGGCAACTGGCCCAGGCTCCAGCGCAGCATGCGGTACTCGCTGTAGGGAACGGGTTCGGTCTTGCCGCCGGGCAGTTTGCGAACGAGCGGCTCGGGCTCGAAGACGGCGGTCTTGGTGGCGGCTTTCACGAGGCTGGCACCTGGCTTGGCGCTGCGCGGCAGGTATTCCAGCCCCTCGGGGATCGGCAGATCGGCCACGAGGCCCTTGACCGGTTTGCCCGTGTTGTTGGTGTAGGTGGCCTTGTATTCGATGACGTCACCCGGCTTGATGGTGGCCGCGTCCTGGAACTGTTCATTGCCGTCGGGCCCCTTGACCACCTTCGACTGGGCGAGGACGACGGTCACGGCCTGGGTCGCGGCAGGTGCGCGCGACGCCTCCAGCGAAGCGGCGGGTTGCGCGAACGCGACGGTCGCGGCGCCTGCGGCAAGCAGGACCAGGCCTGCGCGGATCAGCGGGTGGACCGCCCCTGCGCGGCCTCGCGACGACGACAAGAACAAGTCCCATGTGGATGCTGTCATTCAAACCCCAATTAACAATATTTGAAATTCACGCGCAAAATTTGCAATCAACTTCTTATTGCAAACAAATGACCAACATTGCTTGCAATTGAAGGCAATCGGCCACTTAGATTTTTGCGTACTGAATTCTTATGTCTCGGGGCTTTTATGGCAATCAAACAAAAGAACAGAGGATGCGCAAATGAGACATATTGAACAAACAAAATGCATCCACCATTTCGTTCGACCTGAAGCCCCCTCAATTGAAGCTTTCAAGCTTCTGGGAGAATCAAAACAATTGAGATCGAATGACAACAACCGCAGCCTCAGGCGTCCTCCCTATTCATGAAATAATATTTTCAACAAATTCAAGCTCATAGAATTAATTTGAAATCGCTCATTCGATGCGGTACAAAAAATTATTCATTGATGAATTACAGAGAAATCCCGGTGGTCATGAAAATATCGAACTCGCAAAGAATCCGGTAAATATGAGCGCTTGCCCACCCTTTTCCCATCACTCATTCACGTCGTCTCGAATCACAGGTTCTTGATTTCAATTCAGGCGTTCTACTGATTGAATCCAGAGATTCCACGGCAATTCCTCGCTGCGCCCGTAGGGCCATAATTGGCCAATCTGGCCAGAATCCCCTACACTCGCGCCCCATGGCTCTCCTCTCGCCCCGTCGATACCCTGCGCGCGCAGCCCTGCCCATGGCAGCGGCCGGTCGTCGTGTGGGCGCCGTCGTCGCGGCGGCCACGTCGGTCCTCCGACGCACGTCCGCACATTCCTGAGCCCGGCGGTCCGCTACCTTCTTCTTGATGCGCACACCTTGACCGCCGGGCACCACACCGCGCGGTAGCGACCCTGTCTGTTGGAAAGGCGGGTTGCGTTCATCTGGAGTGCTTCATGCTTTCAACCGTTCACGGGGAGCGCACGCTCACCGAACTCGATTACGTCCGTCTCAGCAAATTCGCGGACACGCCGCTTCCTCCGGCCCTTGTCGATCTGCTCGACACGGCCGACATCCTTCCGTCACGGGAAATGCCCTCGGACATCGTGACGATGTACACCCAGGTGGAAATCGAAGACCTGCCCGCCGGACAGCGGCAGAAGATCGTGATCTGCTATCCCGCCGATGCGAACCCGACCACGGGCTTCATCTCGGTGTTCTCGCCCGTCGGCATCGGCCTGCTGGGCCAGAAGACCGGCGCGGTCGCGCGCTGGAAGACGCCCGGCGGCGGCGAACACAGCGCGCGCGTGATCGCCGTGCTGTTCCAGCCGGAAGCCAGCGGCGACTACACGACCTGAAAGTGCGCCGGTTCAGGCCGGAGGCCGGCGCCCCACCGGCCGGTCAGTGCTGCAGCACGCCGGCGACGCCGGGGCCCCTGCTCTTCGCACTGTCGATGGTCGCGCTGACGGAACTCGTGTTGACCGCCAGCGCCACCAGCACCGCCCCCACGAACGACGGATCGGCGCTGCCGCTGTAACCCGACGCCCCGGCAATGGCCAGGGCCTGCGCGACCTGTTGCGTCGTCAGTTCGACGGCGGCTTCTCCCACGATATTCCTCTTCTTTGTGGCCATCTGAAAACTCCTGCGAATGGAGTTCGGACTGTAACCAAGCCCCCGACAAGCGCCACAAATGTTCCTGACCGTGTGACTTTCGACACTGGCCCGCGCATCGGGCGGCCCGTATCGTCGCGCGGGCGCGGCGCCCGCCGGTGGGGCGGACGCCACATTGTTTTCATTTGATGGACAGGGACATGCCTTTTTCCAAACTCTCTCTCGCCAGCGCACTCGCGGGCCTGCTCGCACTTTCCGGTTGCCAGACCATGGACATGCAGATGGGCGCTCCGGCGGCCAAGACCACGGCCACGGGCAGCGCCGCCGGCGGCGCCACCTCGGGCGAGAGCAGCCAGCTCGAGCGCTGCGACTCGCCGCTCGGCACCGTCTCGCTGATCGAGAACGTCAATGCCGGCTGGTACACCATCCTCACCGGTGAATACCGCCTGCCGCCCACGGCCAACCTGCTGCGCCTGCTGGTGCAGCAGTCGAACTGCTTCGTGGTGGTGGAGCGCGGCGCGGCCGGCATGAACGCCATGACGCGCGAACGCGCGCTGATGCAATCGGGCGAGATGCGCGGCGGCAGCAACTTCGGCCGCGGCCAGATGGTGGCCTCCGACTACGGCCTGTCGCCCGAGATCGTGTTCAGCAACAACGACGCCGGCGGCATCGGCGGTGCGCTCGGCGGCCTCGTGGGCGGCGGCCGTGGCCGCGCCATCGCGGCCGTGGGCGCCAGCCTGCAGACCAAGGAAGCCAGCGCGCTGCTGACGCTCATCGACAACCGCTCGGGCGTGCAGGTGGCTGCGGCCGAAGGCAGCGCCTCCAAGACCGACTTCGCGGGCTTCGGCGGCCTCGGTGGCCGCGGCGGTGCCGGCGGCATCGGCGGCTACACCAACACCGCGCAGGGCAAGGTGATCGCGGCGGCCTTCATGGACGCCTTCAACCAGATGGTCCGTTCGCTGCGCAACTACAAGGCGCAGACGGTGCGCGGCCAGGGCCTGGGCGGCGGTGGCCGGCTGGGCGTGGACGGCGGCGCCGCCCCGTCGCAGACCTCGGCGCCGGGCGCCGCCCGCCCGCGCCGCAAGTAAGCGCGGCCGTCCATCGTCTTCGAAGTGACCCGGGCCGAATGCCGGCCGGGTTCACAATTCATCCCTCTGGAGGTGAAACACGATGGATGGTTTGGAAGAGTCGGCGGAAGCAGCCAAGGGCAAGCTCGTTTATCCCTTTGCGGAACTTCCGCCACGCGGCAAGTCGATCGAGGTCGCCGACGGGGTCCACTGGATCCGCATGCCGCTGCCCTATTCGCTCGACCACATCAACCTGTGGGCGCTGGACGACGGCGACGGCTGGGCCGTGGTGGACACCGGCGTGCGCACCGAGGAAACCGTGGCGGTCTGGCGCGAGCTGTTCGCCAATTCGCCCGACACGCGCGGCCTCACCCGCGTCTTCGTGACGCACATGCACCCCGACCACGTCGGCATGGCCGGCTGGCTCACGCGCAAGTTCGGCGTGCGGCTGTGGATGACCCGCTCCGAATACCTCATGTGCCGCGTGATGGTGTCCGACACCGGCCGCGAAGCGCCCGACGACGCCATCGCCTTCTACCGCCGCGCCGGCTGGGGCGAGGCGGCCATCGAAACCTACCGCACGCGCTTCGGCAACTTCGGCAAGCACATCCACCCGCTGCCCGACAGCTTCCGGCGCCTGCGCGATGGCGAGGTGTTGCGCATCGGCGCGCACGACTGGCGCGTCGTCACCGGCAACGGCCACTCGCCCGAGCATGCGTGCCTGTACTGCCCCGACCTGAAGGTGCTGATCTCGGGCGACCAGATCCTGCCGCGCATCTCGTCCAACGTGTCGGTCTCGCCCGTCGAACCCGATGCCGACCCGATGGCCGACTGGCTCGCGTCGCTCGCCAAGCTCAAGCGCGAAGTGCCCGACGACGTGCTGGTGCTGCCCTCGCACAACGAGTGCTTCCGCGGCCTGCATGCGCGCATCGATCGGCTGCAGCACGGGCAGGAGCGCTCGCTCGACCGCTTGCGCAACGCCTTGAAGACGCCGAAGCGCGCGGTCGATGTGTTCACGAGCCTGTTCGCGCGCAGCATTGCCGAATCCGACGTGCCGCTGCTGGGCATGGCGACCGGCGAAAGCCTCGCCTGCCTCAACTACCTGCGCCACCGCGGCGAGATCGCGTGCGACATCGCCGACGACGGGGTGGCCTGGTACCGGCTGACCTCCGCCGCCTGAGCGCCGGTCAGACCTCGAGCACGACCTTGCCGATGTGCCCGGCGCGCTCGAGGTAGCGGTGGGCCTGCACCACGTCGTCGAGCGCGAAGCTCCGGTCGATGCGCACGTGCAGCGTGCCATCGGCAAGCCCCGCATCGATGAAGGCCAGCGCGCGCCCCAATGCAGCCTCGTCGCGCGGCAACCCCATGGTGGCGGCCCCCGTGTGCTCCAGCACCTTGTAGACGTGGAAGCGCCAGCTCTTGCGGAACTGCGCAATCACCGGAAACCTGAATTCGGCGCCACCCGACAAGCCATACAGCACATACCAGCCGCCGTGCGCGACCACGTCGCCGAGCCGCTCGACCTGCGCGCCGCCCACGCCGTCGTACACCAGGTCGACGCCGCGGCCCTCGGTGAGCGTCAGCACGCGCTCAAGCACGTCTTCTTCGTCCGTCACGACCACATGCGTCGCGCCCGCTTTCCGCAGCGCGTCGCGCTTGGCGGCCGTGCGCGTGACCGCGATGGCGACGATGCCCGCCACGCGCGCCATCTGCAGCGCCGCGATGCCGGTGCCCGATGACGCCCCGGTGACGAGCATGACCTGGCCGCGCTGCAGCCGCGCCATCTCGAACATCGGGAAGTAGCCCGTGAGGTAGGCCATGTAGGCGCCCGCAGCCTGCGCGGCCGACAGGTTGGCGGGATACCGCACCACGTGCGCGGCCGGAAAGAGGATGCGGTCGCCGTAGGTCGGATACAGCCCCTGGCTCGCCCCCGGCAGCACGGCAACCCTGTCGCCCACGCCCAGTCCTTCGACGCCCTCGCCCACCGCGTCGACGACGCCGGCGGCTTCGTTGCCCAGCCCCGCCGGCAGCGTCGCGTCTTCGATGTACAGGTTCTCGCGCCACAACGCGTCGGCCCGGTTCAGGCCAATGGCCTGCACCGCGATGCGCACTTCGCCAACGCCCGGCGCCGGCACCGCGACCTCTTCAACCTTCAGCACCTCGGCACCGCCGAATGCGTGGAAACGAACCATCCTGCTCATGACAACTCTCCTTCTTTTCTTGAATGACCGATGGCTTCAATCTAGAGGCCGCAGCGCCATCAAGGAAATCGATTCGCGGGATAGTCGCTATGCGCACCATCGATAACGCCAGGACCCCGATGAAACCCATCGAACTCAACCGCATCGACCTGAACCTGCTCACCGTGCTGGCCGCGCTCATGCGCGAGCGCCACGTCAGCCGCGCTGCCGAGCGGCTGAACCTTGGCCAGCCCGCGGTGAGCCATGCGCTGGCGCGACTGCGCGAGCTGACGGGCGACCCACTGCTGGTGCGCCAGGGTCGCGTGATGGAACCCACCGCGCGGGCGCTCGCCCTGATGCAGGGCCTGGGCCCCGCGCTCGCCCAGATCGAGGCCACATTCCGCGCACAGGCCGACTTCGAGCCGGCGCGTGCCGCACCGGTGTTCCGCATCGGCCTGACCGACGACCTGCAGATCGCGATGCTGCCCCGCCTGCTGCGCGCCCTGAGCACCGAAGTGCCCGGCGCCAAGCTGGTGACGCTCACGGTCTGCTACCGCAACGCCACGCGCTACCTCGACCAGGGCCGTGTCAGCGCGGTGATGTCCTTCCTCAAAGACCTGCCCGCCGATGCGAAGGTGCGCAAGGTCCGCACCGCGCGCTTTGCCGTGCTCCGCGCCGACACCGCGCCCGGCAGGTTGTCGCTCGACGACTACTGCCGCCGACGCCACCTGCTCGTGACCTATGCCGGCGACCTGTGCGGCACCGTCGACGAAACGCTGGGGGAACTCGGTCGGCAGCGCGACGTGCTCTTCTCGGTGCCGCAGTTCGGCAGCCTGCCCGCCGTGCTCGCCGGCACCGACCTGCTGGCCACGGTGCCCGAGCACGTGGCGCTGGCGCTGTCGGCGCAAAGCGGCCTGCGCTGCGAGCCCCTGCCCTTCGACAGCCCGAGCTACCAGTTGCGGATGGCCTGGCGCGCGGTGACCGACAAGGACCCGGCGCAGGCGTGGCTGCGCAAGGCCATGCTGCGGGCCGTCAACGATTAGGATGCAGATCCACTTCCCTGGAGGACCCCGCATGCCGAGCACCGAGACCCACTTCGAACTGACCGCCAACGACGGCCATCCGGTGGAGGCCCACCGCTGGCAGGGCACCGCGCCACGCGCCATCGTGCAACTGGCGCATGGCATGGGCGAGCATTCGCTGCGCTACCGGCCGCTGGCCGACGCGCTCACGCAGGCCGGCTACGTCGTCTACGCGAACGAGCACCGCGGCCATGGCCCCGGCGCCGCCGCGCGCGACGAGCTCGGCGAGTTCGGCCCGCGCGGATTCGCCGGCCTCGTGGACGACATGGCGCTGCTCAGCCGCCACGCGCGCGCCGAGCACCCCGGGCTGCCGCTGGTCCTCGTCGGCCACAGCATGGGCTCGTTCGCCACGCAGTACTACCTGGTGCGGCACAGCGAACTGCTGTCGGGCGCGGTGCTGTCGGGCACCACGGCGCTCGACCTGCTGGGCGGCGCGCTGCAAAGCGGCTTCCGTCTCGAGGACATGAACGCCGCGCTGCCCGACGTGCGCACGCCCTTCGACTGGCTCAGCCGCGATCCGGCCCAGGTCGACGCCTACATCGCTGACCCGCTGTGCGGCTTCACCGTGTCGGCCGAAGGCATGGGCTCCATGTTCGCCAGCCTCGACGAACTCACGCCCGCCGCGATGCAGACGCGCATCCGGCCCGAGCTGCCGCTGTACCTGTTCACCGGCGACCAGGACCCGGTCAGCAACAAGGCCGAGTGGTTCTACCCGCTGGTGCAACGCTACCGCGACGCCGGCCTGCGCGACGTGTCGTGCCATGTGTTCGGCGGTGCGCGCCACGAGACGCTCAACGAGACCAACCGCGACGAAGTCGTGGCCGTGCTGCTGGCCTGGCTCGCGCGCATCGTGCGATGAAGCTCCTCGCCTTCGACGAGAGCCTGGACCAGCGCCACATCCTGCCCTACGACCCGGCGTACGCCGAGGTGTTCGCGCAGGTGCAGCGCCATGTGCAGGCGCAGCTCGAGGGCGTGGAACTCGTGCACATCGGGAGCACGGCCATCGTCGGACTGCGGGGCAAGCCGATGGTGGACATCGCGGCGATCACGCAGCGCGAGAACCTGCGCAGGGCCCAGTCGGAATTCGAAGCGCTCGGATTTCACCGCCGCCCGGTGTGGGTCGACACGGACGAGAAGCCCTACGTCTGCGCGTCCGTGCTGCACGGCGGGCGCAGGTTCAACCTCAACCTGCACATCTGCCATCGCGGCGACCCGGTGCACGTGGACTCGCTGGCCTTCATGGAAGTGCTCGACCGGCGCCCGGACCTGCGCCAGAAGTACGAAGAAGCCAAGGACCGCGCCCACGGCATCGACCCGGCCGACCCGCAGGTCTACAACCGGGAAAAGGAAGCGGTGATCCGGGAGATACAGGCCCAGGTCGGGCAGGCCTGGCTCTAGAGGCTCGCCAGTATCCCGGTCGACGTGGCCTCTGCGGCCAGCTTCCCGTCGGGGTTGTAAAGCGCGGCTTCGAGGAACGCCACGCGCTTCCCGCGCCGGATCACACGCCCCTCGACGCGGCCTTCGCCAGGACCGACCTTCTCGTAGAAGCTCACCTTGATCTCCAGGCTGAAGACCGTCTGCGCCTGCTCGGTGTCGTGCATGACCGCATGGGCCATCGCAGCGTCGAGCCAGGCCGTGATGAAGCCGCCCTGGGCGATCGTGCCGTTCGTGTGGCAGTACTCGCGCCGCACGGTGAAGGCGGCCTTCAGCGTCTTGTGCTCGGCGTCCCAGCCGGTCACGTGGAAGTTGCCCATCGATTCGGACAGCGCCTGGCCCGAGCGGATGCGGGCTTCGAGTTCGTCGTTCATTGGTTTCGTTCGCAGCAGGTGAAGCAACGGGCATTCTCTGCCGAAAGCGTGGGGGCCATCGGTCACCTCAGAGGTAGCGCACCTCCGCCGGCACCTCGAACCAGTTGTTGTGGCGACCGTCCATGTAGCGCACCGGCGCGGTGGACAGCTCTTCGAGCGTCGCGTCGTCCAGGCAGGAGACGTTCACGCTGACGTAGGCGCCACCGATCTCCGGCACGTTGCCGCGCCCGAAGGACTTGACGCCGCAATGGCGGCAGAACAGGTGCTCGGCGCTGAACGAGCCGAACTGGTAGCTCGACAGGTCTTCTTCGCCCGACAGCAGCGTGAAGTCGGCCGGCTTGACGATGGCGCCCCAGCCGCGCGACTTCATGCAGATCGAGCAGTTGCACTTGCCGGTGCCCGCGGCGAGATCGATGAGCGCCTGGAAGCGCACCTTGCCGCAGTGGCAGCTGCCGTGATAGGTCTTCTTCATGGTCGGTGTCCGTGGAAACGAGTGGAGGAAATCCAAGGCTACGACCCATTGCGGACAGATTCTGTCCTCGATCGCAGGCATGATGCGGCCCATGCTGTCCGCTTCCGCCCGCCTGCTTCGCCTGCTCGCGCTGTTCCAGGCCCAGCGCGCCTGGACCGGGGCCGCCCTGGCCGAGCGCCTGGAGATCACCGAGCGCACGCTGCGCCGCGACGTCGACCGGCTGCGCAGCCTCGGCTACACGGTCGACTCCACCTCGGGCGTGGCCGGCGGCTACCGGCTGGGCGCGGGCAGTGCCCTGCCGCCACTGCTGCTGGAAGACGAAGAAGCCATTGCGGTGGCGCTGGCGCTCGGCCATGCCGGCACGGGCGAAGGCGACATCGGCAACGCGTCGATGCGCGCCCTCGCCAAGCTCGACCAGTTGATGCCGCCGCGCCTTCAGCGCCGCCTGGGCAGCGTGCGCGCCTCGGTGGTGCCGGTGATGCGCAGCAAGTCGGGCGTGCGCGTGAAGGCGGTGTCGATGTTCGCCGAAGCCTGCACCGAGCGGCGCGAGCTGCGCTTCGGCTACCAGGACCACCACCAGACGGCCACGGCGCGCACCGTGGAGCCGCACCGCGTGGTGCAGACCGGCCAGCGCTGGTACCTGCTGGCCTGGGACACGGCGCGCCAGGACTGGCGCACCTTCCGCCTCGACCGCATCGTCGACGCCGAACCGACGGGTGCGCGCTTCACTGCGCGCCGCCTGCCGTTGGGCGACGTCGAGGCCTACATGGAACACGCGCTCAAGGTTTCGCCCTACCTGCACCACGCACGCGTGATCGTGCATGCCCCGCTCGCGGCGCTGGAACCGCACCTGGGCTGGGTGGGCGGCGTGCCCGAAGCCCTCGACGCGGACCGCACACGCGTCGTCACCGGCGCCAGCTCGCTCGACGCGCTGGCCGTGTGGCTGGGCTGCCTGGGCCACGACATCGAAATCGAGTCGCCTCCCGAACTGGTGCAGCACGTGGCGCGCGTCGCCACACGGCTGGACACCATCGCGCGCCAGCAGGGTACCCCCATCCCCCGTCTATAGGATGGGCTCGCCCCATACCGGCCGATAGGCTTGCGGCACCTGCAACCTCCGAACGGAAACGGATCTGCCCATGCGCCTCGGCCCCGGTCTCGCCTGCGGAAGCCTGCCATGCCCCTGACCGCCACCCAGGTCGCCGTGGTCGAGGACGACAGCGGCATGCGCGAGCGCATCGCCCGCGTGATCGGCGCCGACCCCGCGCTGGCGCTGGCCTTCAGCGCCTCGAACGCGGTCGACATCCTGAACTGGCTCACGGACAACCCGGTCGATGTGCTGCTGGTCGACCTCGGCCTGCCCGACCACCCCGGCCTGCAGGTGATCCGCCAATGCCGCCGCATGCAGCCGGCCTGCGCGGTGATGGTGCTGACGATCTTCGGCGACGAGACCCACATGGTGCAGGCCTTCGAGGCCGGCGCGCGCGGCTACCTGCTCAAGGACGGCACCGAGGCCGACCTGGCGGCGCACCTGCGCCACCTGGGCGCGGGCGGCTCGCCGCTGCCGCCGGGCATCGCGCGGCAGCTGCTGCGCCGCTGGCAGGCCTCCGACGGCGCGCCCGGGCACCTCTCGTCGCGCGAGGCCGAAGTGCTCGACCGGGTGTCTCGTGGTTTCACCTATGCCGAAATCGGCGCGCAGATGGGAGTCTCCGCATCGACGGTTCAAACCCATATCAGAAACATCTACGGCAAGCTGGATGCGCCCCCACCCTCGGACGCCGTGTTGGCGACCCGCCCTCCAGGCCGGCTTTCCTAGCCGCGTGAACCGCCCCGTCTTTTCCCGCATGCAAGCCGTGCTGCAACTGCTGCTGTGGCTGGTGCTCGCAGCCCCCTTCGCCCATGCGGCCACCCCGCCGGGCACCACCGACGTGGACTGGGCCGAAGCCAGCCTCGAACCCGACGGCCTGCCGATGCAGGTGCGGCAGGTGGCGCTGCCCTTTCGCTGGGACCACGAGTTTCCGGGGCGCGGCGGCAAGGCCAGCTACCGCATCGTGTTGCCCCCGGACGCCGCCCGCGCGGACGACGCCCAAGCACTCCTGATGTCGGGCCTGGGCAACCAGGCCGCCGTGTGGTTCAACGGCGCGCTGGTCGCCAACTACGGCGTGCTCGGTGATCCGGCCTACGACGCCGGCAAGGCCAACCTGCTGATCCCGCTGGCCGCCGCCCTGCGGCGCGGCGACGGCCAGCCGCAGGAGCTGCTCATCCAGGCCACCATTCAGCGCCAGCGCGGCGGCGGACTGGCCAGCGTGCTCTACGGCCCCGAAGCCTCCCTGGCCCCCTTGCACCGTTCGCAGCAGAACTGGCGCAACACCTCGGCCATCGTCTACGCCGTGAGCCTGTTGCTGATGGGCGGCCTGGCCGCCGGGCTGTGGCTGCGCCAGCGCGATGCGCTCTACGGCTGCTTCGCGCTGGCCGCGCTCTCGGGCGTGGCGCGCAACCTCGACCGCGTGCTGACCGAAGGGCCCGTGCCCTGGCCGCTGTGGGGCGCCGTGGTGGCGGTCTGCTATGCCTGCCACATCGGGCTGATCGCGCGCTTCGTGCTGCTGGTGCTCGACCGCAACCCGCCCTGGCTGGTGCGCTCCATCTACGGGGCGCTGGCGCTGTCGGTGGTGCTGGCCTGCGCCTCCTTCGCCTTCGCGCTGCCGGCGCTGTGGACCACGGGGCTGGCGATCCTGCAGGTCACGAGCACCATCTGCCTGCCCTACGTGGTGCACGGCGCGCTGGTGGCGCGGCGGCGCATCGCTGGCGTGCTGATGGCGGCGGGCACGCTGGCCATCCTGGCGGGCGCGCACGACCTGCTGCTGGTGCGCATGGGCCTGTTCGGCGGCGCCTACTACACGCTCACCTCGCACGCGATCTTCTTCTTCGTGATGATCCTGGCCGGCCTCGTGGTGGAGCGCTACAGCCGCACCGTGGCCGACTACCGCTCGCTGAACGCCAACCTCGCCGCCCGCGTGGCCGAGCGCGAAGAGCAGCTGCGCGGCGCCTTCGAAACCGTGCGCAAGCAGCAGGAGGAACAGGCCGTGCTGCTGGAGCGCCAGCGCATCATGCGGGAGATCCACGACGGCGTCGGCTCGCAGCTCGTGGGCCTGCTCAACGTGGTGAACCAGCCCGCGCCCGACCGCGACGTGGTCGAGGAGCACGTGAAGCTGGCGCTCGACGAGATGCGCATGGCCGTCGATTCGCTGCAGCCCATGCACGACGACCTGACCACCGTGCTGGCCACGCTGCGCTACCGCCTGCAGCCCCGGCTGGACGCGGCCGGCATCGAGCTGGTGTGGGACGTCGCCCTCATCCCCACGCTCGCGCCCTTTGCCGCGCAGGCCGCGCTGCAGCTGCAACGCATCCTGCTCGAGGCCTTCACCAACGTGCTGAAGCATGCGGGCGCCACGCGCATCGTGATGCACGTCGGCTGGCACGGCGAGCAGACGCCGCCGCTGGTGCGCATCGTGCTCACCGACAACGGCCGCGGGCTGCCGGCGAACGAACGCCCCGGAGGCCACGGCCTGGCGAACATGCGTTCGCGGGCGCAGGCCATCGGGGCGCGGCTGCAGATCGAGCGGGCCGACGCGCAGGCCGGCGGCACGCGCGTGTCGCTCGACTGGCCCTGCGCGCTGCCCTGAGCGCGCACGGGTCGGTCAGCCCAGGCGCACCGGCACGAAGATCTTGTCCTCGCCGCGCTGGATCAACAGCGCCACCGACTTGTCGGCCTTGGCCACCGCCTGGCGCACCTGCTCGAGGCTCTTGGCCGGCGTGCCGTTGATGGCCAGCAGCACGTCGCCGGCCTGCACCCCGGCCATCGCCGACGGGCCCGCCACGTCCTCGATCAGCAGGCCGCCGTCGACCGAGGCCGCGCGCTGTTCCTGCGGCTGCAGCGGGCGCAGCGCCAGGCCGAGCTTGCCTTGCCCCGCCGTGTTGTCGGCCTTGGCCACCTGCGCCGGCTTGTCGCTGGCATCGCCGAGCTTGGCCTGCAGCTCCTGGCGCTCGCCCTGGCGCCACACCTCGAGCGTGACCTTCTTGCCCGGCGCCTGCTGGCCGATCACGGCCGGCAGGTCGCCCGACGACACGATGGCCTGGCCGTCGACCTTGCGGATCACGTCGCCCGCCTTCAGGCCGGCATGGTCGCCGGGGCCGCCCTTCTCGATGTTCGAGACCAGCGCGCCCTCGGGCTTGTCGAGCTTGAACGAATCGGCGAAAGCCTGGTTCACCTCCTGCACCGCCACGCCCAGGCGCGCATGCGTGGCCTTGCCGGTGGCGACGATCTGGTCCTTTACCTGCACGGCCACGTCGATCGGAATGGCGAACGACACGCCCTGGTAGCCGCCGCTGCGGCTGTAGATCTGCGAGTTGATGCCGACCACCTCGCCGCGCGCATTGAGCAGCGGCCCGCCCGAGTTGCCGGGGTTCACGGCCACGTCGGTCTGGATGAAGGGCACGTAGCTGTCGTCGGGCAGCGAGCGGCCCTTGGCGCTCACCACGCCGGCCGTCACGGTGTTCTCGAAGCCGAAGGGCGAGCCGATGGCCAGCACCCATTCGCCGACCTTCAGGTCCTTGGTGTTGCCCAGCGCGAGCACCGGCAGGTTCTTGGCGTCGATCTTGAGCACCGCGATGTCGGTCTTGGCATCGGCGCCCAGCACCTTGGCGCGGTACTCGCGGCGGTCGGTCAGCTTGACGGTGACTTCCTTCGCGTCCTTCACCACGTGGGCGTTGGTCATGATGATGCCGCTCGGGTCCACGATGAAGCCCGAGCCCTGCGAGCGCACCGGCACGGCGCGCTGCTGTTGTTGGCCGCGCGGTCCCATCTGGCCCTGGAAGTGGCGGAAGAACTGGAACATCGGATCGTCCGGGTCGATGCCCTGCAGCTGCGCCATCGTGTCGTCGTCCGGAGCCTTCTCGGTGCCGGTCACGCTGATGTTGACCACGGCCGGGCCGTCGCGCGAGGTGATGGTCGAGAAGTCGGGCAAGGTGACCATCGCGGCCGGCGCGGCCACGGCGGCGGTGGTGGCCGGGGCGCCCACGGCGCGGGCGCTGGTGTAGGCACCGGCGCCGACGGCACCGATCACACCGGCTGCGGCCAGCGCGATCACGAGGGCACGGGGGGAAGTCAGGGCGGTTTTCATTCTTCGATTCCTTTCAATCCTGCGCCGGAGCGCAAACACGATGAAAGGAATGTCGCGGCCTTGACTTAGGCGTCGCTTAAGTGGAGTTCACTCTTTGGGGGGCGTGAACGTCACCCGCACGCACAGCCCGCCGAGGCTTTGGGACTCTTCAAGCGCCACGGTGGCGCCGTGCAGGTCGGCGATCGACTTCACGATGGCCAGCCCCAGCCCGCTGCCCGGCGCCTGCGGTTCGCCCGAGCGGTAGAAGCGGTCGAGCACGCGCGCACGCTCGGCCTCGGGCAGCCCCGGGCCACTGTCGTCCACGCGCAGTTCCACCGCGTCGGGGCGCTTCACGAGGCCGACGTCGACCCGCCCGCCCTCGGGCGTGTACTTCACGGCGTTGTCGATCAGGTTGCGCAGCAGCATCCGCAGCGCTTCGGGCTGGCCGCTCACGGTCGCGCCCGCGTCGGACTGCGCCACGCCGATGTCGATGTGGCGCGCCTGCGCAGCCGCCACCGCGTCGGAGATCGCCAGGCGCGCCACCTCGGCCAGGTCGACCGGCTCAGGCTTCGCACCTGCGGCCACGCTGGCCTCGTGACGGGCCAGCGCCAGCATCTGCTCGACCAGGCGCGTGGCACGGTCGATGCCGGCCGACAGCCGGCTCACGGCCAGCGTGCGCGCCGCGTCGTCGGGCGCGCGCTGCAGGCCCTGCACCTGCAGCTTGAGCGCCGCCAGCGGCGAACGCAGTTCATGCGCGGCATCCGCCACGAAGTGCTTCTGCGCGTCGAAGGCATGGCGCACGCGGCCGAACAGCAGGTTGAGTTCCTGCACCAGCGGGCGCACTTCTTCGGGCAGGTTCTCTTCGCTCACGGGCGAGAGGTCGTCGGCCTGCCGCGAGGCCACTTGCCGGCGCACGCGCGCCACGGGCGCCAGCGACAGGCTCACCACCCACCACACGACCAGCATCAGGAGTGGCGCCATCAGCGCCACGGGCACGATGGTGCGCAGCGCGAGCGAACCGGCCATGTGGCGGCGCGCCGCCATGTCCTGCGCCACCTGGATCACCAGCCCGCGCGTCTGCATCGAGAACACGCGGTAGGTCGTGCCGCGGGCGCGCACGTCGGCAAAGCCCAGCACCGCGAGCTGCGGCAGCGCGGCCTCTTCGGCCGACTCGAAGATGCGCACGCCGTCGACCGTCCACACCTGCACCACGAAATCGAAGTTCTGCTCCGCACCGCCGAGCCCGCCCACGGCCGCGCTCGGCGGCAGGCCCGCACGCAGCGACAGCGCCATCTGCTGCATGTGGTAGTCGAAGATGTCGTCGGCTTCCTTCAGCACCGTGCGGTAGGCCACCAGCGCCTGCGCGCCGGCCGCGAGCACGATGGCGGCGAGCAAAAACACCAGCAGCCGCGCGCGCAGCGATCCGGTCCATCGCATCACGCGGCGCATCATGCCTTGGGCACCATGTAGCCGACGCCTCGCACGTTGCGGATGAGTTCGGCGCCGAGCTTCTTGCGCAGGCCGTGCACGTAGACCTCGACCGCGTTGCTGCTGATCTCGTCCTTCCAGCCGTAGAGCTTTTCTTCGAGCTGGGCGCGCGAGAGGACCATGCCCGGGCGGGCCAGCAGCGGTTCGAGAACGGCCCACTCGCGCGCCGACAGCACCACCGGATCGCCATTCACCGCGACCTCGCGCGTGGCGGGGTTGATGCTCACGCCCATGTGCTCGTAGACCGGCTCGGCGCGCCCCGATGCGCGCCGCAGCAAGGCGCGGATGCGGGCCAGCAGTTCGTCGAGGTCGTAGGGCTTGAGCACGTAGTCGTCGGCGCCGGCGTCGAGGCCTTCGATGCGCTGCTGCACCGAGTCGCGCGCGGTGGCGATCAGCACCGGCATGCGCTGTTTGCGCGCACGCAGGGCGCGCAGCACCTCCAGGCCGTCGCGGCGCGGCACGCCCAGGTCGAGCAGCACGAGGTCGTACTGCTGGGTGCGCAATGCGGATTCGGCGGCGTCGCCGTCCTTCACCCAATCGACCGCGTACTGCTCGGCCCGCAGCAGGTCGAGCACGGCCTCGCCGATCATCACGTCGTCTTCGAGAAGCAGGAGTCGCATGGTGGTGTCCGTTGTCGGAGGTTCGAGGCCGCGTCGAAGCTGAAAGTTCAGCGCACCTCAGTTCACAGGAGGGAGCGCACCTCGCGCGCCGCCTCGAACAGCAGCGGCAGCATCTCGCGCTGCAAGGTCTCTTCCTGGTAGCGCGTGCCCGACAGCACCACGTTGAGCGCCGCCACCGTGTGGCCCTGCATGTCGCGCAGCGGCACCGCCAGCGCCTGAACGCCGAGCTCGTGCTCTTCGCTGGCGAAACAGTAGTCGTCCTTGCGCACCTGCGCGATGCGCTGGCGCAACGCGCGCGCCTGGGTGATGGTGTGCGGCGTGAGCCGTGCCAGGTGCCGGCCCTTGAGCCACTGCGTGAGCTGGGTGGCGGCCATGGCGGCCAGCAGCACGCGCCCGGTCGAGGTGGCGTGGGCCGGCAGGCGCGCGCCCAGGTGCAGGCCGTAGGCCAGCACGCGCGTGGGCGTGCCGTAGCTGCCGCTGCGCGCGACGATGACCACCTCTTCGCCGTCGAGCACCACGGCCGAGAACGACTCGCCGGTCTGCGCCGCGAGCCGGTTCAGCGTGGGCTGCAGCGCGCGCGGCAGGCGCGACGAGGCCAGGTAGCTGCCGGAGAAGCGCAGCACCTTCGGCGCCATCCAGAAGTAGCTGCCGTCGGTTTCCAGGTAGCCCAGGTGGGCCAGCGTGAGCAGGTGGCGCCGGGCGGCGGCGCGCGTGAGGCCGGCGCGCTCGGCCGCCAGCGTGGCGTTCAGGCGCTGGCGCTCGGTGTCGAAGCTTTCGAGCACCGCCATCCCCTTGGCGATGCCCTCGATGAAGTCGGCGCGGGCGATGGTCATTCGTCGTGGATCGGTCTGCTGAAGAAGTGTTGCGCGATGATCGCGCACGCGTTCGCATGATCGCACAGAGCCTCGCCAGCCGCCGCCCCAACCGGCCGGCCGCGCCCTACGCTTGGCAAAACCCTTTCGGAGACACGAACATGCGCACCCAGGTCGCCATCATCGGCGCAGGCCCCGCCGGCCTTCTGCTCGGCCAGCTGCTGCACAAGGCAGGCATCGACAACGTCATCGTGGAGCGCCAGAGCGGCGACTACGTGCTGGGCCGCATCCGCGCCGGCGTGCTCGAACAGGTCACGATGGACCTGCTGGCGCGCGCGGGCGTCGACACCCGTGCCAAGGCCGAGGGCCTGCCGCACGACGGCATCGAGCTGCTGTTCAAGGGCGCGCGCCATCGCATCGACATGCATGGCCTCACGGGCGGCAAGCAGGTCACGGTGTACGGCCAGACCGAGGTGACGCGCGACCTGATGGAAGCGCGCACGGCCGAAGGCCTCACCACCATCTACAGCGCAGCCAGCGTCAGCCTGCACGACTTCGATTCGGCCAAGCCGCGCGTTCGCTACGAGAAAGACGGCCAGACGCACGAGATCGAGTGCGACTTCATCGCCGGCTGCGACGGCTACCACGGCGTGAGCCGCGCCAGCGTGCCGGCCGACGCGATCCAGACCTACGAGAAGGTCTACCCCTTCGGCTGGCTCGGCGTGCTGGCCGACGTGCCGCCGGTGTCGCACGAACTCATCTACGCCAACACCGAACGCGGCTTTGCGCTGTGCAGCATGCGCAGCGCCACGCGCTCGCGCTACTACGTGCAGGTGCCGACCGAAGAGAAGGTGGAGAACTGGAGCGACGAAGCCTTCTGGAACGAGCTGCGCGCGCGCCTCGACCCCGAAGCGCGTGAACGGCTGGTGACGGGCCCGTCGCTCGAAAAGAGCATTGCGCCGCTGCGCAGCTTCGTGGCCGAGCCGATGCGCTTCGGCTCGCTGTTCCTGGCCGGCGACGCGGCGCACATCGTGCCGCCGACCGGCGCCAAGGGGCTCAACCTCGCGACCGCCGACGTGGGGTACCTGTCGCGCGCGCTGGAGATTTTCTACAACGAGAAGTCGGCTTCGGCGCTGGACCGCTACTCCGACCTGTGCCTGCGCCGCGTCTGGAAGGCCGAGCGCTTCTCGTGGTGGTTCACCTCGCTGATGCACCGTTTTCCCGAGACGGGCGCCTTCGGCCAGAAGATCCAGGAAGCCGAGCTCGACTACCTCGTGCACTCGCGCGCGGCGTCGACCGCGCTGGCGGAAAACTACGTGGGGCTGCCGCTCGAGGACTTCTGAGCGGCGGGCGACGACAGCATCTCGTCGACCCAGCGCTGGTCTTCGTCGTAGATCCAGCATTCGCTGAGCTTGCCGTCCTTCACGGCGTAGCGCAGCTGGCGCTCCAGCTCGACCGGGCGCCCCTGGTGCTCGAACTGCTCGACGGCGACGATCAGCCCGAAATGCTCGCCGGCCAGCACGTCGCGGATCGCGACCAGCCGGCGGTTCGTTCGTTCCTTCACCTGCTTGAGCACCGCGAGGCAGGCCGCCTTGCCCCGGTGCGTGCCCGCGAGCGGGCTGCGCCCGAAGTAGTGGAAGACGACTTCGTCGTGGTAGCAGTCGACGATGGCCTTGAGGTCGTTGGTGGCCCACGCCTGCGCGTAGCGCTGCACGACCGCCCGGATCTCGCTCGCGGCAGGGCTTGTCGGCGTACTCATCGTGCGTTGGCTTTCTCCAGCGTCTGCTTCATCGCGGCGCCGCCCTGCGCCATCATGGGTTCGATGTACGCCGCGAGCCCGTCGGGCAGCACGTCGGTGATCCAGACGAAGCGCGCGCGGCCTTCGCCGTGCGCGAACACCTGGGCCGACGCGTGGTGGTGCGTGGCCTTGCCGTCGGTCACGGTGTAGGCCAGCCGGCGGTTCTCTTCGTCGAGGGCCACGAGCAGCTCGCGCGCCACGAGGCCATTGGCAAAGTGGACGATGCGGGCGCCCTGCCCGTCGAGTTCGCAGCCGGTGAGAAAGCCCGGCGCGAGGCGCGTGTGGACGGCGCCGAAATCGCGCAGCGCGTCCCACACCTGCGCCGCATCGCGCTCGACGATGAATTCCTTGTAGACGGTGGCCATGGGGTCGATGCCTTTCGTGTCAGGGACAGACGGCCTCGACGTTATTGCCGTCGGGGTCGATGAGGAAGGCCGCGTAGTAGGTCGGGCTGTAGTCGGCGCGCGGCCCTGCGCCGCCGTTGTCGGTGCCGCCGGCCTTCAAGCCGGCCTTGTGGAAGGCGGCGACGGCGGCATGGTCGGGCGCGCGGAACGCGATGTGCGTGCCAGGGCCCTTGGCGCCTTTCGCGGCATAGAGCCACAGCGCCGGTTCGCCGGCCGGGCCGAGGCCGACGTAGCTGTCGTCGTGGGAGCCCAGCACGTGGCCGAGCGGCGCGAGCGCGGCTTCGTAGAAGCGCCGGCTCGCGGCGAGGTCTTTGACTTTCAGTCCGATGTGGTCGTACATGGCGATGACTTCCTGCTTGAAGGGTGGATCAAGCGGTCATCGTGAAGCAGCGCGGCCAGGCGGTCTTGGAAAATCTTGCGGTCGCCCTTGGCAGCGAGCCGGAAACCGCGCGGCGACACGCCGGCCGCACGGTGAAAAGTGCGCACGAAGTTGCTCAGGTCAGCAAAGCCGGCCTCGAAGGCGACCTCGGTCACGGGAAGGTCGCTGTCCGCCAGCAGGCGCGCCGCGCGGCGCAGCCGGGAGCGCACGAGGTACTGATGCGGCGTGACGCCGAGCACCTGGGAGAACAGGCGCAGGAAATGGAAGGCGCTCAGGCCCGCCTGGGCGGCCGCGTCTTCCAGGCCGATCTCACCGGCGGCGTGGGCCTCGATCCAGGTCGCGGCCTCGACCGCACGGCGACGGTCCCGCGGCGTGGCCGACGGCGCCGCCGCCGCGGGCTTGCCGCGCCCTTTCACCACGTCGAGGAAACGGCTGGCGAAGCCCATGCCCAGCTCGTCCAGGCCCACGTCGCTGCCGCCTTCGACCGCGACCTGCGCGAGTTCGCCCAGCACCATGAGTTCGGGCAGCGGCGGCAACGCCGAGGCATGCCAGCTGCGCCGGTCGCCGCCGATCAGGTCGACGAAGCCCGGCGAGAAGTGGAACGACAGGCATTCGTCGCCACAGGCGAAGTGCTCGTGGGTGCAGACGTAGTCGTCGCCCGGCGCGCCGACCAGCACCGCGCCGGCCACCAGCTCGTAGTCGCGGCCGAGCGCGCGGCAGCCGAAGCTGCCCTTGCGCACGTACGAGACCGAGTGCGTCTCGTGCATCTCGGTGAACGGCGCCGCGCCGACGCCCGCGTCGCAGCGGTAGGTCGAGACGCGGATCGCGTCGGTCTGCAGCTCGGTGGTGACACGCATGATGACTTTCGTCGCCCTTCGATCACCGGCCGGCGGCGCTCAATCGATGGTCTGCATGGCCTGCCACACGCGCGACGGGCTCAGCGGCATGTGCAGGCGGGGCGCACGGGCGCCGAGGCCGTTGCGTGCGAAGGCGTCGGCCACCGCATTGACGATGGCCGGCGTGGCGCCGATGGTGCCCAGCTCGCCGACGCCCTTCACGCCCAGCGGGTTGTTCTTGCAGGGCGTGGATTCATCCATTTCCATCTGGAACATGGTGTCGACGATGTCGGCGCGCGGCGCGGCGTAGTCCATGAGGCTGCCGGTGACGGGCTGGCCGGTTTCGCTGTCGTACACCACCTGCTCGTACAGCGCCTGGCCGATGCCCTGCACCGCGCCGCCTTCGAGCTGGCCGCGCACGATCATCGGGTTGACCACGCGGCCCACGTCGTTGACCGAGCTGTAGGCCACGACGCTGATTTCGCCCGTGGGCGGGTCGAGCTCGATCTCGCAGATGTGGCAGCCGTTGGGCCAGCTCGGGCCGGCCACGGTGCTGGTGGAGTCGACGAAGATCTCGCGCCCCGGCTGCTTGGCGGCCAGGGTGAACAGGTCGAGTTCGAGGTCGGTGCCGGCCACGATGAAGGTGCCGCGGCTGTAGACGATGTCGTCGATGGAGGCTTCGAACTCCTGCGCCGCGAGTTCGCGCGCCTTGTCGATGGTGCGCTCGGCGCCGATGCGCACGGCCGAACCGCCGGTGAACAGCGAACGCGAGCCGGCGCTGCCGAAGCCGTCGCCGCGGTCGGTGTCGCCGAGCACGACGCGCACCTTCTCGATGGGCACGCCAAAGGCATCGACGGCCAGCTGCGCGAGCGAGGTCGCGATGCCCTGCCCCATGGCGTTGACGGCCGAGAACACCTCGATCACGCCATCGGCCTGCACCGAGACGGTGACGCGCTCTTCGAACACGTTGCCGCCGGTCCATTCGAGGAACGTGGCAATGCCCAGGCCGCGCTGCTTGCCGCGCGCCGCCGATTCGGCCGCGCGGGCCTCGAAGCCCAGCCAGTCGGCCAGCTGCAGCGCCTGGTCCATCACCGACTCGAACTGGCCGGTGTCGTAGGTCTGCGCCATCGGGTTCTTGTAGGGCATCTGCTCGGGGCGGATGAAGTTGCGCCGACGCAGCGCGATGCGGTCGATGCCGGTCTGGCGCGCGGCCTCGTCCATCAGGCGCTCGATGGTGAAGATGGCCTCGGGCCGGCCCGCGCCGCGGTAGGCGCCGGTGGGCGCGGTGTTGGTCAGCACCGCCTTGAAATGGAAGTCGATGGTCTGGATGTCGTAGACGCTGGTCTGCACCCACGGGCCGATCAGCAGCTGGATCGCGACGCCGGTGCCGGTGGCGTAGGCGCCCACGTTGGCGAGCGTCTTGATGCGCAGGGCCAGGATCTTGCCGTCGGCGTCCAGCGCCATTTCGGCGCGCGCCTCGATGTCGCGGCCATGCGCGCTCGAGAGGAACTCTTCGCTGCGGTCGGCCACCCACTTCACGGGCCGGCCCACCTGCAGCGCGGCGTAGGCGACCGCGATGTCCTCGGGGTAGGCGCCGGTCTTCATGCCGAAGCCGCCGCCGACGTCGCCCACGACCACGCGCACTTTTTCTTTCGCCAGGCCAATGGCCGCGCAGACCGAATCGCGCACGCCGGAAGGCATCTGGGTGCTCATGCGGATGGTGAGGCGGTCAGTCTTGCTGTCGTGCGTGGCGAGCACGGCGCGCGGCTCGATGGTGAGCGCAACGACGCGCTGGTTGTTCACGTCCAGGGCGATCACGTGGGCGGCGCGCTCGAACGCGGCGGTGGCGGCTTCGCTGCTGCCGTGGCGCATCTCGGCGGCGATGTTGCCCGTGGCCTCCTCGCACAGGAGCGGCGCGCCGTCGGCGGTCGCGCCCGGCAGGTCGACCACCATCGGCAGCTCTTCGTAGTCGACCATGACGGCTTCGGCCGCATCGCGCGCCTGCTGCACGGTGTCGGCAATGACGGCCGCGACCGGTTCGCCGACGAAGCGCGCGCGCTCGTGCGCCAGGGCGCGGCGCGGCGGGCTGGCGCTGTCGCTGCCGTCCGCGCGCTTGAAGCCGGCGGCGCCGGGCATCGGCTTGACGCCGGCCTCGGCCAAGTCGGCCCCGGTGATCACGCGCAGCACGCCGGGCATGCCGACGGCCGCGGATGTGTCGATGGACACGATGCGTGCATGCGGATAGGGGGAGCGAAGGAAGACGAGGTGCGCCTGCTCGGAGAGCGTGACGTCGTCGGTGTAACGGCCGGCGCCTGCGAGCAGGCTTTCGTCCTCGAGGCGGCGCACCGCCTGGCCGCTGCCGAAGCGCGTGGGATTGGGTTCAGTGGTCAACGTGGTCCTCTTGTGCTGATCCCCGGCGCCCTGCACATGCCTGCCGGATCCGCTGTGGTACTGCGAAAGCAAGCTGTGCACTATAGGTTTTTCGACGGGTCTTGTGGGGTTGTCTCGCGTGCCATCGGCGGTGGCACCAGGGCCGCAGCCTTGTGGACTGTTCCCGTGTGAGCGGGATTTTCCCTCAACTGGCTTGCGTTTTCGAGAAGCCGTGTATACCTGCATCCATGCGACAACTGCCTTGGCTCGAACCCGGAGATGCACTGCCCGACCCCGCTTCGGCGTGGGACGAACGGGACCCGGTGCCCGGCCTGCTGGCGGCCGGCGGCTCCCTCGATGTCGATACTCTGATGCAGGCCTACAGCCGCTGCGTCTTCCCCTGGTTCAGCGACGACCAGCCCATCCTGTGGTGGAGCCCCGACCCGCGCATGGTGCTGCGGGTGAACGACTTCCGGCTGCATCGCTCGCTGCGCAAGACCCTGAGCCGCTTTGCCGCGACGCCCGGCTGCGAGCTGCGCATCGATCACGATTTTGGAACGGTGATCCAGGCCTGTTCGCAGTCGGCGCGCGCCGGCCAGTCGGGCACCTGGATCGTGCCGGACATGGTGAAGGCCTATACGCAATTGCACCGCGCCGGGCACGCGCACAGCGTCGAAACCTGGATCGACGGCGAGTTGGCGGGCGGGCTCTACTGCGTGGCGCTGGGCCGGGCCGTGTTCGGCGAGTCGATGTTCACGCGACGCCCGGACGCCTCGAAGATCGCGCTGGCCGGCCTGGTCGCGCTGTGCCGCCGCGCCGGCATCGCGATGATCGACTGCCAGCAGAACACCGCGCACCTGGCCAGCCTCGGCGCCCGCGAAATGCCGCGCGCGCGCTTCGTCGCGCACGTGGCCCAGGCCCGAAAACAGGAGGGCCCGCAGTGGCAATTCGACCCCGTATACTGGTCCGAACTCCTTTCCGAGCGACCTCCTCTTTCGACGTGACGTGACGTGACGCACCTCAAGGATCTTCCGCTTCACACGCTGCAGTTCTACGCGACGGCGCCCTATCCCTGCAGCTACCTGCCGGATCGCCAGGCCCGCTCGCAGGTGGCCACGCCCAGCCACCTGATCCACAACGACGCCTACTCCGACCTGGTGCTCAGCGGCTTCCGGCGCAGTGGCATGTTCACCTACCGGCCCTATTGCGACGGCTGCCGCGCCTGCATCCCGCTGCGCGTGCTGGCGCACAGCTTCAAGCCGAACCGCAGCCAGCGCCGCACCGCCAGACAGCACGCCGATCTGCAGGCGCGCGTGCTCAAGCTGTGCTTCGTGCCCGAGCACTACCAGCTCTACCTGCGCTACCAGACCGGCCGCCACTCGGGCGGCGGCATGGACCACGACAGCATCGACCAGTACACGCAGTTCCTGCTGCAAAGCCGCGTCAACTCGCGGCTGGTCGAGTTCCGCGAAACCCTGCCCGACGGCAGCCCGGGCGCGCTGAAGATGGTGTCGATCCTCGATGTGCTGAGCGACGGCATCTCGGCCGTCTACACCTTCTACGAGCCCGAGGACGGCGCCGGCTACGGCACCTACAGCGTGCTGTGGCAGATCGAGCAGGCCCGCAAGCTGGGGCTGCCGCACGTGTATCTGGGCTACTGGATCGAGCGCAGCCCCAAGATGCACTACAAGGCCCGCTTTTCCCCGCACGAAGTGTTGGTGGACGGCCACTGGCAGGCACCGAGCGATTTCACAAGGTAAAATGGCGCACGGTCATCACCGCATTGCGCCATGAGAAAAAACCTATCCGACGTTCCCGCCACTCCCGTCATCCAGGTCATCGAGCGCATGTTCTCGCTGATCGACGTCCTGGCCTCGCGCGAAGAAGCGATCTCGCTGAAGGAAATCAGCGAAAAGACGGGGCTTCACCCGTCGACCACGCACCGCATCCTCAATGACCTCGCGGTCGGCCGCTTCGTCGACCGACCCGAAGCCGGCAGCTACCGCCTCGGCATGCGCCTGCTGGAGCTGGGCAACCTGGTCAAGGGCCGCCTGAACGTGCGCGATGCGGCCCTGGGCCCGATGCGCGAGCTGCACAAGCTCACGCAGCAGCCGGTCAACCTCAGCATGCGCCAGGGCGACGAGATCGTGTACATCGAACGCGCCTACAGCGAACGCTCGGGCATGCAGGTGGTGCGCGCCATCGGCGGCCGTGCCGCCCTGCACCTGACCTCGACCGGCAAGCTGTTCCTGGCCGCCGACGATCCGCAGCGCGTGCGCAGCTACGCCACGCGCACCGGCCTGGCCGGGCACACCCGCAACAGCATCACCCAGCTGCCCGCGCTCGAGCGCGAACTGTCGAAGGCGCGCCAGTACGGCATCGCCCGCGACAACGAAGAGCTGGAGCTGGGCGTGCGCTGCATGGCCGCCGGCATCTACGACGACCAGGGCAAGCTGGTGGCGGGCCTGTCGATCTCGGCCCCGGCCGATCGCCTCGACGAAGGCTGGCTGCCCAAGCTGCAGGCGACCGCCAACGAGATCTCGGGCGCGCTGGGCTTCAAGGACGGCGTGGCCGCAACGCCTGCGTCGGGCGCGAACGTGACAACGGGCGCCTGAGCGCCCGTTTGCTTTCGACTCTTCTCTTGTCTCTTCTTCCCGGCGAGTCGGCCGGTTAGCCCTCGACGAGGGCAGCAGGCAGGCCGCTAACGGCCTCCCCGCTCAACCGATCTCAGCCGGCAACCTGGAAGCCGCGCGGACCCGACACGGCGTGCGTGGCCTCGACCCAGCGGCGAACCCGCTCGGCGTCGGCGATGCGGCTGAACTTGCCGGCCGAATCCAGGAACACCATGATCAGCTTGCGCCCGGCCACCTTGGCCTGCATCACGAGGCACTGGCCGGCTTCGGAGATGTAGCCGGTCTTTTGCAGGCCGATGTCCCATTCCGGGCTCTTCACGAGGCGGTTGGTGGTGTTGAACTGCAGCACGCGGTTGCCGACCTCGACCTGGTATTCCGGCGACGTGGACAGCGAACGCACGGTGGCGTCCGAATAGGCGGCGTTGACCAGCAGCGCCAGGTCTTGCGCGCTCGACTGGTTGCGGCTCGACAGGCCCGTGGGCTCCACGTAGCGCGTGTCCTTCATGCCGAGCATGCGGGCCTTGGCATTCATGATGCTCACGAAGGTCGTGAGACCGCCCGGGTAGGTGCGGCCCAGCGCGTGTGCCGCGCGGTTTTCGCTGGACATCAGCGCCAGGTGCAACAGCTCGCCGCGCGACAGCGTGGTGCCGACAGTCAGGCGCGAACGGCTGCCCTTTTCGGTGTCGACGTCGTCTTGCGTGATGGTGATGAGTTCGTCGTTCGGCAGATGGGCCTCGCTGATCAGCAGACCGGTCATGAGCTTGGTGAGCGAAGCGATCGGCAGCACGGCGTGGTCGTTCTTGCTGAACAGCACTTCGTGGGTGTCCTGGTCGATCACCAGGGCGACACTCGACTTCAGGTCGAGCGCGTCGTCGGTGCTGTGCAGGCCGGCCATCTGGCCGAAGGACTGGCGGGCTGGCGTCTCGACGCGCACCACCGAACGGCGCTGCACGGCGACGACGGTCTTGCCGTTCTTCTTGTGGATGGTGGCAACGACATTGCGGCCACCGCGCACGACCTTGTCGGCCTGCTCGGCGCGACCGCCGCGCGCCACCTTGGAAGCGGACGCATTGCGTTGCTTGGCCTCGGCAGGTGCCTTCGCCTTCTTGGCGACGGCGGACTTGGCGGCAGCGGGTTTTTCCTTCTTCGCGGCCTGGGCGCCAGGCAGCAAAAACGCCGAGGCGCACAGCGCCACGGCGAGGAACTTGAAGGCGGGTAGGAACCGCTGGATGGAAACTCGACGTAGACGGGTTTCAGGCATCAATAAATCTCCAGCGGCAACAAACGAGGACCGCAGTGTATCGAAATCAAAAAAGACACGCAATATCAGTTACTTGCATCCTCTTCTTCATTCGAATACCAAGGAACGCCTGAAAACCTAACCTTGTGCCGCCACTCTCTCAGCTTGGCTCTGTAACTTGTTGAGCGCACTCAAATAAGCCTTTGCCGAAGCGACCACGATGTCTGGGTCTGCACCCACACCGTTGACCACCCGCCCTGCGTTTTGTAACCGGACTGTAACTTCTCCCTGGCTTTCCGTCGAGCCACTGATGGCGTTTACAGAGTAAAGAACCATCTCGGCGCCGCTCTTGACGTGGGCCTCGATCGCCTTGAGGGACGCATCGACCGGCCCGTTGCCGTCGGATTCGCTGGTGACTTCCTTGCCCTGGACCGTGAACACGATCTTGGCTTGGGGCCGTTCGCCGGTTTCGCTGTGCTGGGAGAGAGAGACGAAAGCAAACTGTTCACCAACGTGCGACAGCTCTTCCGCGCTGACCAGCGCCAGGATGTCTTCGTCGAAAATTTCGGACTTGCGATCGGCCAGCTCCTTGAAACGCGCGAACGCGGCGTTGACCTCGGTTTCGCTTTCCATCGTCACGCCCAGGTCCTGCAGGCGCTGCTTGAAGGCGTTGCGGCCGCTGAGCTTGCCCAGCACGATCTTGTTGGCGGTCCAGCCCACGTCTTCGGCGCGCATGATCTCGTAGGTGTCGCGCGCCTTGAGCACGCCGTCCTGGTGGATGCCCGAGGCGTGTGCGAACGCGTTGGCGCCCACCACGGCCTTGTTGGGCTGCACCACGAAGCCGGTCGTCTGGCTGACCATGCGGCTGGCGGCCACGATGTGCTGGGTGTCGATGTTCAGATCGAGCCCGAAGTAGTCCCTGCGCGTCTTCACGGCCATGACCACTTCTTCGAGCGAGCAGTTGCCCGCACGCTCGCCCAGGCCGTTGATCGTGCACTCGACCTGGCGCGCGCCGCCGATCTTCACGCCGGCCAGCGAGTTCGCCACGGCCATGCCCAGGTCGTTGTGGCAATGCACCGACCAGATCGCCTTGTCGCTGTTGGGAATGCGCTCGCGCAGCATCTTGATGAAGTTGCCGTACAGCTCGGGAATGGCGTAGCCGACGGTGTCGGGCACGTTGATGGTGGTGGCGCCCTCGTTGATCACGGTCTCGAGCACGCGGCACAGGAAGTCGGGGTCGCTGCGGTAGCCGTCTTCGGGGCTGAACTCCACGTCGGCGATCTGGTTGCGCGCAAAGCGCACGGCCAGCTTGGCCTGCTCATGCACCTCGTCGGGCGACATGCGCAGCTTCTTCTCCATGTGCAGCGGCGAGGTCGCGATGAAGGTGTGGATGCGACCGCGCGCCGCACCCTTCAGGGCTTCGGCTGCGCGCGCGATGTCGCGGTCGTTGGCGCGCGAGAGACCGCACACCGTCGAGTCCTTGATCGCGTTGGCAATGGCCTTCACGGCCTCGAAGTCGCCGTTCGAACTGGCCGGAAAGCCGGCTTCGATGACGTCGACCTTGAGGCGCTCCAGCAGCTTGGCGATGCGCAATTTTTCGTCGCGCGTCATCGAGGCGCCGGGCGACTGCTCGCCGTCGCGCAAGGTGGTGTCGAAAATAATGAGTTGGTCGGTCATCGTAGATCTCCTTGGTTCGTTCCCACCTTGCGCGTGCGGCTGGTGCCAGTGCGTCAGGCGACTTCAGCCACCGATTGTGCGCTGCGCGCGCCCCGGCCCCTGGCCCGCTGCACCCCCGACACGATCGCCTTCAGCGAGGCCGAGATCACGTTCGCATCGATGCCGACGCCGAACAGCGTCTGCGACTCGTCCACGCGCAGCTCGAGGTAGGCCACCGACTTGGCGTCGGCGCCCGCGCCGATGGCGTGCTGGTGATAGTCCATGACGCGCACCGTGTGGCCGGTGGCCTGGCTCAGCGCCTGCGTGAAGGCGTCGATCGGGCCGTTGCCGCGTCCTTCGATGGCACGCGTTTCACCGTCCCACGGCAGGTCGCCGCGCAGCACCACGGTAGCCTCGGCGCCCTCGCCTTCTTCCTGGATCACGCGGTGCTGCAGGGCCTTGGCGGTCTCGATGCCGTATTCGTTCACGAAGATCTGCCAGAGGTCGGCAGCGGTGAGCTCCTTGCCGCCCACGTCCATCACACGCTGCACGACCTGCATGAATTCCATCTGCAGGCGGCGCGGCATCTCGAGGCCGTACTCGCTCTCAAGCAAGTAGGCCATGCCGCCCTTGCCCGACTGGCTGTTCACGCGGATCACGGCTTCGTAGCTGCGGCCTACGTCCTTCGGGTCGATGGGGAGGTACGGGATGTCCCAGATGTCGCCGTCCTTGCGCGCGGCGAAGGCCTTCTTGATCGCGTCCTGGTGCGAGCCCGAGAACGAGGTGTAGACGAGGTCGCCGACGTACGGATGGCGCGGGTGCACAGGAATCTGGTTGCAGTGCTCGACCGTGGCGCGGATCTCGTCGATGTTCGAGAAGTCGAGCTCGGGCGAGACGCCCTGCGTGTAGAGGTTGAGCGCGACGTTCACGAGGTCGAGGTTGCCGGTGCGCTCGCCGTTGCCGAAAAGGCAACCTTCGATGCGCTCGGCACCGGCCATCAAGGCCAGTTCGCCGGCCGCCGTGCCGGTGCCGCGGTCGTTGTGCGGGTGCACGCACAGCACGATCGAGTCACGGCGCGCGAGGTTGCGGTGCATCCACTCGATCATGTCCGCGAAGATGTTCGGCGTGGAATGCTCCACCGTGGTGGGCAGGTTGACGATGCACTTGCGCTCGGGCGTCGGCGCCCAGACTTCGGTGACCGCATCGACCACACGCTTGGAGAACACCACGTCGGTGCCCGAGAACATCTCGGGCGAGTACTGGAAGGTCCACTTCGTGTTCGGCTGCTTGGCGGCGAAGTCGTTGAACATGCGCGCATGGCTGCTCGCGAGTTCGACGATCTGGTCTTCGTCCATGCCGAGCACCACGCGGCGCATCACGGGGGCCACTGCGTTGTAGAGGTGCACGATGGCGCGCGGGGCACCTTGCAACGCTTCGAAGGTGCGTTCGATGAGGTGGTCGCGCGCCTGCGTGAGCACCTGGATCGTCACGTCGTCGGGAATGCGGTCTTCCTCGATGAGCTTGCGCACGAAGTCGAACTCAACCTGCGACGCCGAGGGAAAGCCGACTTCGATTTCCTTGAAGCCGATGGCCACGAGGGTTTCGAACATGCGCATCTTGCGCGCGATGTCCATGGGTTCGACCAAGGCCTGGTTGCCATCGCGCAGGTCTGTCGACAGCCAGATCGGGGCCTTGGTCAGCACGGCATCGGGCCAGGTGCGGTCCTTGAGACCGATCGGGGCGAATGCGCGGTATTTGGCTTGAGGTTGCTTGAGCATGTCGATTTCTCTGTGATGGTTGGAACTCAACCAGCAACCCCAAAAGACAAACGGCCCGTTGCTGGTGCGAACGGGCCGTGATGAGGGATTAGCGCGTGCGCTACCGTCTCCGCCCGTGAGGGAGGGCTAGTAGGGCCAGCAGCGAAATCTTGGTCATGAGGGTTGCGAATGTAGCACAGCCTTCGCGGGCCTGTGAAGGCCCGGGGCTTCTTCAGTTGTGCAGTCCCCGCTCGTCGGGCTCTTCAGTCGAGGTGCTGATCACGCTCACCGGCTGGCCCTTGGCCTTGCGCCACGCGTACACCACGTAGCCGCTCAGGCCATAGGCCACGAAAAGGCTGAACAGCACCGTCGGCGGATGGATGTTGATGACCGCGATGCCCAGCGCGATCAGCACGATCACGACGAAAGGCACGCTCTTCTTCATCTGGATGTCCTTGAAGCTGTAGAACGGCGCGTTGGTCACCATGGTGAGGCCCGCGTACAGCGTGAAGGCGAAAGTGACCCAGGTGATCTGCGTCCACGAGAGGTACAACACCTCGCCGCCGCGCTTGCCCCATTCGTTCACGAGCCAGATAAAGCCCGCCACCAGCGCCGCAGCTGCCGGCGACGGCAGGCCCTGGAACCAGCGCTTGTCGACCACGCCCGTGTTGACGTTGAAGCGCGCGAGCCGCAGCGCGGCGCAGGCGCAGTACACGAAGGCGGCGATCCAGCCCCAGCGTCCGAGGCCCTTGAGCGACCACTCGTAGGCGATGAGCGCGGGCGCGGCGCCGAACGACACCATGTCGGACAGCGAATCCATCTGCTCGCCGAACGCGCTTTGCGTGTTGGTCATGCGGGCTACGCGCCCATCGAGGCTGTCGAGCACCATCGCGGCGAACACGCCGAGCGCGGCCAGGTCGAAGCGCGCGTTCATGGCCATCACGACCGAGTAGAAGCCGCCGAACAACGCCGCCAGCGTGAACAGGTTCGGCAGGATGTAGATGCCCTTGCGACGCTTGCGCGGCTGCGCGTCGTCGGGGACGGTGTCGTCATGCATTGAATTGGCCTCCGTCCCTCGTGGGAACTGCCCGATCAGCTATCCATTCGATAGCATCTTGGTCTGTGAATCGCATGCTTCGCAGTGTAGTTCAGGGGACCCGTGCACTCCCCTTCAAACAAAAGGGCCACCGCGACGGGTGGCCCTCCGAAACAGGGTGCCGAAGCACCCTGTTGGCTCTTGCCTCTGAAGATCAGTTGCGGGTCTGGTCGACCAGCTTGTTCTTCTTGATCCAGGGCATCATCGCGCGCAGCTTTTCACCGACGACTTCGATCTGATGCTCAGCGTTCAGGCGACGGCGGCTGATCAGCACCGGCTGGCCGGCAGCGGCTTCGAGCACGAAGCTCTTGGCATATTCGCCGGTCTGGATGTCCTGCAGGACCTTCTTCATGGCTTTCTTGGTCTCGTCGGTCACGATGCGCGGGCCCGTGACGTACTCGCCGTATTCGGCGTTGTTCGAGATCGAGTAGTTCATGTTGGCGATGCCGCCTTCATAGATCAGGTCAACGATCAGCTTCAGCTCGTGCAGGCATTCGAAGTACGCCATTTCGGGCGCGTAGCCGGCTTCCACCAGCGTTTCGAAACCAGCCTTGATCAGCTCGACCGTGCCGCCGCACAGAACCGCTTGCTCGCCGAACAGGTCGGTCTCGGTTTCTTCGCGGAAGTTGGTCTCGATGATGCCGGCCTTGCCGCCGCCGTTGGCGGTGGCGTAGCTCAGCGCGAGGTCACGCGCCTTGCCGCTCTTGTCCTGGTGCACCGCGATCAGGTGCGGCACGCCGCCACCTTGCGTGTACGTGCCGCGCACGGTGTGGCCCGGGGCCTTGGGAGCGACCATCCACACGTCGAGGTCGGCGCGCGGCTGCACGAAACCGTAGTGCACGTTGAAGCCGTGCGCGAAGACGAGCGAAGCGCCTTCCTTGATGTTCGGGGCCACGTCGTTCTTGTAGACGGCAGCGATCTGCTCGTCGGGCAGCAGGATCATGACGACGTCGGCCGACTTCACGGCGTCAGCGACTTCAGCGACCTGCAGGCCGGCCTTGCCGACCTTGTCCCACGAAGCGCCGCCCTTGCGCAGGCCGACCACGACCTTGACGCCGCTGTCGTTCAGGTTCTGCGCGTGTGCGTGACCTTGCGAGCCGTAGCCGATGATGGCAACCGTCTTGCCCTTGATGAGGCTCAGGTCCGCGTCCTTGTCGTAATAAACCTTCATGATGTTCTCCAGATAGATAAGCGAGTTGCAGTGTGTTGTTGTGCCGTTCGTCCTGAGCCTGTCGAAGGGCTCAATGCAGTCCCCGCTCGCGCGGAGGCTTCGACAAGCTCAGCCCGAACGGGCAGCGACTGAGCTCCGAATCATGGTGTCAGACCCGCAGGATGCGTTCGCCGCGCCCGATGCCGCTGGCGCCGGTGCGCACCGTCTCGAGGATGGCGCCGCGGTCGATCGCTTCCAGGAAAGCGTCGTTCTTGCCGTGGTCGCCAGTCAGCTCGATGGTGTAGCTCTTGTCGGTCACGTCGATGATGCGGCCACGGAAGATTTCCGCCATGCGCATCATTTCCTCGCGTTCCTTGCCCACCGCACGCACCTTCACCATCATGAGCTCGCGCTCGGTGTAGGCGCCTTCGGTCAGGTCGACCACCTTCACGACCTCGATGAGACGGTTCAGGTGCTTGGTGATCTGCTCGATCACGTCGTCCGAGCCGTTGGTGACGATGGTCATGCGCGAGAGGCTTGCGTCCTCGGTCGGCGCCACGGTCAGCGATTCGATGTTGTAGCCACGGGCCGAGAACAGGCCCACCACGCGGGAAAGAGCACCCGGCTCGTTTTCCAGCAGCACTGCAATGATGTGTTTCATGTTGGCGTGACTCCTCTTTTCGCCGCCCTCCCCCGTGCACGGTAATGCGCGGGCTTGGCGGGCAATAGATTCGTCAGTAAAGGTTGAACGAACGAATGTTCCGGATCAGAGATCTTCGGAACCCAGCAGCATCTCGGTGATGCCCATGCCGGCCTTGACCATCGGGAACACGTTCTCGGTGGGGTCGGTACGGAAATCCATGAACACCGTACGGTCCTTGAGCTTGCGCGCCTCGCGCAGCGCCGGCTCCACGTCTTGTGGACGCTCGATCAGCATGCCGACGTGGCCATAGGCCTCGGCGAGCTTCACGAAGTTGGGCAGCGCGTCCATGTAGCTGTGACTGTAGCGGCCGGAGTATTCGATCTCCTGCCACTGGCGCACCATGCCCAGGTAGCGGTTGTTGAGCGAGCAGATCTTGATCGGCGTGTTGTACTGCAGGCAGGTCGAGAGTTCCTGGATGCACATCTGCACCGAGCCTTCGCCGGTGATGGTGAACACTTCCGAGTCGGGCTTGGCGAGCTTGATGCCCATGGCGTAGGGAATGCCCACGCCCATGGTGCCCAGGCCACCCGAATTGATCCAGCGGCGCGGCTCGTCGAAGCGGTAGTACTGGGCGGCCCACATCTGGTGCTGGCCGACGTCCGACGTGATGTACGTGTCGGCGTCCTTGGTCATGTTCCAGAGGGTCTCGACCACGAACTGCGGCTTGATCACGTCCTTGTTGTCGCGGTCGTACTTGAGGCAGTCGCGCGAGCGCCAGCTTTCGATGGTCTTCCACCAGTCGGCCAGCGCGCCGGCGTCGGGCTTGGTGGTGCTCTCGCGGATCATCGAGATGAGCTCGGTGAGCACGTCCTTCACGTCGCCGACGATCGGGATGTCGACCTTCACGCGCTTGGAGATGCTCGACGGGTCGATGTCGACGTGGATGATCTTGCGTTCGTTCTGCGCGAAGTGCTTCGGGTTGCCGATCACGCGGTCGTCGAAGCGCGCGCCCACGGCCAGCAGCACGTCGCAGTTCTGCATCGCGTTGTTGGCTTCAATGGTGCCGTGCATGCCCAGCATGCCCAGGAACTTGCGGTCGCTCGCCGGATAGGCGCCCAGGCCCATCAGCGTGTTCGTGACGGGGTACCCCAGCATGTCGACCAGCGTGCGCAGCTCGTTCGTGGCGTTGCCCAGGAGCACGCCGCCGCCGGTGTAGATGTACGGGCGCTTGGCCGCCAGCAGCAGTTGCAGCGCCTTGCGGATCTGCCCGCCGTGGCCCTTGCGCACCGGGTTGTACGAGCGCATCTCGACCTTGTCGGGATAGCCGCTGTACGGAATCTTCTTGAAGGAAACGTCCTTCGGCACGTCCACCACCACCGGGCCGGGACGGCCGCTGCGTGCGATGTGGAAGGCCTTCTTCATCGTCATGGCCAGATCCTTCGGATCCTTGACGAGGAAGTTGTGCTTGACGATGGGGCGCGTGATGCCGACTGTGTCGCACTCCTGGAAGGCATCGAGGCCGATGGCGGCCGTCGGCACCTGGCCGGAGATGATCACCATCGGGATCGAGTCCATGTACGCCGTCGCGATGCCGGTGACCGCATTGGTCAGGCCGGGACCGGAGGTGACCAGTGCCACGCCGACTTCGCCGGTGGCGCGTGCATAGCCGTCGGCTGCGTGCACGGCAGCCTGCTCGTGGCGCACCAGCACATGCTGGATGGTGTCCTGCTTGTAGAACGCGTCGTAGATGTAGAGAACCGCGCCGCCCGGGTAGCCCCAGATGTACTGGACGCCTTCGGCCTGCAGTGCCTTGACCAGCACTTCAGCGCCCATGAGTTCTTGCGTGGTGTTGCCGGCGCCAGAGGACGCGGCTGCTGCGGAAGCGAGTTCCGCCTTCGAGATTTCCATGATCAACCTTTGTGTTTTTTCGGGAACGAAAAACCTTGGGTGCCCCTTGCCAGCCCTTGTGGGGCCGCGCCAGGACTTGAGGCCAAAGCCATGAGCGGACTGATGTTCCGCCGGACCGTGACCCGTTTGCCTTTTGACTTGCAAGGCGGATTATGACACTACCGGCGCGTTCAGACTCGCTTCAGGTGCCCTGTCTTGGCACAAAGGCATAATCCGCGGCATAAAAACATGAGCGTTCGCCAAACATCCTCCCCACGCGGCGCGCCCCGCCGCCCCCTCTCATTTGGCTACTGAACACGAACTCTCCGACTTCCTGAAAAACGTCGAACGACGGGCCTTCAAGCGCTCGGTCTATCACGTGCGGGACGAAGAAGCGGCCTTGGACATCGTGCAGGACAGCATGATGAAGCTGGCCCAGCACTACGGCGACAAGCCTGCCGAGGAACTGCCGATGCTGTTCCAGCGCATCCTGTCGAACTGCACGCTCGACTGGTTCCGCCGCCAGAAGACTCGCCGCGCCCTTTTTTCCAACCTGAGCGACTTCGAACCGGCTGACAACGGCGAAGATTTCGACCTGCTGGAGAACTTCGTCTCGCCAACCGACTCCAGAGAATCGGAGAGCGCCGAAGACACCACCCGCCGCAGCCAGGTCTTTCACGAAATCGAAGAACAGATCGCGGCTTTGCCCGGCCGTCAACGCGAGGCTTTCCTGATGCGTTACTGGGAGGAAATGGACGTCGCAGAGACGGCCGCCGCAATGGGCTGCTCCGAGGGCAGCGTCAAAACCCATTGTTCGCGAGCTGTCCACGCTCTGAGCAAGGCGCTCAAGGCCAAGGGAATATCGCTATGAACACTAAGGTTCCAACCTCTCAATCCAGCGCTGCAGAAGACCGCTTCGGCCAACGGCTGGCGGCCCGGCTGTCGGACGGCAATCAAGCCTTGCCACACGACATCAGCGAGCGTCTGCGCGTTGCCCGTTCGCAGGCCGTGGCCGCGCGCAAGCAGGCGCCGCAGCTGCGCACGGCGCCCGTCGCAGTCCAGTCGGGCCACACGGTCACACTGGGCGGCAGCTGGTGGACGCGCATCGGTTCCGTGGTGCCCCTGATCGCCCTGGTGGCCGGGCTGATCACCATCAGCGTGTTGCAGGACGACGACCGCGCCAGCGAACTCGCCGAGGTCGACTCGGCCCTGTTGACGGGCGACCTGCCGCCCGCCGCCTACACCGATCCCGGCTTCGCCCAATTCCTGAAGTCCGACAGCGCCTCCGACTGAACACCTTGCCCGACCGAATGCGACGCCGCTCCGTTTCCCGTGCGAAAGCCCTGCTTCCGTTGCGCCCGCTCCCGGCGGGCGCCGTCGTTTGGGCGGGTGCGCTGGCAGCCGCTGCCTTCGGCCTGACGCTGGCCGATGCACAGACACTGCCCGAAACCGCCAAGCCCGCCACGCACGCCGCAGCCACCAATGGCGCGGCAAGCCCCAAGGCCGTTGCCACGACCAAGCCCCTGTGGAACGAACTGAGCAATGAGCAGCAGCACGCCCTGAAGCCGCTGGCTTCGCACTGGAACACGCTGAACGCCGGCCAGAAGCGCAAGTGGCTGGCCTTGTCGCGCAACTACGCGAACATGCCCGCCGACGACCAGGTCACGCTGCACAGCCGCATGATCGAATGGGCGGCGCTGAGCAACCAGCAGCGCGCCCAGGCCCGCCTGAATTTCGCCGAGGTCAAGCGCGTGCCTGCCGACGAGCGCAAGCTCAAGTGGGAGCAGTACCAGGCGCTGAGCGAAGAAGAAAAACGCAAGCTCGCCGAGAGTGCCCCGCCCAAGCCCCGCGGCGCCGCCCTGCCGGTGCGCCCGGTCTCGTCGCAGAAGCTCGTGCCCGTGCCGGCCGTCACGCCGCCCGGGCAGCACACGCCCCGGATCGTGCCGGCCACGCCGCCCACGCCCGTGCTGCCGCCGGCGGCCATCGTGGTGAGTTCGCCGGCGACGCCCCCTGCCGCCGCGGAACGCCCCGCAGTGCCGGCCAGCACCGTGGTCGCCCCGGCGGCGTCGGCGCCGAGCAGCCTCACGCCGCCGCCGGTGCCCGCCGAGGCCCAGGTGCCAGCGCCGTCCGCGGCCACGGCGCCTGCGGCCTCGTCCTCCGCCCCCTGACCGAAGGTTTCGATGGTTTCCAGTTCGCCCGAGGCCTCGGTACCCGGCCAGTCCGCCTCGCCCTCTGCCTCCGCTCCCCATGCACCCGCTCCCGCGGTGCCCGGCCTGTGGCGACGCATGGCCTGCTGGCTCTATGAGGGCATGCTGCTGTTTGCGGTCGTGTTCGTGTCCGGCTGGCTGTTCAGCACGCTGGGCCAGATGCGCGACGCCATGGACGAGCGGCGTCACCTGCTGCAGGCCTTCCTCTTCGTGGTGTTCGGCGTCTACTTCGTCTGGTTCTGGGCCAAGGGTCAGACACTGGCCATGAAGACGTGGAACATCCGCATCGTCGATCGCCAGGGCCAGCCCGTCAGCCAGGGCCGTGCGCTGGCGCGCTACCTGCTGAGCTGGGTCTGGTTCCTGCCGCCGCTGGCCGCCATCGCCCCGTTCAAGCTGTCGGGCGGCGAGTCGACCGTGCTGATTTTCGGCTGGGTCGCCATCTGGGCGCTGCTGGCCCGTTTTCACCCCGAGCGCCAGTTCTGGCACGACGCCTGGGCCGGTACGCGGCTCATCACCTCCAAGCCGATGAGCCGCCAATGAGTGCCCTGCCCGACCCCGCCGTGAATCCGCAGAAGGCCCGCAAGGGCTTCGAGCGCGTCTGGCATGCCACCCTGATCTCGCTGCACGGCCTGCGCGCCGGCTGGAGCGAGCCGGCGTTCCGCCAGGAAGCCATCCTGTCGATGCTGATGATCCCGGCCGCCTTCTGGCTCGGGCGCAGTTGGGTCGAGGTGGCGCTGCTCGCCGGCAGCGCCATCCTGGTGATGATCGTGGAGCTGCTCAACACGGCGGTGGAAGCCGCCATCGACCGCATCGGCCCCGAATGGCACGACCTCTCCAAGCGCGCGAAGGACATGGGCAGCGCCGCCGTCCTGCTGTCGCTCACGCTGTGTGGTGGCATCTGGGCCGCGGCCCTGTGGCAACGCTTCGTGTCATGAGCGGGTCCGCCGCCTGCGGCATGATCGCAGGATGACCCCTGAATTTTCGATTTGCGTGTATTGCGGCTCGCGCCCCGGCGAGCGACCCGAGTTTTCCCAGGCCGCCCAGGCCGTGGGCCAGTGGATCGGCAGCCACAACGGCCAGCTCGTCTACGGCGGCGGCCGCACCGGCCTGATGGGCACGGTGGCCGAGGCCACCCGCCAGGCCGGCGGCCGCGTCGTCGGCATCATCCCCAAGGCCCTGGTCGACAAGGAACTGGCCAACCCCCTGTGCGACGAGCTGCACGTGGTCGACACCATGCACGAGCGCAAGGCCATGATGGGCGAACGCGCCGACGCCTTCCTCGCGATGGCGGGCGGCATCGGCACCTTTGAAGAACTGTTCGAGATCTGGACCTGGCGCCAGCTCGGCTACCACGACAAGCCGACCGGCATCCTCAACACCGCCGGCTACTACGACGGCCTGCTGGGCTTCCTGGCGCACAGCGTGCGCGAGGGCTTCATGGGTGAATGGCAGATGGACCTGGTGCGCACCGGCACCGACGTGCCCGAACTGCTGACCGCGCTGCGCGCCGAAGTCCCCCTGCACCCCCGCGACGACAAGCTGTCAGAGAACCTCTGACCGGAACGGGCCCCCGCCTCATTCCAGCGAACACCGCGGAACCGGCTTTGCCGGGCCGCTGGTGTTGCCCCCGGTAGGGGGTTGGCGAAGCGACACGAAGTGCGCGCAGCCTGGGGGCGAGCCTGGCTAGACTGCGTTTTCGTTTTCTTCGCCGGTGCGGATGCGCACGATGCGCTCCACCTCGGTCACGAAGATCTTGCCGTCGCCGATCTTGCCGGTGCGCGCCGAGCTCACGATGGCCTCGATGCAGCGCTCCACGTCGCTCTCGTTGACGACCACTTCGACCTTCATCTTGGGCAGGAAGTCGACCACGTACTCGGCGCCGCGGTACAGCTCGGTGTGGCCCTTCTGGCGGCCGAAGCCCTTGACCTCGGTCACCGTGAGGCCGGTGACACCCACCTCGGCGAGGGCTTCGCGCACGTCCTCGAGCTTGAAGGGTTTGACGATGGCGGTGATCTGCTTCATGGTTTTTGTGCTCCGGCGGTTTCGTTGAACTTGCTGGTGATAGGGTAACGCCAATCCTTGCCGAAGCTTCGGTGGGTGACCCGGATGCCTACGGGCGCCTGGCGCCGCTTGTATTCGTTGATCCTGATGAGCCGCGCAACCCGCTCGACCACCGCGCGGTCGTAGCCCGCGGCAATGATCTCGTCGATGCCTTCATCGTCCTGCATGTAGCGTGCCAGGATGCCGTCCAGCACGTCGTAGGGCGGCAGGCTGTCCTGGTCGGTCTGGTCGGGGCGCAGCTCGGCGCTCGGGGGGCGCGTGATGATGCGCTCGGGAATCGGCGCCGCGCCGGTGCCGTACGGGTCGTGGGCATTGCGCCAGCGCGCCAGCGCGAACACAGTGGTCTTGAGCAAGTCCTTGATGACCGCAAAGCCGCCCGCCATGTCGCCGTAGAGCGTGCAGTAGCCGGTGGCCATCTCGCTCTTGTTGCCGGTGGTCAGCACGATGGCGCCGAACTTGTTCGACAGCCCCATCAGCAGCGTGCCGCGGATGCGGGCCTGGATGTTCTCCTCGGCCGTGTCTTCCGGCCGGCCCGCGAACTCCCCGGCCAGCGCGGCCTTGAAGGACTCGAAGGTGTCTTTGATCGAAATCTCGTCGTAGCGCACGCCCAGCCGGCCGGCCATGTCCCGCGCGTCGATCCAGCTGATGTCGGCCGTGTAGGGCGACGGCATCATCACCGCGCGGACCTTGTCCTTGCCCAGCGCGTCCACCGCGATCGCGAGCACCAGCGCCGAGTCGATGCCGCCCGACAGCCCCAGGATCGCGCCCGGAAAGCCGTTCTTGCCGACGTAGTCGCGCACACCGAGCACCAGCGCGTCCCACAGCTGCGCCTCGGCGTCGCGCGGCGCGGCGATGGCCAACGGATCGGCCACGACGGCGACGCCGCCCTGCGCCCCGCGCGCGAGCTCCATGAAGACCAGCCGCTCGCGAAAGCTCTCGGCCTGCGCGGCCAGCGCGCCGTCGGCCTGCAGCGCGAACGAGGCGCCGTCGAACACCACCTCGTCCTGCCCGCCCACCAGGTGCGCGTAGACCAGCGGCAGGCCCACGGCGCGTGCGCGGTCGGCCATGCGCGCCACGCGTTCGCCTTCCTTGCCCACGTGGTACGGCGAGGCGTTGATCACCGCCAGCACCTCGGCGCCGCCGGCGCGCGCCAGCTCGGCCGGCGCGTCGAACCAGGCGTCCTCGCAGATCAGCAGGCCCACCGACACGCCGCCTGCCTCGAACACGCAGGTGCCCTGCCCCGGCGTGAAGTAGCGGCGCTCGTCGAACACCTGGTAGTTCGGCAGTTCGCGCTTGGCGTAGGTCTCGAGGATGCGGCCTTCCTTGAGGACGCTGGCCGCGTTGTGACGCAACTGCACGGCCACAGATCGGCTGCGCAGGCTGCCGCCGCTGGGATGCCCCACCACCACGACCATGTCTTTGAGGTCAGCCAGCGCGGCCGCGATGCCTTTCACGGCATCATCACAGGCTTCGGTGAAGGCGGGACGGAGGAACAGGTCCTCCGCCGCGTAGCCGGCAATCGAGAGTTCGGGTGTCAGCAGAAGGCGCGCGCCCTGCGCGTAGGCCTCGCGTGCGGCGCCGACGATCTTCTGCGCATTGCCGACGAGGTCGCCCACCACAAAATTGAGTTGCGCGATGGCGAGCTTGAGCGTCATACAGAAGGAAGAAAAAGGCTTGAACGATTATGTCATTCGGGTTCTGGCGTCGCCGTCGGACATCGACCCGCAAGCCTGGAACGCCCTGCTCGCCGCGCAGCCCGAACCCTCGCCCTTCATGCGCCACGAATACCTCGCGGCGATGCACGACAGCGGCAGCGCCTCGCCCGAGCGCGGATGGACACCGCAGTTCGTCACGCTGTGGCGCGGCGAGGTGCTCGAAGCCGCCTGCGCGCTCTACCTCAAGGACCATTCCTACGGCGAGTACGTGTTCGACTGGGCCTGGGCCAACGCCTACGAGCAGCACGGGCTCGCCTACTACCCGAAGGCCGTGGTGGCGGCGCCCTTCACGCCCGTGCCCGGCGCCCGGCTGCTGGCACGCGACGCGCCAAGCCGCACGCTGCTGGTGCAGGCGCTGGTGGCGGTCTGCAAGGAACAGGAACTTTCGTCTTTGCATCTGCTGTTCGGCGCCGACGCCGACATCGCCGCGTGCACCGAAGCCGGGCTGATGCTGCGCCATACGGTGCAGTTCCACTGGACGAACACGCAACCCGGCTACACCAACTTCGACGCATTCCTGGCAAGCCTCTCGCACGACAAGCGCAAGAAGATCCGCCAGGAGCGCCGCAAGGTCGCCGAGGCCGGCGTCAGCTTCCGCTGGTCGCGCGGCACCGACATCTCGACCGCCGACTGGGATTTCTTCTACCGCTGCTACGAGCGCACCTACCGCGAGCACGGCAACCCGCCCTACCTCACGCGCGATTTCTTCCAGCGCATGGCCGACACGCTGCCCGAGGCGTGGCTGCTGTTCGTGGCGGAGCGCGACGGGCGCCCCATCGCCACCAGCCTGATCGCGCTCTCTACCGACGCGGCCCAGCCGCTGGTGGCCTACGGCCGCTACTGGGGCGCGCTGGAGCGCGTCGACTGCCTGCATTTCGAGGCCTGCTACTACCAGCCGATCGCCTGGTGCATCGCGCACGGCGCGGCACGCTTCGAAGGCGGCGCGCAAGGCGAGCACAAGATGGCCCGCGCTCTGATGCCGGTGCGCACCACCAGCGCCCACTGGCTCGCGCACCCGTCGTTCGCCGATGCGGTCGAGCGCTTCCTCGAGCGCGAAGGCGCCGGCATCGAGAACTACATGGACCACCTCGGCGAGCGCAGCCCGTTCAAGGCGACCTGATCGGCGCGGGAGCGCCGGGGGCTGCTATAAAGCCGCCCGGCACTCAAACAACCACACACAACACACAGGGAGCACCGATGCCATTCGTCGGACTGGGACTGCACATCCTCATCGCGCTGTACTTCGCCGTGCATGCCATGCGCCACGGCAAGCAGATGTACTGGCTCATCATCCTCTTCAGCTTTCCGCTGCTCGGCAGCATCGTGTACTTCGTGGTCGAGTACCTGCCGGCCTCGCGCATGCAGCGCACCGCGGGCAAGGTGGCGAACGCGGCCATCGGCTTCATCGACCCCGAGCGCGAATACCGCGCCGCCGCCGAGGCCTACGACCTGGCGCCCACGGCGCAGAACAAGCTGCGCCTGGCCAAGGCCGCGCTCGACCGTGGCCAGGCGGCCGATGCCGTCGGGCACTATCGCGACGCACTGAAAGGCCCCTTCGCCTCCGACCCCGAGCTGCAGTTCGGCCTGGCCAGCGCGCTGATCGCCGAAGGCAGCCCGGCCTCGGCCCGCGAAGCCTCGCAGGCCCTGCAAAACCTGCGTGCCACGCGCGACGACTACCGCAAGGACGAGGTCGCCGTGCTGAACGCCCGCGCGCTCGCCGCCGAGGGCCGCACGCCGGAAGCGCGCGAGGCCTTCGAGGCTGCGCTGAGCAGCTACAACACGGTGGAAACGCGCGCCCGCTACATCGCGTGGCTGGCGCAGCAAGGCGACACCGCCGGTGCGCGCCGTCAATGGGACGAACTGCAGCAGGCTGCGCGCCACTGGAACTCGCATGCGCGAGGCGTCAACCGCGAATGGATGCGGCTGGCCGGGGATGCGGTCCAGGGCTGACGGCCCGGAGCATCCAGGCCGTCTTTCAAGCGAAAGAAAAAATTACTTCTTGTACGCGGCGATGCCGTCGAGAACTTCCTTCTTGGCGGCGTCGATGCCTTCCCAGCCCAGCACCTTGACCCACTTGCCGGCTTCCAGGTCCTTGTAGTGCTCGAAGAAGTGGCTGATGGCCTTCAGGCGCATCGGGTTCACGTCGTCGACCGACTTCCAGTGGCTGTAAATCGGCAGCACCTTGTCGGTGGGCACGGCCAGCACCTTGCCGTCGACGCCGGCTTCGTCTTCCATCATCAGGATGCCCAGGGGGCGGCAGGGCACGACCACGCCCGGCAGCAGCGGGTACGGGGCGATCACCAGCACGTCGACCGGGTCGCCGTCGCCCGACAGGGTCTGCGGCACGTAGCCGTAGTTGGCCGGGTAGTACATGGCCGTCGTCATGAAGCGGTCCACGAAGATCGCGCCCGATTCCTTGTCGACTTCGTACTTGATCGGGTCGGCGTTCATCGGGATTTCGATCACGACATTGAAGGCGTCGGGGACGTTCTTGCCGGGGGAGACTTTGTCGAAGGACATGACGTTTTTCGAGTAGTTGAAAAGTATGAGACGGATGGGGACAAACCCGGAGTTTACTTTCCGTGTCACGGGCCGGTCGCACGCGTGTGTGTTTTTGCCTGTAAATTGCAAGCGTTGGCCAATCGGCTCCGCACCTTCGGTGCAGCGAGCTTCGAGGAAGCAACGCGGCGGAGAACATGGTCCCGTACGCGTTGCGCGCAGGGCCCAGGCTGTCCGTCTCCACAAGTCACAACGAACGAATGGAGAAGCAAAGCATGAGCGGCAACACCCCCCTGATTCTTGCCATCGTCTGCGGCCTGGTGGCCGTAGGCTACGGTTTCTGGGCCCGAAGTTGGATTCTCGCCAAGGACCCGGGCAACGCCCGGATGCAGGAAATCGCCGCGGCCATCCAGGCCGGCGCCTCGGCCTACCTCGCCAAGCAGTACACCACCATCGCGGTGGTGGGCGTGGTGCTCGCGGTGCTCATCGCCCTCTTCCTCGACCTGACCACGGCCGTCGGCTTCGTGGTCGGCGCGGTGCTCTCGGGCGCCTGCGGCTTCATCGGCATGAACGTGTCGGTACGTGCCAACGTGCGCACGGCGCAAGCCGCGACCCAGGGCATCGGCCCGGCGCTCGACGTGGCGTTTCGCGGCGGCGCCATCACCGGCATGCTGGTGGTGGGCCTGGGCCTGCTGGGCGTGACGGGCTTCTACTGGTTCCTGGCCGGCAGCGCGCCGAAGGCGGACCACAGCCTTGCAGCCATCCTCAATCCGCTGATCGGCTTTGCCTTTGGCTCCTCGCTGATCTCGATCTTCGCGCGCCTGGGCGGCGGCATCTTCACCAAGGGCGCCGACGTCGGCGCCGACCTGGTGGGCAAGGTCGAAGCCGGCATTCCGGAAGACGACCCACGCAACCCGGCGGTGATCGCCGACAACGTGGGCGACAACGTCGGCGACTGCGCCGGCATGGCGGCCGACCTGTTCGAGACCTACGCGGTGACGCTGATCGCCACCATGGTGCTGGGCGCGCTGATGGTCACCGCGGCACCACTGGACGCGGTGCTGTACCCGCTGGCGCTGGGCGGCGTGTCGATCATCGCGTCGATCATCGGCTGCTTCTTCGTGAAGGCGTCGCCGGGCATGGTCAACGTGATGCCGGCGCTCTACAAGGGGCTGGCGGTCGCGGGCATCCTGTCGCTGATCGCGTTCTGGTTCGTGACCAGCTGGATCATTCCGGACAACGCCATCGCCGCCAGCGGCAGCCAGCTGAAGCTGTTCGGCGCCTGCTTCGTGGGCCTGGCGCTCACGGCCGCGCTGGTGTGGGTCACCGAGTACTACACCGGCACGCAGTACAAGCCCGTGCAGCACATCGCACAGGCCTCGACCACCGGCCACGGCACCAACATCATCGCGGGCCTGGGCGTGTCGATGCGTTCGACGGCCTGGCCGGTGATCTTCGTATGCATCGCGATCCTGGCCTCCTACGCCCTCGCGGGCCTGTACGGCATCGCGGTGGCCGCGACGTCGATGCTGAGCATGGCCGGCATCGTGGTGGCGCTGGACGCCTACGGCCCCATCACCGACAACGCCGGCGGCATTGCCGAGATGAGCGAGCTGCCCGCCAGCGTGCGCGACATCACCGACCCGCTGGACGCGGTGGGCAACACCACCAAGGCCGTGACCAAGGGCTACGCGATCGGCTCGGCCGGCCTGGCTTCGCTGGTGCTCTTTGCCGACTACACCCACAAGCTGGAAAGCTTCGGGCTGAACATCAGCTTCAATCTGAGCGACCCGATGGTGATCGTGGGCCTGTTCATCGGCGGCCTGATCCCCTACCTGTTCGGCGCGATGGCCATGGAAGCCGTGGGCCGCGCGGCCGGTGCGGTGGTGGAAGAAGTGCGCCGCCAGTTCCGCGAGATCCCCGGGATCATGGAAGGCACCGGCAAGCCCGAGTACGGCAAGGCCGTGGGCATGCTGACCGGCGCGGCCATCAAGGAAATGATGATCCCCTCGCTGCTGCCGGTGGTGGTGCCGATCCTGGTCGGCCTGCTGCTCGGACCGAAGGCGCTGGGCGGCCTGCTGATGGGCACCATCGTCACGGGCCTGTTCGTCGCCATCTCGATGTGCACGGGCGGCGGTGCGTGGGACAACGCCAAGAAGTACATCGAGGACGGCCACCACGGCGGCAAGGGTTCCGAGGCGCACAAGGCGGCCGTCACCGGCGACACCGTGGGCGACCCCTACAAGGACACGGCCGGCCCGGCGGTGAACCCGCTGATCAAGATCATCAACATCGTGGCGCTGCTGATCGTGCCGCTGGTGGTCAAGTTCCACGCCGGCGATGCGGCAGCAGCCGTGCCGACCAAGGTCGAGACGCCGCCTGCAGCCACCGCACCTGCGGCGATGGCACCGGCAGCCACGCCGGCCGCCACCCTCGCCTCGGCGGCCGTCGGCGCCACTGAAGCCGCTGCGGTGAAGGTCGAGAACGGCATCGTGAAGTTCTACTTCGCGAGCGCCAGCGCCGAGGTCGCGCCCAACGCCAAGGAAGCGCTGTCCGATGTCATCAAAGCCGTGCAGAGCGGCAGCACCGTGTTGGTGAGCGGCTACCACGACGCCAGCGGCGACGCAGCCAAGAACGCCGAGCTGGCCAAGCAGCGCGCCATGGCCGTGCGCGACGCCATCAAGGCGGCGGGCGCGCCCGAAGACAAGATCGAACTCGCCAAGCCCGAGCAGTCGCAGGCCGACGGGCCGGCCTCGGAAGCACGCCGCGTCGAAGTGAAAGTGAAGTCCTGACATGCCCACGCCCGCCCGGCTCGAAGCCTTCATTGCCGCCGTCGAAGGCGGCGCGCATGCGCAGGTCATCGAAGATTTCTACACCGAAGACGCCACGATGCGCGAGAACCAAGCCGAGCCGCGGCGCGGGCGCAGCACGCTGGTCGCGCAGGAAAGCGCCGTGCTCGCATGCACCGAGTCGGTGGCGTCGACCTGCGTGCGGCCGGCGCTGGTGAACGGCGACCACGTCGCCATCCACTGGATCTTCGAGTTCGTCTTCAAGGGCGGCGGGCGCATGCGCATGGAAGAGATCGCCTGGCAGCGCTGGGACGGCGAGCGCATCGCCGAAGAACAGTTCTTCTACGACCCGGCGCAGCGCAAGCCGGGCTGAGGATGCCCCGCCCGGACCGCGCGATCCGGGCTGGTTTTATGCAACATTTTCGATGTAACATTGAAACTGTCACATGAACGCATCCGCCGCCACGCCCGATTCCACCGCCGTGCAGGACCTCTCCATCGAGGCCCTGGCGGCGCGCACGGGCGTCACGGTGCGCAACATCCGCGCCTACACCACGGGCGGCCTGCTGCCGCCGCCGCGGCTGCAGGGCCGGCTCGGCCTGTACGGCCCCGACCACGTCCAGCGCCTGGCGCTGATCCGCGAACTGCGCGAACAGGGCTTCGGCATCGAGGCGATCCGCCGCATCTTCACGCGCGCGCCGGCCTCCACCTGGCCCGACCTGCTGGCCGTGGCCCGCTCGGTGTCGGGCAGCCTGTTCGCAGAAGAAACGCCCGTGGTGGTGTCGGCCCAGGCGCTGGCCACCAAGTGGCAGGGCCAGATGACGCCCGCCCTGCTCGGCCGCGCCACCCGCGCCGGCCTCATGCGCGAACTGCCCGACGGCCAGGTGCAGGTGCTGAGCCCGGCGCTGGGCCAGGTCGCCGAGCAGCTGGCCGCGCTCGGCCTGCCGCTCGAAGCGGTCATCGGCATGCAGGAAACCATGGTGCGCACGCTGCGCACCGTGGCGCGGCGCTGGCTGCGCACGCTGGCCGACAGCCTGCTTTCCGGCGACACCCTCGATGCCGGCCGCGCCGCGCAGCTGCTCGAGAAAGCACGGCCCTTGGCCACCGGGGCGGTGCAGGCCGCCTTTCCCGTGATCCTGCAGCAGGAGCTCGACGCCCTGCTGCACAAGACCGCCTGATGCCGATGACACGACCTCGCCTCGCCCTTCTTCCGTCCCTGCTGCTGTTGCCGGCCTTTCTCGGCGGCGCGGCTTTCGCGCAGCAGCAGGCCCGCGGCGACACCACCTCCACGCTGGCGCTGAGCTTCGACGCCGCGCGCCAGCGCATGGTCGAGCGCTCCGACAAGCTGGCCGCCGCGCGCATGGCCGTCGAGGCCAAGGAACTGCAGAGCGAAGGCGTCAAGCGCCTGGGCGGGCCGGTGGTCAGCATCTCGGGGCTGGCCTATGCGTACAACGCGAACCTGAACCTCGACCTCGACCCGCTCAACCAGAAGCTCGGCCAGATCGGCTCGTCGCTGCCGCCGTCGATCCAGAGCTTCGTCTCGCGCGTGCCGATTCCGCAGCTGCCCAACAGCTACACGCTGAACCGCCACGACACCGGCGCCAACGCCTCGGTGTCGGCCGTGTGGCCGCTCTACCTGGGCGGCGCGACCGACGCGGTGCGCGGTTTTGTCTCGGCGCAGGCGCGCGAGGCCCAGGCCGACGCCGAACAGGCCGGCCACGAGGTCGACACGCTGCTGGTGCAGCGCTACTTCGGCGCCCAGCTCGCGCAGCGCGCCGCCACGCTGCGCCTGCAGGCCGAGCGCACCATCGCCCAGCACGACGCGGCGGCGCAGAAGATGCTCGCGGCCGGCGTCATTTCGCGCGTCGAGCGGCTGCAGGCCAGTGCCGCGTATGAAGAGGCGCGCCGCAACGCCCGCAAGGCCGAGAACGACGCCGCGCTCGCAGGCGTGGCTCTGGCGCGCACGGTGCGCGCCGAGGGCAGCGTCACGCCGCAGACGCCGCTGTTTCTCATCAGCGCGCCGATCGAACCGCTCGGCCACTTCATCGATGCGGCGCTCATGCGGCATCCGGGCCTGGGCAAGGTCGCAGCCAAGAAGGCACAGGCCGAGCAGCTGCACGAAGGCGAAGAAGCCTTGCGCCGGCCGCAGGTGATCGCCTTCGGCACGCGCGAGATCAAGAGCGGCAACGCCGACTGGGTGGCCGGCCTCGGCGTGCGCTGGACGCTGTACGACTCGGTCGACCGCAACGCGCTCTCCGCCGCCTCGCACAAGCAGGTCGAACAGGCCGAGCGCACCGACCTGCAGACGCGCAGCGACATCTCGCTGCTGGTCGAACGCAACTGGCGCGCGCTGGACAACGCACGCCGCCAGTACCTCAAGATGAAGGTCTCGGTCGAGCTCGCGCAGGAGGTGGTCAAGCTGCGCACCGCCGGGCTACGCGAAGGCACCAGCACCACGCTCGACCTGATCGACGCCGAGACCAACCAGGCCAAGGTGCTGACCGAACGCGCGCAGGCCGCCAACGACTACGTGCAGGCGCTCGCGCAGCTGCTCGAGAGCGCGGGCCTGTCCGAGACTTTTTCCGACTACATCGCGCGCGCCGACGTGAAGGTGAACTGACCATGATGAGTGCCAAGACCCGCCGACTGATCGCCATCGCCGCCGCACTGCTCGTGCTGGTGCTGCTCGTCTGGGGCTTCTGGCGCGCCGCGCAGCCGGCGCCCGAGGTGTTCCAGGGCCAGATGGAAGCGCGCGAGACCGACGTGGCCGGCAAGGTCACCGCCCGCATCGCCGAAGTGGCGGTGAAGGAAGGCGACCGCATCCAGGCCGGCGCCCTGCTGGTGCGCATGGACAGCCCCGAGGTGCGCGCCAAGCTGGCGCAGGCCACCGCCGCCGAACAGGCCGCGCAGGCCGTGGCCGACAAGGCGCAAAACGGCGCCCGCCCGCAGGAGATCGAAATGGCGCGCATGCAATGGCAGCGCGCCGAGACCGCCGCGCAGCTCGCACAGACCTCGTTCCGCCGTGTCGACGGCCTGGCACGCGACGGCCTCGTGGCCGACCAGAAGCGCGACGAAGCCGAAGCCAACTGGAAGGCCTCGCGCGACGCCGCCGTGGCGGCCAAGGCGCAGTACGACATGGCGCGCACCGGCGCCCGCCCCGAGGACAAGGCCGCTGCCAACGCACAGGCGCGGCAGGTGGCCGGCGTGGTCGCCGAGGTGGAAGCCGCCAAGGCCGAGACCGAGCTGCGCAGCCCGGTCGCCGGCGAGGTGGCCAAGGTGCTCGCCAAGGTCGGCGAGCTCTCGCCGCAGGGCGTGGCCGTGGTCACGGTGGTCGACCTGAACGACCAGTGGGTGGTGCTCAACGTGCGCGAAGACCGGCTGTCCCGCTTCGCGCTCGACAAGGAATTCGACGCCCGCCTGCCCGCCCTGCCCGAGGACCGGCGCACCGCCCGCTTCAAGGTCTACTACAGCGGCGTGCTGCCCGACTTCGCCACCTGGCGCGCCACGCGCGGCGGCGCCGGCTTCGACGTGCGCACCTTCGAGGTCCGCGCCCGGCCGCTCAAGCCGATCGAAGGCGCGCGCCCCGGCATGAGCGTTCTGGTCGACTGACGCCGCACCCGCCATGAGCCTGCGCGGCTTTTCCACCGCCAGCGCCCGGCGCGAATTCGCGCTGCTGCGCACGCGTCCGTGGGACCTGGCCATGATCTCGTGGGTGCCGCTGCTCGCGGTGTTCCTGATCTGGTGGATCTTCTCGGCCGGCCTGCCCGAGCGCCTGCCGATCGGCGTGCTCGACCAGGACCACTCCGCCCTCTCGCGCCAGCTGGTGCGCTTCCTGGACGCCACGCCGGGCCTGCGCGTGGCGCAGCGGTACGCCGACGAAGGCGAGATGCAGCGCGCGCTCACGAGCGGCGCCGTCGATGCGGCGGTGCAGTTGCCACGCGAGCTGAGCCGCGACGTCAAGCAGGGCCGCGTCGGGCAGGTCGTGCTGCTGCACAACGCGCAGCTGGGCACGCATTCGAGCCTGATCCAGCGCGACGTGCGCACCGCCGTCGCCACGGTGTCGGCCGGCGTCGAGCTCGCGGTGCGCAACAAGCGCGGCGAGTCGATGAAGGCCGCGCGCGTGAGCATGGACCCGGTCAAGGCCAGCATGGTGGCGCTGTTCAACACCTCGACCGACTACGAGCAGTTTCTCGGCGCCGCGCTCATTCCGGCGCTGCTGCACATCCTCGCGATGACGGCCGGCGCCTGGGCCGTGGGCCGCGAGCTGCGCGACCGCAGCCTGGGCGGCTGGCTCGGCGCCGCGCCGCGCTGGCCCGAGGCGCTGGCCGCGCTGGCGGGCAAGCTGGCGCTGCCCTTCGCGAGCCTGTCGGCGGTGGGCCTGGCCGCCATGCTGTGGATCACGGCGGGCCGCGGCTGGCACCCGGTCGGCTCGGTGGGATGGACGCTGTTCGCGCTGATGGTGTTCCTGGCGCTGTCGATCGCGCTCGGCGCCTTCGTGGCCAGCCTCACGCGCTCGCTGCGCACCGCGCTGTCGGCCACCGGCTTCATCACCGCGCCGGCCTTCGCGTTCGGCGGCGTGGGCTTTCCGCTGGTCGCCATGCCGGTGCTCGCGCAGCTGTGGGCCGGCCTGCTGCCGTACACGCACTACATCCGCGTGCAGATGGAGCAGCTGCAGATGGGCGCACCCCTGGCCTACTCGGCCGCCACGCCGCTGTGGATGGTGGTGGGCACCGCGGTGCTGCTGGCCGTGTCGGCCACACTGCTGGTGCGTGCGGCCGCGGCGCCCGAGACGTGGGGAGGCCGCTGATGAGTGCACGCATCCAAGGCTTCGCCGCCGCCTGGCGCGACACCGCCTTCGGCGTGCTGCGCGACAAGGGCGTGCTGCTGATCATGCTGCTCGCGCCCATCATCTACGGCTTCTTCTACCCGTGGCCCTACGGCACGCAGGCCGTCACGCGGGTGCCGGTGGCGGTGGTCGACCAGGACCACAGCGGGCTCTCGCGGCAGATCGCGCGCTTCGCCATGGCCAGCCCGCGGCTGGACGTGCGCATGATCACCTCCGACGTGCACGAGGCGCGGCAGGCGCTGTGGCGCGGCGAGATCGAGGGCTACGCCCTGCTGCCGCAGGACCTCAAACGCAACGTGCTGCGCGGCACGCCCGCGGTGGTAAGCATCGAGGGCAACGGCGCCTACGCGCTGCTGAACAAGGCGGTGCTCTACGGCTTCTCGGAGGCGGTGGGCACGGTGTCGGCCGGTGTGGAGATCCGCAAGCTGCAGGCCGGCGGCCAAAGCGCCATTCAGGCGGCACGCAGCCGCAGCCCGCTCAACACGCAACTGGTGGCGCTGTTCAACCCGACCGAGGGCTACGGCAGCTACGTGGTGCCGGCGGTGGCGCTGCTGATCCTGCAGCAGACGCTGCTGATGGGCGCCGCGATGCTGGCTGGCACCTGGGCCGAGGCCGGCCGGCTGCGCGCCGGCATGGGCGCGTGGCTGGGGCGGCTGGGCGCGCTGTCGGGCTTCGGCGTGCTGAGCGGCCTGTTCTATTTCGGCTGGGTGTTCTTCCTGCAGGACTATCCGCGCGGCGGCAATCCGTGGGGCGCGCTGGTGCTGCTGTTGTTCTACGTGCCCGCCATCTGCGTGCTGGGCCTGCTGCTGGGCTGCTGGTTCCGCGACCGCGAACGCGCGCTGCAGGTGCTGCTCTTCACTGCGCTGCCGATGGCCTTTCTCTCGGGCTTCTCGTGGCCTGTCGAGGCCCTGCCCGCGCCGCTGCAGACGCTGCGCTGGCTGTTCCCGAGCACGGCGGGCATCCAGGCCTCGCTGCGGCTCAACCAGATGGGGGCGCCGCTGCACGACGTGCTGCCGTATCTGGCCGCGCTGGCGGCGATGGTGGTGGCGGGACTGCTCGTGCTGTGGGCTGCGGCCACGTCGCGCCACAACGAGCGCGACTAGCGTCGGCTGTCCGCCGCCACGGCGCGCACCAGCCGCGTGGCCGGTGCCACCAGCTCGCGCAGGTCGCCCACGCGGTCCTGCTCGATGGCCTGCAGCACCAGTTCGTTGATGCCGCCCACCACGGTCATCGCCATCTGGCTGCTCATGTGCGCCGCGGGCACCTCACCTGAATCGCTGCTGTTGATCGCCACCTGGATGAAGTTGGCGATCTCGCCGTTCACGCGCCGCCGCGCCGCCAGGCCCGGCAGGCCCAGCCCGAGGATCTCGACGAACAGCGTGCGCAGCAGCACCGGGTCTTGGGCGAGGTAGTCCATGTAGGCGGTCATCGCCTGCTCCACCTGCGTGTGCCAGGGCTGGGCCGGGTCGAAGGCCTCGCTCACGGCCTGCAGGCCGAGCCGGCTGGCCGTTTCGTACAGCGCGATCAGGCACTCGGTCTTGGTGCTGAAGTGCTCGTAGAACGTGCGCCGCGACACGGCCGCCTCGCGCACGATGTCGGCAATGGTGGTGTCGGCGTAGCCCTTGGCCGCCACGGCATGCGCCATGCCCTGGAGCAGCCGCGCGTAGTGCTCGCTGGGCGCGCCTTCGGCGGCGTCGGGCGTGGCGGTTTTGTCGATGGTGGCAGTCATGTGCGATTCATTTTCCTACGCCTTGGTACTTGACAGTACCAGCTCACAATTGCACCATGGCGGCACGCGGTACGAATCTGTACCAACCTTTGTGCCCACGACCTCAGGAACTGCCTTCCCATGACCGAACTCGTAGTCCGCCGCCTGCTGATCGACCTGCAACCGCCCTTCTCGCGCGACTGGTGCGGCGGCGATGCGTTTTCGACGGCTTTCTTCAACGCCTTGTCGATGAGCTTCCCCTTCGGCGAGCAGTTCTTCATCGACGCCGTGCGCGACGCCATGGCCACGCTGCCGCCCGAGGTGCAGGAACGCCACCGCGCCGACGTGCGCGGCTTCATCGGCCAGGAGGCGACGCACCGGCGCATCCATTCGCTGTTCAACGCGCACCTCGAGCAGCAGGGCCTGGTCGACCGCTGGACCGCGCGCGCCAGCCAGCGCATGGAACTCATGGACGGCGCCGATCCGCGCCACGCGTTGGCCGTGACGGCCGCCACCGAGCACTTCACGGCGATGTTCGCCGAGTGGCTGCTGGCCCGCCCCGAAATCCTCGACGGCGCCGAGCCCCGGCTGCGCACGATGTGGCGGTGGCACAGCGCGGAAGAGCTGGAGCACAAGAGCGTGGCCTTCGACATCTACAAGGCCGCAGGCGGCTCCGATGAATGGCGCACGCGCTGGTTCCGCCGCGTGACGGTGATGTTCCTCGGCGACCTGATGCGCCAGACGGTCGACAACCTGCGGCATGAAAAGCAATTGTGGAAGTGGGCCACCTGGAAGAGCGCCGCGCGCATCCTGCTGGGCCGCGGCGGCCTGCTGCGGGGCAATCTCGCGGGCTGGCGCCAGTACCTGCGCAGCGACTTCCACCCCGACCAGCAGGACAGCAGCCTCTCGGCGCGCTGGCTGGCCGACAACGGCGCGCAGTTCACGCCCGTGGGCGCGCCTGCAGCCACGTCGGCCTGAGTTCGTCAGTAGATGCTGGCGCGGTGCGGACTCAGCGCGCCCGCCTGCGTCGGCTGCCCGTCGGCGCGCAGCGTGAGGTCGTGCAGCGTGTCGAAATCGGACGGCGCATCGGGCACGCGCATCACCACTTCGAGTTCGTGCATGGAAGCCACCCAGCGGCCGGCCGGCGATTCGGCCGGTTCGTCGTTGGCGAACACGCCGTCGCGGATGTAGAGCGTTTCGCCTTCGGGGCGTTCGCCGTGCAGCTCGATCAGGCGTGCGATCGAGAAATTGTAGGTCACGAGCTTTTCGCGCGTGCGGCGGTCTTTGCCGCCGCAGTTGAACGAGCCCTCGGCCGCGATCACGATGCAGGAGCCGTCCACCCCGCCGTCGATGGCGATCTCGTTGCCCGAGCGCCAGATGGCGTTGGGCAGGCGCACGCGCACCTTGTCGATCACGAGGTCGCGTTGCTTGTTGAGGGCACCCAGCGGCGGCACCAGCGAGCGCAATTGGCGCAAGCGCTCGGCGAAGTTGTCGTCCATGAGGAATTCGACATGGTGCGTGGCGCTGCCGGACGAGCGCTTGACGACCTGCATGACGACGTGACGTGGCTTGTTCACAGCTCAGGCCCTCCACGCAGAGAAAAATCCACGCCCGCTGCGGGGCACCGATCGCCTTCTTGCTGGATTTGAGTGGTCATCGGCTACAAATTAGAACTTTAGATTAAATGCAATTACTTGCATCATTTGTGTCCAACTGTATATCGATTGCGACCGGGATGGAAGGCAATCGACGACATGCCGATGAGGCCATGTCGCCAACGCGACGCGGCGCCGTGCTAGGCGCTCAGCTCGACGATGCTTCGGCCTCGAGGGCCTCGTCGAGCGCCTTGCACGAAGGCGCGCAGACGGTCTGCGACTTGCCCAGCACCTGACGCGTGCGCAGCTGCGAACGCACGCGGTGCTTGCCGCACATGAAGCAGGACATCGTGGCCCCGCTGAACGACGCCGAGGCGCGGAACGGCGAACCCGGCGCCTTCGATTTGTAGCGCAGCCCGTCCGCCACCACTGCCGTTTTCACTTCACCCTTGGCCATGCATCTTGTCCTTGTTCGATTCGTCACCGCGCATGGCGCGGGCAATGGCTTCCCTGGCTGCGCCTTCGGCGGCCAGGGAAACGTCCAGCGCCGAGCGGCAAAGGCCGGCGTGCTGGTAATTCATATTTTCGTAGACCTCGGAGGCGGCCGGATAGGCATCGAGCAACTGCCCCAATTCGGCACCGGGCTCGACGTCTTCGAATTCATGCACCAGGTGCTCGACCACCGAGCGGTACTGCTCGGCACCAACCGGCACGGCGCTGTGCTCAAGCCTCTCCAGCAGTTGAGCCAGCACGTGGGTCACTGCCAGATCGGTCTTGGGAGACGGATTTCGGGTCGTGTTCATGGTTTGCATGTGGGGACAGCATACCCCTATGCAAGGGGTGGGTCCCGCGGAAGTGTCTCTGCCGTCATGGCTTCCTGCGCCGCGCGCATGCGCTGGAGCAGGCTGTGAAGCATTTCGGTCGACAGGCCGTGGATCACCAGCCGGTGCCCGGCCCGCAGGGTCGACAGCGGCACCAGCGGATGCTTGTTGTTGACCAGGATCAGGTGCTCCGGCGCGTTCAGGATCGTCGCCGCGTAGATGCCGATGGTTTCGTCCAGTTGCAAGGAGTTGGCGGCGCGCCAGAAATCGTTGTCGGTCAGCATCAGCTGGTACAGCGGCGTGAACAGCTCGATGGCGCTTTGCAGGTCGAGAAAATTGAGCTTGCCCTGCGGCATGTCTTCCAGCCGCAACGCCGGCGGCTGGATCATCGAGAAATCGACCTGCTCGGCCTTGCACAGCGCCAACCCCTTGTCGCGCAGCGCCGTGTTCAGCCGGATCACGAAGTTGAACAGGTTCAGGTCGTGCTTCAGGAACATCTCGTCCTTCAGCGCGTCGATGTCGGCCGGCTCCAGCGGCGACGTGCCCACGGGCGCGGGCGAGTTGCGGCCGATGAAGGCCAGCACCTGCGAGCCCAGGTGAAAGTGCCGCAGGATCAGCCAGTTCGCCTCGGGCGACACGAAGCGCTTGAGCCCCCACGCCAGGAAGCGGTGCAGCAGCATCGAGTGCGACCAGTTGCGCGGCACGAACACCTTCACGATCTGGATCAGGATGATCGTCAGCCGCGCGATCGGCCGCAGGAACGGCAGCAGGTACTGGCGCGAGGCCGAGCTCGAGTCGGCCAGCCACGCGGCCTTCACGTCGTCGGGCAGCGGCGTGCTCTGGTCGAGGTACAGCGCCAGCCAGGGGCTGGGGTCGCGCTCGTCGTGCGCCTGCTTCAGGAATTCAGGGGTTCGATCCATGGGGCATTCGTTCGGTGATGTGCTGGAACTGCATCAGGTACAGCGCCGCCGTGTGACGCGCGGTGTCGGCAATCTGTCGGGCGGCGCGGGCCTGGCCTTCCACGGCCATCACCATCTCGACCGCGGCGAGCCAGCGGTTCAGGTGGTGCTCGTCGTTGTGGCCGTGGTACTCGAGGAAACGGAACGCGTCGGGCGGCAGCTTCAGGCTGGCCTTGAGCAGCGGCAGCAGCGCCGGCACGATGCGCTGGCCCGTGCCTTCGATGATGTAGATCGCGCCCAGGAGGCCGATCGGGTCGCGCGTGGCGGCCAGGCCGTGCAGATAGGCGTTGAGTGCCTCGCCGCCGGGGTTGCGGCGCAGCTCGTCGATCGATTCGACCGTGCCACCGGCCTTTCGGTAGTCGCTGAAGAGGATGTTGAAGTCGTTCTGCTCCTCGCCCGCATGCACGTCGATCAGCGACGACAGCATGCGGTACGGCTCGCTCAACGAGGCGGCGCCTTCGCGCATCCACAGGCTTCCTTCGCGCACCTGCGGCACCCACTGCTCCATCCAGTTCAGGTAGTCGGGCACGGCGAAACGGCGCTCGCGGATCTGGCGGATCAGCGGCGTGCGCCACACGCGCGAGCGGTAGTCGTGCCAGATGGCGGCCAGCTCGGTCAGCAAGGCGCCCAGGCCCTCGGGCGCGGCGGCCGGGTCGTGCGGGGGCGCAATGACGAGGTCGTCGTCGGGCGCCACCGTCGCCGCGCGGGGCGCGATCACGACAGGCGCCGCATCGACGGCCTCGACCTCGAGCAGCATGTACGCCGCCATGAAGCGCCCCGACTCCGGCACGTAGCAGAAGATCTGCTCGCCCGGCTTCAACGCCTTGGTGTGCAGGAACTCCGCCAGCATCACGAGGATCGACGCTGCGCCCGTGTTTCCGCGCCAGGCCAGGTTGCTCCACCAGCGCTCGCGCGGAATCGCCAGGTCGGCCTTGGCCATCAGGTCTTCGACCACCGGGATGAATTTTTCCGACGAGTAGTGGCAGAGGAAATGGTCGACCCGCTTCGGATCGACCCAGCCGTCGCGCACCAGGCCGGCGTACTCGTGGATGCCGATGTCGAACAGGTGCGGCAAGAGGCGGATATCCTGGCGCAGCGACAGCGCGCCGGCCGCCTCGGCCTCGGCCCATGAACCGAAATCAAGGTGGCCGCGCGCGCGATCCTCAGTGAGGCCGAGCTGCATGCACACCGGGTAGTCGCCCGAGAAGGCGCGCTGGTGCACCCACTTCAGCTTCAGGCGCAACCCCGGCTTGCCGGCCAGCGCGGGCGTGCCGTCGGACAGCAGCAGCGCGCCCGCGCCATCGGACAGCATCCAGCGCAGGAAGTGCGAGTCGAAGTCGGTCTCGTAGCCGCGCGCGGCAAAGCGCGAACGCTTGAACAGGCGCGACGGCATTTCGCTCGCCACCGCCAGCGCCGAACGGTGCGCGCCCAGCTCGATGCCCTGCGCCGCCGTCTGGATCGCCGACACGCCGGCCGCGCAGATGCCGTGCACCGAATGCGTTTCCATCGGCTGCGCCGCCAGCTCGCCCTGGATCATGTTGGCGAAGCCGGGCATCAGCGTGTCGCCGCCCGAGGAGCCGCTGGCCAGCAGCGACACGCGCGACAGCTCGGCCCCGCCGCGCTGCAGGCAGTCGCGGATCGCACCGGCCGCCAGCTGCGCGTTGGTGTGGCGCGTCACGCCTTCTTCGTCGATCGCGTAGTGCCGCGTGAGGATGCCGTTCTCGGCCAGGATGCGGCGCTTGATGCGCTCCGACATGCGGTTGAGCGGCGCGATGTACGCGTCCATGCGGTCGTTGGGAACAGGCTCGCCGGGCATGAAATAGCCGGCGCTTTCGAGGTACACGCGTTGGAATGAAACGGGCATGGGTTCAGGAGATGGGTGAATCGGGAGGCATCAGCGAGCGGCTGCGAAAACGCGGCCACACGGTCCCCAGCACGAAGACGCGCACCATGTACGGCACCAGCCCGCCCTCGTTGAGCGCGGGTGCCACCTGCGCGCGGTAGCGCGTGTGATGCAGGTGCGTGAGCTCAGACCAATGGGCATGCGGGTTCTCGTGGTGTGCGGTGTGCAGGCCGATGTTGAACAGCAAGGGGTTCACCAGCCCCTCGAAATTGCGCGCGTAGTTCAGCTGGCTACCGCGGGTATCGCCGGATGCCTCCTTGCGCGGTGTCTTGCGACCGTCGGCGTGCGCGTGCTGCAGGTAGTTGGTGGCCAGCAGCCAATGCAGGCCGTGCAGCTGCGGCACGATCACGAACAGCAATGCCTTGCGCCAGTCGATCGCCAAGAGCACGGTCCAGCTCGCCAGCCACAGCGCGTACTGCGCCATGCAATAGCGCCAGGCGCCTCGGTGATGCCGGTGCAGCCGCGCGAGCCAGCCGAAGAACACCGGCATCAGCACCCACACGGCCTGGAACGGATGCAGCAGGTAGCCCCGCAGGTGGTTGGTGTCGCCGCCGAAGCGGTAGGTGCGCGCCACGTCCTTCGGCCCGTGGCGATGGCGGTGGTGATTGGCCACGTGCGCGGGCCAGAAGACGAAGGTCGGGTGGCCCTGCAGCAGCGTGATCCAGAAGTCGGTGAACCGGTTCATGCGCCGACCGCGCCACATGCGCAGGTGCACGTGGTTGTGGTGGATCACGCCGATGCCGAGCGTGAGGAACAGCATCAGCGCATACAGCACCACCTGGAAGCCGTGCACCCACTGCCACGCCGCCAGCGCGGGCAAGGCGACGAGGTACGCGAGGCTTTGCCAGTCGCGCCAGTGGCACAGCCGCGGCAGCCGATGGCGCGCGTCAGGCCGTCGTGGCGCCATGCTTCTTTCGAAACGCCTGGAACAGCGGTTCGGCCGCGTCGGCCGCGATGCGTGTGCGGAACAGCCGGTCCATGAAGGTGAACTGGAAGCCGTAGTTGCCGTTGTGCACAGCATGGTGCAGGTGATGCCGGCGGCTCGCGGCGAACCAGTGGCTGTACGACACGCCGGGCACGAAGTCGTAGTTCGAATGCCCGACGCAGTTGAAGAACAGGCTGAACACCGGCACCGACGCCAGCGACCAGAAGCTGAAGTCATGCAGCACCATCGGCAGCAGGATCACGTTGCCGAGCATCAGCGCCTCGATCGGGTGAAAGCTGTAGGTGGCCCACGGCGTGGTCACGAACGAGCGATGGTGGGGCCCGTGGAAGCGGCGCAGCCAGCGCGTGTGCAGCAGCCGGTGGTTGAGCCAGAAATGCACGTCATTCCACACCGCGAGCACAAGGATCTCGATGCCGATGCGGCGCCAGCCCGCGTCGGGCTCCAGCCGCGCCCAGCCCAGCTGCAGCAGCCCCCATGGAAACACCATGCCCAGCCCGAAGATCAGCACCGAGATGCCCGATTGCGTGAGCTCGCGCCGCAGCTGGCCGGGCTGCAGCGGCCGCGGATCGAGCGCGCGCCCGATGCCCAGCGCCGGCAGCACGCGCTTCGTGAGCAGCCAGGTGAGCGCGCCGAAACCCAGGTAGATGCCGCCGAAGAACAGCAGGCCACACAGCATGACCTGCGGGGCCGAAAGAGAAGTGAAGGTCTGCGCCATCCCCCGAGGCTACAACAGCATCTCGGGCACCAGCGGGGAGATCAGGGTGTTGTACAGGCGCTGGAAGAAACCCGACTCGGGTTCCGAGGTGAGGATCACCTCTTTCTCGCCGTCGTTCGTGAGCCATTCGAGCGTGCCGCCCTCCTTCGACAGCCGCAGCCGGTACGAGTTCTGCAGCTTGCTCACATGGATGATGCGCAGCATCTCGCGCGCCAGTTGCGGGTTGTCGACCACCACGCCCATCTCGGTGTTCTGGCTGGCCGAGCGCGGGTCGAGGTTCATCGAGCCGATGAAGATGCGCGTCTTGTCGATGGCGGCGGTCTTGGCGTGCAGCCGGCCCAGCGAGTTGCCGAAGCTGCCGAAACGCATGCTCGCGGTGGTGCGCTGCGGGCTCAGCTCGTACAGGTCGGCGCCGCCTTTCAGCAGGCGCTCGCGGTAGCGCGCGTAGCCGGTGTGCACCAGCGGCTCGTCGTTGGCGGCCAGCGAATTGGTCAGCAGCGTGAGCTTGACCTTGCGCTTGGCCAGGTCCTCGAAGGCCGCCATGCCGCGCTCGCCGGGCACGAGGTAGGGCGAGGTCAGGTCGACCTCGGTCTTGGCGTCGAGCAGCAGCGCCCAGACCTTCATCGTCACGCTGGTGGCAATGGCATCTTCGGCCGTCAACGTCGTGGGCTTGGAGGGCGGGTCGGCGATGGCGCGGGCCTCGCCCCACAGCAGGCCCATGCGGCCGCCGTCGAGTTCTTCGGCGATGGGGCCGTAGCCGAGGATGTCCGAGGGCGGCAGCACGACCTTCGGCGGCGGGCCCGACATGCCGATCTCGGCATCGAAGGTGGCGGCGCCGGCCTCTTTGCGCACGATCTCGGCAATGGGCCAGATCTGGTCGCTGTTCCAGTAGGCGTCGAAGATGCTCTCGAGCTGCGGCACGACCTTGCCGACCACCAGCGCGTCCATGTCGATGAAGTTCTGCGCCTCGCTCAGTACGAAATACTCGTCGGCGATGTTGCGCCCGCCCACCACCGCCATCGCGCCGTCGGCGATGAAGAGCTTGTTGTGCATGCGGTGGTTGAGGCGATGGATGTCGAAGATCGACACCACGAAGCGCGAGAGAAACCCGTCGCGCGCGCAGCAGAACGGGTTGAACAGGCGCACCGACACATTCGGCGTCTCGGACAGCGCCAGCAACAGCTGCTGGCTCTTCACCGTGTACAGGTCGTCCACCAGCACCCGCACCTTCACGCCGCGCGCCGCCGCCTCGCGCAGCGTGCGCAGCAGCAGCCGGCCGGTGGCGTCGTTCTCGAGCTGGTAGTACTGCACCACCAGCGAACGCTCGGCGCGCTGCGCGAGCTGCAGGCGCGCGTCGAGCGAGTACACGCCCAGCGGCATCAGCCGGAAGCCCGAATGCTCGCCGGGCGGCGTGGAGGCCGCGACGATCTTCGCGAGCGCGGTGCCCGGGTCGGCCGCGGCGGCGTGTTCGGCCGGGCGTTCGCGCGCCGGCGGCAGCGAGCCGCACGCGCCGAGCAATGCCAGCAGCACGCCGGCCAGCGCCGTGCGCAGAAGAGATCGGGCCCAGGCGTTCATGGTCGGGTTCCTCTTGTCGTTGTGGATGCCACTGCCCTGATGTACGCCGGTCCTCCCGCGGCGGTTTCAACGGGGCCCTTTTTGCGAAGCGTCGTCCTAGAATTCGATTCACTTCGCTTCGGAGTTACATCATGGCCCGATCGCTCCTTTTGCGCACCGCTTTATGGGCCGCGGCCCTCGCCGCCGGGGTACCCACTGCCCACGCCGCACTCGACATCGGCGACCCGGTGCCCAAGTTCACGGCCACGGCCGCGCTCGGCGGCAAGACCTTCCGCTACTCGCTGGCCGAGGCGCTGGCCAAGGGGCCGGTGGTGCTGTACTTCTTTCCGGCGGCCGACTCCAACGACTGCTCCATCGAGGCCCACGCCTTCGCCGAGGCGGTCGACCAGTTCGCAGCGCTCGGGGCCACGGTGATCGGCGTGTCGGCCGACGACATCGACACGCTCTCCAAGTTCTCGGTCAAGTCCTGCCAGAGCCGCTTCCCGGTGGCCTCCGACCAGGGCAAGACCGTGATCCAGGGCTTCGACGCGCTGATGCAGACCCGGCCCGACTTCGCCAACCGCCTGTCGTACGTGATCGCGACCGACGGCAAGGTCGCCTACTACTACCAGAACCTCAACCCCGACAAGCACGTCGAGCGCATGCTGAACGCCGTGCGCGCGCTGCCCAAAGCCACCGCGGCGAAGTAAGGCGGGCCGGCCGGGGCGCCACGCGCGGGGCGGGCTTCGCGCAAAATCTCGCCCCATGCAGCTCAACTACATCGCCAACGCGGACGTTCCCTCCGCCTCCGGCCGCACCCTCCCCGTCATCGACCCCTCGGACGGCCAGCCCTTCGACGAGATCCAGCGCAGCAACGCTGCGGACATCGACGCCGCCGTGCGCGCCGCGCGCGACTGCTTCGAGGGCGTGTGGCACAAGGTCAGCGCCGCCGACCGCGGCCGCCTGCTCTTCAAGCTCTCGCAGAAGATCGCCGAGCACGTCGACGAACTCGCACTCATCGAGCAGCGCGACTGCGGCAAGCCCGTGAAGCAGGCCCGCGCCGATGCGGTGGCGCTGGTGCGCTACTTCGAGTTCTATGCCGGCGCCTGCGACAAGCTGCACGGCGAGACCATTCCCTACCAGGACGGCTACAGCGTCTTCACCTGGCGCGAGCCGCACGGCGTCACGGGCCACATCATTCCGTGGAACTACCCGATGCAGATCTTCGGGCGCAGCGTGGGCGGCGCCCTGGCGGCGGGCAACGTGTGCGTGGTGAAGCCGGCCGAAGACGCCTGCCTGTCGCTGATCCGCGTGGCGCAGCTGGCGGCCGAGGTCGGCTTTCCGGCCGGCGCGCTCAACATCGTGACGGGCTACGGCCATGAGGTGGGCGACGCGCTCGCACGCCACGAAGGCATCGACCACATCAGCTTCACGGGCAGCCCGAAGATCGGCACGCTGATCCAGCAGGTGGCGGCCGAACGGCACTGCCCGGTCACGCTCGAACTCGGCGGCAAGAGCCCCCAGATCGTGTTCGCCGACGCCGACCTGGACGCGGTGATTCCCGTGGTGATCAACGCCATCGTGCAGAACGCCGGCCAGACCTGCTCGGCGGGTTCGCGCGTGCTGATCCAGCGCGACATCTACGAGCCCCTGCTCGAACGCCTGGGCCATGCCTTCGAGGCCCTGCGCGTGGGCCCCGCGGCGATGGACCTCGACGTCGGCCCGCTGATCCGCCAGACGCAGCAGCAGCGCGTGTGGGACTTCTTGAGCGACGCGCAGCACGCCGGCATCCCGATGGTGGCGCAGGGCGTGGTGGTCGAGGAAGCGCCCGAGACCGGCTTCTACCAGGCGCCGACCCTGCTGCGCGACGTGCCCGTGGGCCATCGCCTGGCGCAGGAAGAAGTGTTTGGCCCCGTGCTCGCCGCGATGCAGTTCGCCGACGAGGACGAAGCCGTGGCCCTCGCCAACGCCACCCAGTTCGGCCTCGTGGCCGGCGTCTGGACGGCCGACGGCGCGCGCCAGTTCCGCATGGCCCGGCGCGTGAAGAGCGGCCAGGTGTTCATCAACAACTACGGCGCGGGCGGCGGCGTCGAGTTGCCGTTCGGCGGCGTGAAGTCGTCGGGCTACGGGCGCGAGAAGGGCTTCGAGGCGCTGTACGGCTTCACGACCTTGAAGACCATCGCCGTCAAGCACGGCTGAGGCTGACGACGCCGCGCCCCGGGCGTCAGCCCAGCGCGGTGTCCAGCAGCATCATGAGCACGAAGCCGATCATCAAACCGCTGGTCGCATAGGCTTCGTGCCCCTTGCGGTGCGACTCGGGAATGATCTCGTGGCTGATCACGAACAGCATCGCACCCGCCGCGAAGCCCAGCCCCCAGGGCAGCAGCATCGCCGAATGCCCCACCACCGCCGCGCCGAGCACGGCGCCCAGCGGCTCCACCAGCCCCGAGGCCATGCCGATCAGCACCGCGAACAGGCGGCTGTAGCCGGCCGCCAGCAGCGCCACGGCCACCACCAGCCCCTCGGGCACGTCCTGGATCGCGATGCCGGTGGCGAGCGCATCGGCGCGCACGCCGTTGTTGGCCGCGTAGCCGACGCCGATGGCCAGGCCCTCGGGCACGTTGTGCAGCGCGATCGCGAACACGAAGAGCCACGTGCGGCGCAGCTGCCGCCCGCTCTGCCCTTCGCGGCCCTTGATGAAGTGCTCGTGCGGCAGCACGCGGTCCATGGTCATGAGCACCAGGCCGCCCAGCAGGATGGCCGTGCCGATCACGCCGCCGGCCGCCCAGTCGCCGCCGCCGAAGACGCCCGTCGACTTGGCGGCGTCCAGCCCGGGAATGATCAGCGAGAAGGCGCAGGCCGCGAGCATCACGCCGGCGCCGAAGCCGAACAGCGTGTCCTGCAGCTTGTCGGGCAGCCTCTGCGAGAACAACACCGGCAGCGTGCCCAGCGCGGTCGCCAGCGCCGCCACCGAGCCGCCGCGCAGCGCGTTCCACACCAGCGGGTCGGCGCGCACGAAGGACCAGAACTGCGACGCCAGCGCCAGCGCACCGGCCGCGACGATGGCAAAGCCGATCCATTCGCGCACCGGGCGCGGCGACCTGGGCGGTGGCGCTGTCGCCACCGTGCCCTGCGGCGTGTCGTTCATGGGCGGGCTCCTCTTCGGCTCATCGGCCGCCGGTCGCGGCGGCATGGCGGCGGGCCACCTCGGCCCAGTTCACCACGTTGTAGAAGGCCGCGATGTATTCCGGGCGGCGGTTCTGGTACTTCAGGTAGTAGGCGTGCTCCCACACGTCCAGGCCCAGGATCGGGGTCTTGCCCGAGCCGATGCCGCGCATCAGCGGGCTGTCCTGGTTGCCGCTGCTTTCCACGGCGAGCTTGCCGTCGGCACCGACGACCAGCCAGGCCCAGCCGCTGCCGAAGCGCGTGAGCGCGGCCTTGGTGAAGGCGTCCTTGAAGGCGTCGAAGCCGCCCAGGTCGGTATCGATGGCCTGCGCGAGCGCGCCCGAAGGCGCCCCGCCGCCGCCCTCGCCCACCGGGGCCATCACGGTCCAGAACAGGCTGTGGTTGGCGTGGCCGCCGCCGTTGTTGCGCACGGGTGCGCGCAGCGCCTCGGGCAGTTCTTCGACACCGGCGATGAGGGCTTCGACCGGCGTGTCCGCATGCGGCGTGTCTTTCAACGCCGCATTCAGGTTGTTCACGTAGGTCTGGTGGTGCTTGCCGTGGTGGATTTCCATCGTCTGCGCGTCGATGTGGGGTTCGAGCGCGTCGAAGGCATAGGGCAAGGCTGGCAGGGTGTACGGCACGGTTGGGAAGCTCCTTGTTGGAAGAGAGCCCTTTGCGTGGTGCTTGTGCTGCGTACTCAGGCATTCAAATGATAATAATTCTCATTGTCTGAGTCAAGATATCGGCGCCATAGATGCCGCCAATCGGCCAGCTCGTCGCGTGCCGCCCTGCGGCCCATCCACCGATACACTGCCCCGCGACCGGTTCGCACGGACGGCGCCAAGACCGTCTGCCCGGTTGCATCCATCCACCACCGACGGAGACAACACGCATGACCTTCCTGAAGCGCCGCGCCCTGGTGCGCACGGCCCTGCTCGGCCTGAGCCTCGCCCTGCCGCTGCTCGCCACCGCCCAGTCGCTGCCCACCGCCCGGCCCGAGTCGGTGGGCCTGTCCACCGAACGCCTGCAGAAGCTCACCGACGTGCTCAAGGCCGACGTGGCGGCCGGCAAGATCCCCGGCGCGGTGCTGCTGGTCGCGCGCCAGGGCAAGGTCGCATGGTTCGAACCCGTCGGCAAGCTCGACGCCGCCGCCGGCACGCCGATGCCGCGCGACGGCATCTTCCGCATCTACTCGATGAGCAAGCCCATCACCACGGTCGCCGCGATGATGCTGGTGGAAGACGGCCGCATGAAGCTGGACGACCCGGTCGCGATGTACCTGCCCGAGTACGCCCGCATGACGGTCGGCATCGAGAAGCCCGGCGCCGACGGCAAGCCGGTGCTCGAGACCGTGCCCGCGCGCCGCCCGATCACCGTGCAGGACCTCATGCGCCACACCTCGGGCCTGACCTACGGCTTCTTCGGCCCGGGGCTGGTGAAACAGGCCTACAACACCGCCAATCTCGCGGAAGGCGATCCGACCAGCGCCGAGTTCTCGCAGCGCCTGGCCAAGCTGCCGCTGGCCTACCAGCCCGGCACGACCTGGGACTACAGCTACTCGACCGACATCCTGGGCCGCGTGGTCGAGGTGGTGTCGGGCCAGTCGCTGTACCAGTTCGAAAAGACGCGCCTGTTCGACCCGCTGGGCATGAAGGACACCACCTACTACGTGCCCGAGCCCGCGCGCCAGCCGCGCATCGCCGAGCCGCTGCCGAGCGACCGCAGCTTCGGCGTGGGCGCCGACCTGAACGACCCGCGCATCGTGCGCAAGTTCGAATCGGGCGGTGGCGGGCTGGTGTCGACCGCGTCCGACTACGCGCGCTTCCTGCAGATGCTGCTCAACGGCGGCACGCTCGACGGCACGCGCTACCTCGGCCCGCGCACGCTGGCGCTGATGACGACCGACCATTCGAACGCCGGCGCCGGCATCGTGCCCGGCCCGCTGTACCTGCCGGGCCCGGGCTACGGCTTCGGCCTGGGCTTCGCGGTGCGCCGCAACGACGGCGAGGCGCCCTACCCGTCCGGCGGCGGCGAGTACAACTGGGGCGGCGCGGGCGGCACCTACATGTGGGTCGATCCGAAGAACGAGCTCTTCGTCGTGCTGATGCTGCAGTCGCCCAAATACCGCACCCACTACCGAAGCCTCGCGCGCAACATGGTCTATGCAGCAGTGCTGAAGTAGCCCGCATGGCGCGCGGTCGCGGGCCATGGCGCAAAATCGGCATCGCCCCATGAAGAAAAGCAGCAGCACCGTCATTCCGATCGCTCAGGCCGGCCACGCCGTCGTGGCCGCGCCGGACATTGCCGTGCCCGCCACCGGCCTGCTGGCCGACCGGCTGGGCCGTCCGCTGACCGACCTGCGCATCAGCGTGACCGACCGCTGCAACTTCCGCTGCAGCTACTGCATGCCCAAGGACGTGTTCAACAAGGACTACCAGTACCTGCCGCACAGCGCCCTGTTGAGCTTCGAGGAAATCACGCGCCTGGCGCGCCTGTTCGCCTCGCACGGCGTGCACAAGATCCGCCTGACTGGCGGCGAGCCGCTGCTGCGCAAGCACATCGAGGGGCTCATCGCCCAGCTGGCCGAGCTGCGCACGCCCGACGGCGACCCGCTCGAGCTCACGCTCACCACCAACGGCTCGCTGCTGAAGCGCAAGGCCGCCGCGCTGAAGGCCGCCGGCCTGCAGCGCGTGACCGTGAGCCTGGACAGCCTGGACGACGCCGTGTTCCGCCACATGAACGACGTCGACTTTCCGGTGGCCGACGTGCTGGCAGGCATCGACGCCGCCCTGACCGCGGGCCTGGGCCCGATCAAGGTCAACATGGTGGTCAAGCGCGGCACCAACGAGCAGGAAATCCTGCCGATGGCGCGCTACTTCCGCGAGCACCACGGCGGCAAGGTCGTGCTGCGCTTCATCGAGTACATGGACGTGGGCGCCACCAACGGCTGGCGCATGGACGAGGTGCTGCCCTCGGCCGAGGTCATCGCCCGCATCGCGGCCGAGTTTCCGCTCGTGCCGCTCGAAGCCACCACGCCCGGCGAGACCGCCCAGCGCTGGGCCTATGCCGACGGCGGCGGCGAGATCGGCGTGATCAGCAGCGTGACCCAGGCCTTCTGCCACGACTGCAGCCGCGCGCGCCTGTCGACCGAGGGCAAGCTGTACCTGTGCCTGTTCGCCAGCCAGGGCCACGACCTGCGCCCGATGCTGCGCGATGGCGCGAGCGACGGCGACATCGCCTCCGCCATCGGCCACATCTGGCAGGGCCGCGCCGACCGCTATTCCGAGCTGCGCGCCCTGCGCGGCCCCGACGACAGCGCCCCCGACGCGGCAGCGCCCCGGCGCGTCGAGATGAGCTACATCGGCGGATGAGGCCGCCAGCCATGGGTACCGCACCGGCCATCGCAGCGGCCGACATCACGGGCCTCGTGCTCGCCGGCGGGCGCGGCACCCGCATGGGCGGGGTCGACAAGGGCCTGCAACGGCTTCAGGGCGAAGTGCTCGCCGCACATGCGGTGCGGCGGCTGCGCCCGCAGGTCGGCGGCGTGCTGGTCAATGCCAACCGGAATTTCGCGGCCTACGAAGCGCTGGGCGTGCCGGTGTTCGCCGACAGCGTGCCCGACCACCCCGGCCCGCTCGCCGGCATGCTCAGCGGGCTCGAACACTGCCCCACGCCCTGGCTGCTCACCGTGCCCTGTGACACGCCGCGCTTTCCACCCGACCTGGCGGTGCGGCTGGCCGAAGCCCTGGCCGCCGAGGGCTCCCACGCGCGCATCGCCATGGCCGCCGCGCCTGAAACCGAGGCCGACGGCCGCACGGTGCTGCGTCGCCAGCCGGTGTTCTGCCTGCTGCACATCGCGCTGCGCGACAGCCTGCGCCGCTTTGTCGAGGAAGGCGGCCGCAAGGTCGGCGCCTGGACCGCGCAGCACAACGCCCTGACCGTTCCCTTCGACCGCCCCGGCGACGCGCCCGACGCCTTCTTCAACGCGAACACGCTGGCCGATCTGCAGACGCTCGAACAGCCATGAGCCACATCGCAGCCATCGCCGCCGACCTCGCGGACTACGACGCGGGCGATCTCGACGTCGACACCGTCACCGCCTTTCTCGCGCGCCTCGTCACGCCGCTGGCCGTGGCCGACGCCGAAGAGGTCGCGCTGCGCGACGCGCTCGGCCGCGTGCTGGCCGACGACCTCGTCTCGCCCATGAGCGTGCCGCCGCACGACAACTCGGCCATGGACGGCTACGCCTTCGACGGCGCACTGCTGCCGGCCGATGCGCCCATCGACCATTCGCTCACGTTGCGCGTGGCGGGCACGGCGCTGGCCGGCTCGGCCTGGCGCGGCACGCTGGGGCCGAACGATGCGGTGCGCATCATGACCGGCGCGATGATGCCGGCCGGCCTGGACACCGTGATCCCGCAAGAGTTCTGCAAGGTCGACGGCGACCAGGTCTGCTTTCCGGCCCGCGTGCTGGGCCGCGGCGACAACCGGCGCCTGGCCGGCGAAGACCTGATGCAGGGCCAGCCGGCGCTGCGGCGCGGCGAGCGCCTGTCGCCGGCCGCGCTCGGCATGGTCGCCAGCCTCGGCCTGGCGCGCGTGACCGTGCGGCGCCGGCTGCGCGTGGCGTACTTCTCGACCGGTGACGAGATCCTCTGCCTGGGCGACACGCCGCGCGAAGGCGCCGTGTACGACAGCAACCGCTACACCCTGTTCGGCCTGCTCACGCGGCTGGGCTGCGAGGTGGTCGACCTCGGCCTGGTGCACGACGACCCCGCCACGCTCGCGGCCACGCTGCAGCGCGCGGCGAGCGAGGCCGATGCCATCGTCACCAGCGGCGGCGTGAGCGCGGGCGCGGCCGACCACACGCGCGACGTGATGCAGCAACTGGGCGACATGGCCTTCTGGCGGGTCGCGATGCGGCCCGGGCGGCCGCTGGCGGTGGGGCTGATTCCGCGTCCGCGCGAGGCCGGGGCCACGTCGGCCGTGCTGTTCGGCCTGCCGGGCAATCCGGTGGCGGCGATGGTCGCGTTCCTGGCCTTCGTGCGGCCGGCGCTGCTGCGGCTGATGGGCTGCCACGACGAAGCCTGCGCCCCGCCGCCGCTGCTGCGCGCGCGCAGCGCCGGCCCCATCCGCAAGAAGCCGGGGCGCACCGAGTACCAGCGCGGCGTCGTGCGCCAGGTGCCGGGGTCGTTGCCCGAGGTGCGGGTGGCGGCGCACCAGGGATCGGGCGTGCTGAGCTCGATGCTCGAGGCCAACGGGCTCGTGGTGCTGCCCCACGACCAGGGCCATGTCGACGCCGGGCAGGAAGTCGACGTGATGGTCTTCGAAGGGCTGATCTAGCCCCTGGCCCTGCCGCTGACGGTCAGATCCGGCCCAGGGCCTTGTCCACGCCCTTGTTGGCCAGCATGTCGGCGCGCTCGTTGCCCGGGTCGCCCGAGTGCCCCTTGACCCAGCGCCATTCGATCTGGTGGCCGCCCTCGGACACCAGCTTGTCGAGCTTCTGCCAGAGCTCGACGTTCTTCACGGGCTGCTTGGTCGAGGTGAGCCAACCCTTGGCCTTCCAGCCGCGAATCCACTCGGTGATGCCCATGCGCACGTACTGGCTGTCCAGGTACAGCAGCACCTTGCAGGGCCGCTTGAGCGCGGCGAGCCCTTCGATCACGGCCGTGAGTTCCATGCGGTTGTTGGTGGTGTTGAGTTCACCGCCGAACAGTTCCTTCTCGGTGGGGCCCGACTTGAGCCACGCGCCCCAGCCGCCCGGTCCCGGGTTGCCCTTGCACGCGCCATCGGTGTAGATCACGACTTCGTTCAAACTGACTGTTCCTTTTTTCTCTAGCGTCATGCGGGCGATGCCGCCCGCGTCCATGGATTCGTTCGTTCACTGCTTGCTGCGGTGCACCTTGCCCGCGATGGGCACCGGCGCCGTCGCCCGCGCGCCGCTGCGGCGCCAGTCGGCGCTCAGCAGGCGCATGCCGCGCACGCGCTTCACCGCCACCAGGAAGTAGGCGGCGCCGAAGATCGGCCACCAGCGCTCGCCGGCGGCGTCCATCCAGCGCGAGCGCTCCAGCCAGGCGTCGCTGCGCACCGCCGGCCGGTAGATGCCGAAACGGCCCGACTCCACCTCGAAGCTCAACAGGCGCAGCCAGTCGCGCATGCGCCAGTAGCCGATGAACTCGCCGGCCTCGGGCAGGAAGGTCTCGCCCAGGCCCAGCCGGCGGTACAGGTGCCCGCGGCGCTGCCGCAAGCCCCACAGGCTGGTCGGGTTCAGGCCGCAGATCACCACCCGCCCCTCGGGCACCAGCACCCGCTCGACCTCGCGCAGCGTGGCGTGCGGATCGGGACTGAGTTCCAAAGCGTGCGGCAGCACCACCAGATCGAGGCTGTTGGCCGCGAACGGCAAGGCGGCAAAGTCGGTCACCAGCGTGGCCTTACCGGCCCGCACCGGGTCGGTCAGGGCCAGCCAGCGGTGCGGCATGCGGTTGGCGCGCAGCCCGTCGACCTCGGCGGCCCCGAGCTGCAAGGCGTGGTAACCGAAAACATCGGCCACCGCCTCGTCGAACTGGGCCTGCTCCCAGGCCAGGAGGTAGCGGCCGGGGGGGGTCGCGAACCAATCCTGCAAACCTATAATTTGACCGCTCATGACCCTTGTTCCGCTGCCCGCTTTTGCTGACAACTACATCTGGATGCTGCACGACGGGCACCACGCCATCGTGGTGGACCCGGGCGATGCCCAACCGGTGTTCGATGCGTTGGCGCACCACAAGCTGCAGCTGGCCGCGATTCTAGTCACGCACCACCACCCCGATCACACGGGCGGCGTGGCCGCGCTGCATGCGGCCACGGGCGCGAAGGTGTGGGGCCCGGCGCGCGAGCGCATCCCCGAGCCTTTCACGCCGCTGGTGCAGGGCGACGTCGCACAGGCCCTGAGCCTGCGCTTCGAGGTCATCGACGTGCCGGGCCACACGGCCGGGCACATCGCCTACTTCCTGCCGGCCTCGGCCGCGCAGGCCCCCGTGCTGTTCTGCGGCGACACCCTCTTCTCCGGCGGCTGCGGCCGCCTGTTCGAGGGCACGCCCGCGCAGATGCTCGCCTCGCTCGACGCGCTGGCAGCGCTGCCCGGCGACACGCGCGTGTGCTGTGCGCACGAATACACACTTGCTAACCTGAAGTTCGCCCGCGCCGTGGAACCCGGCAACGACGAACTCACTCACTACAACGCGCATTGCGAAAGCCTGCGCGCACAGGGGCAGCCCACGCTGCCGTCGCAACTGGCGATCGAACGCCGGATCAACCCCTTTCTTCGCAGCCGCGAAGCCACCGTCTTTCGAGCAGTGCGGGCCCATGCCGAGCTTTCCGCGGATGCCGCCGAAGCCGAGGTGTTCGCCGCCCTGCGCCAATGGAAAAACGACTTCCGATGAAATTTATCGTTGCCACCTGCCTAGCAGGCTCCCTGGTACTCGCGGGCTGCGCGGGCACGGACAACAGCGCTTCTTCCTCCGCCACCGCCAAGGCCGGCGCCTCCGCCGGCGGCACGGGCGCCCGCCCCTCGGGCAGCGCCACCCCGGTCTATCCGCGCGACAGCAACCTCAGCCCGCTCACCAGCGGCCAGGCCCGCTCGCAGAGCGTGGTCACGCTGGCGCCGCCCGCCGACATGTGGGACCGCATCCGCCGCGGTTTCAAGATGCCCAACCTGGAAAGCGACCTGGTGCGCGACCGCGAGCAGTGGTACGCCAGCCGGCCCGACTACATCCAGCGCATGACGGAGCGCTCGAACAAGTACATCTTCCACATCGTCGAGGAGCTCGAGCGCCGCAACATGCCGACCGAGCTGGCGCTGCTGCCGTACATCGAGAGCGCCTTCAACCCGCAGGCCGTGTCGAGCGCGCGCGCCGCCGGCATGTGGCAGTTCATGCCCGCCACCGGCACCGACTTCGACCTGAAGCAGAACATCTTCCGCGACGACCGCCGCGACGTGGTGGCCTCCACCCGCGCCGCGCTCGACTACCTGCAAAAGCTCTACGGCATGTTCGGCGACTGGCAGCTCGCGCTCGCCGCCTACAACTGGGGCGAAGGCAGCGTGGGACGCGCCATCGCCAAGAACCAGCGCCTGGGCCTGCCCACCACCTACAGTGATCTGTCGATGCCGGCCGAGACCCGGCTGTACGTGCCCAAGCTGCAGGCCGTGAAGAACATCGTGGCCAATCCGCAGGCCTTCAACGCCGAGCTGCCGCTGATCGCCAATCACCCCTACTTCCAGACCGTGCCGCTCACGCGCGACCTCGACGTGGAACTGGCGGCCAAGCTGGCCGACGTGCGCATCGAGGACTTCCGAGCGCTCAACCCCGCCGCCCACAAGCCCGTGCTGATCGCGGCCGGCACCTCCGAGATCCTGCTGCCCTGGGACAACGCGGCGGTCTTCAAACGCAACTTCGACGCCTACACGCAGGGCCAGTACGCCAGCTGGACCGCCTGGGTCGTGCCCACCACGATGACGGTGGCCGACGCCGCCCAGCGTTCGGGCATGAGCGAGTCGGACCTGCGCGCGCTCAACAACGTGCCGCCGCGCATGCTCATCAAGGCTGGCTCCACGCTGATCGTGCCGCGCGGCGCACGCGTGAAGGAAGACGTGGCGGCGGTCGTGGCCGACGGCGGCCACCTGAGCTTCCAGCCCGAGATCATCACGCGCCGCACCACCGTCAAGGCCGGCCGCTCGGACAACGTGGCGAGCATCGCGCGCCGCTACAACCTCAAGCCGGCGGCCGTGGCCGACTGGAACGACGTCAACCCCAACCACGCCTTCAAGCGCGGCTACAGCGTGGTCGTGTACCTGCCGGTGCGCGCCACGCCCGCGGCGCGTGTCGGTTCGGGCGCGGCGCCCGCGCGCGGCCGGGGTGCGGCGGTGGTCACGTCCAAGCGCGGCGGCGCGCCGGTGAAGGCCGCCGCACGCGGCAGCAGCAGCGCCAAGCAGGCGGTGGTGCGCCAGCCGCGCGGCGGCACGCCGTCCAAGCGCAAGCGCTGACCCCTGCCCTGCCGGCGGGTGGTGCCGGGCCCGGACAAGAAAAGCGACATCAGGAGGACAGGCCATGGCAGTCGAAGGAAGCGCGGGCGATCTCATCAAGGTCGTCACGCTGTTGGGGGCCGCCGTCGTGTCCGTGCCGCTGTTCAAGCGGCTCGGGCTGGGCTCCGTGCTCGGCTACCTGGCGGCGGGCCTGGCCATCGGGCCCTTCGGCTTCGGCCTTTTCTCCGACCCGCAGACCATCCTTCACACGGCCGAACTCGGTGTCGTGATGTTCCTCTTCGTGATCGGGCTCGAGATGCGCCCGTCGCACCTGTGGAGCATGCGGCGCGACATCTTCGGCCTGGGCAGCCTGCAGGTGGTGGTGTGCGGCATCCTGCTGACCGGCGTGGGCATGGCCTTCGGCTTCCCGCTCGCCGTCTCGTTCGTGTGCGCGATGGGCTTCGTGCTCACCTCCACGGCCATCGTGATGCAGCTGCTTGGCGAGCGTGGCGACATCGCCGCGCCGCGCGGCCAGAAGATCGTCGCCGTGCTGCTCTTCGAAGACCTGCTGATCGTGCCGCTGCTGGCCATCGTCGCCTTCATCGCACCGGTCGATGCGGCGCAGCAAGCCATTGCGCCTTCGCGCTGGATCGGCATCGGCATTGCCGTGGGTGCGCTCGCGGCGCTGGTGGCGGCCGGCATCTGGCTGCTGAACCCGCTGTTCCGCGTGCTCGCCAACTCCAAGGCGCGCGAGGTGATGACGGCCGCGGCACTGCTCGTGGTGCTGGGCGCGGCGCTGCTGATGCAGGTCGGCGGCCTGTCGATGGCCATGGGTGCCTTCCTGGCCGGCGTGCTGCTGTCCGAATCGACCTTCCGCCACCAGCTCGAAGCCGACATCGAACCCTTCCGCGGGCTGCTGCTGGGCCTGTTCTTCATCGGCGTGGGCATGTCGCTCGACCTCGCGGTGGTGGCACAGAACTGGCAGCTCATCGTCGCGGGCGTGATCTCGATGATGGTGGTCAAGGCGCTGTGCATCTACGGCGTGGCGCGGCTCGCCAAGAGCTCACCCGCCGATGCGCTCGACCGCGCCGTGCTGATGGCGCAGGGCGGCGAGTTCGCCTTCGTGCTGTTCTCGTCGGCGCTCGCCGCCAAGGTCATCAGCCCGACGGTCAATGCCAACATGACGGCGGTGGTGGTGCTGTCGATGGCGCTCACGCCGCTGGTGGTGCTGGTGCATCGCCGCTTCGCGCCCACCGCGCAGGCCTCGATGGAGGGCGTGGAGAAAGCCGAGGAACTGGCCGGCAACGTGCTCGTCATCGGCTTCGGCCGCTTCGGGCAGATCGCGATCCAGGGCGCGCTGGCGCGCGGTGCCTCCATCTCGATCATCGACAACGACACGCAGGTGATCCGCGACGCCGCCGACTTCGGCTTCAAGGTGTACTACGGCGACGGCGCACGCGCCGACGTGCTGCATGCTGCCGGCGCGCACAACGCCCGCGCGATCATGGTGTGCATCGACAACCGCGCCGTGGCCACGCGCATCGCCGAACACGTGAAGGCCGAGTTCCCGCATGCGCACCTGATGGTGCGCGCCTTCGATCGCGAGCATGCGGTGGAGCTCGTGAAGCTCGACGTCGACTACCAGATCCGCGAGACCTTCGAATCGGCCATGGCCTTCGGCCGCCAGGGCGTGGTCGCACTGGGCGCCACGCCCGAGGAAGCCGACGAAGTGATCGACGACCTGCGCCGCCGCGACAAGGAACGGCTGGTGCTCGAGATGTCCGGCGGCCTCTTCGCGGGACGCGCGCTGGTGCAGGTCAACACCGAGACGCGCCAGACCCACTGAAGGCACTGAGCGCGCTGAACGCGCGGCTCAGAGCTTCTCTGTCTCGCCGCTGCGCGGCTGCCACTTCATGAGCCGCTTCTCGATCAGGCCCACGAGCCCGTCGAGCGCCAGCGCGAAGGCCGTGAGCACCACGATGCCGGCGAAGACCGTGTTCACGTCGAAGGTGCCCTCGGCCTGCAGGATCAGGTAGCCCACGCCCCGCGCCGAGCCCAGGTACTCCCCCACCACCGCACCGACGAAGGCCAGGCCCACGGAGGTGTGCAGGCTGGAGAACACCCAGCTCGTGGCGCTGGGCAGGTACACCGTGCGCAGCAGCTGCCGCTGGTTGGCGCCCAGCATCTTGGCGTTGGCCAGCACCACCGGGCTCACTTCGCGCACGCCCTGGTAGACATTGAAGAACACGATGAAGAACACCAGCGTGACGGCCAGCGCCACCTTGCTCCAGATGCCCAGGCCGAACCACAGCGCGAAGATCGGCGCGAGGATCACGCGCGGCATCGAGTTGGCGGCCTTGATGTAGGGATCGAGGATCAGGCTCGCCGTGGGCGCCAGCGCCAGCCACAGGCCGCAACCCAGCCCGAGCGCCGTGCCGATGCCGAAGGCCAGCACCGTTTCGAGCAGCGTCGTGCCCAGGTGGCGGTAGATGTCGGCGTTGCCCTTCAGGCCTTCGGGAAACAGCAGGTTCGGCGGCACCTCGAAGGGCAGGAACCAGCTCCAGATGCGCCCCGCCACCACGATCGGCTGGCCGAGGAAGAACGCGATCTGGTCGTTGCGCGAGGCCACGTGCCACAGCACAAGAATCACGGCGAGCAGCGCGAGCTGCCAGAAGCGCGCATGGCGTGCATCGAGGCGCGGCATCATGCGGCCTTCCTCAGCTGCTGCGCGTAGCCCTTGAGCACCTCGTCGCGCAGCACCTCCCAGATCTGGCGGTGCAGCTCCACGAAGCGCGGCTGCGTGCGCACCTCGGCGACGTCGCGCGGACGCGGCAGGTCGATCACGAACTCGCCGATCGGCCGCGTCGCCGGGCCGGCCGACAGCACCACCACGCGGTCGCTCATCGCAATGGCCTCGTCAAGGTCGTGCGTGATGAAGAGCACGGCCTTCTTCTTCGCGCTCCAGAGTTCGAGCACTTCGTTTTCCATCAGCTGCCGCGTCTGCACGTCGAGCGCGCTGAAGGGCTCGTCCATGAGGATGATGTCGGGGTCGAGCACCAGCGTCTGCGCCAGCGCCACGCGCTTGCGCATGCCGCCCGAGAGCTGGTGCGGGTAACGATCGCCGAAGCCCGTGAGGCCCACGCGCGACAGCCACGCCTCGGCCTGCGCATGCGCCTCGGCATCGGGCACGCCGCGGTACTGCAGCCCCACCTTCACGTTGTCGATGGCGCTGCGCCACGGCATCAGCGCCTCGGTCTGGAACATGTAGCCGGCGCGCTTATTCACGCCCGTGAGCGGTTGGCCGAACACCTTCACCCCGCCCGACGACGGCTTGAGCAGCCCCGCGCCCACGTTCAGCAGCGTCGACTTGCCGCAGCCCGTGGGCCCGACCACCGAGACGAACTCGCCCGCACCGATGCGCAGCGTGGTGTCGTCCACCGCCGTGTAGCGCTGGCCCGGGTCGTCCTTCGAATGGAAGGTGCAGCGGATGGAAAGGAGTTCGAGTGCGTAGTCGGACATGGCGCTCCGGAAGAAAAAACCCGGCCGAAGCCGGGTTGCTGAACGTTCGCAATCAGGCTTTGAACCTGTCTTTCGCACGCTTTGCAAAATCGTTGGTGTAGGTCCTGGCGAGGTCGATCTTGTCGGCCTTGACCGAGGTGTCGAAACTCGCGATGGCGTTGAGCGCCGTCTTCGGCCCTTCGGCCGGCACGAGGCCGTCGGTGGCGATGGACTCGCGCACCTTGTCGAACGACGCGAGGTACAGCGCGCGGTCGCCGAGCAGATACGTCTCGGGCACAGTCTTGATGATGTCGCCCGGCCCCGCCGTCTGCAGCCACTTGAGGCCGCGCACGATCGCGTTGGCCAGCGCCTGGCAGGTGTTGGGATGCTTCTGGATGAAGTCGATCGGCGCGTACAGGCAGGCCGCGGGCATCGGCCCGCCGAACACCTGCTCAGTGCCCTTGAGCGTGCGCGTGTCGCTGATGATCTTCACGTCGCCCTTCTGCTCCAGCATCGTCATCACCGGGTCGGTGTTGCTGATGGCGTCGATCTGGCCCGAGCGCAGCGCGGTGAGCGCACCGGCCGCCACGCCCACGCCGATGAAGCTCACGTCACTGGCCTTGAGGCCGCCGCGCGAGAGCACGAGGTTGGCCACCATGTTGGTCGAGGAGCCCGGCGCCGAGACGCCGATCTTCTTGCCCTTGAGGTCCTGGATGCCGGTGTAGCCCGCCATGTTCTTCGTCGACACGCCCACCGCGATCTGCGGTGCGCGGCCCTGCAGCACGAAGGCCTGGAAGAACTGGTTCTTGGCCTGCAGGTTGATCGTGTGCTCGTAGGCGCCCGAGCAGACATCGGCCGAGCCACCCACCACCGCTTGCAGTGCGCGCGCGCCGCCGGCGAAGTCGGAGATTTCCACTTCGAGCCCTTCGGCCTTGAAGTAGCCCAGTTGCTCGGAGATGGTGAGCGGCAGGTAGTAGAACGCCGCCTTGCCGCCCACCGCGATGGAGACCTTGGTTTTCTCCAGCTTGGCCTGCTGCGCAAAGACCCGCGGCAATGCAATCGCTGCGGCAGCGACTGCGGAGGCGGAGATGAGGGTTCTGCGATGAAGCATGGCGCGGTCCTGCGGGCTCTGTGATTCTGGTGAACTGAATCGAGCTTAGGCGTGCGCCCTGTGGGCCTGCATCGGGGTCATCCCGTGCGGGTTTTCACGTAAGCACGAAGGCCTCCTGGAGAAGCCTTCGCCAAGGCGCTATCGCGCCAGAAAAAGTATCGCGATATTGACCAGGAACGCGAGTGCCCAGACCGCGCTGCGCGCGCTCGGCGCGCCGCGGATGTAGAGCGCGAGATAGATCACGCGCAGCACCACGTAGGCCACCGCGAGCATGTCGAGCCGCGCCTGCGCCACGCCGAGCTGGTGCGCAATGACCACCGCGCCGATGAAGAACGGCAGGCCTTCGAAGCTGTTGGCCTGCGCGCTGTTGGCGCGTGCGCGCCAGCCGCTTTGCTTGGCGGCCCAGTCGCGCGGATGCATGTTGTCGCGCACGCCGAAGCTGCCCGCCTTCGCGATCCATGCCGCGAGGTACGGCAGGCCGCAGGCGATGAACACGCACCAGTAGGCGACGGTGAGCAAGGAGAAGGTCATGGTGACGACAACAGGAGGAAAGAACGAACGCGGCCTTGAACAGGCCGCGCGTCAGCGGCGATCGACCAGCGCGTGCGCGATCGTGCCGAGGTCGACGTACTCGAGCTCGCTGCCAGCCGGCACGCCGCGCGCGAGACGCGTCACGGTGAGCCCGTGCTGCTTGAGCGCCTCGCCGATCACGTGCGCCGTGGCCTCGCCTTCGGCGGTGAAGTTGGTCGCGAGGATGACCTCGCTCACCGTGCCATCGCGCGCGCGGTCGAACAGCTTCTGCAGGCCGATGTCCTTCGGCCCGATGCCGTCGAGCGGGCTGAGCTTGCCCATGAGCACGAAGTAGTAGCCGCGAAAGGCGCCCGTGCGTTCGAGCGCGGCCTGGTCGGCCGGCGTCTCGACCACGCACAGCTTGGTGCCGTCGCGCCGCGAGTCCATGCAGACATGGCAGATCGGCGCTTCGGTGAAGGTGTTGCACAGCTCGCAGTGCCGCACCTGGCCTGCCGCCTGCTGCAACGCGCGCGCGAGCAACTGCGCGCCCTCGCGGTCGTGCTGCAGCAGGTGGAAGGCCATGCGCGAGGCCGACTTGACGCCGACACCGGGCAGCCGGCGCAGCGCATCGACCAGCGCATCGAGCGAACTGGCGTCTGCCATGCGTCGCTTAGAACGGCAGCTTCATGCCGGGCGGCAGGCCGGGCATGCCGGCCGTCAGCTTGCCCATCTTCTGCTCGCTGGTTTCCTCGGCCTTGCGCACGGCGGCGTTGAAGGCGGCAGCCACGAGGTCTTCGAGCATGTCCTTGTCGTCGGCCAGCAGGCTGGGGTCGATGGTGATGCGCTTGACGTCGTGCTTGCAGGTCATGACGACCTTGACGAGACCGGCGCCCGACTCGCCTTCGACCTCGATGTGTGCCAGTTCTTCCTGGGCCTTCTTGAGGTTGTCCTGCATTGCCTGCGCCTGCTTCATGAGGCCGGCCAGTTGTCCTTTGTTGAACATCGTTGGTCCTGTCTGTGATGGGTTGGTGATGAAAAGAATACGGGTCGAAAAATGCGGCGACTGCGTCGCCGGCTTCAGAGGGGCTTCAGCGATCCGGGAACAATCTTCGCATCGAAGTCGCGCATCAGCATCTGCACCTCGGGGTCGCTGCGGATGGCTTCCTCGGCCACCCGCTGGCGCTCGTCGGCCGCCTGCTTGTTGCGGCGCGCCGGGCTGTCGACCACGCCGCCGATCTCGATGGCCAGCCTCACATTGTGGCCGAGGCCCTGCAGTGCCGCCGTGAGCTTCTCTCGGCTGGACGGCTGGTTGAGGGTTTCGCGCTCGATGCGCAGCATCCACTGGTCGGTGTCGCGCGCCACCAGCTGCGACTGCAGCGCGAGTTCGCGCGCCAGCGCCGCCACGCTTTCGGCGGCAACGAGCTGCATGACCGTGGCATGCCAGAAGTCGCCCTCTTCGCTCGGCGGGATCGGGGTGTAGGTGCTGCGCTGTTCTTCTTCGCGTGGCACGTCGCGCTGGCCGGGCGGCGGCTGCACGCGGATCGGCACGCCGACGACATGGGCTGCGGCGGCGTCGGACGCCTCTTGCGGGGCAGGCCGGGGCATGGGCTGGCGCTGCGGGGCATCGACCACCGCCAACCGCTGGCCGGCCGGTGCGGGCTGCGCGGGCGGTTGCGAAGGCGCGGCAGCAGGTGCCGAATCGGGCACCGAAGGCCGCGCAACCGGGGCCGCTTCGCGCGCGGGAGCCCGCGGCGCGGCGCCACCGGCGTCATTCAGAGTTTTTTTTTCCGTGGAGGCCGTCGAGGCGGCCGCGTGGGAAGGCTTGAAGGCCAGCAGCCGCAACAGCACCATGGTCAGCGCCGCGTACTCATCGGGCGCCAGGCCCAGCTCGCCGCGCCCATGCAGGCACAGGCTGTACAGCAGCTGCGTCTCGTCGGCGGGCATCAGCGACGCCAGGCGCGCCGTGTCGGCCGCGTCGGGGTCGGTGGCCGCATCGGCCGATTCGGCGCGCGAGGGCACGGCCTGCAGCACGGCCATGGCCTGCAGCACCGCCGTCATTTCTTCGAGCGTGGACGCGGCGGACATGCCGTCGCGACGCAGCGCCTCGGAGGTGTCGACCACGGTCTTGCCGTCGCCTTGTGCCAGCGCTTCGATGAGGCGGAACACATGGCCGCGATCGACGCTGCCGAGCATCTGGCGCACGCCGGTCTCGAGCAGCTCGCCGTTGCCGAAGGCGATGGCCTGGTCGGTGAGCGAGAGCGCATCGCGCATCGAGCCGCGCGCCGCGCGCGCGAGCAGGCGCAGGGCTTGCGGCTCGGCCGGCACCTGTTCGGTCTGCAGCACGCTCGTGAGGTGTTCGAGCACCGTCTCGGGCGCCATCGGCCGCAGGTTGAACTGCAGGCAGCGCGACAGCACCGTGACCGGCACCTTCTGCGGATCGGTCGTGGCCAGCACGAACTTGAGGTACTCGGGCGGCTCCTCGAGCGTCTTGAGCATCGCGTTGAACGCGGTGTTCGTGAGCATGTGCACTTCGTCGATCATGAAGACCTTGAAGCGCCCCTGCACCGGCTTGTAGACCGCCTGTTCGAGCAGCGACTGCACTTCGTCGACGCCGCGGTTGGAGGCTGCGTCGAGCTCGGTGTAATCGACGAAGCGGCCCGAATCGATGTCCTGGCAGGCCTGGCACACGCCGCAGGGCGTGGCCGTGATGCCGCCCTGCCCGTCCGGGCCCTGGCAGTTGAGCGACTTGGCCAGGATGCGCGACACCGTGGTCTTGCCCACGCCCCGCGTCCCGGTGAACAGATAGGCGTGGTGCAGGCGCTGCGTCGTCAGCGCGTTTTCCAGCGCCTGGACCACATGCCCCTGACCGACCATCTCACCGAAGGTTTTCGGACGGAACTTGCGAGCGAGCACGAGATAAGACATTGCGGGCATTCTAAAAGGCGCGGCGGGGGTCACTTCACGCTTGTTTCCCATCCGCCGTCGAAATGATTCACGCCCCGGCCAAGGGGGCAAATCCGCGCGGTTAGAATGCAGGCTGACGGGCCTCCCTGCATGGTGAAGTGGCCAACCGGGTCAGGTGGGGAACCAAGCAGCCCTAACTGCGTAGTCAGTGCCAGGGGTAAGGCTCGTCAACCTAACATCCAGAAGCCGTGAGTTCCTTTGCAGAGAACTTACGCGCCGTGTCCAGGGGTTACCGACCCCGGACACCTCAAATTCCCAGAACTTCGCGCAGCCATCCATGAACTTGGACATCCGGCCCGCCCGCATCAGCGATCTCGAAGCGCTGGTGCGCCTCGACACCATGGCCGCGCACGATGCGCACCGCGCCGTGCAGATCCAAGGCTGGATCGAAGATCGCTTCTGCCACGTGATCGAGATGGAGGGCGACATCGCCGCCTACGGCGTGCTGCACCACCACTTCTTCGACTGCGGCTTCATCGAGATGCTGATGGTCGGCGAACCATTTCGCCGCAAGCGCCTCGGCCAGAAACTCGTCGATCACTTCCAGTCGATCTGCGAACGCCCCAAGCTCTTCACCTCCACGAACCGCTCCAACACGGCGATGCAATCGCTGCTGAAAGAAGCCGGGTTCAGGGAGAGCGGCCACATCGAGAACCTCGATGCGGACGACCCCGAGCAGGTGTTCTTCTGTCCGTGCGCGCGCTGAGCGCGCCTTCCGTCAAAGCCCCAGCCGCTGGATCGCGCCGCGCGCTGCAGCCGCCCCGCAGGCCATCGCCGCCGTGAGCAGGTAGCCGCCGGTCGGCGCTTCCCAGTCGAGCATCTCCCCGGCCGCGAACACGCCGGGCAGCGCCGTCGCCATCAGGGCCGGATCGAGCGCATCGAAGCGCACGCCGCCCGCCGTGCTGATCGCCTCGTCGACCGGCCGCGTCGTGACGAGCTTCAGCGGCACCGCCTTGATGGTGGCCGCCAGCTGCGCCGGGTCCTGCATCGCTTCCTTGCTCAGCGCTTCGTGCAGCACGCCCGCCTTGATGCCCTCGATGCCGAGACGGCTCTTGAGGTGGCTGCTCAGCGAGCGAGCGCCGCGCGGATGCTTCACCGCGGCCAGCACCTGTTCGGCGCTGCGGTCGGGCAGCAGGTCGAGCAGCAGCGTCGCACTGCCGTTCGCTGCAATCTCGTCGCGCAGCAGCGCCGACGCCGCATAGACCAGGCTGCCTTCGATGCCGGTGGCCGTCACGACGAACTCGCCCTTGCGCGCAAAGTGCCGCCCCTGGCTGTCGGTGAAGGCGATCGCGACCGACTTGAAGGGCTGCCCCGCGAAGCGGCTTGAAAAATGCTCGCTCCAGCCTGCGCCGTCGAAGCCGCAATTGGCCGGCAGCAGCGGCGCCACCGCCACGCCCTGCGCCTGCAGCCACGGTGCCCACGCGCCGTCGGAGCCCAGGCGCGCCCAGCTCGCGCCGCCCAGGGCCAGCACCACGGCATCAGCCTTGGCGGTGACCTCGCCCGTCGGCGTCGCGAAGCGCAGCGCGTTCGCATCGAAGGCCCCGTCACCCACCCAGCGATGACGCATGTGGAACTGCACGCCCGCGGCGCGCAAACGATGCAGCCAGGCGCGCAGCAAGGGCGCGGCCTTCATGTCGGTCGGGAACACGCGGCCCGAAGTGCCGACGAAGGTCTCGATGCCCAGCCCGGCCGCCCACTCGCGCGCCTGCTGCGGGCCGAATTTGGCGAGCAGCGGCTCGAGCTGCGCGCGGCGCTCGCCGAAGCGGGTCACGAACACATCGAAAGGCTCGGAGTGCGTGAGGTTGAGGCCGCCGCGGCCGGCCAGCAAAAACTTGCGGCCCACCGAGGGCATCGCGTCGTACACGTGCACCTGCGCGCCGGACGCGCTCAGCACTTCGGCCGCCATCAGGCCGGCAGGTCCGCCGCCGATGACGGCGACGGTAGAAGAAACAGTCATTCGAGATTCACCAGTTCGCCCTGCCCGGTCAGGAACGCGGCGCGCACCGTGGCACCGGGGTAGGCATGTTGCACGGCAGCGCGGTAGCGCTGCATTTGTGCGATCAGGGCCGCGTCCCGTTCGGGGCGCGCGGCCGATTTGTAGTCGAGGATCCACCATGCGCCGGTGGAGCGCTCGCGCACCAGCCGGTCGATGCGCAAGGTATCGCCCTCGTGGACCAGCGTGACTTCGTTGCCATGCCAGTCGATGCTGCGATCGTCCCACACCCAGGCACCGGCGCCCGCGCGGATGCGCTGGGCCAGCGCCGCGGCGCCGCGCGCCTGCTGCGGATCGAGCATGAATTCGCGCGCGGCCGCCCGCACATGGGCCGGTGGCAAGGCCTCGCCGGGCACCGCCCATTCGAGCAGCCGGTGCATGGCCTGGCCGAACGCGGCGGCGCGCGCGTCGACCGTGGCGTCTTGTGCCTTCTTCTTTTCGGGCGGCGCACCGGTTGCAGCCACGAGCGCTGCGGGCAGGCGCTTCATCGCGAAGGTGCCCACCCCGGTATCGCCGGCAGCGGAAGCTTCGACCAGCGGCTCGTCGGCCTCGGTCGGCTCGCACAGCGGCTCCAGCCGCGCCCACCAGCTGCCCTCGTTGGCGCGCGACGGCTTCACCGACGACAGCACCAGCCGCTCGCGCGCCCGCGTGGTCGCCACGTAGAGGCCGTTGAGTTCTTCGCGGTGGCGCGCGCGCTGCTCCTCCTCGAGCAGCGCGGCGGCGCAGGCCGGCGGCGTCTTCTCGCTGGCCAGGAACACGAAGCGCGTCGGCGCGCTGTCGCTGCCCTTCCATTCGACCAGCACGCCCATGGTCTGGGCGCGCGGCGGCGGCGCGTCGCAGTCGAGCATCAGCACGGTGTCGGCCTCGAGGCCCTTGGCGCCGTGCACGGTCAGCAGCTGCACGGCTTCGGGCGCGGCCACGGTGGGCGCGCGCACGCCGCCCGCGCGCAAGGCGCGCACCAGGGCATAAGGCGTCGCGAAGCGCGCACCGTCGATGTCGAGCGAGGCGGCGACCAGCCCGCGCAGGTTGGCCAGCGCGCTCTGGCGCAAGGCCGCCGGCACCGCGGCGCCGAACTTCGCGAGCACGTCACCGTCGTGAAAGATCGCGTCCAGCGCGTCGTGCGGCGGCATCGCCATCAGCCAGCGCTGCCAGCGGCGCAACTGCACGCCCGCCTCGGTCAGCACGGTCGGCAGGCCTTCGCCCTTCTGGATCAGCGAGAACCAGCTGGCCACCGGCGTCTCGCGCTGGCAGCGCGCCAGCTGCACCAGCGTGTCGTCGTCGATGCCGAACAGCGGCGACTTGAGCGCGCGCGCCAGCGACAGGTCGTGCGCGGGCGACACCAGCGCGTCGAGCAGCGCGACCACGTCCTGCACTTCGGGCGCATCGTTCAGGTCGTTCTTCTCGGGCTGCTGCACGGGGATGTGGCGGCGGCGCAGCGCATCCTGCATGGCCGACAAGCGGCTGCGGCGGCGCGCCAGCACCATGATCTGGCGCGGCGGCGTGCCGTCGGCGATGCGCTGCGCGACCCAGCGCGCAGCCTGCTCGCATTCCTTCTGCAGCAGCTGTTCTTCGGGCAGCACGCGCGGCGTGACGAGGCTGTCGCGCCAGTGCAGCATGCCGTCGTCGGCCGGCGCGGCGGCCACCGTGGTGTCGAGCGCGTCGCGGTCGATGGCGGGCAGCTTCAGCAGCTCGCCGTCGTCGCCGCGCTCGGTGGTGTGGGCGCGGTAGCCGTCGAACTCGCCGGCCGCCTGCGCGGCCAGCATCGCGCTGTTGACGAGGCCCACCACGGCACGCGCGTTGCGGTGCGTGTGGTCGCAGTTGAGCAGTTCGCCGCCGAGCCCTTCGCGCACGAACTTCTTGGCGGCGATGAACACCTGCGGCTCGGCGCGGCGGAAGCGGTAGATGCTCTGCTTGGGGTCGCCCACGATGAACACGCGCGGCGCACTGCCGCCCGCGCCGGTGTAGGCACTGAGCCAGCCGTAGAGCGCCTGCCACTGCAGCGGGTTGGTATCCTGGAACTCGTCGATCAGCAGGTGCGCGACGCGCGCGTCGAGCCGCTCCTGCACCCAGCCCGACAGCGCCGACTGGCCCAAGAGCAGCTGCGCCGCCTGCTCGACGTCGTTCATGTCGACCCAGCCGTGCGCGCGCTTGACCTCGCCGAACGCGGTGATCAGCAGGCGCGTGAGCCGCGTCATGCGCTGCTGGTAGAGCCAGGCCGCGTGCTGCGCCTGCGCGGCGCACAGCAGCTGCAGTTCGGTCTCGGCCTCTTGCGCCGCGGGGAATTTCTGCAGGTTCTTGGTGAGCCGGTCTTCGCTCGCGACGAAGAAGGTCTTGCGCAGCACGGCGAGCGCGTCGGCCAGCGCCTCGGGCGCGGGCTCGCCGGTGCCGAACACGTCGATGATGGCTTCGGCCGCCTTCTGCGGTGTCTTGTTGGCTTCGCGGCCGAGGGCGGCAGCGCGGTCGAGCCAGCGGCGGCGCACGGCCTCGCCGCGCAGCGCGTCGGTCGGCACCTCCAGCCCCTGCAGGGCCGGGTACAGCACGTCGAACGGCGTCACCGCATCCTGGGGATCGGACAGCGAGAACTCGACCCGCTTCGACAGCGCCTCGCCCAGCGCCTTCGCCGTCTGCGAGCGGCCGTGGGTGGCGACGACGGCGTAGTAGTCGGACAGCGCACGCGCATCGCCGGTCACGGCCTCGAAGAACGGACGCCAGGTGTGGTTGCGCGCCTCGGCATCGTCTTCGAGCAGTTCGTAGTTCGCGGGCAGTCCCAGCTCGCGCAGCACGGCGAGCGGCGCGTTGCGCAGCAGGCCCGCGAACCACGCGTGGAAGGTGCGGAACTGCACCGGGCGCCCGCCTTCGAGCAGGCGCCGGTAGAGCCCCTGCAGGCGCGGCACGGCCGCCTGCGCGGCCTCCGGCGTCATGCCGCGCATCACGAGTTCGCGCTGCGAGGCGGCCGGATCGAGCTCGGCGAACAGCGCGAGCCACTGGTCGAGCCGCTCGCGCATTTCGCCGGCGGCCTTCTTGGTGAAGGTGATGGCCAGGATCTCGTGCGGCTCGCAGGCGGAATCGCCCTCTTCGAGCAGTGCGCGCACGATGCGCGACACCAGCATCCAGGTCTTGCCGGCGCCCGCGCAGGCCTCGACCGCGACCGAGCGCCGCGGATCGCAGGCGACGGTGTAGAAGGCCTCGCGCGCGACGTGCCGGCCGTTGTGTTCGTAGGCAGCGCCGTTCATGGCGTGACCTCCCAGAAATCCTTGCGGCACAGGCCGCGCGCGGCGCAGAAATCGCAGACGCTGCCCTCGCCCAGCGGCGGCAGCGGCGCGCCCTGCGCGATGCGCGCGAAGTCGTCGATGATGCCGGCCACCAGCGCATCGCGCGCCTCGACCACGGCGGGCTGCTCGACGGTCTGCGTGCCGGACGACTTCTCGCCCACGTTGACGTAGGCCGCACGCAAGGTGTCGTCGGCCACCAGCGCCGCATAGAAGGCGAGCTGCGTGTCCTCGGTCGGGTCTTTCACGCGCTCCTTGGTGACGGAGGCGGTCTCGGTCTTGTAGTCAATCACGAAGGGCTGGCCGTCGGCCGTGCGGTCAACGCGGTCGAGCCGACCGACCAGCCGCAGGGTGCCCAGGGGCTGCTCTTTCCAGGGCTCGGCCTCGACGAAGACCGCCCCGTCTGCTTCATGTTTCGCGAGCCATTCGAGATACCCGTCGCGCACCGCCGGCCACGCCGCGGCGAACGGCAGGAACTCGGCATCGGAGTAGCCGAGCGTCTGCGTGACATCGCGCGCGGTGTCGGCGAGCAGCGTGGCGCGCACTTGCGCATCGCTTGTCGGCGCGTCGCGCAAGGTCTCGTGGAACTGGCCGAGCACCGCGTGCAGCCAGTTGCCGAAGTCGCGCTTGTCGACCTCGGCATCGAGCTCGTCGGCGGTGCGCAGGCCCAGTTGGCGCAGCGCGAAGAAGCGATAGGGACAGCGGCGCAAGTCTTCGTAGACGCTGGTCGACACGTTGATGAGCGGCAGCAGCGCGCCCGAGGGCGTGGGCCGCAGGGTCGGCGTGACGGCGACGTTGCGCGGCGTGCGCGGATCAACGCCCGACTGCAGCGCATGGGCGAGCTGCAGGGCCTGCACCAGCGGGCTCGGCCGCACGGGTTCGCCGCTGGCGTCGGAATGGCGCCAGACCAGGTCGCAGTTCGGGTTGCGCGTGGCCATGGCCCAGGCCGCGCGCTGCGCGGCCTCCAGCACCTCGCGCGAGGCCAGTCCCAGGTCGAGGCGCTGCGCCGCGCTCCAGTTGCCCGGCGGTTCGGGCGACGCGGGCATGCGGCGGTCGTCGCAGCCGGGAATGACGACGGCGCCGAAGACGCGGCCCAGCAGCTGGTACATCGGCAGCACAGACACCTTGGGCGCCTCGTCGCCGGCGGGCGGCACGAAGCTGGCGTCTTCGAGCACGTCACGCGCCCAGGCCGTGAACTCGGCCAGGCTGTGGCGCCCGCCGGGGAACTCGTCTTCCTCGCCGTGCGCGTCGGCATCGAGCCAGAGCGCGGCGATCACCTTGGCGCCCGCGAAGTCGGCGGCGAGCGCGTCCCACTGCTCGCCGGCCGTCAACAACTCGCGCAGCGCGCGGTGCCACTCGGCCAGGGAGCGCGCGCGCGCCATCGGGGCGCGGCGGGTTTCGATGGTGGCGGTGAACGTGCGCAGGCTTTCGTCCTGCGGCTTGTCGCTGCGCGCGATCAACGCGCACCAGGCCTGCCAGTCGCGCACGCCCTCGCGCCGCAGGCGCATTTCGAGCGCCTGCACGGCGAACCCATCGACCTCGGCGCCGCTCTTGAGCCATTCGAGCACCTGGTCGGTGGCCGTGTCGTGCGCACAGGCGCGCAAGGCACTCATCAGCGTGGCGGCGGCGCGCGTGGTGGACAGCTTCCAGCCGGTTTCGTCGTGCGTGACGATGCCCTGCGTGCTCAGTTGGGCGCTGATGCGGCGGGTGAGCGCGCGATCGGTGGCGACGAGCGCGACCGGCGCGCGGCCCTCGGCCAGGTGCTGCAGCACGCAGGCGGCGGCCAGCTGGGCCTCGTCCTCGGGATCGAGCGCCACGTGCGCGTGGGCGGCAGATGGCGGGGCATCGGCGGGCACGAGCGGGATGCGGATGGCGCGATCGCCCCACAGCGCGCACAGGGCCTGCGTGAGCGGATCGGTCTGGAAGCCTTCGAGCACGATCAGCGCATCGACCTGGGTGCGCGCCGCATCGCGCAGCAGCACGTCGGTCGCATAGCCCGAGTTCGCTGCCCAGGCCACGGCGACGCGGATCAGCGCGCTCTCGATGCGGAACCACTCCGACTCGCTGCCGGCATCGGCCACCTTGGCTGCGCCCTGTGCCCAGTCGCTGCTGCGCACCTCAGGCGCCACGGCGGATGCCAGCGGCGCCAGCTGGTAGGCCAGCTCGACCACGCGCCCCGCCAGCGCGAAGCGTTCGGCCTGGAAGCCCGACTGCGCGAGCAGGCCCTGGGCCGTGACCAGGTCGCGCGCCATGTCGAAGGCGATGTCGTAGCCGGACGGCAGGAAGCCGCCCGCGCTGCGCGCCCAGTTGTGCGTGGTCTCGAAGCGCGGCACGAAGCCCGGGCTGCCACAGCGCGCCCACATGCCGCGCGCAACCGCCATCAGCTGCGCGTACGGCACCAGCACCACGGTGCGCGCCGCATGCAGCTGGCGCTCATCGAGCGCGCGCACGATCCGTGCGACGACGCCGTCGGCGGGATCGCACCACAGGGCCTGGACGGGGTGGCCTTCGTTCATGTTCTATCGAGGGGGTTGAGGGGGTCGGCGGCAGGGCCGCAAAGGGCTTTGGCTATCGCCGCCATAGCCGGGCCGCATGGCACGTCACCCCTTGGTTTCTGTCACAATGACCAGCACTTTAGCTGCACCGAAACTCTCTCTGCGCACAAGGACACATCACATGGCCAGCGAACTGATCAAACACATCTCCGATTCTTCCTTCGAGGCCGACGTGCTCAAGTCCAGCCAGCCGGTTCTGGTCGACTACTGGGCCGAATGGTGCGGTCCCTGCAAGATGATCGCCCCGATCCTGGACGAAGTCTCGGCCACCTACGAAGGCAAGCTGCAGATCGCCAAGCTCAACGTCGACGAGAACCGCGACATCCCCGCCAAGTTCGGCATTCGCGGCATCCCCACGCTGATGCTGTTCAAGGACGGCCAGCTGGCCGCCACCAAGGTCGGCGCCATGAGCAAGGCGCAACTCACGGCCTTCATCGACCAGCAACTCGCCTGATGCATTTCTTCCGGCCAGCGCGCAATGCGTTGGCCGGGGCGATTTTCCTGTCATAATCGCCCTCAGTTCACCGGGCCTTTCATCAGGCAACCGGTTCGAGTTCCCCGGTTCGTGAGGCAGTTCTTGCCCCACATCAAACCTCCCCCCGTTCCCGATTCGATTACCCCTCCAGGGGTCGTTCCATGCACTTAAACGAACTCAAGGCACTCCACGTGTCTGAAGTCTTCAAGCAGGCTGAGGCGCTTGAGATCGAAAACATCGGCCGCATGCGCAAGCAAGAGCTGATGTTCGCGATCATCAAGAAGCGCGCCAAGGCCGGCGAACAGGTCTTCGCCGACGGTGTGCTCGAAATCCTGCCCGACGGCTTCGGCTTCCTGCGCAGCCCGGACACCAGCTTCACGGCCAGCACCGACGACATCTACATCTCGCCCAGCCAGGTGCGGCGCTTCAACCTGCACACCGGCGACATGATCGAAGGTGAAGTGCGCACGCCCAAGGACGGCGAGCGCTACTTCGCACTGACCAAGCTGGACAAGGTCAACGACGGCGCACCCGAAGCCAACAAGCACAAGGTGATGTTCGAGAACCTGACGCCGCTGTTCCCCAAGGAACAGATGAAGCTGGAACGCGAAGGCGTCAAGGGCGAAGAGAACCTCACCGGCCGCATCATCGACATCATCGCCCCCATCGGCAAAGGCCAGCGCGCCCTGCTCGTGGCACCGCCCAAGAGCGGCAAGACGGTGATGATGCAGCACATCGCCCACGCGATCAGCGCCAACTACCCCGACGTGCACATGATGGTGCTGCTCGTGGACGAGCGCCCTGAAGAAGTGACCGAAATGCAGCGCACGGTGAAGGGCGAAGTCATCGCTTCGACCTTCGACGAGCCCGCAGCGCGCCACGTGCACGTCGCCGAAATGGTGATCGAGCGCGCCAAGCGCCTGGTCGAACTCAAGAAGGACGTGGTGATCCTGCTCGACTCGATCACCCGTCTGGCCCGCGCCTACAACAACGTCGTGCCCTCGTCGGGCAAGGTGCTGACCGGCGGTGTCGATTCCAACGCGCTGCAGCGTCCCAAGCGCTTCCTGGGCGCCGCGCGCAACGTGGAAGAAGGCGGCTCGCTGACCATCATCGGCACCGCGCTGATCGACACCGGCAGCCGCATGGACGAAGTGATCTTCGAAGAGTTCAAGGGCACCGGCAACTCCGAAATCCACCTGGACCGCCGCCTTTACGAAAAGCGCGTGTTCCCGTCGATCCAGCTCAACCGCAGCGGCACGCGCCGCGAAGAACTGCTGCTGGCCCCCGAGATCCTGCAGAAGACCCGCATCCTGCGTCAGCTCATGTACAACATGGACGAGATCGAGTCGATGGAGCTGATGCTCAAGAACATGAAGGCGACCAAGACCAATGTCGAGTTCTTCGACATGATGCGTCGCGGCGGCTGAGCTTCAGGCTCTCCCGCAAAAGCGCGTTGGCCCTCACGGGTCAACGCGCTTTTTTCATGGGCGCTCGATGCGGATGGCGCGGCCTTCGGCAGCGCTCTGGCGGCCGATGTCGAGCAGCTCCATCAACGCGACGGCCTGCTCGGGCGGCACGGGATTGGGCCCCTTGCCGAGGATCGCATCGCGGACCGCGGCGTAGTAGTCGGCATAGTTGCCGGCCTGCGTAGGCACCGCGTGAAAATGCGGCGCGCCGTCGCTACCGATCAGCGTGAGTTCGCCATCGAGCGGATCGGCGCCCCACCCTTCGGCCGGCGGTCGCTGGCCGGCGCGCAGCGCGTCTTCCTGCGTGTCGACGCCGTGCTTGACGTAGCTCCCGCGCGTGCCGTGCACGATGTAGCGCGGCGCCGCATGGGCCGCGAGCGTCGTGGCGTGCAGCACCACGCGCAGCGGCGCATGGGGGCCGCTCTCGTAGCGCAGCACGGCGTGGAAATAGTCCTCGACCCGTGCGCCGTCTCGCAAAGCGGCTGTGTCGAGCTGCAGCGTGTCGGGCCGACCGAAAAGCTGCACGGCCTGATCGACCAGATGCGCACCCAGGTCCACCCACAGGCCCGCACCCGGCACGGGCTGCTCCCGCCAGCGCTCGCGAACCTCGGGACGGAACCGGTCGAAATGCGATTCCAGATACACCGGGCGCCCCAGGTCGCCAGACGTCAGGACCTGCTGGAGCGTCAGGAAATCGGCGTCGAAACGCCGGTTCTGGTAGACCGAGAGCACGCGATTGTTGCGATTTGACAACAACTCGAGCTCCCGCGCTTCGGCCACATCGAGCGTGAAAGGCTTGTCGACGACCACGTGCTTGCCGGCCTCCAGCGCCGCTTTGGCCACGGGATGGTGCTGGGCATTGGGCGTCGCCACCACCACGAGGTCGATGTCCGCCCGGGCCACCAGCGCCGCCACGTCGGGCACCACGGCCACGCCGGGCCAGTCGGCGTGCACCTTGTGCGGCTGCGAGCTCGCCACGGCCGCCAGTTCGAGCCCCGGAACGGCCGAAAGCACCGGCGCATGGAAGGTCTGGCCGGCGAAACCGTAGCCGACAAGGCCGGCGCGAAGGGGTGTGGAAGTCATGGGAGGGCCCGGTTTGCTCGCAATTGGGGCAGTATGCGATAATCATGGGCTCCGCGAAAAGTGCGGCTGGGCACGTCGCCCGGCTTCCTTGGCCCTCACACTTCACGTCAAAGGCCTCAGGGCGGCGCGCCAGATTGCTGGCACGCTGGTGGCTCTCGCATCGACCGCGCATTGATTCCAACAGCGCAAAAGGAAACACCATGGCAAAAGAAGGCATCCACCCGAATTACCGCGAAGTTCTGTTCGTCGACATGTCGAACGGCTTCAAGTTCGTGACCCGTTCGTGCGCGAACACCAAGGAAATGGGCAAGACCGACGACGGCCGCGAGCTGCCCCTGTTCAAGCTCGACACCACGAGCGAATCGCACCCCTTCTACACCGGCACGCAAAAGTCGGTGGACAACATGGGTGGTCGCGTCGAGAAGTTCCGCAACCGCTTCGGCAAGACCGCTGCCAAGTAATCAGGCACGCGCTCTGGCGTCGAGGGCAGCCCGGTTTACCGCGCTGCCCTTTTTCTTTCCAATCACCCTTCGCCTCTTCCGCCTCGCCCTTGAACCAGCCGACTCCCGCGATCGTTGCCCAGAATGCCGTACGCCGGCTGCCGCGCGTCGCGTTGCTGCTGCTGTGCGCGGCCTACCTGCTGCCGGGCCTGCTCGGCCGGGGCCCCTGGAAGAGCGCCGACATCACGGCCTTCGGCTACATGGCCGAGTTGGCCCGCAGCACCGAGGGCATCGCCCGCTGGTTCGACCCGCTGCTGCTGGGCATGCGCCCCGAGACCCCCGCGCTGATCCCCTACTGGATCGGCGCCTGGGCGATCCAGCTCGCCCCGTCGTGGGTCAACCCCGACCTGGCCGTGCGCTTCGTGTTCGCGCTGATGCTGTGGGGCACCTTCACCGCGACCTGGTACGCCGTCTATTACCTCGCCCGCACGCCGCGCGCCCAGCCCGTGGCCTTTGCCTTCGGCGGCGAGGCGCGCCCGACCGACTACGCCCGCGCCATCGCCGATGGCGGCCTGCTGGCGCTGATCGCCTCGCTGGGCCTGGCCCAGCTGGGGCATGAAACCACGCCCGCGCTGGCGCAGCTGTACTTCGCCTCGCACCTGTTCTATGGCGTGGCCGCACTGCCCTACCGGCGCGTCGGCCCGGTGATCGCGCTCGTGGTCGGCACCCTCGGCATGACGCTGAGCGGCGGTCCGACGGTCGGCCTTGCGCTGGCGATCGGCAGCGCCGTGTACATGGCCTACGAGCGCCACCAGCGCGCCATCCGTGCAGCGGAAGGCTACAGCGACGACGAGAGCCCCGGCTTCACCCTGCCCGCCTTGCTGACGATGGTCGGCATCACCGTGCTGGCCGCCGCGCTGGTCTTCGGCCTGGGCCTGGCGCAATGGAAGATCACGCTGGGCCACTCGCTGCTGTCCGACGTGCGCAGCCAGGCCAAGCTGTTGCTGTGGTTCACCTGGCCGGTCTGGCCGCTCGCGATCTGGACGCTCTGGCGCTGGCGCCGCCAGTGGCTCGAGCGCCACGTCGCGCTGCCGCTGTGGTTCGCGCTGGTGCCGCTGGCCGCCACCTGGACCACCGATTTTTCGGACCGCTCCCTGCTGCTGGCCCTGCCCGCCTTCGCCACGCTGGCGGCCTTTGCGCTGCCGACCTTCCGGCGCAGCGCCGCGGCGCTGATCGACTGGTTCAACGTGCTGTTCTTCAGCGGCCTGGCCGTGCTCGGCTGGATGTACTGGATCGCCATGCTGACCGGCGCGCCGCGCAAGCCGGCCGCCAGCGTGGCGCGGCTGGTGCCGGGCTTCGTGGCCGAGTTCTCGCCGGTCGCCTTCGTGCTCGCCCTGGCCGCCACGCTGGCCTGGTGCTGGCTGGTGCGCTGGCGCACCGGGCGCCATCGCGCCGCGCTCTGGAAGACGCTGGTGCTGCCGGCCGGCGGCACCGCGCTGTGCTGGATGCTGCTGATGACGCTGTGGCTGCCGTCCATCGACTACGCGCGCAGCTACGTCCCGCAGGTGCGCGCCGTGACCGAGCGCATCGGCCACCCGCGCTGCGTTGCCGAGCTGGCGCTGAGCCGGCCGCACGTCGCGGCGCTGCGCCACCACGGCAACCTCAACCTGCAGCCGCTGCTGCTGGGCAACGACTGCCCGTGGCTGCTCGTGAGCCCCGACACCATCGAGCGGCTGCACACCATCATCCCGCTGGAACAGTGGCGCTTCAGCGGCACCCTGCGCCGTCCCAGCAGCCCCGCGGACGACCTGCTGCTCTACGAAAAGATCGTGCGCTGACCCGTGAGCAGCAGCACGCACGGGAACGAACGCGGACTCATCGCACGGCACGCCGGCACGGTGCTGATCGGCCAACTGGCCGTGATGGCCTTCGGCGTGGCCGACACCATCATCGCGGGCCGCTATTCCGAAGGCGCACTGGCCGCGCTCTCAGTGGGCGCCGCCATCTTCGTCAGCGTGTATGTCTCGCTGATGGGCGTGCTGCAAGCACTGCTGCCGGTGTGGGCCGAACTGCACGGCGCCAACCGGGGCAGCGAGATCGGCCGCTCGGTGCGCCAGTCGCTCTACCTCGCAGCCATCGCCGTCGTGGTCGGCATGACCGTGCTGCTGCTGCCCGGCGCGGCGCTGCGCTGGACCCAGGTGCCCGCCGACATGCGCGGCGAGGTCGAGGCCTACCTCGCGGTGCTGGCCTTCGCGCTCGCGCCTTCCCTGCTCTTTCGCCTCTTCAGCACGCTGAACCAAAGCCTGGGCAAGCCCAAGCTCGTGACCTGGCTGCAGCTGGCCTCGCTGCTCGTGAAGCTGCCGCTGTCGGTCTGGTTCACCTTCGGCGGTGCCGGCCTGCCGGCGATGGGGCTGGTGGGCTGCGCCTGGGCCACGCTGTGCGTGAACTGGGCCATGCTGGGCTGCGCGGTCTGGCTGCTGCGCCACGGCACGTTCTACCGCGGCTACCAGCTGTGGGAGCGCATCGAGGCGCCCGACTGGCGCCAGATCCGTCTCTTCGCACGGCTGGGTGTGCCCGGCGGCCTCGCGGTGCTGGTGGAAGTGACGTCATTCACGCTGATGGCCCTCTTCATCGCGCGCCTGGGCACCGCCGCGGCGGCCGCGCACCAGATCGCGTCGAACCTGCTGGCCGTGGCCTACATGACGCCGCTGTCGCTCGCCATCGCGACCAGCGCGCGCGTGAGCTTCTGGCTCGGTGCCGGCGACGCCGCCAGGGCGCGCCATGCCTGCCGGCTGGGCTTCGAGCTCACCGCCCTGTTTGCCCTGCTCTATGCCGGCGCGATGGCCGCGTTCCGCATGCAGCTCGCCAACGTGTACTCCGACAACCCCGCCGTGATCGCGATGGCGGCGGCGCTGCTGACCACGGTGGCGCTGTATCACATCGCCGATGCCTTCCAGACGCTGTGCGTCTTCGTGCTGCGCTGCTACCGCGTGACGCTGGCGCCGCTGGTCATCTACTGCGCGATGCTCTGGGGCATGGGCCTGGGCGGCAGCTACCTGCTGGCCTACCGCGGCCTGGGGCCGTGGCCGGCCATGCAGTCGCCGCTGGCTTTCTGGCTCATGAGCGCCGCGGCGCTGGCGCTCACCGCGCTGTTGTTCGTCGCGCTGCTGCGCTGGACGATGAAGGCGCGCGCCCGCTGAGGGCCACGCGGCTCGCTTACTTGCTCATCACGCGCGCTTCGCGCACGCGCGTCGCCGGAAACAGCAGCGCGAAGCGGCTGCCCTTGCCCACCGTGCTTTCGATGCGCAGCTCGGTGCCGTGGCGCTGCGCGATGTGCTTCACGATCGCCAGCCCCAGCCCCGTGCCGCCGGTCTCGCGCGAGCGGCTGCGGTCGATGCGATAGAAGCGCTCGGTGAGCCGCGGAATGTGTTCGGCGGCAATGCCCGGACCCGTGTCGCGCACAGCGTATTCACCGCGCCCGTCAGGCAGCACCCGCCAGGTCACCACCACCTCGCCGCCGCCGGGCGTATAGCGGATGGCGTTGCTCACGAGGTTCGACATCGCGCTCTGCAGCTCGGTCGGCGCGCCCGACAGCTCGGACTCGGCTTCGGACGTGAACGTGAGCCGGTGCCCCTGCGGCGTGAGCCGGCCCGACAGGCCACGCCCCTCGTCCTCGCACTGCGCCAGCAGCGCGCGCATGCGCACCCATTGGTTGCCCGACGGCGCCGCACTGCCCTCCAGCCGCGACAGCGTCAGCAGGTCGTTCACCAGCGTTTCCATGCGGTGCGACTGCTGCCCCATCAGCGACAAGTAACGCGTGCGCTCGTCGGCATCCAGCGGCAGGTTCTGCAGCGTCTCGACAAAGCCCGCCAGCACCGTGAGCGGCGTGCGGATCTCGTGCGACACGTTGGCCACGAAGTCGCGCCGCATCGCCTCGGCCTGCTCCAGCGCCGTGATGTCGCGCGTGAGCAGCATGCGCCGGTTGCCGGCGTAGGGATGCACCTGCACCGACAGCCGCACCGGATGGCCGCGATGCTGTGCATGCACGAGACCAGGCGCGTCGATGACGACATCGCGGCTGTAGTTCCACGAGGCCAGGTAGGCCACGAACGCCGGGTCGCGCACGAGGTTCGCCAGGTGCTGCAGCAGGTCGCGCTCGGCATCGATGCCGAACTGCCCCGCCGCCGTCTGGTTGCACCACTCGATGCGGCCCTGCTCGTCGAGCAGCACCACGCCGTTGGGCGACGCCTGGATGGCGGCCAGGAACTCCTGCAGCCGGTCTTCGGCCTGTCGGGTCTGCTGTTCACGCTCGCGCAGCAGCTTGCGGATGCGCTCCGAGAGCTCGCCCCACACGCCCGGTCCGCGCGACGGCAGCCCGGCCGCGTCGTTGCGCAGCACGCGCAGCAGGCGTTCGGCGCGCCAGGCATCGAAGCCCAGCCAAAGCACCGCGCCCAGCCAGGCACCCAGCCAGCCGTACTTCCAGCCGAAAAGGCCGACAGCGCCCGCCGCAATTGCGAGGGACGCTATTAAAAACGTAGCAATACGGAAAGGCATGGCGGGCGATTATCCGCGCCCGCCGCCGAGGCTCACGGCGCTGCTCACACCGTGACTTGGGCCGTCAGCCGGTAACCCGCTCCGCGAACGGTTTCCACCATCGGCGCGGCCACGCCCAGCGACTCGCGCAGGCGCTTGACGTGCACGTCGACCGTGCGTTCCTCGATGTAGACGTGGTCGCCCCACACCTTGTCCAGCAGCTGCGCGCGGCTGTGCACGCGCTCGGCATGCTGCATCAGGTAGGCCAGCAGCTTGAACTCGGTCGGGCCGACCTTCAGTGCTCCGCCCTGCCACGTCACGCGGTGGGTGGAGGTGTCGAGGGCCAGTTCGCCGATCTCGACGCGCTCGGTCACCACCTCGGGCGCGCGGCGGCGCAGCACGGCGCGGATGCGCGCCAGCATTTCCTGCGTGGAGAACGGCTTGGTGATGTAGTCGTCGGCCCCGGCATCGAGGCCGGCGACCTTGTCGGGCTCGTCGCCGCGCGCCGTCAGCATCAGGATCGGGATGGCCTTGGTGCGCGGGTCTTTGCGCCACTGGCGCGCGAGCTGCAGGCCGCTCTGGCCCGGCAGCATCCAGTCGAGCAGGATCAGGTCCGGCAGGAAGGCGTCGATTTCACGCTGGGCGGCGGCACCGTCTTCGGACCAGATCGGCTCGAAGCCGTTGTGGCGCAGGTTGACGGCGATCAGCTCGGCGATCGAGGATTCGTCTTCGACGATCAGGACTCTTGGTTTCTTCATGCGTTATGGGGAGTCTTTGCGGCGACGGTCGTCACTGCAATGCCGACTCGATTTCCTCCATCGAAGTGTGCCGCACATCGGCGCCCTTGACGATGTAGATGATGAACTCGGCGATGTTCTTGGCGTGGTCGCCGATGCGTTCGATGGCCTTGGCCAGGAACAGCAGGTCCAGGCTGGCGGAGATGGTGCGCGGGTCTTCCATCATGTAGGTGACCAGCTTGCGCACGAAGCCGTCGAACTCTTTGTCGATGAGGTCGTCGTCCTTGAGGATCGACAGCGCGGCGGCCGTGTCCAGGCGCGCGAAGGCGTCCAGCGCGGTGCGCAGCAGGTTCGAGGCCAGGTCGGCGGCAATGCGCAGCTCGGTGGTGGGCAGCTGGCGGGCCGATCCGCTCTCGATGATCGACTTGACCATGCGCGCGATCTTGTTGGCCTCGTCGCCCACGCGCTCCAGGTTGGCGGTGGTCTTGCTGATGGCGATCAAGAGGCGCAGGTCGCGTGCCGTGGGTTGGCGACGGGCGATGATCGACGACAGCTCGCGGTCGATCTCGATCTCCATCGCGTTGACGCGGTGCTCGGTCTCCATCACGCGGTCGGCGGCTTCGGCGTCGAACTGCAGCAGGGCGTACACGGCCTGGTGGATCTGCGACTCGACCATGCCGCCGAGCTCCATCACGCGCGACGAGACGCCGTTGAGTTCGCTGTCGAACTGGCTGGAAAGGTGTTTCTCGGTCATGGTGTTTCCTTTGACTTCAACCGAAGCGGCCGGTGATGTAGTCCTCGGTCTCCTTGCGCTGCGGCTTGAAGAACATCTGTTCGGTGGCGCCGAACTCGATCAGGTCGCCGAGGTACATGTAGGCGGTGTAGTCGCTGCAGCGGGCGGCCTGCTGCATGTTGTGGGTCACGATGACCACGGTGTACTCGTTTTTCAGCTCGGCGATCAACTCTTCGATCTTCGCGGTCGAGATCGGGTCGAGTGCGGAGCACGGTTCGTCGAGCAGCAGCACTTCGGGCTTGATCGCGATGCCGCGCGCAATGCACAGGCGCTGCTGCTGGCCGCCGGAGAGGCCCGAGCCGCTTTGCTGCAGCTTGTCGCGCACTTCGGTCCACAGGGCGGCCTTCTTCAGGGCCCACTCGACGCGGTCGTCCATTTCGCTGGCCGACAGATTTTCGAACAGCTTCACGCCGAAGGCGATGTTGTCGTAGATCGACATCGGGAACGGCGTGGGTTTCTGGAACACCATGCCGACCTTGGCGCGGATCAGTGCCACGTCCTGCTTGGACGTGAGCAGGTTCTCGCCGTCCAGTGCAATGGTGCCTTCGGCACGCTGCTCGGGGTACAGCTCGAACATGCGGTTGAAGGTGCGCAGCAGGGTCGACTTGCCGCAGCCCGACGGGCCGATGAAGGCCGTGACCTTGTTCTCGGGGATCTCGAGGTTGATGCCCTTGAGCGCGTGGAACTTGCCGTAGTAGAAGTTCAGGTCCTTGACCGAGATCTTCGAGCGCGACGGTTGTTGTTGTGCGACGGTGTTTGGCATGTTGGCGCCTTCTTGATTTAGTGTTTGTTGCGCGTCAGCACGCGCGCCAGGATGTTGAGGGCAAGCACGGCGACGGTGATCAGGAACACACCGGCCCAGGCCAGTTGTTGCCAGTTCTCGTACGGGCTCATGGCGAACTTGAAGATCGTGACCGGCAGGCTGGCCATCGGCTGGCTCACGTCGGCGGTCCAGAACTGGTTGTTCAGCGCGGTGAAGAGCAGCGGCGCGGTTTCGCCGGCGATGCGGGCCACGGCCAGCAGCACGCCCGTGACCACACCCGCGCGCGCGGCGCGCAGCGTGATGCTGAGAATGACCTTCCACTTCGGCGTGCCCAGTGCGTAGGCCGCTTCACGCAGGCCCGGCGGCACCAGCTGCAGCATGTTCTCGGTGGTGCGGATCACCACCGGAATCACGATGAGCGCCAGCGACAGCGCGCCGGCCAGGCCCGAGAAGGTCTTGAAGTAGGCCACCACCACGGCGTAGACGAACAGGCCGATCACGATCGACGGTGCCGACAGCAGGATGTCGTTGACGAAGCGCGTGATCGAGGCCAGCAGGCCCTTGGGGTTGTACTCGGCCAGGTAGATGCCGGCCATGATGCCGATGGGCGTGCCCACGAAGGTCGCCAGCATCACCATCACGAACGAACCGAAGATGGCATTGGCGATACCGCCCGCCTCGTTCGGCGGCGGCGTCATCTCGGTGAAGGTGGCGAGCGCCAGGCCGCCCACGCCCTGGCGCAGCGTTTCCCACAGGATCCACACGAGCCAGAACACGCCGAACGCCATCGCGGCGAGCGACAGCGTGAGGGCGATCTTGTTGACGCGGTTGCGCGCGGCGAACTTCGCCTGGCGCGTCTCTGCCAGTGTCTTGGCGTTGATCAGGTTTTGCGCGGTGCTCACGACTTGGTTCCTTCGCTCTTCTTCATCTGGGCCAGCAGCATCTTCGAGAGCGACAGCACGACGAAGGTGATGAAGAACAGCACGAGGCCGAGGTACATCAGCGCGGCCTGGTGCAGGCCCGCGCCGGCTTCGGCGAATTCATTGGCCAGTGCCGAGGTGATGCTGTTGGCAGCCTCGAACACCGACAGGGAGTTGAGCTGGTTCATGTTGCCGATCACGAAGGTGACGGCCATGGTCTCGCCCAGTGCACGGCCCAGGCCGAGCATGATGCCGCCGATCACGCCGGCCTTGGTGTAGGGCAGCACGACCTTGGAGACGACTTCCCAGGTGGTGGAGCCCAGGCCGTAGGCCGACTCCTTGAGCAGCGCGGGCGTCACTTCGAACACGTCGCGCATCACCGAGGCGATGAACGGAATGATCATGATCGCCAGGATGATGCCGGCCGACAGGATGCCGATGCCCACGGGCGGGCCGGACACCAGGGCGCCGAGGTACGGCACGCCGGCCAGCAGCTTCTGCAGCGGCTGCTGCACCCAGGTGGAAAGAATGGGGCCGAAGACCAGCAGGCCCCACATGCCGTACACGATGGACGGCACGGCAGCCAGCAGTTCAATGGCGGTGCCCAACGGGCGCTTGAGCCAGTTGGGCGAGAGTTCGGTCAGGAACAGCGCGATGCCGAAGCTCACCGGCACGGCAATCACCAGTGCGATGAACGAGGTGGCCAGCGTGCCGTAGATCATCACGAGGCCGCCGTACTCGTCCTTCACCGGGTCCCACACGCTGCTCGTGAGGAAGCCGAGGCCGTACTTCGAAATGGCGGGCCAGGCGCCGGCAACGAGCGACAGCAGGATGCCGATCAGCATCGCGAGCGTCAGCAGCGCGGCGCCCTTGGCGGCCCAGCCGAAGAGGCGGTCGGCCATGGGGCCGGAACGGGCCGCCTTGACGGGCGGCGGAGGAGCGGCGGAGGTGCGCGCGCGCTCGGCCGCGAGGTCGAGGGAGGCGGCAGCAGCGGGGAAGGTGGATGACACGGGTCGCTCCGGCAAAGACGAAAGCGGCGCGTCCTGGAGCGAAGAGTTGCTCATGGGCGCGCCGTCCTGGAGGGTGGATGAAGGGTTGCTTCTTACTTGAACGCGACCGGCTTGCCCGATGCGTCCTTCACTTCACCCCATGCCTTGGCAATGGTGGCCTTCACGGCGTCGGGCATCGGCACGTAGTCCAGCTCGTCGGCCGTCTTGTCGCCGCCCTTGTAGGCCCAGTCGAAGAACTTCAGCACGGTGGTGGCGCTGGCGGGCTTGTCCTGCACCTTGTGCATCAGGATGAAGGTGGCGCCGGTGATGGGCCACGAATCCTTGCCGGCCTGGTTGGTCAGCACCTGGTAGAAGCTCTTGTTCCAGTCGGCACCGGCGGCGGCGGCCTTGAAGGCGCTGTCGTCGGGCGAGACGAACGTGCCGGCGGCGTTCTGCAGCTGGGCGTAGGTCATCTTGTTCTGCTTGACGTAGGCGTACTCGACGTAGCCGATCGAGTTGGGCAGGCGGTTCACGAAAGCAGCGACGCCTTCGTTGCCCTTGCCACCCGCGCCGGTGGGCCAGTTCACGGCCGTGCCTTCGCCGACCTTCGACTTCCACTCGGCGTTGACCTTGCTCAGGTAGTTGGTGAACAGGAAGCTGGTGCCCGAACCGTCGGCGCGGCGAACCGGGGCGATGGCGGCGTCAGGCAGGGCCAGCGAACCGTTCAGCGCCTTGATGGCGGGGTCGTTCCACTTGGTGATCTTGCCCAGGTAGATGTCGCCCAGCACCTGGCCGTTGAGCTTCAGTTCGCCCGGCTTGATGCCGGGGATGTTCACCACGGGGATCACGCCGCCGATGACGGTGGGGAACTGCATCAGGCCCTTGGCTTGCAGCTCGTCGTCCTTCAGGGGAGCGTCCGAAGCGCCGAAATCGACGGTCTTGGCTTCGATCTGCTTCAGGCCGGCACCCGAGCCGACCGACTGGTAGTTGATCTTGACGCCGGTGGCCTTGTTGAAGTCGGAAGCCCACTTGGCGTACAGCGGTGCGGGGAAGCTGGCGCCGGCGCCGGTCACGTCTTGTGCGAAAGCGGAAATGGAGAACAGCGCGGTCACGAGGCCGGCGGTTGCAAATTTGAACGTCGTTTTCATAAAGCTTCCTTGAGAAGTAAGAAGTAGTCCCTTTGGGGGCTCGAACGGACTCTAAAAAGCTTTTGTGACATCGATGTGACACCCCTTCTGTCGAGGGAAAATGCCGCTGCGCCACCCCTGCTGTGTGTGACGCTGTCACACAACCGTCATTCACCCCGCCTAACCTCCAGCCCTCGCCGTGACGTGACTTGGGAGGCGGCGCCTGCTGTCACGGCGCTACGATCAGAGAACCGCCCTCTTCACTACAACATGCAAAACGGCACCCGCCTCGCAGCGGTCGATCTCGGCTCGAACAGCTTCAGGCTGGAAATCGGCCAGGTCGACCACGGACAGATCCACCGCACCGAGTACCTCAAGGAAACCGTGCGCCAGGGCAACGGCCTGGACAGCGCCCGCAACCTCACGACCGAAGCCATGCAGCGCGGCTGGGACGCCCTCGCCCGCTTCGGCGAGCGGCTGGCCGGCTTCAAGCGCTCGCAGGTGCGCGCCGTGGCCACCCAGACCCTGCGCGAAGCGCGCAACCGAGAAGAGTTCCTGTTGCGCGCGCGCACCATCCTGGGCTTCGGCATCGACGTGATCCCGGGCCGGGAAGAAGCCCGCCTGATCTACCAGGGCGTGGCACACCACCTGCCGCACACCGACGCCTCCGACCAGGAACGCCGCCTCGTCATCGACATCGGCGGGCGCTCCACCGAAATGATCATCGGCCACGCCCTCGAGGCCGAGCGCATGGAGTCGTACCGCGTGGGCAGCGTCGCCTGGTCGATGAAGCATTTCGGCGAAGGCCAGTTCACCGCCCCCGCCTTCCGCGCCGCCGAAGTGGCAGCCAAGGCCGTGCTGGACGATGCGCTCTCCAGCTACACCCGCGACCAGTGGGACGTGGCCTACGGCGCCTCCGGCACCATCGGCGCGGTGGGCGACGTGCTCGCCGCAGCCGGCGGCGAGGCCGGCCTGGTCACCCGCGACGGCCTCGACTGGCTGCTCGACCGCCTGCTCAAGGCCGGCAGCATCGACAAGCTGCGCATCGACGGCATGCGCGAAGACCGCAAGGCCGTGATCGGCGGCGGCCTGAGCGTGCTGCGCGCGGTGTTCGATCTGCTCGACATCCAGGAAATGAAGGTCGCCCAGGGCGCCCTGCGCCACGGCGTGCTCTACGAACTGCTCGAACGCGACGAGAGCGTGGCCGACATGCGCAGCGCCACCGTGACCCGGCTCGCCACCCGCTTCGCGGTCGATCCGGCCCAGGCCAAGCGCGTGAGCGACACCGCCGCCGCGCTGTTCGTGCAGCTGGCCCCCGCCGCGCGCGGCGGCAGCACCTCGAGCCGCGCCGGCCGCGCCCTGCGCAAGCTCGGCTGGGCCGCGCAGCTGCACGAGATCGGCGCGCTGGTGTCGCACAGCGACTATCACAAGCACGGCGCCTACATCCTCGACAACACCGATGCGCCGGGCTTTGCAGTGAACGAACTGCACGCCCTCGGCCAGCTGGTGCTGGGCCAGCGCGGCAAGCTGCGCAAGCTCGAAGCCTCGCTGGACGACGAGACCTTCGTGATGCAGCTGCTGGCGCTGCGCCTGGCGGTGATCCTGTGCCACGCGCGCCGCGACCCCGAGCCGCAGGCGCTGAACCTCGCGGCACTCGGTGCCAGGGCCTTCACGATCGCCTGCGCGCCCGACTGGGCCGAGATGTACCCGCAGTCGGCGCACCTGCTGCGCGAGGAAGTGCTGGCCTGGCAAAAGACCGGCAACTGGCGCGTGGAACTCAGCGGCGCCTGAGCCGTTTCACTTCGTGTCGATGCCGGCCGTCTGCGTGACTGCCGCAGCGCTGGCCTTGCGCGGCTCGTCTTCCCCGAACAGGCTGACATAGGCCGGCTGCACGATCTGGTCAAGCCCGCGCTTCAACCCTTCGCGAGCGCCTGCGGTGTCCTTGAGCAGGCCGTCGTACAGGAGATAGGTCGGCTCGCTCACGTCGGCGACCTGCAACGTCTGGCCCACGACGGACTGCTTCTCGTCCCTGAGCAACTGCTCCACCCAGACGTACGGCTTGAAGCTCGATGTCGCATCGGCCGCGCCATAAGACGTCGTGATCCGCAAGATCAATGTGCTGTAGCCGGGCGTCGGCTGGAGTTCCTGCACCTGCATCTGCGCGTGCTCTCCGGTCGCGCGGAAGAAAGGCGTCAGCTTCACCTCGCGGCCACTGTCCCGCAGGCGCGCCGCCAGTCGCTCTGCGAACTGCCTGTTCAGCCCCATGGTCACGCCGCTGTTCTTCACCGCGGCCGTGAACTCCTTGCTGCGCTGGTCGGTCCGGGCGGCCATCGTCAGTCGGCTGTTGGTATCGACGGAGATGGCCACCAGCGCGGCGAGGGGTCCCAGAAACCCTGCGAAGCCCGTCAGCCCCGACCCGCCGCCATCCGTGACGATCAGTTGGTCTTCCTGGTTGTAGATGAGCTCGACCTTCTCGATCGACCGGGCGATATCGTGACGGGTCGGCGGCGCAGGCGCGGCGGTGTTCGTCGCGCACCCCGACAGCAGGGCTGCGGCAACCAGCAGAAAAATCAGCGCCTTCAACCGCATGTCCGCGTCTGCACGCAGCATGTTCATGAAGCTTCCTGGCAGTGTGTTGAGCGGTTTCATGCGTCTTCCCCAGTGATGTGGTCGACCGGCACCGCTTCTTTCCCGCATCGGCGTCAAAAGCACGCTGCCGTGGAGTCACACTGTAGAAATTGCGCCGCGCGCGCGCATGAGTGCTTCGCCCCTTTTTCCGGGAGACAAGCGCCCTGCCAGCTCTGCCCGCAACCGTGACAAAGCGCCTGTCCGCAAGCGCCAGGCAGGGGTATTCGCAGCGGAGGACCGCTGTAGCAGCTAGAGAAGCTCGGGCGCCTGCACCGTCACCACGACGGTCTGCACGTCGCCGTCGCGCTCGCGGGTGCGGATCCACCACAGCGAGCCCTTGCGCACCGGGCAGCTGTCCTGCTTCAGGCCGAGCAGCATCGAGATGGCCTGGCCCAGCGAGGGCTGGTGGCCGATCACCAGCACCACCGACTTGCCGTTGGGCCAGCCTGTGGCGGCCAGCAGCGCGTCGGGGGTGGTGTCGGGCGACAGCTCGGAGCGCAGCTTGTACTTGCGGCCCAGCGCGAGCGCGGTCTGCTCGCAGCGGCGCGCCGGGCTGCACACGATGCGCGTGCCGTCGGGCAGTTGCCGGTCGAGCCAGGTGGCCATGCGCTTGGCCTGCTTTTCGCCGCGCGGGGTGAGCGAGCGCTGCATGTCGTCACACCCTTCGGTCCAGTCCTCGGCTTCGGCGTGACGCCAGAAGATCAAGTCCATGCTCATCGTCTTTCGAACTTCTTCTTCAATTTCAATTGCCGGACGCATCACGGTGGTTTCCTCGTGATGCATAGCGGCCCATCAAGGCGGCCTGGGCGCCATGCGCTTCGATCGCGGGGGACGCACCCGCCTCGCCGGGGTGCGTGTCATGGTCGACACGCCGGTAGATGCCGTCGCCGCCCAGGTCCCAGGCGTCGCGCCCATCGTGCAGGTAAGCCACCAGGCACTCGTCGATGAGGCGCTGGCGCAGGTTCGGGTCGGTCACGGGCCAGGCCAGCTCGATGCGCCGCATCATGTTGCGGTTCATCCAGTCGGCGCTCGACAGGTACAGCGACTCGTCCTCGCCATGGCGGAAATAGAACACCCGCGAATGCTCGAGAAAGCGACCGATCACCGAGCGCACGCGCACGTTGTCGGTGAGCCCCGGCACCTGCGCCGGCAGCGTGCAGGCGCCGCGCACGATGAGGTCGATCTTCACGCCCTTCTGCCCCGCGCGGATGAGCGCGCCGATGATCTCCTCGTCGGTCAGCGCGTTCATCTTGGCGACGATGCGCGTGGGCTCGCCGCTGGCGGCGGCCTGTCCGAGCGCATCGATGCGCGCGACCAGGTTCTTGTGCAGGTCGAAGGGCGCGAGCCACATGCGGTTGAGCTTGGGCAGGCGGCTCTGGCTGGCCATGTGCACGAACACAGCCTCCATGTCGGCGGTGAGCGCCGGGTCGGCCGTGAGGTGGCTGATGTCGGTGTACAGCCGTGCCGTGCGCGGGTTGTAGTTGCCGGTGGACAGGTGGCCGTAGCGGCGCAGCTGCTTGCCCTCGCGGCGCGTCACCAGCAGCATCTTGGCGTGGGTCTTCAGGCCCACCACGCCGTACACCACCTGCGCACCGATCGACTCGAGCATCTCGGCCCAGTTGATGTTGGCCTCTTCGTCGAAGCGCGCCTTCAGCTCGACCACCACCGTCACTTCCTTGCCGCGGCGCACGGCTTCGCGCAGCAGGTCCATGAGCTCGGAGTCGGCGCCGGTGCGGTAGATGGTTTGCTTGATCGCCAGCACCTGCGGGTCGAGCACGGACTCGCGCAGGAACGCGAGCACGCCGTCGAAGCTCTCGAAGGGCTGGTGGATCAGCACGTCGCCGCGCTGCAGCCGCTCGAAGAACGACTGGGCGGGCGACAGCGTGACGGGGAACGACGGCGCGTAAGGCGGAAAGCGCAGTTGCGGCTCGCCGATCAGGTCGATGAGCTGCGTGAGCCGCGCCAGGTTCACCGGCCCGTGCACGCGGTACAGCGCCTGCGGCGGCAGGTTGAACTGCGCCAGCAGGAAGCTCGCGAGCGATTCGGCGCAGCTGGCCGACACCTCCAGCCGCACGGCCTGGCCGTAGTGGCGGTGCTGCAGGCCCTGGCGCAGCGCGGTGCGCAGGTTCTTGACGTCTTCCTCGTCGACCGCGAGGTCGGAATGGCGCGTGACGCGGAACTGCGAGAAGTCGCCCACCTCGCGGCCCGGGAACATGCTGGCCAGGTGGGCGCGCACCACGCTCGACAGCGCCACGAACAGCGTCTTGCCGTCCGACACCTTGGCCGGCATCTTGATCAGGCGCGGCAGCACGCGCGGCAGCTTGACGATCTGGATCGGGTTCTCGCGGCCGAAGGCGTCCTTGCCGCCCAGGCGCACGATGAAGTTCAGCGACTTGTTCGCCACCTGCGGGAACGGGTGCGCCGGGTCGAGCCCCACGGGGATCAGCAGCGGGCGCACTTCGCGCTCGAAATACTCGCTGACCCACTTGCGCTGGGCCGGGTTGCGTTCGCCGTGCGACACGATGTGGATGCCGTGCGTGGCAAACGTCGGCATCAGCTCGTCGTTGTACAGCGCGTACTGGCGCGCCACGAGCGCATGGGCCGCTTCGGACAGGCGTTCGAAAGACTCGACCGTGTAGGTGCCCTTGCGATCGCCGGCGCTGCCCGCGCTCAGGTGCGGCGCGGCACGGACTTCGAAGAACTCGTCGAGGTTCGACGACACGATGCACAGGTAGCGCAGCCGTTCGATCAGCGGCACTTCGGGCCGGTGGGCCCAGTCGAGCACGCGCTCGTTGAACGAGAGGATGCTGTGGTCGCGGTCCAGCAACGCGAACGAAGGCGCTTCGCCGGCACGCGACGGGTCAGCGGAGAGGGAGGGCATGGGCACGGATTCTGGAGCAAGCGGCACGGGAGAACACGACGGCTGAAATATGACAGTGTCAACTTCGTCCGTGACAGTTCCATGACATTCGCGTGACGCACCCTGTCCCACAGAGAGCGAACCTGACACATTCGGCGACAGCGAAGCAGCGTGCGGCCCGGCGTCGGGCCGGATGGCCGCCGGCTTCATGCGCCGAGGAAGTGCTTGCGGTAGCGCGCCGGCAGGTCGTCGATGCGCATCAGCATCGGCAGGTCGGCGGTGTTGAAGTCCGGGTCCCAGGCCGGCGCGCCGAGCACCTTGGCGCCCAGGCGCAGGTAGCCCTTGATGAGCGCGGGCGGTTCCACGTCGAGCGCGCTGTCGAGCCGCTCGACCGGCAGCGGCAGGCGCGGCTGCACCTGGTATTGAATCGGCGCGAGGTGGCTGGCCGAGAGCTGGCGCCAGATGCTGGCGGCCGCGTCGCCGCTGGTCACGCCGTTGTGCGACATCGGAATGCTCGCGCAGCCGATCATGGTGTCGAGCTTGTTGCGGTGCATGAAGCCGGCCAGCGCGCCCCAGAGCGCGAGGATCACGCCGCCCTGGCGGTGCTCGGCGTGCACGCAGCTGCGGCCCAGTTCGACCATGCGCTCGCGCAGGTCGCGCAGGCGGGTCAGGTCGAATTCGGTGTCGCTGTAGGTGCTGCCGACGCGGCGCGCCTGCGCGGGGGTCAGCACGCGGTAGGTGCCGATGACCTGGCCGGTGAGTTCGTCGCGCACCAGCAGGTGTTCGCAGAAGTCGTCGAACAGGTCGATGTCGTGGCCGGCCAGCGGCGTGGTCAGGCGTGCGCCCATCTCGCCGACGAACACGTCGTGACGCAGGCGTTGCGCGGCGCGCACGTCATCCAGATGACGCGCCCAGCTCACCGTGATGCCCGGCTTGGCCTCGACGACCGGCGGCACGATGACGGCCAGCGGCGCCTCGGGCACCGCCGTGCGGGTGGCCAGTGCGGCGACGGTGGCGGCCGCAGCAGCAACAACGGCGGGGGTTCCGGCAGCGGGTGCGGGCCACAAGGCTGCGCGCAGTCCGAGCTGCGAGAGCGGAAACGTCGGGTTCGGCAGTTCTTTCATGGGAAATCCCTTTCTGCTGACCGAGTCTGGACACGCGCAATGAAACCGGCATGTCAGCGGCGTGGCAGACACATGACGTTGTTACAACGCGCGCCATGCCCGCTTCAGGGCCGCTTCGGCGTCTAATGCGGGGCATTCGCGACACGGAGTTCGACCCCATGGCCACCGACGCACCAGGCGCCAACAGCCGCCTGCACCAGACTTTCCCTGTCCTCAGTGACGCCGAGATGGCACGCATCGCCAGCTTCGGCAGCGTGCAGCGCTTTGCGCGCGGCGAGCGACTGTTCACCGCCGGCGAGACCGGGGCCGGCATGTTCGTGCTGCTCAAGGGCGTGGTTGCCGTCACGCAGCGCGACGGCCTGGGCCATGTGGTGCCGATCGCACGCCAGGGGCCGGGCGAATTTCTTGCCGAGGTCGGCCAGCTGAGCGGGCGCCCTGCCCTGGTCGACGGCCATGCCGACGAAGAAGTCGAGGCGCTGGTCGTGCCGCCGGACCGCCTGCGCGCGCTGCTGGTGGCCGAGGCCGACCTGGGCGAGCGCATCACCCGCGCGCTGATCCTGCGGCGCGTGGCGCTCATCGAATCCGGTGCGGCGGGGCCGGTGCTGATCGGGCGGCCCGATTCGCCCGAAATGGCGCGGCTGGAGAACTTCCTGCGCCGCAACGGCCATCCTTATCACTTGGTCGACGCGGCCGCCGACCCCGATGCCGCCGCGTTGCTCGCCCAGTACGGCCCCGACCAGTTGCTCGCCGTGTGCCCCGACGGCTCGGTGCTGGTCAACCCGAGCGACGAGGGCCTGGCGCGCTGCCTCGGCATGGTCGACACCGCGGCGCGCGACGATCTGTACGACGTGGCCGTGGTCGGTGCCGGGCCGGCGGGCCTCGCGACCGCCGTGTATGCGGCCTCCGAAGGGCTGCGCGTGATCGTGCTCGACTGCCGCGCCTTCGGCGGACAGGCCGGCGCCAGCGCGCGCATCGAGAACTACCTGGGCTTTCCGACCGGCATCTCGGGGCAGGCGCTGGCGGGCCGCGCGTTCGTGCAGGCGCAGAAGTTCGGCGTCGAGATGCTGATCCCGGCGCAGGTGGCAGCGCTCGACTGCTCGCGCGAGAACGCGCGGGAGAGCCTGGCACTGAAGCTCACCGACGGCCGCACGATCAGCGCACGCACCGTAGTCATTGCGAGCGGCGCGCGCTACCGCCGCCCCGGCGTGCCGCGCCTGGCCGAATTCGAAGGCCGCGGCATCTGGTACTGGGCCTCGGCCATCGAAGCCAAGATCTGCGCGCAGCAGGAAGTGGCGCTGGTGGGCGGCGGCAACTCGGCCGGCCAGGCGGCGGTGTTCCTGTCGCGCCATGCGGCCAAGGTCAACGTGCTGGTGCGCGGGCCGTCGCTGGCGGCCAGCATGTCGCGCTACCTCATCGACCGCATCGAGGCCACGCCCAACATCTCGCTGCAGCCGCACACCGAGCTCGTGCGGCTGCACGGCGCGCCCGAAGAAGGCCTGACCGGCGCCACCTGGCGCTGCCACACCTCGGGCCAGGAGCACGACTGCCCCGCGCGCAACATCTTCCTGTTCGTCGGCGCGGAGCCCGAGACGTCGTGGCTCGAGGGCTGCGGCGTGTCGGTCGACAAGCACGGCTTCGTGCTGACCGGCCCGGCCGCGAGCAGCGGCTTTCCGGCACGCCCCGCCACGGCCCTCGAATCGAGCGTGTCGGGCGTGTTCGCGGTGGGCGATGTGCGCTCGGGCTCGGTCAAGCGCGTGGGCGGCGCGATCGGCGAAGGCGCCGCGGTGGTGGCGCTCATTCACCAGCATTTGTCGTCGGCCTCGGCCGTGGCCTGAACCTTTCTTCTTGTCCCGAGACAGCCATGCCCATCCACGCCTGCGAACACGTTCCTGCCGATGTCGCGCAACCGCACACGCCCCACGGCTGCGAAGACTGCCTGAAGACCGGCGACACCTGGGTGCACTTGCGCCTGTGCGTGCACTGCGGCCATGTGGGCTGCTGCGACTCGTCGAAGAACCGCCACGCCACGAAACACGCGCGGGCCGAAGGGCATCCGGTGATCCAGTCGATCGAGCCCGGCGAGCACTGGATGTGGTGCAACGCGCACGAGCGGCAGGTGGGGTGACCAGCGGCTGAGCGGCCAATGCCCGCACCCGCACGCGTCCGGATGCGCGTGTATATGCTGCCGTTCTCCCGTCACAACCCTCTCACTCCGGAGCCCGCGACATGCCCGCATCGCCCATCGAGGTCTATTCCTGGCCCACGCCGAACGGCCACAAGATTCACATCATGCTCGAGGAGTGCGGCCTGCCGTACCACGCGCACCCGGTGAACATCGGCACGGGCGACCAGTTCGCCCCCGAGTTCCTGAAGATCAGCCCGAACAACAAGATCCCCGCCATCACCGACCCCGACGGACCGGACGGCCAGCCGATCTCGCTGTTCGAATCGGGCGCCATCCTCGTGTACCTCGCGGGCAAGACCGGCAAGTTCCTGCCCACGGGCGACCGCGAGCGCTACGACGTGCTGCAGTGGCTCATGTTCCAGATGGGCGGCGTCGGTCCGATGCTGGGTCAGGCGCACCACTTCCGCATCTACGCGCCCGAGAAGATCGCTTATGCCGTCGACCGCTACACCAACGAGGCCCGGCGCCTGTACGGCGTGATCGACCGGCAGCTGTCCAAGCACAAGTTCATCGCCGGCACGAGCTATTCGATTGCCGACATCGCCATCTTCCCGTGGCTGCGCAGCTGGGAGAACCAGGGCATCACCCTCACCGACTACCCGCACCTGAAGGCCTGGTTCGACGGCATCGCCGCGCGCCCCGCCGTGCAGCGCGGTGTGAAAGTGCTGGCCGACCTGCGCCGTCCCATCACCGATGACAAGGCGCGCGAGATCCTTTTTGGCAAGACGCAGTACGAGAAGCGCTGAGCGGCCTCTTATTCGGGCTAGAATGGAAGGCTTGGCGGGGTGTAGCGCAGCCTGGTAGCGCATCTGGTTTGGGACCAGAGGGTCGAAGGTTCGAATCCTTTCGCCCCGACCAAAAGAAAAGTGAAAGCCTGCAACGATGAAAGTCGTTGCAGGCTTTTTTCTTTTCCGGGCCGCTCGCGATCGCCGCGAATCTCACGCCCCTTTAGACGTTTCGTAGCACGACCCACGGTTTTCCGTACATCAGGCAACGCCGCTGCCTTGTTGTTACACCCTCAAGACAACCTTTTTCTTAAGGAACTACCCGCGAGGCCCTCGGCGCTCACGCAGAATCAAGCCAATCGTGATCGTGTTTACAAAGTAAGCGGAATCGCGTTTACAAAGCCGAAGAGCTGAGTCAGGGATGGACGTCGCAACAGAACCCTCACCCCTGGACCCTTTTCCGATGCTGAATTACTTTTCCCGCTGTTCTTGCGGCCTCAGGCATCTCGCACGCATCGAGCGCCGGCCATGGATGCGACTCTTCTCGAGCCTGCGCTTCTACCAATGCAGCGCCTGCGGAAAGAAGCAACTGGCGTCCGAACGCGCGGTGAACGACGCGGTCTGGAAGTACCGCTCGGAAAACGTCTGACGCCCTCTCCGCCCACGCGATCCACAGAGGCATCGGGCGGGCGAAACGCCGTCCTTAGCAATCTGTTGCGCGTGCTGCCCTTTCGCTGCATGCCCTGCGCCCCCACAGAATCGAACGCGGGTGCTTCACGGTTGCGCAAACCGCGAAGCAGCGTCGGGGAAAGAGTGTCGACACCTTCCCGGTTTGAACTCTTCTGTGATGCTGCTGAATCTGTTTCTCCGATGTTCCTGCGGCCTGGCCGGCCTTCGCCGCATCGAGCGGCGAACCTGGATGAGGATGCTGCCGGCCCTCAGGTTCTACCGGTGCAGCACCTGCGGCAAGAAGCAGCTCGTGTCGAAGCAGGCCGCTGAGACCGCCAGGGTGTCGTCCCGCGCCGACCCCGCCCTTTCGCCCTCTCAACGACCGCCGCCGAAGGCGTCGTGCATGGAGGGATGTAGGTAGAATCCGCGCTTCCCCGGTCAGAGGCAGAAGCGTCCAGACCGTTGATTTTTCGGGTCTGTTGCCGCACCGCTTGCGGCCCGAGGACCGAAGGCTCCCGCCCTCGCTTCTCGACCGGAATCTGCCCGTAGCTCAGTTGGATAGAGCACCTGCCTTCTAAGCAGGTTGTCGGGGGTTCGATCCCCTCCGGGCAGGCCATTTCTTGGCTCCGCGTTCCCCCACAAAGAGCCGGAAACAGCCGTTTCTCCTCCGTAGAAGCCGGCGTTCTTGCGCCACGAGCAACGGTGGCCGCCGACCCTGCTCACCCTTTCCCTTGGTCGCTGCGGCGGATGCCCGTACCTGCTTGGTGGTAAGCGCCAGATCAGCGACCGCGCCGCAGGGCGTGCACGACTGAACGCATGGGCGCAGTGACCTTCCAGGAGTTCGAATCCTTCAAGGCCTTGATGGTTGCCTTCAGGTTTGCCACCTGTGCCTGGAGCGCCTCGATCTCGGCATCTCGCGAAGCCATTGCCCGTTCCAGAGCCGCAGGCTCCGCCTTCTCCACGGCATCGCGCTCCACATCAACGAACATCGCTTGCCAGCTCGCGGCCGCCTCTGCGGCATTCGCACCTGGTTGGGCGTGCACGATGAATTCGTTCTGGTGGTATTCGGTCGGGAACTGTCGGGTGCACTTGAACGAGTGGTAGCCCAGTTCGGCCATCCGCCCCATGAGCTGGGCGAATGACGACGGGGTGAACACCCAGCAGTGCACATCACGGTACGTCTGGTTCTCCAGCACGTCGCGCGCCAGCATCTCGATGTCGGCCGGCGGATGCAGCAATGCCAGGCGCGAGCGGTCGAGCGTTCCGTCCCAGACGTGCCACGTATCGACCTCGGCAACGTTCGCCACGTCATCGATCACCTGCCGGATCTGAGGAATACGCGCGCCAACGAGATAGGCGGACAGGACATCGGCCAGCACGGTTTCGGTTCGCAGCAGGTCGAAGGTGTAGCGCCTGTCTGGGATCGCCAAGCGCAGGCTTCCCGTGGGCTTCAGCACCGCCTCGATTTCCTTCAGCCAGGCGATGAGGTTGGGAACATGCTCGATGACGTGCGAGGCGACAAGGAAATCCACGGGAGCCACGGAGGCTGCGATCTCCGGTAGTCCCTTCTCGCCCCAGACTCCACCGACATGAACAAGGTTGTCCACGTTGACCTGCGGATCGTCGCCGTACTTCTCGCGCAAGGCTGGCGTGTCTACGTGGTCAACATAGAACACCCCGGGCGATTCCCGCGGAATGATGGGCTTGTCCAGTGCTCCGATCTCGATCCCCGCCGCAGCCTGAAGATCGATCCCCTCAAGTAGTTTTTCGATGCGAGTCATCGCGCCAGTATTGCACGGTCCTCGGCCCTGACCGAAGCCAGGATCGAGGCCCAATTCAGGGCGGCTCAGGCTCTGTGGCGTCGGCCCAGCGACCAACTTCCCGCAGCCGATCAAGAACGGCGCACTGGCGACGTGACGACCTGGTTGCGCCCCCTTCAACCTCCTCCGGACACCATTTCCCCTCTGTCGTCCGCGTCCTGATCGCATGTCGGGAAGCCCTGCGCCCCACCGCGGCGCCGGCATGCGCCTCTCGTATCGCCGCCAGACGACACGACCCACCGGTTCCCGTGGACTCCCACAAAAGCGGTATTTGGTTTGCAGATCGCTCCGCTAGATTCGGCCGATCACAAGACCGAGGAGAACGTCATGACGATGGCGACCACCGCACGAGAAACAGCGCCCGTTTCCAACTCCATGCGCAAAGGGCGCCAGCGCCCCAGGCAGGCAATCCAGCTCCCGCACCCTTTCCTGTCGGCACTCATCCTCAGCGCCTGTGTGCTCGCGGTCCCCATGGCAGCGCGGGCCCAGGTCAATCCCGAGATCGCGAATTGCCTCGAGCTCAAGGACGAAGCCACGGTCACCCAGGCCGACCTTTGCTCGGCCCACATCGGTTGCCGTTTCGTGCTGAGCGCGCAGAAGACCTGCGCACGCGCCAAGGGCTATCTCGAGCGGCTGCAGACGGCCATCGGCGAAGGCACGCGCAACTTCTTCGGCTTCTATCGCAAGGAGGTCACGCCCGATGCGATGTTCACCGCGGTGCTCGGCGGCGATGACCGCGAGAACGAGCGCAAGCTCGGCGGCCTGGCGCAGCCGCAGCGCCTGTCGCAGGAGATCGGGGCACGCGTGCGCGAGGTGGGCACTGGCGACATGCTGTCAGGCAAGAGCAACGGTGACACGACCTGGGTCTACTACGGGCAAGTCAAGGACGGCAAGGCAGACGGCACCGGCACACGCATCTTTTCCGATGGCGAGATCCAGCGCGGACAGTTCAACGCCAATCGCGTGCATGGCGCCGCCGACATGCTGTACGCCCCCAATGGCAATCGCTACGTGGGAGAGGTGGCCAGCGACAACCGCGAAGGACAAGGCGTGCAGGCGCTCAGGGACGGATCGACGCGGTCAGGCACATGGAGCAAGAACGCATCCTTCCAGGGTACTTTTTCGCGCGCCGACGGCACACGTTTCGAAGGAAGCATGAGCACCAACTGGCGCACACAAGGACGTGAGTACCGCGCCGATGGCACGCTGGCCGAAGAAGGCCGCTACGAGAACGGCAAGCTGTCGGTGGGCACGCAGTACGACGTGGCCGGTGTCCGCACCGAGGTCAATCTGCCGGCCGCGCGCGAGGCCGCCACCCGCGAGGCCGCCGAGAAGACCAGGCTCGCAGCAGAGGCCGAGAAGCAACGCAAGCGCGAAGAGGCTGCACGCGCCGAGCAGCAGTTCCAGTCCAGCCTGCAGACGATGAACCCAGGCCAGCTCTTCGCCCGCGCCGACGAGCTGAACGCCCAGGGCGACCGCGCCCGCGCGCGCGAAGTGCAGCGCACCTTGATGAGCCGCTTCCCCGACCATCCGCTGGCGGCCACGACGGCGCGGCAGATGACGGGTGAGTCGGGTGGCAGCACGGCCGCGGGCGGAGGTTCGTCGCCAGGGGGCACGGCCAACGCGGCCAGCCGCCCTGTCGGAACGCGCCTTTCCAGCCAGACCTGCGAAGCCATGAAGCAGTCGGTCATCGCGACGAAGGTCGCCCCCAATGCCTCGATCACCGCCAGCCAGGAAACGGTGATGTTCATGACAAAGACGGTGCTGGACATGATCGCCGCCAACTGCCCTACCGAGCCCGGCGTGACACCCGCCCAGATCGCTGCGGAACGCCAGACGCGCCAACAGCAGTACGCCGCCGCCGAGAACGCCTGCAATGCAGTGCAATCCGGCGGGCGCCGGTGCGTTGCGCAGAATCATTTCGGACCCGGCCGTTGAGGCCCTTGGCCTCTGGCCGTCCGAGCAAGGGAAGGACCACCTGACAACGAATCGTCGCTGAAAGAATGGCACGGGCAGCGGACGCCGACCCTGGCCGCTTGCGCCTTCAGCGTGTCTTGCCACGCAGCCTGGTGGTCAAGGTGTACCAGCCGTGCTTCATGATGAGCAGCGACAGCACCCCCAGCACCACCGGGACGATGATGTATTCGGCCATCGAAGGCAGGTCCGTCATGGCCGTTCGCGACTTCTTGATCGTGTCCCAGACAGCGAAGGCGCCCATGGCGAAGCCCCCCAGGAGACTGAAGACCGCATCCGTGAGGAAACCGAACCAGGCCGCGAACCTGGACAGCGGCACGGCGCCCGGCCAGTCCAACGCCAGCCACACAAGGCCCAGCACGAGCAAGGCGACCATGGCCACGAACCAGGCCACGAGCCCGTAGACAAGCAAGGGCACCATCGAGAAAAAGGCTGCGGACATGGCGGCCATCAGTGCCTGTCGGCGACAGCGGCCTGTGCACGCGCGGACAACGGCACGCCCGGCGGCAGCAGCGCCAACGCCTGCGCCCCGCGCGCCGCAGTGCCCACATTGGCCACGAAGGTCCGCCGCGCGTCGTGGAACTCGAAGATCAGGTTGAAGGTGCCATAGGCCTCGCGCACGTCGACCTGGCGGATGTCCGCGAAAGGCCGCTCGCGCTGGCGCAGCACGCGATACACCAGCTGCTCGCTTTCGATACGGAAGACAGGGTTCAGGCTGTTGGTCGCCAGCGCCACCCACGGCAGGCCGCGCAGGCCGGTGAAGGTGGCCACGACGGGCACCGCGCCGCCCTTGATCGCAAGGGGCGCAGCGCCCGCCCGGGGCGCCTTGGGCGTGCGAAGCTTCTTCCAGAGCCAGTAGAGGAACCAGAACGACAGCCCTTGGAGGACGATCACTCCGACGGTCCCCAGGACGGTCATCCAATCCATCTGCACGTCGCCTTCCGCTGTGACACCGCCTGGGCCCTCCCCGGCAAGGCGCCATTAAAGCAGAGGGCTCCATGCGCCAGATGCGCGCCGTCTGTCATTTGAATTCTGGATTCAATACTGTACATTTAAACAGTATTCTCAAGGAATCCACATGCCGAAGAACGCATCCCAGTCCAACGCGTGGGTGAACCATGACCCAAGCTGAACTCTTCTTCCCCCGGCCGGCAACGCCGCCCTCGCCCCTCTTCAACTTCCACGAGCCCGCCGCTGCGGCCACGCTCGAAGAGAACGAAGACGAACCGCGTGACGCCTTTTCCGCCAAGCTGATCGACTACCCCCATTCGTCGGCCGATGCGGTCAGGGTCGCGGAGCAACGCTTCCGGCGCGAACTCGAAAAGCAGCTGGGCGCCGACGTGCTGCCAGCAATGCGCGCGTTCCAGAACGCCAGCGAGTCGAGCGACACCGACCTCACCAAGCGCGAGATCGCGCTGGCCGCGCGCTGGGTCAAGGCCTACGACGCTGCGCGCACGGCAGGCTTTCGCGACTTGGGCGACACGGACGAGGCGTACTTCGAAGTCAAGGCGATCTAGCACCCTGGCGAGGGCTCGTACCAGTTTTCGGTGATGGCTCCCTCGAGGGCAAAAAGACACACTCCGTCGCGTTTGTCTTGTTTGCTTTCACAGGGGAAGAGTCCATGCCGATCCACGTCCACATCCATGGTGTCCATGGGCAACCGTCGCGCGTCCGCGCCCTTCGGCACTTGGCTGCCGTGGCCTTGCTAGCCGCAGGCAGCGTCCATGCGGCCGGCTTGACGCACGGCGATGCGGGCAGCGCAGGCACGAGCAGTTCGGCAGGAACAGGCGGCCTCGGCGGCGCCGCAGCCTCGGCCGCCTTCGACGGCGCGACAGCACTGGGTGCGGGGGGCAATGGCGGGGCCGCGACCTCTGGCGGAACCGGTGGCTCGGGTGGCACCGGTGCCAGCGCCACCGCCGGCGGCGCAACGGCCGTCGGCGGCGGAGGGACCGGCGGATCGAGCGAAGCAGGCGGCATAGGCGGCGCTGGAGGACGTGGTGCCGTGGCATCGGCGGGCGGGGCCATCGCACTCGGCGCGGGAGCCACAGGCAGCAACGGTTGTTGCGGCAACAACGGCCCATCGGGCGGCAGCGGCGCACAGGCATCGGGCAACGCCGCGGTCGCCATCGGCAGCGCTTTGGGCACCCAACAGGGCGCCCAGGCCTCCGGCAACGGCAGCACCGCCATCGGCGGCGCGAGCGACACCGCCTCGGGTGCGGCGGCGCAGGCCACGGGCAGCGTGGCGATCGGCTCCGGCAGCCGGGTCGTGAACGGTGCGAACGGCGGCGTGGCCATCGGCGCGAACTCGGTCGCCACATCGGCCAACACCGTGTCTTTCGGCAGCGCGGGACAGACGCGCGGCCTGGTCAACGTGAGCGCCGGCGCGGTGAACGCCACCAGCACCGATGCCGTCAACGGCGGCCAGCTGTACACCGTGCGGCAGGCCGCGGACACCGCACAGGCCGCGGCCTCCGCGGCCAATGGCACGGCCGTCCTCGCCAGGGACGCCGCGGGCGCGGCACAAAGCACCGCCAACACCGCAACCACGGCCGCAGCCACGGCCCAAGGCACGGCCAACACCGCACTGGGCGTGGCGAACAACTCCGTGCAGTACGGCGCGGGCAGTGCCCAGGTCGCGCTGAACGCCAACGGCGGCGCCGGCACCACGCTGAGCAACGTGCGCGCGGGCGTCGCCGCCACCGACGCCGCCAACGTCAGCCAGCTGCAGCAGGTGCAGCAAGGCGCGCTGACCACGGCCAACACCTTCACGATGCAGCAGATCGCCGCCTTGCAGGGCGTCATGAACCAGGCGCTGTCCAACGGCCTGTGCAGCTTCAGCGGCGGCAATGTGACCTGCGGCACCGGCACGCAGGCCACGGGCACGGGCGCCACGGCGCTGGGCACCAACGCCATCGCTAACGGCGACAACACCACGGCGATCGGCAACGGGGCGCAGGCGCGCTACGCGGGCTCGGTGGCGATCGGCGCGGGCGCGAAGGCGCTGGCCGATCCGACGACCGCCGTCGGCAACGACGCCGTCGCGACGGGCAACAACGCGGTGGCACTGGGCGCCAACACGCTGGCCGCGGGATCGAACTCGGTCGCCCTCGGCCAGGGTTCGGTGGCCACGCGCGACAACTCGGTGTCGGTGGGCAATGCCGCCACCGGCCAGACGCGCAGCATCGCCAACGTGGCGCCGGGCGTGCTGCCCACCGACGCGGTCAACCTGCAGCAGGCGCAGCAGCTGACGGCGGCCGCGGTGTCCGAAGCGCGCAGCTTCGCGGCCAAGGGCGTGGCCGCGGCGATGGCGATGGGCGACGCACCGATGCCGTCCGCACCGGGCAAGACCAGCTGGGCCGCGCAGCTGGCGAACTACAAGGGCCACTCCGCGATGGGTGCCAGCGTCGTGCACCGCCTCGCGACGGACATGCCGCTGGCGCTCTCCGCCGGGGTCAGCGGCTCGAGCGGATCGGTGGGCGTGCGCGTGGGGCTCAAGGGCGAGTTCTGAGGCGACGGCGCAGCCCGCCCGCCGCGCATAAGAAAACACGAAAAGCGTATTTCCCAGCGACGGCCTGGCGCGGGCACAGTCCCACGCCTGTATCGCTCTTTTTCCGGCGCGCCCTCGGGGCCGCCCGGCTCTCCATGGCATCCATCCACGACACGCCGACGCGCCCCGCCGCGCCCACGGCTCCCGCCCGCCCTTCCACCCTCGCACCTTCGTCTCAGCAACTCGCCGAGCGCTTCCGCCCCGTCTTCGCGCGCATCGCCGAGCACGCGGCGCAGCGCGAGAACGACCGCGAACTGGCCTACGCGCCGGTCGCCTGGCTCAAGGCCGCGCGCTTCGGCGCACTGCGCGTGCCGCTCGAACACGGCGGCCTGGGCGCCTCGGTCGAGCAGCTGTACGACCTGCTGATCGAACTCGGCGAGGCCGACTCCAACCTGCCGCAGATCCTTCGCGCGCACTTCGGCTTCATCGAGCGCCTGTTCGCCGAGATCGACCCCGCGCTGCACGGCCCGTGGATGCGCCTGGCGGCCGACGGCGTGATCTTCGGCAACGCCACCACCGAGCTCGGCGAAGGCGCGCTCGGCGCATTGCAGACCACGCTCACACGCGACGCGCGCAGCGCCGACACATGGCGCCTGGACGGCGACAAGTTCTACAGCACCGGCACGCTCTACGCCGACTGGATCTCGGTCGCGGCCCAGCGCCTGAACGACGACGGCAGCAGCGACCGCGTGATCGCGCTCGTGCCGGCGGAAGCCGCGGGTGTCGAGCGTGTCGACGACTGGCGCGGCTTCGGCCAGCGCCTGAGTGCCTCGGGCACGACGCGTTTTCGCCAGGTGCGCGTGAAGCCCGAGCACGTGCTGCTGTACGTGCGCGACCAGCCCACGCCGCTCACCGCGCATTTCCAGCTCACGCACCTGGCGACGCTGGCGGGCATCGCACGCGCCATCGTGCGCGATGCCGTGGCCTTCGTGCAGCCGCGCAAGCGCGTCTACAGCCACGGCAGCGGCGCCACGCCGCGCGAAGACCCGCTGGTGCAGCAGGTGATCGGCCAGCTCGCGAGCACGGCCTTCGTGGCCGCGTCGACCGTGCAGGCGGTGGCGCGCGGCCTGGGCGAGGTCGATCGCCATCTGCAGCGCGGCGAGGCCGTGCCCGAGCAGCTGCTGTTCGAGGTGGAGCTGAACACCGCCAAGGCGCAGGCCGGCATCGTCGATGCGGTGCTGCAGGCGGGCACGCGGCTGTTCGACATCGGCGGCGCCTCGGCGCTGCAGGAAGACCGGCGGCTCGACCGGCACTGGCGCAATGCGCGCACGCTGGCATCGCACAACCCGACGATCTACAAGGGACGCGTGGTGGGCGACCACCTGCTCAACGGTGCACGGCCGACCTTCTACTGGGCGGTCGGCGCCATCGCGAGCTGAGACGGGAAGAAAAAGGAAGACGCCGCGAGGCGGTGTTCAGACCCGCGGCAGCGCCGCGAGAAAGGTCGACACCACGATGGCAGCCGCGCGATCGAGTTGCAGGATGTCGGCGACATCGAAGGCGTTCGGCGCCGTGTGGCCGCTGGTGCCGAGCGGCTTGCGAATTTCGACCAGCACTTCGGCGGCGAGTTCGCGATCGCTGCGCGGACGGCCGTCGGGGTGCATCACCCACTCGTCGACCTGCTCGATGGGGATGCTGCGAAACACCCCCACGATCGGGACGTACTTGTAGCGGTCCTCGCCCACGAGGATGGGCACGCTGAGATTGCAAAAAAACGTATTCGTCGACATGCGGAACGCCGTCGCTAGCCAAAGCAAAAGTTGATTAATTGTTTTCGAGTGTGACTCCGATAGTCATTTTCCCGACCGAGGGCATACGGCAAGACGTGACCTTCTGCACACAAAGTGCGGTCAATTCCGCCGAATTACTCGGGAAAACAACTACTTAATTCTTACACAAAGACACGGATGGCGCGCTTTGTGTACGATTTTTGGCATACGAAATGTTGCGACCGCCACTTCGGCCGGCGGAAACGGGCGCGCAAACAGCTGCGCCTCGCGGTGTCCGCACCGCGAGGAACGCAGGAAAAAGCGAGAAGAAGAAACTCAGGCCGGCGCGCTGAACTGCGGCGCCCGCCGCTCGATGTTGGCCTTCACGGCCTCGAGCTGGTTGGGGCTGCCGATCAGCGCCTGCTGCTCGACCGACTCGGCGATCAGCAGCTCGGCGGCGCTGTGCGCGAGCGACGCGTTCAGCAGCCGCTTGCCGGCGCGGATCGCGTCGGGGCTCTTGGCGGCGATCTCGTGCGCCATCTGCAGCGCCTCGGCCAGCGGGTCGGCGGCCACGCGCGTGGCCAGGCCCAGGCGCACGGCCTCTTCGCCCGAGAAGATGCGGCCAGTGAAGGTGAGTTCGCGCACGACGTCGGTGCGCGCCAGTTCGCGCATCAGCACCATGCCGGCCATGTCGGGCACGAGGCCCCACTTGATCTCCATCACCGACAGCTTCGTGTCGGCGGCCACGAGCCGGATGTCGGCGCCCAGCGCCACCTGCAGCCCGCCGCCGAAGGCCACGCCGTGCACGGCCGCGATGACCGGCACAGGCACTTCGCGCCACACCATCGCCACCTGCTGCGCGGCATTCGAGAGGCCGTGGGTGCGCGCGACCAGGTCGGTGCCGCCGGCCGCGGCGCCCAGCACGTCGCTGGCGGCGCCCTGCCCCATGCGTTCGAACGACGCCATGTCGAGCCCCGCGCAGAAGGCCTTGCCGCGGCCCGCGATGACCACGGCGCGCACGTTCTTGTCGTCGCGCAGCGCTTCGCCCGCCTGGACCAGCGCGTCGAACATCGCGGGGTCGAGCGCGTTCATCTTGTCGGCGCGCGCCAGCTGCAGTTCCACCACGCCGTCGGCGTGGCGGGTCCATTCGATACGGTCGCTCATTGCATGTCTCCTGTCGGTGTCCGGGTATCGGTCCAGTATCGCGCGACCGGGCCGCTGGGCGATGATGCGCACTGTCGCCGACCCAACACCTCCGCCGCCTCGCCATGCCCCTGGACCGCCGTCACTTTCTCCTGCAATCGGGCGCCACCGCCGCCGTCGTCGCGCTGTTCGGCCAGGGCTGCGCGCGCTCGCAGCTGCCGTCTTCCACGGGCGCGACGACCCCGTCGGGCTTCTTCACCAGCGTGCCCATTTCGCAACGCGACGCGGTGGTGGTACCGCCGGAATACGAGTGGCAGATGCTCTACCCCTGGGGCGCGCCCACGGGCGTTGCGGGCCGCATGCCGGCCTTCGCGCCCGACGCCGGCAACAGCGCCGACGAGCAGGCCCTGCAGGCCGGCATGCACCACGACGGCATGCACTTCTTCGCGCTCGATGCGCGCGGCGAACGCGGCCTGCTCGTGATGAACCACGAGTACACCGACGAGCAACTGCTGCACACCGACGGCGTGAAGGCCTGGAACGCCGACAAGGTCCGCAAGTCGCTGCATGCGATGGGCGTGTCGGTGATCGAGGTCCACCGCACACAAGAAGGCTGGCGCCAGGTGCTGCCCTCGCCCTACGCGCGCCGCGTGCACGGCCGCACACCGATGCGCATCGCCGGCCCCGCCGCGGGCACGCCGCTGATGCGCACCGCCGCCGACCCGGCGGGCACCGGCGTCTTCGGCACCTTCGCCAACTGCGCGATGGGCGTCACGCCCTGGGGCACCTACCTGACCTGCGAGGAGAACTTCCACGGCTATTTCGGTGGCCCGAAGGAGGCAGCGAATCACGCGACACCCGCGCAGCGCCGCTACGGCACGGTGCCGGGCGCGCAGTGGGTCGAGTACTGGCGCTTCGACGAACGCTTCGACCTGAGCCGCCACCCGAACGAGCCGCACCGTTTCGGCTGGGTGGTCGAGATCGATCCCTTCGACCCCGAATCGGTGCCCGTCAAGCGCACCGCGCTCGGCCGCAAGCGCCAGGAAAGCGCGACCTGCACCGTGGCCAAGGACGGCCGCGTGGTGGTCTACATGGGCGACGACGCGCGCTTCGAATACATCTACAAGTTCGTGAGCCGCGACCCCGTGCGCCCCGGCACCGATGCCGCCGCACGCGCGGCCAACCGGCACCTGCTCGACGAGGGCGCGCTGCATGTCGCGCGCTTCGACGCCGATGGGCGCGGGCGCTGGCTTGAGCTCGTGCACGGGCGCCACGGCATCGACGCCGCCAGCGGCTTCGCCGATCAGGCCGAAGTGCTGATTCATGCGCGGCTGGCGGGCGACATCGTCGGCGGCACGAAGATGGACCGCCCCGAATGGATCGCCGTGCATCCGCGCAGCGGCGAGGTGTACGTCACGCTCACCAACAACACGCAGCGCGGCGACCTCGGCAAGCCCGGCGCCGATGCCGCCAACCCGCGCGCGCCCAACTTCTTCGGCGGCATCCTGCGCTGGCGCGAAGACGGCGGCGACGCGGCGAGCACCGCCTTTGCCTGGGACCACTACGCGCTCGCAGGCGACCCCGCGCAGCCCGGTGCCGGCGCGCGCTACCCCGGCGACCACGCCGACGTGTTCGGCTGCCCCGACGGCCTGCACTTCGACAGCGGCGGGCTGCTGTGGATCCAGACCGACATGAGCGGGCAGTCCATGGGCAAGCCGCCCTATGCCGCGCTCGGCAACAACCAGATGCTGTGCGCCGACCCGGCCACGGGCCGCATCCAGCGCTTCCTCACGGGGCCCAACGGCTGCGAGATCACGGGCTGCGTGGTCACGCCCGACCGGCGCACGCTGTTCGTCAACATCCAGCACCCGGGCGAGTCGCGCGACGACGGCGACGCGAAGCACAACAGCGCCTGGCCCGACGGCGCGGCGCCCGGCAGCGCGCGCCCGCGCTCGGCCACGCTGGCGATCCGCCGACGCGACGGCGGTATCGTCGGCACCTGACAGTCGAACACACCACAACAACAGCCCAAGGAGATCCCCGTCATGAGCATCCGCATCGTCCGCCTCGGCACCCCGCGCGCACCCGGCGAGGGACTGCGCATCGGCACCGTGCGCCGCCCGCCGCGCGGCGTGCCGAAGACCGAGTTCGCCGCGCAGAACTGGTACGACGTGTGGTACCCCAACCTCGCGCCGTCGGCCGAGACGATGAAGCTGGGCCAGGAAGCCGAGACGCCGGCGCAATGGAACGCCTTCATGCGCAAGTACAAGGCCGAGATGGCCGAGGCCGACGCCAGCCGCAGCCTCGACCTGCTCGCGGCGCTCTCGCACACCGCTGCGCTCGCGGTCGGCTGCTACTGCGAAGACGAGTCGCACTGCCACCGCTCGCTGCTGCGCGGCCTGCTGGCCGAGCGCGGGGCGGACATCGCGGCCTGAGCGCGGTCGCTCAGACCAGCGGCGCGCCGACGAACACCGGCAGCTGCTCGGCCTGCGCCGTGTAGGCGGCGAGCAGTGGAAAGTCCGACGGGCGCACGGCGTCGGGCAGGATGAATTGCGTGAAGGTCCAGGCCACCGCCGCCGAAATGCCGCCCTGCGTGATCGTTCGCTCGTCGGGCGCCGCCAGCGGCGCGGCGGCCAGTTCGCGCTCCACCTCGGCATAGGCCGTGTTCAGCTGGCCCTGCACGCGATCGACCCACGGCTGGTGCTGCTTCTCGCTGGGCCGCAGGTTGCGCTCGTAGACGATCTGCACCGTCTTCTCGCAGGCCGCGAGCGCGAGCCCCGTGAGGCGCAGGTCACGCAGCCGACCGGCCGGGTCGGCAGGCCACAGGCTGCGGCCGGTGACCGCCTGTGCGTGGTCGATGATGAGCGTCGAATCCATCAGCATCGTGCCGTCGTCGCACACCAGCGTCGGGGCCTTCACCACCGGGTTGATCGCGCGGAACTGCTCGAAGGTGCTGAAGACCGAGATCGAGCGGTGCTCGAAACCGAGGCCGAGCAGGCGCAGCGAGATCGCGGCGCGGCGAACGAAGGGCGAGTCGAGCATGCCGACGAGTTGCATGGGGTCTCCTGGAAAAAGATGACTGCCACCATAGCGCCGGCGCCGCGCGCGCAGAAGGGCAACCCATCGAAAATCGGCGCCGCCTACCGATCGATCATCGGTCCCTTCTTCTTTCGCCCACGCCATGACCCTCGACAAGAAAGACCGCCTCATCCTCGAGGCCCTGCAGACGGACGCGCGCCAGAGCCTGGCGGCGATCGGCAAGCGCATCGGCCTGTCGCAGCCGGCGATGAGCGAGCGCGTGCGCAAGCTGGAGCACGCCGGCGTGATCGAAGGCTACGGTGCGCGCGTGAACCTGCGCGCGCTGGGCGTGGGGCTGGAGGCCATCATCCGCATCGACACCACGCATGCGGCCATTGCGCGCTACCTCGCGCTCTTCGAGGCCATGCCCGAGGTGCTCGCGGTGGACCGCGTGACCGGCGCCGACTGCTTCTTCGTGCGCTGCGCCATCGCCGAGCCGACCGACCTGGAGCGCGTGGTGGACGCACTCGCAGTCGACGGTTCGGTGACCACCTCGCTCGTGCTGTCGAGCCCCGTGCGCAAGCAGGTCACCGTGGGTGCGGCAAAGGCGCCGCGCAAGTAAGCGTCAGCGCTGCGCCTTGTCCTTCTGGTTCTGCGCCTCGATGCGTTCGCGCGCGGCCAGCCAGTCGGCGTCGCTCCACTCGCGCAGCTCGTAGAAGTTGCCGCCGGTGGCCAGCGCATTGCCGCCGTCCATCATGATGCTCTGGCCCGTGAGCCAGTCGCACTGGCCCTGCGCCATCAGGAAGGAGGCGAGGTTCTGCAGCTCGCTCATGCGGCCCACGCGCGCCATCGGGTTGGTCTTGATGCTGCGCGCGCCGGGTTCCTCGCCGGGGTTCAGGCGCTTGCTCATGCCTTCGGTCGGGATCTCGCCGGGGCCCACGGCGTTCAGGCGGATGCCGTGGCGCGCCCACTCCACCGCGAGCGACTTGGTCATGACCTCGATGCCCGCCTTGCTCATGGCCGAAGGCACGACGTACGGGCTGCCGTTGTCGACCCAGGTGACGATGATGCTCATCACGCTGCGAAAGGCATCGCCCGGCTTCCACGCGCCCGACTTGGCCTGCGCCACCCAGCGCTTGCCCACCGCCTGCGTCACGTAGAAGCTGCCGTGGAACACGATGTTGGCCACGGCGTCGAAGGCGCGCGGCGACAAGCTCTCGGTCGGCGAGACGAAGTTGCCCGCCGCGTTGTTGACGAGGCCGGTGAGCCCCCCGCTCTGGAACAGGCTCTCGACCATCTCGTCGACCTGCTGCGCGATGCGGATGTCGACGCCGAAGGCATCGATGCGCCGATCGGGAAACTGCTGGCGCCAGGCGGCGGCGGTTTCTTCACAGACCGCCTGGCGCCGGCCGCAGATGGCGATGTCGGCGCCCAGGCTCAAGAAATGCTCGGCCATGGCACGGCCGAGGCCGGTGCCGCCGCCGGTGACGAGGATGCGCTGGCCGCGCATCAGGGATGCTTCGAACATGAGGGGTCTCCTTGGCGTTGCGGCAGCGGCAGGAGCGCGTGCTGCCATCGGCCGCATGCTACGACTGCCAGGGCGCCATGGCTTGCGGAATCTGGCTCTGCCGGCGGGTGAAAATGGCCGCGCCCCCTTCCCTTTCACCCCTGGACCTTCCGGACACACGACCCATGCCCCGTTCCTCCGATGCTTCCTTCCTGCCGCTCGACGGCGTGCGCGTGCTGAGCCTGGCGCTCAACCTGCCGGGCCCCGCCGCGCTGCTGCGCTGCCGCACGATGGGCGCGGCCTGCCTCAAGCTGGAGCCGCCCGGCGGCGATCCGATGGGGTTGTACAACCGGCCCGCGTACACGGCGCTGCACGAGGGCGTCGAGGTCCGCACGGTCGACCTGAAGACCGAGGCGGGTCAAGCGCAGCTGCACGCCGAGCTGGCCCGCACCGACGTGCTGCTCACCTCGTTCCGCCCGTCGGCGCTACAGAAGCTGAAGCTCGACTGGGCCTCGCTGCAGGCGCGGCATCCGGCGCTGTCGCAGGTCGCCATCGTCGGCGCGCCGGGCGAACGCGCCGAGGAGCCGGGCCACGACCTGACCTACCTCGCCGAGAGCGGCCTCGTCACCGGCACGGCGCTGCCACCCACGCTGTACGCCGACATGGGCGGCGCGCTGCTCGCGAGCGAGGCGGTGCTGAAGGCCGTGCTGCAGCAGACGCGCCAGCGCGGCGGCGTGTACCTCGAGGTGGCGCTGAACGCCTCGGCCGACTGGCTCGCCCTGCCCCGCACCTGGGGGCTGACGAAGCCCGACGGCGCGGTGGGCGGCGCGCACGCGGGCTACCGCGTCTACCCCTGCGCCGACGGCCGCGTGGCGGTGGCGGCGCTGGAGCCGCATTTCGCGGCGCGCCTGTGCGACGTGGCCGGCGTGGCACCGCCGGACATGATGGCGCCGGCCACGCACGCGGCGCTGGCCGCCTGGCTCGCGACGTGCACGCGCGCCGAGCTGGAGGCCATGGGCCGTGAGCGCGACGTGCCACTGCTCACGCTGGCCGACTGACGGCGCTCAGGACGCCGGCAGGCGCAGGTCGCTCAGCTTGCGGTCGAGCTTGATGAGCCAGATGCGCGTCGGCCGCTCCAGGTCGGAGCCGCGCGTGATGCGTGCTTCGGTCGCGCCCGCCGGGCAATCGCGGAGCTTGCCGTCGACATCGACCTTGCACTCTTCCACGCTGCCAGCCAGGCGGGTGCCATCGGCGGCGAGCAGCACGGTGCCCAAGCCGAAGTCGTTGTCGTTCACCAACGCCAGGGTCTGGTCGTCGACGATGGTCAGGCCCTCGGCCTTCTCGGCCAGCCAGCCCAGCACGTTCAGGTCGAGCAGCTCGGTCTTGCGCATCGTCACCACGGTCGAATAGTCGGCACCGTTCGACACGGCCTGCGTGATGCTGCTGATCTCCAGGTTGTGGTCGAGGGCCTTGATGTCGGTTGCGTTGGCCGGCAGCTCCACCAGCATCAGCTTGTTGAACACCTTGCCGTCGCCCTTGCGCGCGCCCTGCTCGATGACGATGAAGCGGCCGTTGCCCAGGCTCACCATGTCGCCGAGCTTGGCGTTGCCGGTGCGGTCCTTGTCGTACTGGCTGCCGTCGATCGGGTAGGCGTAGAGCTTCGAGGTCTCGGTGGCAGGATCGAACGCGAGCCAGCGCGTGAACTTGGCGATGTGGCGCACGTCGGTGTTGCTGCCGCCCGGCGGCTTGGCCTTGATCGACTTGCCGTTGGCGTCGCGCGGATCGATCGGGCTCTGCAGGAAGCCGTGCAGCACGCCGCTGGCCACATCGAGCGTCAGGCCTTCCATGCCGCGGTTGGGGCGGCGCTGGGCCAGCACGGCCGGCAGGTCGGTGGCGCCGGGGCCGGGCGCGTACTTCTTCTCGACCACGCCGCTGGCGATGTTCAGGCGCGCGATGAAGGGGCCGTACTCGTCGCTGGTCCACAGCACGTTGCGCGCCTTGTCGAGCACCAGCGTCTCGGGGTCGAGGCCGTTGGCGTCGTAGCCGGCCTTGGCTTCGTCGAACTTGTACTGGTCGGTCAGAGGGGTTTCGCCGGTCGAGCCCACGCCCGAGCGCGGCGGCAGGCCGGTGATCTTGGTGTTGGCGTCGCGCTTGAGCGGCACGCTGGTGCTGAGCACCGCGCCGGTCTTGCCCACGCGCACGATGCCGAAGCTCGGCGCGAACGATGGCGCCGGGAACACCTTGCTGATGCTGGTGACACCGTCGCCGCCGCCGGGCACGGGCGCGGTCGGGCCGTCGCCGTTCGGGCCGCGGTCGGTGATGGCGTAGAACTCGAGCGCGCCGTCGTCGGCTTTGCCCTTGAACGCCAGGCCCGAGCCGTAGGCCGGCAGGAAGCCCTGGGGAAAGTCGGCCTTGATGTCCGCGTTGTCGCCCTCGTAGGGCACGTGGAAGCGGGTGTCGGCCTGCAGCTGATAGCGCGTGACAGCGATGCCGATGGCGCCGAGCTGGTTCGTCTGCGTCGACGCTTCGGTGACCGGTGCACCCAGCCGCGAGGCCAGCGTGTCCTCGAAGTGCTCTCGGGCCAGCATGCGGCGGTTCGCGTCGACCATGCGGGCATTGTAGGGAGCGGGCAACGCGGCCAGCACCGCGTTGAGCGCGGTGTGGAAGGCGTCGGGCGCGGCGTTGAAATCGAGCGCGCCGGCCGTCAACGCAGCCTTGAACGCGGGCGTCAGGCGGATGCCGTTGGCGGGGTCGCGGTCCTCGTCGAAGCTCTGCAGCGCGAGCAGGCGATTGACCACGGCATCGGCCTTCACGTCGCTGCCGCCGGCCAGGGTGAGCGGCGTGATCGCTTCGCCGCATGCGGCGCTGCCCAGGGCCAGCGCGCCGGCGCTGAAGGTGACGGTCTCGCCGTCCTTGCAGATGAATTCGCCCTTGGCGTTGGTGGCGGCCTTGGCGGCGCTGCCGGCCACGTAGTCGAGGCCCTCCACGGCGGCATCCAGGAAGGTGCCGGTTTTCGACTGTGCAGCGGGCGGATTGGTGGTGCCGCCGCCCACGGGGAACGACCAGCCGCCCCCGCCGCCGTTGCCGCCGCCGCAGGCGGTCAGCACCGCGCCAGCGCCCACGAGCGCCAGCCATCCCATCCTCGATCCTCTTGTTGTCTTGCGCATTGCTTGTTGTCCTTGTGATGCGCCCGCGCAAAGGCGCAAGCCCCGGCGATTAATGCCGAGGCAGATGACAAGCCCGTGAAACTGCAACCGAAAGGTTGCGGTGGTCGGCGCCTTCTCAGCGACCGCTGCCGTCGCGCTGGCGGTCTTCGCGCTTCACCGCGAGGTAGGTGTCCAGGTCGACCTCGTGCAGCTGGCGCGGGTAGCGCTCGGCCGCCGCGAACCAGTAGCGCTGCCGGCGCTCGGCCGGGTCGTTGGCGCCGGTGGCCAGGTAGGCGTCGAGCGTGAGGAAGTAGCGCATCGCATTGCGCTCGACCAGCCCGCGCAGGCCGCGGATGTACTCGGGCTGGCCGTCGGCGCCCTTGCCCACCACGGTGAAGCCCACCTTGGAACTGCCGAAGGTGGCGAGGTAGGCCTGCGTGGCCAGCCGCACCATCGTGTTGTGGTTGTAGCCGTAGCTGAAATGCAGGAAGGTCTTGCGCTCGTCGAGCGCCACCGCTTCGAGCCGCACGCGGTAGTTGCTGGTGCCGAACGGACCGGTGTCGGCCGACATCTCGACCTGCAGGTGCTCGGGCGTGGCACTGGCCACGCGGTAGGCAAAAGGCAGCTCGAAGGCCTGGTCGACCGGCTTGTCGTAGCGGCGCACCACGAACAGCGTGAGCGTCTCCTTGCCCTGCGGCGAGGTGCTGATGCGGCAGCGCCGGTTGTTGATGTGCAGCGTGAGCAGTTCGCACCAGTGGTCCGAGCCCTTGAGCGCCGCGCTGACCTTCGACAGCGGGTGTTCGACCACGGCATAGATGTCGCCCTCGAGGCCGCCGGGCGTCTCGGTGGAATCGAGCTGCACGGGACGCCCGAAGCGGCTCTGGTCGAGCTTGTCGCTGAGCTTCTGGTGCTCGGCGCGCAGGGCCTGGGCCCCCGCGGGCGCGGAGGCCTCGGGGGCCGCCGCCTGCGCCAGCAGCGACACGCCGCAGCAGGCGGCCACCGCCAGGATGCGTTTCCACGAAACCGGCACGGGGGGCGAACTGCTCGTCATGGGGCTACACGATACCCCGGTTCCGCCGCACCAGCAGCAGCATCGCCCCCGCCAGCAGCGCCGCGCCCAGCCATTGGCGCGGCGCCATCGGCTGGGCCAGCCACAGCGCCGCCAGCCAGGCCGCCACCAGCGGCTCGATCAGCGTGCCGACCACCGCCGCCGTCGGCGAGAGCCGACGCGCGCCCCAGGCGAAGGCCAGGTAGGCGACCGAGGTGGTGGCCACGCCGGTGTAGGCCGCGCCCGTCCATTGCGCCGTGCCCTCGGGCCAGGTGATGCCGTTCGCCACGGCGACGCCGAGCATGCACAGCGCCGCGGCGCTCATGCCCCAGGCGGACGCGGTCACGGCCGGCACCCGCGCCGGCATGCGCGCGTTGCCCAGCACCACCAGCGCGTAGCAGACGGCCGAGCCAAAAGACCACGCGAGCCCGGCGCCGTAGCCCGTCGGCAAGGCGCCCCAGCCAGCGGCCGGCATCACCAGCAGCAGCACGCCCGCCAGCGCGAGCACAAGGCCGCCGAGCAGGCGTGCGCCGAAGGGTTCGTAGCCGCGCAGCACCGACACGCAGGCCACGATCAGCGGCGCGCAGCAGATCGAGATCACCGTCGGCAGCGCGGCACCCAGGTGCGCGATGCCGGCGAACCAGCAGCTCACGTTCAGCGCCATCGCGGCGCCGGTGCCGACGACGTGGCCCTGCTCGCGCCGCGTCAGATGGCGCCATCCGGCATCGACGGCCGGCGCGCGCCGCGTCGCCTGCCAATGCAGCCACCACAGCAGCGGCATGCCCAGCGCGAAGCGCGCGAGCGACAGGCTGTGCGGCGCGATGCCGCCGTCGATCAGGAATTGCGCCACCAGGGCGCCGCCGCCCCAGAGCACGCCGGCCAGCAGCACGCCGCCCCAGGCCAGGGCGGCCGTTGTTCTTGCATTCATGTTGAAACTCTCCGTGAGGCCCGTCGCCTCGGCGTCGCGTCGACGCATTGCCGGGGGCGGGCATGACCATCCGGCCACCGCCCGGCCTGTCTTCGCTCAACGGAAGAAGGCGGACGGCAGCGACCACTTGCGGGCCTGACGGGCGCGGCGCGAGGCGCGCGCGAACGTCAGCGGCAGGTCGACGAAGGGGGAGAGTGATGCAGGTGCATGAGCGGCCGATGATAGGAGCGGCGCCCCGCGCCCACAAGAGAGAATCGCCCGCATGTGCCCTGCCCTCTTTCACCGCTATCCATGAAGCGCCAAGGTCGACTCGTTCGTTGGGAGGCCGAACGCGGCTTCGGTTTCATCCGCAGCCCGGAGGTGTCGGCCGACGTGTTCGTGCACCTGCGCGACTTTCGCGACCGTCAGCTGAAGCCGCAGGTCGGCATGGCGGTGCACTTCGAAGAGATCCATGTCGGCGGCAAGGGGCCGCGGGCCATGGCCGTGGAAGCGGCTGCGGCCTCGGCCGGTGCCGTACCCCGCGCAGCCTCACGCGCGCAGCCGCGCCGGCCTTCAGGTCGCAGCGCGGCCGGCACGCCGTGGGGCGCGTGGCTGATCGGGGTCTATGTGCTGGGCCTGGGCGCCGCCGTCTGGCTCGGCCGCCTGCCGCTGTTTGCGCTGGCGGTCGTCGCGGGGCTGAGCCTGCTTACCTTCGGCGCCTACGCCTTCGACAAGCGCGCGGCGCAGGCCGGGCGCTGGCGCACGCAGGAAAGCACGCTGCACCTGCTCGCGCTCGCGGGCGGCTGGCCGGGCGCTTGGTGCGCGCAGCAGCTACTGCGGCACAAGTCGAGCAAGGCGAGTTTCCTGTGGAGGTTCCACGTCACGGTCGCGCTGCACTGCGCGGCGCTGGGGGCGTGGGTGTTCTGGCTGTCGAAGCACGCGGCCTTCGGCTGACCGCGCCTTCGACCAGGCCTCAACGCACCTTGCGCGAAGGCTTGTTGAGCGGCTTGCCGCCGCTGCCGTTGTCGCGCGGCGGCAGGCCCGTGTGCTGCGTGAGGATGCGGCCCTTGGAGGGCTTCACCGGCGCGAGCCTGACCGGTGCCGCAGCTTTGGCGGCCACCGGCGCGGAGGTCGAGTTCTTGCGGCGCGCGCTGGTGTAGCCGCCATCGGTCAGCGGCTGCCACGTCGGGATCAGGTGGTGCTTGCCGTTGCCGATGAGGTCGGCGCGGCCCATGCTCTTCAGGGCTTCGCGCAGCAGCGGCCAGTTGTTGGCATCGTGGTAGCGCAGGAAGGCCTTGTGCAGGCGGCGGCGCTTGTCGCCGCGCACGATGTCCACCGTCTCGCTCTCGCGCGTGATCTTGCGCAGCGGGTTCTTGTTGGTGTGGTACATCGTCGTCGCCGTGGCCATCGGGCTCGGGTAGAACGTTTGCACCTGGTCGGCGCGAAAGCCGTTCTTCTTGAGCCAGATCGCGAGGTTCATCATGTCCTCGTCGCTGGTGCCCGGATGCGCGGCGATGAAGTACGGGATGAGGTACTGCTTCTTGCCCGCCTCGGCCGAGTACTTCTCGAACATCTGCTTGAACTTGTCGTAGCTGCCGATGCCGGGCTTCATCATCTTCGTGAGCGGGCCCTGCTCGGTGTGCTCGGGCGCGATCTTCAGGTAGCCGCCGACGTGGTGCTGCACCAGCTCCTTCACGTACTCGGGCGACTGCACGGCCAGGTCGTAGCGCAGGCCGGAACCGATGAGGATCTTCTTGATGCCCTTGAGCGCCCGCGCGCGGCGGTAGATCTTGATGAGCGGGTCGTGGTTGGTGCCCAGGTTCGGGCAGATGCCCGGGTACACGCAGCTGGGCTTGCGGCACGCCGCCTCGATCGCGGGGCTCTTGCAGCCCAGGCGGTACATGTTGGCCGTGGGGCCGCCCAGGTCGGAGATGGTGCCGGTGAAGCCGCTGACCGAATCGCGGATGGCCTCGACCTCCTTGATGATCGAGTCTTCCGAGCGGCTCTGGATGATGCGGCCCTCGTGCTCGGTGATCGAGCAGAAGGTGCAGCCGCCGAAGCAGCCGCGCATGATGTTCACGCTGAAGCGGATCATTTCCCACGCGGGGATCTTGGTCGCGCCGTCGTGGCTGCCGTTCTCGTCGGCGTAGCGCGGGTGCGGGCTGCGCGCGTACGGCAGGTCGAACACGTGGTCCATCTCGGCCGTGGTGAGCGGAATGGGCGGCGGGTTGATCCAGACGTCGCGCGCCGTGGCGCCCTCGCCGTGCGCCTGCACCAGTGCGCGGGCGTTGCCGGGGTTGGTTTCCAGGTGCAGCACGCGGTTGGCGTGAGCGTAGAGCACCGGGTCGCTGCGCACCTGCTCGTACGAAGGCAGGCGGATCACCGAGCGGTCGCGCGGCGGCACGGCGATCTTGCCGCGGCCTTGCAGCGCCGGGTTGGGCACGAAGTTCAGCGGCTTGATGGCGGGGTTGACGACCGAACCGGCGGCAGAGCCCGCGGCTTCGGCGGCCTTGGCGACAGCTTCGGCCTCGTCTTCCTTCGCGCAGGTGGCGCCGTTGGCCTTGGCCTGGTCGGACACCATCAGGTACGGGTTGACGTGCGCCTCGACGCGACCGGGTTCATCGACGCTGGTGGAGTTGATCTCGAACCAGGCCTCGGGCGTTTCGCGGCGCACATAGGCGGTGCCGCGCACGTCGGTGATCTGCTGCACCGGCTCCTTGGCGGCCAGGCGGTGCGCGATCTCGACGATGGCGCGCTCGGCGTTGCCGTACAGCAGCAGGTCGCACTTGGCATCGACGACGATGGATCGGCGCACCTTGTCCGACCAGTAGTCGTAGTGCGCGATGCGGCGGAGCGACCCTTCGATGCCGCCGAGGATGATCGGCACGTCGTTCCAGGCTTCCTTGCAGCGCTGCGAATACACGATGGCCGCGCGGTCGGGGCGCGAGCCGCCGACGTCGCCGGGGGTGTAGGCGTCGTCGCTGCGGATCTTCCGGTCGGCCGTGTAGCGGTTGATCATCGAATCCATGTTGCCGGCCGTGACGCCGAAGAACAGGTTCGGCTTGCCCAGCACCTTGAAGGGCTCGGCGCTTTGCCAGTCGGGCTGCGCGATGATGCCCACGCGGAAGCCCTGCGCCTCGAGCATGCGGCCGATGACCGACATGCCGAAGCTGGGGTGGTCGACGTAGGCGTCGCCCGTGACCACGATGATGTCGCAGCTGTCCCAGCCGAGCGCGTCCATCTCCTTGCGCGAGGTCGGCAGGAACTTGGCCGTGCCGAAACGGGCCGCCCAGTACTTGCGGTAGCTGGTCAGCGGCTTGGCGGCACGCGCAAAAAAGGAGACGTCGACGGGGGCGTTCATCGGTGGAAGCGGACAGCGCCGGGGCGCCGCCTGTGTGGGCAACCCTCGATTTTAGGGTTTTCCAGCATTTCTGTCGCCCTGAAGATCCCTTGCCCCGGGATGCGAGGGCTCTTATTTGATTGCTAAAGTCAACCAATTTGAATGACAATGGCAACCATGCCCACACCAACACCCTCCGTCGACCCGTCCGCCGTCAAGGCCATCCGCCGCTTCAACCGCTTCTACACGCGCCGCATCGGCGCCCTCGACCCCTACCTGGGCAGCGACCTGTCGCTGACCGACGTGCGCGTGCTCTACGAGCTGGCGCACCGCGAAACCCCCGTCGCCAGCGAGATCGGGCGCGACCTGGGCTTCGACGCCGGCTACCTCAGCCGCATCCTGCGCCGCTTCGAAACCCACGGCTGGCTCACGCGCGAGCCGCACCCGCGCGACGCCCGCCAGAGCGTGCTGCGCCTGACCGAAGCCGGCCATGCCGCGTTTGCGCCGCTGCAACAGAAATCGCGCGACGAAGCCGCCGCCCTGCTCGCCGCGCTGCCGCCGGCACAGCAGAACCAGTTGGTGCAGGCCATGGACACGGTGCAGTCGCTACTCGAACCTGCCGCGCCGCCGGCCCGGCCCCAGGCCGCCGTGCTGCGCGACCCGGCGCCCGGCGACATCGGCTGGGTGGTGCAGCAGCACGGCGAGCTGTACGCGCGCGAGTACGGCTGGGATCACCGCTTCGAAGCGCTCGTGGCGGGCATCGCGGGCGAGTTCCTGCTCAAGTTCCAGCCCGAATGGGAGCGTTGCTGGATCGCCGAGCTCAACGGCGAGCGCGTCGGCGCGATCTTCGTGGTGCGCAAGTCGGCCACCGTGGCGCAGCTGCGCATGCTGATCCTCACGCCCGCCGCGCGCGGGCTGGGCCTGGGCGGACGGCTCGCGGACGAGTGCATCGCCTTCGCGCGCCGCAAGGGCTACAAGAAGATGACGCTGTGGACCAACAGCTGCCTCACGGCCGCGCGCAGCATCTACGCCAAGCGCGGCTTCCAGCTCACGCACTCGGAGCCGCACGAGGGCTACGGGCAGCCGCAGGTGGGCGAGACCTGGGAGCTGAAGCTGTAGCGCTTACTGCATGTACCAGCCGTGGCTCACGACGAGCGACTGGCCGGTGAGTGCATTGGTCGGGAAGGCCGCGAACAGCAGCGCCACGCGCGCCACGTCGTCGGTGGTGGTGAACTCGCCATCCACCGTCTCCTTGAGCATCACGTTCTTGACGACCTGCTCCTCGGTGATGCCCAGCGTCTTCGCCTGTTCGGGAATCTGCTTCTCGACCAGCGGCGTGCGCACGAAGCCCGGGCAGATCACGTTGGCGCGCACGCCGTGCTTGGCGCCTTCCTTGGCGACCGTCTTGGCCAGCCCGATGAGGCCGTGCTTGGCCGTCACGTACGGCGCCTTCAGCAGCGATGCCTCCTTCGAGTGCACCGAGCCCATGTAGATCACGCTGCCGCCGCGGCCTTGCGCGTACATGTGCTTGAGGCAGGCCTTGGTGGTGAGGAACGCACCGTCCAGGTGAATGGCGAGCATCTTCTTCCAGTCGGCGAAGCTGAACTCGTCGACCGGATGCACGATCTGGATGCCGGCGTTGCTGATGAGGATGTCGATGCCGCCGAAGGCCTTCGCGCCCTCTTCCACCGAGGCATTGACCTGGTCTTCGTTCGTCACGTCGACGCCCACGCCGATGGCCTGCGCGCCCGTGGCCTTCAGTTCGGCGGCCGTGGCATCGGCCGCTTCCTTGTTGAGGTCGGCAATGATGATCTTTGCGCCTTCCTGCGCGAACAGGATGGCGATTTCCTTGCCGATGCCGCTGGCCGAGCCGGTGATGTAGGCGACCTTGTCCTTGAGTTGCATGGTGAAGCGTCCTTGGAAGTGGTGGATAGGAAAAAAACGAGCAAGAACCGGGCACGCGCCCGGCTGACGTCCCTCAGCGGGACAGCCCCGGCCGCTTGATGCGCCCGGTGCCCGGCTCGCCGAGGTCGAAGGTGGTCACGCCGTTCACCGTGGCGTCGGCGCGCAGCGTCTCGGGATGCGCGAGCGTCTTGCCCATGTCGCGCACGCCCGATTCCCAGTGCTCCTCGACCGCGGCACGCGAGAACTCGTAGTCCTTCGACTCAAGCTCGTACGTCTTGTCGCGGTAGATCAGGTGAAAGATGTCGATCGGCTCGTGCGTGAGCTGCGCCTGCACCTCGACCACGCTCGGGTCGTTGCGCAGGCCGGGCGGCAGCTTGGCGATCAGGTCGGCAATGGCCTGCTGCAGATTCATGTTGGCCGCCAGCGCATCTGTGTTCAGGCGCGTGCGGCTCGAGTAGGTGATGTCCTTCTGGCGCTCCATCACGCCCGACAGCGTGTGCGGCATCTCGCCGCGCGCGTTGAACAGGTCGACCTGCAGCACCACCAGTGCCTCGGAACGCGGATGCGTGTCGAGCACGTACTGCAGCGGCGTGTTCGAGACGATGCCGCCGTCCCAGTAGTCGTCGCCGTCGATGTGCACCGGTGCAAAGCCCGGCGGCAATGCGCCGCTGGCCATGATGTGCTCGGGGCCGATGCGCTGTCGCGTGTTGTCGAAGTACACCGAGTTGCCGGTGCGCACATTGACGGCGCCCACGCTGAAGCGCGCCTCGCAGGCGTTGATGCGGTCGAAGTCGATGAGCCGCTCCAGCGTGGCCTTCAACGGCGAGGTGTCGTAGTAGCTCAAGAGCGGCGCGGCACCGCCCAGCAGCAGGGCCGGCGAATAGCGCGGCTCGAAGAAACCGGGGATGCCGACCAGCGAGGCCATGGTGGCGCTCCACTGGTTCTGCGTGGCGCGGTCGCCGAGCCACGACGGCAGGCGCTGCGCCGGACCCGAAGACACCAGGTGCCAGAACTCGCGCAGCCGGTCGACCCGCTGCGCGGGCGCGTTGCCGGCGATGAGCGCGGCGTTGATGGCGCCGATCGACACGCCCGCGATCCAGTGCGGCTGCAGGTCGGTCTCGCTGAGCGCGGCGTACACGCCCGCCTGGTAGGCGCCGAGCGCACCGCCGCCCTGCAGCACGAGCGCCTTGCGGGCGGCGCGCATGCCTTCGCGGCGGGCGATGAAGGGATGGGGTGGTGCGTGCGAAGAAGAGGAAACAGCGGTGGCGGCGCGAGGCTTTTTCTTGGGTGTCGTCGTCATGCGGTCATTGGACACCAGCCCCGCGACAGCCACCTGACCAGGGGCCTTTTCGCGGCTTCGGCCCGGACGAATCTCACATCTTCGGCAGCATCTGCCCGCGGATCTCGCCGCCCGGGTTGGCGGCTGTGTGGATGTTGGCGTACCACTTGCCGGCCACGAGGTCGGCCGCCTGCGCCGGCGTGAGCGTGGCCTGGCCCTCGATCGGGCTGGCCGGACTCGCGAAGGGCAGCACCACGCCGGCATTCGCGCCCGCGGCGGCGGGCCCGTGGAAGTGGGCCGCCGTGGCCGGGCCGCTCAGGCCTTCGTAGGTGATCTTGTACTTGAGCACGTTGGTGTCACGGTTGAGCCAGGCCTCGGCCATGCCGCTGCCGCGCGTCATGTTGGGCGGCACCTGGCTGGCCGCGTTCATCGCGCCGCTGAAGCTCGCGACGTTCGACTTCGACATCATTCCGCAGCCGGCCAGTGCGACGGCGGCCAGGCCCGCGACGAGGGTGCTGCGCCAGAGTGTGCGAGTGTTGTTCATGGTCGGGGTCTCCTGTGGATGAAAGCATTCAGCATAGGCAGACGCCGCCTGCGGCCTTGTCGGCCAGCGCCCCTTCTTCGCACGCCTGTGCAAGAGAATGCAACGATGATTTCCGACGACACCCTTCCCTCCGCATACGACGTGGTCGCCTTCTGGCGCGATGCCGGCCCCGAGCGCTGGTTCGCGAAAAGCGATGCCTTCGATGCCGCATGCATCGACCAGTTGGCCGCCGCCCACCAGGCCGCGGCCAGTGGCCGGCTCGACCACTGGGCCGACACCGCCGAAGGCGCGCTGGCGCTGCTGGTGCTGCTCGACCAGTTCCCGCGCAACGCCTGGCGCCAGAACCCGCACATGCTCGCCACCGACGGCCTCGCGCTGGCCGTGGCGCGCCGCGCCGTCGAGGCCGGCTTCGACCGGCAGGCCGAGGCGCTGATGCAGCGCTTTTTCTACCTGCCCTTCATGCACTCGGAAGTACTGGCCGAGCAGGAGCGTTCGGTCGAACTCAACGCCACGCAGGACGCCAGCACGCAGCACTTTGCCGTGCTGCACCGCGACATCGTGGCGCGCTTCGGGCGCTTTCCGCACCGCAACCGGATGCTCGGGCGCACCACCACGCCGGAAGAGCAGGCGTTTCTCGACGAAGGCGGCTTCGCCGGCTAGGCCGTGTCGACGTGCGCGGGCAGCGGCACGTCGCGTGTCGGTGAGGCGTGACCTGCCGGCTCAGCCAGGGTGTCTTTCATCGAGCCGTAGGTGCGCGCATAGACCCAGGTGAACTCGGCGCCCAGCAGAAAGATCTGCGCCGAGTAGTACACCCACACCAGCACCACCACCAGCGAGCCGGCCGCGCCGTAGCCCGAGGCCACGCTGCTCTTGCCGATGTACAGGCCGATGAGGTGCTTGCCCACCGTGAACAGCAGCGCCGTCACCGCCGCGCCCACCCACACGTCGCGCCACTGCACCTTGGCGCGCGGCATGATCTTGTAGATCATCGCGAAGATCACCGTGACCATCGCGAAGCTGAAGACGAAGTTCACCACCTGCGCCAGCGTGGCCCAGGCACCGAACATCGGCGACCACCACTTGCCCAGCGCGGCCAGCGCCGCGCTCGCCACCAGCGACACCATGAGCAGGAAGCCGATGCCCATGATCATGCTGAACGACAGCAGCCGCACGCGCAGCATGTTGAAGACGCCCTTGTTGCGGGTGCGCGCGGGAGCACGCCAGATGCGGTCGAGCGCGTCCTGCAGCTCGCCGAAGACGGTGGTCGCGCCCACGATCAGCAGCGCGATACCGACCACCGTGGCCACGATGCCCTCGGTCGGCTTGTTGACCGCCTGCAGCATGCCCTGCACCGCCGCCGCGCCCTGCTCGCCCATCAGGCCCGAGAGCTGCGCAAAGATTTCGCCGCGCGCGGCCTCCTGCCCGAAGACCAGGCCCGCCACCGCGATCACGATCAGCAGCAGCGGCGCGATCGAGAACACCGTGTAGTAGGCCAGCGCCGCGCCCATGCTCGGGGCGTAGTCGTTGGACCAGGAAGCGAAGGCGCGCCGGCAGAGATCGAAGAGTGCGCGAAGTCGAATGAGCATGGCGTCGGGTCCCGGTGAAGCAGTGCGCCTACGATAATCGTTCCACATGCATCCGTCCGCCCCTGCCGCGGCATCGCCGCCCGACCACCCGCAGCCCGCGTCGCCACGCGACCTTTTCGTTTCATTCACCTGGCTCGCGCTGCAGGGCTTCGGCGGCGTCCTCGCCATCGTCCAGCGCGAGATGGTCGAGAAGAAGAAATGGCTCACGCCCGACCAGTTCCTCGAGGACTGGGCCGTGGCGCAGGTGATGCCGGGGCCGAACGTGATCAACCTCGCGCTGATGATCGGCGACCGCTACTTCGGCCTGCGCGGCGCCGTGGCCGCGGTGGCGGGCATGCTCACCGTGCCGCTGTTCGTGATCCTCGCGCTGGCCGTGCTCTATGCGCACTACGCTGCCAACCCGCAGGTGGCCGCCGCATTGCGCGGCATGGGCGCGGTGTCGGGCGGGCTCATTGCCGCCACGGGCATCAAGCTGATCCCGCAACTGCGCAAGCACCCGCTGGGCTTTGCGACCTGCCTGGCGTTCGTGGCGCTGGTGTTCGCGGCCATCGCGCTGCTGAAGATTCCGCTGGGGTGGGTGCTGCTCGCTGTGGGCGGCGTGGCCTGCGTGTGGACCTGGAAGAAGATCGCGCCATGAACATCGTCATGCAATGGCACGACTGGCTGGCCCTCTTCGGCCAGTACCTGCTGCTGTCGCTGCTGTCGATCAGCGGCGCGATCACCACGGTGCCCGACATGCACCGCTACCTCGTGGCGCAGCACGGCTGGCTCACCGAGGCGCAGTTCACCTCCTCGGTCGCCATCGCCCAGGCCGCGCCCGGGCCCAACGTGTTGTTCGTCGCGCTGATGGGCTGGAACGTCGGGCTCAACGCGGGCGGCGGCATCGGCGCCGGGCCCATGGCCTGGCTGCTCGGCTTCTTCGGCCTGATGGTCACCATGGTCGGCATCATGCTGCCGAGCACCACCCTCACCTACGTCGCCACGCGCTGGGGCCACCGCAACCGCACGCGCCGCGAAGTGCGCGCCTTCAAGCAGGGCATGGCGCCGGTGGTGGTCGGGCTGCTCATCGCCACCGGCTGGGTGCTGGCCGGCGGCAACCAGTCGACCGGCGTGCCGGCCTGGCACCTGTGGCTGCTCAGCGGCGTGGCCGCGCTGGTGGTCTGGCGCACGCGCATCCACCTGCTGTGGCTGCTGGGCTGCGGCGCGGCGCTGGGCGCGGTAGGCTTCGTTTGAGCCTTTTTCCTTTCTGCATACTTTTTCTTTCAGGAGCCCTCTGCCATGTCGCAACTTCGTCCGCTCGGCCGTTCCAGCCTTCGGGTGTCTCCCCTCGCCTTCGGTGGCAACGTGTTCGGCTGGACCGTCGACGAGGCGGCCTCGTTCAAGCTGCTCGACGCCTGGCTCGACGCCGGCTTCAACTTCGTCGACACCGCTGACGTCTACTCGGCCTGGGTGCCGGGCCATGTGGGCGGCGAGTCGGAAACGATCATCGGCAAGTGGCTCAAGCACAGCGGCAAGCGCAACCGCGTGGTGCTGGCCACCAAGGTCGGCAAGCCGATGGGCGAAGGCAAGGTGGGCCTGTCGCCCAAGTACATCCGCGAGGCCGTCGAGGCGTCGCTCAAGCGCCTGCAGACCGACTACATCGACCTGTACCAGTCGCACGACGACGATGCCAACACGCCGCTCGAAGACACGCTGGGCACCTTCGACGCGCTCATCAAGGAGGGCAAGGTGCGCGCCATCGGCGCCTCGAACTACACGGCGCCGCGGCTGGCCGAGGCGCTCGACGTGTCGGAGCGCCTGGGCATCGCGCGCTACGAGAGCCTGCAGCCGCTGTACAACCTGTACGACCGCGCAGTGTTCGAGGACGCCCTGGAGCCGCTGTGCCTCAAGCGCGAAGTGGGCGTGATCAACTTCTACGCGCTGGCGGCGGGTTTTCTCACCGGCAAGTACCGCACCGAGGCCGATGCGGCCAAGAGCGCGCGCGGCGCCAACACCACGAAGAAGTACCTCAACCCGCGCGGCCTGCGCATCCTCGATGCGCTGGACAAGGTGGTCCAGCAGTACAACGCCAAGCCCGGCCAGGTCGCCATCGCCTGGCAGATCGCACGGCCCGGCGTGACGGCGCCGATCGCCAGCGCCACCTCGCTGGCGCAGCTCGAAGAGCTGGTGGTGGCCACGCAGCTCAAGCTGGACGCGGGCACCATCGACATGCTCGACCGGGCCAGCGCCGAGACGCCGGCCTGAGCCCCCGCTAGCCGTCGACCGGGTTCAGCGGCGTCGCCAGGATGCGCTGGTAGAACGCCACGTCGAGCCAGCGCCCGAACTTGAAGCCGGCCTGCCGCACGGTGCCTGAATGCGTGAAGCCCAGGCGCTCGTGCAGCGCGATGCTGCCGGCGTTCGACGCGTCGATGGCGCCGACCATCACATGCACCTCGCGCGCGATCGCCTCGGCCACGATCGCCTCCATCAGCGTGCGACCCAGGCCCTCGCCGCGGTGCGCGGCGTCGACGTACACCGAGTGCTCGACCGTGTACTTGTAGGCCGGAAAGGCGCGGAACGTGCCGTAGCTTGCGAAGCCCAGCAGCTTGCCGTTGTCGTCCACCGCACCGATCACGGGAAAGCCGCCGGCGCGCTTGGCGGCGAACCACGTCACCATGTTCTCGGGCGTGCGCGGCTTGTAGTCGTACAGCGCGGTGGAGTTGACGATGGCCTCGTTCAGGATCGCCAGGATGGCGCCTGAATGGGCTTCTTCGGTGCAGGCGATGAGACGCATGGTGTTTCTCTGTCGTTCAATATAAGAGAATAATAATCTCATATGGGAAACACTTCACCTTCCACCTCCTCGCCGGCGCCGGCCGATGGCCACATCGACGCGCTCATCGCCACGCGGCTGCTGGCGCTGCGGCAAGCGCAGGGGCTCAGCCTCGCGGACCTGGCCGGGTTGTCGGGCGTGAGCAAGGCGATGATCTCCAAGGTCGAGCGCGCGCAGAGCAGCCCCACCGCCGTGCTGCTGGGCAAGCTGGCCGCCGGCCTCGGGGTCTCGCTGGCGCAGCTTCTCACCGAGGACAAGGCGCAGCCGCAACGGCTGCGCAAACGGGCTGCGCAGGAGGTCTGGCGCGACCCCGAGGCAGGCTACCTGCGCCGCCAGGTCGCCGAGCGCGGCGCGGGCAGCGGCGTGGAGCTGGTCGAGGTCGAACTGCCGCGCGCCGCGCAGGTCGGCTATCCGCGATGGAGCGGCACGCCGTACCGGCAGAGCCTGTGGATGCTCGAGGGCGCACTGCAGGTCGACTACGGCGACGAGCGCTTCGAGCTCACCCCGGGCGACTGCCTCGACTTCGGCGTCGACCGGCCGCTGGTCTTCAAGGCGCTGGGGGCCACCGCCTGCCGCTACCTGCTGGTCGCCGTTCCCGATTGATTGAACGATTGCCTGACCGATGCGGTAGGCAAGCTCCCACACGCAGAGACGACTCAGGCCGGTCCGGGCCACGGGGTGCGTCGGGATACTGCAAGGCATCTCAGCTACCGGAGCCGCACGATGTCCTTTGCGCTTTACATGATCGGCTTTCTGATCTTCCTGGCCGGGGTCGCCTGGGGCGCCTCGGTGGCCGGCGTGCCCACGCTCTACATCGGCATCGGCGCGCTGATCCTGCTGGGCATCGGCGTCTTCAGCGCCGTGGCCCGCACGCGCAGCAAAGACCCGTCCTGAACGAGCCTGATCGCTTCACAGATCAGTTCACACAGGCTTCACGCCCGGCGCACATGGCGTCGCTAACTTCGCAGGCGCACCACACCCCGTGGTGCACTTTGCAAGTCAGCCTCCCATGCACGCCTCTTCTTCCTGTCTCTTTTCTCCCCACGCACCGTCCTCGTCGGCCGCGCCCTGCCCCGCGCCGGCCTTCGTGACCGACCCGGGAACGGCCTGCACCCAGGTCGACCTGCTCGTCATCGGCGCGAGCTTTGCCGGGCTGGCCTGCGCCCGCGCCGCCGCCAAGGCCGGCCTGCGCGTGATGGTGCTCGAGAAGAAGGCCGCCGCCGGCGCCAAGCTGCACACCACCGGGATCATCGTCAAGGACGCGGTCGACAGCGTGCCGTGGCTGGCCGAAGTGCCGCCCGCGCTGGTGCGCCGCATCGAAGGCGTGCGGCTGTACGCGCCCGACATGCACCACGTCGACCTGCACGCGCCCGGCTACTGGTTCTGGGCCACCGACGCGCCCGCGCTGCTCGACTGGATGGTGGAGTCCACCCGCGCCTGCGGCGTCGAGGTGCGCCTGGGCACGCTGTTCGAGCAGGCGCTGTGGGCGAATGGCCGCTGGGAGGTGCCGGTGGCGCAGGGCCCGTGCATCCGCGCGACCTACCTCGTGGGCGCCGACGGCCCGCATTCGCGCGTGGCAAAGGCGCTGGGCCTGTCGCGCAACACACGCTTTCTCTACGGCGTGGAGCACGAGTACCAGGGCGCGCGCATGGCGCCCGACTTGCTGCATTGCTTCATCGACCGCCGGCTCGCGCCGGGCTACATCGGCTGGGCGCTCGATGGCGTGGGCGTGAGCCAGATCGGCCTGGCGCGCCGCATGGGCCGCCACGACACGGGCGCGCTGCGGCTCGATCCGCTCTTGCGCAAGATCGCCTCCGTGGTGTCGCCCGGCGACGCGCCGCCGGTCGCCGTGCGCGCCGGGATGATCCCCTGCGGCGGCGTGTTGCCGGTGGTGGCCCGCGAACGGGCGCTGCTGGTGGGCGATGCGGCGGGCATGGTGTCGCCCGTGACGGCCGGCGGCATCCACACGGCGCTGCAGCACGGCGAGCGCGCCGGCGAGGCCGTGGCGCGCTTCGTGCGCGGCGAGGCGGACGACCCCGCGACGTGGTTCGTGCGCGGCTACCCGCGCTTTCTGATGAAGCGCACGCTGCGCTGGGCCTTCGACCACTTCCAGAGCGACTGGATGTTCAACCGCCTGCTCGGCACGGCGCCGATGCGGCGTGCGGCGGAGCTGGTGTACTTCCACCGCAAGGGCAGCGGGCCCATGGCCCGCTAGCCCGCTAGCCTGAGGTCAACCGCCGCGCTGGCGCATGGCCTCGTAGAGGCACACGCCGCTGGCCACCGACACGTTCAGGCTCTCGACCGCGCCGGCCATGGGGATGCTCACCAGCTCGTCGCAGGTCTTGCGCGTGAGCTGGCGCATGCCCTCGCCCTCGGCGCCCAGCACCAGCGCCAGCGGACGCTTGAAGTCGCTCTGGTAGATCGTGCCCGGCGCGTCGTCGCTGGTGCCCACGCACCAGATGCTGCGCTCCTTGAGCTCGTTGAGCGCGCGTGCGAGGTTGGTCACCATGAAGTACGGCACGGTCTCGGCCGCGCCGCTCGCCACCTTGGCGACGGTGGCGTTGATGCCGGCCGCATGGTCCTTGGGCGCGATCACCGCATGGGCGCCGGCGCCGTCGGCCACGCGCAGGCAGGCGCCGAGGTTGTGCGGGTCGGTCACGCCGTCGAGCACCAGCAGCAGCGGCACGGTGCCGGCCTCCTCGAGGCCTTCGAGCAGCTCGTCGAGCGAGCGGACCTGGGCCACGGGCTCGACCCGCGCGACCACGCCCTGGTGGCCGTGGCTGCCGCTGAGCTTGGACAGCCGCAGGCCGTCGGCCTCGACCAGCCGCACGCCGGCTTCTTGCGCACGCGCAATGAACTGTTTCATGCGCGCATCGCGCCGGCTGGCATCGAACATCACTTCGAGCACCGATTTCGGCGCGGTCTTGATGCGCACGCCCACGGCATGGAAGCCGAAGATCACTTTAGGGGAAGACATCCCCTGATTATCGAGGGCGCGGCGCCCTCGCCCTCAGGCCAGCGGCAAACCGCTGTTCGCGCGGGTGCGTTCGTCGTGCAGTTCCTGCACCACCAGGGCGTTCATGTGCACCTTCAGCGTGTTGCCCACGCTGCCCAGGTACTGGCAGGCGGCATACCCTTCGGCGGCCTTTTCGTAACGTGCCACCCAGGCGTCGCGCGCGGGCAGCCGGTCGGGCGACACGGGCCAGACGCCCGGGCGCGGCCGCAGGTGTTCGGCGATGCCCACGCGCCAGGGCTTGGCGCTCAGGCGGGCGCGAAAGCAGTTCTGGTTGCGGCACATCCGCGCGTAGACCTTGTCGGCGCCCAGCGTCTGGAACACGTCGGTCACGGCGGCGTCGGACGGCGCGAAGACATCGTGCATGGCCAGCACGCGCAGCCCGGCCGGCGTGCGGTACAGCCGCAGGTGCCAGTCGGGATGCTGGTGAATGAAGCGCTCGACACGCGCCCGTGCGCCCTCCAGCGGATCGCTCTTGTCCTCGGTGAGGCGCAGCCCCTCGTAGCGGGCGCGCCAGAAGCCGAAGGCTGCCACCAGCATGAAGGCAGCCACGCCCGCCATCGCCGAACGCGTGCCGTAACCCGCAACCAGCGCCCCAATGAACGCCATGCCGATCACCGTCAATCCGCGCGTACTGTCGCGCAAATCCTGGACCTCGAAGTCGACATCGACGAACAGCACGTCGGGCGTGTTGAGGCAGCGCGCGCCGTAGCCGTTGCGGGTGACGACGCTGTCGCCCTGGCGTTCGACGATCTCCTCGCGGATCGGCACGCCATTGGCGCCGTTGTAGGCCAGCTTGCGTTCGCGGCGCTCCAGCTTTTCGCCGTCGACCACGATGCGGTCATAGGCCTCGCGCGTGCGCTGGTCGGCATGGGCCTGCGCGGCCAGCGGGCTGTCGTCGGACCAGCCGAAACGGCGCACCGTGACCTGCCGGCCGGCCACCCGCTCCTGGATGCGGCCTTCGGCCCAGAACTGGGGAACGATCACGGCCTCAGGCGCCCTTGAAATACGACCACGCCGCGGCCGCAATCAGCAGCACGACGATCACCGGCAGCCACTTGAAGCCGCCGCCCGTCACGCGGCCCGGCTCGGCCATCGGGTTCACCGCCGGGCTCGACGGCAGGTGGCCGAAGTCGCCGGCGGCCGGGTTCTGGTGCGCCTCGACCAGCTGCTTGGCCTCGGCCAGGCCCAGGCCGGTGGCCTCGCGCGTGAGGCGCACGGCCTCGACCTTCTGGCCCCGCGCCAGGGCCGCGAGCGCGGCGGCCGGCACCGCGGCGGGGCCGTTGCCTTGCATGCCGCTGCCCGTCTCGGCCCCAGCCTCGCCCCGGCCCCAGTCGCCTTCCTGCCAGTCCGCAGGCGCGCCTGCGGCGACCGCGCCGCTGTTGGCATAGCGCTCGACGGCCTCCTTGGACGACTTGAGGTCCATGCCAGTGCGGTCGCGCACGATCTTGATGGCCTCGATCAGGTTGCCGCGCTCGAGGGCGGCGATGGCCTCGGGGGGAAGCTGGGTCATGAACTCTCCTCTGTGTTCGGGGAGCGCCGCGGAAGCCGGGCGCTGTCTGTCTTCTTGCGGGCTCAGGCCGCCTGCGCGACCGTCGATACGGGTGTTGTCTCGTTGAGCGCCACACGCCCGGCCTCGATGGTGATGCGCCGCTCGCACTGCGAGGCGATGCTGCGGTCGTGCGTGACCAGCACCAGCGTGGTTCCCAGCTCGCGGTTCAGGTCGAACATGAGCTTCATGACCTGCTCGCCGGTGGCGAAGTCGAGGCTGCCGGTGGGTTCGTCGGCCAGCAGCAGGGCCGGCTGGACCACGAAGGCGCGGGCCAGCGCCACGCGCTGCTGCTCACCGCCCGACAGCACCTTGGGGTAGTGGCCCAGGCGCTGGCCCAGCCCGACGCGGCCCAGCATCTCGGTGGCGGCCTTGCGCGCGTCCTTGCGGTTGGCCAGCTCGAGCGGCAGCATGACGTTCTCGAGCGCGCTCAGGTTGCCCAGCAGCTGGAAGCTCTGGAACACGAAGCCCACGCGCTGGGCGCGCAGCGCGGCGCGCTCGTCCTCGTCGATGGCGAAGATGTCGTCGCCCGCCAGCTTCACAGTGCCGCGCGTGGGCGTGTCCAGCCCGGCAATGATCGACAGCAAGGTGCTCTTGCCGGAGCCCGAGGCGCCGACGATGGCGGCGGTTTCCCGCGCGCCCAGGGTGAAATGGATGTCCTGCAGAATGTCCAGCGTGCCGGCCGAGTCGGTGACGGACTTGAAGACATGCTCGACGGCGACAATGGCATCAGACGGGGGTTGGGACATGAAAGGCTTTTCGTTTTGAATCGACGTGACTTTATCTTGACCACCGCCGCGCTCGGCAGCGCGGGGGCATGGACGGCTGCGGCGGCCCAGGCACAGACGGCATCGGCCGGCAAGCCGGTGATCCTGGTGCTCGGTGATTCGCTGAGCGCAGAGTACGGCCTCAAGCGCGGCGAAGGCTGGGTACCCTTGCTGGAAAAAAGGCTTGCGCAGCAGAAGATCGCGGCCTCGGTGGTCAATGCCAGCATCAGCGGCGACACCAGCTCCGGCGGTCGCGCCCGCTTCCCGGCCCTGCTCGCGCAGCACAAGCCCAGCCACGTGGTGCTGGAGCTGGGCGCCAATGACGCCCTGCGCGGCCTGCCGCTGTCCAACACCGAAGACAACCTGCTGCAGATCACCAAGGCCGCGCAGGCCGCGGGCGCGCGGGTTCTGATCGTCGGCATCCAGGTGCCGCCGAACTACGGCGGCGACTACACGCGACGCTTCGAGGCCGTGTTCGCGAAGGTGGCGGGCGCGACGAAGTCGGCGCTGGTGCCGTTCCTGCTCAAGGGCGTGGCCGATGCGCCCGACGCCATGACGCTGTTCCAGTCCGACCGCATCCACCCGACCGCCGCGGCGCAGCCGCAGATCCTGGACAACGTCTGGCCGGAGCTGCGCAAGCTGCTGCCCAAGTAGCCTCGCCTCCTTGCGCGCGCCCCAAAGAAAAAGCCGCCGCAGGCCTGCGCCTGCAGCGGCTTTTCTGTTTTCAGGGGTGCCAGGAACGAGGGGTCATCCGTTCTTGGTCGGCAACTCGGGCGCCGTGGGGGGATCGCGTTCGAGCGATGCCACGTCGGTCTCCGGGTCTCCAGGGGCCAGCCCGTCGCTGCTCGGATTGAGCTTGCGGTTCGCCTTCTCCCGGAGCTTTTCTTCCTTCTTTTTCTTCTTGGCCAGCTCTTTCTGGCGCTTCTCGTAGCCGTAATTGGGTGTTGCCACTGCTTCTCCTTCAGGCGAGGCAGTCAGGGTGACTGCGCTTCAGCCTACTGTAAGCGATAACGGTGCAGTCTCAAGACGCGGCGCCGGCGGCCGTTTCGAACTCGAACACACCTTGCAAACCCGGGTAACGCTGGCGCATGAACCAGCCCATGGCCCCCGCGCCGGCCACCAGGGCCAGGACCGTCGCGGCCACCATCCATCCCAAATGTTCGCCCATCGGCCAGAGAACGATCACGGCCAGCACCGGCAACAGCCCGGCGAGCGATGACAGCCACATCCAGCGCCTCGGGGCGGGCATGGGCGCCCAGGTCTGCGGGTCGATGCCGGCGTCGATGAACACCTCGGCGTCGAAGCGCAGGCGCGGCCTCGGCTGGGTGGCCAGGTGCAGCAGCAACGCACGCAGCAGCACGGCCCGGTTGCGAAAGCGAAGGACACGGCCGGTGTCGACGGTCAGCGCCAGGGGCAGCCGGATCTCCCTGGGTTCGCCACCCCGTGCCACCTGCTGGAACACCAGCCGCTTGACGATGGCTTCGCTCGATACGAACTCGGTCTTCACGTCAGGGAAACCCGCGCGCGCACGGCACACCTCGTGCCAACGCACCACCTGCGGCGATGCCGGATCGCCCCAGCACATGCCGTTCGCGTCGATCCGCAGCATCCCCTCGCCCACGCGCGGAAACTGGCGCAGCAAATACCAGATGCCGCTGCCCAGCACCCCGAAGAGGAGCAGTCCGAGCAGCAGGAGGATCGCTTCGTTGCCGCGCGCGTTGGACCAGTCCTCCTCGAGCATCACAGCGGCGACGAGCCCTGCCGCGATCAACGCGAAAAACGCCACGAAGCCGCCGATGAAGAGCCGCGTGCCGCGCAGGTCGGGCACGCCTTCCAGCGGGCCGGACTGCGCGAGCGCCTCCAGCACCTGTGCGGGCACGTCCAGCACCCGCAACGCGACGGCCCGTGACGCGGGCGACACCGCATCGCGCGCAGCCGGCGGCCCGACACGCTGGCTCTTGCGGTGTTTCCTGCCCACGGCGCGCAACAGCGCCTACATCTGCAGCAGCGCCTGCTGCAGGTCGGCACGCAGGTCGTCCACGTCCTCCAGGCCGACCGAGAAACGCACCAGCGTGCCCTTGTAGGGCCAGCGGGCCACGCTGGCGTCGCGCATCAGGCCGATGTCGTAGGGCACGACGAGGCTGATCGGGCCGCCCCACGAATAGCCGAGGCGGAAGAGCTTCAGGCTGTCGCAGAAGCGATCGACCTGCTCGGTGCTGAAGCGCTCGTCGAACACCACCGAGAACAGGCCCGCGGCCAGGTCGGTGGCGCCGCACAGCGCGCGCCAGTTGGCGTGGCCCGGCGAATCCTCGAGCGCGGGGTGCAGCACCTGCGCGATCTCTTCGCAGCCGTTGAGCCAGCCGGCCAGCTCGCGCGCCGCGCGGTCGTGCGCGGCGTAGCGCAGCGCCATGCTCGGCAGCGAGCGCAGCAGGGTTTCGACGTCGCCCACGCCGATGCCGAAGCCGGTGCGCATGTGGGTGAGCTTGAGCGCGCGGTGCAGGCGCTCGTCGCGCGTGACGACGCTGCCCATCAGCACGTCGCCGCCGCCGCTGGGGTACTTGGTGAGCGCGTGCACCGACACGTCGACGCCCTGCCCCGTGCCGTTGAAATCGAAGGGCGCGAAGGCCAGGCCCGCGCCCCAGGTGTTGTCGAGCGCGGTCATCACGCCGCGTTCGCGGCAGACCTCGGCCAGCGCCGGCAGGTTGGGGAACTCCATCGTCACCGAGCCGGCCGCTTCGAGCCACACCAGCCGCGTGCGGTGCGAGAGCTTGGCCTCCAGGTCGGACGGATTCATCGCGTCGTACAGGCGGTGCGTGATGCCGAAGTTGGCGAGCTCGCCGGTGGCCAGCGCCTTGGTGGGGCCGTAGGCGTTGTCGGGAATCAGCACCTCGTCGCCGGTCTTCAGGAACGCGAACGAGACCAGCGAGATCGCGGCCAGCCCGCTGGGCACCAGCAGGCATTCGGTGCCGCCTTCGAGCGTGGCCAGGCGTTCTTCGAGCGTGAAGGTGGTGGGCGTGCCGTGCAGGCCGTAGGTGTAGCCGGCCTTGGTCTTCCAGTCGCGCGCGCGCATGGCGGCGACGTCGGCGAAGAACACGGTCGAGGCCTTGAACACGCCGGGCTGCGGCGCAGCGAAGGTGGCCGGCGGCGTGTAGGGATGGTGGATCAGGGTCGTGGAAGGCTTGCTCATGTGCCGATGCTAGCGCCCCGCGAGGAACCCTCGACGGCCGTGACATTCTCCGTTCGATGTCGACGGCCTTGGCCGGATCGCACGCGCATTGCGGATAGAGTTGCCCCTCCGAAAATAAAGGGAGGATTTTCTCGATGCGTCATCTGCTCATCACCATCACGGCCGCTGCGGCCCTGTCCGCCTGCGGCGGCATGAAGAACCTGGATTCGAACGCGCTCGCGGGCGCCGGCGGCAGCGCCTTCAAGGCCATGTCGCTCACCGACGGCGACGTGCAGGCCCTGGCCAACCAGTCCTGCGCCGAGCTCGACAAGAGCTCCAAGGTCGCGGGCCCCGCCGATGCCTACAGCAAGCGCCTGGAGCGCGTGCGCCAGGGCCTGCCCACCACCATCGGTGGCCAGCCTGCCAGCTACAAGGTCTACCTCACGAAGGACGTGAACGCCTGGGCCATGGGCAACGGCTGCATCCGCGTCTACAGCGGCCTCATGGACCTCATGAACGACGACGAGCTGCGCGGCATCATCGGCCACGAGATCGGCCACGTCGCCCTGGGCCACAGCAAGAAGGCCATGCAGACCGCCTACGCCGTGTCGGCCGCACGCGGCCTGGCCGGCGCCACCGGCAATGCGGCGATCACGCAGCTGTCGTCCTCGCAGATCGGCGACTTCGCCGAGAAGCTGGTCAACGCGCAGTTCTCGCAGTCGCAGGAAACCGATTCGGACAACTACGCCTTCGACCTGCTGACCACGCAGAAGCTCAAGCGCGAAGGCCTCGTCACCGCGTTCCAGAAGCTGGCCAAGCTCGACGGCGGCAAGAGCTCGATGCTCAGCTCGCACCCCGCTTCCGGCGACCGCGCGGCCAACATCCAGAAGCGCCTCGCAACGAGCAAGTAAGCAGCCTGGGCCGGGGCGGCTGCTCGGCGCACAATGCGCCGATGCTCACCCGCCCGCCCTTGCCGGGGCCCGTCGCGCCATGCAGCTGACGCGGCCCCCGTCCCCTCATTTGCGGCCCTTCCTGCGGCTGCTGTGGGCCTCGGCGCCCGAGGGCACACCCGAATCACGCACCGGCGCCCGCGAGCACGTGCTGCCCACGGGCGGCATGCACCTGGTGTTCCGGCTTTCGGGGCCGCCGCTGCGACTCTTCGACGACACACGCGACCTGCGCGGCCACACGGTCGGCCATGCCATCGTCGGCGGTGCGCGCGCCGCTTTCTACCTGCGCGATGTGTCGGTGGCCACACGCTCGGTCGGTGCGCAATTGCACCCCGGTGCGGCCCGGCTGCTGCTCGGCGTACCTGAAGACGCCCTGGGCGGGCGCCACACGTCGCTCGACGCGCTGTGGGGCGAGCGGCAGACCGCCGACGCGCTCGAACAGCTGCATGCATCGTCCGACGACCCGGCCCGGCAACTGGACGTGTTCGAGGCCCTGCTGACCCGGCGCCTGGCCGCTGCCACCCTGCCCCGCACCAGCCCGCGCGGCCTGCACCCGGCCGTGGCCGCCTCGCTCGGGCAGATGACGCGCGACACGCCCGCGTCGATCGCCGCGCTGGTGGCGCGCAGCGGCTACAGCCACCGGCGCTTCATCGCGCTGTTCCGCGCGGCGATCGGGCTCGCGCCCAAGGAATACGCCCGCGTGATGCGCTTCGATCGCGTGCTGGCACTGGCCGCCGACGATCCCGCGCGCGCCTGGGCCGACATCGCGCTCACCGCGGGTTACAGCGACCAGGCGCACCTGAGCCGCGAGTTCTCGGCGCTGGCCGGCCTGTCGCCGAAGGCCTGGCGACAGACAGGCGCGACGTCGCCGCGTCATGTGCCGGCTGTCGGCACGGCAGGTCAAATTCCTTCAAGACGCTAGCGCCGGGGCTGCGCAGAATCGGCGCCACGGTCCCCGTTTCAACACGCTATTTCAGAAAGAAAGGCAGGTCCCGCCATGGCCATCCACGAGCTGTTTCCGTACCTCTGCGTCGACAACGCCGCCGCCGCCGTCGACTTCTATTGCCACGTGTTCGAGGTGAAGGAAATCTTTCGACTGACTGAGCCCAGTGGCCGCATCGGGCACGTCGAGCTGGACTTTCACAACGGCGCGATCCTGATGATCTCGGACGAGTTCGCCGAATTCAACATCCGCTCGCCCAAGGCGCTCGGCGGCAGCGCGGTCTCGCTGCACCTGCATGTGGACGATGCCGACGCGCTGGTCGCGCGCGCGGTCGCCGCGGGGGCCACGCTGGACATGGCACCGCAGGATCAGTTCTATGGGGAGCGTTCCGGCGTGTTCCGCGACCCCTTTGGTCACCGGTGGAACGTGGGGCACAGCATCGAGAAGCTGACGCCGGAGGAAATGCAGCGGCGCTACACCGCGATGTTCGACACCCCCGGCGGCGGCAGCTGCAGCAGCAGCTGAGCGTGCCGGCCGGTGGTGCCAGGGCCGGTCGTCAGACCGACCACTTCTCGATCAGCTTCTCGGCGCCGAGCGAGTCGTAGCCCTCGAAGGGCTGGTGGATCCACGGGTTGGTGGCCAGGAACTCGACCGAGTAGTCGGGCGTGAAGGTCGACAGCGCCTTGGTCCAGATGACCGCGCTGCGCAGCTCGGTGATCGGCTGGTAGTTGTTGCGCAGCATGTCCATCACGGCGTGCAGCGTGTGGCCCGAATCGGCCAGGTCGTCCACCAGCAGCACCTTGCCGGCGATCTCGCCCTTGGGGGTCGTGATGTAGCGGGCGATGTCGAGATGGCCCTGGATCGTGCCGGCATCGGCACGGTAGGAGCTGGTCGACATGATCGCCAGCGGCTTGTCGAAGATGCGCGAGAGCACATCGCCCGGGCGCATGCCGCCGCGCGCCAGGCACAGGATGGTGTCGAACTCCCAGCCCGACTGGTGCACCTTGATCGCGAGCTTCTCGATCAGGTTGTGGTACTCGTCGTAGCTGACGTAGAGATGTTTGCCGTCTTCGGTCAACATGGTCTGGTTCGTTCCTGTTCAGTCTGCGAGATAAGGGTGGCGCATCATGATCGTGTGATCGCGATCAGGGCTCGTGGACACCATGTGGATCGGCACGCCGGTGACCTGCTCGATGCGCTGCAGGTACAGCCGCGCGTTGACCGGCAGCTTGTCGTACTGCGTGACGCCCACGGTGCTTTCGGTCCAGCCTTCGAGCGTTTCGTAGATCGGCGTGCAGCGCTCGATCTCGTCCGCGCCCATCGGCAGGATGTCGGTGGTTTCGCCGTCGAGTTCGTAGCCGGTGCACAGCTCGAGCTTCTCGAGGCCGTCGAGCACGTCCAGCTTGGTGATGCACAGGCCCGACAGGCCGTTGACCTGCGCCGAGCGCTTGAGCAGCGCGGCGTCGAACCAGCCGCAACGGCGGCTGCGGCCGGTGGTCACGCCCTTTTCGGCGCCCACGGTGCTCATGTGGTAGCCGGGGGTGCCTGGCGTGGCCCAGTCGAGTTCGGTGGGGAACGGACCGCCGCCCACGCGGGTGCAGTAGGCCTTGGTGATGCCCAGCACGTAGTGCAGCATGCCCGGGCCCACGCCCGAACCGGCGGCGGCATTGCCGGCCACGCAGTTGCTCGAGGTGACGTACGGGTAGGTGCCGTGGTCGACGTCGAGCAGCGTGCCCTGCGCGCCTTCGAACAGCAGGTTGGCACCAGCCTTGTGGGCGTCGTTCAACTCGCGCGACACGTCGGCCATCATGGGCTTGAGCAGCGCGGCGTGGCGCATGGCCTCGTCGAACACGGTGTCGTAGTCGATGGCGGGCGCACCCAGCACCTGGGTCAGCACGTGGTTGTGCAGCTCGAGCAGCACGCGCAGCTTGGCCGCGAAGCGCTCGGGGTGCTTCAGGTCCTGCACGCGCAGCGCACGGCGGGCGATCTTGTCTTCGTAGGCCGGACCGATGCCGCGGCCGGTGGTGCCGATCTTCTCGATGCCGCCCTTTTCGCGGTAGGCCTCGCGCGCGATGTCCAGCGCGGCGTGGAACGGCAGGATCAGCGGGCAGGCCTCGCTGATGCGCAGGCGCGAACGCACTTCGACGCCGGCTTTCTCCAGGCCTTCGATTTCCTCGAAGAGCTTGGCGGCCGACAGCACCACGCCGTTGCCGATGTAGCACTTGACGCCCGGCCGCATGATGCCGCTCGGGATCAGGTGCAGCGCGGTCTTCACGCCGTTGATGACCAGCGTGTGGCCCGCGTTGTGGCCGCCCTGGAAACGGACCACGCCCTGGGCGCTTTCCGTCAGCCAGTCAACCAGCTTGCCCTTGCCTTCGTCGCCCCACTGGGTCCCGACGACGACCACGTTTCTTCCGGTGGTTACGCTCATGCTCGTTCCATTGCTTAAAAATTCAGATCGCTCGGATACTCCATTGGCCGGCCTGCTCGACGAGCTCGCGGTCGCAATGGAATTCATCGATTTCGCTGCCATGTCCGGGCAGCACGCAGACAACCGTTTCGCCGGCCTTGCGCAGTTGGGCGATGGCCTCGCGCAGGCCGGCCGCGTCGCTCCAGGGCGCACGGATGGCGGCGCGCAGCGGACGCGCCGGCAGCACGCCGACGAGTTCGCGCACATCGAGGCTGAAGCCGACGGCCGGACGGTTGCGGCCGAACACGGCGCCCACCTCGTCGTAGCGGCCGCCGCGCACCAGCGAGTCGGCCGCGCCCGGCACGTAGATGCCGAAGCGCATGCCGCTGTAGTAGGCGTAGCCGCGCAGGTCGGCCAGGTCGAAGCTGATCTGGCGCCCTGCCGTGCCGTTCAGGCCGGCGGCGAGTTGCTTCAGGTCGGCCAGCGCCGCGGCCACGGTGGGCGTGCCCTTCAGGGCCTTGGCGGCCTCGTCGAGCACGGCCACATCGCCGTACAGGCCCACGAGGGCGCGCAAGCCGTCGCGTGACGCAGCGGGGAAATCCTTGGTGAGCGCCTGCAGCTCGCTCGCGTCCTTGGCGGCCAGCGCGGCGTGCACGCGGGCGATCGCGGCGGCATCGACCGGCACGCCGGCGAACAGCGCGCGCACGATGCGGGCGTCGGCCAGGTCGACGATCACGCCGTCGCGCAAGCCGGCGGCGTCGAGGCAGTCGAGTGCCAGCAGCAAGGTTTCGGTGTCGGCTTCGAGGCCGGCGTGGCCGTAGATCTCGGCGCCGAACTGCAGCGGCTCGCGGGTGGCGTGCGGGCGGTCGGGCCGGGTATGGACCACCGGGCCGCAGTAGCACAAACGCGCCACGCCGTCGCGGTTCAGCAGGTGGGCATCGATGCGCGCCACCTGGGGGGTGGTGTCGGCACGCAGGCCCATGCTGCGACCGGAGAGCTGGTCGACGAGCTTGAAGGTTTGGAGGTCGAGCGCCTCGCCGGTGCCCGAAAGCAGCGACTCCAGGTGCTCGAGCAGCGGCGGCATCACCAGCTCGTAGCCATAGCCACGGGCGGTATCGAGCAGCTGGCGTCGAAGTTCTTCGATGTGGCGCGCCTCGGAGGGCAGCACATCGGCAATGTGATCCGGGAGGACCCAGGCGGACATGGGGATCGGGGGCGTGGTTAAACCGGGATTCTACCGGGCCCGAGCTACCCCAGAACCCAGAGCAGTACCAAACCCAGCAGGATGCTGCAAAGACCGAAGAAACGCAGCTGGCCGTCGCGCAGCTGCAGCAGTTGGCTGAAGCCGCGCCGCCACCCGCCCGGCGAGACGAAAGGCAGGATGCCTTCGATCACCAGGACCAGCGCCAACGCGCTCCAGAAGGTGTCGGCGCTCACGGCTCCAGGCAGGACAGCGGAAACGGACAGCCTGTTGTTACTTACTTGCGCGCCGAGCCGGAGCTCTGCATGGCGCGGAAGAAGTCCGAGGACGGGTCGAGCACCATCACGTCGCTCTTCTTATTGAAGCTCTGCTTGTAGGCCTCGAGGCTGCGATAGAACTGGGCGAACTGCGGATCGCGGCCGAAGGCCTCGCTGTAGGTCGCTGCAGCCTGGGCATCGCCCTCGCCCTTGATCTTCTGGGCGTCGCGGTAGGCGTTGGCCACGATCACTTCGCGCTGGCGGTCGGCGTCGGCGCGGATCTTCTCGCCTTCGGCCGTGCCGGTGGAGCGCAGCTCGTTGGCCACGCGCTTGCGCTCGGCTTCCATGCGGCGGTAGACCGATTCGGTGATGGCTTCCACGTAGTCGACGCGGGTGATGCGCACGTCGACCACGTCGACGCCCCAGGGCTTGGCGCCCTTCACCACGGCCAGCACTTCTCGCTGCACGTCGGCCATCAGGGCCTCGCGGCGCACCGAGATCAGGTCGCGCACGGTGCGCTTGTTGATGTTTTCCTGGAAGGCGTTGCGCACCACGCGGTTCAGCTGCATGGCGCCCGCGTTCTCGTCGAGGCCGACGTTGCGGATGTAGGCCTGCGGGTCGGAGATGCGCCAGCGCACGTACCAGTCGATCACCACGCGCTGCTTTTCAGCGGTGAGCATCGGTTCGGTGTCGAGGCTGGAGAGCGTCAGCAGGCGCTTGTCGATGTACGACACGTTCTGGAACGGCGGCGGCAGCTTGAAGTTCAGGCCGGGCTCGGTGATGACCTGCTTGATCTGGCCGAGGGCATAGACCACGCCGAACTGGCGCTGGTCGACCACGAAGAGGGTCGAGCTCAGCAGCACGAGCAGGACGAGGACCGAGGTGGCGATGAAACCGATTCTGTTCATGTTGTTCCGGGCCTTTCTCAGCGCACGTCGCGGTCACGCGAGCGGCCGTCACGGGCGCGCACGTCGGTGGTGGCGGGCGCCACCGGGATCACCGACGACTGGGTCGGTGCGGTGCCGGCCACGCTGGGGCTGGCGGCGTCCACGGGCGTGGCTGTGTTGCCGCCGCCTTGCTGCATCAGCTTGTCGAGCGGCAGGTACAGCAGGTTGGAGCCCTGCTTGCTGTCGACCAGCACCTTGGTCGTGCTGGCGTAGATCTGCTGCATGGCGTCGGTGTACATGCGGTCGCGCGTCACCTGTGGTGCCTTCTGGTATTCGGTCAGCACCGAGCTGAAGCGACCGGCGTCACCCTGGGCCTGCGCCACGATGCGGGCCTTGTAGGCCTCGGACTCTTCCTTCAGGCGCGACGAGGTACCGGTGGCCAGTGGCACGACGTTGTTGGCATAGGCCTCGGCGTCGTTCTTGGCGCGTTCGCGTTCCTGGCCGGCCTTGAGCACGTCGTCGAAGGCGGCCTGCACCTGCTCGGGCGGACGCACGCCGCCCTGCTGCAGGTTGATGCCGACGACTTCGACACCGACCTTGTAGCGGTCGAGGATGGTCTGCATCAGCGCGCGCACGCGGGGCGCGATCTGGTCGCGCTCTTCGGCGAGCGCCGCGTCCATCTTCATCTTGCCGACCACTTCGCGCACGGAGCTTTCGGCCACCTGCACGATGGTTTCAGCGGGCGACTTGCTCTCGTAGAGCCAGGCACGCGCATCGCTCAGGCGGTACTGCACGGCGAACTTGATTTCGACGATGTTCTCGTCTTCGGTCAGCATGGCCGATTCGCGCAAGCCGGTGGAACGCACGATGGCGTCGCGGCCCACGTCGGTGGAACGGATCTGCGTGGTCACCACCACTTCGTGGCGTTGAATGGGGTACGGCAGGCGCCAGTTGAAGCCGGCGTTCACCGTCGACTTGTAGCGACCGAATTGCGTGACCACGGCCTGCTGGCCTTCGTTCACGATGAAGAAGCCGGTGCCGAGCCAGATCAGGACCGCCACGGCGGCCACGAGGCCGATGCCGAAGCCGGCGTTCTTCATGTCGGGCTTGTAGCCGTTGCCGCCACCGCCGCCGGTGCCGTTGGGGCGATTGCCGCCACCCTTGCCACCGCCGAAGAAACCGCCGAGCTTGCGATTGAGGTCACGCCAGAGTTCGTCGAGGTCGGGCGGACCCTGGTTCGGGCCCTGGCCGCGCGGGCGATTGCCGTTGCCGTTGTTGTTCTGGTTGCCGCTCGAAGGCGGCGGGATCGGGGCGCCGGGGGGATCGGCATCGGGCGGCCGGTTGCCGGCCGGGCGGTCGCCGTTGGAGGACGGCTCGTCGCCGCGACCCCATCGGCCATCGTTCAGGTTGAACATGCCCAGAAACCCTCTCCGCGCTGGCTTTGCATTCATTCGCTTCGTTCTCGTGTCAGTGGCGGGATTGTGCCCAATCAAGGGGCCGCATCGTGCAATTCAGCGTCCGCCTCAGGGGTCATCGTATCGGCGACGGAACCCGACTGCCGGGCCAGCTCGGCCCGCAGCAACGGCAGGCCTTCACCGGTCCTGGCGCTGAGGAAGATGCGGGGAACCTGCACGCCGTCGATTTCCATCTCGTCCTGCAGATGCAGCGGATGTTGCGCACTTTCAAGGGCATCGAGCTTGTTGAACACCAGCAGCTGCGGCACGTCGCCTGCGCCGATGTCCTGCAGCACCGACTGGACCTCGGCCATCTGCTCGGGATAGTGCGGGTTGGAGGCATCGATCACGTGCAGCAGCAGGTCGGCATCGACCGCCTCCTGCAAGGTGGCCTTGAACGCATCGACCAGGCCGTGCGGCAGGTCGCGGATGAAGCCCACCGTGTCGGAGATCGACACCTGCCGGCGCGCATCGCCCAGGTAGAGGTTGCGCGTGGTGGTGTCGAGCGTGGCGAACAGCTGGTCGGCCGCATAGGCGCGCGCCTTGACCATCGCATTGAAGATCGACGACTTGCCCGCATTGGTGTAGCCGACGAGCGAGATGTTGAAGGTCTCGCGGCGCTCGCGCTGCCGGCGCTGCGTGCTGCGCTGCTTCTGCACCTTGGCCAGGCGTTCGCGCGTGCGCTTGATCGACTCGTTGATCATGCGGCGGTCGAGTTCGATCTGCTTCTCGCCGGGGCCACCGCGCACACCCGCACCGCCGGTCTGGCGCTCCAAGTGGGACCAGCGGCGGACCAGGCGCGTGCTCAGGTACTGCAGCCGAGCCAGTTCGACCTGCAGCTTGCCTTCGTGCGAACGGGCGCGCTGGGCGAAGATCTCGAGGATGAGGAAGGTGCGGTCGTAGACCGCGACATCGAGCTGGCGTTCGAGGTTGCGCTGCTGCGCAGGACTCAAGGACTGGTCGAAGATGACCTCGCTCGCCCGGTGCATGGCGGCGAGCTCCTTGATCTCTTCGGCCTTGCCGCTGCCGACGAACAGCGCCGCGTCGGGCGCCTTGCGCTTGCAGGCCAGGCGGGCAACGGGCGTCAGGCCCGCGGTTTGTGCGAGCAGGCCGAGTTCTTCGAGCTCGCTGTCGAAATGGGGCAGCCCGAAATCGACACCGACGAGAACGGCGGCGCCTTCCTGGCGGGGGATCGAATCAGACAAGCGGAATCAGATATGGAAAAAGCGCGGCGGGGTTGCCGCCGCGCTCCGCGCGATCAGGCGGCGGCGTCGTCGTTCTCGTTGGCCGAGAAGTTGACGGCACGACCCGGCACGATGGTGGAAATGGCGTGCTTGTAGACCATTTGCGTCACTGTATTGCGAAGCAACACGACGTATTGATCGAAAGACTCGATCTGGCCTTGCAGCTTGATGCCGTTCACCAAATAAATGGAAACCGGCACATGCTCGCGACGCAAGGTGTTCAGAAACGGGTCTTGCAGAAGTTGCCCTTTATTGCTCACGATATTCTCCGTGTTCAAGAGTAGTTGTTGGAGAGATGACCTTAACACAGGGTTTCTGCGCCGCAGCAATCGGGGTCAAAAGCCTTGAGAAAATAACGGTTCTCAAAAGACGGAACTTCCGCTCCTGCTGCGGCTCAACGGCTGCCATCGGCAGCCAAGCGCCCTCAGTTGTCCTTGTCCACGAACGGATTCTGCGAGCTTTTGAACTGGATCCGCAAGGGCGTGCCCACGAGGTCGAATTCCTTGCGGAAACGCCCTTCCAGGAAACGCTTGTAGGCGTCGGTCACATGCTCCAGCGAATTGCCGTGAATGATGATCACGGGCGGATTCATGCCGCCCTGGTGCGCATACCGCAGCTTGGGCCGGAACATGCCGCCGCGCTGGGGCGCCTGGAATTGCACCGCCTCCAGCAGCAGGCGCGTCAGCACCGGCGTCGACATCTTGCGCGTGGCCGACTTGTGGGCCTGCGCAATGGCCTGCCACACCGGGCCCAGGCCCTGGCGCTTGATGGCCGAGATGAAATGCAATGACGCGAACTTCAGGAACGGCAGGCGGGTTTCGATCTGCCGCTGGATCTGCTCGCGCTGGTAGCTGTCGACCGCGTCCCATTTGTTGATGGCAATCACCACGGCACGTCCGCTTTCGAGGATGTAGCCGGCGATGTGCGCATCCTGGTCGGTCACGCCCTGCGTGGCGTCGAGCAGCAGCAGCACGACGTTGGCCGATTCGATGGCCTGCAGCGTCTTGACCACCGAGAACTTCTCGATCGCCTCGAACACCCGGCCCTTGCGGCGCAGGCCGGCGGTGTCGATCAGCTCGAAGCGCTGGCCGTTGCGCTCGAACGGCACCGAGATGGCGTCGCGCGTCGTGCCGGGCATGTCGAAGGCCACCAGGCGCTCTTCACCCAGCCAGGTGTTGATCAGCGTCGACTTGCCGACGTTGGGCCGGCCGGCCACGGCCAGCTTGATCGGCTTGTTGACGTCGTCTTCGTCTTCCTCGTCGTCCGGGTCGGCCAGGTTCAGCGGCGCAAGCGCCAGCTCGACCAGGTCGCGCATGCCCTGCCCGTGCGCCGCGGACACGCCGTGCACGTCGCCGAAACCCAGCTCGTAGAAGTCGACCAGCTTGGTGCCGTCGTGCATGCCTTCGGCCTTGTTGGCCGCCAGCACGCAGGGCTTGCCCAGCCGGCGCAGCTCGTTGGCGATGTCGTGGTCTTGCGCCGAGAGGCCTTCGCGGGCATCGACCACGAAGATCACGACGTCGGCCTCGGCCACGGCCTGCCGCGTCTGCTTGGCCATTTCCTTGTAGATGCCGCTGCCGGCATCGGGCTCGAAGCCGCCGGTGTCGATCACGATGAACTCGTGCTTGCCCAGGCGGCCGTTGCCGTAGTGGCGGTCGCGCGTGAGGCCGGCGAAGTCGGCGACGATGGCGTCGCGCGTCTGGGTCAGGCGGTTGAAGAGCGTCGACTTGCCGACGTTGGGACGGCCGACCAGGGCCACGACCGGCTTCATGGCCGGCCTTTCGATGGCGCGGTTTTCATGGTCGGGCCTTGGAAGTAAGAGAAAGACAAAAAATGATTATTCAGGACGGTAGCCGAACACGCCACCCTTGGCGGTCACGACAACCACCGTGTTGCCGGCCAGCACCGGCGTCACGGTGATGGCCGAGCCATCGGGCGTCACGCGGTTCAGCAGCGCACCGTCTTCACGCGACACGAAGTGCAGCGTGCCGGTGCTCTCGCCGATGATCAGCGAGCGGCCCACGGCCAGCGGCGCGGTCAGTTCGCGGTTCTTCAGGCGGCTCATCTGCCAGGCGCGCTCGCCGTCGGCGCGACGCCAGGCGGTGACGCTGCCATCCGATTCGGTGCCATAGAGAAAGCGCTCGTCGCCGCTCACGCCGTCGGCGCCCGAGGCCGGCTTGCTCCAGAGCAGCTGGCCGCGCAGGGTGTCGACACAGCCGACGCTGGCGTAGTAGGCGCGTGCGCAGACCGTGTCGCCGTAGCGGCTCACGCTGCCGGTCAGGTCGACCAGGCGTTCCACGTCGTTCGTGCCGCGCGGCGCGGCGATGGGCGCTTCCCAGCGCGAGCTGCCGTTGCCGGGATTCATGCCGACGAGTCGGCCGCCCAGACCGGCGACCAGCGTGTCGCCGACCGCGATCAGCACGCCCGACTTGCGCAGCACGAGATTTTCGCCCGGGCGCTGCTGCTGCCACAGGCGACGGCCGCTCTGGCCGTCCCAGGCGCTGACGCTGCGGTCGGCGGTCTGCACGAAGACGCGGCGGCCGGCCACCAGCGGTGCGGTGAAGGCCTGGGCCGACAGGCGCTGCTTCCACAGCACCTTGCCGTTCTCGATGGCGACCACTTCGTTGTTGGTGGTGACCACGGCCGTCAGCGAACCGTCGCTGCCGACGCCGGCCGCCAGCGGCGCACCGGCGCTGGCGCGCCAGGTCTCGCGACCGGCGCGGGCATCGATGGCGACGACCGTGCCGTCGCTGCCGGCCACGGTCACGATGTCACCGCTGACATCGGCGGTGAGCGGGAATTCGACGCCCGGAATCCGCACGTTCCAGGCCTGGCGCACGCCCATCAGGGACGGGTTGGCCGGCAGCTCGGCGGGCTTGGGCTTGCCGGAGCCCGAGCAGGCGGCCAGCAGCGCTACCAGAACAAGAGCAGAACCCGCGCGCAGGGCGGTCGATTCAGGCATGAAACGCTTGAAATTCATGAGGGTGTGCGATCAGGAGTTCTTGGGGACGGCGGGCGTCACGGTGACGGTCGGCGCCAGGGTCTTCGGGTCGACACCGACCGCGTTGAGCTTGATCTCGACCAGCCGGCGGTAGTCCGAGCCGGCGCCCAGGCCGGTCCAGGCCTTGCGGTACTCGGCCTGCGCCTCGTCGCGCTTGCCTTGCGCCATGTAGATGTCGCCCTTGCGGTCGGCCACCAGCGGTTCGAATTCGGTCGGCACCTTGCCGTCGAGTTGCTTGAGCGCGTCGTCGTAAGACTTGGCATCGAGCAGTTCGGCTGCGAGACGCAGCTTGGCGATGGCCTGGTAGCCCGGGTCGACGGCGTTCTGCGCAACCCAGCCCAGCGCCGCGCGCGAGCCGTCGGCATTGCCCTTGTCGAACAGCGTCTTGGCGACCAGCAGACCGGCTTGCTGCGCGTAGGCGGTGCCTGCGAAGCGGTCCTTCATGTCGGTCATCACGCGCTGGATGCGCTCGACGTCGCCCGACTGCGTGCTGCGCTCGACCTCGTCATAAAGGGCCGCGGCCTGGGCAGCCTTGGTGCGCTGGTAGTACTGCCAGCCGTTCCAGGCCACGAAGGCGCCGGCGACGAGCAGCACGGCCCAGGTGATCAGGGTGCCGTAGGTGTTCCAGAAATGCTTGAGCTGGTCGAGCTGTTCCTGTTCTTCGAGGTCGAGATGGGTGGCCATGCGCTGTCAGAGGTTGGGAGCCGGCGATTGTAGGGTGGCGGCCCAGGTGGTCACTTCAGCAAGTGAACGGGCGGACTGCGCGACGCTGGCGTCGCGCAAGGCCTTGAGAGTCACTTCACCGCGCGCAAGTTCATCGGCGCCGAAGATCAGCGCGTAGGTGGCACCACTGGCGTCCGCCTTGCGCATCTGCGCCTTGAAGCTCGCAAGGCCCTCGGCGGTGCTGGCGTGCATCTGCACGCGCACGCCGGTTTCGCGCAGCTGCTGCAAGGCGCGCAGCACGACGGGCATCGAAGCGGCGTCGGGCACGATGGCATAGACATCGGGCACCGGTGCCGGCACTTCGGCGCCCTGCTCCTTCAGCAGGTCGAGCACGCGCTCGACGCCGATGGCCCAGCCCACGGCGGGCGCCGGCTTGCCGCCGATCTGCGCGATGAGGTCGTCGTAGCGGCCGCCGGCGCACACCGTGCCCTGCGCGCCGAGGCGGTCGGTCACGAACTCGAACACCGTGAGGTTGTAGTAGTCGAGCCCGCGCACGAGGCGCGGGTTGATCGTGAAGGCGATGTCGTTGGCTTTGAGGATGGCCTGCAGCCCCTCGAAGTGCGCCAGCGATTCGGCACCGAGGAAGTCGATCAGCTTCGGCGCCGACTCGACCACCTCTTTCATCGCCGGATTCTTCGTGTCGAGGATGCGCAGCGGGTTGCTGTGCAGGCGGCGCTTGCCGTCCTCGTCGAGCTTGTCGGCGTGCTGTTCGAAGTGGGCGATGAGCTGGGCGCGGTGCAGCGCGCGCTCGGCCGGCTGGCCCAGGCTGTTGAGTTCCAGGCGCACATCGGTCAGGCCGATGGCCTTCCACAACGCGGTGGCCAGCAGGATCAGTTCGGCGTCGACATCGGGGCCGGCAAAGCCGAGCGCCTCGGCGCCGATCTGGTGGAACTGGCGGAAGCGCCCACGCTGCGGCTTTTCGCGGCGGAACATCGGGCCCGTGTACCAGAGGCGCTTGGGACCTTCGTAGAGCATGTTGTGCTCGATCACGGCGCGCACGAGGCCGGCCGTGTTCTCCGGACGCATCGCCAGGTGCTCCGACTGCCCATGCTTGTCCGAACGGTCTTCGAAGGCGTACATCTCCTTCTCGACGATGTCCGTCACCTCGCCGATGCCGCGCACGAACAGCGCCGTGTGCTCCAGGATCGGGGTGCGGACGTTGCGGTACGCATAGCGCCCCATCAGCTCGCGCACGGTGGCTTCGAGCCACTCCCAGCGCGCCGATTCGGGCGGCAATATGTCGTTCATGCCTTTGACGGCATTCAGTTTTTCAGCCATGAGTCTGCGGAGGTGTCAGGCCAGGACAGCGTGTTCGCTGCCGAAGCGCTTTTCGATGTAGGTTTCGACGAGCTGGTGGAACTCGTTGGCGATATTGTCGCCGCGCAGCGTGAGGGCCTTTTCGCCGTCGATGAAGACCGGCGCGGCCGGTGCTTCGCCCGTGCCGGGCAGGCTGATGCCGATGTCGGCGTGCTTGCTCTCGCCAGGGCCGTTGACGATGCAGCCCATGACGGCCACCTTCAGCGTCTCGACACCAGGGTACTTCTTGCGCCAGACCGGCATCTGCAGGCGCAGGTAGTCGTCGATCTGCTTGGCGAGTTCCTGGAAGGTGGTGCTCGTGGTGCGGCCGCAGCCCGGGCAGGCCGTGACACTCGGCACGAACACGCGCAGGCCCAGGGCCTGGAGGATTTCGTTGGCGATCAGCACTTCCTGCGTACGCGACTCGCCCGGCTGCGGCGTGAGCGACACGCGGATCGTGTCGCCGATGCCCTCTTGCAGAAGGATCGACAGCGCCGTGGCCGAGGCCACCGTGCCCTTGGTGCCCATGCCGGCTTCGGTCAGGCCCAGGTGCAGCGGGTTGTCGCAGCGCTTTGCGAGTTCGCGGTAGACCGAGATCAGGTCCTGCACGCCGCTCACCTTGCACGACAGGATGACCTGGTTGCCGGCCATGCCCATCGACTCGGCGAGCTTCGCGGATTCGATGGCCGAGGTGATCAGCGCCTCGTACATCACCTGCTTGGCGTCCCAGGGCTCGGCGCGCTGGCTGTTGGTGTCCATCAGGCTGGCGAGCAGTTCCTGGTCGAGGCTGCCCCAGTTCACGCCGATGCGCACCGGCTTGTTCCAGCGCATGGCCGCGTCGATCATCTGGCCGAACTGCTTGTCCTTCTTGTCGCCCTTGCCCACGTTGCCGGGGTTGATGCGGTACTTGCTCAGCGCCTCGGCACAGGCCGGATAGTCGGTGAGCAGGCGGTGGCCGTTGTAGTGAAAGTCGCCGATCAGCGGCACGTCGATGCCCATGCGATCGAGCTGCTCGCGGATGTAGGGCACCTGAGCGGCGGCTTCGGGTGTGTTGACGGTGATGCGGACCATCTCGGAGCCCGCAATGGCGAGTTCCTTGACCTGGATCGCGGTGCCGATGGCATCGACCGTGTCGGTGTTGGTCATCGACTGCACGCGCGTGGGCGCGTCGCCCCCCACCGTGACGATGCGCGGGCCCCAGACCACGCTGGCCTGGCGCGAGCGGCGCGCCTTGGGCGCCGCCGATTCGATAGGTTGGGGAGTGCAGTCGGTTGTCACGATTTCACCTCGAAACGCGCCACGCCGCCGCCGCGGGTGACAGGCTTCAGATCGTAGGGCTTTCCGTTCACCTGCACATCGACGGCCGATGCACGCCCCACCACCACGGACAGCGGCAGCGTGCCGGACAGCCCGACGGTCTCGCCGACCTGCAGGCTGCGGCGCAGCAACTGCTTGCCGCCAGCCTCGGTGACGGTGATCCAGCATTCCTCGCGCGCCACGAAGACGAGCTGCTGGCTGCTGGCTGTGCTGGCGCTGGCGACGGCCGCGAGGGGCGCGGAGGCCGGGGCGGCGGGCGCGGCAGCCGCCACGCCGGCGGCCGGTGCGGCGCCCACCGGGCCGGTCGGCGCCACGGCCTGCGTTGGCACGGGCTCCGAGACATCGGCCGGGTCGGCCGGCGGCATCGTCTCGGCCTCGTTCTTGGCGGTCAGCCGTGCTACGGAGGCGCCGATCTGGTCGAACGCCGATTGCGGCATCCAGAACAGCACGCCGGCGCCGATCAAGAGCAGCACCACGACCGTCAGCAGCGCGCGCGACGGCAGGCCGCCGGAGCGTCCACCGTTCCAGCGCGGCGTGTCGGACACGACGCGGGCATTCAGCGTGCGGTTGGTTTCGGCCAGCGGTGCGCGTTGTGCGCCCGGCAGCTTGGCAAGCACAGGCGCCGGATCGATGCGCAGTGCGCGGCACACGCTGCTGGCCAGGGCCCGGGCGAACACCGGATCGGGCAGCGAGGCGATGTCGTCGGCCTCGAGCGCGATCAGCTTTTGCGGCGGCACCTTGAGCGCCGCGGCCACCATCTCGATGTGCAGGCCATGCGCTTCGCGCGCCTCGCGCAGCATGTCGCCGGCCGTCTTGTGCGCGACGTCGCCTTCTGCCAGCGGCAGCGCCGCGGACGTCCCGAACTCCGAAACCCGTTCAGTCATTGAAATTCCCGCGCTCGTACGCCATTGCCTCCCGCGATTGAGGGAAACGTCGTTGCAATTGACCGCCCAGCTGCGCGACAGCCTCGCGGTTGTTGAGCTTCCGTTCGATCTTGATGCCGAGCCAGAGCGTCTCGGCATTGGCCGAGGGGCTGTTGTTGACACGGCGGACGTAGAACTGCGCGCGCGACCATTCTTCGCGCTGCGCCAGCACCGAGGCCAGGTTGAAGCCGACCACCGGATTGCCGGCATCGAGCTCGTAGGCCTGCAAGAGGCTGCGCTCGGCTTGCGGCCGCTGGCCGGCCTTGAGCTCGCAGACCCCCTGGGTCATGAGCGTCTTGGCGCGATCGGCATAGCTGGGCACGGCCAGTGCCGCGGCGAACTGCTGCGCGGCGTCGCCGTAGCGGTTCTGCTGGCACAGCAGCCAGCCGTAGTTGTGGCGCGTGTTGGCGTCGCGCGGATTGATCGCGACCGCGCGGCGGAAGCTGTCTTCGGCCTGGCCGGCGTCGTCCAGCCGCATGTAGACCAGGCCCCGCAGGTTGTAGGCGTCGGCGTAGTTCGGGTCGATGGCCAGCACCTGCTTGAGCTCTTCGAGGGCGACCGAGGGCTGGCCGTGCTCGAAGTAGCCGGCCGCCAGCTCCATCCGCAGGCGGGCACGGCGACGGTTGTTTTCGTCGACGTCGGTCACGGCAGTGGTACCGCTGTCGGCCCCACTGCCGACAAGCCCGGTGGTGGTGGTTCGCGTGTTGACGCAGCCCGCGAGAAGAAGCGCCACGGCGACGCTCGCGATTCCTGCGCTCAGCACTCGCTGCACGCTCGCGGTCGTCGTCGGAAAGGCCATGCTCATTGCGTCAATGCTCCTGGGGAACGGTGGTCTTGGGGGTCTTGGCGCGGGGCGGGTGCAAAACGACGGGACGCTCGGCCACCGCCGCACGGCGCTGGGCCATGCGCTCGGCCGCACGGGTGCGGTCTTTCACGTCGCCGGCGAGTTGTCCGCAGGCGGCGTCGATGTCGTCACCGCGCGTCTTGCGCACGGTGGTCACGAGGCCCGCTTCGCTCAGCGTGCGGGCAAAGGCCAGCACGCGCGGTTGCGGCGAGCGCAGCAGGCCCGACGCCGGAAAGGGGTTGAACGGAATCAGGTTGAACTTGCACGAGACGTCGTGCTTGCGCACGAGCTCGATCAGCTGGCGCGCATGCTCGGGCTGGTCGTTCACGCCGTCCAGCATGCAGTATTCGAAGGTGATGAAGTCGCGCGGCGCATGCACGAGGTAGCGCTTGCAGGCCTCGAGCAGTTCGGCGATCGGGTACTTGCGATTGAGCGGCACGAGGTCGTCGCGCAGCGCATCGTTGGGCGCATGCAGCGAGACGGCCATGGCCACGGCGCAATCGGTGCCCAGGCGGTCGATCATCGGCACCACGCCGGAGGTCGACACGGTGACACGGCGGCGCGACAGCCCGTAGGCGTTGTCGTCGAGCATGGTGCGCAAGGCGGGCACCAGCGCAGAGTAGTTCTGCAGCGGCTCGCCCATGCCCATCATCACCACGTTGGAGATGACGCGCTCGCTGCGATTCAGGTGCTTGCGCAGGAAGTGCTCGGCAAACCAGAGCTGGGCGACGATTTCGCCCGTGGTGAGGTTGCGGCTGAAGCCCTGATGCCCGGTCGAGCAAAAGCGGCAGCCCACGGCGCAACCGGCCTGCGACGACACGCACAGCGTGCCGCGATCGTCTTCGGGGATGAACACGGCCTCGACCGCATCGCCGCCGCCGACGTCGAACAGCCACTTGATCGTGCCGTCCTTGGATTCATGCTGCGTGAGGACCGACAGGGCCTCCACGCGCGCGGTGGTCGCGAGTTTCTCGCGCAGCGACTTCGCCAGATCGGTCATCTGGGTGAAGTCGCTGGCGCCACGCTGGTGGATCCAGCGGAACAGCTGCGTGGCGCGGAATTTTTTCTCGCCGAGTTTTTCGCAGAACGCAGCCAGCCCGTCGAGATCGAATTCGAGCAGATTGGCTGTGGTCATGAATTCAGGCGAGCAACGGCTTCAGCGTGCGTAGACGTTGAGGCCGGCGAAGAAGAACGACACTTCGTTGGCAGCCGTTTCGGGCGCGTCCGAGCCGTGAACGGCGTTGGCGTCGATGCTGTCGGCGAAGTCGGCGCGGATGGTGCCGGCTGCTGCCTTCTTGGGGTCCGTGGCGCCCATCAGGTCACGGTTCTTGGCGATGGCGTTCTCGCCTTCGAGCACTTGCACGAACACGGGGCCCGAGATCATGAACTCGACGAGGTCCTTGAAGAAGGGACGCTCCTTGTGCACCGAGTAGAACTGCTCGGCTTCGTTGCGCGACAGGTGAACCAGCTTGGCGGCGACGATCTTGAGGCCAGCAGCCTCGAAGCGGGAAACGATCTTGCCGATGACGTTCTTGGCGACGGCGTCGGGCTTGATGATGGAAAGGGTACGTTCGATAGCCATTGAAATGCTTCCTGAGCTTTGATTTTGAAGTGTTTTGTCACAACTGCAACGAGTTTGTTTCGTGGCACGTCGACAAAGCCTCTGATTTTAACCGGCGCGACCTGCGGGATTGGTGAAAACCCCGCGAAAGGCCGCGCTCCGACGGCTGGCTTTCAGCGTCCGCGGCGGCGTCCGCCGCCACCACCGCCAAAGCCACCGCCGCCGCCTTGCGAGCCGCCACCACCGCCGCGGCGTCCCGGACCGCCGCGTTGTTCCTTGCGCTGGCGCGAGAAGCTGTCGGCACCGATGTAGCCGAGCGAGGTCTTCATCGGATCGGGCTGGTTCGCACCGCCGCCACCGCCAGCACCCGCCGACCGGTTGCCACCGCCGCCCTGCCCTTGCCCCTGGCCGCCCTGACGGTTGCCGGGACCGGCGTTGCCGCGACGCCCTTGCTGCGGCGGGCCGCCATTGCCACCACCCCGGTTGGGACCACCGCGTCCGCCGCGCTCGCCACGCGGCGGACGACCGTCGCCCAGCGGACTCGGGATCGGTGCTTCGCCGCGCGCTTCACGCGGCTGACCGCCACCCATGCCGCCGTTGCGGTTGTTGTTGTTGTTGCCGCGGCGCTTCTTGTTCCGGCCGTTGCGACCGCCACCCTCCGGCCCGCCGGGACCGCGCTGCGACGGACCCGCCGGGCGCGCCTGCGCACCGCCCGAGGCCTGGAACAGCGCCTGGATGTCGCGCTCGTCGAGCTCCATCCAGGCACCGCGCTTGAGACCGCGCGGCAGCACCATCGCGCCGTAGCGGATGCGGATGAGTCGGCTGACCGCATGGCCCACCGACTCGAACAGGCGGCGCACCTCGCGGTTGCGGCCCTCGGAAATGGTCACGCGGTACCAGCAGTTGGAGCCTTCGCCGCCACCGTCTTCGATGGTGCCGAACTGCGCCATGCCGTCGTCCAGGCGCACGCCCTCGAGCAGCTTCTTCTTTTCTTCGCTGGTGAGCGCGCCCAGCACGCGCACCGCGTACTCGCGCTCCAGGCCGAAGCGCGGGTGCATGAGCTGGTTGGCCAGGTCGCCGGAGCTGCTGAACAGCAGCAGGCCTTCGGTGTTCAGGTCGAGCCGGCCGACCGACTGCCACTTGCCCTGCTGCAGACGTGGCAGCTTGCGGAACACCGTCGGGCGGTTCTGCGGGTCGTCGTGCGTGACGACCTCGCCCACGGGCTTGTGGTACGCGATCACGCGCGGCGGCGGCGGTGCGATGCGGTAGCGGATCGGCTTGCCGTTGATCTTGACCTGGTCGCCGTACTGGATGCGCTGGCCGATGTGGGCCGGCTCGTTGTTGACGGAGATGCGGCCCTGCAAGATGAGTTGCTCCATCTCCAGGCGCGAACCCAGGCCGGCCTGCGCCAGCACCTTGTGCAGCTTGGGCGAATCGGCTTCGGGCAGCAGCACGCGCTTGAGCGGCGGCACCTCGGGGCTTTCTTCGTCGGCGTCGAACTGGCCGGAAATGACGTCGGCAAAACGGATCGGCTCGGTCGGCGGCGCGTTGCGCTGCTCGCGCTCGGCGGCACGGCGGGCGCGGTCGAGGTCGTCTTCCTCTTCGTCGGGCTCGTCTTCCTCGTCGTCTTCGTCATCCCCGCGGTCGTCGTCCTGGTCCTCATCGGACATCTGGGGACGCCGTGCTTCGACCGGCGCCGGCTCGTCTGCCTCGGCTGCCACCACTTCCACAGCCACGGGCGCCACATCGGGCTGGACCGTCGCGGGAGCTTCCGCAGCAGGAGCGACTTCCGCCGCGCTCACCAATTGCTCATCGACAACCGGCGCCTCGACCACCTTCTTCTTGCGGGGTGCACGCGGCTTCTTCGGCGCTTCCCCGGCTTCGCCCCCTGCCAGCTCTGCGGGCGCAGCGACGGATTCGACAGCAACTTCCGTCACCTTCTTGGGCGTGGCGGCCCGCTTCCGCTTCTTGACTTCGGGTTCGACCGGCAGCATCGCTGCGTCGTCGGTGTCGGATGAGCTCATGGGGTTTTTCCGGGAGAAACAGCGTGGGGGTCGTGGGGGTCGGTCTCGTCCGCTGCGGGGGACGGGACCTCAGATTCGGGTTCTTCGGGCGCGGCGGCCACTTCGGGTTCGGCGGGCGGCTCGCCGGTTTCTGGCTCGGGCACAGGCAGCGCCTCATCGACGGGCTCGGCGGCCTCGGCGATCGCCACCACCTCTTCGGCAAACTCCACCGCATCGGTCGAGACGACTTCCGCCAGCTCAGCCGACTCAGGCGGCGCATCGACCATGGCGAGTTCGGGCTGCACACCTTCCTCTCCATCCACCAGCGCTGCGGGCTCTGCAGATTCCGCAACGGCCTCTTCCGCCGCATCGCCGTCGATCGGCAGCCCCGGCTGGTCGCCCGCGGCCTGCTGCAGTGCGTCAACCAGCGCCGCCTGCTGCGCGGGCGTTTCCACCAGCGGCAGTTGGTCCAGCGAGGCCAGGCCCAGGTCGTCGAGGAACTGGCGGGTGGTCGCGTAGAGCGCGGGCCGGCCGACCGTTTCGCGGTGGCCGATCACCTCGACCCAGCCTCGGTCTTCGAGCTGCTTCAGGATCAGGGAGTTGATCGTGACGCCGCGGATGTCTTCCATGTCGCCGCGCGTGGCCGGCTGCCGGTAGGCAATGATGGCCAGCGTCTCGAGCGCGGCGCGCGTGTAGCGCGGCGGCTTCTCGGGATGCAGGCGATCGAGGGCATCGCGCATCTCGGGCCGGCTCTGGAAACGCCAGCCGCTGCCGACGCTCACCAGCTCCAGGCCGCGTTGCGCCCAGTCTTCCTGCAGTTCGAGCAACAGCACCTTGATCGTGTCCACGCCCAGCTCGTCGTCGAACAGCACGCGCATGTCGCGCACCGGCAGCGGCTGGCTCGAACAGATCAAGGCGGTTTCGAGAATGCGCTTGGCATCCGCCGTATTCATGGTTCGCGTTATCCGGAAAAAGGCGCCTGGCGACGCTTGTTCAGATGGATGGAAGGGGTAGGCGTTGCCGGCACGCGGCGAGTGCAACGCAAGGCCGGCATCGGGTGGCCGGCGCGGCCCTCGGGCCGTCAGGCGCGATTGTAATCCAGCCCCCAGGTCTGCAAAGCCTGGGCCAGATCGGGCGGCGGCGGCGAACGGAACTCCATCGCCTGCTGCGTGACAGGATGCACGAACGCCAGCCGGAACGCATGCAGCGCCTGCCGCGCCAGGCCTGCCGCCGGCGCGCCGCCGTACAGCGCGTCGCCGACCAGCGGATGACCGATCGACGCCATGTGCACGCGGATCTGGTGGGTGCGGCCGGTTTCGAGCGTGCAGCGCACCGCGCAGCCGTCGGTGTGGCTGTCGAGCCGCTCGATCAGCGTGCGCGCGGCCTTGCCCGCGTGGCGCTCCAGGTCGACCACGGCCATGCGCAGCCGGTTGCGCGGATCGCGACCGATCGGCGCATCGACCTGCCGCGCCGCCGCACCTTCCCAGGCCTTGTGCCCCATCGCCAGGTATTGGCGCTTCACGTCGCGCGCGGCGATCAGCGCCACCATGGCATCCATCGCAGCCCGCGTGCGCGCCACCACCATCAGGCCGCTGGTGTCGCGGTCGAGGCGGTGCACGATGCCCGCGCGCGGCAGCAGCACGGCCTTCGGGTCGAGCGCCAGCAGCCCGTTCAGCAGCGTGCCGCTCCAGTGGCCCGGCGCCGGGTGCACCACCAGGCCGGCCGGCTTGTCGATGATCCGCAGGTGCTCATCCTCGTGGACCGTGACCAGCGCCATCGCCTCGGGCCGGAAGGCCTGGCTCTGGGGCGTCGGCCGCAGCTCGATGCGCCCCGACTGGCCCGCACGCACCGTGGCAGAGACCTTGGTGAGCGTGCGCCCTTGCAGCTCGACGGCGCCGGCCTCGATGAGTTGCTGAAGGTAACTGCGCGAGAACTCCGGCACCAGCGCCGCCAGCGCGCGGTCGAGCCGCTGCCCGTGCTGCGCCTGGTCGATGGCGAAGGGCCGCAGCTCGCTGGGCTCCGCGAGATCGGCGCCCTCTTCAGGTTCAGGCCCTTCCGGGGGATCGGTCAGGGGGTCGGTCGATATAATTGAGGGCAACTGTTTCACGAAAGCCGTATGTGATGTTTCGCGCCAAATTATCGGTCCCTGCCTGGATCGCGCTCAGCGCGGCGGCCCTTCTCGTCGCCGGTTGCGGTTCCACCACCAAGGAAGACAAGACCGCGAACTGGAGCCCCAACCGCATCTACTCGGAAGCCAAGGACGAAGTCGGCTCCGGCGCCTACGACAAGGCAGTGCCGCTGTACGAGAAGCTCGAAGGCCGTGCCGCCGGCACGCCGCTGGCCCAGCAGGCCCAGCTCGAAAAGGCCTACGCCCAGCACAAGGCCGGCGAAAAGGCCAACGCCATCGCCACGCTCGATCGCTTCATGAAGCTGCACCCGGCCAGCCCGGCGTTCGACTACGCGCTCTACCTGAAGGGCGTGATCAACTTCAACGACGACCTGGGCATGTTCGCGTTCCTGACGCGCCAGGACCTGTCCGAGCGCGACCAGAAGGCCGCCAAGGAATCGTTCGAATCCTTCCGCGACCTCGTGACGCGCTTTCCCGAGTCGCGCTACGCGCCCGACGCGCGCCAGCGCATGAACTACATCGTGAACTCGCTCGCGCAGTACGAAGTTCACGTGGCCCGCTATTACTACTCGCGTGGCGCCTACCTGGCGGCCATCAACCGGGCGCAGATCGCCCTGTCCGACTACCGCGAAGTGCCGGCGCTCGAAGAAGCCCTGTACATCATGGTGAAGTCGTACGACGCGCTCGGCATGAAGGACCTGCGTGACGATGCACAACGCGTGCTCACCACCAACTACCCGCAGAGCACCTACCTGGCGAACGGCTTCAAGGGCAGCACCGACCCCTGGTGGAAGCTCTGGTAATCCAGCGCCCCACCCGGTAGATATCAGTCCGATTTCCTGAGCGCGTCGATCGCGCTCTCGAAATCCGCTTCGGTTTCCAGCCGGCGCATCGGCGGCAACGCCGCCAGCAGCCGCCGGCCATAGCCCATCGCCACGAGGCGCGTGTCGCAGATCGCGAGCACGCCGCTGTCGGTTTCACGGCGAATGAGGCGCCCTGCCCCTTGTTTCAATGCCACGGCCGCCTCGGGCAGCGAATAGTCGCTGAACGAGCTGCGCCCCTGCGCTTCGAGCCGCTGCGAGCGGGCCTCCACCAGCGGATCGTTGGGCGGCGGAAACGGCAGCTTGTCGATCACCACGAACTGCAGCGCGTCGCCCGGCGCATCGAAGCCTTCCCAGAACGAGGCCGACGCGACCAGCACGCAGCCCGCGCGCCCGTTGCTGGCGCCTTCGCGAAAGCGGTCCATGAGCACGCGCTTGGGCAGCTCGCCCTGCACCAGCACCTCGGGCCGCGCCTCCGTCTGGAGCAGTTCGAACTGCTGGCGCATCGCGTCGCCGATCGTACGCAGCGCGCGCAGCGTGGTGGTGAGCACCAATGTGCGCCCGCCGAGTTCGGCAGCGCCGTGCGCGGCCAGCTTGGCCACCTGCTGGCTGTGCGTGGGATCGTTGGGCTTCGGAAAGGCCCGCGGCACATAGATTGCTGCCTGCGAGGCGTAGTCGAAGGGGCTTTGCACGCGCAGCACTTCGGCGTCGCGCAGGCCGCAGGGTTCGGTGAACCAGCGCAGCGTCGGGTCGTCGCCCAGCGTGGCGGAGGTGAAGACCCAGGCGCGGCGGCTGTCTTCCTGCGGTGGCGGCGGGACGGCGCCGTGCTCCGGGTCTTCCTCGTCGTCGCCGTAGGGCAGGTCGGACTCCACAGGCTCGTCGGCCAGCTTGAGCACCCGCTTGCGCATCGCATCGGCGATGTCGAGCGGCGACTCGATCAGGCGCAGCTGCGTGCCCACGTCGACCCAGCGCACGGAGTCGAGTTCGCACGGCTGCGCGAAACGCGCCGTGCGCTTGGCGAGCTGGCGCGCGCGCTCGTGCAGGCGCACGAAGTCGGGCGAGATCTCGCTCACCGTGTCCAGCCCGTCGGCGGCCAGCACGAAGGCGTCCTGCAGGTCGTCGAGTGCGCCCTGCCAGGCTTCGGCATTCACGCCCTCGGGGGCGGGACCGATCCAGCGCAGCTTGGCGCCCGGCCATTGCTTGCCGACCACCAGCCGCAGCTCGCGCGCCGCGCGTTCGACCGCCGCCACCAGCTGCTGCCAGTCGACCAGCCCGCGCGCATGCTGCAGGCCCGCGCCGAGCATGTCGCGCGCGAAGTCGAGCGCCTGCCCGCTGCCGAGCTGTGCGCCCAGGAACTGCACGCCGGTTTCGTTGAGCTGGTGCGCCTCGTCGAACACGACGACGCTCACGGTCGGCAGCAGCTCGGCCATGCCGGTCTCGCGCACCGCGAGGTCGGCAAAGAACAGGTGATGGTTGATGACCACGATGTCGGCCGCCAGCGCCTCGCGCCGCGCCAGGTTGACGTGGCAGGCCTTGAACTGCGGGCATTGCGCGCCCAGGCAGTTCTCGCGCGTGGAAGTGATCAGCGGAATCAGCGGCGAGCGCTCGTCGAGCCCCGGAAGTTCGGCGAGATCGCCGGTGCGCGTGGCTTTCGACCACTGCTCGATCTTCGCCAGCGTGCGCAGGCTGCCGCGCTCGGGCAGCGAGGCGTCGTGGCGCGCCATGTCGAGCCTGTGCAGGCACAGGTAGCTGCCCCGCCCTTTCAGCAGCGCCGTGCGTATCGGCAGTGCGAAGGCCTCGACGAGGCGCGGCAGGTCGCGGCCGAACAGCTGGTCCTGCAGGGTCTTGGTGGCGGTCGAGAGCAGCACGCGCTCGCCGCTCAGCAGCGCCGGCACGAGATACGAGAAGGTCTTGCCCACGCCGGTGCCGGCCTCGACCACGAGCATGCCGCCGTCGGAGATGGTGCGGGCCACGGCCATCGCCATCTCGGTCTGGCCGCCGCGTTCGCGGAACTGCTCGGCGGCCTGCGACAGCACCCCGTCCTGCGCGAACGCATCGCGCACCTGGTTTTCGAGCGGCGACGTCACGCCGGTTCTTTCGGGTCCAGCGCGTTCTCGAGCTGGGCGATCTGGTCGCGCAGGGCGAGGCGGCGCTTTTTCAGGCGGCGCATCAGCAGTTCGTCCTGCGGCGTGCCGTCTTCCGAGAGCCGGTCGATGGTGGCGTCGAGGTCGGCATGCGCAATGCGCAGCTCGATCAGCTGACGGGAAAGGGAATGAAGATTGGAGTCCAACGGTGGGGGTGCGCGTGCCGCATGGGGCCGCGCGTGTTCATTCGATAATACGTCCTGACACGAACCCCAGAGAAGACAGAAAGCGCGCCTCTGGCGCCCCAGCGCTCATGACCCAAGGCTTTCGACTCGCCGCCGCCACCGGCCTCCACAAGGGGGATCGCCCCTACCAGCAGGACCAGGTGCTGTTGATGAGCCACCCCCGCACGCCGGGCTGCGTGCTCGGCGTCATCGCCGACGGCATGGGCGGGCGCAGCGGCGGGCGCAAGGCGTCCGACCAGGTGCTGATGACCGCGCGCCAGCTCTTCACCCGCTACAGCCCCGAGCGCGACGACCCCGCCGTCGTGCTGCGCCAGCTGCTCGAAGACGCCCACACGGTGATCAAGCTCACGGCGCTGTCGAGCGAGCAGGAGCCGCACAGCACGCTGGCCGCCTTCCTGATGAACCCCAAGGGCGACTGCGCCTGGATCCATGCGGGCGACTCCCGCATCTACCACTTCAACGACGGTGCGCTGATCAAGCGCACGCGCGACCATTCGTACGTACAGGCCCTGGTCGATCGCGGCCAGATCAGCGAGGCCGAGGCCAACATCCATCCGCAGGGCAACATCCTGCTGGGCTGCCTGGGCATGACGACCACGCCGCCGCCGGTCGATCCGCACCACATCGCCAAGCTGCAGCCGGGCGACCTGCTGATGGCCTGCAGCGACGGCCTGTGGCACTACTTCTCTCCCGAGGAACTGGCCAGCGTGCTGTACGCGCAGCCGCCGCGCGACGCGGTGGAAATCCTGGTGGGAGAAGCACGGCGCCGTGCGCGCGGCACGGGCGACAACATCTCGATCGCGGTGCTCAAGCTCGACCGGCTGCCCGCGGCGGCCTGAGCGCCCTCTCCTCTTTCAGGGCGCCGGTGCCGGTGGCAACGGCGCGCCGCGCGGCTTGGTGCGCTCGGCGTTCTGGCGTTCGCGGTTGGCACGGTGTTCGGCGGCCCGCTTCTGCTTGTCCTCGAAGCGCGTGGTCGCGGCCGGCGCTTCGGCGCGGCGCTGGGCCGCCTTGGCCTGCTCGTCGGCGTGGGCCTTCTGCTTGTTCTCGAACTGGCGCTGGCGCTCGGCCGCGTCGGCCGCGGTCGCGGCCCGGCTCGCGGCGTGGTCGGCGGCGCGCTGCTCGCGCGCCTTCTGGTCTTCCTGCGACTTCTCGCGCTGTTCGCGCGAATCCTGCGGGCGCTGGGTGGCGGCCTTCTGGTCGAGCTTCTGCAGCTCGGCCGCGCCGCTGCGCTGGCGCTGGATGTCGTTGATCGCGGTTTCCTGCCGCTTGATGTGGTCGGTTTCCTTGCGACGGCGGCTGCGGCTTTCGCGCAGGCAGTCTTCGACCGCGAACTTCTTGTAGCAGGCCGCGCGCTCCTTCGCGTAGCGCGACTCGATGACCTCGCGCTCGGCCGCCAGGCGGCTGCGTTCGGCTTCGAGGTCGGCGTTGCCCGCCGCCGCATTGGACTGGGCCCACAGCGGCAGGCTGGCCAAGGCCAGGAACAGGGCAAGAGCGGTTTTTTTCATGTGAGTCGGGTGTCGACGATGCGGCGTTCCAGGGCGAGGAATTCGCTCGACTGCATTTCGGTGAGCCGGGACACCGTGCGCGGAAACTCGTGCGCCAGCGGTCCCTCTGTGTACAACGCCTCGGGCGGAACCTCGGCCGACATGATGAGCTTGCAGCGCCGGTCGTACAAGACGTCGACCAGCCAGGTGAAACGGCGTGCTTCCGAGGCCATGCGCACCGGCATGTGCGGCACGTCGGACAGCAGCACGGTGTGGAACTGGCTCGCGATCTCGAGATAGTCGTTCTGCGAGCGCGGACCGCCGCACAGCGTCTTGAAGTCGAACCACACCACGCCGCCGGCCTTGCGCAGCGCGCGGATCTCACGCTGCTCGATGTGCAGGATCGGGTTTTCGTCGGCCGTCTCGGCCAGCTTGTCGAAGGCGTGGCGCATTTCCTTCTCGGCCGCCGCGTCGTTCGGCGTGAGGTACATGCGCAGCTGCTCCAGCGTGCGGCGCCGGTAGTCGGTGCCGTTGTCCACGCTCAGCACCTCGAGCTTCTGGTTGAGCAGTGCAATGGCGGGCAGGATGCGGTCGCGGTGCAGGCCGCCGGGGTACAGGTCGTCGGGCTTGAAGTTCGAGGTGGTGACAAAGCCCACGCCGTTGTCGAACAGCGCCACGAGCAGCCGATGCAGGATCATCGCGTCGGTGATGTCCGCGACGTGGAACTCGTCGAAGCAGATCAGCTTGTAGCGCTTGGAGATGCGCAGCCCCAGCTCGTCGAGCGGGTTCACGGTGCCCTGCAGGTCGCGCAGCTCGCGGTGCACTTCGCGCATGAACTCGTGGAAGTGCAGGCGTGTCTTGCGTCGCAGCGGCACGGCGTTGAAGAACAGGTCCATCAGGAAGCTCTTGCCGCGCCCCACGCCGCCGTACATGTAGACGCCGCGCGGCAGCTCGGGCCGGTTGATGAGCTTCTTCAGCGCATTGGAGCGCCGGGCCTTGTACTCGCCCCACTCGGTGGCGCAGCGGTCGAGCGCCTCGACGGCCGCCAGTTGTGCGGGATCGCTCTTGAACCCGCGTGCCGCGAGTTCCGCTTCGTAAGCCTGTTTGACGCTCAAGGGATCGGATCGCTTCAAAAATGGAGAGCCCCGACCGCCCCGCGAGGGTCGATCGGGGCCGGGTTCGCTCAAGAACCGGAGATCAGAAGTTGAGCGTGCGCTTGTCCACGGCCAGGGCCGCTTCCTTGGTGGCTTCCGACAGCGACGGGTGCGCATGGCAGATGCGCGCGATGTCTTCGGCACTGGCCTTGAACTCCATCGCCACGACGGCTTCGGAGATCAGCTCGCTGGCCTGCGGACCCACGATGTGCACGCCCAGGATCTCGTCCGTGGCGGCGTCGGCCAGGAACTTGACCATGCCGGTCGTGTCGCCCAGCGCACGTGCGCGGCCGTTCGCCAGGAACGGGAAGGTGCCGGCCTTGTAGGCGCGGCCCGCGGCCTTGAGCTGCTGCTCGGTCTGGCCGACCCATGCGATCTCGGGGCTGGTGTAGATCACCCACGGCACGGTGTTGAAGTTCACGTGGCCATGCTGGCCCGCGATGCGCTCCGCCACCGCCACGCCTTCTTCCTCGGCCTTGTGCGCCAGCATCGGGCCGCGCACCACGTCGCCGATGGCCCACACGTTGGGCAGGCTGGTCTTGCAGTCGTCGTCCACGGCGATGGCGCCGCGCTCGTCCAGCTTCAGGCCCACGGCTTCGGCGTTCAGGCCGATGGTGTTGGGCACGCGGCCGATCGAGACGATCAGCTTGTCGACTTCCAGCGTCTGGGCTTCGCCCTTGGCGTTGGTCCAGGCGACGCTCACGCCCCTCTTGGACGACTTGATCTCGCCGACCTTGACGCCGAGTTCGATCTTGAGCTTCTGCTTGTCGAAGGCCTTCTTGGCTTCCTTGGCGATCTGCTCGTCCACAGCGCCCAGGAAGGTCGGCAGTGCTTCGAGCACCGTGACCTCGGCACCGAGGCGGCGCCACACCGAGCCCATTTCGAGGCCGATGACGCCCGAGCCGATCAGGCCCAGCTTCTTGGGCACCGCACCGATGCGCAGCGCGCCGTCGTTCGAGAGGATGTTTTCCTCGTCGAACGGCGTGCCCGGCAGCGCGCGGGCGTTGGAGCCCGTGGCGACGATGATGTGCTTGCCGCTGATCGATTCTTCAGCGGCGCCTGCCACCTTGATCTCGTAGCCGGCTTCGTCCGCCTTCACGAACGAACCGCGGCCGTGGAAGAAGCTGATCTTGTTCTTCTTGAACAGGTACAGGATGCCGTCGTTGTTCTGCTTCACGACCTGGTCCTTGCGGGCCAGCATCTTGTCGATGTCCAGGCCGAGGCCTTCGACCTTGATGCCGTGGTCCGCGAAGTGGTGGCCGGCCTGCTCGAAGTGCTCCGACGATTGCAGCAGCGCCTTCGAGGGGATGCAGCCGACGTTGGTGCAGGTGCCGCCCGGTGCAGGACCGCCCTTGCCGTTCTTCCACTCGTCGATGCAGGCCACGTTGAAGCCGAGCTGCGCAGCGCGGATCGCCGCGATGTAGCCGCCAGGACCGCCGCCGATGACGACGACGTCGAATTGCTTGTTTGCCATCTGGTTCTTGCTCCCCGGATCAGATGTCGAACAGCAGGCGCGACGGATCTTCCAGCGCTTCCTTCATGGCGACCAGGCCCAGCACGGCTTCGCGGCCGTCGATGATGCGGTGGTCGTAGCTCATGGCGAGGTAGTTCATCGGGCGAACGACGATCTGGCCGTTTTCGACCACGGCGCGGTCCTTGGTGGCGTGCACGCCCAGGATGGCCGACTGGGGCGGGTTGATGATCGGGGTCGAGAGCATCGAGCCGAAGGTGCCGCCGTTGGAGATGGAGAACGTGCCGCCGGTCATTTCTTCGATGCCCAGCTTGCCGTCTTGGGCCTTCTTGCCGTACTCGGCGATCTTCTTTTCGATGTCGGCGAAGCTCATCTGGTCGGCATTGCGCAGGATGGGCACCACCAGGCCGCGCGGCGAACCGACGGCGATGCCGATGTCGAAGTAGCCGTGGTACAGGATGTCGTTGCCGTCGACCGAGGCGTTGAGCACCGGGTACTTCTTCAGCGCGTGCACGGCCGCCTTCACGAAGAAGCTCATGAAGCCGAGCTTCACGCCGTGTTCCTTGGTGAACGCGTCCTGGAACTTCTTGCGCAGGTCCATGACCGGGGCCATGTTCACTTCGTTGAAGGTGGTCAGGATGGCGTTGGTCGATTGCGACTGGATCAGGCGCTCGGCGATGCGGGCGCGCAGGCGGCTCATCGGCACGCGCTGTTCCGGACGCTCGCCCAGGTCGGGTGCGGCGGGCGCGGCGACCTGTTGCAGCGCGGGCTTGGCAGCCGGTGCGGCGATGGTGGCGGCAGGCTTGGCGCCGGCAGCCACGGCGCCGAGCACGTCGCCCTTGGTCACGCGGCCGTCCTTGCCCGTGCCGGCCACGTCGCTGGTCTTCAGGTTGTTGTCGGCCAGCAGCTTGGCGGCGGCGGGCATGGCCACGTCGGCCTTCGAACCACCGGTGGCGGCGGCTGCCGCTGCGGGAGCAGCAGCGGCCGGCGCGGCGGCGGGGGCTGCTGCAGCAGCGGGTGCCGCGGCGGCGGCCTTGCCGTCGGTGTCGATCTTGGCGATCAGCTGCTCGGCCACCACGGTGGCGCCGTCGGGCTGAACGATCTCGACCAGCACGCCGGCCGAGGGGGCCGGCACTTCGAGCACGACCTTGTCGGTTTCGATCTCGATCAGGATTTCATCGACGGCGACGGCTTCGCCGGCTTTCTTCTTCCACGTGAGCATGGTGGCCTCGGCCACGGATTCGGAAAGCTGGGGGACTTTGACTTCTACGATAGACATTTGGAGTGAGCTCCGTTTTGTTCTTGAGGGTGTTCGTGTGAAAAGGGACGGTTCTTACTTGGTCAGCACGAAGCCCTTGAGCTTGCCAAATGCGCCATCGACCAGCGCCTTCTGCTGTTCCTGGTGCAGGTGCGAGTAGCCGACGGCCGGCGATGCCGAGGCGGCACGGCCGGAGTAGCCGAGCTTCTGGCCTTCCTGCATGTTTTCGTGGATGTAGTGCTGCACGAAGAACCAGGCGCCCTGGTTCTGCGGCTCGTCCTGGCACCAGACGATGTCCACGAGGTTGGGGTACTTCTTGACCTCGGCGGCGAACGCCTTGTGCGGGAACGGATAGAGCTGCTCGACGCGGATGATCGCCACGTCGTCGCTGCCCTGCTCTTCGCGCTTCTTGGCCAGGTCGTAGTAGACCTTGCCCGAGCAGGCGATCAGGCGCTTGACCTTCTCGGCCTTCAGGCCCTTGCTGTCGGGAATGACCGTCTGGAAGCTGCCCTTGGTGAACTCGGACAGCGGCGAGGTCGCGTCCTTGTTGCGCAGCAGCGACTTGGGCGTGAGGATGATCAGCGGCTTGCGCAGGTTGCGCACCATCTGGCGGCGCAGGATGTGGAAGATCTGGCTGGCCGTCGTGGGCTGCACCACCTGCATGTTGGTGTCGGCGCTCAGCTGCATGAAGCGCTCCAGGCGGGCCGAGCTGTGCTCAGGGCCCTGGCCTTCGTAGCCGTGCGGCAGCATCATCGTGATGCCGTTGACGCGGCCCCACTTGACTTCGCCCGAGGCGATGAACTGGTCGATCACCACTTGCGCGCCGTTCACGAAGTCGCCGAACTGGGCTTCCCAGATGACGAGCGTGTTGGGGTCGTTCGAGGCGTAGCCGTATTCGAAGGCCAGCACGGCTTCTTCGGACAGGATCGAATCGATGACGACGAACGGGGCCTGGTTCTCGGCCACGTTCTGCAGCGGCGTGTAGGTGCCGGTGTCGAACTTCTCGCGGTTCTGGTCGTGCAGCACCGCGTGGCGGTGCGTGAACGTGCCGCGGCCCGAGTCTTCACCCGACAGGCGCACCGGGTAGCCGCTGGCCACCAGCGAGGCGAAGGCCATGTGCTCGCCCATGCCCCAGTCGACGTTGACGTCGCCACGGCCCATGGCTGCGCGGTCGTCCAGCACCTTCTTCACGAGCGGGTGCACGGTGAAGTTCTCGGGTGCCTTGGTGATGCGTTCGGCCAGGCGCTTCCACTCGGCGGAGGGAATGGCGGTGTCGCCGGCGTCGGTCCACTTCTTGTTGAGGTACGGGCTCCAGTCGACGGCGTACTTGCTCTTGAAGTTGGTGAGCACGGGGTCGACGGTGTTCTTGCCTTCGTCGAAGGCGGCGCGCTGCGCCTTGACCATGTCGTCGCCGAGCGTGTCGCCCAGGCCTTGCGCGGCCAGCTTGTCGGCGTACAGCTTGCGCGTGCCGGGGTGGGCCGCGATCTTCTTGTACATCAGCGGCTGGGTGAGCGAAGGCGTGTCCTGCTCGTTGTGGCCCAGCTTGCGGAAGCAGATGATGTCGACGACCACGTCCTTCTGGAATTCCATGCGGAAATCAAGAGCGAACTGGGTGGCGAGCACCACGGCTTCGGGGTCGTCGCCGTTCACGTGCAGCACCGGCGCTTCGATCATCTTGACGATGTCCGAGCAGTACAGCGTCGAGCGGCTGTCGCGCGGGTCGCTGGTGGTGAAGCCGATCTGGTTGTTGATGACGATGTGCACCGTGCCGCCGGTGGAGTAGCCACGGGTTTCGGCCAGTGCCAGCGTTTCCATCACGACGCCCTGGCCTGCGAAGGCGGCGTCGCCGTGCACGATCACGGGCAGCACCTGCTTGCCCAGCGGGTCGCCGCGGCGGTCCATGCGGGCGCGCACCGAGCCTTCGACCACGGGGTTCACGATTTCCAGGTGCGAGGGGTTGAACGCCAGGCTCAGGTGGACCGGGCCGCCGGGGGTGGTCACGTCCGAGCTGAAGCCCTGGTGGTACTTGACGTCGCCGGAGGGCAGGTCTTCGGGGGCGGTGTGGTCGAACTCGGCGAACAGGTCGGCGGGCATCTTGCCCAGCGAGTTCACCAGCACGTTCAGGCGGCCGCGGTGGGCCATGCCGATCACGATTTCCTGCACGCCCTTGACGCCAGCCTGGTTGATCAGCTCGTCCATCGCGACGATGAAGCTTTCGCCGCCTTCGAGCGAGAAGCGCTTCTGGCCGACGTACTTGGTGTGCAGGAAACGCTCGAGGCCTTCGGCGGCCGTCAGGCGGTTGAGCACGTGCTTCTTCTGCTCGGCGCTGAGCTTGGGGTTGGTGCGGGCGCTTTCGAGCTTCTGCTGCCACCAGCGCTTGTGGTTCTGGTCGGTGGTGTACATGTACTCGGCACCCATCGTGCCGCAGTACGTTTCACGCAGGGCATTGAGCAGGTCGCGCAGCGACATGGTCTCTTTGCCGAAGAAGGTGTTGCTGGTGTTGAACACCGTCTCGAGGTCAGCGTCGGCAAAACCGTAGAACGAGGGCTCGAGTTCCGGAATGGCGGGACGCTCGGCGCGCTTGAGCGGGTCGAGGTCGGCCCAGCGGGCGCCGACGTTGCGGTAGGCGGCAATCAGCTGCTGGACGGCCGTGCGCTTGCGGCCGAGTTCGGAGTCGGCGCCGCTGGCCTGCACGACACGGGTCGTGCCCTGCTTGGCCAGTTCGGCAAAGGCGTTGATGACCGGCAGGTGGGGGACGTCGCGGGCGCTGGTGCCGTCGGCGGCGGGAACGTTCTGCAGGGCGTCGAAATACGTGCGCCAGTTGTCGGGAACGCTGCCGGGGTTGGCGAGGTAGTTTTCGTACATCTCCTCGACATAGGGCGCATTGCCGCCGAAGAGGTAGGTGTTGCCTTGATAGGCGGTGTACGCCGTGGGCGTAGAGGAATCGCTCATGATCCGCTGACCTTCGCTTCCCTGGAGGAAGCACGAGTTGGTTAAGAAACCTTCCGCGACACGGCTGGACCGATTGGCGGATGCGACTGTGGCTGGGGAAGGGCCTGAGTACCTTGGCATTGTGCCACGTCAACCATATGACGACAGAACGCGGCTGCGCAAGGCCCGCAACCCTACCCCGATTCGCGCCTGCGGTCAGGTGGCGGACAGTAACTGTTTGATCTGCTGGAGGGTGGCCGGATCGTCGATGGTGGTCAGGTCGCCCGGGTCGCGCTGCTCGCAGACGGCCTGGATCGCCCGGCGCAGCAGCTTGCCGCTGCGGGTCTTGGGCAGGCCGCTCACGAAGCGCACGCGCGCAGGCCGCGCCAGGGCGCCGAGCTGGTCGGCCACGACCTTCATGATTTCGCCCTCGAGCTTGAGCGCCGCGTCGGCATCGGTCACGGCCAGGCCGTCCTTCGGCACGACGAAGGCCATCGCCACCTGCCCCTTGAGCGTGTCGGCCACGCCGACCACCGCCACCTCGGCCACGTTGGCGTGGCCCGAGATGCTCTCCTCGATCTCGCGCGTGCCCAGCCGGTGGCCGGCGACGTTGATCACGTCGTCGGTGCGGCCCAGGATGTAGAAGTAGCCGTCGGCGTCGCGGATGCCCCAGTCGAAGGTCGAATAGACCATCTTGCCCGGCACGCTCTTCCAATAGGTGTTGACGAAGCGCGCGTCGTCCTTCCACACGGTCTGCATGAAACCGGGCGGCGTCGGGCCCTCGACCACGACCACGCCCTTCTTGTTCGCGCCGGTGAGCTCCTCGCCGGTCGACTCGTGCAGGATCTTGATGCGGTAGCCGTACATCGGCACGCCGGGGCTGCCGAACTTGCTGGGCTTGGCTTCCACGCCGTTGGCGATGGTGATCATCGGCCAGCCCGATTCGGTCTGCCAGTAGTTGTCGATGATCGGCACGCCCAGGCCGTCGCTTATCCAGCGCGCGGTCGGTTCGTCCAGCGGCTCGCCGGCCAGGAACAGCGCGCGCAGGGTCGACAGGTCGTATTTCTTGAGCAGCGCCGGGTCTTGTTTCTTGAGCACGCGCACGGCGGTGGGCGCGCTGAACATCACGGTCACCTTGTATTTCTCGACCAGGCGCCACCAGATGCCGCCGTCGGGCTGCTGGTCGAGGCCCTGCGTGGGCAGGCCCTCGTACATGATGGTCGCCATGCCCGCGATCAGCGGGCCATAGACGATGTAGCTGTGGCCCACGACCCAGCCGATGTCGCTGGTCGAGAAGTAGGTTTCGCCGGGGCGGCCGTCGAAGATGTGCTTCATGCTCGCGGCCAGCGCCACGGCGTAGCCGCCCACATCGCGCTGCACGCCCTTGGGCTTGCCGGTGGTGCCGCTCGTGTAGATGGTGTAGCTGATGTCGGTCGAGGCCAGCCAGGTGCAGGGCACCTGCGCATCCAGGTGCTTTTGCCTCAACTCGCCCGCCAGATGGTCGCGGCCGGCCACCAGCGTCATCGGCGCCAGGCCGCGGTCGGTCAGCAGCACGGCCTCGGGCTTGTGCTTCGACAGGCGGATGGCTTCGTCGAGCAGCGGCTTGTACGCGATGACCTTGCCGCCGCGCGAACCGGCGTCGGCGCTCACGACCACCTTGGGCTCGGCGTCCTCGATGCGCGTGGCCAGCGAGCCGCTGGCGAAACCGCCGAACACCACGCAATGGATGGCGCCGATGCGCGCGCAGGCCAGCATCGCGAAGGCGGCCTCGGGAATCATCGGCATGTAGATGAGCACGCGGTCGCCCTTGCCCACGCCCAGTTCGACGAGGCTGGCGGCGGTGCGCTGCACCTCGGCATGCAGCTCGGCGAAGCTGTAGCTTTTCTCGGTGCCGGTCTCGGTCGACACGAAGATCAGCGCCGGCTGGTCGCCCCGATCGGCAAGGTGCCGGTCGACGGCGTTGTGGCACAGGTTGGTGGTGCCGCCGACGAACCAGCGCGCGAACGGCGGCTGGCTGGCGTCGAGGATCTGCTGCGCGGGCGTGTGCCAGTCGATCAGCTTCGCCTGCTCGGCCCAGAAGGCCTCGGGCGCGTCGACGGACTGGCGGTAGAACTCTTCATAGCGGCTCATCGGGATCTGTCTCCTGTTTTATGGATGCCGTTCCGGACTCGCGCCGAAACTGAATTCATAATTATGGGGACCGATCTTGCGGGAAGCTGACAGCCGCGGCAATCCGGGCGGCACCCTTGCCGGGCCGCCCTTCAACAGCAATTCAGTGAATCAGCGGACTAGCGGATCAGTGCCTGCAGGTCGCGGAACGCCGGATGCTCGGCGGTGCGCAGCCACTCGAAGCCGACCATCTCGGTGGTCACGAGTTCCGCGCCCGCGCCAGCCAGGCGGTCGAAGGCCGCGTCGCGGTTGCGCTCGGTGCGCGAGCTGCAGGCGTCGGTGACGACCCACACGTCGAACTCGTCCTCGAGCAGGTCGAGCGCGGTCTGCAGCAGGCAGACATGGGCTTCGCAGCCGGCGATGACGATGGTGTTGCGCTCTTCGGCCGCGGCCGGGGGCTTCTGCAGGTGCTTGGGCAGGCTGCGGGCATTGCCCTGCGGTGCCGCCTTGGCGGGCGGACGCAGCCATTCGCCGAGCCCCTCTTCCACGCCGCTGAAATGCATCTTGGCCAGCGTCTTGCGGCAGAAGGCGCGGATCTCGGGCAGGTTCTCGCCCAGCTTGGACGGGTTCTGCTCGGTGCCCCAGACCGGCACGTCGACCCATTGCGCCATCTGGCCCAGGCGCGCCGCATTGCGCGCTGCCGCCTCGCCTTCGAAGATCGCCGGCATCAGCCGCGCCTGGTAATCGACCAGGACGAGTTGGGATTGCGTGGCGTCGAGCAGCATGGACTTCTTCTTTCAGGTATCGGTTGAACTGGGCTGAACCGTACCACCGAAAAGCGCGGGTTTTGCACCGTCTTCCGCCGTTGCGGCAGGGGTCGATCGCTGCACCAGCTGCGCGAGGTAGGTCTTGAACAGCGCATCGGCCGACTGCCTGAACATGCGGATGCGCCCCGTGTGCTGCATCAGCAGCAGGCCGACGCCGTGCGCGAACAGCGCCGTGTTCTCCTGCTGCGCGAGGTCGGCATCGAGGCCCAGGGCCATCAGCGCCTCCTCGCAGGGGCGCAGGGCGTCGTAGAGGCGGTCGTTCAGTTCGTGGTCGAGCGCGTGCGTGAGCCCTCGGGGCCGCATGCCGTGCACCAGATAGAAGCCGAGGTCGAGGTCGCGCGGGTTCGCCGCGTAGAAGTCGAACCAGGCTTGAGCCTTGGCGGCCAGGGTCTGGTCGGGCCGGCGCTCGGACACCGCCACCTCGGCCACCGCAGCCTGCAGGCGCAGCAGCGACTCGTCGAGCAAGGCCGCGTAGATCGCCTCCTTGCTCTCGAAGTACGAATAGATGGCGCCCGGCGTGTAGCCGGCTTTCTTCGCGATTTCACGGATGCTCGCGCCCTCGATGCCCGCCTCGGCGAACACCGCTCGGGCGGCGTCGAGCACCAGGGCGCGGCGGGCGTCGGTGAGGGTCTGGCGGCGTTGGAGCTTGGCGTGCATGGGCGGGACTATAGCCCTCGATCTGGTCGACGATCATTTTTTCGAACGTTGATCTAAAAATTGAACAGTGTTTAAGTCTTCACGCCAACGGCCCCAAAACCCCCACGAGCCCCTGGAGACAACACGCATGAACGCCCCGCCTTCCGACGCCCTCCTCATGTCCGGCGCCGACTACCGTGAATCGCTGCGCCGCTACACGCCCACCGTGTTCGTCGACGGCCGCCGCGTCGCCAGCGTGGCCGACGAGCCCGCCTTCCAGCCCGGCATCAACGCCATCGCCCTCACCTACGACCACGCGCTGAAGTCCGAGTACGCCCCACTCATGACCGCCGCGCAGCACACCAGCGGCAAGCGCGTGAACCGGCTCTCGCACATCAACACGAGTTCGGGCGACCTGCTCAACAAGCTCGAGGCCGTGCGGCTGGTCTGCCAGGAAACCGGCTGCGCCCAGCGCTACCTGACGCACGACGCGCTCAACGCCATCGCGCAGGTGTCGGCGCGCATCGACGACGCGCGCGGCAGCACCGAGCACACGGCCCGCTTCCGCGAGTACCTTCACCGCATCCAGGACCAGGACCTGACCCTGGGCGTCGCCATGACCGACGCCAAGGGCGACCGCAGCCGCCGTCCGCATGAGCAGGCGAACGTCGACAGCTACCTGCACGTGGTCGAGCGCAACGCGCGCGGCATCGTCATCTCGGGCACCAAGGCCATCGTGACCGGCGCGCCCTATGTGCACGAGTTGCTGGTCATGCCCTGCCGCAACATGGGCAAGGAAGACGCCGACTTCGCGGTCTGCTGCGCCGTGCCGCTCGATGCACCCGGCCTCACCATCGTCGCGCGGCCCGCCGGGCGCCCCGGCGAGAAGCTGGAGCACGGCGACGCCCTGTTCAGCCGCAAGTACGGCCAGAGCACCGGCGTGTGCATGTTCGACCGCGTGTTCGTGCCGTGGGAACGCGTGTTCTACGCCGGCGAATGGGAGCACTCGGGCCACCTGACCTACAGCTACGCCACGCACCACCGCCACAGCTGCATCGCGGCCCGCGCCGGCTTCGGCGACCTGTTGATCGGCGCCGGCGCGCTGATGTGCGAGGCCAACGGCTTCGACCCCGGCAAGGAAAGCCACCTGCGCGAGCAGATGGTCGAACTCATCACCATCACCGAGAGCTTCTTTGCCTGCGGCGTGGCGGCCAGTGTCTACGGCAAGGCTGACGACCATTGCGAGGTCTTCATGCCCGACCCGGTGTTCAGCAACATCGGCAAGCTGCTGCTGGCCACGAAGATCTACGACATGCACCGCATCGCGCACTACGTGAGCGGCGGCCTCATCGTCACCCTGCCCGGCCCGGACGAGGACCACAACCCCGAGACCGCGGCGCGGCTGTCCGACGTGCTGCGCGCCAACCCCGCCATTCCCTACGAACAGCGCATCGAGACGGCCCGCTTCATCGAAGACCTCACGGCCGGCTACCAGGGCGGCTGGTACAGCGTGATCAGCCTGCACGGCGGCGGCTCGCCGGCGGCGATGAAGCAGGAGATCTGGCGCAACTACCCGGTGGGATCGAAGGTCGAGCTGGTCGAGCGGCTGCTCGAGCGCGGCATCGCAGCCGACGGCACGCCGACCGCCGCGCCGCACGACCCGCAACGCGCCATCACGAAGAACCGCCAGCCCGGCAAGTGCTGCGACACCGGCTGCACCGTGCCGGGGCAACCCGTGATGGTCGACCTGCCGGTTCCGGTGTCGCGCACCTAGACTCCGGCGGATGCAGACCCTGTCGCTCCTGCGCCGCCGCCTCGCCCTGCTCTTCGGCGCCGCCTCGTTGCTGCTGCTCGCCGGCTGCGGCGGGTTGCGTGCCGCCGAGGCCCCGCTGGCCACCACACTGGAAAAGAGCAGTTGCACCCGCAGCGCCGACACGCTGATCGTGCTGCTGCCCGGCGCCTACTCGGCGCCCGAGGAGTTCGTGCGCGAAGGCTTCATCGACGCACTGAACGAGAACCGGCTCGCGGTCGACACCCTGCGCGTCGACGCCCACATGGGCTATTACCGGAACAAGACCATCCTCGACCGGCTGGCGCAGGACGTGATCGCACCGGCGCGCCGCCAGGGCTACAAGGCGATCTGGGTCGCGGGCATCTCGGTCGGCGGTTTCGGTGGACTGCTGTATGCCCAGACGCACCCCGGCGACCTCGCCGGCCTGGTCGTGCTGGCGCCGTACCTAGGCGAACGCGTGCTGAGCCAGGACATCGCCAATGCCGGCGGCGTGGCGCGCTGGCGCGGCCCGCTCGACGCGCCACCGGGCAGCGACCCGCGCACGCCCAGCGACACGCAGCTGTGGCAATGGCTGCGCGGCTACGTCGGCCACACCCGCACCTTCGGCGACCGGCCGCCGCTGTACCTGGGCTACGCACTCGACGACCGCTTCGCCTTCAGCCACCGGCTGCTGGCCGGGGCGCTGCCGGCGGAACGCGTGGTCACGACCGAAGGCGGGCACGACTGGCCCGAGTGGCGGCGGCTCTGGCGCCGCCTGCTGCCGACGCTGCCGCTGCCGGGCTGCCCGGGCTGAGGCGCCCTTCAGTTCGGCCGCAGGCGCAGCAGCTTGCCGTCGGACTCGTCGGTGAGCACGTAGAGCAGGCCATCCGGCCCCTGCTTCACGTCGCGGATGCGGGCCCGGCCATCGGCCAGCAGCTTGTGCTCGGCAACCACCTTGTCGTCCTTCAGCTCGATGCGGTCGAGATAACCGAACTTCAGCGAGCCCACGAACAGGTTGCCCTTCCAGCCGGCGCCATAGCGGTCACTGGTGAGGAAGGCCATGCCCGAGGGCGCGATCGACGGCACCCAGTAGTGCAGCGGCTGTTCCATGCCGTCCTTGCGGGTGATGCCCTCGCCGATCTTGCCGCCGCCGTAGTTCTCGCCATAAGTGATCACCGGCCAGCCGTGGTTGACGCCGGCGCGCGGGATGTTGATCTCGTCGCCGCCCTGCGGGCCGTGCTCCGTCATCCAGAAGCGACCATCGGGCGCGAGCGTCGCGCCCTGACTGTTGCGATGGCCGTAGCTCCAGATCTCGGGCAGCGCCCCCGGCTTGCCGACGAAAGGGTTGTCCTTCGGCACGCTGCCGTCCTTGCCGATGCGCACCACCTTGCCGTGGTGGTTGTCGAGCGTCTGCGCATCGTCCTTGCGGCTGAATCGGTCGCCGAGCGCGAGGAACAGGTTGCCGTCACGGGCCTCGACGATGCGGCAGCCGAAGTGCGCGCGGCTCGCGACCTTGGGCTTCTGGCTGAAGATGACTTTCAATACTTCCAGCTTCGTGCCGTCGGTCGACAGGCGGGCGCGTGCGAGCGCGGTGCTGTTGGCCGATCCGCCGGCCGCCTCGGGTTCCGAATAGCAGAAGTACAGGGTGCGGTTCTGCGCGAAGCCGCTGTCAGCCAGCACGTCGAGCAGCCCGCCCTGCCCGCCCGCCGCGACGGGCGGCAGACCCTGGATCGGCGCGCCCAGCTTGCCGTCGGCCGCCACCAGGCGCAGGCGCCCCGGCTTCTCGGTGACCACGAAACGCCCGTCCGGCAGGAAGGCGACGCCCCAGGGGTTCTCAAGACCGGAAGCGACGGTTTCGGCACGCACTTGCGCCATGGCCGCGCCAGCCAGGCCGCAACCCGCGAGCACCACGAGGCTTCCCAGGGAGCGACGAAAGGAGAAATTTCGCAAGTTCATGAAGATTTCCTGAATTTGAGGCCATCTTGACAACAAATGAAACGCACATATCGACTTTTAAGACCGCGAAGTCATATTGACCAAGGCGTTTACATTCGAATCCTTATGCCGCATAAACGTTCACCGTTACATTTTTTCTTCGGCCGGATCGAAAAAGTTCATGTGAATCAATGGTTTACGCAAGCATTCAACAATTCAGATTAAATTGACATAACTGCGCGTCATCAATATCCTACGCGCCATGCGTTTTTTCGTCCTACCCGTATCCCTCCTGTTCGCCGTGGCCGTCCACGCCGCCCCCCCTCAACAGGATCGATCGGATGAGATGGACCGAATCCTTGCCGAACGCGGCCTGGTCGGCCAGTTCCATCAGGTTCGCCAGACCGTCGCAGAGCGCACGTCCGACCTCGTCGTGACCGCCATCGGTTTCCTCGGCGTTCCTTACCGCCGTGGCGGCAACACCGCCGAATCCGGTTTCGACTGCAGCGGCTTCGTCCGCGCCATGTACAACCAGACGGTGGGCCACGTGCTCCCGCGCCGCGCCGAAGAACAGGCCGCCGCCACCGAGAAGATCGACCGCAGCCAGCTCAAGCCCGGCGACCTCGTGTTCTTCAACACCATGCGCCGCACCTTCAGCCACGTCGGCATCTACGTCGGCGAAGGCAAGTTCATCCATTCCCCCCGCTCCGGTGCCCAGGTCCGTGTCGAAGACATGAACGGCAGCTACTGGCAGCGCCGCTTCGACGGCGCCCGCCGCGTGCTCAGCGGCCAGGGCGACGAGGTCAAAGCAGCAGCCATGGGCACCGCCAGCGACTGATTCGATTTCGCCGAATCCCGGACGAAAAAAATCCCGCCGCGGCGGGATTTTTTGTGGGCGCTCGATCGGCGCCATAGGGCGCCGTAGCGCCTATCGATCAGGCCGCCTTCTTCGCCGGCGGCAGGTCGGTACACGTACCGTGCGCCACTTCCGCCGCCATGCCGATGCTTTCGCCCAGTGTCGGGTGCGGATGGATGGTCTTGCCGATGTCGATCTCGTCTGCGCCCATCTCGATGGCCAGCGCGATCTCGCCGATCATGTCGCCGGCATGCGTGCCGACGATGCCGCCACCCAGGATGCGGTGCGTCTCGGCGTCGAACAGCAGCTTGGTGAAGCCTTCGTCGCGACCGTTGGCGATGGCGCGGCCCGATGCGGTCCACGGGAAGTGGCCCTTCTTGACCTTGATGCCTTCGGCCTTGGCCTGGTCTTCGGTGAGGCCGACCCATGCCACTTCGGGGTCGGTGTAGGCCACGCTGGGAATCACGCGGGCGTTGAAGGCGGCGCTGGACAGCTCCTTGTCGCCCTTCTGCTCGCCGGCGATCACTTCAGCCGCCACATGCGCCTCGTGCACCGCCTTGTGCGCCAGCATGGGCTGGCCCACGATGTCGCCGATGGCGAAGATGTGCGGCACATTGGTGCGCATCTGGATGTCGACCGGAATGAAGCCGCGGTCGCTCACCGTGATGCCGGCCTTCTCGGCGCCGATCTTCTTGCCGTTCGGGCTGCGGCCCACGGCCTGCAGCACGAGGTCGTACACCTGCGGTTCCTTCGGTGCGTTCTCGCCCTCGAAAGTGACCTTGATGCCTTCCTTCGTGGCTTCGGCGCCGACCGTCTTGGTCTTGAGCATGATGTTGTCGAAGCGCGGCGCGTTCATCTTCTGCCAGACCTTCACGAGGTCGCGGTCGGCGCCCTGCATCAGGCCGTCGAGCATCTCGACCACATCGAGGCGCGCGCCCAGCGTCGAATACACCGTGCCCATTTCGAGGCCGATGATGCCGCCGCCCAGCACCAGCATGCGCTTGGGGTCGGTGCCCATCTCGAGCGCGCCGGTCGAGTCGACCACGCGCGGGTCCTTCGGCATGAAGGGCAGGCTCACCGACTGCGAACCGGCCGCGATGATCGCGTTGCGGAACTTGACGGTCTGCTTTTTCCCGGTGGTGTCCCAGCTCGTGCCGGAGGTCTCTTCGACTTCCAGGTGGTACGGGTCGATGAAGTTGCCGACGCCGCGCAGCACCGTCACCTTGCGCATCTTGGCCATGGCCGTGAGGCCGCCGGTGAGCTTGCCCACCACCTTGTTCTTGTGGCCGAGCAGCTTGGCGCGGTCGACCGTGGGCGCGGCGAAGCTCACGCCCAGGTCGGCGAAGTGCTTCACCTCGTCCATGACGGAAGCCACGTGCAGCAGCGCCTTGGAGGGAATGCAGCCGACGTTCAGGCACACGCCGCCGAGCGTGGCGTAGCGTTCGATCAGCACGACCTTCAGGCCGAGGTCGGCCGCGCGGAAGGCGGCCGAGTAGCCGCCGGGGCCGGCACCCAGCACGACCACGTCGCACTCGACATCGACCTTGCCGCCGTAGCTGGACACCACCACGGACGCTGCCGCGGCGGGGGCTGATGCAGCCGCCTTGGGCGCAGGCGCAGCAGCGGCCGCAGGTGCGGGTGCCGCAGCAGCCGGCGCGGGCGCGGCGGCCCCGTCGACTTCGAGCGTCAGCACGACCGAGCCTTCCTTGACCTTGTCGCCCACCTTCACGGCCAGCGACTTCACCACGCCGGCCGCCGACGAGGGAATTTCCATCGAGGCCTTGTCCGATTCGACCGTGATGAGCGACTGCTCGGCCTTGACCGTGTCGCCGACGTTGACCAGCACCTCGATCACCGCGACTTCGTCGAAGTCGCCGATGTCCGGCACCTTGATGTGTTGTTCGCTCATTTGGACACTTTCAGTTTGAGTGTGAGAACGTCGGCCGGCAGGGCCGAATTGCGATCGAATTCGCAGGCGGCGGCGATGCCCGCCTCCGCCACGTCGCGCGCGTTGCGCGACTTGTTGTCATAGGCCGCGTGCATGGCGCCGAGCGCGAAGCTGCGTCCCGAGCCGATGGCCCAGTACTGCTTGAACTCGAACACCTCGCGGTAGCTGTAGATGCCGTAGATGCCGCTCGGGTTGGCCAGCAGCATGGTGAACTGGCTCGACTCGTAGGGCTCGTGCTCGTCTTCCTTGGTCTGCATGAAGAACGAGTCCTTCAGCACCGGATGCAGCTGCGTGAAGGTGTGGAACACCTCGTGCTTGCTGCCGAACTGCAGCGCCTCGCGCGGCTGGGCCGCCAGCGCATGCTGGAGCACCAGCTGGTGCGCGGCGGCGCCCGCCACCGCGAACAGGCTCTGGCCCGCGGCATCCTCGACGGTGAAGATCTTCTGGTTCGCTTCGGCGTTGTGCGACATGCGCGTGTCGCCGAAGGTCACCAGCGAATCGGCCGCCATCGTGACCTGGCCACCCTTTCGGACGGCCACAACCGTGGTCATAGCAGGATGCGACGGTAGTCCGCGAGCACCTGGCCCAGGTAGGCGTTGAAACGCGCAGCCAGGGCGCCGTCGATCACGCGGTGGTCGTACGACAGCGACAGCGGCAGCGTGAGACGCGGCACGAACTGCTTGCCGTCCCACACCGGCTTCATCTGACCCTTGGAGAGGCCGAGGATGGCCACTTCGGGGGCGTTGATGATAGGCGTGAAGTGCGTACCGCCGATGCCGCCGAGCGAGCTGATCGAGAAGCAGCCGCCCTGCATGTCGGCCGAGCCGAGCTTGCCGTCGCGTGCCTTCTTGGCGAGTTCGCCCATCTCGGCGCTGATCTGCAGGATGCCCTTCTTGTCGGCGTCTTTCAGCACCGGCACCACGAGCCCGTTGGGCGTGTCGGCCGCGAAGCCGATGTTGTAGTACTGCTTGTAGACGAGCTGGTCGCCGTCCAGGCTGGTGTTGAAGTCGGGGAATTTCTTCAGCGCCGCGACCACCGCCTTGATCACGAAGGCGAGCATCGTGACCTTGATGCCCGACTTCTCGTTCTCCTTGTTGGTGGAGACGCGGAAGGCCTCGAGCTCGGTGATGTCGGCTTCGTCGTTGTTGGTGACGTGCGGGATCATCACCCAGTTGCGGTGCAGGTTCGCGCCGCTGAGCTTCTTGATGCGCGACAGGTCCTTGCGCTCGACAGTGCCGAACTTCGTGAAGTCGACCTTGGGCCACGGAATGAGGCCCAGCGCCGCGCCGTCACCACCACCTGCCGGCGCCTTGGCCGCCGAGGCCTTGGTGCTGGCCTGGCCGCTCATCACGGCCTTGGTGAAGTTCTGGACGTCTTCCTGCGTGATGCGGCCCTTGAGGCCGGAACCCTTGACCTCTTCGAGCGGCACGCCGAGTTCGCGTGCGAACTTGCGCACCGAGGGCGAGGCGTGCGGCAGGCTGCCGGTGGGAGCCGACGTCGGCTGGTGGGCCGGAGCGGCGGCTGCCGGTGCGGCGGCGGCCGGTGCAGGAGCGCTGGCGGTTGCGGCGGCGGGCGCGGCAGCCGCCGCCTGTGCCGGCGCGGGCGCCGATGCGGGTGCAGCAGCGCCTGCGGCGCCTTCGAGCACCGCGATCAGGTCGCCGATGTTGACGGTGTCGCCGACCTTGACCTTGAGTTCCTTCAGCACGCCGGCGGCCGACGACGGGATTTCCATCGAGGCCTTGTCCGACTCCACCGTGATGAGCGACTGCTCGGCGGCGATGGTGTCACCCACCTTCACCAGCAGCTCGATGACCGCGACGTCCTTGAAGTCGCCGATGTCCGGCACCTTGATGTCGACCGGGCCCGAGGCCGCCGGTGCTGCTGCGGCGGGCGCAGGCGCTGCAACCGCCGCAGCGGGTGCCGCGGCAGCAGGCGCAGCGGCCGGCGCCGGGGCGGCGGCAGCCGCGCCCTCGGCCTCGACCACCAACACCACCGAGCCTTCCTTGACCTTGTCGCCCACGGCGATCTTGATTTCCTTGACCACACCGGCCGCGGACGACGGGATTTCCATCGACGCCTTGTCCGATTCGACCGTGATGAGCGACTGCTCGGCCTTGACCGTGTCGCCCACCTTCACGAGCACCTCGATCACCGCGACTTCATCGAAGTCGCCGATGTCGGGCACTTTCACTTCCACTGCTGCCATATCGTTGTCTCCCGCCGTCAGGCGCCGTTCGTTCGTTGGTTGTTGATGTTCAAGCGTAGAGCGGGTTGACCTTGTCGACATTGATGCCGTACTTCTTGATCGCTTCCACCACCTTGGCCACCGGCACGGTGCCATCTTCGCTCAGCGCCTTGAGCGCGGCCACGACGATGTAGTGACGATTGATCTCAAAGTGTTCGCGCAGCTTGGCGCGGAAGTCGCTGCGACCGAAACCGTCGGTGCCCAGCACCTTGTAGTTGCGGCCCTTCGGCACGAAAGGACGGATCTGCTCGGCGTAGGCCTTCATGTAGTCGGTCGACGCGATCACCGGGCCGGTCGAGGCACCGAGCTGCTCGGCCACGAAGGGCACGCGCGGCGTCTGGTCGGGGTGCAGCAGGTTCCAGCGGTCGGCGTCCTGGCCGTCGCGGGTCAGCTCGTTGAAGCTCGGGCAGCTCCACACCGAAGCCGACACGCCCCATTCCTTCTCGAGCAGTTCTTGCGCGGCGAAGCTCTCGCGCAGGATGGTGCCGCTGCCCAGCAGTTGCACGGTCGGCGCTTCCTTGGCGCCCTTGGCGGCCTTGACCACCGGGCCCTGCTTGGACAGGTACATGCCCTTGATGATCTGCTCTTCGGTGCCGGGCTGCAGGCCGGGCATCGCGTAGTTCTCGTTGAGCAGCGTCAGGTAGTAGTAGACGTTGTCCTGCTTCTCGACCATGCGCTTCAAGCCGTGGTGCAGGATCACGCCGACTTCGTGCGCGAAGGTCGGGTCGTAGCTCACGCAGTTCGGGATGGTGTTGGCCAGGATGTGGCTGTGACCGTCTTCGTGCTGCAGGCCTTCGCCGTTCAGCGTGGTGCGTCCCGAGGTGCCGCCCAGCAGGAAGCCGCGGGCCTGCATGTCGCCGGCCGCCCAGGCCAGGTCGCCGATGCGCTGGAAACCGAACATCGAGTAGTACACGTAGAACGGCACCATGATGCGGTTGTTCGTGCTGTACGAGGTGGCCGCCGCGATCCAGCTGGACATGCCGCCGGCTTCGTTGATGCCCTCTTGCAGGATCTGGCCGGCCTTGTCTTCCTTGTAGTACATGACCTGGTCCTTGTCGACCGGGGTGTACTGCTGACCGTGCGGGTTATAGATGCCGATCTGGCGGAACAAACCTTCCATGCCGAAAGTGCGGGCCTCGTCCACCAGGATGGGCACGACGCGCGGGCCCAGGGCCTTGTCGCGCAGCAGCTGCGTGAGGAAGCGCACGTAGGCTTGCGTGGTCGAGATCTCGCGGCCTTCGGCCGTGGGTTCCATCACCGCCTTGAAGGTGTCGAGCGAGGGCACCGTGAAGCTCTCGTCGGCCTTGACGCGGCGGTGCGGCAGGTAACCGCCCAGGGCCTTGCGGCGCTCGTGCAGGTAGCGCATTTCCGGCGTGTCGTCGGCCGGCTTGTAGAACGGCAGCTCGGCGATCTGGCTGTCGGGAATCGGGATGTTGAAGCGGTCGCGGAAGGCCTTGATGTCCTCGTCGCCGAGCTTCTTGGTCTGGTGGACCGTGTTCTTGCCTTCGCCGATCTTGCCCATGCCGAAGCCCTTGACGGTCTTGACGAGCAGCACCGAGGGCTGGCCCTTGTGGTTCTGGGCGGCGTGGAAGGCGGCGTACACCTTCTGCGAGTCGTGGCCGCCGCGCTGCAGGTTCCAGACCTCGTCGTCGGTCAGGTGCTCGACCATCTTCAGCGTGCGCGGGTCGCGGCCGAAGAAGTTCTTTCGCACGTAGGCGCCGTCGTTGGCCTTGAACGACTGGTAGTCGCCGTCGTTGCACTCCATCATGATCTTGCGCAGCGCGCCGTCATGGTCCTTCTCGAGCAGGGCGTCCCAGCCCTTGCCCCAGATCAGCTTGATGACGTTCCAGTTGGCGCCGCGGAACTCGCCTTCGAGCTCCTGGATGATCTTGCCGTTGCCGCGCACCGGGCCGTCCAGGCGCTGCAGGTTGCAGTTGATGACGAAGATCAGGTTGTCGAGGTTCTCGCGCGCGGCCAGGCCGATGGCGCCGAGCGATTCGACTTCGTCCATTTCACCGTCGCCGCAGAACACCCAGACCTTGCGGTTCTCTGTGTTGGCGATGCCGCGGGCGTGCAGGTACTTCAGGAAGCGCGCCTGGTAGATCGCCATCAGCGGGCCCAGGCCCATCGACACCGTGGGGAACTGCCAGAACTCGGGCATCAGCTTCGGGTGCGGGTAGCTCGACAGGCCCTTGCCGTCCACTTCCTGGCGGAAGTTGAGCAGCTGGTCTTCGGAGAGGCGGCCTTCGAGGTAGGCGCGGGCGTAGATGCCGGGCGACACGTGGCCCTGGATGTACAGCAGGTCTCCGCCGTGGTTTTCGCTCTCGGCGTGCCAGAAGTGGTTGAAACCGGCGCCGAACATGCTGGCCAGCGAGGCGAAGGAGCCGATGTGGCCGCCCAGGTCACCGCCTTCGGGCGGGTGGATGCGGTTGGCCTTGACCACCATGGCCATGGCGTTCCAGCGCATGTAGGCGCGCAGGCGCTGTTCGATCTCGAGGTTGCCGGGGCTGCGGGCTTCCACGCCCGGCTCGATGGTGTTCACGTAGCCGGTGTTGGCCGAGAACGGCATGTCGACGCTGTTCTGGCGCGCATGTTCGAGCAGTTGTTCGAGCAGGAAGTGCGCCCGCTCGGGCCCTTCGCTCTGGATGACGGAAGACAGTGCATCCATCCATTCACGCGTCTCCTGGGCGTCCGCATCGTTTGCGGCCGAGCCGAACAGGTTCTCGGGATTTGCCGACATGCTTGTCTCTCCTTTTAGGGCTGTGGCTGTAATTTAGTGCGCTGGGCACCGAGCGCGCCGGAGTTTCGCATAGAAGTTTCCCTATTTCAAATAGTGCTTGTTGATTTCTTATTATGAAATATCAAGGAAGCACGTCCCCGGCAGGGCCTCTTGCCCGCGAGGGCCATCACCTAAACTCCGCCCATGCCCCTTTCCTCCCCGCTTGCGGTCGCCCGCAGTGCCGTCAAAGCCTCGCCGCTGTCCTGGTGGCGCACGTGGTGGCGCAAGCAGACACCGGTGCTGCAGGACGCCGTCGCGATGCTCGCGCCGATGGCGGCCGTGCTGCTGTTTCTCGCGGCCATCGTGTCGGCGTTCTGGTACCTGCGTTCTGAAGAAGTCGAGCGCGAGCAGGAGTCGGTGCGGCGCGATGTCGAGTACGCGCAACAGCGCATGCGCCTGCGCCTGCTGGAGCGGCAGGAACAGCTGATGCGCATCGCGCGCGATGCCTCCAACCGCGAGATCGATCCGGTCGAGTTCACGAGCCGCGCCGAGTCGTTGGTGAGCCAGTTCCCCGAGCTGCAGACCATCAGCTGGATCGATGACCGCCGTCGCTTCAAGGCCGGCTATGCCGCGCCCAGCGTGCATCCGGCGCAACAGCACCTGATCGGCGACGTGCTGCGCCCCGGCGACATCGAAAGCAATTACGCCTTGGCGCGCGAGCTGCGCCAGCCGGTGTACTCGCAGCCCGTGGCCGGCGGTGAACCGGCCGCGATGCTGCAGCTGCACATCCCGCTGTTCGACCAGGGCCTGTTCGCCGGCGTCGTGCTCGGCGAGTTCTCGATCGACGGCCTGCTGCGCTACGGCATGCCCTCCGAAGTGCAGGCGCGCTACGCCGTCTCGCTGCTCGACGCCAAGGGCAACGTCATCGCCGGCAACACCACGCCGCTGAAGAACAGCGGCACCCGCCTGCTGCCCTGGACCGAAGCCACCAACGAATACGAAGTGCCGGTGTCGCCCGTGGGCAATGCGCTGATGCTGCGCGCGCAGGCCTACCGCACCTCGCAGGGCGTGGTGGGCAACGGCCTCTTCTGGCTCGTATGCGCCCTCAGCGTGATGACCAGCTGGATGCTGATCGGCACCTGGCGCCACACGCGCCGCCGCCTGCAGGCGCAGCAGCGGCTGGTGGCCGAAACCAACTTCCGCCGCGCGATGGAGAACTCCATGCTCACCGGCATGCGCGTGCTCGATTTGCAAGGCCGCATCACCTACGTGAACGCCGCGTTCTGCGCCATGACGGGCTGGAGCGAAGACGAACTCGTCGGCCAGACGCCGCCCTTCCCCTATTGGCTCGAATCCGACCGCGAGGTGATGAACGAGCGCCTCGAAGAAGAGCTGCACGGCCGCGCCCTGCCCGGCGGCTTCCAGGTGCGCGTGAAGCGCAAGAACGGCAGCGTGTTCAACGCGCGCCTGTATGTGTCGCCGCTGATCGACGCGCGCGGCCACCAGACCGGCTGGATGACGTCGATGACCGACATCACCGAACCGACGCGCATCCGCGAGCAGCTGTCCGCCTCGTACGAACGCTTCACCACCGTGCTCGAAGCGCTCGACGCCGCCGTGTCGGTGGCGCCCATCGGCAGCGAGGAGCTGCTGTTCGCCAACAAGCTGTACCGCCTGTGGTTCGGCTCCGACACCGTGGGCCACCTGGGCATGGTGGCGCAAGCCGGCGTGCCGCCGTCGAACGCGCACGACGAAGGCCTGGACGACGTCGACCCCTACGCCGGCCTGCCCATCGACACCCTCACCGCCGCCCAGACAGCGAACAACGAGATCTTCGTGCCGCACCTGGGCAAGTGGCTCGAGGTGCGCTCGCGCTACCTGACCTGGGTCGACGGGCGCCTGGCGCAACTGGTGATCGCCACCGACATCACGCCGCGCCGCGACGCCGAAGAGCAAGCCGCCGCGCAGGCCGACAAGGCCCAGGCCGCGAGCCGCCTGATCACCATGGGCGAAATGGCATCGAGCGTGGCGCACGAGCTCAACCAGCCGCTCACCGCCATCGCCAACTACTGCAACGGGATGATGTCGCGCATCAAGGGCCAGACGATCGACAACGACGCCCTGCTCGCCGCACTCGAGAAAACCTCGAAGCAGGCGCAGCGCGCGGGCCAGATCATCCAGCGCATCCGCTCCTTCGTGAAGCGCAGCGAACCCAACCGCACGCCGGCCGACGTCGCCACCATGGTGAGCGAGGCGGTCGAACTCGCGGGCATCGAGCTGCGCCGGCGCAACGTGCGCCTGAACCACTACGTGGCCGCGCGGCTGCCGGTGGTGCGCGTCGACCCGATCCTCATCGAACAGGTGATGGTCAACCTGCTGAAGAACGCGGCCGAATCCATCGACATCGCCGACCGCCCGCTGGCGCGCCGCAGCGTCGAATTGCGCGTGCTGCCCAAGGTGATCGAGGGGCACAATGCCATCGAGTTCTCGGTGCAGGACACGGGCAAGGGTCTCTCGCCCGAGGTCATGGACCGGCTCTACGAGGCCTTCTTCTCCACCAAGCCCGAAGGCATGGGCATCGGGCTCAACCTGTGCCGCACCATCGTCGAGTCGCACCGCGGCCGGATGCAGGCGGAGAACATCTACAATGGCCCGGATGTGATCGGATGCCGTTTTTCCTTCTGGATTCCGGTGTTGGACGCTATCAGTTCCGTAGCAAGCGACGAGGCAAAGGTACCTGCATGAGTTTGATTCCGAAGAAGGGCACGGTCTATGTCGTCGATGACGACGAAGCCGTACGCGATTCGCTGCAATGGCTGCTCGAAGGCAAGGACTACAGAGTCCGCTGTTTCGAGTCCGCCGAATCCTTTCTCTCCCGATACGACCCGCGCGAAGTCGCCTGTCTGATCGTCGATATCCGCATGGCCGGCATGACCGGCCTCGAATTGCAGGATCGACTGATCGAACGGCGCTCTCCGTTGCCGATCGTGGTCATCACCGGCCACGGCGACGTGCCGATGGCGGTCGACAGCATGAAGAAGGGCGCCATGGATTTCATCCAGAAGCCCTTCAACGACGAAGAGCTGGTGTCGCTGGTCGAGCGCATGCTTGAGCACGCACGTGGCGCCTTCACACAGCACCAGCAGTCGGCCAGCCGCGACGCACTGCTGTCCAAGCTCACGGGCCGCGAGGCGCAGGTTCTCGAGCGCATCGTCGCCGGCCGCCTGAACAAGCAGATCGCCGACGACCTGGGCATCAGCATCAAGACGGTGGAGGCGCACCGCGCCAACATCATGGAAAAGCTCAACGCCAACACCGTGGCCGATCTGCTCAAGATCGCGCTCGGGCAAGCGGCCCCAGCCGCCAAGGCCTCCTGAGCTGCAGCTATCCCTGCGATAGCCACGCACCTTCCCCACGCCTGCGCAAGCGGGCGTTTTTACTTGGAAAATCAAAACCGATGACCGCCCAACTGATCGACGGCAACGCCCTCGCCAAAACCATCCGCGCCGAGGTGTCCGGCCGCACCGCTGCGCTGAAGGCCCGCGGCGTGAACCCGGCCCTGTCCATCATCCTGGTGGGCAGCGATCCGGCGAGCCAGGTCTACACCAAGCACAAGGTCAACGACAGCACCGAGACCGGCCTCTCGGCCACGCTCGAGACCTACCCCGCCGACCTGAGCGAGGCCGACCTGCTGGCGCGCATCCGCGCCCTCAACGACGATCCGAAGGTGCACGGCATCCTCGTTCAATTGCCGTTGCCCAAGCACATGGACAGCCAGAAGGTCATCGAGACCATCTCGCCCGCCAAGGACGTCGACGGCTTCCACGTGGCCAGCGCCGGCGCGCTGATGACCGGCGCCCCGGGCTTCTGGCCCTGCACGCCGCACGGCTGCATGAAGATGCTCGAATCGATCGGCTACGACCTGCGCGGCAAGCACGCCGTGGTCATCGGCCGCAGCAACATCGTCGGCAAGCCCATGGCCATGATGCTGCTGGCCAAGAGCGCCACCGTGACCGTCTGCCACAGCGCCACGAAAGACCTGGGAGCCCTCACGCGCCAGGCCGACGTGGTCGTCGCCGCCGTGGGCAAGCTCGACCTGCTGACCGCCGACATGGTGAAGCCCGGCGCCGTCGTCATCGACGTGGGCATGAACCGCAAGGCCGACGGCAAGCTGGCCGGCGACGTCGATTTCGACGGCGTGAAGGAAGTGGCCGGCTGGATCACCCCCGTGCCCGGCGGCGTCGGCCCCATGACGCGCGCGATGCTGCTCGTCAACACCCTTGAAGCGGCCGAACGCGCCGCAAGATAAGAACCATCCCGTTGTTGGCTCACTGCGTGTAGCCGCCTCCCCTCAAGGGGCACCACCGGCGGCCCGGCAAAGCCGGTTCCGCGGTGGTTCCCGAAATGGCTTCGCTACGCTCGCCCAGGATCTTTCACATGACCAATCCGCTCCTCGACTTCACCGACCTCCCCCTGTTCGACCGCATCAAGCCCGAACACGTGTCGCCCGCGGTCGACGCGCTGCTGGCCGATGCCGAGGCCGCGCTGCAGACGGTGACGGCGCCCGAATTCCCGGCCGACTGGATCGCGATCTCGAAGGTGCTCGACGTGGCCTCCGAACGTTTCAGCCGCGCCTGGGGCGCCGTGGGCCATCTCAACGCCGTGGCCGACACGCCCGAGCTGCGCGCCGCCTACAACGAGGCCATGCCGCGCGTCACCGCCTTCTGGACCCGCCTGGGCTCCGACGAGCGCCTGTACGCCAAGTACAAGGCCATCGACCCGGCCACGCTCAACCCCGAGCAGCGCCAGGCGCACAAGAACGCCGTGCGCAACTTCGTGCTCGGCGGCGCCGAGCTGCAGGGCGAGGCCAAGCAGCGCTTTGCCGACATCCAGGAACGCCAGGCCGAGCTGAGCCAGAAGTTCAGCGAGAACGCCCTCGACGCCACCGACGCCTTCGCGCACTACGCGCAGCTCGGTGAACTCGACGGCGTGCCCGAAGACGTGGTGAGCGCCGCGCGCGCGGCCGCCGAGGCCGAAGGCAAGAAGGGCTACAAGCTCACGCTCAAGATGCCGTGCTACCTGCCGGTGATGCAGTTCGCCAAGAGCAGCGCGCTGCGCGAAACCCTGTACCGCGCCTACGTCACGCGCGCCAGCGAACTCGGCGACCCGAAGTTCGACAACACCGCGCTCATCACCGAGATCCTCGCGCTGCGCGAGGAAGAATCGAAGCTGCTGGGCTACAAGAATTTCGGCGAACTCTCGGTCGTGCCCAAGATGGCCGAATCGCCCGAGCAGGTCGTCAAGTTCCTGCGCGACCTCGCCGCCAAGGCCAAGCCCTACGGCGAGCGCGACCTGGCCGACCTGCGCGCCTTCGCCACCGAGCAGCTGAACCTCGTCGACCCGCAGGCCTGGGACTGGACCTACGTCGGCGAAAAGCTCAAGGAAGCGCGCTATGCCTTCAGCGAACAGGAGGTGAAGCAGTACTTCCCGGCGCCGAAGGTGATGGCCGGCCTGTTCAAGATCGTCGAGACGCTGTTCGAGGTGTCGATCCGCCGCGACAGCGCGCCCACCTGGCACCCGAGCGTCGAGTTCTATCGCATCGAGCGCGCCGGCCAGAAGGTCGGCCAGTTCTACCTCGACCCCTCCGCCCGCGCCGCCAAGCGCGGCGGCGCCTGGATGGACGACGTGCGCGCCCGCTGGCTGCGCCCCGACGACGGCGTGCTCCAGACGCCGATCGCGCAGCTGGTGTGCAACTTCGCCAGCGGCGTCGACGGCAAGCCGCCGCTGCTCACGCACGACGACGTGACCACCCTCTTCCACGAGTTCGGCCACGGCCTGCACCACATGCTCACGCAGGTGAACGAGCGCGACGTGTCGGGCATCAGCGGCGTCGAGTGGGACGCGGTCGAACTGCCGAGCCAGTTCATGGAGAACTTCTGCTGGGAGTGGGACGTGCTCGCCCACATGACGGCCCACGTCGACACCGGCGAGCCGCTGCCGCGCGCCCTCTTCGACAAGATGACCGCCGCCAAGAACTTCCAGAGCGGGCTGCAGACGCTGCGCCAGATCGAGTTCTCGCTGTTCGACATGCTGCTGCACACCGAGCACCAGGCCGCCGCCGCCCAGCCGGGCGCGGTGATGGCGCTGCTCGGCCAGGTGCGCGCCGAAGTGGCCGTGATGCCCTCGCCGCCCTTCAGCCGCACCCCGAACACCTTCAGCCACATCTTCTCGGGCGGCTACGCAGCCGGCTACTACAGCTACAAGTGGGCCGAGGTGCTGAGCGCCGACGCCTACGCGGCCTTCGAGGAAACCGTGGGCGCCGACGGCGAGCCCAACATCGAGACCGGCCGCCGATACCGTCAGGCCATCCTGGAGGCCGGCGGCAGCCGCAGCGCCATGGATTCGTTCAAGGCCTTCCGGGGCCGCGAGCCGCAGCTTGATGCGCTGCTGCGACATCAGGGCATGGCCCAGGCCCAGCCCGCTTGATACGGCGCTGAAGCTTGCGATACTCGGGAGATATGTATCCGACTTTTTACAAACTCCCGATGCGCGGCCTGATCGGCCTGGTCCTCGTGTTGTCGACCGCCAGCGTGCTGGCGCAGGCGGTCTACCGCCAGGTCGACAAGAACGGCAAGGTCACGTTCTCGGACCAGCCCCCCGTCGTCACCAACGCGCCGACGGGCAGGCCGCAACCGGCCAGCGCCAACGCGCCGGCCAACAGCGGGCTTCCCTACGAACTGCGCCAGGTGGCACAGCGCTATCCCGTCACGCTGTACAGCGGCGAAGGCTGCGGCCCCTGCAACGAGGCGCGCACGCTGCTCACCACGCGCGGCATTCCCTTCGAGGAACGCACCATCAAGAGCAACGAGGACGTCGACGCCCTGCAGCGCCTGAGCGGACAGAACGCGCTGCCGCTGCTGACCGTCGGGTCGCAGCAGCTCAAGGGCTTCTCGGATGTGGAATGGTCGCGCTACCTCGATGCGGCCGGCTATCCCAAGAGCAACAGCCTGCCCCCGGGCTACCGCCCGCCCGCCGCGCGCCCGCTCGTCGCGCAGCAGGCACCGGCAGCGGCAGCGCCCCGTGCGACCGACACGCCCCTGCAGCCGCCGAACCCCGCGCCGGCACCACCCTCGAACGCACCGGGCCCGAACAACCCGGCCGGCATCAAGTTCTAGAGGCGGACGGGGCCTCGCCCCCGCCCCGCGTCGCCGCCGTTCAGCCGGCGAACTGCAACGTCTTCACGCCCGACGCCGTGCCCAGCAGGCACACGTCGGCCTTCTGGTGGGCGAAGACCCCCACCGTCACCACGCCGGGCCACTGGCTCACTTCGGATTCGAAGGCGCGCGGGTCGGTGATCCGCAGGCCGGTCACGTCGACGATGTGCTGGCCGTTGTCGGTCACCAGCGGCAGGCCGTCTTTCTCGCGCACCTGGGCGATGCCGCCCAGGCCGGCGAACTGGCGCATCACGCGGCGCACGGCCATCGGGATCACTTCCACCGGCAGCGGAAACGCACCGAGCGTCTCGACCAGCTTGGAGGCGTCGGCGATGCAGACGAAGCGCTTGGACTGCGCCGCGACGATCTTCTCGCGCGTGAGCGCCGCGCCGCCACCCTTCACCATGAAGCCCCGGTGGTCGATCTCGTCGGCGCCGTCGATGTAGACGGCCAGTTCTTCCACCTCGTTGCTGTCGAACACCGGGATGCCCAGTGCGCGCAGGCGCTCGGTGGACGCGACCGAACTGGAGACGGCGCCCTTGATCTCGTCCTTGATCGTGGCCAGCGCGTCGATGAACTTGTTGACCGTGGAGCCGGTGCCCACGCCGACGATCTCGCCCTTGACCACGTAGGCCAGCGCGGCAAGGCCGACCTGGGCCTTGAGTTCATCCTGGGAAAGAGGGGTTGGGGAGGCGGGTGCGGTCATCGCGGAGAATCCTTGGCTCATTGAAGTCGAGAATTATCCGATGCCCCTGCTGTTGCCCTCTTCGCTCTATGGCCTGGCCCGCCCTTTTCTGTTCGGTTTCGACCCCGAGCACGCCCATGAAATCACCCTCGACGGCCTGGCCCGCACCCAGAACACGCCCTTGGCCTGCGCCTACGCGGCGACGCGCGTCGAAGACCCGATCCAGCTGGCTGGCCTGAATTTCCCCAACCGCGTCGGCCTGGCCGCCGGGCTGGACAAGAACGCCCGCTGCATCGACGCCTTCGCGGCCATGGGCTTCGGTTTCGTCGAAGTCGGCACGGTCACGCCCAAGGGCCAGCCCGGCAACCCGAAGCCGCGCATGTTCCGCCTGCCGCAGCGCGACGCGCTGATCAATCGGCTGGGTTTCAACAACGAAGGGCTCGACGCCTTCCTGGCCAACGTGCAGAAGGCGCGCTTTCGCAAGCAGGCCGGCGGCGGCAAGTCGCCCATGCTGCTGGGCCTGAACATCGGCAAGAACGCGGCCACGCCGATCGAGCGCGCGGTGGACGACTACCTGGCCTGCCTGGACGGCGTCTATCCGCACGCGGACTACGTGACGATCAACATCTCCAGCCCCAACACGGCCAACCTGCGCTCGCTGCAGAGCGACGAAGCGCTCGATGCGCTGCTGGGCGCCGTGGCCGAACGGCGCGAAGCGCTGGCCACGCGCCACGGCAAGCGCGCGCCGCTGTTCGTGAAGATCGCCCCCGACCTCGACGATGCGCAGGTCGCGGTGATTGCCGCCACATTGCAACGCCACGGCATGGACGGCGTGATCGCCACCAACACTACGCTCGCACGCGACGCAGTGGCCGGCCTGCCCCATGCCCAGGAAGCCGGTGGCCTCTCGGGCGCGCCGGTGCGCGAAGCCAGCAACCGCGTGATCGCGCAACTGCGCGCGGCGCTGGGCAAGGACTTTCCGATCATCGGGGTGGGCGGCATCCTGAGTGCAGCGGATGCCAAGGCCAAGATCGCCGCGGGCGCGGACGTGGTGCAGATCTACACCGGCCTGATCTATCGCGGCCCCGGGCTGGTCCGCGAAACGGCCCAGGCGCTGCAACGGGATCGTCGCAAGGCCTGAGCCGGTTCTTCTCTTTGCTGCCGGTGGCTCAGCGCATGCGCCAGAGCACCGGTGCAATGACCGTGGCCCAGCGCAGCAGCCGCTTCGGACGGATCACCGCCACAGCAGCGGCAGCGACCACCCCGGCGGCCACCGGGTGTTCGCGCGCAATGCGCAACGCGGTTGCCGCGGCCGATTCATTGACGGGCTCGCCCGAGGCGGACTGCGTTTCGCGGCCGCCCTGCAGGGTGGCGATGCGTTCACGCTGGCGCTCCATGCGGGCCAGCAGTTCTTCACGCGTGGCGGGGCGCGGCGGACGCGGCGCTTCGTCGTCCAGCTCCGGGTCCTTGCCGAGGTTGAAGCGGTCCTGGACCCAGGCCCAGTCGCGCTCGAACTCCTGAAAGGTCGGAACGAAGCTGTTGGAGGCATTGCTCAGGCTGCGCATCAGGCCGATGACGGCCGCCAGCCACAGCACCACCCAGACACCGGCCACCACCCAGGCGGCGGTGACGCGGTACGGCGTGTCCCAGTAATGCACGACCACCGCCATCGAGAGCAGTGCCACCGCGACGGTGGTCAGCCCCAGCACGGCGACGACCAGGACGAGGGTCAGCTTCAGGCGCTGCTTCTCGTCCTCCCAGGCCATGCGCAGCAACTGCACCCGGTCCTCGGCCGCCAGCGCACCTTCGGCGGCGGCGATGCGCAACCGGCGGATGCGGGCATCGAGCCCGAACAGGGACAGCAGTCTCATGCGCCGCCTCCGCCCTCGCCGGCCACAGTGTGGCGACGGCGAACGAAGGGACGGCGGTGTGCGCTCAGGCCGGTGCAGTGACGCTCAGCGGCGGCCAAGCAACAGGCCCACCAGCACGCCGACGGCCAGTGCGGCGCCGGCAACCTGCCAAGGTTCGTCGTGGGCGTAGGTGTTGGTGGCGGTGGCCGCCTGGCGCGCCTTCTTGGCGGCCAGCTTGCTCTTTTCGGAAGCCAGCTCGCGCGCGATGGCGAGCTTGGTGTCGATGCGTTGGCGCAGCGCCTTGATGTGGGGAACCGAATCCAGGTCCTTGCTGGCCAGCACGCCGCGCACGTCGCTTGCGATGTCTTCGGCTGCTGCTTCAAGATTGTTGGATGCACTCATTGGAATCTTTCCTCCGTGATGACACCGGCACCGCGCCGGCGGCTTCACGCCAGCATATGGCGTGCTGTCATGTTACAGGCTCGAAAGCCCCTCATGCGCGACAGATGTGCTCAGTTGTGCCCGAGTGCATGCATCAGGCGTCGGCGAGCAGGTCCGCGACATGCCGTCCGATGGCCAGGCAACTGGTGAGGCCCGGCGACTCGATGCCGAAGAGATGGACCAGCCCCGGCACCCCATGCGACGCCGGCCCCGCAATCACGAAATCGGCCGCGGGCGCATCCGGCCCCGAGATCTTCGGGCGCATGCCCGCATAGCCCGGGATCAACGCACCGTCGGGCAAGGCCGGCCAGTACCTGCGCACCTCGTCGTAGAAGCGCTCGCCGCGCGTCGGATCGACCACGAGATCGTCGGCCGCCTCGACCCACTGCACGTCGGGCCCGAACTTGGCCTGCCCGCCGAGGTCCAGCGTCAGGTGCACGCCGAGCCCGCCCGGCTCCGGCACGGGATAGATGAGCCGGCCGAACGGCGCGCGGCCCGCGAGCGTGAAGTAGCTGCCCTTGGCGAAGTACTCGCGCGGCACCATCGACGCCGGCATGCCTTCGAAGCGGCGCGCCAACGCCGGCGCGCCCAGCCCCGCGGCATTGACCACGGTGCGGCAACGCAGGGCCGTGCCGTCGGCGGCGATCAGCACGACGGCCCCATCCACGCATTCGGCGCGTTCGATGGGCGACTTGAGCGCCAGCATGCCGCCTGCGTTCTCGAGGTCGCCGAGCAGGCCCAGCATCAGCGCGTGGCTGTCGACGATGCCCGTGCTCGGTGAATGCAGCGCCGCCACGCAATGCAGCTGCGGCTCCATCGCGTTGGCTTGCTGCGCGGTGAGCAGCACCAGGTCATCCACGCCGTTGGCCGCGGCCTTGGCGCGGATCGCGTCGAGCTGGCCCACCTGTTCGGCCGAGGTCGCCACGATGAGCTTGCCGCAGCGGCTGTGCGGCACGCCGCGCGCCTGCGCGTAGCTGTAGAGCGCGTCGCGTCCTTCGACGCACAGCGTCGCCTTCAGCGAACCCTGCGGGTAATAGATGCCCGCGTGGATCACCTCGCTGTTGCGCGAACTCGTTCCCGTGCCGATGGCCCCTTCGGACTCCAGCACCAGCACCTCCCGGCCCGCGAGCGCCAATGCGCGCGCCACGGCCAGACCCACCACGCCGGCACCGATGACGGCGCAATCGATTTCATCCATCGCGCGAGCTTAGCGCGGCGCGACGGGCGTTCGGCCTACCTCGCGCTCGGCGGCGGCTCGGGGTCGGTGGGCTCGTCGGGCGCGTGCTCCGGCCCTTCGTCGGGCTCGACCGGCAGGTCGGGCGTGATCGGAGACGGAAGATCGGGTTGGGTGGCCATGGCTGCACTCCTTCGTTCCATCTCTTCGTTCTAGCGCGTCCTCACGCGCCTGCAAGCGGCCCGTGGCGGAAGGCGTCGTCGGTGCGCACCGACAACAGGCCTTCGCCCAGGCACTCCAGCAACAGGGCCACGCACGCTGCTGCGTCCTCGCCCCTCCCACACCACACGGGGAGGATCACCGTTCGCGATGCATGGCAGGGCCAGTCTAGGCATCGCCGCGCCTTCACACATGAGCGAAGCGCCCTTTGGTGAGGGCGCCATGCGCCCTGCCCGGCGTGCATGCGAGCGTGACAAAGCGCCTGCCTGGGACCGGGTACCTGGCGCGGCCCCCACGATCCGCCGGTCGCGTCGAGAAAAACGCCGTCCGTCCGGCCTGAAAAACCCGTGCCCGCAAAGCATTCGCGCCGCGGTCCGACGGTGAATTGCGGACGAAATGACGGGCCCGCTGCGTCGATGCCCCGACCCGGCTCAGGCCTTCCCGCCGGCGCGACGGAAATCAACCGGGATCAATGCCGGTACCCATGGCGCGACCGCCTTTCCGAAATTTGCCGGCGATTGTCGCAATGCATCCCCGCGCTCCGTGCGCTGACAGAGGGGAAAGTACCTAGACCCCCATTGCTCTCTATTTCATTAAAACAATGGACATCATTTGAATTTCAATGATCGCCAAGAACCACGAAATAATTGCAGCCAGGCACCAAGAATCAGATGATAAGTAACATTTTTCATTAGATCTTTTAGGCCTTTTGAGGATTTCCAAATTCACCCTCTAATTAACCAAAAGACGAAAAAACCATTCCACAGAAGAAAAATATCTACCCCATTCTGAGTGCTCAACTCTCGAATGCCGATTCCTTCCAACTGTCTCAATTCGCGAAAAGTTTCTTGTCAACCGTCAAAACTTGTCTGATTTTAGAAACCTTCATCGAATCGATACCAAAACTCAGACTCTCAGGTCTGCAGACATAGCGAAGAAGAATGGCCATTTTTTCGAATCGACGTTCCATCGTGGCTTCCTACAGGGGTGACAAAACGCCCACCACAAATGGCCTTGGTACCTCAAATGTCATGGCTTAGGTAGTTCGATTCGGAAATATTTATATCCAAATGTAAACATGGAGAAAAGAGCCAAACAGAAGGCTCACCAAGTTCATAGGATCGCGACAAACCAAGAACCAAATCCAATTGAAATCAATTCGATTCCTTCAATTGAATTTTCCATTCACAGTCTGCAGCCGGGTAATTGCATGGAAACCCACATTGCTTCGTCGCCGGAGGCCGCCGTGGCCTCGCTGGCCGCGCTGGGCGATCTGTTCGTGTCGCCGCCCGCGCGCGCGGCGGCAGGCGAACGGCTTGGCGTCTCGCTGGTCCTCGAAGCCGGGTTCGCGCAGCGCTGGCAAGCGTCGCTGGGCACCACGGGGTACCTGCCCGACACGCTCTTCGTGGGTGCCTGGTTGCTGCTGCAATCGCGCTGGCTGGGCACGGCCCTGCCGGGGTCTCACGGCATGCCGACGTCGCTGCCCGGCACCGCCAGCGCGTGGCTGACCCAGCTCGACCTTGACCGACGGACCACGCCGCACACCGCCGACACCCAGCCGCCCCTGCGGCTCGAAGCCCGGACAGAACTCCCCGCCCGCCTGCATCTGGACGTCGACGCGAGCCTGATGGACGCGCCCTGCGCCAGCCGCCTGCTCGCAGCCATCGCCGACACCGCCGCCGATCTGCTGGTGCATCCCGGTGCGGCGCTCCACAACATCCGCGCCCTGCCCGACGCCGACCGCCGCGACCAACTCGCCGCATGGGCCACGCCGCCCGCCGCGCCCGACCTGTCGCTCACCGTGCCCGCCGTGTTCCGCCGCCGGGCCGCGGCCACGCCCGACGCGGTGGCGCTGGTAGAAGGCGACGAAACGATGACCTACGCCGAGCTCGACGCGCGCAGCGACCGGCTCGCACAGCGCCTGCAGCGCGCGGGCGTGCAGGCAGGCGACCCCGTCGGGATGGTGTTCGAGCGCTCGATGGCCGCCATCGTCGCGATGCTCGGCATCCTCAAGGCGGGCGCGGCCTACGTGCCGGTACCCACCGACTTCCCGCCCGAACGCGTCGCCACGATGTTCGACCAGGCCGGCGTGACCCGGGTCGTGACCACCGAGGCGCTGGCCTCTCTCGTGCCAGCCCCCCGCACCGCCGTGCGCATCGACGCACCCGAAGACGGCGTGGACCCCACGCCGTGGACGCCGCCGGCCTTCGACGGCGAATCGCTGGCGTACCTCATGTACACCTCGGGCTCGACCGGCGTACCCAAGGGCATCGAGATCAGCCATCGCGCCATCCTGCGGCTCGTTGTCGATGTCGACTACATCGAACTCGCACCCGGGCGCGCGATGCTGCACGCGGCACCGCTCGCCTTCGACGCCTCGACGCTCGAGGTCTGGGGGCCCTTGCTCAACGGCGGGCGCTGCGTGATCCACGGCGAACGGGTACCCACCGGCGCGGGCCTCGCACGCACCATCGCCCGCCACGAGGTCCACACCGCCTGGCTCACGGCCTCGCTCTTCAACGCCGTGGTCGACGGCGATCCGCAGCACCTCGCGGGCCTGGCGCACCTGTTCACCGGCGGCGAGGCGCTGTCGGTACCCCATGTGCGGCGCGCGCTCGACGCACTCCCCGGGCTCACGCTCAGCAACGGCTACGGGCCGACCGAGTGCACGACCTTCGCGACCACCCACCGCATCGAGCGCGCCGCGATCGCAGCGGGCCCGCGCTCGGTACCGCTCGGGCGCCCGATCAAGGACACCGTGCTGCGCGTGCTGAGCCCGACGCTCGAGCTGCTGCCCAGCGGACTCGTGGGCGAGCTGTGCATCGGCGGACACGGCCTGGCGCGCGGCTACCTGGGGCAACCCGAACTCACGGCCGCGCGCTTCGTGCCCGACCCCTTCGGCGCGCCGGGCGAGCGGCTCTACCGCACCGGCGACCTCGCCCGCTGGCTGCCCGACGGCACCCTCGAGTTCATCGGCCGCATCGACGGCCAGGTCAAGATCCACGGCCACCGCATCGAGACCGGCGAGGTCGAGGCGGCGATCCTCGCGCACCCCGCGGTGCAGTCCTGCGCGGTGGTCGCGCGGCCCGGTCGCGACGGCCAGCTGCGCCTGGTCGCCTACCTGGTCGCCCGCACGCAGAAGCTGGCGTGGGACACGCTGCGCGCGCACCTGGCGGCCCGCCTGCCCGCGGTGATGCTTCCGTCGGCGCAGGTGTGGCTCTCGCAGCTCCCCGTCACGCCCAACGGCAAGCTCGACCGCAACGCCCTGCCCGAACCAACCGCCGAGCGCCCCGAACTCGCGCAGCCCTTCGAGGCCGCGCGCGACGCGCTCGAACAGCAGGTCTGCGACGCCTTCGCACGCGCCCTGGGCATCGACAAGGCCGGGCGCCACGACAACTTCTTCGACCTGGGCGGCAGCTCGCTGCTGGTGCTGCAGGTGCTGGCGGACCTGCAGCGCGAAGGCGCGCCGCCGCTGTCGACCAACCTCTTCTTTCGCCACCCGACGCCGGGCGCCATCGCGGCGCAGCTGCAGTCCGCTGGCGAGGCGCCACAGGCGCCACACCCCGTGCCCGTGCGCGAGGACGCCGCCCGCGTCCCCGAGCCCATCGCTCTCATCGCCACCGCCGGTCGCTTCCCCGGCGCGGGCGATGTGGAGCAGTTCTGGGACAACCTCGTCGCCGGGCGCGACACCATCAGCTTCTTCGATGACGCCAGCCTGGACGCCGGCGTCGGCGAGTCGCTGCGCCGCGATCCGGCCTACGTGCGGGCGCGCGGCGTGATCGACGGCATCGAAGGCTTCGATGCCGCCTTCTTCGGCATCGGCCCGAAGGAAGCCGCGCTCATGGACCCGCAGCACCGCGTGTTCCTCGAGATCTGCTGGGAATGCCTGGAGCGCGCGGGCTACGTGCCCGACGAAGCGCCGGGCCCGGTGGGCGTGTACGCGGGCACGTACAACGCGACCTACTTCCAGCGCCACGTCGCCTCGCGGCCCGACCTCGTGGAGGCCGTCGGCGAGTTCCAGGTGATGCTGGCCAACGAGAAGGACTACATCACCACCCGCGTGGCCAACCGGCTCAACCTGCGCGGGCCGGCGGTGAGCGTCAACACCGCGTGCTCGACCTCGCTGGTCGCGGTGGCCCAGGCCTTCCACGCGCTGCGCACGGGCCAGTGCTACATGGCGCTGGCGGGCGGCGCCTCGGTCACCTGCCCGCCGCGCAGCGGCTACCTCTACAACGAGGGCTCGATGCTCTCGCCCGACGGCCACACGCGCAGCTTCGACGCGCAGGCCAAGGGCACCGTGTTCAGCGACGGCGCCGCCGTGGTGCTGCTCAAGCGGCTGTCCGACGCGCAGGCCGACGGCGACACCGTCTATGCCGTGCTGCGCAGCGCCTGCGTCAACAACGACGGCGGCGCCAAGGCCAGCTTCACCGCGCCCAGCGTGGACGGTCAGGCGGCAGTGATCCGCGCCGCGCTGGCCGCGGCGGACGTGGACGCGCGCAGCATTTCCTACGTGGAAGCGCACGGCACCGCCACGCCGATGGGCGACCCGGTCGAGGTCGAGGCGCTGGCCGTCGCGTACGCCGAGCACACCGACGCGCGGGGCTACTGCACGCTGGGCTCGCTCAAGAGCAACGTGGGCCACATGGTCACGGCCGCGGGCGCCGCCGGCCTCATCAAGACGGCGCTGTCGCTGCACCACGAACTGATTCCGCCCACCGCGCACTTCACGGCGCCGAACCCGGCGATCGACTTCGCGCGCACGCCGTTCCACGTGAGCAACCAGCTGCAGCCGTGGCCGCGAGCCGACCTGCCGCGCCGCGCGGGCGTCAGCTCGTTCGGTGTCGGGGGCACCAACGCGCACGTCGTGCTCGAGGAAGCGCCGGCGCGTCAGGCACGCACCACGCAGCCGGGCGTCCATGTGCTGGCGCTGTCGGCACGCTCGGAGGCCGCGCTGGCGGTCGCGACACAGCGGCTCGCGACGCACCTGGAGGAACAGCCCGGGCTTTGCCTGGCCGACGCGGCGTTCACCCTGTGCGTCGGCCGCAAGGCCCATGCCTTCCGCCGCGCCGTGGTGGCCGGCGATGCGGCGCAGGCCATCGAGGCCTTGCGCTCGGAGAACACGGCGTGGCGCGTGAGCGACCGGATCGCCGAGCGCGCGCCGCAGCCCGTGCTGATGTTCCCGGGCCAGGGCGCGCAGTACCCGGGCATGGGCCGCGCGCTGCATGCGGGCGATCCGGTGTTCGCGGCCGCGTTCGACAACTGCCTGCGCGCCTTCGAGGGCGCACTGGACTTCGACCTGCGCGAGCGCCTGTTCGCAGACGACCCGCAGGCGCTCGCGCCGACGGCCGTCACGCAGCCCGCGCTCTTCACGCTCGAGTACGCGCTCGCACGGCGGCTGCTGTCGCTGGGCCTGCGCCCGCACGCGCTGATCGGGCACAGCGTCGGGGAATTCGTCGCGGCCGTGATCGCCGGCGTGATGCGACTGGAAGACGCGGCCCGGCTCATTGCCCGCCGCGGCGCGCTCATGCAGGCGCAGCCCGCGGGGACGATGCTGTCGGTGCGCCTGGGCGCGGACGCACTGGCCTCGCGGCTCGCGTCCTCGCCCCTGGTCTCGCTCGCCGCGGAGAACGCACCCGGCGCCTGCGTGGCCGCCGGCCCCACCGAGGCCATCGCCGAACTCCAGGCCGCGCTCGAAGCCGAGGGCGTCGCCTGCCGGCTGCTGCAGACCTCGCACGCGTTTCACTCCGCCATGATGGACGCCGCGGTGGCGCCCTTCGAGGCGCTCGTGAGCCAGGTGGCGCTGCACGCGCCGCAGATCCCCCTCTACTCCACGTTCACCGGCCGCCTGCTCGAAGACGCACAGGCCACGAGCCCGGCCTACTGGGCGCAGCACCTGCGCGGCACCGTGCGCTTCTCGCCCGCCCTGCAAAGCGCGGCGGACGACGCCACCCATCCGGTGTTCGTGGAGGTCGGTCCCCGCAACACGCTGGCCGCGCTGGTGCGCCAGCACCGCCTGCCAGGCCTGGCCCCGGCATCGAAGGCCGGCGCGGTGGCGGTGTCGCTGCTGCACGGCGAGCCGGCCGACGAGACCCGCACCCTGCGCCTGGCCGCCGCGCGCCTGTGGACCTGCGGCGCCGAGGTCGACCTTGCCCTGCTCGCACCGCGCGCCGGCGCCCGGCGCGTGTGCCTGCCCACCTACCCGTTCGAACGCAAGCGCCTGTGGGTCGACATCGCGCTCACCGCGCCGGTGTCACCGGCCCTTGCGCCTGCCCTGCCTGTTTCATTGGAGCCGATCGTGACCGCTGCAGCGCCCTCGCCTGACCTTCCTCCGCCTTCTTCCCCGCCGCCCGAGGCGTCGCGCGCGGCGTCGGTCGACAGCCGATTGCGGGCCCTGTTCGAAGACATCTCGGGCATCGACATGGCCCAGGCCGAGGGCCAGGCCTCGTTCGGCGAGATCGGGATGGACTCGCTCACGCTGACCCAGGCGGCCACGCAGATCAAGAAACGCTTCAAGGTCGAGCTGAGCTTCCGTCAGCTGATGGAGAACTACCGCAGCTTCGACGCACTGGCCGCGTACCTGCTGCAGAGCCTGCCGCCCGAGGCCGAGCCTGTGGCCGTGCCCCCCACGCCTGCCATGCCCGCCATGCCTGCGGCCTCCGCCGTGCAGGTGTCGATGCCAATGCCACCGCCAGGGCTTGCGCAGCCCACCGGCCTGCTGAACCAGGTGATCGCGCAGCAGATGGAGCTGATGCGCCAGCAGCTCGCGCTCCTGTCCGGCGCGGCCGCGCCAGTGGCGGTGGCAGCGATGCCCGTGGCGGCCGAGGCCGCACCCACCGCGCAGCCACAGCCGCCCGCCGAAGCGCCGCTTCGCTACGACGTCAACAAGGCCTTCGGCGCCATCGCCCGCATCCACACCCAACGCACCGCCGAACCCAGCGCGCGGCAGAAGGCACGGCTGGCGACCTTCGTGCGGCGCTATGTCGAGCGCACGCCAAAGAGCAAGCGCTTCACCGAGGACAACCGCGCCCACATGGCCGATCCGCGCGTGGTCAACGGCTTCCGTCCGCTGACCAAGGAGATCACCTACCAGATCGTGATCGAGCGTTCCAAGGGCTCCCGGCTCTGGGACCTCGACGGCAACGAGTACGTCGACGCGCTCAACGGCTTCGGGCTGAACCTGTTCGGCTGGCAACCCGATTTCGTGCAGGACGCCGTGCGGGCCCAGCTCGATGCGGGCTACGAGATCGGGCCGCAGCATCCGCTCGCGGCCGACGTGACCCGCCTCATCTGCGAACTCACGGGCAGCGAGCGCGCCGGCCTGTGCAACACCGGCTCCGAGGCCGTGATGGCGGCGCTGCGCATCGCGCGCACCGTCACCGGCCGCAGCACGGTGGTGGCCTTCACGGGCTCCTACCACGGCACCTTCGACGAAGTGCTGGTGCGCGCCGGCAAGGGCGGCAAGGGCCTGTCGGCCGCTCCCGGCGTGATGAGCGGCATGTTCGGCGACATCCGCGTGCTCGACTACGGCACGCCCGAGGCGCTGGCCTTCATCCGCGACAACGCCGCGGACCTGGCGGCCGTGCTGGTCGAGCCAGTGCAAAGCCGCCGCCCCGACTTCCAGCCGCGCGAGTTCCTGCACGACGTGCGCGACGTCACCGCGAAGAACGGCTGCTGCCTCATCTTCGACGAGGTCATCACCGGCTTTCGCAGCGCGCTGGGCGGCGCGCAGGAACTGTTCGGCGTGCGCGCCGACCTGGCCACCTACGGCAAGGTGATCGGCGGCGGCTTTCCGGTCGGCGTGATCGCCGGCAAGCGCGAGTTCATGGACGCGCTCGACGGCGGCGCCTGGCAGTACGGCGACGACTCGATCCCGGGCGTGGGCGTGACCTACTTCGCCGGCACCTTCGTGCGCCATCCGCTGGCGCTCGCCGCGGCCAAGGCCTCGCTCACGCACCTGAAGGAGGCCGGGCCCGCGCTGCAGGCCGGGCTCACCGCGAGCACGACCGCCATGGCCACGGAGCTCTCGGGCTGGTGCCAGGAGGTCGGCGCGCCGATCGAGATCCGCCATTTCGCGTCGCTGTGGCGCGTGAGCTGGCTCGAAGACCAGCCGCTGCAGGACCTGCTGTTCGCCATGATGCGCAGCCGCGGCGTGCACATCCTGGACAACTTCCCGTGCTTCCTCACGAGCGCGCACAGCGCCGAGGACATCGCCTTCCTGCAGCGCGCCTTCAAGGAATCGGTCGCCGAGATGCAGGAATCCGGCTTCCTTCCGCGCCGCGCTCCCGCCCCCACCCGCTTCGACGCGCGCAAGCCCGTCGAGGACGGCAGCGTGCTGGCCCGCGACAGCGACGGCCAGCCGTACTGGTACGTACCCGAAGACGCCGCCTTGCACGAGCGCCTCATCAACGGAAAGGCCGCAGCATGAACGCCGCACTCAAGCCCACCGCGAGCGGTGGCCTCGTCGAATGCATCATCGCGACCACCGAGTCGCAGCGCGAAATCTGGCTCGGCGCCACGCTGAGCCCCGAGGCCTCGATGGCCTACAACGAGTCGGTCGTGCTGCGCCTGCGCGGCGCGCTGGACGGCGACGCCTTGGCGCGCGCCACCGACCGGCTGCTCGAACGCCACCAGGCGCTGCGCGCCACCATCTCGCCGGACGGCACCTTCATGCTGGTCAGCCCCCCGGCCGGGAACCACCTGGTCCGCCAGGACCTGGGTGGGCTGGCGCCCGAAGCCCTCGCGCAGGCGCTGCACGCGGCCCATGACGAGGCGGTCTGCACGCCGTTCTCGCTCGAGCACGGGCCGCTGTTCCGGGCGGTGCTGTACCGCCTGGGCGATGACGAGCACGAGCTCGTGATGTCGGCGCACCACGTGGTCTGCGACGGCTGGTCGTGGGCGGTCATCACCGAGCAGCTGGGCCACCTCTATGCCGAGGAAACCGGCATCGGGCTGAAGCTCAAGGCCGCACCGCTCTTCGCGGACTTCGCCGCCGAGGAAGCCGTCGCGGCCGCGAGCCCCGACATGCAGGCGCACATCGACTACTGGCTGGAGCGCTTTGCCGGCAACACGCAGCCCGTGCTCGACCTGCCGCTGGACCGCCCCCGCCCGGCCGCGCGCACCTTCAATTCGCGCCGCGCCGAACGCCTGCTCGACCGGCGCGTGGTCGGCGCCGTGCGCATCGCGAGCACCAAGGCCGGCGTCAGCCTGTTCACGGGCCTGCTCAGCGGTTTCGTCGCGACGCTGCACCGCCTCACGGGCCAGGAAGACATCGTGGTCGGCATCCCGACCTCGGGGCAGCTCGCGCACGACGTGCCCGGCCTGGTCGGCCATTGCGTGAACCTGCTGCCGCTGCGCATCGCCGCGCACCCCGCCATGCGCTTCGACGCGCTGATGGACGAATGCAGCACCGCCGTGCTCGATGCCTTCGATCACCAGGCCCTGACCTACGGCGCGCTGCTGGGCCAGCTGTCGCTCGAGCGCGACCCGAGCCGGCTGCCGCTGGTGAGCGTGACCTTCAATGTCGACCCCGACGTGGCGAGCAGCGCGCAGGCCTTCACCACGCTCGACGTGGTGCAGGACACCATCGCCCGGCGCTACGAGAACTTCGAACTCTTCGTGAACCTGCGCCCGCACGCCGGCAGCCTGCAGGTCGAGGCGCAATACAACACCGACCTGTTCGACGACGTGAGCGTGCAGCGCTGGCTCGACATGTTCGAGTGCGTGCTGCAGTCGGCCGCGCACAAGCCCGACGACACCATCGGCGGGCTCGACGTGCTGTCGGCCGGCGCCGCACGTGCGCTGCTGGCGCTGCAGCCCGCGCGCGTGCCGCTGCGCGGCGCGCCGCTGGCGCACGCCGGCTTCGTGGCGCGCGTGCCGCAGCAGCCGCACCGCCCGGCAGTGCGCGACGGCGCGCGCAGCTGCAGCTACGGCGAACTCGAGGCGCTGTCCAACCGCCTGGCGCGTGCGCTGCGCGCGCGCGGCGTGGGCCGCGGCCAGCGCGTGGGGCTGTGCCTCGAACGCAGCCTGGAGATGGTCGTCGCCATGCTGGGCATCCTCAAGGCGGGGGCGTCCTACGTGCCGATGGACACCTCATTTCCGCAGGCGCGGCTGGACCATTACGCCAGCGACGCCACCCTCAGCCTGATGCTGACCTCGTCCGACATCGCGGTGGCGCCGCGCGACTGGCGCGCCGACGCCGACCAGCGCGTCTTCGAGATCGATCGCGACACCGCCTGGCGCCAGCTGTCGGGCGAAGCGCTGCCGCCGAGCAGCGACGACCCCGGCTCCGAAGACGCCGCGTATGTGATCTACACCTCCGGCTCGACCGGCCTGCCCAAGGGCGTCATCGCGCACCACCGGGGCGTGGCGCACCTGCTGCAGTGGATGCAGCGCGAATCGGGCATCGGCCCGTCCGACCGCATCGCCGCCGTCACCACGCTGTCGTTCGACATGGCCGTGCCCGACCTGCTGCTGCCGCTGGCGGCAGGCGCCGAACTCGTGATGGTGCAGCGCGAGGTCGCCATGGACGGCAACCGCCTGTCGCAGGCGCTCGACGACGAACAGATCACGCTGCTGCAGGCCACGCCCGGCATGTGGCAGCTGCTGCTCGATGCCCAGTGGGCCGGCGGCACGCCCGGTTTCCGCGGCTGGACCGGCGGCGAGGCGCTGCGCCCGAGCATGGCGCTGGCGCTGTGCGAGCGCATGGAAGGCCTGTGGAACGGCTACGGCCCGACCGAGACGACGGTGTACTCCACGGCCTGGCATGTGCGTCCCGAAGAGATCGCCTCGCGCGGCATCTCGATCGGCAGGCCCGTCGACAACACCGAGATCTGGATCCTCGACGCCGACCTGCAGCCCTGCCCGATCGGCGTGCCTGGCGAAATCTGCATCGCGGGCGAAGGCGTCTCGCTGGGCTACCTCGACCGCCCCGCACTGACCGCCGAGCGCTTTGTCACGGTGCGCATCTTCGGCGCCACGAAGAAGGTCTACCGCTCCGGTGACCGCGGCCGCTGGCGCAACGACGGGCTGCTCGACCACCTCGGCCGGCTCGACTTCCAGGTCAAGGTGCGCGGCTACCGCATCGAGCCCGGCGAGATCGAGGTGCGCTGCTGCGAAGTGGCCGGCGTCTCGCGCAGCGTGGTCGTGGCCCGCGAGGACAACCCCGGCGACGTGCGCCTGGTGGCCTACCTGGCGCTGCTGCCCGGCGGCGGTTTCGACCTCGATGCGCTGATGGTGCACCTGCGCAAGCACCTGCCGGCCTTCATGCTGCCGCAGCACGTGGTGACGCTCGACGCCCTGCCCACGCTGGCCAACGGCAAGGTCGACCGCGTCTCGCTGCCGCCGCCGCAGGCGGTGGCGCGCAACGAAGTGCGGCGCGGCGCCGGTCCGCGCAACGCGCACGAGCGCAAGGTGCTCGCGGTCATGGAGAAGGTGCTGAGCCTGCCGGGCCTGGACATGCACGACAACTTCTTCACCATGGGCGGCCACTCGCTGCTGGCCGCGCGGCTCACCACGCTGCTGAGCCGCGAGTTCCAGGTCACGCTGCCGCTGCGCGCGCTGTTCGAGGCGCCCACGGCCGAGAAGCTGACCGCGGTCATCGAGGCCCTGCAGGGCGCGGGCGTCGGCCTGCAGGCGCCGATTGCCTGCCACCCGGATCGCCGCAGCGCGCCGCTCACGCCCTCGCAGGAACGCATCCGCTTCATGGAGCAGCTGTACACGGGCCGGTCGGTCTACAACGCGCCCTCGGCGCAGCGGCTCACCGGCAAGCTCGACGCCGCGCGCTTCGAAGGCGCGCTGCGCGAGATGATCCGCCGCCAGCCGTCGCTGCGCACGCGCATCGGCTTCGACGAGGACACGGGCCGCCCGATCCAGTCGATCGCGGAGTCGGTGGAGTTCGCCCTGCCGCTGGTCGACCTGCGCGGCCTGCCCGCTGACCAGCGCGAGGCCGAGCTGGTCGAGCAGATGCAGGAGCTGGCCGACCGGCCGCTCGACATCCACAGCGCACCGATGATGCGCGCGACCCTGTTCCAGCTCGACGACAACGAGCACGTCTTCCTGTTCGTGCCGCATCACCTGATCTGGGACGGCTGGTCCTTCGACCTGATGCAGCGCGAACTGGGCGCGTTCTACGACGCCGCCGAACGCGGCCGTCCGCACAACCTGCCCGCGCTCGCCACCACCCACGGCGACTATGCCGAGTGGCTCGAGAAATGGCTGACCGAGCCTGCCTGCGAGGAGCAGCTCGCGTTCTGGCGCGGCCGGCTCGCCAGCGCCAGGGCCGTGCGCCCGCCCCGCACCGACATGCCGCGCCGCGCGGGCAAGAGCGGCCAGGGCGGCGCGCACTGGATCCACATCGACCTGCAGAGCACGCAGCGGCTGCGCGAGGTGGCGCGCGACATGGACGTGACGCTCAGCATGCTGACCTTCGGCATCTACGCGCTGACCATGGCCCAGGCGACCGGCAACGACGCCATCGTCATCGCGAACCCGGTGCGTGGGCGCCAGCAGGCCGAGACGGAAGACGTCATGGGCTTCTTCAACAACGTGCTGCCGGTCTCGCTCGCGGTCGACATGGCGCTGCCGCTGCCCGACTTCATGCGCTACGTGAAGCAGGAGCTGCTGTCGATGATGAACCACCAGCAGGTGCCGTTCGAGCGCCTGATGGCCGAGCCCGGCTATGCGGGGCAGATCAAGGCCTCGGGGCCCTACCAGGCGATGTTCTCGTTCCAGGACGCCCGCGAACGCGCGCGCACCGTCGGCAGCCTGCAGACCCGCCAGGTGCACGTGATGCAGCACGGCGCCACCGACGACGTCGGCGTGTGGCTGATGGACAAGCCGCACGGCCTGGAAGGCGCGCTGCTCTACAACGCCGACGTCTACCTGCGCGAGACCGGCGCCCAGTTGCGCGAACGCTACCTCGAGGTGCTGGGCCGCGTCGCCGACCACCCGGGGGCCACGCTCGCCGAGATCGCCAGCACCGAAGGCTCGGCCAGCGCGCGCTATCTGCGCAAGCTGGCGGCCGACGAGGCGGAGAAGAGTGCGCCGGCCGATCCCCTCAACGGCGACGCGCGCGAGGCGAAGCGCGGACTGCTCAGCCCCGAGCACGCCCAGCTGGCCCAGATCTGGGCCGACGTGATCGGCATCGACGTCGACGAGATCCGCGCCAGCGACAACTTCTTCGACCTCGGCGGCGACTCGCTGCTGGTGCTGCGCGCCGTGCAGCAGGCGGCGCAGACGTTGGGGCACCGCGTGGAGCCGCGCCGCTACCTGTTCGAGAACCTCGGGCAGATCGCGTCCTCGGCGCACGGCACGCCGCACGGCGTGCCTTCGGACCTCGCCGACCTGGCCGCCGGCACGGCCGCGCATGCACAGCGCGGCGGGCTGCTCGGCGCACTCGGCAGCTGGCTGCGCAAGGGGTGACCATGACCGGCGCCGCCAACGCACTGTCCATCGACGCACCGGTCTGCCGGTACGTCGAGCTGGACAGCTTCACCGACACCCTGCCCGCCCAGGTCCTGTCGGAAGAGGAGCGCGCGCGTGCGCAGAATCTGCGCTTTCCCGTGGACCGCCAGCGCTTCCTGGCGGCCCATGTCGCGCTGCGCCAGGCGCTGTGCGCGTACACGGGCCTGGCCCCTGACGCACTGACGCTGGCCACCGGCGCCTTCGGCAAGCCGTCGCTGGCGGGGCATCCGCGCACCCAGTTCTCGCTGAGCCACAGCCAGGGCCTGGCATTGATCGCCATCGGCGGGCGCGGCCCGCTGGGCGCCGACGTCGAGCTGCTGCGCCCGATGCCGGACGCGGCCGACCTGGCGGCGGCGCATTTCACGCGGCGCGAACAGGAGGCGCTGGCCGCCTTGCCCGCCGACGAACGCGACCGCGCCTTCCTGACCTGCTGGACCCGCAAGGAAGCCTGCCTGAAGGCCATCGGCGTGGGCCTGCTGGTGTCGCCGCAGAGTTTCGACGTGGGCCTGGCACCGGACAGCCGCAGCGTCGAGCTGCCGGTGGCCGGCCGCATCCTGGTGCTGGCGCTGGGGCCCGCGCCCGCGCGTGCGGACAGCGTGGGTTCGCTCGCCGAATGGCGCCATACCGAAGCCCGCGCGCGACCCTCGCAGGCCGACCCCGAAGGCCGCCGCATGCGCCCCCTGAATCCGCGCAAGGGGATGAGCGAAGCGCGATGCGCAGGGGGTGTTGCATGACCCTCTTCACGCCCCTCATGTTCGGGCCGGCCTCGCGCCAGGTCTTCGGCGCGTTCCACGCCGCCGACGACCACCGGGGCGAGCCCACCGCGGTGCTGCTGTGCCCGCCTTTCGGGCAGGAGGGCCTGCGCACCCACCGCTTCTTCAAGGTGCTGGCCGAACGCCTCGCGCGCGCCGGCATCGCCACGCTGCGCTTCGACTTCTACGGCTCCGGCGACTCGCCGGGCGACGAGAGCGAGGGCGAGCTCGACGGCTGGCGCCGCGACCTGTGCGCGGCGCACGAGGAGCTGCGGCGGCACGCACCGCATGCCGCCATCGTGTGGATCGGCGCGCGGCTGGGTGCCACCCTGGCCGTGCTGGCCGCGCGCAACGGGCGCTGCGACCCGGCGCGGCTGGTGCTCTGGGAGCCGGTGATCGACGGGCCGGGCTACGCGCGCCTGCTGCGCGAACGCCACGTCGAGGCGATCGACACGACCTTCTGCATTCCCGACCTGTCCTGGCGCCGCAACCTCGCGCGGGAACCGGACGCGCTGCCCGAGGAGGCGCTGGGCGTGCGTCTCTCGCCGGCGCTGCAGGCGCAGCTGCGCGCCCTCACGCCGCAGTCGCTGCCGCTCACGGCCCTGCACGACACCCTGGTGCTGGCCCCGCCCGACGACACGTCCACCGCGCAATGGGCGGCCGAGCAGCAGTCGCGCCACATGCCGGTGCGCCTGGCCTACCTGAGCCACCCGCTGGACTGGACGTCCGACCCCTTTCCCCACAGCGCGATGGTGCCGGCCGATGCGCTCAACCGCCTGCAGGGAGCCATCCATGAATGACATGACGCAGACCCCGGTGTGCTTCGGCCCCGGCAACGCACTGATGGGCATGCTCACCCTCCCCGCGCAGCGCGTGCCGGCGCCCGTCGCCTGCCTGATGTTCAACATGGGCGCGAACCACCGCGTCGGGCCGCGCCGCATCAATGTGAAGCTGGCGCACCTGCTGGCCGCGCGCGGCGTGGGCAGCCTGCGCTTCGACCTGGGCGGCATCGGCGACAGCGAGGCGCTGGACACCGGGCCCGACCTGCAGACGCGCGCGGTGCACAGCCTGCAGGCCGCCATGGACCTCGTGCAACGCATGCAGGGCATCGGCCAGTTCGCGACCGTGGCCATGTGCTCGGGCGTGGAGCACGCCATGTCGGCCGCCGCGGTGGACGCGCGCATGGTGGCGCTCTCGCTGTTCGACGGCTTTGCCTTCCCCCAGCGGCGCACGCGCTGGGAGCTCACGGTGCGCCGCGCGCTCGCGGCGCCGCTGCACCCGTCGTTCCCCGGCAAGGCGCGGCGCTGGGTGCTGCGCCATCTGCCGGGCAGCACGGTGGGCAAGCCGCTGCCGGGCTACTTCGTGGACCGGCGGCCGCCCAACGTCAACGCGATCTGGTTCGAAGCCACGATGAAGCGGCTGGTCGAACGCGAGGTGGCTGTGCAGCTGCTGTATTCGGGGTCGCTGCATGTCTGCGACCGCGACCGCGACCAGCTCGGCGCCCTGCGCCGCGAACCGTTCATGCAGGGCCTGCAGTACGAGTTCATGCGGGACGTGGACCACACCGTCTGCACGGTGAAGGGCCAGCAGCTCTTCCTGCAGTCCGTCGGCGACTGGGTCGTCGAGCACTGTCTGGCCACCGGCAGCCCGCAGCGGCAGGACCGCCCGGCGACAGGCACCCCGCGCGCGATCCCGGCCACGCTCGCCGCGCCCTGAAACAACAACCGAAGCCAAGGAGATTGCCATGACATCCGCAACCCCAGCGAACCCGCGCGGCGAGCGCCTCCTCGCCACCGAGGGCGCCCGCGCCCTTCCCGGTGGCCGCTTCCGGTCGCGTGCCATGGCGCTGCTGCTGTCGCTCGGCTTGTGCGGCTGCGCACCCGGCTTCGGCACGCCGGGCCCGCTGCAGTCGGCCGACGGCACGGCCGGCGGCCGGATCGCGGCCATCACGCCGGAGCTGGTCCGCGCGCAACTCGCCGGCAACACGGGCATCCCGCCCGACGTGAAGGCGCTGTTCGGCCGGCCCGCGCCCTACACCATCGGGCCGGGGGACGTGGTGGGCATCACCGTCTACAACAACCCCGAGCTGCAGCCCAACCTGGGCGCGGTGATCGCGCAGCAGAGCGACCCGACCGGCGTCACCGTGGCGCCGGGCTTCATCGTCGATGCCGCGGGCGAGATCAGCTTTCCCTACATCGGCCGCACCCGGCTGCAGGGCCTGACGGAAAGCGGTGCGTCCGAGCTGATCGCCAAGCGCATCGGCAGCATCATCAAGGCACCGCTGGTGAGCGTGCGCATCCAGTCGTTCCGCAGCCAGCGCGCCTATGTCGAGGGCGAGGTCCGCACGCCGGGGCTGCAGATCTTCACGGACATCCCGATGACGCTGTCCGAGGCGCTCAACCGCGCGGGCAGCATCACCGCCGGGGGCGACCGTTCGCATGTGACGCTCACGCGCGGCGACCGCACGGTGGTCATCGACCTGATGCAGCTCAAGCGCTTCGGCGCCGACGCCAACAACATCCCGCTGCGCAACGGCGACATCGTGTACGTCGGCAGCCGGGACGACAGCCGCATCTACGTGATGGGCGAGATCCTGCGGCCCTCGGCGCTGCTGATGCGCAACGGCCGCATGAGCCTGAACGAGGCCCTCGGCGATGCGGGCGGGCCCGACCTGCTCACGGCCGACCCCGGGCAGATCTACGTGATCCGCAACTCGCCGCAGACGCCCGACACGCCGCAGATCTTCAGCCTGAACGCGAAGAACCCGGCCGCACTCGCGCTGGCCGACCGCTTCGAGCTGCGGCCGCGCGACGTGGTCTACGTCGACCGCGTGCCGCTGGTCTCGTGGAACCGGGTCGCCAACCTGATCCTTCCCGCCGCCCAGGTGATCAACCTCGCGCGCGACACCGCCCGCAGCAGGTAGGCCGCGCAGCCCCGGCCCGAACACGACAAAGAAGGTGAAGCCCATGAATGCGCGTTGGTACCCCCCGCTTCCCGCACCGTACAGCCCGGAACCCGAGCGCCCGCACTCGCGGTTCAAGGAATACGTCGACCTGATGCTGGACAACCGATGGCTGATCGCCTCGGTCACCGCCGCGGTGTTGGTGCTGGGCGCGGGCTACGCGCTCTTCGGGCCGCGCGTGTACGAAGCGAACGTGCTGATCCAGCTCGAGGATGCCGAACGCTCGCCCGGCGGCGCGGGCGATGCCGCGGTCAACGGCGTGGGCGTGAAGACGCCGACCTCGGGCGAGGCCGAGATCCTGAAGTCGCGCATGGTGCTCGGCCAGGCGATCGAGAACACCAAGCTGTTCATCAAGGCACGCCCGCACTACATCCCGGTCGTGGGCGCGTTCATGGCGCGGCATTCCAAGACGCTGTCCAGGCCGGGCTTCCTCGGCATGCGCGGCTACGTGTCGGGCACCGAGCGGATCGCGGTCGCGCAGATGGACGTGCCGCCGGCCCTCGAGGGCAAAAAATTCCTGCTGACCACTGGCAAGGACGGCACCTACACCCTGACGCACCCCGACCTCGACACCCCGCTGCACGGCCGGGTCGGCGAGCCGCAGGACAGCTCGGTGCCGGGCGGAACGGTCCACCTGCTCGTGGCCTCGATCGACGCCCGGCCCGGCGCCGCCTTCGAGCTGACGCGGCATTCCACGCAGCTCACCATGCTCGAGCTGCAGCGCGAGCTGCGCGTGATCGAGAAAGGCAAGCAGTCCAGCGTGATCGACGTGAGCTGGCAGACCGACGATCGCGAGCACCTGGCGAACCTGCTCAACGAAGTGGCGCGCCTGTACATGCGCCAGAACATCGACCAGAAGACCGCGCAGGCCGAGCGCACGCTGAACTTCCTGGGCACCGAGCTGCCCAAGTTCAAGCAGCAGCTGGAACAGTCCGAAGAGGCCTACAACCAGTACCGCAACCAGAACGGAACCATCAGCCTGGACGACGAGGCGCGCAACGCGCTGTCGCAGAACGTCGACCTGCAGGCCAAGCTGCTCGACGCGCGCCAGAAGCGCCTGGACCTGGCGAGCCGCTTCACCAGCCAGCACCCGATGCTGATCACGCTCGACGCGCAGATCGCCTCGTTGCGCAAGGAACTGGGCGGCGTGGACAACCGCATCCGCCGCATGCCGATGCTGCAGCAGAACTCGCTGCGCATGCAGCGCGACATCAAGGTCAACACCGAGCTCTATTCGTCGCTCTTGAACAGCTCGCTGCAGATGCGCCTGGCCCGCGAAGGCCGCATCGGCAACGTGCGCGTGCTCGACCAGGCGCTGTCGCCCGAGAAGCCGGTGCGGCCCAAGGCGGTGATCGTGATGGCGCTGGCGCTGGTCGTGGGGCTGTTCCTGGGCGCGGTCACGTCGGTGCTTCGCAAGGTGCTCAAGAACACGGTCGCCACCCCCGACGAGATCGAGATGCGCACCGGCCTGAACGTCTACAGCACGATCGCACTCAGCACGCGGCAGGGCACGCTCGACCGCGCCATCCGCCAGGGCAAGCCCGGCGTGAAGCTGCTGGCGGCCTCGCACCCGGACGACCCGGCGCTCGAAGGCGTGCGCAGGCTGCGCACCGCGCTGGGCTTCCTGATGGCGGGCGCGCAGAACAACCGCATCCTGCTGACCAGCGCCACGCCGGGCGCGGGCAAGACCTTCCTGTCGGCGAATTTCTCGGCCGTGCTGGCGGCCTCCGGCAGGCGCGTGCTGCTGATCGACGCCGACATGCGCCGCGGCAAGCTGGCGAGCCAGTTCGGGCTCAAGGCGACCACCGGCCTGTCGGAGCTGATCGCCGGCACCGCCACGCTCGCGCAAGCGGTGCATGCGCAGGTGCTGCCGCACCTGGACGTGATCACCACCGGCAAGCTGCCGCTCGATCCGGCCACGATGATGGGTTCCACTGCGTTCACGCGGTTGCTGGAGACCCTCTCGGCGCTCTACGACGCCGTGGTCATCGATGCGCCGCCGATCCTGCTGGCGACCGAGACCGTGGCGATGTCACCGGACGTGGGCACCCTGATGCTCGTGGCCCGCGCCGGCGACAGCGAACTGGGCGACCTGGTGGAGAGTGCCAAGCGGCTGGCGCATGTGGGCGCGGCGTTCCACGGCGTGGTGCTCAACGCGCAGGACGCGCGGCAACGCCACAACGCCTACGGCTACGACTACGGGCCCTACGGCCTGCCGCCGAACATCTATCCGCCCGCGCTGGGGCACACCCCCCGCGCCGAACCGGAGCGCGCGACATCATGAGCACGCACCTTTCACGCACGCCGCACCGCAGCACCGCCGCACGCCCCGTGCCGGTGGGCGGCTCGCGGCTCCTGCAGGCCGCCAAGCGCGCCATGGACATCCTCCTGGCGGGCGCCTTCTTCCTGTTCCTGGGCTGGGCCTACGCGCTGATCGCCCTCGGCGTGCTGCTGACCTCGGGCGGCCCGGCCATCTACGTGCAGCCGCGCTACGGCCGCGACGGCCGGATCTTCCGCTTCTACAAGTTCCGCACCATGGCGCCCGACGCCGATGCCGTGCTGGCCCGGCACCTGCGCGAGAACGACGCGGCGCGGCGCGAATGGGAGAAGTTCCAGAAGCTCGAGCACGACCCGCGGATCACCCGCTTCGGCGCCTTCCTGCGCCGCTACAGCATCGACGAGTTCCCGCAGTTCTGGAACGTGCTCAAGGGCGACATGAGCATGGTCGGCCCGCGCCCCTGCATGTTTGCGCAGAAGGAACTCTACGGCCCGTACTGGGCGTACTACTGCGCCGTGCGCCCGGGCATCACGGGCCTGTGGCAGATCAGCGGACGCAACGAGGTGAGCTACCGCCGCCGCGCCGCCATGGACGCCGAGTACGTCGCCACGCTGTCGCTGCTGCGCGACGTGGTGATCCTGCTGAAGACCTTCCGCGTCGTGCTCGGAGCGCGCGGTTCGCGCTGAGACCCGCAGCCCCCTCTTCCTTCACTGAAAGAACGCCATGCGAATCTATGTTGCAGGTCATCGCGGAATGGTCGGCCAGACGCTCACGAGGCGCCTGGGCGAACTCGGCCACGAGGTCGTGACGCGCAGCCACGCCGAGCTCGACCTGCTCGACCAGGCGGCCGTCGCGCGCTTCTTCGCGACCGAGCGCATCGACCAGGTCTACGTGGCGGCGGCCAAGGTCGGCGGCATCCACGCCAACATGACCTACCCCGCGCAGTTCATCTACGAGAACCTGCTGATCGCGGCGAACCTCACGCACCAGGCCTTTCTCGCCGGCGTCAAGCGGCTGCTGTTCCTCGGCTCGAGCTGCATCTACCCGCGCCTGGCCGAACAGCCGATCCGCGAAGAGGCCCTGCTCACCGGCAAGCTCGAGCCCACCAACGAGCCCTACGCGATCGCCAAGATCGCGGGCATCAAGCTGTGCGAGAGCTACAACCGGCAGTACGGCGCCACGCACGGCGTCGACTTCCGCAGCGTGATGCCGAGCAACCTCTACGGGCCCGGCGACAACTACCACCTGGAGAACAGCCACGTGGTGCCCGCGCTGATCCAGCGCTTTCACCTGGCCAAGATCAGCCGCACGCCGAGCGTGCTGATCTGGGGCAGCGGCCGGGCACGGCGCGAGTTCCTGTACGTGGACGACATGGTCGAAGGCTGCCTGGACGTGATGAACCTGTCGCGCGCCGCCTACGACCAGCACACCGATCCGATGCGCGGCCACATCAACCTCGGCACGGGCGAGGACGTCTCGATCGCCGAACTGGTGGAGCACATCCGCGAGGTCGTGGGCTACGAGGGCAGCATCCACTACGACCTGGCCCAGCCCGACGGCGCACCGCGAAAGCTGCTGGACGTGTCGCGCGCGGCCAGCTTCGGGTGGCACGCCACCGTGCCGCTGGCCGAAGGGCTGCGCCGCACCTATGCGGACTACCAGACGGCGCGCCGGACCGCCACAGAGGCCGAGCACGCCTGAAGCAGAAACGGACCTCGCCATGAGAACCCTCGTCTTCTGGTCCGGCATCGTCTGCGCCGCGCTGTGCGGGCTGATCGATCCTGTCTGGGGCTACGGGGTGGTGTTCGTGCTGACGGTGGTGCAGCTGTCGATGCTGGGCACCGCCAGCGACAGCGTGTTCCTGCTGATCCACTACACGGCGGTTCTCATCTACTTCTCGCTGGCGCCGGCGATGCAGATCGCGACCGACACCGACTTCTGGGAGGTCGGCATCGTCGGGCAGGCCGCGCACACGCAGGGGCTGATGCTCGTGCTGCTGTACATGGCCGGCGTGGAGGCCGCACGGCTGGGCCTGCCCGAGCCGTCTACCGCGCCCCGGCTGGCGCGCCGCGCACTCGGCGCCGGCGTCGCCCACCCCTTCCTGCTGCTGGCCTGCCTGGAGGTGGCGTTCGCCATGCTCTTCCTGCGCCCCGACATGAACTTCACGGCGCGCGGCGTGATTTCCGAAGAGGAGGCCGCGCCGGTCCAGTACATCGTCTATTCCACGCTGCCCAAGCTCATGGTGCTGCTGTGCTGCGTGGCGCTCGCGATCCACGCCACACGCCAGCGCACGCTGTGGGCCTGGTGCGTCGCGGGCCTCGCGTTCGCACTGGCCGCCATCGCCGCCAACCCGGTCAACACGGCGCGCCAGGTCATCCTGATCGGGCTGCTGCCGCTGCTCATCCATGCCCTGGGGCGGCGCCACCGGTGGACGCTCGCCGCCGTGATCTTCGGCGCCATCGCGGGCCTGGGGCCGGTGCTGAACCTGATTTCGCGGGACGCCATGTGGGGCGCGGAGCTGGCGTCGTACCCCTTCAGCCAGGACTTCGACGCGATGTTCGTCGTCGCGGGCATCCTGGAGCGCGCGCCCTCGCCCGACCTCGGCTACGGGCGCTACCTGCTCTCGGCCTTCTCCTTCATCCTGCCGCGCGAACTGAAGATGTTCCCGGGCTACGACCCGCTCGGCTGGCCGGCCGTGCTGGGCAACTTCTCGCAGAGCAACCTGTCGCTGCCGCCCTTCACCACCGCCTACTTCGACTTCGGACTGGCGGGCCCGGCCCTGCTGGGCTTCGCGGTCTCGGCGCTCTTTCGCCTCGTCGACAAGGCTGTCGATCCGCAACGCACGCTGACGGCCGGCTACCTGTGCGCGCTGGTGCTGCTGGCGGCCTACGTGCCGTTCCTGCGCGGGCCGATCCTGGGCTGGGGACCGTTCGCCGTCTCGGGGCTGGTCGCGGCCGTCGTCGCCGGCAGCCTCGCTGCGTGGTTCCGCAGGCCGGCCCCCCGCCCGGCGCGCGCCAGCCTGCCGACCGCATGAGAACGCACGCACGCAGGAGCGACCATGGCCACCTACCTCTTCTACGACACGATCCGGCTCAACGCGTCGGCGGGTGGGGTGCTGAACGTGTCCGAGGTGCTGCTCGAGAGCATGCGCGACGCGCCGGGCCACGAGGTGCAGCCGATCAGCGAGCGCCATCCGTACCTGTACGCGGCCGCACGGCGGCTGAAGATCAGCCGCTTCATCCTCGACACGCTGCTCTACAACGTCCACCTGGTGCACGGATGGCTGCACGGGGAGCGCGTGTACTCGCTGTTCCCGAACTACTTCCTGCCTTTCTCGCTGCTGGCGCCCTTCGGCCGCCATCGGGATTCGATCGTGGTGGTGCACGACGTGCAGTACAAGTCGTACCCGCAGTACTTCAGCGCGCGCAAGCGCCTCTGGCTCGACTGGAACCTGCACCGCGTCGCACGCAGCGCCGCCGACGTGGTCTTCATCAGCCGCAGCAGCCAGGAAGATTTCGAGCGGCACTTCAGGCGCTGCGAGCACCCGGCAGTGATCTTCAATCCCGTGGATGCGGGTGCCGTCGCCGCTAGCGCCGACAGCACGGCAGCGCCTGACGGGCGCTACCTGATCGCGGCCTACCACTACTACCCGCACAAGAACTTCGAGGGCATCCTGAAGCTCTTCGTGCGCATGAAGCGCCAGGGCCTGGTCGACTACCTCGACATCACCGGCAACGGCGCCAAGGAGGTCGAACGCATGATCTCGGCCATGGCGCCCGCGTTCCGCGGCTGCGTGCGGCACCGGGGGCTGGTGTCGCGGGACGAGCTCCTGCGGCTGTATCGGGGCGCGACGGCCTTCATCTCGCTGTCCACCTTCGAGGGCTTCAACCTGTCGGCCGCCGAGGCGGCCACGCTGGGCGTGCCGCTGCTGCTCTCGGACCTTCCGGTGCACCGCGAGCTCTTCGCGGGCTACGCGTTCTTCATCGGCAATGAATTCGTCGGCCTCGGCGGCATCGAGCGCTACCTGGCCGCCCACCAGCGCACGCGCCCCGCATGGTCGCTCTCGCGGGCCTGCACGCCGGGCGCGGTGGCCGCGAGTTACCTCAGGCTGAAGCGCGGCGACGCGTCGCTGGCGAGGGCCACGCCATGACGAACCGCGCACGCTCCCTGCTTCGCACGCTCGCGGTGCTGGCGCTCGGGCTGGCCGGGTGGGCGCAGCCCGCCGTCGCAGCACTTCCCGAAACGCAGGGCGTACCCGGCTTCGGCGTGATGGTGCATTACCTGCCGGACAAGCAGTCCATCGCCGCCATCGGGCGCTTCGACGTCGACGCCTTCGCCGCGTCGCTCGCCGAGATGCGCGCCAGCCATCTCATCCTGACGCTCGGGCAGAACAACGGCCAGTTCATCGCGCCGAACGCCGCGCTCGAAGCGCTGTGCCCGCGCAGCGCCGCGCACCGTTCGCCGCGCGACCTGCCGATGGAGATCGGCCGCGCGCTGCGGCGCCACGGCATCGCGCTGATCCTCTACCTGCCCTTCCGCGCGCCGCAAGGGGATGCCTACCTGATGGAGTGCCTGGGCGATGTCTCCGAACAGCTGCCGCCGCCGCAGCGCTTCATCGCGGCCTGGTCGGCCGTGATCGACAGCTGGTCGCAGCACTACGGCCCACTCGCCACGGGCTGGTGGTTCGACGGTGTCTACAACACGACGGGCATGACGACGCGCGACTGGGACCGGTTCTGCGCGGCCGCGCGCAGCGGCGCACCCACCCGGTGGCTGGCCTTCAATGCCGGCGAGGGGGCGGCGCGCTTCAGTCTCAAGAGCGCGCCGTGCCAGAACCTCATGGCGGGCGAGTACCTGCAGCCCGCCGCACGCCTGGCCTCACCGCCCTCCGAACTCCGGCTGCATGTGCTGACGCCGCTGGGCGCCTCCTGGGCCCAACCGAGTGCGCCGCGCTTCTCTGCGACGCAGCTGCGCAGCTGGATCGGCGACGCGAACGCGCGGGGCGGAATGCTCACGCTCGACATGCCGCTGGACGCCGACTTCCACTTTCTCCCCGCCCACGTCGCGCTGGTACGCAGCGCCACCGCGGCGCGGCCCTGACCCGTACCAACCCGCTTGCCCGACCATGGACCACGCCCTCCCCTTCATCGTTGTGGAAGACCGCCAGAACACGGCCCTGCGCCTGTGCTGCGAATCCGCGGCCATGGCGCAGGAGCAGCTAGTCGTCCTGTCGGACACCGACGCCGGACCGGCATACGAACGCTTCTGCCAGGCCTATGTGCACCTGTCGAGCAACACGCCGGCGTTCGAGAAGATCTGCTTCCGGCGCTACTTCCTCCTGGCGAACCACCTGGCGGCGCACCCCGACTGCCGCGCCTTCGTGCTGATCGACAGCGACGTGCTGCTGTTTCGCGGCGTCGGCGCCCACATTGCGCGCCTGGTGGGCAGTGCCGATTTCTCGGGCTCCAGCATCCTGCCCACCGACGGCTGGAACCCCTGCCAGATCTCGCCGCACGTGAGCTACTGGACGGCGGCCGGCCTGCAGGACTTCGTCGCCTGCCTCCTGCGCATGTACAGCACGCCCTCGGGCCTGCACCAGCTGCGCGAGATCGCCGAGCGCTTCGCGACCCGCAGCGTGCGCGGGGGAGTGTCCGACATGACGCTGCTGTACCTGTGGGCGCAGGCCAGCGGCAACACGGTGCCGATCAACCGGGTGTTCGACGGCCAGGTGATCGACCACAACGTCAACGGCGGCACCAACCACTTCGTGCGCGAGTTCCGCGTGCGCGGCGGCGCCAAGCGCCTGGCCTTCGTCGACGGCCAGCCCTGCCTGCAGACGCCAGTGGGCGAGACGGTGCGCGTGCTCGCGCTGCACTTCCAGGGCGCCGCCAAGCTGGCGATGCAGCCCGCGCTGCATCGCCGCGTGTACACCGTTGCGATGCTCACCTGGGCACTGCAGATGGCGCGCCGGGCCAAGAACAACGCGCACCGGATCGCGTCGCGCGCGCGCCGCATGGCCGACACCCTGGGCTTTGCAGACGCGCCAACGCCGAAGCACCCCGCGGACGGGAGCACGCCATGAAGCACGCCGCCGGCACCTCGTTCGCCCTGCCCGGCGCCCGCCTGGCGCAGCGCCTGGGCCTGGGGGCGCTCGCGTCGCGGCTGTATGTGTACCTGTCGGGTTTCCTGGCGATCTTCCTGATCGCGGCGCAGGTGGCGCCCGCGCGCTTCGGCGAGTACTCCGTCTACCAGTCGGTGCTCGAAGTGGCGCTGGTCGTGGGCACGCTGGGCAGTTCGCTGCTGTTCTCGCGCAATGCCGCAAGCGTGCCGCCCCGGGTGACGCGCGGCGACCTGGTGCGCACGCTGGCGATCGGGCTGCCGCTGGCCGCACTGCTCGCGGCCGGCGTCGTGGGGGCGCAGCGCCTGCCGGTGGCCGGCGCGCCCTTCATGCTGATCGTGCTGTCGCTCGCGGTCTTCGCCTTCAACAGCCTGCGCCTGTCGTACAGCCGGGGCCTGGGCCATGCGGGCCTGCTCAACCTGGAGTCGGGCGTGCGCGCGACCGTGCTGGTGCTGGGCGTGGCGACGCTCGCTGCGCTCGGCCTGGAGATCGGCGTGGCGCACCTGCTCGCCATCAATCTGCTGGCCTTGGTGCTCGTGGGCGCGGCCATCTTCCTGCCGGCGAACGGCGCGGCGCCGCCGGCCGGGCCGCCCGTGCTGGCGCTCGCGTCGCAGGCCAGCGCCACGGTGTATGCGCTGCTGACCTTCCTGCTGCGCAAGTCGGACCTGCTGCTCGTGGCGCTCTTCATGCCGCTGGGCTACGTGGGCGCGTTCAAGCTGGCCTTCCTTCTCGCGGAGGCGCCTTCGCAGTTCGTGCAGGCCTTTCTCGTCACGAAGACGCCGGCGATGCTGGACGCCAACGCGGCCAACCTGACGATCGAGAAGCTGCGGCTGGCGCGGCATTCGTTCCTGCTCGGCTGCGTGCTCTTCGTGGGGCTGGCGGGGCTGATGGCGGTGGCCGCGCCGCTGCTGAAGCTCGGCCCCGAGGCGCGCGACATCTTCGTGTGCATCGCGCCGTACTTCCTGCTGAGGACCTACACGGTCCACCACGAAACGATGCTCTCGCTGAACGCCACGATGGGCTCGCTCGGGTGGTGGACGCTGCTGGAGTTCGCGCTGCGGCTGGCTTCGTATGGCGTCGTCATCTCGCTCTTTCCCGACAAGCCGCACTACGTCTTCTTCATCGCCTTCGTCACCGACTTCGTGCTGTACGAGCTGCGCATGCGCGCGCTGTTCGGCTTCTTTCCGATCGTGCGCCTGCTGCGCCCGGCCCTGGGGAGGTCGCCGTGAAGATCCTGCTGTACTCGATGAACTTCGCGCCCGAGCTGGCCGGCATCGGCAAGTACTCGGGCGAGATGGCCGACTGGCTCCAGGCCCGGGGCCACGACGTGCGCGTGATCGCGGCACCGCCCTTCTTCCCGCACTGGGCGGTGTTCGAGGGACATTCGGCCTGGGCCTACCGCAAGACCACCGGGCGCAACGGCCTCACGGTCTGGCGCGCGCCCACCTGGGTGCCTTCGCAGCCGCGTGCGCTGGCGCGCGTGGCGCACCTGTGCTCGTTCATGCTGTCGAGCCTGCCGCTGCTGCTGGCGCAGGCGCGCTGGAAGCCCGACCTTGTATTCGTCGTGGAGCCGCCTCTTTTCTGCGCGCCCGCGGTGCTGTGCTTCGCGAAGCTGCTCGGCATCAGGTCGTGGCTGCACATCCAGGACTTCGAAGTCGATGCGGCGTTCGGCCTGGGCCTCGTGCGCGGCGCTGGCGTGCGGCGTGTCGCGCTGTCGCTCGAGCGATGGCTGCTGGCGAGGTTCGACCGCGTGTCGACCATTTCGGCGGCCATGGTCGACAAGGCCAGGAGCAAGGGCATCGGCGAAGGCCGGCTGGTTCTCTTTCCGAACTGGGTGGACGTCTCGGCGATCCGTCCGGTCTCCGGTGCAACCGACGGCTACAGGGTCGAACTGGGCATTGCGCCCGATGCCGTGGTCGTGCTCTATGCGGGCAGCCTGGGCGCCAAGCAGGGCATCGGGCTGCTGGCCGACGCGGCGGGCCTGCTGGCCGACCAGCAGAACATTCACTTCGTCATCTGCGGCAACGGCCCGAGCCGCGACCCGCTGATGTCGGCCTGCGCCGGCCTGGACCGCGTGCACTTTCTCGACCTGCAGCCCGCCGAACGGCTCAACGAATTGCTGGGCATGGCCGACATCCACGTGCTGCCGCAGCGCGCCGATGCCGCCGACCTCGTGATGCCCTCGAAGCTGGCCGGCATGTTCGCGAGCGGCAAGGCCGTGATCGCCACGGCGCACCCCGGCACCGAACTCGCCCGCGTGGTCGCGGACCGTGGCTTCGTGGTGCCCCCGGGCGAAGCGGCCGTGCTGGCCGACGCGATCGCGCAGCTCGCGTGCTCGCCGGGCCTGCGCCAAGCGCTCGGTGCGGCGGGCCGCGCGTTCGCGCAGACGGAACTCGACCAGGACGCCATCCTGTCGCGCCTCGAACAAGAGCTGCTTCGCTGCGTGGCGGACCGAGGCACGGCCACGCCAACCCCACTGCGCGAGTCCCAACCATGACCCACTCAAAGATTCTGGTGACGGGTGGCGCCGGCTTCGTCGGAAGCCACGCCTGCGTGGCGTTGATCGCGGCCGGCTACCTGCCGGTGGTGCTGGACACGCTGGTCAACAGCGACCCGCGTTCGCTGGAGCGCGTGGCACGCATCTGCGGCGTGCAGCCGCAGCTGGTGCGCGGCGACGTGCGCGACGCAGCGGTGCTCGACCGCGTGTTCGCCGAGCACGGGGTCGACGCGGTGCTGCATCTCGCGGGGCTGAAGGCGGTCAGCCGCTCGGTGAGCGACCCGCTCGGCTACTACGACGTCAACGTGGCGGGCAGCCTCGCGCTGGCGCGGGCCATGGAGCGTGCCGGCGTGCGCACGCTGATCTTCTCGTCCTCGGCCACGGTCTACGGCGACATCCCGCGCTCGCCGATCCGGGAAAGCGCGTCGTACGCGGCCGTCAACCCCTACGGGCGCTCCAAGGTGATGGTGGAGCGGATGCTCGCGGACCTCGCCCGCTCCGATCCGCGCTGGGGCATCGCGTGCCTGCGTTTCTTCAACCCCATCGGCGCGCACGAGAGCGGCCTGCTGGGCGAACACCCGCAGGGACCGCCCGACAACCTGGTGCCGTATGTCTCGCAGGTCGCGGTGGGCGAGCGCGGGCACGTCGTCGTGCACGGCAACGACTACGAGACGCACGACGGCACCGGTGTGCGCGACTACGTGCACGTGATGGACGTGGCCGAAGGCCATGTGGCGGCCCTGCGGTACGCGACGCTGCATCGGGGCCTGCTCACGGTGAACCTGGGCACGGGGCACGGCGCCTCGGTGCTCGACGTGATCGCGGCCTTCGAACGCGCATGCGGGCACCGCATCGCGGTGCACATCGGTCCGCGCCGTCCCGGCGACGCCCCGGCCTACTGGGCGGACGTGCAGCACGCCCAGGACCGGCTCGGCTGGCGCGCGCAGCGCAGCCTGGACCAGATGTGCGCCGACAGCTGGCGCTGGCAGCTGGCGAACCCGCGCGGCTTCGACGAACCGGTGCCGGGCTTCCCGGTCCGCGCCGCCGACGGCGCCGCACCGACCGCCGTCCCTCACTCACTTCAACCGGGGCAAGAACATGGCTGAAAACACGCTCACACCCTCTGGCGACCCCACCCCCGCCGTGATGGCGCCGCGCCGCCCGGGCCCGTCCGCCCCCGTGTGCGCGCCCGCCGCGAGGCTGTGGCCGGACTTCATGACGGGCCAGGAAAAATCGCCGGTGCGCGTGCTGCTCATCGACGACGACGAGTACATGCGCCGGGTGATCGCCCAGGAGTTGCTGTCGGACCTGCGCATCCAGCTCGAAGGCCAGGCCGACAGCATCCGCGAGGGGCGCAAGCTGCTGGCCACGCATGCGTTCGACGTGCTGATGGTCGACCTGCGGCTCAGCGACGGCATGGGCTTCGAGCTGATCGCCGAGGCGCGCCGTCACCATGGCAACGGCGAGATCATCGTGATCTCCGCGCTCGAGGACGATGCCCACGTGCTGCGCGCCTTCGAGCTGGGCGCCACAGGCTATCTGCTGAAGAACGCCTGGCTGCAGAGCTTTGCCGACGCCGTGCTGCACGTGGTGAACGGCGGCGCCGTCATCACGCCGCGGCTCGCGCGGCGCCTGCTGCACCGCCTGAACCACCAGCCCCGCGAGCCACAGCCCGCCGACGACGCATCGCCGCCGCGCGACACGACGCTGACACCGCGCGAGAGCCAGGTCCTTCGCCACGTGGCGTCGGGCTACGTCTCGGCGGAGATCGGCGCCAAGCTCGGCATCACCGGCCAGACGGTCAACGTGCACATCAAGAGCATCTACAAGAAGCTGCATGTGCATTCGCGCGCCCAGGCGGTGAACCTCGCCGTTCACACGGGCCTGATCTGAGCGGCACGCCCTCGAAGCGATCCGGTTCATCACCCACTGCACACACAAAGGCTGGTCACCATGAACACCCCCACCATTCATCCCGTGGTCCTGTGCGGCGGCAGCGGCACGCGGTTGTGGCCGCTGTCGCGCAAGGCCTTTCCCAAGCAGTTCGCACCGATCGTGGGCAACAAGAGCCTGCTGCACCTCACGCTCGAACGGCTCGCCACGCTGAACCGGACGATCACCTGCGTCGCGTCGGAAGAGCATCGCTTCCTGGTGCGCGAGGCGATCGAGAACGCGCACGCGCAGGGCCGCCAGATCCTCGAGCCCGTGCCCCGCAACACGGCCGCCGCGATGGCCGCGGCAGCCCTGCTGGCCGAGCCCGACGACCTGCTGCTCTTTGCGCCCGCGGACCACCACATTCCCGACGTGGCGCTGTTCGAAGCCACGATGCGCAGCGGCGTCGAAGCAGCCCTGGCGGGCAAGATCGTCACCTTCGGCATCGCGCCCAGCTTTCCGAGCACGGCCTACGGGTACATCGAGGCGGCCGGGGCCACGGGCCATGGCCCCAGCCACGCGGTGGCGCGCTTCGTCGAGAAGCCGACGGCGGCGGTGGCGCAAACGCTGATCCTGCAGGGCAACTACTGCTGGAACGCGGGCATCTTCCTGGTCCAGGCGCGCACGCTGGTCGCGGCCCTGCGCACGCATGCGCCCGACATCCTCGCCACCTGCGAACGCGCGACCGCCGCGGTGTCGGTCGACGGCAGCTTCGTGCGGCTGGACCGCGAGGCCTTCGAAGGCTGCCGCAGCGACAGCATCGACTACGCGGTGCTCGAAAAGCACGCCGACGTCGCGGTGGTGCGCTTCGAGGGCGCCTGGAGCGACGTAGGCAGCTGGAACGCGGTGGCCCAGCTGCACCCGGCCGACGAGGCGGGCAACCGCGTGAGCGGCGCGGGCAGCGTGCTGAACTCGCGCAACACCTTCGTCCATGCGCCGCACCGGCCGGTGGTGGCGCTGGGCACCGAGGACCTGATCATCGTGGACACGCCGGACGCCGTGCTGGTCGCGGGCGCGGACTGCGCCGAACAGGTGGCCGAGGTGGTGCGCATGCTGGCGCGCGAGGGCACGGTCGAGGCCACCGAGCATCGCCGCGTGGTGCGGCCCTGGGGCGCCTACGACAGCATCGACACCGGCGAGCGCTTCCAGGTGAAGCACCTGACCGTCAAGCCCGGCGGCAAGCTGTCGCTGCAGATGCACCACCACCGCGCCGAGCACTGGATCGTCGTCAAGGGCACGGCCAAGGCCACGCGCGGCGGCGAAGTGCTGCTGGTGCGGGAGAACGAGTCGATCTACCTGCCCTCGGGCACCATCCATCGGCTGGAGAACCCCGGCAAGACGATGCTGGAAGTGATCGAGGTGCAGACCGGCAGCTACCTCGGCGAAGACGACATCGTGCGCTTCGATGACACCTACGGCCGCTGCCCCGCGGCCGAGAAGCGCGAAGCGCTCGCGCTGCAAGCGGCCCTGCAGCCCACGGCCGAACGCGGCGTCGATGCGCCGGCCTGACCCGTCCCTTCCCTTCCTCTCACCTCATTGAAGCCATGAAAAAACGTGCTGTCGTCACTGGCATTACCGGACAGGACGGGGCGTACCTGGCCGAGCTGCTGCTGGGCAAGGGCTACACCGTCTACGGAACCTTCCGCCGAACCAGTTCGGTGAACTTCTGGCGCATCGAGTCGCTCGGCATCCAGGACCATCCGGAGCTTCATCTCGTGGAGTACGACCTGACGGACCTGGGCAGTTCGATCACGCTCATTCGCGATGCGCAGCCCGACGAGGTCTACAACCTGGCGGCGCAGAGCTACGTGGGCGCGAGCTTCAACCAGCCCGAAGCCACCACGAACATCAACGGGCTGGGCACCCTTCACCTGCTCGACGCGATCCGCCTGACGGACCGCGGGATCCGGTACTACCAGGCCTCGACGTCGGAGATGTTCGGCAATGTGCAGGCCATTCCGCAGAAGGAAGACACGCCCTTCTATCCCCGCAGCCCGTACGGCGTCTCCAAGCTCTTCGCCCACTGGATGACGATGAACTACCGCGAGAGCTACGGGCTCTTCGCTTGCTGCGGCATCCTCTTCAACCACGAGAGCCCGTTGCGCGGCCGCGAATTCGTGACGCGCAAGGTCACCGACGCGGCGGCCAAGATCAGGCTCGGCAAGCTCGATGTGCTCACGCTGGGCAACATGGACGCCAAGCGCGACTGGGGCTATGCGAAGGAATACGTCGATGGCATGTGGCGCATGCTGCAGGCCGACAAGCCGGACAACTACGTGCTCGCCACCAACCGCACGGAAACCGTGCGGGATTTCGTCGACATGGCGTTCAGGGCCGCGGGCTACGAACTCCGGTTCGAAGGGTCGGCGCAGGAAGAGGTCGCCATCGACCGCGAGAGCGGCAAGGTCCTCGTGAGGGTCGACCCGAAGTTCTATCGCCCGGCGGAGGTGGAACTGCTCATCGGCGATGCGTCGCATGCCAGGAAGACGCTGGGCTGGGAGCCCCGGACGACGCTGGAGGAGCTGTGCGCGATGATGGTGGAGGCCGACCTGCGGCGCAACCGCGAAGGCCGCTCCTTCTGAGCGCGGCAGACCCGTCCTGAATGGCATCGGGATTTGCGCGGGACCAACAAAAACGGCACCCGAAGGTGCCGCCTGAAACGAAAACGGCACCTGATGGTGCCGTCTGTCGTAGGTCTGAAATGGTGGGCGGTGGAGGCTTCGAACCTCCGACCCCAGCAGTGTGAATGCTGTGCTCTACCCCTGAGCTAACCGCCCTGAGACACTGCTTTTGAGTTCAGTGTCTTGAACACGTATCGCGTTGTGCGAAGCCTCAGATTATGCCATAGCTTTTCAGCCGTTTTGGCGAAATAAAGTTTTTCCGCCGCTGGATTTGTCGAGTTGCGACAACACGGCCTCGTGCGCGCTGAGTTCGTGCTCGGCCGCCGCGATCACCGGCAGCTCGAACTGGCTCAGGTCGATGGCCACGACCGTCGTGCCCTGCGCGGGCTCGTTCGAGGCCACGTCGATCAGCAGGGCGTCCTGCCCGCGCGTGAGGTTGATGTAGACGTCGGCGAGCAGCTGCGCGTCGAGCTTGGCGCCGTGGAAGGTGCGGTTCGAGCGGTCGACACCGAAGCGGTCGCACAGCGCGTCGAGCGAATTGCGCTTGCCCGGGTAGACCAGCTTGGCCATGGCCAGCGTGTCGGTCACTTCGCTCACGAAGGTCTTGAGCGGCGGCAGGCCGGCGCGCTCGAATTCCTTGTTGAGGAAGCCGACGTCGAAGGCCGCGTTGTGGATGATCAGCTCGGCGTCGCGCAGGTACTCGATGATGTCCTTGCCCAGCGTGGCGAACTTCGGCTTGTCGCGCAGGAAGTCGGTGGTCAGGCCGTGGACCTTGAGCGCGTCCTCGTGGCTCTCGCGCTCCGGGTTGAAGTAGATGTGCAAGTCGTTGCCGGTGAGCTTGCGCGCGAACAGCTCCACGCAGCCCAGCTCGATGATGCGGTCGCCGTTTTCGGCAGAGAGCCCCGTGGTTTCCGTATCGAGAACGATCTGGCGCGACATCAGTGGTTTTCCTTGGCGTGGTTGATCGAGTACTTCGGAATCTCGATCGTCACATTCTCCTGCGCCAGGATCGACTGGCAGCTCAGGCGCGATTGCGGCTCCAGGCCCCAGGCGCGGTCGAGCAAATCTTCTTCGCCCTCTTCCGCTTCGTTCAGCGAGTCGAAGCCCGCGCGCACGATCACGTGGCAGGTGGTGCAGGCGCAGCTCATCTCGCAGGCATGCTCGATGTTGATGTCGTTGTCGAGCAGGGCCTCGCAGATCGAGGTGCCGGCGGGCGCGGTGATCTCGGCGCCTTGCGGGCAGTACTCGGGATGCGGGTAGATCTTGATCGTGGGCATGAAATGGTTCTGTCTACAGGGATTCGACCTTGCGGCCCGCGAGCGCGCGTGCAATGCCCGCGTTCATGCGCTGGGCGGCGAAGGCTTCGGTGTCGTTGGCCAGCGCCTTCGTGGCGGCTTCGATCGCGGCAGCTTCGTTGCTGCTCTTGGCAACTTCACGCAGCCGCGCCATCGAGGCGTCGATGGCAGCGCGTTCTTCGGCGCTCAGAAGGTCGCCGTCGGCATCGAGCGCGCTCTGCGTGGCCAGCAGCATGCGGTCGGCATCGACGCGCGATTCCACCAGCGCACGGGCCTGCATGTCCTGCTGGGCGGTGGAGAAGCTTTCCTGCAACATGGTCGCGATCTGGTCGTCCGACAGGCCGTACGACGGCTTGACCGCCACGCTGGCCTCGACGCCGCTGCCCTGCTCCTTGGCGCTCACGCTCAGCAGGCCGTCGGCGTCGACGGTGAAGGTCACGCGGATGCGCGCCGCGCCGGCCGCCATCGGCGGGATGCCGCGCAGCGTGAAGCGCGCGAGGCTGCGGCAGTCGGACACGAGGTCGCGCTCGCCCTGCACCACGTGCAACGCCAACGCGGTCTGGCCGTCCTGGTAGGTGGTGAAGTCCTGCGCCATCGCGGTCGGGATGGTCTGGTTGCGCGGCACGATGCGCTCGACCAGGCCGCCCATGGTCTCGATGCCGAGCGACAGCGGGATCACGTCGAGCAGCAGCAACTCGCCCGCACCGTTGTTGCCGGCCAGCTGGTTGGCCTGGATCGCGGCGCCGAGCGCCACGACCTCGTCGGGGTTCAGGTTGATCAGCGGCTCGCGGCCGAAATAGGCGGCCACCGCGCTGCGGATCTGCGGCATGCGCGTGGAGCCGCCGACGAGCACGATGCCCTGCAACGCTTCGGGCTTGAGCTTCGCGTCGCGCAACGCCTTGCGCACGGCCGCGAGGGTGCGGTCGGTGAGCGCCTGCGTGGCGGCGAAGAACTGCGCGCGCGTCAGCGTGAACTCGGCCTTGCCGCCCGCCAGCGCGGCGCTGAAGAGGGTCGACTCGGCATCGGTCAGTGCTTCCTTGGCGGCACGCGCGGCCACGAGCATCGCGGCACGGTCGTTGTCGCTGCCGGCCTGGCGGCCGGTCTGCGCGAGCACGAAATCGGCGATGGCATGGTCGTAGTCGTCGCCGCCCAAGGCCGAGTCGCCACCCGTGGCGATCACTTCGAACACGCCCTGCGTGAGCCGCAGGATCGAGATGTCGAAGGTGCCGCCGCCCAGGTCGTAGACCGCGTAGACGCCTTCGCTGGCATTGTCCAGGCCGTAGGCAATGGCGGCGGCCGTCGGCTCGCTGATGAGGCGCAGCACGTTCAGGCCCGCGAGCTGCGCAGCGTCCTTGGTCGCCTGGCGCTGGCCTTCGTCGAAGTAGGCCGGCACGGTGATGACGGCGCCGTAGAGCTCGTCGTCGAAGGTGTCTTCGGCACGGTAGCGCAGCGTGGCCAGGATCTCGGCGCTGATCTCGACGGGCGACTTCTCGCCGGCCGAGGTCTGCACCTTGACCATGCCGCCGTCGTCACCGCCGATGCGGTACGACATGGCGTCGCGGTTCGCGATGTCGGACAAGCCGCGGCCCATGAGCCGCTTGACCGAGGTGATGGTGTTGGCGGGGTCCTGCGCGCGCGCGGCCACGGCGTCGAAGCCGATCTGGCGGCGGTCGCCGTCCAGGTAGCGCACGGCCGAGGGCAGCAGCACGCGGCCCTGGTCGTCGGGCAGGCACTCGGCCACGCCATTGCGCACCGAGGCCACCAGCGAATGCGTGGTGCCCAGGTCGATGCCCACGGCGATGCGGCGCTGGTGCGGGTCGGGCGCCTGGCCGGGTTCGGAAATCTGAAGAAGAGCCATAAGGGCTTATTGTCCCAACTGATCGAGTTTTGTTTCGACGTCCTGGCTGAAGCGCTCAATGAACATGAGGGCTCTCACCTGCTGCACGGCGCCGGGGTAGTCGCCCTTCTCGTCGATCAGCCAGTCGAGTGACGAGAGTGCGCGGGCGCGCGTGGTTTCGACGTCCTCCTGCAGCACCTCGACGGCGGCGATGTCGCGGGCGTCGTCGAGCGCTTCGCGCCATTCCATCTGCTGCATCAGAAAGGCACCCGGCATCGCCGTGTTGTTCTCCGCATTCAGCGGTGCGCCGTTGAGTTCGCAGATGTAGCTCGCGCGGCGGATCGGGTCTTTCAACCGCTGGTAGGCCTCGTTGATGCGCACCGACCACTGCATGGCCACGCGCTGCGCGGCGGCACCCTGCGCGGCAAAGCGGTCCGGGTGCACCTCACGCTGCAGCTCCTTCCAGCGCGCGTCGAGCACGGCGCGGTCCTGCGCGAAGGTCGCCGGGACGGCGAACAGTTGGAAGTCAGTGTCGTTCAGATTCATGGCAAGAAAAAACCGCCAGCACATGACATGGTGGCGGCTGTGGTCGCGGTCAGCGACGACGCATCAGATGCGAAAACTTTCGCCGCAGCCGCAGCGGTCGCGTTCGTTCGGGTTGATGAACTTGAAGCCCTCGTTCAGGCCTTCGCGCACGAAGTCGAGCTGCGTGCCATCGATGTAGGCCAGGCTCTTCGGATCGACCAGCACCTTCACGCCGTGGTCTTCGAACACCACGTCTTCAGGCGTGAACTCGTCGACGTACTCGAGCTTGTAGGCCAGGCCCGAGCAGCCGGTGGTCTTCACGCCCAGCCGCACGCCCACGCCCTTGCCCCGTTTGCCGAGGTAGCGGGTGACGTGGCGCGCAGCGGCTTCGGTCAGCGTGACGGCCATCTCAGTGAACAGCAGCTTCGGCGGTCGACTCGGTGGTCTTGGCGCCGTGCTTCGCCTTGTAGTCGCTCACGGCCGCCTTGATGGCGTCTTCCGCGAGGATCGAGCAGTGGATCTTGACCGGCGGCAGTGCCAGTTCTTCGGCAATTTGCGCGTTCTTGAGGGCTGCCGCTTCGTCGAGCGTCTTGCCCTTGACCCATTCGGTCACGAGCGACGACGAGGCGATGGCCGAGCCGCAGCCGTAGGTCTTGAAGCGTGCGTCTTCGATCACGCCGGTTTCGGGGTTGACCTTGATCTGCAGCTTCATCACGTCGCCGCAAGCCGGTGCGCCGACCATGCCGGTGCCTACCGAGTCGTCGCCCTTTTCGAAGGAACCGACGTTGCGGGGATTTTCGTAGTGGTCGATGACCTTGGAAGAATATGCCATGGTGTACCTCTCAAACTTTGTTCAATCGTGGAGCCTTGGGCTGGCCTGGGTCAGTGGGCCGACCACTGGATCGTGCTGATGTCGACGCCGTCCTGGAACATCTCCCACAGGGGGCTCAGCTCGCGCAGCTTGGCGACGTTGTGCTTGATGGTCGAGATGGCGTAGTCGATTTCTTCTTCGGTCGTGAAACGGCCGATGGTCATGCGCAGGCTGCTGTGGGCCAGCTCGTCGCTGCGGCCCAGGGCGCGCAGCACATAACTGGGCTCCAGGCTGGCCGAGGTGCAGGCCGAACCCGACGACACCGCCAGGCCCTTGATGCCCATGATCAACGACTCGCCTTCGACGTAGTTGAAGCTCATGTTCAGGTTGTGCGGAACGCGGCGCTCGAGGTCGCCGTTGATGAAGACCTGTTCGACATCCTTCAGGCCGTCGAGCAGGCGCTTCTGCAGGCGGGCCGCATGGGCGATGTCGTCCTTCATCTCGAGCTTGGCGATGCGGTAGGCCTCGCCCATGCCGACGATCTGGTGCGTGGGCAGCGTGCCCGAGCGCATGCCGCGCTCATGGCCACCGCCGTGCATCTGCGCTTCGAGGCGGATGCGCGGCTTGCGGCGCACGTACAGCGCGCCGATGCCCTTGGGGCCGTAGGTCTTGTGCGACGCCAAGCTCATCAGGTCGATGGGCAGCTTCGTGATGTCGATGTCGATCTTGCCGGTGGCCTGGGCCGAGTCGACGTGGAAGATCACGCCCTTTTCGCGGCAGGCATTGCCCAGCGCGACCACGTCCTGGATCACGCCGATTTCGTTGTTCACGAACAGCACGCTGGCCAGGATGGTGTCGGGGCGGATGGCCGCCTTGAACTTCTCGAGATCGACGAGGCCGTTTTCCTCGACGTCGAGGTAGGTCACTTCGAAGCCCTGGCGCTCGAGTTCGCGCATGGTGTCGAGCACGGCCTTGTGCTCGGTCTTCAGGGTGATCAGGTGCTTGCCCTTGCCCTTGTAGAAGTGGGCCGCGCCCTTGAGCGCCAGGTTGATCGACTCGGTGGCGCCCGACGACCAGACGATCTCACGCGGGTCGGCGTTGATCAGGTCGGCCACCTGGCCGCGCGCCTTCTCGACCGCTTCTTCGGCTTCCCAGCCCCAGGCGTGGCTGCGCGATGCCGGGTTGCCGAAATGTTCGCGCAACCAGGGAATCATGGCGTCGACCACACGCGGGTCGACCGGCGTGGTGGCGCCGTAATCGAGATAGATCGGGAAATGAGGAGTGACGTCCATGGCTGGCTCGGGCTGGCGTGGGGGGTTGTGTTCTGGGATCAGGGCAAACTCAAGGCGATGCCCGCAGGCATCGCCGGACTCATCGGGGTCAGGACTTCGCGAAGACGTTGCCGAGGGCGAAGACCGAATTCGGTGCGTTCACGCGGATGGGCTTGACCACCGGCTGGGCCGAGATGGCGCGCTTGACGACCGGCTTGTTCTCGATCTGCACGCCCTTGGCGATCTGGTCGTCGACCAGCTTCTGCAGCGTGACGGAGTCGAGGAACTCGACCATGCGCTGGTTCAGCGAGGCCCAGAGTTCGTGCGTCATGCAGCGACCCTGCTCACCGAGGCAGTTTTCCTTGCCGCCGCACTGCGTGGCATCGATCGGCTCGTCGACGGACACGATGATGTCGGCGACCGTGATGTCCGCCGCCTTGCGTCCGAGGCTGTAGCCGCCGCCGGGGCCGCGGGTCGATTCGACCAGCTCGTGGCGGCGCAGTTTGCCGAACAGCTGTTCGAGGTACGACAACGAAATCTGCTGCCGCTGGCTGATCGCAGCCAGCGTGACCGGACCGGTGTTCTGACGCAACGCCAGATCGATCATTGCTGTGACCGCAAAACGGCCTTTGGTAGTGAGACGCATCGCAAGCTCCTTCAAGTGCTTACCGTTGAAATGACACCACAGCCTTGGGCCGCGGTGACTTCGTCTCCGCCCTGCCCGACCCCGACGCTGGTGAACCAGCCGGTAGGAGTCGGTCCTTCATCGCGAAGTTCTTTGTTGTTGAGTATTTCGGTCAAGTATAGCAGAAGCCCCTGAGATCTGCTCGGGTAAACCCCAGCGCGGCTCGCTTGAAGAAAGCGAACTTATGGCCTAGCCGAAATCAGGACGCCAAACCGGCGATGTTGTCGCCGCCCGACGCCCCGAACGCCTGCTCGCGCAGCAGCGCCAGCTGGTCGCGCACCCGGGCCGCCTTTTCGAACTCGAGGTTGCGGGCGTGCTCCAGCATCTGCTTCTCGAGCCGCTTGATTTCCCGGGCGATGTCCTTCTCGCTCATGTCCTCGACCTTGGCACGTTCCAGGTCGAGCTTGGCCATTTCCTTGCCGGTCTTCTCGCTGTAGACGCCGTCGATCAGGTCGCGCACCTGCTTCACGATGCTGCGCGGCGTGATGCCGTTCGCCTCGTTGTGAGCGATCTGCCGGGTGCGGCGGCGCTCGGTTTCACCGATGGCCTTCTTCATCGACTCGGTCATCCGGTCGGCATAAAGAATGGCCTTGCCGTTCAGGTTGCGCGCCGCACGGCCGATGGTCTGGATCAGCGAGCGCTCGGCACGCAGGAAGCCTTCCTTGTCGGCATCGAGGATCGCCACCAGCGACACCTCGGGAATGTCCAGCCCCTCGCGCAGCAGGTTGATGCCCACCAGCACGTCGAAGGAGCCCAGGCGCAGGTCGCGCAGGATTTCCACCCGCTCGACCGTGTCGACGTCGCTGTGCAGGTAGCGCACCTTCACGCCGTTGTCGCTCAGGTAGTCGGTGAGCTGCTCGGCCATGCGCTTGGTCAGCGTGGTGATCAGCACGCGCTCGTTCTTCTCGACGCGGATGCGGATCTCGCCCAGCACGTCGTCCACCTGGTGCGTGGCGGGGCGCACCTCGACCTCGGGGTCGATCAACCCGGTCGGCCGCACCAGCTGCTCGACGATGTTGCCGGCATGGTCCTTCTCGTACTGCGCGGGCGTGGCCGACACGAAGATGCACTGGCGCACCCGCTTCTCAAACTCCTCGAGCTTGAGCGGCCGGTTGTCCAGCGCGCTCGGCAGGCGAAAGCCGTACTCGACCAGCGTGACCTTGCGCGCCCGGTCGCCGTTGTACATGGCGCTGAGCTGGCCCATCATCTGGTGGCTCTCGTCGAGGAACATCAACGAGTCCTTCGGCATGTAGTCGGTGAGCGTCGCCGGCGGGTCGCCAGGCTCCGCGCCCGAAAGGTGCCGCGTGTAGTTCTCGATGCCCTTGCAGTGGCCGATTTCGGCCAGCATTTCGAGGTCGAAGCGCGTGCGCTGCTCCAGCCGCTGCGCCTCGACCAGCTTGCCCGCGCCAGTCAGTTCCTTGAGCCGGCCGGCCAGCTCGATCTTGATGGTTTCGACCGCCGCCAGCACCTTGTCGCGCGGCGTCACGTAGTGGCTCGACGGGTACACCGTGAAGCGCGGCACCTTCTGGCGGATGCGCCCGGTGAGCGGGTCGAACAGCTGCAGCGACTCGATCTCGTCGTCGAACAGCTCGAAGCGGATCGCCAGCTCGCTGTGCTCGGCCGGAAACACGTCGATGGTGTCGCCGCGCACCCGGAACGTGCCGCGGGCAAAGTCCTGCTCGTTGCGCGTGTACTGCATGCGGATGAGCCGCGAGATCAGGTCGCGCTGGCCGACCTTGTCGCCCACGCGGGCGATCAGCCGCATCTCCATGTAGTCCTCGGGCGTGCCGATGCCGTAGATGGCGCTCACCGTGGCCACGATCACCGTGTCGCGCCGCTCCAGCACGCTCTTGGTGGCCGACAGGCGCATCTGCTCGATGTGTTCGTTGATCGAGGAATCTTTCTCGATGAACAGGTCGCGCTGCGGCACGTAGGCCTCGGGCTGGTAGTAGTCGTAGTAGCTCACGAAGTACTCGACGGCGTTCTTCGGGAAGAACTCGCGGAACTCGCTGTAGAGCTGCGCCGCCAGCGTCTTGTTGGGCGCGAACACGATGGCCGGGCGGCCCAGCCGGGCGATCACGTTGGCCATGGTGAAAGTCTTGCCCGAGCCCGTCACGCCCAGCAGCGTCTGGTACACCTCGCCGTCGAGCACCCCGGCCACCAGGCCGTCGATGGCCGCGGGCTGGTCGCCTGCCGGCGGATAAGGCTGGAACAGCTCGAACGGCGAGTCGGGATAGCGGATGAATTCGCCCTGTTTCGCCGGCCCGATCGGGTCGACTTTCTTCAGGTCTGCTATGGCTTCGGTGTTCTCTGGCATGGCTGTTCCCGACAGGTGGCGTGGCGCCGGTAAAATTCAAGGCAACCGGAAAGGATAAAGCCTCCTCCGGTTGCCAGCGAAGCTTTCATCCCAAAGGACCTTTCCATGTCTATGTTCACCGCGGTCGAAATGGCGCCGCGCGACCCGATCCTCGGCCTCAACGAGCAATTTGCAGCCGACACCAACCCCCACAAGGTCAATCTCGGCGTCGGCGTGTATTACGACGACAACGGCAAGCTGCCCCTGCTCCAGTGCGTGCAGGCCGCAGAGCAGAACATGATGAAGGCCCCCTCGGCCCGCGGCTACCTGCCGATCGACGGCATCGTGGCCTACGACAACGCCGTCAAGGGCCTGGTCTTCGGCCCCGACAGCGAGCCCGTCACCTCGGGCCGCGTGGCCACCATCCAGGCCATCGGCGGCACCGGCGGCCTGAAGGTCGGCGCCGACTTCCTCAAGAAGCTCAACCCCAACGCCACCGTGCTGATCAGCGACCCGAGCTGGGAAAACCACCGTGCGCTGTTCACCAACGCCGGCTTCACGGTCGAGAGCTACCCCTACTACGACGCCGCCCAGCGCGGCATCAACTTCGACGGCATGCTGGCCGCCCTGAACGCGGCACCGGCCGGCACCATCGTCGTGCTGCACGCCTGCTGCCACAACCCGACCGGCTACGACATCACGCCCGAGCAATGGGACCAGGTCGTTGCGGCCGTCAAGGCCAAGGGCCTGGTGCCCTTCCTCGACATGGCCTACCAGGGCTTCGGCTACGGTCTGAAGGAAGACGGCGCGGCCGTCGCCAAGTTCGTCGACGCCGGCCTGACCTTCTTCGTCTCGACCTCGTTCTCCAAGAGCTTCAGCCTGTACGGCGAACGCGTCGGCGCCCTGTCGGTGCTGTGCGAAAACAAGGAAGAAGCCGGCCGCGTGCTGTCGCAACTCAAGATCGCCATCCGCACCAACTACAGCAACCCGCCGATCCACGGTGGCGCCGTGGTGGCCGCGGTGCTCGGCACCCCCGAGCTGCGCGCCCTGTGGGAAAAGGAACTGGGCGAGATGCGCGTGCGCATCAAGGCCATGCGCCAGAAGCTGGTCGACGGCTTGAAGGCCGCCGGCGTGAAGGAAGACATGGGCTTCATCACCACCCAGATCGGCATGTTCAGCTACTCGGGCCTGAGCAAGGACCAGATGGTGCGCCTGCGCAACGAGTTCGGCGTGTACGGCACCGACACCGGCCGCATGTGCGTCGCCGCGCTCAACAGCAAGAACATCGACTACGTCTGCGCGTCGATTGCGAAGGTCATCTAGGTGACAACCGGGTGTGAGTGAATCGACTTTTTGACGATTCGTTCACATTCGGCCACAGAAGGCGAATCCAGCCCGCTCCGGGCTAGGGTTCGGCCCCCTGCGCCGCGGCAAATGCACTGATATATTGCACTGCAACATCCACTCAAAGACCCGCGATGCTCTATCAACTCTACGAAGCCCAGCGTTCCCTGATGGAGCCCTTCTCGGACTTCGCCCAGGCCGCCTCCAAGCTCTACGGTCCCGGCGCCGTCTGGAGCCAACTGCCGATGGCACAGCGCATGGCCGCCGGCTATGACCTGCTGTACCGACTGGGCAAGGACTACGAGAAGCCCGAGTTCAACATCAAGTCCGTCAAGGTCGACGGCGAGGAGGTCGTGATCCAGGAGGCCGTCGAGCTCGACAAGCCCTTCTGCGAACTGCGCCGCTTCAAGCGCTTCACCGACGAACCGCACATCCTCAAGACACTCAAGAGCCAGCCCGTGGTGCTGATCGTGGCGCCGCTGTCGGGCCACTACGCCACGCTGCTGCGCGACACCGTGCGCACCATGCTGCAGGACCACAAGGTCTACATCACCGACTGGAAGAACGCGCGCCTGGTGCCGCTGTCCGACGGCGAGTTCCACCTGGACGACTACATCAACTACGTGCAGGAGTTCATCCGCCGCCTGCAGGCCGAGTACGGCAACTGCCACGTCGTGAGCGTGTGCCAGCCCACCGTGCCGGTGCTGGCGGCCGTGTCGCTCATGGCCAGCCGCGGCGAGCCCCTGCCCCTCACGATGACCATGATGGGCGGCCCGATCGACGCGCGCAAATCGCCCACGGCCGTGAACAACCTCGCGACCAACAAGAGCTTCGAGTGGTTCGAGAACAACGTGATCTACCGCGTGCCGCAAGGCTTCCCGGGCGCGGGCCGCAAGGTCTACCCGGGCTTCCTGCAGCACACGGGCTTCGTGGCCATGAACCCCGACCGCCACGCCAGCAGCCACTACGACTACTTCAAGGACCTGATCAAGGGTGACGACGCCAGCGCCGAAGCCCACCGCAAGTTCTACGACGAGTACAACGCCGTGCTCGACATGGACGCGGACTACTACCTCGAAACCATCCGCACCGTGTTCCAGGACTTCGACCTGGTCAACGGCACCTGGGACGTGAAGAGCCCCGCCGGCCAGGTGGAGCGCGTGCGTCCGCAGGACATCCACGCCACCGCCCTGCTCACCGTCGAAGGCGAACTCGACGACATCTCCGGCTCGGGCCAGACCCAGGCCGCGCACAGCCTGTGCACCGGCATCGCCGATGCCAAGCGTGAGCACTACGAGGTCAAGGGCGCGGGCCATTACGGCATCTTCAGCGGCCGCCGCTGGCGCGACCTGGTCTACCCGAAGGTGCGCAACTTCATCGCCGCCAGCGACGAGCCCCAGCGCCGCGCCGGCGCGCGCGAAGAGCTGCCGGCCGAAGACCGCATCAAGCCGGGCCAGAAGCTGAAGGCTGTGGCCACCGCTGCGGCCCGCAAGACGCCGGTCGCCGCCAAGAAGGCCGTCGCCGTGAAGGCCGCGCCGGCCGCCAAGAAGCCGGCCGCAGCGGCAAAGAAGCCCCGCGCCAGCGCCGCGCGCTGAGCCGCGCGCATCACCCACCGTGAACGGGCTGGCCGCACACATCAACGACGCACTGCCTCAAACGCAGTGCACACGGTGCGGCTACCCGGATTGCGCAGGCTACGCGCAGGCCATCGCCGACGGCGAGGCCGGCATCAACCAGTGCCCGCCGGGCGGCGCCGAAGGCATTGAACGCCTCGCGCTGCTCACCGGCCGCCCCGTGCTGCCGCTCGACCCGCAGTTCGGCACCGAAGGCCCGCGCGCCATGGCGGTCATCGACGAGGCCTGGTGCATCGGCTGCACGCTGTGCCTCGACGCTTGCCCGACCGACGCGATCATCGGCATCCACAAGCGCATGCACACAGTGATCGAGGCGCACTGCACGGGGTGCGAGCTGTGCATTCCGGTCTGCCCGGTCGATTGCATCTCGCTCGAAGTCGAAACCCCCGGCCGCAGCGGCTGGCAAGCGTGGTCGCAGGCGCAGGCGCAGGCCGCCCTGCAGCGCTACAAGCTGCACGCCCAACATCGCGACACCGCGAAGCGCGAGGCCGAACCCGCACCTGCCGCTGCCGAACCGCAAGCCGCCGACACGCGCAAGCGCTCGATCGTCGAAGCCGCCCTCGCGCGCGCCCGGGCCGCCGCCGAACAACGCCAGGCCGCCACCAAACCATGACCCTCGACACCCTGCTGATCTACGCCGTCGCCTCGCTTGCCCTGGCGGTGATCCCCGGTCCGACCATGCTGCTGGCGCTGTCCAACGGCATCGACGGCGGCATGCGCCGCGCCAGCTGGGGCATCGCGGGCGCGTCGCTGGGCAGCGTCTCGCTGATCGCGGTCGTGGCGCTCGGGCTGGGCTCGCTGCTCGCGGCCTCGGAATGGCTCTTCAACGCGATCCGCGTCGCGGGCGTGGCCTACCTGGTGTGGCTTGGCATCAAGCTGTGGCGCAGCGAAGCGACCGACCTGGGCACGGCACTGGCCAAGTCGGCCATCGAGGTCCGTCCGCACGGCCGCATCGCACTCGTGCGCAGCCTGATGGTGGCGCTGTCGAACCCAAAGACGGTGCTGTTCTTCGCGGCCTTCCTGCCGCAGTTCATCGACACCGCCAAGCCCCAGGGCATGCAGTACCTGGTGCTGGGCGCGATCTTCGTGGTGCTCGACACCTGCGTGATGCTGGCCTATGCCGGCGCCGGCACGCAGGCCGTGCGCTGGCTCTCGCGCCGCGGCCTCAAGGTGCTCAACCGCAGCTGCGCGGTCGGCATGTGGCTGCTGGCCGCCACCCTCGCCTTCTGGCGCCGACCGGCCTGAGCCTCGTCGAACTTAGCCCTTCTGCGGGCGCTTGAACAGCAACAGCAGCACGCCCGCCAGCACCACGCCCACGGCGTACCACTCGAAACGCGTGACCGTCTCGTGGGCGATCCACACGCCCAGCAGCATCGCGATCACCGGGTTGACGAAGGTGTAGCTCGCCGCCAACCCGGCCGGTGCCTGCGCGAGCAGCACCATGTAGGCGTTGAAGGCAATCAGCGAGCCGAACACCACGAGGTAGACCCACGCCCCCAGCGCCACCGGCTGCGGCGGCCAGGTCATCGTTTCGCCCGACACCGCGGCCAGCACCATCAGCACCGCGCCGCCGCACAGCATCTCGCTCGCAAAGCCCATTGCGCCGGGCGCCAGCGGCAGCTTGCGCTGGCTCAGCACGCTGCCGAACGACCAGCAGATGCAGGCCACACAGATCGCCACCAGCCCCTCGCGTGAGGCCTTGAAGCCGCTGCCCTGCGTGAGCATCAGCACGCCGACGAGCCCCAGCGCGATGCCCGCCGCTTCGAGCCGCGCCGGCTTCACGCCCCAGATCAGGTTCAACAAAGCAATCAGCAACGGGATGACGGCAATGAACGCCACCACCAGCCCCGAGCCGATCGACACCTCGGCCAGCGCCGTGCCGCCCATGCCGCCGCCGAGCATCAGCGCGCCGACGACCAGCGCATTGCGCCACTGCAGGCGCGTCGGCCAGGGCGTGCCGCGCCAGCGCATCCACGCCGCCAGCAGCACGCCCGCGACCAGGAAGCGCGAGCCCATCTGCAGGAACGGCGGAAAGCTGATCAGCGCGTACTTGATGGCCAGGTAGGTCGAGCCCCAGACCACCCAGGTGGCGGCCAGGCAGAGCCACAACAGCGGCGTCAGCCGGGGGCGCGAGGAGGAAGCGGCAGGCGCGGCCTGCGCGGGCGTGGCGAGTGTCGACATATCGAGGGTGTCTCTTCTTGGTATGGAATGCCCGTCATGGTATGAAAGCCATGGGCCGGCAGCCATGCGAAATTCATGGTTCTGCTCGCACCGCACCGTCGAATTAAAGGACTTCCATGGACTTCACCTTGACCCCCACGCTGGACGCCCACGACACCCGCATCCTGGCCGAACTGCAGGCCGACGCGCGCCTGAGCATGGCCGAGCTGGGCCGCCGCGTGCACCTGAGCCAGCCGGCCGTGACCGAGCGCGTGAAAAAGCTGGAAGCCGCCGGCGTCATCACCGGCTACCGCGCCACCGTGAACCTCACGCGGCTGGGCTACGGCATCCGCGGGATCATCCGCGTCGGGCGCGCCGACTACGACCTCGTGGTGAAGCTGGTGCAGGAGACGCCCGAATGCGTCAACGCCTACAACGTGACCGGCGAGGACAGCTGGATCCTCGAGATCGCAGTGATCGACGTGCCGCACCTCGATGCGGTGCTCGCCAAGTTCTGCATCCTGACCGAGACCGCGACCTCGATCATTTTGAACCCGGCGCGCGAGCACCAGCCGATGCTGCCGCCGCAGCGCGCCGACGTGAAGCCGCCGGTGCGCAAGGCACTCAGCGCGTAGCGGCGAGCGCGTTGAAGGCCGTCACCACCTCGGGGGGCGCCTGCACCATCTCGACCAGCACGCCCTCGCCCGAAATCGGGAACTCGTCGTTGGCCTTGGGGTGCAGGAAGCAGATGTCGAAACCGGCCGCGCCCTTGCGGATGCCGCCCGGCGCAAAGCGCACGCCCTGCGCCGTGAGCCATTCGACGGCCTTGGGCAGGTCGTCGATCCACAGGCCGACGTGGTTCAGCGGCGTGGTGTGCACCGCCGGCTTCTTCTCGGGGTCCAGCGGCTGCATCAGGTCGACCTCGACCTTGAACGGGCCGCTGCCCATCGAACAGATGTCCTCGTCGACGTTCTCGCGCTCGCTGCGGAAGGTGCCCGTCACCTCGAGCCCGAGCATGTCGACCCACAGCTTCTGCAGCCGCAGCTTGTCGGGGCCGCCGATGGCGATCTGCTGGATGCCCAGCACCTTGAAGGGACGCGGCGCGGTCATGCGCAGCCGCCTTCTTCCGCCTGCTCCTGCGTGCGGTGCGAGCGCAGGCCGAGCTTGCGCAGCAGCTGCACGTCGGCGTCGACGTCGGGGTTGCCGGTGACCAGCAGCTTGTCGCCGTAGAAGATCGAGTTGGCGCCGGCCATGAAGCACAGGGCCTGCACCGCCTCGCCCATCTGCTGGCGGCCGGCCGACAGGCGCACGCGCGCGGTCGGCATGGTGATGCGCGCCACGGCGATCATGCGCACGAAGTCGAAGGGATCGACCGGCTCCGAATCGGCCAGCGGCGTGCCGGGCACGCGCACCAGGCTGTTGATCGGCACCGACTCCGGGTACGGGTCCATGTTCGCGAGCTGCGCGATCAGCCCGGCGCGGTGCACCGATTGCTCGCCCATGCCCACGATGCCGCCGCAGCACACGCTGATGCCGGCGCTGCGCACAGCCGCCAGCGTGTCCAGGCGGTCCTGGTAGGTGCGCGTGTCGACCACGTCGGTGTAGTACTCGGGCGCGGTGTCCAGGTTGTGGTTGTAGTAGTCCAGGCCTGCGGCCTTGAGCTGCTGCGCGTGGTGCGGCTCCAGCATGCCCAACGTGGCGCAGGTCTGCAGGCCCAGGCCCTTCACGGCCTCGACCAGCACCGCCACCTTCTCGACGTCGCGGTCCTTGGGCGCGCGCCAGGCGGCGCCCATGCAAAAGCGCGTGGCGCCGGCGTCCTTGGCGGCCTGCGCGGCGCGCACCACCTCGTCGACCTCCATCAGCTTTTGCGCCTTCACGCCGGTGTCGAACTCGGCCGACTGCGGGCAGTAGCCGCAGTTCTCGGGGCAGCCGCCGGTCTTCACCGACAGCAGCGTGGCCAGCTCGATGTCGCCCTCGGGGAAATGCCGGCGGTGCACGGTCTGCGCCTCGAACAGCAGTTCCATGAAAGGCTTGTCGAGCAGCGCCTGGATGGCCTCCACGGACCAGGGGCCCTGGGGCGTCGCCACGGCCTTGGCCGGGCGGTGCAGCGTGATTGCCGCTTGTTGCAGGTCGTTGGCACCCATCAGTTGAACTCCAGAATGATTTGGTCGACGGCGAGCGATTCGCCCTTGGCCGCCGAGATCTTGCCCACCACGCCGTCCTGCGTGGCGAACAGCACGTTTTCCATCTTCATGGCCTCGATCACGGCCAGCTTCTCGCCGGCCTGGACCTGTTGCCCCGGCTGCACCGACACCTCGACCAGCAGGCCCGGCATCGGCGACATCAGGAACTTGCTCAGGTCGGGCGGTGCCTTGTAGGGCATCAGCTCGAGCAGGCGCGCGCCCAGCGGCGACAGCACCATGGTCTCGATCTGCGTGCCGTCGTGCGACACGCGCAGCGCCAGCGGGTTCTTGCCCGCGCCGCGCTCCACCTGCGCCGTGAACGGCTTGCCGTTGGCCGTGCCCTGCACGCGCACCGCGCCCAGCGCGAAGTCGCTCTCGATCTGGTAGCGCTTGTCGCCCACCGTGACGACGCTGGCGCCGGTCTTGTCCTGGAAGTCGCTCACCGACACCGCGTGGTGCACGTGCTTGCCCTCGGGGCCCAGCTCGACCACCACGAACTGCTCGCCCACCTTCACGCCGTGGCCCGCGAGCTGCCCACTGATGCCCGAGGCGCGCGCGCGGTAGCGGCGGTTGACGAAGGCGGCCAGCGCCACCAGGAACGCCGGATCGGCGTGCGGCACGTCTTCTGCGTGGAAGCCCTTGCCGTAGTGCTCGGCGATGAAGCCGGTATTGAAATCGCCCGCCACGAACTTCGGATGCGCCAGCAGCGCGGCCTGGAACGGGATGTTGCTGCTGATGCCGCGGATCACGAAACCGTTGAGTGCCTCGCGCATGAGCGCGATGGCTTCGTTGCGGTCCTTGCCGTGCACGATGAGCTTGGCGATCATCGAGTCGTAGTACATCGGGATCTCGCCACCGTCGTACACGCCGGTGTCCACGCGCACGCCGTGCAGGTGGCCGGTGTCGCTCGCGAACATGCTCTCGGCCGGCGGCTGGAACTTCACCAGCCGGCCCGTCGAGGGCAGGAAGTTGCGGAACGGGTCTTCGGCGTTGATGCGGCACTCGATGGCCCAGCCGTCGCGCTTCACGTCGGCCTGCGCCAGCGGCAGCTTCTCGCCGGCCGCCACGCGGATCATCAGTTCGACCAGGTCGAGGCCGGTGATGCACTCCGTCACCGGGTGCTCCACCTGCAGGCGCGTGTTCATCTCCAGGAAATAGAAGCTCTGGTCCTTGCCGACCACGAACTCCACCGTGCCCGCGCTCTGGTACTTCACGGCCTTGGCCAGCGCCACGGCCTGCTCGCCCATCGCCTTGCGCGTGGCGTCGGTGATGAAGGGCGACGGCGCCTCCTCAATCACCTTCTGGTGGCGGCGCTGAATGGAGCACTCGCGCTCGTTCAGGTAAATGACGTTGCCGTGCGAATCGCCCAGCACCTGGATCTCGATGTGGCGCGGCTCTTCGACGAACTTCTCGATGAACACGCGGTCGTCGCCGAAGGAATTGCGCGCCTCGTTGCGGCACGAGGTGAAGCCCTCGAAGGCCTCCTTGTCGTTGAAGGCCACGCGCAGGCCCTTGCCGCCGCCGCCGGCCGAGGCCTTGATCATCACCGGGTAGCCGATGTCCTTGGCAATCTCGACGGCGCGCTCGGCCGTCTCGATGGCGTCGTTCCAGCCCGGGATGGTGTTGACCTGGGCTTCGTTCGCGAGCTTCTTCGAGGCGATCTTGTCGCCCATGGCCGCGATCGAATAGTGCTTCGGGCCGATGAAGGCAATGCCCTCTTCCTCGACCTTGCGCGCAAAGGCTTCGTTCTCCGACAGGAAGCCGTAGCCCGGGTGCACGGCCTCGGCGCCGGTCTTCTTGCAGGCCGCGATGATGCGGTCGGCCTGCAGGTAGCTCTCACGGCTGGGCGCGGCGCCGATGTGCACGGCCTCATCGGCCAGCTCGACGTGGCGGGCTTCCTTGTCGGCGTCGGAGTAGACGGCGACGGTGAGGATGCCCATCTTCTTGGCCGTTTGAATCACGCGGCAGGCGATTTCACCGCGGTTGGCGATCAGGATCTTCTTGAACATGTTCTTCTTTCTCCGTGCGGCTCAGAGCGGAATGTTTCCGTGCTTGCGCCACGGGTTCTCGAGCTTCTTCTCGCGCAGCATCACGAGCGAGCGGCAGATGCGCTTGCGCGTCTCGTGCGGCAGGATCACGTCGTCGATGTAGCCGCGCGCGCCGGCCACGTACGGGTTGGCGAAGCGGGCCTTGTATTCGGCCTCGCGGGCCGCGAGCTTCTCGGGGTCGTTCTTGTCCTCGCGGAAGATGATCTCCACCGCGCCCTTGGCGCCCATCACCGCGATCTCGGCGCGCGGCCAGGCCAGGTTGACGTCGCCGCGCAGGTGCTTGGAGGCCATCACGTCGTACGCGCCGCCGTAGGCCTTGCGCGTGATGACGGTGATCTTCGGCACCGTGCACTCCGCGTACGCGTACAGCAGCTTGGCACCGTGCTTGATGATGCCGCCGTACTCCTGGCCGGTGCCGGGCATGAAGCCGGGCACGTCGACGAAGGTGATGACGGGGATGTTGAACGCATCGCAAAAGCGCACGAAGCGCGCGGCCTTGATGCTGCTCTTGATGTCCAGGCAGCCTGCCAGCACCAGCGGCTGGTTGGCCACGATGCCGACCGTCTGGCCTTCCATGCGCGCGAAGCCGATCACGATGTTCTTCGCGTAGTCGGGCTGCAGCTCGAAGAAGTCACCGTCGTCCACCACCTTCAGGATCAGTTCCTTGATGTCGTAGGGCTTGTTCGGGTTGTCGGGCACCAGCGTGTCCAGCGAGTAGTCGGGCCGGTCGGCCGGGTCGCCCTGGCCGTCATTGCCCAGACGCACCGGCGGCTTCTCGCGGTTGTTCAGCGGCAGGTAGTTGTACAGGCGGCGCAGCATCATCAGCGCCTCGACGTCGTTCTCGAACGCCATGTCGGCCACGCCGCTGCGCGTGGTGTGGGTGATGGCACCGCCCAGTTCTTCGGCCGTCACGCTCTCGTGCGTCACGGTCTTCACCACCTCGGGGCCGGTGACGAACATGTAGCTGCTGTCCTTCACCATGAAGATGAAATCGGTCATGGCGGGCGAGTACACGGCGCCGCCGGCGCATGGGCCCATGATCATGCTGATCTGCGGCACCACGCCCGAGGCCATCACGTTGCGCTGGAACACGTCGGCATAGCCGCCCAGCGAGGCCACGCCTTCCTGGATGCGGGCGCCGCCCGAATCGTTCAGGCCGATGACCGGTGCGCCGACCTTCATGGCCTGGTCCATCACCTTGCAGATCTTCTCGGCGTGGGCTTCGCTGAGCGCGCCGCCGAAGACCGTGAAGTCCTGGCTGAACACGAACACGAGGCGGCCGTTGATCATGCCGTAGCCCGTGACCACGCCGTCGCCGGGGATCTTCTGCTCGGCCATGCCGAAGTCGACCGAGCGGTGCTCGACGAACATGTCCCACTCTTCAAACGTGCCGTCGTCGAGCAGCAGCTCGATGCGCTCGCGCGCCGTGAGCTTGCCCTTGGCGTGCTGCGCGTCGATGCGCTTCTGCCCGCCGCCGAGTCGCGCCTGGGCGCGCTTCTTTTCGAGTTGTTCGATCAGTTCTTGCATGGTGTGCTTCCGAAGCTGTGGTTCTGGATTGCTGGGAGAGTCTTGTGGGGGCCGGGGTGTCACACCCGGGCGGTGATGGCTGCCGCGGCGAGCAGCTGGCGCGCCGCCGTCGAGGCCGGCAGGCTGCCCTGGGCCACCTGCTGCGTGAGTTGCGGCAGCAGCTCGCGCACCTGCGCGTGCTGGCGGAACGCCTGCTTGAGCCCGGCGTCGATGCGTTCCCACATCCACGCGGTGGCCTGTTTTTCGCGGCGCTTCGCGAGCTTGCCGTTGGCGGTCTGTAGCGTCTTGAATTCGAGCACGGCGTCCCAGAAGGCGTCGACGCCGGTGCCGGCGAGCGCGCTCAGCTGCAGCACCTTGGGCAGCCAGAAACGGCGCTCCACGCCGCTGTGCGCGTCGTGCACCGCGTGCGCGTGGTCGGGGTTGCCCTGGTGGCCGAACAGGCGCAGCGCCGAGGTGATCTGCGCCTGCGCGCGCGTGGCGGCGTCGCGGTCGATGTCGGCCTTGTTGATGGCGACCAGGTCGGCCAGCTCCATCACGCCCTTCTTGATCGCCTGCAGGTCGTCGCCCGCGTTGGGCAGCTGCAGCAGCACGAACATGTCGGTCATGCCGGCCACGGCCGTTTCGCTCTGGCCCACGCCCACGGTCTCGACGATGACGATGTCGTAGCCCGCGGCCTCGCAGACCAGCATGGCCTCGCGCGTCTTCTCGGCCACGCCGCCGAGCGTGCCGCTCGAGGGGCTGGGCCGGATGTAGGCGCGCTCGTGCACCGACAGGCGCTCCATGCGCGTCTTGTCGCCGAGGATGGAGCCGCCCGACACGGTGGACGAGGGGTCGATGGTGAGCACCGCCACGCGGTGGCCCTTGCCGATCAGCAACAGGCCCAGCGTTTCGATGAAGGTCGACTTGCCCACGCCGGGCACGCCCGAGATGCCGAGACGAAACGATGCGCCGGTGCGCGGCAGCAGCGCCGTGAGCAGTTCGTCGGCCTGCGCGCGATGGTCGGTGCGCGTCGATTCGAGCAGCGTGATCGCCTTGGCGATGGCACGCCGCTGCGCCATGCCCGGCGCATCGGCGAGCGCGCGTTCGAGCGCGCCGACGGTGTTCAGCACGCAGCCTCCGACGCCACGCGCCAGCGGTAGTGCAGATCGACGCCCTCCTCGCCTTCGAGCACGAAGCCGTGCCGCTGGTAGAAGCGGTTGGCGTCGCTCTGCACGAGCGCGGTGAGCTTGATGTCCAGCTTCTGTTTGCGCGCCTGCGCCTTGGCCCAGCGCAGCGCCCATTCGCCGATGCCGCGCCCCTGGAAGCCGGTGCGCAGGTACAGGTGATCGAGGCGCAGCGCATCCGCGTCCTCAGGCTTGAGCGTGATGAAGCCCAGGCGCTGCTCACCGTCGAGCACGATGTGGTGCATGTACGGCACCACGAAACCGGCCGACAGGCGCTCGCGCGAGCGCGTGAGGTCGAAACGGCCGACGCGCTCCAGGCTCGGACGCATCGCATCGATGCGCACGGCCAGCATGTCTTCGAAATCGCTGGAATCCACGGGCTGCAGCGACAGCCGCGACAAGAGATCGCCCACGTCGATTCGTCTCAGACTGCGACGGCCGCGCGGATCTGCTCCAGCACGTCCTTGGCGCTGGCCGGGATGGGCGTGCCCGGGCCGTAGATGCCCTTGACGCCGGCTTCGTACAGGAAGTCGTAGTCCTGGCGTGGGATCACGCCGCCGACGAAGACGATGATGTCGTCCGCGCCCTGCTTGCGCAGTTCTTCGATGATGGCCGGCACAAGAGTCTTATGGCCGGCGGCGAGCGTGCTCACGCCCACGGCATGCACGTCGTTCTCGATGGCCTGGCGCGCGCACTCTTCGGGCGTCTGGAACAGCGGGCCCATGTCGACGTCGAAGCCCAGGTCGGCGAACGCGGTGGCAACCACCTTCGCGCCGCGGTCATGCCCGTCCTGGCCCAGCTTGGAGATCATCACGCGCGGGCGGCGGCCCTGGGCCTCGGCGAACGCGTTGATCTCGGTCTTGAGGTTTTCCCAGCCTTCGGCCGAGTCATAGGCGGCAGCGTACACACCGGTCACCTTCTGCGTGTCGGCGCGATGGCGGCCGAAGGATTTTTCGAGGGCGTCGGAAATCTCGCCGACGGTGGCGCGGGCACGCACCGCGTCGATGCTCAGCGCCAGCAGGTTGCCGGTGTTGTTCTCGGCGGCATCGGTGAGCGCGTCCAGCGCGGCCTGCACCTTGGCGTTGTCGCGCGAGGCGCGGATGCTCTGCAGGCGCGCCACCTGCTGCTCGCGCACCTTCACGTTGTCGATCGACAGGCTGTCGATCGCATCTTCGTTCTTGAGCTTGTACTTGTTGACGCCGACGATCACGTCCTTGCCCGAGTCGATGCGCGCCTGCTTCTCGGCGGCGGCGGCCTCGATCTTGAGCTTGGCCCAGCCGCTGTCCACGGCCTTGGTCATGCCGCCCATGGCTTCGACCTCTTCGATGATGGTCCAGGCGGCGTCGGCCATGTCCTGCGTGAGCTTCTCCATCATGTAGCTGCCGGCCCAGGGATCGATCACGTTCGTGATGTGCGTCTCTTCCTGGATGATGAGCTGCGTGTTGCGCGCGATGCGGGCGCTGAACTCGGTGGGCAGCGCAATGGCTTCGTCGAGCGCGTTGGTGTGCAGCGACTGCGTGCCGCCGAACACCGCGGCCATCGCCTCGATGGTGGTGCGCACCACGTTGTTGTACGGGTCCTGCTCGGTGAGCGACCAGCCAGACGTTTGGCAGTGCGTGCGCAGCATCAGGCTCTTGGGGTTCTTGGGGTTGAACTCCTTCATGATGCGGCACCACAAGAGGCGCGCCGCGCGCATCTTGGCCACTTCGAGGTAGAAGTTCATGCCGATGGCCCAGAAGAAGCTCAGGCGCCCGGCAAAGCCGTCGACGTCGAGGCCCTTGGCGAGCGCGGTCTTCACGTACTCCTTGCCGTCGGCCAGCGTGAACGCGAGCTCCAGCGCCTGGTTGGCACCGGCTTCCTGCATGTGATAGCCGCTGATCGAGATCGAGTTGAACTTCGGCATCTTCTGCGCCGTGTACTCGATGATGTCGCCAATGATCCGCATGCTCGGCGCCGGCGGAAAGATGTACGTGTTGCGGACCATGAACTCCTTGAGGATGTCGTTCTGGATGGTTCCGCTGAGCTGGTCTTGCGCCACGCCCTGCTCTTCGGCCGCGACCACGTAACCCGCGAGCACCGGCAGCACGGCGCCGTTCATCGTCATGGACACGCTCACCTTGTCGAGCGGGATCTGGTCGAACAGGATCTTCATGTCCTCGACCGAGTCGATCGCCACGCCGGCCTTGCCGACGTCGCCGGTCACGCGCGGATGGTCGCTGTCGTAGCCGCGGTGGGTGGCCAGGTCGAAGGCCACGCTCACGCCCTGGCCGCCGGCGGCCAGCGCCTTGCGGTAGAACGCGTTCGATTCTTCGGCGGTGGAGAAGCCGGCGTACTGGCGGATGGTCCAGGGGCGCACCGCATACATGGTGGCCTGCGGGCCGCGCAGGTAGGGCTCGAAGCCCGGCAGCGTGTCGGTGTACTTCAGGCCTTGCAGGTCGGCCGCGGTGTACAGCGGCTTCACGCTGATGCCGTCGGGCGTGATCCAGTTCAGCGCATTCACGTCGCCGCCGGGCGCCGACTTGGCGGCGGACTTGGCCCAGGCGTCGAGGTCGGCCGGCTTGTAGGTGGGTTCGGGTGTGCTGCTGCTCATGGAAGGCGCCGCTCCAGGCGGTGGTCTGACGGGATTCGCAAGGTCGCTTGCACGGATTTGCAAGCCGTTCACAAGTCTAACCCATCTGTAATTATTAATTCAAACGCGATTTTGAAGTACAGTTCAGCCCATGTCCGCCGTCACCCTGACCCCCCGCGCCCTCTATGAAGAGGTGGCCGAGCTCCTGCGCCAGCGGATCTTCCGCCGCGAACTGGAGCCGGGCAGCTGGATCGACGAACTCAAGCTGGCCGAGGAATACGGCATCAGCCGCACGCCCCTGCGCGAGGCGCTCAAGGTGCTGGCCGCCGAAGGGCTGGTGACGATGAAGGTGCGCCGCGGCGCGTACGTCACCGAGGTGTCGGAACAAGATTTGGCCGATGTGTACCACCTGCTCTCGCTGCTCGAGAGCGACGCCGCCGGCGTGGTGGCCGAGCGCGCCACCGATGCCCAGCGCGCCGAGCTGAAGGCGCTGCACGCCGAGCTGGAAGCCGCCGCCGCCCCGGGCAAGGAAGACCGCGAGCACTTCTTTGCGGTGAACGAGCGCTTCCACATGAGCCTGCTGGCCATTGCCAACAACAAGTGGCGCGACCAGATGGTGGCCGACCTGCGCAAGGTGATGAAGTTGAATCGCCACAACTCGCTGCTGAAGGCGGGGCGCATTGGCGAGTCGCTGGCGGAGCACCGGGCGGTGATGGCGGCCATCGAGGCGCGCGACGCGGCCACGGCCATGGCGCGCATGCGCGAACACTTCCTCAACGGCCTGGAAGCCGCTGTATAGGGCTCTCCCCCAGGCTGCGCGCACTTCGTGTCGCTTCGCCAACCCCCTTCCGGGGGCGACGCCTGCGGCCCGGCGAAGCCGGTTCCGCGGCGTCTCACGAAGGTGACCGGCGCCCTTCGGGCGCGGTCTATTTCCTTTTTCAGCCTAGCGTGAGGGTGCCGGCCTCTGTCGCGATGCGCTGGGCGATTTCCAGCATGCGCGGGGCGACACGGCTCAGCATGGCCTCCCTCGGCAGCAGGTAGGCGGGGCCGCCGCAGCTCACGCCGTAGCGTTCGCCGCGCGGGCCTTCGAGCGCGAAGCCCAGGGCGTGGATCTGGGGGTTCCATTCGCCGAAGGAGGTGCAGTAGCCCAGGCGGGCGTGCTCTTCGAGGCTGGCGATGAGGCGCGGCTCGATGGCGTGCCAGTTCTCGCCGGTTTCGAGCCGGATCTGCTCCAGCAATGCCGACTGCTCGGGCCCGGGCAAGGCGCCGATGTAGGCGCGGCCGGAGGCCGAGGTGGCGATGGACATGCGCGAGCCGACGTCGATGCGGGAGCTGATGAGCGCCGAGCGCGGGCGCAGCGAATCGATGACCAGCATGTCCAGGTCGTCGCGCACCGCCATGTGGATGCTGGCGCCCGACAGTTCGGCCAGGTTGCTCAGATGGGGACGCGCCAGCGCCCTCAGGTCGAAATTGCGCAGGTAGCGGCTGCTCATGTCGAGCAACACCGGCCCCAGGCTGAAACGCTCGCTGTCTTGCGACTGCCGCAGATACCCCGCCCCCACCAACGTCGCCGTGAGGCGCGACACCGTGGCCTTCGGAATGCCGGTGGTGTCGGCCAGCTCCCGGTTTCCGACGGGCGCTGCCGCCATCCCGATGACCTTCAGCAGCGACAACCCCCTGGCAAGCGCACTGACTTCTTCCTTGCTGCCTGCAGCTTCACTCATAAGACAGAACCTTTTTCTTGTTTCCCTGACCGCCTTATTCTTGAGCAAAAACAGGTGCTTCGCTCACACTTGTTGTTGCATTGTCATGAAACTGTGTTCCATCGAGCGTCAACTTCGCTCAATTGTGTTGACTGTCTACAAAGTCGGGGCGGCGAGGCCGGAATTCAGGCGGCCTGGGCGGCAGGTTCGTGCGCCAGCGCCATCACTTCGTGCGGCGGGCGGGTCTTCAGGCGGTGGTCGCTCCAGACCTGGCGCCAGCGGCGGGCGCCGGGCAGGCCGTTGCGCAGGCCCAGCATGTGGCGCGCGATCGACCACCAGTTGGTGCCGTGTTCGGCCGCCTCGCGGACCATGTAGTCGCACATCTGCGCCTCGATGTCCTCGCGCGTGAGCGTCTGCGGGGCCTCGCCGTAGAACTCGGCGTCCCATTCGGCCAGCCACCAGGGGTTGTGGTACGCCTCGCGCCCGATCATGGCGCCGTCGAGCAGCCGCAGGTGCTCGTGCACCTGCGCGTTGGTGGCGATGCCGCCGTTGATCGAAAACTGCAGCGCCGGAAAGTCGTGCTTCAGGCGGTGCACCAGCGCATAGCGCAGCGGCGGAATCTCGCGGTTCTGCTTCGGGCTCAGGCCCTGCAGCCAGGCGTTGCGCGCATGCACGATGAACGTGCCGCAGCCGGCCTCGCTCACCGCGCCGACGAAGTCGCGCACGAACTCGTAGCTCTCGATCTTGTCGATGCCGATGCGGTGCTTCACCGTGACCGGCACATCGACCACATCGACCATCGCCTTCACGCAATCGGCCACCAGCTGCGGCTCGTTCATGAGGCAGGCCCCGAACGCGCCGCGCTGCACGCGCTCGCTCGGGCAACCGCAGTTCAGGTTGATCTCGTCGTAGCCCCACTCTTCGCCGAGCTTGGCGCAGTGCGCCAGGTCGTGCGGCTCGCTGCCGCCGAGCTGCAGCGCGACGGGATGTTCTTCTTCATGAAAGCGCAGGTGGCGCGGCACGTCGCCGTGGATCAGCGCGCCGGTGGTCACCATCTCCGTGTAGAGCAGCGCGTGGCGTGTCATGAGGCGATGGAAGACGCGGCAATGCCTGTCGGTCCAGTCCATCATGGGCGCGACGGAGATGATTTTTTCTTTCAGATTCAAGGACTTGTCGTTCATACGCGGGGCGCTCGCTCGGGGGCGTAGTTTCTCACGCGACGGTTTTTGGCGAGCCGCCTGCCCGGTAGTTCCCCGGCGTCACGCCGAAGCATCGGCGGAACCAGCGCGAGAAATGCGCCTGGTCGGCAAAGCCGCATTGCGCGGCCACCTCGACGGGCGCATGGCCTTCGCGCAGCAGCACCTTGGCGCGGGCGATGCGCGCCAGCCGCGCGTACTGCGCCGGCGCCATGCCGACCGCCGCGCGGAACACGCGATGGAAGTGCTCACGCGACACGCCGAGCCGCTCGGCGAGCGACGTGGGTTCGATGCGGCAGGCGTCCTCGGTCGCGAGCAGGTCGCACACCGCCTCGACACGCGCATCGCCCGCGGCCCGCGCGACCGCCACGAGCGGCTCGGTCGTCTGCGTGCGGAAGATACCGTCGAGCAGCGCGTCGATGCGCGCACCGTCCTTCGCCGATGCCGCCTGCGCGAGCGCATCGACGCTCGCCTCGTCGCGCCAGACCTCCTGCCGCATCGACCCGCGCCGACCAGCCGGCCACCCCATTCGGGCCGCCACCCAAGCGTGCGGCACGTACAGCATCACCATGCGAAAGCCCTGCGCACTCACGCCGGCGGTGTGCAGCGCGAACGGCGGCATCAGCACCAGCTCGCCCGCCTGCGCCGAGCGGGGCGCGCCGGCGCAGACGAACTCGCAGCGGCCTTCGACGATCGCGCCCACGCTCCACTCCGCATGCCAGTGCAGCGCGAAGTGCGCCTTGGGATCGCCCGCAAACATCACCTCGACCGGCGTGCCGTCGGCCAGCGGCAGGCCGATCACATGCGAGGTCGTCGGGGCGGGAAGCGTCATGGCCCGCCGAGGGTAGCGCAGCCACCCGCCGGAGGCAGCGCCCTCCTCACACCGCGATCGCGCCGCGCACCGTGAGGCCCATCCAGCCCGCGCTGGCCTGCGTCGTCTGCACAGGGCCGAGCAGCGCGAGTTCCTCCACCGGATGCTCGTGGAAACGCAGCGTGGCCTCGCCCCGCACCCAGCCCGTTTCGACGCGGTCGATGATGTCGGCGCGCAGGTAGCGCGGCACCGCCACGCTGCCCGCCTGCGTCAGGTCTGGCCAGCCGATGGCGCCGATGGTGGGCGCGGCCAGGAAGCCGAGCGGCCCGCTCGCCTCGCCCGACAGCGTGACCGTGGCATCCACCAGCCGCCGCTCCTTCACGCTGAGGCTCGCGCCGAGCCGGCTGCCGGCCGCCATCGGCGCCGCAGCCGGATGGATCAGCGGCAGGCTGCGCGTCAGCCAGGTCTGGCCGATCTTCTTGGGCCAGCCCTGCAGCCAGCCGCGCAGCATCGAGATGTCCTGGTCGACGTAGATGAGCGGACAGTAGAAGCAGCGACGCGACGTGTCGCCGCGCGCCGGCTCGATCTCGAGCACCACGATGGTCTCGCGGTACTGCGCGTACACCGGGTCGAGCATCTCGCGCCCGTCGTCGCCGCACGATTGCCAGTCGGCGAAATGCACGCAGCCGTTGCCCGTGGCCACGCCGACCTCCGGCGGTACCAGCGCGGCGCCGCGTGCGGCATCGAACGAGAAGCCCACGTTGACCAGCCAGCCGGCGTAGTGCCACGGCGGCGCCTGCACGAGCGCGCTGCGGCCCGAAGCGGTGAAGGGTGGAGCGAAGGAAGACGAAGAAGAAGGCGACATCAAACAACCTGTCGTGAAGGAGTCAAAGAAGCCCCGCACGATAGGCACGCCCCGCGCCCGCGTCTTGTACGCCAGTGATGCAATGCACAAACAGCGCTTTCGCGTGCACGGGGGACGCCATGTGGCGGCGTTGTCCGACTCCGCCCCGCCCTCGCCTCGTGACAATGGACCGGCCCGGCAGACCCGCGCCACAAGCGCAGACGAGCCGACGCATTTCATTTCCAGGCTCCGCACCGATGACCCGCATCTACCTCATAGAAGACAACCCCCTGATCGCCACCACCCTGACCGATGGACTGAGGGAATTCTCCGGATGCGAAGTCGTCGCCACCGCCAGCAGCAGCGACGAAGCCATCGACTGGCTCGACGCCAACCCCGACGCATGGGACGCCGCCGTGATCGACGTGTTCCTCGCGCAGGGCAACGGCCTGACGGTGGCGAACCACCTGAGGGAACGCAAGTCGCCCGTGCAGCGCACCGTGGTGTTCATGAACCACGCGACCTCCGAGGTGCGTGAAGGCGCGCTGTCGGCGGGCGTCGATGCGGTGTTCGACAAGTCGCTGCAGCTCGAAGACTTTTACGACTTCTGCCGCACGCTCGGCATTGCGCCGCGCCGTTAGTCGTTCAGACGTTGGCCGCGCGAATCGATTCGGCCAGCAAGCCCAGCCCTTCTTCAAAAACCGCCTCCGGAATGGTGAGCGGAAACAGGAAGCGCACCACGTTGCCGTGCACCCCGCAGGTCAGCAGCAGCAGACCGCGTTCGAGCCCCGCCGCATGCACGCGCTTCGTGAACTCGGCATCGGGCTCGCCGCTGCGCGGATCGCGAAACTCCACCGCCACCATCGCGCCCAGGCCGCGCACGTCGCAGATGCGTGGCACCTCGGTGCGCAGCGCCGCGAGGCACGCCGTCAGCCGCTCGCCGAGCATGCGGGCGCGTGCGACCAGCCCTTCGTCCTCGGTCACGCGCATCGTCTCCAGCGCCGCCGCCACCGCCAGCGGGTTGCCCGCGTAGGTGCCGCCGAGGCTGCCGACGCGCGTGGCGTCCATGAGTTCGGAGCGTCCCGTGAGCGCCGACAGCGGAAAGCCGCCGGCCAGGCTCTTGGCGGTCGTGACCAGGTCGGCCTCGATGCCGTAGTGCTCCAGCGCGAAGAGCTTGCCGGTGCGCCCGAAGCCGGTCTGGATTTCGTCGACGACCAGCAGGATGCCGTGGCGGTCGCATTCCGCGCGCAGGTGTTCCATGAGTGCGGGCGGCGCCACGTAGAAACCGCCCTCGCCCTGCACCAGCTCGATGACGATCGCGGCCACGCGCTGCGGATCGACGTCGGTCTTGAACAGCCGGTCGAGCGCCGCAATGCTGTCGTCCACCGTCACGCCCAGCGGCGCGGCCGGAAACGGCACGTGCCACACATCGCCCGGCATCGGGCCGAAGCCCGCCTTGTATGGCGCGACCTTGCCGGTGAGCGCCATGCCCATGAAGGTGCGGCCATGGAAGGCGCCCGAGAACGCCACCACGCCGCTGCGGCCCGTGGCGGCGCGCGCGACCTTCATCGCGTTCTCGATGGCTTCGGCGCCGGTCGTGAAGAGCGCGCTCTTCTTGGCGCTGGGGCCGGGCACGAGGCGGTTCAGCTGCTCGCACAGCGCCACGTATTCCTCGTAGGGCGTGACGTGGAAGCAGGTGTGGTGAAAGTCGTCGAGCTGCGCGCGCACGGCCGCCACGATGCGCGGGTGGCGGTGGCCGGTGGCGAGCGTGGCGATGCCGCTGGCAAAGTCGACAAAGCGCCGGCCTTCCACGTCCCACAGCTCGGCGTTGTCGGCGCGGGCGGTGAAGTGCGGCGTGAGCGTGCCGATGCCCTGCGCGCAGGCGGCGTTCTTGCGGGCCTGCAGGCTCGCGTTGGTTGTGACTTGGGTGAGCATGAAGAAGAAAGAAGAGAAAAGAGAAGGGAATCAGCCGCGCATCAGGTGCTCGGCCAGCGCGCGAAAGGCGTGCATCGAGGTCGGCAGGTGCGCGTTGGCAGCCAGCGGGTGCGAGGCGAAACGCGCCACCACCATCTCGGCCTCGGGGTCGATGTGCAGCGCCTGGCCGTGGATGCCTTGCGCGGTGAAGGTGCGGCGCGCGTCGTGCGCCACCCACCACATGTTTCTATAGCTCCAGCCGGCCAGCCGCGTGTAGCCCGCGAGCGCGAAGCGCGCCGGATCGGCGCCGCGGCGGATGTCGGCCACCACGGCCTCGGGCACGATCTGCGTGCCGTTGAAGACGCCGCCCAGCCGCATCATTTCGCCCAGCCGCGCCAGGTCGCGCAGGCCGGTGCACAGGCCGCCGCCCGCGAACTCGGCGCCCTGCCCGTCCACGGCAAAGGCCGCGTCCTGCTCGGCACCCAGGCGCGACCAGATGCGCTCGCCCAGCACCCGCGCCAGCGGCTGGCCCGCCACGCGGCTGATGAGCCAACCCAGCACGTCGGTGTTCACCGTGCGGTAGGCAAAGGCCTCTCCGTGCGTGCCCTGCCCCTGCACGGTCTGCAGGAACTGGCGGTAGCCCTCAGCGCCCACATAGCCCGCGGGACGCGGCAGCAGTTGGCCGGCGCGCGCATGCTTCCACACGCCGGCGTCGGGGTCGGTGTAGTCCTCCGAGTAGTCGATGCCCGTCGTCATGTCCATCACTTGGCGTACAGTGGCGTGGCCGAAGGCGCTGGCCGCCAGCTCGGGAATGTAGTGCCGCACCTGCGCGTGTTCGTCGAGCGCGCCCTCGGCCGCGAGCATCGCGCCGACCGTTCCGACGACCGACTTGGTGACCGACATCGCCATGTGCTGCCCGTGTTCGTCGAGCGCGCCGAAGTAGCGCTCGTAGACGATGCGGCCGCGGTACAGCACCACCGCGCCGTCAGCGCAGATCGTTGTGAGCGCGCTGTGCCAGTCGGTGCGCGAACCGTCGGCGGGCAAGGTGAAGGCCAGCGTGTCGAGCTCCGGCCGCTCGGCGCGCGGCAGCACCGACACCGGGCCGGTGCCGCGCGACACGTTGCGCGTCGGCTGCAGCTCGCGCAGGTGCGAAAAGGCCCAGCGGTTCTCGGGCGCCTGGAAGATCGGGCGTTCACGCGGGCGCTGCACGGCCGTGCCAGCCGTGGGAAAACCATCGCGCCAGCCGTCGGCCAGCGCGGCATCGGGAGCCGTCGTTTCTTGGGTGGTCATAAGGGTGCGGTGTCTCATTCGCCGAGCGCATCCAAGTCGCCCATCACGCGGCGCTCCAGGATGTCGCTGGCACGGCTCAGGTGGGCGTGCATGTGCTTCGCGGCGACTTCGAGCTTGTTCTCCTCGACCGCGTCGAGGATCTGCAAATGCTCGCGACACGACTTGCGCAACAAGTCGATATTCACGAGCGGGTAGTCCGACAAGTCGGAGATGCGGCGTAGCCGGTTCTGCTGCTTCACGGCATCGAGGATGAAGCGGTTGCCCGACGCACTGGCCAGCAGCTCGTGGAACTGCGCGTTGGCTTCGAAGAATTCCATCCACGAATGGCGCGAGGCGTGCGTCAGCAAGGTCTGCTGCTGTTCGCGGCAGGCGAGCAGCCGCTCGTGCTCGACCTTGAAGCCCGGCTCGCGCAGCGCCGCGCATTCGACCACCAGGCGAAAGCGGTAGCTCTCGCGCTCGCTCTCGACCGAGTCGAGGGTTTCGGTGAACTCCCAGCGCTGGTAGTGGCGACCGCGCAGCACACCGTCCTGCAGCAGCGTGGTCATCACGTTGCGCAGCAGCGGGCGCGGCACGCCGTAGGTCTGGGCCAGCTCGAGTTCGTTGACGCGCGTCGGCAGCTTGCCCGCGAGGCGGTCGCGCAGCACGCGGTAATAGAGCGTCTTCTCCTCGTCCTCCGGCATCTCGCGGCGCGCACGGTCGAGCGCCTCGCGGTCGGCCACCAGCGTGTAGCCGCGGTTGGGCACGTGCGCCAGCAGTGCACGCTCGTGCAAGAGGCGCAGCGCGGCGCGCACCGGCGTGCGCGAGATGCCGAGCCGGCCGGCCAGATCGGTCTCGGTCATGTGGCGGCCGTTCTCGTAGCCGCCGGCCAGGGCCTGGTCGAGGATGTAGCGGCTCACGCGCTGGGTGAGCGGCGGGACCGACTTGTTGTCCATCTGCGTCTGCATCTGCTGCTGCGGGGCCATCCATGGGTCTCCGGAAACACGGGCTGGGTGCCGATCATCGCGGGTTCTTTGTATTTTTGGCCCTAAAAAACCATGTACATCTCACGCCAAAAATACAATTTGGATTTCAAGATCGGCCCCACGCCGACCCGGACGACGGGTCGTTTCCAAGGAGAAAAACACCGTGGCTTCCGCCGATACCCTGACAACGCCACCCGGTTCGCTCGACGCGTTCTGGATGCCCTTCACGCCCAACCGCAAGTTCAAGCAGGCGCCGCGCCTCATCGTCGGCAGCGAGGGCCTGTACTACGACCTGGCCGACGGCCGCCGCGTGCTCGACGCCATCGCCGGCCTGTGGTGCGTGAACGCCGGGCACCGCAACCCGCGGGTCAGCGCGGCGATGAAGGCGCAGATCGACGTGCTCGACTACGCCTCCAACTTCCAGATCGGCCACCCCGCCGCCTTCACGCTGGCGCAGCGCCTCACGCAGATGGCGCCGGCCGGCATGGACCACGTGTTCTTCACCAACTCGGGCTCCGAGTCGGTCGACACCGCGCTGAAGATCGCCGTGGCCTACCACCGGGCGCGCGGCGACGCGGGCCGCTACCGGCTCATCGGGCGCGAGCGCTCGTACCACGGCGTGGGCTTCGGCGGCATCTCGGTGGGCGGCATCGGGCGCCAGCGCAGCACCTTCGGGCCGCTGCTCAACGGCGTGGACCACCTGCCGCACACGCTCGACCTGGCGCGCAACGCCTTCTCGCGCGGCGAGCCGCCGCACGGCATCGACAAGGCCGACGCGCTCGAAGCGCTGGTCTCGCTGCACGACGCCTCGACCATCGCCGCCGTGATCGTCGAGCCCGTGGCCGGCTCCACCGGCGTGCTGCCGCCGCCGCGCGGCTACCTCAAGCGCCTGCGCGAGATCTGCGACAAGCACGGCATCCTGCTGATCTTCGACGAGGTCATCACCGGCTTCGGACGCGTGGGCAGCAACTTCGCGTCCGACCTGTTCGGCGTGACGCCCGACCTGATCACCACCGCCAAGGGCCTGACCAACGGCGCCGTGCCGATGGGCGCGGTGCTCATGCGCGGCGCGGTGCACGACGCCTTCATGCACGGCAGCGTGAGCGCGGTCGAGCTCTCGCACGGCTACACCTACTCGGGCCATCCGCTGGCCTGCGCCGCCGCCATGGCCACGCTCGACGCGTACACCGAAGACGGCCTCATCGCCCGCGCCGCCGAGCTGTCGCCCTACTTCGAAGACGGCCTGCACAGCCTGCGCGGCCTGCCGGGCTTGATCGACGTGCGCAACGTCGGCCTGCTGGCCGGCATCGAGCTGCAAGGCTGGGCCTCGGGCCCCGGCACGCATGCGCAGGCCGTGGCGCAACATTGCCTGGACGAAAGCGGCGTGCTGGTGCGCTCGGTGGGCGACACCATTGCGCTGTCGCCGCCGTTCACGCTGGAGCGCCGGCACATCGACCAGATCATCGACAGCCTGCGCGCCGCCATCGCGCAGACCGCACAAGCCACCGACACCGCCGCCTGAGCCCTCACGCCGCACCGACAAGACAAGCCCCGGAGACAAGACACACCATGGACATCGAATCGTTCCCCCTCTACGACATCGAAGGCGACGCGCAGCAGCGCGGGCGCCAGTACGGCCGCGCCGCCGGCGACCGCATCGACCTGAGCCTGCGCACCTACCGCGCCGCCTTCGAGCGCGTGGGCCTGAGCTGGGAGCGCACGCGCGCGCTGGCACGCCGCTTCATGCCGATGGTCGAGGCCTTCGACGCCGGCATGCTGCGCGAGATCGAGGGCGTGGCCGAAGGCGCGGGCGTGCCGGCCGAAGACATCGTGGCGCTCAACGCGCGCAGCGAAATGCTCTACGCCTTCCAGCAGCTCGAAGCCACCGAACCGCCCGACGGCTGCACCGGCGTGGTCGTCATGCCCTCGGCCGCGCGCGACGGCAAGCTCATCCATGCGCAGAACTGGGACTGGCGCGTCGAGAGCCTCGAACTCGGCGTGGTGCTGCGCATCCAGCCGGACGAAGGCCCGGCCATGCTCACCTTCGCCGAGGCCGGCACGCTGGCGCGCGCGGGACTCAACAGCGCGGGCATCGCCGTCACCGGCAACTTCATCAAGGCCGACAACGACGGCAAGCAGCAGGGCGTGCCGCTGGCGCTGATCCGCCGCGGCATCCTGCAGTCGACGCTGTACGCCAACGCGCTGGGCGTGGTGTGCCGCAGCGCGCGCTCGATCTCCAACAACATGATCATCACGCACGCCGAGGGCGAGGCCGTGAGTCTGGAGACCTGCCCCGAGCAGGTGTTCTGGCAACAGCCCGAAGGCGGCATCCTGGTGCACGCCAACCACTTCAAGACCCCGGCGGCGCTGGCGCGCGTGGTCGACCGCAGCCTGGAGACCACGCCCGATTCGCTCTACCGCGACCGCCGCGTGACCGAGGCGCTGCACAACAAGCGCGCAGCAGCTTTGCTCACCGAGCAGGACGTGCTCGACGCATTGCAGGATCGCTTCGGCGCGCCGCGCGCCGTGTGCCGCAGCCCGAGCGCGGGCCCCGGCGGCGCCTCCTCGGCCACCGTGGCGACCATCGTCATGGACCCGGCGGCACGAAAGATGCGCATCGCGCCGGCGCCCTTCAAGGCGCACCGCTTCACCGAGTATTCCCTCTGATCCGCCCGCCCCGCCCCGCCATCGCCAGGAGTGTTGCCATGAACCTGCCCACGCCCCCGTCCCTCCCTCCCGCTGCGCGCACCGCCGCCGCACTGGCCCTCGGCCTCGGCCTGGCCGCCAGCGCGGCCTTCGCCCAGGCCCCGGCCGGCCAGACGATGCGGATCCAGATCAACTCCGACATCCGCTCCACCGACCCCGGCGGCAACCGCGACGACAACACCGACAACGTGCTCACCCATGTCGTCGAAGGCCTGGTCGCGCTGCGCGAAGACACCTCGGTCGGCCCGATGCTCGCGAGCAAGGTCGACACCTCGGCCGACGGCCTGACCTACACCTTCACCCTGCGCGACGGCGTGAAGTTCCAGAACGGCGCGGTGCTCACCGCCGACGACGTGGTGTGGAGCTGGCAGCGCTACCTCAAGCCCACCAGCGGCTGGCGCTGCCTGCCCGAGTTCGACGGCAAGGGCATGACCAAGGTGCTCGCGGTGGAAGCGCCCACGCCGAAGACGGTGGTTTTCAAGATCGAGCGCCCGAGCGCGCTGTTTCTCACGATGATGGCGCGCCCCGACTGCGGCGGCGCCGCCATCGTGCACCGCAGCTCGCTGGGCGCCGACGGCCAGTGGAAGGAGCCCGTGGGCACCGGCCCCTACAAGATCAAGGAGTGGAAGCGCGGCCAGTACATCGAGCTCACGCGCTTCGACGGCTACACCTCGCGCCCCGAAGCGCGCGACGGCCTCACCGGCGGCAAGAAGGCCGAGATCGAGAACCTGCGCTTCGTCGTCATTCCCGACTCGGCCGCGGCCAAGGCCGCGCTCTACAGCGGCGGCATCGACGCCTTCATCAGCCCCAGCCCCGCCGACGTGGTCGAGATGCGCGGGCGCAGCGACGTGCGCGTCGACACCACGCCGGTGATGACCATGGTGGCGCTGCTCCTGCAGACCACCGACCCGCTGCTGAAGGACGTGCGCATCCGCCGCGCGCTGGCACTGGCGCTCGACACGCCCGAGATCGCCAAGTCGGTCACCGAGGGCCTGTCGGCCGTCAACAACTCGGTCGTGCCTTCGTCCAGTCCGTTCTACAGCCCCGTGCAGGCCGGCGGCTACAAGCGCGACATCGCCGGTGCCAGGAAGCTGCTGGCCGAGGCCGGCTACCGCGGCCAGCCGATCAAGCTCGTCGCCAACAAGCGCTACGAGGCGCTGTACTCGGCCGCCGTGCTGGTGCAGGCCATGGCCTCCGAGGCCGGCATCAACATCGAACTCGAAGTGCTCGACTGGGCCACGCAGCTCGACCGCTACACCAAGGGCCAGTACCAGAGCATGGCGTTCATCTACTCGGCGCGCATCGACCCCTCGCTCAACTACGAGATGGTGTCGGGCGACAAGGCCACGCAGCCGCGCAAGGTGTGGGACAGCGCCGCCGCGCAGACCCGGCTCACCGAAAGCATGGTCTCGCGCGACAAGGCGCGCCGCCAGGTGCTGTTCGACGAGCTGCACAAGCAGATGCTGCAGGACGTGCCGATGGTCGTGCTCTTCAACGCCAGCGACGCCACCGCCATGCGCAAGAGCGTGACCGGCTTCAAGGGCTGGGCGCCGGCCAAGCCGCGGTTCTGGAACGTCCGGCTCGACGCGCGCGGCTGACGGGGCGCCGCCGCCATGCTTGCCTACCTCTTGCGCCGGATCGCCATGACGGTCCCGACGCTGCTGCTGGTGTCGATTGCCGTCTTCACGCTCATGCGGCTGATTCCGGGCGACCCGGTGCAGCTCATGCTCGGCGAAGGCGCCGACCCCGCGCAGCTCGAACTCGCACGCCAGCAGATGGGGCTGGACCAGCCCCTGGTCACCCAGTACGTCGTGTGGCTACGCCACGCGCTCACCGGCGACCTGGGCGTGTCGACCACCAACGGCCTGGCCGTGCTGCCGCTGATCTGGGAGCGCTTTCACGTGAGCGCCGTGATCGTGCTCACCGCCGTGGCGCTGGCCTCGCTGATCGCCGTGCCCGCCGGCCTCGTCGCCGCCTGGCGCAAGGACCGGCCGACCGACCTCGCCATCATCGGCGCGGCCACGCTGATGCTGTCGGTGCCGAGCTTCTGGCTCGGCCTGCTGCTGCTGATGTTCTTCGGCCAGTACCTGCACTGGCTGCCGGTGGTGGGCTACGTGCCCATGTCGGAAGACTTCTCGCAGGGCCTGATGTACGTCATCCTGCCGATCGTCACGCTGGTGCTGGTCGAGACCGGCGTGCTCACGCGCATGTCGCGCGCCAGCACCATCGAGGTGCTGCGGCTCGAGTACGTGACGCACGCGCGCGCCAAGGGCGTGCCCGAGTCGCAGGTGCTGCGCCGCCACGTGCTGCCCAACGCCTTCAATCCCACGCTCACCATGATCGGCCTCATCCTGGGCCATCTGCTGAGCGGCATCGCGGTGCTCGAAACGGTGTTCACCCTGCCCGGCCTGGGCCGCCTGATGATCGATTCGATCTTCGCGCGCGACTACCCGGTGCTGCAGGGCTGCCTGCTGTTCACGGCCTGCATCTACGTGGTCATCAACCTGATCGTGGACATGTGCTATCCCCTCTTCGATCCCCGGGTGTCAGTGCAGTGAAAAAGATCAAGACCCATACCCTCGTGGGCGGCGTGCTCATCGGCGTGCTGCTGGTCCTGGCGCTGGTGGCCGCGCTGTGGACGCCCTACAACCCGCTGGGCATCGACCTGCGCGGCAAGCTGCAGCCGCCCTCGATGGCGCACTGGCTGGGCACCGACGAGTTCGGGCGCGACGTGGCCAGCCGTGCCATGCGTGCGGCCTCCACCAGCTGCCTCATCGCGCTGCTCACGGTGGCACTGGCCACCGCCGTCGGCCTCGTGGTGGGCGTGCTTGCCGGCTTCGTGCGCGGCTGGACCGACCGCGTGCTCATGGCCTTCAACGACACGCTGCTGGCCTTTCCGGGCCTGCTGCTGGCGCTGGGCGTGATGGTGATCGTGGGCGCCAACCAGTGGGGCATCGTGCTCGCGCTGAGCATGGCGTATGCGCCCTCGGTGGTGCGCGTGGTGCGCGGCACCGTGCTGTCGCTGCGCGAGCGCGAGTACGTCGAGGCCTCGCGCATGATCGGCAACGGCGAGATCTACACCATGTGGCGCCACATCCTGCCCAACTGCGTGGCGCCCGTCGCCGTGCTGGCCACCAGCATGTTCGGCTGGGTGCTGCTGTCGGAAAGCGCCCTGAGCTTCCTCGGCCTGGGCGTGCCGCCGCCCGCGCCCACCTGGGGCAACATGCTCTCCAGCGCACGCCCCTACATGGCCTCGGCCGTGTGGCTGTGCCTGGTTCCGGGCCTGTGCATCGCGCTCACGCTGCTGGGCATCAACCTCCTGGGCGAATCGCTGCGCGACCGGCTCGACCCGCGCACGGAGAAGTCATGACCCATTCCTCCTCTTCCGCAGCGCCCGTGCTTTCCGTGCGGCACCTGAAGATCGACCTGCACGGCGGCGCCCAGACGCTGGTGCACGACCTCTCGTTCGACGTGCGCCCTGGCGAGTTCCTTGCCGTGGTGGGCGAATCGGGCAGCGGCAAGACCATGGCCGCGCGCGCCATCCTGCAGCTGCTGCCGCCCGGCATCGCGCAAAGCGGCGGGCAGATCGTGTTCGACGGCGAAGACCTGAGCACCCGCGACGTGAAGGCCATGCGCCCCATCCGCGGGCCCGGCATCGGCATGGTGTTCCAGGAGCCGATGGTCTCGCTCAACCCGGTGCACCGCATCGGCGAGCAGATGGCCGAGGGCCTGCGCATGCACACGAAGCTGTCGGCCGCCGAGATTCGCGCGCGCTGCCTCGACATGCTGCGCCGCGTGCAGATCGCCGACCCCGAGCGCTGCCTGCACGCCTACCCGCACGAGTTCTCGGGCGGCATGCGCCAGCGCATCATGCTGGCCAGCGTGATGCTGCTCCAGCCGCGCCTGCTGATCGCCGACGAGCCGACCACCGCGCTGGACACCCTGAGCCAGCGCGAAGTGCTCGACCTGATGGTCGGCCTCGCGAAGGACCAGGGCACGGCCGTGCTGCTCATCACGCACAACCTCGGGCTGGTCGGGCGCTATGCGCAGCGCGCCATCGTGCTGGAGAAAGGCAAGCTCGTGGAGACGGGCGACGTGCCCGCCATCCTCGTCGACCCGAAGCAGCCCTACACCCGCAAGCTGGTCGACGCCCTGCCGCGCCGCCAGGCCGCGAAGCCGGTGCCTTCTGCCCCACAGCAACCGCTGGTGCAGGTGCGCGGCCTGTGCGTGAGCTACCCCGGCCCGCGCGCCGGCTTCTTCAAGCGCCATGCGCCGGTGCAGGTCATCGACCAGCTCGACCTGGACATCCACCCCGGCGAGATGGTCGCGCTGGTGGGCGGCAGCGGCTCGGGCAAGACCACGCTGGGCCGCGCCATCCTGCGGCTCGCGCCGTCGCACGCGGGGCAGATCCTGTTTCGCGGCGACGACGTGCGCAGCGCCGACCGCGCCGCGCTGCACCGCTTCCGGCTCGCCTGCCAGCTTGTGTTCCAGGACCCGTTCTCGTCGCTCGACCCGCGCATGCGCGTGCAGGAAATCGTGGCCGAACCGCTGCGCCACCTGCCCGCGCTCGACGCCGCCGCGCGCGGGAAGCGCGTGCACGAAACGCTCGACGAAGTCGGCCTGGACGGCCTGGGCGCACGCTACCCGCACGAACTCTCGGGCGGCCAGCGCCAGCGCGTGGCGATTGCGCGCGCGCTGGTGCGCCGGCCCGCCTTCGTGGTGGCCGACGAGCCCGTGTCCGCGCTCGACATGACCATCCAGGCGCAGGTGCTGCGGCTCTTTCAGAGCCTGCAGGCGCACCACGGCTTTGCGTGCCTCTTCATCAGCCACGACCTGGCGGCCGTCGAGCAGATCGCCGACCGCGTCGTCGTGATGGAGCGCGGCCGCATCGTCGAGCAAGGCCCGCGCGACGCCGTGTTCGACCGGCCGAGCCATGCCTACACGCAGGCGCTGCTGGCGGCCACGCCCCGGCCGCTCGCGTCGCTGGCCGAATCTGTCTCCTGCCCTTCCGAGAAAGTTTTTGCGTGACTGCCTCCTCCTTGCCCGCCACCTGGCTGAACCCCACCGCCCCGCCTCCGCTCGACCCGCAGATCGTCGAGTTCATGCGCCTCATGGCGGCCGAGGGCGGCCGCTACCCGAAGCGCCACACCATCCCGATCGCCGAAGGCCGCGCCAACGCCGAGAAGGTGCGCGCGCCGTGGACCGAAGGCGGCCCGACGATGGCGCGCACGGTCGAACAGCAGGTGCCCACGCGCCACGGCAACGTGCGCATCCGCGTGCACTACCCCCAGGCGCGCAGCCTGCAGGGCGCGCTGGTCTACATCCACGGCGGCGGCTTCGTGCTGTTCAGCCTCGACACCCACGACCGCGTGATGCGCGAGTACGCGGGCCGCGCGGGCATCGCCGTCATCGGCATCGACTACACGCGGGCGCCTGAAGCGCAGTTTCCGCAGCCGCACGACGAGTGCGTCGACGTGATGCGCTGGCTCGCGGCGAACGCGGGCACGCTCGACATCGACCCCGCGCAGCTCTTCATCGGCGGCGACTCGGCGGGCGCGAACCTGTCGGTGGGCGCCTGCCTCGTGCTGCGCGACGCGGGCGAGGCGCTGCCGCTGGGCATGCTGCTGAACTACGGCGCCTACAGCACCGAGCTGTACCGCGAGTCGGTGGTGCGCTACGGCGCGGGCGAGTACGGCCTGTCGCTGCACATGATGGTGTGGTTCTACGGCCTGTACCTGCGCCGGCCCGAAGACTTTCGCGACCCGCGCCTGGCCAGCCTCACGGCGCGGCTCGAGGGCCTGCCGCCCGCGTGCCTGGCGATCACCGAGTGCGACCCGCTGCACGACGACAGCGTGCTCATGGCCGCACGGCTGCGCGAAGCCGGCGTGGCCGTGACCGACGTGCTCTACCCCGGCACGATCCACGGCTTTCTCGAAGCGGTGTCGATCGCCGACGTGGCGGGCCGCGCCTTCGACGACGCCGCCCGCTGGATGCACGCGCGGGCCGCGCGCTGAAGCCCTCGCCATGTACACGCCCAAACCGTACGTCGAAGACGACCTCGCGATGCTGCACGCCGGCATCCGCGCGTGGAGCTTCGGCACGCTCATCACCGTGGGCCCATCAGGCGCCAGCGCCACGCACCTGCCCTTCCTGCTCGACGCGCAGGACGACGGCCCCGGCCTGCTCACCACGCACCTGTCGAAGAAGAACCCGCAGTTCGACGAGCTGCGCGCGGGCGCCGAAGTGCTCGCCATCTTCCAGGGGCCGCATGCCTTCGTCACGCCCAGCTGGTACGTGAAGCAGAGCACCTTCCCGACCTGGAACTACACCGCGATCCACGCGCGCGGCACGCCCCGCGTGATCGAGGAGCGCACGGCCATCCATGCCGTGCTGCGCCGCACTGTCGCGCTGTACGACACGCCGCTGGGCGGCAACTGGGACTTCGACGCCATGCCCTTCGACTTCGTGGCGCCGCGCCTGGACATGATCGCGGCGGTCGAGATTCCGGTGCGCGTGCTCGAAGGCAAGTTCAAGCTCAACCAGGACCGGTCGGAAGACGATCGCAAGGGCGTGATCGCCGCGCTGGAGCGGCTGGGCGATCCGCAGGGCGTGGCCGTGGCCGGGCTCATGCGGCAGAAGATGGCGTTGACGGTGACGGGCTGAATCGCGGCGGCACAATCGTCCGCGTGTCACGCCTACTTCACCTTCTGACCGCCGGCCTCGCGCTCGCATCCTCCCTCGCCCACGCGGCCGACCCGGTGCTGCTCGTCAGCTCGCCCGTCGCGCTGCAGGCCGCCGAGAAAGCCGGCGCCGGTTTCGGCCGCTGGTTCGACGTGCCCTCTGCGGCCAGCGGCATCGCCACCAACCAGGCGCTCGCACGCTCGCCCGCGTGGCAGTCGATCGCCGATCCGCTGAAGACCAGCCTCGCCGCCCTGCAGCGCCGCGACCCGCAGGCCGGCGTCGGCATCGCGCGCTACCCGCACCGGATCTTCGATGCGCGCTGGCTCGCCAGCCCCGACGCCTTCTTCGAGCTGGTCGGCGTGGCCAACCGCATGGACCGCCGCCCCTTCCAGCCCGGCGCCTGCGGCGAGACGCGGCTCGTGTACCGGCTCGCCTACCGCTCGGCCGCGATGCAGTCGCGCCTGCCGATGACCGTCGCCGTCGAGCTGCGCGGCGACGCGCCCGATGCCGACGGCAGCTGCGCCAGTGCCGCGCGGCGCTGGCAACCACCACAGGCATCGATGAAGGACGAAGCGCTCGGCCGCTGGCTCGTGTCGGCCGACGGCCCGCTCGCGCCGCCGCGGCTCGCGCAGGCCCGCATCGCGCAGGTGACGACCAACCTGCAGAGCGTGCGCTGGCCCTCGGCCGTGCGGCCCGACCTGGGTGGCCATGCCGAGTACCTGCTGCGCGCCTTCCGCTGGAACGCGGGCACGCAGCGCTTCGACGCAGGCCCGCTCGAGAACACGCCCGATGTCGCGAAGCTCAAGGCCGATGCCCCGCTGCGCAAGGCGCTGCTGCAGTGGCTGCAACAGCCCGACACGCTGCGCGCGCTCGACAGCGCCACCGTGCGCATCCCCGATCGCTTCCTGGCGACAGAGTCGGTCTCCGTCGCGCCGCGCGGCCTCGAGCGCCTGGCGAATCGCCCCTTCGAACAGCTGTTCGCTCCCGGCGACTGGCAGCCCGTGCCCGGCAGCCGCACGCTGCAGTCCCCGCAGGCCGTGCTGCGCCGACTCGACGACCTGAGCTGCGCCGGCTGCCACCAGAGCCGCGCGGTCGCGGGCTTTCACCTGCTGGGCGTGGACCGGCGCGGCGCCTCGCGCACCTTCACGACCGGCAACGCGCTCGCGCTGCCGCACTCGCCGCATCTGCAGGATGAGTTGGCGCGGCGCGAACGCTATGTGAAAGCCGCGCTGACGATGCCCGCGCCCGACCCGTTCCGTCCGCTGGCCTCGCCGGACGATGCGAACGCCTTGCCCGACAAAGCCACCGTCGGCGCCAGCTGCGAGCCCACGCGCATCACCGCCTCGGCCGACCCATGGCGCGACCGCGCGCAGAAGCAGCCCCGCACCGCCGCCACGACGTGCGAAGGTGCGGACTCTGTGTGCGAGAAAACCTCGGTCGGCTTCCCCGGCGGCATGTGCTCGGGCCGCTGCGATCCGAAAGACCCGAACGGCACCTGCGGTGGCATCGCCATCCTCAGCGACTTCAACCAGTGCCTGGCAGCCAAGCAACCCTTCGGCGATTGCCTGAGCAAGCACACGCGGCCCGGCAACCTGCGCAGCTGCTCGGCGCAACAGCCTTGCCGCGAGGACTACATCTGCGCGCAAGCCGAAGGCCAACCCGAAGGACGCGGGGCGTGCATTCCGCCCTACTTCCTGTTCCAGATGCGGGTGGACGGGCACTCGTGAAGGGGGCTCCCGTACGGCTCCCGAATGAATGACTCCCTCTCCCGCTTGCGGGAGAGCGTTGGGGTGAAGGTGAGCGGCGATGAAGGCCGCGCGATGTTGTCAGGTCCCCCTGGCTGGCGGACCAGGGAGCCATTGCTGGCGCCAGATGAGAGGGCCGACCGCAAAAAATACCCAGTTCCAGGGATGCCATCAGACACTCTTTTTAACAATGATTGACATTTAGAAACCCCCTGCACGCCCGTCGGCAGGGGGCTTCTTTTTGTTGAGTCATACAACCATAAAGAGGAGTCAAGATGCTTTTCAGTCAAGCAAGTTCGGTCGCGCGAATCGGCGCCGTGGCCGGTGCGGTCATGTTGGTGGCATCGTGCGGCGGGGGTGGAGGTGGCGGTACTTTTCTGCCGATGGTCGCATCGCCCCCTCCGGCGACAGTGCCGCCCGTCGTGAAGCATTCCATCGGCGGCACGGTCACCGGCCTTGAAGGCCGCCTGGTGCTGCAAAACAATGCCGGCGACGACCTCCAGCTGTCGGCCGATGGCAAGTTCACCTTTGCAACGACCCTGGTCGAGGGCTCGGACTACAAGGTCAGCATCCGTACGCAACCTCTGTGGCAGTTCTGTACCGTCACCAAGGACACCGGCAAGGCCTCGGCCGACGTGAGCGACGTGACGGTGGCCTGCTCGGCCACCGCCGCCAAGGTCGAGACGCTCGCCGGCACCGGCGTCTCGGGCACCGCCGACGGCAAGGGCAGGGCCGCATCGTTCGATCTCCCTTACGGCATCGCCCTCACCAGGAACGGTGGTCTGCTCATCGGCGACTGGTCAAACAACCTCTTGCGCAAGATTTCGCCCGAGGCCGACGTCACCACGTTTGCCGGCAACGGAAACCTGGCGTCGGTGGACGGCAACGGCCTCAACGCTTCGTTCAAGGACCTCGCCAGCTTCACCGTGGACGCGACCGACACCGCCTTCGTCGCGGACGCCCAAGGCCATCGAATCCGCAAGGTCACACCGGCGGCCGATGTGACCACGGTGGCGGGCAACGGCACGAACACCACGACCGATGGCAACGGAACCGCCGCCACCTTCAACACGCCCATCTCGGTGGCCGTGGATGCTGCCGGCAATCTGTACGTTCTGGAGTATTTCGGCGGCGTCATTCGCAAGATCACCCCCACCGGCGATGTCACCACGCTGGCCGGCAGCAGCCCGCGGGGCTTTGCCGACGGCACGGGAAGCGCCGCGAAATTCGGGCTCGGCTACAACATGGCCATCGACGCGTCAGGCAACCTCTACGTCGCCGACAGCAGCAACCATCGAATTCGCAAGATCACCCCCACCGGGGTGGTCACGACCCTTGCAGGGACGGGAACGCCCGGCGCCACCGATGGACCCTGGAACTCCGCGACTTTCTCCGATCCCCGCGGCGTCGCCGTCGATGCGGACGGCAATGTCTACGTGGCCGATTTCGGGAGCAGCCTGTTGCGCAGGATCACACCGGCAGGGGTGGTCTCCACGCTCGCCGGCCAAGAGGGTGTCACGGGTGGGCAAGACGGCATCGGCGCGGCTGCCACGTTCAATCAGCCTCAGGGGCTCACGATCAACGCAGCGGGCACGCTGTATGTCGCCGACACCTTCGGCAATTTGATCCGCAAGGTCACGCCGGTTCGGGCGCCCTGAGGCATGCTGCGGCGACGTGCTCCGAGCGCGTCGCCGCGTCAGCCGCCGTCTGCGGCGGTGAGCGGCGATGGAGGCCGCGCGATGTTGTCAGGCCCCTGCCCTCACTCCCCTTCGTACCACCTGTCCTTCGCCAGCATCACCCTGTGATGCCCGCACCCCGACGGCATCATCGGAAAGCAGTTCTCCTGCGCCGCCACCTGCACGTCGAGAAAGAACGGCCCGTCGCTCGCCAGGCATTCGGCCAACGCCTCTTCCAGCTCCGCCGGATCGGACACCCGCCGCGCGCCCCACCCAAAAGCCTTCGCCAGCGCCACGAAATCAGGCAGCGCCTCGTTCCAGCTGTGGCTCAGTCGGTTGCCGTGGTTCAGCTCCTGCCACTGGCGCACCATGCCCATGTAGCCGTTGTTGCTCAGCACCAGCTTCACCGGGGTGCGATGCTGCATGGCAGTCGACAGCTCCTGGATGTTCATCAGCACCGAGGCGTCGCCGCTCACGCACACCGTGAGCGCGTCGGGGTGGCCGATCTGCGCGCCGATGGCCGCGGGCAGCCCGTAGCCCATGGTGCCGGCGCCGCCCGAGGTGAGCCAGTGGCGCGGGCTGTCGAAGCGCAGGTACTGCGCGGCCCACATCTGGTGCTGGCCCACGTCGGTCGAGACGATCGCATCGCGGCCCGCGATGGCCCGCTGCAGCGACGACATCAGCTGCTGCGGCAGGATCTCTTCCGTCGACGGCGTGAAGGCCAGGCAGTCTTCGGCGCGCCAGCGCTCGATGCGCGCCCACCACGGCGCCAGCCGCTCGGGCGCAAACTCGTCGGGCAGCAGGCCCAGCAGCGCTTCGACGATGGCGCCGCAGTCGCCCACCATCGGCACGTCGACGTGCACCACCTTGTTGATGCTGCCGGGGTCGATGTCGATGTGGATCTTGCGGGCATGCGGGCAGAACTCGTCGAGCTTGCCCGTCACGCGGTCGTCGAAGCGCGCGCCCACGCACACCACCAGGTCGGCCTCGTGCATCGCGAGGTTGGCTTCGAGCATGCCGTGCATGCCCAGCATGCCGACGAACTTCGGGTCGGACGCGGGGAACGCGCCCAGCCCCATCAGCGTGAGCGTGCACGGCGCGTGCAGCCGGTGCACCAGCTGCGTGAACGCCTCGCAGGCCGCCGGCCCCGAGTTGATGAGCCCGCCGCCGCCGTAGAGCACCGGCCGGCGCGCGGTCGAGATCAGGTCGGCGGCACGCTGCAGCATCGCCCGCGGCGGCAGCGGTGCGCGGCCCGTGCGCAGCGCGCGCAGCGGAGCCGGCGCGGCGCCGTGCGAGAGGCGCATGAGCTGGATGTCCTTCGGCACGTCGAGCAGCACCGGGCCGGGGCGGCCGGTGGTGGCGATGTCGAGCGCGCGGCGCACCAGCGCGGGCACGTCATCGGCTGCACGCACCTGCCGGTTCCACTTGGTCACCGGGCGCGACATGCCCAGCGCGTCGCTTTCCTGGAAAGCCTGCGTGCCGATCACCGCCGTCGACACCTGCCCGCTGATGCACAGCACCGGCACCGAATCACTCATCGCGTCGAGCAGCCCCGTGATCGTGTTGCCCACGCCCGGCCCCGAGGTGACCAGCACCACGCCGACGCGGCCCGTGCTGCGCGCATAGCCCTCGGCCGCATGCACCGCCGCCTGTTCGTGGCGCACCAGCACATGGCGCAGCCGGGGTTCGCCGTGCAGCGCGTCGTACAGCGGCAGCGCCGCGCCACCGGGGTAGCCGAAGATCGTGTCGACGCCGCACGCGACCAGCGTGTCGAGCAGCGCTTCGGCGCCGTTGCGCACGCGGGGTGGGGTCTCGGGCATGGCCGGCGAGAGGGAGGGCGAGGATGTGGGGGGAAGGTCGAGCAGTCGCATGCCGTCAATTCTTCCGCTCTTGATGCAGAATTTGCTTCTTTCTTTTGGCTGTTTAAGCTCGAAACATGAAAACCAATCGCCAAACATCGACAGACAACGAAGGATCTTTCGACAAGACCGATCTGGCGATCCTGCGGGTGCTGCTGCTCGACTCGCGCAAGACCCTGCAGGAGATCGGCAACGAGGTCGGCCTGTCGCCCACCAGTTGCTGGACGCGCATCAAGAAGCTCGAGGCCTCGGGCGTCATCAAGCGCTACACCGTCGACGTCGACCCGGCCAAGCTGGGGTACCACGACTCCGTCATCGTGCAGGTCACCCTCGAGAGCCACACCGACGAAACCCTGTACGACTTCGGCCGCACCCTCGCCACCATTCCCGAGATCCAGGAGGCCTACCTCGTGTCGGGCGACTACGACTACTACATCCGCATCGCCGTGCGCGACACGCGCGACTACGAGCGGCTGCTGCGCGAGAAGCTCTACAAGATCCCCGGCATTCGCCACAGCAAGTCGCACTTCGTGCTGCGGGTGCTGAAGGAGGCGACGGTGCCGCTGATCTGACGGGTCGACGGGCCCGCATGACCGAACGGTGGGTACGATCGCCGACGAACGGCCCTTCGCAGACGCCATCCCCTTCCATGAGATCGACTTCGGAACATCGGACCCTGATCGTCCTGAGCGGACTGCCAGGCACAGGCAAGACCACCATCGCGCGCGAACTCGTGGCGCGCGTCCCCTCGGTGTACCTGCGCATCGACGCCATCGAGCACGCACTGAAAACCGCAAGCGGGCGCACTGACGACGTGGGCCCGGCGGGCTACGTCGTGGCCTACGCGCTGGCTCGGTCCAACCTTGCGCTCGGCATGTCCGTGGTTGCTGATTGCGTCAATCCGCTGTCGGTCACGCGTGAGGCGTGGCGGGCCGTGGCGGCCGAGACGTCATCGCATCTGGTGGAGGTGGAGGTCGTGTGCTCTGACGTTGTTGAACACCGCCGACGCGTGGAGAGCCGGGAAGCCGACATGGCGGGCTTTGCGCTGCCGAGCTGGGAGGCCGTGCTTGGGCATGACTACGAGGCTTGGAGCACGAGCCGGCTGGTCATCGACTCGGCGCTGGTGAGTGCGAGCGAGGCGGCGGACCTGATCTGGCGGCGCATGCGTGAGCGGTAAATCGATGCGCTCCCGTTTCATCGACGCCTTCCTGGGCGCCATCGTGCTCGGGCCTTGGGCCGCGATGTTTGCCTATCTGGGCCTTGCACCGTTGGCCGCCTACTGGCTCGACGGCACCAAGCAACGCACGGGCGCCAGCCGCGGCTCTTCCTATTGGTGGAGCTTTCCGGACGCCGTGGCCGCTCAGTACCCGATGCTCACCTGGCTGCTCGAACTCAGGAGCCATGTCGTTGTGTGGAGCTGCCTGGCTGGCATGGTGCTCGGGCCGGTGGTTGCGTGGATCATGAGCAGCCGCTTGAACCGCATGCGTCGCGGCATCCGGTGGTGAACGAGAACGAACGACCGTCCATGACCCCCACCTTGCGCACCGCCCTCGATTCGGATTTCGAATTTGCGTTCGATGCCAAGCGACAGGCGCTCGGCCCCTACGTGGCAGCGCGATGGGGATGGGACGACGATTTCCAGCGGAACCTGCACCGGAGCCGATGGGAGGAACGCCCGTGGTCGGTCATCCTCAAGGGCGGCACACCGGTCGGCACGATCGCCACATGGGAGGTCGACGGTCACCGCCGCATCGGTGAGTTCTACGTCTTGCCGGATTTCCAGCGCGCCGGCATCGGTTCAGCGGTGCTTCGCCAGCTTCTGGCCCAAGCGGACCACGACAAACAGGCAGTGCGGCTGGAACATCTGAAGTGGAACCCGGTCGGCGCGCTGTACGCGCGCCACGGATTCGGCCATGAGAGCGCCAACGACACGCATTGCTTTCTGGTTCGCCACCCGATTGCCTCACATCGATGAAGCAGGCCGAGAGGCAGCGTTCGGCCCACACATGACTCCTAACCCGAAGGTGATGACTTGATCTCGGTGCAACCAGCGAAACCCGATGAATGGAAGACCTATCGAGACCTGCGCCTGCGGGCGCTGCTCGATTCCCCGGACGCCTTCGGAAGCACGCATGAAGCAGAGGCCACGAGAACCGATGCGATGTGGTCCGCTCGAATTGCCACGGCTACGTCGTCCGGGAAGGATCGTGTGCTTTTCGCATTCAATCGCGACGACGCATGCGGTCTGATCTGGTGCAAGTTGTCCAGTGATGAACCGGCTGTCGCCCATCTTTTCCAGATGTGGGTTGATCCCGCATCACGAGGGATGGGAGCCGGTCGAGCTTTGCTCAAGGAGGCGATTTCCTGGGCCGAGAGCGTTGGAGTGAAGCACGTTCTTTTGGGCGTCACTGCCGGAGATACGCCGGCGATGCGCCTGTACGCAGCTCGCGGCTTCCGCCCCGACGGCGCGCTGGAGCCACTGCGGGAACACTCGAATCTGATGGTGCAGCCGATGAGCCTTGCACTCGGCCCTGTTGGATCGACGGACTGACTTCCACCATCGACCACCTTGCCCTCGTTTAAGCTCAACCGACAAAACTCTCTCTGAGGTTTCGCCATGCTCCAAATGCGCCCCGGGTGTGAATGCTGCAACCGCGACTTGCCACCGGATTCGGCCGATGCCCGCATCTGTTCTTTCGAGTGCACGTTCTGCAGTGACTGCGCGAACCAACGGCTTGCGGGTACGTGCCCGAACTGCGGCGGAGAGTTGCTTCCGCGCCCGTCGCGGCCGGCGGCCAAGCTTGAGAAGTTTCCGGGTTCGACGACGCGGGTGTTCAAGCCGGAAGGTTGCGCGGCGGCGTCGTGAAGTGCCGCGCCAGATTCGTCCCATCGACGACTGCCAGTGGCCAAGAAGAGCGGACGTTGATGTCTGCGTCGCGAGGCCCTGCGAAACTGTTCGGACAAAATCCTTCCATCCAAGTTCGCTCGGGAGAAATCATGGAATGGTCGCCGATCTCGGCCAGTGAGCTTGAAGTCTTGGTAGAACTCCAACTCTCAGAGTGCACGCTGACGGAGCGGGAAACTTTCTCCCAGTACCGCATTCCATTTCGCCTCACGGCTATCGAGCGCTTCGGCAAATACGAGAGCGTTTTCATTGTTGCGATGCATCGCTCCGTCGCCATGTACTTCGAGGATGTAGAAGAAGGATTCAATCTTTCTCCCCTGCGCTCTGATGGTTCGATTGCGCAGCCTGGGTGGCAGCAGTGGAGTCTTCAAGAAGCACTCAATAATCTTGTCCTTCCGCAGCCTGAATAGGGCGGGATGCGGCCACAACCAACCATTCACCGCGTTGGCCAAAAATGCGACGAAAGAAAGATGTATGCCGGCACGATGAGTGCGACTTCAAACAGCCGCTGCCTCAAGCATCTTCAAAAAATCCCGAGTGCAGTTCTCCACGACGAAGCAGGCAAGTATCCGTATCGACCTGCTCCTCGGCGGCGAGGCTCGGCCACTGCCGGGCATTCCCCTGTTCTTCAAAGTCAGGTGGCGTCAGCATGACCACAGGAAAGAAGGAGTGAGATAAATGTCCAATGCAGAGCTTTTCGACCGCGACGAAACCAGCTACGAACGTTGGTTGCACGTCAATCCTGAAGGGTTTGTCGCCAACACTCTTCGAAGGCCCGCCGCACGCTACTTCGTACTCCACCGCGCGACCTGTCATTCCATTTCCACGCACAAGCCGCACACCGACGCAGCAGCGTTTACCGGCGGTAGATACATCAAGATATGTGCACATTCTCCGGAAGATTTGCTCGTGTGGGCGCGCTCCAACGGTATCGAAGAATTCTCCAGCTATTGCACTGCCTGTAAATCGATCGGATCGCAGCCTCGAAACTGATACACCGCTTGCCACCTTGACACTGACCTATTGCCGCTAGGGCGGACACCAGTCAGGACCAGCCCTTCGCTCGGCCGACCATTTCTAAACTGGCGATGCCCCTCACAGCCTGACGTCAAACCATGGACTTCTACGACGACCTCGCCCCGCTGTATCACCTGATCTTCCCCGACTGGAGCCACAGCATCCGGCGGCAGGGCGAGCAGCTCGACAGCGTCATCCAATCAGAATGGCCCGGGCATCACACGGTGCTCGACCTCTCCTGCGGCATCGGCACCCAGGCTCTTGCGCTTGCCGGGCGGGGCTACTCCGTCGTCGGGTCAGACCTGTCGAACAGGGAAATCGAACGTGCTCGGCGCGAAGCGGACCTTCGCGGCTTGGCCGTCGACTTCAAGGTCGCAGACATGCGCACGGCCCACGAGGACCACGGTACTGGATACGACCTCGTCATTTCGTGCGACAACTCGGTCCCTCACCTACTGACCGACGAAGACCTGCTGCTTGCGTTGCGCCAGTTCCTCGCGTGCTTGCGCCCCGGCGGCGGATGCGTCATCACGGTCAGGGACTACGACAAGGAGGAGCGCGGGACGAACCTGGTCAAGCACTATGGCGCGCGGGTTGAGGACGGCAAGCGGTACGTCCTGTTCCAGGTCTGGGATTTCGACGGCGACCACTACGACCTGTCGTTCTTCATCGTCGAAGACGAGCTGGCCACCGGGCTGGTGAAGACCCATGTCATGCGTTCCAGGTACTACGCAGTCTCGGTCGACCGTCTTTGCGCGCTGATGCGAATGGCTGGCTTCGAGGATGTGAAGCGACTCGACGCCGCGTTCTATCAGCCCGTCTTGGTCGGAACCAAGCCTGCGACTGGCTCGCTTGCTTAGAGCCGACCAGAAGCGGACCTTCCGACGTACCTTGTCCAACCTAGCCACTCGCAACCTCCCCTCATCGAATGGAAAGCATCACATCACTTTCTCTGGAGAACATTTCCGAGTTCGTGCCACTGTATCGCTCAGTGTTTAATGCACCCCCTTGGAATGACGGCTGGACGGAGGCAGTAGCTGCTGAGCGGCTTACAAGTTTTGCGCAATCACCCGCGTTTCAAGGCATGGGCTTGTCAATGCATGGAGAAGCCATTGGCCTTGTTCTGGGCTGGGGCGAGCGTTGGGTGCAAGGCTGGGTTTTTCACATCAAAGAGATGTGCATCCATGAACGTTACCAAGGACAAGGATTCGGAGCGAAGCTTATGCGGGGCTTCGAGGAACACCTTCAAGCGCGCGGCTTCATGAGTGCGAATCTTCAAACAGGCGAATCGGTTCCCGCGAGGAAATTCTATGAAGGCCTCGGCTACAAGCAGTCCGGATACGTCAGCCTACTCAAGAAGCTCGGTTGAAGCTGTATGTCGGCTCAGGACCCCCTCTTGCGGCGTCCATCGGGCAGCAAGCCGCACGCAGCATGGGCGGCAACGCGAGACTCACCACGGGCCTCGATGACCGCGGCGTCGGGTTTCTGGTGAGCGTGCCGAACACGGATTCCGAATGCGGCGGGTGACGGACTGAATCCAGGCCTCGTGTGCGGCGGCTCAGCGATTTACCATCGCTGATTTTTGCGATCACACCCCATGCATCAATCACTCGGCTTGGTGTCCCTCGTGGTGCCCGACTACGACAAGGCGCTCGAATTCTTTGTCGGCACATTGGGCTTCGAACTCGTCGAAGACACGCCCGTGCCTGCGCAAGGAAAGCGATGGGTCGTGGTCAAGCCGCAGGGCGGAACAGGGGCGTGCCTTCTCCTGGCGCAGGCGTCGGCGCCAGAACAGCAGCGCGCCATCGGCGACCAGGCCGGCGGCCGTGTGTTCCTGTTCCTGTACACGGACGACTTCTGGCGCGACTACGAAAAGTACAAGGCCGCAGGCGTCGAGTTCGTTCGCCCGCCCGAGGAACAGCCGCACGGGGTCGTGGCGGTCTTCAAGGACCTGTGCGGGAACATGTGGGACCTGATCCAGCCCAATGCCAGCAACAGGAGCTGGCAGCTGTAAGAATGCCCTCCCACGCTTGCACGAATCTCACACTCCACCCGCGAAAGAACCGCCCATGACCGAGACCGCCAAGGTAAAAGGACCCGCCTCGTACTTCCCCTCCATCGAGAAGACCTACGGCCAGCCGATCACGCATTGGATGGACATTCTTCAGGCTGCGGGCCCCCTCAAGCACATGGAGCTCGTGAGCCAGCTCAAGACCCAGCACCAGATGGGTCATGGGCATGCGAATGCGTTGGTTGCGGCGTTTCTTGCGAAGAAGTAGCACGGGCCCTACCGCTCCTCGATGACACCCCAGAAGCAGCAGCTCGAACAGCACGTGGAGGACCGTGATCTCGTCTCGATCTATCGGACGGGCATCGACGATTCTCAGATCCAAGGCTTCGTGCTGGCGGTCTCGTCAGAACTGGTCCTGATTCAGTACGTCTACGACTTCCGACTGGACGGCTTGATGGCACTCAGAACCGAGGACATCACGCAGGTGGAATTGACGGCCACCAACAGCCTTCAGAAGAAGCTGATCTTCGAGGAAGGCTTGGGAGCGCAGGTTCCCTTTGGGTTCGAGTTTGACGTGCGCAGTTGGCGCACGTTGATTGCGCAGCTGACCTTGCGTCACGCGCTGATGATCGTGGAATGCGAGGCCGGCGAAATCAACGAGTTCTTGATCGGGCGAGTTGTTCAGACCGAAGGCGATTCGCTGCAAATCGAGCATTTCACGGGGGCCGGCAACTGGGCAGGCAGCCCATCCCTGGTGAGCTACCGAGACATCACGTGCTGCCAGGTCGGCAACAACTACGCGAATGTCTACCAGCGCCACTTCGAGCGCCTTGCGAGCGCCCTTCACTGAACAGCACGGCCTCTTGTTCCGGCCAAAGCCCCCGCCTAGCATGCACCTCACCCCCAGCCAGGAGAGCCCATGCAGCTTCACACCGCCCGCATCTTCGTCCAGGACCTCGCCCTCGCCGCCCGCTTCTATGAAAAGATCCTCGGCCTGCCCCTGAAGGCCGACGGCCGCGATCAGGGCTTTTGCGTGTTCGACGCAGGACCCATGAGCCTGGTGGTCGAAAGTGTCGAAGCAGATGCCCCTGCAGAAGACCAAGCCCTGGTAGGCCGCTTCACAGGCCTGTCTTTCGATGTGGAAGACATCCAGTCGAAGTACACCGAACTCTCGTCACGCGGCGTGACCTTCAGCGGCCTCCCCGAGCCGCAGTCATGGGGCGGCATCCTCGCCACATTGCGCGACCCCGCCGGCAACGAGCTTCAACTGGTGCAGCAGCCCCGAACGTAGCCATTGGTGCACAGTCGTCATACAATGAGAATAATTCTTATTTGGATGGCCTGGCCACCGCACTACGTCCGCCATGGCCGCCGATCCCGCTCTGCACCCGCACATCCACACCCTCTATAGCGAGCACCACGGGTGGTTGCAGGGCTGGTTGCGCAGGAAGCTCGGCAATGCCTTCGACGCGGCAGACCTGGCGCAAGACACCTTCCTGCGCATCCTCACCGCGCCCGATCACACGCCCGAGAAGCAGTGCGACTGGCAATTGCGGGAGCCGCGCGCCTACCTGACGGTCGTTGCCAAGCGGCTGCTGGCCAACCTGTACCGGCGGCGTTCGCTGGAGCAGGCCTACCTCGAGGCCTTGAGCGCGTTGCCCGAACCGTTGGCGCCCTCGCCCGAGCAGCAGGCGATCATTCTCGAAACCCTGCAGGAGATCGACGCGATGCTCGACGGCCTGGCGCCGCCGGTGCGCCAGGCCTTCCTGATGGCGCAGCTCGAAGGACTGGGCTACGCGGAGATCGCAACGAAGCTGGGCGTGAGCGAGCGCACCGTCAAGCGCTACATGGCCGAGGCCATGGCCCGCTGCATCCTGCTGGCCGCGTGACGGTGCAACGCACGATGGCGGTCGTGGTCGACAAGGCCGTCGCCCTGCAGGCGGCGCAATGGTTCGTCCTGCTGCAGTCGGGCGAGGCCACGGCGGCCGATCGCACGCAATGGACACGCTGGCGGGCGGCCGACCCCGCGCACGAAGCGGCCTGGCAGCGCGCCGAGCAAGTCAGCGGCAAGTTCGGCAGGCTGCCGGGCGCACTGTCGATGCCGGTGCTGGGCCGCGCGGTGCGCAGCGACCGCCGCACAGCGGTCAAGGCGCTCGCCGTGCTGCTGACCGCAGCGCCTGCCGGTTGGCTGGCCTGGCGCGCATCGCCGGCACGCGAATGGCTGGCCGACCACCGCACCGCCACGGGCGAACGCCGCGAACTGCGCCTGGCCGACGGCACGCGTCTGCAGCTCAACACCGCAACGGCCATCGACGTGGCCTACGGCGCGACGCGGCGCGTGGTGCGGCTGCATGCGGGCGAAATACTCATCGACACGGCACCCGATGCCGTGCCCTCTTCCGATCCCGCCTACCGCCCCTTCATCGTCGAGACCGCGCAGGGGCGCCTGCGTGCGCTGGGCACGCGCTTCGTGGTCCGGCAGCACGAAGGCGATCGCAGCCATCTGACGGTGCTCGACGGCGCGGTCGAGGTTCGCCCCGACCACGCGCGCAGTCTGGCAGCGGTGGTGCGTGCCGGCGAGCAGGCCATGTTCTCTTCGACGGCCATCAGCGAGATCACGGCGGCAGCCGCCGATGCCGACGATTGGTCGCGCGGTGTCCTGCGCGCCAGGAACATGCGGCTGCACGACTTCCTCGCCGAGCTGGGCCGCTACCGGCCCGGCGTGCTGCGTTGCGATCCGGCGGTGGCCGACCTGCGCGTGTCGGGCGTCTTCCAGTTGCGCGACACGGGCCCGGTGCTCGACAGCCTGCCGCAGGCCTTGCCGGTGGACGTGCTCTTTCGCACGCGCTACTGGGTGACGGTGGTGGCGCCGGGCGGTTGAGGCATCGGGTGCCGGCGGCGATTTCGGCCGCTGCGATTTTTTCTGTCGCGGCCTGTCCCCTTTTCTTTCCTCGCGTGTGAAGCCTTGAGGAACAGCAACTTCACACCCTTGCAGGAGAGAGAGAAATCCATGGCCCGTCGCCGACCGTCCCCCCTTGATTCCGACACCGTCTCGTTGCGTGCGCTGTCGCTCGCCGTGCATGGCGCGTTGTTCGCCATGGCGTGCGCTGCCGCCGGGACGGTCGCCGCGCAGACACCGGGTTTGCCCAACGCACCAGCCGCACAAGCCGAAGCACGCAAGGCCTACAACATCGCACCCGGCCCGCTTGACGAGGTGCTGTCGAGCTTCGCCGCCTCCGCCGGCGTGAGCATCACGATTCCGCCTGCCCTCGCGCAGGGCAAGCGCTCGCCCGGCCTGCAGGGCCAGCACGCCGTGGGCGAAGGCTTCGCGCGGCTGCTGGCCGGCTCGGGCCTCGAGGCAGCGGGTGGCGCGGGCGGCGCGTATGCGCTGCGCCGCTCGAGCATCGGCGGCCCTGCAGACACCGGCGCCGACGGCAGCACCACGCTCGCACCCGTCACCGTCACGGCCGAGGCCGAACGCAGCGCCACCACCGAAGGCACGCGCTCGTACACGGCGCGCGCGCTGACGCTCGGCAAGGGCGAGCAGGCGCTCAAGGACATTCCCCAATCGGTGAGCGTGATCACGCGCCAGCGCATGGACGACCAGGGCCTCGTCGACCTGCGCGATGCGGTCAACAACGTCACGGGCGTGGTGGGCGTCAAGGGCGTGGGGCCGGGCATGGTCCTCACGTCGCGCGGCTTCCAGATCGACGCCTGGCAGTACGACGGCGTGCCCGTGCCGCGCAACATGTACTCGCTGGGCAACTGGGCCACCGAAGACACGGTGTTCTTCGACCGCGTGGAGGTGCTGCGCGGCGCCTCGGGCCTGCTGCAGGGCACCGGCAGCCCGGGCGGCGCGATCAACCTCGTGCGCAAGCGCGGCCAGCCCGAGAAGACGCTCACGCTCACCGGCAAGGCGGGCTCGTGGGACCACTACGGCGCGCAACTCGACGCCGGCGGTCCGCTCAATGCCGAAGGCACGCTGCGCGGCCGCGTGGTGGTCGACGAAGACCGCAGCCACTCGTTCACCGACTACGTATGGCGCAAGACGCGCTCGCTCTACGGCGCCATCGACTACGACATCTCGCCCGACACCACCGTCGGCTTCGGCGTGAGCCACTCGCACGCCAAGGGGCGTCCGATGCTGCGCGGTTTTCCGCGCTACCCGGACGGCACCGACATCGGCCTGCCGCGCTCCGTGTTCACGGGCGCCCTGTGGAACCACAGCGACATCGAGCAGACCACGGTGTATGTCGACGCCGAGCACCGCTTCAACGACAAGTGGAAGCTGAAGTTCTCCGCGCTCGGCATGAACGAGAAGAACAGCGCGCAGCACCAGCGCATGCACGGCGACGTGCAAGCCGACGGCAGCGGGCTGAACTTCGCCGACTGGGACACCCGCTTCGATTCGCGCAAGCTCGGCTTCGACGTCTACCTGCGCGGGCGCTTCGACGCGCTGTCGATGCAGCACGACCTGACCATCGGCGCCAACTATTCGAAGTTCGAGTCGACCGACCGGTATGCGCGCCGGTTCAGCGGCGGCGGCAACATCTTCGCCATCGACCACAACCGCCCGGCGCAGAACTACGACACCATCATGGCCGCCGGCGGCGGGAAGAGCCACACGCACTACGACGTGCGGCAAAAGGGCATCTACGGCAGCTGGCGGGCCCAGCTGGCCGAGCCGCTCACGGCCATCGTCGGCGCTCGCCTGAGCTGGTACGACTACCTCTATTCGAGCCAGTCCGCGGGCTTCACGAGCACCGTCAGCACGTCGGGCGAAGTGACGCCGTACGTCGGCCTCGTGTTCGCGCTCAACAAGCAATGGTCGGCCTACGCGAGCTACACCGACGTGTTCGAGCCGCAGACCGAGCGCACCGTCTCGGGCGACGGGCTCAAGCCCATCATCGGCAGCAACTACGAGGTGGGCCTGAAGGGCGAGCTGATGGACGGCCGCCTGAACACCTCGCTGGCCGTGTTCCGCTACAACCACACCAACCGCGCCGTGACCGACCGCGACGGCGGCTTTGCCTGCGACGGCTGGTACTGCTCCAGGTCGTCGGGCAAGGTGCGCAGCCAGGGCTTCGAGGCCGAGGTCAGCGGCGAGGTCGCGCCGCGGCTGCAGCTCACGGCGGGCTACACCTACAACACCACCAAGTTCCTCGAAGACCCGGACAACAAGGGCAAGATCTTCAGCCAGTGGACGCCCAAGCACATGCTGCGCGTGTGGACCAACTACCAGCTACCGGGCGACTGGAGCCGGCTCAGCGTGGGCGGCGGCTTCAGCATCCAGAGCCACACGCTGGGCTACGACCGCACGTACAAGGTGCCCGGCTTCGCCGTGTGGAGCGCGCGCCTGGCTTACCAGCTGACGCCGGAGGTGGCGCTGGCCGTCAACATCAACAACGTCTTCGACAAGCACTACTACATCCCGGCCTACAGCGAGGCCAACGGGAACAACAACTACGGCGATCCGCGCAACGTGCTGTTCACTGTGAAGTACACGCCGAAGCTGTGAGTCGAGGAGAAGGGGCGCGCGGGTGGCGTGGTCCCTTTTTGAGTATCGATTTCCAAGCATGCGAGGGACGCAAGGCTGACGCGCAACGCGTCTCTCGCTCCTGGGGTCACTCCCACCAAACATTCGTCATGGGCAGCCTTTCGGCACAACGACCTGCCAGCGTCTTCTGCGGATAAGGCGGCACGTGCGCCACATCCACAGTTTCCAGGATGCTCAGCTGCCGCATCAACTCGGCAAACGACGGTGCGCGAAACTCGCCCGCGTGCTGGTTCAGCGAAGCTTGCATTTCGCCGTCGCTCGTTCTCACGTGTGGGTGCAGCAAGATCAACGCCGTGCTGTCATCGTCATACTTTCCGATGAGGATCGCGCGGGCATGGTCGCTCGTGCGTCCGGACACCGAATCCTGGGCGACGCCATAGACGAAGTATTCGGAGTCGTCCGAATGAATGGGCACGGTCTGCTTGATCGCCCAGTAGTCGGGCTCCAGGTCCTTGAACAGGCCCACGCCGTCCAGCTCCAGCATTCCCACGAATCGGGACCGGTTCTGCGGGTTGAATGCTGAGGGTGCGAGCGCCTGCGACTTGTAGGCGACCCAGAAATCCTTGTACGACTTGGGGAGCTCTGTCTTCAGCCGGGCCTCAAGCCGGGCGAGGCCGACCCTCAACTCGGCCTCGGTGGGAGCCGGTGAGCCGCCAGGTGCTTGTATCCCCAGCACCGTCAGATGACCCTGGCCTCTCGCGGCCTCTGGCTTCGTCGAATTCAACTCGAACGACGCTTTGCGCCAGCAGTCCATGAAGGCGCTCCACTCGCTGGGACTTCCCGCATAGGCCGAATGCCGGTCGTGCAGATGGGTCGCGGCCTTCGTGCCGTCGGCCTTTGGCTTCGTACCGGGTTCGTCTCCGCAACCCGACAGCATGAACAAGGCGCACAGGCTGGCCAGGCATCGAAAACGGAAAGACGGCTGTGCCACCGCGGCTGACGATGATTTCAGGACACCCATGCCAACAGGCATCAGAACCTGATCCGCACCGAAGCCGCACTGCGATCGGCCTCGCCATGAAACACGGCCTCGATGTTGTTGCCGTCCGGGTCCAGCACGAAGGCCGCGTAGTAGCCCGGGTGGTAGGCGCGTTCGCCCGGCGGGCCGTTGTCACGGCCCCCGTGCGCCAATGCGGCTTGGTAGAAGGCGTCGACCATGGCCCGGTCCTGCGCCTGGAATGCGATGTGATGGCGCCCGGTGAGTTCGCCCTGCACTTCGTCGCTGTCTCGCGTCGACACGAACAGTTCGTCGGCCCAGAAGTTGCGCGCGTCGGAGCCGCCCATCGGGATCTTCAGCGCCTCGAAGACGGCGCTGTAGAAGGCCTTGCTGGCCGCCAGATCGCGAACGACCAGACCGATGTGGTCGATCAGGCGGCCGCGATGCAGTTCTTTTTGTGTACTCATGAAGCGCTCCTGTCGGTGGAGGTCGGAGTGGCGGAATCTACCAAAGCCAACCTCGGATATCGAGCGACAGGGTTTGCATCTCAGGGCCGACTCAGCTTCAGCAATTTCTTCCATGCGGCCAGCGACACGCCATGCGATGGCGGGTGCGCCTGCAGCCATGCCAGCGCCGAGGCGTGCGGCGGGTAGTGGCTTCGCAGCGCCGGATCGGCACCTGCCGCCACCAGCAGCCGCGCGATCTCAAGGTGGTCGCGCGCCAACGCGCGCATCAGAGCGTTGTCCGTCCAGAACCCTGCCGGCGGCAAGGCGCTTTCAGCGCCGAGCGCGGATGCGAACGGCAACCGGCCGACAGGTAGCGCGGCCTGCGGTAACGTCGATGCACCTGCCTGCGGTGCGAGCGAAGCGTTGTCGCAAGGAGGCGGCAGCACATGGACCAGGCGGGGCAGCCCCGACGAGGTCTGCGGCTGCGGCACCAGTTCGCTGCGCAGCGGCGCGGGGGTCTGGTGGTTCACGTCGACGCCCAAAGCCAGCAAGGCACGCACGGCCTCCACGTTGCCGGCATCGACCGCCGACGCCAACGGCGTCATGCGTCCGCACGCGACGGCTTCGAAGGCGCGATAGGCGGCCAGGGCCTCCTTTGGCTTCTGCTGCAGGATCAGCAGATAGACCCGTGCCTCGGCCGGTGCACCCGCTTCGAGGGACGGCCACTGCGGCGGGTCCATGACCCGGTGCAGCAGGCGGGCGGCCTGCAGATGCCCCTGCGTCGCCGCTGCACGCACGGCGCGCTCGGTCGCCGGCAGGCCCTGCGCCAGCAGCAGGCGAACGATCCCCGCATCGCCGCCCCCGGCCGCCGCATCGAGCGCGTTGTGCCCATCGGCATCGGTGCCCCGCACCGCATCCGGCGCCATGACCGCCAGGAGCTGCCGGACGCTTGCCAGGCTGCCCTTCTCAGCTGCCACCGCCAGGGCCGAAGCGCCCTGCGCGTCGCGCACATCCGGCCGCGCGCCGGCGGCCAGCAGCAGCCGCACGCGCGCCGAGTCGTGCGCATGCTCGATCAACGGCGGGCGCGAGCTCGCGGCGTTGGGGTCGGCACCGGCGGCCAGCAGCGCCTGGATGACCCAGGTCGTGGGCGCGAAGAACAACGGAAGGCCGCCGTTGCGATCGGGCGTGTCGGGGTTCGCGCCCGCCTTCAACAGCAGCGCCAGGGTCTGGCGGAAGTCGATGGCGTGCGTGTCGCTGATGCCGCCGGAGCCCGCGAACTTGGCTGCGCGCAGCAGCGCCGTCTCGCCGTCGTTGGCGTTGCGGTAGTTCACATCGGCATGGCGACGCAGCAGGAACTTCACCATCTGCGCCTTGCCTTGCTGCGCGGCCTTCATCAACGGCGAGTCGCCCACATTGAAACCGTAGCCCTGCACATCGTTGGCACCAAAGCCCTGCGCAAGAAATGCCTCGACCTCGCGCAGGCGACCGCGCTCCACGGCATCGAAGAACGGGATCTGCGCTTGCGCGGACGTCGTGTCGCGAGCGGGTTCGGCCTCGGCCGGGTGCGCCGGCATGTGGAGCATGAGAGCTGATGCGAAGGCGATGCACCAATGAAAGGATGGGTTTCGTGTGAACACTGCGGTCAGGCCTCGCTGGCCTGTCGATCGATGCCCGCCACGAGGCCTTGCAGCCACAGGCGGTGATCGCTGAAGGTACTCAATCGCTCCTCGGCCGCTTCCCGCGCGGCCAGGTGCTGGTCCAGGTACCGGAACCCGACCCGGCGTGCGGCCTCGTGCAGAACGCTCTCGGGCACATCGTTTTCATACAGCGCGTCGAAGCGGGTCACCCAGAAGCCTTGCTCGGTCAACGCGATCCGCTCGAACGCGCGAGGGTCTTCCACGCTGAACTCGACGAACTCCAAGCCATCCGGATGTGCGCGCAGGCCCGTGACCCGGCTGCTGCGATCCCACAGCGGAACCCGCGGCGGCCCGTCGGGTGTGCGGGCACCGTGGTACGCGAGGAACGGCGGCCCCAGGCAGACCGTGCGGAACACTTCGTGAAGGCACTCGCCCATCGCCAATTGCACCAAGGGCGCGGACGCGCCGAGCTGCTGCAGCGTCGCCATCCGCAAAGTCTCTGCCACCACCGTCATCCTGCGTCCTCCTTGATCTGCTTTCGGCCGATGTTAGCCATGCTCGCCCCCGGCCGAAGGCGACCTCATGAAAGGATCACGCATCACCAAACAGGTTACCCACCGCACTGGCATCGCACCCGCCTCAGGCGTAAGCTGACCACCGCCCGGCCAGCCAAGGCTATGCCGCCAAGCGGCACCCGCTGCGCCGAACTGTGCGAAAGGACCCACCATGCTGTCCGACTCGTCTGTCACGACCATGCTTCCCGTGAAGGACATGGACCGCGCGCGTGCCTTCTACGAGGGCTGCCTGGGCTTGAAGGCCGGTGGCTTGCGGCCCGACGGCAAGTTCGTCTACACGGTGGGCGGCAGCACGCTGGCGCTGTTCCCCAAACCCGAGGGCACCAAGGCCGACCACACGGCGATCAGCTTCCAGGTGCCGGACATCGCCGCCAGCATCGACAAGCTCAAGCGCGCCGGCGTGGTGTTCGAGGACTACGACTTTCCCGACCTGAAGACGGTCGACCATGTCTGCGTGCTCGGTTCGGAAAAGGCGGCGTGGTTCAAGGACACGGAAGGCAACTTCCTGTGCATCCACGAGGACCTTGCACCGGCGTAGCTGGCTCGCCGTGAGCAGCTACGACGCCAGAGATTGGCCGTCCGGCAACTTCCGTCCCGCGGCGCGCCGTGTCGAGGCGAACACGCTGGTGCCCAGCCACCGCCACAGGTCTTGCGCGTCGCACCTCGCCCCATCGACACGGATCTCGCGCGACTGAAGCGCCTGCGCAGGCGTGCGATCGCCCGTCCACACTTCGGTCAAGGCGCGCACGGAGGCATCCACCACGAGCGTCAGCTCGCGCCCCGGGTCGTCGCGGCACAGATCGGCCACGCCGTCCTCCACCACGAGCCACCACGTGCGCTCGCGCGTCCGTGCGTCGCGCAGCTGGAAGTGGATGATCACGGGTCGGGGCGGGAACTCCTGAATGCACGCGAACCGGCGCATGTCCCACATGAGCAGGCCCGCATCCAGTTCGTCGTCGCGCAGGCGGCTGCCGATCCACTGCGCCCCCCAATGGCCCAGCGCCATGACGATGGGTCGAAGTTCCTCGCCGGCCTCGGTGAGGCTGTATTCCCACACCTTGCCAACGGTGTTGCGGCGCACGACACCGAATTCCTCGAGGCGATGAAGCCGCTGCGCCAGCAGGCTGGTGGACATTCGCGGTACCCCGCGATGCAGGTCATTGAAGCGCTTGCTGCCGCACAGCAACTCGCGCACGACCAGCGGCGTCCATCGCTCGCACAACACCTCGGCCCCCCTGGCGACGGTGCAGAACTGACCGTAGGTGTTTTCCATCGCCTCGTCTCCAGAGCGGCAACGCTTCAGATTCTGGACTTGTTCGGGCGCATGGTCACGCGCAAGCTGCCTCCGACTTCATCACTCATCACGGAGACGACTCATGACGATCCAACTCACACGCATGGACGGCGGGACCGTGGACCTTTCGCCGGAGATCCTGCAGTCGTTCAAGGCCACGTTCAAAGGCCAAGTGCTGACCGCGGAGGACCCGGCCTACGAGGAGTCGCGCAAGGTCTGGAACGCGATGATCGATCGCCGTCCGGGCCTGGTGGCGCGCTGCACCGGCACGGTCGATGTCGTGCAGGCTGTCCGGTTCGCGCGCCAGCACGGGCTTCTGAGTTCCGTGCGCGGCGGCGGCCACAACATCGCAGGGCTTGCGGTCTGCGAGGGCGGCCTCATGATCGACATGTCGCTGCTCCGAGGTGTCTGGGTCGATCCGGCGCGTCGCACGGCGCGCGCGCAAGCGGGCTGCACGCTGGGCGACGTCGATCGCGAGACGCAGCTGCACGGGCTCGCCGCCGTGCTCGGTTTTGTGTCTGCCACCGGGATCGCGGGCCTCACCGTCGGCGGCGGATTCGGCTACCTCACGCGTCGCCACGGCTGGACCTGCGACAACGTGGTCTCGATGGAAGTCGTGACGGCCAGCGGCGAAGTCGTGCGTGCGTCTGCGGACGAGAACGAGGACCTGTTCTGGGCGCTGCGTGGTGGCAGCGGCAACTTCGGCATCGTCACCTCCTTCGAGTACCGGCTCTTTCCCGTCGGCCCCGAAATCCTGGGCGGTGCGATCGCATGGAGCGGCGACGACGCCCGGCAGGTTCTCGACGCCTACCGTGCGTTCAGCGCAGAGGCCCCGCGCGAACTGACCAGCGTGGCGGTTCTGCGGATCGCGCCGCCGGCGCCCTGGCTCCCGAAGGAGGTGCACGGCAAGCCGATCGTGGCCATCTTCGTCTGCTACACCGGCAAGGTCGAAGAGGGAGAGGCATTGATCGCACCGCTGCGCGCGCTTGGCCGGCCGGTGGCCGACATCGTGACGCGCCGGCCCTACACGCAGATGCAGAGCCTGCTCGACGCCACGCAGCCCAAGGGACGGCGCTACTACTGGAAGTCGCACTACCTGCCAGGCATCGATCAGCGGACCATCGACCTCGCCGTGACGCATGCGGGCCGGATTCAGTCGCCCCATTCGGCCATCCTCCTGTTCCAGATACAGGGTGCGCTGGGCGAGCTGCCTGCCGGGCATTCGCCGGCGGGCAACCGGGACGCGGCCTATGTGCTGAACATCGCGGGCTCCTGGGAGCAGCCGGGCGACGACCACATCCACATCCAGTGGGCGCGGGACTGCTTCGAAGCGACGCGCGCCTGCTCGACAGGCGGGGCCTACATCAACTTCCTGACGGAGGAAGAGGGCCAGGACCGCATCGAAGCCGCGTACGGCCGGGCCAACCTGGACAAACTCGCGGCACTCAAGCGCAGGTACGACCCCGGGAACTTCTTCCGTCACACAAAGAGCGTCTCCGGCTGAACCGATCGTCGGCGACTTGTTGACGGCCCTTCACAGCTGCATCCAGCGCGGGCGCCCGGTGACCTAGTCCCACGCAGGAAGCTGCAGCAGGGCATCCGTGGGACGGTCCAGGATGTCGACGCCAGCGAAAGCGGTCCCGCCCGGCAAGAGCCGGGCGTCGCAAATGACTTCCCAGCCGTGGTTTTCAGTGCGCCGGGCCAGGCACACCTCTTCGCCGGCCGCAAGGAGCTTGACGCATTCGCCGACGCTGACGCGCTGTGCCGTGCCAAGGGCAAATTCCGTCGAACCGAACTCCTTCTCCACGACCGGGTGAATGGCGACGAGGTCCACCTTTCCGTCCTTGAAGTGAACAGCGGTAATTGCGTGCTGGGCCATCTTCGACCTCCATTCGTGCAGAGAGAGCCCCGACAGGCCCACGCTTCGACTGTACGCCCGCAGCGACAAGCTCTGCGTCGTCATGGCAGAAAGCCGATGCCGGCGAAGGGGGCGGCGGGCGCGCCAGCCGGCGCTACAAGCTGCGGGCGATCTGCTCGCGCAGCCACCGATGCCCCGGGTCACGATGCCGGCGCTCGTGCCACAGCATCGCCATCTCGTAGCCCGGCACCTCCAGCGGCGCCTCCACCACGCGCAGCCCTGGCGCGCCGCGCGCCAGGCGCTCGGGCAGCATGGCGACCATGTCGGTGCTGCCCAGCACGGACATCATGAAAAGAAAGTGCGGCACCGACAGCGCCACGCGCCGCGTGAGGCCCTGCGCTGCCAGCGCCTCGTCGGTGGGCCCGGCAAAGCCGCCGCCGCTGAGCGACACCACCACATGCTCCAGCGCGCAGAACTGCGCCAGCGTGGGGCGGCGCTTCAGACGCGGGTGCCCTGCCCGCCCGGCCAGCACGTAGCGCTCGTGGAACAGCACGCGCCGGTGCAGACCGGGCGGCGCGCCCACGCTGGTGTGGAAGAACAAGTCGATCTCCGCCTGCTCGAGCTGGCGCGCCATGCGCGTCGGCACGGCCTCGACCACGGCCAGCCGGGTGTTCGGCGCGGCCAAGCGCAGGCCGGCCAGCGCGGGCAGCAGGATGGCCGACTCGGCGTAGTCGGCCGCGGCCACGCGCCAGGTGGTGGTCGCCTTGGCCGGGTCGAAGGGCTGGCTGGGCGCCACCGCGCGGCCCAGCGATGCGAGCGCTTCGCGCAGCGGCTCGCGCAGTTCGTCGGCACGCGCGGTGGGCCGCATGCCGCGCTGCGCGGGCACGAGCAGCGGGTCGTCGAAGAGCTCGCGCAGCTTGGCGAGCTGCACGCTCACCGAGGGCTGCGAGAGGTTCAGGCGCTCGGCCGCGCGGGTCACGTTGCGCTCGGCCAGCAAGGTGTCGAGCGTGACCAGCAGGTTGAGGTCGATGCGGCTGAAATTGTTCATGGCGATACCTGGCATTCAAACTATTCATTTCCAATATAGCTTGGCAATCCCTAACCTGAGGGCATCTTCACTCGAACCCTTTGACACCGTGAACATCCTGCTGGTCCTTGCCCATCCCGAAGCCGCCTCGCTGAACGGCTCGCTCCATCGCTTCATGGTCGAACGCCTCACGAGCGCCGGCCATACCGTGCGCGTGTCCGACCTGTACGCGATGCGCTGGAAGCCCGCGCTCGACGCCGACGACTTTCCCGCGCGCGACACCGCCGCGCCCTTCGACCCCGTGCTCGACTCGCTGCGCGCCTTCGAGGGCGGCACGCAGACCGCCGACATCGCCGCCGAGCAGGAGAAGCTGCTGTGGGCCGACGCGGTGATCCTGCAGTTCCCGCTGTGGTGGTACTCGATGCCCGCCATCCTCAAGGGCTGGATCGAGCGCATCTACGCCTACGGCTTTGCCTACGGCGTGGGCGAACATTCCGATACACACTGGGGCGACCGCTTCGGCGAAGGCACGTTGGCCGGCAAGCGCGCGATGCTGGTGGTAACCACCGGCGGCTGGGCCTCGCACTACGCCCCGCGCGGCATCAACGGGCCGATGGACGACCTGCTGTTCCCCATTCACCACGGCATCCTCTACTACCCCGGCTTCGACGTGCTGCCGCCCTTCGTGGTGCACCGCACGGGCAAAGTCGATGCCGCAGCCTATGCACGCATCACCGGCGAGCTGGGCGAGCGGCTCGACACGCTGTGGACCACCGACCCGATTGCGTTCCGCCCGCAGAACGGCGGCGACTACGAAATTCCGGCGCTCACGCTGCGCGAACACATCGCGCCGGGCCGCGCGGGCTTCGGTGTGCACCGCAAAAACAGCGAATCTGAAACTTTGGTTTTCGAGCCCGGCCGCCTTTAACCACGCCGGGAGCAGGTGGATTCGCAAGAGACTTCAAATCGTCGCGACAACGCAGCAAGATGCGCATCCGCCGATTCGTCCGAAGGAGCTTGTCCATGTTCGCTACGCCAGAACGCACCGTCAAGATTCCGGGCCCCGACCATGCGATCACCATCACGCCGAATCCGTTGCGCGTGGTGGTGTCGGTGGGAGGCCATGTCATTGCCAGCTCGCGCGAGGCGCTGACCTTGCGAGAGTCGCATTTCGGCACGGTGCATTACCTTCCGCGCAAGGACGTGCGCATGTCGCTGCTGGAGCGCACCACGCATGCGACCTATTGCCCATACAAGGGCGAGTGCGCCTACTACAGCATTCCAGCCGGCGGCGAGCGCTCGGTGAATGCCGTGTGGACCTACGAGTCACCCTATGAATCGGTCGCGCCGATCAAGGACTACGTGGCCTTCTATCCGGACCGCGTGGGCACGATCGAAGAACGCTGCTTCTGACGACCGCCCCACTCCGTTCGTGAAAAAACCGGCCCTTGCTTTCGCAAGGCCGGTTTTTCTTTCCCTGGCCCGCCGACACCCGCCCCGTGGGGCCGAGTGCGCGTGCCTGCCTGTCGGACCGATCGATTACAGCGGCAGTGCTTCGCCGCGTGCGGCGGCACGGGCCTCGGCGCGCACGCTGGCGCGGTCCAGGCCGCTGGCCAGCACCGGAGCCACGCGGGAGGTCACGGCTTCGCTGTAGGGGTTCTCGCTGCGGGCGGCCACCACGGCCTGAGCGCGCACAGCGTCGCGGCTCACGGTCGACACGAACACCTGGGCGGGGCCTGCTTCGGCGCCGGTGGCATAGGGGTCGGCGCTGTGTGCGGCCACGACGGCTTGTGCGGCGACATCGGCGCGGCTGGCGGCCGAGGTCAGGCGATGCACGCCTTCGTAGGTTTCAGCGTGGGCGGCACCGGCGACGGCCATCAGGGCAACAGCAACGGCGGAGAGGATCTTCGAGGCGTTCATGGCGGTTTCCTTCTTCAATTCAGTTCAGTAGTACAAGTGTTTGCTTGGATGGTTTGAACCGGTCTTGGGTGGGTCACCGTCCCTCTTCTTGAAGGGCGGCCAACTCGCTCGGGGCCTGTTCATCCGGCCCGGCTTTTGGGGGCCGGTCCGTGAGATGAATTGTGCGGCGGGATCTAGGTAAAAACCCGCAGCAAAAAGAACCACGGCGTTCCCGAAAAGGAAACAATGCGGCGCACCGGCGCGGCCATCAGCCCCAGGTCAGCGGGTCGAGCCGAAGATAGAACTCGAGCCGGCCGTCGTCGGGCGTGTCGATGCCCAACTGCGCGAAGAGCAAGGCATGCGCGGCGCGCGCGTCGGCCGCATCGCGCCAGCTCTCGCGCGCATTGCCCAGCAGCAGCGACAGGTCGACATACCGGTCCGCCGTGCCGAGCCGCCCCACGTCGATGAGGCCCGTGCATTGCAGCGTCTGCGGATCGACAAGGAAGTTCGGCAGGCAGGCATCGCCGTGGCACACGACGCGGTCTTGCGCTTCCTGCGCGAGCCGGTGCGGCAGGTCGGCTTGCAACCGCGCCAGCAGCAACGGCGGCGGCACGTCCTGCTGGTCGGGGTCGAGGAACTCCGGGTTCACCGCGCCGCGTGCGACGACATCGGCGGCGCGGTCGAACATGGATGACAGCGGGCGCGCAAACGGGCACTCGCCCGCCGGAATCTCGTGCAGCGCGCGCAGGCGCCGCGCCATCGACGGCCAGGCACGCAGCAGCTCGGCCGCCGGCAGGTCGCTGGCCGGCACGCCCGGCACCGCGGCCGTGACCAGGCAGGCGCCTTCGGGTGTCGCGCGCCAGCCGAGCACGCGCGCGGAGCCGACGCCGTACGGCGCGAGCCATTCGATGCGACGACGCTCTTCGTCGAGCTGCGCGGCGCCCGCACCGAGCGACACCTTCGCGAAGGCCGCGCCGTCGCTGCGGCGGAACACCGCATCGCCCGACTCACCCTCGCTGGCCGGTGTCCACGTCGTGCCGGCGGGCAACCGGGGCAGCAGCTGTTCGACAGTGCCCATGCCTCAGTGCCCCACCGACTTCGAGAACACGTTGACCACCACCACGCCGGCGATGATCAGCCCCAGCCCGACGATGGCCGGCGCATCGAGCGTCTGGCCGAACCAGAGCCAGCTCACCACCGAGATCAGCACGATGCCCACGCCCGACCAGATCGCATAGGCGATGCCGGTGGGCAGCACGCGCAGCGCGAGCGAGAGAAAGTAGAACGACACGGCGTAGCCCACCACCGTGGCCACGCTGGGCCAGAGCTGGGTGAAGCTGTTCGAGGCCTTGAGGAAGCTGGTCGCGAGCACTTCGACAACGATCGCGACAGCGAGGTATGCATAGGTCAGGGTCATCGCCGGACTCTAAACGCGCCCGGCGCGGCGAGCGCCGGAACCCTTGCGCGACCCGGGGCCGCTCAGGGCGGCAGCAGCAGCGGGCCGCAATTGCTGTCGGTGACGAACACCGCCATCAGCTTCGCGGGCTTCACCGGGTCGGGGTTCTCCGCGAACATGTGCAGCGTGTTCGGCGGCTCGAAGAAGGTCTCGCCGCTCTTGAAGGTGCCCACCGGGCCGCCGCCCAGTTGCGAGCGGATGGTGCCTTCGACAATGATCGCGGTCACCGAGCCTGGGTGCCGGTGCGCGGGCGAGTAGGCCAGCGGCGGAAAGTCGACCAGCACCGTCGTCACCGACTTGCCGGGCACATGCGGCAGCGCCTCGCACGACAGCACCTTGACCTGCGTCGCCGGCCGCGCCGTGGCCTCCGAGCCCGCAGGCACGGGGGCGGACGCGAACATCGGTCGCGCCACCGAGCTGCACACATCGGCGAACCACTGCACGGCCTCCTGCTGGCCGGTGCGCGGCATCAGCGCCCAGCCGGCGGCGAGCACCAGCGACAGCCCTGCGAGGCCCGCGCCGATCGACGGCGTGCGATGCCAGCGTGCGGCCTTCATGACGCGACCTCCTGCGACAGCCGGAATGCCGCGTGCCACCCCAGTTCGCGCTTTGCCTTCTCGCTGCTGACCTCGGCGCTGTCCTCCGCGATGTTGAAGATGCCGCCGCGTGCATGCCGCATCGCGAGCAGCACCGCCCAGGCCGCGGCTTCGACATGCACCGGGCTCACGCCCTTCGGTGCCGCGTTCGCGGTGCCCGGCCCATGCAGCTGCCCATAGCGCAGCACTGTGCCCGTGAGACCGACAGCACCCAGCACGCTGCGCTCCAGCGCCGCCACGCCGTCGATGCTGATGCGGCGACCGCCTTCGGCCCCGAGGTCGAGCGGGTCGCCCTCGGTGTGCGGCGTCGGCCCGGGCGCATAGGCCCAGGCGATGCTCTGCGCAATCAACTGCGTCGCACCGGCCGCCAGCGCCGCCGCCACGAGGTGCCGCGTGCCCTCGATGCGCACGCGCGCATTGCGCACCACCGCCTCGGCCATCAGCGCCGGGTCCAGGTCCCGGGGCAGATCGGTGAGCTGGTGGATGACGACCGTGGGCGCGATGCGCACCAGCGCGTCGCGCAAGGCCTGCGCATCGAACACATCGACGACGACCGGCGTGGCGCCGCGTGCCTCCAGCGCCGCCGCACGCGCGGCCCGACGGGTGCCGCCGTACACCGTGTGACCGGCCTCGACCAGCAGCGGGATCAGCGCCGAGCCCACGGCCCCGGTCGCGCCCGCCACGAATACCTTCTCGCCCATTGCGTGTCCTTCTTTCCTGCTGGCTGTTCGAAGCCGCGAGCTTAGGATCGGGATGCACCAGACGAAAGAACCAAGAATCGTCAAAATGACTGGGCCATGATCGAACCGCCAGACAACGCCCTCCCCGGCATCGACCGCTCGACCGCGACCCCGCTGCATCGCCAGGTCTACGAGCGCTTTCGCACGGCCATCGAACAGGGCGTGCTTCGCCCCGGCGACCGCGTGGCGTCGGCGCGCAGCCTGGCCAGCGAGCTGGGCGTGGCGCGCGGCACGGTGGAAGCGGCCTACAGCCAGCTCGCGGGCGAAGGCTATTTCTGCGCGCAAGGACAGGCGGGCACGGTGGTGTCGCCGTCACTGCCGGTGCAGCGGCCGGTGCGCGCCGGTTCGCGCCCCGCCGCAGATGCGCCTGCACTGGCCGGCCCTACCGCCCCGCCACCGCTGCAACTCGGCATCCCCGCACTCGACGCCTTTCCGCGCAAGCTCTGGGCGCGGCTGATGGCCCGCCGTGCGCGCGCCATGGGTGCGGCCGACCTGTTCTACGGCGACCCTGCAGGCCATGCGCCGCTGCGCGAGGCCATCGCGGCTTACCTGCGGGTGTCGCGCGGCGTGGCCTGCCAGCCGGCGCAGGTCTTCGTCACCGGCGGCTACCGCGCGTCGCTGGCGCTGGTGGCGCGCACGCTGCTCGCCCGGGACGACCGCGTGTGGATCGAAGACCCGGGGTACGCGCCCACGCGCGACGTGCTGCACAGCGCCGGCCACCGCGTGGTGCCGGTGCCGGTGGACGACGAAGGCCTGGTCGTCGCGCGCGGCGTGCGCCGCTCGCCGAAGGCGCGCATGGCAGTCGTCACGCCCTCGCACCAGGCGCCGCTGGGCGTGTCGATGTCGCTGGCACGCCGGCTGCAGCTGCTCGACTGGGCCTCGCGTGCCAGGGCCTGGATCGTCGAGGACGACTACGACGGCGAGTACCGCTACGCCGGCGCGCCGCTGCCCGCGCTCAAGAGCCTCGACGGGCACGACCGCGTGCTGTACGCGGGCAGCTTCTCGAAAGTGCTCTACCCGGGCCTCGCGCTGGGCTACCTGGTGGTGCCCGAATCGCTGCGCGAACGCTTCGAGGACGCGGTGCGCATCGCGTCCAACGGCTGCCCGCAGATCACGCAGGCCACGGTGGCCGACTTCATGCGCGACGGCCATTTCTCGCGCCACCTGAAGAAGATGCGCCTGCTCTACGCGCGCCGCCGCGCCCTGCTGGTCGAGGCCTTGCACAAGGCCTTCGGCGACCGCGTGCGCATCGACCTGCAGGCCGGCGGCATGCACCTGATCGCGCGCTTCGAAGGGCACCGCGACGGCGACGTGGTGCTGGCGCGCCGCGCGCAAGCGGCCGGCCTGAACTGCCAGCCGCTGTCGGCCCGGGGCACCACGGCCGTTGAAAGCCAGGGGCTGCTGATGGGCTTCACCAACGTCGCCTCGCCCACCCAGGCGCGACAGCTCGCGACCCGGCTGCGCACAGCGCTGGGCTGAGGCTCAGGCGCGCAGATCGACTTCGGGCCGCATCGACGACGCGCCGTTCCAGCGCACCTCGAAGCCCGCGCCGCGGAACTGGCCGACCACCAGTTCGCCGACGCGCTGCATGTCGGCATCACCGCCTTCAGGCGCGCCCCAGAACGCGAGCGAGAGCTGGCTGGTGCGCTTGGCGCGGTTCTGGTCCTGCCGCGTGTAGAAGCAGAAGCCGTGCACGCCGGCCTTCTTGCCGCCGCGTTCGCGGAACGCTTCGGAGCAATCGGAGAAGCCGTCGGACTGGGTGTCGCCCGCATCCTGCAGCGCGACCAGGCCCGCCTGCGTCAGCGCATCGAACACCTCGGCAATGCGTGCCTCGGCGGCGCGCCACTGCGCGGCGCTCATCTTCACCGGGTCGGGCTCGGGCGGCGGCGGCTCGGGCAGCGCGTGGCCGGTGATGCGCGACAACAACTCGGCCACCTCTTCCTCCATCGCGTTCTCCGTGATGTGGTTGCCGTGGTTGTCGCGCACGTCGGGGTTGGCGCCTGCGTCGATGAGCAGTTGCACCGGCTCTGTGGTCGGCGAGAACTCGGCCGCGAGGTACAGCGCGGTGCGGCCGCCGGTGCCGGTGTATTCGAGCGGGCTGCCGGCCTCGAGCAGCAGTTGCAGCACGGCGAGGATCGGTTCGAGCTCGGCTTCGTTCGTACCCGCCGCGGCACATTGCAACGCGGTGAAGCCCTGCTTGTTCACGGCGGCCATGTCGGCACCGGCCGCGATGCAGGCACGCACCGTGTCGACATCGGCTTCGCCCGCCGCGTCGAAGATCTTCTTCGGATTCATGGCATCTCCCTGTTGGTTTTTGGATTCTGCCGCAGGCGCCTTGCACTTCACAGACCGCGCGAACCTCGCTACATTCGACGCCTCGATCAACAAACCGGACTGGAGGTGCGCGATGGAAGACACTGCTATTCACTCTCCCTCCCACGTACGGTTCGTCGGGTCGCATCCGAACTGCTGCTGACGCGCTCCTCGCGCACCCGGTGCCGCTGAAGGCACCACCAGCCAGCCCGTTCGACCCTCGCGGTGTTCTGCCGCGACACGCCGTCCGATTCAGACAACGCCACGCCGGCACATGAGTGCCGCGCGCGGTCCGTTCCCTTTTCGAATCAAGGCTCACCATGCTTGAAACCCGTGCCGCCGATGCGCGGCAGTTCACGACTTCTTCTTTCGATCCGCAGCGGGCGTCCGCTGAAGAATGGGCGCAGGCCCTGGCCTACTGGCGCCAGCGCCACGACGAAGACTTTCCGGGCGAGCCGCAGCCCGATGACGCCCACACTCAGCAGGACGTGCGCCAGCACACGCCGCTGCATGTGGTGCACCGCGCCTTCGCGCGGGACGCACGGGGGCGCATCGTCGGCAGCCTCAACATGGGCGTGCGCCGCGAAGGTTCGCCCGACTACGCGACCTTCGCGCCTTTCATCGACGTGTGGGGCGGCGTGCTGCGATCGCACCAGCGCCAGGGCGTGGCCAGCACCTTGCTGCACCGGCTTCTGGCGCTGATGGAGGCGTGCGCCCCCACCACCGCGACCTTCAAGGCCCACTTGCCGGAAGGCCGGGCGTTCCTCGCGGCCATCGGCGCGACCGAAAGGCACCGCAGCATCGAGAACCGCATGGCGTTCGCCGGCCTCGACTGGGCGGCGCTCGCACGCTGGCGCGCTGACGCCCTCGCGCCCACGCACGGGCTGCGCCTGGAGATCCACGCAGGCCGCGTGCCCTTCGATCGGCTGGCCACGCTGATGGCCCCGCTGTCCGCGCTGCTCGAAGACGCACCCACCAGCGCGCTCGAACGCGCCCCCCTGCGCTTCGAGCTGGAAGGCTTCCACGCCTGGTACGCCGAAATCGACCGGCGCGGTGGCGAGCACTTTCTCGTGCTGCTGCGCGATGCCAACGACGAGGTGGCCGCCGTGTGCGACGCCAGTTGGAACCAGCTGTACCCCGACCGCATGTTCCAGCGCCTCACAGGCGTGGCCCGCCATTGGCGCGGCAAGGGACTGGCCAAGGGCGTGAAGGCGATCATGTTGCAGCTCGTGCGCGAGCGGCATCCCGAGGTGGCGATCGCCGTCACGCAGAACGCGGAGGTCAATGCGCCCATGCTCGCCATCAACCGCCAGCTGGGCTTTGCCGCGCACAGGCATGATGGCGCCTACCAGATCGGCACGGAAAGCCTGAGGGCCTTCCTCTCGACCCGCCCCCTGGCTGTGCCGGAGGCGCGCGCATGAAGACACCCCCCAGACTGCAATCCCTCGTCGACGAAGGGCTGATCGACAGCGTCGTGCGCCAGCTCATGAGCGGCAAGGAAGCCATGGTGTACGTCGTGCGCTGCGGCGAGGACACGCGCTGCGCCAAGATCTACAAGGAAGCCGACAAGCGCAGCTTCCGCCAGGCCGTCGACTACACCGAGAACCGGCGCGTGAAGAACACGCGCGAGGCGCGCGCCATGGCCAAGGGCACGCGCTTCGGGCGCAAGGTGACCGAGGCCATCTGGCAAAGCGCCGAGGTCGATGCGCTCTACCGCCTGGCCGCGGCCGGCGTGCGCGTGCCCACGCCGCACAACTTCCTCGAAGGCGTGCTGCTCATGGACCTGGTGACCGACGCCCACGGCGACGCCGCCCCGCGCCTGAACGACGTGGCCTTCGCGCCCGACGACGCGCTGCGCCACCACGCGAGCCTGCTCAAGGAAGTGATGCGCATGCTCTGCGCGGGCATCGTGCACGGCGACCTGTCGGAGTTCAACGTGCTGCTGGCCGAAGACGGCCCGGTGATCATCGACCTGCCGCAGGCGGTGGACGCGGCGGGCAACAACCACGCCAAGCGCATGCTGCTGCGCGACGTGGAGAACCTGCGCAACTTCTTCGGGCAGTACGCGCCCGCGCTGCTGCAGACGCACTACGGCGACGAGATCTGGCAGCTCTACGAGCGCGGCCTGCTGCGGCCCGAGACCGAGCTCACGGGCACCTTCGTGCGCGAGACCGGCCCGGTCGATCTCAGCAACGTGCTGCGCGAAGTGGACGACGCACGGGCGGAAGAAGCGGCGCGCCAGCTGCGGATGCAAGCGCCGCGACAATAGCGGGCTGACTCCGCCCGCCCCGATGACTTCCAACGCCCTGCCCCAGCGCCCACCTTTTTCTTCCACCGCCGCGCGCCACATCGCCCGGGCCGCGGCCTTCGTGGCGCTGGGCCTCGGCCCGGCCGCGCACGCCGGCGCCATCCGGCTGGAAGACGACCGAGGCCGGGTGCTCGAGCTGCAGGCGCCCGCCAAACGCATCGTGTCGTTGATGCCCTCGCTCACCGAGACGGTCTGCGCGCTCGACGCCTGCGACCGGCTCGTGGGCATCGACCGCCACGCCAACTGGCCGGCGGCGGTGAAGGGCCTGCCGCAGGTGGGCGGCATGGACGACGCGAACATCGAGCGCATCGTCGCGCTCAAGCCCGACCTCGTGCTGCTGCGCCCGCGCAGCCGCGCCGCCGAGGCGCTGGAGCGCCTGGGCATCAAGGTACTGGCGCTCGACGCCAAGACCCATGCCGACATGCGCCGCGTGATGGAAACCGTGGCCCGCGCCACCGGCAAGCCGGGCGCGGGCGAGGCCTTCTGGCGCAGCCTCGATGCCCGGCTGAACGCAGCGCGCGCCCGCGTGCCGCTGAACTGGCAGGGGCGGCGCGTGTACTTCGAGGTGCACGGCGGCGTGGCGGCGGCGAGCGAAAGCTCCTTCATCGGCGAAACCCTGGCGCGCCTGGGCCTGGCCAACGCGGTGCCGGGCTCGCTCGGCCCCTTCCCCCGAATGAACCCCGAGTTCGTGGTGCGCGCCAACCCCGACGTGCTGATGGTCTCGGCCCTGGGCGAAATCTCGGCGATGGCGGGGCGCCCCGGCTGGTCGGCCATGTCGGCCATCCAGCGCGGGCGCGTCTGCAGCTTTGCCTCGGCGCGCTTCGACCTGATGATGCGGCCCGGGCCACGGCTCGACGAGGCGGCCGACGCCATCGTGAATTGCCTTGCGTCGCTGGATGCGCCGCGCAACTGATCTTCGGCATGCCATGAACTTCGACATCGTTCCCGCCGCGAACTTCGGCATCGACGAACTCACCGCCCTGTGGAACCGCTCGTACGAAGACTACTTCGTGCCGATCGCGTTCGACCGCGCGATGTTCGAGCGGCACGTGCGGCGCGCCCAAGCCGACCTCGGCCTCTCCCGCGTGATCGTCGCCGACGGCGAAGCCTGTGGCCTCTCGCTCGTCGGCCGGCGCGGGCCGCGCGCCTACCTCGCGGGCTTCGGCATCGCGAGCGCGCAGCGCCGCCGGGGGCTGGCGAAGCAGCTCATCGAGGCGCAGCTGCGCGACCTGTCGGCGGCCGGCATCGCGCAGGTGCAGCTCGAAGTCATCGAGCAGAACCCCGCGCGGCAGCTGTATCTGCAGGCGGGCTTCGTCGAAACCCGCACGCTCGAGGTGCTCGAAGGCAGCTTCGAACCTCGTGCCGATGCAGCTTCGACAGCGCCCGATACCGACGCGCTTGCCGCCCTGCATGCGGCCTGCACCGCCGTCTCGCGCCCCACCTGGCGCCGCGAGTGGCCGACCGTGCAAGGTGCGCTCGCGCACGATCGCGCCGCAGCCCTCGGCGCGGCAACAGGCGGCTACGCCATCCTGCTGCCGCCGGCCTTGCCGCTGCACATGCTGCTGGACGCCGCCGCGCCCGACGAAGCCTCGGCCCACGCCTTGCTCGACGCACTCGCGCAGGCACGCCCCGGCGCACGCTGGCGGCTGGTCGACGAGCCCGAGGGCAGCGCGCTGCACCGCGCGATGGCCGCACGCGGCGCCACCGTTGTCATACGCCAGATCGAGATGACCGCGACACTCCAGCCCCAGCCCACCTTTTCTTCCGATTCCTCGCGCCCCGTCCGTTCATGAAGTCCCCCAAGCGAACCTCGTCCACCCCCTTCATCCGCGTGGGCCCCAGCGGCGTGCATGGCCTGGGCGCCTTCGCCACGCGCGACCTGCCGGCCGAGGCCTTCCTGGGCCTGTACGAAGGCCGCCGCTACAGCAAGCAGGAAGTCGCCTCCAAGCTCTGGGACGACCAGCTCACCTACCTGTTCACGCTGACGACCGGCGAGACCATCGACGGCGCCAAGGGCGGCAACGCCACGCGCCACCTGAACCATTCGTGCGAGCCGAACTGCGAGGCGGTCGAGGAATACGACGAGGCGGGCGAGATGGTGCTGCGCTTCCAGACGATGGAGGCGGTGGAGGCCGGCGACGAGCTCTTCATCGACTACTCGCTGACGGCCGACGACGGCTCGCCGCCGTCGAAGTACCCCTGCCATTGCGGCTCGCCGAACTGCCGCGGGACGATGCTGGCGCCGGTGGAGGCCGTGGCGGAGAAAGACGGGCCGGCCACCTCTGCCGATCTGGCGCCGGCTGTTTCAGACCCGCGCAGACCGCTCAGCGAGCTGCCCTGGTGACGTAGCTCAGGGCGACTCGCTCTTCACGCTGCGCAGTTGCGCCTCCGCGCGTTCGAGCTCGGTGCGCAGCGTGCGGATCTCGCGTTCCAGTTTCTCGATGCGCGCTTCGCGGCTCATCGGCGCCAACGCCTGGCAGCGCTGCTGCAGCGCGCTCAGGGTGTCGGCCAGCTCGCGCCGGCGCAGCATCTGGCCGCGCGAACGGGCCAAGGCCATGTCGCGCTCCAGCACGGCTTCCTGCGCCTTGCACTCTTCGGCACTCAACGGCTGCGCGGACGCCTCGGTTTGGGCAAAGGCGGCAGGCATGGCCAGGGTCAACGCAAGGGCCAGGAGACGGGGTTTCGGACGCATGCCATACGGTACCCGAACTGCCTGGCGGAACAGGCCTTCAGCCCTTCAGGCTGCAGCTGTTCTGGCGATGCACTTGATCTCGATCAGCCAGTCCGGGCTGCCGAGCCGCGCCACCTGCACCAGCGTCTGCGACACCTGCGGCTCGCCGCCGAACATCTCGGCGCGCAGGGCGAACAGTGCGTCGGCTTGGCCGAGGAAACCGTCGATGTCGGTCACGAACAGGGTTTCGTCCACCACGTCGGCCATCGAGGCGCCGAAGGATGCGAGCACGCTGCGCACGTTGACGTAGGCCTGCCGCACCTGCGCCGCGATGTCGCCGGCGCCGAGGGTGCGGCCCTCGCCGTCCACGCTCACCTGGCCCGAGAGATAGATCGTGTCGCCGACCTGCACGCCGTCGGCAATGATGTGCTTGAACGCGCCTTCGCGCACCACACGGCGGGGAGTGACGGACATGGGAGTTCCTGGGTTTCGTTGGGAGCGCCGCAGTATCGAAGGCGCCGCCTGCCGCGGTGCGCCGTGCGGCGGATGCCCCTTCTCGCCCCAAGTCGATCCAAGAGCGCCGGGGCGCGCGCCGCGATCCTGTGATTCAGGCGCTCAGGTAGCGCGCGTCCCACTGCGCGGCCAGCTGCCGCGCCCGGTGCAGCGGCGTGCGGGCGCGTTCGAAGTCCATCACGCAGGCGACATCCGCCGCGGCCGGGCGCGCGGGGCTTTCGTTGCTGCGGCCGTCCGTCAGCAGCCAGAGCCAGCGCTGGCGAGTCTCGTGCTTCGCCAGCAGCTGCTGCGCGCGCAGCACGCCGAGTGCCAGCGGCGTGCCGCCGCCGGCCGCGATGGGCGCAACCCAGTCGTCGTTCCAGGCGCTGGCGCGGCGCGGCGGCAGGCGCAGCTCGACCACGTTGCCGGCAAAGCACAGCAGCGCCACATGGTCGCGCCGCTGGTAGGCCTCCTGCATCAGCGCGAGCAGCTGGCCCTTGGCGCGCGCCAACTGGCCGTCGTGGCGCATCGAAGCCGAGCAATCAAGCAGGAAGCAATGCAACGCGCCGCTGCGCGCCTCTTGCGGGCGGTGGCGCAGGTGCGCGGCCTGCAGCCGGTCCGCGCCGCGGGCGACGAGCGTGCGCGGCCAGTCGAACGCCGTGCCGGGCGCGGCGGCACCGTGCCAGGCGTCCCGTTGCGTGCCCTGCCTCCGGTCACCCTGGCGTGCGCCAGCGGGTGCGGCGTCCCGGAGGCTCAGGCTTTTTTTGGGGCGGCCTGGGACGCGGAGATCAGCGGGCGCAGCGGTTTCACGCGCTCGATGCCGACGGGCTCGGGCGGCATCGCGCCCCAATCGCTGTCGCCGGCATGGCGTGCGGGCGCGTCGCCTGGATTGCGGTGCGGTGCGGGTGATGCCATGGGGGGCGCCACCGCCGCATCAGCCGCCGGATGGCGCCGATGCAGCAGCACCGCTTCGGCCACGCGCTGCACATGGTCGTCGGTGATCGATGCCGCGCCTTCCCACGCCGCCAGCGCACGCGCCGAGCGCAGCATCACGAGGTCGGCGCGCAGGCCGTCCACGCCGGCTGCGATGCACAGCGCGCCGACGGCGTCGTGCACCGCATCGCCGTACGGCAAGGCCGCCGCGTCCGCCACCAGCGCGCGCGCACGCACCAGCGCCGCCGCGAGCTCGGCCTCCTCCTTCGCATGCTCCGCGCGAAAGCCTTGCGGATCGGCATCGAAGGCCAACCGCGCACGCACGATGGCCTGGCGCTCGGCCGCGTCCTGCAGGTTGCGCAGCCGCACGCACAGGCCGAAGCGATCGAGCAGCTGCGGACGCAGCGTGCCCTCTTCCGGGTTCATGGTGCCCACGAGCACGAAGCGCGCGGCATGCCGGTGCGAGATGCCATCGCGCTCCACCACGTTGACGCCGCTGGCCGCCGCGTCGAGCAGCGAGTCGATGAGCGCGTCGGGCAGCAGGTTGATCTCGTCGACGTACAGCACGCCGCCGTGCGCGCGCGCCAGCAGGCCCGGCGCAAACTTCAGTTCGTGGCCGGCCAGCGCCTGCCCCAGGTCGAGCGTGCCCACGAGGCTTTCGAGGCTCGCGCCCAGCGGCAGCGTGACGAAGGGCGCGCCGGGCAGCAGCTCGGCGAGCGCGCGCGCGGCCGTGGTCTTGGCGGTGCCGCGCGGGCCTTCGATGAGCACGCCGCCCAGCGCGGGATCGACCGCGGCCAGCAGCAGCGCCTGGCGCAGCTGCGGCTGGCCGGCGATCGCGGCAAAGGGGAACGGCACCGGCATCGGGGCGGCTGTGGTCATCGGGGGCTTCCTTCCATCTGCTGCTCGTGGTCGAGCAGCAGGTTTTCCAATTGGTCCTTGTAGTCGCCGGGCGACTGCCAGAGGCCGCGCTGCATGGCTTCGAGCAGGCGGTTGAGCATGTCCTGCAGCGCGCGCGGATTGTGCGCGTTCACGAAGTCGCGGGTGGCGGCGTCGAGCACGTAGGCGTCGGCCACCATCGCGTACTGGTGGTCGCCCACGACGCGCGCGGTGGCGTCGAAGCCGAAGAGGTAGTCGACCGTGGCGGCCATCTCGAACGCACCCTTGTAGCCGTGGCGCTTCACGCCGTCGATCCACTTGGGGTTGACCACGCGCGAACGGATCACACGGCTGATTTCTTCCTTCAGCGTGCGCACGCGCGGGGCCTGCGGGTTGCCGTGGTCGCCGTGGTACATCGCGGGCTGCTGCCCGCTCAGGTGGCGCACGGCGGCGGCCATGCCGCCCTGGAACTGGTAGTAGTCGTTGGAGTCGAGCAGGTCGTGCTCGCGGCTGTCCTGGTTCTGCAGCACGACGTTCATGGCACGCAGCCGGCGCACCAGCGCATCGCCCGCCGGCACGCCGTCGCTGCCCTGGCCGTAGGCGTGGGCGCTGCCGCCGACGTAGGCCTTCGACAGGTCGTCGTCGCTCTGCCAGTCGCCGTGGTCGAACAGCGGCTGCAGGCCCGAGCCGTAGCTGCCGGGCGCGGAACCGAACACGCGCCAGCCGGCCTGCGTGCGTGCCTCGCCGGGTGCCACGCCTTGCGCTTCGAGCGCCGCGGCCTCGCGCAGGATGCGTGCGCGGATCGGGTTGCGCTCGGCGTCTTCGTCTTCCTGCGCGGCCACGGCCTGCACGGCCGCGTCGAACATCTGCACGGCATTGGGAAAGGCGTCGCGGAAGAAGCCCGAGATGCGCAGCGTGACATCGATGCGCGGACGCCCGAGGCCCACGGTGGGCAGCACCTCGAAGTCGACCACGCGCTGGCTGCCCGGTGCCCACTTGGGCCGCACGCCGATGAGCGCGAAGGCCTGCGCCAGGTCGTCGCCGCCGGTGCGCATGGTGGCCGTGCCCCAGACCGACAGGCCCAACGCCACGGGGTAGTCGCCGTGTTCCTGCAGGTGGCGTTCGACCAGCTGCGCAGCCGACTTGAGCCCGAGCATCCAGGCCGTGGGCGTGGGGATGGCGCGCGTGTCGACCGCGTAGAAGTTGCGCCCGGTTGGCAGCACGTCGGGCCGGCCGCGCGAGGGCGAACCGCTCGGGCCCGGCGGCACGAAGCGGCCCTGCAATGCGCGCGACAGCTGACGCAGTTCTTCGGCGCCACACGCATCGAGCGCGGGCGCGAGACGGTGCGCGATGCGGCCCATCACGGCGGCGGTATGCGGCAGATCGGGCGGACAAGCGTCCGCTTCGAGCAGCTGCTGGGCCAGCAGCTCCAACCGCTCGCGCGTGTCGCCCTGATGCCGCCACGCCTCATCGCTCACGGCCGCCAGCAACGCGGGCCGCGCGCCCTGCCAGGGCTTCGCCGCGTCGATGTCGAGCGGGTCGAAGGCCTCGCCGGGCAGCAGGTCGGCCGCGAGCGCGCCGAGCAGTCCGGCGTTCCCGCCCGCGCCGTCGCCGGCCGGAAAGCGCGCGAGCGCGAGCAGCGTGTCGCGCCGCAGCCGTGCGCGCGGCGAGTCGCCGAACACATGCAGGCCGTCGCGGATCTGGGTTTCTTTCAGTTCGCAGAGGTAGGCATCGACGCGCGCGAGCACGGCGTCGTCTTCCGCGCCCGGCATGCCCAGTTCTTCGACCAGGCGCTGGGCGCGCACGGTCGCGAGGATCTGCGCGCGCAGCACCTTGGCGCGGCGCGCATCGACCAGCAGCGCGTCGTAGTACTCGTCGACCTGTCGCTCCAGGTCCTGCAGCGGGCCGTGGTTCTCGGCGCGCGTGAGCGGCGGCATCAGGTGGTCGACGATCACGGCCTGCGTGCGGCGCTTGGCCTGCGCGCCCTCGCCGGGGTCGTTGACGATGAAGGGGTACACGTTGGGCAGCGGCCCGAGGATCGCGTCGGGCCAGCAGGTGGCCGAAAGCGCGAGGCTCTTGCCCGGCAGCCATTCGAGGTTGCCGTGCTTGCCGACGTGCACGACCGCGTCGATGGCAAACACATCGCGCAGCCAGAAATAGAACGCGAGATAGCTGTGCGGCGGCACCAATTCGGCGTCGTGGTAGCTCGCGTAGTCGGCCAGGCCCAGCGGACCGAGCGCGCGCGCGGGCTGGATGCCCACGAACACGCGGCCCAGCCGCAGCCCGGCGATCATGAAGCGGCCCTGGCGCAGCATCGGGTCGTGCTCGGGCGGGCCCCATTGCGCGTCGATGGCGGCGGCCATGCCCTCGGGCAGCGCCGCCAGGCGCGCGCGGTAGTCGGCGAGCGCGTAGCTCTGCCACGCAGGCCGCGCGGCCCACTGCGCGGGGTCGTTGGCGATGCCCTCCTGCAGCGTGCGCATCAGCGCGTCGCCGTCCGCGGGCAGCGCGTCGAGCGTGTAGCCCTCGGCCTGCATCGTGCGCAGGATGGCCATCACCGAGGCCGGCGTGTCCAACCCCACGCCGCTGCCAATGCGGCCTTCGCTGCCGGGGTAGTTCGCCAGGATCAGCGCCACGCGCTTCTCGTCGGCGCGCAGGCTGCGCAGGCTGCACCAGCGGCGCGCAAGTTCGGCCACAAAGGCGATACGGTCGGGCTCAGGCCGGTAGCCGACCACTTCAGTCTGCGTGAGTTCGCAGCGGTGTGACAGGCCCTTGAAGCTCACGGCGCGCGTGACGATGCGCCCGTCCATCTCGGGCAGCGCGATCTGCATCGCGATGTCGCGTGGGCGCAGGCCCTGGCTGTCGGCCAGCCAGTCTTCGCGGTTGCCGCCGCTCACGATCACCTGCAGCACGGGGGCGTCGCCGGCCAGCGCCATGGGCTCGCCACTTTCATCCGAAGCGCCCTGCCCCAGCGCGGCGAAGGCGGTGGTGTTAAGCACCAGCTGCGCGTCGTGTTCGCTGCACAACGCGCGCAACGCAGACAGGCACAGCGGGTCTTTCAGCGAATCGAGCGCCACAGGCAGCGGGTTCAGCCCTTGCGCATGCAGCGCGGCGGCCAGCGCATCGAAGGCCTCTGTGTTGCCCGACAGCAGGTGCGAGCGATAGAACACCAGTGCCACCACGGGCGCATCCGCATGCCAGCCCGCGCGCAGGTCGTCGATGCCCGCGACCGTGTGCGTCGCGTCGATACCGCCCGGCACATGCAGCGCCACTTGCGGCAGGCTGCGCGGCGGCAACGGCGCTTCGCCGTGGCCCAGGCCATGGAAGGCCACCGCGCGCAGGAACTGCGCCGCGTTGCCCGCGCCGCCCGAGCGCAGGTACTGCCACAGCTGCCGGCTCACGCTGCGAGGCACGGTGCCGCGCGCGAGCAGGTCCTCGTCTTCCTGCAGGTCGCCCGAGAACATCGCGAGCTGCTGGCCCTGACGCTTGGCGCGCTTCTCGAGCTGCTGCAGGCCGTAGGCCCAGGCCGATTCGACCCCCAGGTGATCGACCACCACCACGCGCGCATGCCGCAGCACCTCGTCGACGTACAGGTCGAGCGACGCCGGCTGGCGCAGGTGCATGAGGTTGGCCAGCCGCAGCGAGGGGTAGCCGGGGTCGGTGGCCGCCAGCGCCGTGCGTGCGGCGGCGAGCAGCGCGAGCGTGGTGTCGGCCGAGCTGAGCACCACGATGTCGCCCGGCGTCTGGTCGAGCCGGGTGACGACGCTCGGGTCGTCCTCGACGAAGCGTCCGGGCTGGGTGCTCAGCAGGTGCATGCGGTCAGGCGGGAACGGCCGCCACGCCTTCCAGCGCCTTGCGCAGCGCGCCTTCGTCCAGGTCTTCGCCGATGAACACGAGCCGTGTGCGCTGCGCCTCGCCGTCGCGCCAGCGGCGATCGAAGTGGTGGTCGAAGCGGCGGCCCACGCCTTGCACCAGCAGGCGCATCGGCTTGTGCGGCACGGCGACGAAGCCCTTCACGCGGTAGATGGTGTGCTGTTCGACCAGTGCGGCCAGCACAGCGATGAGACCGTCGCGGTCCATGGGCGGCAGCTCGATCACGAGCGAATCGAACTCGTCGTGGTCGTGGTCCTCCTCGTGGTCGTGGTGGCTCTCGCGCAGGTGGATGGTGCTTTCGGCGGCGCGGCCCTGGCCCAGCAGCAGCGCGAGCGGCAGCTTGCCTTCGGTGGCGCCGACGATCTTCACCTCGGGCGGCAGTTCTTCGCGCACCAGCGCCTCGACCTGCGCGCGCGCGGCGGCGTCCATGAGGTCGGTCTTGTTGAGCACCACGAGGTCGGCGGCCGAGAGCTGGTCTTCGAACAGCTCGTGCAGCGGCGATTCGTGGTCCAGGTTGGGGTCGGCGCGGCGCTGCACGTCGACCTGCGCGGGGTTCGCGGCGAACTGGCCCGACGCGGCGGCCGGGCCGTCGACCACGGTGACCACCGAATCGACGGTGAAGATGTTCGCGATGTCGGGCCACTGGAAGGCCTGCACCAGCGGCTTGGGCAGCGCCAGGCCCGAGGTCTCGATGAGCACGGCGTCGATCTGGTCGCGCCGCTCGGCCAGCTGCAGCATCACGGGCAGGAACTCTTCCTGCACGGTGCAGCAGACGCAGCCGTTGGCCAGTTCGTACAGCGCGCCTTCGCGCTCGTTGCCCTCGTCGTCGCAGCCGATGCCGCAACCGCGCAGGATGTCGCCGTCGATGCCGAGTTCGCCGAACTCGTTGACCACCACCGCGATGCGGCGGCCCTCGGCGTTGCCGAGGATGTGGCGCAGCAGCGTGGTCTTGCCGCTGCCGAGGAAGCCCGTGACGATGGTGACGGGGATCTTGGCGTTGCTTTGTGTCATGGAATGGATGCTTTCAGGCGCGCAGGGCGCACAGGGAATCGGGCGCGCGGCGCGTGCGTGGCGCACGCGCCGGAGAACGGCACGCCCTCTTCAACGAGGGGCAGCCGGCGCGAATCAGACGGCGCTGTACAGGCGGCGCTCGACCAGGGCCGTGCCCTGCAGGCGGCGCCAGGCCTTGGCCGCGGCCAGCACGCCCAGGTCGACCAGCGGCTCGACCAGCACGACGGTCATGTAGGCCGCGCCGAAGCTGGCGATCTGGCCCAGGTTTTCCAGGCCCGTGCCGCGGCCGTAGAGCGCCCAGAAGCCGACCCACACCACGATGCCGCCCTGGTAGGCCACCGACAGCTTGAAGGCCTGCTGGTAGCTGATGTCCACGTAGGCCATGTTGGCGGGAATGATGCGGCGTGCCAGCGCGGCGGTGGCGAACAGCGGCACCAGCAAGGTCGTGACGTTCATGCCGTACTGCGGCAGGTCAGGCGGTGCGAAGAACAGGCTCTGGATGAGCAAGCCGCCCGCCAGGCCGATGGCCGCGGGCGCGAGCCCGAAGAGGAGCATCAGCGTGGTGCCCAGGATCAGGTGCACCTCGGACACGCCCACGGGATGGTGCGGGAACACCTCGAAGAAGCAGAACACGAGCATCACGGTGAAGACCGAGCGCAGCAGCAGGCCGATGGGGCCGTCCTTGCGCAAGGTGTCGAAGGCGACCTTGCCTGTGTAAGCCAGTGCAGCGGCCCCCGTGGCATAGCTGAGGAAGATCTTGGATCCGTCGACGAGTCCGGGTTCGATGTGCATCGCGCACCTCCTGAAATGCACCGAAGTGCGAAAGTTGATTGTTGGGGGATGGACTGGCTTGCGCAAGTCCCCGTCATGAAACCCGGGAGCCTTGCAGCCCCCGTTGAACAGGCGAAGGCCCTGGCTTGCGCCGCAGCCGCCGCCAGCCGATCACCACGCCGCTCGCCGAAGCGACGACGCCGATGACCGACAGGAACCACATCACCAGGTCCCAGGCCGGCCGGTACTGGATGAGCCAGGGAAAGTCGAGGCTGTGCGCGGCATTGAAGAGCCAGCGGCGCAGCCGCGCGTTGCGGTCGTTGCTGCCGGCCACCTGGCCGCTCGTCGGGTCGATGTAGAGCCAGCTGCGCGCGGCGTCGTCGAACTCGAGCCGCCACACGGGCAGCACGCGCGTGCGGTGGTGGCCGTACCAGTGGAAGTCTTCCTGCGTCTGCAAGGTGGCCTGCGTGATCGCGGCGCCGGGGCGCAGCCGGGCGGCGGCGCGCATGATGTCGTCGCGGGTGATGGCGGCCGGCGCACCGGTGGCGGCATCGACAACCTGCACGCGGGCCTGCGCGTCGCGCAGTTGCAGCAGCGGCTTGCCGTCGAACCCCATCAGCAGCGCCTCACGCGGTGCGGCAGCGCCCTCGCCTGCCGGCACCACGGCCGGTGGCCAGGGGAACGGCGATGCGCCGGCGCCCGTGTAGCGCGCCATCGCGGCCGCATCGGCGGGCGCGCGCTGGAACCAGCCGTTGGGGTTCATCGAGAGCCAGCCGCTCACGATCCAGGTCAGTACGAAGAAGCCACCGATGAGCCCGGCGATGTGGTGCCAGGCCATCCAGCCGGTGTACGGCGTGACCGCGCCGCTGCGAAAGCGCCGCCGCAGCCGGAGGCGCAGGATGCCGATGACGATGCCCGTCACGGCAGAGACGATGCACGCGGCCGACAGCCACACGACCACGTCGTGCCACAACGGCGGGTCGGCGCGCAGCGGCGTGAAGTAAATCCAGTGCGGCACGGCGCCCAGCCAGTTCCAGAAGCGCTCGGTGCGCGTGGTGTCGCGCACCACCTCGCCGGTGCGCGAGGACACGTACAGCTCGGTGCCTGCCGCGTCGCCGGTTTCGATGCGGTGCAGCGGGCGCAGCGGGTTCAGGCCCTGCGGCACGGTCCACTGGTCGCGCTCCAGCGTCTCGGCCCAGCTTGCGCCGGGCTGCGCAGAGAAGTCGCGGGCGATGGCCTCGGCCTGCGCCGCATCGACCGGGCCGAGCACACGGGCGTCGCGCGCGGACACGGCATGCCGCCCGCCGCGTGCATCGACGATGCGCCACACGGGCTGCGCGTCGGTACCGGCCTGCATCTCCAGCGCCATGCGCCGGGGCGGCTGCGCACGCACCGCTGGCGGCAAGGCATCGAGCGCGGCAGCCGGCGCGACCACCGCCTGGTCGAAGCGCACCGGGACGAGCCCCGCGAGCCGCTCTTCGTCCGTGAGGTTCGGGTACCCCACGTACATCATGACCACGCCCGAGACGAACCACATGACGAACAGCAGGCAGCCGCCGATGCCCAGCCACCGGTGCGTCCAGTACAGCGCCCGCCGCAGCGGGGGCCATGTACGTTGCCATGCGGTGCTCATGAGGCGTTGCTCAGAAGTTCACCAATGCCGACAGCTCGAACGAGCGCGGCCGGCCCAGCAGCCACTGGTTGCCGCCGTTCGAGAACGAGACCGGGTACTTGCGGTCGGCCAGGTTGTAGGCGCGCAGCGCGAGCTTGAGCGACGGGTTCGCCTGCCAGCTCACGCCCGCGTCGGCCACGGTGTAGGAGCCGATGCGGCGCGTGTTGGCCGCATCGACCTGCCGCGCGCCGACGTGGCGCACGCCCAGCTCGGCCTCCCACTGCGACAGGAAGCGCCAGTGCAGCCACAGGTTGGCCGCCACCTCGGGCACGCCGGCCGGCGTGTTGCCCGCGCGCGAGACCAGCGACTTGCCGACCGCCTCGTTGAAGTCGTCGTAGCGCGCACGCAGCCGCGCGGCGTTGGCTTCGAGGCGCAGCGTGGAGGTCAGCGCCAGGTCGAGCGTGGCCTCGATGCCTTCGGACGACTGCTTGCCGATCTGCTGCACGACGGTCGGGTCGTTCGCGTCGCGCGACAGCAGCTTGGTCTTCTCGATGCGGTAGGCCGCCACGCTCCACGCGCCGCGGCCCTCGGCCAGCTGGCGCTTGTAGCCCACCTCGACCTGCTTGCCGACGCTGAGCTCGAACGGCACCTGCGTGGTCGAGGTACTGATGAGCCCGGTGAGCGGGTCGGCCGCGCGCGCCACCTGCGCATAGAACGACTGCGCGGCGTCGGGCGCGTAGACCACGCCCAGGCGACCGGTGGCGTACTCGAAGGTCTTGTCCAGGCGCGGGGCGCGGTTCTGCGGATCGGTGCGCACGATCTTCGCGTGGTCCCAGCGCAGGCTGCCGACCACCGACCAGTGTTCGTTGAAGGCCAGCTTGTCTTCGGCGAAGAAGGCGTAGGTGCTGGTCTTCGTCTTGTAGCGCGGCAGGTAGGGCGTGGGCGAGACGTAATAGCCGGGGTTGAAGACGAAGGCATCGACCACCGAGCGCCCGCCGTAGGGCGTGTCGCTCGAGTTCAGGAAGTCGATGCGGTTCACATCGAAGCCCACCAGCACCTGGTTCTTCAGGCCGAACAGCGCGTGCTTGAAGGTGGCGTCGGTGCGGTTGCCGATCTGCTCCTGGTCGTGGCCGATCTCCAGGTAGTCGCCGCGCGTCACGCGGTTCGTGGTGGCGCTGTAGGTGTAGGTTTCGCTGTCGCGCCAGTGGCGCTTGCTGTCCAGGCGATAGAGCTGGTTGCGCACGGTGACGGCGTCGTTGGGCGTCCACTGCGCATCGAGGCGGGTCCAGCGGTCGCGGTACTTGACCTCGGCGTCGTCGAGGTTGTAGTTCTGTTCGCGGTTCAGGCTGCTCAGGCGGCCGTTGACGAGCGGCACGCCGAAGTAGCGCTGCGGCGTCTGGCGGCCCTCGTCGTGCGAGAGCGTGAACTGCAGCCGCGGCGACACATCGAGCCGCACCGCACCGCCCACCGCCAGGCTCTCGGCCTCGCCGCGCTGCATGAAGCCGTCGGTCTTGCGGTGGCTGATGTCGAAGCGGTACGAGAGCATGTCGTTGATCGCCCCGCCGCTGCCGAAGGCGACCTGGCGCGTGGCGTCGGAGCCGACGGTCACGAGCGCCTCGTTGCGAATCGGGCCGCGCGTGGGCTTCTTGGGCACCACGTTGATCGCGCCGCCGATGGCGCCTTCACCGAACATCACCGAGGCGGCGCCGCGCAGCACCTCGATGCGGTCGGTCGACCAGGTGTCGAACGGGAAGGTGACGGTGCCCGCGCCCACATACAGGCGCGTGCCGTCGTACAGCTGCATCACCGAGCCGTGGCCGTTGAAGCCGCGCGCCGACAGCGACGAACCGCCGTTGCCCGGCGCGGGCGAGCCCGTGATGCCGGTGGCGCGGCTCGCGGCCTCGACCACCGACACGTCGCCGCGCGCGCGGATCGCGTCGCCAGTGAGCACCTCGATGCTGGCCGGCGTTTCGAGCGGCGTGAGGCCCAGGCGGCTGCCGGTCTGCGTGGGTTCGTCCAGGGCCAGCGGCGTGTGGCGGCTGGCTTCGACCTGCACGGGCGTGAGGCTGGGGCGACCGGTTGTGTCGCCCGATTGGGCCAGGGCGGGCCCGCAAGCGAGGCCAAGCCCCAGCGAAAGACCTGAAAGACCTGAAAGACCCGAAAGGCGCGCCCGTTGCAGGGGCGGGCCCGAGCGATCGCGCGGCGGCGATGCAATGCGATTCATCCGACTTCTCCTCCGGCCCGCGTCCCCGCAGGCTCCTGACCGATCGCGGACGCCGAGGGAGAAGAGACGAGGGGCGGTGCCGTTTCGCGCGAGGGAAAAGCGGCAGGCCCGGACACGCACTCCCGCAGCATCCGAAGGCGGTTGCGAAGGCCGGTATCCGGGCTCGCGGAGTGCGTCGGGTGCAATGCATGCACCTCGGCGCCGAAGCCCTCGCCTTCCCACGCCGAAGCGCAGTGGCTGCCCGGGCGAAGAATCGCCGGGACCTGAGGGTGTCGATGTCCGCTGACCGTTGCGGGGGCAGCGCAGGAATGGAAGGGTCGTTCAAAAAAACGACGCCTCGCACCTGCTTCCCGTTTAACCCCGCCGCCAATCCTGTGACTGGTCGTGCAGGGCACCTTCGAACCGTGGGGTGTTGGACGACACCGGTGTGAACCAATGTTTCCAACCGCCGGGATTATAGGGAGCGCCCTGCGGCGGCGCCCTTGCAGGCCCCGTCAGACGGGCTTGCCGTCGGGCCCGAACAGCCGCCGCAGCACCGCCACGCCGGCCACCAGTGCATTCGAATACGTGGCGTAGGGCTCGTGGGCGGCTTCGAGCGGCACGTACACATGGGTGGAGTCGCCGGGCGAGCCGTCCACGGCCTCCATCAGCACCCAGTAGAACTCCCCTTCTTCCAGTTCGTGGACGGTGAGTGCGATGTCTCTCGGCGAAGGCATGACGGTCAGAGAAATGAAACAGGGAATGAACCCGCCTTTGAACGGGCAAGGGGCTGGCGCGGTTGTCAGTACTAGGGCTTCTCCTACAGTGCATGGACGCCGCGCGGCCTAATGTTAGGGGTGGGGAGTTGCATCAGAACAAGGAGTCAGCATGAAACATTTCACGCTTGAACCCAACATGCGCGCCGCCTTCGGTGGCGCGTTCTACCCGACCGGTTACTCCCTGGTGATGTTTCCGAGCGTCGAAGACGCCAGCCGCATCGGCCACGGGCTGATCGCGAAAGGCATCGTGAGCGGCGACGAGGTCTACCTGATACCGGCCGAAACCGTCCTGGCGGAAATCGCGCCGACCGTGCACGCCTCGCACAGTCCCCTGCCCTCCGCCGGCACCGACGGCGACACGGTGCGCGCCTTCATCCAGCTGGCCCACGAAGGCCACACAGGCCTGCTGATCCGCACCAAGGACGGCGCCATCGCCGAGCGCGTGATGGAACTGGTGCGTACCGTGCCCTACTCGATCGCCGAGCGCTATCGCACGCTGGTGATCGAGGATCTTTGAATCGTCAAGCTGGCACCGCCATCGCGGCGGCGCGCTGCACCACATCGCGGGCCATCGCCTGGGCGAGTTCCTGTTCGCCCAGGAACACCTTCGCGTCGGTTTCGGCGGCCAGCAGGCGGGCTTCCTGCTCGTTGTGGCTGCGCACCACGGTCTGGATGGTGGGGTTCAGCGTGCGCGCGGTTTCGATCATCTGGCGCACGTTCATGGCGTCGGGCGTGGCCACCACGAGCACGCGGGCGCGCGCCACGTGCGCCTGGATCAGCACCGCCGGGTCGGCCGCGTCGCCCCACACGGCCGGGATGCCGGCCTCGCGCAGCTTCTCGACCAGCTCGCGGTTCTGCTCGGCCACCACGTAGGGGATGTCGTTGGTCTCGAGTTCGGCGGCGATGCGCCGGCCCACCCGGCCGTAGCCGACCAGCACGACCTGGCGCGACAGGTACTTGGCCTCGGTGGTCATGGGCAGCTCAGCCAGCGGGTCGCTGCGCGCGTCGAGTTCGCGTGCGAACTTCGAATGCGCGTGCAGCCATTTCTGCAGCGGCGCGATCAGGCTGAACCACAGCGGGTTGGTGGCGATGGAGATCAGCGCGCCCGCCAGCACCAGGCTCTGCCCTTCCACCGGCAGCAGGCCGAGCGACACGCCCAGCCCGGCCAGGATGAACGAGAACTCGCCGATCTGCGCCAGGCTCGCGCTCACGGTGAGCGCCGTGGCCAGCGGGTAGCGGAACACCAGCACCAGCGCACAGGCCGCGAGCGACTTGCCCAGCACGATCACCAGCACCACGGCCAGCACCTGCAGCGGTCGCTCCACCAGCACCGAGGGGTCGAACAGCATGCCGACCGACACGAAGAACAGCACGGCAAACGCATCGCGCAGCGGCAGCGACTCCTGCGCCGCGCGGTGGCTGAACTGCGACTCGCGCATCACCATGCCGGCGAAGAAGGCGCCCAGCGCGAACGACACGCCGAACAGCGCCGCCGAGGCAAAGGCGATGCTCACGGCCGCCGCCACCACGCACAGCGTGAACAGCTCGCGCGAGCCGGTGCGCGTAACCTGCCAGAGGATCCACGGGAACACGCGCCGCCCCACCACCAGCATCAGCACCACGAAGCCGCCGACCTGCAGCAAGGTGAGGCCCAGCGTCTGCCAGACGGGGTCGCCGCTGGTGTCGACCTTGGTGCTGCCCAGCGCGCCCGCCAGCGGCGGCAGCAGCACGAGCACCAGCACCATCGCGAGGTCTTCGACCACCAGCCAGCCCACCGCGATGCGGCCGGTGAAGGAATCGAGGATGCCCAGGCTCTCGAGCGCGCGCAGCAGCACCACCGTGCTCGCCACCGACAGCGCCAGCCCGAACACCAGCGCCGTGCCCCAGCTCCAGCCCCACCACATGGCGAGGCCGCCGCCGAGCAGCGTGGCGACCGCGATCTGCGCGATGGCGCCGGGCAGCGCGATCTTGCGCACCGCGAGCAGGTCGGCCAGCGAAAAATGCAGGCCCACGCCGAACATCAGCAGCATCACGCCGATCTCGGCCAATTGCGCGGCAATGCCGGCGTCGGCCACGAAGCCGGGCGTGAACGGGCCGATGATCACGCCCGCCAGGAGGTACCCCACCAGCGCCGGTAATCGCAGCCGCGCCGCGAGAAAGCCGAACACCAGCGCCAACCCCAGGCCGGCGGCAATCGTATTGATGAGGGAGACGCTGTGGGGCATCGGTCCATTTTGCAGGAACGGCCCTCAACCTTTGAAGCCCGCAGGCTTCTACGGGCCTGCGTCTACACCCCTACGGAAGCGACGCGAACTATCGTAGGCATAAAGCACTTCTATTCGCATCGACACCTTTCTCATCCAGAATTTGAGCGGTCCCCCCGTCCCCCCAACAACAGGAGCCTCCCCATGAGCAACGAGAAAACCGAAGCGAAGTGCCCGTTCAGCCAGGCCACCGGCGCCGGCACCACGAACCGCGACTGGTGGCCCGAGCAGCTGCGCCTGGACCTGCTGCACCAGCACTCCTCCAAATCCGATCCCCTGGGCGCCGGTTTCGACTACGCCAAGGCCTTCCAGAGTCTCGACCTCGCCGCGGTGAAGAAAGACCTCGCCGCGCTGATGACCGACTCGCAGGACTGGTGGCCCGCCGACTTCGGCCACTACGGCCCGCTCTTCATCCGCATGGCCTGGCACAGCGCCGGCACCTACCGCATCGGCGACGGCCGCGGCGGCGCGGGCCGCGGGCAGCAGCGCTTCGCGCCGCTCAACAGCTGGCCCGACAACGTGAGCCTGGACAAGGCGCGCCGCCTGCTGTGGCCGATCAAGCAAAAGTACGGCCAGAAGATTTCCTGGGCCGACCTGCTGATCCTCACCGGCAACGTCGCGCTCGAGACCATGGGCTTCAAGACCTTCGGCTTCGGCGGTGGCCGCCCCGACGTGTGGGAACCCGACCAGGACGTGTACTGGGGCCGCGAGAAGACCTGGCTGGGCGGTGACGTGCGCTACGCACAAGGCTCGCCCGGCGTCGAGAAAGACCGCGGCGTGCTCGTGAAGGACGACGACAGCAAGGTGCCGCACAGCCGCAACCTCGAGAACCCGCTGGGCGCTGTGCAGATGGGCCTGATCTACGTGAACCCCGAAGGCCCGGACGGCAACCCCGACCCGATCGCCGCGGCGCATGACATCCGCGACACCTTCGCCCGCATGGCCATGAACGACGAGGAAACCGTGGCGCTCATCGCCGGCGGCCACACCTTCGGCAAGACGCACGGCGCGGGGCCGGCCTCGAACGTCGGCAAGGAACCCGAGGCCGCCGGCCTCGAAGACCAGGGCTTCGGCTGGAAGAACAGCTTCGGCACCGGCAAGGGCGGCGACACCATCACCAGCGGCCTCGAAGTGACGTGGACCACCACGCCCACGAAGTGGAGCAACAACTTCTTCGAGAACCTGTTCGGCTACGAATGGGAGCTGACCAAGAGCCCCGCCGGCGCGCACCAGTGGGTCGCCAAGGGCGGCGCCGGTGCCGGCACCATCCCCGACGCGCACGACGCCTCCAAGCGTCACGCGCCGACCATGCTCACGACCGACCTGTCGCTGCGCCTGGACCCGGCCTACGAAAAGATCTCGCGCCGCTTCCTGGCCAACCCCGACCAGCTCGCCGACGCCTTCGCGCGCGCCTGGTTCAAGCTCACGCACCGCGACATGGGCCCGCGCGCCCGCTACCTCGGGCCCGAGGTGCCGGCCGAGGAGCTCATCTGGCAAGACCCGATCCCGGCCGTCGATCACCCGCTGGTCGATGCCAACGACGTCGCGGCGCTGACGAAGAAGGTGCTGGCCTCGGGCCTCACACCCGCGCAGCTGGTGTCGACGGCGTGGGCCTCGGCCTCCACCTTCCGTGGCTCCGACATGCGCGGCGGTGCCAATGGCGCCCGCGTGCGGCTGGCGCCCCAGAAGGACTGGGCCGTCAACCAGCCCGCGCAGCTGGCCCAGGTACTGAAGGTGCTCGAAGGCATCCAGAGCGAGTTCAACGCGGCACAGACCGGCGGCAAGAAGATCTCGCTGGCCGACCTGATCGTGCTGGCCGGTGGTGCGGGCGTGGAACAGGCCGCGCGCAATGGCGGCCGTGAAGTGAAGGTGCCCTTCTCGCCGGGCCGCGCCGACGCCTCGCAGGAACAGACCGACGTGCCCTCGTTCGAGCCGCTGGAGCCCGCGGCCGACGGCTTCCGCAACTACCTGAAGGGCCGCTACAGCGTGCCCGGCGAAGCGCTGCTGATCGACAAGGCGCAGCTGCTCACGCTCACAGCGCCCGAGATGACGGTGCTGGTCGGCGGCCTGCGCGTGCTCGACACCAACGTCGGCCAGACGCGTCACGGCGTCTTCACGAAGACGCCCGGCACGCTGAGCAACGACTACTTCGTCAACCTGCTCGACATGGGCACGGAGTGGAAGGCGGTGTCGGACGCCAAGGAAGAGTACGAAGGCCGCGACCGCAAGACCGGCACCCTCAAGTGGACCGGCACGCGCGTCGACCTGGTGTTCGGCTCCAACGCGCAGCTGCGCGCCATCGCCGAGGTCTACGGCGCTTCCGACAGCCAGCAGAAGTTCATCGACGACTTCGTGGCCGCCTGGACCAAGGTGATGAACCTGGACCGCTTCGATCTCGCCTGAGGCGGGGCGCCAGCGCCGTCCGCGCCCCGGGGCCCTGCCCCGCGGACGCGGACTCCCATGAACGAGGTATTCGGGTTTCAGGCCGGAGCACTAGATTCGGCCCCATGAAATTCGCGAAGGCATGGCTTGCCGCCGGCGTCGTCCTGGCGGCCTCGCAGTTCGGCGCGCTGTACGCGCAGGACGGCAACCCCGAATGGCGCGCGCTGCGCCAGGAACTCGTGCAACGCATCAACGCCAACCGCTACGACGTCGGCACGCTCGAGCTGGCGCAGCAGGTGCTGCGGACGGCGCAACGCACGGGCGGGGTCGAGTCCGCCGACACGGCCCTCAGCCTCGTGCTGCTGGCCCATGTCCACCAGCGGCAGGGGCAGCTGACCCGGGCCGCGCAGTCGTACACGGCCGCGCTCGCCATCCAGGAAAAGACCGCCGGACCGGACAGCCCGATGGTGGCGTTCACGCTGAGCGCGCTGGCCGGCCTGCACTACCGCCGCGAGGCCTTCGACCAGGCCATTGCGCTGTACGAACGCGCCCTGGCGATCCACGAGAAGCAGCAGCGCCCCGACGCACACGCCGTGCTGGTCAGCCGGCAGAACCTGGCCGCGGCCCATCGCGCCCAGGGCGCCTACGCCAAGGCAGCCCCGCTGTACGAACGCGAGCTCGATGCCAGGGCGCAGCCGCTGCTCGCGGTGGCCCTGGTGCACTGACGCGCACCGAAACGCGCCGCACCGCACCGAAACGCGCGGGCCGGCGCCCTGCTCCGGCTACTGCGCCATCTTCGATTCGCGCGCGTTCACCAGCTCCTCGGGCTCCTGCGACTCGACCCAGCTCTCGTTGTTGAGCCCGGCCTGCAGCCGCTCGGTGTCCAGTTCGTTGGTCCACTTGGCGACCACGATGGTGGCCACGCCGTTGCCGATCAGGTTGGTCAGCGCGCGGGCTTCCGACATGAAGCGGTCGATGCCCAGGATGAGCGCCAGCCCCGCCACCGGCACATGCCCCACCGCCGACAGCGTGGCCGCCAGCACGATGAAACCGCTGCCCGTGACGCCGGCCGCCCCCTTCGAGGTGAGCAGCAGCACGGCCAGCAGCGTGATCTCCTGCGTGAGCGTCATCGGCGTGTTGGTGGCCTGCGCGATGAACACCGCCGCCATCGTCAGGTAGATCGAGGTGCCGTCCAGGTTGAACGAATAGCCCGTGGGAATCACCAGCCCCACACAGGTCTTGTGGGCGCCCAGGTTTTCCATCTTCTCCATCATGCGCGGCAGCACCGATTCGCTGGACGAGGTGCCCAGCACGATCAGCAGCTCTTCCTTGATGTACTTGATGAACTTCCAGATGCTGAAGCCGTGAAAGCGCGCAATGAGCCCCAGCACCACGAAGATGAACAGCAGGCAGGTCAGGTAGAAGGTGCCCATGAGCTTGCCCAGCGACAGCAGGCTGCCCATCCCGTACTTGCCGATGGTGAAGGCCATGGCACCGAAGGCGCCGATGGGCGCGAGCTTCATGATGTAGTTGACGATCACGAACAGCACGTGCGAGCCCTTCTCGATCACGTCGAACACCAGCGTGCCGCGCCCGCCGAAGCGGTGCAGCGCAAAGCCGAACAGCACCGCGATCAGCAGCACCTGCAGGATCTCGCCCTTGGCGAAGGCATCGACCACGGTGGAGGGAATCACGTTGAGCAAAAAGTCGACCGTGCCGGTCATCTTGCCGGGGCCGGTGTAGGCCGCGATGGCCTTGGTGTCGAGCGTGGACGCGTCGATGTTCATGCCCGCGCCGGGCTTGAGCAGGTTCACCAGCACGAGGCCGACCACCAGCGCGATGCTGCTCACGATCTCGAAGTACAGGAGCGCCAGCCCGCCGGTCTTGCCGACCTTCTTCATGTCTTCCATGCCGGCGATGCCGACCACCACGGTGCAGAAGATGATCGGCGCGATGATCATCTTGATGAGCTTGATGAAGCCGTCGCCCAAGGGCTTCATCGACTCGCCGAGCGAGGGGTAGAAGTACCCCAGCAGCACGCCGACGATCACCGCGGTGATCACCTGCACGTACAGGGAACGGTAAAGGGGGAGCTTCCTGGGTACTGTGCTTGTTGTATGTGCCATGACTGCCTCCTGAAAAGATGAAGGAAAACGCAGAAGAAAGGGTTCGTGTCGGGTTGCTTTCGATGGTTGAAGTCGTGTGTCCTGTGGGAGTGGTTCCGGCCCAAATGAAAAAACCCGCCGAAGCGGGTTTTTGTTTTCAGGGCGTGGCGCGCATGCTCAGTGCATGTGGAGGCCGCCGTTGACCGAGAAGTCGGCCCCGGTGCTGTAGCCGCCTTCGTCGGTGGCGAGCCACGCGATGATGGAAGCGATTTCGCTCGGCTCGCCCAGGCGCTTGACCGGGATCGTGGCCACGATCTTGTCGAGCACTTCCTGGCGGATGGCCTTGACCATGTCGGTGCCGATGTAGCCCGGGCTCACCGTGTTCACGGTGACGCCCTTGTTGGCCAGTTCCTGCGCCAGCGCCATCGTGAAGCCGTGCATGCCGGCCTTGGCCGCCGAGTAGTTGGTCTGGCCGGCCTGGCCCTTGGCGCCGTTGACCGAGCTGATGTTGATGATGCGGCCCCAGCCCTTTTCGACCATGTCGCCCACCACCTGCTTGGTGACGTTGAACATGCTGTTGAGGTTGGTTTCGATCACCGCGCTCCAGTCCTCGGGGGTCATCTTGAGGAACATGCGGTCCCGCGTGATGCCGGCGTTGTTGACGAGCACGTCAATCGCCCCGTGGGCCGCCTTGGCGGCGGAGAAGGCCTCGACGGTGGATTGCCAGTCGCCGACATTGCCGACCGACGCGTGGAACTCGAAGCCTTCGGCTTTCTGTTCGGCCAGCCACTTGGCGTAGTCCCGCGTGGGGCCGCAACCTGCGACCACGGTGAACCCGTCCTTGTACAGACGCTGGCAGATGGCTGTTCCGATGCCACCCATGCCTCCGGTGACATATGCAACTTTCTTGCTCATGAGATTTCCTTGATTGAAGCTAGCAAAAAGCCTGAACGGCCGCCTTCACTCTAGCCATTTTCAGGCCACACAACTCTGAGGGAGAACACTGAGCCAAGCTTGCAACCAGCTGTCACGGACATCACCTCGGCGGCACTCTATATGCTTGCGGCTTCGCGCCCGTGACAGGGCCCCTGCCGGCCACCCCACCAGGAGTTCGCACGCATGAATTTCGCAATCGTCGTCTTCCCCGAGGTCGAGGAGCTCGATTTCGTCGGTCCCTGGGAAATGCTCACCATGTGGAGCAAGCTGGCCGGCGGCCCCGCCAACTGCCTCGTGGTGGCGCAAACGCATGGCCCGGTCGTCTGCGCCAAGGGGCTGTCGATCAACCCGCATGTCTCGTTTGCCGACTGCCCGCCGCTGGACTTCGTGCTCGTGCCCGGCGGCATGGGTACGCGGCGCGAGGTCGACAACCCCGCCATGGTGCAGTTCCTGGCCGCGCAGGCGCCCGGCTGCAAGGCGCTGCTGTCGGTGTGCACCGGCGCCTTCGTGCTGCATGCGGCCGGCCTGCTCTCGGGCCGCACCGCGACCACGCACTGGGGATCGCTCGACCGCCTGCGCGCGCTCGGCGACGTGAAGGTGGTGGAGCAGCGCTTCGTGCAGGACGGCCATGTCTGGACCTCGGCCGGCGTCTCTGCCGGCACCGACCTGATGCTGGCCTTCATCGCCCATGTGGCGGGCGAGGAAGCCGCGGCCAAGGTGCAGCTGCAGGCCGAGTACTACCCGGCCGACACGGTGTACGGCCACACCTCGAGCCATGAGCGCGCGCCGTCGTATGTGCGGCGGCCGGGCTCGCGCGCGGGCCTCGCCTGACAGTTCGTTCATCCGTTCACCCGTTCCCTTGATCGATCGAACGGTCGGTCATTTCTTCTTTCTTACTTCTTTCGACCTCCATGTCCACGCCCGACCTCACCGACCTCGAACCGCTTTCCGTGCTCGCCGCCCGCGTGGGGGCGACGCTGCGCGAGCGGCGCCAGACCGTGGCGGTGGCCGAATCGTCGGCCGGCGGCCTGGTCTCGGCCGCCCTGCTCGCGCTGCCGGGCGCCTCGGCCTACTTCCTGGGCGGCGCGGTCATCTACTCGCGCCGCGCCGGCAAGGCCCTGCTCGGCCTCACGCCCGAGGACATGGGCGACATGCGCGGCGAGACCGAGCCCTATGCGCGCTTCATCTCGGGCCGCATCCGTGATGCCCATCGTTCGAAGTGGGGCATCTGCGAGAGCGGCGCGGCGGGACCGTCGGGCAGTCCGTACGGCGATGCGCCCGGGCATGTCTGCATCGCGGTGACCGGCGCGGACGGCCTCGTGGTCAGCCGCACGATTGAGACCGGCGCGACCGACCGGCCATGGAACATGGATGTGTTCGCGCGGCTGTTGCTGAAGTTGTTCGAAGAGACGTTGCTGGCGAACGGCGACGCATGACCGAAACAGTGATTTCGACCGCCTCCGAAGAGGAGGTCCGCTCCGGCGTCCTGGGCCGCCGGTTGCGCGAGTTCAACTACGGCTTCGTCGGCGAGTATCCCGATACGCAACCCGTGTGGCTGAACGCGAAGGATGCGCAGGGCCGCCTGGTGGGCGGGCTGCGTGGCTTCGTGTTCCTCGAATGGCTGCGCATCGACGTGCTGTTCGTCGAGGAGGACGCCCGGGGCACCGGCCTGGGCCGTCGCCTGCTCGCGGAGGCGGAAGCGCGCGGCAAGGCGCTGGGTGCCGGGAATGCCGCGCTCGAAACCTTCGAGTGGCAGGCGCGAGGCTTCTACCTGAAACAGGGCTACGAAGAGTTCGCGCGCATCGACAACTACGCGCGCGGCAACTACCTCGCCTACATGAAGAAGAAGCTGTGAGCCTCGGGCATTGCGACCCCTGACTCCCAACCTCTCAAGCTGCCGTCTTCAATCCGCCTGCACCCCCGCAGCCCGGATCACCTTCCCCCACTTCTCGATCTCCGCCGCCAGGTGGCTGCGCAGCGCCTCGGGCGTGACCTTGTCCATCGGCACGGCCTCGGTGCTCAGCTCGGCGAAGCGCTTCTTCACGTTGTCGTCCTGCAGCGCGGCGCGCAGGGCCACGTTGAGCTTGTCGATCACGGCCGGCGGCGTGCCCTTGGGCGCATACACGCCGTGCCACACCTTCACGTCGAAGCCCTTGAGGCCCTGCTCGTCGAGCGTGGGAATGTCGGGCATGCTCGACAGGCGCTTGGGCGTGGTCACGCCGAACACCTTCACGCGCTGGCCGTCCTTGATGACGGGCGCGGTCTGCGTGGTCTGGTCGCACAGCAGGTCGACCTGCCCGCCCATGAGGTCGTTGAGCGCCGGGCCTGCGCCCTTGTAGGGCACGGTCGTCAGCTGCACGCCGATCTGGTGCGCGAAGAGCATGCCGCACAGCTGCGAGACGGCACCGATGCCCGCGTTGGCAAGCGAGACCTTGTCCTTGTTGGCCTTCACGTAGGCCAGCAGCTCCTTGAAGTTGTTGGCCGGGAAGTCCTTGCGCGACAGCAGGGTCATCGGCACGTCCATGACCTGGCCGACGTACTCGAAGTCTTTCAGCGGGTCGTAGTTGAGCTTCTTGTACAGCGCGGGCGCGGTGGCCATGCCCATGTGGTGGATGAGGATGGTGTAGCCGTTGGGCGCGGCCTTGGCCACGCGGGTCGGCGCGATGGTGCCGCCCGCGCCCACGGTGTTCTCGACCACCACGGTCTGCCCCAGCGACTTGCCCATGGGCACCGCGAGCATGCGCGCCACCACGTCGGTGGGGCCGCCGGCCGAGTACGGCACGACCATCACGATGGGCTTGTCGGGCCACGCGGCCTGCGCGGCGGCGGGCGATGCGGCGGCGAGCAGGCAGGCGCCCGCCGAGGCCGCGATGAGGGCTTTCAGTTTCCAGGTCTTCGTTGCGTTCACTTCTTTGTCTCCTTTTGGTTTGTCTGTGGATCAGTGCGTCACGGATGAATCGCCCGGGCCGTGAGATGCGGCCAGCGCCAGCCAGCGCTCGGCCAGCCGCACCACGGGCCCGTCGACCATGCGGCCGTCGAGGCTCACGACGCCGCCGCCGGCCGCGCGCACGGCCTCGGTCACGCGGTGCGCCCAGGCCACCTCGTCGGCCGTGGGCCCGAGCGCGGCCTGCACGGGCGCGACCTGCTCGGGGTGGATGCACAGCTTGGCGCCGAAGCCGCCGCGCCGGGCGCGCGCGGTGTCGGCGGCGAGCCGCTGCGCATCGCGCCAGTCGGGTGACACGCCGTCGATGGGCGTGGCCAGCCCGGCGCGGCGCGAGGCCAGCACGAGCGCGAGGCGCACGGGCACCAGCTCGGCCTCGTCGGCATCGCAGGCCATGCCGAGGTCGGCCTGGAAATCGAGGTGGCCGAAGGCCAGCCGCAGCACCTGCGGCGCACCCGCAATGGCATCGAGTGCAGCGAGCCCCGCAGCCGATTCGATGAGCGGCACCAGCACGGCCTTCGGTCCGGCCGTGGCGGCCAGCCGATGCAGTTCATCGGCGTGCTCGGCCTTGGGCAGCACGACGCCGGCGATCAGGCCCTCGGCGATCCAGCCCACCGCGCGCGCGCAGTCGTCGTCATGCCACGGCGTGCCGCTGGCGTTCACGCGCACCAGAAGTCGCTCTCGCCCTTCGGCGGGCAGCGCCGCCAGCGAGGCGCCGAGCGCATCGCGCGACTCGGCCTTGCGCGCGGGGGCCACGGCGTCTTCGAGGTCGATGATCACGCCGCCCGCGCCCGTGGCCAATGCCCGCGCATGGCGCTCGGGCCGGTCGGCCGGCACGAAGAGAAAGGCGCGCGCCAAAGCGAGCGCTTGATTGGCGGACCCGCTCATACCGCCCCGGCCGCGCGCAGCGTCGCAATCGCGTCGTCGCCACGGCCCAGGCTGCGCAGGATGGCGTCGGTGTGCTGGCCGACCGCGGGCACCGGGTCCATGCGGTAGTCGAACGCGCTCTGACGACCGGCCGGCAGCAGCGCCGGGATGTCGCCGGCCGGCGAGCCCACCTGGCGCCAGCGCTCGCGTGCCTGCAGCTGCGGGTGCGCCCACAGCCCGGCCATGTCGTTCATGCGCGCATTGGCGATCTGCGCGGTATCGAGCCGTTCGAGCACCTGTGCCGCGCTGAGCGCGCCGAAGGTGTCGACGATGAGCGTGCGCAGCGCCTCGCGGTGTTCGTTGCGCCGCGCGTTGCTGTCGAAGCGCGGGTCGCTCGCGAGCTCGGGGCGCAGCAGCACCTTGTCGCAGAAGGCGCGCCACTCGCGCTCGTTCTGCAGGCCGAGCATCACGGTGCCGCCGTCGCCGGCGGGGAACGGGCCGTAGGGATAGATGGTGGCGTGCGAGGCAGCGCTGCGCGGCGGCGGCGGTGCGCCGTCGTAGGCGTAGTACATCGGATAGCCCATCCACTCGGCGAGCGATTCGAGCATCGACACGTCGATGTGCGAGCCCTTGCCCGTCTTGCCGCGCTGCATCAGCGCCGCCAGGATGCCGGTGTAGGCGTACATGCCCGCCGCGATGTCGGCGATGGAGTTGCCCGACTTGCACGGGTCGTCGGGCGTGCCCGTCACCGAGAGAAAACCGGCCTCGCTCTGGATCAGCAGGTCGTAGGCCTTCTTGTCGCGGTACGGGCCGTCTTCGCCGTAGCCCGAGATGTCGCAGACGATGAGCGCGGGGTGTTTTTCCTGCAGCACCTGCGCGCCCAGGCCCATGCGCGCGGCGGCGCCGGGGGCGAGGTTCTGCACCAGCACGTCGGCGCCGGCCACCAGCTCCTGCAGCACGGCGAGCGCGGCGGGTTGCTTCAGGTCGAGCGTGAGGCTTTCCTTCGAGCGGTTGACCCACACGAAGTGCGAGGCCTCGCCGTTCACGCGCTCGTCGTAGGCGCGCGCAAAGTCGCCGCCGCCGGGGCGCTCGACCTTGATGACGCGCGCGCCGAGGTCGGCGAGCTGGCGGGTGCAGAACGGCGCCGCGATGGCGTGCTCGAGCGAGATGACGGTGATGCCGTCCAGGGGTCTGGTCATGGGCTTCTTCTTTCTTTCCTTGCGTCAGGCGAGCACGGCCGTGGCCTGCATCGTGAGCCAGCCGTCGGCGTCTTCGCCCCACAGGCTGAAGGTCTTGCCGTCGGTGCTGCCTTCGGCGGGCTTGCCGTGCACGCGGAACGGCGCGATGTCGAAGGTGGGGCGCACCGCGCGGAACTCGAAGCGCGCGAGCTGCGCGTCGGCCGGCGCGTTGCGGCGCAGCAGGTCGACCAGCAGCGTCGCGATCAGCGGCCCGTGCACGATGAGGCCCGGGTAGCCCTCGACCTGCGTCACGTAGCGGCGGTCGTAGTGGATGCGGTGGCCGTTGAAGGTCAGCGCCGAGTAGCGGAACAGCAGCACGTCGTCGGGCACGAGGTCGCGGCTGAAGGTGGCGTCTTTCGGCGCCGGCGTGGGCGGCGGCGCAGGCTCACCGGGTGCTGCGGCGGCGCGGTAGACGATGTCGTGCTCTTCGGTCAGCGCGAGGCCGCGCGCGTTGCGCACTTCATGGCGCACCAGCACGAACACCAGCTCGCCCGTGCGGCCGGCCTTGTGCGTGACCGAGGCGATGGTCGACGTGCGCTCGACCGCATCGCCCACCTGCAGCGGATTGCCCGGTTCCCAGGTCAGCCGGCCGCCGGCCCACATGCGGCGCGGCAGCGGCACGGGCGGCAGGAAGCCGCCGCGCTTCGCGTGGCCGTCTTCGCCGATCTCCGACTGGCGATGGTGCGGCAGGAAGTAGAGCCAGTGCCACAGCGCAGGCAGGCGCGTGCCCGCCTCGGGCAGCGGGTCGTCGCGGTCGAGCGTGGCGGACAGGCCGCGCACAGGCGCGGCCGTGAGGTCGTCGCGCAGCGTTTCGCTGCGGCCCTGCCAGGCCTGCAGGTGCGCGAGGGCTTCGGCGTCGATCAGGGGAGAAGTCATGTCGTGTGTGTCGGGAAGAAGGATGAGTGGCGCGATCAGTCGACCGCGGCGCCCGAGGCCTTGACGATGCGCGCCCACTTGGCGAGGTCGGCATGCAGCAGCGCCGAGAACTGCTCGGGCGTGGTGGGCGCGGCGATCTCCACGCCCTGCTGATCGAGCTTGTCGCGCAGGTCCTTGGCCGCGAGCGCCTTGCGCGTGGCGTCCTGCAGGGTGGCGAGCACGTCGGCGGGCACGCCCGCGGGGGCGAACAGGCCGATCCACAGCGTGCCGTTGTAGCCCGGCACCTGCTCGGCGATGGCGGGCACGTCGGGCAGCACGGGCGAGCGTTTTTCGCCGCTCACGGCCAGCGCGCGCAGCTTGCCGGCCTTGATGTGCGCCAGCGCCGAAGGCAGGCTCGCGAACACGATGGGCAATTGCCCGCCCAGCACGTCGTTGATGGCAGGTGCCACGCCCTTGTACGGCACGTGCTGCAAAGAGATGCCGCCCATGCTGTTGAGCATTTCGCCCAGCAGGTGGTTGAGCGTGCCGTTGCCGGCCGAGGCGTACTGGTAGTTGGCGCCCTTCGCGCGCGCCAGTTTCAGGAATTCGGCGAAGTTCTTCGCGGGGAACGACGGGTTCACCAGCAGCACGTTGGGCACGGCGCCGATCAGGCCGACGGGCTTGAAGTCTTTCTCGGGATCGAAGCCCGGGTTCTTGTACAGCGCGGGGTTGATGGCCTGGCTGCTGCTGATCGTCATGAGCAGCGTGTAGCCGTCCTTCGGGCCCTTGGCGACCAGCTGCGTGCCGATGTTGCCGCCCGCGCCGGGGCGGTTGTCGACCACCACGCTGGCGTTGTTCATCACCTCGCCGAGCTTCTGGCCGACGAGGCGGCCGACGATGTCGTTGGTGCCGCCCGCGGCCTGGGGCACGACGAGCGTGATGGGGCGCGAGGGGTAGGTCTGGGCGGTGGCCGGTCCGGCGGCCAGCAAGGCGGTGGCGGCGAGGCCGAAGGCAATCAGCGCGCGGGCGCGGAATCTCATCGGAATAGAACAGCGGACTCTTAATCCGCTGGTTGGTTGCTTGTGTTGTGTCTCCATGGCCGCATGGTCTTCTGCCCGCCCCGTCGGCGCAATCTGCGATTTCGGAAGCCAGGCTTCTGAAATTCCGAAGGCTTGACTACCATCGCCCCATGCTCTTCGACCTCACCGACCTGCGCCTGTTCGTGGCCACGGCCGAGCTCGGCAACCTCACGCGGGCGGCCGAGCGCCAGCACCTGTCGCTGGCCGCGGCCAGCGCGCGCATCAAGGCGCTCGAGACCCAGGCCGGCCTGCAGCTGCTGCAGCGCGAGGCCCGCGGCGTACGGCTGCTGCCGCCGGGCGAAGCCTTCCTGCACCATGCCCGACTGGTGCTGCACCAGGCCGACCAGTTGCGCGCCGACCTGCTCGAGTACGGCGGCGGGCTGCGCGGCCACCTGCGCGTGTTCGCCAACACCACGGCGGTGACCGATTTCCTGCCCGAGATCCTGCCCGGCTTCCTGGCCGCCAACCCGCGCATCAACGTCGACCTTCAGGAAAAACCGAATGCTCAGATCCCGCGCGGCGTGCGCGACGGGCGCGCCGACATCGGCATCGTCGCGGGCCAGATGGACACGCTGGGCCTGGACACCATCCACTTCAGCACCGACCGGCTGGTGCTCGTCACGGCGCGCCAGCACCGCTTTGCGCGGCGCCGCCGCATCTCGTTTGCCGAGACGCTCGACGAAGACGCCATCGGCATGCAGCAGGGCAGCACGCTGCAGGCCTTCCTGGGGCAGATCACCGACCACCTGGGCAAGCGCCAGAAGCTGCGCATCCAGCTCGGCAGCTTCGACGCCATGTGCCGGATGATCGGCAGCGGCGTGGGCATCGGCGTGGTGCCCGAGTCCGCGGCGCGGCGCAACCAGGAGAGCATGAGGCTCGCGCTGGTCGAGCTCAGCGACCCCTGGTGCGTGCGCGAGCGCTACCTGCTCGTGCGCGACCGCGCCGCCCTGCCCGTGTACGCCCAGGCGCTGGTCGAGACCTTGTGCAAGCACTACGCCGAGGCGCAGGCCGAAACCGGCTGACGGCCCGATTTCCGGCCAAAAACAGGCACTTGCAGGCGGCTTGTGAGAAACCCGATGTCTTCCCCATTTTCTGTGCACAACTTTGGGGGTAAGTCAGGGGCAGCGTTGTAAAGCGATTGCAAGTCGTTGTTTTATAAAGGGAATAGTTAGTCTGCTTAAATTTTTTGCAGTGCACAAGTCTGGCGGCCGATGGGTCCAAAAATCGCTCGAAAACAGGAAAGTCAAGCGAAAAAACAGGGGGTGGCCTGTGCTAGGCCGCCCTTTGAAACCAACGACTTGCGGCGGGTTGTGAAGAAGTCCGCTGCAATCCCCACTTTCTGTGGGCAACTTTGGGGGTAACTCGGGTGGAGCTTTGTAAAACGAATGCAAGCTGTTGTTTTACAAAGAGATTCCACACTTTGCTCAATTTTTGAGCGGTGAACAAGAGTGGCAGCCAGTCGGGTGACCGTCGCCCAAATGAATCCAAAGATTCTCAGCACGCCGAATCGGGTCGATGCGAGGCGCGAAAGAGGGTCGCTACAGTCGCCCTGACATGCTCGAAGCCCTCAGCTCCCCCTGGTCCTGCCTCGGCGCCGTTGCCGGGCTGCTGATCGCCCTGCTGGTTCACTGGCTGGCACCGGCCGACATCGACACGGTGCACGCCGGCGCGTGGCTGGTGGGCATCGGCTGGCTCGCAGGCCTGGCCTGGGACCTCGTGGATTCGGACCGCTCGAAGTAATCCGCCGGCAAGACCCGCAAACAGCGGGCGCAAAAAAAGGAGGGGAGGCAGCGGCCCTTGCGAGCCCCTGCCTCCCCTCCCCGTACCGGTTCACCCGGTGATCAGGCTCAGCGCTCGATCGTCAGCGCCACGCCCATGCCGCCGCCGATGCACAGCGAGGCGATGCCCTTCTTGGCGTTCTGGCGCTGCATTTCGTGCAGCAGCGTCACCAGGATGCGGCAGCCCGACGCGCCGATAGGGTGGCCGATGGCGATGGCGCCGCCGTTCACGTTCACCTTGTTCACGTCCCAGCCCATTTCGCGGTTCACGGCGCAGGCCTGTGCAGCGAAGGCTTCGTTGATCTCGAGCAGGTCGAGGTCGGCGGCCTTCCAGCCTGCGCGCTGCAGCGCCTTCTGCGACGCCGGCACGGGGCCCATGCCCATGATGGTCGGGTCCAGGCCGGCAGTGGCGTAGCTGGCGATGCGGCCCAGCGGCTTCAGGCCCAGGGCGGCGGCCTTCTTGGCCGTCATGACCATCACGGCGGCGGCGCCGTCGTTCAGGCCCGAGGCATTGCCCGCGGTCACGCCGCCGGCCTTGTCGAAGGCGGGGCGCAGGCCGGCCAGCACTTCGGCGTTGGTCTTGCGGTTGATGAACTCGTCCTGGTTGAAGACGATGGGGTCGCCCTTCTTCTGCGGAATGCTCACGCCGACGATCTCGTCCTTGAACTTGCCGGCGTCCTGCGCGGCGGCAGCCTTGGTCTGGCTGGCCAGGGCCAGTTCGTCCTGCGAGGCGCGGTCGATGTTGTACTTCTTGGCCACGTTCTCGGCCGTGATGCCCATGTGGTACTGGTTGTACACGTCCCACAGGCCGTCGACGATCATGGTGTCGACCAGCTTCCAGTCGCCCATGCGCTGGCCGTTGCGCGAATTGGGCAGCACGTGCGGCGCCATGCTCATGTTTTCCTGGCCGCCGGCGATCACGATTTCGCTGTCACCCGTGGCCACGGCCTGCGCCGCCAGCATCACGGCCTTCAGGCCCGAGCCGCACACGGCGTTGATGGTGAGCGCCGGCGTTTCCTTGGTGCCGCCGCCCTTGAGCCAGGCCTGGCGCGCGGGGTTCTGACCAGCGCCGGCCGCGAGCACCTGGCCCATGATGGCCTCGCCCACCTGGTCGGCCGTGAGGTTGGCGCGCGCGATCACTTCCTTGATCACGAGGGCGCCCAGCTCGGTGGCGGGAATGCCGGCGAGCGAGCCGCCGAATTTGCCGACCGCCGTACGCGCAGCCGAAACGATGACGATGTCTTCCATGAGGTTCTCTCCGTTGAGGTGATTTGAAATCGGTTGCGATCTTGCGGGAGCTGGCGCCCGTTCAGGCCTTGGCCTTCACGTAGCGTCCCGGCGCCGGTTCGATGGCCTTGTAGGCCTTGCCGTTGCCGTAGCCCTTGGGCGCGGGGATCTGCTTGCCCGCGTGGCCCTTGAGCCATTGTGCCCAGTCGGTCCACCAGCTGCCCGGCTGCTCCTGCGCACCGGCCAGCCATTCGGGCTGGGTCTTGGGAAACTTGCCGTCCTCGCGCAGCCAGTGGCTGCGCTTGTTCTTGGCGGGCGGGTTGATCACGCCGGCGATGTGGCCCGAAGCGCCCATCACGAAGCGCTTCTTGCCCGTGAGCAATTGCGTGGAGGTGTAGGCGCCGCCGATGGGCACGATGTGGTCTTCGCGCGAGCCGTAGATGTAGGCCGGGATGTCGATCTTGCCCAGGTCGACCTTCTCGCCGCAGACGGTGAGCGCATTCGGCTTGGCCAGCTTGTTCTCGTGGTACGTGTTGCGCAGGTACCAGGCGTAGAACGGGCCCGGCAGGTTGGTGGCGTCGCTGTTCCAGTACAGCAGGTCGAAGGCCGGCGGCGTCTCGCCCTTGAGGTAGTTGCCGACCACGTAGTTCCACACCAGGTCGTTCGGGCGCAGGAAGCTGAAGGTCGAGGCCAGGTCGCCGCCGGGCAGCAGGCCGCCCTTGCCCAATTGCATCTCGCGGTACTGCACCATGGGCTCGTCCACGAAGATGTCCAGGATGCCGGTGTCGCTGAAATCGAGGAAGGTGGTCAGTAGCGTGACCGAGGCGGCCGGCTTCTCGCCGCGCGCCGCGAGCACGGCCAGCGCGGTGCTCAGGATGGTGCCGCCCACGCAGAAGCCCAGCGTGTTGATCTGCTTGCTTCCGCTGATCTCCTGCACCGTGTGGATCGCCTTGATGGCGGCGTTCTCGATGTAGTCGTCCCAAGTGGCCTGGGCCAGCGACTCGTCGGGGTTGCGCCAGCTCACCACGAACACGCGGTGGCCCTGCTCGTTCGCATAGCGGATGAGCGAGTTGTCGGGCTGCAGGTCGAGGATGTAGAACTTGTTGATGCACGGCGGCACCAGCAGGAACGGCCGCTCGTACACCTTGGCGGTGAGCGGCTTGTATTCGAGCAGCTGGAAATAGTCGTTCTCGAACACCACGGCGCCTTCGGTGGTGGCCACGTTGCGCCCCACTTCGAAGGCGCTCTCGTCGGTCATGCTGACGTGGCCCTGCTTCATGTCGTGCAGCAGGTTCTGGATGCCCTTGGCGATGCTCTCGCCCTGCGTGTCGATGGCTTTCTTCTGCGCCTCGGCGTTGAAGGCGAGCGAGTTGCTGGGCGAGGCCGCGGCCATCCACTGCTCGACCGCGAAGCGCAGGCGCGCCTTGGTCTTGTCGTCGGCGTCGATGGCCTCGGCCATGCGCATCATGGTGCGGCCATTGAGCAGGTACACGGCGGCCGAGAAGGCCGCCAGCGGGTTGCTGCCCCAGGCCTCAGCGGCAAAGCGCTTGTCGCCCTCGGGCCGGGCACCGAAGCCGCGGCGCCACAGGTCGGTGGCGTCGCTCAGGTACTGCTGCTGGATGGACTGCAGCTGCTCGGGATCGATGGAGAACTTGGGCAGCTCGGGCATGGCGGCTGCGCCCGGGAATTGCGCCATTTGTGGCAATTGCCATAGCGGCGTGCCGCCGACGTCGAAAGCGGCGGAACCTCCTGGACCTGCAGCTTTCTGGAAAGCCTCCATGGCCTGGGTCCAGCCCTGCGTGAGGGCTTTTTGAAAGGGCGCGAACGCATCGGCCCCCGTGTCTTGTTGCTTCATCATGTCTCCTGGCCGTGGCCTGGGTCGATACGAACGGATGGCTTGCGTGTTTTGAGTATGCTGCATTCGCAAGGCACTCACAACGCCGCGCTTTCACTAATCCCTTGAAACAAAACGTCTGCGCCTGTGTTCATCCATTTGATCGTGATCGGCTGGCTCTATGTGGCCGTGATGATGGCGGTGGCCGAGGCCACCAACACCACGGGCACGGTGCTGGGCGCCATCTTCACATTTCTTCTTTACGGCCTCGCGCCGGTGGCGCTGGTGATCTACCTGATGGCCACGCCGGCGCGCCGTCGGGCGATCAAGGAGCGCGAGGCGCAGGCCCAGGAGGCAGCACGCCGCGCTGCCGCGGAGGCTGCGGCTTCAGACCTTCCAGACCAACGCGGCGAAGCGCCCGCTGACGCCGTCGCGCCGGTGCGAAAAGAACCGTGACGGCTGCGCGACGGTGCACCACGCATCGCCGCTGTCGTTGCCGTGAAGCGACGCGACACCCACTGCACGCAGCCGCTGACGCGCCAGCGCAGGCAGGTCGGCCAGCCACTTGCCTTCGGCCGCCGCGGGCGTGAAGCACGACGCCGCCTCGGGCGACTGCGCCTCGAAGGCGGCCTTGACCTCCGCCCCCACCTCGAAAGCCTTGGGGCCGATGCAGGGGCCGAGCCAGGCCATGAGGCGCGGCGCGCCTTCATCCTGCGCGAAGGCGCGCACGGTCTGTTCGAGCACGCCGCCGGCCAGCCCGCGCCAGCCCGCATGCGCGGCGGCCACGCGGTGGCCGCGTTCGTCGGTGAAGAGCACGGGCAGACAGTCGGCCACCATGACCGTGCAGGCGCGCGCGGAGGTCGTCGCCGTGCAGGCATCGGCGACGGTGCCGTCGGGCACGGCATCGTCGAGCGACACAAGCCCCGTGCCATGCACCTGCTGCAGGAACACCGGCTGCGTGCCGATCGCCTGCTGCAAGCGACGCCGGTTCTCGGCGACGTGCGCGGCGTCGTCGGCCACGTGGTCGCCGAGGTTCAGGCTCTCATAGCGCCCGGTCGACACGCCGCCGTCGCGCGTGGTGCACAGCGCGCGCACGTTCGGCGGCGCGGGCCACTCGGGCACCAGCCATTGCGGATTCATCTCGACGTGCCGGCTCAGGGTTCCGCGTCGGGCGACTGCGAGGGCTGCGCACGCTGGAAGGCGTCGAGCTTCATGCAGGCGTCGAAGGCGGCCATGGTGCGCGGCAGGCCGCTGAAGTCGCAGTCGAAGCGGCGGCCGTTGAAGATCTGCGGCACGAGGCAGCAGTCGGCGATGGTGGGCGTGTCGCCCCAGCAGTAGGTGCCGCCCGGGTGCTGCGCGAGCTGGCGCTCGAACGACAGCAGGCCATCGCGCACCCAGTGGCGGTACCAGGTGTTCTTGGCTTCGTCGTCGACCTTCAGTTCCTTCACGAGGTACTTGAGCACGCGCAGGTTGTTCAGCGGGTGGATTTCGCAGGCGATCGACTGCGCCAGCGCGCGCACATGGGCGCGGCCCACCGGGTCGCTGGGCAGCAGCGCCGGCTCGGGGTGCGTTTCGTCCAGGTACTCGATGATGGCCATCGACTGCGAGAAGCGCTCGCCCTCGTCCTCGAGCAGCGGCACGAGCATGTCGGCCGAGATCGCCGAGTACGGGCCGGTGCGGTGTTCGCCGCGCGCGATGTGCACGGGCACGTAGTCGTAGTCCAGGCCCTTGAGGTTCAGGGCGATGCGCACGCGGAACGAGGCGGAGGAGCGGAAATAGTTATGCAGCTTCATGATTTCTCGAGGATAGCGCCCTCTCAGGAGCGTGGTGTGGCCGGGAGCGCGCAGCGGAAATCGCGCAGCCGGGCTTCGGGGTTGCCTTGCTGCCACGCATCGAGCAGGCCGCGCGCCGCGGCTTCTTCGCGTGCGGCGATGCCCAGGTGCCACGGCCCTTCGGCCGCGGGTGGCTCGCCGGGCGCGTGGTTGTGCTGGTCGTCGGGGCGGCCTTCGGAGCAGGCCTTGCACAGCACCTGCATGCTGCTGGTCCAGTTCTCGGCGCTGAGGCCCGCTTCCTCGAAGCGGCGCACCAGCGCATCGATTGCTTCGGCCTGCACCTCTTCGACGAACACTTCGTAGGTCGCGTGGTCCGACGGCGCGATCAGCGCGAGCGCGTCGAACACCGGCACCTCGCGCTCGCCGCGGCGGCGGTAGCCGTTGGCGGCGCCGTCGTGCAGCACCAGGTCGCCGTAGCGGTGGCCGCTGGCGGGCGTCGGCACGTTGCGCAGGATGGCGCGCGCCGGGTCGATGCGGTCGGCCCAGACCACCTCGCTGGCCTCGTCGCCGTGCACGCGGATGGGCGTGAGGCCGACGAAATAGTCGACCGGCCCTTCACCGTCCGGGATGCCGATGCCGTACTGGCGCCACGCGCGCCGCGCCGTGGGCCAGTCACCCAGCGCGGTGGCCGCGATGCCCAGGTTCCACAGCGCGCCTTCGTTGCCCGGCTCGCACTGCACGGCGCGGGCGTTGGCCTGCAACGACGCGGCCCAGTCGCCGCGGTACTTGTGGATGAGCCCGGCGTTGTACCAGGGCGCCGACCAGTACGGATGGATGGCGCTGGCCTGCGCATAGGCGGCCAGGGCGCCGTCCTGGTCGCCGGCCTCGTCGCGTTCGCGGCCGAGTTCATTGAAGGCGGTGGCCTTGCCGGCTTTGCCGAGTCGGATGGGCATGGTGGAGCGAGGGAGAGAAGAGGTCGGGAAAGGGGTCGGGGAAACGCGCGGAAGCGCCTATTGTGGGCCGCCGCAAAATCCCGAGTCCGGCGTGCCGGCAAGCCCGTGCCGCCTCTGGCACACTGCCGGTCTCCCCTCCCGCTTCGCTGAAAAAGGACACCTTCCCATGGCTTCCGAGTTTGTTTTCGCCCCGCCGGCCACCGTTTCGGTGCCGGTGGCCGGTCAGCCCGCACGCTTCCCGGTGCACCGCATCTACTGCGTGGGCCGCAACTACGAAGATCACGCCAAGGAAATGGGTTTCACTGGCCGCGAGCCGCCCTTCTTCTTCATGAAGCCGGCCGATGCGCTGGTGACGGTCGATGCGGGCCAGACCGGCACCATGGCCTACCCCACGCTCACGAAGAACCTGCACCACGAGATCGAACTCGTGGTGGCCATCGGCACCGGCGGCAAGAACATCAAAGCCGCCGACGCGCACAAGCACATCTACGGCTACGCCGTGGGCCTGGACATGACGCGCCGCGACCTGCAGAACGACATGAAGAAGCAGGGCCGCCCCTGGGACATCGGCAAGAGCTTCGAGCAGAGCGCGCCCATCGGCCCGATCGTGCCCGTGGCGCAGGCCGGCAACGCCGAGCAGGCCGAGATCTCGCTGCAGGTGAACGGCGAAGACCGCCAGCGCAGCACCGTGAGCAAGCTGATCTGGAACGTGGCCGAGACCATCGAGCACCTGTCGGCGGCCTGGGAGCTGCAGCCCGGCGACCTGATCTTCACGGGCACGCCCGAAGGCGTCGCGGCCGTGGTGGCCGGCGACACGCTGGTAGGCCAGGTCGCAGGCCTGCCCGCGCTGACCGTCAAGATCGTCTGACGCCCGCGCGGTCCCGCTTCATGCTCCTTCGCGTACCCATCAAGCATTGCAAGAACTGCGGCACGGCGGTGGTCTACCGCGTGCCGGACGACGGCGACACCAAGCAGCGCGCGGTGTGCCCGGCCTGCCACACGATCCATTACGAGAACCCGCTGAACGTGGTGGGCACCATCCCCGTGCTGGGCGACAAGGTGCTGCTGTGCAAGCGCAACATCGAGCCGCGCTGGGGCAAGTGGACGCTGCCCGCGGGCTTCATGGAGCTCGAGGAAACCACCGCCGAGGGCGCGGCCCGCGAGACCGACGAGGAGGCCGGCGCGAACTTCGAGATCGAGGGCCTGTTCGCCGTGATCAGCGTGGTGCGCGTGGGCCAGGTCCACATGTTCTACCGCGCCCGCCTGCTCGACGACCGCTTCGACCCGGGCCACGAGACGATCGAGGCGCGCCTGTTCACCGAGGACGAGATTCCCTGGGACGAGATCGCCTTTCGCACCGTGCGCCAGGCGCTCGAACATTACTTCGAAGACCGCAAGCGCGGCAGCTTCGACCGCGTCCACGAACTCAGCATCGTTTGAAAAATTTCCCCATGCTCAAGACCCTGCGCGCCACCCTCCTCTGTGGCGCCAGCCTCGGCTTCGCCCTCGCGGCTTCGGCGGCCAAGGCCGACATGGTCGGCGAGGTCGACACCGCCTTCAAGCTCATCGGCCCGGACCACAAGATCGTGGTCGAGGCCTACGACGACCCCAAGGTCAGCGGCGTCACCTGCTATGTCTCGCACGCGCGAACCGGCGGCATCGCCGGTGCCTTCGGCGTGGCCGAGGACAAGGCCGAGGCCTCCATCGCCTGCCGCCAGGTCGGCCCGGTGAGCATCACGCAGCCGCTGCCCAAGCGCGAAGAGGTCTACAGCGAACGCCTGTCGGTGCTCTTCAAGCGCCTGCGCGTGGTGCGCATGGTCGATCCCAAGCGCAACACGCTGGTCTACCTGACCTACTCCGACCTGCTGATCGACGGCTCGCCCAAGAACAGCGTGACGGCCGTGCCGGTCGATCGCGGCACGCCGATTCCGCTCAAGTGAGGGGCTGCTGAAGGGCTCGGCGATGCGAGTTTGCTAGCATCGTCCGAGCGGCCGACACCGACGTGTCGGCCTTCGACGGAACCCTCCGCAACGAATCCGTTCCAACAGCGTCATGCACCTTCAGACTTTTGTTTTCCGAACCGCCGCCACGCTCCTCGTGGCTGGGGGCATTGCCGCCTGCACCACGCCCGGCCCCACGCCGCCGCAGCAGCCTGTTCCAGGCGCCACGCCGCCGCCACCGCGCCAGGCGCTCTTCATCCGCCCCGCCGCCGGCACCACCGTGGGCCGCTTCGACGGCGTGCGCAACAAGGGCCTGGACATCGCGGGCAACCTGGGCGACCCCATCGTGGCCTCGGCCGACGGCCGCGTGGTGTACGTGGGCGGCGAGCTGCGCTCCTACGGCAACATGGTCATCGTGAAACACAACGAAACCTTCCTCACGGCCTACGCCCACGCGAAGACCATCCTCGTGAAGGAAGGCGCCGTGGTGCGCCAGGGCCAGAAGATCGCCGAAATGGGCAACAGCGAATCCGACCGCGTGAAGCTGCATTTCGAGATCCGCAAGAACGGCACCGCCGTCGATCCCGAGCCGTACCTCAACGGCCGTTTGCAGCAGTAAACGTAAAAGCCGTTACAGCAGGCTTTCGGGCACCAGGGGCGCCAGCAGCTCCAGCCGCCAGCGGGCCCAGAAATGGGTCTCGGGCTCGGTGTGCAGGATGGTGTCCGCCCCGTCGCCCGACGCCGGGTTCACCCACTCGATGCCGCCGCGCGGCCCCAGCTGCAGCTGGTAGGCGCCGTCCAGCCGCATGAAACCGATCAGGCTGGTCAGCTGCTGCGCGATCTGCGGGCTGAAGATGAAGAGGCCGATCTCGGTGTTGTGCAGCGCCGAGCGCGGATCGAAATTCATCGAGCCGACGAACACCACCTGCCCGTCGATCACGGCCGACTTGCCGTGCAGCCGCCCGCTGGCCGAGCCGTAGATGCCGAAGCGCTTCGTCTGCTCCACGCGCTTGGGGCTCAGTTCGTACAACTCCACGCCCAGGCGCAGCATCTGCGCGCGGTAGCGCCGGTAGCCGATGTGCACCAGCGATTCGTCGGTGGCCGCCAGCGAGTTGGTGACGATGGTGTAGCCCACGCCGTTGCCGCGCACGATCTGCATCGTCTCCATGCCGCCCCGCCCGGGGATCAGGTACGGCGTGGTCAGCAGCACCCCGTGCTGCGCGCCGCGCAGGTAGCGCTGCACGTTGTAGAGCACGCTGTCGGCGGCCTGGTCGGCCGGCAGCCCGCGCCCTTCGTCGGTGGGCGCCAGCGCCTTGGCGGGCGCGTCGGCGTACGCCTCGGCGCGGGCCCAGCTCAGCGCGAGCTTGCCGGCGTTGAGGTCCTTGGCCAGCGGGTTGTGGCCCAGCAGGTCCGTCGATTCGGGCTCTTCGGGGTGCAGCGTCTCGGGCCCCGTGGTGAGCCGGTCGAAGCGCTCGCGCAGCGCCTGCGCCGACTCGCTGCCGCGCGGCACCAGCGATTCGATGGGATAGACGTATTGGCTGTTCCAGTACATGTCGAACAGCGAGGACAGCCGGGGCACCACGGCGCCGGCCACCAGCGTGTCGATGTCGATGAAGTTGGAGCCGCCGTCGCGCAGGAAGTACTCGTTGGCGATGTTGCGCCCGCCCATGACCGCCATCGTGTTGTCGACCACGAACAGCTTGTTGTGCATGCGACGGTGCACGCGGTCGAAGTCCAGGATCGACCACGCCCAGCGCGTGCCGAAGCGCGAGCGCCCGGCCGGGAACGGGTTGAACAGGCGCACCTCGACGTTCGGGTGCGACGCAAAGCTGGTGAACAGCGGATCGGCGCCCGCCGTGTACAGGTCGTCCACCAGGAGGCGCACGCGCACGCCGCGGTCGGCCGCGTCGCGCAGCGTGCGCAGCAGGTAGCGGCCGGTCTCGTCGTTCTGCACGAGGTAGTACTGCACGTCGATGGAGCGCTGCGCGCGGCGCGCCAGTTCGATGCGCGCGTGCAGCGAGAACTGCGGCATCGGCAGCAGGCGAAAGCCGCTGAGCGGCTCGCCCGGCGGCGCGGCGGCACGCACGAGGCGGCCCAGCGCGGTGTCGGCGCCGTCGGTGATGGCACTCGAGGGCTTGCGCACCACCTCGGTCGGCAGGCCGGCGCAACCGGCGAGCACGAGCATCGCCAGGCTGCACAGCAGCCAGGCGAACCACCGGGCGCGCAGCACGTCAGCCCGGGGGGACAGGTTGCGCATGAACGACAGAAAAGAGGGAGGGCAAGGGCACGGGAGCGAAGGAGAAAAAACGCCGCTGCCGCGCGGCGCGGTGCACGACCGCGCCCACGGGTGGCGGTTTCTACCACGCGCGGCGCGAGCGCGCAGCCGATGCCTGCGTCAGTGCGCGCGCTCGGACCACTGCCGCACGAAGTGCTCCGCGCGCACGTTCGCGCGCGCCACGGCCGAGTCCCACGACAGCTGCTGGGTGATGACCAGCGCGCAGCGCGGAATGCCGTCCAGGCTCAACGCCGCGATGCCGGCGTAGGTGCCCTTCGGGGTGCGCGTGAGTTCGAACCATCCCGTCCAGCCACCTGGCACGTGAAGGTCGAGTCGGGCGGAGTCCATGATGAATTCATCATAGGCCTTTAGTTTTCATTTGCAAACATTGCATACAAAAGCAACGACTCAGGCATGCATGTCAGAGCGGCGACCGGTCGGCAGGCGCTGCAGCGCCTGGCGCAGCGTGGAATCCACCCGCCGCAGCGACAGCCCGTGCCGCACCGCCACCTCGTGCCGCGTCAGCTCGTGCACGCGCAAGGCCACGAAGATGTCCTGATGGCGGTGCGGCAGGCCCTGCATCGCGCGCTCGACCGCCTTCAGGTCGGAGCGCGCCTCGGCGATCAGCTCGGGCCCCGGCGCGTGGTCGGCCAGCTGGGCGAGCGTGTCGTCCGCCTCGCCGGCGTACTGCCAGGGACGCTCGGCGCGCAGGCGGTCCATCGCGGCATTGCAGGCCACGCGGAAGATGTAGGCCACGGGGTTGTGCAAGGTGCCCGTGAAGGCGGCCTCGGCCAGGCGCAGCCAGGCGTCGTGCAGGCTTTCGGTGGCGGCGTCGGTACACCCCAGGTGCAGCGACAGCCGCCGGTGCAGCTGCGCGTAGTGCGCCACCAGCAGTTGCTGGACGTCCGGTGGCGCAGGGGCGGTCCCCACGGCGTCGCCGCGGGGCAGCAGGCAGGCGTGCGACATGGTGCGTCGCCGCCTAGCGGCCGCGCGGCAGGCCGCGCCGTTCGGGCTCGTTCAGGCGCGTCAGCTGCGCGTCGGTGAGCGCACCGTGCCCCACCATCTGGACGAAGCCCGACGGGTCGTAGCTCGCCTGCTCCGCCGGCCTGCGCCGCACCTCGGGGGCCTCGGGCGCGCCGGACGCGGGCTCGTTGCCGAAGCCCAGCACGCGCACCGAGAACACCGACGGCAGGCTCTGGCGCGCCGCCGCGCGCTCGCGCTGCATCACGTCCTGCGCCGCCGCCGTGGCCTGCGAGGCCGCGGCGCTGGCGTTGGTCAGGGCACCGACATTCACCGACGCCACCACCGGCAGCCCCGTGCTCTTGCCCTGCACCGCCATGTTGTCGGCATTCACGATCTGCAGCGCCGCCAGGTTCACGTTGCCCGACACGCGGATGCCCGCCTCGCCCGCGTCGATGGTGCCCAGCGGCGCGATCAGGTCGATGTCGCCGGCCGGCACCTCCGGAATCGGGTTCAGCGTGGCAATGCCCGCGCCCGTGCTCGGCACGTCCGACGACAGCACCACGTTGCCCCAACGGTCGTACACGCGCTTGGGCGGCGTGTAGACCACCGTCGTCTTCGAGCCGCGACCGGCGTTGATGTCGCCCTCGGCCGACCAGCCCAGCACGCTGCCGCCGAAGGTGGTCATGATCCGGCTCTGGCCCAGCAGGATGCTGCCCAGCGCGTACAGGGAAATGTCGCCCGCACCCTGCGTGATGACACCCGGAATCAGCGTGCCCACGGCCTGGGGCGCCGCGCCCTCGATGCCGAACACCTGGCGTCCGCCCGGCGTGAGCAGCGCGATGTCGCCGCCGAACAGCGTGTTGATGCCGGCCGCGCCGAACATCGTGATGTCGCCCCTGTAGCTCGTGCCCGGGAACAGCGACGCGATCGCGTTGCGCCCGCGCAGGTAGCTGCCGTAGCGCACGCCAGCCTCGTCGTTGTATTCGCGGCCGCCCTCCTTCAGCTCGGCGAAATACACGGCGCGCAGGTAGCTGCGCTGCTGCTCCGGCGGCAGGGCGTTGAAGAAGGCCAGCGCCTCCTGTGCGCCGCCCTTGCCGCTGTAGCCCTGCGAGGCTTCGAGCCAGTTCACCAGGTACAGCTGGCTCGCCTGCCGGTAGTCGTTGGCGAGCACGCGGCGCGGCGTGCCGTTGTCCGCGTCGAGACTGGCTTGCCGCTGCGCCATCCAGGCCGCCGCGCCGTTGTCGTCGCCGCTGTAGCCATGCTCGGCGCGCAGCCAGTCGCCCAGCGTGAGCTGGCGGTTGTAGTTCTTCACCACCTTGCCGGCCTGGTCGGCCAGCGGCTGGCCGCTCTGCATCAGGTGGGCCGGATCGAGGTAGCGCTGCGCAAAGCCCGCGTAGTCGGGCCCGTGGGCGCCCACGCCGGCCAACATCGCGATGCCCGCACCGGGCCGGCTGTCGCCCGGCACCACCGCGCCGAGGCTGCTGACCGAGGCCCTGTTCTCCATGCGGATGTCGCGCCCGGCCGTGATCTCCAGCGTGCCGGGGCCGGCCACGTTGAAGGTGCTGAACAGGATGTCGCGGCCTGCCGAAACCACCGAGATGTCGCCCGGCCTTGCGTGCGCGAACAGGTTGCCGCTGCTCTCGAAGTAGGTCTGCGCCACGCCGCTCGAAGCCTCGGTCTGCCCGACGGGCGTGCCGCTCGCGACGATGTCGCGCCCGGCCCGCATCCACACCGGCTGCGCGCCCTCGTACCAGGTCTGGCCGGCACGCGTCGCGTCGTCCGGCGCGAAGCGCAGGATGCGCCCGCTGCTCACGCCGACCAGGTCGCCGTGCACGGCGTAGAACCGCGCCGGCTGCGTGCCCACCGCTTCACCCGACACCGTGTTGGGGCCGAAGGCGAACAGCGGACGCACGCCGTCGCCGGCCAGGTTGTTGCCACCCGACAGGTTGCCTAGCACCGTGCCGTCGCTGGTGGTGCCCTGGAACGCCGGACGCCGCGGCGTCGCCAGCGCCGAGGCGGCCGCGCCCGACGGGCTCACGGTGTTGCCTCCCGCATAGATCGAGTCACTGGCCAGGAACTCCAGCGTGCCGTGGGCCGAGGGTGCCAGTACCAGCGGCGTGCCCGTGCCGGTGTTGTCGAAGGTCGCCGCGTCGCCATAGAACAGGCTGCCGCTGGCGGCCACCGCACTCAGGATCGAGGGGTAGACGAACGCCGAGTCGGTCACGGGAATGCCCGCGCCGCCCGTCACCGGCACCAGGTCGCCGCCCGCCCCGAAGAGGCGAATGGCGGTGTGCGGCGTCCACAGGGTGAACCAGCTCTGGCCTTGTCCCGCCAAGCCGTTGGCGCTGAACGGCGTGGCATTGGCGAGGTCCACGCGCGTGGGGTCGATCACGCCCTTGACCACCAGGTCGCCACGCGTGGCGAGCGTGTAGTTCGCATCGCCCGGCGCCAGCACGATGCCGCCTTGCGCCATGCCGCGGGTCGCGGTGTAGGGGTCATAGGCGCGGGTCTCGCGCGGCGACTGCGTCCGTTCGGTGAGGCCGTAGACCAGGGGCAGGCTGCCGAGGGTGCCGGCCTGCAGCTGCACGTCGCCCCGGAGGTTGACGATCGCCCCGTTGAGCCCGGCGTCGGTGTCGCCACCGGCACCCTCGACGTAGGGCCTGTGGAGCGGATTGAAGGCACCGCCCACGCGCACGAGCACGTCGCCGCCGCCCGTCAGGCTCAGGCTGCCGTCGGCCAGCACACGGCCGGTGCCGCCCACCGCCAGCACCAGGCCCTGGCTGCGCCGGCTGTCGGCGTACGAATCTGTCTTGGCGCCGCGCCGTCCCTGCAGGCCCGCGTTGCCGCCCACGTCCACGCGCAGGTCGCCGCCGCCCAGCGTGCCGAAGCCGGTGAAGCCGAGCAACTTGTCGGCCGCCCCGGTCGTGCCGACATACGAGCCGAAGTTGATCCACCACGCCGTGGGCTGGTCCTGCGCGCCGCCGAAGCTGTCGCCCGTGCCCTGGCGCCACAGCCAGTTGCCGATGGCGCCGCTGCTGAAGCCCTTGTCGGCGGGGTTTGGCCGCCCCGCACCGCTGCCCCCGGCGACCAGCATCATGTCGCCGGTCAGGTCGCCGCCGGCCTTCAGCGTCAGGTTGCCGCCGGAGGCGGGGTACCAGGCGCGTGCCAGGTTCTGCGTGCCGCCATCGACGAACTTCTCGTAGCCACCGCTCGCGTCGTTGAGCACCGTGCCCTTGGCGCCCACCGCGCGCGGCAGGTTGTAGGGGTCGCCGGCCCGCGTGGCCTGCGACGAGGCGCCGGCGGTGTACACGCCGAACAGCGAATCCATGCGCAGGTTGCCGGCGGCCAGCAGGTCGAGATCGGCCGCGCCGGTGCGCACCACGCTGAAGCGCGTGCTGCCCGGCAGGTAGCTGTACTCCGGGGCGGCGATGACGCAATAGCTGGGAAGGTCCACGCAAAGCTCCGGGTACTGGATGTCCGCGAAATCGATGGGCTTGCCAGCCATGCTCTCGTCGCCCACGAAGTTGATGGACCCTTCCACGCTCCACAACTCGCCGCCGGGCTTCAGCTTGCCGAACATGCCGTAGTGGCTGTCCGCCAGCCGCAGGTCGCCCCGGCCCGCCGCCGGATGCACCTGCACGATGCGGTTGTCCGCCGCGCCCAGGTCCGCGCCGGCCACCAGCCGCACCGACCACGACTGCGAACCTTCGGGCAGCATCGCCGCCGCGGCCCACAGCCTGCCGGCACCGTCCGGACGCAGATTCACCGAGGTCACGCCGGCGGGCAGCTTGATGTTGGTCGCGGCCGGGAGCAGCGCGCCCAGCGGCAGCGTGAGGGCGCCGTTGAGCACGAACTTCTTGCCGTTGCCGGGCAGCGGCACGCCCTTGGGCCACACCACGCCCGACAGCGTGGCCGCCGACGGCAGGCGCATGCCGGCCCCCAGGCGCGTGCCCACCGGCAGCGTCACGTTGGCGCCGCTCACGATGCTGCCCGCTGCGAACAGCAGCGCGCCCGAGGCGTTGCGCACGTCGACGCTCAGCACCGTGCCCACCTTCAGTTCGAGCGCCTTGGCCAGCACGCTGGCCACCGGCATCACCTGCCCGGCCCCGAAGGCCGTCGACTTGATCGGCAGGTCGTAGTTGAGCGTGCCGGCGCCCCCCTCGAAGGTCGTGCCGTCGGCCAGCACCACGCCACCCCGCGGCACCACGGTGTCGCCGCGCAGCAGGTTGACGCCAGGCAGCAGCAGCCAGCCGCCGTCGTCCTGCGTGGCGGGCGGCGGCGCAAAGCCGTCGTTGAGGCTGCCGAAGATGTCGAGGTTGCCGCCCGCGCGAAGGGCCAACGTGCCCACCTCGCCCGAGCCGTACACGCCGGTCTTTGGTGTGTGCGGGTTGGCGCTCGCATAGCGGTAGCCCGACAGGTCGATGTCGCCCTGCACCACCAGGTCGCCGCCGGGGGTCTTGCTCACGATCTCCACGCCGGGGCGCAGGTGGAAGGCGTCGGCGTAGCGCGCGTTGTTCAGGCCTGCGAGCTTGCCGTTCATCAGCGCGCCGTTGGCCAGCGCGTTGTCGATGAAGACGGTGCTCTGCAGGTGCTTGGCGTCGAGGTACGCCTGGTCGATGACCTGGTAAGGCCGGCCGGTGGCCGCCGCGTCGGTGCCGAAGCGCGCATCGTCGTAGCGCCACATGCCGTTCACGGCGATGGAGCGCGCGCCCTCGATGGCGATGCTGCCGCTGGCGTCGATGCGGATGTCGCCTGCCGTCTCGCCGGTGCGGCCCGCGTTGAGCTCCAGCGTGCCGCGCGCCCTGCCATCGTTCTGGCCCGGTTCACCGCCCACCTTGGCGTCGGTGCCGTGGCGCAGGTCGATGCGCGCACCCGAGGCCAGCGTGAGCTGCCCGTCGTTCGACGTGAGTTCGACCATCGCGCGGTTCGGCGAATCGATGATCTGGCCGTGGCTGTCCACGCGCAGCGTGCGGCCGTGCGCATCGAGCACCGCGCTGCCGGCCAGCGTGAGGTTGTGCTTCGCGGCCAGGCTGATGCGGCCCACGCGCTCGCCGCTGGCATCGATGGTGCCGGTCACGGTGAGGCTGCCGTTGTCGAGCGACACGTTCACCTCGCCGGCCTTCAGGCCGTTGCCGATGGCGAGGTCGCCCTGGCGCAGCTGGAAGCTGCGCGCGCCGAACACGCCGCCGTCGTTGAGCCGCTGGTTGAGCGCCGCGAACTCGGCATCGCCGAGCTGCCGCGCGCGCACGTCCACGCTGCCCGCCGCGAACGGCACCCGCGTGCCGCCCGCGTCGTAGTGGCCGCTGCTCGCGCCGAGGATGCGGCCCTGCAGGTCGACCGTGCCGGCGGCATCGTCGAGCGCCATCGCCTTCAGCGTGCCGGCGCGGTTGTTCTGCGCCGAGATGTCGATCACCGAGCCGGCCGCCTGCCGCAGGTTGCCGTGCAGGCTTTCGAGCACCACGTCGCCGCCGGCGCTGTATTTGCTCACGTCGTTGAACACCACCTCGCGGCCCGACAGGTCGAGCACCGCGCGGTCGGTCAGCACGAGGTCGCGTTCGGCGCTCAGCGTGAGCTTGCCGCTGGGCAGCGCCACGGCGGTGTCCAGCGTCAACTCGCGCCCGCGCAGGCTCAGCTCGGCGCCCAGCGCGGCATCGCCGGTGGCCGCCGCCGGCGCGCCCGCGGGTGCGGCCACGCGCAGCGTGCCGCCCGCCGTGATGCGGTTCACCGAGCCCGCCTCGCCCGTCAGCAGCGGCGCCACGATGCGCAGGTTGCCGCCGCTGTACGCGTAGCCCTTGCCCGCTTCGTACGCGCCCTGCGACTGGTAGACCGAGAGGCTGCCCTTGTGGTTGGCGCTCACGCGCTCGGACGCCTTGAGGTTCACGTCGGCAAAGCCCAGCACCAGGCGACCCGCGTCTTCCAGACCGCTCGGCTGGCTGTGGGGGCCGTAGCCGAACTCGATGTGCTCGGCCTCGATGTTCAGCGTGCCGCTGCCGGTGCCCGCGCCGTCGCGCACCACGGCGGAAGGCGCCGTGGTCGCGCCCTGCCACACCAGGCGGCCGGTGCGGATGGTGGCCACGTCGCCCGCGCTGCCCTGGCCGTAGATGGCAGGCGTGGCCAGCACCAGCTGCGCCATCGTCGCCTTGCCGGTGGCGGGGTCGATGGTGTCCAGCGCCGCGGTGCCGAAGAAGTTGACGCCGCCGCTGGCGCTCAACTCCAGCGTTTCGAGCGCGGGCGCGCCGTACTGCCGGTCGCCGCGCAGCAGGCGGTCGAGCAGGGCCTGGCTCATGGCCAGTCCCGGCGGCAGCGTGTGGTTCTGCGCGGCGGCGGCCAGCGCGGCGCTGTCGCCCACGTTGATGCCGCGCACCGCCAGCGTGAGGTGGCGTGTGCCGTAGCGCACCGCCTCGTTCATCTCGAAGCGGTCGGGTGTCACCATGGCGATGGTGCCCTCGGAATACAGCTCGGTCTGCCCGCTGCACGACGCGCTGGCACACACGCCGATCTGCAGGCTGCGGTTGTCCGAGGTGGCCTGGGTCTGCGGCACCGGCAGCGTGCTCACCCGGCCGTTGGAGACCATCAGCATCTGGCCGGTCGCGGCGTAGACGAAGCCGTCGCCGGCATCGTAGGCGGCCTTGCCACGGCCGAGGGTGTGGATGCGCGCGCCCTGCTCGACCACCACGCTGAGCGGCGTGCCCTCGGTCGCGCCCACCGCGGCCAGGAACACCTCGGGTGCGGACAGCACCGCCCCCTGGCGAAGCACCACGCTCTGCCCGCCGTCGCCGGTCTGGATGACGTTGCCGCTCTGCCCATAGTCGGCGCCCTGCAACCCGCCGATGACCAGGCGCGACGCGCCCATGCCACTGAGCGCGCCCGCATCGAGCGTGACGCCCTGGAAGCCCGCCGTCGCCGGCGCGCCGGCCGCGACGATCTCGAGACCGAGCTGCTCCTCGCTGCTCGTGGCCACCACGGAACCGCCCCGCCCGCCCTCGCCCACCCGGAAGCGCGCCGTGCCGTCGAAGCGCAAGGCCTCGGCGCCCGCACCGGGCGCGAGCTTCAGGTGCAGGTTGCGCGCGTCCGCCGGCAGCATGGCGCGCGGCACCCCCACGCGCAGCGCGTCGGCGCGCACGAAGTCGCCGTAGCCCATCTCGTTGTATTGCGAGTAGCTGCGCAGCACCTCGCCCGAAGTCACGATGGCCTGACGGAACAGCGTGTCGCCGATGCCGGTGCGGCCCACGCCCAGCTGCGCGGCCGTGAGCCACGAGCCGTTGCGCATCGCCAGCGTGCCGGTGGGCGCGCCCAGGCCGGCCGCGCCGTTCAGCTCCACGCGGAAGGCGCCTTGCTGCAGCGCATAGGTCGAGGGCATCAGCGTGTAGGTGCCCGCGGGCAGGCCCGGCACGCCGGCGCCGATGGTGATGTGCTGACCGACCAGCGGATCGACCGCGCCCTTCTCCGCGCCGGTGGGTGCCACCGTCGGCTGCACGCCGGGCACGATGGCATACACGGGGTTCGTCGCGAGCCCCGGCAGCGTGAAGCCGCCGCGGGCGCCGACCTGCATCAGCGGGCTGAAGCGCGCGTCGGTCGAGCCGCCGCGTCCGCTCACGAAGCCCGCGCCCCGGAGGTTGCCGCCGCCCGACAGGTCGAGCGTGGCGCCTTCCTGGCCCTGCACGCTGGCCCCCATGAACGTGAGGCCGATCGTCTGGTTGCGCTTGTAGGTGTCGCCCGCGCCCACGCCGGTGAGCTTGACCTGCTTGCCGTCGTACAGGTAGTTGATGCCGTCGACCGTGCCGCCATAGGGCATGTCCAGCCCCTCGCCGCTCACCGACGTGAGGCTGCCGGGCAGCAGCCTGACCTGCGTGGTGAGCGCATCACCGAGCGTCAGCTGCCCGAGCGGCACCCGCACCACGCCGCCCTGCTCGATGACGCCGGCGCGCAGCGACAGGTCGCCGAAGGCCGAGTACGGCACCTGCGGGCTCGCACCCGTGCCCTCGATGCGCAGCGCCGTGTCGGGCCGGTAGGTGCCGTCCGGCGCCAGGCCCGCGGACACCAGCGCCACCACGCCCGTGGCCGGGTAGATCTGCGCGGCGCGCAGGGTCAGGCTGCCGGGCACGACGAGGCTCGTGGAAACGCCGACGTCTTGCCGGCCTTGCAGAAAGCGCAGGTCACCGGTGCTGGCCAGCGTGACATGGCCGAAGGCGGCCAGGTCGACCGTGGGCGCTTCGCTCGCGCCGTCGAGCACGGGGACCTTGCCGTTGACGCCGAAACCCATGCCGTCGCGGATGTCGATCAGGTCGCCGGCCACATCGAGGCGGGTGCCGGACGGCACGCGCACCACACCTCCCTCGGCGATGGGCGCCCTCAGAACTTCACGCGTGAACGAAGGCATCGTGCCGGCCAGCCGCACGTGCGCGGCCGACAGTGCCACGTGCGCGTCGTCGGACGCATCCTTGGCGAGCGCAAGGCCGCCGGCATAGATCTGCAGGCCCTGCCGCAGGCGCAGGTCGACGCCGTCTTCGAAGGCGAGCGTGGAGCCGGCAAACAGCGAGAGGGTATCGAAGCCGCCGCGCCGGACCGTGTCGGTGCCCAGCCGGCCCTGACCGTATGCGAGGGCGCCGTCGTCGACGCCGGCCTGCAGGGTGTCGGGCGCGAGCGGTGCGCCTTGTTCCACACCCAGCACCAGCACGCGGTGCCGGCGCACGCGGTCTTCCGCCTGCTGCAGCGGGTCCAGGTGCAGGCGCAGACCGGGCGTGCCGAGCACCGCGGCCAGCGTGCCGCCGGCCGCGCGCTCGCCGCCCGCGACGGCGCGCAGGCTGCCGTCCAGCTGCAGCCCGTTGTACGACGCGAGCGAAATGCTGCCGCCGTTGCTGGCGACTTCGGTGGCGCCGAGGCCGTTCACATCGAGCACCGCGTGCGTGCCCGAGGCATCGAGCAGCGCGCCCGGACGCACGACGACGAAGTTCTGCGACGCGGTGGCCTTGCCAGCGACCGGATCGATCTCGCCGCCGACCACGATGCTGCCGCCGTCGCGCACCAGGCCGTAGCGCTTGCCGGTGGTGTCGGTGGCGGTGGCCGCGTGCGCCGACGCATCGAGCACCGCCTGCCCGCCGATCCAGATCGAGCGGGCATGGGCCGTTGCATTGGCAATGTCGGCCTCAAGGTCGGTGATGTCCACCGTCTTCAGCACGATGCGCCCGCCGTTCGCGCGCAGCGTGCCGTCCACCGTGAGCTGGCCGGCGCTGCGCACCTCGATGGCCTGGCCCGGGTCGACATGGATCGCCGCGCCCTTGCCCACCACGGCCTGCACCGTCGGCAGCTCCTTGGCGAGCGTGGTCGTCGTGCCGGCCTGCAGCGACAGGCTCGCGCCCTTGCGCTGCGTGAGCACGGCTTGGGTGGCGTCTTCCTGGTAGAGCGGCGGGGTCCACACCTCGAGCGCGTCGGCCGGACGGCTGCCGGTGGCGACGTCCTGCGCGTGGGCGCCGAAGCGGTACACCGGCATCGTCACGTCGATCCGCGCACCGTCGGCCACCGTGAGGCCGTGGTTGCCGATGAGCGCATAGCGGCTGAAGCCCTTGTCGAAGAAACCGGCGTCGAGCATCAGCGTGTCGGCCTGCGCCGTGCCCGAGATGTCGCCGATGGCGACGCGCATCGTCTGCACGGTCAGCGTGCCGCCGCCGTCCACGCCGTGGCCGCGCAGCACCGCGCCGTCGAGCGCGACATGGCCGCTGCCCGTGTTGAAGCCATCCGCCTCGAGCGTGACGCTGCCGCCCTTGCCGCCTTGCTGCTTGGCCTTCGACAACAGCGCCGCGCCCGACGACACGTCGATGGCGCTGCCGGTGCCCAGCACCACGTCGCCGGTGCTGCGCACGGACACGCTGCCGCCGTTGCGGTAGGCCACGCCGCCCGCGTCGGCCGGGTTCGTCACCAGATGGGTCCACAGGCCGCGGGTGTCGAGCGTCGCACCGCCCGCGAGCACCACCGAGGTCGTGCCGCCGTCGGGCGCGGTGAGCGTGCTCGTGTCCTTCAGGTAGTTGAGGCTGACCTGTTCGAGCACGTTGCCCAACTGGATGCCGCCGCCGCGCGCGACGAGGTCGGCGTTGACCTTCACGTTCGGGCTGTACAGCACGAGGTGGCCGCCGTCGCCGACCTGCAGCGCCTTGTCGACCGCGATGCTGTCGGTGGCCGCGATGCGCACCGCGCCCAGGCCAAAGCCGCTGAGCTGCGCCGCATCGAGCACCAGCGTGTCGCGGCGCTCCGCGGGCAACACCGTCGAGAGGTCGAGCCCCGCCGCAATGCCTTCGGCCGTGTCGCCGAGCACCACGTTCTTGATGCCCGCAGCATCGAGCCGCCGGTGGATCGCACCGCCCGTCTTGTCGTAGTACGCGTCGTAGCGGCCCACGACGAGCTGCCCGCGCTGCGCCACCGCGCCGGTCGACTGCTGGTAGCCATCGAGCCCCGCCTGCCGCGCCTGCGTCTGCCGGTCGCCCTGGAAGGTCTCGCCGACGATCGCGCCTTCGAGCACCGCGGCCTGGGTGCCGACGATGAGCAGGCCGGCATCGCGGCCCACGGTGTAGCCGCTTTCCAGCCGCGTCTGCGGGCCGATCAGCGGGTTGTAGAAGAAGCCCGTCGTCTTCTTGCCCCAGCGCGTGTGTTCGTCTTCGAAACCCTTGTAGACGCCCGTGTAGCGCAGGTCGCCCGGCGCCTTCGAGACTTCGTAGAGCCGCCCGTCGGCGCCCTTGAGCCAGCTCTGGTTGAGCCTGCCCGTGAGCACGTCGAGCGTGCCGCCCGAAATGTTGATGCTCGCGCCGCGCTGCGTGACCAGCTCGCCGCCGCTGAAGCCCACCACGCCGCCCTGCGCCATCCACTCGCCCACGCCGTGCGCCTGCGTGCCGAGGTAGCCGCCCACCTCGAGCAGGCCGCCGCCGGTGTACCAGCGTTCGCCCTGGTAGCCGCCGGTGCCGCCGGGCACGAAGACCAGCGAGCGCCGGTCGATCCACAGGTCGTTGTTGTTGAGGTTCTTGCTGTCGCGGTTGAGCGGCGCATCGCGCTGCTCGTTGCCCTGCACGTTGATCTTGATGTTGTTGGATTCCATCGCGAGCTTCACGCCCACCGCGCCCGACACGTCGATGCGCGCACCCTCGCGCACGAGGCTGCGCTGCTTCGCGTCGACCACCACCTGGCCACCGGTGGCCAGCGTGAGCGAGCCGGCCTGGAACTCGACCGTGCCGCCGCTGGCGACTTCGACGCGCGACAGGTCGCGGCGGTCGTTGCCCGCCAGCACGATGCTGCCGGTGCCCAGCTGGACCGCCGGCGCCATGAGCCCGGCGCGCTGACTGTCGAGCGCGGTCGCGCCGCCGGTGTCGAGCACGATGGCCGTGGTGCTGCCTTCGCCGAACCGGACCTGGCCCGTGGCGCCGGTCGCGTTCAGGTGCACCGTGCCGCGTGCGTTGACCGACGTGCTGGACAGGACGACGCCGCCTTGCAGCACCTCGCGGCCCGCCAGCGTGACGTCGCCGGTGGGCGCCTGGATCAGCCCGGTGTTGCGCACCGTGCCCGCCGGGCTGTTCGTGTCCAGCGTCACCGCGACTTCGTTGCCGCGCGTGGTCGAGCCCAGGTTGCCGTCGGTGCCCACGCCCTTGCGGATGGTGAAGCTGTCGCCCGCCGCGAGCAGCGTCTGCCCGCCGGGCGTGGCGATCTCGCCGGCGTTGTGCACCTCGGCGCCCAGCAGCAGCACATAGCCGCCGCCCTGTGTGGCCGAAGCGGGTGCGGGCGTGGAAAGTCTGGCACCGGCCTGCACCTCGACGCGGCCTTGCGCGTTTTTGAAGTTGGGCGCGCTGCCGTTGGCGTACACGCCGTGGGCCTGGAACTGCGCGTCGTCGATCTGCGCCGCCGCGGCCACGAGGTTGCGCGTGTCGACCTGGCTGCTGCCGCTGAACACGATGCCGTTGCGGTTGGCGACCATCACCGTGCCGTCGGCCTTGATCTGCCCCTGGATCTGCGAAGGCCGCGCCTGCGGGTCGTTCACCTTGTTGAGCACCGCCCAGTCCTTGCGCTGCGCGAAGGCCACGGTGGTGTTGCGCCCGACGTTGAAGGTCTCCCAGTTGAGGATGGCCTTGTCAGCCGTCTGCTCGACGGTGACGACCGTGCGGCCGTCGACCTGCCGCTGCGAATCGCCGGTCAGTGCGCGCGCATTCGACCAACCCGCGGTCAGCGAATTCGTGTCGACTTTCAGGCCGCCATCGGCCAGGCCGTCGGGCACCGAGGGGTCGTTCTGCGCGGCGCGCCGCGCGGCCGCCTGTGCCGCCTGCTGCGCCGCGATGCCGCGTGCCGCCAGGTTCAGGTTGCCGATCGACTGCTGCAGCTGCTCGCTGGCGCGCTGCTGCTGCGCGAGCGGACTCGTGAGCTGCGCCGCCGGCGACCCGTTGGGCATCAGGCCGGTGGCCGTGGCGGTGGCCTGCGCCGCGCCCTTGGCGTTGAACCAGGTCGGGCTGAAGGCGCGCTGCGCATGGGCCGGCGCGGCGGCCGCGCCGGCGGCCAGTGCCAGCGCCATGGCCTGTGCCAGCGGCGAAATCCGGAAGCTCCTCGCCTGCACGGCAGCGCCCTGGCGGCGGCTGCGGTGTCCCTCGTGTGTGTTCATCTGACGCCCAGTAAAGAATGAAATGCACCGGCACGGAATCCGTGCCCCTTACTGGACAGACCGACAGACGCAAACAAAACCGCTAAGTTTCTGGACCAATCCTGAGCGCACGCGAGGGCCAATCAGGCTGTCACATTCATCAGCTAAGCAGCAGCACGCCGCCCGGCAGCGCGCGCGCCTCGAGGTCGTACGAGCGCTGGATCTGCACCAGCACCGTGTCGAGCGAAGCGATGGCGAAACGCCCGCTGACTTCGCGCCCGGCCAGGCGCTGCGCCAACAACACCACGCGGCCCGGCCGGTAGCGGTTGATCTCCTCGATCACGTGCGCCAGCGGCGTCTGCCGGAACACCAGCACGCCGCTGCGCCAGGCCGAGGCCTCGCGGGTGGCCACAGCCGCCACCGGCCCGAGCGAACCCGCGTCGTACAGCACCTGCTCGCCGGCCTGCAGTTCGCGCGTGCCCCTCGCGTGCGTGACGCGCACGCGCCCTTCGAGGCAGGTCACGCAGCCCCGGCCCGCGAGATAGCGCACCTCGAAGCGGCCGGCCTGCGCCTCGCTGCGGGCCGCGCCCGCCACCACACCGAAGGGCTGCGGCCCGGCCACCAGGTCGAGGGCCGCCTCGCCTGCGATCAGGTCGATGCCGACGACGCGGCCCTCGACGCTGCGACGCTGCACGCTGGTCTGCGTGTTGAGCACCAGGTCCACGCCCTCGGCCACCTGCACCGCGCGCTGCTCGCCGGTGGCCGTGCGGTAGTCGGCGTTCCACTCGCCGAGCGACGGCCACAGGCCCAGCGGCGGAGAGACCACCGCCACGCCCGCGGCGCCGGCCGCGCCCACCGCCGCGCCGAGGAACGCGCGGCGCGCAGCCACCGGCCGCGCCGACAGGATGGGAGCTCGCTGGACCTCGGCCGGCATGCCGCCGATGGCCGGGTCGAGCGCTTGCCACAGGCGCCGGGCCTGCGCCAGCGCGGGCTGGTGCAGGGGATTGCCATCGCGCCAGCGGCGAAAGCCCTCGACGTCGTGCTGCGTGGCCGCGCCGGACGACAGCCGGCGCAGCCAGGCCTGCGCTTCGCGCAAGGCCTGGGCGTGTGCATCGGGCGGGGTCATCGGGGCTTCAACCCGTGCGCGTTGAAAGATGTCGCATACCCATGAGACGGCTCTCGACGCGGTGAACCGCACTTTATTTTTCATGCGGCTCCCTCCCTTGCGGCATGCGGTCCGCGCGGCCCATGCGGGCGGCGATGTGGTCATGCGCCTCCTTGAGTTCTTTCTCCACCGTGCGCAGCGAGATGCCCAGCCGCGCCGCCACCTCGCGCTGCGGCAGGTGCTGCCAGCGCACCATCACCAGCACCTGCCGGCGCCGTGGCGGCAGGCGCTCAATGAGCGCGCGCAGCGTGGCCAGCTCCGCGCGGTCCTGCGCGATCTGCGCGGGCCCCGGCGCGGGGTCGGGCGTTTCGTCGAGCAGCGCCTCGATCTCGTCGGACGTGGCCAGGCGCCCCTGCTTCGCGACTTGGTCATAGGCCAGGTTGACGGCCACGCGCAGCAGGTAGGCGGCGGGGTCGTGCACGCCGTCGATGTCGTCGCGGCTTTCCAGGCGCAGCCAGGTGTCCTGCAGCGCATCGCCGGCGCGCTCGGCATTGCCCAGCCGCCGCGCGAGCCGCTGCTTGAGCTCGTCGTAGCGCGCGACCAGGAAGTCGCGCAACGCGGGCAGCGCGTTCTCGGGCATGGCGGTGGCGTCAGTGGCGCACCGGGCACTCGAGCCCGGGCGTCTGAGAGCGCGGCAGGATCAGCATCGTGAGCGGCTGCGCCATGTCCGGCGGCGGCGCGCGGTCGATGCGCAGCTGCCGCAGGGTGTCGAGGATGGCGTCGTCGCGCGCGCGCTCGCCGCTGGTGTGCAGCAGGAAGGCATGGGCGATGCGGCCGGTGCCGTCGATCACGAAACGCATCGCCGCGCGGTAGCCGCCCGGCGCTGCGCGCGGGTGGGCGCACAGGGCTTCCCAGATGCGGGTCTGCACCAGCCCGTCGTAGCCGCGGTGCGCGGTGGCGGGCACGGCCTGCACCGCATCAGCCGGGCGTGTCGGCGCCGGCACGGCCGGCGCGAGCCGGAGCACGAAGGCGGTCGTGGCCCCCACGCCGGCGTCGTCGGCGACCAGGCCCGTGCCCGCGAGCAGCGCATCGAGGGCGGCCTGCGCATCGAACAGGCCGTGCACGGGCGCGGCTTGGCGTCCGGCCACGCGTTCGGCATCGAAGAACACGGGCAGCCCGGTCGCGCGGCCGTACTGCTCCAGCGCGGCGGCCAGCGGCTGGGCCGCGATGTCGAAGGCGATGCGCGCGGCCTGCGGCCGAAGCGGCGCCGCGTCGGACTGCGCGCGGGCGCTCATCCACGGCCCGGTCATGCAGGCGACCAGCGCGATGCCGACCAGGGAGACGAGAGGAAAGGAAGGAGGTGCATGCCGCATGAGTTCGATACGCCCGGCGAAAGCCACGGCCCGGGGGGCATGTCGAAGCGGATGCTAGGTTCGCTGCATGACGTTCGGATGACTTGGCCGGTCAGCGCGAGGCCTTCTCAGCACTTCGGCGACCCGGCCTGCGCGCAGATCGGCACAAAGATCCGCGCCCCCGCGCGCTGCACCAGCAACGCCGCCGTGCCGTCGGCCCCCTCCAGCGCCTGGGCCAGGGCTTCGGCGCTGTCGATCGGCTGGCCGTTGAGCGCCAGGATGACATCGCCCGGCTGCACGCCCGCGCGCGACGCCGCCACGTTCACGCGCTGCACCAGCAGCCCGCCCTCGACACGCAGGAACTGCCGCTCGGCCGGCGCCAGCGGGCGCACCGCGAAGCCCAGGCGCGAAGGCACCGAGGCCGCTGCCGCCGCGTCACCCTGCAGGCGCGGCGTGTCGTAGCCCTCCACCTTCACCTCGACCACGTGCTCGGCGCGGTCGCGCCACACCATGAGGCGCGCGCGCTGCCCCGGCACCTGCTCGGCGATGAAGCCCAGCGCGTCGGCCGCCTGCACCACCTCGCGGCCCTGCACCGACAGGATCACGTCGCCGGTCTTCAGCCCGCCCCGCGCCGCCGCGCCGCGCGGCTCCACGTCGGTCACCAGCGCGCCGGCCGGGCGCGGCAGGCGGAAGGTGTCGGCCAGCGCCTGCCCCACCTCCTGCACGGACACGCCGATGCGCCCGCGCGTGACGGTGCCGGTGGCCAGCAGCTGGTCCTTGATGCGCATGGCGGCGTCGATGGGAATGGCGAACGACAGCCCCTGGTAGCCGCCGCTGCGGCTGTAGATGCGCGAGTTGATGCCGATCACCTCGCCGCGCAGGTTGAACAGCGGCCCGCCCGAGTTGCCGGGGTTGATCGGCACGTCGGTCTGCAGGAACTGCATCGACTCCGCGCCCGGCAGCAGCCGCCCCTTGGCGCTGACGATGCCGGCCGTCACCGAGTTGCCGAAGCCGTAGGGCGAGCCGATGGCCGCCACGCCGTCGCCGGGCTCCACGTCCGCCGGATCGCCGATGCGCACCGTGGGCAAGCCGGTCGCGTCGATCTTCAGCAAGGCCACGTCGGCCAGTGCGTCGAGGCCGATGAGCCGCGCCCGGAACTCGCGCCGGTCGGGCAGCTTCACGCGGATCTGCGTGCCGTGCGCGACCACGTGCGCGTTGGTCAATATGAGCCCGTCGGCGCTCACGAGGAAGCCGCTGCCCAGGCTGCTCTCGTCGGCCTCGGCCGGCGGCGCGCGCAGCAGCCAGCGGTCGCTGAAGCGGCGCGCCGGCACCGACGGCCGCTCCACGCCGATGTGGACCACGGCCGGCCCGAAGGCCTTCACCAGTGCCGCGAGCCCCGGCACGGGCCACGGCATGGCGGCGTGCAGCGGCACCGCAGCAAGGCCCAGCAGCGCCACGCAGATCAGGGGGCGGCGCCGCGATCGGTCAGGTGCGCGCGACAAAGCTGAGCGTGAGTTGCAGCACCATCGGCTGGCGCATGTCGCGCGGCGGCGGCTCGGCCAGCGGCTGCGCGGTGAGCAGCGCGCGCAGGTCGGTGTCGGCCTGCGCATCGCCCAGCGACTCGAAGGCCACGCGCTCGACCTTGCCGCTGCCCGCGACCCACACGCGCACCACCACCGGCGCGGGCGGCACGGGCTGGCCCTCTTTCAGCATGCGGTCCTGCATCCACGTGTGCAGCCGCACCACGGTGTCGCTGGCCGGGTCGCTGAGCGACGACTGCAGCTGGTTGCTGGCGAGGTTGGCGTAGCTGATCCAGTGCTGCGGCACCTGCGGCTGGGCCTGCGCCGATGCGGCCAGGGGCGCGGCGGCGGCGGACAGCCCGAGGCCGAGCCCGCCGAGCGCCAGGCGCAGGCGGCGCCAGCCGAGGGTTTTGCCGAAAGAAAAGGTCATGGGAGTTCCAATGAAAAGTCGAAGAAGGACGCTCAGCCGCACAGCACGCCGACCGACAGGGTCGAGGCCCGCGCGGCGGGCGACTGCTGGGGGCCGAGCTGCGGTTCGCGGCTGTGCGTGTACGCGATGCCGTGGGCGTCCAGGAAGTCGCGCAGGCGTGCCGCCGGCACCGCACGCACCCGCGTCACGCCGCCCGCCACGCCCGCGGCCGAGGCCGCGCGGCTGAGCACCATGCCCGAGGCATGCGGCGCGGCGGCGACACGCTCGACCACCACGCCGAGCAACAGGCCGTCGGCGCCCAGCACCGCGCTGCCGCTGGCGCCCGGCTGCACGCCCGACAGCAGCTGCAGGCCCTCCACGCCGGGCACGATCATGGCATTGCTGAGCAAGGCCGCGCGATCGGGCATGCGCTGCAGCACCGCGTAGGCCTCGGTGAACACGCCCACGCTGCCCGGGGCCGGCGCGTGCCCGCTTGCCGCGAGCGTGGCGTGCAGGTACGGCGTGAGGGTGGTGCGCAGCACCGCGACGTCGAGCTCGGCGCTCTCGGTGATCACCCGGGCCTGCGCCACCTGCGCGTCCTTGAGGGCGAACAGCGAACGGCAGTCCGCCACCGCATGGCGCGCGGTCAGCACGTCGCCGGCGGCGTTGAGGAACACGCCGCTGGCGTTGGCCTCGGGCGGCGCGGCATGCACCGCGCCGGCCAGGACGGCGAACGCCGTGGCCAGCAGGAACGACGCCCACGGGCGGGGGCCGGCAGAAGACAACAGCAGAGGGGGCATCGGACAGTCACGAAAGCTCTGAGACAAAGACGGAACTGCGCGCCCCGGAATGTCGTTTGTCACAAAAATTTCATCTGCCGCCCTTCCCTCTCACTGCCCCAGCAGACGCCGCTCCTGCGCCGTGAGCTTCGTCTTCTGCGCATCGCCCAGCGGCCCGCGCCCCAGCACCTGCACCGGGCTGTGCGCGTCGTAGCCCACCGGGCGCGCCGCAGCGCGGCTCGCATCGGACGGCGCGGCGGCGCCGTCGGCGGCCTCGTTGCCGAAGCCCAGCACGCGCACCGAGAACACCGACGGCAGCGCCTGGCGCGCCGCCGCGCGTTCGCGCTGCATCGCCTCCTGCGCCGCGCCCACGGCCTGCGAGGCCGCCGCGCTGGCGTTGGTGAGCGCGCCCACGTTCACCGAAGCCACCACCGGCAGGCCGGCCGACTCGCCCTTGACCTGGATGTTGGCCGCGTTCACCACCTGCAGGGCCGCGAGGTTCACGTTGCCCGACACGCGGATGCCCGCCTCGCCCGCATCGATGGTGCCCAGCGGCGCGATCAGGTCCATGTCGCCCGCCGGCACTTCGGCGATGGGCGCCAAGGTGGCAAGGCCGGCGCCCGAGCTAGGCACCTGCGACGACAGCTTCACGTTGCCGATGTTGTCGTACACGCGCTTGGGCGGCGTGTAGACCAGCGTGGTCTTGGAGCCCCGGCCGGCGTTGATGTCGCCCTGCTCCGACCAGGCCAGCACGTCGCCGCCGAAGGTGGTCATCACGCGCGACAGGCCCAGCAGCAGGCTGCCTTCGCTGAACAGCTGGATGTGGCCCATGCCCTGCGTGATGACGCCCGCGCTGCCCGGCGGCACCGCGCCCTGCACGCCCACCACGATCTGCCCGCCCGGCGCGAGCATCTGGATGTCGCCGCCGAAGTCGGTGTGCACGCCCGAGGGGCCGTACAGGATGATGTCGCCGGTGCGCACGATCTCCTGGCCCGCCGCGTCGAGGTCGGGGAACAGCGTGGCGATCATGCCGCGCCCGCGCAGGTAGCTGCCGTAGCGCGGGCCGTCCACGTCGTTGTACTCACGCCCGCCCGCACGCAGCTCGGCGAAGTACACGCCGCGCAGGAACACGCGCTGCTGCTCGGGCGCCAGCGCCTTGAAGTACGCGAGCGCGCTGCCCGGGTCCTTCGCGTCGGCGCTGGTGGCGACGAAGCCGTAGCGTTCCTTGAGCCATGCGGCCAGCTCGGCGTCGTAGGTCTTCACCACGCGGCCCGGCTGGCTCGCCAGCGACTGGCCGGGGCCCGACTCGGCGCGCTTCGCGGGGTCGAGGTAGCGGTCGGCGATGGCCGAGAAGTCCGGCCCGCCCACGCCCATCGGGCCCATGCCGGCCATCATCGCGATGCTTGCGCCGGGGCGCGTGTCGCCCTCGGCCAGCGCACCACGGCTCACCACGCTGGCGCGGTCGTCCTGCGTGATGTGGCGGCCGGCCGACACCTCCAGCGTGCCGGGGCCCGCCACCTGCAGGTTCGCGTACAGGATGTCGCGCCCGGCCTGCACCAGCGACACGTCGCGCGGGTCGTTGTTCACGATCAGCGCCTCGGTGCCGACGATGTCGCGCCCGGCGCGGATGCGCGCCGGCGCGGCCGAGCGGTACCAGGTCTCGGGCGCGGGTTCGCCGCTGGCCTGCACCTTGCGCGCCGTGCCGCTGGCCAGGCCCAGGATGTCGCCGCGCACGGCGTAGAACAGCGAGGGCGGCGCATCGGCTGCGTGCAGCGCGCGGGGGCCCAGCGTGTCCGGCCCGAAAGCGAACAGCGGGTGGTTGTCGACCACCCCGTAGTTCGGCACGCCGGGCGATCCGACCATCGAGCCCTCCGGGCTGGTGTTGTAGACCACCGGCTGCTGGCGCGAGTTGTAGCCCACGAAGGCGGGTGCCCAGGGCGTGGGCAGCGGCGTGACCGCGCCCGACATCCCCACCGGATAGCCGCCGCCGAACAACGAATTGCCCGCCAGGAACTCGAGCGCGCCCGAGGGCGACGGCGCGAGCACCAGCGCACGGCCGGGCGCCTCCTTGGCCGGCGTGGCCGAGAAGCCGTAGTACAGGCTGCCCGAGGCCGCCGTCGCGCGCAGGATCGACGGATAGACCGTGACGTTGTCGCTCATGTTGATGCTGCCCAGGTACCGGCCGGCGGCCTCCCGGTTCGCCAGGTCGGTGCCGGGCGTGAGGTTGCCGCCCGCGCTGAACAGGTTGATCGCGGTGCGGTCGGTCCACAGCGTGAACCAGCCCTGGCCGATGCCGTACTCGGTGCCGTCGAACTTGAATGCCGAGCTGTTCGGCACCCGCGCGCGGCCCGCGTCGGCCACGCTGGTGAGCACCAGGTCGCCCGGCGTGTCCAGGTACATCGCCGAATCGCCCGGCACGAGCACGATGCCGGCATTGCCGACGCCGATGGTCGGGGTGAAGGGGTCGATGGGGCGCGTGTCCTTCACATCGCCCTCCTGGCCCGGCAGCGAGAACGCGTACTTGCGGTAGCGCACCTCGACGCCGCCGATGGCGGAGGCCGACACGGTGGCCGCGCCGCGCAGGTTGACCAGGGCGCCGTTGAGGTCCTGGTACTGCGTATTGGTGCCAGAGCTGCCGTACTGCGCCGCGGCCAGGTTCGGATTGACCACGCCGCCGATGCGCAGCTGCAGGTCGCCGCCGCCGGTGAGCGTCAGTTGCCCGTTCGCGTCGACGCGGCCCGTGCTGCCGACCGCCGCCACGATGGCCTCGCTGCGCTGCCAGACCTGGCCGTTGCCCAGCCGCGTGGTGAGGCCCGCGTCGCCGCCCGCGCGCAGCGTGAGGTTGCCGCCGCCCAGCGTGCCCATGCCGGTGAAGCCCACCAGGAAGGGCTCGGGGCTGCTGTCGGTGCTGACCTGCGCACCGGCCGGCAGTGCGTAGGTGCCGAAGTTGATCCACCACGACGTCGCGATACGGTCGCTGCCGGCCAGGGCCGTGCCCGAGCCCTGGCGCCACAGCCAGCTGCCCACCGCGGCGCTCGGCGCCTGTCCGCGCTCGCCCCCGAAATGACCCCAGACGTCGCCGACGACGTTGCCGCCCACCGTGATGTCGAGGTTGCCGCCCTGCTCGGGGTACCAGGCCTGGTAGGCCGCGAGCGCGGCGCTGTAGTCCGCCGTCTGCGGGCCGATCACCGAGCCGCCGACGGCCTTGCCGCGTGCGAGGTTGAAGGGGTCGAGGCCGTTGGCGTCGAGCAGCGGCGCCGAGCGCGTGCCGGCCGTGTAGACGCCGAACGGCGACTCCATGACGAAGTTGCCCGCCGCCGCCAGGCCCAGGTCGCCGGTGCCGGTGCGCAGCACGCTGAACATCGGCGACAGCGGCGTGTATTTGGTGACGTCCTTGACGGGGTTGATGACCGTCGTGCAGATGCCCGGCCCCCACTCGCAGATGGTGACGTATTCGGGCAGCACCGGCGTGCCCTCGACGAAGCTCGGGTCCCAGTCGTCGCCGTTGGGGCCCCAGAAGTAGGAAAGGCGCGCCGGGTCGACCACACAGGTGCCCTCACCGCCCCAGTCGCAGTAGCCCGCCTCGAAATCCAGCGGGTCCATCGGCGTTCCCTCGTCGTGGCCCCACATGGGCCCGTTCGGCCCCCACAGGAAGCCGCTGCCACCCGGCGTGAGCTTGACGTTGTACATCGCGTGGCTGTCGGCCAGGATGAGCGCGCCGTGCTTGGCCGGGTCGACCGCGCGGCGGTCGGCCGAGTCCAGGTCGGCGCCGGCCGTGAGCTGCAGGCTCCAGCTCGTCGCGCCCTGCCCCAGCATCGGCGCCACGGCCCAGTTGCGGCCCTGCACGCCGTCGACTTCGGGCCGCAGGTTGACGGCCGCGTCGTTCGGCAGCTGCACATCGGTCAGCGACGGAATCACCGCGCCGCGCGCCAGCGCGATGGTGCCGTCGGCCTTCATCGCGACCGGCAGGCGCACGCCCTTGGGCCACACCATCGCCTGCACGCTGGCCTCGGCGCGCAGCGCGGTGCCCGCGCCCAGCTTCATGCCGCTGTCCAGCACCACGGCCTCGCCCAGCACCGTGCCGGCCTTCAGCCGGACGCTGCCGTCGGCGTTGTAGACGTTGGCGCGCAGCACCGTGCCGGCGGGCAGCGTGTAGGCCGCGCCCAGCGTCACGGTCACGGGCAGCACCGTGCCGGCCGGCAGCACCATGGCTTCGGCGGGCACGTCGTAGTTGAGCAGCGCGTCCTTCGGGAACACGGTGCCCTTGTCGAGCACCACGCCGTCGATTGGCACGACGATGTCGCCGCCGTCGGGCGTGAACGGCGTGCCGAACTTCGTGCGCTGCTCGGTCAGGTACCAGCCCTTGTCGTCGGGCGTGGCCGGCGGCGGCGCGAAGCCGTCGTTGATGCTGCCGTACACGTTGAGGTTGCCGCCCGCGCGGATCACCAGCACGCCGGGCTCGCCGAAGCCGCGGCGCGCCGGGTCGGTGCGGTTCGCGCCCGGACCATAGCGGTAGCCCGAGAGGTCGATGTCGCCGACCACGCTGAGATCGCCCTCGCCGGTGCTGCTGACGATTTCCACGCCGGGACGCAGGTGGTAGCTGCCCAGGCCCGCCAGGCGCGCCGACAGCGAGGTGTTGGCCAGCGCCTTGTCGATGAAGGCGACGCTGTGGCCGTCGATCTCGTCGAGGTACTTCTGCGTGATGAGCTGCGGCACGTGGCCCGTGACGTCGGGCGCGCTCGCCAGCGGTGCGTCGCTGTAGGTGCGGAAGGCGTTGACCGCGATGGTCTTCGCGCCCTGGATCGCGGGCGTGCCGGCGACGTTCACCGCCACGTCGTTGTCGCCGCGCCGCGGCGCGTTCAGCGCGAGCGTACCGCGCGCGATGCCGTCGTTGCCTTGCGCCGCGCTCACGGCCGTGCCCGCGCGCAGGTCGATGGCCGCGCCGCCGCCCAGTGTCAGCGTGCCGTGCGTGCTCGTGAGGTCGACGATGGCGCGGTTCGGGCTGTCGATGATCTTGCCGTAGCTGTCCACGCGCAGGCCGGTGGCATGCGCGTCGAGCGTGCCGTTCACGGTGAGGTCGCCCTTGGCCGCGAGGCGGATCGCGCCCACCTGGAAGCCGCTGGCGTCGATGCGGCCGTTCACCGTGAGGCTGCCGCCGTCGAGCGTGACCTCGACCACGCGCGCCTTCACTTCGTCGCCGATGGCGAGGTCGCCCTGCTTGATCTGGAAGCGGCGCGCGCCCGTCACGCCGCCTTCGTTCAGGCGCGTGTTCAGGCCCGCGAAGTCGGCCACGGTCTGGCCGCGCACGCTGATCTCGGCCGCGTCGTAGGGCACGATGGTGCCGCCCGCGTCGTACGTGCCGCTCGCGGTGCCGAGGATGCGTCCGCCCAGGTCGATGCGCCCGGCGTTGGCGCCCAGCGCCGTCGCCTGCAGCGTGCCGCCGCGGTTGTGCGTGGCCGACAGGTCGATCACCGAACCCGCCGCCTGCGCGATGTTGCCGGCCGTGCTCGTCACCTCCAGGTCGCCGCCGCGGCTGTAGCGCGTCTGCTCGAAGAACTTCACGGCGCGGCCCGCGAGGTCGATGCGCGAATTGGCGCCCAGCGTCACATCGCCGCTGGCCGTGAGCTGCAGCTTGCCCGAGGGCAGGCCGACCGTGCCGTCGATGGTGATGTTGCGGCCGGTGAGCGCCAGCTGCGCGCCCAGCGCCGCGTCACCGGCGGGCTGCGCGCCTGCCGGTGCGCTCACGACGATGTCGCCGCCCGCCGTGATGCGGTTGTTCGAGCCGGCCTCGCCGGTGAGCAGCGGGGTGCGCAGGTTCAGCTGGCCGCCGGTGTGGTCGTAGCCCTTGCCCGTCACGAACTCGCCCTGCTGGTGGTACACGGCCAGCGTGCCCTTGCCGTTGGCGGTGATGCGCTCGCTCGCGTTCAGGTTGACCGTGCCGAAGCCCAGTGCGAGTCGGTCCGCCGAGTAGCCCGCGTCGGGTTGCGTGTTGGGCGCGTGGCCCAGCACGATGCGCGCGGCCGACACGTCGAGCGTGCCGTGGCCCAGCAGGCTGCCGATGGCGCCGCCCGGTGCGTTCCCACCGGGAAAGATCTCGTCGTTGCCGGGCGGGCGCGGCGTGAGGCCGGTCCAGATGAATTCGCCGGTCGTGATCTTCGCGCTGTCGCCCGCGCCGCCGTAGCCGTAGATGGCGGGCGTGCCCAGCACCAGCCGTTCGATGGACGACACGCCGGTGGCGGGGTCGAGCGTGTCCAGCGACACCGCGCCGTAGATGTTCACCGACTCGCGCGCGTTCAGCACCAGCGTCTCGACCGCGGGCACGCCTTCGCCCTTGTTGCCGGCCAGCAGGTTCGCCAGGATGACCTGGTTCATCGACAGGCCCGACGGCAGCTGGCCGTTGGCGGCCGCCTGCTGCAGCGCCGCGTCGCTGCCCAGGTTGACCGAGGACACGGCCAGCAGCAGGTTCTTCGCGCCGTAGCGCACGTTGTCGGCCATCGTGAACGAGCGGTTCGTGGCCACGGCCAGCGTGCCCTCGCCGTACAGCGTGGTGTGGCCGGTGCAGGCGCCGCTCGCGCACGCGCCGATCTGGACCATGGCGGGTATCCCCCCCGCGACGGGCGGCAGCAGGTTGATCCAGCCGTTCGACAGGCCCAGCACCCCGCCCAAGCCCGCCGAGAACACCACGCCGTCGGTGGAATCGTAGGCCGGCGCACCGGCGCCCAGCGTGTTCAGCGACGCGCCCTGCTCCACCTGGATGCCGTCGCCGTAGCCGCCGGCCACGAGGAAGATTTCCGCGCCGCGCAAGGTCGCGCCGCTGCGCACGACGACATGGCCGGTGTTCGACTTGAAGGTCGCGTAGTTGTCGGCATACGGCAGATCGATCTGGCCGCCCAGGATCATCCGTGGCGCGCCGAAGGCGTTGAGCTGGTCGGCCTGCAGCGACGCGCCTGTGAACCCGGCCGTGCGCTGCGCGCCCGGCGCCGTCACCTCGATGGCGATGCCCTTCGCCGACAGCGTGCCGCCGAAGCCCGCGCTGCCGGCCGCCGGGTTGAACAGCGCCTGGCCGTCGAACTGCAGCATCGACACGCCGTCCTTCGGCTTGGAATAGAAGTAGTCCAGCAGCAGGTTGCGGGCGTCGGCCGCGATCTCGCCGCGCACGCCGCCGCGGCGTGCCGCATCGGCCACCACGAAGGCGCCGTAGCCCATCTCGTTGTAGCTGGCGTGCTGCTTCACCAGCGCCGCCGGCGTGACGACCAGCTGGCTGGCCAGCGACGACTTCACCGCCGTGTTCGCCACGCCGAGGTAGCCGCTCGCCACGTACGAGCCGTAGCCGGCCGGCAGCGGCGTCGCGGGCAGCGCGCTTTGCGCCCCCACTTCCACGCGGAAGGCACCGGGCAGCAGCGCGTAGGTCGAAGGCAGCAGCGTGTAGGTGCCGGCCTTGAGCCCGCCCACATCGTGATCGAGCGTGACCTGCCGGCCGATGGCCGGCTCACCGGCGCCCGCGTCGGGCGACACCGGCGCGTAGCCGCCCTGGAAGCCCGGCACGATGGCGTACACGCCGTTGCCCGCCTTGCTGAAGGTGTTGGCCGGATTGGCATTGGCCAGCGGCGTGCGCAGCACGTCCACCGAACCGCCACGCCCGCTCACGAAGCCCGCGCCCGTGAGCTCGCCGCCGCCCGACAGGTCGAGCAGCGCGCCCTGGTGCCCGACCACGCTGTCGCCCGTGAGCAGGATGCCGCTGCTGCCGATGGCGCGCTTGTCGATGGGCGTGCCGGCCACGCTGTAGCCGATGCCGTCGGTCGTGCCGCCGTAGGGCATGAGCAGCCCTGCGCCGCTGACCGAGGTGATGCTGCCCGGCAGCAGGTCGACCACGCTGGCGCGCGCCTCGAAGGTGCTGCGCCCGTCCTGTCCCACGATCAGGTTGCCCAGCGGCGCGCGCACGATGCCGCCCTGGCGCACCGTGCCGCCGCCGAGCGCGAGCGTGCCGAATGCCGACTGCGGCATCGCCACGTCGCCCTCGACCTGGCGGCGGATGTCGAGCACGCGGCCCTCGTCGTAGCCCGCGCGGATCTGCGCGTTGGCGCCGGTGGCGGGGTAGATCTGCGCGGCGGTGAGCGTGAGGTCGCCCAGTGTCGCCAGCTCGGTCGTGGTCGCGCCGAGCAGGCCGAGCGTGGGCGTGCCACCCAGCAGGCGCAGGTCGCCGCGGCTGGTCATGTGCACGGCGTCGAAGCCGCGGCGGTCCACCACCTGTGCGGGGCCGGTCTTCATGGCGATCTCGCCGTGCGCGCCGAAGCCCACGCGGTCGCGGATGTCGATCAGGTCGGCCTCGGCCGTGAAGGTGGCCTCGCTCGCACGGGTCGATGCGCCGTGGCGCCAGGTGGTGGTGTAGATCACCTCGTTGTCCTGCTTGGGCGCACCGGTCACGCCGGCCAGCCGCAGGTAGGACGAGGCAAGCCGCACGTTCGAATCGGTCGCCGCGCTGTCGGCCAGCGCGAAGCTGCCGGCGTACAGGCGCAGGCTCTGCGCGGTCGTGAGGTCGACATGGCCGTCGAAGCTCAGCAGGCCGTTGACCAGCAGCGAGAGGTTGCCGAAGCCGCCGTCCCGCACCTGGTCCGCGCTCAGGCGCCCCTTGCCGTAGGCCAGTGCCGCATCGGCATGGCCCGGCTTGAGGGTGGCCGGCAATCCGCTGGGCTGCTGCGCCTGCGAGATCACCAGCTCGCGCGCCTGCCGCACGGCGTCGTCGACGGTGTAGATCTTCGAGAACACCGGCGCTTCGAGCGCCACCGCGAGCGTGCCGCCCGCCGCATTCGCGCCGCCCGCGTGGGCACGCAGCGTGCCGTCCAGGTACAGGCTGTGCGCCGACTTGAGCACGATGCTGCCGCCGTCGCTGGCCACGTCGAGTTCGCGCCACAGGCCGCCCACGGCCGGCACGTCGATGCGCGCGTGGCTGCCCGAGGCATCGAGCAGCGCGCCGGGGCGGATCACGACCGCCACGTCGGGTGCGTTGGCCGCGCCCTTGGCTTCCCAGTCGAGCGCGCCGCCGATGGAGATGGTGCCGCCGTTGCGCACCGTGCCGTAGCGGCGGCCGTCGTCGTCGACACCGGTCTGCGCGCGCGCCGCCACGTCGAGCACCGCGCCCTCGCCGATCCACACCGAGCGGTTGTGCGGCTGCAGCGAGGTGCTCAGCGGCGAGTTGAAAGCCGGCGCCTCGATGTCGATGGCGATGCGCCCGCCCCAGGCGTTGAGCCGGCCGTCCACCACGAAGCTGCTCAGGCCGCCGCCGAGCAGCTGGATCGAACGTCCCGGATCGACCGTCACCACCGCGCCCGCGCCGATGGCGAGGTTGCCGCCTTCGGTGATGCGGCGCTGCGAACGCAGCACGAGGTCGGCGCCCTGGCGCTGCACGGCCTGGCGGTTCACCGTGTCCTGCTGCAGCAGCGGCGGCGTCCACAGTTGCAATGCGATGCCGGCTTCGTGATCGGCACCGGCCCCGGGCGCGATGCGATAGACCGGCATGAGCACGTCGAGCTGCGCGCCCGGCGCGACCGTGAGGCCCGCATGGCCGTTGAAGTCGTAGGTGGAAAAGCCCGACTGCAGGCGCGACGCGTCGAGCACGAGCTGCGTCGCGTCCGACAGCGTCGGGTCGGGGCCGATGAGCAGCGCGTGGCCCGTTTCGATCTTCAGCGTGCCGCCGCCGTTCACGCCGTGGCCGCGGATCTCGCCGCCGAGCGACAGGCGTCCCTTCGCGTCGGTGGGCGACGCGGCCGAGTCGGCCACCAGCGTCACGTTGCCGCCCTTGCCGCCCTTCTGCTTGCCCTTGGCCAGCAGCGCCGCACCCGACGACACGTCGATCAGGCTGCCCTGCCCGATCGTCACGCCGTGCGTCGATTCGAGGCGCACCGTGCCGCCGTCGATGACCGCGAGCGTGGCCGAGTCTTCAGGCGCCGTGCCGATGTCGACGCGACGCCCGCGCAGGTCGAGCGTGACGCCGTCGCGCACGGTGAGCGACGAATCGGCGTCCTTCGCCAGCACGCGCGGCTGGGCGCCCGCCACCGGCGACATGAAGACATTGCCGGCTTCCAGCGCGCCGCCGCGCACCGTGACGTCGGCGCCGATGTCGATGAACGCGCCGAGCAGGGCCATGCGCCCGCCGTCGGCCAGCGTGAGCGCCTTCTCGACGTTGATGCTGCCGCGCGTGCCGATGTCGAGCACCGACAGGCGCTGCGCATTCAGGTGCGCCGCGTCGAGCCACAGCGTGCCGATGCGCTCGTCGGCCAGCGCGTCGGCCGCGGCCATCTGCTGCGTGACCGGTGCCACGTCGCCGAAGCGCACGTCGGTGTCGAACAGGTCGATGCGGCCCAGCGCGCCGTAGCGCCCCACCGCCAGCACGCCGCCGCGCGCCACCGCGCTCTGCGACTGGCGGTAGCCGTCGTCCAGCGCGGCGTCGCGTGCGCGTGTCTGCTGCGCGCCGTTGAACACCTCGGCCACGATGTCGCCTTCGAGCACCGCCGTGGGCGCGCTCACCACCAGCCGGCCGGCGTCGCGCCCGACGGTGTAGCCGTTCTCCAGCTTGCGCTGCGGCCCGATCAGCGGGTTGTAGAAATAGTCGGTGTTCGCCTTGCCCCAGCGCACGTGCTCGGCCTCGAAGCCCTTGTAGACGCCGTCGTACAGCAGGTCCGACGGCGCGCTGTTCAGGTTGTACAGCCGACCGTCGCTGCCCTTGAGCCAGGTCTGGTAGATCTTGCCGGTCTGCACGTTGAGCGAACCGCCCGACAGGTTGACCGTCGAGCCCGCCTGCGTGACCACCTCGCTGCCGCCCAGCACCACCGTGCCGCCCTGCGCGGCCCATTCGCCGATGCCGTGGCCCTGGTTGCCCAGGTAGCCGCCGACCTCCAGCAGGCCGCCCGCCGCGTACCAACGCTCGCCCTCGTAGCCGCCCACGCCGGGCGCCACGCGCACGAGCTTGCGCCGGTCGATCCACACGTCGTTGTTGAACAGCTTGCCGCTCTCGCGGTTGCGCGGGGCGTCGCGCATCTCGTTGCCCTGCACGTTGACCTTGACGTTGTTGGATTCCATCGTCACGTTCACGCCCACCGCGCCCGACACATCGAGGCGCGCCTTGTCGGCCACGAAGCTGCGGCGCGTGGCGCTGGCCGCGATCTGCCCGCCGGTGGCGAGCGTGAGCGACTCGCCCTCGAAGCGGATGTCGCCGCCCGAGACGATCTCGATGCGCGACTGGTCGCGCCGGTCCGACAGCCGCGAGAGGTTGTCGAAGAGCGCGGGCGGCACGAGCGCGCGCGCGGCGTCCTGCGCGGCCGATTCCTTGAGGAGCGCATCGCGCTGGCTGTCGAGCGCACTGGCCTTGCCGTCGTCCTCGATCAGCACGGCCGTGACCGCGCCCTTGCCGACGGCGACGTTGCCGCGCGTGTCGGCGGCCGAGTTCAGCAGGTGCACCGTGCCGCGCGCGGCGACGGTGGAGGTGGCCAGCGCCACGCCGTCCTGACGCACGTCGCGGCCGGCCAGCGTGATGTCGCCTTCGCGCGCCACGATGAGGCCGCTGTTGCGCACGGTGCCCGCCGTGCTGTCGGCCGCGAACTGCGGCGCGATCTCGTTGCCGCGCGTGGTCGAGAAGGCGTTGGCCTCGGTGCCCATGCCTTTGCGGATCACGAAGCTGTCGCCCGCGGCGAGTTGTGCCTGGCCCTTGCGCGCGGCGATCTCGCCGGCATTGGCCACCTCCTTGCCCAGCAGCAACACGTAGCCGCCGCCCTGCGTGACGGAGCCGGGCTCGTTGGTGGTCAGCCGTGCGCCGGCCTGCACCTCGACCTTGCCCTGGTCTTCCTTGCGCGTGGTGAAGCTCGGCGCGGTGTCGTTCGAGTAGATGCCGCGCGCCTTGAACTGGTCGTCGCCGATGTGGGCGGCCGCGGCCACGAGGTTGCGCGTGTCGGTCTGGCTGGTGCCGCTGAACACGATGCCGTTGCGGTTGGCGATGAGCACCGTGCCGTCGGCCTTGATCTGCCCCTGGATCTGCGAAGGCCGCGCCTTCGGGTCGTTCACGCGGTTGAGCACGGCCCAGTCGGCCTGCTGCTTGAAATCGACCGTGGTGTTGCGCCCGACGTTGAAGGTCTCCCAGTTCAGGATGGCCTTGTCGCCGGTCTGCTCCACGGTGACGACGGTGCGGCCGTCGACCTGCTTCTGCGAATCGCGGTTCAGCGCGCGGGCGTTGAGCCAGCCGGCGCTGAGCGAATTGGTGTCGACCTTCAGGCCGCCGTCGGCCAGGCCGTCGGGCACCGAGGGCTCGTTCAGCGCGGCGGTGCGCGCGGCGGCCTGTGCGGCCTGCTGCGCGGCAATCGCCTGCGCCGCGAGGCCCAGGTTGCCGAGCGACTGGCGCAGCTGCTCGTTGGCCTTCTGCTGCTGCGCCAGCGGGTTCGTCAGCATCGAGGCCGGCGTGCCGTTGGGCAGGTAGCCCGTCGCGGCGGCCGTGCCCTGCGTCACGTTCTTCTGCGCCATCCACGCGGCGCTGAAGGCGCGCTGCGCCTGTGCATTGCCCGCCAGGCCCGCCATGGCCAGCGCGAGGGCGGCGGCGTGCGCGACCGGCGCGCGGCGGAATGTCTTGTTGCTCATGTCATACCCCAGAGAAAAACCGTTCTGGAGAAGAGACCGGGCTCACCGGATGCGACCGACACGCGCGCTGCAAAAGTTCGGGAGAATTTGCGAACGAAGACGACGCGCCGCTTTTTTCACAGCCGCGTCACACAGCGCAGCTAGCCCAGCAGCACGATGCCGACGGGCAGCGACGTGAGCTTCGCGCCGTAGCTCACGGCGATCAGCGTCTCGACATGCGGCAGCTCGTCCAGCCGCAGCCGTGCCTGCACCTTGCGGCGGCCGAGTTCGGCGCGCGTGACGATGAGGCGGCCCGGCCGGTAGCGGTTGATCTCGTCGACCACGGCCGCCAGCGGCGTGTCGTCGAACACCAGCACGCGCTCGCGCCAGGCGGCCACCGCCGCGAGGTCGGGCGCGCGCGCCACCTCGGCCTCGCGCCGGCCACCGTAGCGGATCTGCTGCGCCTCGCCCACCACCAGCACGCGCTCGCCGTCGCGCAGCTCGACCGAGCCCGCGAAGCAGGTCACGCACACCTCGCCGCCGGTGGCGCGCACATTGAAGCGGCTGGCCGACGCGGCCACGAGGCGCGCACCGCCCACCGTCATGGTGAAGGGCGCGCGGCGCGCCGCGTCGAGCTGCACCTGCGCCTCGCCGCCGAGCATGTCGAGCACGGGCGGCTCGCCCTCGGCGCCGCGCGCGAAGTTGAGGCTGGTCTGCGTGTTCATCTCGACCACCGCCGCCGCATCGGCGAGCACCACGCGGCGCTGCTCGCCGGTGCCGGTGCGGTAGTCGGCCGTCATGTCGGACAGCGCGGGCCACAGGTCGGCCGGCGGGCGCACCACCACGAAGGCGGCGGCACCGGCCGCGAGCGCGGCGCCGAGGAACTGGCGGCGGCCGAACATCGGCGGGCGCGACATGACGATGGCCGCGCGCGGCGGTGTGTCCATCACGGGCATGCGCTGCGCCACCGCTTCGGCGGCGGGCCGGGTCAGGTCCCACAGGCGCGTCGCGTCGGCCATGGCCTGCGCATGTTGCGGGCTGCGGGCGCACCAGCGACGGAAATCCTGCGCGTCGCCGGTGGTGGCGCGGCCGGAGGTCAGGCGCACGAGCCAGTCGTGCGCCTGCGTTTCCAGCGCGGCGCGTTCGCGGTCGGTCGGGGTGGGGGCGGCCATCATGTCTTCTCAGACTGTTTTCCGGCGCCGGGACCGAACCGCTGGATCACATCGCGGCCCAAACGGCCCGCGCAATGCACCAGCGCGGCCTTCACTTCGCGCTCGACGATGCGCACCGACACACCGTAGCGCCGCGCCAGGTCGGCATGCGGCGTCTCGTCCACGCGCGAGGCGATGAAGATGTCTCGGCGGCGGCGCGGCAACTCTTCGAGGGCGCGCTCCAGCGCCTGCACCTCGCTGCGCGCCTCCGAGACGCGCGCCGGGTCGTGGCTGTCGTCGGAAAAGTGCAGCAGCTCCTCGACCTCCACGAAGTCGAGCAGGCGCCCGTGGGAGATGCGCCGGTCTTCCGCCACGTTCGACGCGATGCGCAGCAGGTAGGCCATGGGGCTTTGCACCGGGCCGGGGTCGCTCATGCGCTGCACGCGCAGCCAGGTCTCGTGCAGCACGTCGTCGGCCTGCTCTTCCGAGCCCAGGCGGCGGCGCAGGCGGTTGCGGAAGTCGATGTAGCGGCTGGTCAGCAGGCTGCGCAGGAAGCCGGGGGTGTCCTGTTCCACGGCGTGCTCAGGGAGAAACCGCTGCGTCGCAGACGTCGGGGCGGTCGCCGGTGCGCGGCAGCAGCAGCACCGTGAGCGGCTGGTCGGCCTCGCCTTCGGGCGGGCGCTCGAGCACCAGCGTGTTCATCGCGGCTTCGAGCGCGGCGTCGCGCTGCGCCAGGCCGGTGGAACTGAGCAGCCGCGTGCGCCGCACATGGCCGCCGGGCCCGACCCACAGCTGCACGAGCGCGCGGTAGGTGCCCGGGCGCGCATGCGGCCAGCGGCACAGCGTGCGCTCCAGCGCCTGCTGCACCACGCGCGCGTCGCGCGGGGACATGGCGGGAGTGGCTGGCGCGGCCGGTGCCGTCGCGGTCACGGGCGGCGGTGCCTCGGCCTCGACCAGCGTGAAGGTGCGCGCGTCGGTGTGGCGCGCGGCCAGCCGCGTGCCGGCCAGCAGGCGCTGCAGCGCCTCGCGCGGGGTGAACAGGCCGTGCAACGCGGCGGAGTCAAGGCCGGCGGTGAGCTGCCCGTCGAAGAACACGGACTGCCCCGTCGCCTGCGCGTAGACCTGCACGGCGGTGGCCAGCGGCTGGGCCGGCAGGTCGAAGGCGATGCGCCCCGCCGCATCGGGCGAAGGCGCGGGTTCGCCGGCATGCGACACAGCCGCGAGGGACAGAATTCCGAGGATCAGGGTCAAGACACACACCCACCGTGACCGAGCAACGCGAGACATGCCGGGTCCTGTGACGAAGGAGGAATCGCAGGCGCCGGGCCGGTGCCGCGTACTGCTTTGGTGCTCGGAATGCTAGTGACGCTTTGTGACAGCTTGAATGCATCGCAGCCACCGCCACGGTCCGAAGCGCCCCTGCCGCTGGCGACAATGCCCCCATGACGTTCGACCTCTTCGACGCCCCGCCGCGCGCCGCGCGCGAGCCGATCGGCCCGGCCGCCTTCGTGCTGCCGGGCTTTGCGCTGCCGCGCGCCGAGGCGCTGCTCGATGCCATCGACGGCGTGGCGGCGCACGCGCCGTTCCGCCACCTGGTCACGCCGGGCGGCTTCACCATGTCGGTCGCGCTCACCAACTGCGGCGCGCTCGGCTGGACCAGCGACCGGCGCGGCTACCGCTACAGCGCGGTCGACCCCGACAGCGGCGTGCCCTGGCCCGCGATGCCCGAGGCCTTTGCGCAGCTCGCGCGCGACGCGGCGGCGCTGGCCGGTTTCGACGGCTTTGCGCCCGACGCCTGCCTGGTCAACCGCTACCAGCCGGGCAGCCGGCTCTCGCTGCACCAGGACCGCGACGAGCGCGACCACGGCGCGCCGATCGTGTCGGTGTCGCTGGGCATGCCGGCGGTGTTCCAGTTCGGCGGGCTCGCGCGCGCCGACAAGACCACCCGCATTCCGCTGGTGCACGGCGACGTGGTGGTGTGGGGCGGCGTGGACCGGCTGCGCTTTCATGGCGTGCTGCCGCTCAAGGACGCACCGCATCCGTTGCAGGCACGGCTCGGCGCGCAGCGCATCAACCTCACCTTCCGCAAGGCGGGCTGATGCGCGCATGACGAGTTCGACGCCCTCCTCCACCGAATCCCCCGGCCGCGCCATCCGCGCGCTCTACGCCGCGCTGTGGCACTTCGCGGCCGGCGCACGTGCGCAGCTGCTGGCCGCCACCGCGCTGCTCGCGAGCTCGCAGCTCATCCGCCTCACGCTGCCCTACCTCGCCGGCCAGGCCATCAACGCGCTGCAACGCGGCGACCTGCCCGCGGCGGGCCGCTGGATCGCCACGCTCGCGGGGGTGTACGTCGGCGCGTGGGCGCTGCACGGGCCGGGCCGCATCCTGGAGCGCAACGTGGGCCTGAAGGTGCGCGAGACGCTGGCCGACCAGCTCTATGCGCGCATCGCCGCCGCGCCGCTCGCCTGGCACGACAGCCACCACTCGGGCGAGCTGCAGCACCGCGTGCACCAGGCCAGCCGCGCGCTCGCCGACTTCGCGCAGAACCAGTTCATCTGGCTCACCAACGCCGTGAACTTCGTCGGGCCGCTGGTGGCACTGGCGCTGCTGTCGCGCACCAGCGGCGTGACGGCGCTCGCGGGCTATGTGCTGATCGGCGTGGTGATCGTGCGCATCGACCGCGCGCTCATGAAGCTCGCACGCGCCGAGAACGACGCCGACCGGCGCTACGTGGCCGCGCTGCTCGACTTCCTGGGCAATGCCTCCACGGTGATCGGCCTGCGGCTGCAGGGCGCGTCGCGCCTGTTGCTGCGCCGTCGCATGGCGGCCGTGTCGCTGCCGCTGAAGCGCACCGTGGTGCTCAACGAGGGCAAGTGGTTCGCGGTCGACCTGATGGGGCTGGCGCTGACCTGGGGCCTGGTCGTCATCTATGTGTGGCAGGCGCGCGCGCCGGGCCAGACCGTGATGCTGGGCGCGGTGTTCATGATCTACCAGTACGCGCAGCAGGCGGCGGGCGTGGTCACCTCGGTGGCGGCCAACTTCAGTTTCTTTGCGCGCATGCACACCGACTACAGCAGCGCCGAACCGATCTGGCACGCGCCGACGAGTGCCACGCTCGAGGCCCCGCCCGAGGAGGTGCCGGCGCACGAACGCATCGACATGCAGGCGCCTTGGACGCAGCTGCAGGTCGCGCAGCTGCAATGGCGCTACGCCCCGCGTGGCGCCGTCGCCAACGACCCGGCCGCGCCCGCGCGCAGCGGCCTGCACGACGTGGCGCTCACGCTGCGCCGGGGCCAGCGCGTGGCGCTCGTGGGCCCCAGCGGCGGCGGCAAGAGCACGCTGCTGCGCGTGCTGGCCGGCCTGTATGCGCCGCACGGCGGCACGCTCTCGCTCGACGGCGAGCGGACCGACTGGGCCCGGCTGCGCCAGCTCGCCACGCTGATCCCGCAGGAGACCGAGCTGTTCGAAGCCAGCGTGCGCGAAAACCTGGCCTTCGGGCGTCCCTGCGACGACGAGCGCCTGCGCGCCGCGCTGCACACCAGCACCTTCGACGAGGTGCTGAAGGCCACGCACGGCGACCTCGACAGCGCGATCTCGGAACGCGGCTTCAACCTGTCGGGCGGCCAGCGCCAGCGGCTGTGCCTGGCGCGCGGCGTGCTCGCCGCCGAAGGCAGTTCGCTGCTGTTGCTCGACGAGCCGACCAGCGCGCTCGACGCCGCCACCGAGGCGCGGGTGCTGGGGCGTATCGCGGCGGCGTTTCCGCAGGCCTGCGTGATCGCCTCGGTGCACCGGCTGAGCCTGCTCGAGCGCTTCGACACCGTGATCCTCATGGAGGCCGGCCATGTGCGCGACCACGGCCCGCGCGACGAGGTGATGGCGCGCCAGCCCCTGCTTCGGGAGGCCGCGTCCGGTCACAAGCAGTAGGAACCCTCCTGCGCCAGAACGCGGCGTTCACACCCGCCGCGCTGGCATGCCTTCTGCAACAGTATCGGCATCCATTTGTTCACGCTTGGTCCTATGCGGTCCCTTTTTGCGCCCCGGCTGCGTTCCAATCACATGGTTCTTCATTCCGCGAGCGTTTCCCGCCCCATGCGTTCTTCCCGCGCCACCCTTCCGCTCGCCCTGCTCGGTGCCGTGCTGGGCCTGTCCGCCTGCACCACCGGCACCACCGCCGAACAGCGCCAGGCCGCCGCCAGCAAGCCGCCGCCCACCGACTGCACGGCCTGGGTCGGCGCCGACCGCAACGCAAGGGTTGGCGGCTACCTGCTGCCGCAGGCCGGCACCGCGGTGAACGCCGGCGGCCCGCGCGTGTGCGTGCCGGTGCTCATGAGCGCCTACCCCGTGCCCACCAATTACGCGGGCGGCGACTACCACGTGGGCGCGTTCACCGACGACCAGCTCAAGGCGCGCTGGCGCACCTGCAAGGCCGAGCCAGCCTGCTTCGAGCGCGTGAACGCGCAGATGCAGCGCTGGCTGCCGCCCAACAAGGCGCGCGCCACGCGCGTGACGGGTGCGGTCGATCCGGCCGGGCGCATCGATGCCGACAGCCCGAACGTCGACCTGAAACAGATCCGCCGCCCCGCCTTCTTCGCGAAGGCGCCCTACCGCGAAGGCATTGCCGAGGCCGACGCGCGCACCCACATCGTCGAGTTCACCGTGCCGCGCGACACCTTCGAGCGGCTCGACCTGAAGCTCGCCGACCCGATCAAGCTGCGCGGCTGGTACCTCGAAGGCGCGGGCGTGGACGACGGGCGCGGCCGCAAGGTGCGCGCCCTCGCCGTCATGGCGGCGGGCGGCGGCGGGCAGCTCACGGCCCTCCAGCATCCGGACGAGGTGGCCTACCGCATCGAGGGCGCCAGCGGCAAGGCCGTGCCGGTGTCGTTCCCCAACGGCACCACCGAGGCCATGGGCCAGCGCTGGTGGCGCGAGAACCTGCACGCGCTGAACCAGGCCGGCTTCGACGTGCTGGCCTACGACCGGCGCGGCGAAGGCCTGTCGGGCGGCGTGAGCGACACCAACACGCTGGAGCAAGGCGAGGACGTGTTCCGCGTGCTCGCCCAGCTCGAACACGGCCAGGGCCTGCGGCTGCTCACGCCTTCGGGCCAGTTGCTCGAAGGCAATGCCGCGCGCGGCCGGCTGCTGGCGGGCCAGAAGGCCAGCGAGATTCCGCTGGTGCTGGGCGGCTACTCGCGCGGCTCGATGTCGACCGCCTGGGCCCTGACGCGCAACTACGTGGCCGCCTGCAGCTTCGACATGCCCGTGCCCAACTGCACGCCGGCGCGCGGCTGGCGCAACATCCGCGGGGCCATCCTGCTGTCGTCGTTCGCCAGCGGCGCGGGCTACCTGCCCGACGCGCCCGACCTGGCCGACCGCAACCTGTTTCTGGGCGGCATGGCGGCGGACCACCACATCCTGTTCTATCCGAACTCCGCCACGCTCGCGGGCATGGACCGCTGGCCCGCGGCCTTCTTCGGCAAGGGCCTGTGGGACCGCGCCGAATCGCTCGAAGGCACCGTGGCCGCCTACAACCGCATCCGCGGCGTGAAGGAGATCGTGCTGTCGCGCGGCCCGCACGCCATCGAGACCTGGCCCGAGTCCGAGCGCCGCTACCTGCGCGAGCGCATGGTGGCCTACGCCAAGGTCGTGATCGTCGGCGGGCGCACGGTACCGGGCGCGCGGCCGTGGAAGGACTTCAAGTCGCTGGTCGCCACCACGCCCGATGTGTGGGAGCCTTCGTCGCGGCCGGGCACCGGGCCCGGACGACAGCCCTGACATCAACGGTCGGCCGCCACAATGGCGGCCATGGACCTGCTCAAGACCCTCGGCCTCTTCATCGCGACCGCGCTCGCGGAAATCGTCGGCTGCTACCTGCCCTACCTGTGGCTCAAGCAGGGCCAGTCGGCCTGGCTGCTGCTGCCTGCCGCACTGAGCCTGGCGCTCTTCGCGTGGCTGCTCTCGCTGCACCCGACCGCCGCGGGCCGCGTGTATGCGGCCTACGGCGGGGTCTACATCGGCGTGGCCATCCTGTGGCTGTGGGCCGTGGACAAGGTGACGCCATCGACCAGCGACTGGGTCGGCGTGGCCGTGTGCTTCGTCGGCATGGGCATCATCATGTTCGGGCCGCGCAGCGCGGCCTGAGGCGCGTGGCCACGATGACCCTGCGCGACTGGGCGCGCCGCATCAAGCGCGACGCCGTCACCCTCTGGTTCGCCTGCCGCGACCCCGCAACGCCATGGCTGCCGAAGGCGCTGTGCTGGTTCACGGTGGCCTATGCGCTGAGCCCCATCGACCTCATTCCCGACTTCATTCCCCTGCTCGGCTACCTCGACGACGTGCTGCTGCTGCCCGCACTGATCTGGCTCGCGGTGCGCCTGCTGCCGCCCGAGGTCATCGTGCGCAGCCGCGCGCGGGCCGAGGAATGGATGACGCGCACGGGCAGCAAGCCGAAGAGCAAGGCCGGCATGGCCCTGGTCATCGGCATCTGGGTACTGGTTGCTGCCGGGCTGGCCTGGTGGCTCTGGCCGCGCTGACGATTTCACGCCGGCCATTCCCCCGCTTCACAAGGAGCCGAAATGTTCTCTCATGTCTTCTTCAGCGTCTCCGATTTCGACCGCGCGCTGGCCTTCTACGACGCGGTGATGGACGGCCTCGGCCTGGAGCGCCGCTTCTGCGAGCCGGCCAAGCCCTGGGCGGGCTGGCACAGCGCGGGGCGCGCGCGGCCCTTCTTCGTGATCTGCCAGCCCCACGACGGCCGGCCACACGATGCGGGCAACGGCCAGATGGCGGCGTTCACCGCCGGCACGCGGGCGATGGTCGACGCGGTGCATCGCATCGCGCTCGCGCACGGCGGCAGCTGCGAAGGCCCGCCGGGGCTGCGCACGCACTACCACCCCGACTACTACGGCGCGTACTTCCGCGACCCGGACGGCAACAAGCTGTGCGTCGTGTGCCACGACGCGGCGGGCTGAGCTTCTAGCTCGCGCGGCTGCGCGAACTCTTGCGCGGGCTCTCGGTGCGCGCCACGCGCGCGGCCTCGGCGGCGGCGTTCACCTGCTCGATCCACAACAGCGCGTCGACGTGCGCCATGAAGCGCTGCAGGTACTGCGGCGACAGGTCGCGCATCAGCGTGAGCGCGCGCTGCACCAGGTGGTGCGTGTTGAGCGGGCCGGCGTTCTTGGGCACCTTGGCGAGCGACTGTGTCACGCGCTGGTCGGCGGCGAGCTTGGACCAGGTGCCGCGGAAGTAGCTCAGCGTCTTGAGCTCGGGTGCCGTGGACAGGCTGGGCACGGCGTCACCATCGGTCGACTCCGCGTCGGGCGGCGGCGGCAGCGGCGCGAGCTGGGCGATGTGGTTCATCAGCTCGGCGAGCGCGGTGTGCAGCGGCGCCTCAGCCGACGCTTCGGCCTCGGGTTCGACCTTCTCCAGATCGGCACGGTAGGTCGCCATGAGGCTGGCCAGCCGCGCATCCAGTAGGCGCCGCGCCTCCCCCTCGTGCACCGCCGCGCGCTGCGCCATCGCCTCGATGAAGCGGAAGCGCACCGGGTCGAAGCGGTCGTCGCCGCGCGCGCGCCAGGCGTCGAGCGCTGCGACGGGGTCGACCTGATCGTCCGGTGCGGTGTCGTTACTCACGGGGCTTCGCAGCGTCGGGGGCGTTCTTGGGCCGGGGCGTCGGCGCCATCTCCACGCGGCGGTTCTTCGCGCGGCCTTCGGCGTCGTTGTTCGAGGCCACGGCCTGCTCGGCGCCGAAGGCGGCGGCGAACACCGACGACGAGGGCACGCCCTCTTCGATCAGCGCGCGCGTCACGGTGAGCGCGCGCTGGGCCGACAGCTCCCAGTTGTCGGCGAACAGGCGCGCGCCCTCGCGCATCTGCCGGTCGTCGGTGAAGCCGCTCACCATCAGGATCTCGTCGCGCGCCTTCAGGTAGGCGCCCAGCGGGCCGGCCAGGCTTTTCAGCAGTTGCCGGCCGCCGGGTTGCAGGTCGGCGGAGTTGAAGGCAAAGAGCACGCTGCCGCTGATGCCGATGCGGCCGTTGTTGAGCGTCACGCGGCCCGCGGCGAGCGGGCCGGCCAGCGCCTGTTCGAGCGCTTCGCGGCGCTGCGATTCGGCGCGGCGCTGCTGCACCTCGGTTTCGAGGCGGCTCGCCAGGTCCAGCTGCATGCCGAGCACGCACACCAGGATCAGCACGAACGCGCCCAACATGCCCGCCATCAGGTCGCCGAACACCGCCCACACGGGGACGGTCGGCTCCAGGCCGGCGTCGAGGTCGATCTCGTCGCGCACCATTTCAGGCCTCGCTGCCCACGGCCGTCTGGCGGCTGGCGAACTGCTGCAGGTCTTCGACGATCTGCTTTTGCGACATGATGCTCAGGTCGATCACCTCGCGCGCCTGCGCCACGTAGTAGGCCAGCTGCTCGTCGCTGCGCGCCAGCGACTTGCCCAGCGCGCCTTCGATGCGCTGCAGGTGCGCCACCAGCTTGTCGTTCGATTCGCCGAAGCGTTGCACGGCGAAGCCGAAGGCCTCGCCCAGGCTCGCCACCTCGACCGCGCCGCCGGTGATCTGCGCGGCGATGCCGGCCATCTTCTCGGTCTCGCTCTCGACCTTCTCGGTGAAGCGGCTGCCCACGCGTTCCATCATGTCGGCCGAGGCCGTGACGAGTGCGTCGATGGCGCTGCGCTGCTCGGTCGAGGCGTGGTTCACCGCGCCCAGCAAAGTTTCGAGCGTGCCGAGGATGCGGCTGCGCTCTTCGAGCATGTCGTTGTCGCGCGCCATGCCGTCCGACAGCTTCTGGCGCAGCTCGGCGATCACGTCGGCCGCGGCCTTCGGTGCTTCGGCTGCCACCTGCAGCAGCTGCGCGACTTCGGCGACGGTCTGCTTGGCGTTGGCTTCGGCCTGCGCCGACATGTCACGCACGGTCTGCGCCAGCGTCTCGCTCATCTGCTGCTGCTGGCTCAGGCTGTGCGCGCCGGCCTGCTGCCATTCCTTCTGCAGCGAGGCGGCCATGGTCTCGAGCGAGCCGCTCCAGGCCGCGAGGCGCTGCGCGTCGCGCGTGGCGAGCTCGGTCTGCAGGTTGGCGTGCGCCTCGCGCACGGTGTCGAGCAGCGAGGCGGCGGCGCGGGGAGCGTCAGATGCGGCCTGCAGTAGCTGCGCAACTTCGGCGACGGTCTGCTTGGCATGCGCCTCGGCCTGCGCCGACACGTCGCGCGCGGCCTGCGCCAGCGTGTCGCTCAGCTGCTGTTGCTGGCTCAGCGTGTGCGCGCCGGCCTGCTGCCATTCCTTCTGCAGCGAGGCGGCCATGGTTTCGAGCGACTGGCTCCAGGCCGACAGGCGCTGCGCATCGCGCGCCGCCAGTTCGGTCTGCAGGCTGGTGTGGGCCTCGCCCACGGTGCGCAGCAGCGCCACCGAATGCTGTTCGAAGGTGGCGGCGGCGGCGGCGAGCGCCTGGTGCGAATCGCCCGACAGTTTTTCGCTCACGCGCTGGTGCTGCGCGAGCGCGCTGCCCCAGGTGTCGGACACGCTGCCCACGGTGCTTTCGAGGCGGGCCGACACGCCGTCGACCAGCGCGGCCGAGCGCTGCTCGAAGGTTTCGGCAAAGCGTTCGAGGGTGCCGCGCAGGTCGCTCGACAGCGCCCCGCTCGCGCGCTCGTGTTCGGCCAGCGCGGCCTTCCAGGTGTCGGCCACGCCGGCGGTCGAGGCCTCGAAGCGGCCCGTGAGGCCCTCGAGCTGCCGTTCGACGGCCTGCGCCATGCCGCCCTGCAGCGACGCCGCTTCGCGCGCGATGCCGAGCATGGCCGCCTCGACCACGGGCTGGATCGTCGCGCCGGCGATGCGGGCGGTATCGGTGAGGCTGTCCTTCAGCGAGCGATCGACGGATGCGGCCAGGCCGCTGTAGGCGGCTTCGGCCTTTTCGTGGAAGCTGTCCTGGCTGGCGACGAGGCGCTCGTTCTGCGCCTGGCCCTGGCGTTCCAGCGCGGCCATCATCGTCTGCAGCTGGCCGACCAGCTCGGGCATGACCTTCGCCACGGGCTGGATGGTCTCGCCGGCGATGCGGGCGTTGTCGGCCAGGCTGTCCTTCAGCGAACGGTCGACCGAGGCGGCCAGCCCCGTGTAGGCGGCTTCGGCTTTCTGGTGGAAGCTGTCCTGGCTGGCCACGAGGCGGTCGTTCTGCGCCTGGGTCTGGCGCTCCATCGCGGCCATCATGGTCTGCAGCTGGCCGACCAGCTCGGGCATCACCTTGGCCACCGGCTGGATGGTTTCGCCGGCGATGCGGGCGCTGTCGGCCAGGCTGTCTTTCAGCGAGCGGTCGACCGAGGCGGCGAGCCCCGTGTAGGCGGCTTCGGTCTTCTGGTGGAAGGTGTCCTGGCTGGCGACGAGGCGTTCGTTGATCGACTGGCTCTGGCGGTCCATCGCGGCCACCATGGCCTGCAGCTGGTCGACCAGCGCGGGCATCGCGTGGGCCTGTTGCTGCATCAGCTTGAACGACTCTTCGCGGCGGTGCGCCAGCGAATGGCCGCGCAGCGACGTGGCGATGAGCGTGTCGAGCGACTGCCCGGCCAGCAGGCGTTCGCGCCGGCACAGCGCCGAGGCCAGGCCCAGCATGGCCGATGCGGCCACGCCCGCCACCGAGGTGCCGAAGGCCAGGCCCAGGCCGCGCACGGGCGCCGACAGCGAGTTGCGGATGGCCTGCACGTCGGTCGCGCTTTCGAGCGCCAGCCCGGTGCCGTTGAGCGTGACCACCATGCCCAGGAAGGTGCCCAGCATGCCCAGCAGCACCAGCAGGCCCGCGAGGTACGGCGTGAGCGCCGGGCCCGGCAGGCCGACGCGCTCGCCTTCGATGCGCAGGCGCACCGCGTTGCGCAGCGAGGGATGCAGGCCGGCGAGCCAGTCGCCGAGGCTCGCCGGCGGCGCCGACAGGTCGTTCACCGCATGCGACAGCGTGCCGGTGGCCTGGTGGAAGCGGTGCAGCTCCAGCGCGCCCATCAGGTAGAACGCGCCGATCAGCGCCGTGATCACCAGGGCCAGCGGGTTGTGGCCGACATAGCTGGCGCCGACCCAGCACACGACGGCCAGGCCCACGAGGAAGACGGCGTAATGGAAAAATCTGTTCATGGAGGCTTGTTGTCTCTTGTAGGGCGGCAGGCTAGCGGTCGCGAAGGGCCTCGAGCAGGCCTTCGACCGGTTGCATGCGAATGTCCAGCTCGGCCCGCAGCACGCTTTGCATGTCGCGGCCGAACACGTCCAGCCAGCCGGCGGCGGCGGTCGCTGGCGGCTGGGGGTTGTCGGGGGTGGCGTCTTGCGCGGCCTGATGGGCCTCGCGCAGGCGCTTGAAGTGTTTCTCCAGCAGCGTGGGCACGCTCGCCAGCAGGCTGCGTTCGCGCGCGCCCACCACCTGTTCCAGGATGGCGTCCACCGCGGCCAGCCGGGCCAGCTCGGGCGAGCGGGTGGCGAGCCGGGCCCGCAGGCGCGCGCGCAGCGGTTCGATGGCCGTTTCCATGGCCTGCTGCCGTGCGAAGTAGCGACGGCGGTACGGCGGAAAGTCGTCGTTCGCGCCCGGCAGCACCGAGGCCACGCCGCCGTCAGCATTGCCCTTGGCCAGCGCGGCCTTCAGGCGCGCGCACTCCTGCGCCTCCTCGGCGCCCTCGGACGCCCGGGCGCCGGACACGGCGACGCCCAGATCGGAATCCAAAGCTGCAGACAAGGAGATGGCGTCGGTCCAACTGAACCACTGACTCAAACGATCCGCGAGGGCTTGCCTGGATTCGGGAACGTCGATGTCGCTCAATTGAGCGAGCAAGCGAGTGAGCGCCGAGCCGGTGAAGCCTGTGCGCCGTGACACTTGCACCATACCGCGAGAGAGGGAGAAAACCGGGCAGTTTACACCGGTCAACTGGCGGCTTTCCCTCTGTGAACTGGTGCACAGGAAGCGCGGGAGAAGTGAAACGGGGTGTGACCGAAACCGAGGAAAACGGGGCGCGAATACCCAAATCAGGTGAGTGTGCTTGTTTACATTTGTCGTAAGAATGAATACTTTCAATTCCCAGTAGCCGAAGAGCCGCAGAGCTTGGTCAGGGTGGGATCTGGACAGCATGGTCACTCTGACAAATGTCGTCGACTCATTCGGTTTCCGCCTGCCCCTGCCATCTTCAGGACATGGACCGCCAGCCGCGCAGAGGGTGGATGCGCCTGCTGCCCTGGCTGCGCCTGTACCGCTGCTCGAGCTGCAGCAGGATGCGGCTCCTGTCCAAGCAGAAGGTGGACAGCGCCCGCCTCCTGCACGCGGCCCAGGTGCGCGCACGCGGGGGCTGAGGGCGTCGGCTCCGATTTCCCTGCTATCATTTTTTCGTTCGTGCGCCCTGCGCGAACCGGGCCGAGGACGACCTCGGCCTTGCACCTTCACCTTGCAAGGGACGGCCCTTTCCTGACTTCTCGCGAAGTTTCGACATGGCCGCACTGCTCCCTTCCTGGCGCCTCGCCGCGCAACGCTTCTTCTCCCGTTTCCGCCTTCCTCGCGCTCGCGCCACCGTGCCGGATGCCTTCCGGTTGATGCTCGGCGCCGTGCGCCTGCACGTGCGCACGGGCGCGACCCGGCTGTCCTACCGCGCCGAATGCCCGCGCGCACGCGCCGCATCGGGGGCCGCGCGATGAACGGTCTTGATCTGCACTGGCCCGCGCTGACCATGGCGGTGGCCCTGGCCTACGCTGCATGGCATGCGCGCCGCGAAGGCTGCGAACCGCGCGACGTGAAGGCCCTGTGGACCGCGAGCGGGCTGAGCCTCGCCGGCAGCGGCCTCTTGGCCCTGGCTTCCCTCTTGATGTCGGAGTGACAACGCCCATGACAACAACACCCTCCCCCGCCCGCCTCGTGCCGCCCGCCACCTGGGCCCTGATCGCCGCCGCCTGGCTCGTGGTCGGGCTCTTCGTCGCCTTCGGCAACCGCTGGCTGGCCGCGCCGATCAGCCCCGTGGTGGCCGGCTGCGTCTTCCTGGCGCTGTTCGTCACCATCCTGGCCGCCTCGTTCGGCGTGGTGCGCGAGGCGGACCACCTGGCGCACCAGCTGGGCGAGCCCTACGGCACGCTGATCCTGACGCTCTCGATCGTGTCGATCGAGGTGATCCTCATCGCCTCGGTGCTGCTGGGCCCGGGCGAGTTTCCGACCATCGGGCGCGACTCGATCTTCGCCGTGATGATGATCATCCTGAACCTCGTCATCGGCATCTGCCTGATCGCGGGCGCGGCACGCCACGGCGACCAGGAATACAACGCGCAGGGCGCCGGCGCCTACCTGTCGATGATCGTGCTGCTGACCGGCACGGCGCTGGTGCTGCCCAACCACACCTCGGGCGCGGGCGAGTTCACGCCGGTGCAGGCGATCGGCATGTCGGTGCTCACGGCCGTGCTGTACGGCGCCTTTCTCTGGATGCAGATGCGCAGCCACCAGCGCTTCTTCATCCAGCCGGCGCCGGGGCAGATGTCGGTGCGGGCGGTCGCGCCCTCGCCTGCCGCGCAGGCCGATCACGCCCGCCTGGACAAACGCGCCGTGGTCGTTCGCTCACTGCTGTTGCTCGCGATGATCCTGCCCATCGTGCTGCTCGCGCACTACCTCGCGGTGGTCACCGACTACGGCATTGCCGCGGCCGGCGTGCCCGCGGCCGTGGGCGGCGTGCTCATCGCCATCATCGTGTTCACGCCTGAGTCGATCACCGCCGTGCGCGCCGCGATGAACAACGAGATGCAGCGCGCCATCAACCTGTGCCTGGGCGCCTTCGTCTCCACCGTCGGGCTCACGGTGCCGGCCGTGCTGGTCATCGGGCTGGTCACGGGCAAGCAGGTGCTCATGGGCATCTCGGGCGCGGAAACCCTGCTGTTCGCGGTGACGGCGGTGCTGAGCCTGCTGAGCTTCAACGGGCAGCGCACGTCGCCGATCCAGGGACTCATGCACCTGATGCTGTTTGCGGTGTACGGGATGCTGCTGTTCCTGCCCTGAGGCCGCGCAACGGGGTTACCCCGCGGCATGCGCCTTCGCCAAGGCAGGCGAACGCCCCGTTGAGGTACCTCGCCCTCTCCGGGGCCTCCCCAACCGGCACCACGCCCTCTCGCCGCCCTCTGCAGCGGCCTCATTTATCCGCATGCAATCCAATGCAAATATAGTTACCAAACGTTAATGGAACGAGATTTCAATTGCATCTGAACACCAAAGTAGTAATGTGAACTCGTCACACGTTGTGGTCTCAGGCAAGAAAAATGTATTCCAAACTGTCACTGCCGAGCGCTCCCGTCCGTACCGCGATCTCCCGCGGTGCCTGACATGGTCCATGCACCGGATGCATCCCCATGCGAGCGCACGGCTCCGCCCCCAGCATCGACGCCAGCCTGGCGGCGGATGCGCTCATGGTGGGACGCATGCGGCTCGTGCTGTCGATCTCGGCCCTGCTGGCGATCACGGTCGACGCCGCCGATAGCCGGCAGCAGGTCCCCGCAGCGGTCTGGCTGGCCTTCTTCGGTTACATCCTTCACAGCCTGCTGATCCACGTCTGCACGGCGATGGGGCGGCCCTACTTCCAGGGCCGAACCATCCACTGGTCCGACGTGCTGTGGTTCACGCTGATCATGGCGGTGACCGACGGCACCCACAGCCTGTTCTTCCTTTTCTACTTCTTCGCCATCCTCACATCGTCGTTCCGCTGGGGCTTCGAGGAAGGCGCCCGCGTGACGATCGCCTCGGTCGCCTCCTTCGCCGCCTGCGGACTGGCCACGGGCACGGACGACACGCCGCAGCTGCTGATGCGCACCGCCTTCCTCCTGGCGCTGGGGCACATGATCGTGTACTGGGGCGGCTCCAAGCTGGCGCTGCAACGACGCCTTGCGCTGCTGGGCGAGGTGAGCCAGCTGTCGAACCCGCGCTTCGGCGCCGGACGCACCATCGCCCGCACGATGGAGCGCACGCTGGCCTTCTTCCGGGCCAGCCACTGCATCCTGCTGACGCGCGACCGCGCCACCGGCACCTGGCTGTTGCGCACGCTGCGCGAGGACGACACCTGCGAGCAGGTGAGCATCGAGACCATCGGCCGCCTCGCGGAATCGCCGCTCATGGCCCTGGCGCCCGACAGCGTCGTGCTGAGCAACCGCCTGCCCTGGCCGCTGAACCACCTGCGCGCGCAGCACCGTGTCTTCGAAGCGGGCACTACCGCGTGGTGCAGCGCCGACGAAGCAGGCGCTGCGCACTGCACCACCATCGCCGCCCTGCTGGAGGCGCGGGCCTTCATCAGCGCGCCGCTGCCGATGCGCCTGGGCGAAGGCCGGGTGTTCATCTCGTCGCGCGACGGGCGGCTGGGCAAGTCCGACGCGCTGTTCCTCGCCCACCTCATGGAACAGATCTTCCCGGTCATCGAGACCATCGAGGTGCTCGATCGCATGGCCTCCGAAGCCGCGTCGACGGAGCGCCTGAAGATCGCGCTCGACCTGCACGACACCGCCATCCAGCCCTACATCGGCCTGCGCATGGGCCTGTGCGCGCTGCGCAAGCGGGCCGCCGCCGACAACCCGCTGCGCGAAGACCTGGACAAGCTCGCGGACGTGGCCGACGGCGTGATCGCCGACCTGCGCCGCTACGCCGGCGAAGTCAGGCACGGTGCGAACGACGACCCCGGCGGGCTGGTGCGGCCCCACCTGGAACGCCAGGCCGCGCGGATCAAGGGCCTGTACGGCATCGACATCGACATCGTGATGGCCGTCGACGGCCCGCTGCACCTGGACGACCGCGTGACCGCGGAGCTGCTGCAGATGGTGAGCGAAGGGCTGAACAACATCTGCAAGCACACCCATGCGCGCCACGGCAGCGTGCGCATCGACTGCAAGAACGGCCAGCTGGCGTTGTGCATCGAGAACGACCCCTGCCAGGAAAGCTTCACCGCCTTCCACCCCCGCTCCCTCACCGAGCGCGCCGCGGCCCTGGGTGGCCAGGCGCATGTCGACCGATGCGCGAATGGCGGCACGGCGGTGCGGATCGAAATCCCGATCTGACCGTACGCCGCAGACACAGGAAGGAGTCCGTCATGCAAACCCTCGACCATCCCGACCATCCCATTGCCGTGCTGCTCGTGGACGACCACAAGACCATGCTGTGGGGCCTGTCGAAGCTGATCGACGGCGAACAGCCGCGCATGAAGGTGGTCGGCACGGCCAGCTGTTGCGACGAAGCAGTGGCCACGGCGCAAAGCCTCGCGCCCGATGTCATCGTGCTCGACCTCGACCTGGACGGCCACAGCGCGCTGGACATCCTGCCCCGGCTGCTGACCAACGAGGTGTCGCGCGTGATGGTGCTGACGGCCGAGAAAGAGCAGCGCACGCTCGACCTGGCCATACTGCGCGGCGCGCGCGGCGTGGTGGGCAAGGACGCCTCGGCGCAGCAGCTGCTCGACGCCATCGAGCGCGTGTTCCGTGGCGAGCTGTGCGTCGACGCGCAGACCATGGGCCGCGTCTTCTCCGAACTCACCTCGGCCAGGAAGCCGCCGAAGGCCGACCCCGACACGGCGCGCCAAGCCACGCTGACGCACAAGGAGCGCGAGATCATCCGCATCGTCGCGACGGGCTGCGGCGCCTCCAACAAGGCGCTCGCCGAGCGCGCCTTCGTCACCGAGCACACGCTGCGCAACCACCTGTGCGCGATCTACCAGAAGCTGGGCGTCACGAACCGGCTCGAGCTGTACATCTACGCGATCAAGCACCAGCTCGACACGCTGGCGGCCTGATCCGTCCGCTGCAGCGGCGCACGCGCCGCGCCGCGTGCGCCGCCCCTGTCAATGCCCGCTCAGCATCGGCATGATCATCCGGATCACCCGGATCACCGCCGGCGTGAGGATCACGAGCGAGATGCACGGGAAGATGCACAGCACCAGCGGCAGCAGCATCTTGGTCGGCACCTTCGCCGCCAGCTCCTCGGCGCGCACCTGGCGCTTGTGGCGCAGGTCGTCCGAGAACACGCGCAGCGACTCCCCGATGCTGGTGCCGAAGCGGTCCGCCTGGGTCAGCATGGTGGCGAAGGTGCCAATTTCTTCCACGCCCGTGCGCAGCGCCAGGTTGCGCAGCGACTTCTCGCGCGTGCCGCCGGCGCGCATTTCCAGGTTGGTCCAGTGCAGTTCCTGAGCGAGCGCCTGGCTCTTGATCTGGATTTCCTCGGTGACCTTGGCCAACCCGGCGTCCAGCCCGAGCCCAGCCTCCACGCACACCAACATGAGGTCGGCAGCATCGGGAAAGTTCTCGAAGATCTCGCGGCGCCGCGCGCGGATGCGCAGGTACAGCAGCGCGTTGGGCAGGTAGCAGCCGGCCAGCGCAGCCAACGCGAGCCACAGCAGCATCGTCGTACCGCCCTCCGACCCCACAGCGCGCAGCACGAGGAACGCAACGGCCGCGAAACCCAGCGGCAGCAGCGTCTTCAGGCCAAAGTAGATGAGGTACGCATCCGGGTGGCGGATGCCGGCGTTCAGAAAACGCACACGCATCGGCGACAGATCGGCATCGCCGGTCGGCGACGACAGCTGCGCGAACGGCCCGACGAGCTTGACGGCCGTCTCGGTCCAGGCCGACTTGCCTGCAGGCAGCGCCACCGCCTGCAGCCGCTGCGCGGTGCGCGTCGGAGACAACCACACCGCCAGGCCGATGACCGTCAGCGACACGGACAGAAAAACCAGGATGGGAAACAGCATGGCCATGACGCTTCTCCTTCAGACGTGAATCTTCACGATCTTGCGCAGGAGCACGATGCCCACGAGCATCAGCACCAGCATGTAGCGCAGCACCGTCTGGCCGATCGGGTCGGTCCACAGCGGCGACATGAACTCGGGATTGAAGACGTTCATGAGCGCCGCCAGGGCGAACGGCATGACGCCCAGGATCCAGGCCGACAGCCGCCCTTCGGACGACAGCACGCGCACCCGCGCGAGCAGCTTGAAGCGCGCGCGGATGAGCCGGCTCAGGTTGCCCAGCACCTCGGTCAGGTTGCCGCCCGAGTCGCGCTGAATCAGCACCGACACCACGAAGTAGCGCAGGTCGGTGAGCGGCACGCGCTCGCTGAGGTTGGTCAGCGCCTGCTGCAGCGAGACGCCGAAATTCACCTCGTCGGCCACCAGGCGGAACTCGCTGGCGATCGGCTCGGGCATTTCCTCGCCGATCATCTGCACGCCGCTGGCAAAGGAGTGGCCCGCGCGCAGCGCGCGCGTCACGAGGTCCAGTGCGTCCGGCAGCTGATTTTCGAGGCGCTCCAGCCGGCGGCTGCGCTGATGCTGCAGGTACAGGACGGGAAGCGCCGCCGCCACAGCGCCGGCCAACAGTGCCAGCACCACGGGCTGGTGCGCCAGCCACACGGCGAAGAACGCGAACGCGCCGAGCACACCGCAGGCCAGCAGGAAGCTGGACACCGTCCAGTCCAGCCCCGCCTGCAGGATGAAACGGTCCAGCCGGTGCGCGCGCGGCAGCGCCAGCAACTGGCGCTGCATCCAGGGCACGTTGCTGAGCATGCGTTCTTTGGCGAGATGGGCCTGCGGCGTGCGGTCGACCGCGGCGGACATCGCCTGCAATCGCTTCTCGATCTTGCGCGCGTCGGGCCCCTTGTAGGACCGCCACAGCAGGTAGAGCCCCTCGATCATGAGCAGCGCGGTCACGAAGACCAGCACCGTGACCGTGATCAGCGTGTCACCACCCAGGTTGTCGAACATGGCGCGCTCCTATTCGTAGTGCTTTTCGGGATCGAAGATGGTGTCGGGCAGCAGCACGCCGTACGCCTGCAGCCGCTCCATGAACTTCGGCCGGACGCCGGTCGCGTGGAAATGGCCGCGCACCTGGCCGTCGGGGCCCATGCCCGTCTGGTGGAAGGTGAAGATCTCCTGCATGGTGACGACCTCGCCCTCCATGCCGGTGATCTCCTGGATGCTCGTGACCTTGCGCCGCCCGTCGATCAGCCGCAGCACCTGGACGACCACCGTGATCGCCGAGGCGATCTGCTGGCGCACGGTGCGGTGCGGCAGATTCAGGTTGGCCATGCCGATCATGTTTTCCAGCCGCGCCAGCGCATCGCGCGGCGAGTTGGCGTGGATGGTGGTCAGCGAGCCTTCGTGGCCGGTGTTCATGGCCTGCAGCATGTCGACCGCCTCGGCGCCGCGCACCTCGCCGATCACGATGCGGTCGGGCCGCATGCGCAGCGCGTTGCGTACCAGCGCGCGCTGCGTGATCTCGCCCTTGCCTTCGATGTTCGTCGGCCGCGTCTCCATGCGCGCAACGTGCGGCTGCTGCAGCTGGAGCTCGGCCGCGTCCTCGATGGTGATGATGCGCTCGGACTCCGGAATGAAGCCCGAGAGAATGTTCAGCAGCGTGGTCTTCCCTGCCCCGGTGCCGCCCGAGATCAGCATGTTGACCTTGGCCTGGGCCAGGCCCTCGAGCATCTGCGCCATCGGCGGCGTGAGCGACTTGAGATCGTTCACGAGGTTGTTCATGCGCAGCGGGATCTTCGCGAAGCGGCGGATCGACATCATCGGCCCGTCCAGCGCCACCGGCGCAATGACGGCATTGACCCGCGAACCGTCGGGCAGCCGCGCATCGACCATCGGGCTGGACTCGTCGATGCGGCGCCCCACCAGCGAGACGATCTTGTCGATGATGCGCAGCAGGTGCTTCTCGTCGGTGAAGCTCACATTGGTCAGCTCCAGCCGGCCCCGGCGTTCCACGTAGATCTGGTCCGGCGAGTTGACCAGGATGTCCGACACGGTCGGGTCGGCCATCAGCAGCTCGATGGGGCCGAAGCCCAGCATCTCGTGCTGGATGTCGCGGATCAGCGTGCGCCGCTCGATGTCGTTGAGCGCCTCGGGCTCTTCCTGCAGCAGCCGCCCGACCATGGTCGAGATTTCCTGGCGCAGGGCGTCGGGCTGGAGGGTTTCGAGCGCCGCCAGGTCGAAGCGGTCCAGCAGCTTCAGGTGCATGCGCTCCTTCAGCAGCTTGTAGGTGTCCGAGGCGAACGGCGACGTGGTCAGCTCGAGGACCGGCCCCGCTGGCCCCGCCGGCCCCGCCGGCCGCGCGCCAGCATCGCTGTCGATCGCATTGAGTTGGTCCCTGAATGACATGTTGGCACCTCCGCCTGGGTATTGATGGGAATCCGCCCTGTCTCAGGCACGGCGGAACAGCCGCCCCATGAAGCCGGGCGTCGCCTCCGGCCGCGGGCTGAGCGTGTGGGCGATCTCGTCGAGGCGCTTGGCGAGCGCGCTGCCGCGCGACATCTCCGCCAGCGGCACGCCGCGGTTGATGGAGGCGTCGACGTCCTTGCCGCCGTCCGGCACCGTCGTGAATGTCGCGCCGGGCAACGACCGGCGCATGTCCGACAACCCGATCTCGCCGCCGCCGGTGCTGCGGTTCACCAGCAGCTCGACCTTGCCGGGGGCGTAGCCGAGCGACTTGAACACCTGCATCAGGCGCGTCACGTTGCGGATGTGCGGCAGGCTGGTCTGCATCACGGGAAAGATGCGCTCCGCACGGTCGAGCACGCGCAGCGTGAGCGTGTCGATGCGCGTGCCGAGGTCGAAGATCACGAAGTCGTACTGCGCGAGCGCCACCTGCAGGATGGCATCGATGTGCTCGGCCTTCACGTCCATCGCGCGCGCCAGGTCCTCGGGCGCGGGCAGGATGCTGTAGCTCGGCGACACGCGCACCACGCTCGCCGCCAGCAGCGAGGCGTCGAGGCGCCCGATGTCGCGCGCCACGTCGGCCATCGTCGCGGTCGGGCGCAGGTCGCTCACATACGACAGCGCATCGCCGAACTGCAGGTTCAGGTCGATCAGCAGCACCGAGCGCTCGCGCGACAGCTGGTGTGCGATGTTGGTCGCGAGAAAGGTCGCGCCGCTGCCGCCCTTGCAGGGCATGAACGCCACCACCCGCCCAGGGCTGCGCGCCTGCGAACCGGCCATCTTGAGCGCGATGCGATCGACGGTGGCCTCGAGCGCGGCGGTGTCGGCGGGCGACGGCAGCACCTCGCGCACGCCTGCGCGCATCGCGTGAATCAGGAACTCGGGCGTCTGCATCGCGCACAGAAGCACCACCGCCACCGCCGGATGCCGAAGCGTCAGTGCCTCCACCAGCGAGAGTTCCTGCGGGTCGCAGCACATGCCGTCGACCAGCAGCAGGTCGGGTGCGACCTTGTCGACGACCGCCTGCATGCGGCTCTTGCCGCCTTCGAAGAGCGAGACGGCATGGCCGCGCGGCTCCAGCACCTTGCGCATGTCCTGCAGGTGGTTCGGATTGGGGGAAACGATGGCGATCTTCATGGTCGTGTCCGGTGTGCTGTCAGGAACAGATGGCCGCGCTGTGCAGGTCTTGCCGCATGGCCTCGCGCGGAAGGAAGGTGGAGAACCCAGGCATCGGGATGAGCGGCGCGACGGCCCCCACGATCGGGGAGATCCATTGGTAGTTGAGGCCGGTGATGCTCACGGTGACGCCCTGGCAGGTGCTCGCCGTGCAGCCCGAGGGAACCCAGGCCACGCTCACCGTCTGCACCTGCGGCAGCAAGGCCTGCATCCTGGCGAGCACCAGGGCCTGCTGCGTGGTGTCGTCGCACACCACGGCATAGCGCGCGCCGGCACGCGTCGCCTCGTTGGCCGCGTTCCAGGTGAACAGCATGCGGGCGAAGTCCACGATGCCCAGCACCAGCATCAGGAAGATCAGCAGACCCAGCGCGAACTCGAGGGTGGTCGCGCCCTTGATGTGGTGTTTCATGTTGGCGCCCTCATGGTGGCGGCGATGTCGCTGAAGACGACGTTGCCATTGGCGTCGGCGAACTGCACGCCGAACACCGACGGAAACAGCGAGTGGAAGGTGTAGCCGGTGATGCGCACCGTCACCGTGTTGATGATCGGGTCCGCCCCCGCCGATTGCCAGGTGCAGCAGGTGGCGGCCGGCACATTCGCCAGACTCAGGCCGCGCGCCAACGGCGCGCCGGTGCCGGCGGTGTTGCCATACACGACCAGGTTGCGCGCCTGGGTGATGTTCGTGCCGGGCGTCTGGACCGAGAGATAGCGCACCGCGTCACGGGCCGACTTGGTGACCGTGTTGTATTCGTACATGGCGCGGCCGAACTCGCTGGTGATGAAGGTGAGCAGCAGCAGCAGCGGCGTGATCAGCGCCAGCTCGATCAGCGCGGCGCCGCGTTGCCGGCGGGAAGAGCGTGTCGTCGTCATGGTGCTCACCTCACTAGGACGGGAACGAGCGGGCCTGCCGAGCCGCCGGGGAGCCCGCTGGTGGTGCAGGGACTCGACGTCGGCGAAACCACGCCGGCGTTGCCGAGGTATTCGAGCTGCGTGTCACCCATGGGAATCTGCAGCGGCTGGAGCATCAGGAAGCAGAGGTAGTCGATCACACGAGACGAGCCATCGACCACCGGCGCCGTAACGATGCGGCGGTCCATGCCGTACTGCCTGTGTCCCCCCGCCACGTTGCCGGGCGCAGCGAGCTTGTGGAAGCTGTTGAGCGACAGGCCCGTGCGTGTTTCGCAGCCGTTCAGGCTGGTGCCCGTGTCGTCGCACGAAGCGAAGGCCGCGCGCTTGGTCACGAAGTTCTGTGCGCTGGCCGGTGCACCGGCGGGCGGGTTGCCGTTGTAGGCATTGGGCTGCTCGCCGCCAGCACGCGGGGGCCAGTTGGTCGTGGTGTAGGCGTAGCCCGTGTAGTCCGGCCGCCCCGCGCTCGGACTGCCGCTGTTCTTGTAGATGCCGAAGCGCTCGTTCCAGACCTCGGCGATCGAGGCCTGAACGCCAGGGGTGCCGATCAGGTCGCCAACCCGGGTCTCACATTCGCTGCCGCTCAGTTCATCCCTGGTTTCGCTGGCGCTGTTGGTGCCGTTGAGGTTGGCCCAGCCAATCTGACCGCCGATCGCGGCGTTCTGGGCCCTGATCAATGTCACCCACTCGCCCCGGACATAGCCGTAGTCGGGTGCGGTTCCGCCGGGCTTGGGCTTGACCAGGACCGGGATCGGGCAGGTGGTCTGGGCGCTGCCACGGGTGGCCACGGCGCTGGCCGCAACGCTGCGCGTGGACGGGTTGCCGGCGTAATCGCCAGAGAACGCGCCCACGGCCTTCATGAGCCAGATCTGGATGTTGGGTTGGGAGTGGGCGCACTGCGCGTAGCGTGCACTGACGGACGCGGTGGTGGCCGCGTAGGACGCATCGCGGAACGTGATGTCGGCCGCAACGAGCTTGCCTTGACCGCTCCAGGTGGCCGACTGCAGGTTCACGTTGTTGGCGTTGCCGGCAGTCTGGCCGGCGCTGCGCGCCCGATCGATGGCCGTGCTCTCCCCGTTGAGTTCACCCGCAGCGGCCAGCGCACAGCTGTCCACCGCCGTCTGCAGTTCGGTCCGGGCGACAAACAGGTGGCCGAAGTCGAGTGCGATGCCCATGAAGCCGAGCAGGAACAGCATGAACAGTGCGACCGTGATGATCATCGCGCCGCTCTGGCGGCGAGGGGAGCGTCGGGCTTTCATGATCGGTCCTCGGTCTGGACGTAAAAAGAAGACACCGGATGCGTCAGGCGCAACCGTTCCCGTTCAGGCAAGCGACCACTCGCAGGCGCAAGTCGTCAAGGCTCGCCGCGATCGAGGCTGGTTGCAGCGCGACCACCAGCACGATGGAAATGATGGCGATGATCAAGGCGTACTCGACCACCTGAGCGCCGTCCTCATCTGTCAGCAATGTCTTGAACATGGTGATGACCCCGTTTCGTTGTAGAGGGAAATTGCGCAAAGGCACCGGGAATTGCGGAAGAAAGCGGGCCTCGAGGTAAAGCCCACCCCTTCCGCCACGAACACCTCAGACGCAGGCGTCCGTCGTCAGGCACACATTGACGCGATCGATGAAGTCCGAGAAGCCGCCGCCGTCGGCCGTGAGGGCCTTCAGGGCAACAACCAGTGCGATCGAGACGACCGCGATGATCAGGGCGTACTCGACGACCTGAGCGCCTTCTTCGTCGCGCAGCAGACCGCTCGCGGACTTCCCGATGGTTTTGAAAAACTTGTTCATGGCTCTTTCCTTTCAAGGTATGGACTACAGAAAATCAGGTTGAAAAAAAGCAAAGGAATCGAATGTCATGCGTGTCGTGGCGTTCTCCTTTCCATGAGGAAGCTGGTTTGAAACAGGTCCGCACAATCGCGGTCTTTCATTTCCCCGAGCCGCCGCCCTGGCCACCGATCTGCCCGCCGATGTTGATGACATTGACCGCCGGCGGTGGCTTCTTGTAAGACTCGTGGTACTGCACCATCGACTCGCGCGACGCGCGGCCGTCCATGCCCGTGACGGGGTCGCCGTTCTTGCCGGCGTTCGGGTTCAGCGTCATCTTCTTTTTGGCGTCGCGCACGGCTTCGCCGAAGCGCGCGTCGTAGTGGGGCGTGACGCTCGAGCAGCCTGCAGCCAGGAGGCATGCGAGCACGAGGGGGGTCGATCGGATGAACATGGCGGGGCTCCTCACGGGGTTTCGCTGGCCGGGGCGGCAGGTGCCGGGGTGCTGCTTTCGAGGGCGCCGTTGAGGTAGACCTCGGCGCGGCTGGGAAGCACGTGGTTGTCGGTCGGCACGCGCGGCGACTCGGCCAGCGGGCGCACCAGGCGCGGCGTGATGACGAACATCAGCTCGGTCTGCTCGTTCTGGAACTCGGTGCTGCGAAACAGCGCGCCCATCACCGGCACTTCGCCCAGGCCCGGGTAGCGCTTGATCGCCTCCGTCGCGTTGCTCTTGATGAGCCCGGCGATGACGAAGCTCTGCCCGTCGTTGAGCTGCACCGTGGTGTCGGCGCGCCGCACCGTGAGCGACGGCAGCACGGACGTCACGCCCGTGACCGTGGTGAAGGGCGAGCCGGTCTGCGAGAGGTCGGACACCTCGGACACCATCTTGAGATTGATGCGGTCGCCGTTGAGCACCGTCGGCATGAACTTCACGCCGATGCCGAACTCCTTCTCTTCCAGCGTGATGGTGGTCCCGCTTCCACCATTGCCGCTTTGCGAGACCGGGATGAAGATCTTGCCGCCCGACAGGAAGCTGGCGTTCTGGCCGCTGATGGCCATGATGTTGGGCTCGGCCAGGATGCGCACCAGGCCGTCGTCCTTCTGGCCGTCGATGGTCACCACACCGCGGCCGATGCGCAGCGCCTCGACCAGGCCCGCGCCTCCGCTCAGGAAGTTGGAGATCAGCGAGTAGTTGTGCAGGCCACCGCCGCTTGTGCGCGAGTAGCCCACGCGCGCTCCCAGCCGGTCGAGCAGGGTCTTGCTGACCTCGGCGATCTTCACCTCGAGCATCACCTGCTGGGGCGTCCCCACGCGCAGCAGGTTCACCACCTTCTTGCCGTCCGCGCCGTAGGCCGCGGCCAGGCTCATCACGTCGTCCAGCTTCAGCGCGTCGCTGATCTCGCCGGTGAGCACGATGGAGCGCTCGGCGCTGCGCACGCGGATGCGGCGCTCTTCCGGCATCAGCTCGGCCAGCTTGGCCTGCAGCGCCCCAGGATCGATGGTGACGATCACGTCCTTGATGTAGCAGGTGCCGTCGGCGCTTTGCAGCACCACGTTCATCGAGCCGGCCTGGCGGCCGCGGAAGAACAGGTCGGTCGGGCTCAGCAGCGTGACCTCGATGTCACCGACGCCCTCGCTCTTGGTCACGGCCATTGCTGCCGCCGCGCCTTGCGGCGCTGCCGCCGGCGCAGGCGCCTGGCCCTGAGGCTGGCCGCTGACCACGATGCGCACCACGCGCGCCTTCAACGGAATGACCACCGACTTGCCGAGCACGGCATAGGTCGGGTCGGAGTCCGGAATGATGGCGGTGCAGCGCCGGCTGGCCGGGGCCGCGGGTGCTGCCGCAACCGTTGCAGCAGCTGCAGCAGGCGCAGGCATGGCGGCGGCCGTGGTGGGGGCGGCTGCCACGACCTCCGCGGCCATGGCGGGGGTCGCCACTGTCGCGAGGGTCGCCAGCAGACGGGCGATGGTTGTTGTGAGTGGGCGCACTTGGTGTTCCTCCTGACGACGATCAGAAACAGGTGAGCGAGCGGCCTGCGTGCTGGATCACTTCCACGCACTCGGAGGCTCGCGGCGTGACGGGGCCTGCCTGCCGCACCCGCGGGCGGGCCGGGGCCGCCGCGGTGGAGACCGGCACGATGTCCTTCTTCTCGCCAAACAGCTGCCCCTTGGTGATGCCCAGGGTGGCGACCGTGGTCTTGTCCATCTGGTTGCGCAGCACGAGCGACAGGGTGCCCACGCTGCGCGCCAGGTCGAGCTTCTCGGAGTCTTCGAGCGAGAGTTCGAGCGTCACAGCGCTCACGACCTTCGGCTTGGTGTCGTCGCGGTTGGCCTCCTGGGCCACCGCCAGCACCAGCACCTTCTCGAGCACGGTCTTGCTGATCTGCAGCGCGTCTTCGCCGCGCCCTTTGTCCTGCTGGGCGTTGACCATCACGTCGACGTAGTTGCCCGGCAGCGCGAAGCCCGCCACGCCGACGACGTCGTTGACGCGCACCGTCATGGCCCGCTTGCCGCTGGCGATCACTGCCGACAGCCCGCCCTGCGTGCCCACCGGCGCCAGCTTGCCCTCCATGAGCGCTTCGCCGCGCAGCACGCCGACCTTCACCACGCGGTCGTTCAGCGCCTTGATGTCGCTGAAGGAGCCGTGCGGCACCGAGCCGCTGGGCCAGTCGACCGTGGACAGCATCTGCGCGTTGACGCGGCTGCCCAGGTCGATGTCGACGGCGGCCACCACGACCTTGTTGGACGCGATGCCGCTTTGCCGCGAGATCCAGCCGGTCGCGTAGACCGCGGCCGCCAGCCCGAACAGCAGGGCCAGAAAGATCAGCCCGATCGCCTTGATGTTCTTCATACGAACCTCCGCCAGGGGTGAAACATGTAGGAGCTAGACAAAGTCCAGCTGGTGCGCCAGCACTTGGACCACCGTGCCCGCCGCAATGCACAGGCCGTAGGGCAACTTGCCCACGGACTGACCCGCTTGCAGGCGTCCGTCGGGCCGCACGCCCGCGATGCTGGAAATGAACATGCCCTGCGCTGCGGCCTTGACGTTGCCGAGCATGTGAGCGAGGCGGCGGCGATGGATCGCGAAGGCCAGCGCCGCGACGCCGCCCGCGATGAAAGTGAAGAGCAAGGCCATCAGCGTCTGCTGGGGCCCCAGGAAGGCCCCTGTCATGGCCATCAGCTTGACGTCGCCCGCGCCCATGATCCCCAGCGCATAGAACGGCAGCATCGCGGCGAAGCCCACGCCCAGGCCGCCGAAGGCGGCCAGCGCACCGGACGTCGGCGTGCGTGCCGCCACCGTTCCGTAGAGGAGGGCGAAGCACGCGCCGCCGAAGGTCAGCCAGTTGGGAATGCGATAGAAGCGCCAGTCGCTCACAGCCGCCACGCCGAGCAGCGCGAAGAGCGCCAGCATGCGGATGTCGGTCGCCAGCATCGCGAGCAGTTCGAGAACAGCGTTGAATTCCTGCATGGCGGGCTCCCCGTGTTCAGGCACTGCGCCGCAGGGCGAGCACCAGCAGAAGGACGACGACCATCACCAGCGCACCGATCAGCGCGAACTCCATGAACGACATGCCGGCGTCTTCGCGCAGCAGACTCAGGGCGGTTCTCGGCAGAACTTCGAGCGGTTCCATGCGGTTTCCCCGGTGATCGTGGCCGGCCGAAACCGCTGGCCTTCCCGGCGTGGGAAGAAGCGTTCGGCATGGGGATGACTGTAGGAATCGCACCGCCTTCGCACATGAGCGGAGCGCCCTTTTCTGGGGGAGTCAGGTGTCCCGCGACGGCACGGGGACAGGCATGACAAAACGCCTACCCGGCAGGGCAGGCGAAAGCACAGGCGCGCTTCAGATCACCTGCGCGTCGCGCAGTGCCGCGAGCTGTGCCTCGTCCAGGCCCAGCTCGCCATACACCTCGCCGTTGTGCTGCCCCGTGCGCGGCCCCGTGGCGGCCGGCCGCACGCCTTCGCGCCCCACAAAGCGCGGCACCGCCGCCGGTGCGGGCACGGTGCCGAACTGTTCGTCGGGCACATCGATGAAGGCGCCGCGTGCCTGCATGTGCGGGTCGGCCCGCAGGTCGGCGATCGAATACACCTTGCTGTAGGGCACGTCTTCGCGGTCCAGCCGCACGGCCAGCTCCGCGAACGGCAAGCTGGCGCACCAGTCGGCCAGGATGCGGTCCAGCGCCTCGAGGTGGCGCAGGCGCGCGGCGTTGTCGGCAAAGCGTGCGTCGGTGAGCAGGTCTTCTCGGTCGATCGCGCGGCAGATGCGCGCAAAGATCGGCCCGCCCGTGCCCACCAGCGTGAACCACACGCCGTCGAGTGCGCGGAACACGTTGGACGGCGCGGTGTAGGTGGCGCGCGAGCCGGTGCGCTCGCGCACCACGCCGCCGATGCGGTGCTCGGCCGCCAGCGGATCGAGCAGGCGCGACATCGCCTCGGTGGCCGACAGGTCGATCTCGGCGCCGCGCTGCCGATCGCGCGGCAATGCGTTGCGCTCGGCCAGCGCGGTGCTGATGGCGAAGGCGCCGAACAGGCCCGCCACCACGTCGCCCAACGGATAGTTCATGTGCTGCGGCGGACCGCCGGGCTCGCCGGTCAGGTGCGTGAACCCGCTCATCGCTTCGAAGATGCGTGCAAAGCCCGGCCGGCGCGCATACGGGCCGGTCTGGCCGAAGCCCGTGAGGCGCAGCACGATGAGGCGCGGGTTGGCCGCGTGCAGCGTGGCGATGTCCAGGCCCCACGCATCCAGCGTGCCGGTGCGGAAGTTCTCCACCAGCACGTCGAAGCCGGCGATGAGCCGCAGGAACAGCGCGCGGCCCTCGGGCTTGCGCACGTCCAGCGAGATGCCCTTCTTGCCACGGTTGGCCGTCTTCCAGAACAGCGGATGGCCCTCGTGCACCGGCGTGAGCCCGCGCAGCGGATCACCGCCGCCCGGCAGCTCGAGCTTGACGACGTCGGCGCCCATGTCGCCGCACAGCGTGGCCGAGAACGGCGCGGCGAGCACGGTCGCCATGTCGAGAATGCGCACGCCGTGCAGGGGCGCGTGGTCGGTGGGCTGGCCCATCAGTTGCCCTTCAGGTCGACGCGCTTGAGCACCGGGTCCCACAGCTTTCGGTCGGCGGCAATGCGCTGGCCGTAGGCGGGCAGCGACGGGTCGAGCGCGGCCGCGCCCAGCTTGGCCAGCTTGTCCTTCACCGCGGGCAAGGCCTTGGCCAATGCCGCCCGCAGCGGACGCATGACGGCATCGGGCGTGCCCTTGGGCGCGACGATGCCGACCCACAGGCCGCTGTCGAAGCCCTGCAGGCCCAGCTCGGCGAAGGTGGGCACGTCGGGCGCCGAGGGCGAGCGCGTGCGGCCGGTCTGCGCCAGGATGCGGATCTGCCCGCTGCTCATGTAGGGCAGCGTGCCGCCGAGGTTGTTGCACATCACCGGGATGTGGCCGGCGATCAGGTCGTTCACCGCCGGCGCGTTCCCCTTGTAGGGCACGTGCTGCATCTTGATGCCGGCCTGGTGGTTGATCATTTCGCACACCAGGTGCGACGGCGTGCTCGGGCCCGCCGAGCCGAAGGCGAGCTGGCCCGGCTTGGCCTTGTCGGCGGCGATGAGCTCGGGCAGCTTCTGGTACGGCGTCTTCGCGTTGACCGCGATCACGTTCGGCAGATCGGCCACCAGGCCCACGGGCACGAAGTCGTCCACCGGGTTCCAGGTGAGGCCCTTGTGCACGTAGGGCAGGAAGATGTTGGTCAGGCCCGCCATGAGCAGCGTGTAGCCGTCGGGCGCGGACTTGGCCACGAGCTCGGAACCGATGAGGCTGCCGGCGCCGGGCTTGTTCTCCACGATGACCGGCTGGCCCAGCGCGTGGCCCAGTTCCAGCGCCACCTCGCGCGCCACCAGGTCGGTGCTGCCGCCGGCGGGGAAAGGCACGACCAGCTTCACGGGGCGATCGGGGAAGGCAGCCATCGCCAGCGAGCCGGCCAGGCCGAATGCAAGGCCGGCAGCCAGGTGCGAAATTTTCTTGATCAAGGACGTCATCGTCAGTCTCCAGTTTCTCTGTGTGTTCAGCGTGTCAGTGCGTGAGGAAGCGGCGCCCGAGCGTGGCGCGGTGCAACTCGGAGGCGCCGTCGTAGATGCGAAACGGCCGCAGCTCGCGCACGATGAGGGCGATGGGCGCGTCTTCCGACATGCCCAGTGCGCCGCACATCTGCGCCGCGCGGTCGGCCACGCGGTTCAGGGCCTCGGACACGAAGACCTTCGTCATTGCCGACTCGGTCTTCACCGACAAGCCTTCGTCCATGCGGCGCGCGCAGTCCAGGCTCATGAGCCGGCTGGCGTGCAGGTCGATGTGGCAGTCGGCCACCATCGCCTGGACCTGCTGCAGGTCGGCCAGCCGATCACCGAAGGACGTGCGCTCGCTCACATAGGCCTGCGCGATCTCGAGCCCGCGCCGCGCGCGGCCCATGAGCCGCAGGCAGTGCGACAGCCGCGCGGGCTCCAGCCGCTGCTGCGCCGCCACGAAGCCCGAGCCCACCTCGCCCAGCACCGCGTCGGCGCCCACGCGGCAGGCGGTGAAGCACAGCTCGCCGTGGCCGCCGACGGCGAAGGGGTCGATGGCCTTGATGGCGCGCACCAGCGAAAGGCCCGGGTGTTCCATGTCCACGATGAACTGCGTGGGTCCTTCGTCCGTCTGCGCCAGCACGATGCAGAAGGCCGCGCCCACCGCGCCGGTGATGAACCACTTGTGGCCGTCGATGACCCAGCCGTCACCTTCGCGCCGCGCGGTGGTGCGCAGCATCGACGGGTCGGAACCCGCGCCGGGCGCCGGCTCGGTCATCGCGAAGCACGAGCGGATGCGGCCCTCTGCCAGTGGCCGCAGGTAGCGCTGCTGTTGCGCGGGCGTGCCCCGGCGCAGCAGGCTGATCATGTTGGGCTGATCGGGCGCCGCGCAGTTCAGCGCGGCCGGGCCCAGGTAGCTGCGGCCGGCCTCCTCGAACACCGCCGCGCGCTCGACCCACGACAGGCCCAGCCCGCCCTCCTCCACCGGCATCTGCGGCAGGTACAGGCCCAGCTCGCGCGCGACCGGGCGCAGCTGCGACAGCGCCGCGTCCATCGCCCGCGGGTCGTGCACGTGGGCATTCGATTCGAGCGGGATGCAATGCCGCTCGACGAAGTCGCGCACCCGTGCGACGAGGTCGGTGCGCACGTTCATCGCGCACCCGCCTCGCGCAGCGCCAGCTTCGCGATGTTGAGCTGGTGGATCTGGCTCGTGCCCTCGTACAGGCGGAACAGGCGCACGTCGCGGTAGTAGCGCTCGATGGGGCTGAAGTCGGCCACGTAGCCCGAGCCGCCGAACATCTGCACCGCGCGGTCGGCCACGCGACCGCACATCTCCGACGCGAAGTACTTGCACATCGAGGCCGACATGGCCACGTCTTCGCCGCGATCGCGTGCGCGCGCCGCCTCGAGGATCATCGAACGCGCCGCGTAGATCTCGGTGCGGCTGTCGGCGATCATGGCCTGCACCAGCTGGAAGTCGGCCACCGCCTGGCCGAACTGGTTGCGGCCGCTGGTATGAGCCATGGCCAGGTCCAGCATGCGGATCGCCGGGCCCGTGCACAGCGCCGCCAGGTGCAGGCGCTGCTTGTTGAGCACCTTCATCACCGTCTGGAAGCCCATGCCCTCGCGCCCGCCGATGAGCTGGTCGGCGTGCACGCGGCATTCGTCGAAATGCACGTCCGACACGAACGAGCCGGCCTGGCCCATCATGCGATAGGGCGCGCCCGTCGTCAGGCCCGGCCCGCGCTCGACCAGGAGCGCCGACACCCCCTTGCTGCCCTTCGAGCCGTCTTCGGTGCGGGCGATGACAGTGAACACATCGGCCACCGGCGCGTTGGTGATGAAGCGCTTGCTGCCGTTGAGGACGTAGTGCTCGCCCTCGCGGCGCGCGGTGGTCTGCACGTTGCTCGCTTCCGAGCCCGCCTCGGGCTCCGTGAGCGCCAGGCAGCCCGTGAGCTCGCCCGTCGCCATGCGCGGCAGCCAGCGCTGCTTCTGCGCCTCGGTGCCATCGGCCACCAGCGCTTCGGAGCCGATGCCCGTGTTGGTGCCCACGCGGGCGCGCAGCGCCACCGACGACTGCGACAGCTCCATGGCGCACAGCACCAGCTCCTCGGTCGTGAGGCCCAGGCCGCCGTACGCCTCGGGAATGCTCCAGCCGAAGTAGCCCTTGCGCCGCAGTTCGTCGACCACGTCGGGCGGGATGTCGTTGTCGCGGCTGACCTGGTCTTCCAGCGGATGCCAGCGTTCGCGAACGAAGGCGCGGATGTCGGCCCGCAGGGCCTCGAAGTGGGGGATGTCTCGGATCATGGTGGCCGCGACTGTAGGAAGCAGGTCCACAATTGCTGGCACTGAATTTCAATCATTGAAACTGCAATTCACTCCCATGCCCCGCCCTGTCCAGAATCGCCGCCAGCCCATGAAGCATTCCGACGACCTGCGCCGGGTGCGGGACGAAGACCCGTACATCGCCGGCACCCTGGCCAAGGGCCTGCTCATCCTGCAGACCTTCGTGGGCGACCCGCGCGCGCACGCCAACAGCGAGTTCGCGGCCAAGCTCGGCCTGTCGCGCCCCACCGTCTCGCGCCTGTGCCGCACCCTGCTCACCATGGGTTTCCTGGACCACGACGAACGCCTGGACCGCTACTTCATCGGCCCCGCCGCCGTGGCGCTGTGCTACCCCTACGTCATCAACACGCCCATGCTGGCCCTGCTGCGCCCGGCCATGCAGCAACTGGCCGACCGCGTCGAGGGCGCGGTGTCGGTCGGCGTGACCAGCGACCTCGACGTGGTCTACCTGGAAACCTGTGCCCACGAGGGCGGCACCCTCAAGCGCCCCGGCGTGGGCGCCGTGCGCGGCATCGTCGAAACCGCCATGGGCCGCGCGTGGCTCGCGCAGCTGCCTACGGGTGAGCGCCAGGAGTTCCTGGCCCGCGTGAAGCACGAGCGGCCCGACGAGCACGCGCGTTGCCTCGAAGGCGTGCGCGAGAGCGTGGCGCACTACGGCAAGCGCGGCTTCGCCATCAACCTGGGCGATTCAGGCTTCGGCGTGCTCGCCGCAGGCGCCGCCGCACGCATCCGCTACGGGCCGCGCCGGCTGCTGTTCAACTGCGCGGTGCCGGGGTTCCGCTGGAAGAAGGCGCAGCTGCTGGACACCATCGGGCCGGGGTTGATGCAGCTGGTGGAGGCGGCGGATCGGCAGTCGGGGTTGCGGTGAGGGGGTGCGGATTGCGGGATTCGTGATCAGTCCCGGGACGGCGTCTGGCTGCGTCGCGCAGCATGCCGAACGCTGCGCGCAGCACACCAGGCCGCGATGCTCTTAAAATGAGAGTAATTCTCAATTGCATCGCCTTCCCTCTTCATGCCTTCCGCCGACACCCACACCGTGCACGCGCTCTACACCGAGCATCACGGCTGGCTCAGCACGTGGCTGCGCCGGCGCCTGGGCTGTGCGCACAGCGCCGCCGACCTGGCGCAGGACACCTTCGTTCGCGTCCTGCTGCGACCGCAGGTGCTGCCCACGTTGCGGGAGCCGCGCGCCTACCTGACGACGCTGGCCAAGGGCGTGGTCAGCGAACACTGGCGCCGGCAGGCACTGGAGCGCGCGTACATCGATGCGCTCGCGCAGGTGCCCGAGGCGCTGGCGCTGTCGCCCGAAGACCGCCTGCAGCTGCTGCAGACGCTGGACGCCATCGACGCGATGCTGGACGGCCTGCCGGCCAAGGCGCGCGAGGCTTTCGTGCTGTCGCAGCTCGAAGGCCTGACCTACGCACAGATCGCCCAGCGCCTGGCGGTCAGCGAACGCACCGTCAAGCGCCACATGGCCCTGGGCTTCGCGCATTGCCTGGCGCTGGTGGAATGAGCGCACGGCCACCCGCATCCGCACCCGACAGCGCCGTGCTGGGCGAGGCCGCGCAATGGCTGGTGCGGCTGCACTCCGGCCGGGCAGGCGAAGCGGACCACGCGGCCTGCGCGGCCTGGCGCCATGCGGACCCGGCGCACGAGCGTGCATGGCAGCGTGCCGAGCGCCTGTCGCAACAGTTCGGCGCCGTGCCGGCGAACATCGGCGTGCCGGTGCTGGCGCGCCAGGCACGCGGCAACCGAAGGGCCGCACTGCGCACGCTGGCCGTCCTGGCGACTGCCGCGCCGGCCGCCTGGCTCGCCTGGCGCCTGGCGCCGTGGGACAGCTGGACCGCCGACCACGCCACCGCCACCGGTGAACGGCGCGACGTGCGGCTGGCCGACGGCAGCCGCGTGCTGCTCGACACCGGCAGCGCGATCGACGTGCGCATCGACGGCACGCAGCGCACGGTACGGCTGCGCGCGGGCGCCATCCGGGTCACGACCGCGGCCGACGCGCGCCCCTTCATCGTGGAAACGGTGCAGGGCCGGCTGCGCGCGCTCGGCACGCGCTTCACCGTGCGCCTGGGCGACGACGCGCACGAGACCGCATCGCCCGATGTGCGTCTGGCGGTCACCGAGGGCGCGGTCGAGGTCACCTTGCGCGGCGCGTCGTCGCCTGCGGGGATCGTTGCGGCCGGCCGGCAGACCGTGTTGAACGCCCAGGGCGCCTCGGCCCTCACCGCCGTCTCGCCCGAGAGCCAGGCGTGGACACAGGGCGTGCTCTACGCCGAGAACATGCGCCTGGCCGACTTCTGCGCCGAGCTGTCGCGCTACCGGCCCGGCCTGCTGCACTGCAGCCCGGAGGTGGCGAACCTGCGCATCTCCGGTGCGTTCCAGCTGCGCGATACCGACTACGTGCTCTCGATGGTGGCCACCACGCTGCCCGTGCAGGTGCTCACGCGCACGCGGTGGTGGGTGACGGTGGTGCCGGCCTGAGATCGAAAATTTTTTCGCTGATCCCTGTCCCTTTTTGAAGCCTGGTCGGGCAAGCCATGGAGCCGTGCTGCGAGTACGGCAAGAACAGGACCACCGAACCATGGCATTGCCCTCCTCCCGCACCGCGCCCATGCGGCCACTTTCCCTTTGCATGCCCGCGCGCCCGAGCGCCGTGACCCACGGCGTGAGAACCCTCTGCCTGGCCTTCGCGCTCGCCGCTTCGGGCGCCGCGACCGCACAGGCGAACCCGCCGGCAGCCGCCACCGCGGCCTACGACATTCCCGCAGGCGCACTGGGCCCGGCGCTGTCTCGCTTCGCCGCACAGGCCGGCGTCACGCTGTCCTTCGAGCCCTCGCTGACAGAAGGCCGCCGCACCGGTGGATTGCGCGGCACCCATGCGGTCGGCGACGGCTTTTCGCGACTGCTCGCGGGCACCGGCCTCGAAGCGGTCGCACGCGCAGGCGGTGGCTACACGCTGCGTCATCCGGCACCGGGCGCGACCCCACCGGCCGCACCCGCGGACGCGCAGAGCAACCTGCTCAGTGAAGTGCGCGTCACGGCGCAGGCCGAGCGCAGCGCGATCACCGAGGGCTCGGGCTCGTATGCCAGCCGCATCGTCACCGTCGGCAAGGGCGAGCAGACGCTCAAGGAGATCCCCCAGTCGGTCACGGTGGTCACGCGCCAGAAGATGGACGACCAGAACCTGCACACCATCGACGACGTGCTGGCCCAGACCACGGGCATCACGATGTACGACAGCCCGATGGGAGGGCGCTATGTCTACTCCCGGGGCTTCCGCGTGGACAGCTACCAGTACGACGGGGTGAACCGCGCCTTCTACTATCCCCAGGCCAACAGCTTCACGAGCAGTGCCGCCACGCTGGATCGCGTGGAGGTGGTGCGCGGCGCCACGGGCCTGCTGCAAGGGGCCGGCTCGCCCAGCGCCACGATCAACATGGTGCGCAAGCGTCCGACGGCCGACAAGCAGTTGCACTTCTCGGCCAGCGCGGGTTCATGGAACAACTACCGCGCGGAGGTCGACGCCAGCGGCCCCCTGAACGAAGCCGGCACGCTGCGCGGCCGCGTCGTCGCGAGCGGCAACGACCGCGACTACTTCTACGACACCGCGAAGAGCCGCACTGGCGTGCTGTACGGCGTGCTCGCCGCCGACATCGGGCCGCAGACCGTGCTCACCCTCGGCGTCAGCCACGAAAAACTGCGCGCCACCCCGTTCTTCCAGGGCTTGCCGAGCTACAGCAACGGTGCCGACCTGCACCTGCGCCGGTCGACCTACCTGGCGGCCGACTGGAACCGCTGGAAAAGCGCACAGACCTCGGCGTTCGCCGAACTCGCGCACCGCTTCGATGCCGACTGGTCGCTCAAGGTCACCGCCGGCTACGTGCGCGAGCAGCAGGACATCAAGTACGCCTTCCCGCTGGGTGCCGTGAATCCGGTGACCCTGGCGGGCAACGTGATGTACGGCGGCCTGTTCGATTTCAAGACCGACAACAAGACGCTCGACCTCGCCGTCGACGGCAAATTCGACGCCTTCGGCAGAAGGCACTCGGTGAGCTTCGGCGCCAACACCGGACGCATGTTCAACCACAGCGACTTCTCGCTGATGCAACTGGCGGGCGTTGCCAACAACGTCTTCGCACCGGTCTCGGCGATCGCCGAGCCGAGCGACGCGACCTTCGTTGCCAGGCGCTACCGCGGCGGCGACAGCGAGACACGCATCACCCAATCGGGCGCCTACGGTGTCGCACGCCTGAGCCTCAGCGACCCGTTGACGCTGGTTGCCGGCGCCCGTGTCACACGCTACCGGGCCAGCGATCGCGACCGCATCACCGGCAACCCGGCGACCGCGCCCTATCGCGAAAACGGCGTTCTGACGCCCTATGGCGGACTCATCTACGCCCTGACTGCGCAATGGTCGGCGTACGTGAGCTATGCCGACATCTTCCAGCCACAGAACGCGATGACCGCCGCCGGCGACATGCTGCCTCCCGTCAAGGGCCGCAACTACGAGGCGGGCCTGAAGGGCGAGCTGCTCGACGGCAAGGTCAACGCTTCGCTGGCGCTGTTCCGACTCGACCAGAACAACCGGGCGCAGGAAGACCTGGTCAATGTCTGCACGAGGAGCACCTACTGCTCCGTGTCCACCGGCAAGGTGCGCAGCGAGGGACTCGACGCGGAGATCAGCGGCGAAGTGGCGCGCGGGTGGCAGGTGTTCGCGGGCTACACGTTCAACCACTTCAAGTACCTGAACGACACGGCCAATGCCGGCATCGATTTCGCCAGCACGTATTCGCCCAAGCACATGGTGCGCGTGTGGACCGAGTACCGCCTGCCCGGCGCGCTCAACGCCTGGACGCTGGGCGGCGGCGTGAACTTCCAGACCGCTAGCTCACGCACCACGGGGTCCATCAAGCTGGAGCAGGCCTCGTACGCGGTCTGGAGCGCGCGTGTCTCCTACCAGATCAACCGCAACTGGTCGGCCGCACTGAACGTGAACAACCTGTTCGACAAGACCTACTACCAGACCGTCGGCGCGCCGGCCTGGGGCAATGTCTACGGCGAACCGCGCAGCGCCATGGTGACCTTGCGCGGCAACTTCTAGACAGGATGGCCGCCTGCCCAGGCAGGCGGCCCCCATGCCAGATGTCTAGGGGAAAAGAACGGCGCCTCCGCGATTGAGGTCCGCCAGCAATGCGCCCTGAACATAGACCGCATAGTCGGCGAAGAACATCGCGGCGCCCCCGCTCGCTCCGGTAGGAACACTCAGGCCGGCGTAGAAAAATCCCTGGCTCGCCTGGTCATTGAGTCGCGCGAGTCCTTCGGTCGTATTGATATCGACCGGGCCCCCAGGCATTTCATCCGAGAAGCGATAGGCCACCGCCGCGGGCTTGCTGCTGTCGAGTTCGTAGGTATTGAAAACGCCTCGGACGGGCTGTCCGCTGCGGTTCGCAAAGTACTCGAAATAGCCCCTGTAGCGGAATCCGCTTTGACCGCGGCTGGTGAGTTGCGGCTTGGGATCGGAGACGATGGGTTCGAACGCGTAACTGTAGGTCGCCCCTGCGGCTGCAGAGCTTTTGACGACGATCGCATTCACGCTCGGGCTGAGACCCAGCTCCGTATTCAGGAAGCGATAGCCTTCCTGTCCCCACGCATTCAACTGGGCGATGAAGTCTGCCGGCATCATCAGATCGAAGCTGAACTTCCGATAGGTGTAGGTGACGGGCTGACTTTCGTTCTTGACCAGGATGAAGCTGGCCTTGCGGATGGCGTTGAGGGAATCGTCCAGGGTGTGCGTCTCCCCCACCAGGTGGTGCAGCACATAGCCCTTGGCGCCCTCGTCTTCCAACCGCTGCAGCAGCGCGTTGCTGGCCCCGTCCCAGCCATCGCGACCGGAGAAGGTGAGCGTGAATTCCTTGTAGCTGTATTTGTCGTTGGTGGCTTGCGGATTGACATACAGAGAATTGCTTCCCACGGGGCGCATGCGGACACTGCCCTTGGCGCCCTGGTCGTTCAGTTGCTGCACGACGGCCGGCACTGATGCAATGTAGGAATCCTTGTCCCCGTCCCAGGCGGACGGGAGCGTCTCATACTGCGCGGGTGCGGGTGTTCCGGGTTCCTGGGTTCCAGGTTCCTGCGTTCCTGGGCCTGGCGTTCCAGGCCCCTGCGTCCCGGGCCCTTGCGTTCCAGGACCTTGTGTTCCGGGGTCGTCCGTTCCAGGCCCGATAAGCCCCACGGGGAAGCCACCTCCACCTCCGCCCCCGCTGCCACCACCACATGCCGCAAGCATCAAGGCGACTGCCGTTGCAGCAGCCACTGCAGATTCTCTTAATTTCATTCCCTTGCCTTTCAATTTTGTCGAAGCCAATGCTGCCGAGATGGCAACGTTGTCCATGGCGATCGGGCCTCCCAGCGTGGCCCGTCAGATCGCCGTCGACGTTTGTATGGCTGGCGGGAGAAATTTCCCCATGCCGAAAGTCACACAACCGGAAAGCTATGGGAAATTGATATTTGGCTGTGAGGCAGTTATGACTAATTGGAACCATGAGATCGGAAGAGAGACGGCGTCTTCTCCTTCCAATATCGAGAGGATGCACGTGACGATTCGGGATTTTCCTTCCCGATCTATTTTTCTCACCTGACTTTGAAAAGAAACGTCTTGGCAAGGCGTCTCTGAAACTGGAATCGGCCCGCCAGGCGAACAGCGCCGTGGCAATGACGCGGCAGACAATCAGGTCACCGGCGACGGGTCTCTGAAGTAGCGGGTCGCCGGAGAAAAAAACCGCGTCTGCCCCGTGACGGATGTCAGTTCCGCCATCGCCTGCAGGAGCGCAGCGGCGCTCACCGGCTTGAACAGCATCGGCACCCCCGATGACTGTGCACGCCGCAGTTGCTGCGGGGCTGTCTCGCCAGTTATCAGCAGAAGGGGAATGTCGAGCTGAAAGCGCTCGAGCAAGCGCAGGCCGACCTCGAGTCCATCTCCCCCGTCGGCCAGCCGGTAGTCGCACAAGAGCATCGAGAACGGACGGCTTTTCGCATCCGCGTGCGTCAATGCTTCGACCGCATGCGATTCGTCCGTCACAGCCACCACATCGACGGCGTGCGCGCGCAGCAGTGCCGCCATGGCCAGGCGAATCTCCGCTTCATCGTCGATCAGCAGCACCGGCCCGGGCAGGTTCGGTGCAGAAAGGCTGCGATGCGCGGGTATCTCCAGTTCATCGAGCAGCAGTTCGGCCGGCGCGGTGATCACTGCCTCGGCTTGCGGCAGGACCACGCGGAAATGCGTGCCACGTCCCGGTCGCGAGTGCACCTCGATCGGGTGAGACATCAGGTGCGACAGGCGCTTGACGATCGACAGCCCGATTCCGAGTCCGCGCGCCCGGTCACGGCCCGGGTTGTCGACCTGATAGAACTCCTCGAAGATGCGGCTCAACTGCTCAGGCGCAATGCCGACGCCGGTGTCGCGAACCTCCAGCCACACCTTGTCGCCTCGCCGCCGCGCGACCACGCTCACACCGCCCTCGTGGGTGTACTTCAAGGCGTTGTCGACCAGATTCGAAAGCAGGCGGAACAGCAGCTGGATGTCGCTGCGCACCCACATGCCACTGGCACGGATGCGCAATTGCAGACCCTTCTGCTCAGCGTAGGGGGTGAAGGTCTGGTTGAGGACAAGAAGCAGCGCATCGAGTTCCAGGACCTGCGGTTCAGACACGACGACGCCTGCATCGAGATGCGACACGTCGAGCATGGTGTCCAGCGACGCGCCGAGCGCGTCGACGGCGCGCATCAGGCGTTTGGCATTCGTTCTTTCAGGATGGTCGTGCAGTGCGGTTTCCATGGCCGCGCCGAACAGTGCAATGGCATGCATCGGCTGGCGCAGGTCGTGACTGGCCGCGGCAAGAAAGCGGGTCTTTTCCGCGCTGGCGCGCTCCACGGCGGCGATGCGTTCGCGCAACTGTGCGGCGAGCATCTCGTTCTCGAACTGCAACATCAAGGAGGCTGTCAGCCGCTTGTTCTGCTTCACCCCTTCGTGCAGTGTCAGTACCAGATTGGCGAAACTGAAGAGCGCCAGAAACCAGTGCAGCGTGCCACCGTGCCAGATCAAGGCAAGAATCAGCCCGCCCATCACGGGGATGCCGCAGCCGAACATGGCCCCCTTGATCGGCCAACGGGCCTGAATGGCCCGGGTCCAACTGACCATGATCACGACGATCACAACGGTCGTCATTGCCGGGCTCTGGATGAGCACGAGGAACAAGGCGCATGGCAGCGCCGTGGTCACGCTGACCAGCGTGACGATCCACGTGTAGCGGTGCGCCCAATGGTGGCTTTCGGACAAGGGGACATCCGGCGTCCACCGCGGCGCAAGCAAGGCATACAGATTCATCGACACGACGGCGACGACCATGCCGATCACCAGCAGGTGGTGGGTCGAATCGATGTTGAAGTAGCCGAAGATGCCAATGGCAATGGCGAAGCCGATGTGCGCACAGGTGGCCGTCGTGTGCGCGGCATACACCGAGGCCACGTGTTCGCGGAGCACCCGATGGTCCAGATCGGCGGCCGCCGGGGCCTGATGCATCGATCGGGCAGCGTCATTCATGGATTGGGCCCTTCGTTCTTGTTTCTTCGACGATCGCGTTGCACCTCCTGCGGTGAATCAACGCAGGCTGCTGATCAGTTCCGCGCGCGATTGCACACCGAACAGCAAGAGGATCGTCGAGACATAGTTCTTCACCGTGCCTTCACGCAACTCGGCCAACAGCGCGATCTCCTTGTTGGACTTGCCTTCGAGAATCATCTGCAGCACACGCGCCTGGCTTCCTGTCAGCGAACTCAGGGCGCCAACGGCGGAACGGCGGGGTGCCCGCGCAACCCACCTGGACGTACCTGGAAGGCCATCGACAACGTCCCGCCCGAGCAGGCCGCAGGCACGGATGAAGCTCACCACCTCCTTGAGGTTGGCCGACTTCGGCAAGAACGCGCTGGCGCCCTGAGCCAACGCACTTTGCGCAATGGCGTTCTGGGCCAGCGCGGTGGCGCCGGCGCCCGACAACGCGACCACGCGGGCCTGCGGATAACGCTGGAGAAAAACGGACACGCCGCTCAGGCCTCGTGTGTCAGGAAGTGCCAGATCGAGCAACACCAACCCGATGCTCGCCTGAGAGCGCTCATACACAGCCAGTGCCTGCGCCATGCTGCTGGCTTCGAAGACCTCGACCGCAGGCCCGTCGGGCGAGGCCTGCGCCTGGAGCAAGGCACGCACGCCCAGGCGCACCAGGTCGTGGTCGTCCACGATCAGGATGGCTGATGCCCGGGTCGACACAGGAATGCTCATGGCGCGCATGTTAGGGTCATGCGCCGCCGGCCGAAAGTGACGAAAGTCAACTCGTCAGCAGACCTTCACTCCTTTTTCAGCCCGATCTGCAGCGCAATCTGCCCAAACCGCGCAAGGTCTGACCGGGCCCGCGCCGCTGCCTCAGAGGGCGAACTGCCAACCGGCATCCACCCCGCATCGATCAAGCGCTGGTGCGCCTCGGGCCGCGCCATGCCCTGGACGATCACCGCGTTGAGCCTGTCGATGACGGCCTGCGGCGTGCCCTTGGGCGCGGCCAGCCCGAACCATCCCGAGGTCACGAAGCCCGGCAACCCCGCCTCCTGCGCCGTGGGCACGCCGGGTAGCGATTCGCTGCGCTCGCGCGTGGTGACGAACAGCGCGCGCACCTTGCCGGCCTGCACGTTCGCAACCTGCGCGGCGGCGTTGTCGATCATGGCGTCGATGTGCCCGCCGAGCAGGTCGGCGATGGCGCCCGTGCCGCCCTTGTAGGGAACGACGTTGGCCGAGATGCCGGCCTCCTTCATGAACATCATCTGCGTCAGGTGGGCCTGCGTGCCTACGCCTGCATTCGCGAACGAGATCTTTCCCGGATTCACCTTGGCATGGGCGATGAATTCCTTGAGGGTGCGTGCGGGAAAGTCCGGCCTTGTCACGACCACGAAGGGAATGTCGACCAGGATCGTGATGGGCGCCAGGTCTTCCACCGGCTTGTACTTCAGGTCGTACAGGTAAGGGTTGACGGCCATCGTTCCGCTGGCCATGAGCACCAGCGTGTGCCCGTCCGGGTTGGCGCGCACAGCCTGCTGCAGCGCCATCGATCCACCGGCGCCCGGCTTCGCGTCGACGATGACCGGCTGGCCGAGCGCCTTGGCCATGAGGTCCGCGATCTGCCGCGTCATGGCGTCGGTGGCACCGCCTGCCGCATAAGGAAACACGATGGTGATCGGCTTGCTGGGGTAGCCTGGGCCGGCTGCACGCGCCGCGGTGGCGAGAGATGCCGCACACAGGGACACGGCAGCATTCAGCACGAAGGTTCGGCGATGGATCGTCATGCAGGCATCTCAACGTATCTGAGCGGAAGAAGCAAGGATGCGGCCTGTTCGGCGACGCGCATCAACGCGGGCACCATGTCGGACTGATACCAGTGTTCCTGATGCAGGAGGTTCAGGGAACCGATCGTGCGGCCGTCGTGCCGGATCGGCACGTTGATGGCAGACCGGCAGCCCAGCGCATCGATCAGCGCATGGTCCGGGAACGCGCGGCGGCAGGCTTCCTGATCAACGCAGATGCGCGCCCGGCCGCCCTGCACCACCTCGCGAAAGAAGTCGTTGTCGTGGTGCAGTGGCTTGGTGCCGCCGCACGGATACGCCACCGGGTCGCTCGTGTACAGGCGCCGGGACGCCGCAAGGCCGGGGTCGATCGCCAGCACGGTGAAGAGCCGATGCCCCGGAAACCGCCGCAGCGCGTGGTCCAGGGCCTCGAAGGAAGCCGGCTCGATGGCTCTCACTGCGCAATGCCCAGCCGATCGATGATGGGCCCCCAGGCGGCCGACTCGCGCTGCGTGAACTTCAAGACATCGGCCGGCGTCGACTTGACGCCGATCAGCATCTGGCCGGCCAGGCGCTCCTTCATCTCGGGCGTGTCCAGGGCCTTGTTGATCTCGGCGTTGAGCCGCGCGACGGCGTCGCCGGGTGCGCCCGCGCGCGCCACCAGGGAGTACCAACCGGGCACCTCCATGTCGATGCCCAGCTCCTTGAACGTGGGTACGTCGGGCAGCTGCGCCAGCCGCCGCTCGCCGGTCACGGCCAATGGCACGAGCTTGCCGCTCTTGACCAGCGGCACGACGCCGACGGGGACGGTGGTCATCACCGGCGTGTCGCCCGCCATCACGCTGGTCAGCGCGTTGGGGCCACCCGCGCCGCTGATGGGCACGTGCTGCATCTGGATGCCGGTGCGCGACTTCAGCAGCTCGCTCGCGAGATGGGTGGAGTTGCCGATGCCGGCGGATGCAAAGCTGAGCCGCTGCGGCTCGGCCTTGGCCATCTTGATGAGGTCGGGCAGCGTCTTCACGCCCAGGCTCGGCGACACGACCGTCACGAACGGGGTGTTGGCGATGACGGCGACGCCGGTGAAGTCGCGCGCCGGCTGGTGCCCCAGCGACTTGTACAGGTGCGGGTTCCACGACATGTTCGAGACGCCGGCCAGGAACAGCGTGTAGCCGTCCGCGGGCTGCGAGAGCACATAGGCCGCAGCCAGCGTGCCGTTGGCGCCGGGCCGGTTCTCCACCACGACGCTCTGCCCGATGCTCTTGGCGAGCACATCGGCCAGCGTGCGCGCCAAGGTGTCCGGCCCCGAGCCGGCCGGCTGCGGGACCACGACCTTGATCGGTTTGGAAGGAAAGCCCTGCGCGAAGGCGGGAGCGGCGAGCAGCGAAGCTGCAACGGCCAACGCGGAAAGCATGGTGCGGCGGGTGGTCATGATGAAGTCAAGGTCGGTGGTTGCGAAAGGTGTGAGCGGTATCAACCGACGGTGGCGTAGTCGAGCGACTTGGGCGTGGCGGTGAGCACGCGCGGCGTCGCGCCCACCACGACCGTGTCGTCGATGCGAAAGCCCCCCACGCCGTAGACGTACAGGCCGGGCTCGGCCGAATAGACCTCGTTGTCCCGCAGCGGGCGCTGGCTGAAAGCCATGTCCTCCGGGTACTCGTGGTGCACGATGCCGATGGCGTGGCCCGTGCGGTGGCGGATGCAGTCGGCAAAGCCGGCGCGCTCGATCACGGCCTGCGCCGCGGCGTCGATCGCGCACACGGGCCGGCCTGTCACGGCCGCGCCGATGGCCGCATCGGTCGCATCGCGCGCGGCCGTCCACAGCGCCTTCTTCTGGTCGTCGGGGCGCCCGCAGAACCAGGTGCGCTCGTTCTCGATCGTCAGGCCGTTGAGCCGGGGAATGACGATGTTGACCAGCACGTCGCCTTCGCGGATGCGCGCGCCGCAGGAGGCACCGTCGCCATGCGGCGAGGCCGATGCCGGGCCGCTGAGCGTCCAGCAGCGCACGACCTCGAACTGCTCGCCGGGGAAGCGCTCGGCGGCCTCCTGCACGAACAGGCTGGCCATGGCGCAGTCCATCTCCTGCACCAGGCGGCCGGGCTTGATCGCTTCGCGGTAGCGGTCCTGCAGCCAGTCCGTCAGCCCGGCCATGGCCTGCATGACAGCCAGTTCCTCGGCGTGCTTCTGCCAGCGCAGGCTGCGCACTTCCGCGGTGGCGACGCGCACGTTCAGGTCGGGCAGCAGGCGCTGCACGGCCGCCATCACGCCGCTGCCGGCATCCAGCGCGATGCGCGAGCGGCGCAGGCCGGCGCGGCTCAGGCGCTCGGCGAGGATCTCGGGGAGCTGCGACACGAGCGGCAGGCGGTTGCTCACCATCGGATGCTCGGCATAAAACGTCACGTCCGTGATCCACACCTTGTGCGCTTCCATCGAGAAGCGCATGTGGTTCGTCGACAGCTCGTTCATGACCAGGAAGCCCTCGCCCTGGCGCGGCACGACCGCGAAGATCGGCCGCTCCCAGGGCTGCACGTCGGTGTGGAAGTTGGTCGCGAACTGAAAGAAATCCGCGGTGGTGAACACCAGCGCATCGACGGCGAGTTCGTCCATCAACCGGACCATCTGGTCGTGGCGGTACCGCCAGACGGCTTGCGTCAGCTTGGGCATGTGTCGTTTCCTTGAAGAGGGCCGGAGGCATCCGGCGGGTTGTCTGAACAGCTCGGGGTGCGGGCTACAGCGCGTCGAACTCGACCACGCCGGCTTTCATCACCAGGGGAATGCGCTCGCCCTGCCCCAGCAGGCAATCGAGATTGCGCATCGGGTCGCCATCGACCAGCAACAGGTCGGCCAGCGCGCCCGGGATCAGCCGGCCGAGCCGGTCGCTCATGCCCAGCACCTCGGCGCCGATCAGCGTGGCGCTGGCGATGATCTCGGCCGGCGACAGCACCTGGGCGCGCAGGCGGAACTCGTCGCTCTGCAGCCGATGCGATTCGCCCAGCAGGTCGGTGCCGAAGCCCATCTTCACGCCGGCCGACTTGTAGATCTCGAGCGAGCGCAGCCCGGCGCCGCGCACGTCTTCCACCTTGGCCACGCTGGCCGGTGGCAGCCCCAGGGCCGCGCCTTCGTTGGCGAGCGCGTCGTAGGTCACCAGCGTGGGCACCACATAGGCGCCGTGCGCGGCCATGAGCGCGGCGGTGGGTGCATCGACCAGGTTGCCGTGCTCGATCGTGCGCACGCCGCAGCGCACCACGCGCTGGATCGCGGCCGGGGTGTAGGCGTGGGCCAGCACGTAGGTGTTGCGGGCTGCCGCTTCGCCGACGATGGCGCGGATCTCGTCTTCGCTGTAGCCCAGCGCATCGACCGGGTCGGTAGGCGACGCCACGCCGCCGCCGGCCATGATCTTGATCTGATCTGCACCCATCTGCAGTTCTTCGCGCACGGCCTTGCGCACGGCGTCCACGCCGTCGGCCACGCGAGCGAGCATGCCCACACGGGCGCAGTTGGGGCACACGGCGTTGGCCACCAGATAGTCGGAGCGCGCGCGGCCGTCGCCATGGCCGCCGGTCTGGCTCAGTGCGCGGCCCGAGACGAACAGGCGCGGCCCCTGCGCCAGCCCCGACTGCACCGCCTGCTTGAACGCATCGCCCGCGCCGGCGGCGTCGCGCACGGTGGTGAAGCCGCGGCGCAGCATGCCGCGCAGGATCGGCAGACTGCGCAGCGTCGCCAGCACGTTGGGCATCAGCGCCTGGCGCTGCAGGTTCAGGTCGACGGCCACCACGTGCACATGCAGGTCGATCAGGCCGGGCATCACGGTCTTGCCTGCGGCGTCGATGACCCGCGCATCGCGCGCCACGATCGGCCGGTCGGACACCTCGCGGATGGTGTCGCCCTCGATCAGGATGTCATGGCCGTCCTGCAGCTCGGGCTTCAGCGGATCGAGCAGACGGGCGTTCTTGACGAGGATCTGAGTCATGGGTCTGTTTGCCGGGTTCCGAGGGCATGGGCGGTGAGGAATGGCGGGATCGTAGGATCGCGTCACAATTCCGAAAAATTTATATGATGAATCCACTCCATTGACCATGTGAATGGTTCCAGCAGCCTCATCACCTTCTTCTGCCCATGAACTACCGCAACGCCGATCTGAACCTGCTGAAGGTCTTCGAAGCCCTCATGAACGAAGGCAACGTGACGCGCGCCGCATCGAAGCTGTCGCTCACACAGCCCACGGTCAGCAACGCGTTGCGTCGGCTGCGCGAAACCTACGGCGACCCGCTGTTCGTGCGCAACGGTGCGGGCATCCGCCCGACGCGGCGCGCCACGGAGTTGTGGGCGCCGCTGGCCCGGTCGCTGCGCACCATCCGGGGCACGCTCGAGGGCGAGAGCTTCGATGCCTCGCAAAGCGACGCACGCCTGACGGTCTCGATGACCGACTACGTGGCGTGCATCGTCGCGCCGCGGCTGCTCGAGCGGCTCGGCGAACTTGCGCCGGGCATGCGCTTGCACACCCACCCCGGCACGGTCGTGGACTTCGGGCAGTCGCTGGACGACAACCGGGCCGACTTCGCCATCGGCGCCTACAACGACGACGTGCAGCGCCCCGGTTTCATGCGCTCACGCCGGCTGTGGTCGGTGGACTTTGCCTGCTTCATGCGCAACGACCATCCGCTGGCGAAGCTGGACAAGATTCCGCTGAAGAAATTCCTGGCCGCGCGCCACCTCGACGTGAGCCTGGCGGGCCGTGTCGGCGGCGTCTACGACCGCGTGCTGCAAAGCCGCGGCCTACAGCGCAACCTGGTCAGCACCGTGAGCCACTATTCAGCGGCCTACGAGGCCGTGCGCCGCTCGGACCTGATCGCCGTGCTGCCCTGGTCCGAGGGCCTGGAGACGATGCGCATGACGGGCCTGAAGCGCGTGGCGCCACCGGTGGCGGCGCCGGCGCGCACCGTCGAACTGGTCTGGCATGAACGGCACGAGACCTCGGCGCTGCACCAGTGGTTCATTGCCCTGGTGGTCGAGAGGCTGGCGCGGGAACCGGCTGCGCGGGCTAAGCCCGGAACCAGATCCTGAGCGTCACGTACATCGCATAGCCCAAGCCCAGGACGCACCACGCGATGAAAAACATGTTGGCCCAGTACTCACCAGCATGCGCCGCCAGGGTGTAGACCTGCCCCGCGCACCCCTTGCCGACGCAAGGCACTTCGCCGCGAACCAAGGCGCGCAGCATGGCGAAGAAGAGGTAGCAGGTCACGCCAGCGGTCAACAGGAATCCGACGGGCCCGACGAGCCCCTGGGTGAGTTCGCCCTTCTCATCGCGATAGCCCTTGCGCAGCAGCTTCTGTCCGTATCTGTACCAGGCATATCCGAGCAGGAGCATCAGGGCGTAGTAGAGGAAGGCGCGCATGTCCTGTGATCGTCGAGGTGTGGCGGGAGTGAGTGCTTCGCAAGGATCGTATCCGAGCGAAGCACCCGCCAACGGCCCCGCTACTGCGCGCTTGCCACGATGGCGATGCCCCGAATCTGCCCGGCACCGGGCGCGTCCACCGGCTTGGCGTAGCGCGACGGTGCAAAGCGGTGCAGCAGCTCGGCCTCGCGCAGGCGCGCCGAATCCAGGTTCGCCAGCTTCACATGGCCGAAGCCGCGCACCGACAGCGGCAGCGCCGCGATGCGTGCGGCGGTCGGCTGGTTGTCGGGGGTCAGCGCGGTGGCCATCTCCTGCAGCAGGCGGTCGAAGTGATCGATCAACGCGCGCTCGGTGCGGCGTTCCGCCGTGTGGCCGAACAGGTCGAAGGGCGTGCCGCGCAGGCGCTTGCCGTGGGCCAGCCACTTCATCGCCGGCAGCATCCATCCACCGAGGCGCACCTTGGCGGGTGCCTGTCCGTGCGCGGGGCGCGAGAGCAGCGGCGGGGCCATGTGGAATTCGAGCTTCAGATCGCCTTCGAACTGGTCCTTCAGCTTCTGCAGGAACGCACCGTCGGTGTACAGGCGCGCGACCTCGTACTCGTCCTTGTAGCTCATGAGCTTCAAGAGGCTGCGCGCCGCGTTGCGCGTGAAAGGCAGGCTCGCGTCGCCGCCCGGCAGTGCGGACTCGACCGCCTGCAGTGCGCGGATGCGCTGCTCGAAGCGCGCAGCCCACGCGGCGCTCTGGTAGCCGGTGAGATGGCGGCGCGCATCGGCGAGCAGCGTTTCCAGTGGGCGGTCGTCGACCTGGTGCGCCGCCGCCTCGACCGGTGCCGCGCGCAGCTGGTCGAGCGCCGCGGGGTCGCCGGCCGCGAGCCGCCCGAGCGAGAACGCCGACTGGTTGGCCGCCACGGCCACGCCGTTGAGTTCGATCGCGTGCATGAGCGCCTCGAGGCTCAGCGGCACCAGGCCGCGCTGCCACGCATAGCCGGTCGCGACGATGTTCGCGGCCAGCGTGTCGCCCAGGAACTCTTCGGCCAGGCTCTGCGCATCGAAGGTCTCGACCTGCTCTTCGCCCGCGACGAAGCGCATCTTCTCCAGCAACAGGTCGACATGCAGGTCGGCATCGGGGTTGCGCAGCGACTCGGCCACCGGAATCTCGTGGATGTTCGCGAGCACGCGCGTGCGCCCGTGCCGCACGGTCTGCAGCGCGTCGGCCGAGGCGCCCACCACCACGTCGCACGCGAGGATGGCGTCGGCCTGCTGCGTGTCGATGCGCACCTGGTTCAGCCGCTCGGGCGTGTCGGCCAGCCGCACGAAGCTCAGCACCGAGCCCCCCTTCTGCGCGAAGCCCATGAAGTCGAGCACGCTGGCCGACTTGGCCTCGAGGTGCGCGGCCATCGCGATGACCGCGCCCACCGTCACCACGCCGGTGCCGCCCACGCCGGTCACCAGCAGGTCGTACGGGCCGGTCCATGCATGCGGCGCGGGATGCGTGAGCGCGCCCACGCGGTGCAGGAAGGCATCGCGCCCGGCCGCCAGCGCCCCGCTCTTGCGGCGCAGCTTGCCGCCGGTCACGCCCACGAAGCTGGGGCAGAAGCCCTTGGCGCAGGAGTAGTCCTTGTTGCAGCTGGTCTGGTCGATCTTGCGCTTGCGGCCCATCTGCGTCTCGTGCGGGAGCACGGCCACGCAGTTGCTCTGCACGGTGCAGTCGCCGCAGCCTTCGCACACGGCCTCGTTGATGAACAGGCGCTTGGGCGGATCGGCCAGCTCGCCCTTCTTGCGGCGGCGGCGCTTCTCGGCGGCACAGGTCTGCTCGTAGATGAGCACGGTCACGCCGGGCATTTCGCGCAGGCGGCGCTGCACCTCGTCGAGCGCAGCGCGGTCATGAAACTCGGTGCCCGCCGGAAACTTGTTCTTGATGGCGTCGTAGTGGTGGATGGCATCGCTCACCACCACCACCTTGGTGACGCCTTCCGACTCCACCTGCCGCGCAATGGCGTCCACGCTGATGACGCCGTCGACCGGCTGGCCGCCCGTCATCGCAACCGCGTCGTTGAACAGGATCTTGTAGGTGAGCGTGGCCTTGGCCGCCACGGCCTGGCGGATCGCGAGGTAGCCCGAGTGGTAGTAGGTGCCGTCGCCCAGGTTCTGGAACACGTGCGGCGTCTTCGTGAACATGGCGTGCGAGATCCAGTCGACGCCCTCGCCGCCCATCTGGATCAGGCCCGCCGTGCTGCGGTCCATCCAGTTGGCCATGAAATGGCAGCCGATGCCCGCGCGCGCCGTCGAGCCCTCGGGCACCTTGGTGCTGGTGTTGTGCGGGCAGCCGGCGCAGAAGTACGGCAGGCGCTTGACCGCATCGCTCGCGTTGGCCAGCAGCTCGGGCGGCGTGAAGTCGCGCACGTGCTGCAGGTGATCGCCCAGGTCGTGGTTCTCCGGAAAGTGCGCAGCCAGCCAGTGCGCGACCAGCTCGATGAGGCGCGAGGGCCGCAGCTCGCCGAGCGCCGACACCAGCGGCTGGCCCGCGTGGTCGTGCTTGCCCACGAGCACGGGGCGCGCCTCGGGCGGCGCGTTGTAGAAGATGTCGCGCAACTGCGTCTCGACCACCGCGCCCTTCTCTTCCACGATGAGGATCTCGCCGAGCCCGCGCGCGAATTCCTTGAGGCGCGTCTGCTCGACCGGAAAGCTCAGGCCCACCTTGTACAGCCGCACACCGGCGCGCGCGAGCTGATCGGGCGAGAGTTCGAGCCGGCGCAGCACCTCCATCAGGTCGTGGTGCGCCTTGCCGCAGGTGACGATGCCCACCTTGGCATGCGGGCTCACGATGACGTGGCGGTCGATGCTGTTGCGTTGGGTGAAGGCGGCCACGGCCGCGAGCTTGTCTTCCAGCCGCGACTCGATGCGCAGCGACGGCAGGTCGGGCCAGCGGTAGTGCAGGCCGTCGGGCGGCGCGGCGTGGCCGGTGGCGGCGCGCACGGCATCGGCGTCTTCCCAGGCGGCGACGCGCGCATTCACCGCATCGAGGTCCACCGTGCCCGCGCTCTCGACGATCTCGGACAGCGCCGCCATGCCGACCCACGCGCCCGAATAGCGCGACAGCTCGTAGCCGTACAGGCCGAACTCCAGATACTCGGCCACGCTGGCGGGCTGCATCACCGGCATGCGCCAGGCCATGAAGGCGTGGTCGCTCTGGTGCGGCATCGACGACGACACGCAGCCGTGGTCGTCGCCCGCCACCACCAGCACACCGCCATGCGGCGACGAGCCGTAGGCATTGCCGTGCTTGAGCGCATCGCCCGCGCGGTCCACGCCCGGGCCCTTGCCGTACCACATGGCGTACACGCCATCGACGGTGCGCTCGGGGTCGGATTCGACACGCTGCGTGCCCAGCACCTGCGTGGCGGCCAGCTCCTCGTTCACGGCGGGCACGAAGCGGATGCCGGTCTTCTTGAAGCGCTCGCCGGCCTTCCAGATGGCCTGGTCGACCATGCCCAGCGGCGAGCCGCGGTAGCCGCTGACGAAGCCCTGCGTGTGCAGGCCGCGTGCCGCGTCGCGCTGGCCCTGCATCGCCAGGATGCGGATCAACGCCTGCGTGCCGGTGAGGAAGACCGAGCCGGCATCGGCCCAGAGGTTGTCGGAAAGTTGGTAGTCGGGCCGTCGGAGTGCGGTCGCTTCAAGTGGGGCGTTCATGCCCGGAATTGTTCTGCGCCCCCCCAAGTAAGTGTTTCTTCAATACACTGGCGCAGACCCTTGTTTGAAGAAGAATTCACTCAAAAATCACGATGAACGTCGGTTTTGTTTCTCTTGACGAGCATTGCCTCAAGATTCTTTCTGCACTGCAGCATGACGGCCGGCAGACCGTGCAGCAGATTTCCGAGGCCGTGGGCCTGTCGCCCACGCCCTGCTGGAAGCGCATCAAGGACATGGAGGCGGCCGGCGTCATCCGCGGCTACACCGCGCTCGTCGACCCCGAGCACGTGGGCCTGCACGTGTCGGCCGTGGCCGAGGTGAACCTCGACCGCCACAGCGAGGCGATGGTGCAACGCTTCGAAGAAGCCGTGGCCGCGAGCCCGCAGATCATCCGCTGCGTGTCGGCCACCGGGCCCGCGGACTACATCCTCAACGTGACCGTGCCCGACATGAAGCACTACGAGCGCTTCCTGCACGAGGTGCTGTTCAGCCTGCCCGGCGTGACGCACGTGCGCTCGAGCATCGTGCTGCGCGAGATCAAGTCGGAAACGGCGCTGCCGCTCGGGCACCTGCTGGATGCGAAGGCCGGGCTGGCGGGGTCACGGCGGTCGCCGTGAGGCGTGGCGCAGTGGCCTCTAGCGCTTGCGCCGGATCACGTACGCGTTCTGCGCCAGCTCGAAGCCGAGCGTCGGGTAGTAGGACATCGCGTCGGGCGCAGACAGCAGGATCAACGACACCTCGTCGCCGATGATCGCCTGCGTGCGCTGGACGAGCTCCCGGCCGATGCCATGGCCCTGGTACTTCTTGTCCACCGCCAGGTCCGACAGGTAGCAGCAGTACGCGTGGTCGGTCAGCGAACGCGACAGCCCCACCAGCTCGTTGTCGACCCAGGCCGACAGCAGGAGGCTGGGCGCGGCGAACATCCGCGCGATCCGGGCGAGATCGTTCGTGGGGCGCTTGATGCCGGAGCGGTCGAAGACGCGGGCGACGTCGGCCGGGTCCAGGGGCACGTCCTGGCGGTATTCGATGTTGATGTTGTTCATGAATTTCTTTGCGTAGCTCCCAGGCTCATTCCGTCTCGGAAGACCCGAGCTTCTTGAGTTCGGCGAACTTGGCCGCCATCGTCGGGTTGCCGCGCGTCAGCTTCTTGATCGTCACGTCCTGCGCCTTGTCGTTCGCAAGGCGCAGGTTGCGGTCGGTGCCGAGCAGCGCTTCCTTCGTCTTCTGCAGGTGGTCGATCGACTTGTCGATCTCCGCGATCGCCTTCTGGAAGTGGCCGTGGGCCAGGTCGTAGTTCCTGCCGAAGGCGGCCTTGAAGGTCTCCAGCTCGGTCTCGAACTTCGTGATGTCGATGTTCTGCGCCTTGACCAGCGCCAGCTCCGACTTGTACTTGAGCGAATTCATCGCCGCATTGCGCAGCAGCGTGATGATGGGCAGGAAGAACTGCGGGCGCACGACATACATCTTCGGGTAGCGATGGAACACATCGACGATCCCGGTGTTGTAGAGCTCGTTTTCGGGCTCGAGCAGCGACACCAGCACCGCGTACTCGCAGCCCTTCTCGGTGCGGTCCTTGTCGAGTTCCTTCAGGAAGTCTTCGTTCCTGTTCTTCGTGGCCGTGCGGTCGTTCTCGTTCTTCATCTCGAACATGATCGAGACGATCTCGGTGCCGGCCTCGTCCGCGTCGCGGAAGATGTAGTCGCCCTTGCTGCCCGTGCGCGCGTCGTTGTCCTTCTCGAAGTAGGCGCGGGGAAACGCCATCGACCGGATGCGGTTGAACTCGGTCTCGCAGTGCTGCTCCAGCGTCTCGCCCACCATCTTGGTCGACAGGCGCGCCTTCATGTCGCGCAGCCGCTCGATCGCGTCGTCGCGATCCTTGATCTGCGTCTCGTACTTGTCCTTGAGCGACTTCTCGGCGAGCTGCTTCTCGAGCTCCGCCCGCTCGAGGCCGCTCTTCCACTGATCCCGCTCCTTCTCGACCACGCTGACAGCCTCGCTGATCGCGAGCTTCTTCGCCACCTCGATGGCATCGAGCCGGGCCTTCAGCTCCTGGATTTCCACGTCCTTCGCGGCGGCGCTCTTCTGCAGCTCGCCCACATGCCGCGCCTCGGCGAGCGCGGTGGCGGCCAGCTTGTCCTGCTTGGCCTTTTCAAGCTCGTTCGCGAGCGCGTCGCGCTCCCGTTCCACGGCGCCCAGGGCCTCGCTCACGGCGAGCTTGCGCGCGACATCGCCGGCCTCGAGCTTCGCCTTGAGTTCCTGGATCTCGCCGTCCTTGGCGGCGGCGGCCTTCTGCAGTTCGCCGGCGGCCCGGGTCTGGGCGAGTTCGACGGCGGCGCGCTTGTCGCGCTCGGCCAGTTCCAGCCGCTCGTGCAACTGCTTCTCGAAATCGCCGTCGCGCACCTGCTTCAGGATGTCCGCGTAACCGGCTTCGTCGATCTTGAATGCCTTGCTGCAATGGGGGCAGATGATTTCGTGCATGGTTATGTGCGCTCCATCGTCAGGGTGGGCGTCGACAAGAGAAGGGGTGTAGCGAAGCGCCGCGCCGTTCGGGCGGGATCGCGGGGAGTGATGCTGTTCATAAGGTCAGGGACATGGAGCCATCCGACTGTAGCCGGACAGGAAGCGCCGGCGAGCGGCAGGCGCTTGAAGACCGAGGCCGACGTCTGCGAGCGGATGATCTGTTCTCGATCACGTTGCTAGAATCGCCGCTGCAAAAATCGACTCTGACCTGTTCAGAGTTCCATCCAGCCGTAAGCGTTTACGTCAACCAACGCATCACCAGTGGCACCCGCATGCCGACTGGCGGTGTACGTTGGTCGCTTCGGTGCTCATCGTCCCGCCCATTCGACCGGCTGGTGCTGCCTTTGAAAATTCAAGGAGCGGCGCTCGATGACGAACGTCCAAACAAACTCTTCTTCCCTGCGCACGTTGGTCTGGATGACCCTCGCGCTATTTCTCGCCTACCTGTCTGTCGCGATGTCGATGCCGGCCGTGACGCTCCACGTGTCGCAGACATTGGGCATGGGCAATGTCGCGTCCGGCCTGGGCGTCGGCATTGCCTTTTTGTCCACCATCCTGAGTCGCGGCTGGGCGGGTCGGCTGGCTGACGAACGCGGCGGCAAGCTCGCCATGTTCCGGGGCCTTGTCCTCTATGCGGCGGCATCGCTCCTGTGCTGGGCGTCCTCGCTGCCCGTGCTGGGCCATGGCGTCGGCGCGTACCTGGTTCTTCTGGTGGGGCGTCTCGTGCTCGGCCTCGGCGAAAGCTTCGCGCTCGTCGGCATGCTGGGCTGGGCGATGGCGGCCATGGGCCCCGCGCGTTCCGGGCAGGTCATGGCACTCGTCGGCACCGGCATGTATGGCGCTTTCGCGGTAGGCGGCCCGCTGGGCCTCTGGCTGCTGGAGCGGCTCGGCTTCGCCGGCCTGATGGCGGGCAGCATCGCCCTGCCGCTGGTCAGCGGCGCGATGCTGTGGTCCATCGCGCCCGCCATGTCGGCTCAGGGGCGCCGCGCGCCGTTCTCCGATGTGCTGGGACTCATCTGGCAGCAAGGCGCGGTCGTGGGCCTGCAAGGCGTCGGCTTTGCGGCCTTGGGTGCGTTCTTTCCCTTGTACTTCCTGGCCCACGGCTGGCAGGGTGCCGGCTATGGACTGACCTGCTTCGGCTTGGGCTTCGTCCTGGTGCGCCTGCTGGCGGGTCGCTTGCCCGACCGCATCGGCGGCACCAAGGTCGCGCTGGTCTCCCTCGCGATCGAAGCTGTGGGTCAAGCGCTGCTGTGGCTGGCGCCCCATCCCGCCGTGGCGATGGTGGGCGCACTGCTGACCGGCATGGGGTGCTCGATGGTCTTCCCCGCCATGGGACTGGAGGCCGTCAAGCGCGTGCCCGCCCACCTGCGCGGAACGGCCATCGGCGGCTTCGCGGCGTTCCAGGATCTGGCGTACGGCGTCACAGGCCCGATGGCGGGACTGATTGCCGACCACTACGGTCACTCGAGTGTGTTCCTGGTGGGGTTGATCGCGACGGTTGTGGGGATCGGGATGACGTGGCGGCTTGCTAAGGGGTCGCAGGCCGGGCGCGCTTCGACGCTGGCCTGAGACGGCAAGAGAGAGAGCCCCGTGGCTCTCTCTTCGGCAGCGGCATCCGTCACCTGCGCACGAATCGTTCAATCTGCGACGCGACGTCGTCCGGCGCAGCGTCGCTGCGGAAACGGGCACACGGCATCGCCATGAACTTTGGGAATCGCTCCCGTATCCGCCGCTCTTCGCTCGCGCTGTCACCGCGCAAATACGGCCGCGAAAGCTGGCGTCGCACGATCGCCTCCACGCATGCCTCGAGTTCGAAGGCTGGCAGCAGCAGCGAGGCCAGCGCGTCGGTCTCGATGGCGCAACGCAACGTGGGATACCCCTCCTCCACGTCTTCCGGATACGTGAGGAATCCGGACGAAAGCGCGAGAACGGTGGGAAGGGTCAACGCAGATCGAACCTCCCGATAGACGGCCACGTTCCGCCTTGCATAGCTCAAGTAGCCAGACGCCTCGATGATGGCGTCGATGTTCCCTTCGCGGGACATGAAGTGCTGGTCGAGATCGACGAACGCCCAGCCCAGTCGGCGAGCCAGATGCGGACCCACAGTGGTTTTCCCCGCCCCGCCGGGTCCGACGAGATGAAGGATCGTTGTCATGCGATCCCGAGGTCGCTCTTCAAGCAAAGGACCGTCGATATTTCACGAGCCCGCGCTTGATCGAGGCATCGAAGCCGCAGCGCTCGAAGAACCGATGAGCATCCGTGCGATCCACCGAACTCAGCAACATGATCTTCGAGCAATCGCTCGCCGCGCAGAACGCCTCGACCTCCCGCATCAGCGCGGCCCCCACCCCTCGATTGCGAGCGGCCACGTCGACAACGACGTTCTCAACGACCGCGAACGGCTGCCGCTTGTACATCACGTCTTCGCACAGCGAGACCAGCACCGTGGCGCACACCTGACCGTCGATCTCCGCAACAAGAAGCGCCGTCCTCGGGTCTTCGGACAACGCCTGCAGGCGTTCGGGCAGCACGCAGCGCGCCGCGTCTGCGACCAGTTGGCCGTAGAGCGCATCGATGCGTGCGGCGTCGTCGAATGTCGCGCGTCGAACCTGGAGGGACGGGGCGGGCATGCCAGTTGTCTTCATGAATGAAGTCTGCTTCAGGAGAAGTCCGCTTCTGACCGAAATTGACTACGCGTCGAACCAATGGGCATGCATCTGCCGCAAGAACTCATCGGACAAGGGAACCCCCGACGCAGCGCCGATGACCGAGTCGATGGTGCATCTCGGGCACAGCGCGGTCGAACCTTGATCGGTCCATTCAACGATCTCCGCTGGCGAGAACTTTGCGAAGCAATAGAAGCAGCCGCAGACCTCGCTCGTCTCGATCTGCTCTCTGTGGTTGCTGCTGAAAGCGTGCGCAGAAATGATGTCCACGGTCGGCTCCTGGCCCTATCGTTCGCCATGGGGCAACTTCGCCACACCGCGAACCTTCGTCCAATACTCGTCCTGAACGTCTGCGTCCACGATGGGCCGAACATGCATCGCGTAGAGGGCATCTCTCCCATCGCGTCGAGGCCCTGAAATCCAATAGTGCTCGCCGGTTTCAACGTCGAAATAGTTCGACTTGAAACCGTCCCCCTTCAGGCTGCGGAAGGACTTCCCTGCGTAGTACAGCGTGGCCCCGGACTTGGAGCACGTGACTCGCCCAATGCGGGCCGGCCCCGTCAGGCCGCTTGTCTTCGCTTCGATGTACATGATGCGACTTGCCATCAGCTCCTGCTCCCGTTGTGATGAAGGGGAAGTTGTTCGAGACCACGCTAGCCCGGTTGGGTATTTGCTCCTCGTCGGATTCTGCCGGATGCCCTGCGCCTGCGAAGCGCGCGACGCCCACATAGACTGTGGAGATGTCCCAGCCCACCGCCGCCTTCAGCACGTCGTCCACCACCAACAACTACGCCGAGAAAACCGCCCGCCTGGTGCCAGGCCTGCACGACCTGCAGACGATGGCGGCCCTGCTCGTCGCCGAACGCGCGCCGGATGCGGCCCACGTGCTGGTCATCGGCGCCGGCGGTGGCATGGAGTTGAAGGTGCTCGCGCAGGCGCATCCCCGATGGCATTTCGTCGGCGTCGATCCATCGCAGCCCATGCTCGACCTCGCCGCGGAAACGCTCGGTGCGCTCGCCGAACGGGTCACGCTGCACCACGGCTACACCGACACCGCCCCCGAAGGCCCGTTCGATGCTGCGACCTGCCTGTTGACGATGCACTTCCTGACGTTCGACGAACGCAGGTCGACGCTGATGGAAATTCGTCGCCGCCTGAAGCCCGGTGCGCCGTTCGTCATGGCGCATCTCAGTTTTCCCCAGTCCGATGAAGAACGAGAGCTGTGGCTCTCGCGCTATGTCGCCTTCGCGGCAGCTTCCGGCGTCGATCCGGACAACGCACGCAAGGCGGCCTCCGCGATCGGCTCGACGTTGACGCTGCTCAGCCCGGCGCAGGAAGAGGCACTGCTGGAGGAGACAGGTTTCACCAACGTCGGCTTGTTCTACGCGGGCATGGCATTCAGAGGTTGGGTCGCCAGCGCCTGAGCGACACCTGCCTCATCGCGCGTTGCAAAACGCCTTGATGTCGTTCTGCGCCACCTCGCGATCGTAGGTGTCGGTGGGCTTGTTGCGGCGTGCTCGGGCACCGCTGAGGATGTCCCGCGCCAGCGCACAACGCGAGGCATTCGTGCCATGGTCGATGCCGTCCGAAACCGCCTTGGGTCCCTTGCGTTCGGGTGGGCCAGGGGGCCAAGGCGACTGCGTCGACGTGGGGAGGCCGGACCGGTCACGTGGGCGCCAGTCACTTGTGGGCGGCGTGAAGGTATTCGACGTGTCGGGTGGCGGGGAGACTTTCAGTTCCTCGGTCCTGGCGTCCCCTGCATCGGCCTTGCGCTCGGTGTAATGCGTCTGGCCTTTGGCGTCGACCCACTTGTAGATCTCGGCATGCCCCGGCGATGAGAGCAGCACGCACGTGAGCGTCGCAAGCACAGCGCGAACCAGATTTGAAATCTTCATGCGTTGCCCACTGTCAGGGGATGGGTCGAAAGGAGAAACGGATGCCAGGGCCAGTCGATGCAAGAGTGGCAATCGGTGCGACATGCGAAGAATCCTAACCCGCGCCTCACTCCGGCGTCTGCAACTCCGCCCACGCCGTCAGCATCTTCACCTGCGTGCGCAGCCAGCTCGTCGGCATCGACTGCGTGCCCCACACCGCGATGCGGCCCGCGTGTTCGCCCATGAGCCAGAACTGCCGCACGGCCATGAAGGCAGCGATGGCGTCGACGTCCGCCGAAGGCAACGGACGCGCGCTGCGGTAGCCGACCAGGTAGCTGCGCCAACGCGCCAGCGACGTCGCATCGAGCGTTCCGCCCGCAGTGCGCGGGTGCATCGCCCACAGGTACACGCACAGGTCGTAGGCCAGCCAGCCGGGGCCTGCATCGTCGAAGTCGAAGAACGAGGCGACGCGCACGCCGTCAAGTCCAGTCGTCACGAAGTTGTTCATGCCGTGGCAATCGCCGTGCCCGTGAACGCGCGTCAGGGCGGGCATCGCGGCGATGCGGGCTTCGAGCGCGCGTGCGATGGTGCTGAACTCCGGGCGCAGCGCGTCGGTCATGGTGGGCGCGGCGTGCAGGCGCTCGAGCGATGCGTGCAGCAGGTCGGGCAGTTCCAGGGTGTAGCGGCTGGCGGGGCCGTGGTAGTCCTGCGCGGCTTCGTGCAACAGCGCCAGGCCGCGGCCGGTGGCTTCGATGTCGGGCAGCACGTCGCCGTCGAGGTGCTCGAACAGGATCAGCGGACGCTCGCCCTCGGGCAGGTCCATTGCGACAGCATGTGCGCCATCGCGTGCCGCCAGCGCGCCGGCCACCGGCACGCCCCTGGCCTTCAGGTGCACGAGCAGCGCCGTTTCGTAGCCGATGTTGGGGGCGCCGCGCGGGCGGTCGGCGCTCAGGCGCGCGACGGCGTGGCGGCCGTCGGCAAACTGCAGGCCGTAGACATGGTTGAAGCTGCGCCGCAGCAGCTCGCACGACCGGACCTCGCCGAAGTCGTAGGCCTGCGCCACCTTCTCTGCGATGGCGGCGCCCGTGGGCGTGGTCTGAGCGATCTGGGCAGAGCGGGCGGGCGTCGTCACGGGTGCGGCCTTTCGGGAGCGTGGGGCGCGCGATTCTGCCCTACCCTGCGCCGCCTCGCCGCCTTGCGTCAACGCTCCAGATCGCGATCGAGCAAGGCGCCCCCGTCCCCCACCTGCCGCCACGCAGGCGCCAGCGCCTTGCGCGCCGCATTGAGCTCGGCCATCGAGATGTGCAACTCCGCCATGGTCTGCACCAGCAGCTCGAGCAGCGCGGCGCGCTGGCGCAGCCGCACGGTCTCGGCGCGGCGCGCGCGTTGGGCCTGGCGCGCCGCGGCCTGGATGGCGCGGCCCGTGGGCGAGTCGTGCGAGGGATGGTGGTGGTCGTCCACGGACAGGCCGGATGCGGCGCGCATGGGCAGTGGCATCACGCGGCGGCGGGCACACCCTGGACGGCGGCGGTGGCAGCAGCGGCGTCGGCATTCGCCGCGTCGCCGCGCGTCTCGGCGGCGGGGCCGTAGTTGCGCAGGTGCAGGAAGAACTCGCCCATCATCTGCATCCACAGGCGCACGGCAAACGCCAGGTAGGCGGGGCTGACGCCGCCGGCCACGACGACGTCCATCTCGAGCACGACGAAGTCGCCGTGCTGCGCCACGCGCGCAAAGCGCTTGCTGCGGTGCCAGGCGGCGAGCACGGCCTCGGGCAGCGTGCCGCCCTGCACGCGCAGCGGGCAGCTCAGGGTGAAGTCGGTGTACTGGGTGGTGGTGACGGCGTTGCCCCACAGCACCTGGAAGCCGATGCCGTGGCTGGCGCTGTGCAGGCGCACCACGCCATCCTGTTCGATGGCAGTGACGGCGCCGCCGGCGGCCTTGATGGCGTCCGACACCTGGTCGGGCGTGACGGCGTCGAGCATGTCGAAAGGCACCGGCGTGGCGGCCTGGTCGTCGGCTTGCGGGGTCGTGGCGGTGGTGTTCATGGTGTGGTTCTTCTTTCAGGAAAAAAGGGGAAACGGGTTCAGTTGGTTTTCTTGAGCGCGGCGTCGAGCGCGGCGCTGTCGATGCTCAGTTGCGCCGGCGGCGCCAACTGGGCCATGTAGGCCTGCACGAGTTGCTGCTGCCGCTGCTGGCGCAGCGCGGCCTGCAGTTGCGGCTTCATTTCCTCGAGGGTGGCGGTGCGCGCGGGCTGGGTGTCGAGCAGCTTGACGATGTGAAAGCCCGCCTCGGCCTGCACCGGTTCGCTGACCTGGCCCTGCTTGAGCTTGGCCACGGTGTCGCGCAGCTCGGGCAGGATGCGCGCGAGCGGCAGCGTGTCGACCTCGCCGCCGCGTTCGGCACTGCGGCGGTCCTGCGAGCTGGCGCGCGCCACGGCGGCGAAGTCGCCGCTGCGGGCCTGCTTGGCGAGGCGGTTCGCTTCGTCGCGCACCTTGGCGATGGCGGCCGGGTCGCGCTCGGGCGTGGCCAGGTAGATCTGCGCCACGCGGTAGGCGGCCGGCAGGTTGAAGCCGGTCTTGCCCTGGTCGTAGGCGGCCTTCACCTCGGCGTCCGACGGGAAGCCCGCGGGCACCTGGCTCACGGATTCGAGATAGCTGGTGGCGACGATACGCGCGGTGATCTCGCGCGTGGCGGCGTCGATCTTCGCTTTCACGTCGGGCCGGTCGGCCCAGCCCTTGGCGCGGGCATCGCGCAGCAGCGCTTCGCTCACGAGACGCTGGCGCAGCCAGCCGTCGAGGCTCGCGCGGTCGGCCTTGACGGCGGCGCGTTCGGTCTCGGGCAGGGTCTGCAGCAGCTTCTCGATCTCGTCCTGGCCGATGGTCACTTCGCCGATGCGTGCGACCACGGCGGGGCCGGGCGCGGCGGGTTGCTGCGCGGCGGCCACGCCGACCGACGAGACGAGCAGCACGCCGGCTGCCGCGCGCAGGCGGCGGCCGAGGCCGGCTGCGGGAGTGGCTTGTGCGGGGTTCATTGGGGCTTTCCTTCCGTGGCGGATGCAGCAGCCGCAGGCGCCGGCGCGCTCACGGCGCGCACGTCGAAGCGGCTCTCGTAGAGCTTGTCGCCGTACTGCTGCGCGATCTGTTCGTACTTGACGCGGCTTTGCGCCGCGAAGGGTTGGCGCGAGGCGAGCACGCTGCCCACGTCCATGGTTTCGTAGGCGCGCAGCACTTCCTGGCCGACGGCATACAGCTGCGTGTTCTTGGCCTCGCACTGCGTGAGCGCGGTGCGCTGCAACGCGGCCTCGCCGGCCAGGCGCTGGCGCTCCGCCTCGGAGGCGCGCGCCATCTTCAGCAGCTCGTCGTAGGCGCCGCGGAACTGCGCGATCTGCGCACCCGCCTTCTCGCTCGCGGCCTGGGCCTGCTCGCGCAGCTGCGCATTACCGGCGCTGGCCTGGCCGCGCGCGTGGCGCTCGGACGCGAGCTGGGCCTGGCTGGCGGCCAGTTCCTTCTTCAGCGTCTCGAGCTCGGACGCGGCCGGCGCCGCACCGGGTGCCGCGGGCGCCTTGCCCGCGGGCTGGCCGGCCTTGAGCGCGGCCAGCTCGTTCTGCGCCTGCTGCAACTGGGTGGTGGTGGTGCGCAGCTGCGCACGCAGCCGCTCCTCCATGCTCTGGCCCTGCGGCTGCTGGGCCTGCGCGACGCCGGCCGTGGCGGCCAGCGCGGCCAGGGCCAGCGCCGGGAAGATCGTTCGGGACACGGCGGACTCCTTCTTAGAAACGCGCATTGAATTCGAGCTGCAGGGTGTCGATCGACAGCGGCGGGCCGTAGACCTCCTTGGTCGAGATCCAGCGGCCGGTGAACCACATGTTCTTGTCGATCGCGTACGAGCCGCCCAGGAAGTAGCCGCGCGCGTTGGTGCCGCCGCCGTGGAAGCTCGAATCGTTGTAGCCGTCGGGCATGGCGTCGGGCTCGATGCGCTTGTAGCCCGCGAGCACGTTCCAGTCGCCGCGCGCGGCCGGTGCCGGCTTGCCGTAGGTGGCCTGCAGCATGTAGGCGTTGCCGCCGCTCTTGAAGTCGGACTGGGTGGTGCCGCCGGTCGGGCCGAAGTTGTTCACGATGGCGCCGCGGATGCCGCCGCGCTTCCAGATGTCGTTGGCGTCGTAGGCGGTGTTGCGCACGAAGTTGGCGTCCAGGCGCAGGTTGTTGCCGGCCACCTGGGTGTCCCAGCGCAGGTTCAGGTCGATCAGGCGGAACTTCGAGGCCAGGCCCACGTACTGCGGCTGCGGCGTGCCGGCCGGGTTGAGCGGGTCGAGCGAGATGTCGCGCAGCAGCATGAGCGTGTTGCCCTTCTGCATGAAGGCCGGGCGCGACCAGTCGGTGCTGCAGCCATCGGCGCCCGCGTACAGCGCGCAGGGCTCGGAGACCTGGCCGCTGACGTTGCGGAAGTTGTAGTACGCCAGCGCGCCGCGCACGCGGTTGTCTTCGTTGATCTTCCAGTCGGCGCCCACCTGCGCGCCGAGCAGCCACTTGTTCTCGCTCTTCATCTTGCGCTGGCTGCGCGTGGGCGAACCGTCCGCCGAGTACTCGAGCGGAATGAGACCCAGCGTGCCGAACAGCGACAGGTCGCGGTTCGCAGCCAGCTTCTTGTCGAACTGCGCGGCAATGCCGTCGAAGTTCAGGTCGCTCGAATACAGCAGGTCGGTCGACATGAAGGGGTTGGCAAACCGACCGCCCGTCACGGTGAGCCAGTCGGTCGGCTTGTGCGAGATCCACATCTGGTCGAGCCACACGCTCTTCTTGCCCAGGCCGCCGCCCAGCGTGGTGGTGGTGGAGACGGGGCTTTCGTCGCTGCCCGAGGCCAGGCGCACGCCGGCCTTGGTGTTCTCCGACAGATCGGCCAGCAGGCCCACGCGTGCGCGGGCGCGGAACAGGTTGCGGCGGTCCTGGCGCGTGTTCAGGATCGACGGCAGCGACAGGTTGGTGTTCGGGTTGACGTCGTAGCCGCTGCCCTGGTTGAGCGAGGGCCAGTTGATCTCGATGTCGCTGTTGTTGCCGGCGTAGCTGCGCGATTCATTGCGCACGCGCACGTCGCCTTCGAAGCGGATGCGCTTGCTCCACTCGGGCGTCTCGTTGGGCGCGGCCCAGCCTTCGTCCTTGGCCTGGGCCATGACCTGCGCCTTGACCTCGTCGCGGATCTGGTCGCGCACGGTCTGCGAGATGTAGGGCACGCGCACGTCGCCGGCTTCGAGGCGCATGCCGCCCGCCACGGTGGCCGATGCGGCGGTGGCCGACACGGCCGCCTGGCGCTGTGCCTGCTGCGCGGCGATGGCTTCGGTCTGGGCCTGCGCCAGCAGCGCTTCGCCCACGTCCTTGGCGAGCGTGCCGCTCTGGATGAGGCCGCGGATCAGCTTGACCATGGCGGATTCGCCCGCGGGCGCGGCGGCGGTCTGGGCCATGGCGGTGCCGGCCGACAGCACGAAGGCGGAGGCCACGGCCGCCGCGAGCGCGCACTGGCGCAGGGCCGGCATCGCGCCCCGGCGCGGGAGGGTGTTGTGCAGGGTGTTCATCGCTTCGTTCACTGGAGGAAAGGAGTCGGGCCGGGCGTCGGCCGTACAGGTGTGGAAAGTCATGGCCGGCGGCCTTTCATCGACACGCGCATCGGAAAGCGCATCGAGGCCGGCGGACGTTCGTCGACGCGATCGAGCCCGCGCACCAGCGCCAGCACGGCCTCGTCGATGTCCTCGGTGCCGGTGCCGCGCACCAGCTGGGCGCGCGTGGTCTTGCCGTCGGCGCCGAGCCACAGGTCGATCTGGATGTCGTCGAACACCAGCTGGCGCGTGCGCGGGTCGCGCGACAGCGCCTGCTGCAACATGCTCGACACGTAGCGCGCATACGAGCCGCTGCCCAGGCCGCCGCCGGCGCCGGTGCCGCTCATGCCGCCGCCGCTGCCGGCCTGGATGCCGAAGGCGTCGTTGCCGGCCTGGCCGGCGCTGTCCATGGTCACCGGGTCGCCCAGGTCTTTCGAGGGGCTGGGCGGCGCGTCGTCCTTCGGCGCTTCCAGCGGCTCGACCGGCTTGGGCTCGGGCTCGACCACTTCGGGCTTGATCTTTTCCGGCTCGGGCTCGGGCAGCTTCTCGGGTTCGGGCGGCGGTGGCGGGGGCGGCGGCAGCATCAGCGTGGGCGCGTCGGCCACCACGCGCTTCTGGCTCGCGGTGTCGGACAGGAGCCGCCACACGAGCAGCGCCAGCGCCACGACGATCGCCAGGCCGATGACCACCCCGCCCCAGCGGCGCCACAGCGCGGCCGTTCCACCCGTGCCGCTGGAGCGCGGCGCGGGCGAGGCAGAAGAAATCGGGTCGCGAGGGTTCACGCTCCGGTCCTCACTTCTGCTTGCCGGTCACGAGGCCGATCTGGTTCAGCTCGATGCGGCGCAGCAGGTCGAGCACGTCGACCACCTTCGCGTACTGCACGCTGGCGTCGCCGCGCACGATCACGGGAAAGTCGGGCGACAGCGCCTTCTCGGTGCGCAGGCGCTCCTCGAGCTCGGGCAGCGTGACCGGGTAGGCGTCCAGGAACACGTTGCCCGCGTTGTCGATCGTGATGGCCTTGGTCTTGGGCTTTTCCAGCGCCACCGAGGCGCTGGCCTTGGGCAGGTCGACCTTGATGCCCGGGATGCTGGCGTTGCTGGTGAGGATGAAGATCACCAGCACCACCAGCAGCACGTCGACGAAGGGCGTGATGTTGATGCCGCCCGTGCGCTTGCGCACGGCGAACTTCGCGGCTGTGTTTGCCATGGTGCGCGGTCCTCAGGCGCGGCGCGCCTGCACGGCCACCGGCAGCGAGCGGCCCTCGCCCTGCTCTTCGGCCAGGCGCGTGACGAACTCGTCGACGAACACGGCCATGTCGGCACCGATGGCGTCCGAGCGCGAGGCCAGCCAGTTGTAGCCGAACAGCGCGGGAATCGCGACGCCCAGGCCGGCGGCGGTACACAGCAGCGCGGCGGCCATGCCGGGCGCCACCGAGTTGATGTCCACGGCGCCGGCCATGGCCGCCACCACGAACACCAGCATGATGCCGATCACGGTGCCGAACAGGCCCACGTACGGCGCGCCTTCGATGGTGGTCGACAGCCAGTTCATGCGCTTGGACATGCGCTCGGTCTCGCGCACCATCACGCCGTCCATCGCGGCGCGGATGGCGCCGATGGTGGAGGCCGAAACGGCGTTCAGGTCGTAGCCGCGGTCATGGCGGCGGCGCATCTCCTCGATGGCCACTTCGTACAGGCGCCAGAGCGAGGAATCGGCACGCACTTCCTGCGGCACCGTGTTGTTGGTGGCCAGGCGGTCCAGCGGCGCGCCGGCGGCTTCGCGGAAGTGCTCGATGAAGGTGGCGTTGGCGCGCGAGGTGGCGCCGAAGTTGCGGCCCTTGCCGATCATGATGGCCCACGACAGCCCCATCATCAGGCCCAGCAGGCCGACCACGATCCACGCGTCCAGCGGCATCGCGGCCAGGATGAAGCCGAAGTGGCTCTTGCCGGCCTGCTGCTCGTCGGGACCGAAAGCGGCCAGGCGCGACTCGGCGCCTTGCGACACGGCATCGGCCAGCAGCAGCGCGTCCGGGCGTGCGACCTTCGACAGGCGCACTTCGTCGATCGCGCCGGTGAACGGGGCGAAGCCGGCGGCGGGTGCAGCGCCCGGTGCAGCGGGTGCGGCAGCCGGTGCATCGGCACCGAGCGCAGCAGCGGTGTTCAGCGCGGGCAGCTTCGCGGCCAGCGACACGGCCGGACGGCCGCCCACATACAGCGCGACGCTGTCGCCCTCGGCCTTCACCGCCAGGTGCGACCACTGGCCGGCCTGCACCGGCTGGCCGGGCGTGCTGCGCTGGCCGTTCACCTGCACGAAGGGCACGCCCTGGTCGATGCCGACCACGAGCTCGCCGGCGCCGTCGCGGCGCGCATAGATCGCCTGGCGCGCGCCGAGCGAATCGGGCTTGATCCAGGCCGAGAAGGTCAGCGTGCCGCCGGCCGTCACGGCCAGCGAGGGCGTGGCGGGCAGCATCAGCGCACCGTTGCCGAGCTGGGCGCCCTTGCCGATGACCGTGCCTTCGACGGGGACCGCCGCGGTCTGGCCGTTGTTGCCGTAGGCGGTGGTGTCGCGCGGCGGCACCGCGCCTTCGGCGAAGTGGTAGACCAGCGTGTAGTCGGGGTCGAAGCTGCGCTGGCCGTTGCCCGAGGCCGGGGCCTTGGGGTTGCCGTAGTACATCCACAGCTTTTGCGGCGTGCCGGCCGAGACGTTGGGCACGTCGACCCAGATCAGCGCGATGCCCAGCAGCGGATCGAACTGCTCGATCTGGTGGTTGAGCACGGTCTTGTCGTCGCCCGCGACAAAGCGCAGGTCGGCGCCGGTCTCGCTCACGCCCTCGAACTTGAAGTTGCCCGTGTGCAGGCGCACCAGCACCGGCACGCGGCCGGCATCGCTGCCGATGGCGCCGGCCTGCGGGCCGCCGTCGATGGTGACGGGTTTGCGGTAGGCCCATTCGGCCTGCCACCAGGCATGGGCCAGGCCCGGCAGGAGCGTGCTCAACAACGTGAGCGCGATGAAAAGAAGTCGTCGCATGACAGGGTTCTCCGGAAAGCTCGTGGAATGAGAAAAAAATCGAAAAGAAGGAATGGCTGTTGCCGTCGGTCGTTCGTTCGGTCAGTAGCTCGCGGTGATGCTGAAATTCACCTGCGTGTCGTGCTTCCTGGTGCGCGGCCCGTCGACCAGCGGATAGCCGATGTCGACGCGGCCCGAGAAATACGTGCCCACCTTGAAGGTCGTGCCCACGCCCACCGAATACAGCGAGAAGCGCTCGGCCTGCTCGGGCAGCGGGCTCTTCAGGCGCAGCCGCGCGGCGTCGGCGAAGGCGTACACACGCCAGTTCTCGACGGTGCTGCCCAGGAAGGCGAGCGGCTTGCTGCGCAGCTCGACCGAGCCGACCACGCCGTAGTCGCCGGTGGCCTCGGCCGAGAGGTAGCCGCGCACCGAGTTCATGCCGCCCGCGGCGATCTGCTCGCTCGAGACGAGCGGCGAATCGGTCATCTGCGCGTTGACGCGGAAGGCCACCTGCGTGCCGCCCTCGAAGCTGTGGGCGCCGTTGAGGTCGGTCTTCAGCACCATGAAGCTGGGCGAGGCCTTGTAGCGCTTGTAGTCGAAGGCCGCCCAGTCGCTGCCGTACTTGAACGAGCTGCTGGTGCCCGCCACCAGCGACACGCCCACGCCGTACTGGCTCTTGTCGGTCTGGCGGAAGCCCGAGTACGACAGCGTGATCGGCGCGTACTTGAGCGGCACGGTGTCGCCGCTGCCCTTGAGCGTCAGCGCTTCCTTGTTGTTCTTGAAGTCGACACCCACGCTGAAGGCATGCCACCAGTTGCCGGTGTTGGGCACGGTGTAGGTGGCCTTCAGGCCGATCGAGTGGCCCTTGCCCAGCACGGTGGTGCCGCCCACGGTGGCCACGTTGCTGTCGGACACGAAGGCGTTGGCTTCGAGGCTCCAGTTCGTGCCCTTGAGCGGCGCGTTGTACGAGGCCGAGAACACCTGCGTCTGGTTCAGGTCCTGCGGCGCGCCGAAGAAACTGATGGAGGCGCTGTGGCCCATCTGCCAGAGGTTGTCGTGGCCCAGCGAGGCGCTGGCGCGCAGCTTGCGCGTGTCGGCGCTGTAGTCGTTGTTCAGGCCCACGCTGGCGCGCCACGGGCTCTGGTCCTCGACCTTCAGGTCGACGTCCATCGTGCCCGGCATCGCACCCGGTCGCACCAGCGGCATCACCTGGCGCTTGGGGCTGCGGTTGAGCGCGGTGAGCTCGGCCTGGGCCTTGTTGAAGTCGGGCACGCCGCCCTCCTTCAGTGCCGGCACCTGGTCGCGCACGTCGAGCGGCGAGTTGTACTCGGCGCCCACCACGCGCACGCGGCCCACGCGGGTCTCGTTGACCTGCAGGAACACCACGCCCTGCGTGACCTGCTGTTCGGGCAGGTCGACGTACACCGACTGGTAGCCCGCCGCCTGGTAGGCCGCGAGCAGCGCGTCGCGCGCGCCCTCCACGTCCTTGAGCGTGCGCTCTGGGCCGAGGAAGGGCGTGACCGCCTTCTCGATGGCGCGGGCGTCGAGCACGGTGTTGCCGCGCACGATGTATTCGGCGATGTCGACCTTGCGGGCCGGTTCGGTGGCTGCGGGCGCACCCGCGGCCGGTGGGGTGGCCGAGGTCGCGGCCGGCGTGGAGACAGCGGCAGGTGCTTGTGCGAACGCTGCCGCCGGGGCACCGATCGCCATCACCGCCAGCCACACCGCTCTCCAGCAGGTCGGTGGGGCGTTCTTCTTCATGTCATGCATTTACAGCTCGGTTCTCAAGGATGAAGCTCGCGTGGCAGCGGCTCATGGTGGAGAGCCTTCATGTCGCTGCTGCGTACCGATACCTAGACGCACGGCGTGCGCGGCGACTGTCGTTTGTCACGAAAACTTCATCAAGAAATCGGCACGAGGTCCGGCGCGACGGGTTTCGCGCACATAAGAAGAAGGGCCTCCGCATGGGAGGCCCTTCTGTTTTTTCCGCCTGCGCGGGTAGCGCAAAGGTTCAGCGCCTCAGCGTTTCAGCCCCCGCTGCTCGCCCGGCGTGAGCGACTGCATCTGCGCGGTCGTGAGCGCGCCCGCGCCGAGCACCTGCACCACGCCCTTGGGGTCGTAGGCCGCGCCGCTGCGCTCGCGGCCGGCACCGCCGCCACCGCCCTCGCCGCCCGCGGGTTCGTTGCCGAAGCCGAGCACGCGCACGGTGAACACCGAGGGCAGCGCCTGGCGCTGCGCCGCGCGGTCGCGCTGCACGGCGTCCTGCGCCGCGGTGGCGGCCTGCGAGGCGGCGGCGCTGGCGTTGGTGAGCGCGCCCACGTTCACCGCCGCCACCACCGGAACGCCGGTGGACTTGCCCTGCACCTGGATGTTCTCGGCATTGGCCACGCGCAGCGCCGCCAGGTTCACGTTGCCCGACACGCGGATGCCCGCCTCGCCGGCGTCGATGGTGCCCAACGGCGCGATCAGGTCGATGTCGCCCGGCGGCACCTCGGGGATCGGGTTCAGCGTGGCAATGCCGGCGCCGGTGTTGGGCGTGGTCGGCGACAGGCTGACGTTGCCGGCGTCGTCGTACAGGCGCCGCTGCGGCGTGTAGACCACGGTCGACTTGGAGCCGCGCCCGGCGTTGATGTCGCCCTGCGCCGACCAGGCCAGGATGCCGCCGCCGAAGGTGGTGAAGATGCGGCTCTGGCCCAGCAGGATGCTGTCCAGCGAATAGATCTGCACCTCGCCCGCGCCCTGCGTCAGCACGCCCGAGCCCTCGCCCGGCACGAAGCCGCCGTCCACCCCCACCAGCGTGCGCCCGCCCGGCACGAGGATGTTCACGTTGCCGCCGAAGTTGGTGTGGATGCCGGCATCGAGCGCGTCGTACACGCCGATGTCGCTGGGCCGGCCAGCAGCCGTCCAGGCGTCGCGCCGCAGGTAGCTCTTGCCGGCCTGCGGGCGCTTGGTGAACGGGTCCGAGCTGCTCGCGTAGTAGTTGGCGCTGCTGAACATGGTCAGGTCGCCCTGGTAGCGGCGCGCGCTGCCGTCGGCGCCCTGCGCGGGGAACAGTGTGGCGATGGCCTCGCGCCCGCGCAGGTAGCTGCCCCGGCGCGGGCCGCCCTCCTCGTTGTACTCGCGCCCGCCGGCGCGCAGCTCGGCGAAGTACACGTTGCGCAGGTACACCTGCTGCTGCTCGGGCGGCAGCGCGGCGAAGAAGGCCTGTGCGTCCATGGTGGCGGCATCGAAGTGGCGGCCCTGGCTGTTGCGTCCGCCGAAGCGGTCGCGCAGCCAGTTCACCAGGTGCAGGCCTTCGGCCAGGCCGAACTCGCGCACCAGGTCGCGGCGCGTGCTGCCGCCGCCTTCGCTGCGCTGGCCGTCGATCTCGGCCTGCTTGCGCTTCAGGTAGGCGTCGGCACCGGCCTCGTCGCCGCCGTAGCCGAACTGCTGCGACAGCCAGCCGGCCAGCGTGAGCTCGCCGCCATAGCTGTACAGCGCGGTGCCGGGCTGGTCGGCGAAGGGCTGGCCGCTCGCGGCGCGGCGCTTGGGGTCGAGGTAGCGCGCGGCGAAGCCGGCCCAGTCCGGCCCGTCGCGGCCCACGCCCACCGCCACCGAGATGCCGGCGCCGCTGCTGCGGTCGCCCGGCTTCACGTTGACGATGGCGCCCAGGCTCTTGAGCTCGCCCTTGTCGGCCATGTACAGCTCGCGCCCGGCGCTCAGCGCCAGCTCGCCGGGGCCGGCGATGTGGAAGCTGCTGTTGCGGATGTCGCGCCCGGCCTCCACCACCGACACGTCGTCGGCGTGGCGGTGCACGATCAGGTTGCCGCGCGCCGAGGCGGCGTTCAGCGTCTGCGGCTGCGACGGCAGTTCCGGCCGGCCGGGGAAGTCGCGCCCGCGCCAGCCCGCGCCCTCCGACGGCACGAGATCGACCTCGCCCAGCGCGGTGCCGGCGCCGACGATGTCGCGCCCGGCGCGGATCGCCACCGGGCCCGCCCCTTCGTACCAGAGCCCGTTCGGCGTCGCCACGCCGGTGTTGGAGCCGCGGTAGACGATCGAGCCGGTGCGCAGGCCCACGATGTCGCCCTCCAGCGCATAGAAGCGCGACGGCGGCTGGCCCGCCGGCGCCACGTCGGCCACGCTGGGCGAGGTGAGCGTGAACAGCGGAAAGCGCAGCCACGAATTCTGGCCGTCCAGTGCAATGGAGGGCAGCAGCGCGTCGGCGGCCGTGTTGTGGATCAGCTCGCGGCCGTACCAGAGTTCGCCGCCCAGCGCGGCGAAGCCCGGCTGGAACGGGTCCACCAGCCGCGACGGATCGGCGCCCGAGGGCGTGATGGTGTAGCCCGCCGCATGGATCGAATCGCGCGCCAGCAGCTCCAGCTGCGCGGTACGCTTCACCGCGTACTGCGGGCCGACCGGCGACGGCGCCAGCGTGAGGCTCCAGGGCGACAGCACCGGCCCGTTGCTCGATTCGTCGCGCACGCCCGAGCTCGCGCTGCCGTAGTACAGGCTGCCGCTGGCCGCCAGCGCGCGCAGCACCGCCGGGTAGACGAAGCGGCCGTCGGTCGCCTGGTGGTTGGTGCGATCGCCCAGGTCGGTCCAGCCCAGCGTCGGCGTGAGGTTGCCGCCGGCGCTGAACAGGTCGATCGCGGTCGACGGCGTCCACAGCGAGAACCAGGTCCAGCCTTCGCCCGGGTGCTGCGTGCCGTTGGCGCTGAAGGGCGTGCCGTGCGTGAGCGTGGGCACGCGCCCCGGATCGGCCACGCCGCCCAGCACCAGGTCGCCGCGCGCGTCGAGCCGCACGCCGGCGTCGCCGGGGATCAGCACCGGGCCGCCCGAGGCGATCGACGAGCCCGCGACGTAGGGGCTGAGCGCGCGCGAGTCCTTCGGGCCGGGGGTGCCGAAGTCCAGCTCGATGCCGCCCACCGCGCCGCTTTCCAGCCGCAGCGCGCCGCGCAGGTTGGCGAAAACCCCGTTCAGGTCCAGCCGCATGCGGTCGTAGCGCTGGAGGCTGCCGGCCTGCCAGGTGGTGCTGGCGGGCACTGCGCGCACCTCGGGCGCCGGGTTCAGCGTGCCGCCGATGCGCACGTCCAGGTCGCCGCCGCCGGTCAGCAGCAGCTCGCCCGCGCGCGTCACGCGGCCGGTGCTGCCCACGGCGAGATGCAGGCCCTGGCTGCGCGCCACGTAGGTGGCGCTGTGGTCGCCCATCTGCTCCATCATCCCGGCGTTGCCGCCGGTCTCGAACACCAGGTTGCCGCCGCCCAGCGTGCCGATGCCGGTGAAGCCCACCAGGTAGGGCCAGAGGCCGCCGAGGTCGTAGGTCGTGCCTTCGTGGCCCGCGACGTAGCTGCCGAAGTTGATCCACCACGCGGTGGGCACGCCTTCGGCGCCCGGCACCACGCTGCCGGTGCCCTGGCGCCACAACCAGTTGCCGAGCATGGCGCTGGGCATCTGCTTGCGGAACACGCCCAGTTCGTCGGTCGTGCGGCGCATGTTGCCGCGCACGCCGATGGTGTCGCCGCGCGCATCGCCCTGCACGCGCATGCGCAGGTTGCCGCCGTGGTCGGGGTACCAGGCGCGGTACAGGCTCTGGCTGTCGACGAACTGCTCGAAGATGTCGTAGCCGCCGTTGAGCACCGTGCCTTGCGGGCCCTTGGCGCGCGGCAGGTGGAAGTCGGCGTCGTCGGCGCGCGCCACGGCGCGCGTGCCGGCGGTGTAGATGCCGTAGGGCGAGCGCTGCGTGAAGTCGTTGCCGGCCAGCAGGTCCAGGTCGCCGGTGCCGGTGCGCACCACGCTGAACAGCGGCTGGCGCACGGGGTAGGACTTGAAGTCCCAGACCTCGGGGGTCTCGGAGACCAGATCGCAATAGCCGATGTCGCACATGCCCCAGGACACTTCCTCCGGCGTGAGGATCACGCCCTTCCCGCCCAGGCCTTCGTCCTCCGCCTGCTGGTTCCAGGACCACACCTTGCCGCCGGAGACCAGCTGCTTCGTGAAGGCGTTGCCGTAGTGCGTGTCGGCCAGCAGCAGGTCGCGCTGCGGCCCGCGCGGCTGCAGCGCGCGGCTGTCGGCGGCCTGCGTGTCGGCACCGGCCACCAGGCGCATCGACCACGACTGCGAGCCCTCGGCCAGCATCGGCGCGATGGCGAAGTTGCGGCCCTGGTTGCCGTCGCCATCGGCCAGGCGCAGCCGCACCGACGCCGCGCCGCCGGGCAGCACGACCACCGTCTCAGCCGGGATGACGGCGCCGCGCTGCAGCGGCACCTCGCGCGCCAGCACCGGGCCGTTGTAGCGGTAGAACGGCGGCTGGTTGACGTCCAGCACGGCGCCGTCGGGGAACGGCAGCGGCACGCCGACCGGCCACAGCATCGGGCCCACCTTGGCCGCGCCCGCCAGCCGCACGCCGGGGTCCAGCTGCATGTTCGCGCCCAGCACGAGCGGCTGCGCCAGCACGGTGCCGGCCGCATGAAGGACCTGGCCGGACGCATCGCGCACCGCGCCGCCAAGCACGGTGCCCGCGGGCAGCGTGTAGCCCTCGGTGAGCACCGCGCGCACCGGCAGCACGGTGCCGGCGGCCAGGCTCATGGCCTTGAGCGGCGCCTGGAAGTTGAGCGCGCGCCCGGGCTGCAGGAAGGTGTTCTCGGCCAGCGTGACCACGCCGCCGCGCGGCACCACGACGTCGCCGCCGAAGGGCACGCGCCCTTTCAGCAGCACCCAGCCGTCGTCGTCGCGCGTGGCCGGCAGCGCCGAGGTGTCGAAGCCGTCGTTGATGCTGCCGTGGATCTTCAGGTTGCCGCCCGCGCGCATCACCAGCGCGCCGGCCTCGCCCGAGCCGTAGACGCCGGTGCGCTGCGTGCGCGCGTTGAGGCTGTCGTAGCGGAAGGCCGAGAGGTCGAGGTCGCCGTCGATCTGCAGGTCGCCATCGGGCGTGCGGCTCACGATCTGCACGCCGGGGCGCAGGTGGAAGGCATCGCCGTAGGCGCGCAGGCCGGCCAGCCTGCCGTCGACCAGCGCGCCGTTGGCCAGCACGTTGCGCATGAAGGCCGTGCTGTCCTCGTGCTTGGCCTGCAGGTAGGCCTGGTCGATGCGCTGGTAGGGCCGCCCGCTGATGTCCGGGTCGGTGCCCGTGGGCGCGTCGTCGTAGCGGAAGAAGCCGTTGACGGTGATCGTGCGCGCGCCCTCGATGCGCTGCGTGCCGCCGGCGTCGATGTCGATGTCATTGCCGCGCGCGCCGCCCAGCCGCGGCGCGTTGAGCTCCACCGTGCCGAAGGCGCGCGGCGTGCCGTCGGTGCCGGCGCGCAGGTCCATGCGCGCGCCGCTCTCCAGCACGAGGCGGCCCTGGCCGCTGTCGATCTCGATGGTGGCGCGGTTGGGCGCCTCGATGGCCTGGCCGTAGCTGTCCACGCGCAGCCGCGTGCCGTGCGCGTCGAGCAGCGCGTTGCCGGCGAGGGTGACGCCGTCGCGCGCCGCCAGCCGGATGCTGCCGACCTGCACGCCGCCGGCGTCCACGGTGCCGACCACGGTGAGGTGGCCGCCGTCGACCGAGAGGTTGATCTCGCGCGCCTTCAGCTCGTCGCCCACCACCAGGTCGCCCTGCTTGAGCTGGAAGCTGCGCTCGCCGACCACGCCGCCGTCGGTCAGGCGGCGGTTCAGGCCGGCGAAGTCGGCCAGGCGCTGCGCGCGCACGTCGATGCGCCCCGCCGCGTAAGGCACCGCCGTGCCGCCCGCGTCGTACTCGCCGTTGCTGCCGCCGGCGATGCGGCCCAGCAGCTCGACCTGGCCGGCACCCGCGCCGAGCGCGGTGACGGCCAGCCGGCCGGCGCGGTTGTTCTGCGCCGAGAGATCGATCTGCGCGCCCGCGGCCTGGCGCACGTTGCCCGTGCGGCTTTCGATCTCCACGTCGCCGCCCCAGCTGTACTTGTCGACGTCGAAGAAGCGCAGGCGCCGGCCGGCCAGGTCCAGCCGCGCGCCGTCGTTCAGCTGCACGTCGCCGTCGGCGCGCAGCACCAGCTTGCCGCTGGGCAGCACCACGGCGGTGTCGAGCGTCACGCTGCGCCCGTCGATGGCGATCTCGGCGCCCAGCGCACGCGACGCCTCGGCGTCGGTCATCGTGGCCGGTTGCATGCCTTGCGGCGCGGCCACGCGCACGTCGCCGCCGGCGGTGTAGCGCATCACCGAGCCGGCCTCGCCGGTCAAGAGCGGCGTGTCGATGCGCAGCGCGCCGCCTGTGCGCACGTAGCCCTTGGCCGCCTCGTCCCACGCGCCCTGCGACTGGTAGACCGAGAGCGAGCCCTTCTGGCGCGCCGTGACCTGCTCGCTCGCGTTGAGTTGCACCTCGCCGAAGCCCAGCACCAGCCGGTCCATGTCGTGCACGGTGTCCACGCGCATGTCGCGCGCGGCGCCCGCCTCGATGCGCCGGGCGTCGATCTGCAGCCGGCCGCTGCCGGTGCCCGCGCCGCCGGTGGCCACCAGGCCGGGCGGCGTGCGCGTGCCGTTCCACACCAGCACGTCGGTGTGGATGCGCGCCACGCTGTCGGCATCGCCCCAGCCGTAGATGGCGGGCGTGGTCAGCATCAGGCGCGCGATCGTCGACTGGCCGGTGGCGGGGTCGATGGTCGACAGCTGCGTCGAGCCGAAGAAGTTGACCGCGTCGCGCACGGTGAACACCAGGTTCTCCAGCGCGGGTGCGCCGGTGCTGGTGTCGCCGCGCAGCAGGCGGTCGAGCACGGACTGGTTCAGCGTCAGGCCCGGTGGCAGCGCGCCGCGCGCGGCGGCATCGCCCAGCGCGCGTTCGCCGCCGACGTTGATGCCGCCCAGTGCCAGCACCAGGTTGCGCGTGCCGTAGCGCGTGCTTTCGCCCAGCGTGAAGGCCTGGTCGGTGGCGGCGGTGATGGTGCCTTCGGAATACAGCCGCGCGCCGGCGCTGCAGCTGCCGCTGGGGGCGCACACGCCGATGTCGATGCGGCCGGGGCCCGTTTGGCCGCCGCTCGATGCAGACGGCGGCTGGATGTCGATCCAGCCGTTGGACACCGCCAGCACGCTGCGCAAGCCCGGCTCGTAGATGTAGCCGCGGCGCGAGTCCCAGGCCGCCGGCCCGCGACCCAGCGTGTCGATGCCGGCACCGGACTCGACGGTGATGCCCGAGTCGCGGCGGTCGGTGACCAGGAACACCTCGCCCGCGCGCAGCACCGCGCCCTCGCGCAGCACGATGCCCTCGGCGGCGCCGCTGAAGCCCAGGCGGTTGGCGTCCCTCAGCCGATCGGCCGCGGTGGCGTCCTGCACGAAGGTGCCCGCCGGCGCGCCGCCGATGGCCAGCTGCGCGGCGCCGATGGCGTTGAGATCGCGCGCATGCAGCGAGGTGCCCTTGAAGTCCGGCGTGGGCGCGGCGCCGTCGCCCAGCACCTCGAAGGAGCGCGCCGTTCCGCCGATCACCAGCGCCGTGCCGCCCATGCCGTCGCCCACCGTGGCGTAGCGCGCGGTGCCAGCGAAGCGCAGCGCGGGTTCGCCGGGCATCTCGCCCGCCGTGCCCTTCAGGCCGAACTGGAAGCGCAGCGCCTTGGCGTCGCGCTCCAGCAGCGGGCGCGGCACGCCGTCGCGCAGCGCCTGCGCCACGGCGAAGTCGGCATAGCCGGTCTCGTTGTACTGCGCGTAGGTGCGCAGCACGTCGCCCGGCGTGAACACCGCCTGCAGCGGCAGCGCGTCGTGGATGCCGGTGCCGGCCACGCCCAGCTGCGCGGGCGCGGTGTAGGAGCCGTTGCGCATCGCCGTCGCGCTGCCCGGCGCGCCGACCTGCGCGGCCAGCCCGTTGAGCTCGACGCGGAAGGCGCCGGGCAGCAACGCGTAGGTAGAGGGCATCAGCGTGTAGCGGCCCGGCGGCAGGCCGGGCACGCCGGCGCCGATGGTGATCTGCCGGCCCACTGCCGGATCGCTCGCGCCCTTCTCGGCGCCGAGCGGCGCCTGCAGCGGCTGCACGCCCGGCACGATGGCATAGACCGGGTTGGTGGCCAGGCCGGGCAGCACGAAGCCCTTGCGCTGCGCGCCCACCTGCACCAGCGGGTGCATGCGCGCGTCGGTGGAACCGCCGCGACCGGCCAGGAAGGCGGTGCCGGTGAGCGTGCCGCCGCCCGACATGTCGAGCACCGCGCCCTCGCGCACGTCCACCGCGTGGCCGGACAGCGTGATGGCCGGGCCGACGCCGGGCACGCGGTAGGCCACGTCCTTGCCGTTGAAGAGATAGGTCAGCCCGTCCTGCGTGCCGCCGTAGGGCATCAGCAGCCCGTCGGCGCTGACCGAGGTCAGGCTGCCCGCATGCAGCTGCACGGTGCTGGTGGAGGTGTCGCCGAAGACGCTGCCCAGCGCGATGCCGCCCAGCGGCGCGCGCAGCACGCCGCGCTGCTCGATGTGGGCGGCGTGGAAGGTGAGCGAACCGAAGGCCGACTGCGGCATGGCCGGCGTGTCGCCCACGCGCTCGATCACCAGCCGGCGGTTCATGTCCATCTCGGCCTGGCGGGTGCCCCACTTGTCGATGACGTTGCGCTGGCCGACCTGCACCAGCCCGCTGTCGCCGGTGGCCGGATAGATCTGCGCCGCCGCCAGCGTGAGGTCGCCCGGCACGTAGAACCTGGCGTTGTTCGAGAAGCGCAGGTCGCCGCTGCTGCGCAGCAGCGTGCGGTCGAAGGCGTTGCGCTCCACGACCAGGTCCTCGGGCACGTTGCGCACGATGGTGCCGCGCACGCCCTGCTGCACCATGCCCGCCAGGTCGATGAGCTGCGCGTCCAGCCGCAGCGAACTGCCGGCCGACACCAGCGGCACGCCCAGCGTGCCGGCCCCTCCGCCCGCGTTGCGCGAGCCGAGCACCGGGTTGGGCAGGATGTAGTCGTCGATCTGGGTGCGCCCGCTGGCGGCCAGGCGGATGTAAGGCGCCGCCAGTGCCACGCGCGCATCGGGCGCGGACGCCTCGGCCAGGGCCAGCGCGGTGGTGGTCAGGCGCAGGCTCTGGCCCAGCGAGAGGTCGACGCTGCCGTCGAAGGACAGCATGCCGTGGCTGAGCAGCGACAGGTTGTCGAAGCCGCCGTCGTGGATGCGGTCGACGCCGATGCGCGCCGTGCCGTAGGCCAGCGCGCCGTGCGCCTGGCCCGGACGCAGGCCGGCGGCGTCGGCCACCGCGCTGCGGCCCTGCACCTGCGCCAGCAGCATCTCGCGCGGCACGCGCACCGCGTCGTCGACGTTCTCGCCCTTCAGGTTGTAGCGCGCCACCGTGCCGTAGAGGGGCGTGTCCAGGTTCAGCGCCAGCATGCCGCCGGCCGCGCCCGCGCCGCCCGCGGCGGCGCGCATGTCGCCGTCCAGGAACAGGCCGCGGAAAGAGCTCAGCGCGATGGTGCCGCCGTGGCTGGCGACCTCGGTCGCGCCACGGCCCGGCAGGTCGAGCGTCGCCGACGTGCCCGAGGCCTCCAGCCGCGCGCCGGGGCGCAGCACCACGAAGGCATCGGCCGCGTCCACCTGCGTGGCATCGAGCACGTGACGCGCGCCGATCTCGATGGTGCCGCCGTTGGCCACCTGGCCGTAGCGGTGGCCGCGCGCGTCGGTGGCCACCACCGGGCGCGCGGCGACGTCGATCAGCGCGTGCTCGCCGATCCAGTACGAGCGCGCATTGGGCATACCGTCGGCCAGGTTGCGCGCGTTGCTCATGCCGTGCTCGCCCGGCAGCAGCGCGACGCGACCGCCCCAGGCCGAGAGCGTGCCATCGACCGTGATCTGGTCGTTGCCGCGCAGCGTGAGCGTGCGGCCCGGATCGAGCGCGATGTGGGCGCCCTCGCCCACCACCAGCGGCGCGCGCTGGTAGAGCGTGCCGGCCTCCAGCGTCAGGTCGGCGCCGGCGCGCTGGGTGAGCTTCTGCTTCACCGGATCGTCCTGGTACACCGGCGGCATCCACAGCGGCAGCGCGGTGGACGGGTCGGCGCCGGTGGGCGCGAGCGCGCCGGCGATGGGGTCGAAGCGCTGCACCGGCATGCGCACGTCCACGCGCGCGCCGTCGGCCACGGCCACGCCGTCCTGGCCGCGCACCGCGTACTGCGCGAAGCCGCTGCGGAACAAGTCGGTGTCCAGGCGCAGCAGCGGTTGCACCGCGACCGCGCGCGGCAGCGCGGTGCCGGCGACGATCGGCGTGCCCGCGGGCATCACGGTGTCGGCGGCGGCCACCGTGCCGGCCTTGTACGACGTGGTCTTGGGCGGGATCGGCAGGCCCGAGGGGAACACGTCCTTGGGCAGCACGTAGCCCTGGGCCAGCAGGGTGATGGCCGCCAGCACGCTGCCGGCCGGCACCGTCTGGCCCGGCTCGTAGCCCTTGCCGTCGAGCAGGAACGCCTGCGTGCCCGGCGGCACCACCCAGTCGGCGCCGGTGACGACGGTGCGCGCGTTGCTGACGCCGGGTTGCACGCTCTCCTTGAGCGCCTCGCCCGGCAGCGCACGCGACACCGTGACGGCGAAGTCCATCGGAATCTCGCTGCCGGCCGCGATCACGTAGTCGCCGGCCAGCCGCAGGAGCACGGTGCTGCGGCGCCCCGCCGCGAGCTGCCCGTCGCCGCCCGCGGGCAGTTCGCCGATGCCGATGGCCGCGCCGTTGGCCAGCGTCAGCTTGCCGCCGCCCTTCACGCCGTGGCCGCGCACCTCGCCGTCCATGCGCAGCGTGCCCGGGCCCGCGCCATCGTTGCCGGGCTGGGCCGCCATCAGCGTCACGTCGCCGCCACGGCCGCCGCGCAGTTCGTTGCCGGCCAGCAGGGCCGCGCCGCCCGACACGTCGACCACACTGCGCGCGCCGAGCACCACATCGCCGGTGCTGCGCAGCGTGACCTGCCCGCCGTCCACGTAAGGCAGGCCCTCGATGCGATCGGGCGACTGCGCGATGTGGCTCCACAGGCCGCGCGCATCCAGCCGCACGCCCTCGCCCACCGCCACGCGCGGCGCGTAGCCGACCGGCAGCACGTCGGCGATGGAGATGTCGACCCAGCTGCCGCCGTTGGCGCTGGCGAAGCGGCTGACCAGGTCGCCCAGCGCGATGCTGCCGCCGCGCGCGACCAGGTCGGCCTCCACCGCCACCGTGGGCGCGTGCAGCGCGATGCTGCCGCCGGGCGCGACGGCAAGCGCGGACGTCACCGCCACCGTGTCGTTCGCATAGGCGACGACGCCGCCCAGGCGCTGGCGCTGCAGCCACTGGCTGTCGATGCGCACATGGCCCGCGAGCTCCTTCGGCAGCGCCTCGCCGGCGGCCAGTGCATCGGCCAGCGAGGCGGGCGAGATCGGCGCCTCGGCGAAGGTGACGCGGTCGACCCGCGCGGACGGGTTGTCGCGCAGCAGGCCGGTGGCGGCGTCGTAGACCGGCGCCACGCCGCCGATGACCAGGCGCCCGGCCAGCGGGGCCGCGGTCTGCAGCTGGCGGTAGCCGTCCAGCCCCGCATCGCGCTTGCGTTGCTGGCGCTCGCCCTGGAACACGGTGGCGTCGATGTCGCCTTCGAGCACCGCGGCGCGCGTGCCGACCTGCACCTGGCCGGCGTCGCGGCCCACGGTGTAGCCGTTTTCCAGCCGTTCGCGCGGCGCGATCAGCGGGTTGTAGAAGTAGCCGGTGGTGGTCTTGCCCCAGCGCGCGTGCTCGTCCTCGAAGCCGCGGTACAGGCCGGTGTAGACGATGTCGGCCGGCGCGGTCGACAGGTTGTACAGGCGCCCGTCGGGGCCCTTGAGCCAGCTCTGCTGCAGCCGGCCGGTCTGCACGTCGAGCGTGCCGCCGGCCACGTTGATGCGCGAGCCGCGCTGCGTGACCAGCTCGCCGCCGGCAAAGGCCACCGTGCCGCCCGACGCGGCCCATTCGCCGACCGTGTGGCCGTCGGTGTTGAGGTAGCCGCCGACCTCCAGCAGCCCACCGCCGGTGTACCAGCGCTCGCCGGCGTAGCCGTTGACGCCGGCCGCCACGCGCACGAGGTCGCGGCGGTCGATCCACATGTCCAGGTTGTTCAGGCGCTTGCCGTCGCGGTTGAGCGGCGCATCGCGCTGCTCGTTGCCTTGCACGTTGATCTTCACGTTGTTCGACGCCATGGCCACGCCGACGCCGACCGCGCCGGCCACGTCGATGGCGGCGCCGCTGGCCACGCGCGTGCGGCGCTCGGCGCGCGCCTGCACCTGGCCGCCGGTGGCCAGGGTGAGCGAGCCGCCGTCGAAGTCGATGTCGCCGGCCGAGTCGATCTTCACCAGCGACTGGTCGCGGCGGTTGTAGCCGCCGTCGCTCAGGCGCATCGAGTCTTTCAGCAGGGTGTCGCGCTGCACGTCGAGCGCGGTCGCGCCGTCGTTCTCCAGCACGATCGCGCTGGTGCTCTGCGGCGCCAGCGTCACGCGCGCTTCGCCGGCCTCGCCCACCGCCCGCAGGTGCAGCGTGCCGCGCGTGTTGACCGAGCTGCTGGACAGCAGCACGCCCTGCTGCTCCACGGTCTTGCCGACCAGGGTCACGTCGCCGGTCGGCGCGGCGATCAGGCCGGTGTTGCGCACGCGGCCGGCGGCGCTGCCGGCCAGGCGCAGCGGATCGACCTCGTTGCCGCGCGTGCTCGAGTCGCTGTTGCCGTCGGTGCCCATGCCCTTGCGGATCACGAAGGCGTCGCCGGCGGCCAGCACGGTCTGGCCGTTGGCGGTCGTGATGCTGCCGTGGTTGTGCGCCTCGCGCCCGGCCAGCAGCACGTAGCCGCCGCCCTCCGTCACGCTGGTGGGCCGGCGCGTGGCGATGCGCGCGCCGGGCGCCACCACCACGTCGGCGGTGGCCGCGCCGTGCGTGGCGCCGGTGGCGTGGAGCACCAGGTCGTTGGCCAGCACCGGCACCTGGGTGCTGCCGCGCGTTTCGCTGTACAGGCCACGCTTGAACTGCGCGTCGCTCATGCCCACGGCCGCGGCCACGAGGTTGCGCGTGTCGACCTGGCTGCTGCCGCTGAACACGATGCCGTTGCGGTTCACGACCATCACCGTGCCGTCGGCCTGGATCTGCCCCTGGATCTGCGAAGGCCGCGCCTTCGGGTCGTTCACGCGGTTGAGCACCGACCAGCTGGCCTGCTGGTCGAACTTCACCGTGGTGTTGCGCCCGACGTTGAAGGTCTCCCAGTTGAGGATCGCCTTGTCGGCCGTCTGCTCGACCGTCACCACCGTGCGGCCTGCGGCCTGGCGTTGCGAATCGGGCGTGAGCGGGCGTGCGTTGTGCCAGCCGGCGGTGAGCGAGTTCGTGTCGACCTTCAGGCCGCCTTCGGCCAGGCCATCGGGCACCGACGGATCGTGCTGCGCGGCGGCGCGCGCCGCGGCCTGCGCCGACTGCTGCGCCGCGATGACGCGCGCCGCCAGGTTCAGGTTGCCGAGGGACTGCTGCAGCTGTTCGTTGGCACGCTGCTGCTGCGCCTGCGGCCCCGCGAGCATCGCGGCGGGCAGGCCGTTGGGCAGGCGGCCGGTGGCGAGCGCGGTGCTCTGCGCCATGTTTTTCTGCGCCATCCAGGCGCCGCTGAACGCCTGCTGCGCCTGCGCGCCGTCGAACGCGGCGCCGCCGGCCAGCAGCAGCGCGATGGCGCGCACCAGCGGCGTGAGCCGGACCTGCGCGAATGCGGCGGATGAATAAGAAGAAGAGGACGCGTTCGGCGGATTGCGCCGGGACACCGTGCGGCGGCTGCTGCGTTGCATGCGGACTTCCATGGGTTCGTGTTTCGTTGCTCGATCGGGGCCACGAAGCGCAAGGGCCCGTGGACTACCGAGCTATGACAGCGAAGGTCCGGCGCGACTGCACCATGTCACGAAATCTTCACGAACGCACTTCAGGCGCTCGCGGCGCCCAGCAGCACGATGCCGCCGGGCAGCTGCGTGAGTTCGGCGCCGTACACGTCGCGCACGAGGAAGGCCACGTCGTCCAGCCGGTCGATGGAGAAGCTGGCCTGCACGCGGCTGCGGCCCAGCGCCTCGTTCGTGAGGATGAGCCGGCCGTGGCGGTAGCGGTTGACCTCGGCCACCACTTCGGACAGCGGCACCTGGTCGAACACGAGCTGGCGCCGGCGCCAGGCGACGACGGGGCCGGTGTCCACGCCGGTGACGACGCCGAGCCCCGCGGGGCCGTAGCGCAGCTGTCGGCCTGCGTCGATCCGCGCCTGCTGCGTGCCCTGCGCCACGTCGACCTGGCCCGCCAGGCAGGTCACGCAGACCTCGCCGTCGAGGTGGCGGATGTTGAAGCGCGCGCGCGTGGCCGACACCGTGCCGCCGCCCGCCGCGACCGTGACGCGCGCCGAGGCCGGGCCGCCGGCGAGCACCTCGGCCTCGCCGGACACCAGTTCGATGGCTTCGCCCGCAGATTCCGGCGCCGCGCCGCGCCGCAGGTTGATGCGCGTCTGCGTGTTCATCTGCAGCACCACGCCGTCGCCCATGGCGACCTCGCGCTGCTCGCCGGTGGCGGTGCGGTAGTCGTCGCCCCACTCGGCGACCGAGGGCCACAGCGCCAGCGGCGGCGACACCGCGAGGTAGGCGATCGACGCCGCGACCGCACCGCCCAGGAAGGCACGGCGTCCGGGCACCGGCAGACGGCGGCGGGCCGCCTCGCGCGCTTCCTGCTGGCGCACGCGCTGCGCGGCCGGCGCCATGGCCTGCCACACCTGGCGCGCCTGCACGAAAGCCTGCGCGTGCGCGCGGCTGCGCGCGCACCAGCGCCGGAAGGCCTGGGCGTCGTCTTCGGTGGCCTGTTGCGAGCCGAGCCGCACCACCCAGGCTTGCGCTTCGCGTTGCAGGGTCTGCTTCATGGCCTCGGTCGCCTGGGATTCTTCAGCGGTCATCATGGGGAGACTGTTTTCCGGCGCCAGGACCGAAGCGCTGGATGAAATCCCGGCCGAGCCGCTCGCAGCAATGTTCCAGGCCGGCGCGCAGTTCCTTCTCGACGGTGCGCGCCGACACGCCGTAGCGCGCCGCGATGTCCTTGTGCGGCATCTCGTCGACGCGCGCGGCCAGCACGATGGCGCGGCGGCGGCGCGGCAGCTCGGCCAGCGCGCGCTCGAGCGCCTCGAGTTCGTTGCGCGCCTCGGCGCCGCGCGCGGGGTCGGCGGCCTCGTCGGCCATGTCGTACAGCGCCTCGACCTCGCCCACGCTCAGCAGCCGCGAATTGCTCTTGCGCTGGTCTTCCGCCACGTTGAGCGCGATGCGGAACAGATAGGCCGAGGGGTAGCGCACGGCGCTGCGCACGGTCGAGTTCTCCACGCGCAGGTAGGCCTCCTGCAGCGCGTCGTTGGCGAGGTCTTCCGAGCCGAGGCGGTGGTGCAGGTGCTTGCGGAACTGCGCGTAGCGCGCCAGGAACAGCGCGCGCAGCGAGGCCTTGATCGATTCGGTCATGCGACTCAGCCTGCGCGCGCGCGCAGGTACGGCCGGCAGTCGCGCGCCGGGTCGGGGCGCGGCGTCAGCAGCAGCGTGACGGGCTGCGGCAGCATGGCCGGCGGCGGCGTGTCCAGGCCGAGCGTGCGCAGGCTGGCAAGCACCGTGGCGTCGCGCGCCGGCACGCCGCTGCCCTCGAGCAGGCGGGCCTCGGTGACGGCGCCCGCAGGGTCGATCCACAACTGGACCGCGAGCCGGTAACGGCCGAAGGCGTCGGGCTGCGCGATGCACAGCACGCGCGTGACCGCCCCCTGCAGCACGGCCGCGTAAGCCTGCAAGGCCGGGGCATTGCCGGCCGGGGCGGCGCCCGCCGGCGCGCGTTCGTCGGGGATGGCGGTCGCCGGCTGTGTCGGCACGAGCGTGAAGGCGCTGGCGCCGGTGTAGCGCGCCACCAGCCCGGTGCCCACGAGCATCCGCTGCAGCGCGTCGCGCGGTGCGAAGTCGCCCTGCACCGGCGACGCCTCGCGGCCGTCGGTGAGGCGGCTGGTGACGAGCACCGAATGCCCGGTGAGGTGGCCGAAGACGGCGAGGGAGCGTGCCAGCGGCTGCGCCGGCAGATCGAAATGCAGCGCCGGCGCGTCGCTCGCCGGGTCGTCGGCTGCCGCGGCGTGGGCGGCGCACATCACCAGCGCCATGACCAGGCACCAGGACAGTGTCAGGCCACCGCCCGATGCGGAAGTACGTGTCATGTGACGGAGGATCAACAGCAGCAACGAAGGGTCTGGAAAGCGGCCGTCCGCCGTGCGGCCCGGGTGAGCGTGCGGGCGAGACTAGCGACCGCGCATGACCGACATGTGACGTTTCGTTCACACTTCCGACCTCGCGAGATTCCGTCTTCTTCCTGACTTGCGCGCGGTCCAGACTGCCCGGTTGGCCGTGATCGCGGCACGGCGTTCCTTCTTCTTTTTTCCTGGAGTGCAACGATGCGCGTCGGTGTGTGGCTGTTCGGCGTGATGCTCTCGGTGATCGGCACTGGCGCGGCGGCGCAGACACCGCCCTCCGGTGGCGGCGAGGCCGACGGCAGCTGCGTCGAAGTGGTGGTGAACGGCGAGCGCACGCCCGCCTACGACTGCCTGACCCGCAAGCTCGCGCCCACGATGCCGGCGCGCGGGCCGGACGACGCGGCGCCCGGGCTGGCCTCGGAAGCGATCACGCAGCGGCCGGGCAATCAGCTGGGCTTGTTCAACCGCGCGGCGACCGGGCACCGCATGGGCAACACCTTCGGCACCTCGGTGTATCCGCAGCGTCCGCCGCCGGCGGTGTACACCTCGCCGCTGCTGCCGACGCGGCCCTGAGCGGCGGCATGCGGGAAAAGAGGCCGGGCGTTCAGAGTTGCTGGGTCACCAGCACCACGAACCCGGCCAGCGAAATGGCGACGCCCATGGCTTTCCTGAAGGTCTTCAACATGTCGTGTGCTCCATCGGTGAGATCCGTGAGCCTCGATGGTGCGCCGCTTGCGGGCGCAGCGGGTTTGGCAATCCCGATGGCCGGGATAGAAAAACTTCAACCGCGGGGTGCGGCGGGTGCGGATGAACCCGGTCAGCTCGCCCGTGCGCCGGTCCGGGCTTCGGCGAGCGACAGGCGCTCGCGGGCGAACTGGCTGGCCCGCAGGCGCACGCGCGCGACCGCGGCGTCCAGCGAGGGCTGCTGCATGAAGACGAGCACGCCGCGCTTGAGCCCACGCAGGCGGAGTTCGGCAACGCCGGCATAGCGGCCGCCGGTGGTCTGGCGGATGTCGATCTCGCTGGACCAACCGTCGGAAAGTTCGACGAAAAGATGTTGCTGTGTGGCGCTCATGTCAGTGAGGAGCTTAGGGCTACTGCCGGCGCCGCCCTAGGACATAGTTCCTAGGTATTAGCATTTAATTTCGTTTAATAACAATTTCACGCGCTTCGCGCAAAGGGACACCATGTGTGAACATCCGCATGACTTTCGGCACTCGCGCCGAAACAGCGTGCCATCTAGGATGGAGCGGCCGTGATCCGTCTCCCTCTTTCTGCGCATCCTCCCGACCGGCCTGCCCCGCAGGTCGACACCGTCCGCCCCGATTTCCGCGCCGCCGCATGAAGGACGAGATCCACTCCGCCGAGCACCTCTACACCATCGAAGTCGAGGGCCGCAACGTCACGGTGCGCGACGTGATGGTGGCGGCATTCACCTACCGCATCAAACTCGAGGAGCTGCTCGGCTCGCCCCGGCAGGTCGCGCACTGCTACCGGCTCTGGCGCCGGCTCGAGCGGCTCGACGAGCCCCCCATGACCCGCCTGGACATCAAGTACGCCACCGCCTGGCGCGACGCGCATGCGCAGGCCTGGCAGGTGGCGCAGGTGTTTCTCACCGACCCGCACACCAAGACCTTCGTGCTGCGGCTCGCCGCGCCCTAGATCGCCTCAGCGCATGTGCGCCATGTCCCGGATGTCGGAGCGCAGCGCGCTGCGGTCGGCGCCCACGAGCGGCAGGTTGACCAGCAGTTCGAGCCGGCGGCGCAGCGAGTACAGCACCTGGAGCGCGCCATGCGCCGCGTCGTCCGGGCCGGTGTTGGCGCCGGCCACGTCGGGATAAGGCCACAGCGCCGCATCGGGCTGGCCGGGCCAGCGCGGCTGCAGCGGTTCGAGCGACGGGTCGAGCGTGATGACGACATCGGCGTTGTGCGATCCCGCGCGCGCCAGCAGGTCCCAGCTGCGCGGCGGCGAAGTCGGCAAGGCCATGCCGGCGCTGCCCAGTGCCTCGACGGCCGCGGGGTGCACGTCCGCCGCCAGCCGCCCCGGTTGCCCGCACGAGCGCACCGAAAAGCGCTTCGCATCGAGGTGGGCAAGACAGGCCTCGGCCAGCACGCTGCGCAGCGAATTGCGCCGCGAGACAAAGACAACCTCGATCCGTTTCTGCATGGTCGAACGACTATAGCCACGCCGTGTGGCAGGTGGGTGCCGAAGCACAGGGACCCTTTTGCAGACGCCTGTTTACCCCGGACCTGCAGACATGACAAATAAGTGTAAACACTCGTAAACCTTGCGGGATGGGTCGGCGTTAGAACCGCATGACAACCGACCCTTCCCTCGTTGTGCTTGCTTTCCTGGTCGGTCTTGCCGCGGGCGTGACGCTCATGAGCATGCTGGCAGTCCTGCGTTCCGACCAGGACCGCCTGCCGCACTCCGAGCACACCCGGCTGTAAGGCAGACCGCGGGCATCGCCTGCCGGCACGTGGCCGGCCGGCGCAAGCGGGCGCGCTTGTTCAGAACCCCGACTGCTCGATCAGCACCGAGGTCGCCGCATGGATCCAGCGGCGGGCCAGGCTCTCGCGGGTGCCTTCGAAATGCGCGCGCACCTCGCGCACGCCGTCGACCGGCGCGTCGTCCTCTCCCTCCACCGTCACGCGGAACCAGGCCTCGGCCGGACGCAGGTCTTTTTTCTGCGCGGTCGGGTTGAGCGCGATCGGGCCGCCGTGGTCCTGCGCCAGCAGCAGGTGCGGCAGCCGGCGCACCGGGCTGTTGTCGATGGCGCGCACCTGCCCTTCGAGCTTGCGCGTGCGGCCCTTCACGAGGATCACCGCGCGGCTGCCGGCCGCCAGGCGCTGGCGGTCGTGCTCGGGCACCAGCGCTTCCACGCGCCAGCGCCGGCCGTCGACCACCATCGCCATCAGTTGCGACGGCGCCACCCACGTGCCGGACTGCAGCAGCGGATCGACGTCGCGCAGCGTGCCGCCGTGCGCCGCCACCAGCCGCAGACGCAGCAGCTCGGCGTCGCGCGCGCGGCGTTCGGTGTCCCAGCGGCTGGCCTGCTGCTCGGCCAGCACCTGCTGCGCCGCCGGGCGTTCCTCCAGGCCCATGGCGCCGCGCGCCGCGCGCGCGTAGGCGCTGGACATCACGCGCGCCTTCTCGCGTTCCTCGGTCTGGCCGGGCGCTTCGAGCGTGACCAGCGACTGCCCCGCGGCCACGGTCGCGCCGTCGTTCGCCTCCATCGCCGCCAGCCGCGCCGCGTAGGGCGAGAACACGGGTTGCTCGACGCCCGCCCGGATCACGCCCGGCGCCGAGATGCCGCCGTGCCACGGCACCAGCAGCACGACCGCCACGAGCGCGAGCAGCAGCGCCGCGCCGAGGCGCCGCCGTGGCTTGATCTCGCCGCGCCGCGCGTGCCACACGCGCAGTTCCGCCATCACCGGCCGCACCACGAACACACCCATCTCGACGATGAACAGGAACACGCCCAGCGCCTTGAAAAACGCGTGGTAAACGACGACCGCGATGCCGATGAACAGCACGAGCCGGTAGACCCAGGTGGCGAACGCGAAGGCGATGAGAAAGCGCCGGAAGCCCGGCGTCAGCGTCTCGGGCGACGGATCGTCGAAGCCCAGCAGCCAGCGCCGCAGCGCGCGCCTCGCCTGCTGTCCCGCGCGCTCGTGCAGGCCCGGAAAATCCAGCGCGTCGGTCAGCATGTAGTAGCCGTCGAAGCGCATGAAGGGACTGGCGTTCACGGCCAGCGTCAGCACCCAGGCCGTCGTCGCCAGGAAGAACAGCGCGTTGCGCAGGTCGCCGTCGGGCATGAAGGCCCACAACAGCGTCGACCACGCGGCCAGCACCAGCTCGGCGCAAATGCCGGCCGACGCGATGGCCAGGCGGTGCCGCGAGCGCGCCAGCTTCCAGCTTTCGCCGGTGTCGGTGTAGGCCATCGGCCACATCACCAGCAGCGCGACGCCCATGTGCCCCACGCGCACGCCGTGGCGCGTGGATATGAGCGCGTGCCCCATCTCGTGCAGCAGCTTCGACACCACGAGCGCGCCGGCAAAGCCCAGCACGCCCTCCCAGCTGAGCGCACCGCGCAGGTTGGCTGCCACCGTGTCCCATTGCCGCGCGGCCAGCAGCACGCCGACGCCGGCGGCGAGCACGCTGAGCGCCACGAACCAGCGGCTGTAGAGCCACTCGACCCAGGGCAGCATCTTCTCGAGCAGCCGCGCCGGCCGCACCAGCGGAATGCGCACGAACAGGTAGTTGTTGAGCAGCCATCGCCACGCCGGCATCGGCGGCTTGCGGCGCACGGTGCGCAGCAGTTGGTGCTGTTCGAGAAAGCCCTGGAAGCGCGCCACGTCGTCGGCGTCGGGCGCCAGCGGGGTGTCGCGTTCGATCGCCTGCGCGATGCGCGCAGCATCGGCCATCGGCCAGCGCTGCAGGATCTCGAACTCCAGCCAGCCGATGCGAAAGAACAGGTTGCGCACCGGGTCGCACACGTGCCAGGCCGGCGAGCCGTCGCCGTTGGCGCCGGCCGGATGGATCTGCAGTTCCTCGCGCAATGCCGGCCACGGCGGCGGCGACGCAGCGCCCGCAGGAGCGCCACGGCCTGCGAGCGCCGTGCCGCTCAGCACCCGCACCACTCCCGCGCCGCCGCGAACGGCCGGCGCAGCAGCAGGTAGCCGAGCACGGTCCATTCGCCCGACACGCGCGCCGTGCCGCGCAGGCCGATGCGCGCCACGCCCGAGGGTTCGCTCAGGTGGCCGCGCAGCTGGTAGCTGGCCACGCCGTTGGGCGCCTCGACCGCCTGGTAGCCGGCGTGGTCGAGCCGGGCCGACACCGGGTCCAGCGGCGCCACGCGCAGGAACAGCGTCATGGGCGCGCCCGGCGCCAGGTTGACCGCCTCGCTCACCGGCGCCCAGGCCTGCACGCCGAGCACGGCCGGGTCGGCCAGCAGCCCGACGCGTTCGCCGGTCTGCACCGGACGGCCAGCCCAGTCGTCGGGGTCGGAGTACACGAACACGCCCGCCGCCGGCGCCTTGATCTGCAGCTGCGCCACTTCGCGCTGCAGCGCACCCACCTCCACCTCGCGTTCGCGCAGCTTGCCTTCGGCCAGGCTCAGCTCGGCCTTGGCCGATTGTGATTCGATGGCCCGCTGCGAGGCCTGGTGCAGTTCCAGCCGCGCGGTCGACAGCGCCGCGCGCGCCACGGCCAGGCGGTTGTCCAGCGTGGTGTCGTCGAGCTCGGCGATGGTCTGGTCGGCCACCACCGGCGTGTTGGGCGGCACGGTCATGCGGCGGATCACACCGTCGCGCGGCGAGGCGATCACCTGGCTGCGTGTGGAGATCACCTCGGCCTGCAGCAGCGCGTACTCGCGCACCGGCACCAGGAGCGCGAGCGGCAGCAGCGCCAGCGCCCAGCGCAGCGGCTTGCGCGCCCAGGCTTCCTGCAGCAGCGTGCCGATGGAGCGGCGGCGCCCGGTCAGTGCCCACCACGCATGGCCGTACATCGCGGCGGCCTGCAGCAGCAGGAACTCGGGCGCCTTGGCGTCGAACTCGGTGGGCCACGGCGCCTCGCGCGCCAGGAACAGCGCGGCGCGTGCGCGGCCGTCGGGGTCGGCCATGGGCAGCACCCACACCTGGTCGGGCAGCCAGTCGGCCCATGAGGCGGCGAGCGCGGGCGGCAGCATGCCGGGCGACAACGCCAGCACGCGCGCGGCGGCCGGCAACTCGTCCAGCCGCGGCTTCAGGTGGTCGGCCACCGAGGCCAGCCACAGCGCATAGGGCGAGTCGGACTCCACATCGGCCAGCCCCGAATGCGCCACCAGCCGCGTGCGGCGCGCGCCGAAGAAGCCGACCAGCGCGGCCTGCCGGTACGGCGCGATCGCGTGGGTCTCGTTGCAGATCAGGAAGGCCAGGTCGGCCGGGCGCTGCGCCGCGCGCACCTTCGCGGCCAGCGCATGGAACGCGAGATCGGTCACGACGCTCCGCCCTTGCCGCGCGCGGCGCTCATCCCCTGCCGACCGGCGCGCGCACCTGCCCGCTCATGCCCGGCAGCACCTGGCCGGCCGCGTCGCCCGCGAGCTCGGCCTCGATCTCGATGGTCTGGCTCACCGCGTCCACGCGGCCCGACACGCGCGTGACCTTCAGCACCACGGCGGCGCCGGTCTCGTCGACCGTGGCGTCCAGGCGCTGGCCGGTCTTCAGCCACGCGAGCCATTGCGAGGGCACGTTCATGCGCGCCTTCAGCGGGCCGTTGCCGACCAGCTCGACCACCGGCGCGCCGGGGTTCACGCCCTGCCCCACCTTCACATGCACGCGCGCCACCTTGCCGGCGAACGGCGCCACGAAATTGCACTGCGCGATCTGCGCGTCGAAGATGCGGACCTGGCTCTGCGCCTTGTTCACGTTGGCCGCGGCCAGCTCGACCTCGATCTCGGCCGCCGACTGAAGGCCCTGCAGCTTCAGCTTGCCCACGTACTGCACCTTGGCGGCCTCGTGCTCGGCACGCGCGGCGGCGCGGCGCGCCTGGATCTCGTCGCATTCGTAGGCGGCCAGCACCTGGCCCGCGCGCACCGTGTCGCCCAGGCTCACCGGCACCTTCGCGAAGCGGCCCGGGGCCGAGGCCGAGAGCACGCTTTCCTGCGCGGCCACCACAAGAAAACGCACCGGCGCCAGGTTGCCCGGCGCACCCGCCGGGGCGGTGCGCGGCGCGGGTGCCGGCTGGGCGCCGGCCTGCAGGGCACCGCCCAGGGCGCAGGCCAGGAGCACGGCGATGCGAAGCGCGGAGAAGGACGACGGTTTCAAGGGCGGGCTCGCTTTCACTTCTGCGTCACCGTGGCGCCCGTGCGCGCGAGGCGCCGCACGTCCGTGATCACCGACAGCGTCGCCGCCTCGGCGAAGGCGCTCACGGCGCTTTCGGTCGTCACGGCCGGCACGTAGCTGGCGTAGTTCTGCGACAGCAGCTCGCGCCCGCCCGGCTCGGCCAGCGTGAGCCGCCACTGGGCGCGCGTGGTGCCGCGCTGCTGCGGCACATTGCGCTGGAAGGCCAGCGTGAGCACGAGCGCATCGGCCGACCCCGAGGACACCAGCTCGTTGCGCGTGACGATGCGCTCGACCGCGCCGCGCACCGCCGCTTCGCTCACGCCCGACGGCAGGTCGCGCACGCGCACGCTCACCGGCCGGTTGCGCACCGGGATCAGCGCCGCTTCGAGGAACACCGCCTTCTCGCCTTCGGCCATGCTCTGCTCGATGGCCTTGGCGACGGTCTTGATGTCGGTGCTGGCCACGGTGGCCGGCATCAGGTCGATGCCGACCGAGTTGAGCACCCGGCCGTACGAGGTCTGCGTGGCCGCATAGGCCGTGGCCAGCTGGAAGCGCGACACCAGCGCGCGCGCATCGACGCGCAGTGCCTCGAGTTCGCTCTCGAGCTGGTTGCTGGCACCGGCGCGCGCCACGCTGGCCATGCGCTGGTCGACGCGGCTGGATTCGGCCGCCAGCTCCTGGTCGACCACCGCCAGCTTGTAGCGCTCGGCCGACACGCGCACCTGCGTGACCACCGCCATGGTCAGCGCCAGGCGGCGCGCTTCGTCGGTCTTCTTGCGCGCGTCGTTGGTGCGGTTGATGGCCGGGATGGCCGCCAGCCGGAACAGGTCCATCGACAGGCTCACGCCCGCGTCGCTCCAGTTGCTGTTGTAGAGGAAGGAGTTGGAGTCGTAGCGCGCCCCGGCGTACAGGTTCAGGCCGGGGAACAGCGAGGCGATCTGCTTCTTGGTCTCGGCGATGCCGATGCGCGCCTTGTAGTCTTCCTCGCGCAGCTCGGCGCGGTTTTCCAGCGCGGCGACCTCGAGCTTGTCGATGTCCAGCGTGACGGGCGCGCGCCCGTCCTGCGGCCCTTCGACCAGCGTGAAGTCGACGCCCGGCGGCAGGCTCATGAGCGCGGCCAGCTCGCGCTTGGCGAACTGCATTTCCTGGCGCTTGGCGTTGACCAGCGACATCGCATCGAGCAGCGCGCGCTGGTAGGCCAGGCCCTGCGCGGGCGGCAGCACGCCGGCGCGCTCGGCCTCGCGTGACTTCTTCAGCGCATCCTCGATGCGCACGGCCAGCCGGTCGGCATCGCCGATGAGCTGCTGCGCACCGATGGCACGCCAGTAGGCGCTGCGCACGTCCTGCGCGATGTTCTGCAGGATCTTGCGGCGGCGCTCCTCCGCGATGTTGACCTCGTCGGCCGCCTGCTTGGCGCGGAAGTAGCTGATGCCGAAGTCGAGCGCGTTCCACGACAGCGTGGCGCGCCCGAAGTAATGCGAGCGCTGCTCCGAGGTCGAGGGCCGCAGGCTCACCACGCGGTCTTCGATGCCGATGCTGGTGCCGCCCGAATCGTTGCTGCGGTCGTTGTAGCCCGCGTCGGCCACCAGCTTGGGCAGCATGTCGGCGGCCGACACGTCGAGCAGGCCGCGCGCCAGGGCCGACTCCATGAGCTTCAGGCGGTAGTCGGCGTTGTACTTGAGCGCGCGCGCCAGCACCTCGGAATACGTCATGGGCGTGGCGACCGTGGCCTGGTCCTTGTACAGCTGCTTCTGGTCGTGGCGCACGCGCACCACGATCTCGTCGCGCGTGAGCTGCACCGGCGTCATGCTGCAGCCGGCCAGCATCAGCGCGGCCGCGGCGGCGGGCCACGACAGGGGGAAACGGAAGGTCGACGCGGGTTGCTTGTGAATGTCGGTCATGGTGCTCGATGGATAGGACATGGTTCGATGGCTCCGGCGTTTTTCTCTGCGTCGATCAGCTCGTGGGCACGCGCACGGTGGGCGTGGCGCGCTGCGGATGCCGCAGCAGCTCGCGCACCGCGTCGCGCTCCGCGGCGGCCGCGGCCACGCGGCTGGAGAACGAGCGCGCCGTGTCGGCGGCCACCGGCGCGGCGGCACCGGCTGCCGGCGCCGTATCGGCCTGCGCCGCCTCGGTGGACGGATGCGCCGCATCGGCACGCGGCACCACGATGCGCCCGCCCTCGCGCGCGGGTACTTCCGCAGGCGGCGGCTGTTGCGGCACCGAGAAGCTGTCGAAATCGCCGAACAGCGGGCTCGCGCCGTCGACCAGCTTGCCGGCCGTGACGCCGCGCAGCGCGAGCGTCTGCTCCACGTCGCGCACCATGCGCAGCGAGAAGGCCACGCCGTCGCGGCTCACGTGCTCGGCGTAGTCCACGCCCTGCGGCTCGCCCCACAGGTCGGTGGGACGGTCTTCGCCGAAGAGGCGGTCGCCGCCCAGCGCGCGCGCGGCGATGGCGCCCGACAGCATCTGGCTCAGGCGCTGCGATTCCTGCACCGCGATCTGCACGAACAGCGCCGGCGTCATCGACTGGTCGATGCGGCGGCTGGGGTCGCCGAAGTCGGCCGGGAACACCTGGTCGCCCGTGAGCGGCCGGTGCTGCGAGGTGCCGTTGATGGTGACGACCAGCTTCGCCGTGCTGGTGCTGCCGTCGGCGTCGGTGATGACGTAGTCGAACACCTCGGTCAGCGTCTGGCCGTCGCCCAGCGAGGCCACGCGCATGTTGCTGGCGTTCACCGAGTAGCTGTAGCTGCCGTCGGCGTTCAGCCGCAGGTTGCCGTAGCGGCCCGCCGTCGATCCGCCGATGGTGCCGGCCACGCCTTCGAACCAAACACCCGTGACCGGCGTCGACGTGCCGTCCGCGCCGAGGCGGTCGGCCACGTCGTTCGCGCCCATGCCGCTGCCGCCGAACACGTTGCCGGTGGCCGTGGTGCCGGGGCGCGTGGTGCCGATCGAGGTGGCGTCGTTGCGTGCCGTGGGCACGTCGTCGATCACCAGCACGCGCAGCGTGCCCTGCGTGGTGTCGCCGTCGCGGTCGGTCACCTGCAACGCGATGTCGTCGGTGACCTGCCCGCCCGCATGGCTCTGCGCGGCGCCCAGCACGTAGGTGTAGCGCACGGTGCCCGTGGCCGCATCGAAGCCGGTGAGCGTGATGCGCCCGCGGTCGGTGGCGATGGTGACCGGGCTGGTGCCGAGCGCGGCCAGCTGCGCCGGCGTGAGCGTGGTGCCGTGCACCGCGATGCTGCCCAGGCCGTCGGGCGCCGTGACGAAGAAGCTGCCCGAGACCGTCTCGCTCGCGTCGCCCGGCTCGACCAGGCCGCGCTCGTGCACGGTGGCCTGCCCGGCCGTGTCGGGGCCGTTGTTGTCGCCGATGACCAGCGTCACGCCGTCGTTGGCGCCGTGGATGGTGAGGGTCAGCGTGGCGGTGCTGGTGTCGCCGTCGTTGTCGGTGAGCGTGTAGCTCACCACCTCGGTCAGCGTGTCGCCCACGACCAGCGCCTGCACGCGCGGGTCGGCGTTGTTCAGCGTGTAGGTGTAGCTGCCGTCGGCGTTCAGCACGATGCGCCCGTAGGTGGTGGTGATCGGCACGCCCACCGTGCCGGCCACGCCGCCGAAGCTCACGCCCGTCACCGGCACGCCGTTGGCGTCGTCGGCGCCGAGGGTGTCGTTGGCCTTCACGTCGCCGCCCACCGTGTTCGGCACGCCGTCCTCGGTGATGGCATGGGTGTCGTTCACGGCCTCGGGCACGTCGTCCACGATGCGCACGGTGAGCGTGCCCGTGGCCGTGTCGCCGCCGGCGTCGGTCACCACCAGCGCAATGTCTTCCGTGCTCTCGGTGGCGTTCGGCTGCGCCACCTGCCCGTCCAGCGTGTAGGTGTAGGCCAGCTCGCCCGTCGTCGGCACGCCGCCCACCGAACTGGTGGGCGTGAAGCCGGTGAGCACCAGCGTGCCGCGCGGCGTGTCGATGGTGACCGGCGTCGTGCCCAGGTTCGCCAGCTCGGCCAGCGTCAGCGTGCGCCCGCCCACGGTGACGCTGCGCATGCCGTCGCTCGCCGAGACCACGATGGTGCCGGTGGTGCGCTCGCGGGTGTCGGGGCCGCCGATGCCGTCGACCAGCCCGCGCTCGTGCACCTCGGCCTGCCCCGTGGCCGCGCCGTTGCCGTCCACGGCGCCGATGGCCGGGTCGCCGTCCAGGCGGCCGTGGATGGTGATCGTCAGCGTGGCGGTGCTGGTGTCGCCGTCGGCATCGGTGATCGTGTAGCGCACCGTCTCGGTCAGCTGCTCGTTGGTCTTGAGCGCGTTGACGGTGGCGTTGTCGTTGTCCAGCGTGTAGGTGTAGCTGCCGTCGGCGTTCAGCACGATGGCGCCGTACGTGGTCGTGAGCGACACGCCCACCGTGCCGGCCGCGCCGCCGAAGCTCACGCCCGTCACCGGCACGCCGTTGCCGTTGTCCGCGCCGTCGCGGTCGTTGGCCTTCACGTTGCCGCTCACCGTGTCGGGCACCGCGTCCTCGGTGATGGCGGCGGTGTCGTCGGTGGCCTGCGGCGTGTCGTTGATGATGAGCACGGTGAGAGTGCCGTTGGCCACGTCGCCATCGCGGTCGGTCACCGACAGCGCGATCTGCTCGGTCACCTCGGTCAGCACGCCGCCGGAGCGATGGCTCTGCGGCGCGCCCAGCACGTAGGTGTAGCTGACCGCGCCGCCGGTCACGATGCCGTTGGGCAGCGTGGTGCCGCTGAAGCCCGTCAGCTGAATCTGGCCGTCGGGCGTGGTGATCGTGATCGGCGCGCCCGGCGTGAGCGCCTGCAATTGCGCCAGCGTCACCACCGTGCCGCCGACGTTGATGCTCGCCACGCCGTCCGCCGCCGTGATGTTGAAGCTGCTGGCGGCGCGCTCGCCGGTGTCGGTGATGCTCACCAGGCCCGACTCGAACACCGTGACCTGCCCGGTCGCCGCGCCGTTGGCGTCGGTGACGGCGATGCCCGGCAGGTCGTTGGCGCCGCGGATGGTGATCGTGAGCGTGGCGGTGCTGGTGTCGCCGTCGGCATCGGTGATCGTGTAGCGCACCTGCTCGGTCAGCGTCTCGCCGACCGACAGCGCCTGCACGCGCGCGTCGGCGTTGTTCAGCGTGTAGGTGTAGCTGCCGTCGGCGTTCAGCACGATCGAACCGTAGGTCGTGGTGATCGACGCGCCCACCGTGCCGGCCGCGCCGCCGAAGCTCACGCCCGTGACCGGCGCCACGTTGCGGTCGTCCGCGCCGATGGTGTCGTTGGTCGCCACGTTGCCCGACACCGTGTTCGGCGCGGCGTCCTCGGTGATGGCGGCCGTGTCGTCGGTGGCCTGCGGCACGTCGTCCACGATGCGCACGGTGAGCGTGCCCGTGGCCGTGGCGCCGCCGGCGTCGGTCACCTGCAGGGCGATGGCTTCGGTGCTCTCGGTCGCGCCCGGCTGCGGCACCTGCGCGCGCAGCGTGTAGGTGTAGGCCAGGTTGCCCGCCGTGGGCACGCCGCCCACCGAGGCGGTGGCCGTGAAGCCCGTCAGCGTGAGCGTGCCCAGCGGCGTCGTGATGACGACCGGCGTGGTGCCCAGGTTGGCCAGCTCGGCCAGCGTCAGCGTGCGCCCGCCCACGGTGACGGTCTGCAGGCCGTCGGCCGCCGACACCGTGACGACGCCGCTGCCGTTCTCGCGTGCATCGGGACCGGCCGGGCCGTCGACCAGGCCGCGCTCGTGAACCTCGGTCTGGCCCGTGGCCGCGCCGTTGCCGTCCACGGGCACGATCTCGGGGCTGGCGTCGGTGCGGCCGTGGATGGTGATCGTCAGCGTGGTGGTTGAGGTGTCGCCGTCCGCGTCGGTGAGGGTGTAGCTCACCGTGTCCGTGAGCGTCTCGCCGTCCTTCAGCGCGTTGACGCGCGGGTCGGTGTTGTTCAGCGTGTAGCTGTAGGTTCCGTTCGCGTTCAGCACGATGCTGCCGTATTCCATGCCCAGCGCGCTGCCCACCGTGCCTGCGTTGCCGCCGAAGCTCACGCCCGTCACCGGCACGGCCGTGTCCGCGCCCTCGCGGTCGTTGGTCTTCACGTTGCCGGTCACGGGGTTCGGCGCGGCGTCTTCGGTGACGCTGTTCGTGTCGGGGTTCGCGGTGGGCACGTCGTTCACGATCAGCACCGTGAGCGTGCCGCTGGCCACGTCGCCGTCGCGGTCGGTCACGCTCAGCGCCACCGCCTCGGTCACTTCGCCCGCGCTGTGGTTCTGCGCCGAGGTCAGCGTGTAGGTGTAGCTGACCGTGCCGCCGGTCACGACGCCGTTGGGCAGCGTGGTGCCGCTGAAGCCCGTGAGGCGGATCTGGCCGTCGGGCGTGGTGATCGTGATCGGCGCGCCCGGCGTGAGTGCCTGCAGCTGCGCCAGCGTCACCACCGTGCCGCCGACGTTGATGCTCGCCACGCCGTCGGCCGCCGTGATGTTGAAGCCGGCGCCCGCTGTCTCGCTCGTGTCGCCCACGCTCGTCAGGCCCGACTCGTGCACCGTCACCTGGCCGGTCGCGTTGCCGTTGGCGTCGGTCACCGTGATGCCCGGCACGTCGTTGCTGGCGCCGCGGATCGTGATGGTGATCTGCGCGGTGTCGGTGCCGCCGGCGCCGTCGGAGATGGTGTACGTGAACAGGTCGGTGAGCGTCTCGCCGGCGATCAGCGCCTGCACGCGCGGGTCGCTGTTGTCCAGCGTGTAGGTGTAGCTGCCGTCGGCGTTCAGCACGATGCTGCCGTGGGTGCCGGTCAGCGGACTGCCCAGCGTGCCGGCCGTGCCGGCGCCGGCCTCGGGGCCGGTGCGGATGCTGGTGACCGTGAGCGTGGTGCTGTCGGGGTCGTGGTCGGCCTCGCCGGGAATGCGGCCGCTGATGACGTTGCTGCCCACCGAGGGCGTGTCTTCGTCGATGCTGTGCGTGTCGTCGACCGCGGTCGGCGGGTCGTTCACGGCCGTGATCGCGAGCGTGCCGGTGAGCACGTTGCTGTTCAGCGGCTGCGGGCCGCCCGCGTTGCCGCCGGGCTGCACGTTGTTGCCGTCGTTGAGCACGATGGTGTAGACGCGCTCGTTGTCGGTGCCGAACGCCGTCGGGTTGTCGCTGCTGCTGCGGTAGGACAGCTGGTCGAGCACCGCACGCACCTCGGCCACGGTGGTGTCTGCGTCGAACTGCACCACCAGCGGCGCGCCGTTGCCGCCCGAGACGCTGACGCCCGGGGGCAGCGCGCCGTTGACGAACAGCTGGTCGCCCGGCTGGTAGCCGTCCAGGCTCACGGTGAGCGAGCCCGCGCCGAACACGCCGGCGGCCAGGCCGGGCGTGGTCGCCAGGTCGAGGTCGCCAACGGTGCCGCCGCTGACCAGCGCCACGGGCGGAATGCTGACGCCGGTGCCGGTCTGGTTGTTCTCCATCGCGGTCGCGCCGGTGGTGCCGCCGATCACCGGCGCGTCGTTGCGCGGCGCGATGGTGGTCGACACGTTGCGCAGCACCGACCACTGGCTGGTGGCGTCGTTGACGGTGGCGCTGATGTCGCCGCTGCCCGCCGCCACCGGCGCATCGGACACGCGCACGACCAGCCCGCCGGGCGTGCCGTTGAAGTCGGCCGCCGGCACGAAGCGCAGCTGCGCGCTGGTGGGCAGCAGCAAGGCGCTGGTGTCGGAGGCGCCCGTCGGCACGGCGAGCCAGTCGGTGCCGTTCAGGCTGTACTCCCACGCGCCCTGCGCGGCGTTGGCGTTGTTGCCCACGATGGCGATGCCGCCGAACGAGGTCGATGCATCGCCGCCGCCGCTGATGGACGTCTGGTTGTCGGTCGCGTCGCCGTAGCCGCCGCCCAGCAGCGTGTCGACGCGCACACCGGCACCCGTCACGTCCTCGACGCCGGCGGGCACGGTCGCATCGGTCGCCGTCGGCCGGTCGTTCACGTTGATCACCGTGGTGCTGAGCACGATGGTGCCGGCGCTGTAGACGGTGGTGCCGCCGTTGTTGGCACCCGCCACGTTGACCGTCGAGCCCGAGGTGGGATCGGCCGTGGCGCTGTCGTTGTTGGTGTCGGTCTCGACCAGCCGCACGGTCAGCGTGGTGGGCGTGCCGTGGAAGTTGGCGGCCGGCACGAAGCGCAGCTGCGCGTCGGCGGCCAGCACCAGGGCCGTGCCGTCGGTGCGTGCGCCGACGGGAATCCAGGTGGCGCCGTTGTCCAGCGAGTACTGCCAGGCCCCCTGCGCGGGGTCCGGGACGTGGCCCGTGATCGCGACGCCGAAGAAGGTGTCGGACGAACTGCCGCCGGTGCCACCGTTGCCGCTGTTGTCGATCAGGTCGGCGGCATCGTCGAAGTGCGAGCCGAACAGGGTGCCCACGGGGGTGCCGGCCGCGTTGTTGCCCACGTCTTCGGTGACGTTCGGCAGCGTCTGGGTGGTGCCGCCCACCACCACCGGCGCATCGTTGACCGGCGCCACCGTGAAGACGAAGGTGCGCGTGGTGACCAGGCGGTTGCCGACCCCGTCCGCGTAGGCGAAGGTGCCGGTCGTGCTGTTGTCGCCGGGCGCCAGGCTGCCCGGACGCCCGCCGGTGTGGCCCTCGTCGTTGACCACCACGGTCACGGTGAAGGCGCCGTTCCAGTCGGCCGGCAGCGCGGCGCCAGGGGCGTCGGGCAGCGCGATCGAGATGGCGTTGATGCGGCTGTTGATCTGCGCCAGCGTGCCGGTGATGGTGATGCTGGCGCCGCCCAACGGGCCGACCGTGCCGCCGCTGCCGCCCACGCCGTTGATGACGAAGCCGGGGGGCACCGACACCGTGGCCGTCAGCACGTCGGTGGCGGCCGCGTCCTGGTCGGTGACCGTGAGGCCGGTCAGCGTGACGCTGCCGTTGCCCTCGTCCACCGTCGGGTTGCCGGCCGCGATGTGGGCCGGGTCGTTGATCGACGACGGGAACAGCGTGCGGTAGGCCGAGGCCACGTTGGCCGTCAGCCCCGCGGGGATCAGCGCGTAGGGGTTGACGTTGGTGGTGGGCACCGCCACCGTGCCGCCGTTCGCGTTGTTGTTCTCGCCGCCGTTGGCGCCGCCCGCCAGCGCGCCGCTGCTGTTCTCGCGCAGGCGGTCGTCCACGATGACCTGCACGCGGTAGGTCTGGTCGGTGTTGGCCAGGCTGCCGCCCAGCGCCACCTGCAGGCCGTCGAGGTAGGCCTGCACCTGCGCGCGCGTGCCGCGGATGACGAGCGCGCTGCCGGTGCCGTCGTAGGTGCTGTCGATGGTCACGCCCGAGCCGGCTGCATTGCTCGAAGTGATGGTGATGGCGTCGCTGCCGCCGTCCGTGTACTGCGCCGCGCCCAGCGGCGCGCCCGTGCCGTTGGTGATGCGCACGGTGACCTGCAGGAAATCGGCTTCGCCGGGCGCGATGCCGCCGCCGTCGCCGTCGATGTCCAGGTCGCGCACGACGAAGCCCGGCACGGCCGACGGCGTGCTGCCGCCCGTCAGGTACAGCGGCGTGTTCGGGTTGGTGCCCGGTGTGAGCCCGGCCGTCGGCGCGTCGTTGACCGCCACGATGGTCAGCGCCATCGTCATGTCGGGCGGGTTGTTCGACACGCTGCCGCCGCCGGTGTCGCCACCGATCTGCGAGCCAGTGTCGTCGAAGGAGACGGTGAGCGTCACGTCGCCGGCGTCGGCGCCGTTGAGGTCGTGGTTGACGTGGGTGGCGCTGCGGTAGGTCAGGCCCGTGACGGCGCCGCTGGTGATCAGCTCCTGGATGTCGCTGGCGCGCCCGGTGAGCGTGAGCGCGCCGGTGTTGTCGCCGGCGATGGTCACGACGCGCCCGCTGGGCAGCGTGAAGCTCGTCTGCCCGCCGGTACCGCCGATGCCCAGCGTGCCGTTGGGCACGGTCAGCCGCAGCGTGATGGGCGTGCCGAAGGCGGCCGACTCGGGGTCGGACACCACGAAGCCCGCGCCGATGTAGGTCGGCTGGTCTTCATAGACCGTGTGCACGGGCGGCACGACCAGCACGCCCGGGTCGTTCTCGCTCGACGCGCGCACCAGCACCGAGGCCGCCGCGAGGTTGCCCGTGATGTCGCCGGTGGTGGGCACCGTGTCGGCGTACCAGTCGTACTCGGTGGCCGGAATCGCGATGTTCGGCCCGCCCGGCACGCTCGGCTCGTTCTGCGGGCCGCCGTTGGCGCCGGGCTGCAGCACGCCGGTGGCGGTGTCGCGCAGGCGGTCGTCGACGATCACCTGCAGCCGGTAGGCCTGGTCGCGGTCGGTGTCGAAGGTGAGCGTGAGGCCCGCCAGCGCGGCGTTCACCTGCGCGCGCGTGCCGCGCAGCGTGAGGAAGTCGCCGTTGCCGTTCTTGTCGGCGTCGACGGTCACGCCGCCCATCGAGGTCGAGCCGATGGTGGCGCCCGCGTAGGCCGCGGCATTCAACGGGTTGCCGTTGGCGTCCAGCAGCCGCACCGTCACCTGGACGAAGTCGGTCTCGCCCTGGATCACCGCGTCCAGGTCGGTGTCGCCCACGTGGAAGCCGGGCACGGGGTTGTGCGCCGGGTTGCTGCTGTCGATGTCGATCGGGCCGGCCGGCGCGGTCACCGTGGGCGCGTCGTTCAGCGGCGTGACGTAGATCCAGAACTGGCCGCCGGTCTGTTCCTTGTCGCCGTCGCTCAGCGTGAAGGTGAAGCGGTCGCTCGGCGGATCGCCGTTGGCTTCGGTGTGGCCGTCGGATTCGTCGCCCGAATTGAAATAGTAGATGCGTCCGGCGTTCACGTCGGCCTGCGTGAACGAGGAGCCCACGCCCAGCGCCACGAAGTTGACGCCGTCGGTCGAGTACATGATGCGCCCGTGCGTGGTGACGGAGGTGATCGTGTACTGCAGCTGCGTGAGCGTGCTGTCGGGGTCGAAGGCCCTGAGCATGCCCGGCGTGATCTGGCCGCGCCCGCCCTCGGCCACGGTCAGCGGCTGGTTGGCGGTGCCGGGCGGGTCGGGCTGCGTCGGGTCGGGAGCGATCACCGGCGCGTCGTTGACGTTGGTGATCTGGATGCCGACGGTGACGGGGTTCGACGCGGCGCCCCAGCGGTCCACGGCATGCACGTTGAACTGGGTGGTGCGCACCTCGGAGCCGTCGCTCACGAAGCGCAGGCCCGTGGTGCCGGCGCTGCCGGTGATGAGCGAGGCGTCGATGCGCTGCCCCACGGCCACGGCCACCCAGGCGGCGCCGTTCCAGTACTGCAGCTGGCCGCCCGTGGGCAGGCTGTCGAACTCGAACTGCATCGCGCCCGGCCCGCTGCCGGCGTTGTTGAAGGCGTAGTTCGGGTCGCCGTTCAGCAGCGTGGCCGAGCCTTCGAGGTAGCCTTCGCTGGCGGCATCGTCCGCATCGACCACGCGGATCTGCCCGGTCGTGAGGTAGGCGGTCTCGCCTTCGCGGATGACCGTGTTCGACGAGCCGGTGGCCACGGGCACGTCGTTGACCGGCGTGATGAAGAACGAGAAGCTGGTGTTCCAGACGTTGCGCACGCCGCCGACGGCGACGCCGGCCGTCACCGAGAGCGACACGGCCGATTCGAAATCTTCCACGTCGCCGTCGTGCTGGAAGCGGATGCGCCCGGCGTTCAGGTCTTCCTGCGTGAAGGTCTCGTAGGTGTCGATGTCGACCCAGGCCGCGCCGTCGAAGCGCTGCAGCACGCCGTTGCGCACGGGCCCGGTGGTGCCGGTGTAGTCGGTGACGGTGTAGATCACCTGCGACGGCGGCACGCCTTCGACCACGTAGCTCAGGCCCGGCACGGTGTTGAAGTCGGAACCGGTGCCGCCCAGCACCACCGAGCCGCCTTCGCTGAGCGTGCCGCGCGTGGCGCCGTTCTGGTCGGTGCCCGCATGGTTGGAGCCCGAGGTGGTGACGGTGCCGTCGATGGTCTGCAGCGGATCGCCGTTGCCCGCCGGGGTTTCCACGAGGTTGATCGTGAACTCGTAGGTCTTCAGCGTGCCGTCGGGGTTGCGGTCGGCGCCCTCGCGGATCACGGTGTTGCCGTTCGCGTCCCAGGTCGGCCCGAGCGTGTTGTCGACCACCTGGAAGCTGAAGGTGTCGGTGTCGCCCGCCGCCGCGCCCTGCGTCTGCACGTACTGCACGCGGCCCGAGCGCACGTCTTCCATGGTGAAGGTGCCGCCCGGCGGCAGGATCTTGCCGTCCAGCAGCAGGTAGCCCTGGTTCAGGCCGTTCATCGAGGTGACGGCAAAGGTCAGGTTGTCGTCGCTCGAGTCGACGTCGGTCGCGCCGAGCATGCCGGGCGTGAGCGTCACGGTGTAGCCGCCGCCCGCCGGGTCCACGGTCGCCTCGAGCGTGCTGTCGGGGTCGAGCACCGGGTCGTCGTTGGCCGGGCGCACGTTGATGGCGATGGTGCCCGAGGTGGACGACGGTGTGCCCGTGCCGCCGCCGGCGTCGCTCACCGTGACGCCGAAACCGTCGGTGAACGGGTAGCTCTGTCCGTTGTTGTCGCGCTGGCCGTTGTTGCCGTAGGTGAGGCCGCCGCGGTCGTCGTAGCCGAACACGAAGCCGGCGTCGATGTCGGCCTGCGTGATGGCGCGGTTGGTGACGTTCTGGGGCACGCCGCCGATCAGCACCGTGCCCGTGAAGTACAGCGTGCCGTCGGTGGGCAGGCTGGTCAGCCGCACCGTGAGGTCGCCGCTGGCGTCGTCGCCGCCGCCGTCGGCGACGATGAAGTTGCCCACGACCGAGCTCGGGTTGCCGCTGCCGTCCACTGCGTTGGGCGGCTGCCCTTCGAACACGCTGCCCCCGCCCGAGACCACCGGCGGCTGGTTCAGCGGCGTGACGTTCAGCGTGATGGTGGCGTGGTCGGAGCCGGCCAGCGGCGTGGCGCCGTCGTTGACGACGATGACGAAGCTGTCGTCCAGGTTCTGGTCCGCGCCGGTGGCCGTGTGCACGTAGGCGACGCGGCCCGCGAGCACGTCGGCCTGCGTGAAGACCGAGCCCACGCCGATGCGTTCGCCGTTGAGCGTGAGGTAGCCGTGCGCGGTGTTGGTCGCGATGCCGTAGACGATCTGGCCGGTGTTCTGCGAGCCGATCGTCACCTCGGGGTCGATGGCGTTGAGCGTGGTGCCGGTCAGCAGCGTTGTGCCGCCCTCGGAGACCGTCTGCGCCGCGTCGGCCACCGTGGTCGGGTCGTTCGACGGCGTGATCGTCACGTCGAGCGCGCGGTTGGCGGTGAGCGCCGGCGTTTCCGAATCGGTGATCGACACCAGGATGCGCGTGGTGGCCGTGGCGTTGCCCAGTTCGGTGTCGGCGGCGGTGAACACCAGCTGGTTGATCCAGGCGTTGGCATCGGCCACGCTGCCGACGAAGCGGTAGCCGCCGGGCACGGTGGTGACGCCCGCCATGCTGGCGCTGGACAGCGCGCCCAGCGCGGGGTTCTCGACGGTCACGTCGACCGTGACATTGCCCGCGCCATCGTCGGTGAGCGTCCAGCCGCTGAGCGTGGCGCGGTCGGCGCCCGGCGCGTTGAGCGAGCTGGGTTCGCTGACCGTGATGCGCGGCGTGGTCGTCGACACGGTGGGCGCGGCCAGCAGGCCGTCGTAGTCGGTGGCGGCGAAGGCGCGCGACTCGATGAGGCCCGTTGCGACTTCGAGCGACCAGTCGCCCTGGCGCGAGGCCGCGCCGGTGGCGTCGAGCGACGCTGCCACGTCGGCGCCCGTGGCACGGCCCAGGGCCTGCACGAAGCGTTGCCCGTCGGCGCCCACGTCGCACCCGTAGAGCAGGATGTCGCCGTCCGCGCCCAGGCTCGCGCCGATCGCCTGCCAGGCGCCGGCCGAGCGCGCCAGGCCGGCGACGTCGAGGGTTTCGTTGCCCAGCGTGATCTCGCCCGCGCTGCCGTGGCTGAGGATGTGCAGCGCCGTGAGGCCGCTGCGCCCTTCGAGCGCCTGGCGCAACTGTTCGACGCCGGACGAGCCGGTGTCCAGCAGGATCAGGTCGGCGCCCTGCGGCACCGAGGCGGCGAGCTGCTGCCAATTGGCAACATTCTTGTCGACGACGTAGACCTCGCTGGCCGGGGTCGGGGCCGGGCCAGGCGCGGATCGCGCGTCCGCTTCGGGCGTGCTTTCGCGCCCATGCGGCACGGCAACGGGCGCCGCCGCGTCGGCGGCATGCGGCGCATCCCCGTGCGGGCCCTGCGGCGCGTCCGCCGGTGCCGCCGCGGCGGCCTCCACAAAAGCGGCGCCATCAAATAGCTGCCGGCTTTCCAGCGCAAATCGATGAGCGCGTGGGCGAAGGAATTGGGGCGATTGAGACCTTGGCATGGCTCAAAGTGTGACGACAAATATGCAAATGTGTCCACTATTAACGTTCTATCTTTTCGAGCCAATACCGTCAAAAAATCGCAAAAACAACGGCTTCCTTTGCTTTTCACCTCAATTTGAAATTAATTGTTACCCACTCATCACGATCCATTCGCCGGCTCATATGTGAGGCATATCCATTGCCGTATTCCTCTCCGCACAAGGCGATCTTCCCTCGACACTCAGGCGATCGAAGCCTTTGCGAATTTCGTTCGTTTGAATTACCCGATCTATTTCATATTTTCAACTACGGGATTCCGTAGAAAATCGGGGCGGGAATTCCCTATTCCTTGATGGCAAAGAACTCGCTGGTCATGAATGGCGCGCCAACGCCTCAATTCATCGCAGCCGATTCACAACTGAAAGAGCATGTGCATGCCATCCTGCAATGAGAACCTTTGCCATAAGAATTAATTGATGCAATGCACAAGCCGAGGGTTCGGCGGCAATTCGATCGACCGGGAACCGGGCCACATCCGGCCATGTCCAGCCGGCTGCCGCGCACCGCGAGGAGCGGGTCTGCGGCACGGGGTTGTAACCATGTGCGCGACCGCTGAAGAGGCACGGCAGGCCGCTTGGCCGACTCCGGAAATGGACCGCAGCGCGCCTTCAGGAAACTTCACGCGGCCTCGTCGCTTCGATGTAATTCGAAAGAATCAACAACATCCGCTTGCAGATGCGAGGCCGGTCGAGCACCCGGTTCGGCGGGCCATCACGCCCCCTGTGTACGCCTGCGCAGCTTCGACTGCTTAACCCGGCAATATTTAACGATTCAAGATGATTGTTACGTTTTTGGAGCATCTGCGGGCCCACGATTCCGGCCTTCGCGAGGGTCTGTTGCACAGGGCGCGGTGATACTGTTCCGGCCCCGAATCTTGCGTTCCTGGTGCGCGCACTGCGCGCCGGAGGACACGAGGCGTGGCACATCATCCAACTCGCTCATGTAAGAAAAAATGAACAAACTGCTCGCACTCATCTTCGTGGCTGCCGCCATCACCGCTTGCTCGAAGCAAGAGTCCACGCCCGCAGCGCCGGCCGCACCCGCAGCACCTGCTGCCGCCCCGGCCACGCCGGCAGCCGCACCGGCCGCCAGCGCACCGGCTGCTGCCGCACCCGCTGCCACCACGACGGCATCGGCCGACGTGCCCAAGGAATGCCAGGAATACCTGGACAAGGTGAGCGCCTGCGTGGGCAAGCAAAGTGGCGCCGCCGCCGACGCCCTGAAGTCCAGCCTCGAGCAGACCAAGGCCACCTGGGCCAGCTACGGCGCCAACGCCGCCCAACTCGGCGCTGCCTGCAAGGCCGCTTCCGACGCCTTCGCCGCACAAGCCACGGCCATGAAGTGCTGATGCACTGAGTCGCTGACGCCGGCGAGGTTGCCCTCGCCGTGCGACGCGACACACCTCCTCGTCACCGACGAGGAGGCGCCGCCCCCCCCACATCAACGGTCGGCGCAAAACGGTCCCTGTCAGGCCGAAAGAATCCTTTCCATGACAGACCTCCTCACCAACCTCACCTGGCACGCCCTTTCGGGCCCGCATGCGTCTTTTGCCGCCGGCACTTCGACCGCACGCCGCTACGCCACAGGCTTCTCCCCCATCGTCGGTTTTGCCGACGCACTGCACCCCGACCTCGACGCGCTGCTGCCCTACTGCACGCCGGACGAGCACTTCTATGCCATCGGCTGGTCGCGCCCCGTGCCGTCCACCTGGCAGGTCGACATGGAATCGGTCATCGTGAAGATGATCTGGGACGCACCTGCGCCCGTGGCCGACACGCTTCCTGATGTCGTTCGGCTGGGTGCGACAGATGTCGAACAGGTGCTCGCCCTCGCCGCCCTCACCCGCCCCGGCCCCTTCTCCACGCGCACCATCGAACTCGGCGAGTACGTCGGCTGCTTCGACCCCGACGGCCGCCTCGTGGCGATGGCCGGCGAACGCATGGCCGCCGGCACGCTGCGCGAGATCAGCGGTGTCTGCACGCATCCCGATGCGCAGGGCAAGGGCTACGCGAAGCGCCTCGTCACGCGCCTGGTGGCGCAGCAGATGCAGCGCGGCGAAGTGCCCGTGCTGCATGTGATGCAGGGCAACGCGGGCGCGCGGCGGATCTATGAGCGCATGGGTTTTCGCGTGCACAGCGAACCGGTGGTTCGCGTGATCTCGCGGCGCTGAACAGCGCCGCGCCTGTTGCCTGGATCAGGCCGCGGCCACCCCGCGCTCGCTCGTGATCTCGGCACCTTCGCGCATCGTCTTCGTGACAGGCGTGTTGGCCACCACCTCGAGCAGCCGGCTCCATTGCGCATCGGTGAGCGGGCCGCTGGCGTGCAGCACGCGATGGATGTGCGCCTTGCCATCGGCGTCCTTCGTGAAGCTCAGCTCGGCCTTGAACTCGCCCAGCTCCCAGCCCTTGCGCTGGGCATACATCCGCAGCGTGATCGCGGTGCAGGCGGACAGCGCGGCCAGGTAGTAGTCATAGGGCGCCGGCCCGGCGCCCTGCCCGCCCAGCGATGCCGGCTCGTCCGCCACGAGCTGGAACTTGCCGACCTGGATGCGGTGGTTGAAATTGACGTCGGTGGAGACGATCGTTGCGGTGTGGCCCATGGGTGTGCTCCTGTTGACAAGCAAGCATTCTGGCGCGGCCGAACGCCCGAAAACATCAGCGCCAACGGGGTTGATCCAGACGCTCATAATGCTCGCCGGGCGGCCATGCCAGGGGTCGCCAGCCACCCGGCACAAGCGGGTGCGCCGCCTTCCTGCCTGGCATCGACGGAACGACACCATGAGCGCTTTGCACATGTTTCTACCGGTCTCCGAGCCCGCGCGCAGCGAGGCGCTGGCACTTTTCATCAAGACACACCACGTGCCCCGCCACCTCGTGAGAGGCACCTCGCGCAAGATGCCGGACGACTGCGGTCCCCCCGCGCCGGTTCGCACCTCGCAGGAACAACCGCAGGCCGCATCCGCCCAGCCATCGGCCGCATCGGCCTAGGGCGGGCAGACCGCAAGAAAGACAGCCCTCGCCGCGCCGGTCGCGCGCGGCGCGTGGTCGTGCGCCCTTCTTGACCCGCCTCCGGCGGCCGCCGGGCATCGCGTGCCACATCGCCGCGAGGCAGCCCGTCTTTCCATTCGCCTACACCGAAAGTCCGGGATAAAACCCACCTTCATCGGTCACACTGGCGACATCGAAGAAAGAATGCGAGAGATGTCGCGACATACTGCACGAATGCAAAAAAATCACATGGAAACGAGCCGCCCCACGCTGCGCTCGTTCCGCAGCCAGCCATGACGGAGTTGAGGGTCAGCTGGGAGCACACGTTCCCCGACGACGGGACGAAGCTGGTCATCCATTCGAACTGGGTTTCCAACACCCCCGCCACGCAGGCCTACCTCGAGGCCCTGATCGCGCGGGTCGGGCAGATGGACCCGGCGCCTCACTGCGTTTTCGAGAAGCGCCAGGCCGTCCCGTCGCGCTCGTTGCCGCCGGACCTCGGCACCTTCACCTCGGCCGAGTTCTGGCAGGTGGCCGAACTGCTGCACCTGCAGGCCACCCCGTCCCTCGCCGCCGCGCGGCTGGTGCTGGTCGAGGGCATGCGCCCGGCCAAGGCGGCGAGGCAGCTCAACACGAGCCCGCAGGCGTTGACGAACACGCTGCGCAAGATCCGCACGGAGCGCGCGACCTCGTCGCGGCTGGGCAGGTTGCCCGCCGACCGGCCGCCATCCGAAGGCGCCGCGCCGCAGGAGCCCTGAGCGGCCGACCGGCGCGCCCTCCCCGGCTTGCGTCGGCACGGTCAATCCCGTACGCTGGCCCGGCGTCGATGCGCAGCACCCGAGCCCTTGCGGGCCGCCGGGCCGGCCTTGCGGACGCGCAAAGGAGTCCCGCCATGCCAAGCCGATCGAACGGCCTCGCGGCCGAAATGGAAGCAGTGCGAACGCTGGCGCTGGTGGGCGCGGCGGCCGCTGGCAAGACCTCCCTGGCCGAGGCCCTGTTGTTCAAGGCGGGCGCCGTCGGGGCGTGCGGCAGCGTCGAGCGCGGCAGCACCGTCAGCGACCACGACCCGCTCGAGCGCCGCATGCTGCATTCGCTCAACGCCTCGGTGATGCACCTCACGCACGCCGCCACGCGCATCCACCTCATCGACACGCCCGGCGGCCCCGACTTTCTCGGCCAGAGCCTGCCGGCGCTGGAGGCGGTCGAGACGGTGGCGGTGGTCATCAATGCCGCCACCGGCATCGAGCCGATGGCGGTGCGCATGATGAATTACGCGGCCTCGCGCCATCTGGCCCGCATGATCATCGTCAACAAGATCGACTCGCAGGGCGTCTCGCTGTCGGGCCTGCTGGCCGACATCCAGGCCACCTTCGGCCGCGAATGCCTGCCGCTGAACGTGCCCGACGGGGTGAACCGGCAGGTGATCGACTGCTTCTTCAACCGCTTCGGGCGCTCCGACTTCGGGCCCGTCGAAGCGGCGCACCGCGCGCTGGTGGAACAGGTGGTCGAGGTCGACGCGGCCTTCGTCGACCGCTACCTCGAGGAAGGCGACGTGGACCCGTCCGAGCTGCACGCGCCGCTCGAGCAGGCGCTGCGCGAAGGCCACCTGATTCCGGTGTGCTTCACCTCGTCGCGCAGCGGCGCCGGCGTGGCCGAGCTGCTGGACGTGATCGTCAAGCTCCTGCCCGACCCGACCGAGGCCAACCCGCCGGAGTTCCTCGTCGGCGAAGGCGCGCAGGCCCAGCCCATGCAGGCCGGGCCTGACCCGTCGCTGCACGTGCTGGCGCATGTGTTCAAGGTCACGATCGACCCCTATGTCGGCAAGATGGGCATCTTTCGCGTGCACCAGGGCACGGTCACGCGCGACAGCCAGCTCTACATCGGCGACGGCCGCAAGCCGTTCAAGGTGGGGCACCTGTTCATGCTCCAGGGCAAGGACCACGTCGAGGTGTCGCACGCGGTGCCGGGCGACATCGTGGCGGTGGCCAAGGTCGACGAGATCCATTTCGATGCCGTGCTGCACGATGCGGCCGAAGACAGCCATGTGCACCTCGCGCCGCTGCCGTTCCCGGTGCCGGTGTACGGCCTGGCCGTGGAGCCCAAGCGCCACGGCGACGAGCAGCGCGCCTGGGAAATCCTCGGCAAGCTCGCGGCCGAAGACCCGTGCCTGCGCATCGAGCATGTGGCCGCGACCAACGAGACGGTGCTCTACGGCCTCGGCGAGCTGCACCTGCGCCTCGTGCTCGAGCGCCTGCGCGAGGTGTACCGCTTCGAGGTCCAGACGCGGCCGCCGCGCATCGCCTACCGCGAGACCGTGACCGCGCCGGCCGAGGGCCACCACCGCCACAAGAAGCAGACCGGCGGCGCCGGCCAGTTCGCCGAAGTCTTCCTTCGCATCGAGCCGCTGGCGCGCGGCGCGGGTTTCGAGTTCGCCGACGAAGTCCGGGGCGGCGCCATTCCGAACCAGTTCATCCCCGCGGTCGAGAAAGGCGTGCGCGAGGTGCTGGCCTACGGCGCGATCGCCGGCTACCCCGTGGTCGACGTGCGCGTGGTGGTGTACGACGGCAAGCACCACAGCGTGGACAGCAAGGACATCGCCTTCGCGACCGCCGGCCGCAAGGCCTTCATGGCCGCGATCCGCGAGGCGCAACCGGCCGTGCTCGAGCCGATCGTGCAGATCGAGATCGCCGTGCCCGAGCATGCCGTGGGCGACGTCACGAGCGACCTGTCGTCGCGGCGCGGCCTGGTCACCGGCACGTCGGGCCTGGGGGCCGGCACGGTGGCCATCGGCGGACAGGTGCCCGAGGTCGAGCTGGCCAACTACCAGTCGCGCCTCAATGCGATGACCAGCGGCCAGGGGCGCTACACCATCGCGCTGTCGCACTACGAGGCCGTGCCGCCGACCGTGCAGCGCACGCTGATGGGGCAGTACCGGGTGCGCGACGACGACTAGGCGCCCACCGGGAGCATGACGCTGCCATGGCCTAATGGCCGGCATCCGCCATTCATCCCGCACGGGCTCCCCGATGAAGAAACTGCTGCCGCTGGTCCTGTCCACCCTGTTCGCCCTGCCCGCTTCGCAGGCCCACGCCGCACCGCGCCAGCCGTACACCCCGGACCAGGCGCGGGCGCTGCTCACGCAACTCGGTGCGCACGTGATGGTCATCAATTCCGACCAGACGCTGATCAAGAAGAAGCCGGCGAGCGCGTTCGACGTGCTGACCTACTACCCGCTGCCCAAGGCCAAGGTCGACGAATACAAGCGCAACGGCCACATCGTCAACACGAACGACGACATCGCCGACGCTGCCACCTACCGGATCAAGGACTACGCGCTGACCAACGAGAAGAACGAAAAGCTGCGCCTGAAGGACGACGGCGGTGCGCCGTCGCTGCAGGACTTTTCGCTCTGGACCTACGACCACGCCCTGAGCAGCCAGCGGGGCTTCTACGTGAAGCTGGACAAGCCCTTCGAGCGCGTCAAGGGGCACCTCACGGTGGTGTTCGAGATGCCCGGGAACCTCCGGCACGAGACGCGGGTGCCGGTCGACCTGTCCATCACGGACAAGGACCCGCGGCCCGGCACCTGATCCTGCGGTCGCTTCACGGCGATCCTGGCTCGAAGAGCTCGCGCTGCGACGTCGTCAAGGCCGCGAAGCTTTCCCCCATGGGCTGAAGAATGGCGTCGGCGATCGGCTGCAATTGCCGGGTGAGGTAGTGCTCGTAGTCGATGCGCGAATGGCGGGTTTCCAGCGGCTCCGGCCCGTTCTGCGTCATGACGTATTGAATCCAGCCGCCCTTCTGATACTGCTGGGTCCGGCCGACCCGGGCGTTGTGTTCGTCGGCGATGCGCGCGGCCCGCACCTGCGGCGGCACGTTGACCAGGTAGTCGTCGAGCCGGTGGCGCAGGCGCTTGCGGTAGATGAGCAGGTCGTCCTTGGCGCCCGCCAGCGTCGCCTTCGCATAGTCGGTCACGAAGGCTTTGTAGGGCTCGCCCTGGAAGATGCGTGACAGCAGGCCCTCCTGGAACTGGCGCGCCAGCGGGGTCCAGTCGCTGCGCGCCATCTCCAGGCCGCGGTACACCATCTCCTCCCTGCCCGCCGCATCCACGCTGAGACCCGCGTAGCGCTTCTTGCTGCCCACCTCCGAGCCGCGGATGGTGGGCATGAAGAACTTCTTGTAGTGCGTGTCGACCTCGATCTCGAGAAAGCTCTGCAGGCCCTGTTCCTCGCGCAGCGTGCGCGCCCACCAGTCGTTGATGTCGGCCGCCAGGCGGGCCGCGACGGCATGCGCCTCCTCGTTGGTGTGGGTGCGCCGGAGCCAGATGAAGATCGAGTCGGTGTCGCCATAGATCGCCTCGTAGCCCCGCTGCTCCACGAACTCGCGCGTGAGCTTCATCATCTCGTGCCCGCGCAGGGTCACGGCGGACACCAGCTTGGGGTTGAAGAACCGGCACTCGGACGCGCCCAGCACGCCGGCGAAGGAATTCATGAGCAGCTTCAGCGCCTGCGACAGCGGCTCGTTCTTCGCCCGCTTGGCCTCGTCCCGCGCGTGCCACAGCGTGGTCACGATCTGCGGCAGGCAGTGCCTGTCGCGCGAGAAGACGGTCTCCTGCGGTCCGTGGATGAGCCCGGTCGGGTCGGCGGCGTTCGAACCTTCCACGAGGCCCACCGGATCGACCAGGAAGGTGCGGATGATCGAGGGGTAGAGGCTCTTGTAGTCCAGCACCACGACGGAGTCGTAGAAGCCCGGCTTCGAGTCCATCACGTAGCCGCCCGGATAGGCCTTGCTCGCGATCTCGCCCACGTTCGGCGCGACGTAGCCCAGGCGGTGCATCCGCGGCAGGTAGTGGTGGCTGAACGCGGCGATGGAGCCGCCGAAGTGGTCGGCCTGCAGGCCGGTGACCTGGGCGCGCTCCATCATGAACTGCAGCAGCTTCGCCTTCTCGAAGATGCGCAGGACCAACTCGCAGTCGCGGATGTTGTACAGCGCGAGCGCGGGCTTGTCGTGCTGGTAGCGCCGCTCGATCTCCGCCATCTTGTCGTACTCGTCGCCGATGGCCTTGCCTTCGCCCAGCAGCGTCTGCGAGACGTTCTCGAGGCTGAAGGACGGAAAGCTCCACACCGCGGCCCGGAGCGCCTCGATGCCATCGAGGACGATCCGCCCCGGCGTGGGCGCGAACAGGTAGCCCTGCTTGCCCGGATGCGTGCGCCACTCGATGGGCCGGCGCTCCCGCCCCAGCAGCAGCGGCACGCCGCAGTCGTTGGCGGTCTTCTGCAGCACGCGCAGGTCGAACTGGACCACGTTCCAGCCGATGAGGACGTCGGGATCGTTGCGCTCGAACCAGTCGTTGAGCTGCTCGATCATCGCCTTGCGGGTCGGGCAGTAGACGAGCGAGAAGTCCATGGGCTCGCCCGGCCCGGGCGACGGCTCACCGAGCATGAAGACGATGCGCTCGGGCGTGCCGTCCAGCGCAATGGAGTAGAGCCCTTCATGCTGGCTCGTCTCGATGTCCAGCGACACGACCTTGAGTACCGGCCGGAATTCAGGCGCGGGGCTGAGCTTGCAGTCGACGAGCGCGGCGCGCTCGGCGCGCCCGCCTTCCACTCGCACGCCGGCGGTGATGAAGCGCTCCATCAGGTAGCGGTCGTGCGGGCGCACATCGGCTTCGAGCAAGGGGATGCCCTGCGCCTGCAGGGCGCGCGCCAACCGGCCGATCTGGCGGAAGTGCGTCGCATAGATGCCGAGGACGGCTTCCTGCTGAAAGCTCTGGAGCTCCAGCTCGCGCAACTGCACGCCCGGCATGGCCGCGAGGAGGGCTTCCACAGCCGCCCTGTGCCGGGCGGCGACGAAAGCGACGCTGCTGCGGGAAGTCAGCACCACTTTCCTCGGCCCCGCCTCGGTGGCCAGCCAGTACTCGATCTCCGTGCCGGTCGGTGCATCACGCCAGTGGCGCGTGAGGATGAAGCCCTGGAGGTCGGTGGAGGTCACGGGCGTTCGAAGATCGGGTCGAGGGAGAAGGCGGACTTGGGATCAGGAGATTCTCGCCCGGCCGCGTGCGAGCTGCAGCCGGCGTGGTGGCTTGCCATCCGCAAGGGGGCGCATCCGCCCCGCCCCCTCAGAGCACCCCAGCCTCATCCCCCTGCGCACCGTCGTCCAGCACCGGCACCTCGCTGGCCACCAGCGGCTTGCCGATGGGCGCGCCGGCCTTCCCCACCTGGACCGCCGCCATGTCGGCATCGTTGGGGTACTGCCCCGCAATCCAGTAGTCGAACACGCGCCGCACGATCGGCGCCGCGTGCGCCGCGCCGAAGCCCGCGTTCTCGACGATCGCGGCCACCGCGATGGTCGGGTCTTCGGCCGGGGCGAATGCCATGTACAGCGCGTGGTCGCGCTGGCGCGCCTCCAGGGCCTTGCCGCTCGCGCGCGCCTTCGGGCTCAGGCCCACGGCCTGCGAGGTGCCGGTCTTGCCGGCCGAGGTGTACGCGGCGCCCGCGAACACGCGCGTGCCGGTGCCGCCCTTGGTGACCGCCACCATCGCGTCGCGCACCACCTCGACGTGCTTGCGCGCATAGCCCAGATCCTGGGCCGGGGGTTGGACCTGCCGCACCACCTCGCCGGTCGCCGTGTCGCGGATGGCCCGCACCAGGTGCGGCTGGTAGCGCACGCCGCCGTTGGCCAACGTGGCGTTGGCCGAGGCCAGCTGCAGCATCGTGAAGCTGTTGTAGCCCTGGCCGATGCCCAGTGAAATCGTCTCGCCCGGGTGCCAGGTCTTCATGTCGGCGCGCCGGTAGGCCGCGCGCTTCCACGCCCTGCTGGGCAGCACGCCGCGCGACTCGCCCTGCAGGTCGATGCCGGTGAACTGCCCGAAGCCCAGGGGCGCCATGAAGTCGTGGATCAGGTCCACGCCCATCTCGGCGGCGAGCGAATAGAAGTACGTGTTGCTTGAAAACTGGATGGCGCGGTGCATGTCGACGCCGCCCAGCCCGCCCCGGTGGCTGCGGAAGGTGCGCCCGCCGAAGTTGTAGAAGCCCGGGTCGTTCTCCACCTTGTCGGCGCTGCGCTTGCCGGTCTGCAGCGCCGCCATCGCCATGAAGGGCTTGTAGGTGGAGCCCGGCGGGTAGGTGCCGCGCAGCGCGCGGTTCAGCAGCGGGTTGTCGGGCGACTCGGTCAGCGCCTTCCAGTTCTCGGTGTCGATGCCCTCGACGAACAGGTTGGGGTCGAACGTGGGCTTGCTCACGAAGGCCAGCACCTCGCCGGTCTTCGGGTCGATGGCCACGAGCGCGCCCCGGCGTTCGCCGAACATGTCTTCCACGAGCTTCTGCAGCTTGATGTCGAGCGACAGCATCACCGTCTGTCCCGGCCTGGCGGGGTGGCGCGACAGGCGGCGCACCGCGTGCCCGCCGGCCGAGGTTTCCATCTGCTCGACGCCGGTCTGGCCGTGCAGCGCCTTTTCGTAGCTCTGCTCGATGCCGACCTTGCCGATGTAGTCGGTGCCCCGGTAGTTGGCGCGCTCATCTTCCTCCCAGTCGTCCATCGCGGTCTTCTCGCGCTGGTTGATGCGGCCGATGTAGCCGATCACGTGTGCACCCACCTCGCCGTGCGGGTAGGTACGAAACAGCCGCGCCCTGATTTCCACGCCGGGAAAGCGGTAGCGCTGCGCCGCGAAGCGCGCCACCTCTTCATCGCTCAGGCGGGTGCGGATGGGCAGGGAGTCGAAGCTGCGCGAATCCTCGCGCAGGCGCTGGAAGCGGCGGCGGTCCTTGGGCGTCACTTCGAGCAGCTCGCCCAGCTCGTCGATGACGGTGGCGATGTCGCCCACCTTCGACGGCGTGATCTCCAGCGTGTAGGCGGCGTAGTTGGACGCCAGCACCACGCCGTTGCGGTCCAGGATCTGCCCGCGGTTGGGCACCACGGGGACGATCGCGGTGCGATTGCTCTCGGCCCGGTCCGCCAGCGTTTCATGGCGCACCACCTGCAGGTAGACCAGCCGCGCGCCGATCAGTCCGAATCCGAACAGCACCGCGCAACCGACCACCACCACGCGGCGGCGAAAAAGAGCGAGCTCGGCGGCGGCATTGCGGATTTCATTCATCGGGCGAAACGGGGTGGGGAAAGAAGCGGAGAAGCCAGATAGGAGGCCCTGCCCGCCCGAAGGTTCCGCGTCGGCGGTCGACGAAACGCGATCGTCCAGTCAGGCCCACGCCTCTTCGGCACCGATGCGAGCCTGGCGGGTCGGCACCACCTGCTTGAGGCCGTACCCCGTGCGCTCGTCCCCTTCGGAGATCAGCCGCATCATGGCCTCGCGCAGCGCGGGGCACACGCCGGTGCCTGCGTGCAGGTCACGAAAGAAGCGCATCGTGGCGCCCGCCACCACCTCGGCCATCTGCACGCCCGCCGCTTCGTGCGACTGCCTGAAATCGAGGGCGGCCACTTCTTCGAAGCGGTGGTCGGACGGGGGCGTGCACAGCAGTTCCATCGCACGGTCCGCGCCTTCGGCAGCGGCCTTCCCCTGCCCCAGGATGCGCTGCACCTCGAAATTCTGGTCGTGCACCAGCCGGACATCGGCCAAGCAGTGCCGGTAGTAGAGGTGGATCCGCGCGTAGATGCGCATGAACGACGTCAGGTTCGGCAGCGTCCAGGCCTGCGTCGACGACGTGTTGAGCTCGGAAGGCGGAAGAAACTCCAGCCAGGGCTGATGCTGGACCCCACTCAGCGCGTGGTACTCGGTGTTCGCCGCTTCGACGATGCGACCGAACCCCTTGGCGATCTGCGCCGCGGCCTCTTCCTCCTCCTCGGCGGTTTGCGTGGCCAGATCGCGCAGGCTGGCAAACGATGCGTGAAGTGTTCCAGCCTCCGGCGTCAGGCAGGACGCGACGAAGCTGTCCAGCACCTGCGCATCGGCATGGGCGTGCAGGAAATCCGCGACGGCGTTCCTGAGGAATTCGAGCCGCATCGACTCGGGGTAGCCGAGGCAGGACGGCAACAGCTGGAACGACGTGATGCAGCTGCAGATGAAGTAGCGCTTGTCGACCAGCTCCACAAAAAGCGGGGCCCGCCGGTCGAGCAAGGCGTGGATCACGGCCGCGGAGAACTCCGGCCTGGATGCCAGCGATCGGGCATCGCGTTTGCCCGAGGGAATGCGATGGCGATCGCGCAAGGCCTGGATGCGTTCGTCCCACTCCTCTTCATCCTGAAGCCCGACGCCCGCCAATGCGAAGTAGGGTTGCCGCTTGAAGTCGTAGCCCGTGCCGCTGTCGACCATGTCGCCGCTGTGGCCGCTTTCGTCGATGAAGATGGTGGTCATGGTGCGGGGCGAACGCCTCGCGCCGGGTCTCCCTTCGCCCTCGCGAGGCGGTGCGGGACGTCGGCGGGACGAAGCGTCGTCAGTTCTTCATCGATGCCGAGCAGGTCGTTCAGGACGAAGCGCAGTTCGCGCAATGGAGCTTTGTAGGACGCAGGAGGTGACATGCAAGAATGACGAGTGCGCGCGTTGGCCTTGGGTTGAAGTGAGGTTCGGGGCTCGCGGCCACCGGCTGCCTTTGGTTGGAAGAAGTCTAGGAAATCGACCGGGCAGGCATGTTCAGTTTTCGGGACGCGCCCCGAGGCCTTGATTTCCCTCTGCAACGAGGCCCTCCTCCTTGCGTGCGCCGTCCCGGTGTTCGCTTTTCAGCCATGACGACCGCCCTCAAACCCCGACGCAAGCCCTCCCAGTCACGCGCATGGATGACGTCCATCGCCATCCAGGACGCCTTCGTGCTCCTGCTGCTGGAAAAGGGCTACGAGAAGACGTCGATGCGCGACATCGCCAACGTGGCCGGCGTGAGCGTCGGCAGCGTCTACCAGTACTTCCCCGGCAAGGAAGCGGTCGCGGCCATGACCGTGCGCACCTGGGTGCGCAAGCTCTCGACGGCGCTGTCGAGCGCGGTGGACGAGGTCGTCCAGGCGGAAGGCCAACGCACGCTGCGCGAGATCACGCGTCTGCTGGCGCAGACCCAGGTGCACACGATGCTCGAGGGCGGCGGACGCTGGCGGGTGCTGAGCTCCATCGAGCGCCGCGTCTCGCCGCAGCTCGTCTACAACCGCCTGTACCAGCACAACGTCAACCTCTTCGGCAAGGCACTGACGTGCGCGGTGGACTGGCCCGAAGGGCTGCACGATGCGCGTGTGGCCTTCGGCGCCTACACCGTCGTCGATGCTTTGGTGAAGCAGACGCTGCTGGTGAGCGCCGTGTTGCCGAGCGCGGACGTCATGGTTCAGGAGGTCCTGCTTGCATTGGACGGGTATCTGCAAGCCGTGCGCCAAAGCCACGCGCGCCAGGAATGAGCGCTGGCCCGAATATGCGAGTGGGGGTGCCCAAGCCGGTCAGTGCGGCCATGCTCATGCAGGCCGTCTCCGAATTGATGAGTACAGACGTCACCTCGCAGTTCAATGCGACGACCACGCCAAGGGTCGCGATGTCACCGCCACCATCCGCCATCGTCCCACAGGCCTGAATCCTCGATCGCCTGCCGCGCGAGCTTGTGCTCGCGGGCGCTTTTCAATCCCACCATCAGGCGCCTCAGAGGGCCGGGCTGACGCAGGAGACTCTGGATGTCACCGTGCACCAGCGTTGGCATCTGAAACATGGCCAGGCTTTCGAGCACCGGTGCGGAGGCCACCCAGCTCAGGTCCTTCAGCCCCACGTTGTTGAGGGCGATCAGCGCCAGATCCTCGAGCGCAGCCAACGAGGGCAAGCTGGCAAGGTGTGGCTGATCTTGCGCGGTCAACCTTTGCAGTGCCTCCAGTTGGCTGACGACCGACAGGTCCGACAAATCCTTGATCCGCAGCAGTGCCAGGTGTCTCAGGGCGTCCAGGCCCGCAAGCGTGTCCAGGTTTTGCGCGCTTCCGAATCCCAGTTGAAGCGTATGCAGGTGGGGCAGATGCCGTAGAAAGACCAGGTTCGACAGAGGCATCCCCATGAGGGACACCTCATTCAAGGTCGACAGCTTTCCAATCACCTCGAGGCCTCGCGTGTGGCCTGCAACAACGAGTTGCCTCAGATGGGAAAAGCGCTCCAGCCCGAAAAGATCGGTCTTCTTCGTTTTCGTCTTGCCGATTCTGAGTCTTTGCAGGTCTGTGGGCACTGCGTTCAACACATCCAGCGAATCTGCCTCGTACACATCAAAGACGAACTCCTTCAGCTTCGGCAAGGCCTCTACGGCATGCGCATTGCTGACCCGAGTGAGGCAGTCGAGGCTCAACCTTTCGACATGGGGCATGAGCCTCAGGCAAGAAAGATCGCACACACGCGCGTAGCTTCCATACATCCGCCATGTGATGTCCGGCCGATGCCTGAAGAGATCCTCGTTCAGGATTTCCAGCAGCGAAGGCGGTACCTCCTGTGCGGCGGCAAATTGCAGGATGGACACCTCGCCGTTTGCGGCCAGTTGCCGGACCTGTTCTCTTGTCCAATCAAGCTTCAGTTCGATTCGTTCCGACATGGGGTTGACGTTTTCAATGGATCAAAAGCCGGCGAGTGACCGGCATGCTGCTGACGACGATTCAGCGCCGCACTGACCGCCCGCGCCCGATGCCGTAGTACGCGATGCCGGCGGCTTCGACCTCGGCGGCGTTGTAGAGGTTGCGGCCGTCGAAGATCGCGGGCGCCTTCAATGTGCTGGCGATGCGCGCCAGATCGGGGCGACGAAACGCGGGCCATTCGGTCACGAGCGCCAGCACGTCGGCGCCCCGCAATGCGTCTTCGGGCGTGTCGCACCAGCGCACATCGGCGCGCTCGCCGACGATGGCGCGCGCATTCGGCATCGCCGCCGGGTCGTGCACCCGCACGTGCGCGCCCGCCGCCCACAAGCGCTCCAGCAGCACGAGGCTCGGCGCATCGCGCATGTCGTCGGTGTCGGGCTTGAAGGCCAGGCCCCAGAGGGCGATGGTCTTGTTCGCGATGCGGCCTTCGAAGTGATGCGTCATCAGGTCGAAGAGGCGTCCCTTCTGCTCATGGTTCGCCGCCTCGACGGCCGCGAGGAGGAGCAGCGGCTGCCCCTCGCGATCGGCCGCATGCCGCAGCGCCCGCACGTCCTTCGCCAGGCACGAGCCGCCATAGCCCGCGCCGGCTTGCAGGAAGTCGGGGCCGATGCGCCGGTCCGAGCCGATGCCGCGGCGCACCATCTCGATGTCGGCGCCCGCATGCTCGGCCACGCGCGCCATCTCGTTCATGAAGCTGATGCGGGTCGCGAGCATCGCGTTGGCGGCGTACTTGGTGAGCTCGGCGGAGCGCCGGTCCATCACCAGCAGCTGCTTCGCGGGATCGCGCACGAAGGGTTCGTAGAGCCGTGTCAGCAAGTCGATGGCCGCGGGGTCGGCGGCGCCGATCACCACACGGTCGGGCTGGCGGCAGTCGCGCACGGCCGAGCCCTCGCGCAGGAACTCGGGGTTCACGGCCACCGCGACACGATGTGCCGCACCGCGCTGCGAAAGCGCCGCGCGCAGCACGGCCTCGACCTGCTCCGCGGTACCGACCGGCGCGGTGGACTTGCAGACGACCACGGCGTCGCGGTCCCGGTGCTGGCCGATGCTGCGGGCCACGGCCATCACATGCCGCAGGTCGACATCGCCTTGCGCATCGGCTGGCGTGTTGACCACGATGAAGAGCACGTCGCCATGCAGGCTCGCGGCGCGCTCGTCGGCCGTGAAGCGCAGCTTCCCCGCCGAGAGGCCTGCGGCCACCAGCGCCTCCAGCCCCGGCTCGTGCAGCGGCATCCGGCCCTGCTGCAGCCCTTCGATGCGGGCGGCATCGGCGTCCGCGCACAGCACCTCGTGCCCCGCTTCGGCCATGCAGGCGGCGAAGCTGAGGCCCACATAACCGGCGCCGAAGATGGCGAGCTTCATGCGCAAGCCCTTCCCTTCAGGCACTGGCAGCGGCGGCGGTTGTGAGATAAAAGCAGGATGCAAGCCTTCAAAACAATGTCCCGACAGGAAAATTCGATGATGCCCGATCACGTTGCCGCGCGTTGCGCGCTGGTCCTGGAGACCAACAACCTGCGCGGCGGAGCGGATGCCGAAGCCGCCGCAAGCACCAGCCTGCAGCGCCTGGTCGCCCTGTTGGCCAAGCAGAAGCTGCCGATCACGGCCCTGGCCCAGGTGGTCATCACGCACGACGGACTGAGCGCCGCATCGTGCGAGGCCGTCACGGCGCTGGCGGGCCGCCCCGTCGATTTCGTGCGCATCGACGCCGCCACCGGCTACTACGACGCCAAGAACGTCGGCTTCGCGGCCGCCGATGCGGCGCGCTGCGACCACGTGGTGTTCGCCGATGCCGATTGCCTGCCCGACGACGACTGGCTGCTGCAGATGCTCACGCCCTTCACGCGCGGCGCCGACGCGCCCGCGGTGGTGGCCGGCCGCACGAGCTACGCGGCCAGCATCGTGGGCACCGCGCTCACGACCATCGACTTCATGTACTTTCCCAACGCCGACCACGCGGGCGCGACGAGCAACTTCTACGCGAACAACGTGGCCTTTCGCCGCGACGTGTTCGAGCAGCACAGCTACCAGGCGCTCGACGGTGTCTACCGCGCGCACTGCCAGGTGCTCGGCATGCGGCTGAAGGCGGCGAACGTTCCCATCCACTACGCGGCCGCGGCCCACACCGAGCACCGCCTGCCCGACACGCGCGCCGAGGCGCTCAAGCTGCGCTGGATGCGCGGGCAGGACACGTATTCGCTCACGCCGCACCTGCTGCGCAGCTACGTGTCGGCGCGCTGGCAGTGGCTCGCGAAGAGCGGGCCGATCGGGCCGCTGTGCGTGCTGTTCACGCGGCTGGGTTTCAGCGTGCGCGCGCTCAACCACCAGGACCTGCCTCCCCTGCGCGGCCTGCGCTGGCTCGCGGGCGTGGCGCTGATCGTGGGCTTCTCGGCCATCGACATGCTGGGCGCCCTCGCGCGCGGCATCGGCCTGCACACGACGGGCCGCACGAACGCGGATGCGCAGGCGCTGTCCTACCATCGCCCGACATGAACAAGAAAAACATCTTCAGCCTTCTCGTGCTGGCCGGCGCATGCGCCACGGCAGGCGCCGCCGACTTCACCGGGCGCGGCGTCTTCAACTTCAAGTCCGACAGCGGCTGCCCCTTCTCCGCGCTCGCAGGCCCTGCGAACGAGTGCAACCGCCTCGCCCTCGACGACGCCGACACGCGCGCCGCACTCGACAGCACGGCGCACACCCTGCGCTTTGCGAACCCGCGCAGCTACGGCCGCAAGACCATCGTGGGCGACGTGCTGCTGCAAGGCTCCGGCCAGTCGCGCCACAGTGGCCAGCGCGTGCCGCTGACCTTCCATGCGTTGCTGAGCCGCTCAGGCAACGAGTGGTCGGTGAGCAGCCATGCGCACTCGCCCGTCGGTGGCGAGTTCAGCGACATCCGCATCGACCCGTACCAGGTCGTGGTGATCGAAGGCGGCGCCGAGCGCGTGGTGCTCACGCCGGCGCAGATCGCCGAGACACTCTCCAGGCCTTCGATCGCCGCGCGGCTCGCCAACGAGTTCGTGCAGGTGCGGGACAACCGCAAAGGCGGCGCCACCGATGCGGACATCACCGTCGGACTGGGCTTGAGCCGTGCCTCCAAGTCGGTGGCGCGCGCGCATTTCCACGCGCCTGCGGCCAAGGGCGGCGAGCTGTCCGAGGCGATGCGGCAAGGCGACTGGTCGCTCGAGCTGCAGGCGCTGAGCGGGCAGATTCCGCGCCAGGTGGTGCAGCGCGACCTGTTCCTCTACGGCCTCGAATCGCAGTCGCTGCTGCTGCCGCTGATGCAGCGTGGCTTCCACAAGAACGAGAAGCTGGTGCTCGGTGCCGCGGGCGGCAAGGGCTACGTGCGCTACGACGGCCAGCAGCGCGAGTTCGCCGGTGCCGATGCATCGGCGCGCGCCTTCCTCCAAGGCAGTTTCATCGGCCTCGTGCTCGGTTGGCAGCAACTGCAGCCGCAGACCCCGGTGGCCAAAAAAGCCGATGGACGCTGACACCGCCCCGGCGAACGCGGCGTTCGACTGCCTCGCACCGCCGCAATTGCGTGGCTGGCCGGCGCTGCAGGCCCGGCTGGTGCACCACATCAAGCGCGCCGCGTTGCGCCAGATGCATGCGAGCCGCGCCGGTGAAGTGATGTTGTTGCGCCTTTATCTGATCGGCGAGGAATCGTCCGAGCAGGCGCTGCAGCGCGAGCTGCGCACCAACGCGCCCGAGTGGCTCACGCGCCAGCTCGACCAGCACCTGGCCGACGAGCAACTGCATGCGCGGCTCTTCGCCGACGCCATCGTCGCGCGCGGCGGCACCGCGCAGGCGGCCGCATCACCGGAAGAGGCACCGCAGCCCGACTGGCTGAGCCAACGCAAGCTCGCGCGCTGGCAGCGCCTCATCCAGCGCCATGCACCGCACTTCGCGCACGGTGGCCTCGTGCCGGCGTATGCGATCGGCCTCGCCGCCGAGCAGATGGCCTCGCGCATCCTGCAGCGCCACTGCGCGCTGATCGGACCGCGGCACGCGCTGCACCCGTTGCTCACACGCGTGCTGGCCGACGAAGACCGCCACATCCGCCTGTGCAGCCACACGCTGCAGCGCTGCGTGGCGCCGCATGAGGAAGCACGGCTCGCGCAGCTGATGCGCGAGGTGCGCGACACCGAGCGCGGCTTCGGCATCACCGGCGCGCTGGGCATGTACCTCGCGGGCGTGGCCTTGCGCCTGCGCCCCGGCCGTGCGCGGCCGGTGGCGGCCTGAGTCCGTCGATGCCGCCGCGCATCGTCTACCTTGCGACGGCGGACGCGCGCGGCCACCTGATGCGCGCGCAGCTGCTCACGCATTCGCTGCGCGCCGCGGGCGCCAGCGTGCAGGTGCTCACCACCTCCGATGAAGGCGCGCGCTTTCTTGCCGGCTTCGGCATCGAGGCGCCGGTGCTCTCGCGCCACTACGCGGTGCAGTTCGACCGCGAGCAGAACATGCTGCGCCGCGAAACCGACCGCAACGTGGCGCACTACGTGTTCCGCCCGGAGCGCATGCTGCGCGACATCCTTCGGCTGCGCGCGTGGTTCCGCGATGCGGACCTGGTGGTGAACGACTCCTTCCACCCCGCGCTGCTGTTCATGGGCTGGATGCCGGGCTGGCGGCGCAAGGTGGTGCATGTGTATGGCGCGAGCCTGCGGCATGCGCTGCAGACCAACTTCAGCGGGCGCATGCCGGCGTGGATGGCGAACATCTTCGGCCGCATCGTCGCGTGGCAGATCGACCGCAGCCGCGCGCGCGTCGCGCACGATTTCGCCTACGGCGAGCCGCAGCCCGACGGACGCGGCGGCCACCGGCTCGCCACGCCGGTGGCCGTAGTGGGCGTCGACACGGAAGCGCACGACGACCTCGCACCGCAGGCCGCCGTGTACCTCAACCCGCATTTCAAGGAAGCCGCACTGGCCGATGGCCTGGAACGCGGGCTGGCCGATGCCCGCGCGCCGGCGCACCTCGTCGGCGAAGGCTATGCGCAGCGCGCGGGCTGGCACGCGCAGGACGAGCACTGGATCGAGCGGGCCGCACGCAGCGCCTTCATCGTCTCCGCGCCCGGCATGGCGGCGCTGTCGGTCGCGGCGGTGTACCGCAAGCCGATCCTGCTGCTCCTGACCGACCAGCCCGAGCAGGCGATCAATGCGCAGCGCGCCGCGCAAATGGGCCTGCACCATCGCATCGTGGTGTGGCGAGGCCACACCGAGGACTTCGCGCGGGCCGTGACGACGGCTGCCCACGAACTGATCGCGCTGGCCGACGACGGTAGCGGTCCACAAGCGGCGCAGAGAGGCCGCGAGGCCGCCATGGCCCGACTCCAGCACTGGACGGTGCTGCTCCACGGCCTCGCGGATGCGCCGCCTGTTCGATGAATGAAGCACGGAGGCAGCTGCGCCCTTCGATGCAGAAACGCCTCGACGGAAATTGCCGGGTTCAGGGACTCAATGTCCTCTGGATTCAACGGGGGACGAGGATCGACGTTGCTGTATCAGCATCGCCGTCATGCCCCCTGTGACGATGACAAGCCCCGCAATGGCTGTGGCGCTGGGCCGCTCGTCAAGGACCAGCAGGGCGAGCAGCGTCGCTGCGCCGGGAACGAGTGCAGCGAACGTGGCACCGACGGCTGCGCCCAGAATTTGGACGGACTTGCTGAAAAAGAACAAGGCCACCGTGGAGACCATGACCCCCTGATAGAACGCCTGCACACCGATGTCGCCCAGCGGCGCTTGCAACAGGTGCAGCCCGCGCGTCGCGAGGTAGGCGGGCAGGTAGATGATCATCGAGAACACCGAAACGATGGCGGTGGCGTGCAGCGCCGATGCAGAGAACTGCTTGGACGAGACCGTGTAGATGGCCCACAGCAGCCCGCCCAGCAGGAAGATCAGGTAGGCCCACGGCGAGGAGCGGACGGCGCTGAAGTTGTGGAAGCCGACCAACGCGACCCCGAGGATGATCAGCGCAATGCCCGCCGTCTCCCTGCGCGAGAGCCTGGCGCCGAGTCCCCAGGCGCTGATGAGCGCCGAGAACAGGATCATGCTGCCAGGCGTGACCACGGCGAACTGCTCCACCGGCGCCATGCCGAGGCCGAAGGCGACCACCAGCATGTAGGGCGCGCCAATGCCGGCGGTCATGAGCGCGATGGCGGTCCAGCTCAGCCCCATGAGACCTCGTCGTACGAGAAACGGCAGCAGCATCACGCCCGAGACCGTGTACCGGATGCAGGTGATGTCGTAGACGTCCAATGCCGTGTGAGTCAGCCCGAAGCGAGTCACGACCGGAAAGGCGCCCCAGATCAGGGCCGAAGCGAGTCCGAACAGCACACCCACCCATCGACGATCGATGCCGAGCTGGGAAACTGGCGGTGAGGCAGAAAGCCGAGTCATCGGAATGGGTTCCTTCAAAGCGATGCGAGTGTCTTGCCTGGCGCCGCGGGCATCGCCTGCGTGACGGACGGACTATCATTGACAGTATTGTCAAGTTTGACTTCGTTGTCAAAAATAGAAAGCGCGAGGATTTCTCATGGCAGGAGTCAGGCAGTTCGATGAGGCCAAGGTGCTGGACGCCGTGCTGGACGTGTTCTGGCAAAAAGGCTGGCGGGCCACGTCCATGGCCGATCTGGCAGAGGCCGCCGATGTGCAGCGCGGTTCGCTCTATCACGCCTATGGCGGCAAGGAGGAGCTGTTCTTGCTGGCCTTCGAGGCGTACGCCACCAGGTTTCTGGACAACGCGCGCACAGCCCTCGACAAACCCCGTGCAGAGACGGCGTTGCGCGCCTTCTTCAAGGTCGCGATCGCCAACATGACGCAAGGCGTTCCGCCTCGGGGCTGTCTCACCACGAAGACGGCAACGGAGGTCGATGGTGCAGGGCCGCGCATCCAGGAGCGGCTGCGTCAGTTGCTCGACGAGCTCCAGGGCGTCGTCTCAGCCGCCATGTCGAAGGGAGACATGTCGGCACAGCTTTCGCTGTCCCCCAAGGAAACCGCGCAGGTTGTCATCACATTCACCCGAGGCCTGGCAGTGATGGAGCGGGTTTATCAGAACGCGCCGTCTCTTCATCGGATGGCCGACGCGGTGATCAAGGCCTTGGTTCCGAATGTGAAGCGCCGAACGACCTGACGCCGTTGCACGGAGCCGCCGGGTGCAGGCGTCGACCGGAAAGGCTCAGCGGTTCGAGCATCGCCTGACTCCGCGCGAACAAACGGTCATGCGCTGGATGGCTGCCGGAAAGCGGCAGGCGGAAGCCGGCATCCAGCATGGGCCTTTCCGAACGCAACATCGAGAATCACCTGCGGCGTGTCCGCCGACGTTTGAGGGCCACGACGACAGCCGGAGCTGTTCGCATGGCCATCCGATCCGGAGAGATCACTCCGTGAACTCCAGCCCCTCCGTCAGGCTTCGAGTGACCGTCACCGGCAGTTGCTCGACAGCCGAAGCCTGAAGAGGGAGGAAGGCGCGCCGCCGGCCAGGCACTTGGCCCGCGAGGCGCTCACTGTCATCATCCGCTTCGCGGGCCCGACGCCTTGGCGGCGGCGGCCATTCGGACACCCGAATGAGAGGAGTCAGCGATGGCAACCTACAGGAGCGCATTGCCGCAGCTCGGCGATGATTTCTTCATGACCGACGGCGGCATAGAGACCACCCTGATCTTTCTGGAGGGGCAGGAACTTCCCGACTTTGCCGCCTTTCACCTGCTCCGAACGCCGGAAGGCGAAAGAGTGCTGCGGAAGTATTTCCGGACCTACGCGGCGCTGGCCAGAAGCTTCGACGTCGGGCTGATTCTGGAAACCGCAACCTGGCGGTCCAATCCAGACTGGGGGAACAGGCTGGGCTACGGCCCCGAGGAGCTCGCGGCGGTCGACCGGCAGCTGGTGGGTCTGCTGGAGGACATCCGCGATGCCTACCAGACCCGCCGGACGCCGATCGTCATCAGCGGATGCCTTGGACCTCGCGGCGACGGCTATGTCCCGGACCGTGCCATGTCGGTGCGCGAAGCGCAGGACTACCATCGTGCGCAGGTCGAGACCTTCGCCGGCACCGCGGCCGACCTGGTGACCGCCATCACCATGAACTATGTCGAGGAGGCGTCGGGGATCGCGCTGGCCGCAAAGCAGGCGAGCATGCCCGTCGTCATTTCCTTCACGGTGGAGACCGATGGCAGGCTGCCGACGGGGCAGTCCCTGGCGGACGCCATCCAGCAGGTGGACGGCGCCACCGCGGGTTATCCGGCCTACTTCATGATCAACTGCGCCCACCCCAGCCACTTCCAGCAGGTGGTGCATGGCGACGCGCCGTGGGCCGAGCGGATTCGCGGTCTGCGCGCGAACGCCTCCAGGATGAGCCATGTCGAGTTGAACGAGGCGCCCGAACTGGATGCGGGCGACCCGGTGGCGTTGGGGCAGGCCTATGCCGCGCTCAAGATGCACCGGTTGAAGCGCCTCAATGTCATGGGCGGTTGCTGCGGCACCGACGACCGCCACGTCAAACAGCTTGCAATGGCCTGCCTGCCCTTGTTCCGGGGCGTGGTCTAGCCGTTCACCCAGGGTTTGCACCTGCCCGCCCATCCGGCGATTCAGACGGCCCCTGCGTCTGCGATCCGGATCGTCGGCCGGTCGCGCCACGCGCCGATACATCAAGCCTCGTGAAATCAACGTAGGCGCGGGCTCAGCCCTCTCTTGACGCCGGGAGCCGTGTGCACAGCTACGTCCGCTTCGCAGCTCTTGCGGTGCATGTCCAGTTTGTCCAGAGATAGTGGGCCTGGCCTGTAGCGCCGCCAAGTGTCCGACCGCCGTACTTCGCACCGTCGCCTCAGTCCCCATGCGCTGAAGCCGACGAACAGTGATCCATTGCGGCCGGCCTGGCGTAGGAAGAAGAGACTCTCCTCCTGCACCCACTGCCATGCCCCAAGCCTCGAGCACCTCCACTGCCATCCATTGGGTTGAACAAGGCTTGGTGCCCGACGGCGCCGTTCGGCTGGGCGTGCGGCGGCTGCTGCGCCTGCGCTTGGTCGAGCTGGACAGCGGCGACCCGGAAGCCGTCGCCCTGCGTTCGGAGGCATTTTTCGACGGACTGCAGGAGGCACCGTTGGCCCTGCTGCCCGAAAAAGCCAACGAGCAGCACTACGAACTGCCCGCCGAGTTCTTCACAGGCGTGCTGGGCCCCCATCGGAAGTACAGCTGCTGCTGGTGGCCTGAAGGAGTGCAGACGCTCGAGCAGGCTGAGGCGGCGGCCCTGGCCGAGACCTGCGCCCGCGCCGGCCTGGAAGACGGGCTGCGCATTCTGGAGCTGGGCTGCGGCTGGGGCTCGCTGAGCCTGTGGATGGCCGAACACTTCCCACGCTCCCGCATCACGGCGGTCTCCAATTCGCACTCGCAGCGGCTGTTCATCACGGCCGAGGCCGCCGCACGCGGCCTGGGCAACCTCGAGGTGATCACCTGCGATTTCAATGATTTCGAGACCGGCGAGCGCTTCGACCGGGTGGTGTCGGTGGAGATGTTCGAGCACCTGCGCAACTGGCCGCGCGCCTTTTCGCATGTGGCCCGCTGGTTGAAACCGCAGGGGCGGTTCTTCATGCACGTCTTCGTTCACCGCGAAGCGCCCTACCCGTTCGAGGAGCGCGATGCCAGCGACTGGATGAGCCGCCACTTCTTCTCCGGCGGCATGATGCCGAGCGACGATCTCGCCCTGCGCTGCCAGGACGACTTGCGCCTGCTGCACCGCTGGCGCTGGGATGGCCGCCACTACGCGCGGACCTCGGCCGCCTGGCTGGCGCGCATGGACGCCCGGCGGGTCACCCTCATGCCCCTGCTGGCCGCCGTCTACGGAGAGCGCGACGCGCCGGTGTGGTGGACCCGCTGGCGGCTCTTCTTCATTTCGGTGGAAGAGCTGTTCGGCTACGCCGAGGGCGGCCAGTGGTGGGTCGGTCACTACCTGTTCGAGAAACGGTGATGCTGTCGCTCGCATGCCTGGGTCTGGCGATCGCCCTCGGCCTGGCGTTGCCGGTCTGGGTGTTCAGCGTCGTGGTGCGCGACGCCAGCCTGGCGGACCGGATCTGGCCCCTGATGATCGCGGCGCCGGCCCTGGCCTACGCCGGCGCCCATGCCCGCGCGCTCGACGCTCGCAGCATCTGGATGCTCGGGCTGCTGCTGATATGGGCTTGCCGGCTGGCGCTGCACATCGGGCGTCGCAACTGGGGCCACGGCGAAGACCGCCGCTACCAGGCCATGCGTGCGCGCAACGAACCACACTTCGGCCTGAAAAGCCTTTACCTCGTGTTCGGGCTCCAGGCGGTGTTGGCATGGATCGTCGGCTGGCCGCTGCTGGCCGCGTTCGCGCACCCGTCGCCCCTGTCCTGGCTGGACGTGCTGGCCCTGCTGCTGGCCGGCGGCGGTGTGGTCTTCGAGGCCGTGGCCGACGCCCAGCTCGCCCGCTTCCTGCGCAACCCGCGCCGCGAGGATGCGGTGATGGACCGCGGCCTCTGGGCCTGGTCGCGCCACCCCAACTACTTCGGCGAGGCCTGCGTCTGGTGGGGCCTCGGGTTGGCAGCGCTGTCAGCGGGCGGATGGGCGATGGCGTGGTGCCTTGTGTCTCCGCTGCTGATCACCGTCCTGCTGCTCAAGGTGTCGGGCGTGACGCTGCTGGAGCACGACATCGCCGAGCGCCGGCCCGCCTACCGCACCTACGCGGCACGCACCAGTGCCTTCATCCCCTGGCCGCCGCGGCGTGGCGCCCGTCCATGAAGCACCGGGCCTTGGGGCTGATGCTGGCACTGGCGACCTGCCTGGCCTTGGCACAGGAAGGTGACGAGGAAGCGGGCGAATGGCACTTCACCGCCATGCTCGATGGCAAGCCGATCGGGACCCATCGCTTTGTCGTCGGCGGCACGGCGGCGACGCGCAGCGTCGACAGTCGTGCCCTGTTCACCGTGCGCATGCTCGGCATCCCGGTCTACCGCTACCGGCACCAGGCCGAGGAGCGCTGGGCCGGCGACTGCCTGCGTGAGCTGCGCGCCGAGACCGACGACGACGGCACCCGCCAGCAGATCGCGCAGCGCTTCGACGGCGACTGCCCGATGAGCTTTGCCTACTGGAATCCCCGGCTGGTGAAACAACAGCGCCTGATCGATCCCCAGACGGGCAAGGTCGAGCCGGTCCGCTTCGAGCCGCTGCCCGATGCGACCCTCGAGGTCCGCGGTCAGCCCGTGCGGGCGCGCGGCTGGCGACTGCAGGCGGCGCAGCAGCGCATCCGCATCTGGTATGCCGCCGACAGCGGACGCTGGATCGGGCTCGACGCTGACACCAAGGGCGATCGCCAATTGAGCTACCGACTGACCTCTCCTGCACGGACCACCCCATGAAGCCCTCCCCGCGTACCTTGCTCGCTGCCTACCTGTGGGCGCTCGTGTGTTTTCTGGTGCTGGACGCCGTCTGGCTGTCGGTCATGGGACCGCGCCTGTACCAGCCCGCGCTCGGTGCGCTGATGGCGCCGCAGGTGGACTGGACGGCGGCGGCGCTGTTCTATGCGCTCTACCTGGTCGGCCTGGTCGTCTTGGCGATCGCGCCGGCACTGGAGGCCGGCGAGCCCGCCGTCGCGTTGCGTCGCGGCGCGCTGCTCGGGCTCGTGGCCTACGCGACCTATGACCTGACGAACCAGGCCACGCTGCGCGACTGGCCCTGGGCCGTCACGGCCGCCGACCTGGCATGGGGCACGGCCGTGAGCGGCGTGTCGGCGTGGGTCGCGGTGCGCCTCACATCCCGACCAGCGCGCCGAAGAAGCGCGCAATAGCCCCGTCGAAGCGCAGCCGGCCGTCCAGCGAGGCGAGGCAGATGCACTCGCTGCCGTCCTGGACCACCGGCTGGTGGTTGATCTCGGCATCGGCCGCATCGAAATCGCCGGCGCCGAACAAGGCCCGGCCATCGTGGAAGCGGCCGTGCAGCACCTGGGTGAACTCCTGCCCCTGGTGCGTGTGCTGCGGCAGGTACTTGCCGGCCGCGATGCGCAGAAGAAAGACGTTGGCCTCCGGGGCCTCGGGCACGGTCACACGGCTCCAGCGCATGCCGGGGCCGATCCAGCGCCAGGGCGTGGCACTGCAATGAGCGAGCGCGCGCGGCCAGCGCGCACCGGGCGGCAGCGGCGGGGGCGCGCTGACCCGCACGCGAGCGGGTTCAGCGCCTTCGTGCGCATCGATCCGGGCCCAGGTGCGCGCCAGCGCGTCGTCGGCCATCGGGGCCGCCTCCAGGCCGTCGAGCAGGATACCGCCCACGGCATCGAGTGCGCGCGCGCGCTCACGGCACAGCGGGCACAGTTCCAGGTGGCTGGCCAGGACCAGTCGCATGCCAGCCGGCAAGTGGCCGGAGGACCCGGCCAGCAGCAGGTCGTCGTCGGGGTGGTGTCGGATGTCCATCGTCAATGTTCCAGCAGACGGCGCAGTTGGGCGACCGCCAGGCGCACGCGCGACTTCACCGTGCCCAGCGGAATGCGCAGCTGGGCTGCGATGCGGGCATGCGGCGCGTCTTCAAAATAGGAAAGGTGCAGCACCTGCTGCTGCTCGGGCGGAAGCTGGCGCAGCGCGCCGCGCAGCCGTTCGCTCAGGCGCGCGTCGTGCAGTTGGTCTTCGACGGCCGGGTCGTCCGACTGGAGCAGGTCGAAGTCGAACACGTCTTCAGACGACTGCACGCCCTGGCGCCGCCGCAGCGCGTCCACACGCAGGTTCCGCGCGATGGCGAAGATCCAGGTCGTGGCGGCCGCCCGGGCCGGATCGAACAGCGCGGCCTTGCGCCAGACGGTGACCAGGGCTTCCTGGGCCAGTTCCTCGGCCTGGATGGCCGGGCTGCCGCTGTGCATCAGGTAGTGCTTGATGCGCGGCGCGAAATGCGAGAACAGCTGCGCGAACGCGTCCCGGTCCTGCCGCTGCGCCACAGCCACCATCGCCTGGGCCCAGAGATCGTCGGCGCGGGGAGACGGCTGGGAATCGGGGGAGACCACGGTCAAGATGGACGCTCGGCGACTGCGGGGCACCGGAGTGCCCGCACTGGGGTTGGACGGATCGGGAGCAACGGCCATGTCCTGTCATACGCAAAGGAGCGGCATTCGGATCATCGCAGCGACACGCGGGCAATCCAAATGGCCGTTTTCTGCGTACAGGGCAGCAAGACTCGCCAAAGGCTCCCCATGCTGCCTCTTCTCGCCCCGCCTGCCGCCTTGCCGATGCCTGCTTCGGTGCCCGGCGGCCAGCGCATCGCCGTCGTCGGCACCGGCATCTCGGGCCTGTCCTGCGCCTGGCTGCTGTCCCAGCGCCACGAGGTCACGGTGTTCGAGAGCGAGCCCCGGCTGGGCGGCCACAGCCATACCGTGGACGCCCCGGGCCGTGAAGGCCGGGTGCCGGTGGACACCGGCTTCATCGTCTACAACGAGCCCGCGTACCCGAACCTCACCGCGTTGTTCCAGCACCTGGCCGTGCCGACCGCGGCCTCGGACATGTCGTTCGCAGTGAGCCTGGACGCTGGCGGGCTCGAATACGCCGGCACCGACCTGCGCGGCCTGTTCGCGCAAAAGCGCAACCTGGCGCGCCCCCGCTTCTGGGCCATGCTGCGCGACCTGCTGCGGTTCTACCGCGAGGCTCCGCGCGATGCGCAGCTCGCAGGCGACCAGGCGCTCGACGACTACCTGGATGCCCACGGCTATGGCCGCGCGTTTCGCGACGACCATCTCTACCCCATGGCTGCGGCCATCTGGTCCACGCCAGCGGCGCAGGTGGGTCGCCATCCGGTAGCCGCCTTTGTGCGGTTCTGCGAGAACCATGGGCTTCTGCAGATCAGCGGCCGCCCCATCTGGCGCACCGTGGTGGGCGGCAGCCGCGAATACGTGCGGCGCCTCAGCCAGCCTTTCGCCGACCGCATCCAGCTGGACCGGGCCGTGCTCGAACTGCATCGCGAGCCGGCGGGTGTGCGGCTTCGCACGAGCGCTGGCTGGTGGCCCGAGCGCTTCGACCAGGTGGTCCTGGCCACCCATGCGGACCGCTCGCTGGCGCTGCTTGACGCGCCCACCGGTGCCGAACGGGCCCTGCTCGGTGCCCTGCCCTACAGCCGCAACCTGGCCGTGCTGCACCGCGACCCCGCCCTGATGCCGGCGCGGCGCGCCGTGTGGTCGAGCTGGAACTACCTCGGCACGCGCGGCAGCGGGGCGGCCCCGACGGTGACCTACTGGATGAACCGCCTGCAGCCCCACCTGCCGCAGGGCGCGGCGGCCGAGCCGCTGTTCCTGACCCTGAACCCGGCGATCGACCCGCGGCCCGAGCACCTGATCCGCACCGAGGTCTACGACCACCCGCTGTTCGATGCCGCGGCCATGGCCGCGCAGCGCCAGCTGTGGCTGCTGCAGGGCCAGCGCCGCACCTGGTTCTGCGGCGCCTACTTCGGCGCCGGCTTCCACGAGGACGGATTGCAGGCCGGCCTGGCCGTCGCCGAAGCGCTCGGCGGCGTGCGCCGGCCCTGGTGCGTGGCGCAGGAGTCCGGGCGCATCCATCTGCCGCAAGGCGCGCAGACCGTCGCCTCATGAACGCGCACGAAGGCTCGGCGCTCTACATCGGACGCGTCATGCACCAGCGGTTGCGGCCGAAGCGGCACCGGCTGAGCTACCGGGTCTACAACCTGCTGATCGACATCGACGAACTGCCGCAGTTGCACGCCCGGTTGCGCTGCTTCTCGGTGGACCGGTTCAACCTGTTCAGCTTCCATGCCGCCGACCATGGCGACGGCTCGGGCCGCGACCTGCGGGTCCAGGTGGAAGCGCGGCTGCGCGAGGCCGGCCTTCCGACCGGCGGCGCGATCCGGCTGCTGGCCATGCCGCGGCTGCTCGGCCATGTGTTCAATCCGCTCAGCGTCTGGTTCTGCCATGCACCCGGCGGCGCGCTGCAGGCGTTGCTGTACGAGGTCAACAACACCTTCGGGCAACGGCACAGCTACCTGATCCTGGTCGCTGCCGACGGCGCGCCCATCGTCGAGCAGCACTGCGACAAGCAGATGTACGTCTCCCCCTTCAACGGCATGGACCTGCACTACCGGTTCCGCGTCGCACCGCCGGGCGAGGCGGTCTCGGTCGGCATCAGCGTGCACGACGCGGCCGGCGCCGTGCTCAACGCGCGGCTCGACGGCCAACGTGTCCCCCTGAGCGACCTGGCGCTGCTGCGCGTGTTCGTCACCCATCCGTTGCTGACCCTCAAGGTGGTGGCCGCCATCCACTGGCAGGCCCTGCGTCTGTGGATCAAGCGCGTGCCGCTGCATCCGCGACCGGCGGCCCCCGACCACGACCTCACCATCGTTCCTTCGAACAAGACCCCATGAGCCTGACCACACCTTCCGCACCCGCGCTCGATGCCGCTCCGGTCTTCTCGCCGCTGCGCCGGCTGCTGGCCCGCACGCGTTTCGGCCGGCTGACCTTGAGCCTTCCGGGCGGCCGGTGCATCGAGGTGGTCGGCCGCGAACCCGGGCCGCACGCGAGCCTGCGCCTGCTGAGCTGGCGCCCTCTGCTGCGCCTGGCGCTGCAAGGCGATCTGGGCCTGGCCCTGTCGTTCCGCAATGGCGAGTGGGAAAGTCCGGACCTGCTGGCCTTGTTCGAATTCGGCCTGGCCAACGAGTCGGCCTGGGGATCGCTGCTCAAGGGGCGCGGGCTGGCGCGCTGGGCGGCGCGGCTGCGGCACCTGACCCACAGCAACAGCCGGCGCGGAAGCCGGCACAACATCGCGTTCCACTACGACCTGGGCAACGCGTTCTACCGGCACTGGCTGGACGACAGCATGCTGTATTCGAGCGCGATGTTCAGCGACGCCGACGACGACACGCTGGAAGCCGCCCAGGCGCGCCGCCTCGCTGCCATCGCCGACATGCTCGACACCCCGCAAGGGGGCGACGTGCTCGAGATCGGCTGCGGCTGGGGAACGCTGGCTGCGAGCCTGGCCCGCCAGCACGAAGCGCGCGTCACCGGCGTCACGCTGTCGAGCGAGCAACTGGCCTTCGCCCGCGAACGCGCGCAGGACTGGGGCGTGGCCGACCGGGTCGACCTGCGGCTGCAGGACTACCGCGACGTGCAGGGCCGGTTCGACCGCATCGTGTCCATCGAGATGATCGAGGCCGTCGGCGAGGCCTACTGGCCCACCTACTTCGCCACCTTGCGCGAGCGCCTCAAGCCCGGTGGCGTGGTGGTGCTGCAGGCGATCACGATCGCCGATGCGCAGTTCGACAGCTACCGCCAGGGGACCGATTTCATCCAGCACTGCATCTTTCCCGGCGGCATGCTGCCCAGTCCGCGCGTGCTGCGGGAACAGGCGCAACGCGCAGGGTTGGTGATCGAGGCTTCTCGCTGCTTCGGCAAGGACTACGCGCGAACCCTGGCAGAGTGGCGTCGCCGGTTCCTCGCCGCCTGGCCGCAGATCGAGCCACTCGGCTTCGACGCCGCGTTCAAGCGCTTGTGGACCTACTACCTCTCCTACTGCGAGGCCGGCTTCCACGCGGGGCTCGTCGACGTCGGCCTCTACCGGTTGCGCGTGGCTGAAGCCGGACCCGGCTGATCAGCCCGCGCCGCGCTCTTCCTTCTTCTTGGCAGGGTGACCCGCCGCGGTACTACCTGATTCAGCGGGAAAGAATTGAGGCTGGTGGAATTCTGCACGCCCTACCACTGCCGCAGTTCGGGTGACCGCCGGGGACGCCAAATTCATGCTTGTGACACGAGCGGGAGAAGTTGAACACCCAGTTATCGGCTGTTGAGAGCGCGCCGAAAGCGGTGAAGCGTGCTGGGCGCAATCCGGCAGCTCATCCTTGCGAGGGGCTGCCATGCAACGATTTCCGCCGCCGGACTCGGGGCCGCCGATGTCTGCTTTAAGGACGATCCCGGCGGGCAAGTCCGTAGAACGGCCTGTCGTAGACCGCATTGCGGCGACGCGCCGATGATCCCGGCCATCGTCGCCGGCTTGAGCCGAAAGCTGGAGAAAAGTCGTTTCATCCCCCACAGGTCGCGAGGATTCTTGCGGGATCCATGGCCGCATATCCGACCCGGGCAGCCGGAATTCGGATGCATCAACCATTGCGCATGAGAAGCTCGGTGAGCTTCATCACTTTGAGAGTGCAATGGTCAAAAAGACAACTGAACAGAAAGCTGCAGAGGCGCTTCGTTACACCGCTGCCAGTGGTGCGGCCAATGCGGTTGAGCTCGAGCCCTTCTTGACTGATCCCAATCAGGCCATACGCGCCGTGGCGGCCATGAACCCGGATGCAGACGAAGAGATCCTGGATCGTTTTGCGAATGACAAGTTCTGGGGCGTCCGCATGGAAGTGGTGCGCAATGCCAATGTCAGCCCGGCCACGTTGCGCAGGCTGCTGGAGTCCGACACGCGCAAACGCGGCGTGGTGCACCACGCCGCGCGCGAGAAGCTGGAAGAGCGCGGTGTCGCATTTGGTGCTGATGGCATGCCGGAAGACGCGGCGTAGAGAACGAAGTCGCATTTCCTGAGCGTCATTTGATCGGGTCGCTTTCGATCTCGATCACTGCGGCCGGTGTTCGTGAGGGGTCCTGTTATTGGCGCTCCGGCCTCTTGTTTCGGACGAGCAGTGCCATGGCCGCCAGCGCGACCGGAACATTCGAATCACGTATCTCAGTGCTGCCCCCCACCAGACGCTTGTCTGTCAGGTGACCCGTCAACCCGCGGACCTGGGCGCCGGCTTTGCCTTGAGGCCGGCCTCGATGAAGCTCACCAGGAAGTCGACGCCGGCCTCCATGCTGGTCTGCTGCAACTTCTCGGGCCACAGTGCCTGCACCCGCGTGTGCGTGCTGTGCGCATAGAAGAATGCGCCGTAGACGAAGATGACGCGCCAGTAGAACTCTTCGCTGCTCAAGTGAGGAAGCTCGTGGCTCACGACATCCACGAAGCGTCGCGCGAAGTCGTCCACGATGGATGCTGTCAGCGCATGCACTTCATCGGCAGGGTCCATCAACATGCGGCCGTAGAACGCACGGAACGACTCGCGCTCCTCGACACTGGCTCCCGCGACAAGCAGTGAGGGCGCCATGGACGCCCGCAGGATGTCTCGCAAGGGGACCTTCCGACCCTCGAATGCATCCAGGCGCTCCTTGCGCTCCTTCATCACCGGCCCAAGGCGGCGCTCCAGCACGGCCTTGCACAACGCCTGCTTCGATCCCCAGTAGTAGTGGAAGGCTCCCAGGTTGGCGTTGGCCCGCTCCGCGATCGCTCGCATGCTGGTGCCCCCGTAGCCATGTGCAGCAAACAGGGCCTCGGCGGCGTCGAGGATCTGGTTTGCGGTGGTGTCGGAAAGCGCCTGCCGCTTCGAAGAGACGGCGGTTTTCGCTGCGGTGGGCTTGGGCATGAGGGAAGTGGCGAGTAGTGAAGTTCGTTGACAGCCAATCCTTGAAATCATACAGTTGTATATTTATACGCACGTATGACTTAAAGGAGACTTCATGAGATTGATCGATCTGTCCTCGACGCTGGACCCGCACGACCGCGATCTGCTTCCTCCCGCCATGGCCGCCGCTGCGGGCGTGGTGGCGCCCCGGGTGGACTACTCCCACCCGGCGACGCCGGACGGTCGAGATCGCTTCTGCCACTTCTTCGGCTGCAGCCACGATGACCTGCCCGACGGCGAGGGTTGGGGTTCGGAGGTGCTCAACGACATGTCGTCGCATTGCGGCACGCACGTGGACGCACCGCTGCATAGCGGATCGACCTGCGAGGGGCGAACCTCACGCACCATCGACCAGGTCGAACTGAACGAGCTCTTCTGCCCCGGCAAGGTGCTCGATGTGCGCCCTTGGGCGCAGCCTGGGCAGGCCATCCCGGTCGATGCGCTTCGCCAGGCGTTGTCCGCAGTGGGCGAGCCCATCCGTCCCGGGGACGCCGTGCTGATCCGAACCGGACAGGAGCGATATCGCCTGGGCGAGCCGGCCTTCTTTCAGTACCCGGGGATGAGCCGCGAAGGCACGCTCTTTCTGTCGGAGCAAGGCGCCACCGTGCTCGGCACGGATGCGGTCGGCTGGGACCGTCCCTTCGCCGTGATGGCCCAGGCCTTCAGGGAAACGGGCGACAAGCAGCAGCTGTGGGACGGCCACAAGGCGATCCGCGAGAAGGAGGCCTTCATCGTCCAGCAACTGTGCAACCTCGGTGCCTTGCCACTTCGCGGCTTCCACGTCGGCTTCTTCCCGTTGAAGCTGGCACGCGCCAGCGCCGCCCCCGCCCGTGCCGTGGCCTTCCTGTCCAACTGAGGAGCGACTTCAATGCGTATCGTGACTTTTGTGCGTGAGGGCTTTGACGCACCTCGCCTCGGTGCCCTCATCGGCGTCGACGGCGTGCTGGACCTCACGGCTCGCCACCCTGGCGAAGAGGCCTTCGGCTCTGCGTTGGCTTTCCTGCGCGCAGGCCCTGCATCCTGGGACCTTGCGCGTGCGCAGATCGCCAAGCACGGCGGCGCTGCAGACTCCCTGGCCGGCGCCGCGTTGCTTCCCCCGCTGCCCAATCCGCCGCTGATCCGGGACTGGGGAACCATGATCGAGCACCCCAGGTTCTTCCTGCGGCGACGCGCCGAGCAACTGGCCGCCCGGTCGGCCGACCCGGAGGCCGCCATGGCCGCCGCACAAGCCGATGGCTCGCTCGAGCTGCCCCCGAACTGGTTCACCGTGCCTCGCTTCTACACCGGCAATCCGCTCAACATGACCGGGCCGGATGCCGAGATCGCCTGGCCGGGTTTCGCCGAATCGCTGGACTACGAACTCGAACTGGCCGTCGTCATCGGCGTGGGTGGCAAGGACATCCCCGTGTCGCGAGCACGCGACCACATCTTCGGGGTCACGCTGTTCAACGACTTCACCGCGCGGGATACGCAAGTGGCTGAAGGCAGCCCGGCCGGCAAGAGCAAGGACTTCGATGGCGCCTACGCCATCGGCCCTTGCATCGCCACGCTGGACGAGATCCCCGACCTCTACCAGCTGCAGGTGCAGTCGAGGCTCAATGGCCTCGTCCAGACCACCCGCAGCACCGCCGACATGCAGCTGACCTTCGAGGACATCGTGAGCTATGCCAGTCGCTCGTGCACGCTGCACCCTGGCGAACTCTTCGCCTCGGGCACCTTCGAAGGTGGCTGCGGCGTGGAGACCGGCCGGCTGCTGCGCGATGGCGATGTCATCGAATTCGAGGCGCAGGGCATCGGCGCGCTGCGCAACCGGATCCGCCGCACGGCAGTGCCCGCCGCGGCAGCGAAGGCCTGAGATGACGGCTCCGCTGTACATCGTGGGCGTGGGCAGCACGCCCACGGGCCGCTTCGCGGACGTTGCGCTGCGCACGATGGCCCGCCAGGCCATCGATCTCGCCCTGGCCGACGCCGGCGCGACGACCGATCAGGTGGGTGCCGCGTTCTTCGCCAACGTCGGCCAGTCGCTGCTGCAGGGACAGCACATGATCGGTGGTCAGGTGGCGCTGCGCGAGGCAGGATTGGATGGCATTCCGATCATCAACGTCGAGAACGCATGTGCCAGTGCGTCGACCGCCTTCTACCTCGCCTGCGCCCATCTGCGCGCCGGACTGTGTGACGTCGCATTGGCGGTGGGAGCGGAGAAGCTGTCGCACCCGGACAAGGCCCGCACCTTTTCCATCTTCGATGGCGCCCATGACGCCGAAAGGCCTGAGGCACTGCTGCGCTTTCTCGCACAACAAGCTGGTGAGGACCCCACACAAGCCGCCGTCGCACAGCAACGCAGCGTCTTCATGGACATCTATGCGGCCCTGGCCCGCGCGCACATGGCGCGCCACGGCACCACGCAGCGGCAGCTGGCCCATGTGGCCGCCAAGAACCACAGCCACTCCGTGCACAACCCGTTGGCCCAGCATCGCGTCGCGATGTCGGTCGACGAGGTGCTCGCGGCGCGCGCCATCACCTGGCCTCTGACTCTGCCGATGTGCGCGCCGATCGGCGATGGCGCGGCTGCGGCGTTGATCGTGCGCGAGGACGCCCTGGAGCGCTTCGATGCGAAGCGTGCGGTGCGCGTGCGGGCCAGTGTTCTCGTCAGCGGATCGGACCGCGTCGATGGACGCGAGACGCCGATCAGCCGCCGCGCCGCACTGCGCGCCTACGCAGAGGCCGGCGTCGGGCCCGAAGACATCGACGTGAGCGAAGTCCATGACGCCACGGCCTTCGGAGAAATCGTCCAGTGCGAACACCTGGGCTTGTGCGAACCCGGCCAGGGCGGATGGCTCGCGGAGCATGGCCACACCGCACTGGGCGGCCGCCGGCCGGTCAACCCCTCGGGGGGGCTGGAGTCGAAGGGGCATCCCATCGGCGCCACCGGCCTGATGCAGATCCATGAGCTCGTCCTGCAATTGCGCGGCGAGGCCGGCGGGCGACAGGTGGCCAATGCGCGCCTGGCGCTCGCCGAGAACGGCGGCGGCTTCCTGGGCCATGAGGAAGCGGCCGCGACCATCACCATTCTTGAACGGGCTGCACAACACGGATGAAGCACACCACCATGTATTCCAGACGCACTCTCCTCGGGCAATCGATCGCCCTGGGCTTGTCCAGCCTCGTCGGCAACGCTGCCAGAGCCGCCACGGCGGCCTGGCCGTCCAAACCGATTCAGGTCATCGTGCCCGCGACCACCGGCAGCGCACCCGAGATCGTGGCTCGTCTGATCGCCGACGCGCTGTCGGCGCGCCTGTCGAACCCGGTCTATGTGGAAGGCATGCCAGGGGCCTCGGGGATCATCGGCACCGACAAGGCGCTCAAGGCACCCGCTGACGGGCACACGCTGCTGTATGCCATGAACCAGGTCGCGACGATGAACCCGCACCTCTACCCACGGCTGCCCTACAACCCGGCCAGGGACATGGCGCCGATCAGCCTGGTCGCGCGCGGCGGGTATGTGCTGCTCGCCCACAGCGGCCTGCCGGCATCCGACCTTCCGTCGCTGATCGCCCTGGCGAAGCGCGAGCCCGGCAAGCTGGCCTATGCCTCCACGGGCAACGGCAGTGCCTTCCACCTGGGCATGGAGCTGATCAAGGCGCAGTGCGGCATCGATCTGCTGCATGTGCCCTACCGCAGCGGCGCCAATGCCAACACCGAGCTGATGGCGGGGCGCGTGCAGGTCCGGCTCGAGCCCCAGGCCTCGGCGCTGGCGCTCGTTCGCGGCGGCCGCGTCAAGGCCTTGGCGGTGACCACACCCACGCGACTCCCCGTTCTGCCGCAGGTGCCGACGGTCCGGGAGACCCTGCCCGGATTCGAGCTGAGCGGCTGGAACGCCTTGTGGGCACCGGCGGGCACGCCCGCGCCGGTCATCGTGCGACTCAACGCCGAGGTGCAGGAGATCCTGAAGAGCGACGCATTCCGAAGCCATCTGCTGCAACTCGGCCTGACACCCGAGGGCTCGACGCCGGCTGAACTGGCTGCGCTGACGGCGCAAGAGACAGCGCAATGGAAGGCCCTGATCGACAAGACGGGCATCAAGGCAGACTGACATGACGGATTTCAAGACCCTGGCCGATCTCGTCGGCCATCACGCATGCACGCGTCCCCATGCGATCGCCCTCACGTTCGAGGCGGGCCCGGCCTTGCCCGAGCAGCACCGCAGCTTCCTGCAACTGCACGAGAACGGCCTGGCGCTGGCCCGGGCCCTGCAAGGCCTGGGCATCCGACGTGGCGACGCCATCGCGCTGGTGATGGCGAACCACCCCGAGTTCGTCGAAGCCATGGTGGCGGCCGCGCACCTCGGGGCGGTGCTGGTACCGATCGATGCGCGGGCGCAAGGCGACAGGCTCGCCGCACTGATCGATCGCACGCACTGCGTGGGTGTGATCGCCGCGGACTATGCCGCCACTGCGGTCGCGCAGATTCGATCGCGCGCCACCCACCTTCGCTGGGTCGTGCGCGTCATCTCGGGCGAACTTGCGGCAGATGCGCCGCGCGCGTGCGAAGCGCTGGACTACGCGCAACTGCTGGCCCGCCACACACAGGCAGGCCTCCCCTCGGCACACTTCACGCCCGTCGATCCCGATGACCCCATGCAGATTCTCTTCACCTCCGGCACGACCGGAGAGCCGAAGGGGATCGTGATCACCCACCGCCGCTTCGTCGACACGGCGGCACTGGCGGCCTCCGCCTTTGGCTACACCGACGACGATCGCCTCTACTCCGGCCTGTCGCTGACGCACGCCAATGCCCAGTTGGTCACGCTGGGTGCAGCCCTGAGGCTCGGGATCGCCTGCGTCATGTCGCGCCGCTTCACCAAGTCGCGGTTGTGGGAGATCGTGCGTCGGCACCGGTGCACCGCCTTCACCCTGCTGGGCGGCATGACCACCGCCGTCTATTGCGAGCCGCCGTCGCCCAGCGACCGGGATCATGTCGTGCGCTTCGTCGTCGCCGCGGGCATGCCGCAGGCCATCTGGCGTGACTTCGAGCAGCGCTTCGGCGTCCATGTTCTGGAGTTCTACGGCACCGCCGAAGGCGGGCTGACGGTCAACCCTTTCGGGAAAGGTCCGGTCGGCAGTATCGGCCGCCCGCACCCGGCGTTCTCCATCCGCATCGTCGCCGAAGACGGCAGCGATGCGCCTGCGGGCACGCCGGGCGAACTGGCGTTCCGGCCGGCCAGCGGCGCGCCCTTCGACATCGCGTACTTCGAAGACCCGCAGGCCTCGCAGAGCAAAGGCAAGGACGGTTGGCTCTGGACCGGCGACATCGTGCGCGCCGATGCGCACGGCTGGCTCTACTTCGAGCACCGCCGCGGCCATGGCATTCGCCGCAACGGCGAATTCATCGACCCGGCGCAGATCGAGAAGGCCATCGCGGACACCGGACTGGTCCGCGATGCGTTTGTGTTCGGCACGGCAGCGGCCTCGGGGGCGCCTGGCGAACGCGATGTCGTCGCAGCCGTCGTCCCCCATCACGCCGACCTGGACCTTTCGGTGCTCCATGCGCGTTTGCGCGAGACGCTGTCGAAGAACGCCCTTCCCGGGCGGCTGATGGCCATCGAAGCGATCCCCAAGACCGCATCGGAAAAGCCGTTGGCGCGGGTTCTGGAGGAATGGCTGCGCGACGGGACGGTCGCGACCGTGTTCGAGGCGCCCTCAGCCTAGACACAAGACCTGGGCGCAGGCGGCGGCAGGCCGTTTTTCCCCTGCGCAATCAACAACAACGAAGGAGACATTCATGCACAACCACGGGCGTAAGCTTTTTCTTCCCATCTCACTTGCATCGCTGTTCATCGGGCCTTCGAGCTGGGCGCAGTCTTCTGTGACGCTCTTCGGCGTCATTGACATCTCGGTGAGCCACTACCAGACCAAGAGCGTGCTGCCCGCAGGCCTGCCTTGGTGGTCCCTGGCAGCGCCGGCATCCATCTCGCAAGGCGCCACGAAGCTCGCGTCGGGCGCGCACACCCCTTCTCTCCTGGGCATTCGCGGACAGGAGGATCTGGGCGGCGGGCTTGCTGCAGGCTTCTGGCTGGAATCCACACTCACACCGGACGACGGGGCCCAGGGGCTTGGCGTTTTCGACCGCCGCTCGACGGTCAGCCTGTCGGGACCGTTCGGCGAAGTGCGCCTGGGCCGGGACTACGTGCCGACCTATTGGAATCTGACGGTCTTCGATCCCTTTGGCACGGTCGGGGTTGGCGCGAACCTATGGAATCCGATCGGCACGGGGCTCACCACCAGCCACGGAAAGTCGCCCGCGAACCTGATGCCCTTTGACAACTACGTTCGCGCCTCCAACAGCGTCGGCTATTTCCTGCCGGGCCATCTTGGCGGGTTCTACGGCCAGGTCATGTACTCGCTGCATGAGAACCCGAAGCAGAGTGGCGTGAGCAACAGTCCGAGCAAGGGCGGGCGAAACGTCGGGGGGCGGTTCGGCTATCAACGTGGCCCGCTCAACCTGGCCATCGCCTACCAGGAAGACACCAAGGACGATCTCAGCGGATTCGACAAGGACCGTTTGAAGATCCTCAACGCTGGGGTCTCCTACGATTTCGATGTCGTCAAATTGTTCGGCCAGTTGTCGCAGATCCGGGATGAGCGCAGCAAGATGAACGTAGCCAATATCGGCGGCATTCCATATCCCATCAGGAACGAGAGCAACGGGAAGTACACCGGCGGCTTGATCAGCATCACGGCCCCGGTCGGGCCTGGATTGATCCGTGCGTCCTATTCGCGCGTGAACTATGCATCTCCTCATGCGGTGAATGCCTTGAATCCCGTTGCATGGGTGCAAGACAACGATGCCAGGATCGAGAAGTTCGCCGTCGGCTATGTGTACAACCTGTCAAAGCGCACCGCGCTCTATGCCACTGTTGCGCGAACCAAGATGAAGTGGAACGGGTCCGTGAATGCGGCGATGGCCATCAGTCCCGGAGGCGGGGTGAGGTTTGCGAACGGCATTGCCGGAATCAGCGCACCTTATGTCCCCTCGAGCACCACCGGCTACGACATGGGCATTCGGCACGCCTTCTGAGGGCACTGACTCGCGCTGCGGACCTTCCAGGTGGTCGGCCCTGAACTCCCGCGTGCTGCAGCGCTGCGCGCTTGCCGGGCAAAGGGAAGGCCCGCACAGGGGCCGTCTCTTCCGCCCCGGAAGGGCAACGCTCTTTGACTCACAAGGCGCATGCGGTGCAACGGCAAGGATTCAGGAGGAGCGATGCACCACTGTCTAGCGTGCTCGATTGCGCATCGCATACAACAGCACGAGCGTCGCGATGATTTCCAGCCCCGCGACCGCATAGAGGCCCGCGGCCACGCTTCCCGTCGACGTCTTCAGCCACCCCATCGTGAAGGGCGCAGCGAACCCCGCCAGGTTGCCGACCGAGTTGATGAAAGCGATGCCACCCGCCGCAGCGGTGCCCGTGAGAAAGGAAGCGGGGATCGACCAGAACACGGGAAAGGCGGCGAGGATGCCGATGGTCGCGAAGCTCAACGCGACCATGGCGAACACAGGTTGCTCGATCAACACGCCGGTGGCCACGAGCCCGACGCCGGCGATCAGCGTCGCATAGGCGCAGTGCCGCCGCCGCTCACCGGTGGCATCCGAATGCATGCCGTTGAGCACCATCGCGACCGTTCCCAGAATGAACGGAACGGCCGACAGCAGGCCGATGTTCAGCGTGCCCTTCACGCCCAGCTCCTTGACGATCGAGGGCGTCCAGAAGGCAATGGTGGCGTTGCCGCTCACGATGCAGAAATAGGCGGCGGTGCACAGCCACAGCATGGGGTTGCGCAACGCCCGGCCGAAGCTCGATTGCTTGGGGGCGTCGACGTTCTCCTTCTGCAGTTCGGCGGCCAGCGCGTGCTTCTCGGCCTCGGTCAGCCAGCGTGCGGATTGGGGCCGGTCCGGCAGCCAGGCCAGCACCGCGAAGCCGGCAAGCACCGAAGGAATGCCTTCGAGCAAGAAGAGCCATTGCCAGTTTCGAAACGGCGCGACCCCTTCCATGCCGCTCATGATCAGCCCTGCGAGCGGCCCGCCGACGACGCCCGCGATGGCAAACGAGGTCATGAAGAGCCCGTTGATCTTGCCGCGGCGATGCGCCGGCACCCAGTACGTCAGGTACAGCATCACGCCCGGGAAAAAGCCGGCCTCGAATGCGCCGAGCAGGAAGCGCAGCACATAGAAGGACGTGGGCGTTTCCACGTAGATCATCGCCATCGACGTGAGGCCCCAGAGGATCGTGATGCGCGCGAGCGTCTTGCGCGCGCCGATCTTCTGCAGCAGCAGGTTGCTCGGCACCTCGAACAGGAAGTAGCCGATGAAGAAGATGCCGGCGCCCAGCCCGTAGACCGCCTCGCTGAATTGCAGGTCCTGCAGCATCTGCAGCTTGGCGAAGCCCACGTTGACGCGGTCGATCCACGCCAGCAGGAACAGGAACACCAGGAACGGCACCAGCCGCCATGCGATCTTGCGGTGCATGCGGTCGTGGTCCGAGAGGGAATGGGCGCCGGCCGAAGGCCGCGCGAGGGATGAGACAGAGGTAGCGTCCACAGCAGTTTCCTTTTTCTTCAATGACAGAACTCCAGGAATGCGCCAGCCTTTCATGGTGTACGCATAATGTTTATAAATATATTTATAGACATTCCGCCGCACATTGGTAGTTACCCTCCGTGGGATTTTTCTTCACCGGTTTCATCGTTCGCGAATCGAGAAAGGACCTTTGCCGCCGGCACGGTTTCCGCGCGACTTCGTTCCTCCTAAGGTCAGCACCTGGCACCGCGCAGTGCGTGCCAAGCCAACCAAGCAACCGAACGAAATGGAGCAGTTTTCAATGTCGCAATGGATACGCAAGATCGGCGCCGCAGCGTCTCTATGGGGTGCAATGAGCGTCACCCTCGCCTTCGCAGCCCCCGTCGTGGGCAAGAGCCCGTGGGGCCCGAACGACGAACTCGGCCGACTCAACCTCATGACCGCGAGCACCAAGGCCCAGGTGCTTTCCCGCGCGGACGGTGCGCGTGTGTACGACCTGTCGGTCGAGTACTTCGTCGGCATGCCGAGCTGGCACAGCATCGGCGACCCGCGCTACCAGATCTGGATGACGCACACGCCGCACGGCACCGTGGTCGATGACCCCATGGGCGTCGGCCACACGCAGAACAAGCACGTGAGCTACACCGGCGCGGCCATCTCGATGTACACCCACATGGGCACGCACATCGACGCGCTCAACCATTTCGGCCTCGACGGCAAGATCTGGAACGGCTTCGAGGCGCGCGAACACCTGGGCGACCGCGGCTGGAAGAAGACCGGCGCCGAGACCATCCCGCCGATCGTGGCCCGCGGGGTCCTGATCGACGTTGCCGCCGCCAAGGGCGTCGAGATGCTGGCGCCCGGCTACCGCGTCACCCGGGCCGATCTGCAGGAGACGCTCGACAAGCAGCGCGTGAAGCTGGAGACAGGCGACGTGGTCCTGATCCGCACCGGCCGCATGAAGCTCTACGACAAAGCCGACGCCTACATGGATTCGCCACCGGGCATGAGCGTGGATGCCGCGCGCTTTCTCGTGGAGTCGGGTGGCGCGATGGTCGTGGGCGCCGACAACCTGAGCTTCGAGACCTTCCCGCCCGACGCCGACGACAACTACGTGCCGGTGCACACCTACCTGCTCGCGCAGCAGGGCGCGCCGATCATCGAGCTGGTCAACCTGGAAGCGCTCGCCAAGGACCGCGTCTACGAGTTCGCGTTCATCGGTGCGTCGCTCAAGCTGCGTGGCGGCGACGCCGCACCGATGCGCCCCATCGCCATCCCGCTGCGGCGCTGAGACGCTCGTGCGTGCTGCGTTGGCCTCGTCGGCTGGTACGCTCGGCGCCATGGATCGCTACGCTGCCATGCAGTACTTTTGCCGCGTCGTCGAGCAGGGCAGCCTGGCCGCTGGCGCCCGCGCGCTGAACCTCTCGAACTCGGTCGTCACGAAGGCCATCCAGTCGCTGGAAGCCTGGACCGATTGCCGCCTGCTCGCGCGAACGACGCGCAGCATGCAGCTCACCGAAGCCGGCGAGCGCTTCTACAGCTTCTGCCAGCGAACGCTGGCAGACACCGAGCGCACGCTGACCGATGTCCGTTCGGTGAGCCGCGGGTTGACCGGGCGGCTGGTTGTGGCGGCGCCGGTGTCGCTCACGCTGTCGCATCTGCACGTGCATCTGCATGCGTTCCAGGCGCAACACCCGGGCATCGAGCTCGAGATGCGGCTGAACGACCGGCCGGTCGATCTGGTGCGCGAAGGTATCGACGTCGCGCTGCGCGGCCAGGCGCGGCTGGAAGATTCGAGCCTGGTCGCGATGCCGCTGATGGACCTGGCCCGCGTGGTGTGCGCCGCGCCCGCCTACTGGGAACGTCACGGCCGGCCCGCGACACCCGCCGACCTGTCGGGCCACAACTGCCTGCAGTACCTGTTGGGCGACGACCGCGACGAATGGGTGTTCGACGGACCGGACGGGCGCGCACGTGTGCGGGTGAGCGGCACGTTCCGCGCCGACAACAGCCTGCTGCTGATCGACGCGATGCGCCGGGGCGTCGGGCTGGGCCTGGTGCCGTCGGTGATGGTGAAGGATGCACTGGCCGATGGCTCGTTGCAGACCGCGCTCGACGCCTACGTGGCGCCGCCTCGGCGCCTCTTTGCGGTCTACCCGACGCGCGACCACCTGATGCTGAAGGTGCACGCGCTGGTCACCTTCCTGAAGCAGCAGTTGCCGCCGCTCACCCCATCAGTTCCTTCGGCAGCGCCGCCATGAACGACGCGAAGTTGGTCGAGCCCTGGCCGGGGCTCATGTGCTCGACCATCAGTTCGGCCGCCGCCCTGGCATCGCGCCGCTGAATTGCGTCGAGCAGCTTGGAATGCTGCTCCCATGACGACTTGAGGCGACCGAACGCGGCAAAGGCGTGGCGCCTGTAGGCGCCGGTCTGCGAACGCATCCGCAGGATTTCCTGGCGCAGGTAGGGATTGCGCGCCCCCTGGTAGAGCGCCTCGTGGAAGCGCCGGTTGTGCTCCTGCCAGGCCTTGACGTCTTCCTTCTTGACCGCGGCGGCGGCGCGCTCGTGCGACTTGGCGAGGTCGAGCCGCTCTTCGGGCGTCATGCGCTCGCAGGCCAACCTCACGCACAGGCCCTCGAGCTCGGCCAGCAGCTCCCACATGGCCAGCAGCTGGGTCATGTCCATCTTCGCGACGACCATGCCGCCACGCGGCAGGCTTTCCACCAGCCCCTGGGCCTGCAGCTGAAGCAGCGCCTCGCGCACCGGCGTGCGCGAAACCTCGTAGGCCGTCATCAGCGCCTGTTCGTCCACCGTGTCTCCGGGCAGGAGCGTGCCGTCGCGGATGGACTCCTCGACCGCAAGGCGGATGCGTTCAGCGGTTTTCATGGGGCGAGCTCCCGTAAAACAACGATTGAATAAAACATTTTTGTGAGTTATAAATATATTTATAGACCTCATCCATCTTTTAATTTTACCTGCTCCAGAGAGAGCGCACGGTGCCAGGAGACCGCTTTGACCGACCCCACCCTCGAGCCATGGAAGACATGGGTCACGCTGAGCCTGCAGTTGCATGGCATCGATGCCGCACCCGGACTTCAGGTCCGCGCGGCGCGCACGTTGGCACGGCTGGCGCCCATGGCGAGCCGTCTGGCCGCCGGCACCACTCCGCCGTTCGACATCCGCCCCGTGGAGCACGCGCATGAGTGATACGGGCACGCCCTCCATCGCCGCGCTGCGCCGTTCGATTGGCACGGGCGCCAGCGCGGCCGACGAAGCGCTGGCTTTGCAGCGCGACGCCTTCGAGCGCGGCGCTGCCGTCCATCGCTGCGTGGTCGAGCGCGCGACAGGCAGCCGGCCGGTCGCGCATGCGCCGCTCTCCGGCATCGCGATGGCGCACAAGGACGTGTTCGGCACAGGGCTGCGCGCCGCAGGGCAAGGACGACCGGAAGGCGCTGCGACCGATGCGGTGACCAGCCCTCCTTCCGCCCCGTTGCAACGCCTCTCCGAGCGTGGCGCGACCTACCTCGGCGCCCTTGTGATGGCGGAGTACGCTTGCGGTGCCACCGCAGAGAACCCGCACTTTCCCGCACCACTGAATCCGCTGGACCCGGCGGCGGCGGTCGGCGGGTCATCCAGCGGCTCGGCCGTGGCGGTGGCTGCCGGCTTGTGCCGGGCCTCGCTGGGGACGGACACCGCGGGGTCGGTGCGCATTCCCGCATCCACCTGTGGCGTGGTCGGATTCAAGCCCGGCGCCGGCGTGATCGACGCAGGTGGCGTGTCGCAGCTGGCGCCATCGCTGGACACCGTCGGCGTGGTGGCGCGCTCGGTGTCGGATGCGGCCCATGTGTTCGCGGCGCTGCTGCCCGACGAGGCGCCGATGGCGCAGCGTCTGCTCAGCCTGGAAGGCATCGAGGAAGACCTGTCGCGCCACCGCCGCTGGCGCGTGGCGTCGGCACTGGACCAGCCCGACCTGCGCGACGACGTTGCAAGCCGGCTCGGGGCATTCGAATCTCGCGCCACCTCGCACGCGGTGGCATGGCGTCGCGCGTCCTTGCGTGGACTCGACGAACTGTCGTGTCTTGCCCAGATCGTGCTGCACGTCGAGGCCGCGGCCACGCATGCGCACAGCGTGCGCCACGCACTGGACTCGCTGGCGCCCATCACGCAGTCGATCCTCCTGCCGGGTTGGGCCGTCCCGGCCGCCTGGTACCGGCACGCCTGCGAAGCCCGCGCGGGCTGGCGAGACGCCTTCGTCACCAGGCACCTTGCGCAAGCCGAGGTGCTGCTGTTGCCTTCGCTGCCGCGCGGCGTGCCCGACGCGCAAGTGGTGACCACCACCTCCGACCGCTTCGACCCGCGCGAACTGGTCGCGCTTCACCGCTACCACGCCTTCGTGAACTACCTCGGGCTCCCTTCGTTGTCGTTCCCGATCGGCACCGATGCGCGCGGCCGGCCCGTCTGCATCCAGGCCATCGGTGCGCCGGGCACCGAGGCCGAGCTGCTGGCCTTCGGGCACCAGTTCGCCGCGCCGACGGGCGCTCCTTCCGTTCCCGCGGCGCGCAACGTCCGTCGCGCCAGCGCCCTGCTTCATTGACTTCCCACGGAGAAACCATGCCCAAGATCAACGCCTCCCCTGCCCTCGCGCGCTTTCGCGTGCTCGACCTGTCGCGTGTTCGCGCCGGCCCCACGTGCGTGCGCATCCTTGCGGATTTCGGCGCCGACGTGATCCGCATCGAGCCCCCGGCGGGTGTCGACCCGAACGAGGCGATGTTCGCAGCCGACCGCTGGGGCGGCGACTTCCAGAACCTCAACCGCAACAAGCGATCGATGACGCTGAACCTCAAGAAGCCGGAAGGGCTCGAGGCCTTCATGCGGCTGGTGGAAACAGCCGACGTGGTGGTGGAAAACTGGCGCCCCGACGTCAAGGCGCGACTGGGCATCGACTACGAGGCGCTGCGCGCGGTCAATCCCCGGATCATCCTCGCGAGCATCTCGGGCTTCGGCCAGGACGGTCCCTATGCCTGGCGCCCTGGCTTCGACCAGATCATCCAGGGCATGGGCGGGTTGATGTCGGTCACGGGCTTCCCGGCACAGGGCCCCGTGCGCGCCGGCCTCGCGGTGGCCGATTCGGGCACCGGCGTCTATGCGGCGGCGGGCATCCTGATCGCGCTGCTGGAGCGCGAGCGTTCCGGGCAGGGGCAATGGGTGCACGGCTCGCTGCTGCACACGCAGGTGGCGCTGATGGACTTCCAGGCCGCGCGCTACCTCAACGACGGCGACGTGCCCGCCCAGGCAGGCAACGACCACCCGACGAGCAGCCCGATGGGCCTCTTCCAGGCCAGCGACGGCGTGTTCAATCTCGGCGCGTCGGGCGAAGGCAACTGGATGCGGTTGTGCGAATGCCTGCAGGCTCCGCAGCTGAGGGCGGTGCCCGAATTCGCCACCGAGAAGCTGCGTGTCGAACACCGGCTGGCACTCAACGAGGCCCTGGCCGAGGTCTTCAAGAACCAGACGGTTGCGCACTGGGTCGAACTGCTGAACCGCGCCGGCGTGCCCGCGGGCCCCGTCTATTCGATTCCGCAAGTCTTCGAGGACGCCCAGGTGAACCACCTGGGCATCGCGCAGGATGTGGAAGCGGGCAATGGCCGGCGCTACCGGCTGGTGTCGCAGCCGATCACGCTGGCGCGCACGCCGGCACGCATCGCGCACGCCGCCCCGGCCTGGGGCGAGCACACCACCGAGATGCTGACCGAGATCGGCTACACGCCCTCCGACATCGAACAGCTGCAAGCGAAGGCCGCGGTATGAGCGAAGGACACATCCGGACCGAGACCGCAGCGGGGGTCGGAACCCTGGTGATCAGCCATGCGCGCAAACACAACGCGATGACGCTGGCCATGTGGCAGCAGCTCGCCGAAGCCGTACAGGCGCTGGCCGACGACCGCGCGGTGCGCGTGATTGTCGTCACCGGTGAAGGCGATGCCGCTTTCGTCTCGGGCGCCGACATCAGCGAGTTTGCGCAACAGCGCAGCGGCACCGACGCCGTGGCCGCCTACGACCACGCGGTGGCGACCGCCCAGCGCGTGCTGGCCGAATGCGCCAAGCCGACAGTGGCGCGCATCCAGGGCATCTGCATGGGCGGCGGCATGGGCATCGCCCTCGCCTGCGACCTTCGCTTCGCCGCGTCGAACGCGCGCTTTCGCATGCCGGCCGCGCGCATCGGCCTGGGCTACGCGTTCGAGGGCATGCAGCGGCTGGTGAGATTGCTGGGCGCACCGGCCACCTTCGACCTGTTCTACACGGCGCGCAGCCTCCACGCTCCCGAGGCGATGCGCCTGGGCCTGGTCAACGACTGCATCGACGCCGAGATCTTCGACGCCGAGGTGGCGTCACGCGTGGCGCTGATCGCCCAGAACGCGCCGCTGGCGTTGCGGGCCGCAAAGGCCGCGATTCTCGCTACGCTGGAGCCCCCGACAGCGCAGGCCCGGGAAGCGATCGACGCGATGGTGCGCCAGTGCTTCGCCAGCCGGGACTACGCCGAGGGCCAGGCTGCATTTGCCGAGCGGCGCGCGCCGCATTTCGAAGGAAGCTGAACCGATGACCGCCACCCTGCAAGAGAACCCGTCATGAGCAATCCACGCGTCCCCTTTCAACTCTCGTCCGAGCGCCCGCCGTTGATGCCGCTGGACGGCGGCCACATCCTCGCGCACATCGTCGTGAACGTGGAGCACTGGCCTTTCGACCGCCCCATGCCGCGCACGCTGCTGACGCCGCCGCACGGCAAGGAGACGGTGCCCGACGTGCCGAACTTCAGCTGGGCCGAATACGGCCTGCGCTGCGGGCTGCCACGCATGATCGAGGCGCTGCGCAGCCGCGGATTGCGCGCGTCCGCCAGCCTCAACGCCTCCGTGATCGATTCGCACCCGAGCGCCGCGCAGGCCATCCTGGAGGCCGGCTGGGAATTCATCGGCCACGGGGTGCAGCAGCAGTCGCTGGCGCAACTCGACGGGCACGCCCAGGCGGAAGCCATCGTGAAGTCGCTCGACCGCATCGCCGCCTTCACCGGCGTCCGTCCGCGCGGCTGGCTCTCGCCCGGGCTGCGCGAAGCGGCGGACACACCCGACATCCTCGCCGCCGCCGGCATCGACCATGTGTTCGACTGGTGCCTGGACGACTTGCCGTGCTGGATGCAAACCGAGCACCGTTCTCTGATGGCCCTGCCCTACATGCTGGAGGTCAACGATTCGGTGATCTATGCGGTCGAGAAGCACTCCTCGCCCGAAATGAAGCTGCGGCTCGAACGCACCCTGGAGGTCTTTGCGCGCGAAGTCGCCCGCCTCGGCCAGCCCCGGGTGCTGGCCATCGGGCTGCATCCGCACCTGATGGGCGTGCCCCACCGCTTCGGCGATTTCGAAGCCATGCTCGACCTGCTGCTCGCGCATCCGATGGTGCGGGTGGTGACGGGCTCATCCCTCCATGACTGGTACGCCGCGCAGGTCCCCGCGCCGGCGCCGCTCGTTGCCCGGTCCGGCGACGTCCCCTTTGTCCCGATGCCTCAATGAACGCCATCGACACCCTCATCGCCCACGTGCGCTCGCGCGATTTCGACTCCCTGCCACCCGAAGCGGTGAATGCGGCGCGGATGTTCATCTACGACACCATCGGCGTCGGCATCTCCGGCTCGCGCCATCCGCGCATGCCGGCGCTCAAGCGGGCCGCGCAGTCCCTGGGCGACGGCGACGCCGTCACGGTCTGGGGCAGCGGCGAGAAGCTGCCATTCCCGTCGGCCGTGATGCTCAACGCCTACCAGGTGTTCAACCAGGAGTTCGATGCGGTGCACGACGTCGCCGTGGTCCACGCCTTCGCCTGCATCGTGCCGGCCGCGCTCGGCTATGCCCAACGCGAAGGCGGCGTCTCGGGCAAGGCGTTGATCACGGCCGTGACGCTGGGACTCGACGTGGCCATCTACATCGCGCTGGCGCAGCGTGCGCCGATGCGCTTCTTCCGCCCTGCCATGTGCGGCGGCCTCGGTGCCACGGCCGCACTGTGCAAGCTCGCCGGCATGGACGCCGACACGATGCACAACGCACTCGGACTCATGTACAGCCACCTCTCCGGCACCATGCAGGCCCATGTCGAGGGCTCGCCCGCGGTCGGCCTGCAGGTGGGACTGAATGCGCGCGCCGCCGTCACCGCCTTCGAACTGGCGCGTGCCGGCTTCCCGGGACCGCGAGACATCCTGGAAGGCCCGTTCGGCTACTTCGCGCTCTATGACTTCGGCCAGTCGCGCTGGGCCGACGTGGCGAACGACGTCGGCCAGGTCTTCCAGATCGCGCGCATGAGCCACAAGCCCTACCCCACCGGCCGCGCGACCCACGCGGGCGTCGATGCGGTCGTCGATCTCATGGCCACGCACGGCTTCGGTGCGGACGACGTGGAAACCGTGCGCGTGCATGCCTCGGCGCTGATCGCACGGCTCGTGGGGCGGCCGGCGCAGCCTGGCATGGACTCTGCCAGCGCCAAGCTCAGCATGGGCTACGTGGTGGCCACGGCGCTGCGCAAGGGCCGGGTGGGCATCGAGGCCTTCGACCCGCCCGCGTTGAACGACGCGCGCACCTTCGAGTTGGCACGCCGGGTCGAGGTGCTGGACGACGGCAACCCCAACCCGAACGCCCTGGGTCCGCAAGTGGTCGAGGTGGTGCTCAAACGGGGCGACACGCTGCGGCTGGCCGTGCCGCACTTTCTCGGCAGCCCTGGACGGCCGCTGCCCGCGCCGGATCAGCAGGCCAAGTTCATGGCCTGCTGCGCCTCGACCAAACCACGCCTGCCGCCGTCCCAGGCCGAAACACTGGATTCGGCACTGCGCCGGCTCGAAGAACTGCCTGACGTGCGCGAACTCATCCCACTGATGACGGCGCCCGCCTGACACCCCGGGGCCGCCCGGCCCCTTTCGCTTCTTTCCGTTCCCTGCATCGGTCGTTCATTGCGCCCTCGTGGCCGCAAGGGATGTGCGCGCTCGCGCGGCCGATGCCCCACTCACCCTGCCATCGAGATACACCATGAACCGTTCTTCCGACAACTACCAGGACATCCGTGACGCCGTGCGCGCGCTGTGCGCCGAGTTTCCCGACGAATACCACCGCAAGATCGACGAGCAACGCGCCTATCCCGAAGCCTTTGTCGATGCACTGACTGCCGCGGGCTGGCTGGCAGCGCTGATCCCGCAGTCCTACGGCGGCTCCGGCCTCGGGCTCGCGGAAGCCTCGGTGATCATGGAGGAGATCAACCGCTGCGGCGGCAACTCCGGCGCCTGCCACGGCCAGATGTACAACATGGGCACGCTGCTGCGCCACGGCAGCGAGGCGCAGAAAAGCCGCTACCTGCCAAGGATCGCCAGCGGCGAGCTGCGGCTTCAGTCGATGGGCGTGACCGAGCCCACCACCGGCACCGACACCACGAAGATCAAGACCACGGCCGTGCGCAAGGGCGACACCTATGTCGTCAACGGGCAGAAGGTGTGGATTTCGCGCGTGCAGCACTCCGACCTGATGATCCTCTTGGCGCGCACCACGCCGCTGGCCGAGGTGAAGAAGAAATCCGAAGGCATGTCGATCTTTCTGGTCGACCTGCACCAGGCCATCGGCAACGGCCTGACGGTGCAGCCAATCGCGAACATGGTGAACCACGAGACCAACGAACTGTTCATCGAGAACCTGGAGATTCCCGCGGAAAACCTGATCGGCGAGGAAGGCCAGGGCTTTCGCTACATCCTCGACGGACTTAACGCAGAGCGCACGCTGATTGCCGCGGAATGCATCGGCGACGGCAAGTGGTTCATCGACCGCGTGACCGGGTATGTGAAGGACCGTGTCGTGTTCGGCCGCCCGATCGGTCAGAACCAGGGTGTGCAGTTTCCGATTGCCGAGAGCCACATCGAAGTGGAAGCCGCCGATCTCATGCGCTGGCGTGCCTGCGAACTTTTCGACGCCCGACAGCCTTGCGGCGCGGAAGCGAACATGGCGAAGTACCTGGCCGCCAAGGCCAGCTGGGAGGCCGCCAATGCGTGCCTGCAGTTTCATGGCGGTTTCGGCTTTGCCAACGAGTACGACGTCGAACGCAAATTCCGGGAGACCCGGCTCTACCAGGTGGCGCCGATCTCGACCAACCTGATCCTCGCGTATGTCGCGGAACATCTGCTCGGTCTGCCGCGCTCGTTCTGAAGAAGCCAGGCTGGGGCTGCAACACAAGTGGAAGCGGACACTCAGGCGGGCGACGTTGAGTGTCAGCAACCCGTCTGGAGCCGCCGTACGCGAAGGACTGCCATGCAACGAATGCCAACGTCGGACTTGCAGCCACCGACGTCAAGCTCGAGAGCCTGATTGCTTACTGGGAGCATCGCGCCGTCAGTCCCACGTCCGATTCCCACCTCGCTGAAATTGCCGCCGGTACGCGGAAGGCGTCGCCCCCACGATCTGCCCGAAACGGCGCGCGAACTGCGTCGGCTCTCCGAAACCGGTGCTTTCGCCGATCTCCGCCGCAGAGGCGCCGGTAAAGACCAGCAGCGTCTTGGCGCGCTCGATCCGGCGTTCGGTCACCAGCTCCAGGAAGGTCTTGCCCGTTTCGCTCTTCAGCAGGTGGGCCAGATGCGTGGGCGACACATGGCTCGCATGCGCCGCGTCGCCCAACGTCAGCTCCTGCGCGAGGTTGCGGCTGATGTAGCGGATGCAGCGCAGCACCGCCGGTCGGTACGACTGCAGGGCCATCCCCTGCGCCTCGCAGTTGCGAAACTCCTCGCCGTAGCGCCGCCACACCGTGCCGATCAGGTGAAGCAGATGGCTGCGAATCAGCAGGTGGCTGGCGGTGTCTTCGCCCGGCGGCCGCTGCGCTTCCTGCGCCATGTGTTCGCACAGCACTTGGAGCTGGTGGGTCTCGGTTTCATCGAAGCGGAAATCCAGGCAATGCTGGAACCGGAAAGGCGCGAGCTCGGGCGCGCGTGACAACGGCACCTCCGACAGCTCGAACACGTCGAGGTCCAGCGACGGCAGCAGGTAATCCTTGCTGATATTGATCACATGGAACACGCCGTCGGCCGCGTTCGGAATGTAATGAACCAGGAAGGGCAGCACGAAGCTCACCGTGCCGGCGCCGATGGCGCGCTGGTTGCCGCCGATGTAGTGCGTGGTCTCGCCCCGCGTGTTGACGTAGATCTGGAAGTACTCGTGCCGGTGCGGCACCGGATTCGGCAGGCAGTTGCTCTGGTCATGAATGCCGAAATAGGCGCGCTGTGCCCGCGCCGCCATCGTGTAGTTGCTGATGGCGGCACGCGCGGCACCGGCGCGGGGCGGCGGCACGAATTCGTCGGGGGAAGGCGTGGGTGGCATGAAGAGCTGATCTCAAGATCGCAAGGATTGCATATCTTTGCGCAAGCCTGCGCGTTGAGGTGAGGAGGCCTCGTTCCTAGACTCTAGCCACTCCTTTCCAAACCTTCCAGAGAGACAAACCCATGTCCCCCCTCCCGACGGCCGAGCGCGCGACCGATACCCGTACCGACGCCCTTCAAGTCCTGCCCGTTTCCATCGACATCGTGGACAGCGACCAGCGCTTCCCGGTGCGCCGCGTCTACTGCGTGGGCCGCAACTACCTGGCCCACATCCGGGAGATGAAGGAAGGCGACGAGCGCGATCCGCCGTTCTTCTTCCAGAAGCCGTCCGACTCGGTGGTGACCGACGGGCGCGTGCCCTACCCCACGCTGACGGACGATTTCCAGTTCGAGTTCGAGCTCGTCGTGGCCATCGGAAGCGATGCGTCGAACGTGTCGCCCGAGCACGCGCTGGATCACGTCTTTGGCTACGCTGCGGGCCTGGACATGACCCGGCGTGACCGCCAGCGCGAATGCAACAAGCGCGGCCTGCCGTGGGAACAGGGCAAGTCTTTCGACCACTCGGCGCCCTGCGGCCCGATCCATCCGGTGGCGAAGGTCGGGCACATCCGCTCGGGAACACTCAACCTCTCGGTGAACGGCGCGGTGCGGCAAGACTCGGTGCTCGAGAAGATGATCTGGAACGTCCATGAAATCGTCAGCGAGCTCTCGAAGCAATACCGCCTGCTGCCCGGCGACCTGATCTTCACCGGGACGCCCGAAGGGGTCGGCCCGGTGCAGCGCGGCGACAAGCTCACCGGCCGCATCGACGGGCTCGCGCCCCTGCAGGTCGAGATCGTCTGAGCCCGCAACAGCACACGGAGACACCATGAAACCACTCGAACGCATCTCGTACTCGTCCATCGCGGATCGCCCCGCACTGAAGTTGCCCGGCGGCAAGCGACTGGCTGTCTGGGTGATCGTCAACGTCGAGGAATGGAACATCGACGAGACCATGCCCCGCACCGTGCTGACACCACCGGCCGGCGGTTCGCCGATGCCCGACATCCCGAACTGGGCCTGGCACGAGTACGGCAACCGCGTCGGCTTCTGGCGCATGCTCGAAGTGATCGACGCACTCGGCATCAACGCCACGCTCGCCATCAACGGTTCGGCCATCGGCGCCTACGAGCCCATCGCCAAGGCGGCGAAGGAACGCCAGTGGGAGTTCATCGGCCACGGCTTCGGGCAGCGCAACATGCAAAAGGTCCCCGACGAGGTCGAGGACATCGCCAAGACCACCGAGGCCATTCGCGCCTACACCGGCAAGCGCCCGCGCGGCTGGCTCGGCCCGGGGCTCACCGAGACCTGGCACACCCCGGACATCCTGGCCGAGCAAGGCTACGAGTACGTGTGCGACTGGGTGCTCGACGACCAACCCGTGCGGCTGAAGACGCGCGACGGCGGCTCGATCGTGAACGTGCCCTACACGCAGGAATGCAACGACGTGGCGATGATGCTGATCCAGCACCACAAGGCCAGCGAGTACCGTGACCGTGCCATCGACCAGTTCGAACAGCTCTACGCCGACGCGAAAGACTCGGCCCGCGTCATGGCGCTGGTGGTGCACCCCTACATCATGGGCGCGCCGCACCGCCTGCGCTACTTCCGAGAAGCGCTGGCGCACATCCAGCAGCATGAGGACGTGGCCTTCATGACCGGCGAGCAGATCCTCGACTGGTACGGCGCGGCAAGCCCCGCTGCGTGAACCCTCGCCGGCACAGCGCCGGCGATCCCGTGCAACGAACGAACAACAAACAGATTTCTCGCTCGACGAGAAGGAGACAACACGTGCATTCCTCAACCTCGGTCATTTCACCGGCCGGTGGCGCGCGCCGCGAGGCGCCCATCACCGCGCTGGAGATCGGCATGTTCCTGGTGCTGCTCGCCTCGTACGCGCTCAACGCGATGGACCGGCAGATCTTTCCGCTCATCGCCGCGGACGTGCGCAAGGAGTTCGGCTTCAGCCTGGCCGACACCGGCCTGCTGTCGACCATCTTCACGCTGGGCATGGCCGTGGCCGGAATTCCGACCGGCTATCTGCTGGCGCGGCTGTCGCGCAAGACGGTGTTGCAGATCGGCATTGCGATCTTCTCGCTGGGTACGCTGCTGGCGGCCTACTCGTACGGCTTCGCCGACATGATCGTCTACCGGGCCGTCACCGGCATCGGCGAAGCAATGCAACTGACGGTGGTGATCGCCATCGCCGCGAGCTACTTCGCGCGCTACCGGGCCACCGCCGTGGGCGCCATCAACTTCTCCTTCGGCATCGGCGCGATCCTGGGGCCGCTGCTCGGCGGCCACCTGATCGGCGTCGAGCGCGATTGGCGCCTGCCGCTCATCGTGTTCGGCGTCGCGGGCTTCGCGGCCATGGCGATCATCGCGCTCACCGTGAGCAAGCGCATGACCGAGAACGTGGCGGCCACCGGCGGGCGCACCGACCAGCGCGGCGCCACAACCCTGTGGAACCGCAACACAGCCCTGCTGACTGGCATGAGCGTCATCGGTGGGCTCTGCATCTACGGCTACCTGGGCATGTACCCGACCTTCCTGCGCGAGCACCTGCACTACACGCCATCGGACACTGGCCGCGTGATGAGCACCTTCGGTTTCGGTGTTTTCGCATCGATCTTCGGCGGCTGGCTCGGCGACCGCTTCCATCCCAAGCTCGTGCTCTCGGCGAGCTTCATGGGCACCGGCCTGCTGGGCTTCCTGATGTTCTCGGGCCCGACCAACATGGTGGTGCAGTCGGCGCTGTCCTTCGCGTGGGGCTTCGTGGTGAGCGGCGTGCTGTACGTGAACCTGGCGGGGTATCACATCAAGGCGGTGCATGCCTCGCTCACGAGCCGCGCCACGGGCGTGTTCGTCACCACGCTGTACGGCGCGGGTGCAGTCGCGGGCTTCGTCATCGGCGGCATCGCCTCGCGCTTCGGCTGGAGCACGGCCGGGCTGGTGCAGATCACGCTGCTGGCGGCTGTCGGCGTGGGGCTCACGCTGCTGCTGCACACCGACCGCATGTCGCTGCCGGCACGCAAGCCGTGATGCTGCTCGACGGGGCGCTGCTCGGCGGCGCCGCGGCCCTGGCCGGCGCACTCAATGCCGTGGCGGGCGGCGGCAGTTTTCTGACCCTGCCGGCACTGGCGATGGTCGGCGTGCCGCTGGTGTCGGCCAACGCCACCGGAACCGCCGCGCTGCTGCCGGGCTACCTGGCCGGCGCCTGGGCATTGCGCAAGGAACTGTCTGGGCCGATGTCGCCTTCGTTCCTGCGGTTGGGTGTGCTGTCGGTGCTCGGCGGCGCGGCCGGTGCGGCGCTGTTGCTGTCGACCTCGAACCATGCCTTTGCCCGCATCGTGCCGTGGCTGCTGCTGGCCGCGACGCTGCTCTTCGCGATCGGGCCCGGCCTGGTGCGCCGCAGGCTCGCCACGGCCGACAACCACAAGCCACGAGGCCGGTGGCTCGCCGACCTGGGCATCGTCGCGGTCGCCGTCTATGGCGGCTACTTCAACGGCGGCCTCGGCATCCTGCTGCTCGCCGTGCTTGGTGCACTGGGGCACACGGACATGGGCCGCATGAACGGCATCAAGAACTTCGTCTCCGCGATCCTGACGCTGATCGCCGTCGCCATCTACGCGGCCAGCGGCGCGATCGTCTGGACGCACGCGCTGTGGATGGCCCTCGGTGCCACGGTGGGTGGCTATGCCGGCGGCATGGCGGCACGGCGGCTGAAGCCCGAGGTGGTGCGCGGCTTCGTCGTGCTGACGGGGCTGGCGATGACGGCGGCCTTTCTTCTCAAGGCGTATTGAACGGGCTTTCGTTTCTTTCTTCTTTCCGTCACTTCAATCACTCGGTCGACCCATGAAAACAACCAAGAGAGACTTCACCCGTTTTGTCGGCGCCTTGATGGTCGCCGCCACAGGTGCGCCGGCGCTCGTCGGCTCGGCATCGGTATCGGCCCGCACAGCGCGTGCGCCCGCATCGCCCGCCATCCGGCGCGGCAGCTACCTCATCCGCAACGGCGCGGTCATCACGGTCGACCGCAGCAAGGGCGTGCTGCCGCGAGCCGACGTGTGGGTCCGCAACGGCGTGATCGAGAAGATCGGGCGCGGCCTGAGCGCACCGGCTGGCGCGGAGATCATCGATGCGACGGACATGATCGTCATGCCGGGCTTCGTCAATTCGCACTATCACATGTGGAGCGCCATCGGCCGCAGCTTCACCGCACGCGACGGCGGCTTCTCGTACTACCCCGCCAAGAACGCGACCTCGACCCTGTACACGCCTGACGACTTCTACAACAGCGTGATGCTGGGCTGCGCCGAGCTGGCGAACGGCGGCACGACCACCGTGCACAACTGGTCGCACAACACCCGCTCCCCCGCCCATGCCGATGCCGAACTGCGTGCACACCAGCAGTCGCTGCTGCGCGCCCGCTACGCCTACGGCCACGTCGACAAGATGCCCGTCGACGAACTCAACCGCTATGACGATCTGGCCCGCGTGCGACGCGAGTGGTTCGGCGAGCGTTCGCCTTTCGACGGGCTGGTGCACCTGGGGCTGAATCTGCGCGGCCCGCAGCAGAGCACCGACGCCGTGTTCCACGAAGAGATGAAGGCCGCCAAGGCCAGCGGCTTGCCCGTCGCAATTCACGCACCGCAGGAGGCACCGAACAACGTCGATGCGGTCGACTACGAACGGCGCGGCTACCTGGGCCCGGACTTCATGCTCGCGCACTACGTGCCCGCCAGCACCGCTGACCTGGCGGCCATGGCGCGCACGAAAACGCCTCTGTCCTTTGCCACGCATTCCGAACTTCGGCTCAGCAGCACCGGCGATGCGCGTGCCGCGCTCTTCGCGATGCGCAACGCGGGCCTGACCATTTCGTTGTCGAGCGATGCGACCTCCATCGCGCCGCCCGACATGTTCGAGGCGATGCGCTTCACCTGGAACCTGGGCGTGCCATGGGCCGGCACGCCCAGCGCGCAGTCGAAGGCGGTCGGCGTGCCCGAGGCGATCGAGATGGCGACCCTCAACGGCGCCATCGCCATGGGACTGGGCGAGGTCACCGGCTCGGTCACCGAAGGCAAGCGCGCCGACATCATCCTGGTGCGCACCCAAGACCTGAACATGGGCCCGGTCGGCAACGTCGAGACCGCCATCGTGCAAAGCGGCAGTGCTGCCAACGTCGACACCGTGATGGTCGACGGGCGGATCGTGAAGCGCAACGGGCGGTTGCTGGCCTACGACACGCGCGGCATCATGCGGCGCGCGCGGCAATCGGCGGACCGGATTCGCGCTGCGGCGAGCGAAGCCCTGAAGGCCTGAAGCTCTTGCGGCCATTCGCACGCGGCGTACACGCCGGCGGTCGAGCGGTTGGCGCCCCGCTGGCCGCCGGAGCCGGCCGACACCGGAAAACCGGGTCACCGAGTCACAAAGGCCTGCAGCGGACGGCGACGCGCCCGCTGCAGCGGCCACCAGCATCCGGACTGCATCGGCGTCGCCGGCCAGTTGCCAATCTAGCCCCGGTTCGGGCACGGGCAGCAGCAGCGTGAGGCTGGCCAGCGCGGCGTGGCTCGAACGAAAGCAGCGAGCCGCATCGAGCGCGACATCGAGCCGCATGCGGGCACAACGTCGTTTCCAGCTCAAGCTGTCGCCAGCCCTGAAGAAGCAGAGCTGCTCCAGATCTATCGTTCGCTCAACGATGGGCACCAAGTCGCAATGCTCACGATGGCACGCGGCCTCAACGGTGCGAAGCGATAGCACCCCATGTCCATTGGCAGCCGCATCAAAGAATCAAGATGCGCGATTGGCTGGAGCCAGGTGCGACTGGCCGACGAGGCAGGCGTTACCCAAAGCTCGATCGGGAACATCGAATCGGGCTCCCTCAACGGCGCCGCACTGAGTGGGCTGATGCCCTCCTCCGTCTTGCAGATCTCGTCGGCCTGGTGCAGCGCGCGTAGTTGTCGCGCCCAGGCTCGCATCCGAGCGCACTGCCGCGTGACGATATAGACCACGCCCTCCACCTCTTCCAGCGCTTCGTCATCGTCCCAAACCACGGGAGTCACTGCGTCGGGGTAGATCGGATCGATCGACTTGGTCAGCCAGAGGAACAGAGGGTGGCGGCGGCCGAGGGGTTCAGGCATGCGCCTTTCTAGCGCTGATCCTCAGAAAGCTTGAACACGGGCTTTTCGGTCGTGATGAACCTACCCTCTAACGCTAGGATTCCCGCTTTCAGTTGGAGCCCACGAATGTCGACCCCCTCAGAGCCGCAATCCCCCGACCATCTCAATCGAGGGGCGTTCCTGGCCGCGCTGGAGAGCAACATCGAGGTACTCGCGAAGGTGCCCTCGGAGCACCTGGCCACACCCAGAGTCATTGCGATCGATGCTCAATGGGGCGACGGCAAGACTTGGATCGCAACCGAACTGGCTCGGCGGCTTCGTGGCCCCGAAGGGGCACGGCCGGTAGTTTCAATTGATGTCTTCCGATATGACCACCACGATGACCCATTCGCGGTGATTGCGGCAGCGATCTATGAAGCACTCAAGCCGACCTCAGCCGTGAAGAAGAAGTTCCTAGCTGCGGCGGGAGCGGTGCTCAAGAGCGCAGCTCCAGTCGCGGCCAAGGCAGGAATTACGCTTGGCGCCCGAGCCATCGGGCTCTCCGCGGACGACACTGACGAGCTGACCAAAGGCGCTGTAGGTGCGCTCAAAGACAGCGCAGGGTCGTTCTCGGAAAAAGCCGTCGAGAAGCTCTTCGATTCCTACTCCGCCACCGAGCGCGTTCAGAAAAATTTCATGCAGATGCTCAGCGAGCTAACCGGTAAGCTGGATCACCCGTTGGTCGTGCTGGTTGACGAGCTTGACAGATGCCGCCCATCTTTTGCGTTAGAAGTGCTTGAACGGATCAAGCACCTTTTCGGCGCAGAGAACGTCGTCTTCATGCTCTTCTGGAATTCTCACTCGATTCACGAATCAATTCGGCACACTTACGGCCGTCGTACCGATGCAACCAACTACCTCGCAAAGTTCGTCGCGTTCAATGTGCCGCTTCAGTTAGGAGAATCTAGGACTAACGGGGTCGGCGGCAGATACGAGAACTTCGTTCGAGCGGTTGCAGATATACACCTGCCGAGCGCGGCTGCCAGCCATGACTTTCGCGCTGCCATGGTTCAGGCAAGTGGCGTCTTGAATCCAAGTCTCCGAGCTCTGCAAAAAGCAATCCAGTTTGCTGCTCAGATAGCCATCTTGAGCACTGATCAGTGGCCGAGGGTTTCCGCATATCTCATCTTGCTGAAGACGATGGACGAAGTTCGGTTCAGCGAACTCTTGGTACTCGATCAGGGTGCGGCCGCACGAGAAGCAGCCCTGTTTGAGGCCGCCATTGAGTACTCATACCCTGGTGATATGAATCAGATCCATGCGATCCTGGCCTATCTCGCAGACCGGCCACGGTTCGATGGTCTTCTAAAGTCAATCAACACCGGCACCACTGGCGTTGACGATCTTCCAGCCGATGATCGCCGGGTACTTTCTGAAACTGATCGCGGAAGGCTGGTCCCGCAGTTCCAACGCTACGCGCAAGGCTTGTTTCGGGTGCTCACAGCCAAGTAACCCCCCGGATGCAAATCTAGGCGCAAAACCATCGCGCCTCTGGATTCCGGGGCTGGAATCGAACAGGCACACCTTTCTGCGCCTCTGTAGAACCGAAGCTACAGCGTTGTGTCGCGCGTAGAGGATTTGGATGGGCGCTTACGCATCTTCGCATCTAGCGCCTTCAGGGCCGCAGTCGATTGTCGAATATCGAACCGCGTGACTTGAAATTGACCGTTGGCCATCGGAAAGGCGAACCCAATACGAGCGCTGCCAGCGACAGCATCCTCCACAACGGCGTAGTCGTTAAAGAAGTAGCGGTTCTTCCCATCGATTGGCTTGCAAGACACGGTCACTTGCGCCGCGCCACCGTCCGTGTTCAAGAGAACCGGATACTCAGAGCCAGACTTGCAGCCCACGTCAGCCGTCATGATCCAAAGGCATGTCTGCGCGTTGGAGTAGCAGTATTTCCCAAACAATGCGCCGCTGTCGTTGACAGTGCCGGCGAAGCTTCCGGTGCCATCAGTCATGTCCGAGACGTACCAGGGCCCGATCTCGGTTTGGGCATACGCCAAGCTGGCGGAAAGCATTGCCGCCACGAGTACTGATTTCATCGCCACCCTCCTGATCCAGCCTCAAATGGCCTTGAGGGTAACAAAAAAAGTAACAGGCACGCGCGAGTTTGCGAAGACGGTGCGCAAGCGGCCTCACGCTGGGAGCACACGGCCGCAGAAGCTGTGCGCCGTGCGACCGTGTTGATGGCAATATCACGAGTGTGATTGACCGACCTTGCGGCTTTCACCAACGTGGAGCCTCGATGGATGCGAATGACAACCTCCGGGGCATGGAAAGCCGTCAAAACCCAGTCCTCCACCGTTCTGCCCTAGCGAGCCAACTAGTACCTCGGGCACATGCCGATCAACGCGGACCTCTTCGCGCTGCTGCAGGCCTTGGTGTGGAGGTGGGCGTGACTCTGCGCTGTCAATCGTCGGTCCCGTCGTCTTTGGGAGCTTGCTGCATCGCCCTCGCGCAGGGCACGGTGATCGAGTCTGTGCTGGTGGAGGCCTACGCGGTGCGCGGGCAGTGATTGAAGAATGGGTCAAGGTAACTCTTGAGAAGGGCATTCCCTTGAAGCCGGTTCATGCAAGGCGGCGTCCATGAGGTGCGCCGCCTGCACGAGCGAAGATGTTCGGGTCATGACGACCCGGCACACGGACGCAAAGGTGATGCGGCTGCGCTGCTGCAGCACCTGCGGCCACCGTTGGACGACCGTCGAAGTCGACGCGCAGAATCTGTCCCGCATGGAATCGACCGTCAAGGCGTTCCGAGCGTTCGCAACGCTCACTCGGAAAATGGACGATGCCGCGCCCTCGCACAGTTAACCGGAAGATTCCAGACCTGCCGCGAGGAATGCGCAAGGTGAGCACCGCGTGGTACTGGCGCGGCACTGACGGATTGACCAAGGAGATCGAAGCTCGGCTGCGCAAGGCCAAGGTGTCCATGCGCGCCGGCGCTACACCTGTCCAGGCTCGGCTCTGGTGGGAAAAGCACATCTCCCCCGCTCTAGTTGCGGCCGTGCCCGATGACGACGTGGTGGGGACTGTTGAAGAGGTGATCCGCAAGTACGAGGCCGACGAACTCTGCACAATCAAGCGTGCGCGCACCAGGGCCGAGTATGAGGGCCGAATCCGACGATTGCGAGCGGCTTTCCGCACCAAGCGCTACGCCAAGACGGAGGTGCAAGCCTTGTTGCCGGGCCACCTCAGCGCAGTGACCATCACTCAGCACCTGCACGCCAACCGTGCGCGTGGCTCATCCGCAAACAAGGACATCCAACTGCTGTTCCGCATGTTCCGACTGGCGCGGGTGCGGTGGGGCCTCACGACGTTCAACCCTTGCGAAGGTGTCGAGTACTTGCCTGAGACTCCTCGCGACCAATACGTGAGCGACGAGCGCTACGCCGAGATCTATGACGCCGCCGGCCCAGTGCTGCAGTGCATGCTGGAGATCAGCACACAGACCGGCGCGCGCGAGGGAATGATCTTCGACATCCGAATCGGCGACTTCACCGACAAGCGGCTCGAGCTGCGGGTCACGAAGAAGCGCAACGACAAAGGCTACATCACCAAGGCCTACGAGATGACGCCGGACCTCTGGCGGGCGCTGACGCGCGCGCTTGAACTGCGCAAGAAGAACCGCGGTGGCGCGGCCAGCCTGCCCAGCGATTACCTGTTCATCACCAAGCAGGGCAACCCGTACGGCAAAGAAGCATTCAAGACGCTATGGGGCGCGGTGCGAAAAAAGCTGGGCCTCGCGCCGCGGGAGATCACCTTCCACGACATGCGCGCCAAGGCAGCTTCGGACTCCGACTCCGATGAGTCTGCCCAGGAGCTGCTGCACCACGAAGACGTGAAGGTCACGAAGCGCGTCTACCGCCGCAAGGTGCCCACTGGAACACCCTTGCCGTCCGCGATTAGGGGGCGTGGCGGGGACTGAAAAGGCTTGGGTTTGTCAAAAACCGGCCCATTTGTCAAAACCAAAGAAAAACGGGTCAGAGCTTGTGGCTCTAACCCGTTGATCTAACTACTGTTTTTGTGTGAAACCGATCTAAAGATCTCCCGAAAGCCGCATGAATACTGACAAGCCTTCTTTTAATTGAGTGTTTGTACCCCCGTTTGTACCCCCATCCAGAAGCTCACCCTTTGGCGTTGCTCCCACACATCACTTCTGGAGCCGTCTTGACTGATTCGCGAGCCTCATGGGAGGTCAGTCACCACTCCCACCATAACTCTCGAGTTCCCTGCTGAAGCGAGGCCGACGCGATCGGCATGAGCAAGTTGCTGCTGGTCTGGCGCCGCCTGCAGGCGGGATTTTTTTCGAGAGTGGCGCGCTGGCGCGCATCGGGGCAGCGACTTTCTCCTGCCATCGTCGAGAAAGACCGCGTCGGAGCGAAGCGGCTTCCACCCTCCCTTTGTGACCGGACGCATGAGCGCAGTAGTCCAGGGCCTGGCGAAGTACCGTAACCGCTCACGCTGTTGGCTGGAATCGCTCAACTCGACGGGCGATGCAACTTACCAGCGAACTTTCACGCCGAGGCTGGCATTGGGCCCACCTTCAGCCCGGGTGGTGCCGCCCGAGCCCCACAGCTGACCCACTTCGCCGTACACGCCTACCATCGGGCTGATCTGCCAAGTGGCACCCACCGCTGCTTCGGTACTGCTGCCGCCCGTGGGCGTCACGATGTCCGCGAAGGCCGCCGGTCCGATGAAGCGCGTGCGATCCGCGCCGCTGTCCCTGTGCCACACATTCAGCCGCGCATAGGCCTGCAACGTGCCGGTGCTGACCGCGAACTCGCCCTTCACACGCAACCCCGCACGCACGGCCCAGCTGCCGGGCGTGTCCTGCTGCACCCGCGCGCCCACAATGGCGCCGTCGTCCAGGCTCAAGCGCTGGTGCACCAGTTGCAGTTGCGGCTCCACCGACCAGCCCGTGCCCAGCGCAAAGGCCTGGCCCACTTCGATCGATGCCAACAGGCTGTTGCCCTTGCTGCCGCCGCCCAGCGATGGCTCCAGGGTGTCCAGCGTGGTGCGGTGGCGGCCGGCCTGCAGCGCGCCGTCCACGTACAGGCCGTTGTCGGTCCGGTAGGTGAGATAGCCGCCCAGATATTCGCTCCTCAGGTCGTTGCGCCCGACCGCGTAGCCCGGGATGCCGCGCGCGAAGCCATGGACCCGCATGTCGCCTTCCAGCTGGCCCACGTACACGCCCGCGCGCCAGTTCGGATCGGCCCACAGGTCGGTGCCGGCCTGGAAGCCGGTGAGGCGCCCTTCACTGGAGGGACTGACCGTGCCGCCTTGCCTGATCTCGCGGTCCACCGTCAGGATGCGCCCCCAGGCTTGGCGCCGGCCCCGTTCGGCATCGGCGCCGCGCACGCTGCCCGCACCATCGTCGCCCATGCGCTTGTGCATGCTGCCCAGCATGGCCAGATTGGCCTGGCGCAACTGCTCGGGCAGGGCCGCGTACAGCGGCACTTCGGCGCGGTAGGTGGGCACGGTCGACACCGTCGACGAGGGAACCGGGTCGGGTGTGGGCAGACTGTTGCTCAGGTAAGCGCCGCTCGAGGCGGTGTTCAGCTGGTACTCGTAGGCGCCCGCGGCCACCGGAGCTGCCAGCGTGAAGGCCTGACCCTGGATGCGCGCCCCGCCTTCGGTGCCCACCACCTCGATGCCGTTGCCCGTGGTGCGTGCGCCCAGGCCACCGATGTTGGTGATCTGCACCTTCGTCGTGCCGCTGGCCACTGCGCTGGCGCCACTGAGAAGCACCTTGTCGCTCGGGCTGCCGTTGCCGCCCAGCACCGTGCCCAGAGCCAGCGTGCCGCCCTGTCCGACCCAAGGTCCGGTGACGGTCAGCACGGTGCCGGGCGTGCTGCCCTGCAGGTTCACGGTGCCGGCATTGGTCAGGCCCGCCACGCGCTGGCTGAAGCCCGCGAGGTCCAGCCTGGCGCCGGCCGCGACGGTGTGCGCCGAGGCCACGCTGAGCGTGTTGACCGCTCCCGCGCGCAACGTGCCTCGGGCCACTTCGGTGGCGCCCGTGTAGGTGTTGGCACCGCTGAGCGTCAGCGTGCCCGTGCCCTCCTTGGTCAGGAAGCCGCCACCGCTGATGGCGCCCGAGATCGTCTGGCTGAAGCTGCCCGTGTCGATGACGGGGTCGTTGTTGCCGGTCATGCGGATCGCGTTGGCGATGGTCAGGCCGTCGGCCGCGAAGCCCAGCGTGGTGCCGTCGTCCATGGCCAGCTCGCCGCTGCCTAGGGCCTTGTTGTGGCCCAGGTCGATGCGGCCTTGCTTCAAGGCCGTGCCGCCGCTGAAGCTGCTGGCACCCGTGAGCGTGAGGGTCTTGCTGCCTTGCTTGACCAGAGCGCCGGTGCCGGTGATGGCGCCGGCAAAGGCCGTGTCCACGCTGTCGTCACCCACGCTCAGACTGCGCGCGCCCAGCGCCACCGTGCTGCCCGCCACGCCCGAAAGCGCGCCGATGGTGCGGTTGCCATTGGCCGCGCTGATGTCAAAGACGGCCGTGCTGCCTGCCAGACGCACCGCGCTGGCCGCCGCCAGTTGCCCCGCCCCGCTCAGGGCCAGCGTGCCCGCGTTGACTGTGGCGCTGACCGGCGTCAGCGCGCGGTCCAGCGCCCAGCTGCCGCTGCCGTTCTTGACCAGCGCGCCCGCGAAGGTGGTGGCGCCGGTCACGGCCTGCGAGTAATCCTGCGCTCCCACGCCATCCAGCGTCAACGTGGAGGCGGCAGATGCCCCGATGCCCAGATGGCCCGCAAGGCGCGAGCCGCTGAACAGCGTGACCTGATGAACGCCGTTGGCGTTCAACTGGACGTCGCCCAACAGGTTGCCGGCATTGCTCAACGTGGCGTTACCGTTGATCACGTGCACGGCCAGAGCGCCCTCGATGGAGGCGCCGGCGCCGTTGGTGACGCTCCCGCCGTCGACCAGGCGCACGCCCACGGCGGCCCCTTGGATGGTGCTGCCGGCGCCGGTGTTGATGATGCTGCCGGAGCCGCCGCCGACGATCGTGCCAACGGCCAACGGGCCGGCGCCCGTGGCACGGATGACGCTGCCGGTGTTGGTGATCGAACCGCCATCGGACAGGGCAACGCCGAAGGCCTGACCTTCGATGAGGCTGCCGTTCTGATTGACGACCGTCCCGGTGCCGGCGACGATTTCCACGCCCCGGCTGTCGTTGCCGGTCGCGCTGATGGTGCTGGCGTTGTTGGTGACGCTGCCAGTCGTCCAGATCTGAACGCCGAAGGCATCTGCCGTGATGCGCCCGCCCGACGTGTTGTGGACCACCCCGGTGGTCGCAGCCCCACCGCCCGTTCCGTCAATGAACACGCCCTTGCCGCCGCTGCCGGTGGCGCTCAAGGTGCCGCCGGTGTTGTGCACGATGGCCCCGCCCACAGTGGACTGCGCGGCGATCTCGCTCGCGCCGTTACGCGTGATGCTGCCCGCGTTTCTCAGGGTGGCGCCATGGTCCAGCGTGAGCGCGTTGCCCATCGAAATGCCCGCATCGACCTGCAGCGTCGCCGCGCGCCCGGCGCTGTTGTCCACCGTGACCGCCCCCGTGCCCAGCGCGCCGTTGCTCGCGGCAATCAGCGTGCCTTCATGGATGGCCGTCCCGCCCGTATAGGTGTTGGCGCCCGAGAGGGTCAGCGTGCCGCTGCCCACCTTGATCAGGCCATTGCCCGCGCCGCTGCCGTTGGTCAGCGCCGCGGCGATGCGGGCACTGATGCCCGCGTCGGTGTTGATCGTGGCCTGCGTCCCCGCGGCCGGTGCGATGGCCAATGCGCCACCCGCGCCCGCCACCAGGCTGTAGCCGTCGGTGGCGAACTGCAGGGTGTCGAAGCTCTGCGGCCCCAGCACGGTGACGGTGCCGCCCGCGGCGCCTGCGAAGACGGCCACCGAGCCCAGCCAGTTACCCGCCGTGCTGCCGTTGGCAACGCTCCAGTTGGTGCCGAAGCCGTCCCAGGTGCCAGCGCCCCCCACCAGTTCGATGCCGCCCGGCGTGGTAACGCTGCCGTTCCAGAACTGCAGACTCTGTCCCGCGCCCAGCACCGAGAGGTTGACCTGGCCTGGGACGCCCGGACCTGGCACGGTGGTGGATATCTGGTGACTGGCGGCGGTAAAGCCCGAAGTGCCGGTGACGTTCGTACCGCCGAAACTGCCGCTGATCGTGGCGGCGGGGTTGCCGACACCGTAGTCGAACAGACGGTACCAGCCAGCCGACGAGGCCGTCGCCCGCAGGGTGCCACCCAGCGTGAGGTTGCCGCCCACGTTGACCAGGTCGTTGCTCACACCGCCCACTGCGCCGGACTGGCCCAGTTCGAAGACGGTGGTGGAGCCGCTGCCGAGCGTGAGGTCGCCGCCGATGGTCAGCGTGCCGGGGCTGTTGCCCGGTGACAGGGTGGCGCCGCTGGCCACGGCCACGTTGCCGGCCACCGTGCCCGTGCCGGCCAGCGTGCCGCCGCCGTTGACCTGCACATTGCCGGCCACGGAGCCGTTCACGGCCAGCGTGCCCGCGTTGACGGTGGTGCCGCCGGTATAGGTGTTCGCGCCGAGGAGGTTCAGGGTGCCCGTGCCCTCCTTGAGCAGCGTGCCACCGGTGCCGGTAATGATGCCGACATAGCTCGTGTTGGCGCTTTGGTTCACCGTGAGCCGACGGGCGTTCAGCGCCACGATGCCGCCAACGTCAAAGCCCATGAAACTGGAGGCGCTCAGATCCCAACTGCCCAGGTCCAGGGTGCCGCCTTGGACGGTGTAGGCACTGTTCTGCACGAAGGCACCGGCGCTACCGGCCCGCAGTGTGCCGGCCCTCACCATGGTGCCGCCGGTGTAGGTGTTGGTGCCGACAAGGGTCAGTGTGTCCGTGCCAGTGCCCTCCTTCACCAACATCCCAAGGCCCGAGATCGCACCGGCAAAGTCGCCCTCGGAAATGCTCAAGACGCTCGACCCGCTGCTGCCCGTCAGCACGCGACCGGCGCCATGCAGGTTGGAGACGGTCGCGGAGTAGCCGTTGAAATCAAGCGTCGCGCCCGCATCCACGGTGGTCCTGGAAATGTGTTGCGTGAAAAACGACAATGCGCTGGCGCCGCCGTTTCCCTGGTCGAGCAAGGTGCCGCCCGCCACCCGCAAGGTGCCACTGGGCAGACCGACGCCGGAGGAATTGCGCGAGACCGCCACGACGCCCGTCTCCGTCGCGCTGCCCACGACGAATTGAACGCCCGAGCCGAGGAAGAGGTTTGAAGGCCTCAATGTGAGTGTCGTGCCGGCCGCCGCTCCCACCATCGAGTTCCCAGAAAAACCCAAGTACAGGTTGGCCAGTGTCAGGTCCGCAGTACCGACCAACCGAGCGCCATTGACGATGACCGCGCCGGTGCCGAGCGCCTGGCCGTTGTTGATACGCACTGCGCCGGCGTTGATCTCGCTGCCGCCGCTATAGGTACTGGCCCCGGTGAGGGTCAGCGTGCCGGTGCCGTTCTTGACCAGCTTGCCGTTGGTTCCAGTGATGGCCCCGGCGAAGGTGGTGCTCGTGTTGGCGCTGCCCACGCTCAAGGTCCGCGAGCCCAGCGCCACGGTGCCACCACTGCCCGCCAGGCTGGAGGCAGCGAGGTTCCAACCGCCCAGGTCCAGGGTGCCGCCATTGACGGTGTAGGCACTGTTCTGCACGAACGCATCGGCACTGCCGGCCCGAAGCGTGCCCGCCGCGACCGTGGTGCCGCCGGTGTAGGTGTTGGCGCCGGTCAGCGTGAGCGTGTTGCCTGCCTCCTTGACCAGCGACACCACGCCCGCGCCGTCCGCGATGACCCCAGAAAAAGCGAAGTCGCCGGCGGGAGCGGGAGGGAGCCACGAAGCGCCTACGGTCAGCGTGGCAGCGCCCGCCTTCTGGCTTTCGATGCGACCGGCGCCGTCGAGGAAGGTCGTCTGCACGGACAGCCCGTTGAGGTCGGCCGTGGCGCCTGCAGCGACCGTCAGGCGGCCGTTGCCACTTGTCAGAAGCTCCGCGGGACCCTCGTCGCCGTAACGGAAAGTCCCATGGTCGACGGCCAGATTGAACAGGGACTCATAGATCCCCCCACGAGAACTCGAGAGGCTGACCGTGCCGGTGTTGCCGACGGAGCCGATGTGAAGTGTGCCGCGCGCTGCGGTGAGGCCCGACACCTCGAACGCCGTGCCTGCGGCCGCCGACACGCGTCCGTCGCCGGTCTCCAGTTGCGCGAAGCCCCCCGCGCCTGACACCGTGGACAGCAGTTCCGCGCCATTGTTGAGCTGGACGGCGCCCGCGCCCAGTGCCCCCATGTTGCCGATGGCCAGCGTGCCGGCATCCACCGTGGTCCCGCCGGTGTAGGTGCTGGCGCCGGTCAGCCTCAGCGTGCCACTGCCCTGCTTGACCAGGCCGCTGCTCTGCCCCTTCCCGGACGCGAAGCGGGTGCCGACGGTGATGTCGTGCCCGTTGGTGTCGAAGTACGCGCCGCCCGCGCCCAGCGTCAGCGCAGAGATGTTCTGCAGGAAGTCGCTGGAGCTCGCGGTGGCGCGCAGGATACCGCCGTCCAGATTCAGCGTGCCTGCGCCAGCGCCCACGGCGACGGAACCGGTTGCCAGCGTGCCACGGCCATTGGTTGCGTCGCCCCGCAAATAGAGGGTGCCGTTGCCTGTCGCTTCAGCCCCCAGGGCGGCGTTCGAGGCCTCGACCACCCCTCCCCGCTGGATATCGAGCACGCCGACACCGTGCTCGCCGATCCAAAGGTTGCCTAGGTGGTTCCATTTCGCGCCGCTGCCGTCGACCCTGACGGTGCCTTGAGAGCCGGCCATGCGGCCAATCAGCGCAGCCCCACCGGAAGCCACCTCCCCGCCGCCCAGAACGTTGAGCTCTCCAGTGCCGTAGTCGCCGACAGACATCTGCTGCGGCGATGTCCATTTGGAGCTCGGACCGCTGACCGTGACTTTGCCAACAGATCCGACATGGCCGCCAATGAATGCCGCGGCGCTAGCGACCTGCCCACCGGCTTGGACGTTCAGCGTGCCTGCGCCCTGGAAACCGACCAGAAGAAATTCCGAGCTGGCCCAGAGAGAGTTCTTGCCACTGACCGTGGCGGTGCCTTGAGAGCCGATGTTGGCTCCGACGTAGGCCCTCACATTTGTCACCTGCCCGCCGTCCAGGACGCTGAGCGTGCCGGCAAGGGAGTCCCCGACACGCAACTCGCCGCCGACGTTCCATACCGGAGAGACCGCAGGTCCCGGGGTCACATTTCCCGTGGTGCTCACCGACGCCTGGGCCATCGCCGACTGCATGCCACTGGCAGCGACCAACGCAGCGATCACGGCCACGAGGCGCGGGCTTGCGCAAAGGCCGCGCCCCGCCGGCACAGACGCTCCCGCAACGGGTGGCGCCTCGCGACTGCTTCTGGTTTTGCCCTTGCCACGCGCGCGTTCGCTGACGGCCTGCCAGACGCCCAGGTGGAGATTGAAGACGATTCGGTAGACGTGGTTCATGTTTCGCTCAATGGGAGTGCTCCCATCGAACGAACAATGAGGAGCAGCGACGTGAGGAAGACACGTTCGAGCCCTCGCACAGTTGGTCAACGCGTCATTTGTGATGCAAAGTTAACACAAAGTTACCGCTCAAGTCAGGAGGCGCTCAGGCGTCGGCTTGGAGCCTGTCGTCGTGAGCCGGGCGGCAAATCCACTGCGTAGGAAAATCTGATCTGCCGTGGACAGCACACGCGACACGCGAGTCGACATTTCCGGCACGCCGTCCCACCACCGGCTGAAGCCAGGGAAGGCTTGACCAGCGCCTCCCTGCGCAGGCAGGCGTGCGCGGCCGGCCCAGGTGAGACCGACGCTCGCTCTGTTGCGCAACAGATCAGCCATCACCGGAGCTTCGCGTCGCCGCCTCAGATCAGCCTGAAGTGAACCACCACAAAGTGTTGAGTGCCATCGAAAATTGACCCTCTAAACACAGTAATTTCCGTCTAAGACTGACCCACGTAAAACTCTACCCTGCTCATTTTTCAAGCAGGGGATCCTAGGAGTGATAGACGTGGCGACATTGAGTGTCATCAGACGCTGGGCCCTGCGCGAGCAGATGTCCATCCGCGAGATAGCCAGGCGTACAGGCCTGTCTCGCAACACCGTCAAGAAGTACCTGCGAGCCGGCGACGAAGAGCCGCGCTACGCCAAGCGGGCGAGCTCGATCCCTATGCCGAGAAGCTCGCGACCTGGCTCGCGATCGAGGCAACCAAATCGCGGAAACAGCGGCGCAATCTGCGGCAGATCCACACAGTTTCAGTAGCCGCAGCTTCTCAACAGCAGTTCGTAAGGGCGGTCCACCTTTGGGCGGTCCTTGAATCCAGCACGAGTTCTCTCACCCAGCTTGTCCAATTCACGCTGCCTGACGCGCTCACATTTCTCAGCCATTGCTTCGCGTGTTAACGCTTCATTCTGTTCGCGACGAGCTTGCTTGATCTGGGTCTGCTTGTCCATTTCAAGGCGGGCAAGACGATTGGACTCCTCCCTCTGGGCTTGTGCTCTTGCCAACTCTTCAACGTGCTGTTGGTGTTGGCGCGCTCGTAGTTGCTCGGCGGCTTCGCGGGACTCTTTCACCTTCGCAGTTCTATCTCGTTCTCTTTCGGCGCGGCTGACCTCCATATAGGCCTTCCAGTTCCGGTCGTACTCCGCCCTCTGCGCAGGCGTGGCGCCTGGACCAGGCATAAGGGGCTTCTCGACTGCTCCCACAGGATTTACAGCCAAGGCGAGGCTCAGAAGCACTCCAATGGCGACGATTTCCGCACGATGATTCTTCCCAGTCGTCACGACTTTCCTATTTCTTGTTGGTGCTCAGTGTAGTAAAGGTAGACGCGGAGCTCCTCGGCCACCGCGCAAAAGCAACGGATGCCAGGCTGCAGCCTTTGCGGGCGACCCTCGTTCCCGGCGCACTTTTACGCATCGGCGTTGTCGAGCGTTTCACTGGCCTCGACGAATCGTCGGACGATGACAAATGGACGATTTCCCGCAGCCGGTCAAGAACGGTGCGCATTGCACACATTGTCCCTACACAGCAATTCAATCAACCAGCGGCAAACAGAACCGACTTCAAGAGCACGCACCAAGGTAATGATTAAGCATTAATGACAAATAAGGCACCCTGTCATTGATTCGTCATATTCAAATCATCGTCGAGCGATAGACTCGTTTCAAAGAGTTATTTCAAGTTAATGCGTGCCGCTTTCATTGCGGAAATGTTTCGCATATTTGACGCATCGGGAGTGAAAGCATGCATGCAGATTTAGCCTTAAAGATGATGGCGGACCTCTTCTGGACGGGGTTCCTGGTCTGCCTTCCCTTATTGGGACTGACCATGCTTGTTGGCATCGCAATCAGCGTGCTGCAGGTCGTCACACAGGTTCAAGAAATGTCTTTGACCTTTGTTCCCAAGCTTTTCACAGCTGGGGCAGTTTTGGTCATCGCGGGGCCCTGGATGCTGCGAAAGCTGTCGCAATTCACCCTCCAGCTCTGGAGCGGCATTCCCGCGATGTTCTAAGCAGACGCGCGTCCACTCTCCCTCCCCGACAGGCCTCAGTTTTTCAATGCCCGCAGCACAGTCGCTGCCCGATATGTTGGCGTCCGGTTTCGGTGTCGCATGGGTGATTTCGACAGGGCTACTGAGCCTGCGCATCGCTGCGACCTTTTTGATGACCCCTGTTTTCTACGCGTTGCCACTGCCGACGACCGTGCGCACCCTGACGATCCTTGCCTTGTCAGTCGCCATCGCAGCCGGGCTTCCAACGCCGCGTGCGGAGTGGAGTGGCTGGAGCGCTCTGCTCGGTGCAGCCATTGCCGAAGTCTCGCTGGGCGCCACGCTGGGCCTGGGCGTTCTTCTTGCGTTCGGGGCGTTCTCGGTTGCCGGGCAAATCCTCGACGTCCAGCTCGGCTTCGGCATCGCACAGGTCTTCGACCCCACCACCCAGCGACCCATACCGATCCTGACGTCGGCCTTCGGTTATCTGGCCGTGCTCGTCTTCTTCCTGATCGATGGCCATCACGCGCTGCTGCGAGGGCTCGGCTTGAGCATCGAGCGGTTTCCCATCGGTGCGCCCTGGTCTGTCGCTCACGCCGCGTTGCCTCTACTCAAGCAGGCTGCGGGGCTGTTTGCGCTCGGCTTCGCCCTGGCGGCCCCCGTCGTCTTTTGCATTCTCCTGGTTGAATTCGTGTTGGGTGTCGTGGGGCGCAACCTCCCGCAAATGAACATGTTCGCCATGGGCATTCCGGTCAAGATCGTTGCCGGCCTGATCGCCCTGTCCATGTGGTTCACCGGCATCGGCGGCGTGATGACCAGGGTCTACGCTGGCATCGCGACCACCTGGGATCAAATATTCACCGCAGCGCCCGTGCGGCCAGGGCAGGTGCGCTGATGGCCGAACAGGATCTCGACCGCAACGAGGCGGCAACCCCCTACAAGCTGCAACGAGCCCGAGAGCGCGGGCAAGTCGCCAAGAGCGCGGACGTCGTGTCCGCGACGGTCTTTTTCGCGGCTGTGGTCTATCTCACGTGGCGCGGCTTCGGTATCGCTGCGGAGCAGTTCCGCTTCGATCAGGCCTTGCTGATTCATGCGAGCCGTCTGGACGCCTCCGGTGCCGGGCTCTGGCCGACGATCGAACGCGCCTTGCGTGCAGCGCTCATGCTCCTGGGTCCGTTCTTCGCCATTGCGATGGTGGCGGCCATCATCGGCAACATGATGCAGACCGGTCCGGTGTTCTCGTTCGAGCCGGTCAAGATGGACTTCAACCGCATCAATCCAGTCCAGGGTCTGAAGCGGATTTTTTCGATGCGCGTGCTGTTCGATGCTCTGCGCGCCGTCATCAAGCTGACGTTGCTCACGCTGGTCGCTGTCCTAGGGCTGCAAGCGCTCACCGACCAGTTCTATGCACTGGCCTCACTGGCACCCATCGGCTACCTGCGCACTCTCATCGATGACCTTTCGAGCGTCGGTCTCAAGATGGCGCTGGTGCTCGGCCTGATCGCGCTGCTCGACTGGATGTACACCCGACACGAGTTCGCCAAGAAGATGCGCATGAGCCAACGCGAACTCAAGGACGAGGTCAAGAACCGCGAGGGCGACCCGCGCATCCGCGCTCGCCTGCGCGAACTGCGCCGCGAAACGCTCAAGCGCAGCCAGTCGCTGCGACAGACGCGCAACGCCGACGTGCTGATCACCAACCCAACGCACGTGGCTGTGGCGCTCAAGTACGAACACGGCCGCATGGTCTCTCCCCAGTTGTTGGCCAAGGGCGTAGGCCCAATGGCCGCTGCGATGCGTGAGATTGCGGCCCGCCATCGCATTCCGGTGGTACAGAACCCCGTCCTTGCACGGCGCCTGTACCGCGAGCTACCGGTCGACCACGCGGTGCCTCCGGAGCTCTACGCCCAGGTCGCACGAATCATCGTCTGGGTGTTCGCGATGCGCGAACAGCGCCAGGGCAGTGCCGCTGCAGGAGGAGCACGATGAACGCATTCGCTCGCGCACTCGGCAGAAACAGCGATATTGCGCTCGTGGCACTGGTGCTCGGTGTGCTGGTGGTGCTGTTCGCCCCCATCCCCAGCGGATTGCTCGATTTCCTGATCCTCTGTAACTTCAGCTTTGCCTTCCTGGTACTGCTGCTGACTTTCTACATGGCACGGCCGGTGGAGTTCTCCACCTTCCCGTCACTGCTGCTGATCGCCACGCTGTTCCGGCTGTCTCTCAACGTGGCAGCCACCCGATTGATCCTGTCGGACGGCGACGCAGGCCGTGTCATCGGTGCTATCGGCGCCTTCGTGGTCGGTGGCAACTACGTGATCGGCCTGATCGTCTTCCTGATCCTGATCGTCGTGCAGTACGTGGTGGTGACCAGCGGTGCGCAGCGCGTCTCGGAAGTTGCCGCGCGCTTCACGCTCGACAGCATGCCGGGCCAGCAGATGAGCATCGATGCCGACCTCAACATGGGCTTCATCGATCAGGCCGAAGCGCAGCGTCGGCGCAAGAACCTCGAGAAGGAGGCCGGCTTCTACGGCTCCATGGACGGCGCCAGCAAGTTCGTCAAGGGCGATGCCATCGCGGGCATCATCATCCTCCTGATCAACATCATCGGCGGACTGATCATCGGCGTCATGCAGCACGGCATGCCATGGGCCCAGGCGCTGCAAACCTACACACTGCTGACCATCGGCGACGGCATCGTGACCCAGGTGCCCGCACTCGTGATCGCAGTTGGGACCGGCATCATCGTCACCCGCTCCTCTTCGGACGCCAACCTCAGCCGTGAGGCGATGCGCCAAGTGGGCTCCTTCCCCAAGACGCTTCTGCTGGTGGCGATGGCACTCGGTGGCTTGCTGTTGCTGCCCGGCATCCCGGCTTTGCCGACGCTCGCGCTCACCGCCTGCTTCTTGCTTGCGGGCACCCTGCTCTACCGCGCGAGCAAGAACGCTTCCCCCGATGCCGCAGCATCCCCCGCTGTCTCGGCCGATGGAGCACTTGCTGACGACAGCGATGCCGCCCCAGGCACATCGGCCTCGGGCTCCGACGACCCCTACGCACTGCTGCGGGTAGAGCCCATCGAAATTCACCTCGGTAGCAACTGGGTGCCCGTGGTGAACCAGCCCGGAGGCGTGTTCATGGAACGGATCTCCACGTTCCGCAAGCAGCATGCGCAGGAGTTCGGGCTGGTGCTACCGCGCGTGCGCTTCAGGGATTCAACGCGGCTGTCGCCCGATCGCTATGAGATTCATCTCGATGGCGTGGTCGTCGGCAAGGGCGAAGCCCGAGCCGACCGCCTGCTGGCGATCCACCCGACGGGCGACACCAAGTCGATTCCTGGAGAGATCACACGCGATCCGACCTACGGCCTGCCCGCACTCTGGATCGAGGAACACCAGCGCGAAGCCGCGAGCCAGGCGAAGTTCACCCTCGTAGACGCCCCTACCGTTTTCATGACCCATCTCACCGAGATGCTACGGCGCGAATCGGCCACCCTCCTCACGCGCGCCGAGGTCGACCGGCTGCTCGCGCGAGTACGGCAGAGCCAACCCGGATTGGTCGAAGAGCTGATTCCGACCGTGTTGTCCTCCAGCGACGTACAGCGGGTGCTGCAACACCTGTTGCGCGAAAAGGTCTCAATCCGCCACATCGAAGCGATCCTCGAGACCCTGGCCGATGCAGGTCGATCCACGCGCGATGCACACCTGCTCACCGAAGTCGTACGCCAGCGCCTTGGCCATGCGATCTGTCAAGGCCTGCTGGGCGAGGCCAACTCCCTGCAGGTGCTGACGCTGGATCCCGCCATCGAAAGCCAGTTCCTGCAGAGCATCCAGACCGCGACCGAGGCAGGCGGCAATCAGCCCTTCGTGCTTGACCCCCGGTTGTCGGAGCAACTCGTGAAGCGGCTGGTGCAGCATGCGGAACGCATGATGAAGAGCAACCTCTTGCCTGTCCTCTTGTGCTCGCCTGAACTGCGCCGCCACGTGCGCTCGCTTTCCGAGCGCGTCATGCCTCATTTGCGAGTGCTGGCGATGACAGAAGTACCTCACACGATCGAGCTGAAGTCTTTCGGCATCGTTCAACTCTGAAACCCACGAAAGCGAAGCCTCCATGAGCGACGTACTCGCGATCAGCCTCCACAGCATGCAGCAGGACATGGCGCGCCTGGAGCGCATCAGCATGAACATGGCCAACGCCACCACACCGGGCTACAAGCGCGAGGTGGCGGTGTCGCTGCCGATCGGGGGGGCCGGCACAGGCGCCTTCGTGGATGCCATGCGCGACGCTGGCGCGTCGCTGGCCGGGACCTCCGGCACCACCACGCTGGGCGGCAGCTTCCTGGTACGTCCCGACCTGCGGCCGGGAACCCTGAAGTCGACCGGTCAAAGCCTGGACATCGCACTGGCCTCCCCTGGTTATTTCGAGATCTCGACCGACGCCGGCCTGGCCTACACGCGCCAGGGTGGCTGGCAGCTCGACGGTCGGGGACGCCTCGTCACGCCGCAAGGGCACCCGGTGATGGGCGTGGGTGGAGAGATCGTTCTCTCGCGGCCCAACCCGGTGATCGATGCCAACGGCCAGGTCTTCGAATCGAAGCCGGGCGGCAGTGCCGAGGCAACACCGATCGCCCAGATCAAAGTGGTGCGCTTCGACGACGCATCGGAACTGCGCCGCATGGGTGACGGACTCATGACCACCGCGCAGGCTCCCTCACAAGTGCCTGAAGCTGATGTGCAACTGCGTCAGGGCTTTCTCGAAAACGCCAACGTCAGCTCGATGCAGGAGATGGCCCAACTGATCCAGTCGATGCGCCACTTCGAGTCGATGCAACGCGTCGCGCTGGGCTACGACGAAATGATCGGCGGTGCCGTGCGCAAGCTCGGCGAGCTCTCCTGACGACCGGCCACACAGCCCCGTCCCCTCTTTCCACTCCTTTTTTCCTCTCATCACCATGTTCGACGCCCTCTACATCAGCGCCACCGGCATGCAAGCTCAGCAGCTTAATGTGGACACCATCGCCAACAACCTGGCGAACGTCAACACGAGCGGCTTCAAGAAGGCCAAGGTCGGATTTTCCGACCTGATGGTGCGCGAGGCCGGTCGGCTGCAACCGCCAACGGAGGAGCTCGGCATCCTCGGCGGCGACCGTCAGCTCGGCGCAGGGGTTGGTATCGCAGCGATATCCAAGCTCTTCGACATGGGCGACCTAAAGAAGACAGAGTCGGCCTTCGACATCGCGATCCAGGGCGAGGGGTTCCTCGAGGTAACGATGCCCGACGGGACAAGTGCCTACACCCGGGGAGGCACTTTCAAGGTCAACCGCGACGGCCTGTTGGCCACACCCAGCGGATTTCCGCTGAAGCCGAACATCTCGATCCCCGACAACGCCCAGAACCTGCAGATCGACGGCGACGGACGCGTACGTGTTCAGGTGGCAGGACAGGGCACCCCCGTCGAAGCCGGTCAGCTCGACCTGGTGCGCTTCACCAACCCTTCGGGCCTGCAGTCGCAGGGCGACGGCTTGTACCGGATCACGCAGGGGTCAGGTGAATCCATCCTCGGCAAGGCCACCGAGGACGGCATGGGCAGCCTCGCGCAGGGGTTCCTCGAAGGCTCCAACGTCAAGCTGACCGACGAGATGGTGAACCTGATGGTGGCCCAGCGCGTGTACGAAGCGAACGTGAAGGTCATGCAGGCCTCCGACGAAATGCTGGGAATGATCAATGCCCTGCGCAAGTAGGAACGCCCGGCGCGCGGCCACGGCGGCGATCTCGGTCGCCCTCGTGGCCTGCGCCCATGCGGCGCAGGTGTCCATCGAGTTGCGCCCTGCGGTCCAGGTTCCGCAGGGCCAGGTCCGGCTCGGCGACGTGGCCTACCTCACGACCCGCGACCTCCCCACCTTGCGTCGGTTGATGGCGTTGCCGCTCGGTGCCGCGCCGCGCCCCGGTTCCCCAGTGTTGCTTGACCGCGACACGCTCGAGCGCCGGATCCAGGCCCGAAGCAGCCTGGCTTCTTCCGAGCTCGACGCCGCGGCAGTTCTGCATTGGACCGGCGCCCCCGAGACGGTGATCGAGAGCGAAGCCCAGCAACTGCCGGGCGATGTGATTGCCGACGCCGCACGCTCGGCGCTGGAAAACTGGCTCTCGCAACGCAGTACCCGGGCTGAGGTGCAGATCGCCTCAACCGTGCGCGACCTCACGCTGCCAGCCGGCACGCCGGCGCTGCGTGTGCGACCGCTGCCCGCCGGCGCGACGCCACAGCGCCGCATGCTGGTCTGGGTTGAGGCCTGGGTCGATGACCGCTTCGTGCGTACCACTGCCGTGAGCTTCGATGTGGGCGCATGGGCCCCGGTCACGGTGGCCTCGACACGGCTCGACAGCGGCACGACCGTCGATGCGGTGACGCTGCGCGGCGCCACCGCATCGCAAGAAGTTGATCTAACCGCATTGCGGCCCAGCGCACCAGTCAAGGCTTCTGGCCCTGCACAGAATTCACTTGAAAGCTCGGGCCAACGCCTGCGCCGGCCGCTCAAGCCCGGAGAGGTGCTGACCGATGCACATCTTGAGTCGATGCCTGCCGTCGCGCGTGGCAACTGGGCGCAGTTGCTCGCGCGCAGCGGCGATGTCACCGTCGAAAGCCGGGTCGAAGTGCTGCAGGATGGCCGCAAGGGTCAGTTCGTGCGCGTCAAGGTACCCGGCGGCAGCGGCGAGGTGCTCGCGCGCGTCACGGGCCCGGGCCAGGTAGAGGTGCAACCATGATTCACCTTCCACGCCGCGCGGCCCTTTCCATGCGTGCTTTCGCGATGTGCTTGGGCGCTTGCGTCCTGCTCTTTTCGACCTCGGCCACGCTCGCCGAGAGTCTTTACCAGGAAGGCTCTTTCCGCCCTCTGACCGCCGATAACAAGGCGTTTCAGGTCGGGGACTCACTCACCGTCCAGGTGTTCGAGAACTCGTCGGCCACCACCAGCGCCAACACCGGCACGCGCCGTGCAAACGACATCAATGGATCGGTCACCCAGACCGGCAACCGTACCGTCGGCCAGTTGGGCATAGGCGTCAGCGGCGAATTCGACGGGGGTGGACGCACCCAGCGCGCCAACAAGTTGCTGGCCACGCTGACAGTCACCGTGCTGGAAGTGCTGCCCAATAAGGAACTGCGCGTGGCCGGCGAGCAGTTGCTGACCGTCAACGAGGAACTGCAGAAAGTGAACCTCGAAGGTCGCGTGCGACCGCAAGACATCTCCGATGGCAACGTCGTCCTTTCGACGCGACTCGCGGACGCGCGCATCACCTATGTGGGCGAAGGCGACGTGTCCGACCGCGCTCGACGCAGCGGATGGCGTCGCGTCTTCGATTGGCTGGGGTTCTGATGACCGACATGCGAACAACCTTGCACACGACCGCGGTGCACCTGCTGCAGGCGGTGCTAATGGTCGGCGCACTGTGCGCGGGCACCGCGCCGGCAATGGCCGCGGACGCGATCCGCGTCAAAGACCTCGGCAAGCTCCAAGGCTGGCGCGACAACGCCTTGTTTGGCACAGGCATCGTCACCGGCTTGGCCGGCACGGGCGACTCGCCATCCAATCGAACCACGCGCCAGTCGCTGGCCAACGTGCTGTCGCAGTTCAACCTGACGATCGCGCCCGAACAAGTTCAAAGTCGCAACGTCGCCGTCGTCATGGTCAGCGCCACATTGCCGACCTTCGCGCGCGAGGGTGATGCGCTGGACGTGACGGTAAGCTCCGCAGGTGATGCGCGCAGCCTGGTCGGCGGCACGCTGTTGACCACGCCACTCAAGGCTGCGAACGGCCGCGTCTACGCGTTGGCCCAGGGCGGTCTTACCGTCGGCGGCTATCGCTACGACGCCAATGGCAACGTGGTGCAAAAAAACCATCCGACCGCCGGTGCAATACCCAACGGTGCGACGGTGGAGGTCGGTGTCCGCGCCGCGATGCTCGACGAGCGGCAGAACGTGACCTTCGTGCTTACCGAGCCTGACTTCACCACCGCCAGTCGTGTGGCCAGCGCGATCAACAGCCAACTCGGCGGACGTATCGCCAAAGCGCGCGACGCCTCCGGCATCGAGATCGCGGTGCCGCCATCGCAGCGCGACGAACTGGTCGGCCTGTTCACCCGCATCGAGAACGTGATGGTCGAACCCGACCGCCGCGCCAAGGTGGTGATCAACGAACGCACGGGCACAGTGGTGTCCGGCGGCGATGTGCGTATCTCCAAGGTCGCGATCTCGCACGGCGACATCAAGATCGCGATCTCGAACCAGAACACCGCTTCGCAGCCCTATGGCGTCTGGGGCGGTGGCCCGGACATCCGCACAGCGATCGTCACCAACACCCGCATCGACGTCGACGAGCCCAACGGCCCCGGCTTCGTGACCGGTGCCAACACCGTATCCGACCTGGTGCAGTCGCTCTCGCGGCTCAAGACCAGCACCCGCGATGTGATCTCGATCCTGCGTGCCGTCAAGGCCGCAGGCGCGCTGCACGGCGAATTGATCGTCCAGTGAGCACATCCATGCCTACTTCCCCCAATCGCAAGACTTTCAGGAATACCGTCCGGAGACCCGAATGACCGATGGAATCGAAGCCGTAACCCGTTCGGCGCTGGCGCTCGCGCTTGATGCGGCAAGCCTGCGCCAGCAGGCGATCGCGAACAACATCGCCAACGCCAATGTGCTCGACTACGTGCCCCAGCGCGTCAGCTTCGATGCGCAACTGGCCGATGCACGCCGCAGCATGGCCCAGACCGGCCGTCTTGACACCTTCGCGCTCGGCCAGGTGAGGCCGCATCTCGAGCCCGCACTCGACGCCTCGGGTCTGCCCGAGACAGTGAAGCTCGATGCACAGGCCGCCGACATGGCACGCAACGCGGTGCACTACCAAGCCCTGGTCAAGGGCTTGTCGCGCCACCTCTCCATTCTGGCAATGGCAGCCGGCGACGGCAGGAAATGACCATGGACTACAACCAATCCTTTGCGATCAGCGCGATCGGCATGAGCATCGAGCGCACACGCGTGGACGTGGCGGCGCTGAACCTCGCCAATGCCAACACGGTGCAGGGCGCAGGCGGCGCGAGCTATCGACCGCTGCGCGTGATCGCGCAAGCACAGCCGCTGTCCGCCGAAACGGGCAGAAATGCAGTGGCTGGCGCCTTCGGAACACTGGTCGAGCAGGCCCTCGATGGCACTGTCGGCCCCGCAGCAGGCGCCGCCCCCATGGTGCAGGTCGTGGCGTCGCAGACCGGGCCGCGCATGGTGTACGAGCCCGGTCATCCGATGGCGGATGCGCGCGGCTTCGTGGCCTACACCGGCGTCGATGCCGCCACCGAAATGGTAAGCCTGATGAGTGCCACCCGGGCCTACGAAGCCAACGTGTCGGCGATGAACACCAGCCGCACGCTCGCCCTGCGTGCACTCGACATCGGGAGCGGTTCATGAGCGAATTTCTTCCCGTCGAGGCACTGGCCGCGCTATCGCCGCAAGCACGCGCCATGGCTACGCAGGCGCAGTCGCTGGTCAACGCCGCACCATCTGCGGCAACCGCATCGCTCGCCTCCTCCGCCTCCGCCGACGGGTCGTTCGGCCAACTTGTCGCTGACGGCCTGACCAAGGTCAACGGCCAGTTGGTCTCGAGCCAGATCGACCTGCAGAAGCTCGCCCTTGGCGATGCGCAGAACCTGCACCAGGTCATGATCGGTCTCGAGGAGAGCCGTCTGTCCTTCCAGCTGATGATGCAGGTGCGTAGCCGACTGCTCGAGGCGTATCAGGACATCATGAAGATGCCGATATGAACCACTGGCAGCGACTCACGCAGCGCGCGCGCGCCGGCCTGGTGGCAGGCGTCGTGCTCATCGCGATCGCCACGGCAGGTGCGGCTTGGTGGATTTTTCATACCGAGTACCAGGTGCTCTTCGCGGACCTCAAGCCGCAGGACGCCCAGGCGATGACCACTGAGCTAGAACGCCAGAAGATTCCGTATCGCCTCGGCGATGCCGGGACCTCGATCCTGGTCGACAAGAACACGGTGCATGCCACGCGCATCAAGCTCATGGGCAAGGAGCTTCCGCTGCAGGGCGCGGTGGGCCTCGAGCTCTTCAACAACACCGACTTCGGCATGACCGAGTTCGCGCAGAAGATCAATTACCAGCGCGCACTCCAGGGCGAGCTGACCCGCACCATCCAATCGCTGGCCGAAGTGCGCGAGGTGCGGGTGCTGCTCGCATTGCCTGAGCAGGGGCTATTCAAGCAGGCAACATCGAAGGCCACGGCATCGATCACCCTCAACATGCGCCAGGGCCAGGCCCTGCGACCGGAACAGGTACTGGGCGTGCAGCGCCTGGTGGCCGCAGCCGTGCCAGGCATGGCGGTGCAGGACGTGACCATCGTCGACAGCCACGGCGTCGCGCTGACCCGGCACGATGCGGGCCATGCCGACGGCGAGGCGACGAGTGCGCGGCTCGACCTCAAGCGCGACACAGAGGCCTACCTGGCCCGCAAGGTGGGGGCCGTTCTCGACCGCAGCTTCGGGCCGGGGCAGGCGCTGGCGAGCGTGGACGTGACGCTCAACATGGATCAGATCCGCACGACAACCGAGGACGTGCTACCAGCCGCAAGCCGCGCTGGCCTGCAATCGACGGGCGTGGTGGTGCGCGAGCGCGAGACGCTGCGCGATGGCGGCTCCACGCTTGACACACGCGTCAGCGACAGCAGCGGTCCACGTGGCGGCAGCGCGCAACGCGACGTCGAGTATGCCGTGGGCCGGCGTGTCGAGCAGGTAGTCAGCCAGCCCGGCTCGATCCGTCGCGTGCAAGTGGTTGCCGTGGTCCGCAAGGCACTCGACGCGACCCAAGAGGACCAGTTGCGCAAGCTGATCGCTGCCGCTGTCGGCGCCTCGCTGGAGCGCGGTGACACGGTGGTCGTCCAGTCGATGACTGCTGGGGCGGTGCAAGCGGCCGAGCCGGCAGCAGCCGCAGCTTCGCTTGCATCCCATAGTGAAGACACGCCGACTACTGTCGCCGCCCCCGAAGACAAGGGTCCCGAACTGATGCGCTGGCTCGCGGCCTCCGTCGTGATCGGCTTGCTAGTTCTGCTAGTTCTGCGCTTCGGCAAGCGCGCGCCTCCTCTCCTCGACCGCCGCGATCCGACCCCATTGTCGGATGCAGAACGCGCCGCTGCATTGCAGCGCGTGCGCGGCTGGCTGCATCAGCCATCCACGTCTGATGCGGACCTCGCGGCCACTGGCGCCAGGAAGCGTCCAGGATGACTCCCGGCATCGCCTTGTCGGGCGCATCGCTCCCTGGCGTCGACGCCTCCGAGTCCGGAGGCGCACGCCATGCCGCGCTGCTGCTTCACGCGATGGCGCAAGCGGATCGCGAATGGGTGCTCAACGCCCTGCCTCCCGCGCAGCGCCAACCGCTCACCACGCTGCTCGCCGAACTGGAAGCCCTCGGGATCGAGCGCGACCCGGGCCTGGTCGCCGAAGCCACAGCCCATGCCGCTTCCGCGGCGACCGGTGCCGCGCACCGTATCGACGACGCCTGGCTTGAAACCCCGATGTCCGACGAGGCCATGTTGCAACAGCTGAGCGCCGCGCGCGTGGAGATGCTGGCCAAACAGCTGCAGGGCGAACCCGCCGGCCTCGTGGCTGCCTTGCTGCGCGCAGGCACCTGGTCTTGGCACGGCACGCTGCTGCAAGCCCTGGAGCCCGTGCAGCGGCGCCGTGTCGAGGCGGCGCTCGCCGGGCGCGCGCCTCATGTGACCACCCCACCTGCGTTGCGTGCTGCGCTGATCGCCTCCACGGCCAGCAGGCTGCGCGAACAGACGCTCGAATCCCCTCATCCCCGGGACATCGCGCGCCGGCCGTCATTGGGTCGATCGCTGCGTCAATGGCTGGATGCTCACCGCCGGCCAGGTGGAGCTCACCGATGAGCGAACGTCCGAACGACCCGGCTTCCGGCACCACTGTCTTGCGGGACATCGCGGTGCACGGGCAGGTTGCGCTTGCTCGGCCCCGGCCCCCTCTCGCTCGCCCAGCGGCAAACGAGCCTGTTCGCCCAGCGGCACCGACGGTCGCACCTGCCCCGGCAATATCGCCTCTATCTTCAATCGCAACTCCACCGGCGGCGCGAGGTGATCCCGAAGCGCAGCGCCAGGGCTTCGAAGACGGCCTTGCACAGGGCCGTGCCAAGGCCGCGGAGGAAGCGCGCGACGCCGCCTCACGCGCCGATCAAGCGCTGCAGAAGAAACTGCAGGACCTCGAGGTGCAAGCTCAGAAGCAGATGCAGGACCACCAACAGAAAGACCAGGCGGCTCTGCAATCTCGCCTGCAGCGCATCGACGCCCTACTCTCCGCATTGCCCGCACAAATTCACACCCGTATCGACGCGGCCGAGGACGATCTGCTGGCCCTATGCTTCGAATCGGTCTGCCGCGTGCTGGGCTCCCACGCGGCGACCGCCGAAGGCATTCGGGCACAAGTCGCCCACGCACACGAAGGCTTGCACAGCCGGGCGCTGGTGGCCGTGCACCTCCACCCCGATGATCTCGCGACGCTGCGCGGTGCGGCTGGAACTTCGCCGGACATCGGAAACGATGGCGTGCAATGGATCGCCGACCCCGCCGTCGCGCTCGGCGGCTGCATCCTCCAGTCACCTCAGGGCGGCCTTGATGCTCGACTCGAGACGCAACTGCGCACACTGGCCCAGTTGTTGGCCCAGTCGCGTGCGTCAGCACGTGCGGCCGCGACCAGCACTCCGCAAGAACGTTGACGCTATGAACGCCCTCGCCCTTGCACGTCAGACACTGCAGGCCACCGACCTGCGGCAACGCGTCGGCCGGGTCATGGAAATGCAGGGCCTCGCCATCGACGCGCAGGGGCCCGATGCTGCAGTGGGCGAACTCTGCCGAATCGCCCTGCGCGACGGCAGCGCAAGCCATGGCATGGACGGCACCGACGGCGTGCTCGCCGAGGTGGTCGGGCTCAAGCCAGGGCGCGTCACCCTCATGCCCTACGGCCCGCTCGACGGCATTGCCGCAGGCTGCGAAGTGCGGGCGCTCGGCCGCGAATCGCTCATCGGCGTCGGCCCGGCATTGCTGGGCCGGGTGATCGACGGTTTCGGCACCCCGCTCGACGGGCAGCCTGCGCCAGCGGTCACAGAGCGCCGCCCGCTCAAGGCCACTCCGATCAATCCGATGCAGCGTCCGCCGATCCGGCGCATTCTCGAGACCGGCATCCGCAGCATCGATGGACTGCTCACACTGGGGCAAGGCCAGCGCATCGGCATCTTCGCCGGCAGTGGTGTCGGCAAGAGCACGTTGCTCGGCCTTCTCGCGCGCCACACCAAGGCGCAAGGCCCCGACGAGGACCCGCGCGGCAGTGTCAACGTGATCGCGCTGATTGGGGAGCGCGGCCGCGAGGTGCGTGAATTCATCGAGAACCAGTTGGGACCACAGGGCCTGGCCCGTTCGGTTGTGGTGGTCGCGACATCTGACCAACCAGCGCTCGCACGCCTGCGTGCGGCCTACGCGGCGCTCGCCATCGCCGAGCACTTCCGCGACGACGGCCGCAACGTGGTCCTGACGATGGACTCGATCACACGCTTCGCGATGGCCCGACGTGAGGTCGGCCTGTCGGCGGGCGAGCCGCCCACCGCACGCGGCTACACACCGTCGGTGTTCGCTGAGCTGCCCGAACTCTGCGAGCGCTGCGGCACTGCGCCCGGTGGTGGATCGATCACTGCGCTGCTCACCGTGCTGGTGGAAGGTGACGATTTCAACGAGCCCGTGTCCGATGCGCTGCGTGCCATCCTCGACGGCCACGTCGTACTCACTCGCCAACTCGCGCATCGTGGCCACTACCCGGCCATCGATGTGCTCAAGAGCGTCAGTCGGCTGATGCCCGAGCTAGCGAACGAACAGCAGCGTCAGCTCGCCGCTTCAGCGGTGCAGCACCTCGCAGTGTTGGAACGCAACCGACAGATGATCGACATCGGAGCCTACGAAAAGGGTACGAACCCCGAACTGGATCGGGCGATCGCACTCGAACCTGGGCTGATGGCTTGGCTGCGGCAGGACAAGGGCGGGATCTCGCATGCTGAGGCGATCCGGAGGTTGCACGAGCTGCTGGCTCGGCCAATGGCGCCCGCGTCCCAGCCCGCCGTGCCTGCGCAGGGCCTGCCCAAGGGGAGACCATGAACGCGACCGCCTCGGCCAACGTTGCTGCCGTGAAGGATGTCGACATTCGCAGCTTCGCCTATGCGCTGGAGCCCCTTCGACAACGTCGACGTTGGCAACTGGATGCAGCGCTCGCGGCGCTGGCCCAGGCCCAGCGACTCCTCGACGAAACCGAGGCCCGACTGTCGGAGTTGCGCGAGGCCCACGACACCCAGGCCCGCGCACTCTCGGAAGCCGCGTTGCGCCGGCTCGATGCGGGCGCGCACCGCCGCGCCCTGGCCTACCTCACGCATTTGCGTGAGCGCGCGAAGCTCCTCGAAGCCGAGCGCGATGCACAACGTCTCGCTCGCGACCAACAGCGCCGCGACTGTATCGACCGGCAACTGCGGCAGGACGGGCTGGAAAAACACAAGCAAGACGCGCTGACCGACTTCGCCGACGACGTGCGGCGGCGCCTCGCGAATGAACAGGACCGAGACTGGCTGGCGCGCAGCGCTGCCGGTTTTGGTTCCAAGGAACCACGGCCATGACCATTCCAGAAGCAGGCTCTACGCTGCCCTCGGTCGAACAGCGTTCTGCACGTGAGGGCAGATCCGCAGCCTCCGCAGGCAGCGACGACGCGCATCGACAACTGGCATGGCAGCGCGAGATGGAGCGCGCGCAGTTGGCCATTTGGTTCAAGGGAAAGCCGCATGCACAAAGGCGCGACCGGGATAGCAACAGCACTCAAGATCAAAGCCTCGAGCGCCGACACAGCCTCGCCTCTGCGAAGACGATTCACGGAGCCGCAGCGACTCCAGCGGTAGCGTCCCCGTTGGTGCTGTCACAAGCCGCCCTCGCCTGGCCACCCCCTGGCGTTCAAGCTCCACTCGCGCCGTTCGTCGCGTCCGTGCAGCCCGACGGCATCGCCTCACGATTACCCAGTCATGGAGTCGCGCGCGACCCCGCATCGACAACCTCGATCGAATCGACCCTTCATCTGCGCCCGCCTCTACCTTCCGCCACAGGTGCCCGCGTGGCAAGCCTTGAACACCCAACGGCCAGCTACACGCCTCCAGAGCCTCAGCCCAACGAGCCCTCCGAGAGCCAAGCCTGGCACGCGGGCGTCGAAAGCCCGAGCAGCCAAGTCCCTGTGCGCATCCACGAGGAGTCGATGCCGCCGGGCCAAGCAATTTGGATCGCGATGCGGGCCGATGACCAGGCCCTGACGGCGCTGCTGCCTCAGCTCGTGCTCGACCTCCAGTGCGCCCAAGCACTGCAAGGCCGACAGCTTCACCAGGTCGTCTGCAACGGCGAGCTGGTCTGGCGTTCGGGCGACTTCTTCCCGCGCGGTGCTTCGCGCAACGATTTTCCCCATCTACCCGCTTCCAAGGAGATCCCATGGCCATCGACACAGTGAGCGTTTCCGCAGGAACCAACCTGCGATCCAGCAGCCTGGGCATGGAGGACTTCCTCAAGATCCTCCTGACCCAGTTGACCTATCAGGATCCACTCAAGCCCATGGACAACCAGCAGTTCATGGCCCAGATGGCGCAGTTCACCAACCTTGAGCAGACCCAGCAGCTCAACACCAAGATCGAGACCCTGATCACCAACCAGGCTGCGCTGCAGTCGGTGGGCCTCATCGGAAAGACCGTGGACATCACCACAGCGACCGGGACGGCAAGCGGCACGGTGAGCGCGTTGTCGCTCTCCGGCGCGGCCCCCCAGATCAGCGTGCGAACCACGGCCGGAGCTGTATTGACCAACATCTCGCTGAGCCAGATCACATCGGTTCGCTGAGCCGACACCTGAAAAAAGGGAGATCCTATGCTTGAATCCATCTATGTCGGAATGACAGGCCTCCTGGGCTATTCGCGCGGCCTTCGGGTCATCGCCAACAACACGGCCAACCTCAACACACCGGGCTTCAAGAGCTCGAGCCCGCAGTTCGCCGACCTTTTTTACACCGGCGGCAACCTCAGTGGCGGCGCGGCGGGCCGGGGCGAAAACCAGCTTGGCTTCGGCGTCAACACAGCAGGCACGACGCTCTCGTTCAAGCAGGGTGAATTGCGGCAAACCGGCAACGAGCTCGACATGGCGGTCGATGGTCAGGGCCTGTTCGTGCTGCAGAACGCGGAGGGCAAGATCAGCTACACGCGGGCGGGCCAGTTCAAGTTCGATACCGATGGCACGCTTGTCAATCGGACAGGTGGAGAGAAAGTCATGGCCATGGGTGAGAGTGGCGAATTCGTTCCGATCTCGCTGGCCGGACAGATGATGAACCTGGGCCGCCCCACCACGCAACTCAAGTTCTCCGGCGCCCTCAACTCTTCGCCCATCGACAACGCCTCGCAGTCCATCGAAGGCATCAACGTCATCGACGCGACAGGTGCATCCCACGCGCTGACTCTTCGCTTCTCTTCGATCACCCAGACGGGGACACGCATGACCGTCAAGGTCGAACTCATGGAAGGTTCAACCGTTCAGTCCACCGGGCAGTTGGCGTTCGTGGGCGGCAAGCCAACGCCGGAGACCTCGAAGCTGGCCATGACCTACGCGCCCGCGGGCCGTCCACCTTCGCAGTTGACCCTGGACTTCAGTACCGACGTCGCGTTTCTCTCGGGAACCACGACGCTTTCGATGAAGACCCAGGACGGTATCAGCCCCGGCACGTTGAGCAGCACAAGCTTCGACGACGACGGCATGCTTCAGATGAGCTACAGCAACGGTCAGAAGATCAAAGGTCCGCAATTGGCGCTCGCGCGCTTTGACTCTCCCGACGCGGTGACTTCGCTTGGCAACAACCAGTTCGACGTGCTCAACAAGGACGCCTGGCATTTCGGTCGGGCAGGAGAGGGTGCGTTCGGGAGTGTTGTCTCCGGGCGCGTGGAGATCTCCAACGTCGACCTGTCGCAGGAGTTCAGCGACCTCGTGATCATGCAACGCGGCTACCAGGCGAGCTCGCAGGTCATCTCGACCGCGAACGAGATGCTGCAGCAACTGTTCTCCATGAAGGGCAAATGAACGCCATTGCACCAAGCCCCACTGCGTCGCCGCTGCTGGACGCCAGCGTGTCGATGTTGCGAGCACACCCGCTGCGTAGCTGGCCAGCCTTGGCCCGGGAGAAACTGGAGGCGCGCATGGTCGCACTGCACCAGGACTGGGCCACCGATTGGCTGCCGGCGCACGACGGAGGCGGGAGCAAATCAAAGATGGTGATTGGCGATGCGGTGACAACACCGAGCGACGAGGATGAGGTGCGCTGGTCGTTTACACCCGAACCACGCCGAGCGTCTTCGCTGCCGACTGCCTCCGGCGCGCCACATGCTGAGCCCGTTGCCTTCATCGCAACCGCCCTGTTCGGAGGCGACAACGGATTGCCCCGCCCAGCCGGAGCCTCAATCCTGCGCCTCGCCGACGGCATTGCGGTTGCTGCCTGGAACGACTGGCTCCAGCGGCTGGGTAGTGCGCTCAGCGGCTTCGCACTCACCCAACAACACGCACCGATAAGCTCAGCAGCAGAGGCGGGCTCGCACGCCTGGTCGGGCGCCCTGCAAGTGCATTGGCCGTGGTGCGGCGGCATGTGGACGCTGGTGCTGCCCCACGATGCCGTCACCGCATTGGTGGGGCCCCTCGAGGCGACAGCGCCAAGTTCGCACGATGCTCCCGCGCCTAAAGAGCCCCTCGATCGCGTACTGACGGGCGAGCGGGTGACCCTGCGTGTGCTGCTCGACGGCGCAGAACTCAATCTCGGCCAACTGCAGGGCCTGCAGATCAACGACGTGGTGCCGCTGGCACACCGTCTCGATGCGCCAGCGCAAGTCGTTGGTCTCGATGGCAGCACCGTCTGCGACGGCTGGCTCGGCCGCAGCGAAGACCGCATGGCGATCGAACTGGCCTCGCCGGCCCTCCCCATCACCGGCCTGGGGCCGGGCACCTCTTCATCCAAGGAAAGAAAATCATGACGCAAGCCATGGAAGGCATTGCGGCCGCTGGCCACACCGGTAGCACATCGGCCTCGGCCGATCCGCGCCTGGACCATCGCGCCCCTACCGCGCAGATCATCGCCCTGCCCGACCTGCATGCCGGCGCCGACAGCCACGATGCGGCTGATCCGTCCAATGGGGAGCCCATCCTCAAGGACTGGAACCCCTTGCATCAAATCAAGGCCAAGCTGCAGGTGTGCGTTGGCGAAGCGACCCTGACCGTGGGTGAGTTGCTCAGCGCCAAGGAGCACCAGGTATTGAAGCTCGACCGCGGTATCGAGCAGCCGGTGGATCTCACCATCGAAGGCAAGGTCGTGGCCCGCGGCCAGCTGGTGGCCGTGGATGGTCACTTCGCGGTGCGGATCACCGAACTGCCCATGGCACTGGGCCTCGGAACGGGACGCTGAGGATGCTGGCTTTGCGGCAACAGGCGACCCTCTCCTGCCGAGCGAACGCATTTCGCAACGGATGGCTTGGCCTCGGCTTCGCGGCGGCCTTGCTGCTCGGCGCGGCATCGGGTGCCTGGGCTCAGACCGCGCCCACTTCCGGTGTGCTGGATGTGAACAACAGAACTACGTCCGTTGGCAGCCTGCCGCCGGGAATTCCCGTCAGGCGCGATACCGACAGCAGCAACGTCGATGACGAAATCAGCGTGCGTTGGTGGCTCGCAGCGGTGTGCATCGGCGGTTTGGCTGCCTGGGGCTTTGTGATGGTTCGACGGCGCGACAAGGGCGCGGCCGTAACGGGCGCATGGCTCGGAAGGTGGACGCAGTTGGCCGAGCCCGGTGCACCGCGCGAGATCCGGCGCATTGCGAGCACGCGCCTCACACCGCGCCACAGCCTGCATGTGATCGAGTGGAACGGCCGGCAATTGCTGTTGGGCTGCACCGATCAAGCAGTTCAATTGCTTTCCGAAGCCGTGGCAAGCGGCCAGTCGGTGGTGGCATCTGCGTCGCAGGAAACCCGCGCGCAATGAAGCCTCGCGTTCTCACCATTACTGACGGCCTTGGCATGGTCCGGCGCTGGCTTCCCATGCTCGCCCTCGCGATGCTGGCCTGGGTACCTCTCGGCCCCGGCACGCTCGCCCTGGCCCAGGCCCCCTCGGAAACGTCCGTGCAGCCCGAAGCAACGCCTGCGTCGAGTCCGGCACCGGCCGCCGAGCAGCCCTCCGTGTCGGTGGCACCGAGCGCGCCACCAGAACAATTGGCTCCGATACCTTCGCCCGCAGCTGCCAGCCCCGCTGTCGCTCCATCTACAGCGCCCGCCGCAACGCTTCCCGCAACCGCGGCCCCTCCCACCGCAGCCCGGTCGTCCGGCAGCTCCGGCGCCCTGCCACCACCCGCCGTGTCGGGCACCGCGAACGCGTCCTCGACCACGCCGGCCACGGAAACCGCCCAGGCACTGCGCGTGGTGCTGGGTCTTACGGTACTGGCCATCCTGCCCGCCTTGCTCGTGTGCCTGACGAGCTTCTTGCGCACCATCGTGGTCTTGTCGATGCTGCGACACGCGATCGGCATGAATGAGACGCCACCCAATACCGTGCTGATCGGCCTCGCGCTCTTCCTGACCCTTTTCACCATGTCGCCCGTGCTGCAGAAGGTGAACCAGGACGCGTTCGAGCCTTTCATGTCCGGCAAACTCTCCATGGAAGACGGCTACAAGAAGGGCATTGCGCCGCTGCGTGAATTCATGGTGCGGCAAACGCGCGAGGCCGACCTTGCGCTGATGGTCGAACTGTCGAAAGCACCCATGCCGCGCACGATGGACGACATCGGCAACGTGCAGCTGATTCCGGCCTTCATGCTGTCGGAGTTGCGCGCCGCCTTCCAGATCGGCTTCGTGATCTTCCTGCCCTTCTTGTTGATTGACCTCATCGTCTCGAGCGTGCTCATGGCGCTCGGCATGATGATGATGCCGCCGACCACGGTTGCGCTGCCGCTCAAGGTGCTGATGTTCATCCTGGTGGACGGCTGGAGCCTGGTGCTCAAGGCACTGGTGGGCAGCTTCCACTGACAGGCGCGCCCTCCCCGTACGTCTGCCCCATGCCTCGCTTCGGTTCCGCACGCGCACTTCCGTCGCTGACGCCGCCACCAGCGGCGTCCGGGCATGGCGGCCAGGATGCGGATGCTGAAAACTTCGCAACGGTCAACACCGCAACGCCCCTCACCGATGACTCGTTGCCCCTGTGGCGGCTCTGGCGTGACCGAGGTGACATCGAAGCACGCGAACAGCTCATCACCCACTACCTGCCCTACGCCCGGATGATGGCCGCCACACTCTACGGCCGGCGCACCCATGACGAAGTCGAGTTCGCCGACTACCTGCAGTTTGCGCGCGTCGGGTTGGTCGAGGCCGTGGACCGCTACGACCCGAGCCAAGGCGCCCAGTTCAAGACCTTTGCTGCCAAGCGCGTGCAGGGCGCGGTACTCAACGGCCTGGTGAACTTCACCGAAAAGAACCAGCAGATCAGCCTTCAGATGCGTCTGCGCCGGGAGCGCCTCGAAGCAGTGAAGGAGGCTGCGGCGGCAGCCGTCGCCGAGGATGAAGCCGGCGACGGGTCCGAATCGGCTTCTCCAGGCGCATCGCGCGGCAACGACAAGCTGTTTCGCTATCTGGCCGAAGTGGGCATCGGCCTTGCGCTGGGTGTCATGCTCGAAGATACGGGCATGGTCGATGCCCAGGCCTTCGATGGCAACGAGATGCAGTCGCCCTCACCCGAGGTGAGTTACTTTCGCAAATCCGAGATCGACCAGTTGCGCACCGTGCTGCGCAGCCTGGTCGGCCAGTTGAGCGAACAACAGCGCCTTGTGATCCGCCACCACTACCTGCAGGAGGTGCCTTTCAACGAGATCGCGGCGATGATGAACGTTACCCGTGGCCGTGTGTCCCAACTGCACCGGCAGGCGCTGCTCCGATTACGAGAGCTGCTCGCGACCGACACCCGCATCGATGTCTCTTGGTGAACAAACCCTCCTTGTTGCCGCCCCGACTGCTTCACTGTCTTCATCCATCTTTTGTCATGACCGAAACCACCTCAACGCCCTCGGCAACCCTCGCTTCACCGCCCGACCCTCCGCGCGTGGTTGCCGCACGCCAGCGCCTGGAACGGCTCGAAGGTTTTCTGCGCCAGGACCCGCGTAACAACGCCCTGCTGATCGACGCCTTCGAGACGGCGTTGGCTTGTGGTGAATGGGCGCGCGCCGAGTCTCATCTGAAGCATGCCCAAGCGCTGCAGCTCGATGCGCTGGCTTGGCAACTGCGTGAAGGCGATTTCTGGCTCGCCCAGCAAGACTATGAGCAAGCGCTCATTGTGCTGGATTCACTGAATGCCGTGCCCAACCCACCTCCCGGCTTCAGGGACGTTCTGCTTCACAACCTAGCCTACATTGACCTGAAGCGCGGCCGCCTCACCGACTGCATCGAGCGGCTCGCGCCTGCCCTCAAAGCACAGTCGTCAAAAATGAGCGCTCCTGCGAGCGTCGATGGCACACAGCCATCTGTCGCAGTCCGCGCATTGCAGCAACTGTGGCTGCGGGCATTGCATCGCGAGGGGCAGTTCGACCGTGCCATGGCGTGGGCTGTCGACGCCGAACAGAATGGGCGCATCGATCCGCAGGCCGCCGGCGTCGCCAGCCTCATCGCCATCGACGCGGAAGATTTCGCGGCGGCACGGCGATGGGCTACCCTGAGCCTCGCCGATGGAAGTCCGAACGACAGACCGACCGAAACCCTCGTGGCTCAGGCATCACTCGCGCTGGCCGCGCGCGATGCCGAACAGGCCAGCAATTTCGCCGATGCCGCCCTGCAACGGCATCCGAGTGACGGTCGAGCCTTGTCGACCAAGGGCTTTGCAGCGCTGCTGAGCAACGACCTCCGAGGCGCGATGGATGCCTTCCAGCATGCATTGGCCGTCATGAGAGAGCACATCGGTACCTGGCACGGCTTGGGCTGGGCACAGATCCTCTCGAGTCAGTTGGACGAGGCCCACGTCAGCTTCGAAACCGCGCTCGAACTCGACCGCAATTTCGCCGAAAGCCATGGCGGACTCGCGGTGGTGTTGGCGATGCAATCGAAACGCGAGCAAGCGCAGGAACATGCGGATCTGGCATTGCGTCTTGACAAAGACAATGTCTCGGGCCGCTACGCGCAGGCGCTGCTCTCGGGCGACGTCAAGGATGCGAACGACCTGCAGCGGCTCGCGCGTCGATTGCTCGGAGGACGGACCGCGCCACTGGGCGGTGACATGGGGCAGATATTTGCGGAGGAGCCTGCGCCGGTGCCACCCAAAGACGCGTAGCGCCGAGGCTGTGTCTCACAGATCGACCGCGAAAGCGATGCCAGCATCAGTCTGTTCGTTCTGAGGCCAATCAACCCATAGTCGCAGCGCTCGTTTCAGCGTGGCGTGGTCTTGTCCCCGATCTGCTGTGCCTCTGACAACAGCAAGCCGCCAGCCTCCCGCAAAGCTGCCTGGAGTTCAGGGTCACTCTCCATCCGCTGCAGAACGGTATCGACCATCTGGTCTAAGCCCCGTTCATCGAGCCGGTCTCGCCCGAACGCCTGGATCAGTACCGACTCGAGAAACAATCGAAATGCCTTGCGCTCACGCTGTGGATCGCCTGGCGACAACGCACGGACGCGCAGCACAGCCAATTGCTGAAGACGTGCATCCTGGGCAGTCGGTGCTGCTGCTTGAACATCTGCAGCACTCTGGCCGCCGCCTCCGTTAGAGGCGCTCCTGAAACCGCCAGTTGCGCTAGGCGTAGCAGCGACCTTCTCGCCTGCCTCTCCACCTCGCTCTTGCAGCCTGGCCTGTGTACGAAGCTGCGCCGCAAACTGCGCACGAATCATCGCCGCCAATTGGGTCGATGGATCAATCATGGTGGCGGGATGCAGTGACAGCCGGCCGCAGAGGCATAGCGGTTGCGCGAAAGGCTACTGGCTTTCGACTCAATCAATGCTTTGGCCCGTTCTGCTGGTAGTTGGTCAAAAACACGTGAATACTGGCATCGACAGCATCCTTTTCGCCTATCACTGGCTCAGAGATCGCAACCGTCTCACCATCGTTCTGAGCCATCACGAGCCGAATCCCCGCAATCACCTTCTCAATGTCAGCAGTAAGTGCTGGATTGCTCGTGTTGCGCTGAATCCCTTGTTCGTAGAAAGCCAGTGCTTCCACGAACTGATCCTGCGCGAGCGCACCAAAGCCATTGACAAGGTGAGGCAGAGGGTCAGACTCAGGCAACGCGAGTAATGGTTGCCATGTCAGCAGGCCTACGGCTGCACGACCTGAACTGAACTGCAAGAGCCCTAACTGATACCGGGCCAAGGGGAAATTCGGTGCGAGCCGGACAGCATTGGCGAACGCAGCTTCAGCCTGATCCATGTCACCTGAGGCGGCGTACTCAGCACCAAGGAGAAACTGAGGCATCTCCGCATCCGGTGCAGCAGCGCTGGCTTGCTGAAAAAACCGGATGGCTTGCTCGCTGTCATCGGCTCGGCTGGCAGCCAAGCCCAAAGAAATCAGGTGATCGAACGACATCCGTTGCACTCCAAATTTTGACAATTCTTCATTTCTAAAACCAGCGTAAGGAATCATGCGACCGATATCTCTTCTCTATTTACTTTCTCCCGGCAACCAATGAAATTAAATCAACAGCCTTAGTATTTAACGCAACACGCCGCCAATTTCATCCAAGACTTGCAGCAACTCTTCTTCCGTAACTTGATAGTTTTTCATAAAATAGGACAAGGTCCCTGTTGCGCCAGAAAGCTCCGTTCGTTGATCCTGCGCGGCGATCATTAAGTACAGCCAGATTTTTCCTGGCCACTCCCGTTTGAGCGCAGCAGCAGCCAACTCTCTTTCATGCGGTATCACGAACTGTGGCCATGGCGCGAACTTCTGACGGGCGAGATCCACTTCAAAGAAGCGGCACATATCCAAGGTTGCCTGCGTGAAGTCGCAGTCCACGATACTACCCAGACTGTTAAAGAGGCTATACAACGGGTCGTCTGGACGGCTGCGACCAAAATCTGCATTGCGTATCAGTCCCTTGAATCCACAGTTCCGAAAATCGGAGCCAAAAAATGACGTACGTTTTCTTTTCTTGTTGACTTCGATGACGCAGTTGTCCAGCTTGCTATTTAGTATCCCGCCGGAATCATCCGTCGCGTCCAGGATCACCGTACAGTCGATCAGGTGGCAGCGGCTGACCGCCACCAATTGATCGTCATCGATTCTGATTCTTTCGCCTTGAAGGCGTTGCTCTCTGATGATTGCTTGATTCACGATTTTTCTTAGCGCGACTGATAAAGAATGTACCGCAACGAGTCTGTTGAGTAGCGTTTTGCATGCGTCACGATCGCATTCAAGCTTGGCGTATAGCGAGTGATTTCCATGCTCAATCCTTGCCCACTCCTTGGAACGAGATCAGGACCAACCCCCTTGAGTTGATACTTTTCCCCTCCAGGAATAAGACCATCCTTCATCATTCTGCCAATCCTGGCATGGACTTCTGTCCCATACGCCGCCGACTCAAACCGATTCGCGATCCAGGGTTCGTTGGGGCGCGTGAGGCGGGCATCAGTGATTCTGTTTCGCCATTCGAGAGACAAATCCCTGAAACTCAACCGATCCCGGATGCTCTGGGCCGCCTGCTGAAACTCTGTGGCCACGGGGTTCAAGTCGTCGAGTTTGGCAAGTAGTTCGCGGTAGTCCTGCGTCTTGCCTTGCAACGACAATTGAGCGTAGGCCTTCTCGCCCGTGCGCACAATGGCCACGCCCGATTGAGTCACGTGTTCCAGCGCGACTCGTTCTCCCAACGCGGGCGTGATCAGCTTACGCGCACTACCCAAGAAACTTGCGTCGGCATCGCTGGTATAGCCCGCGCCCAAGCCCGCGACGAGCGTCTTGGCTCCAATCCACTTCACGGCCCCATAGCCGCCAGCGAACAATTGCGCCACATCAGCGACCCGTTCGACCTTGGCCCCATAGGGCGTGTCGTAGTCTGCCTTGGGCACACTTGCACTCAGATCAAAACCGCTTTCGCTCGGGTACGGCGAAGACAAGCGCGGGCCGATCCAGCCCGCGCCCAGAGTTTCCTGGTAATTGGCCGAAGTCCGGGCATAGGAGGAAAGCACCGAAGCCCCTAACTGAGTCGTACCGATCACCACGCTGTTCCACGTGGCCTTGACGCCGTCCCAGAACGTGTCCGTGCTCGAATAATTCGGCGTGCTCAAGGCCGGTTGCCACCGGATCGAAGTGCCTTCGGGTAGAAGGCTGTAATCCGCCTTGCTCATGTTCGTGGCATCGGCAGCGTCCTGCGCGAGCCGAAGCTTCAATGCTGTGGGACCAAAGAACGCATCCTCGGCCGCAAGCGTGGGCAGCATGCCTCTGCCCATGAGACGGTAGGCGTCTGAGCCCATGGGGCCTGCATCCGTTGCCACGCCTGTGCGCAGCCCTTTCGATGCATCAGCATACTGAACGCCCGGCATGTGTTCACTATCTGAACCTAACCAGGCATTCTCTGTCCCCAGCCATGCCACATCGTCGTCGGACAGGTAAGCTTTTGGCGAAACGATCGCCGTTGTGTTGTCGGGCCAATTCGTGATTCCGTTGCTGGAACCTCCATACCCGTAGGGGTTTCTGGGGTCGATGCGATTGGCTCCAGCGATGTCGCCCGCCACCTGGTTGCCCACAGTCATAGCCGCCCCCACCGCATCACCAATGATGCCCGGCAAGGCGCGACTAATGCTTCCCCCGCGAACTACAGCGCTCACCACCCCACCGGCCATGCTGCTGGCCAAGCGTTGACTTGCCATGGCCCAGCCCGCGTCCTGAGCCCACGCCCCAGCCGACACTGACACAAACCCGGACGCCGCGCTGGCAGCCACACCCCGCCAATCAAACCCCTTCTGCAACCCCGTGGCAATACTCAGCCCCTGCGTTGCAAGGTTGCTCACAGCCAATCGCCCTGCGGCAGCCCCGTTGCTCGAACCCGAGAGCATTCCGCCAAGGCCTCCACCTTGCAACCATCCTCCGACGCCTGCACTTACTCCAGCGCCGACGGCACCAAGGGCGACGCCCTTCCAACTGAAAGAATCTTGAATGCCCAGTGCCATTCCCGTGAGTTGGCCGGCCACGGAACCGGCTGCACCGGCAAGGGCTACGGTGCCAATCATTGCGCCGGTGCTCATGCCGCCTGCAACGAATGAGCCGATAACTCCCCCGCCCATACCCATCACACCGGCGCCAGCGCTCATGATCGTCCCTAAGCTCGATCCGATGCCAACGGCCGCAACCCCTGCTGTAAACACAGTAGCGACCACTGCGACGATGGCCACGATGATCTTGCCGACCCCGCCGCATCCCCCATCCTTTCCTTTGGGTGCTGGCAACGGATCTGGCAGCGTCGGACTGGTATCCCCCATCGCCTTGCCCGGGTCATAGGGCCTGAAGGTATCGCTGGTGTTGTGCACGTTGGTGACCCGATTGGGCACCGCAATCACGGTGTTGGCCACCAACGGTGCCGAGGGTTGCCCGTCCAGGCCATTGGCTTCGGCCAACAGATACCACAGCGCGGCGTCACCCCAGAGCGATCGTGCGATCCCCTCCAGCGTGTCGCCGATCCGAACCGTGTAGCTGCCGGGGGTCGCCCCAGGGAAGCCCGCGTTGATCGGCTGGTAGTTCTCGTCGAAATCCGCAGAATTCGTGGGCGTGAACTTGCGGTACTTGTTGTCAGGACTCTCGAGAGCGTTCGCGCTGCGAGCAAGTTGCTGGGCATAGTCCTCGCGCTCGGTGCCGTCGTTGCCGACATTGCCCACGCGCTTGCCGTCGAAATAGAAGTAGCGGCGGTCGCGGCTCTTGGCCGCACCGGTCAGGTTCACAGCCCCTGTCTGCGGATTGACGGTGCCGCCGATCAGCTCCTGGCGCTGCAGCACCTGGCCTTCGGCATTGGTCCAGTATGAAAAGCTGCGTGGCGTCGTGAGATTGCGATCGGTTGCCGTCTTGACATGCCCATTGACGTCGTAGGTGAACGCCGAGTACCCAGGCGCCCAGGGGGTGGTGACGTCCGTGCTGTTCGCGCCGATGGTGATCGACGTCTGCTTGGCGCTGTCCCACCAGTCGTAGGCATAGACCGTGTTCAGAACGGTGATGCTGATGCCGTTGTTGGGCAGGCCGGGCGTCGGGTCATATTTGTTGGTCACCGTGTTCGTGCTCGACAACGTGCCGTCGGCCATGAGTCCGTACGTGGTGGTCGCCAAGGACGCCTTGATTGCCCCCTGGGAGAATGTGCTTTCCACCTCCTTCGTGAGCTGGTTGTCCTTGTTCCAGCTGCGGTCCTTCTGCACGTTGATGCTCTGGTCCGCGAAAAGCTCTTCGTAGCGCGTCACGCGTCCTGCGAGGTCGTTGGTTCGGCGGCTGCGCAGCACCCCGTTGAGCTTCATCGTGGTCAGGTTGCCGGCGCCGTCGTAGTCATAGTCCTCGCGATGCCCGTCACTGGCATAGGTGGCCGCCTTGCGCTGACCCGCGTTGTTGTACTCGATGGTCACGCCATCGCCAGACGATCCACGCACGATCTGCCCGCTGACCAATTGCCCCATGGTCACGGTGAAGCGGTTCATGCCGTCATAGGTGTACCAGTAGTCCTGAATCTCCTTGCTGTTGTCGACGATGTTGGTGTAAGTGCTGTGCACCCGGCGACGATTGCCGTTGGCGTCGTACTCGTAGTTGATGAGGTAGCGCGCATCGTCGATCGTCTTGACGCGGTTGAAGGCGTCGTAGCTGACCCGTGATTGCTGGAACACCATTGCCACGCCGCTCGCGGTGGACTTGAAGCCCTCGAAGGTGCGATTGCCGTTGTTGTCATACTCGAAGGTGCTTTCGGTGGACACGCCCGCATCGATGACTTTGCGCAGATAGCCGTTGTCGTAGTAGGTGTAGCTGATGTTCTGGCCCGAGGTGCCGGTCTGGGTGGCGATGAGCCCAGACCAGTTGTAGCCATAGGTGAACTGGTGACCGCCGAAGTCCTGCTTCCACATCGCGCGGCCGAACACGTCGTTCTTGATCGTCTGCACCTTCCCATTGGCGTCCGTGGTCGTGTTCACCCAGCCGCCAGTGTTTACGCCCCCGGCCGATCCGATAGTCTTGTCGTAGGTGTAGCCGTAGTTGACGGCCGCGCCCTCTGCCGAGATGTACCGGGTGACCCGGCCCATGCTGTCGTAGTAGGTGCGTTCCTTGAAGCTCAGCGCATTGGTGTGTGCGATGCGCTGGCCGAGGATGTCGTACGCGTAGATATCGTAGGCGCGAGAGCCGTCGGCATTGATGGGTCGATCCACACGCTCGAGACGATTGTTCAAGTCGTATGTGTTCTTCGTGATGCGCGCCATCTCATCGGTGACGGTGATCAGGTTACCGAAGATGTCGTAGGTCTTGCGCACGGCAGTCGAGCTGCCAGCTGCAGCGCCGGGGTGCCATTCGGCCACGGTCTGGCCTGCAGCGTTGACTTCGAGCGTGCTGAGGTTGCCGTTGGCATCGCGCTTGCCCACGATCTGGCCGTTGAGGTTGTAGCCATAGTGCTCGGCCGGCTGCAGCATCTGCTTTTGGCCATTGGCGAGCGTGACTTCGACCATCGGACCGATCTTGTCGACCAGCAGGCCCAGGGTGTTGTAGCGAAGGTTGGTGACGTTCTCGTTGCCGTCCTTCTCCAGGATGACCTGGCCGAAGGCATCGTAGTCCTGACGCCGCTGGATCACCCAGGTGCCGTTGACGACCTGATCTCCCGGTAGGTTCGGGATGCCCCAGTACACGTTGACGTTGGAGCCATCGTTGCTGCTGTCGCTGTCTGGGCGGAAATACCCTTCGCCGTTGCCGATCACCGCATTCGCGGCGTTGTACACGTCGTAGATGAACTCGTATTCTTTGGCCGGATCCAGGTTGTTCGCAGTGGCATCCCACTTAAAGACTGCGTTGATAGTGCCGCGGGTGGCCGTGGCCTCGATAAAGTCTTGCGTGGTGGCGCCCTTGACGCGATAGCGCAGCTTGAGCGTTTTGCCTTCCGGAAGACCCGGATCGAAGGTCAGTATCTGGTGCTTGACGCTGCCTGTCAGCGAAGCCTTGGTACCGTTGCTGACCGCGCCAATGGTCACGTTGCCTGTGGCATCGGTCAGGATGAACCCGTCAGCGTCTCGGGCAACGAAATGCACGGCGTAGTTGTAGAGGTTGCGCGGGTCCGTGACGAGATTACGCGCGTCCCATACCCATTCCGCCTTGCCCGCCTGACGAGTGAGACTGACGGAACCCGCGGGTTTTCCGCCCGCGGTGAGCGGCTGGTACTCGACGGTCAGTGTCTGAGCTGCTAATGGCACATCACGGAACGTGACGCTCGACGGCAGACTCCCGAGAACGCGCATGTCGTAGAGGGAGGTGCTCGCATTCATGGAGCCCACCAGCGTGTCCATCACCGCGCCCTGCGCATCGAGCATGTCGATAGTGACGTCGTTGGCACCAGCGCCCAGTTGAACGTCGAAGCGTCCTCGGGCCCCACCGGCGACAGGCCAGTACGTCACATCCGAAGACCCACTCTGGCCGCTTTGGCGCACGCGAATCGCGGCGGGACTGGTACCGGAGAGCTGCAGGCCAGTGAAATGCGCCACGTTGTCTGCGGTGAAAACGGGCTTTGCCGACGCGACGGAAGCTGTCGCCTGGCGCGTCGACGGGTTCCATTGAATCGAATCCCGGCGCACCACCTTGCCATCGGCCTGGGTCACGACGACCAGAAGTTCAGTCGGTGCGCTCAAGCTATCCAACCGCGTCAGGTACCAGCCATCGACCGACGCACCATTGAGGCTCGATCCGCCTTGGCCGGCCTTGAACTTCGGCAGGGACTCCGTAAATACTCCGGTCGAGCCCGATGGCCGGTGGTATAGCTGAATCGTGTCGCTGTCGCGCGCCTCACCCGCGGTCAAGCGCATGAAGGTGCCGCTGAGTCCCTCAACCTGCGTGGGTTGCGGTGCCGTACGAACTGCCCCGGTAGAGACGACGATGTCCATACCGCTGCTCTGCGCGGTGGCAATGACCCGGATGGGAATCAGCTGGCTGTAGGCAACGTTCCGGTCGAGTGCCAGGGTGTGGGGCAACTGCCCCATGAAGACGCTGACATCGGCGTTGCGCGGATGCACGGTCACGGGCCAAGTCGTCACCCTGCCAAGATAGTTCGGAACACCGCCCACCTCGACACGCCATGTCACCGCACCATAGATGTTTTCGATATTCGAACCCGGTATTCCCGCCGAACCGAGCACGATGTCGGTCACCCCGACAACCTTGCTACTGACGTTGTTCCAGCCACCGGCGCCACCGAACTCTCCGTTGGTGATGGGCCGGATGTTTCCTCCACTCATCGGCATGCCCAGCACGGCAACCTGGCCTGTGGCCGAGGTGTCGCTCGGCCCCTGGATCGATGTCGTTCCTGCCAGCGGGGAAGCCACCGCAAGATCCAGCCCGCCGTACTTTCCCGACTCCACATTGATCACTGCGGCGAACATCTTCAGGTTCGGCCGCGATGCATCCATCTTGGGCTGCATCACGCTCACGGCGCGATTGTTCTTGTCGTAGGCCGTGATGGTGATCAGGATGTCCGGATCGGGGCGGCTGCCATCGCCGGCCATCTGGTCCCACGTCATCGCGCGCAAGTTCACGCGCTGCGATTGCAGCAGCAGCGTGGCATTCCCCGCCATGTCGTACATCCAGGCTTTGCTCACGCCTTCTTGCGAGTTGGTGCGCCACAGGCGCCCAGCCTTGTCATAGTCGTAGTACTCCTGCGCGGCGCCGCTCGCATTCCCGCTGCCGGTGCGCTTACTCGCCAGCTCGCCATAGGCGTTGTAGCCGAGCGTTACCGTCTTAGCGACATCGAAGACCGGTGCGTTCGCGGCATCGCGCGTCCCTGTGAAGCGCGTGATCTCGCGGTTGACCGCGTCGTACCCGATGCTCACGATCTCGCGAGAGACGTTGCCATCAGCGTCCAGCCGATCCACCATCTGCGCGGTCGTATTGCCATTGGCATCACGCCCGTACGTGAAGGTCTCGCCTTTGGCCGTCACCATCGAGGTGCGAACTCCCGTGGCGTCGTAGCCGTAGCGCACGATCTGGTCATCGGTTTCCACGGCGGTGTTGGTCCCGCGGCGGATCTCGCGACGCACGTTGTTCAGGCCGTCGTATTCGTACTCGGTGGTCTGGCGCAAGGAGGCGCTGGTGCCGGCACCGGTGTCGGTCGCGACCGTGGGCTTGCGCTCGCTCAAGAGCCGTCCTGCCCAGTCGTACGTGAGGTCGGTGCGTTGACTCTGTGCATCGGTCACCGAGCTTCGATTGCCCATAGCGTCGTAGCCATAGCGCTTGGTTGCTGCCAGCGTTCCCTCGGTGAGCACACCGCTGGCATTCACGCTGCCGTAAGCCACGGCCAGGCGCGACTCGCTGAGCATGCGGCCATTGCGGTCGTAGGCATACTCGGTGATCTGGTCGCCAGCGATCGGCTTGAGTTTGGCGAGCACATCGGCCATCGGCATGCTCTCGCTGGCGCTGCCCAGGTCGATGCGCTGCAGGTAACGGGTCTCGCGGAACACGGCGCCGTTGGCATCGCGCTCCCAGCGCACGCCATAGCCCATGGCATCGACCTCGAGCACCTTCTGTCCCAGCTTGTCGTACCAGGTTTGAGCTGCCGCATTCCTGCCGTTCTCCTGACGTACGACATTGCCGTTGGCATCGTAGGCACTGCGCTGGATCAAATCGCGTCGGCCCATGTTGTATTGGGCAGTTGCGGCGTTGTATTCGCCGAACTCCACCTGGCCGATGGTGCTGCTGAGCACCCGATTGTTGGCATCCACTTGGTAAGTGGTCGTGCGCACATTGGCCGCATTCAGTGGAACCGGCAGGGTGTCGCTTGCGGGCAAGGCCAGCACGTCACCATAGACGTTCTGCACCATCACATTGCCCACGGCGTCGTACACCCATTGGCTGAGCGTTCCAGTGGCACTCACCTCGGCCACTTTGCGGTTGTTGGCATCGAACCAGCTGCGCGTGCGTCCGCCATTGGCATTCACCGCTACGATCAGATTGCCGTTCGCATCGTAGGTGTTGGTGCGTGTGGGCGCGCCGGTGGTCCAGCCACCGGCTGCGGTGTACAGGCCCACCGACGCCTGACGCACCGTAAGCTGACGGTTCAGGCCATCGTAGGTGTACGTGGTTACGCGCTGCTCGGGAAGCCCCGCTGCCTCGGTGGTGGTCAGCTTGTTGCCGAAGGCGTCGTAGGTGGACTGATTGACCACCGCCACTGCCTGGCCTGCCGCGTTCTTGCTCGTGATCGGCAAGGTCTCGCTGACGACGCGCCCCTGACGGTCGTAGGCGTAGGTGATGACCCCACCGAGCTTGTTGGTCAGAGTCTCGCGTTGGCCCAGCGCGTTGTAGGTGTAGCGCTCTGCGTTCGACTCGGCATCGATCGTGCGCGCCAGGCGCCCGGCGGCGTCATACTCGAAGCGAGTGAGCGCGTCGCTGCCATTCGCGCCCGGCAACGCCGGCGCCTGGGCGACGCTGTAGGTGCCCGTGACCTTGTTGAAGTAGCGCTTGATGCTCAGCGTCTGGCCGAACATGTCGTAGGTGGTCGCCGTGGCATAGCCCTCAGGGTCCACATTCAGAGTGACCCGTCCAGCCGCGTCAAAGTAGTAGAACGCCGCATTGCCGCGCGGATCCGTGATCTTGACGACATGACCGTTGGCGTCGTATTCGGAGCGCGTGATGCCGCCGAGCGCATCGGTAACGCTGATCTTGCGCCCCGCCGCGTCGTAGTCGACGACCGTGGTGTAGCGCGCAGCCAGCGCGTCGCGCTGAACCTGTGTCAAGTCGACGGCCTTGAGCGCGCCACCCGCAGCATTGGTGTACTTCAGTTGCCGGCGCTCGTTCAACGCCCATTGGCTATCGCTCTGCGAGAGTTCGACGCCGCGCGCATCGACGGTGTGAGTGAGTCGGCCGATGCCGTCGTAGACATAGCGCGTGACTGCCGCCTCTGGCTGACCGAAGGCCGCGGTCTCGCTGATGCGCAGTCCCGCCGCGTCGTAGCCATAGGCCGTGATCTGCAGCGCGCGCCCGGATGTGGATGACAGCTTGACGGCCGCATCGAGCTGGGCCTGCAAGGTGAAGGCAGTGGCCGCAGGGATGGCTACCGGATAGCGCACGATGGTGCTCAGTCGGCCCTGCGCGTCGTACTGTCGCTGCACGGCGTAGCCCAACGAGTCGACGCTGAGCGATTCACGCCCGGCCGCGTCGTAGAAGCTGCGCGTGCGCTGATCGCGCGTGTCGTCGGCCGTCGGCGCGGGCACGGTGCCGGGCACCCAGCTCGCCATGTTCACAGGGTTGTAGAAGGCGCGCTTCTCACCCACGTCGCCGTTGCCGTCGCGCGTGTACTTGATGGTATTGCCCAGTGCATCGACACTGGCAACCAATCGTCCGGCCTTGTCGTAAACGCTGTGCTGCAGTTGGTCCTTGGCAGCGGTCGAGACAGTAGTGGTTGGCACGTAGGTGCCGGCCGCCGCGGCCTGTTCGAGTTGGTAGCCGGAGATGCGGAATGCGCGCGCATCGTTGACCGAATACTTGACCACCCCGAAGTTCAACCCGGGCGCCGCAGGCGCGACGGCCGTAGCCGAGATGCGGTAGCGACCGTTTCCGAGGCTCTGCACCACGTACTTGTTCGTGGCGACACCGCCGCCGAACATGATCACGCCGAACGAATTCGCAGCATGGTTGACCGTCGGGTTCCCGAAAGCTGGCGCCTGGCCATCTTCCATCTCCACGATCACCGACAGCGTATAGGTCATGCCGGGAGTTGTCGCCAATGTCTTGTAGACGAGCGAATAAGGGCCATTCGGATCGGGAGCGATCCGCAGTGCACCGGCTAGGCCTGTCATCGATGCCACTGAGACGACACCGGTTCTGACCGGTGCATCACCCAGACCGTTGGCAAACTCGCTCTGCGTGAACAGGTTGGTTCCAGCCTGCACCAGGGCGTCCAGTTGCGCAATCGTTGGGCTCACACTCAGACCGGCGAGATCGATGGCCTTGGCATAGCGAGTGACGAGCGTCACCCGTCCGGCCGCGTCGTAGGTGTTCTTCTCCACCTGGCCCAGCGGACTGAGCGTGTACACAAGCCGTCCGGCACTGTCGTAGGCAAAGCGCGTTACTTGCTTTGTGGCATCGGCCGCAGCAGTGATCGCAGTCGTGGTGGTCGGCGTGACATTGCCGGCCCCCACTTGCTCGAGCCGGTAGCCGGAGACGCGGAAAGCGCGGGTATCGTTCGCAACGTACTTGATGGCGCCGTGGTACGCCACGGAGTATGAGAAATCCCCCGGGGCCGGCGCCACGCCGGTGACCGATACTCGATAGCGGCCGCCGCCCAGATTCTGTACGACATAGGTGCTCGGATTGGTCGCACCTGAGAAGAGCGCGAGTCCGAATGAGTTCGCGGCACTTGCGGCATTCGTGCCCCCGAAAGATGGCGGCAGGCCATCCTCCATCTCCACGACCACCGACAGCGTGTAGGTCACACCGGGCGTCGCTGTGAACGCTTGGTAGGCACTGGCGTTGGTCGGACTGGATGCCAGCCTGAGCGCGCCTGCAAACCCGACCATCGACGTCGCCGTGACGGCACCTGTCTGGTACGGCGCATCGGCCAACCCATTGGCGAACTCGCCTTGCATGAGCAGGTTGGCGCTCGTCTGCTCAAGCTGGTAGCCGCTCACGCGGAAAGCACGGGTGTCGTTGCCGGCGTACTTGACCACCCCGAAGTTCGCTCCCGGCGAGGCGGGCGCCACGCCGGTGGCTGAGACACGGTAGCGTCCACCTCCGAGGTTCTGCACCGTGTAGGCAGTCGGATTGGCCGCGTTGGCGAACATCACCAGCGCGAAGGAGTTCGCGACGTTGGTGACCGACGCATTGCCGAAGGACGGCGGCAGGCCATCCTCCATCTCCACGATCACCGACAAGGTGTAGGTTGCACCGGCCGTGGTCGCCAGCGTCTTGTAGGCATACGAGCCTGCCGGATCGCTCGCGAGCCTGACCGCCCCTCTGAGGCCCGCCATCGACGCCGCAGTGACGACCCCACCCTTGACGGGTACGTCGCTCACGCCATTGGCCAGCTCGCTCTGTGTGAGCAGATTGGTTCCCGCCTGCTGTGCACTCCAGAACGAACGGTTGGTGACGTTGCCGTTCTTGTCGAAGCTCTGCGTGGTAACAGTTCCCACCCCATCGGTGTGCGAGGTCTGCCGGTTGGCCCGGTCGTAGGCATAAGCGTCGCGTTCGGTGCGCGCGGCGCTGGCACTGGCCGTGGCAGCCGCCACCGCGCTGTCGATCGCCGCGGGCGTGAGTGCCGTCGCCAGAGGTATCCGGGCACCGTACGCGAAGCGCTCGACAACGTTGCCGTTGGCATCAAAGACCTGCTTGACCACGGCACCCGTGCCGTCCATCGTGTAGGTCTTGCGCCCCAGGCCATCGTAGACGTTGCGCGTGCGCTGGTCGTGGCCGTCGTCGGCCAGCACCACCGGGTCGGCGGTCGCCGGGCTCCATGCCCCCAGGTTGATGGGCTTGGCGTAGCCCCGGGTCTCCACAAGGTTATTGCCCGCGTCGTACTTGTACTCGACCACGCCGCCGGCGGCATCGACAGTAAAGCGCAGCCGCCCGTCACGGTCGTAGCGCCGGCGCTGGCTCGCCGCCGCACCCAGGGTCGGCAGTAGCTCCTGCATGGCCTTCAGGCTCGGCGCCACGCCCTGCAGGTTCGCCAGCGACATGGCCGCGGCGTAGCTGGTCTCGGCACTGACCCGGCCCTCGTCGTCATAGCCCGTTTGTCGGACACTGCCCGTCGGATCGATGGTGAAGACCTTGCGATTCGCCTTGTCGTAGATGTAGAGCGTGGAGTTGCCGACGCCATCGACCGCCTTGATGACATTGCCCTGGCCGTCGTACCCGTAGCTGCGGGTGAGGTTCAGGCCTAGCGGATCGACTTGCTCCTTGATGCGCCGACCGGCGCCGTCATAGGTGTAGCGCGTGAGTCGACCGTCGGGCCCCTGCACGGTGAGGGTGGTGCCGTCGGTGTCGTAGGTATAGACGGTCTGCAGGTTCAGGCCCGTGGGGTCCACGGTCTCCTGCAGGATCTGACCATCAAGGTCGTACTTGTAGGTGGTGACGGTGCCACCGGGATCCGTGACACTGATTTTCTGGCCCGTGGCGTCGTACTGGTAGGTGGTGACGAGCTTCAGACCGTTGGAATCGACGGTGCGCGTCAGCAGGCGATCGGCGGCATCGTAGATGTAGCTCGTGACGGTGCCCCTGGCGTCGGTACTGGTGAGCTTCAGGCCGATCTTGTCGTAGGTGCTGCTGGTACCCACGCTCTCCGGAGCCTGGGTCTGCAGCAGGTTGCCACTCTTGTCGTAGCTGTAGCTGGTGGTGTTGCCGCGGCCGTCGACGATGCTCTGGGTCTGGCCATGGCGGTTGTGCACGGTGGTCAGCGCAACGCCCTCGGGCGTGGTCACGGTGATGCTTCGGTTGGCCACGCTGTAGGCGTAGCTGGTGGTGTTGTTCAGCGCGTCGCGCTGGGTCAGTACGCGGTCGAAGGCATCGTAGGTGGTGGTGTGCTTGGCGCCGTTGGCATCAGTGGTGGTGATGATCCGCCCGAGGCGGTCGTAGGCGATGCCGACGACATTGCCGTTGCCGTCGATGCGCGTGGTGGCTCGCCCGAAGGCGTCGTAGCCTGTGCCGCGCGTGGCCGCGACGCCGGTGGCATCCTCGGTGGTCGAGGTCTTCAGGCCCCGGCGGTCATAGCCGATGGTGTCGGTGACGACCTGGCCGCTCAGCCTTGTCTGGCTGCTCGCGGTGACTTCGCGGAAGGCGTTGTAGGAGTAGCTGGTGAGATTGTTCGTCGTGGCCGTGACGGCATCACTGCTACTGGCCAGAGTGCCGGTGGCGTTGTAGCGGTTGACGGTGCGCCGGTCCTTGGCGGTATCGGCCACCGCGGCGAGCTGAGTCTTCAGGGTGTCCGTGTTCAACCCGCCCGGGGTGGTCGCCCCGAGGGTGTCCACGTTCACGGGAGTGCCGTAGGCGATGAGTTCGCTCAGTTGACCCAGCGCGTCGTAGCGGTTCTCGTTGACCTGGCCCATCGCGTTGACGCTGTAGGTCAGCCGTCCGAGAGCGTCGTAGAAGAACAGGGTGCGGTGGCCATTGGCGTCGGTGGTACTGGTGCGCCGACCGGCCGCGTCGTAAGCATGAGTCGAGCCATTGGCGCTCCAAGCGCTCAACGGAGCGGTCAGGGCCACGGTGGCGCTACCGCGCCCGTCAAGCTCGCCGATCAGGCGACCTTGGATGTCATAGCGTTGGCGCTCGATACGCTCGTCCGTGGTGCCCGCGGCGGTGGAGGTCTGCACGAGCCGGCCCGCCAGGTCGTAGGTGAAGCTGGTGAGCGTGCCCTCGACATTGGTACGGCTGAGCAGTTGGTTCGCCGCGCTCCAGGTCTGGCTGACGACCTGATCGAGCGGATCGACATCGGGCCGCACTGTTGCGAGCGTGGCGCTCGTGGCGGCGGGGCTCTTGGCCAGCTTCGCGTAGCGCCTGGTCTGCGTGACATTGCCGCGCAGATCGTACGTTGTCTCAGTGAGGTAGCCCTCGCCGTCGACCTGGCCCACGATCTGGCCACGGGCGTTGTAGAAGGCGTAGGTGCGGATGTCGTCGGGGCTGGCCGCGGGCCTCACGCCCGTGAGATCGCCGCTGGCGCGCGCGATCGCCACGGCCATCATGCGTGCCGACACGCTGGTGAAGTTCGCCGAGCGACTGGCGTAGCGGATGGTCTGCACCTGCTCGCCGGCCCCGTTGTACTTGTATTCGGTGAGATAGCCCTCAGCATCCAGCACGCCCTGCAGTTGGCCATTGCGGTTGTACAACTGCGTGGTGGTGCGGTCCTGGGCCGCGTCCATACCGACCAGCACGGTGGTGCTCGGTGTGCCCGTGACGGTTGGGGTGAAGGTGATGGCGCCGTCAGCGTTGAGCGCATCACCCGAGTACACGGCGCTGAAGGTGTGCGTGCCCACGGGGATCGGCACGCCGCGAAGAGTGGCGGTGCCGTCTTCGCGCACCGCCACCGTGCCCAGCAGCGTCGTACCGCTGTAAAAGCTCACCAGACCTGTAGGGGTTTCGCCGGCAACTCGCACCAAAAGTGCGCCGTCCTTGGCGATCGTCGGGGTCGTCAGATTAGTCAGAGTAACCGCAGGTGGAGTGATTTGTACCGACAACCCGCTGGAAGTCTCGGATGCCAGATAACTCCCATCGCCTGCATAGCTAGCTGTGATGGTGCTCGTGCCCTGCGGCAAGTTACCGACAACCAACGACGCTTGCCCATTGACCACTGTTGCTGTGCCAATGACTACCCCATCGGCATAAAAATTGACCCCTCCTCCAATGGGCAATGGGTCCGAAGACGGGATTCCCTTTACGTCATAAGGAAGTGCCATTGAAATTTTGGCATTCAGCGTAATCGGAGTTCCCGCGGATGCCCTTACCGATGAGACACTAAGAGTCGCAGCGGTTGCGGCCTCGCGAATAGGGAGAACAGTATTGATGACCAGACCCGAGCTGCCTGTGTTGCCATTTTGATCTCGACCTTTTCTGTTGTTGAAAACAACAGCCAACCGGTGACCTTCACTCGGAAGTAGATTAACTGGCAACGAAAAGATGAAGCTTCGCTCCCAACCGACTCCGTTCTCCCCGACCCAATTAACTGCGCTTCCAACGAGAATGTCGTCAACGAAGATCGCATACGTTCCCGAAGTACCCATGCTCTTGGAGCTATCCCACACCTCGATTTGTGGGACTGTTCCAACTTGGACCTGACCATCAATCTGCCAAGGTCCTGCATTGATGTAAAGCTGATAGCCCCAATAATCACCCCACGTGAGATATCGACCGTTGTTCACGCCACTCCAATCGAATGCCTGCACATTCGATTGATTCACCGTGTCAATCTGAAGCGTAGGTCCTTTCTCAATTACTCCCGAAAATGACCCATCGATGTCGGAATAGGTGGCATTCAACGCGTAGGTTCCCATCTGCAGGAAGTCCAGGATCAGCGTCGCCACTCCGTCAACCACATCTGCGGTGCCAAGGGAAATCTTGCCAGCATAGAAGGCAACAACCCCACTCTTGCGACCCGATACCTCGGCTCGCAGAGTGATCGGAGCTCCGTTGGTCACACGGGTTGCCGACGCGCCCAGGGAGAGAGATGGGACTACCGGGACAAAGGAGCGCTGCGCGACGGCACTTGTGTGTGCTGCGTCTCCGGAATACTCTGCCCGGACATTCAGTTTGCCGGAAGGCCAGCTCTGCAGGATGAGGTTTGCCGCTCCGTTGGCGACATAGGCCTCACCAAGAATCACGTTACCGTTGTAGAACACCACCTTGCCCGACTGCGGAACAAGCCAGGCCGACTCCGCACTCAGCATGAGGGACAAGATCAGCGGCTCGGTAGTTCCGGGGGCTGGACTCTGATACCGCACCTCTGCAGCAACTATCGCAGGCGTTATCACTTTTTTGATCGCTTTGGATACACTCGCCGGCCGCAACCCGTCCCCTGAAAAGGCCACCCGAAGGTCATGCGTTCCGGCCGACAAACGGTCGGTAATGAGCGAAGCTTTTCCGTCGACCAACACCGCACTGCCAATGACTGTTTCACCATCGAAGAAGGTCACCATGCTTCCAGACGGTGCCCCATCGACCGTCGCAGTCAGGCCAGTCACGCGTCCTGCAGGCACCGGCTCCGTGTTGTCCAAGCTCAGCGCGATGCCTCCGAGCGTGGTCGGATCAACCCCCAGGTTGACATCGGCCCCCTGCAACAGCGGCGCTACATCGATCGGATTGGCCAACTGTGTGACGCTCAGTGCGCGCGAAGCCCCGTCATAGGTCGTCTGCGTCACATAGCCCAGCGCATCCACCTGCCACGCCAAGCGTCCTGCGTTGTCGTAGAAGCGCCAGACCTTCTGGTCTTGGGCCACGCCCGCCGGCCGCAGCGCCGCGAGGCTGGTCGTCGTGTTCGTCGCGCTCCAGGCCGTGGTCGGCAGCCCCGCCCCATCCACCAACTGCGCCAGCTTCGCGGTTGTGAGCTTCGTCGCATAGGCCACCGTCTGGCGCAACTGCCCGTTCGCGTTGTAGACGTACTCGACCAAGGCTCCCGTCGCATCGATGTCTGCGATCTTTCGATCTGCCGCGTCGTAGAGCATCCACTTGCGCACGCCCGTCGGGTCCTGCGTCATCAACAGGTTGCCGTCCTTGTCGTAGGCGTACTTGGTGAGGCCAAGCACGCCGGTGCCGGCGCTCTGTTGTGTGACGCTCACCAGTCGACCCGCCTTGTCGTAGGCCGAGATACTCACCAGCCCGCCAGCCACGGTGACGCTGGTCCTTCCTCCGACATCGTCGTAGCTCGTGACCGTGGTGTTGGCCGTGGTCCCGCCGTCCAGCGAAGGCGCACTGATCGACAGCACCCGGCCCAGGCCGTCGTAGACATAGGTCGTGGTGCCACCACCGGTCGGCTCGATTGTCTTGAGCAGCCAGCCATGCTGGTCGTAGACGTACTGGGTCTTGGCTGCTGAGACGGTGACGCCAGTGCCTGTCGCATCGACCTCGCTATAAGTCGTGGAGGAGCTCAGCGCGCCGCGCGCGTCGTAGACGCGGTCGGCGCGCTCGGTACGGCGCAAATCCTGGGTGCCGACCCAGGTGGTCATCTGCGCTTCCGTGGGCACGGCGGCCGCGCCGAGCGAGGCAACGTTGTAACCCCCACCCGCATAGCGGATGCTCGTGAGGGCCTGGCCGTAGCTGTCGTAGCGGTGTTCGGTGACATCGCCCTGCGCGCTGACGACAAAGCGCAGAAGTCGAGCATTACCCTGTGCGTAGACGTAGCGGGTGATCTCCGGCAACGACGCTTCCTTGCTGAAGGCGCCGCGGCTGACGGCCGCATCGGCAAAGACGGTATCGGTCAGCAATTGGTTCGCGGCGTTGTAGGTCCGGATGCGGGCATTGCCCGCAGAGTCCATTTCCTTGAGCAAGTTGCCATTGGCGTCGTACTCGGAAACGACCTCCCGCCCTTCGCCGTCGGTCACACCACTCACGTTGCCGGCCGCGTCGTAGCGATAGCTGATCTGCGACAGCCCCGTCGGGTTGCTGGCGGTGACCCCTTGTCGCACTTGCAGGAGCCGGCCCTGAGCGTCGTACAGGTAAGTGCTCTGTGCACCCAGCGGATCGGTGACGGTGGTGGTGCCCGCGACACTGTCATACGCAAACCGCGTGATCTGCGCGAGAGCGTCGGTGATGGTGGCAATCTTGTAGCTACCGCCGGCCTGCACATAGGTAAACGCGAGGCTGGAGCCATCGCTCTGGGTCACCGAGGCGATGCGCTTGCTCGTGCCGTCATAGGTGTACGTCGTGACATACGTCTTGCCGTCAACGACGCTGTTGTCCTCGGGGCTGAGGTCGACAATGACGCTAATCAGCCGGTTGGCACCGTCGTAGGCGTAGCGCACGCGAGTGAGAACCGCACCTCCGGCGGCAACCGTGCGGATCTGTGTGAGGTTGGTACCGCTGTAGTCGAAGAAAGTGGTCTCGCCATTGGCGTTGACCATGCTCTGCACGGTGTCGTTGGCGTTGTAGGTGTAGCTGATCGTGTTGCCACTGGAATCAACCACCGACAGCAGACGGCCTTTCAGCGTGGTCTCGTAGCGTTCAACAAGTCCGGTGGAGCCGTCAGTCCACACGTAGCGCGCATTGGCCGCGTCGTAGGCTATCGTGTCGAAAGCCCCTGCCCCCTCATTGCTGACATAGGCGTTCCTTGCCGCATTCCAGACGTAAGTGGCGTTGGCGCCATCGCGATCGATGCGAACAAAGGTGCTGCCGGCCGTGGCAAGGATGCCGGTCAATTGGAGTCGCTGGCCATACGCGCCGACACCCCAGTTATCCCCGTTGTCGTCGTTGAGCAGGCCCTGGCTGTTGTAGGTCCGCACGATGCCGATGTCCGCCCCGCGGGCGACCAGCTTGTCGTCGAAGTCCTGCAGGATCAGGTTGCCGTTGGCAATGTTGACGAACGCCTGCTCTCCGTTACGCCCCTGCCCTGCCGCTCCCAACACGCCGCGCTGACCCAACGTGCCCAGTGAGGTCAGGCTGAGGCCCAGGCTGTTACCGCTGACGATGGCTACCATGATTTTTATCCGATCGGGATTCAGAAAAGGTGGTGAACCACGTGGGGGAGCCCTACAGACTTGGATGCCCTCCCCAAAAAGAGGACATGCCGCCCACACCTTCGAAACGCGGTTCTCGCCAGTGCATCCGGGGCTTCTGGAACTTGTTTAGAAACCGACGAAATCCGTCGGGATTGGCTAAACAAGTCTCAGCACGTGCGGATGTATTCCGTAAGTCATGAGTCGTTCGGTCGCGGCTTGAAAGCGAGTTCCAGTGGCGTCGAGGGGAGTTCCATAGTCGGCGCCTCCGGCAACGTGCCCTCCCGCAGCAACTTCTCGTCGGCCATCATCAAGAGGATCATGGTGTGCCGCGTGTTCGGCAGCGGGATCGAGGTGTGAAACGTCGCCCGAGGTGAGTGCTGTTGAATTCCGCTGATCTCTGACTCGAGGGTCAGAGATCAGCGGAATTCAACACCTTTTTTATCGGACCGCATGCCAGACGTACCAGCTGCCGGAGCTGGAGCGGGTCTGTGATGCCGCTTGGGTTCAAGACGAAGGCAGGCGGCCAGCGAAAGTGTCTTGATGCCCGAAGCTACCGATCTGAGGTTGCCGGCGCGTTCATTTGCGGCTCTAGGTTTGGCCGCCCAACGCCCCATGGTTGATGAACCGAGAGGCGCTCTGTGTTCACACTGTTGATTGCCGCCGAAAATTGACCCAGCTAACGCAGTAATTTCCGTCTAAGACTGACCCACGTAAAACCCTACCCTGCTGATTTTTAAAGCAGGGGATCCTAGGAGTGATAGACGTGGCGACATTGAGTGTCATCAGACGCTGGGCCCTGCGCGAGCAGATGTCCATTCGCGAGATAGCCAGGCGTACAGGCCTGTCTCGCAACACCGTAAAGAAGTACCTGCGAGCCGGCGATGAAGAGCCGCGCTACGCCAAGCGGACGAGCTCAAGCAAGCTCGATCCCTATGCCGAGAAGCTCGCGACGTGGCTCGCGATCGAGGCAACCAAATCGCGGAAACAGCGGCGCAATCTGCGGCAGATCCACACACAAAACCAGTTCCGCAACGTCTCAACCTAAAAAGGAGAACATCAAGCACTTATCCACATCGTGAAGCCTTCGGGCTCACAAAGCGGGTGGGTCAGTATTCGATGGAAATCTAGGGTCAGAGATCGGCGGAATCCAACAGCGTGAGCCTGCTGCAGAAACTTCTAGATAGAGACCGCCCGAATCAGCGTATCTCGCCTGTTTTCGATCAGGAGGACAGGTGGCATTGCGACACGCGGCATCGGTCAATGGCATGGCTACGTCGAGGGGGCTGGGGGTACAAAACTGCCAACTTAGAGGTTCGTGGAGTTTGAACCCCCACCTGTACCCCCACTTAGCGCTGGCTGTCACTGGATTTCAGTGTACGACCGTGGACAACCGTTACCCAGCTCACCAATGAAAAAGGGCGTCCGGTGGATGAAACCGGACGCCCTTGGACGTTTTGTTGGTCGGTGTGAAAGGATTCGAACCTTCGACCCCTTGCACCCCATGCAAGTGCGCTACCAGGCTGCGCCACACACCGAAGCTCTCGATTATAGCGGGCTAAATTCAGTGCCCGACAGTCAGAAGCTCACGAATTTCAAAGAGTTCGCGGCGAAGGTGCAACAACTGCGACAGATCGACGCTCTGCGCGACCGCCGCGGACCCCGGTTCCTCGTGCACGGCGGCGTCGAATTCTTCCTGGCCGATCTCGAAGGCCTCGAGGCCTTCGAGCGGTACTTCGCCCGCCTTGCGACGGTCGCGCTCGCCCTGCGTGAGTTCCTGCAGCTTGTTGCGCGCACCGCTGATGGTGAAGCCCTGGTCGTAGAGCAGGTCGCGGATGCGGCGGATCATCAGCACTTCGTGGTGCTGGTAGTAGCGGCGGTTACCGCGCCGCTTCATCGGGCGCAGCTGGGTGAACTCCTGCTCCCAATAGCGCAGCACGTGCGGCTTCACGCCGCAGAGCTCGCCGACCTCACCGATGGTGAAGTAGCGTTTGACGGGAATCGGCGGGAGCGTTTTCTCCATTGAAATCAAGACTGTGCGCGGGAAACCTCATAGATTACTCTACGCGGCCGCACAGCACCAAGCACTATTCCGCGCCCAGGCTCCACTCGACTTCGGAAGTGCCGCCCTGCGGCTCGACGCTGCCCTGGATCTGCTCCTTGAGCTTGGCGCTCGCATGGAAGGTGGCCACGCGGCGCTCGCCGATCGGAATGGCTTCGCCGGTGCGCGGGTTGCGCCCGGGACGCGGCGCCTTCACGCGGATCTGGAAGTTGCCGAAGCCCGAGATCTTCACGTCCGTGCCTTCGATCAGGCTGCTGGCCACGAGCTCGAAGAACGCCTCCACCATGTCCTTCGACTCACGCTTGTTCAAGCCGATCTGCTCGAACAGCAGGTCGGCCAGGTGCGCCTTGGTGAGCGCCGGCGTTTCGAGGGCTTCGAGCGTGAATTCGGCGGCGTTCATCTTCATCCTCTCAAGCGGCCGCCCAGGGTGGCGCCCAGTTGTTCGACGATTGCACGGACAGCGGGTTCGACCTGCTCGTCCGTCAGCGTGGCGGCATCGCTCTGGAAGGTCAGGCGCACGGCCATGCTCTTCTCGCCCGGTGCCAGCGCACCCGGCGCCGCCACGGCGCCTTCGCGCAACGGCTGCGGACGGTAGATGTCGAACAGCGTCGCATCGCGCAGCAGGCCCGAGGCGGACGTACCCGCACGGATGGCCTGCATCAGCGCGTCGTGCGACACCGCTTCGGCCACGACCACCGCGATGTCGCGTTCGACGGCCTGGTGCTTGGGCACCGGCTGCGCCACGGGCACGGGCCGCGCCGTGACGGCGTCGAGGTCGAGTTCGAACAGCACGGGCGCCTGGGTGAAGTCCCACTTCTGGCGCCAGCGCGGATGCAGCTCGCCGATGAAGCCGATGGCCTGGCCGTCGAGCAGCACGCGGGCCGAACGGCCGGGGTGCAGCGCGGGGTGCTCGGCCGCTTCGAAGGTCGGCACGCGCGGTGCGAGCAGCGCTTCGACGTCGCCCTTGACGTCGTAGAAGTCGACGCGCTGCGGCTTGCCGTCCCAGCGCGACGCCTCGGCATCGCCCCAGGCCAGGCCTGCCACGCGCATGGGCTGGTTCACGCCACGCACGGTGCTGTCGGTGGTGACGACGCTGTCGTCGCGCAGGAACACGCGGCCCAGCTCGAACACGCGCACGCGCGGTGCCTTGCGGTCCAGGTTGAACTTGAGCACCTGCAGCAGCGAGCCGAGCAGCGACGAGCGCATCACGCTCATCTGGCTGGCGATGGGGTTCAGCAGCTTGACCGGGTTGGCGTTGCCCGCCAGGTCCTGCTCCCAGTGCGCTTCGACAAAACTGAAGTTGATGGTTTCCTGGTAACCCAGCGCTGCGACGCTGCGACGCACCGCGAAGCGGCTGCGCTGCGCCTCGGGGCGCACACGGGCCGTGATGGGCGCGAGCGGCGCGGTGGTCGGCAGGTTGTTGAAGCCGATCAGGCGCGCGACTTCTTCGATGAGGTCTTCCTCGATCAGCAGGTCGAAGCGGTGCGGCGGCGGCGTGACGGTCAGCGTGCCTTCGCCTTCGGTGATCGCGAAACCGAGGCGATGGAGGGCGTCGGCACATTGCGCCTGCGTCAGCGGCATGCCGATGACGCGCGCGGCACGGGCCACGCGCAGCGTGACGGGCGCGGCCTCGGGCAGGCGCAAAGTCTGGTCGTCCATCTTGCCGGCTTCGCCGCCGCAGATCTCGACGACCAGTTGCGTGATGCGCTCGATGATCTGCACGGTGCGGCTCGGGTCGACGCCGCGCTCGTAGCGGTGGCCGGCGTCGGTCGAGAAGTTGAAGCGACGCGAACGGCCCTGCACGGCCTCGGGCCACCAGAACGCGGCCTCGACGTAGATGTTGCGCGTGTCGTCGGTCACCGAGGTGGCGTCGCCGCCCATGATGCCGGCGAGCGATTCGACTTCGCGGTCGTCGGCGATCACGCCGACCTTCTCGTCGACGGTGATCGTCGTGCCGTTGAGCAGCTTGAGCTGTTCGCCCGCCTTGCCCCAGCGCACCGTGAGGCCGCCGTGGATCTTGTCGAGGTCGAAGATGTGGCTGGGCTGGCCGTACTCGAACATCACGTAGTTCGAGATGTCGACCAGCGGCGTCACGCTGCGCTGGCCGCAGCGCGCGAGGCGCTCGACCATCCACGCGGGCGTGGTGACCTTGGTGTTCACGCCGCGCACGATGCGGCCCGAGAAGCGGCCGCACAGGTCGGGCGCTTCGACCTTGACCGGCAGCACATCGGAGAACGACGTGGCCACGGCCGCGATGGCCGGCGTCTTCAGCGGTGCGCCGGTGAGTGCGGCGAGTTCGCGCGCCACGCCGTACACGCTGAGGCCGTGCGCCAGGTTCGGCGTGAGCTTGAGCGTGAGCAGCGCGTCGTCGAGCTTGAGCACGTCGCGCACGTCGGCGCCGATGGGGGCGTCGGCGTCGAGTTCGAGCAGGCCGCCGTGGTCTTCGCTCAGCTTCAGTTCGCGCGCCGAGCACAGCATGCCCTGGCTCTCGACGCCGCGCAGCTTGCCCAGCTTGATGAGGAAGGGCTTGCCGTCTTCACCCGGGGGCAGTTCGGCGCCGACGAGGGCGCACGGCACCTTGATGCCGACGCGCGCATTGGGCGCGCCGCACACGATGTTCAGCAAGGCGCCCTGCCCCACGTCGACCTGGCACACACGCAGGCGATCGGCATTCGGGTGCTGCTCGGCTTCCTTGATTTCGCCGACCACGATGCGCGTGAAAGGCGGCGCCACCGGACGGCGCTCTTCGACTTCGAAGCCGCCCATGGTGAGCGTTTCGGCCAGTGCGGCGCTGTCGAGGGGCGGGTTGCAGAACTCGCGCAGCCAGGATTCCGGGAATTGCATCTCTTCGATCTCGATCTGGTTTTCTATCTGTGGAAAGGACGTGCTTACTGGAACTGCGAGAGAAAACGCAGGTCGCCGTCGAAGAACAGGCGCAGGTCGTTCACGCCGTAGCGCAGCATGGTGAGCCGGTCGGGGCCCATGCCGAAAGCGAAGCCGATGTAGCGCTCGGGGTCCAGGCCCATGTTGCGCACGACGTTCGGGTGCACCTGGCCCGAGCCGGCGACTTCGAGCCAGCGGCCGGCCAGCGGGCCGCTCGCGAACTGGATGTCGATTTCGGCGCTGGGCTCGGTGAACGGGAAGAAGCTCGGGCGGAAGCGCAGCACGAGGTCGTCGCGCTCGAAGAAGGTGCGGCAGAAGTCGGTGAAGACGACCTTCAGGTCCTTGAAGCTGACGTTCTCGCCGAGCCACAGGCCTTCGCACTGGTGGAACATGGGCGAGTGGGTGGCGTCGCTGTCGACGCGGTAGGTGCGCCCGGGCGCGATCACGCGGATCTCGGGCGCTTTCACGGTGCCGGTGGTGTCGGCAGCAGCAGCGGCGAACTCGGCCGCGTACTTCTTGGTGTGCTGGTGGGCGTAGCGCACCTGCATCGGGCTGGTGTGCGGACGCAGGTTGTAGGGAATCCCATCGTCGCCCTTGAGGTCGACGTAGAAGGTGTCCTGCATCGAACGCGCCGGGTGGTTCGGCGGGTTGTTGAGCGAGGTGAAGCTGTGCCAGTCGCTCTCGATCTCGGGACCGTCGGCGACATCGAAGCCCATGCTCGAGAAGATTTCCTCGATGCGCTCCAGCGTGCGACTCACGGGGTGCAGTCCGCCGCCGGCGCGGTGGCGGCCGGGCAGGCTCACGTCGAGCGCTTCGGCGCGCAGCTGCAGCGAGAGTTCTTCGTCGGCGAGTTGCTGGCGGCGGTCGGTCAGTGCGGCCTCGATGGCCTGCTTGCCGACGTTGATCGCGGCGCCGCGGGACTTCTTCTCTTCGACACTCAGCGCGGCCATGCCCTTCATCAGCTCGGTGATGCGGCCCGACTTGCCAAGGAACTGGGCCTTGGCGTTTTCGAGCTCTGCGGGCGTTTTCGCTTCGGCGAAGGCGGCGCGTGCGGTGTCGACCAGGGAGTCCAACTCGTTCATAGCAACAAAAATCTTCGAGGGGAAATAAAAAAGAGCTGGAGCCTTTTCAAGCGCCAGCCCTTGAGCCGTGGGCGCAAGAAGCCGTCCGGAGACGGCAACCTGCTGTGCAAAATCAAGCAGCCAGCTTGGCCTTGACCTGCTCCACGATGCCGGCAAAAGCGGCCTTGTCGTGCACGGCGATGTCCGCAAGCATCTTGCGGTCGATCTCGATACCGGCCTTGCGGATGCCGTTGGCGAACTGGCTGTAGGTCAGGCCCAGTTCACGCGAGGCGGCGTTGATACGCGCGATCCACAGCTGACGGAACACGCGCTTCTTGGTACGGCGGTCACGGTAGGCGTATTGCCCAGCCTTCATCACCGCCTGTTTGGCGACGCGGAAGACATTACCGCGGCGACCGCGAAAACCCTTGGCGAGTGCGAGAACTTTTTTGTGGCGGGCGCGAGCCGTTACACCACGTTTGACGCGAGGCATGTGTGTACTCCTTGTTCGTCTGAGTTAAATGCCACGACCGGGCAGCATGGCGGCGACAGAAACCATGTTGGTCTCATGCACTGCGACTGCACCACGCAGGTGACGCTTGTTCTTGGTGGTCTTCTTCGTCAAGATGTGACGCTTGAAGGCTTGACCGCGCTTGACGGTGCCACCGGGACGAACGCGGAAACGTTTTTTCGCGCTGCTCTTGGTCTTCATTTTGGGCATGTGAATGCTCCTTTAGTTTGTGCTCGTGAGGCGCCGCGGATACTCCACGGACTTGTTGGCCCCGAGACACTTCTTTATCTCGCCCCCGCCTGCACTTCTTTCGAAGTGCGGGCCAAGGCGAAACCCCTTCAAAACCCGTCTACTGCAAATGCCTCAGGCGGTTGCCGTGGGCGCTGCTGCCGGCGCAGCATCTGCTGCCGGCTTCGGCGCCGCGCCGCCAACCTTCTTGCGGCCCGGAGCGATCATCATGATCATCTGACGGCCTTCCAGCTTCGGGAACTGCTCGACCATGATCGTGTCGCCCAGCTCGTCGCGAATGCGCTGCAAGAGTGCCAGACCGAGCTCCTGGTGCGTGATCTCGCGGCCGCGGAAGCGCAGCGTGATCTTGCATTTGTCGCCCTCTTCAAGAAAGCGCCTGATGTTGCGCATCTTGATGTTGTAGTCGCCATCGTCGGTACCGGGCCGGAACTTGATTTCCTTGACCTCGATGACCTTCTGCTTCGACTTCGCCTCGGCTGCCTTTTTCTGCTCGTGGTACTTGAACTTTCCGTACTCGATCAGGCGGCACACGGGCGGATTGGCCGCCGCAACGACCTCCACCAGATCCACGTCGGCCTCGCCCGCAAGGCGCAAAGCTTCGGAAAGGCTCATGACACCCAATGGCTCGTTTTCCGGGCCGACCAGGCGGACTTCCGGGGCCATGATTTCCCGGTTCAGGCGGTGTTGGCGTTCCTCGCGGTGGCGGCGGTCGCGAAATGCAGTAGCGATGGTCAGAATCCTTCAAAGTTTGCTACAAAATCTGTAGCGATCGCCGATCAGTCTTCGCGGACAGGCGGCACGAGATGGCAGAGAAACATATGGGGTGTTTCAGAGACAAATCAACGCTTGTCAGCAACGTCCTGGACGAGCCGTTGCGTGAACGATTCGAGGGACATTGCACCGAGGTCTTGATTGCCCCGGGCGCGCACTGCGACGGCACCTGCTTCCTTTTCCTTGTCACCCACGACGAGGATGTAAGGGAGCTTTTGCAACGAATGCTTCCGTATTTTATACGTAATCTTTTCGTTGTGCAGATCCAGCTGAACTCTAAGCCCTTGATTTTGCAGCGTTTTCGCAACTTGCGCCGCGTAGTCGGCCTGCCCTTCGCTGATATTGAGCACCGCCACCTGCACCGGAGCGAGCCATGCGGGCATGGCGCCTGAGTGGTGTTCGATCAGCATGCCGATGAAGCGCTCGAGGCTGCCGACGATGGCGCGGTGCAGCATCACCGGGTGGGCGCGGCCACTCGATTCCGTGACGTACTCCCCGCCCAGGCGCTCGGCCGTGTTGAAGTCGACCTGCATCGTGCCGCACTGCCAGTGGCGGCCAATGGCGTCGCGCAGCGTGTACTCGATCTTCGGGCCGTAGAAGGCGCCGTCGCCGGGCGAGATGACGAAGTCCACGCCCGAACGGCGCAGCGACTCCATCACCGCGTGCTCGGCCTTGTCCCACAGTTCGTCGGAGCCGACGCGGTTCTCGGGCCGCGTCGCGACCTTGTAGAGGATGTCCGTGAAGCCGAAGTCGGCATAGACCTTCTGCAGCTGCGCCGTGTAGGCGATGCATTCGTCGAGGATCTGGTCTTCCGTGCAGAAGATGTGGCCGTCGTCCTGCGTGAAGCCGCGCACGCGCATGATGCCGTGCAGCGCGCCGCTGGGTTCGTTGCGGTGGCACTGGCCGAACTCGCCGTAGCGCAGCGGCAGGTCGCGGTAGCTGCGCAGGTCGCTCTTGAAGATCAGCACGTGGCCCGGGCAGTTCATCGGCTTGAGCGCGTACTCGCGCTTCTCCGACTCCGTCGTGAACATGTTGTCACGGTAGTTCTGCCAGTGGCCCGTCTTCTCCCACAGGCTCTTGTCGAGAATCTGCGGGCCCTTCACTTCCCAGTAGCCCGTGTCGCGGTAGATGCCGCGCATGTACTGCTCGACCTGCTGCCAGATCGCCCAGCCCTTCGGATGCCAGAACACCACGCCTGGCGCCACTTCGTCGATGTGGAACAGGTCGAGTTCCTTGCCCAGCTTGCGGTGGTCGCGCTTCTCGGCTTCCTCGATGCGCTGGATGTACTGGTCCAGCTGCTTCTTGTCGGCCCAGGCCGTGCCGTAGATGCGCTGCAGTTGTTCGTTCTTGGCGTCGCCGCGCCAGTAGGCGCCGGCCAGCTTCGTGAGCTTGAAGACCTTCAGGAAGCGCGTGTTCGGCACGTGCGGGCCGCGGCACATGTCGACGTATTCCTGGTGGTAGTACAGGCCCATGGCCTGCTCGTCGGGCATGTCTTCGACGAGGCGCAGCTTGTAGTCCTCGCCACGCGACTTGAAGACCTCGATGACTTCCGCACGCGGCGTCATCTTCTTGATCACGTCGTAGTCCTGCGCGATCAGCTCGCGCATGCGCGCCTCGATGGCGGCCATGTCCTCGGGCGTGAACGGGCGCTCGAACGAGATGTCGTAGTAGAAGCCTTCGTCGATCACCGGCCCGATCACCATCTTGGCCGTCGGGTACAGCTGTTTCACCGCATGGCCGACCAGGTGGGCCGTCGAGTGGCGGATGATCTCCAGGCCCTCGTCGTCCTTGGGCGTGATGATCTGCAGCCTGGCATCGCGGTCGATGACGTCGCTGGCATCGACGAGCTTGCCGTCGATCTTGCCGGCCACCGTCATCTTGGCGAGGCCGGGACCGATGGACTGGGCCACTTCGGCCACCGAAACCGGGCCGGGGAACTCGCGGCGCGAGTTGTCGGGGAGCGTGATCTGGATCATGTGAAAACCTCGGGAGAAAAACAAAAAAGCGCGGTGGATGCCGCGCTTTGCTTGGTTGGTGCGCTGGAAAAACCAGCGAGCGCGGGGCTACCGGCCCTTTCCTTCGAAGAAGAAAAAGCCGCTGAATCCTTGCGGGGTAGTTCGCGGTGTCATAACCAAGGTGCCTTTCTCGCTCTTGTTGAGTGCAGAGTGGGCGATTCTAGCCGCTGCCCGCTTCAGCCGCGCGCCTCGAACAGGAGGCTGGAAACGCACTGCCCGACCGGCCCGCCGCGGTCGTGCAACTGCCCAACGGCATAGCCCGTGCCCATCGGGCCCGCAAACGTGAGGGCGTCGACCAGCATCCAGTCGCCGCGCGGCGCGCGCCGCAGGTTGATCGTCAGGTCGGCATTGACGAAACCCAGCCGCGCCGGATGCGCCCATTGCGAGATGCCCGCCACGAGATCGGCCGCCGAGGCCACCTGGGCCAGCGGCGATGCGGCCTCGGCGTCGACCAGCGGCCGGCCCAGACGCAGCCATGCGGCGGCCGGGCCGGGCTCGAGGATCTGCCCGCGCGCCATGCGCACGTCCACGCCGGCAAAGAACGGGCTCATGCGGGACGCCGCCGCGGGAATGGGCGCGCCCTCTTCCGGCGGCGCGAACGTCGCGGCGGCGAAGGCGTCGGCGGCCGGCAGTGCGGGCGTCTGCCCGCTGCGCAGCAGCAAGGCGGTGCACCGCAACACCGGCTTGCCGTCCTGGAGCATGTCGAACGCCACCGCGCGCGCCTTGGCGCCGTCGCGCAGCAGGGTGAATTCGAGCGTGATCGGCGCCCGGCTCGCCGGGCGCCAGAAATCGAAGCTCAACCGCGCCACCTCGCGCACGTGGCTCGCCTCGTGCGCCTCCAGCGCGCGCACGAGCAGCGCGGCAGTCGCGCTGCCCTGCAGAGCATCGGCGGACCACGGGCCGATGGCCGCCTCGGTGGGCACGAAGCGTTCACCGTCGCTGACGAACACCGGGTCGCCGACGAGTGTCGTCATGGGCTGCGCCTGCACGCTCACGACGCCGCGGCCGCCACGTTCTTGAGGCCGAGCACTTCGATCGGCTCGATCGAGGGCGGTCCGGCGAACAGCTCGGGCGCCTGCGCCATCAGGGCCTGGGCGATCGGGCCGGTCAGGTGAGCCTGGCGACCGGCTTCGTCCTCGAACGCATCGAACACGCCGAAGGTGCTGGGCGACAGCCGCAGCGCAAACCAGATCGGCGTGGTCTTTTCCTCGCGCGCCATGGCCAGGCCGGCCTCGAGGAATTGCTGGACGGCGGCTTCCTTGCCGGGCTTGGCTTCGAGGCGGGCGAACAGTGCGAACTTGATCATGGGACATCTCCTGGGGTGGACAACAACGGCGCACGGGATTGCGCGGCGCTGGCATGGACTCTAGGCAAGCCCCGCCCTCTGGGCCATTGGCTTTTTTGACATCTTTGGTATCGTTATTGCCATGAAACTCGATGTCCTCGCCCTCGACGGCGTGTTCGACTCCGGCCTGGCCACGGTGCTCGATGTCTTCACCACCGCGAACGAACTCGCCGCCATGCTGCAGCTCGACGTGGCACCTTTCGAGGTCACCATCGTGGGCACCCGCAAGCGCGTGCGCACCGCCCAGGGCTTCACCGTGCCGGTGACGCACACGCTGGCCGACACCGGCGCCGCCACCGACTGGCTCATCGTCCCGGCGCTCGGCTGCAAGATGCCCGAGACGCTGGAGCCCGCCCTGCAACGCGCCGACGTCCGCGATGCCTGCGCGGCACTGCGCGCGCGCGCCGAAGACGGCGGCTGCATCGCCGCCGCGTGCATCGGCACTTTCGTGCTGGCGGAAGCCGGCGTGCTCGCGGGCCACAAGGCGACCACCACCTGGTGGCTGGCCACCCTCTTCCGGCAGCGCTACCCGGCGGTGCTGCTCGACGATTCGCGCATGCTGGTCAGCTCGGGGCCGCTCGTCACGGCGGGCGCGGCGCTGAGCCACGTCGACATGGCGCTGTGGCTGGTGCGCCAGGCCAGCCCGGAACTCGCGGCGCTGGTCGCGCGCTACCTCATCGTGGACTCGCGCCCCTCGCAGTCGGCCTACGTGATCTCCGACCACCTCTCGCACGCCGACCCGCTGGTGGAGCGCTTCGAACGCTGGGCGCGCGGCCGGCTGGCCGAGGGTTTCTCGCTCGACGAAGCGGCGCAGGCCGCGGGCACCAGCAAGCGCACGCTGGCCCGGCGCATGCAGCAGGTGCTGGGCAAGAGCCCGCTGTCGTACGTGCAGGACCTGCGCGTCGAACGCGCCGTGCACCTGCTCAAGACCAGCAACAAGAGCCTCGAGCAGATCGCGGGCATGGTCGGCTACGCGGACGGCGTCACCTTGCGCACGCTGCTGCGCCAGCGGCTGGGGCGCGGCGTGCGCGAGGTGCGGCTCGAAGCCTGACCCCCGCGCCCGTCGGGCGCCCACGAAAAAGCCCGGCACGAGGCCGGGCTTGGGGGCGACAGCGCAACGCGCCGTCACTCAGCGATCAGCAAAGGCAGCTCAGTGGAACTGTTCTTCTTCGGTCGAACCGGTCAGCGCCTTCACGCTGGACGAGCCGCCCTGGATCACGGTGGTCACGTCGTCGAAGTAGCCGGCGCCGACTTCCTGCTGGTGCGACACGAAGGTGTAGCCCTTGTCGCGTGCGGCGAACTCGGGTTCCTGCACCATGTTCACGTAGTGCTTCATGCCTTCGCCGTTGGCATACGCGTGGGCGAACTGGAAGGTGTTGAACCAGTTGATGTGGATGCCGGCCAGCGTGATGAACTGGTACTTGTAGCCCAGCGCCGAGAGGTCTTCCTGGAACGAGGCGATCTGCTTGTCGTCCAGGTTCTTCTTCCAGTTGAACGACGGCGAGCAGTTGTACGACAGCAGCTTGCCGGGGCAGGCGGCGTGCACGGCTTGCGCGAATTCACGGGCGAAGCCGATGTCCGGCACGCCGGTTTCGCACCACACCAGGTCGGCGTACGGGGCGTAGGCGACGCCGCGGCTGATGGCTTGCTCCAGGCCGTTCTTGACGCGGTAGAAGCCTTCTTGCGTGCGCTCGCCGGTCAGGAACGGCTTGTCGTTGGCGTCGTGGTCGGACGTGATCAGGTTCGCGGCTTCCGCATCGGTGCGGGCCAGGACGATGGTCGACACGCCCATGACGTCGGCGGCGAAACGCGCCGAGATCAGCTTCTCGCAGGCTTCCTGCGTCGGCACGAGCACCTTGCCGCCCATGTGACCGCACTTCTTGACGGCGGCCAGCTGGTCTTCGAAGTGCACGCCGGCAGCGCCCGACGCGATCATGTTCTTCATCAGTTCGAAGGCGTTCAGCACGCCGCCGAAGCCGGCTTCAGCGTCCGCGACGATCGGCAGGAAGTAGTCGATGAATTCCTTGTCGCCCGGGTTGATGCCACGGCCCCACTGGATTTCATCGGCGCGCTTGAAGGTGTTGTTGATGCGACGGACCATCGTCGGCACCGAGTCGTAGGCGTACAGCGACTGGTCGGGGTACATCGTTTCGGACGTGTTGCCGTCGGCGGCGACTTGCCAGCCCGACAGGTACACGGCTTCGAGGCCGGCCTTGGCTTGCTGCATGGCCTGGCCAGCAGAGATCGCGCCGAAGGCGTTCACGTAGCCCTTCTTGGCACCGCCGTTGATCTTGGCCCAGAGCTTTTCAGCGCCGCGCTTGGCCAGCGTGTGCTCGATGGGGAGCGAACCGCGCAGGCGAACCACGTCGGCTGCGCTGTAGCCGCGCTTCACGCCCTTCCAGCGAGGGTTGGTGGCCCAGTCCTTTTCGAGGGCGGCAATTTGCTGTTCGCGGCTCAGTTGTTCGTTCAGGGTCTGGGGCATGGTCACTCCGTGAGGTTGATTGAAGGTTGGCGTTGCGGCCGTGGGGTTACTGTAATCCGATTGCGGACTCTTATGTCTTATAGAAGACATATTTTTGAACCAACAAAATCAACAACTTATGGAGATATTTCTCAATGAGAAATTATTTTTCTCATATCGAGAAAAAATATTGCGGCGCAGCAGTTCGAATTTTCGCGATGCGGAATCACTCTTTCGGTTGTGAAAACCACGCCTCTCCGGCGGCGCCCGCCGCATGCGCGATCCAGTCGCCGCTGTCGATCACATGGCGGCCCGCGATGCGCGTCGGATGGATCTCGTAGACCAGGCAGTCGATCGATTGCGCGCCCACCGCCACGCGCACGCGGCGCCGGATGTACTCGCCCGAATCGTCTTCGGCCACTTCTTCGAGCCGGTCGAGTTCGCGCTCGACCTCCAGCGTGATGCGGTAGACCTCGCCCTTCACACGCCCCGCGCCGCCGAGCACCACGCCCGGGTACGCGCCCAGGTCGTACAGCGTGCCCGCGATGACGGCCTCGCCGACGAACACCGGCGCCGGTCGGTAGCGCGCGATGTCGTTGCGCCCGCCGCGCCGCAGCGTGCCGTAGACAAGAACGTGGGGCATCATCGAATCCATCCGATCAACAACCAGCGCCCAGTCTATTGAACCCCGCCGCTTCCACTTCCGGCCGCCTCGTGGCCTACGGCTGCCTGGCCTTGAGCATGTCGCTCGTCGGCATCTACGTCGCCCTCTCCAAGCCGCTGGTGGCAGCCTTCCCGGTGCTGCTGCTGGCCTGGCTGCGCTTCGGCATCGCGGCGCTCGCCATGCCGCATTGGCTCCAGCCCACGCCGGACGAACCGCCCATGAGCGCACGCACGCGCGGGCTCGTGTTCCTCGAGTCCTTCCTCGGCAACTTCCTGTTCTCGATCTGCATGCTGTTCGGCGTGAGCCTCACGAGTGCCGTGTCTGCGGGCGTGATCATGGCGTCGATCCCCGCCGTGGTCGCTGTGGCCAGCTGGCTCTTCCTGCGCGAGCGCATCACGGTGCGCATCGGCCTGGCCATTGCCTGCGCGGCACTGGGCATCGGCCTGCTCGCGTTCACGCCGACGCATGCACCGCCCACCTCCGGCGCTGCGGCCGGTGCGCCGTCCATGCCCTGGCTGGGCAACCTGCTCGTGTTCTGCGCGGTGCTCTGCGAGGCCGCCTATGCGGTGATCGGCAAGTCGCTCACCGGCAAGCTGGGGCCCAAGCGCATCGCCTCGCTCATCAACCTGTGGGGCTTCGTGCTGTCGATGCCCTTCGGCATCTGGTTCGCGCTGCAGTTCGACTTCACCGCCGTGCGCTTCGGCACCTGGGCACTGCTGGTGGTCTACGCACTGGCCGCCAGCATCTGGACCGTGTGGCTGTGGATGACCGGACTTCGCCACGTACCAGCGGCACAAGCGGGTGTCTTCACTGTCTTGCTGCCCGTCAGCGCGGCGCTCGTGGGCGTGCTCGTGCTCGGGGAAAACCTCACTTCACCGCAGCTGCTTGCCTTCGCGATCGCCCTCGTGGGCGTGGTGCTGGCGACGTGGCCGGGGCGACGAACGTGAACAACGTCCCTTCTCCCCTCTGAAAAAACAACAGCTCCCAATGAAAAAAGCGCTTTTTCCCTTGGAAACGCGTTTTTTCTCATTTAGCATCCGCATTGCCACTGGAGACGCAAGTTTTTCATTGGTGAACGTTCAACCAAAAAAGGAAATCAACCATGGCAACTGCAAAGAAGGCTCCGGCCAAGAAAGCTCCGGCAAAGAAGGCCGCTCCCGCAAAGAAGGCTGCGGCTCCTGCAAAGAAGGCCGCACCGGCCAAGAAGGCAGCGGCGCCCGCCAAGAAGGCTGCTCCTGCAAAGAAGGCTGCACCGGCGAAGAAGGCTCCTGCAAAGAAGGCCGCTCCCGCCAAGAAGCGCACCCCCAACGCTGCGTTCATGAAGGCCCTGACCCCGAGCCCGGCCCTGGCCGCTGTGGTCGGTTCGACGCCTCTGCCGCGCACCGCTGTGGTGAGCAAGCTGTGGGACTACATCAAGAAGAACAACCTGCAAGACAAGGCCAACAAGCGCAACATCAACGCCGACGCCAAGCTGAAGGAAATCTTCGGCAAGGCCCAAGTCTCGATGTTCGAACTGGCTGCGCTGATTGGCAAGCACGTCAAGTAAGCGTTCGGGGGCCTCGTGCTCCTGAGTCAAAAAGCCCGCGTCATGCGGGCTTTTTTTTCACCTGCAGCAAGCCCTCGCCCGCCTCGAAGAAGCGCGCGGGCGTGCAGCCGAAGTGCTTGCGGAAGGCCTCGATGAAGGCACTCACCGAGCTGTAGCCCACCGTCAGCGCCACCGCCGTCACTGGCTCGCGCAGGCTCAGCAACTCCACGGCCTTCAGCAAACGCGCCTGCTGGCGCCATTGCGTGAAGCTCAGTCCGGTCTCTGCGGCGAAGCGGCGCGTGAGCGTGCGCCGGGCCATGCCGATGCGATCGGCCCACTCGTCGATGCCGTCGGGCAGCGCCGGTTCGTCTGCCAGCGCACGCGCCATCGCCACCAGCCGTGGGTCCTGCGGCATGGGCAGGTGCAGCGACTCGCGCCCGCCAGCCGCCAGCTCGTCGACCAGCACGCCCACCAGTCGCGTGCGACGGGGCTCCAGCAGCGCGTCCGATGCCTCCAACGACATCAGCCGCGCCACCAGCTCCCGCACCAATGGCGTGGCGGCAAAGACATGCGGCCCGTCCGGCAGCGCCGCCGCGGCCGACGCATCGATGTGCAGGCTCCATCCCGCCGTGGCCCCGAAGCTCTGCGCGGCATGCGCACAGCGCGGCGCGATCCAGCCGATCCATCCCGGCGGCTGCACCCAGCGCCCCGCAGGCGTCTCGATGACCTGCAGGCCTTCGCGCAGCGCAAACAGCTGGCCGGTCGCGTGCGCGTGGTAGCCCGTGACGCGCGGTGCTTCGTGCGCGTAGCGCCAGAGCGTGGCGGGCGATTCAGCCGCCATGGTTGGCCCGCGAGCGGTATCGATTGGCCCCGCACCGCAAGCCGGGCACCGCCCCGCTGCCTAGCATCGGATGCACCTCCACCAATCCCAAGGAACCGCCATGAAAGCGCAAGACATCATTCCCGACGGACAGGACTTCACCGTCATCGACGGCCGCACCGTGCGCAAGGGTTCGGTCGGCGCCTTCCTTGCCAATGCGCGCGTGCTCGAAGACCCGAACGCCACGGCCGACGAACGCCGCGTCGCCCGCGACGACCTCGCGGCGCTGATCCCCACGCTCGATGCGCTCGGCCTGTTCGACGTCTTCGAACTGCGCTCGCCCGCGCTGCGCGACGAGGTGGCCCGCCATCGCGTGACGCTCAGCCCTGCGCCTGCTGCTTCGCCGCGCGCGTGATCGACGCCAGCGTGCCGCGCGTGGTGATCACTTCGGGGTCGAGCGGGATCTCGATCAGCGTGCCCGTGTCGGCCGCCAGCGCACGCAGCAGCGCGGCCTCGAACTGCGCCGTCTCGGTGACGCGCTCGGCCGCGTAGCCATAGGCGCGCGCCAGGCCGCAGAAGTCGGGGTTGCGCAGCGCGGTGCCGCTGGTGCGCTCGGGGTACTCGCGCTCCTGGTGCATGCGGATCGTGCCGAACATGCCGTTGTTGAGCAGCACGACGATGCTCTTGCCGCCGTGCTGCGAGGCCGTGGCCAGCTCCTGCCCGTTCATCAGGAAGTCGCCGTCGCCCGCGATGGTGAAAGCCACGCGCCCGGTGGCGATGCTCGCGGCAATGCCCGCCGGCACGCCGTAGCCCATCGCGCCGCTGGTGGGCGCCAGCTGCGTCTTGGCGCCCTTGGCGAGCCCGTGGTAGCGGAAGTAGCGATGCACCCAACTCGCGAAGTTGCCGGCGCCGTTGGTGATGGCCGCATCCGCCGGCAGGTGCTTCTGCAGCAGCGCCACCACGGCGGCCATGTCGACCGCACCGCGCGGCGTCTCGGCCGGCATGCCGGCGAGCGCCTGCGGCTGCAGCCAGGCTTCGTAGTCCGCGTGCAGCTGCTGCGTCCAGGCTTCCCACGGCAGCGAGGGCGGCGCGCTCAGCACCTCGAGGCTGCGCGCCGCGGCGCTCATGCCGGCGTTGATCGCCAGGTCGGCCTGGTAGACGCGGTTCAGCTCCTCGGCGCTCGCATGGATGTGCACCAGCGTCTGCTTGGCCTTCGGCGCCTCGAGCAGCGTGTAGCCGCCGGTCGTCATCTCGCCCAGGCGCGGGCCGATGGCCAGGACCAGGTCGGCGTCCTTCACGTGCTGCGCGAGCTTCGGATTGATGGCGATGCCCACGTCGCCCGCGTACTGCGGGTGGTGGTTGTCGAAGGTGTCCTGGAAGCGGAAGGCATTCGCCACCGGCAGGCGCCAGTTCTCGGCGAAGCGCTGCAGCGCCTGCGCGGCCTGCGGTGTCCAGCCGCCACCGCCGGCGATCAGCAGCGGGCGCTGCGACTTCAGCAGCAGCTCGCGCAACGTGCGCAGCGCGCCCGGGTCGCTCCACGGCTGGACCGCCTCCACGCGCGCCAGCGGTCGCGCCGCCGTCTCGGTGCGCAGCATGTCCTCGGGCAGCACCAGCACGACCGGGCCCGGCCGGCCGTTCATCGCGGTGGCAAAGGCGCGCGCGATGTACTCCGGAATGCGGTCGGCGTCGTCGATGCGCTCCACGCGCTTCGCAAAGCCCTTGGTGCTCGGCCCGAAGAAGCTGGCGTAGTCCACCTCCTGGAAGGCCTCGCGATCGCGGAAGTCGCTGCCGACGTCGCCCACGAACAGCACCATCGGCGTCGAATCCTGGAACGCGTTGTGCACGCCGATCGAGGCATTGGTCGCCCCCGGCCCGCGCGTCACGAAGCACACGCCCGGGCGCCCCGTGAGCTTGCCATGCGCCTCGGCCATGAAGGCCGCGCCACCCTCCTGCCGGTTCACCACGAAACGCGCGCGGTCGCGGTAGGCATGGAAGCCGTCGAGCACCGCCAGGAAGCTCTCGCCCGGCACGCCGAAGGCGAGTTGCATGCCTTGTTCGACCAGGCACTCGACGATCAGGTGGCCCGCGGGTTGTGATGTACTCATGGAAAGTTCGAACCTCAGTTGCAAATGTCTCCGGCGATTATGTGTGCCTGCCTTCCACGCCTTGTCTTAATTCCCCAATTGGTTAAATTCGCGTCATGAAGGCCCCCAAGGACTCTTTGCCCGAAACGCTCGAGCCGCGCTCGCGCGACGCCGACCGCTCGCAACTGGCCATCCTCGCCTCGGCGCGCGACGAGTTCGCCGCACGCGGCCTGGCCGGTGCGCGCATGGACAGCATCGCCGAGCGCGCGGGCCTGAACAAGCGCCTCATCTACTACTACTTCGGCAGCAAGGACGACCTGTTCCTGGCCGTGCTGGAGCGCGTGTACGCCGACATCCGCGCCGCCGAGCAGCGCCTGCACCTGGACGAGATCGAGCCCGTCGAGGCGATCCGCCAGCTGGTGTCGTTCACCTGGCACTACTACCTGGAGCATCCCGAGTTCATCACGCTGCTCAACAGCGAGAACCTGCACGGAGCGGCGCACCTGAAGCGCTCCGAGCGCATCCAGGAGATGAACTCGCCGCTGGTGCAGCTGCTCGACACCGTGCTGGAGCGCGGCAAGAAGGACAACCTCTTTCGCGCCGGCGTCGACCCCGTGCAGCTGTACATCTCGATCGCCTCGCTGTGCTACTTCTACCTCTCGAACAACCACACGCTGTCGGCCATCTTCGGGCGTGACCTGCGTGCCCCCAAGGCGATGGCGCAACGCCTCTCGCACATGACCGACCTCGTGCTGGGCTACGTCCTGCACTGAGCCTTCGGGCGCTGCAGGCGCCCTTTTCCACGCCCCCGGGTTTTCACCAAGCAGCGTCGGTTGACGCTGCGGCGCAGCCGTTCCTACAATTCACTAATTCACTCAATGGTGAATTGATGACTCAAGAACTGCGGCCCGACCGCGCGGAGACAACCTTGAAGCAACTTGCACGCACCACCCTCCTGGCCTCGCTGACCTGCCTGGCCGCCCTGCTGCCGGGTCTGGCGGCCGCGCAGAACGGCTACCCCACCAAGCCGATCCGCGTGATCGTTCCGTTCGCCGCCGGCAGCACGACGGACATCATTGCCCGCGCCATCGCCGACAAGATGGGCACCAGCATGGGCCAGGCACTGATCATCGAGAACCGCGGCGGCGCCAGCGGCACCATCGGCCAGCAGGCGGTAGCCACGGCCGCGCCCGACGGCTACACGGTGATGATCCATTCGTCGTCGCACACGGTGAGCCCGTCGACCTTCGCCAAGCTGCCCTTCGACACGGTGCACGACTTCGCGGGCGTCACGCCGATCTCGTCGCTGCCCAACGCGCTGGTCATCTCGCCCAGCAAGAACATCAAGACCCTGCCGCAGTTGCTGGCCGCCGCGCGCGCCAAGCCCGGCAGCATGAACTTCGCCTCGGCCGGCCAGGGCAGCGCCACGCACCTGAACGCCGAGAAGTTCAAGATGGCCGCAAAGATCGACGCCACCAACATCCCGTTCAAGGGATCGGGCGAAGCCGTCACCGAAGTGCTGTCGGGCCGCGTCGACTACTACTTCTCGCCCATCGCGCCCGTCATCGGCCAGATCAAGGAAGGCCAGTTGCTCGCACTGGCCGTGGGCTCGCCCAAGCGCGCCGCCGCCCTGCCCGACGTGCCCACCACCACCGAGGCCGGCGTGCCCGGCTCCGAGTTCAACTTCTGGATCGGCATGATGGCGCCCGCCAAGACGCCGCGCGACGTCGTCAACCGCCTGCACGACGAGGTGGTCAAGGCCCTGGCCACGCCCGAGGTGAAGGAGCGCTTCCTCAAGCTGGGCGCCGACGCCTGGACGCTCAAGCCCGAGCAGTTCGACGCCTACATCAAGGACGAGATCACCAGTAACGCGCAACTCGTGAAGGCCGCTGGCCTCGCGGTCCAGCAGTAACAGCAGACACGCCGAGGTCTCGCGCCGCGTCGTGCACGCGGGGCAGCCCGGCCTGCCCCGGCGTTGCCACGCGCCACTCCGATCGAAGACCCTTTCTTTTTTCCCCTGCATCTCCCCAAGGAACCCACGATGGCCATCCAACGTCTCGGAATCATCATGCACGGCGTCACCGGACGCATGGGCATGAACCAGCACCTGATCCGCTCCATCTGCGCCATCCGCGCCCAGGGCGGCGTGACGCTGTCGAACGGCGACAAGGTCATGCCCGACCCGATCCTCATCGGCCGCAACGCCGAGAAGATGGAAGCGCTCGCCAAGGCCCACAACATCCCGCGCTGGGGCACCGACCTCGACCAGGCGCTGGCGAACAAGGACGACACCGTCTTCTTCGACGCCGGCACCACGCAGATGCGCCCCACGCTGCTGGCCAAGGCCATCCGCGCCGGCAAGCACGTGTACTGCGAGAAGCCGATCGCCACCAACCTCAACGAAGCCGTCGAGATCGCCCGCCTGGCCGACGAAGCCGGCAAGGCCACCGGCCTGAAGCACGGCGCGGTGCAGGACAAGCTCTTCCTGCCCGGCCTGCGCAAGCTCGACATGCTGCGCCGCGCGGGCTTCTTCGGCCGCATGCTCAGCGTGCGCCTGGAGTTCGGCTACTGGGTGTTCGAGGGCGACCTGCAGCCCATCCAGCGCCCGAGCTGGAACTACCGCAAGGAAGACGGCGGCGGCATGATCCTGGACATGATGTGCCACTGGCGCTACGTGCTGGACAACCTGTTCGGCGAGGTGAAGTCGGTGTCGTGCATCGGCGCCACGCACATCCCCACGCGCTGGGACGAAGCCGGCAAGCCCTACGAGGCCACCGCCGACGACGCGGCCTACGCCACCTGCGAACTCACGGGCCACAACGGCGAGCCGGTGATCGCGCAGCTCAACATGAGCTGGGCCACCCGCGTGCGCCGCGACGACCTCGTGACCTTCCACGTCGACGGCACCGACGGCTCGGCCGTGGCGGGCCTGTCGAGCTGCCGCGCCCAGTCGCGCGTGGCCACGCCGCGTCCGGTGTGGAACCCCGACGAGAAGCAGACGATGAACTTCTTCGACCAGTGGCAGGAAATTCCGGACTCGCAGGTCTACGACAACGGCTTCAAGATCCAGTGGGAACACTTCATCCGCCACGTGGTGGAAGACGCGCCCTACAAGTGGACGCTGCCCGAAGGCGCCAAGGGCGTGCAGCTGGTCGAGGCCGCGCTCGCGTCGTGGCAGGAGCGCCGCTGGATCGACGTGCCCACGCTGAAGGTCTGAGGAAGAAGAAGACAAAGCCATGGCCCTGTCGCTGACCCTCCCCACCGCGAGCGGCGCGCTCGCGTCCTACGCCCTGCGCGGCACCGCGCCGGTGAAGCCCGATGCGGGCGTGAAGTTCAACCGCATCGCCTATTCCGCCGCCCACGTCGTGGCCGACCCGCTCGCGGCCGTCGACCCGTGGCTGCAATGCGCGGTCGACTGGGACACCACCATCGCCTACCGCCGCCACCTGTTCTCGCTGGGCCTGGGCGTGGCCGAGGCGATGGACACCGCGCAGCGCGGCATGGGCCTCGACTGGCCCACGTCGCTCGAACTGATCCGCCGCTCGCTCGACGCCGCGAAGGACATGCCCGGCGCGCTCGTCGCCTCGGGCTGCGGCACCGACCACCTGAACATCGACGACGTGAAGAGCGTCGACGACGTGATCCGTGGCTACGAAGAACAGATGGCCGCCATCGAGGCGCTCGGCGGCAAGCTGATCGTGATGGCCAGCCGCGCACTGGCCCGCGTGGCCAAGAGCCCCGCCGACTACGAGCGCGTGTACGACCGCATCCTGAGCCAGGCGAAGCGGCCCGTGGTGCTGCACTGGCTGGGCGACATGTTCGACCCGGCGCTGGCGGGCTACTGGGGCACGAAGGATGTCGATGCGGCGATGGACACCGCCGTGGGCATCATCGCGGCGCATCCAGACAAGGTCGATGGCATCAAGATCTCGCTGCTCGACAAGGACAAGGAGATCGCCATGCGCCGCCGCCTGCCGAAGGGTGTGCGCATGTACACGGGCGACGACTTCAACTACGCCGAGCTGATCGCCGGCGACGGCTTCGGCAGCGAGCCGACGCACGGCAAGAGCGATGCGCTGCTGGGCATCTTCGACGCCATCGCGCCCGCCGCGAGTGCCGCGCTGGGCGCACTGGCCCAGGGCAACAGCGAGAAGTTCCACGCAATCCTCGGCCCCACGGTGCCGCTGTCGCGCCACATCTTCGCGGCGCCCACGCGCTTCTACAAGACGGGCGTGGTGTTCATGGCCTGGCTCAACGGCCACCAGAAGCACTTCACGATGGTGGGCGGGCAGCAGAGCACGCGCTCGCTGCAGCACTTCGCTGAACTCTTCCGTCTCGCGGATGCAGCCAACCTGCTGGAGCAACCGGAGCTCGCGGTGCGGCGCATGAAGACGCTGCTGGCGCTGCACGGCGTGGAAGGCTGATGGCGACCATGCGCGACTTTTCGCAGAACCACGACTGGCTGTCGATCAACACGGCGACCATCCGCAAGCAGTCGGGCGCCGAGGTGCCGCTGGACCGCCTCATCGACCAGTGCGCCGAACGCGGCATCCGCGCCATCAGCCCATGGCGCGACCAGGTCGCGGCCGTCGGCCTCGACAAGGTGGCCAAGCAGTTGAAGGCGCACGGCATCGGCCTCTCGGGCTACTGCCGGGGCGGCTTCTTCCCGGCGCCCGATGCGGCCGGTCTGAAGGCCGCGCTCGACGACAACCGCCGCGCCATCGACGAGGCAAAGACGCTCGACGCACCCTGCCTCGTGCTGGTCGTCGGCGCCCTGCCCGGCGCGCTCGACGGCAAGGCGGCGTACAAGGACATCCGCCGCGCGCGCAGCGAGGTGCGCGACGGCATCGCCGCCTCACTCGAATACGCCCGCGAGGTCGGCATGCCGCTGGCCATCGAGCCCCTGCACCCGATGCAGGCGGCCGACCGCGCGTGCATCAACACGCTCGAACACGCGCTCGACCTGTGCGACGAACTCGATGCGGGCAAGACCGGCATGCTCGGCGTGGCGCTCGACATCTATCACGTGTGGTGGGACCCGAAGCTGCAGCAGCAGATCGCGCGCGCCGGTCGCGAGCGGCTGCTGGCGTACCACGTCTGCGACTGGCTCACGCCGACGCGCGACCTGCTCTCCGATCGCGGGATGATGGGTGACGGCGTTGTCGAGTTGAAGAAGATTCGCGGGTGGGTCGAGGACGCGGGCTTTGCCGGCTTCAGCGAGGTCGAGATTTTTTCGAATCTGGACTGGTGGCAACGGACTGGGGCCGAGACGCTCGACGTTTGCATCGAGCGGCACAAGACTGCCGTCTGAACGCTGCTGTTCAGGGCGCGTGCCCAGGCCACCGGGCACTTCCCTCCGCGAATGTCCCCCGGGGCTTCGCCCCTCCTCCTTGATTTCGCTGCGGGAAGCACCCAGTGTCCTGAGCACGGTGGGCGCGGTCGTTGTGCGGCCCGATCAACACGCACGCTGAACCCGCTCACGTCGATGAGGTGCCTTGCGCAGCGAAATCAAGGAGGAGGCCGCAGGCCGGGGGACATTCGCGGAGCAAGGTACCTCGTCGGCGGGAGCGACGCCCTGAACAGCAACTCGCCACGAAGCGAAAAGTGGCGACCTGTGCTGCAATCCGCAGCATGGCTGCCCCCACCCTCGACGACCTGCGCCGCTACGCCGTCGCGCGCACCCTCTTCACGCCGACGACGCTGCCCGCCGCCATCCGCAAGCTCGGCTTCGTGCAGGCCGATCCGATCCGCGCGCCCGCGCGGGCGCAAGACCTCACGCTGCGCCACCGCGTGAAGGACTACCACGCGGGCGATCTCGAAAGCCGTTACGCGCGGCTTGCAATCGAGGAAGACTGCCTCGTCAACTACGGCTTCCTGCCGCGCGAACACCTGGCGCTGATGCATCCGCGCGAGGCCAGGAAAGCCTGGGACGCGGACACGCGCCGCAAGGCCGCCGACGTGCTGGCCTATGTGCGCGAGCACGGTCCGGTGCATCCACGCCAGGTCGAGCAGCACTTCGCGCATGGCCGCATCCAGAACTACTGGGGCGGTTCCAGCAATGCCACCACGCACCTGCTCGACGGCATGCACTACCGCGGCCTGCTGCGCGTGGTGCGGCGCGACAGCGGCACGCGGGTCTACGAAGCGGTGAGCCATCCGCCCGCCGACGACAGCCCCGCCGGGCGCGCGCAGCGTGCGGCGGCGCTCATCGAACTGGTGGTGCGCAAGTACGCACCGCTGCCGGCCACGAGCCTGACCTACCTCGTGCGCCTGCTCGGCTACGGCGCACCGCACCTGGCCGCGCAGACGCAGGCTGCGCTGCGGCTGGCGCGCGAGGAGCTGGCCAGTTGCCGCATCGACGGCACCACCTGGTACTGGCCCGCCGACGAGAACCCCGCCTCGCGCCGCCATGCGCCCGACGACGCGGTGCGCCTGCTCGCGCCCTTCGACCCGGTGGTGTGGGACCGCCGCCGCTTCGAGTTGCTGTGGGGCTGGACGTACAAGTTCGAGGCCTACACGCCCGCGCCGAAACGGCAGTTCGGCTACTACGCGCTGCCGATGCTGTGGCACGACCGCGTGATCGGCTGGGCCAACGTGAGCGTACCTGAAGGTCGGTTGCAGCCGGCCTTCGGTTATGCCGACGCGAAGAAGCCGCACGGCGCGGCCTTCCGCACGGGCCTCGACGAAGAACTGCACCGCATGACGCAGTTCCTCGCAGGCCGCTGACGCGGCCTTTTATAATCGCCCGCCTCAGCCAGCCGCCCGCGCCCGCCGCGAGCCCGCCAGCCGTCTTCGAAGGAACGAAGACGCAGCAGCCCGAGCGACGACACATCCCGTCGTCGCCCCCGGCCACTGCCCCCACGACGCCGTAGACACACAACACCAGCCGGATGCGCTTTCCTTTCGGAATGCGCCACGGCACGCGCTCGTTCGTTTCCGCTTTTTTCGATCGCACCCGAGAAGCCATGGCGCGCCCGACCGCGCCGCAGCCACTCCCCCGCCCTAGACACACCTGACGCAGGACACAGGAGAAGCTGCACATGACACTCAAGAATCGTCGCCCCGGAACGCCGCGCACGCGGCGGGGCTATGCCACGCTCGCGGTCACCGCCGTGGCGCTCGCCGCCAGCGCACATGCCCACGCGCAAGAAACCGCCGCTGCCGAAACGCGGCAGGCGCTGCCCACCGTGACCGTCTCGGGCGATGCGGGTGAAACCGCCACCGGCCCCGTGACGGGCTTCGTCGCCAGGCGCGGCAGCACGGCCACCAAGACCGACACGCCGCTGATCGAAACGCCGCAGGCCATCTCGGTCGTCACGCGCGACCAGATCGAAGCCCAGGGCGCGCTCACCCTGCGCGAGACCACCAACTACACGGCCGGCGTGGTGTCGAGCTACTTCGACAGCCGCGTGGATTCGTTCAAGGCCCGCGGCGGCGACGCCGTGCAGTACCTCGACGGCCTGCAACGCACCTACGGCACCTACAACGCCAGCCGGCCCGACCCGTACATGCTCGAACGCGTCGAGCTGCTGCGCGGCCCCTCGTCGGTGCTGTACGGCCAGGGCGGCATCGGCGGCGTGCTCAACCTCGTGTCGAAGCGCCCGCAGGCCGAGACGCAGCGCGAAGTGCAGCTGCAACTGGGCAACAACGCGCGCAAGCAGATCGCCGCCGATTTCACCGGCTCGCTCGACCCCGAGAGCAAGTGGATGTACCGCCTCGTGGCCGTGAACCGCGACAGCGGCACGCAGGTCGATCACGTGTCGGACGACCGCATCGCGATCGCGCCCTCGCTCACCTGGCGCCCGAACGCCGACACCTCGCTCACGCTGCAGGCGTCCTACCAGAAGGACAAGAGCGGTTCGCTGATCGGCTTCTTCCCGTGGCAGGGCACGCTGCTGCCCTCGCTGTACGGCCGCATCCCGACCTCGACCTTCACCGGCGAGCCGGGCTTCGACCGCTTCGACACGCGCAGCACCTCGCTGGGCTACCTGTTCAGCCACCGCCTCAACGACACCTGGACGGTGCGCCAGAACCTGCGCTCGACCGAGAGCAAGGTCTGGTACAACACCTCGTACACCAGCTTCACGGCCAACCGCCTCACGGGCCGTCCGGCACGCCCGGTGTTCAACGCCGACCAGCGCACCATCGAGCGCGACCTGAGCAGCGACATCAACGGCGGCAAGATGCTGCTGCTCGACAACCAGGCCGAAGCGCACTTCAAGACCGGCGAGGTCGAGCACACGCTGCTGCTGGGCGCCGACTTCCAGCGCAACACCACCTCCAAGCTCTCGGGCCGCGGCCGTGCGGGCGCGCTCGACGTGTACGCGCCGGTGTACGGCAACTACACGGCGCCGACTAGCTACACGCGCGCACCCGAGGTGGTGCAGAAGCAGGCGGGCCTGTACGTGCAGGACCAGGTCAAGTACGGCCGCTGGATCGGCCTGCTGGGCCTGCGCCATGACAAGGCCACCACCGACACCGAAGGCCGCCCCGCCGCGGCGGCCGACGACAAGGCCACCACCAAGCGCGCCGGCCTGGTCTACCTGGCCGATGGCGGCTGGGCGCCGTACCTGAGCTATGCCGAATCGTTCCTGCCGCTGGGCGGCGTCGACACGTCGAACAACCCCTTCAAGCCGCAGCGCGGCAAGCAGTGGGAAGCCGGCGTGAAGTGGGAGCCCGCGGGCCAGCGCACCTCGTTCATGGCGGCCGTGTACGACCTGCGCGACACCAACCGCAAGACCCCCGACCCGACCAACCCGCTCAACAGCGTGCAGCTCGGCGAAGTGCACGTGAAGGGCCTGGAGCTCGAGTACAAGGGCAGCATCGCGCGCGACTGGGACTGGATCGCCTCGTACGCCTACACCGACGCGCGCGTGTCCAGGAGCAACGGCTCCGACCTGGGCAAGCGCATCTCGGGCGTGCCCAAGCACACGGCCTCGGCCTGGGTGACCAAGCGCTTCTCGATCGGCGGCCTGCACGGCTTCTCGGCCGGCGGCGGCGTGCGCTACCTGGGCAAGTCGTACGACGGCATGGACAGCAACCCCGCGCCCGCGGTCACGCTGTTCGACGCGATGTTCGCGTGGGACAACGGTCCGCTGCGCCTGGCGCTCAACGTCGCCAACCTGACCGACAAGGTGCAGATCACCACCTGCCTGGCGCGCGGCGACTGCTTCTACGGCCAGCGCCGTACCCTGACCGCGAGCGCGACGTACCGCTTCTGAAGCAAATCCCCGCGCGCTCGAAGGTCTGGCGCGCGGGCGACAACCGGCCCGGCGGCGTGCTTCTAGAATCGCGCCGTCGTCCGGTTCGCCGGACGGCAAGCGTTCTCAGGGCGGGGTGCAATTCCCCACCGGCGGTGATGGCAACGAAAGTTGCACAAGCCCGCGAGCGCCTCGGACCTGCCACAGGTTCGAGGGTCAGCAGATTTCGGTGCGATTCCGAAGCCGACGGTCACAGTCCGGATGAAAGAGAGCGCGAAATGCGGGCATGCCCGCGCGCCTTGCTTTGCTCTTTTTGGGCAAACCGGCGCGCGAGCGGGCCTGTGGTTTCGTGCGCCCTGATTCAGGAAACCTGCTTTCAAGAGGCACACCATGAGTCAGATCAACGACCTTCCCCTTTCTGCCGTCACCGCGTCGGGTTCGCCGCGCGGCCAGCGCATCGCATTCGTCGAGGCGCAATGGCATTCCGACATCGTCCACCAGGCACGCGACGCCTTTCTCGAAGAGATGGCGCGGCTCGGCGTGGCGCGCGAGCTCATCGACATCTTCGATGTGCCCGGCGCCTTCGAGATTCCGTTGCACGCCAAGCGCCTGGCCAACTCGGGCAAGTACGCGGCCATCATCGGCTGCGCGCTGGTGGTAGACGGCGGCATCTACCGCCACGAGTTCGTCGCCAACACCGTCGTCAGCACGCTGATGTCGCTGCAGCTGGAGACCGACGTGCCGATCTTCTCGGCCGTGCTCACACCGCATCACTTCCACGAGCACGTGGAGCACCGCAAGTACTTCCACCGCCACTTCGCAATCAAGGGCACCGAAGTGGCCGAGGCCTGCTTCAAGACGCTCGAGGCGCTGGACAAGGTCGACGCACTGCTGGCCGCCTAGGCGGGTTGGCAAGAGGCGCACGCCTGCAGTAACCTGCGCGGATGGCCTCTCCATCCGCCCCGGCGGTCGCAGCAACAGCCGCCGACCGCTACACCCTCTATGGGGCGCCCGGCTCGGGCGCCACGCCCATCCACGCCGCGCTGACGCTGATCGGCGCGCAGGTCGACACGATCGACATCGCCCCCTGGGAGGGCGAGTCCGAACGCGAGCGGCTGACCGACGTCAACCCGATGCAGCAGGTGCCCGCGCTCGTGCTGCCGTCGGGCGAAGTCATGACCGAGAGCGCAGCCATCCTCATCTGGCTGGGCGACCGCTACCCCGAGGCCGGGCTCTGCCCCGCGCCCGGCGACCCGCGCCGCGCGCAGTACCTGCGCTGGATGGTCTACCTGCCGGCCTCGATCTATTCGATGTTCTGGGTGCGCGACGAGCCGTCGCGCCTCGCGGCCGATGCCGCCGCGCAGGCCGTGGTGCTCAAGCGCACGGCCGCGCGCATCGCGCACTGCTGGCACCTCATGGACACGCAGATCGACGAACCTTCGCCCTACCTGCTCGGCGACAAGCTCAGCATGCTCGACCTGTACGTGACCGTGGTGTCGCGCTGGACGCCGACCCGCCGGCGCTTCTACCGCGTGGCGCCGCGCATGGCGCGCGTGGTGCGGCGCGTGGACGCCGACCCGCGGCTGGCGGCGTTCTGGGCGGCGCGCTTTCCGTTCTCGATGGATGCGGACGAAGAGACAAGCTGAGGCCCATTCTTCTCTTCTCATAATCGACGCCATGACCGCACGCACACCGACCACCGCCTACCCGATGACGATCTACCACAAGCCCAACTGCAGCACGTCGCGCAACGTGCTGGGCTTGATCCGCGAAAGCGGCGTGGAGCCCGAGATCGTCCTGTACCTGGAAACGCCGCCCTCGAAGAAGAAGCTGCGCGAGTTGACGAAGGCCATGGGCCTGACGGCGCGCGACCTGCTGCGCACGAAGGAGGCGCCTTACGAAGAGCTGAAGCTGGCGGACGAGAAACTGACGGACGACCAGCTGTTCGACGCGATCGTGGAGAACCCGATCCTGCTGCAGCGGCCCATCGTCGTGTCGCCGCGTGGCACGCTCATGTGCCGACCCTGGGAACGCGTGCGCGAGATCCTGCCCGCTTAAACCGGCGGGTCCGCAGGCTGCTGCGCCAGCCCCCACGCGACATGCTCGCGCACCAGTTCGCTCGGATGTTCGGCGCGCGTGGCCAGCGCTTCCTTCGCGCCGCCCTCGCCTGAGCGCACCGCATTGCCCAGCGCCACCGCGATGTTGCGCAGCCAGCGCTCGTGGCCGATTCGGCGGATCGGGCTGCCTTCGGTGCGGCGCAGGAAGTCTTCTTCGCTCCACGCGAACAGCTCGGCCAGCGTGCGGCCCGTGAGCCCCTCGCGCGCGTCGAAGTCGGGTAGCGTGCTCTTCTTCGCGAACTTGTTCCAGGGGCAGATCAGCTGGCAGTCGTCGCAGCCGTAGATGCGGTTGGCCATGAGCGGGCGCAGCTCCGTCGGGATGGCGCCGGCGTGCTCGATCGTCAGGTACGAGATGCAGCGGCGCGCATCGAGCCGCTGCGGCGCGACGATGGCGCGCGTCGGGCACACGTCGATGCAGGCGCTGCAGCTGCCGCAGTGCGCGCTGACGGGCTCGCTCGGCGGCAGCGCCATGTCGACGTAGATTTCGCCCAGGAAGAACATCGAGCCCGCGTCGCGGTCGAGCACCAGCGTGTGCTTGCCGCGCCAGCCCTGGCCGCTGCGCGAGGCCAGCTCGGCCTCGAGCACCGGCGCCGAATCGGTGAAGGCGCGGTGGCCGAAAGGGCCGACCTCTTCGGCGATCTTCTCGGCCAGTTTGGCCAGGCGGTTGCGCAGCACCTTGTGATAGTCGCGGCCCCGCGCGTACAGCGACACGATGGCCTCGCCGGGCCGGCGCAGCCGGTCGAACTCGATGGCCTGCCACTCGGCGTCGGTGTCGCGCGGCAGGTAGTCCATGCGCGCGGTGATCACGCTCACCGTGCCCGGCACCAGCTCCGCGGGCCGCGCGCGGCGGGTGCCGTGCGTTGCCATGTATTGCATTTCTCCATGGAACCCATGGGCCAGCCATTGCATCAGACCGTCTTCGGCGCTCGACAGATCGACGCCCGCGATTCCGATTTGGGAGAATCCGAGTTCCCGGGCCAAGGCCTGAATACGAGCAACGAGTGGATGGCTGACGATCACTTGCCGATTGTAGAAACGCGCACCCTGCGCTGGCAGGGCGAAGACGACACCGACGCGCTGGCGCGCGCGCTCGCCGCATCGCCCGCGTTGCGCGACGCTTTCATCGCGCTGCAGGGCGACCTGGGCGCCGGCAAGACCACCTTCGTGCGCCACCTGCTGCGCGCGCTCGGTATCACCGGACGCATCAAGAGCCCCACCTACGCGGTGGTCGAGCCGCACGAGGCGCCCGACGGGCTGGCCATCTACCACTTCGACTTCTACCGTTTCGCCGACCCGCGCGAATGGGACGACGCGGGCTTCCGCGACATCTTCGCGGGCCCCGGCCTCAAGCTGGCCGAGTGGCCGGAAAACGCCGCGGGGCGCACCCCACCTGCCGACCTAGCTATTAAAATAGAAGCAATGACCGACGACACCCGCAGCGTGACCCTCCTGGCGAACACCCCTCGCGGCAGCGATCTGCTGGCGTGCCTGGCCGCATGAAGGCGACCGGCCTGAAACGGCGCGTGCTGCTGCAAGGCGGCAGCATCGCGCTGATGCTGGGCGTGCACCAGATCGCGCGCGGCGCCAGCATCCTCGCCGTGCGCGTGTGGCCCGCCGCCGACTACACCCGCGTGACCATCGAATCCGATGCCCGCCTCAACTCGCAGCAGCTCGTGGTCGGCAGCCCGCCCCGGCTGGCCGTGGACATCGAGGGCATCGACCTCAACACCGAGCTGCGCGACCTCGTCGGCAAGATCAAGCCCGGCGACCCGTACATCAACGGCCTGCGCATCGGGCAGAACGCACCGAAGGTGGTGCGCATCGTGTTCGACCTGAAGCAGACCGTGCGCCCGCAGGTGTTCTCGCTGGCACCCGTGGCCGCCTACAAGCACCGGCTGGTGCTCGACCTGTACCCCGAGCAGGCCATCGACCCGATGGAAGCGCTGATCGCCGAGCGGCTGCGCGATGCGCCCAAGAACGGCAGCAGCACCGCCACCCCTCCCAGCAACGGCCCCGTCGTCGCCACCGCCCCGCCCGCCCCCGCCGCACCGTCGACGGCCCCCGCGCCCGTGCGCCCCGCCATGCCGCCCGGCGACCCGCTGGGCGACCTGATGGCGCAGCAGGCCGCGCGCCCCGCGCCCTCCGGCCCCGCACCGGC